>NZ_BBZI01000024.1:2339-5415 GCF_008974245.1 Streptomyces abyssomicinicus | reverse complement strand
AACACAGTGGACGCGAGCAACTGAGGACAAGCCCTCGGCCTATTAGTACCAGTCACCTCCACCCGTTACCGGGCTTCCAGATCTGGCCTATCAACCCAGTCGTCTACTGGGAGCCTTACCCCATCAAGTGGGTGGGAGTCCTCATCTCGAAGCAGGCTTCCCGCTTAGATGCTTTCAGCGGTTATCCCTCCCGAACGTAGCCAACCAGCCATGCCCTTGGCAGGACAACTGGCACACCAGAGGTTCGTCCGTCCCGGTCCTCTCGTACTAGGGACAGCCCTTCTCAAGACTCCTACGCGCACAGCGGATAGGGACCGAACTGTCTCACGACGTTCTAAACCCAGCTCGCGTACCGCTTTAATGGGCGAACAGCCCAACCCTTGGGACCGACTCCAGCCCCAGGATGCGACGAGCCGACATCGAGGTGCCAAACCATCCCGTCGATATGGACTCTTGGGGAAGATCAGCCTGTTATCCCCGGGGTACCTTTTATCCGTTGAGCGACGGCGCTTCCACAAGCCACCGCCGGATCACTAGTCCCGACTTTCGTCCCTGCTCGACCCGTCGGTCTCACAGTCAAGCTCCCTTGTGCACTTACACTCAACACCTGATTGCCAACCAGGCTGAGGGAACCTTTGGGCGCCTCCGTTACTCTTTAGGAGGCAACCGCCCCAGTTAAACTACCCATCAGACACTGTCCCTGATCCGGATCACGGACCCAGGTTAGACATCCAGCACGACCAGACTGGTATTTCAACGACGACTCCACCCACACTGGCGTGCGAGCTTCAAAGTCTCCCAGCTATCCTACACAAGCCGAACCGAACACCAATATCAAACTGTAGTAAAGGTCCCGGGGTCTTTCCGTCCTGCTGCGCGAAACGAGCATCTTTACTCGTAGTGCAATTTCACCGGGCCTATGGTTGAGACAGTCGAGAAGTCGTTACGCCATTCGTGCAGGTCGGAACTTACCCGACAAGGAATTTCGCTACCTTAGGATGGTTATAGTTACCACCGCCGTTTACTGGCGCTTAAGTTCTCAGCTTCGCCCCACCGAAATGGAGCTAACCGGTCCCCTTAACGTTCCAGCACCGGGCAGGCGTCAGTCCGTATACATCGCCTTACGGCTTCGCACGGACCTGTGTTTTTAGTAAACAGTCGCTTCTCGCTGGTCTCTGCGGCCACCCCCAGCTCAGAGCGCGAAGCTCATCACCAGAAATGGCCCCCCTTCTCCCGAAGTTACGGGGGCATTTTGCCGAGTTCCTTAACCATAGTTCACCCGAACGCCTCGGTATTCTCTACCTGACCACCTGAGTCGGTTTAGGGTACGGGCCGCCATGAAACTCGCTAGAGGCTTTTCTCGACAGCATAGGATCATCCACTTCACCACAATCGGCTCGGCATCAGGTCTCAGCCTTGATGTGCGACGGATTTACCTACCGCACGGCCTACACCCTTACCCCGGGACAACCACCGCCCGGGATGGACTACCTTCCTGCGTCACCCCATCACTCACCTACTACCAGCTCGGGTCACCGGCTCCACCACTCCCCCTCACTCCGAAGAGATCAGGGGCGGCTTCACGGGCTTAGCATCACTGGATTCAATGTTTGGCGCTTCAAAGCGGGTACCGGAATATCAACCGGTTATCCATCGACTACGCCTGTCGGCCTCGCCTTAGGTCCCGACTTACCCTGGGCAGATCAGCTTGACCCAGGAACCCTTGGTCAATCGGCGCAAACGTTTCTCACGTTTGTATCGCTACTCATGCCTGCATTCTCACTCGTGAACCGTCCACAACTCGCTTCCGCGGCTGCTTCACCCGGCACACGACGCTCCCCTACCCATCACAGCGGGCGTTGGCCCTCAATGCTGCAATGACACGACTTCGGCGGTACGCTTGAGCCCCGCTACATTGTCGGCGCGGAATCACTAGACCAGTGAGCTATTACGCACTCTTTCAAGGGTGGCTGCTTCTAAGCCAACCTCCTGGTTGTCTCTGCGACTCCACATCCTTTCCCACTTAGCGTACGCTTAGGGGCCTTAGTCGATGCTCTGGGCTGTTTCCCTCTCGACCATGGAGCTTATCCCCCACAGTCTCACTGCCGTGCTCTCACTTACCGGCATTCGGAGTTTGGCTAAGGTCAGTAACCCGGTAGGGCCCATCGCCTATCCAGTGCTCTACCTCCGGCAAGAAACACACGACGCTGCACCTAAATGCATTTCGGGGAGAACCAGCTATCACGGAGTTTGATTGGCCTTTCACCCCTAACCACAGGTCATCCCCCAGGTTTTCAACCCTGGTGGGTTCGGTCCTCCACGAAGTCTTACCTCCGCTTCAACCTGCCCATGGCTAGATCACTCCGCTTCGGGTCTTGGGCATGCTACTCAAACGCCCTATTCGGACTCGCTTTCGCTACGGCTTCCCCACACGGGTTAACCTCGCAACACACCGCAAACTCGCAGGCTCATTCTTCAAAAGGCACGCAGTCACGAGATGCAGCAAGCTGCATCCGACGCTCCCACGGCTTGTAGGCACACGGTTTCAGGTACTATTTCACTCCGCTCCCGCGGTACTTTTCACCATTCCCTCACGGTACTATCCGCTATCGGTCACCAGGGAATATTTAGGCTTAGCGGGTGGTCCCGCCAGATTCACACGGGATTTCTCGGGCCCCGTGCTACTTGGGTGTCTCTCAAACGAGCCGCTGACGTTTCGACTACGGGGGTCTTACCCTCTACGCCGGACCTTTCGCATGTCCTTCGTCTACATCAACGGTTTCTGACTCGTCTCACGGCCGGCAGACCGTAAAAGAGAGATCCCACAACCCCCCAAACGCAACCCCTGCCGGGTCTCACACGCTTGAGGTTTAGCCTGATCCAGTTTCGCTCGCCACTACTCCCGGAATCACGGTTGTTTTCTCTTCCTGAGGGTACTGAGATGTTTCACTTCCCCTCGTTCCCTCCACACTGCCTATGTGTTCAGCAGTGGGTGACAGCCCATGACGACTGCCGGGTTTCCCCATTCGGAAACCCCCGGATCAAAGCCTGGTTGACGACTCCCCGGGGACTATCG
>NZ_BBZI01000023.1 GCF_008974245.1 Streptomyces abyssomicinicus | reverse complement strand
AGCAACCCCGGCTGCGTCACACCCGTCTCATGCACCAACTCGCCGTCCACAGCCTCGACAAGCGGAACATCCAGCAGACCGTCGAACGCGGCGACCACCTCGTCGAACGCCGCCGCGAACACCGGGAACGACGCATACAACCCACGCCCCATCCCCACCCGCTGCGACCCCTGACCCGTGAACAGAAACGCCAACCGCCCACCAACAGCAGAACGAGCCGTGCCGGCACCACCCGCGGCAAGCGCCTCCAGCCCCGCCACCAGCTCCCCCCGGTCCGCCCCGGCCACCACAGCCCGCCGACCGAACCGCGCCCGCGACGCCACCAACGACCACGCCACATCCCGCACCCGCACGCCCGGACGCTCGTCCAACAGCGCCCGCACACGACCGGCCTGCTGCTGAAGTGCCCGCGGTGTCGCGGCGGACAGTGCTATCAGGTGCGGCCCTTCGTCGTCGGGCCGCTCCTCGTCCACCGCGTCGGCGACCGGGGCCTGTTCGAGGACGACGTGCGCGTTCGTGCCGCTGATGCCGAACGACGACACGGCGGCGCGGCGCGGGCGGTCCAGCTCCGGCCAGTCCCGCCGCTCCGTCAGCAGCTCCACCGCACCCGCGGACCAGTCCACATGCGGCGACGCCTCATCGACGTGCAACGTCTTCGGCAGCACACCGTGCCGGAGGGCGGCCACCATCTTGATGACACCCGCGACGCCGGCAGCCGCCTGCGTGTGCCCGATGTTCGACTTCAGCGAGCCGAGCCACAGCGGCCTGTCCCCGGGCCGGTCCTGGCCGTAGGTCGCGAGCAGCGCCTGTGCCTCGATCGGGTCACCGAGTCGCGTACCGGTGCCGTGGGCCTCGACCACGTCCACGTCGGACGGCGCGAGACGCGCGCTCGCCAGGGCCTGGCGGATCACCCGTTCCTGCGACAGCCCGTTCGGCGCCGTCAGCCCGTTGCTCGCACCGTCCTGGTTGGTGGCGGAGCCTCGCAGCACCGCCAGCACGCGGTGGCCGTTGCGCTGCGCGTCCGAGAGTCGTTCCAGAAGCAACAGACCGACACCCTCGGAGAAGCCCGTGCCGTCGGCGCCGGCGGCGAAGGACTTGCACCGGCCGTCGGCCGAAAGCCCTCGCTGGCGGCTGAACTCGATGAAGGTGTTGGGCGTCGCCATCACCGTCACACCACCGGCGAGCGCGAGCGAGCACTCGTCGTTGCGGAGCGCCTGGGCGGCCAGGTGCACCGCGACGAGCGACGACGAGCACGCCGTGTCGACACTGACGGCCGGGCCTTCCAGGCCGAAGGTGTAAGAGATGCGGCCCGTCGCGACGCTGCCGTAGCTGCCGTTCCTGAGGTAGCCCTCGAGTTCCTCGGGGACGCTCTGCAGGCGCGAACCGTAGTCGTTGTACATGACGCCGGCGAAGACACCGGTCCGGGAGCCCCGGAGCGCTTCCGGGTCCATGCCGGCGCCTTCGAACGCCTGCCAGGCCGTCTCCAGCAGCAGCCGCTGCTGCGGGTCCGTCGCGAGCGCCTCACGCGGCGACAGGCCGAAGAACTCCGCGTCGAACTCCGCCGCCTCGTGCAGGAACCCGCCATGCCGGGCGTACGACGTTCCCGCGTGCGTCGGGTCCGCGTCGTACAGCCGCTCCAGGTCCCAGCCCCGGTCCGCGGGGAAGTCACCGATGGCGTCCGCGCCGGACGCGACCAGCTCCCACAGGTCCTCCGGAGATTCCACCCCGCCCGGGAAGCGGCAGGCCATGGCGACGATCGCGATCGGCTCGTCCGCCGTGCCGGCGGCGGGCCGGCGCGGCTGGTCGGCGCGCGTCGCCCGGGTCCCGCCGGTGACCTGGCCGCGCAGGTGGTCGGCGAGCGCGGCCGGGCTCGGGTGGTCGAAGACGACTGTCGCCGGGAGGCGTACGCCGGTGGCGGCGGTGAGCCGGTTGCGGAGTTCCACGGCCGTCAGGGAGTCGAAGCCGAGGAGTTTGAAGGCACGGTTGACGGCGATGCCGTCGGCGTCGGCGTGACCGAGCACCGTGGCGACCTGATGGCGAACGAGGTCCAGGACCGCCTGGTCGCGCTCCTGCTCGGGCAGCGCGGCCATGCGCTCGGTCCAGGACCGGCCGGCCGCGCCGCCCGCGTCGCCCGCCTGGGCGGCACGCCGGGCTGGGGTGCGGACGAGTGCGCGGAAGACGGGCGGTACCCCGTCGGTGGCCGCCTGGGTGCGCAGCGAGGTGAGGTCGAGTCGCGCGGGCAGCAGCAGGGCGTCGTCCCTGCGCAGTGCCGCGTCGAGGAGGGCGAGGCCCTCCTCGCCGGGCAGGGGGGCGACTCCGGCCCGGGCCATACGGGCCAGGTCGCTGTCGGCGAGGTGCCCGGTCATACCGCTCGCGTCGGCCCACAGGCCCCAGGCGAGCGACGTGGCGGGCAGGCCGTGGGCGCGGCGGTGCGCGGCGAGGCCGTCCAGGTAGGCGTTGGCGGCGGCGTAGTTGGCCTGGCCGGCGTATCCGATGGTGGCCACGACGGAGGAGAAGAGGACGAACGCGGTCAGGTCCACGTCGCGGGTCAGCTCGTGCAGGTTCCACGCGGCATCGGCCTTCGGCCGCAGCACCGTGTCGACGCGCTCAGGGGTGAGGCTGTCGATGGTGCCGTCGTCCAGTACGCCGGCCGTATGCACCACCGCGGTCAGCGCACGCTCGACCGGAATCGACGCCAGCAGAGCGGCCAGCGCCTCCCGGTCGGCAACGTCACACGCCTCCACACGCACCGACTCCGCACCCGCCGCCAACAACTCGTCCCGCAGCCCCGCGGCACCCTCCGCCGCCGCACCACGCCGACTCGTCAGCACCAGATGCCGCACACCATGCACCCGCACCGCATGCCGCGCCACCAGCGAACCCAGCGTCCCCGTACCACCGGTGACCAGCACCGTCCCTTCGCCGGAGCCCAGCCCACCGGTCCTGGTGTCGCCGTCGCCGTCGCCGTCATCGCCGCCGTCGCTCCCGCTGTCGGCGCCGACGGCGCGTGCGACCCGCGGCGCGTACAGCACGCCCTCCCGCAGGGCGAGTTGGGGTTCACGCTCCAGGGCCGTGAGGACGTCGGCGGTGACGGTGAGGTCGGTCGTGTCGACGTCGAGGAGGGCGAACCGGCCGGGGTTCTCGGACATCGCGGTGCGCAGGAGGCCCCATACGGCCGCGCCCGCCAGGTCGGCGACGTCCTCGCCGGGGCGGGCGGCCACGGCGTGGCGCGAGACCACGACGAGGCGGGAACCCTCGGTGCGGGGGTCGGCCAGCCAGCTCTGCACACCGTGCAGGGCGTGGCGCAGGGCGGAGGACGTGGCCCGCGGATCCCGGTCCGGGCCGGCCGGGCCCGGGCCGGTGGCGCCGGTCGCGTACAGCAGTACGTTCTCCGGTAGCGCGGTGGCGCCTTCGCCGGTGTGGGCGTCGGGAGCATGCAGCAGGTCGTCCAGGCTCGCGCGGACATCCGCGCCGTGCGGTGCGCCGCCCGTGGCGGGCGTCGGGACGGGCAGCCAGTCCACGTGGTGGAGAGGCAGCCGAGGCTCGTCGGCCCGCGCTGCGGCGGCGAGCTGCTGCGCCGTGACCGAGCGGAGGGCGAGGGACTCGATGACGGTGACCGGGGTCCCGGTCGGGTCCGCGGCGACGAGGCGGACCGTGTCGTTCCCTAGCGGAGTGAACGCGACGCGCAACGTGCGGGCTCCGCTCGCGAGGAGGCGTACGCCGTCCCAGGCGAAGGGCAGACGGGGGCCTTCTCCGTCCGCGGCGTCGCCCGCCGGGGACGTCGGCCGCAGGACGACGGCGTGCAGGGCCGCATCGAGCAGTGCGGGGTGGATGCCGAAGTGTTCGGCCTGTCCCTGCTGGTCGTCGGCGAGCCGGACCTCGGCGAACACCTCGTCTCCGCGACGCCAGAGGGCGGTGAGCCCCTGGAAGGCGGGCCCGTACTCGTATCCCTGTGCGGCGAGTTGCTCGTACCGCGTGCTCAGGTCGACGGGCGTGGCGTCGGGCGGCCACGTCGCGAGGGCGTCGCCGGGATCGGCCGAGTCCGCCGGCTCGTCCGCCTCGGCGGGCACGAGCCAGGCGGTGGCGTGTCGTGCCCAGCCGTCGTCCTCGGTCGCCGCGCCGGCGTCCGGGGGGAGGCGCCGTGCGTACACACGAAGGGCGCGGCGGCCGGTGTCGTCGGGCGCGTCGACGGCCATCTGGAGCAGGACGTCGCCCTGTTCGGGGATGACCAGGGGCGCTTCGAGCGTCAGGTCGTGCACCTGGCCGTACTCCACCTCGTCGGCGGCACGCAGCGCCAGTTCCACGAAGGCGGTGCCGGGGAGGAGGACGGTGCCGAACACGGCGTGGTCGGCGAGCCAGGGGTGGGTGCGCAGCGACAGGCGGCCGGTGAACAGCAGGCCGTCCCCGTCGGCGAGCGGCACGAGGGCGTTGAGCAGCGGGTGGTCGACGGCGCCGAGCCCGGCACCGGTCACGTCGCCTGTGGCGGCCGGGGTGTCCAGCCAGTAACGCTGCCTCTGGAACGGGTACGTGGGCAGGTCGACGGTCCGGGCGGGGCCGGCCACGCCGGTGGTCGGGGTCCAGTCGACGGGTACGCCGGCCGTGTGGAGGGTGGCGGCGCCGGTCAGGAGGCGGGCCCAGCCTCCCTCGTCGCGGCGGAGGGACCCGACGACGACGAAGCCGGCGTCGGCGGGGAGCTGCTCGGGGTCCGGGGCGCCGGTCGCGGCGGCCTCCGCGCGCTCGGGCTCGGGCGACGACGTGGTCTCGTCGAGGGTTTCCTGGATGCCCATGGTCAGCACCGGATGCGGGCTTGACTCCACGAACGTCCGGTAACCGTCCGCCGCCAGCACCCGGACCGTCTCCTCCAGACGCACCGTGCCCCGCAGATTCCGATACCAGTACGACGCATCCAGAACCGCCGTGTCGATCGGCGCCGCCTCCACCGTCGAATAGAACGCCACCTTCGACGAACGCGGCTCCAAACCCTCCAACAGCCCCAGCAACTCCTCCCGGATCCCCTCCACCTGCGCGGAATGCGACGCGTAATCCACCGCGATCAACCGCGCACGCACCCCCTCACCCCGAAACCCCTCCACCAACTCCGCCAACGCATCGGCATCACCCGACACCACCGTCGACGACGGACCATTGACCGCCGCCACCGACAAACGCCCCCCGAACACCCCCAACCGCGACTCCACCACCGCAGCCGGCAACGACACCGACCCCATCCCCCCCAACCCCGACAACCGCACGATCGCCGCACTACGCAACGCCACCACCCGCGCCGCATCCCGCACACTCAACGCACCCGCCACACACGCCGCCGCGATCTCACCCTGCGAATGCCCCACCACAGCCGACGGCACCACACCCAACGACCGCCACACCGCAGCCAACGACACCATCACCGCGAACAACACCGGCTGCACCACATCCACCCGATCCAGCCCCGGAGCACCCCCCACACCCCGCAACACATCCGACAACGACCACTCCACGAACTCCGACAACGCCGCCTCACACTCCGCGACGCTCTCCCGGAACACCTCACTGGAACCCAACAACTCCACCGCCATCCCCACCCACTGCGACCCCTGCCCCGGAAACACGAAGACGGTCCGGCCAGGGGTGCCGGTGGCGGTGCCTTCGACGAGGGCGTTGGACGATTCGCCGCGGGCGAGGGCCTCCAGCGCTCCCAGCAGGGCGTCGCGGTCCTCACCGATGACGACAGCGCGGTGGTCGAAGGCTGTGCGGGTCGTGGCGAGGGCATGGGCGACCTCGGCGGAACGCAGCTGCGGCTGCGCCTCGACACGGCTCAGCAGCCGCTTGGCCTGGGCGCGCAGGGCCTCCCCGCTCCGGGCGGAGAGCAGCCAGGGCACGGCGACACCGCCCTCGTCACTCGACGACTCGGGTTCCGCCGGCGGCTCCTGCGGGAGGGCCGGCTCCGGGGCCTGCTCGAGGATCACGTGCGCGTTCGTGCCGCTGATCCCGAACGACGACACGGCGGCCCGGCGCGGACGGTCCAGCTCCGGCCAGTCCCGCCGCTCCGTCAGCAGCTCCACCGCACCCGCGGACCAGTCCACATGCGGCGACGCCTCATCGACGTGCAACGTCTTCGGCAGCACACCGTGCCGAAGCGCCGCCACCATCTTGATCACACCACCCACACCCGCGGCCGCCTGGGCATGACCGATGTTCGACTTCAACGAGCCCAGCCACAGAGGCCTCTCCACCGGCCGGTCCGCACCGTACGTGGCCAGCAACGCCTGCGCCTCGATCGGATCACCCAACCGCGTACCCGTCCCATGCGCCTCGACCACGTCCACATCCGCCGGAGCGAGCCGCGCGTTCGCCAACGCCTGCCGGATCACCCGCTCCTGCGACGGACCGTTCGGCGCCGTCAGACCGTTGCTCGCACCGTCCTGATTGACCGCACTCCCCCGCAACACCGCCAGCACCCGGTGACCACTGCGCTCCGCGTCCGACAGCCGCTCGAGGGCGATCATGCCGACGCCCTCGGCCCAGGCGGTTCCGTCCGCGGCGGCCGCGAACGCCTTGGCCCGCCCGTCGGCGGCGAGACCGCGCTGCCGGCTGAACTCCACGAACATCCCGGGCGTCGCCATCACGGCGGCTCCGCCGGCCAGGGCGATGCCGCATTCGCCCTGCCGCAGCGCCTGGGCCGCGAGGTGGAGCGCGACGAGCGACGACGAGCACGCCGTGTCCACCGTCACCGCCGGACCCTCGAGGCCCAGCGTGTAGGAGATACGCCCCGACGCCACGCTCACGGTGCTGCCGGTCAGCAGGTACCCCTCGTACCCCTCGGCCGACTCGTGCAGCCGGGGGCCGTAGTCCTGGGACATGGCGCCCACGAAGACGCCGGCCGAGGTGCCGCGCAGCGACGCCGGAGTGATCCCGGCACGCTCCAGCGCCTCCCACGACGTCTCCAGCAGCAGCCGCTGCTGCGGGTCCATCGCGGCGGCCTCACGCGGCGAGATGCCGAAGAAGGCGGGGTCGAACGCGTCGGCGTCGTGAAGGAAACCGCCGTGCCGGGTGTACGTCTTGCCGGGGCGTCCCGGTACCGGGTCGTACAACGCGTCGGCGTCCCAACCGCGGTTGCCGGGGAGCTCGGTGATCGCGTCGCCCTCTTCGGTGACCAGCCGCCAGAGGTCCTCCGGCGACGCCACGCCACCGGGATAGCGGCACGCCATGCCCACGATGGCGATGGGCTCGTCGGACACCTGCGTCCCGGTGCCGGTCCCGGTACCGCCCGGCGCGGTGTCGGACGCCCCGTGGCCGAGCAACTGCGTGCGCAGGTACCGCGCGAGCTCATCCGGGCTCGGGTGGTCGTACACGGCGGTCGCGGTGAGGCGCACACCCGTTGCCGCGGTGAGCCGCTTGGCGAACTCGACGGCGCCCAAGGAGTCGAAGCCCAGCTGCTTGAACGTGCGGCCGGGATCGATCGCGGTGGGGGTCACATGCCCCAGAACGATCGCCATGTCCGTACGCACCAGGTCGAGCAGGATGCGGTCCCGCTCGTCGTCGCCCGCCTCGGCGATGCGTCGTACGAACGAGGAGGCGGCTCCGGGTTCGTCGTCCTTGGTGTCCCGGTCCGTCGACCGCGCGGCAGTCAGCGCCGGCAGGGGGACGACGGAGGTGTCGAGCCAGTAGCGCTCGCGTTGGAAGGGGTACGTGGGGAGGTCGACGGTCCGGGCGTCCGGGCCGTGGACCGTGCGCCAGTCCACACCCGCGTCGTCGCCGGTGAGACCGAGGGCCTGGAGGACGGCCACGTCCTCCGGCC
>NZ_BBZI01000022.1 GCF_008974245.1 Streptomyces abyssomicinicus | reverse complement strand
GGTGATCTTGGTCGGCCGTGGGCGGCGATCCACGACAACGCCCGGATCCCGGCGGACTTCCGGCTGTACCTGACCGCGACCCCGCGCATCCTCGCCGCGGCCCGCCCGCAGAAGGGCGCGGACGGCCAAGAGGTGGAGCTCGCGACCATGGCCGACGACCCGAACGGCACGTACGGCGCGTGGATCGCGGAGCTCGGGCTGTCGGAGGCGACCGAGCGGGAGATCCTCGCAGGGTTCGAGATCGACGTCCTGGAGATCCGCGACCCCTCCCCCGTCCTCGGAGAGTCGGAGGAAGCGCGGCGCGGCCGGCGCCTGGCGCTCCTGCAGACCGCGCTCCTGGAGCACGCCGCCGCGCACAACCTCCGTACGGTCATGACGTTCCACCAGAAGGTGGAGGAGGCCGCGGCGTTCGCGGAGAAGCTGCCGAAGACGGCGGCCGCGCTGTACGTCAACGACGCCTCGGACAAGGACCTGGCGGCTGCGGACAAGCTGCCGAAGTCATCCATCGACGCGGAGTTCTACGAGCTCGAGGCCGGCCGCCACGTACCCCCGGACCGGGTGTGGTCGGCGTGGCTGTGCGGCGATCACCTCGTGTCCGAGCGGCGCGAGGTCTTGCGCCAGTTCGCCAACGGCATCGACGCGACCGGACGCCGGGTGCACCGGGCCTTCCTCGCCAGCGTTCGCGTGCTCGGGGAAGGGGTCGACATCACCGGCGAGCGGGGAGTCGACTCGATCTGCTTCGCCGACACCCGCGGTTCCCAGGTCGAGATCGTCCAGAACATCGGCCGGGCGCTCCGCCTCAACCGCGACGGCTCCACCAAGGTGGCCAGGATCATCGTGCCGGTGTTCCTGGAGCCGAACGAGGACCCGACAGACATGGTCGCCTCCGCCAGCTTCAAGCCGCTCGTAGCCGTGCTCCAGGGCCTGCGCAGCCACGATGAGCGCCTGGTCGAGCAGCTCGCCTCCCGCGCCCTCACCAGCGGCAAGCGCAAGGTCCACGTCCAGCGCGACGAGGACGGGCGGATCGTCGGCGCCGGCGGCGAGAGCGACGGCGAGGACCAGGAGCACGACGAGAACTCCGACGCCGCTGCCGAGTCGGCCCTGCTGCACTTCTCCTCGCCCCGGGACGCGACGACCATCGCGGCGTTCCTGCGGACCCGTGTCTACCGGCCCGAGTCCCTGGTGTGGCTGGAGGGCTACCAGGCCCTGATCCGCTGGCGGGCGGAGAACGAGATCACCGGCGTCCACGCCGTTCCGTATGACGTCGAGGTCGAGGTCGGGGCGACGAAGTCGTTTCCGCTTGGCCGATGGGTGCATCAGCAGCGGAAGGCGCTGCGGGCCGGGGAGCTGGAGGAGCGCCGCAAGGTGCTGCTGGACGCCCCGGAGGCCGGGATGGTGTGGGAGCCGGGCGAGGAGGCGTGGGAGAACAAGCTCGCCGCGCTGCGGTCCTACCGGCGTGCCATGGGGCACCTCGCGCCGCGCCAGGACGCCGTGTGGGGCGAAGGCGAGGCGATGGTGCCCATCGGGCAGCACATGGCGAACCTGCGCCGGAAGGGCGGCCTCGGCAAGGATGCCGCCCTGGCCGCGCAGCGCGCGGCGCAGCTGGCCGCCATCGACCCCGACTGGAACTGCCCGTGGCCACTGGACTGGCAGCGGCACTACCGCGTCCTCGCGGACCTGGTCGACGCCGACGGCGCCCTGCCCGAGATCCAGCCCGGCGTGCTGTTCGAGGGCGATGACATCGGACGATGGATTCAGCGGCAGAAGAACGCGGGCACCTGGGCGCAGCTGTCGAGCGAGCAGCAGGAACGGCTGACCGCGCTGGGCGTCACGCCCGCTGAGGCGCTGTCTCCCGCCGCTGCAGCCGCTCGTACGACGAAGGGACCGAACAAGGCGCAGCAGGCGTTCCAGCGCGGCCTGACAGCCCTCACGCAGTGGGTCGAACGGGAAGGCGCCGACCGGCCCGTGCCCCGCGGTCACATCGAAGAGGTCACGGTCGACGGCCAGGAGGACCCGGTGGCGGTGAAGCTGGGCGTATGGATTTCGAACACGAAATCGAGGAGGGGTCGGCTTACCCAGGAGCAGGTGGACGCGCTACGGGAACTCGGGGTGGAGTGGGCGTGACGCCGCCGAATACGAGGATCCCGGGGCTGCGACCTCGAGCTTTCGCGCGTGAGGGCCCTCTGGCGGGGCTCAGCGCGGCTGGTCAGCACTCGGCGAGCGGCTGAGACCAGCCGCGCCCGCCTAGTCTCAGCATCGGCGAACCTGCCCTGTAGAACCAGTTCCCGCGCCCCGAGTGGTGGTGTCGGTGTCCACCCACACCACCGGGCAGTTCCCTCCGCCCGAGTTCGGGTCCGTACCGAAACAGTCGCCATGCCCTCCTCGAAGCGAGCCGGTTGCACAGAGTTACGCACTCGACCGTCCCGCACGGGCAGAGAGCCAGTCAAGGAGACCGAGGAACGTCGGCGGGTTGCCAGGCTGGCTACGCTGTCGAGATGGATCACGCTTTCGCTGTGGACAAGTTGACGAGCTTCCTCTCTCTTGTCGGCGGTTATCTCTACGAAGTAGAGCTTGCCTCGAAAGACATCGGCGCGGAGTGGCCAGACTGGCCCGAAAAGCTTGTCGTTCAGGAAGCCGTAGCCCGGCAGATCGTCAACGCCTACTCCCCCGGGCTGGGCGATGTCGACCGCGAGGACGGAGAGAACGAGGCCACTTATTGGTACCGGGTTCGCACCGCTGCCGCTCAGGCGCTTGGTATGGCCTCCTCAGCTGAGGAGGTAGCCGCCTTCCTCCGACCGGCTTCGCCCGCCATCGCTGCTGACTCCTTGCATCCATGGGTATGGGAGCCAGCTGCCCCGCTTTGGGCCGCAGAGGCTCGCCAGGACGCAGTTCTCGCCGCAGCTCGTACCCTCAACCGTCGGCTCCAGCAGAAGCTCGAGCGCCACGACATCGGTGAGACCGATCTCTGTATGCAGGCGTTCGACGTCAAGGAAGCTCAGCCCGGGAAACCCCGGCTGCGTTTTCCGGGCGACCGCAACATGGCGACGTGGCGGGCACGACAAGAAGGAGCCAAATACTTCGCTGCCGGTGCCTTTCTTGCTATTCGGAACGTTGCAGCCCACGAGGAGGCCGTCGACTGGTCCCGCCAGGACGCACTGGAACACCTGGCAGCCCTGAGTGTCATCGCTCGATGGATCGAGGAATGCACTACCGAACAGGCACCGTCGCCCAACCAGTGACCATTTCTCTTTCCCATGCATTCCCCAATGGGGTGCTGAAGACCCTTCGGCGGAGCCACCCCGCCACGTCGCTTACGCCGGCTCAGCAGAGTTCGCCTGGTTCATACTTTTTGACATTTCTGGCCTCTGCGTTCCAGACCCACACCGCCGACTCACGCCAGAGTCGTGGGTAGTCCTCCAACTCAACCGCGTGCGGGGTCTGGCCAGGCTCCTCCACGCCTGTGTAACCATCGATCCACCTGCCCGTTGGCACCTTCGACGGCCGCCATGCAGCATCCTCGACGAGGATCGCCTGCACGCTAGCTATTGCAGCACTCCCTTGGGGCATGGGCAGCCTCCACTCCTGTTCGTGGAGCCAGGAGGAACCCTTCTCGGTACGAACCGCCCAATGTCCCAGTTTCGCCTTGAGGAAGCCCTCATGGACCTCGGGTGGCACATATGCCACTGCCCCGCCGCCCTTGCGGAGCACCTTCTCCCGTGTTGTGACTACGCCCCACGGCGTGAAGCGCCCGGTCTGGATGAGGTGATCAAGATGCTCCAATGGACACTCAGAGAAACACACGCACGGCACTCCGCTGGCCCCCGAGCCCGGTCTTTCAGCGCCGAAGGGCGCGAACGCCCGGAACCGCTCTTCTCTGAGGATGGCATCCAAACGTTGCTGCGGACTTGAGTCCCGTATCTCTTCAGGGACCCACACCGGTCGATCACCAGTCCGACCGGTGAAGTGGTACAAGTACTCGCTCTGCGCAGGCCCTACCAGCCCAAGTATCGACGTCATCCCACCCTCTGCATCGCGCCCGCCTCGGCGAAGGAACGTTCTACTCAGCGCTGATGTTCCCCGCAACGAGGGACGCTCCTACGGCTACTGCGAGCGGGAGCGCCGTTGTCTCCAGCAGCTACGCCCCAGCGGCCTATGAGTTCGAGGCAGCGCCAGCAGCACCGGACTGACGGCCATACGTTGGCCGGCGGTCGGCGCGGAAGGAGGCCGCTATGGTCGTACACACTCGCGTGGTCCGCGTGAACTGGCTGCATTCAATCAGGCCAGCAGAGGCCAGCCTGGCAGAGAGCACGGTGCCGACCATCGTTCAGCTACGGGAGCACATACCGATGATCGTGCGCTGAGGAGCGCGCCGTCGGCATCGGTGCCAGAAATCCGGTATGTCAGTCAGTACCCTGCCCCTACGCTCGCTCCATGAGCTGGAGCGAAGCCCACGGGTCAGTGAGTCGAGCATTTGATCACTGGCGCAAGGCTGATGCGGAGAACAAGGCGTTCCTCAAGCTGACGGGCAAGTGGTCGACCGAGGCATTCGAGCGTCAGTGGAAGCAGGCTGAGGATGCACTCAGCGAGGTGTTCGACCCGGAAGTCCATGATGGCGACGAGCACGTCGGCATGTTCCTCAACGCCGTGGGTGGTCTCTGGCCCTTTTCCCACCAGTGGATGGTGGAGGCCTCGGTGTTGAAGAACGGTGTGACGGCGTTCGAGGTGTATCTCGAGAAGGCAGCCCAAGAAGTCCTCGAGGGATGGCGCGTAACCGTTGACGGCAGGCAGGGCACTCATCAACTTCGTCTGAAGAGGCCAAAGGGCTTCGCCTCTCCAAGCTGGAAGACCTTGGTCACCGCTCACAGCGTTCTCGGAAGCACCGTCGAGACGCTCGACGTCGAGTGGGCAAGGGACCTGCGACATCTTCTGACCCACCAGAACGGTGAGCTCCGCACCGAGGAGGCCCTTGAGAAGTTCCGGGTTACCGACGCCGAGGCTGACGCTTATGCCCGTGTCGGAGGCCGAGTCCATCTCGGGGTCGAGCGGGTCGTCGGCGTGCTGGACAAGCTGGCCTCTGTGGTGCGTCACGCCGACGTGGCCGTCCATGCGTACGTTTGGGGGGAGAAGCGTCGGCAGGTGCCACTGAGTGCCCTCCACGCCGCGAAGTGCTTGGAGTTCATGGCCGAGTGAAGCGGCGGCGTCACACGGCGTCGGGCATGGCTGAAGGCGACGGTAGCGGCCCGGTGGAACAGATACGAGCCGGAGGACCACTGCGCACCGTGCGCCGCACCGCGGGGGCACCTCTCCCAGCGACGCGACCCCGGCGGTTGGTCACCGAAGGCACCTTGACCAGAGCAGTGAAGCCCAGCTCAGCCTCCGGCTGATTGCGGCACTCACGAGCCGGCTGGGCGGTCAAGGAGCGTAGCGAAGAAGTTGGCAAGCACGGGCTGCGCGCGGTCACGGAGCTCTTTCAGAGTGGCCACTGATCGGGTGACCGGCAGGCGGCCCGCAACGCACGAGGCTCCTGTGCCGTTGAGAGAGGTGTTCGACGTCTCAACTCATCAGCGCAGGAGCCTCGTTGGTTCCCCATCCTGCCTCACTCGACCTGCCGCACGCCTTGGTCGAGTGGGTAACCATGCTCATCGTCACCCGTGAGGGTGACCGCCACTGCAAGCTCCCACCGCACCAGCGTGCTCTCGTCGCCCTGACCTACCTCCGCCGGCACGACCCGCTCACCCAGATCGCCGCCGGCTTCGGCATATCCGTCGGCACCGCCCACGCCTACGTCACCGCCGTCGTCGGTCACCTCGCCCGCCGAGCACCCGGCCTGCTGCGAGTCCTGCGGGAAGCCGATCCCGAGCACGTCCTGCTCGACGGCACGCTCGCCGAGTGCGACCGGGTCGGCGACAGCCGGGCCGACTTCTCCCAGAAGCACCGCCGCCACGGCGTGAACCTGCAGGTCATCGCCGACCCCGCGGGCAACCTGCTGTGGATCTCGCCAGCCCTGCCCGGCCGCACCCACGACCTGACCGCGGCCCGCACCCACCGCATCATCCGGATCTGCGAACGCCAAGGAGTGCCCGTCCTCGCCGACCGCGCCTACATCGGCGCCGGCCCCTGGGTGACCACGCCGATCAGACGGCTCCCGCACCAGGACCTCAACCCGACCCAGCGGACAATCAACCAGGCCCTGTCCGCGGCACGAGCACCCGTCGAAAGAAGCGTCGCCCGACTCAAGTCCTGGCGTATCTTCCGCCGAGCCCGCTGCAGTCCCAACCGCATGACCGCCATCGCCGCCGCCGTCCTCACCCTGGAGAGGCAACGCTGAAAGAGCTCACGGTCACGAAGTTCGTCGTGGCCGAACCGGAACACCTCGTAGCCGCGGAACTTCAGGGCGCGGTCACCGGCCATGGTGGCGGCGTATTTCGCACTGTCGGGCTCGGTTCCGTCGTTGCGGGTGTAGTGCTGCATACCGTCGACTTCCAGCACCACGCGCCGGTTTCCGGAGAGCAGCATGAGGAAGTCCATGCGTAGGTTCTGCATGGCGTGCGTGCCGCGTGCGCGCAGGGTCTTGGGGTCCCAGTGCAGCCATATCTCCGGTAGGAGGGCGGGAACGTCGTGCAAGTGGTCCCGGTAGGCGTGGTGGTAGTGCCAGAAGAGGTTCTTCTGTCCTGGGGACCTTGGTGGGAGTGAGGCCTCCATGCGGCTGTAGAGGGCTCGCGCGGCCTGCTCTTGATCAGCGATATTCCGGGTTTCCTGCCACCAGGCAAGGAGGTCTCGCCAGAGCAGTCCCTCCTTGCCGACGGGGCGGTCGTAGACCAGCACCTCGTCGGCGCGCTCGGCTACCTCGATGTCGTTGTCGAGGGCGCTGGTGAAGCGGATGTCGGGCTTGCCCAGGGTGGCGAAGATGAGGTTGCGTGGTCGTCGTGCGGTACCGCGGCCGTACTCGATAAGCTGGAACTGGGGGTAGCCGTCTACCTCTCCGTACTGGCTCAGCTGGGTGCCCACGGGGTTCAAGTGCCGGTTAGCCATCTCAACGAAGCGGCGCTGTGCCGGCTCGTCGGGCAGGACGGCGGGGGATGCCAGGCCCTCGATGAAGTGTCCGAACCTGGGGTGTGGTGTTTCGAAGGCACCGAGCTGCTCGAAGAATTGCTCCGTCGTCCAGTCGTCGAACCGAAGCACGTGGCGTTCAATCTGGCTGCGCAGGCTCTTGGTCGGAGCGGTCCACCCACCGAGCGGATCGTCGTCCAGGTGCCACAGTCGGCCCAGCAGGCCCATGAAACGGTCCGGGTAGCCGAGGTGGTCGGACAGATCGAAGTCTCTGGCCAGCTCGCGCCTGGTCCGGCTCGGGATTTGCACGTGGTGGCGGCCAAGCCACAGCACATCCTGTAGCGCCATACGTTCGACCTGGCCTAGCTCCTCCTGCTCAAGAACCGCCTCGGCGACATCCGGCAGGCGATCATCGTGGCAGGCATTCAGGCTGGCCACCAGACGCTCGTGCTTGGAGCTGCCCTCGATTGGCTCAGGAAGGCCGAGGCGCTCGCACAGCGCCGGCAGCTCCTGAGCGGTGTAGCGCTGATACAGCGTGAGGAGCACACCGTCGATCAGTCTCCGCAACCCCACCATGTCTATCTGTTCCCCCATCCCCTGATGATGATCGATGCACGACCGCGGTTCCAGCCTGCTCGTTCGCCTTGCCTCGGCAGCTAACTTCCCAGTGCGCTCGCACACCGCGCCTCTACCGTGATCTGCATGTCGCATGAAACGATCCACGAGCACCTGCTGATATCGGCCCGGAAGTGGGCACGCACAGCCGTCGACGCGTACTTGGATGAGCCGCTCGACCAGGACTTCGCCGTGCACCACATGGCGGTCGCGGTGGAGCACGCGTCGAAGGCGTACCTGGCGTCCATCGCTCCGGTGCTCCTCGCGTCGGAGAAGCAGCCGAGCGTGGACGACCTCCTGGTCCTGAGCGGAAACGAAGACAAGGCGAAGAAGGGCCGTGCCGGGCTGAAGACCATCGGCGGCGAGGGGGCCATCGACAGGGCAGAAAAGCTTCTCCGCCCCGGGTACCGGGCGCCTGCCAAGCTAAAGGAGCTGCGGGAGTCCCGCAACGGGATCACCCACATGGGGTGGGGCCAGCCCGTCGCCGAGTGCCGCGCCCTCCTGGCCGCGGGTATCGAGTACATCGATGCCCTGCTGAAAGCCTTGGGGTGCGGCTCCCGTGGAGTGAGGGTGTGAGGCTGTGCGCCGTTGCTGTCCGTGGCGGGATGGCGGATCGTCGTTTCCGAGACCGTGGTCTTGGAGGCGGGGATGGCGTCGTGGCTGGAGAAGCTCGAGCGGCGGGAGGCTGCCGCGCGGGAACAGATCGCTGAACTGCGGGACCGAATCGAGGAGTTGTCCGGCTGTCTGGCCGAACAGGAGACGACTCTGTCCCGGTTGGAGATCACGCGGGAGACCATGTCCGAGCTCCTGGACGACGGCGACGACGATGGTCCTGCCACTGGGCCGGAGTCCGGCGGGCCGGCCGGGTCGCCGGTCGGTGTGCGGCTGATCCCCGACTGGTCGCCGGAGTTGGAGGTGACGGTGTTGCCTCGCGTGTACCAGGACATCGTCGAGGTTCTGGGTGACGCGGTGCATCCGCTTCGGGCCCATCAGCTCTGCTCGGTGCTGGGTCTGCCGACAGACAAGTCCAAGGTGGAGGGGTTTCGGTCGAAGCTGAAACGGATGGTGGAGCGGGGCTGGCTGACCGAGGCGGAACCGGGGCTGTTCGCCGTGCGGAGCGCTCCCGGGACCCCTCCTCGTGCGCCGGGAGCAGAACCGTCCGCCCCAAGTTCTCCCTCGCGCCGGTGAAGGGCCGGGCTCTCGTCCCTAGCGTCGAAGGTGCCAACCTGCCCGACACGGCGGAAACGAGAGCCCGATGTCCGCACGGTATGCGGCCGCGACGACGGCTGACCCCTTTGACCGAGCAGTTTCTTGCCTCACTTCTCTCATCACCTCCCTCTCCGGTCACCAAGCCCTGCACCTGTCCCACGACCGGGTGGAAGAGCAGGCCGAGGCCGGCGCCAGGGAGGTGGCCCGCCTGGTCCTGCAGGGCCACCTCGACCTGCGCGCCCGCCGGGAAGAAGCCCAGTTGTCGGCCCTGAACCGCGCCGCCCGGGCCGCGCTCGCCCAGGGCCGCACCCGCCTGGAGAAGGGGCACCGACGCCGGCTGAACACCGTGCTCGGTCCGGTGACCGTCACGCGGTGCGCGCTGCGCGGGCCGCAACTGGCCAACGTCCACCCGGCCGATGCCCAACTTGCCCTGCCACGTGAGCGGCACAGCCTGGGCCTGCGCAAACTCGCCGTACTCGAGGCCGTGCGCGGTTCCTACGACACCACGCTGGAGGCCATCGCGCGCCGCTGCGGTGGGCCGGGGCTCGGCAAGCGGCAGGCCGAACAGCTGGTGCAGGCCGCCGCGGTGGACATCGCCGCCTTCTACGCCGCCCACACCCCCGTCCCGGCCACGAAGGAGACGCTGCTGGTGATCAGCGTCGACGGGAAGGGAATCGTCATGCTCCCCGGTCACCTGCGCGAAGCGACCCGCAAGGCGGCCGAGCGCGCGAAGCGCACCTTCCGCACCCGGCTCTCGGCCGGGGAGAAGAACTGCCGCAAGAGGATGGCGACGCTGGCCGTCGTCCATGACGCCGCCCCGGCGAAACGCCGGGTGCACGACATCATCGCCCCACCCGGCGGCCGCACCGGAGCACGTGTGAGGCGCCCCGGGCCCAAGGCCCACGCGAAATGGCTCACCGCATCCGTCCGCGACGCCCCGCAGAAGGTGATCGCCGCCGCGTTCGACCAGGCCGAGGCCCGTGATCCGCAGCACCGCCGATGCTGGGTGGTCCTGGTCGACGGCGCCACCCACCAGCTGGATTTGATCCAGGCCGAAGCCGCCCGGCGCAAGGTCACCGTCCACATCGTCCTCGACATCGTCCATGTCATCGAGAAGTTGTGGGCGGCCGCGCGGTGTTTTCACACCGCCACCGACCCCGAGGCCGAGACATGGGTCGGCCACAAGGCCGCCCGGATCCTGGCCGGCGACGCCGCCGGCGCAGCCGCCGACATCCGCACCCAGGCCGACCGGCTGCATCTGTCCCACGACGACCGCGCCGCGGCGGACACCGCCTGCCGCTACCTGGCCAACAACGCCGACTTCATCGACTACGAGCATGCTCTCGCGGCCGGCTGGCCGATCGCGAGCGGGATCGTGGAGGGAGCAGCACGTCATCTGGTGGCCGACCGCCTCGACATCACCGGCAGCAGGTGGGGCGTCCCGGGCGCCGAGGCCGTCCTCACCCTCCGCGCACTCATCAGCAACGGCGACTTCGACTCGTACTGGACCTTCCATGCCCAAAAGGAACGCGAACGCCTCTACCCCAAGGACGACCAGCACGCATACGCGCTCCTGGCCTGACCAACGATCTCACTCCATGAGAGCCACACCCAAAGCCTTGTCGGCAGAACCCGATGGCTTCTGGGGCTCGCACGTCGAAGCCTGCACCGCGCTGGTGGCCCAGGCCACGAGCGAGATGGAGATCCGGTACCAGGCCAAACTCCGGCAGGCCCGCGAGCGCTTCACCGAGAACACTCGGAGCCTGTCCAAAGCCGAGGTCTCCGAGCTCGTTAGCAGCCTTTCCACACTGCCGACTGCCGCCCCGTGGTCGCTGTCCATACCCGCCGCGTGCCCCGCGTGCGGACACACTGGCTTCGCAAGCGGCCGGGACAAG
>NZ_BBZI01000021.1 GCF_008974245.1 Streptomyces abyssomicinicus | reverse complement strand
AGCGGTTCCGTGGGCCTCGTCCGTTTTACCGACTGAAGTCGTGTTGGGAATGCCGCTGAGCTGGCGTTTCAGGTGTCGTGCATGTTCGCGATGTCGGGGTGGTTCGGGGAGGTCGTCATGGCGACGGCGGACACCCGGCACCAGGGGACCAGCACGAGACGGTGACCGTCGCCGTGGACGGCGAGCCGGTGGAAGTGTCGAAGCGTACGACGCCGATACCGACGCGACGGTGCACCCCCTGGTTCGGACTGCCGGGCGGCATGGGTACTCGTTCGCCGGCGCAAGGGGGCGCAGTGCGTGATGGGGAGGCGTTCGTGTCGGTCTCCGTCGGCCCGATGGCGGCGGCGTTGTCAGTGGCGCGTGGTAGACCTGTTCATCGGGTGAACTTGTCCTGTTTTACCGCTAGTTGATCAAGATCGAGTGAAGAGGTGTGACATGGTCGAGACGGAACTGCCAGGACAGGGGGTGGTGTTCTGGCCGGTGGGCACGGGGGACTCCACCACGATCGTGCTGGGCGACAACCTGGTCATGCAGGTGGACCTACGGGACATGAAGGCCGCCGACGAGGACGACGCGGTGGTCGCCGCCGTCATCGACCGCCTGGAGGAGACCCTCCCGCGACCCGACGGCGAGACGCCCTACCTGGCGGTCTTCGCCCTGACCCACGCCGACTCGGACCACTGCTGCGGCTTCGGTGACCTTCTGGAGAGCTCCATCCTGATCGGGGAGATCTGGGCGACGCCTCGGCTGTGGCGCGAACTGTCCGAGGACAAGCCGATGTGCGAGGACGCACAGCGCTTCCAGGACGAGGTCGAGCGACGCGTGAACGCCACCCTCAAGGCCGTCAAGGACGGCAAGGTGCCGGCCAGCGGTGACCGGGTGCGCATCATCGGCTACGACGAGGACCGCGAACTGCACTCCTACGCCGAACTGCCCGACGAGTACTTCACTTTCCCCGGCGACGTGATCACCAAGATCGACGGCCAAGACGTCGAGGACCGGTTCGAGGCGTTCGTCCACGCACCGTTCAAGGACCACTGCGCCGGCGACCGCAACGACACGTCCTTGGCCCTGCAGGTACAGCTGAAGGCCAGTGACGGCACAGTCGGCCGACTGCTGTTCCTGGGCGACCTCGCCTACCCCATCATCAAGATGATCTTCGAGAACAGCGAGGCCGCTGGCAACGCGGACCGGGTGGAGTGGGACGTGCTGCTCTCCCCGCACCACTGCTCGAAGAAGGCCATGTACGCCGAGGGCGAGGACGGCGAGGAGGAGCTCAAGCAGGACCTTCTTGACCTGCTCCAGGCGCATGCCAGCCCGGACGCCCGGGTGATCGCCAGCTCGTTGCCCTTCCGCGAGAAGGACGAGAAGGGCAACAACCCGCCGCACCTGCTGGCCCGGGACGCCTACGCGTCGATCACCGACTACGAGGTGCTGTGCACGGGGGAGTACCCCTCCAAGGAGGAACCCCGTCCGGTGGTATTCGCCCTGGAGCCTGGCCTGGGCCTCGAATTGGTGGACGTCGCCGACCTGGAGAGCAAGGCCCGGATGCTGGAGGCCGCGGGCGGGGGACGCCGGCTGCTGGCCGCACTGGGTGCCTCCCGCTACCCGGCCGCGGCCTTCGCTGCCGGTACCGGCTTGCCGCACCCGCGGGGTACGGACGCCGCGCGCGCCGGTGTGCAGCAGGCCAGGGGTGACAAGGCCGAGCCCGCGGTGCAGATCGGATTCGGTGCCGCGTGAAGGACAGCACCACCCTGGAACTCACCGAGGGCCAGCAGATCGCCCTCGACCAGCTGCACCGGATCGTCCAGGCATCTCGAGGATCGGTGGCGGCCACCCACGTTGCCGCCGCAGCCGACGGGTACGTCGAGGCCCGCGTCAGCGTCGGCTGCGCCAACCTGCCGCCCACCCAGAACGGCCTGCGGCTGCGCAGCGTCGAGGCGGTCACCCTGCGGATCCCCCCGGACTTTCCCTTCAGGGCTCCCAGCGTGCAAACCCGGCACACCCGCTTCGCCGGCGCCCCGCACGTCAACTGGGGCCGCCACCTCTGCCTGTACCGCTCGACGGCGACCGAGTGGGATCCGGCCGACGGCATGTACGGGTTCATCACCCGCCTCCTGGACTGGTTCGAGGCGGCCGCCGCGGGACAACTGGATCGGCCCGGCGAACCCCTGCACCCCCCGAACGCCCTGACCGACCACACCGCGGGACTCCTCGTGATTCGCCACGACGCGCCCGTCGCACGACCGGACGGGCCGTGGCTGGGCGCCGCCGTACTGCACCAGGTCAACGACATCAGATGCGACGTCGTGGGCTGGCTCGCCGTCGAGGACCCCTGGCCCGACAGCCTGGAACAGTTGCGGGAGAGCGCCGCGCTGCCGGCCGACGCCCGCGCCTTCCTCGCCCCCGTCGTCGTCACCACGAAGCACCTGACGTTCGAATACCCGCTCACCGCGCGCGAGCTGGTGGAGTTCCTGGCCCGCGACCACATCACGCCGCGCCTGCTGCTGGGGCTGACGGGATTCGTCGCTGGCCACAACCGCACCCTGCTGTGCCCCGACGCTGACGCCGACGCCACCGCGTCGACCGGGGACGACGAGGACACCCCAGCCGCGCCGGTGCACCTGCTGCTGGGCACCCCCTCGCGGGGT
Organism: Streptomyces abyssomicinicus; assembly: GCF_008974245.1. Classification (GTDB taxonomy): domain Bacteria; phylum Actinomycetota; class Actinomycetes; order Streptomycetales; family Streptomycetaceae; genus Streptomyces; species Streptomyces abyssomicinicus. The sequence goes on along the minus strand of NZ_BBZI01000021.1, from coordinate 11,831 downwards.
ATCGCCGGCGACAGGCCCCGCCGGACGCACCTGGTGGCCTGGCACCTGCCCGACTTCGCCGATCAGGTCGGGCGCCTGGCCGCCGACACTGCCTTCAGCGGGCATGCGCACCTGGCCGAACTCGGCGATGAGGTCGTACGGTTCGGCACCGACTGGCTCGACCGCCAGAGGACCCGGTGGATGCGCGTCTACGAAGCCCGGCCCGAGGTCACGGTCCGACGCGATCACGCCAGCCCCGCGGCCTGGCTGCGCGGCAAACGCATCCTCGTCCTGGGCGCGGGGGCCCTGGGAGCACCCGTCGCCGACATGTGCACCCGCGCCGGAGCCGCGCACCTCACTGTCGCCGACCACGGACTCGTCCACCCCGGAATCCTGGCCCGCCAGCCCTATACGGACGCCGACATCGGCTTTTCCAAGGCGAGGGTCCTGGCCGACCGCCTCAACCGGATCGACCCCCACGCCACCCATGTCGAAGCCCTCGTCGGCAACGTCACCACCCGGCTGTCCGCCCTCGACCTACACACCTTCGACCTGATCTGGGACTGCACCGCCAACCGCATCGTCCGCGCCCACCTCGAACGTGCCCGCCGCACCGACACCGCCCCCTGGCCCCACCTGGCCACACTGATGATCGGCCACCACGCCACCCGCGGCATCGCCGCCATCTCACCCCGCGGTGCCACCGGCGGTGGCACGGACGTCCTGCGGCGCACCGCGCTGGCCGCGCACGCCGATGCCACGCGCGCCTTCGACGACCTGATCGACGACTTCTTCCCCACCACACCCCCGACCGAGCTCTTCCAGCCCGAACCCGGCTGCTCGGACACCACCTTCACCGGATCGGCCGCCGACGTCACCGCACTGGCCGGACAACTGGCGACCGGCGTCCTCCACGCCCTAGCCGAACCCGCCGACCGGCACACCATGGCCGTCCTCATCGTCCGCATGCCCACCGGCCCCACCAGCACCCAGCCGTCCGGGCCGCGCTGGCTGACCTGGCCCAACGACACCCTCGCCACGGACGAGGCCACCGGTTACGACGTGCGCATTACCCCGGCCGCACTGGCCGAGATGCGCGCGGAAGCCCGCCGCGGCGCCCGAGTGCGGGGCCCGCGCGTGGAAACCGGCGGCACCCTGCTCGGCGCCGTCGACGACGCCACCGGTGTGATCTTCATCGACGAGGCCACCGGCCCGCCCCCCGACTCCCTGCTGACCGAGGCCTACTTCCAGCACGGCCTGGACGGCGTCGGCGGCCACCTCACCGCCCGCCGGAAGGCTACCGGCAACATCAGCCGCTTCCTGGGCATGTGGCACACCCACCCGCACACCGCAGCACAGCCCAGTACCACCGACCGCGCCGCCATGACCAGCCTCACCCTCCCGCTGGACGACGCCCCCGCCCGCGCCCTCGTCCTCATCGCCGGAGGACCACCTCCCGTCTGGCACCAGTGGCTCGCCACCGGGGAGAGCCCCGACCTCTACGCCCACCTCGCCGCCCGCACCGCCTCGGTCACGGCTGAGCCGCCCCCGCAGCAACCACCCGCTCACCTCGGCCCCGTGCAGTGGTGGCCCGGCGGCTACTCCACCCGCCCCCACAGTCCCGTCCCCGTCCCACGCAAGGGCTCCCGCTCATGACCCGCACCATCGGCCTCGCCCTGTCCGGCGGCGGCTCCCGCGCCGCCGCCTTCCACCTCGGGTGCCTGCGCGCCCTGCACGACCGCGATCTCCTCGACTGCATCCGCGTCGTCTCCGGCATCTCCGGCGGGTCCCTCCTCGCCGCCCTGTGGGCCTACGGCCCGAAAGAGTTCACCGACTTCGACGCCAGCACCACCGACCTGCTGCGCTCCGGCCTGCAACTGGACATCGCACGCCAGGCATTCAAGCCCTCCGCGGCCGCCCGCAACCTCACCGCGGCCGCCCGCGCAGGCACCCGCCAACTGTTCACCCGCACCACCCAGGTCACCGTCGCCCGCCCCGCCAACCGCACGGACGCCCTGGCCGCCGTCCTCGCCCACAAGGCGTTCGGCACCACCACCTTGGCCGACGTCACCCACCCCGGTCTCGACGTCGTTCTGACCGCCACCGACCTGGCCACCACCAACGCGGTTCGCTTCGGGAGCACCCGCAGCGGCTGCTCCCGCTACGGCACCATCACCGAGCCCGTCCACGTCGCCACCGCCGTAGCCGCCTCCGCCGCCTACCCCGCGCTCCTGCCAGCCCTGGAACGCACCTTCACCTTCCAGCACCGCGACGGACACCACCAGCAGCACACCGTGCTGCTCACCGACGGCGGCGTCTACGACAACCTCGGCCTGTCCGTCCTCGAACCGGGACGCTCACCGCACCACACCCAGCACGTCTACGACGTGCCCTTCATCATCTCCTGCGACGCCGGGCTGGGGGAACTCGCCTTGAAGGCACCGCACTTCATGCTCGGGCGCCTCAGCCGCTCCTTCGCCACCGTCCACCGCAAGGCCCAGGACTCCGCCCGCGCCCGCCTGCACGAGTGGGCCGCGAGCGGACGCATCGACGGTTTCGCCCTTGCCTATCTCGGAATGAAGGACGACCGCCTGCCCGCGCCGCCAGCCGACCTCGTTCCGCGCAGCGCGGTCGCCTCCTACCCGACCAACTTCGCTGCCATGGCCCGCAGCGACTTCGAGGCCATCACTACCCGCGGCGAACAGCTCATGCGCACCGTCCTGCCGATGTACCTGCGCTCCGCGCACGGCTAAGGCAGCGAAGCTGCGCACCCTCCACTCTTCGCCGGCCGTGTCCCGCCGACGGCTTCATGTCTTGGGCACGAGCGCTTCTGAAGACAGCCCGAGTGGGCAGCAACCCGGGTGTGCCGCTCAGACCTGGTTTGCTGACGATCTCGATGAAGGATGGAGATCTCATGGCCGCTTCCACCGCAGTGTCCGGTGTTTCTGATGGGGTGTTGTCGCCGTTGGGGCGGCGGTTGGGTGTCCTGCTGAGTTCCGAGCGCGTCATCGGTGACCTGCGGCATTACTTCGGCATAGGCGTGCCGCCCGGCGGGATGCCGTTCACCGGGAGCCGGTTCGAGCATTTGGCGGGTGGGGGAGACCGGCCGGAGGTCGCCGACCGGATCACGGCGGAGGACCTGGTCGCGGTGCAGACCTTGTCGGTCACCGTTCCGGCGCCTGTTGCGCTGGACATCCTGGAGGGGCGCCTCGGCGCACGGCTGTCCGGCCTGCTGCAGGCCATTCCCAGAGACACCGACATGGCTGATGCCGAAGCGGCTGTCGTGGCCGAAGGCTCGCCGGCGGACCAGGCCTGGCACCTCCTCTGCGACCAGCACGGGGTCAACTGGGTGATCGCGGGAAAGATTCTGGCGCGTAAGCGTCCGCGGTTGCTCCCGGTCTACGACCGCGTCGTCCGCTGCGCCGTCGGCCGGCCGCCATCCTTCTGGCTCGCCCTCCACACCGCGCTGCGTGAGGACGGCGCCGCGTTGCACCACCAACTGCTGGAACTGAGGCAGGCCGCGGGGCTACCCGAGACGGTGAGTGCGCTGCGGGTGTGTGATGTGGCGGTATGGATGAACCATCGGGCCGTCGGCCATGCCTGTCCCTGAGGATGTCTGCCGTCAACGTGACCCGAGGGGGCGTTCTGGCGTGTGAGGGTGACGGACTTTACCAACCGTCACCTGGGTGTGTGGGACGTTCGCGTGGAGTGGTCCGGGGACGTGGGGAGGGGTGTGGACTCGAGGCCGGAGGGTTCCGCCAGCGGGGCGGTTCCGGGTCTGGAGGAGGCGCCACATGGCGGGTGGTCGGTTGGTGGTGGGGGAGTTACGGGTGCAGGAGATCGTCCGTGCCGGCGGGCGGGTCTGTTACACGGTCATGGACACGGACTGCTCGGTGGTGGCGGAGGCGGACGGCTTCCTGCGTACCTGCGCGGCGGGCACGGACCGCACGTACGCGTATGTGCTGGTAGATCATCTGCGCTGGCTCCGCTTTGCGGGTCTGACGGTGGAGTCGGTGTCGCTTGAGGATCTGCGGCACTACATGGCGGCTTTGGGGGCGGATTATCCGGGGCCGTTCGGTCTGCCGTGGCGGGAGGGGAAACGCCCGTACGGGCACAGTGCGTTGAAGACCGCGGCGGCCTGCCTGAAGGGCTTCTACCTCCACCTGGGCATCCGGGGCGTGAACCCGTCGCTGGCGGAGGCACTGCGCGCAACACGGTTGCCGACGCGGGTGGATCGGCGGCGGGCGATGCTCGGGCACGTCCTGCACAGCATGCCCGCGAACCCTCTGGCCCCGGCGGAGCGGGTGCGCCGGCATCCGAAGATGCTGCCCGAGGGCGCCCGGGATCTGCTGCTGGGGGCGGCCTCGTGCGCGCGGGACCGGATGGTAGTCACGTGGCTGGCCGACGGCGGTTTCCGGATCGGTGAGCTGTGCGGGCTGCGCCTGGCCGACCTGCACCTGCGGGAGCAGGCCGCGTGCGGGCAGTGCCGGGGGCCGCACGTGCACATCTGCCACCGCGAGGACAACGCCAACCGGGCCCGGGTCAAGACCAAGACACCCTGGAGCTGGCAGGACAACACCGTGTGCGGAGGGACGGTGCGCCGGGCGAGCCCGGCGATGATCCACACCTACTTCGAGTACATAACCACCCAGTACCCCGCCCAGTCCGTTCACGGCATGTTCCTGGTCGGCCTGCACGGCCCCTCCCGCGGGCAACCGTGGACCACGGCTGCGGCCCGCGGCATGCTGCGCCGGGCCGCAGCCCGTGTGGAGATCGGCCGGGTGGTGCCGCACGCCTTCCGGCACAGCTTCGCCACCGCGGTGCTGGACGCCGCACGGGGCAACGCGGTGATCGCGCGGGAGGCCGGCGGCTGGGCCTCGGCCGCGACCGTCGAGCAGGTCTACGGCCACGTGGACGTCCACGACCCGGTCTTCACCGCGGCGCTGGAGCAGGTGTGGGGGACACAGCCGTGATCCCGCTGACGCTGCTGCCAGGCCGCACCGACACCACCCGCGTCGGCCGCGACCGGCTCGAACTGCTCACGGCCCTCATCACGGCTCCCGCATTCGACCCGCTCTTCCGCGACACGCTGATCTTCATCCCGCCTCACCACCCGGTCTACGCCTGGCAGTGCGCCGTTGACGGCTGCCTGCGCATCCGCCGGGTCAGCCACAACCTGTGCAACACGCACAACTTGGAGTGGGAGCAGGCCGAGCGGGCGGGGCAGACCAAGCGTGCCTTCATGGACGCGGCCGCCGCTCTGCCCGCCGCGCGGGGAGTGGACTACGGCCGGTGCCTGATCTGTCCCGACCGTCCGGCGATCAGTCCCGCCACCCGGCTGTGCCAGCAGCACCAGACCAGGTGGCAGTACGGCGAGGCAGCCGGCATGGACCGCGCCCGGTTCGAGGACTGGTCCCGTACCCAGCGCCCGCTTCCCGGCTACGGCCTGTGCCAGGCGCGGTGCCCGTTTTTGGCCTGCACTTCGCTGGGGCTGTGTCTGCAGCATCTGAACCGATACAAGATCGACAACCGCCCCGGAGACGCCCGGTCGCACAACTTACGCGGCCCCCTCAAGGACGGCCGGCCGCTCCCGGTGACCTACGGAGACGAGGAGGCATTCCGCGCCTGGTGCGCCACTGCGGAGCCGGTCACGCAGCCAGGGCTGGTCAACCTCCACTGCCTGCCCCCGCTGGTGCGGGCCGAGATCCAGTGGGGCCTGCACGCCCATGCCCAGTCCGCGCAGCACTCCGAGTGGACCACCAATGGCATCAGGAATCTCGTCAGGTACTGCTGGCGGGGCAGCATCACGTCCCTGATGGATCTGCACGACGGAGGCTACAAAGACCTGACGCGCAAGCAGATGGACTCCGAGGTCCGCAAGATCATCTGGGAAATCGTCAGCGGTCTGCGCTGCGTCTACTACAGCCCCTCGGACACCAAGGACGCCGGTTTCCTGGAGACCGATCACTTCGGACGGCGCTTCAAGAACGCCCAGAGCCACTTCGATATCACCGCCGTGCCGCAGCGGTGGCTGCGCGACCTGCTCTGGGACCATCTCGCCGAGTGGCTACGATCCCCGCAGTGCCCCCGCACCAGAGGCCCCTTCGACCAGATGCGCCGCGCCGCCGTCGAACTGGGCGTCTTCCTCCAGGCTGACGCACCCGAGGCCGGGCACGACCCCAGTGTGCTGCGCCGTGAGCACGCCGAGCGGTTCGTCGCCGACCAGCGCCACCGCGCCCGCCACGGCCTGCCCTCCCTGGGCATGGTCCTGGTCGACGGACGATCCCCCAACGTCACCGATCTGAGCTGCCAATTCGTCTTCAACGGGGCCCGCAAGCTGCTCTACAGCGCCATCACCGCCGGCCACGCCGAACGCCTCGGCATCGACACCGGCTTCCTGACCGCCATCCCCTTCGGCGGCACCGGACTCAAGCAGCGTTCCCGCAACCCCTTCAGCGACGACGTCGCCCGCGCGCTGATGGACGAGACCAACCTGCGCCGCCTGGAGGAACTCGACCTCAACGACCGGGGCCTGCGGGACATCTGGGAGACCATCGTCGCCACCGGGCGCCGCTGCAGCGAGGTCGTCGGTCTGCGCCTGGACTGCATCGGCCGCTACCGCGGCCTGGCCATGCTGTGGCACGACCAGACCAAGGTCGGCAACTACAACGAGGGCATCCGCATCCCCGAGCCCATCTACCAGCGCCTCGATGCCCGCCGCACCAAGACACTCCAGCTCTTCGAGAAGCGTTACGGCCGCACCCCGGCAGCCACCGAACGCGCCGGCCTGGCCCTGTTTCCCTCCCGCATCCGCAACCCCAACGGCCGCCAGCCGATCTCCTACGGACACTTCAACGAGCGCTTCAGGACCTGGATCTCCGACCTCGACCTCGGTGGCGCGTACGTCGCTCACCAGGCCCGCCACACACTGGCCACCAACCTGCTGCGCGCCGGCGCCACGCTCACTCACATCCGCCGCTACCTGGGCCAGCTGTCCGAGCGCATGGCCGAGCACTACGTGAAGATCACCAACAGTGACCTCGAAGACGTCCTGAACACCGTCTGGGTGGCAGGCCCCGGCGCACCCCGCCCAGGTGAACTCCTCTCCGGCGACACCACCCCCATGGACCGCGAGACAGCCCTCGCCCTGGCCCTGGATCTCTCCCGCCGCAGCACCCCCGCCGACGGGGGCTTCTGCACCTACCAACCCGTCGTCGACGGCGGATCCTGCCCCTGGAAACTCGACTGCGAGAACTGCGACAACTTCGTCCTCTCCGGCGCAGACCTCCTCTACTGGCGACGCAAAGCCGAACAGTGGCGCTCGATCGCAGAGAACGCCCCGGACGACGCCACCGCCGACTACCTCCACACCGTCTTCGAACCCACCGCCCAGGCCATCAAGGGACTCGAGCAGGCCCTGGCCGCCCTCGGCATCCTGGACGAAGCCCTCACCCTGGACTTTCGGCGCCCCCAGGACTACTTCCACCGCACCTGGAGCACTGCCTTCCGCGCCCGAGACCTCGTAGCGCTGCAGGCCCCCGACGACGCCACAGGACAGCCATGAGCACGTCCCGCACCGACGCAGCCGCCCAAGCCCGCCGCCAAGCCACCCAAGAGATGCTCGAACGCCTCCAGACCGCGCTGGCGGCCGCAGCACGCGACCATACGCCTGTCACCGTCGCCGCCCTCGCCCGTACCGCCCGCGTCTCACGCACCTTCCTCTATCAAAATCAACAGGCCAGAGACCTGATCGAGCAGGCCACCTGCGCAAGCAGACCCCATCCCGCAGTCTCCAACAGCGGCAGCCGCGCCCAGCCCGCCTGGAAGGAACGTGCACTCAACGCCGAAGACGCACTCACCCAGGCCCAGCGCGAAATCCGCACCCAGCGCACCCACATCGCAGAACTCCTCGGCAAGATCCGCGACCTCGAACACGACCTACCCGAGGGCTCCCTCCAGCGCATCGTCACCGAGAACACCACGCTGAAGCAGCACGTACGACAGCTCACCCAGGACAACCAGCAGATTCAAGAGCGCCTGACCAGCGCCCGCCAGAACAACCGCTTCATGGACAAACGCATCGCCGACCTCGAAGCCCAACTCGCTCCGTACCTCACAAACCCAACCCCGCGCCCCTGACCCAGCCTCGGATCACTGCCAAACGGGACGGATCCTGTCGACGACCGTCAGATCCAGTCGATGCCTAGCTTCCGTAGCGCTTCGAGCTGCTCCGCGGTGAGTTTGTCCCGCCTTGCGCGGGTGTTGGATACCCACACGCCTAGCTTGATGATCACCGGGTCTGTGTCGCCGTCGACTGAGATCTCCTCAGCGTGGCCGCGCGGCACGGGCCGGTCGGCGCCTTCCCGCTCGACCCACTGCGCGAGGGCCGCCAGGCCCCGCTGGAACGACTGCTTCGCCTTGCTCGGCCCCTTCGTTGAACGCGGGGCCGCCGGGGCTGGAGCGGGCCGTTCGACGGGCGTCACACCCAGCGCGGTCAGCCGTTCCTGCTGATCGGTAGACAGTTGTGTCCAGGTACTCGCTTCTCTTTGCCGCGTGAGCCATCGTCCGATGTCGTCGCCGTCAAAGGTGACGCCCGGTGCGATGTGGGGCAGGTGGCCGTCGGCGTCGACGAGGTCGGAGAGGACGCGGTGGTGGCGTTGCCAGTCGAGTGGCCAGGGGCAGTTCCAGTCCGGGTCGATCGCGGTCAGTTGCTGTGCGCGTTGCGCCGCTCGCTCGGGGTCCTTGCCGAGGCCGCCCTTGCGGCGGAGGTTGGCGAGGAGCTGTCCGATGGCCAGCTGCTCGCCGTCCCTCCCGCCTTCGCCCCAGACGGCGTCTTGTCGGGGTGCAAGGTGTCCGGTGGCTCGCCGGTAGGAGCGGAGGGCGGCGAGTTTGTTCTCCCAGGCTTCGTCGCCGGGTTCCCACACCATTCCGGCGTCGTCGAGGAGTTCTTTGCGGTGGGGGTCGAGTTCACCTGCGCGGTGCGCGCGGCGCTGCTGGTGCACCCACCGGCCCAGGGGATAGCCCTTCGTCGCGCCGACCGCGGTCTCGGTGTCATAGGGCACGGCGTACAGGCCGGTGATGCCGTTCTCGGCGCGCCACCGGACCAAGGCGTGGTAGCCCTCGAGCCAGACGAGGGACTGGGGACGGATGACGCGGCAGCGGGTCAGGGCCGCGATGTCGGCGGCGTCGCGGGGGGAGGCGAAGTTGACCACGACCGATGTGACCCGGTCGACCTCCTGCTGCGCCTCGCTGGCCTCCTCGGGCATGTCCCCGTTCTCCGCGCCGACCGCATCGGCCGCGGGGGCGGGCCGGACGTGGATGCGCCGCCGTTCGCTGCCGCGGGTCAGGGCGCGGGAGGCGAGCTGGTCGACCATGCGTTCCGAGTGCGAGCGCAGGGCTTGGAGGATGTCGACCAGGGGCTGGTAGCTGGCCGAGACGAGCATGTCCTTCGGGTCCTCCCCGGGCTGGAGGAAGACGGGGATGATGATCCGCGCGGTCTTGGCCCGGCCGTCCGGGTTGGGGCGCAGCGCACGTCCGATGTTCTGGACGATGTCGACCTGGGAGCTGCGCGACCCGACGATGCACACGGCCTCGACCCCGCGCAGTCCGGTGATGTCGACCCCGACCCCGAGGGCGCGTACGGAGGACAGGAACGCCCGGTGCACCCGCCGGGTTCGGGCGTCGATGCCGTTGGCGAACCGCTGGATCACCGCACGCCGGTGCGCGATGGGATGGTCCCCGCACAGCCAGTCCGCCCACACCCGCTCCGGAGGCACGTGACGGCTCTCCTCCAGCTCGTACAGCTCTGCGTCGATCGACGACGCGGGCAGCTCCTCCGCACCGGCCAGCGCCGCCGCGGAGGCCTCAGCGGTGTACAGCTCGGCGGCCGTCGCCGGCATCTGCTCGGCGAACGCGCGGGCTTCTTCGACCCGCTGGTGGAACACCATGGTGGTGTGCAGATTCTGCTGCGCCGCGTGCTCCAGCAGCGCCGCCTGGAGCAGGGCCATGCGCCGGCCGCGCAGCGCGTCCTCCGACAGCCCCAGGACCGGGTCGGGGTCGCTGATCTCGAGCACGTCGATCTCGAAACCGGCGAGGATCGAGCGTTCCACCGCCTCCGCCAGCCCGAGATCAAAAATCCGGGTGCCGTAGGTGCTGGAGTCGTCCTCCATCGACGCGATGACCACCTCCCGCCCGCCCCGCCCGTGCTGCGGCCGGGGCGCGGCGAGGATCCGCGGGGTGGCGGTCAGGTAGAGCCGGAAGTCGACAGGGATCCGGCTGTTGTCGTGGATCGCCGCCCACGGCCGCCCCATGTCTCCGGCCGTCATGTGCCCCTCGTCCAGAATGGCCAGGTCGAACGGAGCCATCCGCTGCCCGTACAGCCGCTCCCCGCCCGCCAGAGCCGATTCCAACGGCCCAGGGACAGTCCGGCGACCAGTGACGTCGGCGGGGTCCTCGCGATCCACGAGGGAGGCGTACGTGGCGAACACGACCACCGGACCGCTTCCGGCCCACAGGGCGAGCTGGATCGGGTTGGTGGTGGTGCGCACGCCGAGCTGCTCCAGGACCTCGTCCTTGTCCACCGCGCAGACCGCGACCATCGGCGCCCGGTGCCCGACCCGCCGCCAGGACTGGGCACTCTGCACGATCAGATCCAGCGTGGGCACCATGACGAGGATCCGCCCCTCCGGGAAGTACTCCAGAGCGCACGCAGCGGTGGTGATTGTCTTACCGGACCCGGTCGCGGACACCCCCATGGCACGCGCCCCTTCCGGAGGCACAAAGGATCTTGCAGGAAATCCAACCCAGTTACGAAAGCGTATTTTCTGGTCGACCTGGTGTTCTTTGAGCGGAATATAAATCATTTCCAAGCCTTCCCCGATTCCTATTTCTGTGGTCCTTCGATGGCCGTGTGCGCAATGCAGGCGGCTCCCGAGCCGTTCTAGATCGACGCACCCGTCCTGTGTCAGCCGGGTTTTCCGTCCTGAAGGGCGGCTGGTCGTCCGGGCCGTCATGTCCACACCGAGCGCGCAGGATGTAGACCTCGTCGCTGTTCACCGTTCCGCGCCGTACACAGGCCGCCGGCCTCGCCCAGCACCTCCAGCACCCGACGCCGCGCCATGGTGTGCGGACGGGCGCGCGGCAGCACGGACTCCCGAATGAACCCCTCCAGCCGCACCAGGTCCGCCTCTTCACGCTGCCTCACGTCCGCGAAACGTACGGCCAGCTCAACCACCCCGCCCGACCGGCCGCCGCGCCGTGGCCAGTCCTGGACCGCGATGCCCCAGGGGCCTCACTCACCGCCATCACCCCTTCGTCGCAGCCGCCCGCGAACACAGCACACCCCGAGAAGCCGGCACCATGCCGTCCAGCTCCACCACCTCGCACTGCGCCCCGGCCACAAGGTCGCCCGCCTCGCTCGCGGGCACGCCCTGCGCCTCCAGGAGCGCGAACAGTCTCAACCGGGCCTTCACACCCGCCGTCTGATACTGCGCCACCCAGAGCATTGAAGCGCTGCTCAGCGCGGGATCTGGTCCGGTAGATTCATGGTGACCGGTCACCGGGCCATACTCTCGGAACTTGGGAGATTCCCGAGTGACTGGCAGGGTGTCCCCGGTTTCTGCCAATGATACATGCTGCATCTACCTGAGGCAGCCACCACACTAGAACCCGGCACGAACGTGCGACCCCCGCTCCTCGTAGCCAGCCAGGCCCGCGCCAGCGGGCCCCGGGCCCTGGAGGCGCAGCCGGAAGGGCCCTTGAGGCGGGGGAGCGCAGCGAACCCGCAGGCCCAGGGCAGGGCGCAGCGAAGCCCTGGGCCTGCGGGGCAAAGCCCCGCAGCTCCGGAAGCGCAG
>NZ_BBZI01000020.1:43164-45113 GCF_008974245.1 Streptomyces abyssomicinicus | reverse complement strand
CTTACCGCAAGAAGGTCCGCAAGCACACGACCAACGCGATCCTCTACGGCACCGACCCGGCAACCTGCCCGGTCCGCGCGCTGCGCGCCTACCTGACCGCCCTGGAGGCCGCCGGGCGCACGGAGGGCCCGATGTTCGTCCGGGTGGACCGGTGGGACCGCATCGCCCCGCCCCTCACCCGTGGCGGCCGCCGGATCGGGGACCCGGCCGGGCGGATGACCGCCGAGGCAGCCGCCGAGGTCGTCGAGCGCCTGGCCGTCGCCGCCCACCTCACCGGTGCCTGGTCCGGGCACTCCCTGCGCCGCGGCTTCGCCACCGCCGCCCGCGCCGCCGGACACGACCCCCTCGAGATCGCCCGCGCCGGCGGCTGGGCCGACGGATCCCGCGTCCTCGCCCGCTACCTCGACGACGTCGACCGCGTGAAGAACTCCCCGCTCGTCGGCATCGGGCTCTGAGCACCTGCAGTGCCGGTGCCCTTGGGCGCCGGCACTGGACCGTTGCGGACGTACGGTGTGGGCCTGGATGGGCAAGGTCGGGCGGTGGCGGCCAGAAGAACTTGTTTCCGGTGGCCGGCCTGCGGAATGCAGGAGTTACCCCGGACGGTCCAGCCTTCCCTGGCCCCCTTACGCTCCCTACTCTTGGTCCATGGGGCTCAACTACGTCGTCATCGAGAATGAAGACATCTGGGCGATATTCCGGCAGCGGCTGAGAGAGGAACGAATCAGCTTCCCTTCGAAGCACATCCCTACTACCGAGCGCGTCTTTCCGCACCGCATCCCCTACGGCAGCAACCGCCCTCTGTGGGTGGAGGCGTGGTTCCAGTGGAAGGACGAGGTGGCGGCAGAGGCCGCGAAGGTCATCGCGGACCGCGAGCGCCAAATGGCCGCATGGCGGAAGGAATACGATGCGAGAGCAGCGGCCCAACGCGCAGCTGACGCAGAAGCTGAGCGCCAACGCCGCGTGGAGCTCAAAGCGAAGTACCCGTCAGCGAAGACGTACGCCGAGCACTGGATGGTCGCCGCTGCCATCGACAAGCTCACGGAGTACGGCCTGCAGTCGGAGTGCCACCAGGAGGGCCTGATCCTTCACCTGACCAGGCGTGCAAAGGAACTCGTCGACACCCACCACACCAGCATCACCGATCGGGGCGCCTATGACGCGGCCTGGCGGCTCAGAGACGAGACATGGAAGCGGGAGTACGAGGAACGTCGGCGGAGCATGGAGGAGTCACGTCGCACCTCGGAATACGGCCAGTTCGGTTTTTAGCCGGACTACCAGGAGAGCGGTGGTGGCGTACTCGCAGCAACACGGAGGGCCCGCGGCCGACCAGGCGGCCGCCTCTCTGGTCACACCGCCGCGTCCGCTCCCCGCGGTCGCTGAACTGCATGATCAGTAACAGCAAAACGCCCCCGCCCCGCCCCCACCGCCAGCTCGCCCCGGCCGGCACCCCGGGCCCCGTCCGGGTCCGGAGCGGTTCCCCCACGGTCCCGGACCGGACCGATCCGGGACCGTGGGGGAACGGCACCAGGGACGGGGGCGGTCCGGGCGGCCTGGCGATCTTGCTGTTACTTGTGTCTCGCACGTCTCCGGCCCGCGTCACGTCGAAACCGTGCTCCGTCTCGACGACGGCCGTCTGGTCGAGGGCGACAAGCTCGGAGATGCAGGTGCTCAGTGGAGCCGCCGGATCAGCGCCTTCCTCGTGGACTCGTGCTCGCGTGCCAGCCGCAGCAGCTCGCGCACCAGGTCTGCCTTGTCGAGGCGGCGCAACCTGGCCTCCCGGCGGACCTCTCGGAGGAAGTCGTCCACCTCGTCGGACTCCTCCGGATCGAACCGCACGGTGAGGGCGACGGCGTCGGCCGCGCGGGACGGCGGCCGCCGTGTCCGCCGGCGGGCCCGCGGCGTCGGCTCCGGCACGCGGACCCATCGTCCCGGACGTCGACGTGCTCCTG
>NZ_BBZI01000020.1:40161-42799 GCF_008974245.1 Streptomyces abyssomicinicus | reverse complement strand
TTTACCGCAAGAAGGTCCGCAAGCACACGACCAACGCGATCCTCTACGGCACCGACCCGGCAACCTGCCCGGTCCGCGCGCTGCGCGCCTACCTGACCGCCCTGGAGGCCGCCGGGCGCACGGAGGGCCCGATGTTCGTCCGGGTGGACCGGTGGGACCGCATCGCCCCGCCCCTCACCCGTGGCGGCCGCCGGATCGGGGACCCGGCCGGGCGGATGTCCGCCGAGGCCGCCGCCGAGGTCGTCGAGCGCCTGGCCAACGCCGCCCACCTCACCGGCGCCTGGTCCGGGCACTCCCTGCGCCGCGGCTTCGCCACCGCCGCCCGGGCCGCCGGCCATGACCCGCTGGAGATCGCCCGCTCCGGCGGCTGGGCCGACGGCTCCCGCGTCCTCGCCCGCTACCTGGCCGACGTCGACCGCGTGAAGAACAGCCCGCTCGTCGGCATCGGCCTGTAGGAACCCGGGAGCGCGACGGTAGGCGGTCGGCGGGGAGGTCATGGTGCGCGGCATGACCTCCCCGCCGCCTTGGCCCCTTCCCGTCGGGCTCGCCCGCTGGTGTAGGGGATCTGTACAGCTCCGTTGCGAGGGCTGTGGGCTCTCCCCTCGCGATTCCTGTGTGCCGGTCCTCTTGCGACCCGGGGGCGGGAATGGCCGGTCGTCCCGTTGGTTTACTGCTTGTTCTGCCGGGCCCAGTGGCAGTCTGGTCCCACGTTGCGTAGGAGGGGGCCACGGTGGTGCGGTGGGTGCGATGGCTGGTGGCGGTGGTCGCGGCGGCGGTCTCGTTCGGGATGGTCCTGTGGGTGGTGCGGTCGGTGTCGTGGGGCTGGCTGCCGGAAGGAGAGGAGGCGCGGTGGGGGGTGGCGGCGGCGTTCGCCGCCGTGGTGGCCGGTGGGGTGCTGGCGGCAGTCGGTTGGTGGGCGGGACGGCAGGAGCAGCCGGGCGGACGCCGTATGCGGGCGCGAGCGTCCGGCCATGGGCGGGTCGATCAGGTGGGCGGTCACCGCGGTGTAGCTGGCGGAGCGGGAACTGCCGCTCCGGATGATGTCCAGTTCGACGCGAAGGCATCGGGGCGCGGCCAGATCCGGCAGACCGGCGGCGACGACTTCACCGGCACCGGAGGGGCGGGGGCCCCGTGATCCGCGACGAGGACGCCGGCGTACAGCGGGAGCTGCGGGCACGGGCTTCTGGACACGGCCAGATATCCCAAGTTGCCGGCAATCACTACCAGATCGCCGGTGACTACTACGCGGGGTCACCGCAGCCGGGTCCGGCGGCGCCGGCGCCGACCACGCTGCCGCCGCCCGCGCGGCTGGTGGGCCGGGCAGAACAGACCGAGCAGCTGCTGGGCTTGCTTGATCCTTCGGCTCCGGGAGAGTCAGCGGTGGTGGTCTCGGCTGTGGCGGGGCTGGCCGGGATCGGCAAGACGGCTCTGGCCCTGCAGGTGGCACATGCGGCGGTCGACCGAGGCTGGTTCACCGGCGGCGCCCTGTTTCTGTCCCTGCACGGCTACGACCCCGCCCGGCGCATCGAGGCTGAACAGGCACTGGGCGTCCTGCTGCGCGGCCTGGGCATCACGGAGGCGGACCTGCCCCCGACATTTGACGAGCAGCGGGCCCTGTACCAGGCGGAACTGGCCGCCCGGGCTCGGCGGGGCGAGGCGGTACTGGTGGTTGCCGACGACGCCGGCGGCACCGGCCAGGTCCTGCCGCTGGTGCCGGGCCCTCGCCTCCACCGCCTGCTGATCACTTCCCGCCACACCCTGGACCCCGTCGCGCTCACCGCTCGCCGTCTGCAGTTGGACGAACTCGCTCCCGGTCCAGCCGCTGCCCTGCTCACCGACGCCCTCACCCGCGCCGACCCTCACGACCTGCGTCCGGAACGAGAACCGGACGCGCTCGCCGAGATCGCCGCTCTCTGCGGGTGCCTGCCACTGGCCCTGGTCATCGCCGCCGCCCTGCTCACCGCCGATCCCGGCCTGCCCCTGACCGCCCTGGCCGAACTGCTCAAGACTGAGCACACCCGGCTGAAGACCCTCCACTACGACGACCAGGACGGCCACTCCCTCGCGGTACAGGCCGCCTTCGACCTCTCCTACCAGAAACTGCCCTCCGACCAGGCCCACCTGCTGCGCCTGCTGTCCTGCAACCCGGGCCCGGACATCTCCACCGAGGCCGCCACCGTCCTCAACGACGGCGTGCCGGCCCGCCCGCTGCTCGCCGCCCTGGCCCGCTCTGGTCTTCTTACGGAACAGCCTGTTGGCGGCAACCGTTGGCGCATGCACGACTTGATCCGTCTCTACGCCCGCCATCAGCATCAGGAAACCGACGACGCCCAACAGCGTCAGCAGAGTTTGACCGGCCTGCTCGAGTACTACGGGACCACCACAGCAGCGGCCATTGACCACTTGACGGCCCTGCCCGGCAAGGCAGCGCCCCTCCGCTTCACAGACCGTGCCGAGGCGCTGGCCTGGCTGGATACGGAACGAAGCAACCTCCTCCTCGCCGCCGCAGCCCATCCGTCGTTCGCCCTCGAAGTCGTCAGCAACCTGAGCGCGTACCTGGACCTGCGCCGCGCTTTCACCGACGCCATCGCCCTCGCTCACCACGCCCTCAGCGCCGCCCGTGAGCTCGGCGACCGGT
>NZ_BBZI01000020.1:21789-39488 GCF_008974245.1 Streptomyces abyssomicinicus | reverse complement strand
ACTGCCGGAGGTTCAACGTTGCAGCCGGGCACGGAAGCCGTGGCGCCTCCTTACCTCCTGGATCCGGAGACCCTCGGATCAACGCCGGAAGGCGTGATTGGTTGCCTTCGTCGCTGCCTATCATCCATTCGAAGAGCCAGGCCATTGAAGTCTTTGACGCCCCGAGTCATGACCGGCACGGCCGCGTCGCCCCGTCGATGACCCGCACCGCGGGCAGAGCATCGGGGACCCCTCCGGGCGCATCACCCCGACCGCCGCCGCGGCCGTCGTCACCCGGGCCGCCGAGGGCGTCGGGTTCGAGGGGAAGTGGACCGGGCACTCCCTGCGCCGCGGGTTCGCCACCGCCGCCCGCCGCGCCGGCCACACCCTGGAGCGCATCGGCCGCCACGGCGGCTGGGCCGACAGATCCCGCGCCCTTCTCGGCTACATGGAGGAAGGCGACCGCTGGGAGCGCAACCCGGTCTCCGGCCTCTGACCCACCACCAGGAGCACGCCCACGAGGGCCCGCAGCCACCCCGGCTGCGGGCCCTCCTCCGTGCGCGCCGCCGCCCTGGTCCGGCGGGCCCCGCCTGCCGGGCAGGCGGGGCGCCGTCTCACCCGGGCGGCCTCGCTGAACCACATGATCAGTAACAGCAAAAACGCCCGTGCCACCGATTCGTCCCGGCGGGTGCCCGGGCCCTGTCCGGGTCCGGGGCGGTTCCCCCACGGTCCCGGATCGGTCCGATCCGGGACCTGCGCTCAACTCGGTCCGCTTCCAGGCCGTCCCGCAGGGCCCGGATCACTGCAGCCTGCGCGGGCCTCGCTGGAGCCACCGGGTCAGCGGGCGAGCGTGACCTCGACCGTCGTGTCGGGGCACTGGGCGAGGACACCGGCAAGGGCATCGCGCTCGGCCTGGTCGACGGCCAAGCCCCAGCGGGTCTTCACCACAACCCAGGTGGTGGCGTACTCGCAGTGGTAGGCGGCCGTCGGCGGCATCCACGTTCCGGGGTCCTGGTCACTCTTCGACCGGTTGCTGGCAGCGGACACCGCGATCAGCGACCGCGGGTCGTCGAGGTCGTTCGCGAACGCCTGCCGCTCGGCCGCCGACCAGGCCGACGCGCCGGAGTCCCAGCCCTCGGCCAGCGGCACCAGGTGGTCGATGTCGAGCTGGCTGGCGCTCGTCAGGCTGCGGGAGTCGTAGGGCGAGTACCAGGTGCCGCCGGTCAGGGCGCACCGGGCGCCGACCTCCGGGGCGGTGACCGCTTCCTCGAGGAGGACCTCGGACCGGGTCGAGCAGCCGTCCCGGTCCGCGTCGATCCAGTGCCGGAACAGGTCACGGGAGTAGCCGTCCCTGGACTCGTCCTGGACCGTGAGGCGGGCGAGTGCCTGGCTCACGGGCAGTGTCACGGTGTCGCCGGGCGCGGCGGCCTGCGCGGTGGCGGGCAGGGCGGCGGTCAGGGTGAGCGCGGACAGCAGGGTCGCGGCAGCGCGGCGGAGAAGGCGCACCGGGGTCCTCTCGACGGTCGGGACTGGGCCCGACCGTCGTACCGGGACGAGCACCCGCCCGTCCGGCATCCCGGCACCGCCTCACCCGGGCGAGGGATCTAGTCACACTGCAAGGTCAAACACTCAGACCTCGCCGCTCCCTGACCTCACGTGATACGTCTCGCACCCGTGCGTGAGGTGCGAGGCGTATCACTCGAGGGGGCAGAGAGCGCGTCGGTACTGTCGGTGCCTCGTGGAAGAGTGCCGGCATGACCACGGCCTCTCTCCCCGATGACGACGGGGACTCCCCCGAAGATCAGAGCGACGCCCACGACGAGATCTTCCGTGCAGCGGACGCCGTCAACGCGTCCCTGGCCGGCGTCATGGAGCCCCAGCGGGAAATGCTCCGCATCCTGCGGGAGGCGTCCCTCGCCCCGGCCATGGACGTCTCCCGGTTCGTCCGCGAGGCGCTCGGACCTCATCAGGCTTGGCAGAACACGATGCGGGAGATCTTCGCTGAGCAGCATCGCGCCGTGTTCGCCCCGATGAACAGCGTCCTCGAGCAGATCCTGGCCGACCAGCAGGAGCGATACGCCTCGATCGCGCGCATGACCCGCGACGGGGTGCCGCAGTTGGACACGACGTTCCTCGACGCGGTCCTCCGTGACACCACGCCGTGGCAAGGCCTGTCGGATCCGATGCGCAGCGTCTTCGCGGATGTCCTGGACGGTGCCCGTGTCGCGGTCGAGTCGGGGGAAGAACCGGACGTGCCCGAGGAGATGGTCACCGAGCTGGAGGAGCGGGCCGTCCAGTTCGCTGCCTCCACGCCCGGACCGATCCCGGCCAGCGTGCAGAAGTACATGTTCGCCGTGTTCGTCGCTGCGACGGTGTGGACGGCACTGATGTACCTGTCGATCAGCAGCGACACCGCGAACGCAGTGATCGACGAGGCCACCCAGCATGGGGAACTCGCCGTCCTCGTGTTCACCGCCGCCTGCCTTGCCTGGGACCGCAAGCAAGGCAACGACCGCAACAGCAACGAGTAGACCCGCCCGGGATCCCCACACGGCTGACCAACCGTGATACGCCTCGCACCCGACGCACGGGTGCGAGGCGTATCACGTGTGCGAGGGGTCTCACCCGTGCGAGGCGTCGCCCTTGCCCAGCTTCCGCTGGACCCGGTCGGCCTGCGCGACGGCGGCCACCAGGAGCGCGGCCACCACCTCGTGCTTGGGCACACGCGTGCTGTGGTGGATGTCGTCGACGGCCCCTGGAAGGCGTCAGCGGCCTCCGTGTACCAGGAGCGCCGCGTCATCGTCTTCTTCGCGGCCTGCGCCTCAAGCTGCTGCCTGCGCCGGCGCTCCCGCTCGACGCTCGCCCGGGTCACCTCCGGCTCCGGCAGGCCCGTGCCCGGGCCCACCCGCGCCTGGGGAGGCGCGCTCCTGCGCCGCTCTGTGCTCGTCGCGTAGATCCGCAACGTGCAATGCCGGCAGAGGGGACCCGCCGCGTTCACGGCTTCAGCGCGGCAGGAGTCGGGATGCCCCGGTCCTTGGGCGAGGGCGCAGGCCAATGCACACGAGGCTCCGATGCCCGCCACACCAGCACGGCATCACAGGACCGAGAGTCCCCACGCTGCGCCGTCAAAGTGATCGTGCGGACGTCGCGATGAATGGGCGCGTACAGCCGCACGTCGTCCCCCTGCGTCACAACCCCCGCGGACAACTCCTCCGGAGCGGCGCCGTCCCCTTTCTCGGCGGTCATCTTCCACCGCACGGTGGCACCGCACTGCGCCGACAGCCCCAGGCGGCCCCCCAGCGACACCGTCCCGCCGTAGGTACCGACCTCGAACACCGTCCGGACGGAACTCTCGCCACTGGACCCCAGGACCCAGCCCAGCGCCGTGACAGCACATCCGCGATTCGCGCAGTTCACCTCCTGCGCAGGGGCGTCACCGCTGAAGCTCTTGAGCACGCCCTCGTCCGCGGTGTACCACCCGATGCCCATCCACACGACGAGGAGGAACGCCGCGAGGCCGGCCAGAACGAGCAAGTGGTACTTGTTGTTGAGGGCTTCCAGCTTGCTTCCCAGCTCACCCCGAGCGGCACGCAGCTCGACCAATGTCTTGCGCACCGTACGGAAGCCGGCACTGCGGCCGTTCCGGGCGAAGAGAGCTTCCTCCCACACCGACAGGACCTCGGCCGTCTCCTCCTCGGAGAGCTCCCGACGCTCTCTCACCGCGTCCATCAACGTCTCCATGAAGTCCCACTGGGGATGGAACTGCCCGCTCATGAACCGGGAGACGGTCGACTTGTCGTAACCGGCGAGCCGAGCCAGGGCGTTTTGCGATAGCCCTGACTCGTCCAAGAGGACCGCCAGCTTGTCGACCAGCGCCTGAACCTCCGGAAAATCCTGTTTCCCTGCCACCGCACCCCTCCCGCGTGTGCACACATCTGCCGAGGTCAAGGGCCGTTGCGCGAAGACGCAACAGCGTTGCTCTTGCCTCAACTCCCCCTCGATGCGACAGCGTCGATCTCGTCTGGCGAAGGACGCCGGATACGAAGGAGACCTCATGATCCGCATCGACAACGAGTCGGTCCCCCCGGACGGCCACCGTCCCGAGGCAGACCACCCTGCCCGACCCGCCGACCCACCCGGGCCCGCCCCCACCCGTCCACCCGCGAGCCGGTGGGACCGGGTACGGATAGCGGGCAGCCAGTTCGCCAAAGGGGCGCTGGTGTACGCCGGAATGGTTGCGCTGTCCGCCGCCCTCCACGTCGTGGTGCCACCCGTCTGGGAAGACGTTCTGCCCGGCACCGTCAAGGTCTCGGTGAAGATCATCCGCTGTCCCGAGACACCCGACACGGACGCGGCCACCATCGCACCGTCGGGAAAGGAGGCCGAGGCTGTAACGAACTGAACCGCCCTCCAGGGCCGGTGACCTTTTAAGAGGAACACGACCGAACCGCGTGAGCCCCGCCGACGAGGACGGCCGGGGCTCATGCCTGTTGTTCTGGCAAACCCCACCGTCGACCTGCCGTGATACGCCTCGCACTAGTGCGACAGGTGCGAGGCGTATCACGTGTGCGAGGGGTCTCACCCGTGCGAGGCGTCGCCCTTGCCCAGCTTCCGCTGGACCCGGTCGGCCTGCGCGACGGCGGCCTCCAGGAGCGCGGCCACCACCTCGTGCTTGGGCACGCGGGTGCTGTGGTGTATGTCGTCGACGGCCCGCTGGAAGGCGTCCGCGACGGACGCCTCCGTGTACCAGGAGCGCCGGGTCATCGTCTTCTTCGCGGCCTGCGCCTCCAGCTGCTGCTTGCGCCGGCGCTCCCGCTCGACACTGGCCCGGGTCACCTCCGGCTCGTCCTCGTCGTCGGCGGGCGGCGGGGGCACCATCCTCTGCGGTGCGGCCATCAGGCTGCCTCCGCCCCGGTCTTGATGACGCCGATCTCCTCGAGGACGCTCGGCACGTCGTAGAACTCTCCCGGGACGGTGCCGTAGGCCCGCTGGTAGGCGACGCGCTTGCGCATCTCTGCCTTCAGCAGCGGGTAGACCGGCAGCGCGTCGCCGGTCTCCGGGTTCTTCCCGGACGTCAGGAGCTCGCGGTATTCGCGCGGGAGGGTCGTCCCGTGGTCCGTGCGGGACAGCAGGACCCAGGCGTTGAACCCGCCGACAGCCGAGTCTGCGGCCGCCAGCTGCGCGGCTTTCCATGTCGACGGCAGCCGGCGCATCTCGGAGGGGTCCGCGCCGATCGGCACGACCAGGCGCTGGGCGTAGGTCAGCGCCGCGGTGAACACCGCCGGGTCGCCGCCGCCGATGTCGGCGATGACGCGGTCGTGCTTGCCGCGCAGGTCCGAGATCAGCTCGTCGATGTCGTCGAACGGGTGCCGGGTCACCGTCACCGGGAACTCGCGGCCGGTGGCGCGCTCGTAGTCCTTGCGCCAGTCGCTCGCCGTCTGGGACACCCGGTCCCCGTCGACCAGGTGCACGTCCTCCCCGGCGACCAGGGCCTGCCGCAGCGCGGCCAGGACCGCTATCCGCGTCTTGCCGACCCCGCCTTTCAACGCGCCGTAGACGTCGACCTCTCCGTGGGCCACGGGCCACCTCCTTGCACTCCTGGCGGCTGTCCGCCACCAACCTGGAGGCTATCGGTGCGACGTCTCGCACACGGCGCACCCGTGCGACACGGCGCACACGTCGCACACGTCGCACACGTCGCACACACGGCCACCTGCGTGGCGTCTGCGTCCATGGCCCTGCCGTCTGCGACTCTCACCCGTATGCACCGCCGCTACCCCGACCGGGACCGCACCCTCCGGCATCTTCACCGCCAGGCCGCCCACGGCCGACCGATCGGCGCCGTCGTGGTCGACGGCCAGCGCCTGGCCGACGCCCTGGACGTGCTCCGTGACGCCGACGGCTACCGGGTGGGCGAGAAGCGGATGTCGACCCGGCGCTAGAACAGCGCCGACGCCGGCGCGGGCTGGGCCGGGTCCTCGAACTCCTCGAGACCGACGAACAGCAGCAGCTCGCCCTCCGGCGCCTGCACCGGCTTCAGCGACCCAGGGCACGACCGCAGGTCCGGGGACCTGCCGGTCGCGGGGTCGTGCCGGTAGACCAGGCCGCGGGCCGTCACCGCGACGTCGCGCGTGCAGACCGGGCACTCGGTACGGGGGAGACGAGCCATCCACCCAGTCTCCCCGACGCCGCCACCCTCCCCGCGGCCCCGTTCCCGGTCCCTGCGCGAGACCACCGCCCCGATGCGCTGGCCTGCGGAGAGGTACATCGGTGGAACTCGTGGGACCGTCCTACGCGCGCGGGCCCGCGCTGCAGTCCCACGCGGGGCACGTCGAGCACCAGGAGCACGCCCCGGCCGCCGCCCTGACCCCCGCCAGGAGCCGAAACGGCCGGTAGGGCAAACGGCTCCCGCCGCACCAGCGGCCTCGCCACAACAGACGCCTCGCACCCGTGCGAGGCGTCGCACCTGTCGCACTCCTCGCACAGGCGCTGACCTGGACCGGCTGCCGCGTCACAACGGATGCCGCGTCCCCGCCGTGGAGACCTGCGCAACCAGGCACGCCCGCAACGGCTACAGCTTCGCAACACCGGGCACGCCAGCAGCCCTCCTCCCGTATGAACCTGTTTCATGGCCGCCATACCGCCCCGCAGATCGGGCCGCACCGCCCATCTGCAGCGCACCGTCCGCCGCCGCACCCGTACCGCGCCCCGCCGTCCTGCCGCTCCGATCGGCTCCCGCCCGCCAGGCCGACGCCGCATCCCAGCGCCCATCTCTCCCGCCGACCAACAGCAGGTTGTCGCCGCGCCGGCAGACCGCTGGACACGCATCCAGCAGGCCGCAGGAACCCTGGCCGCCCTCGGCACCCTCGCCGCGATCATCTTCACCTGGCTGTCGATCCAGCAGGTCGACCAGGAGCACGCCATCACCCGCGAGGGACAGGTCACCGACCGCTACAACGCCGCCGTCGGCAACATCGGCGACGACTCCTTGGAAGTACGCCTGGGCGGCATCTACGCCCTGCAGCGCATCATGGAGGACTCCCCTCGCGATCAGCCCTCCATCGTCAACGTCCTGTCCACCTACATCCGCAGCCACGCCAAGCCGGAACAAGAGGCCAGCGCCTCCAGCAAGCAGCCGACCCTGGCGCTCGCCAGCGACGTCCAGGCAGCTCTCACCGCACTCGCCAGCCGGGACTCCGCCCACGACGGCACCGCCCACGTAGACCTGACCGGCGCGGACCTGACCGGCGCGTACCTCTACAAGGCAAACCTGAAGGGCGTGAACCTGAATGGCACGAACCTCCGCAAGGCGGACATGCGCGGTGCGGACCTCACCTTTTCGGACCTGAACGGCGCGAGCCTGCGCAGCGCGAACCTCAACGAGGCAATCCTGCACGGCACACATCTGAGCGAAGCGGACCTGAAAGAAGCGAATCTGAGCTACGCAGAACTACGCGGCGCGGTCCTCGACGAGGCAAACCTGCAAGGCGCGAACCTGAGCAACGCAGACCTGAACAACGCAGACCTGATCCACGCATCCTTGACCGGCGCGTTCCTGACTAAAGCAGACCTGACCAGCGCGGTCCTCTACGAAGCGGACCTGAGCGACGCGGACCTGAGGGAGGCGGTCCTGCGCGATACGGTCATCGAGAAGGCAGACCTGCGCGGCGCGGACCTGACCGACGTGAAGAGGTAGTGAGGTACTCGCATCTGTAGGCCGCAGCCAGCGGGCTTGATGCCCGTGCAACAACGGGATGCGGTGTCTCCGCCGTGGAGCCCGCCCGGTGGAGCTGGAGCTGCCGCGACGTCCCGCGCTGACCGAGCGGGCGGCGCCCGCCCGTCGGCCGCGGCGCGACCGGTGCCGGCACCGCCGTCCAGTCGCCCGCGGCAGCACGCTCGGCTGCGGTCGGCGCATGCGCCGGCGGCAGGTCCATGGGCGGGACAGCGGGGTTCGGGCCGGTGCCGAGGGGGCGGCGCGGTGTGCTCATGCGGGCAGTGTCGCGGCGGGGGGTCCTCATCCCCGTGACCGGGGTGGCCGCTGCCCGCACGACGCGGCGATCTTGCTGTTACTTGTGTCTCGCACGTCTTCGGCCACCGCCGCCCACGCCGCCGGACACGACCCGCTGGAGATAGCCCGCGCCGGCGGCTGGGCCGACGGCTCCCGCGTCCTCGCCCGCTACCTGGCCGACGTCGACCGCCGATGTGTCTCACCCAAGCGGCACATTGGTCAGCGCGCCTGTTCAGAGTCCACCGGGCCGGAACGGCCAAGGCTCCGGCGTCGACGGGAACGGTCACTCGGTTCTGCCTCCGCTGACGATGCGATGTCCCCAGTGGGCTGCGAAGCGCACTGATTCGGCCCCGGGTCCTCGAACCGGCCGTAGTGCGTGGCCGGCTTAGGGGCGAGGGCGAGAGACTGCGTTCCGTCGCTCCGTGTGAACAGGTGGGGTGTCGGCAGGGCTGCGTTGGCAAGACGGCGGGAGAGCGCCCTGTGCAGAGTCGGAACATCCAGGTAGGGGCACACGTCCGCACCCTGGTCAGTCAGCACTTGGAATAGAGCGGTCGTGAAGGCCGTATACGGACTCGCAGGATTCGCTGGGTCTCGGTCTAGAGCCCATCCGTCCGGCCCGGTGGCGGTGAGAACGTACTCCTCCTTCGGGCCACCGGAAGTCGCATCCTTCGAATCTGTCCGGTCGGAGAAGTCGGCGAGCGCACTGCCGCTAGCGCATGCGTCGAGGATGACTAGTGTCCTGTTCGCCTGACTGCCACGCACCAGGTCGTGCACGTAGGTGAAGGGCAGCGCCGCATCCGGGAGGTCGTTGCTGGAGCTGCTGCCGAGGATCAGGTCCCCATGAAGATCGGTAGTTCCGTGACCTGCGAAATAGAAGATCAGCGTGTCAGTTGCCTCAGCAGCAGCGGTCCTGAGAGCGCTAATCGCCGCATGAGGTGTCGCCTCGTCCCCGATCAGGGTGACTGTCCGAGGGACACCGAGATTGCCGAGGTGTTCTGCCAATTTGAGGGCGGACGCTTCAACGCCTGGCAAGGCTGTGCCTTGTCGGCTGGCACCCACGACGACGGCGCGGGACTCCCGCGGGTCCGGGCAGGTAGGCCGGGAACCTGCCTCCAGATGCCCCGGCTCGTGTGC
Source organism: Streptomyces abyssomicinicus (assembly GCF_008974245.1). Taxonomy (GTDB): domain Bacteria; phylum Actinomycetota; class Actinomycetes; order Streptomycetales; family Streptomycetaceae; genus Streptomyces; species Streptomyces abyssomicinicus. Next base: position 30,367 of record NZ_BBZI01000020.1, on the reverse strand, counting down.
TGTAGAGCGGTCTGGTGCGACTGGCTGCCGCGTCCACCTGTATGACTCGCCGCCAGTCTGGGCCGTCACCGTTCGCTGGTGCTGGTTAGCCGCCATTCTGGACAGCCGAAGGAGAAGCTCGCCCACGTCACCGGGGGCAGCGTCGGTCCGGCGGAGCTGACGCACGGCCGAGGCGAAAACCCCCTCGGCGAGGTCCACACAGACGCCGTTGTCGGGCACACGCGAGTAAAGGTAGCGGTGTACGACCACGGCAAAGCGTTCCTTCAACGCCCACTCGTCCATTTCGCAGGGGACCGCGGGTACAGGGGTCTCCCGCGGCGGGTGAGATGTTTTAGCGGCCAGCGGCCGGCTCGACGATGTGCCGGCCGCTCCAAGAGATGATTTGGCAAGGAGTCGGCGGAAGACATCCCTGTCTTCCGCCCGATTAAGGTCAGGCCGCGGGCCGGTCAACGCGCTCATCCCTTCTCGATGCGGCACCGGTGGCGGTACAGGGCCCCTTCCACGGCTCGGGGAGTTGTCCCGTCGGCGAGGAGTTCGGCGATCTCCTTGTGCGAGTAGCCGTCGGTCTCAAGGGCGATGATCATGGCGAGTCTCGGATCGCGGGCGTGCAGGGCCTGCAGGGCTTTTCTGGCTACGGTTCTGTCCAAGACAGCGGCGCCGACCCGCTGATGAGTGGGAGTTGGTGCGGACGATCCCAACTGCTGCGCCAGGTTCCGGAGCTCCAGCCTGCGCGCGTTCTGCCGGTCCAACCAGGCCCGGTACTCATCGGCGAAGGCGTAGATACAGGAGCCGATGAAGTAGGTCTTGAGACTGGCACCGCCGTCCGGGATCCACTGACGGGCTTGCAGCGCCTTCTCCTTGAACCGCTTGAAGGCTCTGAAGATTGTGTCCTGCACCAGGTCACAACGGTCGTCCTCGGTCCAGTCCGACGGGGGATCCCCCAGCTTGATGCCTTTGTGGGCACACTTCGTAAAGATCTTGCGGCTGATGGTCCAGGCATGCAGGACATGCAGGCCATGGTCGATCAACTGATCGGCAAAGAAGTCGAACTCCGGTCCTTGGAATCCGGACTGCTCGAGGTACTCGACAAGGGCTAGATCATCAGCGTGCTGCTGAGACGGTGCGTTCGTGGGCGGTTGCGGGCTCGGCTGCTCGGCGCTGGGGCCGATGGGACGGCGGGGCAGCATCGGGCTGCCAGTCTCGGGGGGACTTCAGCGTGTCGGCGACTCCAGCGGATTCAGAGAGAGACGGTGACGAGGACGAAGGTCGTCAAGGAAGGCGGAGTGCTGTGACTGCACAACATGGCGGATCCCCTTACGCGGGTCGGCTTGGGCCTGTATGCCGCGGCCCAAAGGTCGGCGGCATCGAACGGAGTGCTCTGACTGCACAACATGGCGGATCCCCTTACTCGGGTTGGTTCGGTTGGTTCGGACCTGTATGCCGCTGACTCTCAGGCAGCGGCAGCGAATGGTTCTCGCTCCTCTCCTAGGGGGCCTACGGGGGCTACCCCACGGCCTCCAAGAAAGTTCTCGAAGTTTTTTGTGGCCGTGGGATCTGGGGCGGAAGCGTCCGTAAGAGGCAGCGACCGGCGTCGCCCGATGACCGGATGCACTCGAGGAGTCCACGATGGTTCAGAAGCATGACCGCCTCCAGGATGAAGCCGAAACGGCGCAGGCCTCCAGCCAGTCCGCGCACTCTGGGCCCTCCACCGTAGGGGAGCTGCCCTCGGCAGCGAAGGCTCAACTGCCCGAGGACACTGCGTCGAACGACGTCGATGCCCAGGACAAGACACCCACCAGCGCCGCTCGATCGCCAGGCCGTCTTCGGCGAGCTTGCACGTTCATGGCAGTCCATGCCGCGAAGGGCGCAGCGAGCTCAGTCGGAGGGCTACTGGTAACCGCCCTTCATCGCAGTGGGAGGGTCCGGTGACCCTGCCTCTCATCGTCGCCCTCGCGCTCGGAGGGGTCGGGGTGTTCATCGCCTACCGCAATCCGCAACTGGGTACGGCGCTGCTGGTCGGCCTCGGCGTCATCACGGTGCTGTACCTGGTCTGGGAGAAGGACCCTTCGGTCTTCCAGCCCGGCGTCGTTCCAGCACCTTCGGCGACTTGGTCGCCAGCGCCGGAATCCCACGGCAACACGCACAGCCCGGACATCCGTGACACGCCTCTGCCCCACTCGCCAGCCGGCGTGGCCCCATGACGTCGTGAAGGCATGACGTCACGACGGCGCTGATCCGGCAGCTCAGCTCAGCGGAGCCGCCGGGTCAGCGGGCGAGCGTGACCTCGACCGTCGTGTCGGGGCACTGGGTGAGGACAGTGGCGAGGGCGTCGCGCTCGGCCTGGTCGATGGCCAGGCCCCAGCGGGTCTTCACCACGATCCAGGTGGTGGCGTACTCGCAGTGGTAGGCGGCGGTGGGCGGCATCCAGGTTCCGGGGTCCTGGTCGCTCTTGGACCGGTTGCTGGCCGCGGACACCGCGATCAGCGACCGCGGGTCGTCGAGGTCGTTCGCGAACGCCTGCCGCTCGGCCGCCGACCAGGCCGACGCGCCGGAGTCCCAGCCCTCGGCCAGCGGCACGAAGTGGTCGATGTCGAGCTGGTTCGCACTCGTCAGTGTCCGGGAGTCGTAGGCCGAGTACCAGGTGCCACCGGTCAGGGCGCACCTGGTGCCGAGCTCCGGGGCGGTGACCGCTTCCTCGAGGAGGACCTCGGACCGGGTTGAGCAGCCGTCGCGGTCCGCGTCGATCCAGTGCCGGAACAGGTCACGGGAGTAGCCGTCCCTGGACTCGTCCTGGACCGTGAGGCGGGCGAGTGCCTGGCTCACGGGCAGTGTCACGGTGTCGCCGGGCGCGGCGGCCTGCACGGTGGCGGGCAGGGCGGCGGTCAGGGTGAACGCGGACAGCAGGGTCGCGGCAGCGCGGCGGAGAAGGCGCACCGGGGTCCTCTCAACGGTCGGGACTGGGCCCGACCGTCGTACCGGGACGAGCACCCGCCCGTCCGGCATCCCGGCACCGACTCACCCGGGCAAGGGATCTAGTCACACTGCGCCCACAGGGCACATCCCTTCGGCGCCGCGGGGTCGGCCAGCCCTGGGTCCGGTCGGACAGCTAGGTTCCCTCTATGAGCACATCACCAGGAGGAGCGGACCCCGCCCGTACTGCACTGCCCCCGCTCTCCGGTCTGCCGGAGCGGCTTGAGGTAGTCCCAGCCTGGGACGCGGACACCCCGTATCGGGAGTGGCGCCCTCAGGTCCTCATTCCGCCGGCGTTCCGCCCGGCCGCCCCGCCCCGGGTCTACGCCCTGGTGAACCAGAAGGGCGGCGCGGGCAAGACCACTAGCACGGTGGAGCTGGGCGCGGCCCTTGCGGCCGCCGGGTACCGGGTCCGCCTCATCGACGGCGACCACCAGGAGGCCGCCCTGTCGGCCTGGCTGCTGCCGCAGTACCCGGAGGACTCGCCGCGGCACTCCCTGCGGTCGGTGTTCTTCGACGAGTGCACGCTGCTGGAGGCGACCTACCCGACGCTCTTCGAGGGCCTGGACGTCGTGCCCTCGGGCCGCGACCTCCAGCGGGTGGAGTACGAGCGGCCCATCGGCGCGGAGGGCGCGCTGGCCGCCGCCTTGGCCGACGAGGCTGATGCCGGCGGTTCCCCGTACGACGTGACGCTCATCGACGCCGCCCCGTCGCTGGGCCTGGTGACGGTGGCCGGGCTCACGGCGGCGGACCAGGTGCTGGTCCCGGTGAAGGTGGGGGGCCTGGACCTCAAGGGCATGTCCTCCCTGCACCGGACGATCCGGAGCGTGCAACGCAAGACCAACCCGAAGTTGTCCGTGGGCGCTGTGCTCCTGACCTCGTGGGACAAGAGCAGCTTTGCGCGGGAGCTGGCCGCCCGCGTGGCCGAGGACTACCCGGAGGCTGCCGTCATCCCGATCCGGCGCAGCATCCGGGCGGCCGAGGCCCCGGTGGCGGAGGAGCCGATCCGGGTCTACGCGCCGGACTCCACGGCCGCCGCCGACTACGACCAGGCCGCCAGCCTCCTGATGACCCGGGAGGCGATGTGAGCCGCCGCCGCACCCTGGCGCTGCGCCCCATCGTCACCGAGGACGAAGAGCTGTTCGACGCGGAGGAAGACCAGGAGCCGGGGACCTACGTCCTCTCCACCCGTGGAGGCCAGGACGCTGACAACGGCGTGGTGGCCGAGCTGACCGGCGCGGATGTCTCGTCGCCCTTGACCGTCGCCCACATCCCCGCCCCCTACGCAGCTGGCACCGGGGCCACGCTGGACGACAAGGAGCGCGCCCACCTCGCCACCTGCGAGCGCGCCGTTGCCGGGCTGCAGCGCGCGTTCGCCATCGCAGGGAAGGCGCTGGCCACGATCAACCAGGCCCGCCTGTACCGGGAGACGCACGCGACGTTCACGGACTACCTGACCGACCGTTGGAAGATGAGCGAGTCCCAGGCGTACCGGCTGATGGATGCCTGGCCGGTCTACGCCCAGCTCGAATCGGCCGGGGTGACCGTCCTCAACGAGCGGCAGGCGCGGGAGTTGGTCGCAAGCTTCCGCAAGCACGGCGGTCCCGCGACGGTCGCCCTGGTCAAGGCCGTGGAGAAGCACACGGAGAAGCCCACCGCGGCAACGTACGCGGCCGCCCGTAAGGCCCTGCCCTCGCAGCTCCCGAACGACCCGCACCAGCTGGAGCGGACCGTGGAGGAGGCGACCGTCCGGGCGCTGCCTCGCCAGACCTCCCCCATTGGGGGAGAAACTGCGACGGCCCCGAGCACCAGGCAGGCGGCCGACGAGGGCGGCGTCACCCCGGAGGAAGTCGACGCCGGCGCGGAGGCCATGGCGAAGCTGGAGGCCGCGGTCGCCCAGCAGCGCCAGGTGTACGCGGAGATCCCGCCGGACATCCTGGCGGCCGCGATGCTCTACGACCCCGGTCGAGCGGAGAGGCTTCGCCACGAGGGGGCCCAGTACGCGACCCGGGCCGGGTTCCGGTTCCGCGGCACCGCCGAGGACGAGGACGAGTAGTGACGGGCGCCGTCTACGTCGCCACGCATCCCGTGCTCGCCGCCCACAGGGCCGGCCTCACGGACGCCTACGCGGACACGGACCGCCTCCGGGTGAACGAGCGGCGTGGGTGGCGCGTGGTCCAAGTCATCCACCTGCCCACCCGTGCCGAGGCGGAGCACGTGGAGACTGCCGTCCTCGCGGAGTTGCGCCGCGACGGGGTCCGGTGCGGTGTGGTGCCGGGCGACATGCCGCACGGCGGCCACACCGAGACGGTCCCGGCCTCCGCCATGTCGGCCGTGGAACTGCTGCATCTGGTGCGCCGCCGGTGTCCAGGTCGTTCGTCACACAAAAATGACCTTGGACACCTTCCGCGTTGGAACAGTCAGTTTGCGGAACTGCGGGGGTTGGCTGCGTGACACCGGAGTCGGAGCGGTTCGTCGTCATCACCGGGGGGCCCGGGTCCGGGAAGAGCACCTTGCTGGACCACCTGCAGGGGATGGGCTATGCGCGATCCGTCGAGGCGGGGCGCGGCATCATCCAAGACCAGATGGCGATCGGCGGATCCGCACTGCCGTGGGCTGATCCCGCTCTCTTCGCCGAACTGATGCTCTGCTGGGAACTGCGCTCCTATCGCATGGCCGCCGGGCAGGCGGGGCCGGTCTTCTTCGACCGCGGGGTCCTGGACATCGTGGGATACCTGCGGCTGGAGGGGCTGCCGGTCCCGGATCACCTCCACGCTGCTGCGAAGACGTTCCGCTACCACCGTCGCGTACTCATAACACCTCCCTGGCGGGAGATCTACGAGCAGGACAGCGAACGCAAACAGTCCTATGCCCAGGCTGAACGCACGTATGAGTCGATGGTTGCGACCTATACCGCGTACGGCTACGAACTGGTCCACCTGCCTCTGGCCCCCATTGCAGAGCGGGCGCGGTTCATCACCGACTCCCTTCGCTGATCACTTAGGAGCTACGCGTCTAGCGGCCGCCGCCCGCGCCGAGGCCGACGTCCCGAAGGGAGTACGGGCACTCCGCACCCTGGAGCGCACGGTACAGCGCCTCCACGAGGTCAACACGCTGCTGGACGACCTGGAACAGACGATGCCGGCGAAGTTCTGGAAGCGTCCGGACGTGCGCGCGCTGTGCAGGCAGATCACGGACACCTGTGAGGCAATCGCGGCCCGTGCCGCCGCAGACCAGGAAGGCACTGGCGCCGAGACGTAGACGGCGACTGACGCTCGGGGCCGCCCAGGTTCCTCCCCCAATGGGGGAGATTCTGGCCTTCCCCTGCGATGCCACCGCGCGCACGGCTGACCTGCGCCGAGGTACCACGGTGGAACCGGTGGGACCGTCCTACGCGCGCGGGCCCGCGCTGCAGTCCCACGCGGGGCACGTCGAGCACCAGGAGCACGCCCCGGCCGCCGCCCTGACCCCCGCCAGGAGCCGAAACGGCCGGTAGGGCAAACGGCTCCTGGTGCCGCGCCGCGCCGGCGGCCGCATCACAACGGATGCCAGCGCCCGCCGGTCGGCCTCGGCTCGACGGGCGCCGGTACGGTCGTCCAGTCGCCGACGGGTGCGCGGCAGGGCCCCTTCAACCCGCGGCCGCCACGCCATCCCCTCGATCGGGAGCGGGTCGTCGATCGGCGGCGCGTGGGACAGCAGCAGGGCGCTGACGGCCGACGAGCGGGAGACGATCCCCGGGGCGTTGGCGGCCGCCAGCTGGCCGTTGCCTGACCAGATGAGTGAGGGCCCTCACGGCTTCTTCAGGGGAGATGTGAGGGCCCTCGGCTGTACGGGGCAGGGTCAGGGGGTCAGGTAGGCGATCGGGCCGCCGGAGACGGCTCCCTTCACGCGCGCGCCCAACAGCTGGCCGGTCAGCTCTGCCAGCGCGGGATCCTTCGCCGTCACGTGGTAGGAGCTCGCGTCGTCCAGGGTGCCCACCCGGCCGGTGATCTCTGCGGTGAAGGAATGCCGCACCTCGTTGTGCTGGTAGCGCCTCGTCTCCTGTACACCGTGGACGGCGAGGACGCCGACTACCCATCCGGCGACCGCCACGGGCAGGACGCCGGCGGCGACGATCGCTTCGGGGTCGCAGCGCCACCACTGGCGGGACGCCTCGAGGAACAGTTCGTCGTCCATGGTGGCGCCTGTGCCGATGACCTTGCGGGTGTCGTCCGCGCGGCGGGGTGCGGCGGGTGCGCCGGTGCGCAGGACGGGGAGGACGCCTTCCTTCACGGACACCTGGGGTGCACGGGACAGGGCGGTGACCTGCGAGACCGCAAGGCCGGGCAGGAAGCCGCTGTCCAGGAGCTTGGTGACGGTGTTCACCGAGAGGTCAAGGATGCTGGCGGCCTCGGCGCGGGACAGGACTGCGGACGGGGCCGCTTCAGTGCGGGTCAGTTCGATCACGGGAAGCATGGGGAGGAACCTTTCAACGGAGTGCCCCACGCCTTGGGGGCACCAACGACGACTGTATTGAATCAACACATAGTGTCTTGCGTCAACACACTAGAGTGCTCGCCCCTCAGCGCCACGGCCACCGCCCCTCTCCCGGCCCGTCGAGGGGCCCGCAGATCGGCTTTGAGGGCCAGGCGGGCATACCTCTCCGGCAGCTCGCCCGGCTATCTCCGGCCGCCTCCGCCTGCGACGCCTCGCACCCGTGCGACGCGTCGCACCTGTCGCACTCCTTGCACGGGCGCTGACCGGGACCGGCTGCCGCTAGGCCCCGCGCTGACCGAGCGGGCGGCGGCCGCCTGTCGGTCTCGGCGCGGCAGGCACCGGCTCCGGCATCGCGGTCCACTCACCTGAGGCAGCGAGTTCGGCTGCGGTGGGCGCGTGCGCCGGCGGCAGGTCTGTGGGCGGGACGGCGGGGTTCGGGCCGGTGCCGAGGGGGCGGCGCGGTGTGCTCATGCGGGCAGTGTCGCGGCGGGGGGTCCTCACGTGCGTGACCGGGTCGGGGCGTGTCCTGGCGGGCCCGGGTCTGCCTCGCCACAAGAGCGGCCTCGCCACCGGCAGGCGACCGCCCGGCACCCGGAAAGCCGCAAGGGGGCCTGTGAGCGCCTTCCGGATCTTCGACAACCCCAAGGGGCCCCAGGAAGTCGAAAAGCCCCCTGAGGGGCACCCAGGGGGCTCACGGAGAGTCAGGAAGGCGTGTCTGGCGGTCTGGTCAGGTGCGGGCCATGTCGACGAAGCGGGAGTAGTGGCCCTGGAAGGCGACGGTGACCGTGGCCGTCGGGCCGTTGCGGTGCTTGGCCACGATCAGGTCGGCCTCGCCGGAGCGGGGGGATTCCTTCTCGTAGGCGTCCTCGCGGTGCAGGAGGATCACCAAGTCGGCGTCCTGCTCGATCGCGCCGGACTCCCGCAGGTCGGACATCAGCGGCTTCTTGTCCTGCCGCTGTTCGGGGCCGCGGTTGAGCTGGGAGAGGGCGATGACCGGGACTTCCAGTTCCTTGGCCAGCAGCTTCAGCCCGCGGGAGATCTTCGAAACCTCCTGCTGCCGGTTCTCGCCGTTGCGGGAGGAGTCCGGCTCCATGAGCTGGAGGTAGTCCACGACGATCAGGGACAGACCGCT
>NZ_BBZI01000020.1:0-20909 GCF_008974245.1 Streptomyces abyssomicinicus | reverse complement strand
CGCGGCGAACACCAGCGACTGGGCCTGGTTGCCGATGTCGGCCAGCTCGCCCTCCCGGGCGCGGGCCATGGTGACGATGGCCCGCCCGGCCTTCTCCAGCTCCCGCAGGACGGCCAGCTCCCGCGCGATCTCGGCGTAGTACGACGCGTTCGCCGCGGTGGGCACCGTCTGCACCAGGGCATGGAGGTAGGCGGCGCCACCCACCTTGTTGAGCTCACCGCGCCGGGTCAGCTCCGCGCCCACGGTGAGCGGGTCGGCCGGGTCACCCTTGGCGTAGAGGTCGAGGACCGCCCGGTAGATCAGCTCGTGCTTGCCGAACGCGAACTGCTGCGGCTTGATGGCCTCCATGCAGTCGGTGATGGCGTCCTCCGACAGGAGCATGCCGCCGAGGACGCACTGTTCCGCGTACTCATCGTGCAGAGCGCCGTCGAAAGCGGCGGCCTGGGCCTGAGCGGGTACCGTCATGGGTGGATCTCCTCATGGGATTCAGGCGGCGGCAGGGGCCTTTCGTAGGGGCTCCCCTGCCGCCCGCCGCGTTTCGGGGTGGGCGGGTCAGACGCCGGCGGGCTGCGGCACGTAGCCCGGGTGGCACCGGCACTTGGCCATGCCGGTCGGGGTTTCGACCATGCGCTGGGCGATCGACGTCGGCTCGCGGCCGTCGTTGCACTCACCGCACCAGGGCCTGAGGCTCACCGCAGGCCGGGACGGAGCCTCCGGGTTCATCGCCGCGTGCCTCGCCAGGTCGGTCCAGCCCTTGGCCGCCAGTTCCACCGCGAGACCGCAGAGGTTGTCCACGGACCGGCCGACCGACAGCAGAGCAGCAGCAGCAGCCCGCACACCCTGGACCGCCTTGGGACGCGGCGGCATGCCCGTGGCACCCACGCAGGCCATCGCGTACGCGTCCACCACCCGGTCCACCCCAGAGGGCCCCTGGACCGACCGCTGCTCGGGAACCTCCGGATGCTCCGACCGAGCCTCAGCAGCAGAAGCGGCGGGGGTGTGGTCTTGGTTCGCCTCGATCTCTCTCTCCTCAGTCATAGCCCCAGCCGACGCGGCGGGCACCGATGTTGCGGCCGTGGCCCGAGAGAGAGGAGAAGACTGAGGGAAAGACATAAGGAAGGGCGCATCGCCGCAGGTCAAGACCGGGTTCTGTGCAGAATCTTGGTCCTTAGGACCAAGATTCTGGTCCTTAGGACCAAGATTCTGGTCCTTCTTCGAGGCAGGACCAGAATCTTGGTCCTGCCTCGAAGGGGCCTCTCCAGGCATTCCGGCGAGTGGCCAGCGTGGCTCTTCTCCTCGGATGCGGGCGAGCGCGTCGTGGGCGTTCCGTGAGCAGTCGCATGGATGGCGCGGGTACCGGTACGGCATGAGTCGCAGCGGCGTCTTCTTCTTCCGGGAGACCTTGACTGGCGTGCCCTCGGGAGTGACCACCTGCCCGACAGCGGACAGCCCTTCCAGGAGGAGGGCGACGTTGGACGCCGACATGCACTTCGGCTCTTCGCCGACCGCGACGGGCTTCCCCGAGGGCAGCAGCTTGCCGATCTCCTCCAGGGTGATCAGCCGTACCGGCTTGTCGTCACTGACGAGGGAGCACAGGAGCTGCAAGGCGATCTTGCCGCTGGGGTTGATGTGCGGGCAGTGGGTGAGCCACTGGAGTCCGCGGGTCTTGTAGTAGCCGTCGCCTTCGCGGGGGGCCAGGATTTCGGCCGGCTGCTCGTTTCTCACCGGGCACCCCCGGCGGCGGTGCAGATTCGGAGCGTGAGTGACGCTCTGCAAAGAGTGATGATGCGTGTGTGGTGATCAGTCACCGGGCTTACCTGTCTTTCCCCGGGTGTGCTGATCCCCACGCCCTGTTCGGACGAGGTACCTGGCTCTGGGCTAGGTCGCTCTCGTACGATGGCAGCACGCGGGAACAGCATCCCCGGCTTGAGATGCCCGGCCCCCTCCGTCCGCCAAGACTTAGAGGGGGGTCGGGCGTTTTCTGTTTTCGAGGTCGATCCTAGGACCGTTGGACGACGAGCTTCCCTGGGCCGGTTGGCGGACTTCGGGATCTCTATGCGGCCGGAACGACTTACGTCGCGTCCCCGTTTGAGTCGCGGGTCCGCGGTGCGGGGCGTGGACCGGGTTCCAGGGCCCGCAAGATGGGATCAAGGGCCCCAGCGAAGGTGATGTGGGGTTCGTCCATCCCGGGAGGTTGGAAGCGCGCGGCATGACGCCGTAGATCTTCCTCGCTGAAGTACATGGCGCTGGGATCGTCGTACGTCTGCTGGTTGCGCTCCTTGATCCGCGCCCACCGTTCCTCGTGGGTCCCAGGCAGGTACACCAGAGTGACTGCGGCCCCAGCCTCCTCGCCGAGTTGACGCCACTGCTGCCGCTCGATAGCCGTCCAGAAGCCGTGATCCACGACGACGTCACGGCCGGATGTCAGCGCGCGTTGAACCTCTGCTGCGACTTCTTCGAGGATCGGCTGCTCCCGGACCCGGTACTCACCCCTCGGGAAGTCGCGCCCGTAGTGCCCGTGGGCCTCGAAGACCCGCTCGTCCGGACTGAGGCGCAGGAAGCCGCGGGCCTCCAGGGCGCGGGCGATCGTTGTCTTCCTCGATCCCTGGAGGCCGGCCATCAAGACGAGCCGGGCCGGGCCGGGGCGGGGCGTCACTGGATGACCTCTTCCTTGGTCCAGCGGCGGCCGGGTCCTCCCACGTCGACGCCGTACTCGATCGTCATGCCGCTTGTGTCAACGACCCGCACGGTCAGGACGGTGACGGCGGCCTTGCTGTCCTCGGGGATCTCAAGCGGCGCGGCGTCGGCAGGGGTTGTGATCCGTGCCCACATGGCGCTGTACCGCCGGGCAACAGGGCGCCCGGTGTGTCGGGTGATGAGGTCGATGGAAGTCCCGCCGCTCAGCCGCTTGCCCATCAGCAGCTCAGGCAGCTCCTCGGTGAGGGCTGCCGGAATCCACGAGGTGGAGTGGGAGATCACGGCGCCCGTGTCCTCATCGCGGTAGGTGCGCGAACGCCGGAGCACCGGCTCACCGGCGTTGATCCCCAGCGCCTCGGCGACGTCCTCCGGGGCGGACACGATGCCAGCCATGTGGGAGTCGGACCGTTCGCCCGCTCGCCAAGAGGAGCCGGTCAGCTTGCTGCGTTCCTCGCGCTCGGCGGCCGTGGCGAGAGTGCCCCGTTCGCGTACGACAGTCCCGTGACCTCGGGATGACGTGACCAGGCCCTCAGCCTCCAGGGCTTTGTACGCGGCGTGGACTGTGGTCTTTGAGCCGAACCCCTGTAGGGCCAGCTCCTCAATCTTGGGCAGGCGGTCGCCCGGCGCGTACTCGCCGCTGTTGATGCGCGCAGCGATCGCGTCGGCGAGCTCTCTCCACTTCGGTGGCATGTCCGGTGATCTCCTCCGTCTCAGAGGCACCAGTGAACCATAGTCCCGGGATTGATGCCCAGTAGGTCGCACTCTCGGGAATGCGAGCCTGAAAATGATTGACAAGGGTTCGTAATCCTGGGAATGTCATTCCCGCAAGGCAACGCCAAGTGAGCTCAGCTCACGAAGCGTGACGGCACAGCCATGCCTGAATCGCCCCTCTTGAGCGCCCAACGGGACCGCCGCGCTCGTCGCGGAAGGCCGGGGGAGGGAGCGCCCGCGGCTTTGAGAACTCCATAGGGGACGCACCGCAGCCTGCACACGGGAAGAGCGGCCGTCGTACCAACCAGCCCCGGACCCGGCGTGAGGCTGCCGGATCGGATCCGGCCCGGGGTACGAGGCACGCGCACGGCGTGCCAGACAGGGAGAGACCGCCATGGCCAACCCCAGCAACAGTGACCCGATGGACGTCCGAGAACGCATCGCCCGGCGCCTGCAGCAGGTCGGCATCACCGTCGGCGGTGAGACCGGCAGCAGGATCGCCAACCGCATCTCCTGGGCGATCGGCTGCGGCCGCATCGAGCTGTGCGACGACCCGGCCTGCCCCAACTGCGCCTGAGTATCAGCCCCGGACCCGGCGTGACGCTGCCCGATCGGATCGGGCCCGGGGCACGACGGCACTCGCCAGGAGTGCCGAGACACCACCCCAGGACGCGACGCGGCGGCCTGCCCGAGGAGCTGAACCCTCCGTACGGGCTGGCCGCCGCCGGCGTCCGCAACGTCTGGAGAACGAACGCCATGCGAAACCGTACCCGCGTGCGCGCCGGACGCACGCTCGCCGACCGCCGCCTGAACCTCTCGACCATGCTCGGGATCGACGTCGACCTGGTCCTCGGACCCGACGCCGACGAGACCCCGGAGGACGAGTACGCCCGGCTGAACGCCCTGGTGGACATGCTCGACAGCGGGTTCGTCTCGTGCCCCGCCGCCGACGTCGCACTGGCCCTCGGGCGCGAGCTGGAGCCGGTGCTCGCCGGGGGGTGGGCGGCGTGAGCTACAGCCCGATCCCGCCGCGCGAGATGGCGGGCGAGGTGATGACCCGCCTCGCCCTGGTCCCGGGCCGGATGCTCGCCCCGGTCCTGCTGCTCCTGGTCGTGGTCGTCGTCGCGGCCGCGGTTGCCGCCGTCGCGGTCCTCGCGGCCGCCGTCGTGTGTACCGCGTCCGCCGGTGTCCTCTACGGCGCGCAGCGCGCGATCCACGCCGCTTCGGCCTACCGCCGTAAGGAGGTCGGCGGATGAGCGGGCCCGCGACCCCGTTCGTGTTCCGGCAGGTGCACGGCGACCCCACCGGTTGGTGCGGCGCCGAGTTCGACGAGTACCTGTCCGCCTGCGACCTCCTCGTGGACGTGCGGGCCCGGCTGACGGCTGTGGTGGACGTCCTGGCCGCCGGCGGAAGCACCGAGGAGGCGCTCGAGGTGTTCCGCGCTCTTGGGACGCCCGACACCGACGACAGCACCGACATCGACAACGCCACCAGGGGGGTGGAGTGATGAGCAACTACCGCGAGGAGCGCCGCGCCGACGAGGCGCTCAAGGCCGACCAGCGCCGCAAGGACAAGGCGGCGGACGTTGAGGCGCGGCTGCAGATCGAGAAGCTCCGGGCCGACGAGAAGCGCAAGGACCAGGAGGCCGCCGACGAGCGCCGGCGGAAGGAGGAGACGGAGCGGCGGCGCCTGCAGAAGCTGGCGGAGAAGGAGAAGGCGGAGAGGAAGGCCGCGCGCAACGCGAAGGTCCGGGAGTTCGTCACCACCAAGACGGTCGACATCTTCGTGGGTGTCGTCATGGCGTGCGCGCTGGTCCCGGCGTTCGTCTCCCAGGCGTCGTTCCTGACGCACGAGGGTCTGGCGTTGCCGCTGGCCTGCCTCGCCGCCGCGAGCGTCGAGGGCGCCACGTGGGCGTTCACCGCGATGGCGGCCAAGGCCGAGGCCGAGCACCGGCCGACCGCCCGGCTGCGGATCGGCACGTGGGTGTGCGCGGTGTTCGCCGGCGCGCTGAACCTGGCGCACTGGAGCGACACCAACGGCGCGGTCGTCGGTGTCTTCTTCGGACTGCTCACCCCGCTCGCGACGCTGCTGTGGGACTGGCGGACGCACACCAGCGCCCGGTCCAAGGCGGAGCGCAAGGCGGCGAAGGAAGCGGCGAAGCACGAGGCGTCCCGCAAGCGGAAGTTCAAGGACGTCTGGGAGCGGTACGAGGCGATCCTTGCCGCGCACCCCTACGGCAGCGTCGACACCGAGGTCGCCTGGACCCAGGCGTGGGCCGACACGAAGGGGTCCGCGCTCGCCGTCGACGCGCAGACGCTGGGCCGCCGTATCGCGGCGATCCGGGGTGTCGAGGAGGTCGCCGAGAAGGCAGAGATGTCGCCCGAGGCGTTCACCGTCGAGCTGTTCCTGGCGGACGTCTTCGGTTCCTCCCAGGGCGGTCCGGATGGGACCGGGACGGGGCTGACCGGTGGTCCGCAGGGCCGTACCGGCACCGCTGTACTCGACCCCGACACGGACAGCGCCGAAGGGCTCGGAACCCTTGGGAGTAAAGGGCTCCGGCCCTCTCGGGAGGTCGCCCGCAAGGCTGCTGAGGAGCGTCCCGTGGACGCCGCCGACGTCGAGCGGGTCAAGGCTCTCGCCGCCGCTCTGGGCGGCACGGACAAGCTGAGCGCGAAGAAGGTCAGGGAGACCCTCGGCTGCGCTCAGGCGTACGCGATCCGCGTTCGTGACGCGGTCCGCGCCGAGATCGAGGGGGAGGCCAAGTGACCATCGGAGACGAGTCGAAGAAGAACCGAGTCCGGGCCCCGCGGCTGGCGATCCTCGCGTGCCCGGCGGGCGCGTGGGTCGGCATCACCCAGGCCGCCACCGGACCGGTCACCGAGGCCGCGCTCTACGGAACCGGAACGACGGTCGGGGTCCTCCTGCTGCCGGTCGTGCTGTCCACGGTCGCCAAGGCGTCGACCCACAAGGCGGCCAAGCCGAAGGCGGCGCCCGCCAAGACCGAGAAGACGGCCAAGGCCCCGCAGAAGGCCGGCATCTCCTGGTGGTGACCAGCCACCGCACCCGATAGACCAGCGCACCCATCGCGGCGGCGGACTGTCCCCCCTGCCGCCGCGTCCACGCAGCCATCGGCCCGACCCCACCGGCGACCAACCAACCGGGGCCGGGCCTCCTCAGTGAGGAGTCCTCACCATGTCACACACGATCACCCCCGAGCCCGAGGACCAGGGCGCGGACGTCATCCGCTTCCCCGGTGCCCCGGTCGACTTCACCAAGGAGCAGCTCCCGCCCGGGCTCATCCCGGCCCCGGCCGGGGAGGTCACCCTCGTCCAGATTGACGAGGACGACGACCAGGAGCGCGAGGAGCTGCCCGCCGTCATCCCCGCCACGTTCCGCGACCCCGCTGTCTGGGAACAGCGCCGGAGGAGCCTCATGCACGCTGCCGCGTTCCACGCCGTCCGGTCCCCCTTCTACGCCGGACGGGCAGTGCGCGTGGCCGGCATCGGCGTGAAGGCGAGCCTGCGGGACGCCTGGTCGTTCCTGACGGCCGCCGAGTACGGCGAGCTGAGCGACAAGGTCCGCCGCACCGGTGCGGGGCCCGAGCACATCGCCGACCTGCGCGCCGACCGGATGCGGGTGGCCGCCGAGCGCCGCCGTGAGCCGATGGTGGTGTGGTCCCTGACAGGGATCTCCACGTACGTCGCCTCGATCGCGGCGGTCGGTCAGGCGTGGTCGCTCGGACTGGTTCCGCCCGCCCTGCTCCCCGCGCTGATCGTCCTGTACGCGCTGGGGCGGCGGGAGATCAAGCGGCGCACGCCCGAGGGCACGGAGTTCTCCATCGTCGACGTCCCCGCCGGTGGTGAGGACCAGGTGCTGCTGCTGGGCGCGGACACGATCGCGGACGCCTTCCGCACGGCCGGGCTCACCAAGGGGGACGAGGAGGTGTCCCTCGTCGGCCCAGTCCGCGCGACCGCGAACGATGCGGCCGAGGTCACGGTGCGGCTGCCCCGGAACCTCAAGCCGTCCACGGTCTTCGAGAAGCGGGACGCCCTGGCGGCTGCGCTGCAGGTCGACCCGACCTGGCTGGACGTCAGCCTCGGGGACCGCCCGCAGACCGTGTCCCTGTGGGTGGCCTCCTCCGACCCGCTGGCCAAGGCCGCGCCGTCGCCGCTGCTGGACGACCCGAAGAACGCCCAGGTCGACGTGTGGAAGAAGGGCGTGCCCTTCGGCCGCAACCGGCGCGGTGAGACGGTGTACATGCCGTTCCGCCACGTCAACGGCCTGATCGGCGGCACCACTCGGTCGGGCAAGGGCATGAGCCTGCGGAACATCATCCCGGCCCTGGGGCTGGACCCGCGGGTACGGATCCGGCTCGTCGTCGGCGCCAAGCCGGGGGAGCACCGGGCCTACGCCCCGATCACGCACACGTTCTTCGGTAAGCGGCCGGCGCGGCTACTGGAGCTGCTGGACGCGATGATCGAGGAGGCCGACCGGCGCGAGACCGTCCTCGAAGACGAGGGACGGGCGAAGTTCAACGAGAAGGACCTGGACCGCTTCCCGCTCGAAGTGCTGATCGTGGACGAGTTCCCGCAGTACACGCTCAGCAAGGAGCGGATCCCTGACCCGTCCGACGAGGACGGCAAGCGCACCCTCAAGGTCGGCGAGGAGATCGAGCACCGGCTCTCCAAGCTGGCCGCCTACTGCACCGCGCTGAACATGGACATCGTGCTCCTGGCGCAGGACCCGGACGCGAACACCGTGCCCCGCGGCTTCCGGAACAACACCGGGTCGCGGACCGCCTTCCGCACCAACAGCGCCGTGCAGACCAACGCGATCCTGAAGGACGGCTCCACCGGGGCCGGCCTGCGGGCGCACGACATCAAGGTGTCGCAGCCCGGTGTGGCGATCGTCGACCTGGACGGTGCCGAGGGACAGCTCATCCGCACCTTCTTCGTGCCCGACGACCGTTCCGAGGGCGAGGCGGACCCGATTGCCCCGGTCATCGCCGAAGGCGTCGCCCGACGGAAGGCGGCCGGGCGCCTGGCCGGGCAGGACAAGGACCCGATCGAGGAGCACCTCCTCTACTTCACCGGGGAGTCGAGCGAGGCCGGCGGCCCGACCGGCTCCGGCCGCCCCGGCGAGATCGAGGGCACCACGGCCGGACCGACCGGACTCCTCGCCGACTTGCTGGACGTCTTCGCCAAGGCCGGTGACCCGGACCGGCTGCGCACCTCGGAGATCCTTGCCGGGCTGGCGGCCATCGACCCCGCCACATGGTCCCCGGACGCGCTCGGTGTGGAGGCCGACGACGAGCGCGGCTACGGCCGGGTGGGCGGCCGACGTCTCGCCGACGCGATCGCCCAGGCGCTCGACGGCACCGGCCGGACCCTCGTCGCGAGGGAGTGGACGGCGGGCGGAAGGGGCCGCGGCTACCTCCTCGCCGAGGTCCGCGAGGCTGCCGGTATCACCCCGTAATGTCCGATCCGATGGCCATGCGACGCGATGCGTCGTCGCAGGTCAGCTGACCCGACGGGGATGCGACGACACCCCTCCCCGATGCGATGACGTCGCATCAATCCGGGGTCCGTCGCATCCCCGTCGTATGCCCTGACCAGGCATGACGCATCGCGTCGTAACGCCGTCGCAAGTCCCAAACCGGCACAAACGCACCCCGCGTCGAGGAGGCACCCGATCATGCGTCAGCACGCTCGCCAGGCCGCCGAACCGGTCGTCGTGACCCCTTCGGCGATCGTCCAGCCCACCCGCCCGCAGATCGTCGCCGAGGCCCGCGCCGAGGCCACCGTGATCCCCCTGGACGTCCAGCCGGAGGAGGTCTACGTGCCCGGCGTCGGCCGCGTCCTCGCCTACGTCCCCCAGCACGGCGCACCGGCCCAGCCCGCCACCGCGCGGACGGCCGAGCCGCTGCCGACGTGGGTCCGCGCGACCGCACTCCTCATGCCCGCCGGCGCTCTCTCCGTCGCCGTCACTGCGTGGGGACTGTCCTACGCGGTCGCCGCCCTGGAGGCCATCGTCGCCGGGATCTGGGCGCTCGCCGCCACGGTCGCCGTCGTCGGCCTGGTCGTCGGAGGAGTTGCTGTCGCCTGCCGCTCCGGCCGGCGCGGGTCCGGCTCTGTCACCGCGACCGCCACCGCCACCAGCCGCGGCGGCCTGTTTAGCAAGGCCACCGCCACCGCGACCGCCACCGTGAAGCGATAGGAGACCACCTTGGCCACCGTCACCTTCCGTGGGCCCGTGCTCCTCGGCGAAGAGACCGTCCGCTGCCCGGGCAGCACCCGCACCCCGGACCGCCTCACCCTGATAGGGAGGGGCGAGACCACGTACGCCACCTGCGGGGACAAGCACCGCCCCGCTGGCGGTGGCCGCCGCGCCGCCTGCTGGTTCCCCCTGGAGGGCGTCCCCGACAGCGCGCTGGCCGCCCTCTCCAAGGCCAAGCCCGGCCGCATCCGCGCGACCCTGCCGAGCGGGACGGTCCTCCAGGGCCGCCTCGCCGAAACCGGGCAGGCCGCCGCCAACAGCACGACCGGCCGCGCCGCCCAGGCGCTCGCGCAGAAGACCGGCGCCCCGGCCAAGCCCGGCCCTGCCAAGCCGAAGAAGACCGCGAGCGGGGGCTCGCTCACCGCCGCGTTCAACGCCGTCGCGGCTGTGGCCGGGGCGGTCGGACAGACCGCCGCTGCCGTGGGCCAGGTCGCGTCCGCCGGCGCGTCCGTCGCCGACAGCGCGGGCCGCGTCGCCGTCGCCGGTATCGGCGCCGCCGACAACTCCGGCGCCCGCCGACACTCCCGCCGGATGGCCCGGAACGAAGGTTCCGAGGACGCCTCTTCGGAGTGACGCCGGAGAAAACCCGGCCAGCCCCGGACACAGCGTGATGCCGCCGGATCGGATCCGGCCCGGGGCACGCACCGCCAGCCGACACGCACGCCCCGCCGTTCACCGGCGGGGCGTTGTCCTGCTGCCCATGAGGAGGACCAGGCCGTGCCCCACCGAACCGACACCACCCGCGTGCACCAGACCCGTGACGAGCACGACCTGGTCGACGTCGACCCGCACGACGACGGCACGTTCCCGGTGTTCCGGTGGCGGCAGGCACCCGCGGGATACGCGACCCGCCGCCAGCTGTGCGCGATGGGCCTGCGCCCCGGCGGTCAGGAGCCCGTCGCACGGATCGAGTGCCGGCAGGGCCGCCGGTTCGCGTGGCTGTACCGGATCGACCTCGCCCGGCCCAAGCGGGTGCCGACGCTCGCCCAGGAGGCCGCGCTGGACCGGGCCATGGCGGCCAGGACCACGTGCCCGCGATGCCGCCGCCGCTACTACCACTGCCTGCCGCTCCGCACTTTGGGCTCGTGTCTGGAGTGCCACGACGGCACCCCGGCCGACCCCACCACCTACCTCACCCCCGCCACCGCGTGATCGACCAGGGCGGCCGTCCACTGCCAGGCGCACGGCCGCCCCGTCCTCCCGACCCATCACCAGACCAGGAAGGACTCATGATGACCGACCCCGCCGCCGTCTTCGCGGCCGTCTTCGCCGCGCTCTTCATCGCCCACTCCGTGGGGGACCACTGGGTGCAGTCGTCCTGCCAGGCCGCCACCAAGGGACAGCCGGGACGGACCGGCCGCCTCGCGTGCGGCCGGCATGTCCTTGGCCTGACCGCAACCAAGGGCGTGGTCCTGGTCCCGGTCGTGCTCGTACTCGGACTGCCGGTGACCGCCCTCGGCATGGTTCTAGGGCTCGGCGTCGACGCCGTCTCGCACTACTGGGCCGACCGCCGGACCACGCTCAAGAAGCTCGCCGACCGGTGCGGCAAGGCGGAGTTTTACTCGCTGGGCACCCCGGCGCACCCGAGCCACCCGACGACCGCCAAGGGCGACTACGCGCCCACCCTCGGAACGGGTGCCTACGCACTCGACCAGTCCTGGCACCACCTGTGGCTCGGCGTCGCCGCGCTCCTGATCGCGGCGCTGTAGCCCCTGCCCGAGGTGACGCCGGTTCAGCCTGCCGTCCAGGACATCTGTGTCTGGGCGGTTCCTGGGCCTGGTCCTGCGCCAGCCGCGCCCCGCCCACCACACCGACCCGGCCGGAACCCACCAGGAGACCGCCGACCTCATCCACCACCTCGCCTGCGACGCGACTGAGTCCGCCGATTACCTCGTCGGCCATCTCGGTAAGCTGCAGGCCGCCCTGGAGATCGCCCGCCACAACGACGAGATGCCGGCCTCCGCCATCACCGCGATGGAGACCACCCTCACTCAGGGCCAGATGCTCCTCGCGCAGCTGCGCGAGACCACCCGCGCTGCTGTCACCCGGCCGCAGACCGCGGCCTGACCGGCTACCCCACAGCCCCGCTGCCCCGAGCCGAGTGCTCGAGGCAGCGGGGCTTTTTGCGTTTCTAGGGCCGGGCGGATCGTCGTCGGCTACAGAGGATCGGCAGGGGCCCGGAGGACTGCAGTCCTCCGGGCCCCTGCCGTGATGCCTTACCGCCGAGGAGGGAGAGGGCACTCCCACCTGACTTGAGTCTCGTTCACCTCCGACCTGCATGCCTGGTCAGCGGGTGGTGCCACGGCCTGCGGGCTCTCCTGTGGCCCTGGAGCGACGGTCTGGACAGCAGATGGTTCCTTACCCGGAGGCTCCAGCTCGCCATCCACTCCGAGGAGCTCACCGAAGACGCCGTAGAACAGGATGACCACGGCGAAGAACGCCCCGATCGCCGCTGACAGCTCTTCCTTCCGACTTCTGACCTCATGGAACGCCCATCCCCCGAGGATGAGCGCCATTATGAGGAGCACGGGCGACATGGAATCCTCCTGTCGTTCGCCCGGACCTGCACCGCCGCTGGGTCCCGCCAAGAACTAGGCGGTGGTGCAGGCCCTCCACCACCGAGCTGGTGATGGTCCACATTGTTCCGTCTCGGTGTACGGGGACCTAGAGGGGGCGTGATCGGGGGCCCCGGAAACCCCGGTAATGTTTCCCCTGTCGCCATGAGGGGAACGGTGCCGGTGGCGCACCTCGGGGAGGCAGTCCGGTCGGCGGAATGGCAGGCGAACGCGCCGGGATCATGGCGCTACCGCTCTTCGAGCGTGGGGGTTCAAGTCCCTCCTCATGTACATCGAGCCCTGGCATTCGCCAGGGCTTTTTCGCGTCTGGGGCCGGGCCGTGATGTCGGCTGCAGCGGCTCGGTGGCGTGCGTGGACAGCGCAGCGGGGCGGGGGAGCTCCGCCGTGGCCGCGCAGGTCTGCCGTCCTCCGACCGTCTCACCGGACCGCCCGCCGCCCTGCGTCCCGCCTGACGCGACACCTGATCACGGCTGTTTGGGTGACCGGCGATCCGGGTCTACAGTCATGATCCGGCTGAACTCAGGTCCATGATCAAACAGAGGGTATGTACAAAGGGGGTTCCCCTCGCGGGGAACCCCGGCCGACGGCCGGAACAGACGACGAGCAGCACGCCGTGCGGGGCGTGGCCGGGAGGGGCGCCGATGGCGTGGCTGACTGAGATCAGCGCCGACGAGCAGGTGGAGTACCGGCTCGGTCGGCAGGCCGGATGCGGCGTGGTCGATGGTGCCGGCACCCACCTGGAGACCGGCGAGGACCGTCCGGTCGACTACCGCCTGGAGGGCGCGGACGGCGTCCTCGTGTGGATCGGCTCCGGCCTCGAGGATGTCGGCCTGACCGCCGGCGCGGCACTCACCGCCGAGGGTGAGGCCGCCGCCCGGCGGCTCATGAAGGGCTGCCACCCGCAGACCGGAGCGCGGCTCATCACCGGGCGGACATCGGTCCGCGCCGACGAGAAGGCGACGCTCACCGTGGCGCCGCTCCTGCGCGCCATCGAGGCCGCGGCCGCCGAACGCGGCGTCGAGCCGGAGGCCCTGCTGGAGGGGAAGCCGAAGCAGCTCGCCAAGCTCAAGCAGCAGCAGCGCGTCGTGGCGAAGAAGGGCGAGGCTCAGCGCCTGCACGTCGAGACCGTGCACAAGCTCGCCCGCGCCGCCGACGTCGACCTCGCCGCCGTCTACGGGGAGAGCGAGTTGGCGTCCGCGTGGGAGCACAAGGACCTCCGTGTCGACAGCCGGGTGCGCGGTTGGGACCTGGTCCTGGACCTCCCGAAGTCCGACAGCCTGCTGGCGGGGTTGATGAGCGAGGCCGACGAGCGGGAGTACCGCGCGCTGGTCCACCAGGCGAAGACGGAGACGCTGCGGGCGCTCGAGGGCTGGATCGGGTACGCGGTCGGCTCCGAGGACGGAGAGCCGGTCCGGCTCGCCACCGGCGGTCTCCTGGGCTGGTCCGTGGAACACCGGTCCGCGCGGCCGATGGGTGACGGGCAGCCCGGTGACCCGCACCTGCACCGGCACATCGTGGTGGCCAACATGGGGCTCTGCGAGGACGGCAAGTGGCGGTCGATCGCGAACTCCGGCAAGGACCTCTACCGGCACGCCAGCGCCGCGGACGCGTTCTTCAAGGCCCGCGTCCGCACCCTGACGGCCGAGCGGTTCGGGGTACGGCGGACTCAGGCCGAGACGACTCGCGCGTGGGAGATCGACGGCATCCCCGAGCAGCTGCGCGACGCGTTCTCCCGCCGCTCTGCTCTGGTGACGGAACAGGTCGGCGAGGATGCGAGCCTGGAGGACAAGCAGCGGCTCGCCGCCGTCACCCGCCGCGCCAAGCACGCCGCCGACGCGGCCGGGATGCGCGACAGCTGGAGGGCCCGCGCTGAGAACGCCGGCGTCGACGTCGACGCGATGGTGGCCGCGGCCGCGCCCGGGCCAGACGGTCCGCAGGGCGGCGCCGGGGTCGATGGGCCGTCCGGTCCGCGCATCCCGCCGCCCGGCGACGTCGCCGCGGTGGTCTTCCACCCGGAGAGCGGCGTCACCGCGTCGAAGAAGTCCTTCAGCCGTGCGGAGCTGTTGGCCGCCGTCGCCAACGCCCTGCCCGACGGCATCGGCCCCGAGGCCCGCGACCTGGAGCGCCTCGTCGACGACGTCCTCCGGGTCGACGGGTACGCAGTCGCGCTGCCGGACACCGGGTCCACGGTGATGTCGTCGACCGCCCGCTACACCACCCGCGACGTCCTGGACGCCGAGGACCTGGTCGTCACTCAGGCCCGCGCCCGGGTCGGCGACGGCACGGTCCGGCTTACCGCCGACCAGGCGGCGGCCGCCATGTCGGTGTTCGCGGTCGCGGCCGGGTTCGAGCTGTCGGACCAGCAGCGCGAGGTGGTCACCCGGCTGCTGTGCGCCGGGAACGGTGTCGACGCGGTCGTGGGCGTGGCCGGCGCGGGCAAGTCCACGTTGATGGACGCGTGCCGGATCGCCTGGGACGCCACCGGCACCACCTACGCCGGAGCCTGCCTGTCCGCGGTCGGCGCCCAGGGCCTGCAGGAGGCGTCCGCGATCCCCTCGAGGACCGTCGCCGCGTGGCTGCAGCGCATCGACTCCGGTGAGGGACTGACCGGCGTCGACGTCCTGGTGGTCGACGAGGCGACGATGACGGACGACCGGTCCGCCGCCCGGCTACTGACGGAGGCGGCACGCACCGGGACTCAGGTCATCGCGATCGGCGACCCGCTGCAGCTCCAGGCCGTGGGCGTGGGCGGATGGTTCGCCGAGGTTCACCGCCTGGTCGACGGGCTCACCCTCACGGAGAACCGCCGCCAGCTCGACGCCGCAGAGCGGGCGGCGCTGGAGGTGTGGCGGACCGGCGACCACCAAGCCGCGCTCGAACTCCTCACCGCAGGCGGCCGCGTCCACGCCGTCGAGACCGCCGACGACGCGCGCTCCGAGATGCTGATGACGTGGGACGAGCTCCGTCGCCAGTGGCCCGACGAGCTGGACCTCCTTCAGCACCTGGTCGTGCTCGCCGCCCGCAACACGGACGTCGACCTCCTCAACGCCGGGGCCCAGCAGATCCGCCGCGCCGCCGGCGAACTCGGCACCGAGCACACCTACGCCCTCCCCGGTGGGGCGACGCTGACACTCGCCGAGGGCGACGTCGTCCGCGTCCGCGTCAACGACTACCGCTCCCGCCGCGGGCAGGGGCCCGACGTCCTCAATGGCTACCGGGGCGTGGTCACGGCGATCGACGACGCACACCGCGTCGAGGTCACCTGGAGGCCCAAGAACCCGGACGCCAAGGGCGGGGCGGGCTTGATGTCGGCGTGGTTCACACCCGACGACGTCGCCGGCGGCGCGCTGTCCCTCGGCTACGCGATGACGGTGGCCGCGAGCCAGGGCATGACCTGCCACACCAGCCTGCTGTACGGGCACGGCTGCAACGCCTTCGCGACCTACCCGGGCCTCACCCGCGGCCGCGCGGCAAACCACCTGTGGCTCCCCTTGGCCGTCGTCGAGGACGAGCGCACCCAGGCAGCCCTCGGCGCCGCCCGCTCCGGGGAAGAACGCCTCCAGCGCGCGGTCCGCGCGTTCGCGGACTACCTGGGGCAGTCCAGGCCCGACGGCATGGTTTCCGACGAGCTGCGCGCCGCCCCCGAGCCTGTGGTCGTCCCCCGGCAGACCGAGCGCGTGCCGAGCCGGGAGGAGACCGAGGCGGCCCTGCGTGCGGCGCGGGAGGCCCGTGCGGAGATGGGCCGGAACGTCGTGTCCGCGAGGGCGGCCCGCTTGCGGTCGACGTGGGAGGACCGGCGCCGGTGGCAGCAGGCCGCCGAGGCGGCCCAGCAGGCACGCCAGCAGGGCCAGGAACAGGACCCCGACCGTATCCGGCCGTGGCGTGAGCGCCCGTACGGAGACCTCAGCGACGTCGGCCTTCGCCAGACGGCCGCCCGGTACCTGGACCTCGCCGAGACGTGCGACCGCACCGCCCAGGAAGCCCGTGAACGGCACCGCCAGCTCTCCGAGCGGCTCGCCCGCGAGCACGCCGAGGGAACCACCCGCGGGCAGAAGTGGGCTGCCGAGGCCGACCAGGTTCTCACCCGCTCCGAGAAACTGGTGACTCAGGCCCGGGAGGCGTCCACTGACGCCGAGGCCGCCGGTAAGACCGCGACGTCTCTGCGCTCCCAGATCGCCCACATGGAGCGGGTCCGGAAGACCGGCCACGTCCGGCTCCTCCTCTCTCTCACCACCAAGGGAGCCGTCCAGCGGGACCTCGACGAGCTCGTCGCCCTCCGGATCGCCGCCGAGGAAGCCCGCGACAAGGCCACCCGCCTCCACGGGGAGGCCACACAAAAGGCATGGAAGAACCTCGCCGACTCCGAGCACGGTCGCGGCCTGGGCGCCGGTGAGGGCTACCCGCCCCGCGATCTGGAGGCAGTGGAGCGGCGGCTGCAGGAGATGCGCAGGCTCCTGCCCGAGCGCGCCCAGGCGAAGGACGCCCGCGACCTCCGGAATCTCGGTGCTGCCAGCGGCGAGGCGACGAAGGCCGCGGCCGACGCCCGCGACTGGAGGGAGGCCGCCGCACTCGTCCGCAAGGAGCAGGCCATCCGGCAGACCCTGCGCGAGACCTCGCCCCTCGGCTACCGCATGGAGGCCAAGGCCCGCGCGAACCACATCGCTGAGCAGCAGCACCGCCAGGCCGAACGGATCCGCCAGCAGAGCCAGGCCGCGAGCAGCCGGTACGAGCCGCCGATGCAGTCTCCCGGTACGGGAATCAGGCTGTAGCGGGAACCAAAAACGGTACCCAGGATGCAGCAAAAACGTACTGGGAACGTAGCCAGAAAACATCCGCATCGTTTACTTGGGAAGTTGATTCCGGAGGTACGATCTGCGTGGATGGGGCTTGCGTTCTGTGAAAGATCGCCAAGCAGAAGAGGCCCTGCTTCGGGCTGCCACCCGAGAACAGGACCCCTTCCATCCGTAGCGTTAGAGCCCGGTCGGGTAACCGTCGGCCGGGCTCTTTGCTGCCCGAACCGCTTGCCTACCGTCTCTGCTGATCATCAGTTGAAGATCATTTCCACTACGTCCACGATGATCGCCACCAACGGCGCCGCGTCGACCAGGACCTGCCAGGCGGACCGTCGGTCCTCCTTGGCGTTGGGGCAAGTGCAACCCTCCTCGGGCAGACTTCCGCCCTCCTCCTGCTCTTCTCGGTCGTCCCCGTCGGAACAATCGCTCGTGTCCTGCATCGCAACCTCCAAGGCCCGATAGTTGGGCCTGACGGACCTCCCGCCAGACCTCCACTGACGGCGAAAAGATCCGATAGCGGAGAATCAGGGGGCCCTGGTTAGTCGCGAATCACAGCATAGAACGAACGACGGCCCGATTAGGACCTCTACGGGCATCACCCGACCGCTTCCGCATCGAAGTCCGTAACAGAGAGGCGTAATTGTCGGCACCCGGCCGCCCTACGGACGCCCGGACGTGCGACTTATGCGACCGCCCTACGCGCACGCGCGCGTGATGCCAAGGTGTTCGGCATGTACGTGGAGTTGCACGGCGGGCCGCTGGACGGACAGCACGTGCCCGTCGACCCCGAGGACCCAGACCCGTGGATCGCCATCATCAGCGAACGCGGGCAGTACGGCGGCCGCAGCCTGTACGCCCCCGACGACACCGGCCGGTGGACGTGGGTCAGGGACATGAGGCCGGAGGAGATGTGAGCGGACGACGCCGCGGCTGACCCGCCGCCCGGGCGTCGACGAGTCCGCCGGCGGGCGCGGTCGGGGTTTCTGGAATTTCTGGACCCCCTACGCGGGCGCGCGCGTAACGCGGACGAACCCGGACAGGTCGCCGGGTTCTTGCGCAACTTGCGCAGGACCCGCGCGCGCGGGCGGGGGAGACAAACCCTGAGCCCTGCCTGGGGAGATGCTCAACCCTTCGCGGCGATCCGTCCATCCTCCAGGCGCACCAGCACCCCATCGGCCACGAGGCGCTGGACCGCCCTCGACACCGATCCCTTGTTGATCCCGGTGACGTCCGCAATGGCGATCTGCCGCACTGGCCCCTCGGAGCGCCGGACGGCTTCCGCAACCCGAGTGGCCACCGTCGTCTCGTTCACTTCTCGCGGCAAGGCGGCCGGCGCCCCGCGCTTGGGCCGGGGCTCAGGGCGGGGCCTCGGGAGCCGTAGGTCCGGGATCGGTTCAGGAAGTTCGCGGATTCGTGCGCCTGCGCAGACGGTGCAGCTGTCGAAGCGGTAGCGGGCGGACTGGGGGATTCGATCGGGCTGCGCCTTGAAGCCCATGAGGACCGCGGCCGTCGCCACCAGAGCTGCAGGGCTCTCTTCACCGAAGTCGAACCACTCGCCGTGCGTGCGGTAGGGGGCGAAGTATGCGTGCAGAGCGGACTCCAGCCCTTGACCGCCTGGGGTCTTCCAGAGCAGCACCAGGGGCTGATGCGAACCGACCTGCAAGTCAGCCAACCGCTCCTGGGGATCGTTCGATACGCCGATCTTCGCGATGCAGGTGTTGGGGGGCCCGATCAGGTACACCCAGCGACTCGACCTCCGCTTCATGGCCACATCCCGTCACTCCGATCGCCGTCTTCGCCGTCTCAACCGCCTGGAAGCCCGCAAGGTGACCGTTCATCAAACGGTCGTTGACTGGACAGAATGAGGCCCTCGTCCAACATCCCGTTCCGGCTGTTCATCAACCCGTTCGAGAGCCTGCTGACCGGCAGGCTTACAGAGTCACAGAGTCCGGTGGTACGGGAGTCCGTGACTCTGTGAGATGGCATGCCGCGGTCGGCCTCAGCACCGAC
Source organism: Streptomyces abyssomicinicus (assembly GCF_008974245.1). GTDB lineage: Bacteria > Actinomycetota > Actinomycetes > Streptomycetales > Streptomycetaceae > Streptomyces > Streptomyces abyssomicinicus. The sequence continues at coordinate 1,846 of NZ_BBZI01000020.1, read as the reverse complement.
CGAAGCGCGGCGCGCTCCTGGCGGCCTTCTTCTCTACGCCGGCTCTGGAGCAGGAACCTGGATCCCCCTGCTGCGGGAGATCCAGTGGGTGCGTTGCCTCGTCGGGACCCGGGTGTACTCCAGGGTCCGCAGCCCCGCCCCCTCGGTGAGGTGGTACGGCGCGATCCTCCACATGCCGTCGCGTTCGAGGTCGGGGTGGACCGGACAGCCGGTCAGCAGCAGGTCCCAGCGATCCGTGCTGCCGTTGTCGCGGTCGTCCTTGACGGTCACCGCGCCGACCACCTTGTGCGGCAGCTCGGTGCTGGCCTCCTTCGCCGTGAAGTTCTCCGAGAGTTCCTTGATGGAGAAATCACGCTGCAGGTAGATGTCCTCACGCGTTTCGTCGGGCTCCAGGACCAGGACGCCGGCGGGGTGGGGGCGGCCGTCCTCGTCCACCGTGACCAGGTCGCCGTGGAACCGCGCCTCCACGCGCCGGTCGCTGAGGTTCTTCAGCGCCAGCTGCTGCTGGAGGACGAGTCGGTTCTGCCCGTCCTGGTCTCTGGGAAAGTGCCAGGTGTGCCCGTGCGGCCACGTGTTGCATGGCATCCCGTTCGGTGTCCAGGCCAGCGGTTCCCACGGCGGGTCACTCAGCGCGAGAGTGACCCGCGGGGCCTCGGAGTCAAGCCGGCTGCGGGTCGCGTCGGCCGCCATCAGTTCGCTGACCCTCAGTGCCTTGCGCGTGAGGTACGCCTGCCACGCGACGACGAAGAAGGCCGAGGTCGTGCCTATCGAGCCGACAGCGGTCCAGAAGGTCTCTGACATGACGGAGATTCTGGCCCTGCCCCATTCACCCGGCTCCGCCGCCCCGTCCCCTCCGGGGCGTCGGCGCCGATGCGCTTACTGACCGACGTGCCTCATCAGTGCTTCCCACAGTTCGGTGCTGAGGTTGCTGACCTCATCTTGGAGCTGACGGACATCCCCGTCTCCGCTGCTGATCTGATCGAGGATGCTGTGGACGTTCCACATCAGCCGGTGCGGCATCGCCACGTCGCGGGAAGGACCGCTCGCTCCGGCGACGGGGACGCGCCACCCGAGGACGATGCCGGGGTCCTGGTCGTGGGTGATCTCTTCGAGGGCGCTGTCCGAGGTCGCTCCGCCGACCTTTGCCTGGCTTATGAACTCCTCGAGCATGCCGATCGTGACCGGTCCATCCCACGTGATCTCAACGTTCAGCCCCATGCAAGTCCCTCCCCTGAGACGGTCGGCTCCCATCAAAGCAGCCATACGGGCGGCTCTTTCTCCGTCCAGGCCATCTGGCTCTTGATAACGTTCCTTCTCCAGAGCCAGAAGTGACGAGGGACCACATGGCGGAGAACGCGATCACGACGTCCCTCGCGGCGGGCGCCAGCGTCGTCGACGCCGAGCTGGTGGACGACCGCCCGGGCGGTGCGACCGCGGCCGTCGTCGCCTCGGGCCGGGACCGGCAGCTGTCCGCCGAGACCGCGGCCGCCATCGAGGCGGGCGTCGCCGCGTCCACCCGCCGCGCCTACGCCGCGGACCGCGCCGCGTTCGCCGACTGGTGCGCGGCGGAGGGCCGCACCCCGGTACCGGCCTCCGGGGAGACGATGGCCGAGTGGGTCAGGTACCTGACCGTCACCCCCCGCCCCCGCACGGGCCGACCGGCCGGGCCGGCGACGATCGAGCGCGCCCTGGCCGCCGTGACGTCCTGGCACCTCGAGCAGGACCGGCCGAAGCCGAACCTGCGTGGCGCCCGCGCCGTCCTCAACGCCTACAAGGACCGCCTCGCCGAGACCAAGGCCGCCGCCGCACGGCCGCGGCAGGCGACCGCCGCCCTGCCGAAGCAGAT
>NZ_BBZI01000019.1:14052-46515 GCF_008974245.1 Streptomyces abyssomicinicus | reverse complement strand
AGGGTGGACTTGCCCATGGCCGGCCGGGCGGCGATGACGACCATCTGGCCGGGGTGGAGTCCGTCGGTGAGGGCGTCGAAGTCCCGCAGGCCGGTCTCCAGGCCGCTGATCCGGCCCTTGTCCTTCTTCGCCCTGGCCTCGACCTCGTCCAGCATGCCCTCGAGGACATCGCCGACCGGGACGTCGCCTTCCTCGGGTGCGGACACCTCGGTGGCGGCGAACACCAGGGACTGTGCCTGGTTGCCGATGTCGGCCAGCTCGCCTTCCCGGGCGCGGGCCATGGTGACGATGGCCCGCCCGGCCTTCTCCAGCTCCCGCAGGACGGCCAGCTCCCGCGCGATCTCGGCGTAGTACGACGCGTTCGCCGCGGTGGGCACCGTCTGCACCAGGGCGTGGAGGTAGGCGGCGCCACCCACCTTGTTGAGCTCACCGCGCCGGGTCAGCTCCGCTCCGACGGTGAGCGGGTCGGCCGGGTCACCCTTGGCGTAGAGGTCGAGGACCGCCCGGTAGATCAGCTCGTGCTTGCCGAACGCGAACTGGGACGGCTTGATGGCCTCCATGCAGTCGGTGATGGCGTCCTCCGACAGGAGCATGCCGCCGAGGACGCACTGTTCCGCGTACTCATCGTGCAGAGCACCGTCGACACCGGCCCGGGCCTGAGCGGGTACCGTCATGGGTGGATCTCCTCATGGGATTCAGGCAGCGGCAGGGGCCTTTCCTAGGGGCTCCCCTGCCGCTCGCTGCGTTTCGGGGTAGGTGGGTCAGACGCCGGCGGGCTGCGGCACGTAGCCCGGGTGGCAGAGGCACTTGGCCATGCCTGTCGGAGTCTCGACCATGCGCTGGGCGGCCGACGTCGGCTCGCGGCCGTCGTTGCACTCACCGCACCAGGGCCTGAGGCTCAGCGCCGGCCGGGACGGAGCCTCCGGGTTCATCGCCGCGTGCCTCGCCAGGTCGGTCCAGCCCTTGGCCGCCAGTTCCACCGCAAGGCCGCACAGGTTGTCCACGGACCGGCCGACCGACAGCAGGGCAGCAGCAGCAGCCCGCAGCTCGCGGACGACCTTCGGACGCGGCGGCATGCCCGTGGCACCCATGCAGGCCGTCAGGTAGGCGTCCACCACCCGGTCCACCCCAGAGGGCTCCTGGACCGACCGCTGCTCCGGAACCTCCGGATGCTCCGACCGAACCTCAGCAGCAGCAGGAGGGGCAGGGGTGTGGTCTTGGATCGCGACCCTCTCTCTCTCCTCCGTCACGGCCTCAGCCGACACGGCGGGCACCGATGTGACGGCCGGGACCCCAGAGAGAGAAGAGGGAGAAGAAGAAGGAAGGAGAAGGGGGGCAGATTTTTCCGGGGGTGTCCCGGAAAAATTTTCCGGGGGGGCGGAAAAATTTTCCGGGGGGGCGGAAAAATTTTCCGGGGGGGTCTGACCTGTGGTTTCATCCGATGAGCTGAAGGTGAGCTCTTCGACGACGGTCGGGCCGTAGTCGGTGCGCTTGCGCTGCATCTGTCCCAGCAGATCGAGGTTCACCCGGTACAGGTCGGCGATGCGCGCCCCGGTCCTGGGGTGGTACCGGTCAGCGGCGGCGAGCAGGCCGCGCTTGATCAGCCGCTGCTTGTTGTTGCGGGCGTTTCGCTCAGTCATGTGCGCCTCGTCCGCCAGCTGCTGCATGCTCGCGATCACGTAGCCGCGAGCGTCTGTGTGGTTGCAGCAGGCCATGAGGAACGCGCCTTCGCCCACGCTGAGGCCCTCGGCGCCGAAGACGAGGTTCATGTGCTGGATCACCGGGCACCCCCGGTGGCGATGCAGACGCGGATCGCGACGGGGCCGGCGCAAGTGGCAGCGGCACAAACGTGCTGGTGGTACACGGAGGGGTCACCCTTTCCTGGGCGTACCCCGCACCGTGTCCATCGTCATAGACGAGCCGCCTAGCCTTCCGGCGGAACCGTCTCGTACGATTGAGGGGCACGGGCACGCCCGTTTTTGGGGCCCGGTCCTCCTGTCTCGGCCAAAAGAACAGGGAGGGCCGGGTTTTTTATGTTGTCTGAGCAGATCCTAGGTCGGACGCGGGGGTAGGTTCCCCCGAGCCCCGTCGACGCTCGACGGCCGGCAGGGCTCTTCACGTCTTCGGGGCGCCGCAGGTGCGGATCCACCACTCATGTCCCGTCGGGCCACAGGCCCCAGGTCCGGACTCGACCACCAGTTCGGTGATTACTGCGCCTCCTTCCGTTCCCCGAGCACCGGCCAGGTCATCCGCAAGCGCTTGCCCCTTCAGCGCAACGGGCCGGGTGAGGGGCCGTCACTGCTCCCGTCGTCCTTGCCGCCGCCGAGGACGCGCCGTCGAGGACGGTCAAGGGCACAACCCGGCGCCGTACCCGTCGGCGTCGTGGGTCACGGCTTGAGCGCCGCCAGGAGCACCCCGCTGGCCACCAAGGCGACGCCCATCGCGGGGATGAGCGGGGGGTGGGACACGGCCACCAGACCGACGACGACGGTGCCGATCAGGACCGTGATCACGCGGTTCATGTCCATGGATCCTCCAAGGGTCTCGCCCGCTCCTCGCGGGGTCTGGCCGCACTTTCGAGGACCGCGGGGTTAGCCCCGCAACTGTTCACGTCCGCCCCATTCACTGGGGCCGCCGCCCGATTGCCTTCGGTGACGAGCGTCCGCGTCGGCTGCAGCGGCTCGGTGGTGACCGTGGACAGCGCAGCGGGCGGGGACGCGCCGCCGTGGCCGGCCTGGTCTGCCGTCCTCGACATCGACCCAGGGGATTCCCCGCCGCCCTTGGTGACTGCGACATGGATTTTCCGCCGCGCCGTCTGCGCTTGGGTGCAGTGGAGGATGGCACCTCCCGAACGGCCCGCTGACGCGGAGCGAGTTATACGTTTCTGTTCCAGAAACAGGGAAAGCCGCAGGGACGGGCGGGGAAAGGTACGGAGCTTGGCACGCCCTTTTCGGGCCTTCGACCCGGGCGGCGCCCACCCTTGTCGGCACCTCCGCATCGTCGGCGGCCGCCACCATCGCGGCGACGTTTCTGGCCCCCTACTCGGGCGCGTGCGTAACGCGGACGAACATGGAGAGGTCGCCGGGTGGCCTCGGCAGGCTGGCCCGTATAGACCGGCGCCAGGAGACCGACGTCCAGCTATGACCGCTCACAGAGCGCGCTGCATGCACACCAGCTGCTTCCGCTCATCCCAGGACTGGGTGACGGTGAAGCCGAGCCGTTCGTACAGAGCAATGGCACCGGTCCGCCATTCCCACACCGAGAGCCGGATGGTGTGTACGCCGCTTTCCGCAGCGTGACTGAGCGCGGCACCGAGCAAGGCCGACGCAATGCCTTGGCCACGGGACTCCGGGTCAGTCCAGAGCCTCTTGATCTCCGATCGCCCGTCGTCCGCGGAGGTCACCACCAGGCACCCCACAACGGCATCCTCCTGGAGAGCCACCAGAACGACATCGCCGGCCAATGCGGCCCGGGGGTCGGTGACCTCTGCCCGGTAGCGGTCCGGCAGGTTGTCGACAGCGGATACCGGTTCGCCCTTCTCGGCCTCCGTCTGGAGATGGTAGGCGGCCAGCAGCGCCGCCAGGCCGTCTCCGACCGAAGGTGTCCGGCCTGGCCAACGGACGATGGAAACCTCACGGTGATCAGCCATGGCACCAGCATCACACGAGGGTGATCGGGCTTCCCACCAGCACTAAGACGGTCGCCTGCCCCTCTGGCGACCGATCCGACGAGTCGAGCACCGTGTCCAACTAACGGTCGTTGAGCGCACACCGGGCCGGCCTCCCGGACCGCTGGCAGAACGCCCTGACGGGTTGTTCATGCAGCCGTTCAGACTGCCTTGGCCCGGCAGAATCGGCCTGCATGGAGGACGGCCGGCCTCAGTTTCTCTGGCCAGGGAGCACAGCGGGTAAGCAGGTCCGGGCCGAGGGAGCCCCCAGCCAGTGGTGACGCATGTCTTTCTCTGGTCCCTACAAATCACGACTACTTCCGAGGGGGTCGACCCAGTCCCGCCGGCGCAGAAGCGTCCGACCGGCTCCGAAGTCCTCTTCCTCGTAGTCGCGCTGGACCGTCGCCAAGGATTCCAGGAGAGGCCGCTTCAGCATTAAGGCGTCAGGCGTTGCTCCGGCCTGAAGCGGTTCTCCGCGCACGACCGCGTCCCAGTCGAACTCCGCAGTGCGTCCGGTCTCGTCGATGATCAGGGCGATCGTCTCCGACGGCCGGGACGCCACTTCTTCGAGAAGAACGCGCTCGACATCGCACACTTCTTCTCGTGTGAGGTTGTCCAGATAGTAGGTCTGCTTCTCCCCGCCCCACGGCTCATACGAGAACCAGCAGAGGAGATCAGCGCCGTAAGGCCACCACCACTTCACGTGGAAGTCGCCGACGGCGGTGACAGCGCGCTCCCTGACCGTGTTCACCGAAACGTGGACCTGGTCACCGTCGACGTTCACGAGGACCGCGGAGCCCGACCCCGGGTACTCAAGGGAGAGCCCCCTTCGCCGGAATGCTTCCGTGAGAGCACTGAACCCGTCCGGCTGGGTGCGCGATCGGTACCACGCCACGAACCCGTCAGACATGCTCAGCACCCATCCTTGAAGGTGCAGACGTTATCAACGGCATGGGGGACCTTGTCCGCCGACGAGCGTGGACCCAGGACCCACGCTCGTCGGCGGACTCACCGTCACCGCCGACGGTGAAACAGTCCTGGTCGACGGCGTCGAGTACAGCCTCCGCGTCATCGAAACCGACGACGTCAATGCGGGCTTCTCCCTGTCGGACGAGCAGAGCGAGGTGGTCACCCGGCTGCTGTTGCGGGGAACGTGTCGACGCGGTCGTTGGTGTCGCCGGTGCGGGCATCTCGACGCTGATGGACGCGTGCCGGATCGCGTGGGACGCCACCGGCACCACCTACGCCGGAGCGTGCCTGTCGGCCGTCGGCGCCCAGGACCTGCAGGAGGCGTCCGCGATTGCCTTGAGGACCGTCGCCGCGTGGCTGCAGCGCATCGACTCGGGCGAGGGGCTGACCGGTGTCGGTGTCCTGGTGGTCGACGAGGCGACGATGACGGACGACCGGTCCGCCGCCCGCCTGCTCACGGAGGCGGCGCGGACGGGGACGCAGGTCATCGCGATCGGCGACCCGCTGCACCTCCAGGCTGTCGACGGGCTCACCCTCGACCACCTCGACGACGTCCGGCACCGGATGGAGAGCGGCCAGCAACCGCAACGGGTGTGGGACGTGCCCGCCCCGGGGCCGCCACTCAGCTTCGGGAGTACGGGGCCAAGTTCGAAATGATGCGTTCATGAGCCTTTTCAGCGCAGCGAAGCGGGGCGAGTTCTCCGAGCTCATCCAGGCCATCAACGAATCCGATCCGCCCCTGACACGGGAGCGCCTCGATCGAACGCTCATGGACGCGGTCGGCGACAAGGAACCCGCCCGACGGCGGCAGAAGGTCGAGTTCCTGCTGGAGCGCGGCGCGCACGGGAACGCTTCGACCCCGAGCGGCGTGAACGCCCTGCATGCGCTGTTCGGCAAGCTTCGCCGCTTGCTCGATTTCCGTGAGGACGGCCCGCTTGTCGCGCGGTTGATCGCAGAGGGTGCCGACCTCAATCAGCGCGATCCGAAGTGGGGAACGCCGCTGAAGATGTTGTGGGACATGGTGATCTCCGAAGAGGAGCTCACCGAGGTCTACGACGCCGTCTTCTCGACCCCCGGCCTGAACTTCGGCTGTGCGGTGAACCGCAAGGGCACCCCGCGGGTGTCGCTCATGGAGCAGGTGCGGAGCCGTCAGCAGCCTGCCGAGGGCGGTGTGCCCTACCACCCGGAGTTCGCGCGGCGCATGGAGGACTACCTCGGCCAGGCACATGTTCCTGGCCGCTGAGCAACGGAAGGCCCATCGCGAGCTCGGTCACGCAGTGTTCCTCCACGTACGGTCCCACGCCCGTCTCTAGACGCACATGGAAGACACCGTCGGCCCCTCCAGAGTGAGTCCTCAGCGACCTCGACGCCACCGTCCTCTACCAGGCCTGGCACGACGGCTCCATGTCCGTCGGCGAGTAGGGACCCTGGGCCCACGCCGTCGACGGACTCATCGACGCCGGATACCTCACCGCCACCACCGACGGTGACACGACCCGGTCCAGGGGCAGCGGCCGAAGCCTGTGGCCAGAAGAAAGATCCCTGCACGGCAGCCATCCGTGAGACTGAAAAACGGAACCTGGATGAGCCGAAGACCTACAGTGCTGCTGCGGGTGGCCTAGGCCATGGAAGATCGCCGACTCCTGAAGGAGCATCACCACTCATGCGTATGACCCGTCTCACCACCATTGCCTTGGCTGCCGCGCTCGGCTGCGCCGGTGTGCTCGTCGTCGGCCCGGCGGCCGGCGCTTCCGCCCAGCTCGGATGCCAGTACAAAGTCCTGTGGCCGACCGCCGGTGTGTACGAGGACCCGAACCCGAACAGTGTTGTCGTCAAGACCAAGCACGCCGGTGACATAGTCGGCGCCTCGACCTGCGAGGGCGGCGGCTACAACGAGTACGGCTACGTTCTGGTCACCACCGACGCGGCAGCCGACAGGCGGGGCTGGATGCGCGTCGAGGCAGTCGTGCAGATCTGACGCACCTGCGGCTCCACGCCCTTCCCCTCCGGCCAGCCTGGCGATCGTCTCGATGGCGGCGCCGCTCGGCTCGGGCGTCCTGCCCCCACTGCTCGCCACCAACGCCACGGTGCTCCTGGGCGCCGGCGTCCTTGCCTGGGCGGGGACCGCGGTCGCCGGATACCTCGGGCGCCTGCCCGGGTGGCTGACCCGCACCGCACCTGGCGGGCCCCTGCACCGGCAGTCCGCCGACCACATACTGCTGTCGCTGGCCACGGGCACGGTGGTCGTAACCGCGGTCGGGCAGGACGCGATGGGTGTGGACCTGCTCGCTCTCGGCGTGTTGGCGCGGTGCGAGGATGGCAAGTGGCGGTCGAACGCGAACTCCGGCAAGGACCTATACCGGCACGCCAGCGCCGCGGACGCGTTCTTCAAGGCCCGCGTCCGCGCCCTGACGGCCCAGCGGTTCGGGGTGCGGCGGACGCAGGCCGAGACGACCCGTGCGTGGGAGGGCGACGGCATCCCCGAGCAGCTGCGCGACACGTTCTCCCGCCGCTCCGCTCTGGTGACTGAACAGGTCGGCGAGGACGCGAGTCTGGAGGACAAGCAGCGGCTCGCCGCCGTCACCTGCCGCGCCAAGCACGCCGCGGACGCGGCCGGGATGCGCGAGAGTTGGCGGCAGCGCGCCGAGAACCGCCAGGCCGAACAGATCCGGCAGCAGAACCGGGCCGCGAGCAGCAGGTACGAGCCTCCGGCGCCGTCATGCGGGAGCGGCCTGAGCCGGTAACCCAAAGTCCTGCTTGAGATTTCATCGCAGGCGGCGCACCCGTCAGAAGGAAGCATGTGTTGAATCAGTGTGGGCTCAGGAGACCACCACAACTACGCAACCCTCTGACTTGCGCAAACGCTGAAATTCGCTGTGCGAGGAGAGGTACAGCACGACGACGAAGAGGATTCCTGACGCGCGCCCAGAGCGATAACGTACTCCGCTATGGCAGACGTGTCCTGGGCCGATGGTCTCAGTGCAATATCCGCTTTCGCTGGACTCGGTACAGCGGTGATCGCGCTGAGGATCGCCGCTACCGCAAGCAAAGCAGCCCAGCAGTCCAGCCGGGCTGCGGATCAGGCGAACTCCACCTCCACGGTAGTTGCAGCCATTGAGCGGAAAAGGTGGCACTACGAGATGACCCCACGCTTAGACATCACAGTCAGGCGCAGGCCGGAAACCGACGAGGCTCGCCTGGTACTGACCTTCGAAGGCCCTCCCGAGCTAGAACGTCTGGACACGGTCGAGATCGAGATCCGCAACGATGGCTACCCTTACCGGAACAGTAGCTACGCTCAGCGGGTACCCTCCAGAGGCTGGTCCAGAGAGGAGATCCTCAACACCATTTGGGGGCCTTACCGCTTCAGCCGTGTCTCCGCCCATGGTCGCGAGGTGCAAGCCGAACACGTGGAACTGGGTGAATGTCTTCATTTCTCCATGGAGAGATCCGCCGTACCCCCTTGGTTCAGCAGCGATTCAACGTTCTGGCGCGACCATTACTCAGATGCCCCCGTGAGGCTGTGGGTACGTTGCAGACGAGAGGGGCACCGAGTGTGGATCCTCGCGTACGACGTGGACGTGGTCGAAGCTGATGATTCGTGACTGGGGCATAGCCTTACAGTCGGGCCAACTGAGCTACCGCGGCCTGCTCACCGTGCTCCTGGACCTGTGGCACGACCGAGCCTGAGGCAAGCGCCGATAGGGCGGGGCGATCAGCCGGCGGCCCGCCGAAGTCGAGGACCGCGTCGTCCCAGGGCATTGGGAGGGCGACCTGGTGATGGGCGCGCGGCTCTCCGCCATCGCCACCCTGGTCGAGCGCACCAGCCGGTACACCGCCCTGGTGGCCCTTCCGGACGGCATCAAGGCCAGCCAGGTCGCCCCATACCTGACCTCCCGGCTGCTCTGTATCCCTCGGCAGATGCGGCGCACGCTGACGTGGGGCCGTGGCCGGGAGATTGCCGAGCAGAGGGCGATCACGGCCGCCACCGGCATGCCGATCTACCTGTGCAAGCCCCGCAGCCCGTGGCAGCGCGGGACGAACGAGAACACGAACCGGCTTCTGCGGCAGTACCTGCCGAAGACCGCAGACCTCCGCACGTTCGGCCAGGAGGACCTGGACACCATCGCCGCGGAACTGAACGACCGGCCGCGCCAGACCCACGGGTACCGAACACCCGCAGAGGTCTACGCTGACCTTCTGAACAGCGGTGATGCACTGCCCGTTTGAGGTCGCCGTCGTTGACTGAACGCGGCCCAGGCCCCGCTGGAGCGGCCGCTGCGGGCCTTCTTACTGTTCATCAACCCGTTCAGGACCCGCTGGACTGAGGGGTGACAGAGGTGGCTTGTGGCGCCTGGTGCACGTTCGTTAATGGCACCCCGCCTACCGTGGGGGCAGCATCTGTAACCGAGCAGGACGGCGTCTACCTCTCCCCCTGCACCATCTTGGGCAGCTGCTCCAGCACGCCGGCACCGGCATCGATCAGCGGGTTCTGCGGCCCGGACGCGATGAGCTGGACCAGTTGACTCACGACCTCGGCCCGTTGGTCGTCGGTCAGCTTGGCGTCATTGAGGAGGCGTTCGGCGGCCAGGTAGCGAGAGAACTCCAGCGGCTGGTCAAAGTAGGCCTTGAGGTGTTCTGCCGCGCTCTCCTGGCTCTTCACGAAGGTTTTGCTGACGAAGGCGGCCAGGGCTGCGGCCACGGCGCCGAGCGCGCCGGCTACTGCCGCTGCTGCTGTCTTCTCCGCCTGTACCGCGGCCACGACAAAGCCGATGAGGAGCACGAACCCGAGGGCCATGGCCACCTGCGCACTGATGAATGACCGCTTCGCCTGGGTGGTAGCGATTTTGTGGTAGAGGGCGAGGCGGGTGTGAGTTACGTCCCACAGACTGGCAAGTGCAAGTCTGTGGGCGCGGGCATCACGCTGCTCCGGGCTCTCCCCTTGTCGAGGCACCGCCGAGCCTTGAGTCTCTGCGTCCCCAGCAAGTACCGATGTCAGCCGGTGCTCCGCTGCACGCAAGTCGGCATGCGCCTCGGCATGGCGTGCGCTGGCCTCATTTACGCGCTGGCGGCGGTAGGCGAGGACCAGGGCGACGAGCGCGCCGGCCCCAGCGACCACACCGAAGGAGAGCTTCACCACCTCGAGGAGCGTCGTCGCATCGAGCCTCGCCGAGGTATCGATCTTCTGGAAGTCCAGCAGGACGATCAGGCTGTAGAAGACGCTGCCCGCGGCCAGGATCACCGCAGCAAAGGTGACCATCAGAACCTGGCCGACCGTCCACAGCCGCAGCTCCCGGTCACTCGACGCTGACCGCGTCCGTCGGATGGCTCTCATGCGACTGAAGGTAGGCCCGAACGCTCACGGTTGCGGGCGTCTTTCGCATGTCCAGGGCCTTACGACGACGCGGCAGGCGGCGCGCCCGCAGAACTCGACCACCAAGGCGACGACGGCGACACAGCCAGGAACTCTGCCCCGCACCCGAGCAGGCGTCCGCCCAGACCTTCTACACGCACAGGCTGACCGACGGCTTCCTGGTGGAGAGCAAGGGCCGGCCCAACGGACCCGAGGTCGGACGCATCATCGGCAACGGCACCCCGGTCAAGGTTGTGTGCGAGGCCCACGGCCCCACCGTCGACGGCCAGTCCCACACCGTCTGGGACCGCATCGAGGACGGCACCTGGGTCTACGGCTACTACCTCACCACACCATCCACCCCAGCATGAAGCGCTGCGACGGCTGGACCTGACACCAGGTGGTCCGACAGTGCGGGTCGGCTTTCCGACCCGCACTGTTCTGGCTCTTGATAATGTTCCTTCTCAAGAGCCAGAAGTGAGGGAGCATCACATGGACCGCACCCCGTCCCCGATCGCCCCCGTACCGCCCGCGCGCCTCGCCGAGGACGACATCGTCGACGCCGAGCTCGTGGAGGACAGCGCGGCCGCCGCGGTGGCCGTTCCGGCGGGCCGGGACCGGGAGCTGTCCGCCGAGACCGCCGCCGCCATCGAGGCGAGCGTCGCCGCGTCCACCCGCCGCGCCTACGCCGCCGACCGCCGGGCGTTCGCCACCTGGTGCACCGCCGAGGGCCGCACGGCGGTGCCGGCGTCCGGGGAGACCATGGCCGAGTGGGTCAGGCACCTGACCGTCACCCCCCGCCCCCGCACCGGCCGCCCGGCCGGGCCGTCGACCATCGAGCGGGCACTGGCGGCCGTCACCAGCTGGCACCAGGAGCAGGGGCGGCCGAAGCCGACCATGCGCGGCGCCCGCGCCGTCCTCAACACCTACAAGGACCACCTCGCCGAGACCAAGGCCGCGGCCGCGCAGCCGAAGCAGGCGACCGCGGCCCTCCCGAAGCAGATTCGGGCCATGCTCGCCGGCACCGACCGGTCCACCCTCGCCGGGAAGCGCAACGCCGCCTTGGTCCTCGTCGGCTTCGCCACCGCCGCCCGCGTCTCGGAGCTCGTCGCCCTGGACCAGGCCGCCGTCCAGGAGACGGAGCACGGCTTCGACGTGACGCTGTACCGCAAGAAGGTCCGCAAGCACACGACGAACGCCGTCCTCTACGGCACCGACCCGGTCACCTGCCCCGTCCGCGCCCTGCGCGCCCACCTAGCCGCCCTCGACGAAGCCGGACGCACCGAGGGCCCGTTGTTCGTGCGCGTCGACCGGTGGGGTCGCCTCGCCCCGTCGCTCACCCGCGGCGGCCACCCGATCGGTGACCCGGCCGGGCGGATGACCACGGAGGCGGCCGCCGAGGTCGTCGAGCGCCTGGCCGTCACCGCCGGCCTCACCGGCGCCTGGTCCGGGCACTCCCTGCGCCGTGGCTTCGCCACCGCCGCCCGGGCCGCCGGACACGACCCGCTGGAGATCGCCCGCGCGGGCGGCTGGGCCGACGGCTCCCGCGTCCTCGCCCGCTACCTGGCCGACGTCGACAGGGTGAAGAACTCCCCGCTCGTCGGCATCGGCCTGTAAGCCCCGGCCCGGAGGGGCCGTTCCTCGCCAGCCGACGAAGATGGCGATCGCGAAGCCCTGAAAGCTACCGCCCGATTCCTTGTCACCTGCTTCGCTTCTCGTTAACCGCACCCCTCAGTGGGTGGTGCAGCCACGCTTGCAGCACGCCTCCGCCCTTCACTGGGACGGCGATCTCGAGAAAATCCTCCGCGCTGATGCCGGGAAGATTGTGGGGCACTGTCCACTCGTAGACGGCGTTCGATACGCACAGTGCGTGGGCGTCCTCGCCTTCGTGCAGTGCTGCCCGCACCACCTCTGCGTCGAGCAGGCGGCTGGCGTCGCTGACCGTAGAGCCCCAGACACCGCGTTCGTCCACGATCACGGTGCCCGTGGACAGAACCATTCGCAGACGGAGCTGGACTGAGGCGGAGGCAACTCGGTTGAGCTGACGCAGGCCCGCAGGGACGACTGTGACTACGGCGCGCAGGAGGTGGGGCAGGGGGACAGCAGCGTCGATCAGCTCAATGACGCCATCTCCCCGGTCCTCTCGACGACGTTCTGCCGGGGCGACACCGGCTGCCTCTGCCACGCGGTCAAGGAGGCCGAAGAGCGCTCGGCGCATGTACGCCTGCTCGACATCGTCTCGCGTGCTGAAGCTTTCAAGATCGGCAAGCAGCAGGCTTCGCTGCATGGGCATACTGACCCTTGTGGTGGGGGCATAAAAGGCAGTTGCAGAGCCGGTCTCCCTATGGGACGCCACCTGGGCCAGCGCTTCTCCCTCCTGCTGTCCAGCCTCATCAGTGCCGTGAGAAACCGCCTGGGGTTCAGTCACACCTGGGTCTGCAACCACTGACGGCCCCAAGCCGCTGACGCCTTCCGCCTCTCGCGCTGCAGGAATCGTCGGCGGCTCACTGACGTTCGGCTCCAGCCTCCGCGGTGGAGCGGCACTGCTTGACCGACGCTTCAGCTGGCGCTGCAGACTGATAGCAGTCCACCGGCGTCGCCACTCATCCAGTACAGGAGACCTTCGATCAGGTGCGGGACGTTCCTCTCCGTACTCATCCCAAGAAAGCAGTGTGCGCACCAGCAACATCAGCTTGTCGTGCCCTACGTACTTCCCACTGAAGGCAGCGTTTTGCGTTGCGATGGGTAGAGCCCCCTTCGGGCCGAACAAAATCCGCGCACGCGCGTCGATGACACGCAGCGACGGGTCGCCCCGGGTGACCTTGAGATGGATCAGGCTCTCCGCTTGGTCCCGCAGGAGCTGCTCATAGCTCCTCTCCTGTCCCTCATCACCTTGCTCTGCCATGCCTGTGCGCCTCCTCGACTACCTGCCGTGACCGGCACGGTAGTCACCATGCGGCGGAGCTGCACCGAACTTGACCGAACACCCCCGAACGTCCTCACACCACTGGCGGGTGTTCGCTGGACATCGGTTCTGTGCGGTGCCGTTGCCTGCTGATCGCGTTCCCACGAGTTCGTTCTGTCTATGCAGGTCACAGCACTCTGCATCGTCAGAGTCGAGACATGACTACTTCTCAAAGCCCTCAGCCGCCGGTCTCCTCCGGTTCGACCGCGCCTGCCCCTGAGCCCCCGTTCCTCTCCCTTCACACGACGGTCGTCCTGCTCGTCTCACTCCTGATCGGCATCGTCGTCGGCGTCCTAACCGTGCTCACCCAGGCACCTGTCGCAGCAGCGGTCCTGGCCGGCCTTACCGCTTGGGGCGCAAGCATTCCAATCGTGCGCTCCCTCATCCGATAACTACCTCGGCGGGCCTGCTGCGGCGGGCCTGGGCAGCGGTGGCGAAGCCCGATCGGTCACTCAGTCGATCAGTGACTGGGTGACCGGCAGAATGACCGACTTCCGACCGAAGGCCCTGCATGCCCAGTGCGGGGCCTTCACTGTCGCGGCTTGAACCGCCAGTTTCTCGCACGCTGCCAGCCGCTCGACGGCGGCTCGGGTCTCCCCGCAGTCCCGGCCCAGCGCAAGGCCCGCCGCGAGTACGAAAACCGGGTCAGCACGCTCACACCCGGGCCATGATCGTTCTCATGCCAACGGGTTCGAAGGAAAGTCGACCGGGCACTCCCTGCGCCGCGGGTTCGCCACCGCCGCCCGCCGTGCCGGCCACACCCTGGAGCGCATCGGCCGCCACGGCGGCTGGGCCGACGGCTCCCGCGCCCTTCTCGGCTACATGGAGGAAGGCGACCGCTGGGAGCGCAACCCGGTCTCCGGCCTCTGATCCACCACCAGGAGCACGCCCTCAAGGGCCCGCAGCCACCCCGGCCGCGGGCCCTCCTCCGTGCGCACCGCCGCCCTAGTCCGGCGGGCACCGGCCTGCCGGGCAGGCGGGGCGCCGTCTCACCCGGGCGGCCTCCCTGAACCGCATGATCAGTAACAGCAAAAACGCCCGTGCCGCCGACTCGTCCTGGCGGGTGCCCGGGCCCTGTCCGGTCCGGGGCGGTTCCCCCACGGTCCCGGATCGGTCCGGTCCGGGACCTGCGCGCCCCTCGACAACGGGTGCGCCGAGGGGCACAGACTCCCTCGCGTCGACCCCGGAAGTGTCGTGGGGCCGACGCGACGGCATCGGGTCTAGTGGTTCTGTCCGGTGGAGTACCGGAACTCGCCGCGGTAGCAGCCGATGATGACGTTGACCTTGTGGCTGGGCGGCTTGCCGCAGTATTCCTTCGACGTGTACCAGGAGCTGACGCGGGGGACCTTGGCCTCGGGGGCCTTGGCCCAGGTCCGGTACATGGTGGCGTTGGCCTTCCACGCCGTGACGACCTTGCAGTTGTGGTCGAGGCGCCGGTAGTACTCGCCGCCCAGGGACCGGAACTGCACGCTGACGTTGTCGTTGACGCGGAACAGGCCGGTCGTCTTGCTCCACATGAAGGTCTTGCGGGGCTTGTACTGCTCCCAGGGGGTGTTGCAGTCGGTCGGGACCTGCTTGGCGGCGGCCACCTCGATGGTGTCGGAGGCGGAGGAGCCGCTGTCGACGGCGTTCACCCCGACGGTCACTCCGGCGGTCGCGGCGAGGGCGCCCGTGAGGAGTGCGGCGATCACCAGCGGGCGGCGGCGGGGCGCCCTCGGGCGTGTGCTGTTCATGGTGTGCTCCTTCGGTGAAGCAGATGGGTTGGTTGAGGTGCGGTCTTGACTGGAGGCATGGCAGGGGACCGACAGGGCCGCCCGCAGTGCCGGCGTCGATGCCGGGGCCACTGGCCGGGCCCGTTGGCCGGTGCTGGGCCGCTGTTCGAGGCGTGCCGGTTCTCGGCGGGCGTTGGTGTCCGGTCTTCCGCCGGCCGCCCGGAGCGGTCGGCGGAAGGGCGCCGGGGCTCTCAGGTCAGCGGAGGCTGTAGATCGACTTCGCCTTGATGTAAGGGCTGGCGCCCCAGGTGGTGCACAGGGTCGTGCTGTTGGGCGAGCGGTACTTCTTGGTGCCGTTGGCCTGGATGCGCCAGCCGGGGTAGGCGATGAAGCCGCCACGCTTCTTGTAGAGGGCGCCGTTGCCGCCGATGGTGTAGCCCTCGAGGTAGTAGCGGGCACCGCCGGAGGTGACGAGGTACGGGCAGCCGTCCCGCTTCTGGAAGGTGCCGTAGAACTTCTTCTGGGCCGCCGCGGAACCGGCGTTGACGACCGTGTCGGTGGTGGAGTCCGCGGGCTTGGCGGCGGTGAAGGCGCCGCTCGCGCCGGCGGCCGTCCCACCGGCCAGCAGCCCGGCGGCGACGGCGACGGCCATCGCCCGGGCCCTGGACGTTCGTGACGTACGCATGCTGATGCTCCTCGTGACAGAGATGGACTCCCCCGGCCCTGCCGCCGCGCGGCGGGCAAGCGGAGGGGCAATGGCGTTCCTGCCGGGCCCGTGCACAGGTGCGTGCCGGGGTGGCGGGAGGGGTTGAACGCCCGTCGCCGGGAGGGCGCCTGACGAGGCGCCGGCCGGGCGGTGCGGGGCGGTGAGAGAAGCTTTGCCCGGCCGTCGAGGGAGGGGCAACGGATTGAGGCGGCCCGGACAGTCCCGCATCGTCCATGCAGGTCAGAGCCGGTTTTCACGGGCTGGACGCCGTCCTTCAACCCGGTCTCGGCAGGTATGGACAGGCCGGGACTGTCCCGGACGCCACCGGAGCTAGCGGGACACCCACGGGCCGCAACAGCCTCCTTCCAGAGCCGCAGATCGCGGCCCTGCCGAAGGAGACCCGTGATGGCACAGCAGACTCTGCTCCCGCCCCCGCAGCGCACCCGCCCCAAGCCGCAGCCCGGCCCGAGACACGACGCCCGGCCGGCGCTGCGGCGCCACCGCAAACCGCGCAGCAACAGCACCGCACGAGCCCGCCGCTTCGTGTGGGGCGCGGCCGGACTGGCCGTCGCCTTCGTGCTGTCCCTGATCGCCGGCGCGCTCCTGGCCGTGCACGGCCCGACCGGTTCACCGTCGGCTTCCGGCAGGCCGTCGGTCACCCTCCAGCAGAAGCCGCCGGCCACCGCCGGACCCTCGGCCCAGCCGTCCGCACCCGCCCCGTCCGACACCGGCAAGGAGCCGAAGGAAAAGGAGGAAAAGGAGGAGAAGAAGGAAGAAGGGTTCGAGGAGATGACGCTGCGGCCCGGTGACACGCTGTGGAACCTGGCCCGCGCCCACCACACCAGCGTGAAAGCCCTGCAGCACCTCAACGCTCTGGGATCCTCGACGCTGATCTACGCCGGGCAGAACCTGAAGGTGCCCTCCGGCAAGACCGCGGCCGACGCAGCGGCGCGGCCGAAGACCGACCGGCCCGCGGTAACGGCCGCGCCCGACAGGCCGTCCACGCCCCAGACCCCCGAGGTCGAGTCCGGGAAGCCCGGCACGAGCAGCGTCATCGCCTATGCCAAGAAGCAGCTCGGCAAGCCCTACATCTGGGGCGGCACCGGCCCTCGCGGCTTCGACTGCTCCGGCCTGGTGATGCGGGCCTGGGCCACGGCCGGGGTGCAGCTGCCGCGCACCACCTGGGGCCAGATTCGCGCCGGGAGCGCCACCACCCGGGCCCGCCTGGTGCCCGGCGACCTGGTCCTGTCCTACGGCGGCGGCCACGTGGGCCTGTACATCGGTGACGGCAAGGTCATCCACGCCCCCCGCCCCGGCACCACGATCACCGTCGCGCCCCTGCCCTCCCCCGGCAACGTCGTCGCCTACCGCCACATACGCGCCTGACACACCGCCGGCATGGCACCGAGCAGGCCCTCGAGCAGGGCCCGCCACCGAACAGTCGACAGCGTTCCGGACGACCCTGGGAAACGGCACTCATGTACAGATCAAAGGCCTTTAGGCTCCCCTGGTACCCGAGAGACAGGGGAGTGCCGATGGGGCGGGGGCCGAATCCGGCGGAGGCGAACAGCGCGGCGGAGTTCGTCGCACTGATGCGGCAGTTACGCCGCTGGGCGGACCTGAGCTACCGGCAGCTGGAGCGCAACGCCACCGACGTCGGCGACGTCCTGCCCCGGGCGACGATCTCGGCCGCACTCGGCCGCGACGACCTGCCCCGTGAAGAGCTCTTGGCGGCCTACGTCAGGGCCTGCGGCAGCGACGACGACACCGTGACCGCCTGGCTCGAAGCACGCCGGCGCCTGTCCATGACCGACACCGTGCCCCCGCCGCCGGCCTCCCGGGACACCCCGCAACCCAATGTCCCGGCGGACGAGAACGAGTCTCAGGAACACCCCAGCTCGCCGGAGCCCGCCGACGACAACCAGCACGCTCAGGAAGCCGGCCACGACGCGGCTGCGAAAGCCAGCCCGGCCGAGGAAGCAGAGCCTCGTCCGGCCGGTGACGACAGCGTCCCCTACGCCCGGTCGGCCTGGCGTCGACACAGTCCGCAGGTCGCGATCGCCGCCTGTGCCGTCGCCGGAATCCTGGCCCTGACGTTCTGGCCGCACGACGACGACGGCACCGACCGCGACCGCGCGGACAGCACCCCCACGCCCGCCGAACTCCGGCCCTCGGCCAGTGCAACGAGCGCGGAAGCGGAGACGACGGAACCTGCCCCCTCGCCCAGCAGCGAGCTCGCCGCCCCACCACTCGACGCGCCAGCCGAGGAGGAAGACCCGACTCCGAGCACCAGGCCCACTCCGGCACCTGCCCGGATGCCGGCTGCAGGAGCGGCCCAAATGCATCCCGCCTCCGCGCCCTCCCGGTGCCTGACCGAAGGCCGCGAACGCAACGGCCGTACCGACCGCGAGATCGCTGTCCAGCACTCGTGCGCCGACTCACCCCTGCCGCGCGTCGAACTCGAGAAGCTGAGCGGGGACGTCTACCGCATCCAGTGGTACAACCCCGACCCTGGCAAGGGCCTGGGCTGTCTCGCCGTCGACGACGCCTCGACCTCACCCGGAGCCCTCCTCGCCCCAAGGGGCTGCGCGGACAGCGACAGCCAGAAATTCCGCCTCGAAGCGTCCGGCAACGGCTTCCGGCTCCGGCCCCTCCACAGTGGCCTGTGCATCGGGTTCCTTCCCCCGGCCACCGACGGAGCCGAGGCCGTGCAGACCGCCTGCACCGGCACCTCCGCCCAGGTGTTCACCTTCACCGCAGGCTGACGTCACTCCACGATCTCACCGAATAGCCGCGTCACCGCAGCCCACGCTCCCCTGCCCGCGTTCACGGCAACGGCAGCGGCAGCGGCGGCCACGGGACGGAGCACGGCGGCCAGGCGGTGGGAGCACTTCGGTGCCAGGAGGTGCAGGCCTTCTGTCGGCCGTGGGGCCCGTCGGCGCAGGCGCGCACGACCGCGGCCGCCGCGCACGCGGGCCGGGACCGGCGGCTGTCCGCCGAGACGGCCGCCGACCATGGACTTTCCCGGCGACGACGAGCACATCGTCGCGAAGGCGGCCGAAGGACAGCGCTTACCTCACCCGCGTGGCCAGTGGCGCGGTAACAGGTCTTGACCTCGAGGGTTGCCTCTTCAACGGTCGAAGTCCCGTCACGGGGAGAACAGCTGTGACGGGACTTCGACCATGCGCCGTACCTCGGCGGCCCGCAGGGCGGCGTGCTGCGGCCGTCGGACCCGGGAGTGGTTCAGAGGCGCGTGATTCTGGTGCACCGGGCCGTCTGGACGCCGCCGTCGCTCTCGCACAGGGCCAGGTAGCGGGAGGTGTCGATCAGGGTGAAGGAGAGGGTGATGGCCGGCAGTTCGATGGTGCCGGGGCCGCACAGTTCGGTGACGGTCCGGATCAGGCCGATGCTCGTGGGCAGGGTGGCCAGCGCGTAGCAGCCGGTTCCCGTGTTGGTGAAGGTGCCGTTGTAGGTGGTGGTGCCGCCGATGACAGGGCCGGGGACGTACTGGTAGCTGCCGCCGGCGCTCGCGGTGCCTCGGCTCACCGACCAGGTCCAGGGAGTGGTGCTGTCCTGTGCGGTGCTGGGGGCGGCGGAGGCCGGAGCGGCGGCGATGAGGAGAGCGGCGGCGGCGGCTCCTGCCGCCGTACCCAGGTTCCGGAGCATGGTGGGTTCCCTTCGGCGATTGCGTGGTGTCGGTGGTGCCGACGACGACGCTGCCAGTCCCGCGGGTGCGCGGCTGCCTTCCACGGGGGCAACAAGCGGAACCGGGCCGGGCAGCAAGCTGCACCGTGGCCGCACGGCGACGGCGGCCGGCGGCGGTGTCGCTCCGGACGGCACGACGGCAGACATGGCACGACGGCAGCACGGCACGCTCGCCGGGGCCGGGTGTGTCAGGCGCGGCCGGGTTCGTCCCAGAGCCCGGTGTGGGCGACGGCGTCCGCGGTGACCGGGGGGTTGCGTTCGGCGAGCAGCGGGTGGAGGGCGGCGATCTGCTGGACGAGGACGTTGAGCCAGCGCGACTGGAGCGCCTTGCGGTGGTGGTTGAGGAGGAGGCGGTTGCTGCCGTCGGCGGGGGTGGGGCGTTCGCGGAGGTAGGCGTGGAGGACGGTGCCGGTGATGGGGTCGAGGGTGAATTTGCGGCCGGCCGTGCTGTTCTCGGCGCGGGCGCGGGCGTCGTAGCTGCCGTCGGGCAGGGGGTGGAGGTCGTCGAGGTCGAGGCCGACGACCTGGGAGGGGCGGAGGCCTTCGAGGAGGAGGTGGACCGCGAGCTGGTCGCGTCTGTGGTGTCGGGAGTGCGCGGGGCCCCAGGAGCCGAGGGTGTGGAGGAGGACGGCGCGTTCGCGGGGGGTGAGGCGGTTGTGGGCCTCGCGGGGGCGGGTGACGCCGGAGCGCAGGGGTGCGAGGTCGGGCAGCGCCGGCAGGAGGCCGCGGTCGTGGGCGGCGGCGAGGTACTGGGAGAGCGCGGTGATCCGGCGGTCGTGGGAGCGGGCGACCTCGGGGTGCCTCCTGGCGAGGTGGCCGAGGGCGTCGGGGCCGTCGAAGGACCGGCCGTCCAGGTACGGCTCCAGATAGCGGTCGTGGGACCAGTCGGCGACGTCCTGGAGACGCAGGTGCACGGGGTCCGCCTGCCGCAGGGCGCACCAGTCGATCCAGCTGGAGACTTCGCGCTGGTACTCGGCGCGGGTGGAGGAGCGCAGGGCGCTGTGGGCGAGCCAGTCGTGGAGCAGGTCGACGGGATGCATGGTCGGTATCTCCCTGTGTCTCCCCTGGCGGATTAGATTACAAAACTCAGGGGCCGCTTCAGCTTAGGGGCGCGCGTCGCGTCCTGGGCCTCAAATTCAGGGCGTCACGGACAAACGATGCTACGGAAGTGGGCGGCCCTTGAGTTTTGTAACCTTAGACTGGAGGTGTTCTCGTGGCCCCGACCGGGGACACGAGAGGGGCGGGTCCCGGCAGGACCGGGGTCCGCAGACACAGGCGGTCCGGCGGGGCACACTGGGACTGCCACGAGGAGGTGAAGGGAATGAGCGTTGCCATCGACCACACCGGTCCCTGGACCGTCGCCGACGTCCTGGCACTGCCCGAGGACCGCACCACCCGCTACGAGCTGCTCGGCGAGTCGCTGGTGATGTCCCCCGCGCCCGGTGTCCGCCACCAGAGGGCCTCCTTCCGGCTCCACGTGGCCCTGGACGCCGCGGCCCGTGCCGCCGGCGCACCGGTCGAGATCCTGGAAGGCGTCAACGTCGTCCTGCCCTCCGGACTGGTGGTGCCCGACCTCGTCGTCGCGGACGCCGGGGCGACCGCCGACGACCCCGTAACGGTCGACGTCGAGGCGGTGCGTCTCGTCGTCGAGCTGGTCTCCCCCGGCAACCGCACGATGGACCGCAAGATCAAGCCGATGCTGTACGCGGAGGCCGCGATCCCGTACTTCTGGCGCCTGGAGTTCGACCCGGCCCCGATGCTCTCCGCCTACACGCTCGACGGCGGCCGTTACGTCGAACGCGTCACCGCCCTCGCCGGGACGACGACCCGGATCGACGCTCCGTTCCCCGTCGACATCGACCCCGCGGGCCTCACCCGGCAGTGACGGCGTCCGACGCCCGACCCGCCCCTCCGTTCCCGGAAGCCCCTGAACGCCTCTCAGAGGACGTCCCGCGCCCCGACCCGAGCCCCCGGTGGCCGTCGCGCATGACACGCGCCCAAGTGGCCTCCACCGCGCTCCTCGCGCTCCTCGCGGTCAGCGCGCGGGCATGTCGGCGAACCGGGCGAAGTGGAGCTGCGCGGCGACCGTGACCGTGCCGACGGGGCCGTTGCGGTGCTTGGCCACGATCAGGTCGACCTCCCCGGCACGCGGGGAGGTCCTCTCGTAGGCGTCCTCGCGGTGGAGCAGGACGACCAGGTCGGCGTCCTGCTCCAGCGAGCCCGACTCCCGGAGGTCGGAGAGCACCGGCCGCTTGTCCTGCCGCTGCTCGGGACCCCGGTTGAGCTGGGCGAGCACCACCACGGGAATCTCGAGCTCCTTGGCCATGAGCTTGATGTTCCGGCTGGTCTCGGCGACCTCGACCTGCCGGTTCTCCGCGCGTCGACCCGGGCTCCGCACGAGCTGCAGGTAGTCGACGACGACGAGGTCGAGGCCCAGGCGCTGCTGGACCCGCCGGGCGGCCGCCTTGATCTGGGTGAGGCTCAGGCCGGGCCGGTCGTCGACGAGGAGCCGCTCGGTGTCCATGCGCTCGGAGATCCCGGCGACGCGGGCCCAGGAGTCCTCGCTCATCCGGCCGCTGCGGATGTGGTCCAGGGCCACGCCCGCCTCCGCCGAGATGACGCGCTGGCCGATCTCGATCTCGCTCATCTCCAGCGAGAAGAACACCACCTGACGGTCCTCCATGAACGCCGCGTGCCGGGCGAGGTCCAGGGCCACGGTGGACTTCCCCATCGCGGGCCGCCCCGCGACGATGACCATCTGCCCGGGGTGCAGCCCGTTGGTGAGGGAGTCGAAGCCGCGGTACCCGGTGAGCGCGCCCGGCGGCTGTCCGTCCTGCTGCACCTTCTCCGAGGCGGCCACCGCCCGGTGGAACACCTCGCGGAACGGCGTCCCCGCGGACCGCTCGCCGGCCCGGGTCACCCGCGACAACGTGGCCGCGGCCCGGTCCAGGACGTCGTCGGCCTCGCCCAGCCCCGCGTAGCCCAGCTCGGCGATCTGCACGCCGGCGGCCGCCAGACGCCGCAGCTTGGCCCGGTCGACGACGATGCGGGCGTAGTCGGCCGCGACCGTCGGCGACGACACGCCCTGCGCCAGCGCGTGAAGGGCGGCGGGACCGCCGACCCTGCCGATCTCGCCGCGCTCGGATAGGTGCGCGCCGACCGTGATCGGGTCCGCCTTCGCGCCCTCGGCGTACATCTCCACGATCGCCCGGTACACGGTCTGGTGGTGCGGCCCGTAGAACGCGTCGGCGCCCAGCGGGCCGAGGGCGTCGACGACGTCGCCGACGGCGTCCGGGGACAGCAGCATCGCCCCCAGCACGGCCGCCTCGGCGTCGGGGTCGTGCGGTGGCACGCGCTCGGGGCCGGGCACGTCGTGCTGTTCGTGCCGCGGCCGGGGCTGCGGGGGGACGGCGATGATGAGGTGCTCCCTCGTCGTGGAAGGGTGACGCAGGGCGGGAGGATCGCTGGCGGCAGCGGGCGGCCCGGACCCGCTCATGGGGCCGGCAGCCGTCTGGCGGTCACCGGGACGGGCCGCGGGGCGGCTTGGCCGTCGTGCCCGGCAGGGCGGGACGGGTCCAGGCCCAGCTTGGCCTTCAGCCGGGCCAGTGCCTCGCCGGTCACCGGGCCTTCGCCCTCCGCGCCCCGCGGCCCCGGAAGACCGCCGGGTGCCACAGCCGTCTGGCAGGGGCACGACTCCAGCAGCCGAGACGGGTGGTACGGGCAGGGCTCGCCGGCAGGATCGGGCGGTCCCTCGGGCGCGGTGGCCCTGGGCGGCGGGAGGTTCTCCACCCGGTGTCTCATCACCGCCAGCCGGTTGATCACAGGGCTGCTGTCCCGGGACACCGACAACGCGCGTAACAGGTCGCCGCCCAGGGCCCAGCCGTCGGCCTCGACGGTCTCCAGCAGCAGCGGCGCGAGCTTGCGGCGCTGCTTCACGTTCAGCGCGACGTCCCCCGGCAGACCCCGGAGGAACTCGGCGACGGCGGCCAGGTCGGGCGGCAGCGCGCCGTCGGAGCCCCGCGCGGTCCGCGCGGAGCGGGTGTCCCGGTCCTTCCCCGTCGCGGTCCCGGCAGGCGACGAGGTCCTGCGGGGGTAGGGGGAGGTAGTACCTCCCCCTAGGGGGGGTACGGGGGGGACGGCGCCACCGTGTCCGGCAATGCCGTAAGCGGTACGACCTGCGGCGACGGCCGCCTCACCATGACCGGCATCGCCGTGTCCGGCGTCACCGTGTCCGTCGATGCCGTAAGCGGTCCGGCCTGCGGCGATGCCCGTTTCCGCAGGCCACGCCGCGTCCGTCGATGCCGTGAGCGGTTCGACCTGCGGGTTCGTCGCTCCCGGGGACCAGTCGGGGTTGTACTCCGGATGCCGGAACAACTCGTAGCGGACGGCTCCGAACCGCCCCTTCTCGTTGGACTGGGAACGCCGGAGGAACCCCGCGCGGACGAGCCGCCGGAACGCCCCGTAGACGGCGTCCCTGCCCACCAGACGGCCGTTCGAGCTGACGATCCCCTCCGTCCGCAGCGACGTGACGAGCTCGGCGACCGTGAACGGCCGTCCCGCGTCCGCCATGAACGAGCAGTGCAGCAGCACCACATAGTCGAGCGGATCGGTCAGCCCCGCCCCGAAGACCATGTGCGGGTGGACCGCGATCGGCGGCCTGGGCTCGTGCACGCCGGCCGCCGGGACGACCGCGGCGGCGGAGAACGTCTCCGCGTCCTCGGGCACCTGCCCCACGTCCTCGAAGGAACCGTCTGCAGCGGCAGCGGGGGACGAACGGGTCACCAGGTCCTCGTTTCTGGGCATGTCCCGCGTCACCTTTGATCACTACATGAACCGCCAGATGGGGCAACGGCGGACTGCACACACGATCGAGGAGCACGAGAGGAAAAGCGGCGGCACTTGTGTCCGGCCGTACGGCGGTTCAGCTCGCGCGGAGCCGGCGGCGCCCCGCACGGGATCGCGTCAGGTCAGCCAGCCCTTCGCATGGGCGATGAGAGCCGCCTCGACCCGGTTCGCGGCGCCCAGACGGCGCATCAGGGCGGCCAGGTGCTTGCGGTAGGTCCGCACCGACATGCCCAGGTGACGGGCGGCCGTCTCGTCCTTGTCGGCCTCCCTGAGCATCGCCAGGATCTCCAGCTCGGTGTCCGAGACGACGTCGACCTCTTCGTGGGGGAGCTCGTCCGCCGCCTCCCACATGCGTTCGAAGAGAGTCACCAGCGTGGTCACCAGGCCGCGTTCGCGGACCAGCAGCGCGCCGAGGGCGGTCCGGGCGGGGTCGATGGGCGTGAGCGCGGCAGACCGGTCGACGATGATCACTTTCTCCACCGGCTGCTGGGAGACCCGCACCTCGGCGCCGTGCGAGGACAGTTCACGCATGTAGGAGAGCGAGGGCTCGTCCTTCAGGACGGCCGCGCCCATGACCATGCGCAGCCGCACCCCCCGCCGCAGCAGCCGCATGTTGATCGGGCGGGAGACGGCGATGGACTCCGGGCTGAGGATTCCGGCGGGCTCGGTGGTCAGGTCCTCGGTACGGGCGAAGAACGTCAGCTCGTCGATGGCTTCGCGGACCGCCTCGATGCCGTTCAGCTGGGTGATCACCTGGCCCTCGCCCGGAGAGGGGGAGCGGGCCGAGGGACCGTCCGTCCAGCACTCCATGAAGAGCGTCTCGATGACCGACCGGCGAGCGACCTCGCCCTCCAGCTCGTCCCTCAGGATCCGCAGCCGGCGGTCGATGAGGGCGTCCACCGCGCGGGGTGGCGGGACCGCCCGCGTCACATCGCCGGTCCGCGTCGCCAGGCCCAGGAGCAGCAGTTTCTCCAAGGACTCCCGGTCGGGCGCCCCGTCCGGGGCCGGGGAATCGTCGACGGTTCCGGGATCCGAGGAGGAACCGCGGCGCAGGAGAGCCCGGTACACCCGCTCCTCTTCCTCGGTCACCCCCAGGAATGCGAGCAAGTCCCCCATGGATTCCCCCCGTTGACGATCTGTTGGAACGTCGTTCCTGGAATCTTCAGATGATCGAACATGGCTGTCAATGGCGAATTGTCCCGAAAGGCGAGTGTTTGACCCTGGCGGGTGAAAAACCCGTGCAGGATGAGGAAAACGGGCGTGCAGCAAGCTGCGCGCGGACGGCCTCGTGGCGGCCCTTGAGTGACGGCAGAGTCTTACTCGCAAGGAGGAACGGCCCCCAGCAGGGGGACACACAGTCCGCGCCGAGCTTCGAGGAGCCCCCGTGAACCGCATCGCGTCCCGCAGCACGCTGTCGTCCCGTCGCCTTGCGCGAGTCGGTGCCGCTCTGCTGACCGCCGGCCTGCTGGCCGGCCTGGGACAGGGCACGGCCCTCGCCGCCGACGCGCCGCAGCACACGGCGGCCTCCTCCGCGAACCTCCCGGTCGAGGGCGCCGCCGCCCTCGACCACCTGCTCGGCAAGCTCGACGGTCTGCTCCCCGACGTGCTCGCGCCGCTGTCGAAGAACAACAACGACTGGCAGTAGCCAGCGGCCCGCCGGCGACCCGACCGAGGAGATCCCACCGCCATGACCGACTACTCCGTGCTCATCCCCTGTGTTCCCCGCCGGCTGGAGCAGGCCCTTCCCTTCGCCGGTCTGGTCCAGTGGACCGGGGCCGCCCGCCTCTGGCAGGGACAGTCCATGCTCCTGGAGCCCCACCAGACCTTCACCGGCATGGCGGGCGCCGGGTTCCGGGTGCCGACGGGCTTCGGGGTCACGCTGATGCCGCTGCGCCACCCGTACGAGGCGGCCATGCAGGCACGGTCAGTGGCCATGACCACCGGTGAGCCGGTGATCGCGGGCTTCGGCCCCGGAGGGCAGGCCTTCCAGGCCAACCTGATGGGCGCCCCGTACGCCAAGCCGCTGCAGGCGGCACGCGAGTACGTGACGGCCGTACGGAAACTGCTCGACGGCGAGGTCGTCGAGGCGAAGGGACCGAACTTCCCCTTCCTGGGGCAGCTGGCCCCCGCGTCGGCGCCCCGGGTCGACGTGGGACTGGGAGTACTGCGGCCGGGCATGGCCCGGCTGGCGGGCGAGGTGGCGGACGTCGTGATCACCTGGCTCACCCCGCCGGGCTACCTGCGGGATGTGCTGATACCCGCGGTCGCCGAGGGCGCGGCCCGCGCGGGCCGGACCACCCTGCCCCGGGTGGTCGCCATGGTCCCCACCGGGCTCGAGAAGGAAGGACGCGAGGGGGCCGAGCCCGAACGGCTGGCCCTGGTCGGCAACGCCGGCCACATGCAGGCCCCGCACTACCTGGACATGCTCTCCCGCGCGGGCGTGGACACCGGCTCCGGACAGCTCGCGGACGTGGCGCGCGGCGTCGTGGAGACCGGCGCGTTCGCCGGCGGAGACCTCGCGCAGGCGGTCAAGGGACTGCGTGCGTACGAGGAGGCGGGCGTCGACGAGATCGTGCTCAACACCACCGCCGTGAACAAGCTCTTCGGATCCCGCGAGTCGCTCGCCGACCTGTCCTCGATCCTGCAGGCCGTCACCGCCGCCTGACCCGCCCCTCCCCGCACTCCGCCGACTGCCCCGACGCCTCGTCAGGCGGCGGAGGCGCAGATGACCGACGAAGGATGTAATGGCATGAGCATGACGATCGACCGTGGCCGTCTGAAGGAACACCTCATCTCCTGGGCCACCGGCACACCCCTCGGCACGCCGCCGCCCACGGCCACCGGCACGCTGGTCCTCGCCGACGCCGCGCACATCCCCGCCGTCGTCGCCTCCGGCCTCGTCGGCCCCGGCACCCTCCTGCTCGCCCCCGACGACGGCACCGGTGTGCCCGAGCCCGCCGTCGGCTACGACGGAAGCCTCACCGAGGCCGGCGGGGAGTTCTCCAACGGCCAGGACTTCTTCCTCCAGACGCACTCCTACGTCGCCAGCCCCTTCATGACGGTCTTCGGCCCCACCCTGGTACGCGTCCTCGACGAGGCCGACCACGAGGCCTTCCTCGCCGACGCCGCCCGGGCCGTGGACGAGGGCGTCTTCCCCGACTTCCTCGTCACCTCCTCCGTGGTCCTCGCCGACCCAGCCGCCCTGAGCGGCGAGGCCCGCCCCGGTGACGGGCCCGCCGTGCGGCTCTACGCCGACCACGACGGGCAGCTGTCGGTCTCCCCCACCGGGGCGGTGCTCGGCACCGTCGGCGACAGCCTCGAGACCCTGACCGCCCGCCACGAACAGCTCACCGCCAGGGCCGCCGGTCTCGGCCAGGTGCTGTCCCCCGACACCCTGGACACGGTCCACGACGTCCACCCGCACCTGCCCCGCTACCTCCGGGCCGTCACCGCGCTGCGCAGCTTCGCCGCCCGCGGGATCACCGGTCTGAAGGTGTCCGGCTTCGGTTCCCGGCTCGCCCCGCAGCTCGCCGGCACCGACGCCCGCGCCGACCTCTCCGACCCCGGCCTGCCGCTGGTCGTGTACCGGGACGACGAGGCGTACATCGTCGACGGGACGCGCCTGTTCACCGTCGACGTCCGCGCCGCCCAGGCCCTGGAATGCCTGCTCGCGACCGGCGGCCGCACCGCCGGCCTCGTCCCGGACGGCTGGGACGCGCAGGTGACCGAGCTCCTGGCCCGGCACGGCGTCCGCCTCTCCCTCCCGGTGGCCGCGTGATGACCACGATCGCCCAGCCGACGCCCACGCTTCCGGCCCCGCAGACCCTGGCCGCCCGGCGCATCGCCGAACTCGGCCCGCGGGCCCGCCTGTGCGGCCTGTACGACGCCCTCGGCGCACCCCTCTACCAGGACCTGACCACCTACGACGACTACGAGACCCGGGCCGTGCTGGCCGGCATCCGCAGCACCAGGGGTCCCGTCCTGGACCTGGCGGCCGGCGCAGGACGGTTCAGCCTGCCGCTCCTGGCGGTCGGCCGGGAGGTCACCGCCCTCGACCTCTCCGCCGACATGCTGGCCCTGCTGCGGACGGAACTGGAGAAGGTCCCGGCCCGGATGCGGGAGCGCTGCACCGTCGTCCAGGCCGACATGTCCGCCTTCGACCTCGGCCGCCGCTTCCCGTACGTCCTGCTCGGCACCACCTCGCTCTCGCTCCTCGACGCGGACGGCCGGGCCGGCCTCTACCGCAGCGTCCTGGACCACCTCACCGACGACGGGAAGTTCCTGCTCACGGTGATGGAGCGCGGCGACGCCGACGGACCCGACGAGACGGTCGAACGTCTCACCGGCCTGGGCGGCACCGTCTACGAGTTCCACGAGCACTGGCCGGCCGGCGCCGCGGGCCGCACCGTCACCCTGCTGCCCGCCGACCCTCCGGCGGACGACAGCCCGGTGCCGGTGTGCACCGACCACGTCGCCGTCGTGGACCTGTCGCGGCTGGAGGCCGAACTCTCCGCGGCCGGCCTGACCGTCGTCTCCCGCCAGATCCTGACCCAGCCCGGCGAGCGTCACCGCGTGACACTCCTGACCACGGAAGCCTCCCGATGACAGCGCTCTGGCCCTACCTCATCCCGCCCTCCAGCCACGGCGACGACCGGCTGTGCGCGATCGGCGCGCACGGGCACCGCGTCACCTTCGCGGACGGCCGCACGGTCCTGGACGGCGACAGCGGACTGTGGAACGTCAACCTCGGCTACAACAACCCGCGCATCGCCGATGCCGTCGCCGAGGCCGCCCGCCACGCCTCCTACCTCGGCTCCTTCCGCTTCGAGAACGTCTACGCCCGCCGCGCCGCCGAGGACCTGGTGAGGGTCTGCGGACCCGACCACTACTCGCGGGTGATCTTCTCCACCGGCGGCGGCGTCGCCAACGACGCGGTCATGAAGCTCGCCCGGCTCCACCACGCCCTCCAGGGCGCCCCCCAGCGCAACCTGATCGTCTCCCTGCGCAACAGCTTCCACGGCCTGACCTTCGGCGGCTTCGCCCTCACCGGCGAGGACCTCGGCCAGCGCGTCTACGGCATCGACCAGCGCCTGATCCGCCACGTCACCCCCAACGACACCGCCGAACTCGGCCGGCTCATGGCCGCCCTCGGCCGCCAGGTCGCCGCGGTGATCGTGGAGCCCGTCGTCGGCACCGGCACCGTCCCCCTCGACGAGGAGTTCGTGGCCGCCCTGGTCGGCCTGCGCGACGAGCACGGCTTCCTGCTGGTCGCCGACGAGGTCGCCACCGGCTTCGGCCGCACCGGCAGCTACTTCGCCTCCGAGAGCTGGCCCGGCCTGCCCGACGTCCTGGTCACCTCCAAGGGACTGACCAACGGGGTCTGCCCCGCCTCCGCCCTCGTCCTCTCGCACCGCGTGGCCGAGGCCCTCACCGAGCACGACACCGTCTTCGCCCACGCCGAGACCCAGGGCGCCACCGCTCTGGCCGGCGCGGCGATCAGCGCCACCATCGCCGAGATGGAAAGGCTCGACGCGGTGGCCGCCGGCCGGGACGTCGCCGCCTGGCTGCACCGGGAACTCACCGGCCTCGTCGACCGCCACCCGCTCGTCGCGGAGGCCACCGGCACCGGATGCTTCCGCAGCCTGCGCGTGGTCCGCCCCGACGGCGGCGAGCTGACCGGCGTCGACGTCGGCGGCCTCGTCACCCGGATCCGCGAGGCGGGCGCCATCGTCCACCCCGGCCCGTCCGGCATCCAGCTCGTGCCCGCCCTCACCTACCGGCGCGAGGAGGTCACCGAACTGGTGACCTGCGTCGAGGCGGGCCTCGAAAGCCTGCTGCCGGCCGCCGCCCAGGCCTCGAGGAGCTGACCGCCGTGCACGCCTCCCCCGACTCCTACGACCGCATCCCCGCGCTCCTGCGCGAACTGCGCCCCACCGGGGTGACCCTCCTCGCCGACCCCGCGGTGGCACGGCACGCCGTCACCCGGGCCGTGCGGGAAGGCATCGCCCGCGCCGGGATCACGCCCACCCGGGCGCTCACCCCGGCCGACGGCAGCGTCCGATCCGTCGAGACGCTCGCCTCACGGCTCTCCCCCGGTGAACTGATCGTCGGCGTCGGCGGGGGCAGCACCCTCGACCTCGCGAAGCTCGCGGCCACCGCCCACCGCAGGCCCGAACTCCTGCGCTACCTCACCTCCCCGCAGCGCAGCGGCCTGATCGCCCTGCCGGAGGCATGGCAGGAGCCGGCCCCCGTGCTCGCGGTTCCCACCACCCTGGGAACCGGCACCGAGGCCGGGCAGGTCGCCTGCTTCACCCACGGCAGCGCCAAACGCATCGCCATGGGCCGGTGCCTGAAGCCCGTCGCGGCCCTGCGCACGGCCGAGGCCACCGAGACCCTGCCCCCGTCCCTGGTCATGGACGGCGCCCTCGAGGCGGTCTTCCGGACCGTCATCCCCTACAGCAGCGACACCGTCGACCTGCCCGAACAGGACGAGGCCGCCGAGCAGATCGCCGTCGGCCTGCTGACCGCCGGGGACGAACTGGCCCGGCATCTCGCCCAGGGCCTGCCCGCACCCGCCCCTACGCGGCTGCTCCTGGCACGCCTCAGCGCCGAGAGCCAGCTGGGACACATCAACGTCGGCCGCAACCCCTACGCCGTCAAGTGCTGGGCCATCGCCAACGAGCTGTCCACCGTCCTCGGCGTGGCCAAGATGCGCGCGGTGTGCGCCCTGTGGCCGGCCGTGTGGCGGCGGGCCCTGGACGGAGACGTGCGCTTCGGCAGCGCCGACCGCATCGACCGGCTGTGGCGGCGGCTGCGCCACCAGGTCCCCTGGCTCGCACCGGAGCCCGAGGACGGCCTGCGCCGGCTGATGCAGCGCTGGCGCACCGACCGCACCCTGCCCCTGACACCGCCGCTGCGCCGCGAGATCGCCCTGCGCAGCGTGCGGGCCTGGGGCGCGGGACTGCCCACCCTCGCCAAGTTGAGCGCCGACGACATCACCGCGCTCCTCGCCGAGGCCACCGAGCCGCCCTCCGCGGACGGCTCCCCCACGCTCCTCCTGGCGGGCTGACGCCCGGCCCGGAGGTGAAACAGCACCACCGGCACCACCTGCACCACCCCTGAGAAAGCGCCCCGGACAGGCCGGGACGCCGGACACGAGGAGAACACCATGACGGACCGCACCCCCATCGCCGAGCAGGACCTGGCCGAGCTCGACATGCAGGAGCTGGAGGCCGTCCAGGCCCCGGGCTGGGCCACCAGCATCGGCGTGAGCGTCGGCATCACGATCGTCTCCATCGCCGCGAGCCTCACCTGAGCAAGGCCTGAACCGGGCCGGCCACGGCCCGTTCACCCACCTCGTACCACCTCCCGCACCACATTCACTCCAAGGAGCGACAGATGAACGACAAGCAGGACGTCACCCCCGAGAACCTCGAGATCGTCGAGGCCGACATGCAGGAGCTGGAGTCGATGGAGGCCCCGGGCTGGGCGACCGTCAGCACCGCCTTCTCGGTGGGCGTCTCCGTGGGCGTCTCCATCGCCCTCACCTGATCCAGCGCCGCACCACCGCACCACCGCACCATCGGCACACGCACCAACCAACCAAGGGAGAAAAGCAATGAACAAGAACCACGGCGTGGACAACTTCGAGCTCGTCGAGGTCGAGATGCAGGAGCTGGAGTCCCTGGAGGCCCCCGGCTTCTGGACCGGCGTCTCCACGGGCGTGACCATCAGCGCCTCGGTCATCGCCTCCCTCGCCTCCCTCACCTGAGCCGAGAACGGCGAGCGCACTGACGCGGCGGGAGACGGCGTGAACGCCCGACCCTCCGCACCTCAGCACCCTCCCGGGTGACCCGAGGAATCTGCGGGGTCCGGCCGGCCCGGCCGGCCGGACCCCCGCAAGGGTGCCGCACGCTCCCTCCCCCGCACGCCGCCCCGACAAGGAATCCCCGTGAGCGCTGTCACCACCGCCCCGCCCCCCGCCGCCGCCCCGGCACACACGATGCGTCCGCGCCTCGCCCCGGGAGCCGAGGTCCACCCGCCCGCCGACGGCAAGGGCGAATGGGTCCTCCAGCACGGCCCCCGCTACGTGCGGATCACCCCGCACCTCGCCCAGCTCGTGCAGGAGTTCGACGGTGAGCGCGACCACGGAATCCTCGCCACCCGGCTCGGCGGCGGCTGGAACACCGAACGCGTCGACGACGCCGTCCAGCGCCTGGACGGCATGCGCCTGCTCGACGACGGCAAGATCACGGCGCCGCCCGTGGCGCCCCGCTTCCACTTCGTCCCCCCGATGACCCTTCAGCTCACGCTGCTGCGCCCGGGGCGGACGATGCACGCCATGCGACCGCTCTTCGCCCGGATCTTCTCCCGCGGCGCGGTCGCCGCCGCGGCCCTGTGCGTCCTGCTCGGCATGGGCGCCATGGCCGCCCAGTGGGACGCCGTGGTCGCCACGCTGAACAGCCCGGTCTCCGCGGCCGCCTTCGGCGGCGTGATGGCCGCCCTGCTGATCGGCGTCTCGATCCACGAACTGGGCCACGC
>NZ_BBZI01000019.1:0-13786 GCF_008974245.1 Streptomyces abyssomicinicus | reverse complement strand
GCCGTCCTGATCCGGCACGGCGGCCGCCCGTCCCGCATCGGGGTGATGCTCTTCTACCTGATGCCGGCGTTCTTCTGCGACGTCTCGGACGCCTGGCGGCTGCCCGACCGGCGGCAGCGGGTCTACACCGCCCTCGCCGGCCCCGCCGTCCAGACCTCCCTGGCCGCCGGCGCGGCCCTGGTCGCCTGGCCGCTGGCCGACGGCACCGCCAAGACCTGCCTGCTCTTCTTCGCCGTCTCCAGCTACGCGACCGCCGTGCTGAACCTGATGCCCTTCATCAAGCTCGACGGCTACATCGCCCTCATGAGCCACGTGGACGTGCCCTACCTGCGCGACCGTTCCATGGCCGACGCCCGCCGGTGGATCGCCCGGCTGCTGTTCGGCGGCGCCCGCAAGCGCGAGCTGCCCACCCGGTGGACCGTCGCCTACGGGCTGGCCTGCCTCGTCTTCCCCCTCTACCTGCTCTCCACCGCCCTGAACACCTGGCTGCCCACCTTCCAGCGGGTCGGCTGGGTCGGCCTCCTCCTGGCCTCGAGCGGGCTGTCCTACGCGGTGTGGTTCGTGATCCGCGGCATGCTGCGGCTGTCGGCCGAGGTCGCCGAGACCGGGGTGCGCAGAGGCCGCGTGGTGGCGGTCTGCGCCCTGCTCGCCGCCGCCGCCACCGCCGCGCTGTTCGTGCCGGTCCGCGAGACCGTCGCCGCCGCCTACGTCACCGACGCCTCCGGGACCACCCGCCTGGTCCTGCCGGACCAGGGCGACGCCGCCCAGCGCGTACGCCCCGGACAGGCGGTGACGCTGCGGACCAACGGCCTGGTGCTCAACGACGACGTCGCCGTCACCCGTGTCGGCCAAGCCCCCGCCCGGTCCCTCCAGGTCCCCGTCTCCGCCTACTTCCCCGTCGACACGGGCGACACCGTGGGCCTGGCCTCGACGGCCTTCCCCCTGGACCTCGGCCGCGCCCCGGCGCCGGCCGCCGGCACCGCCGAGGTGGAGGTGGGCCAGGTGCCGCTGTGGAAGTCGCTCCACCGCACCTACCTGCTCCCCTTCTGGCCCTTCTGATCCTGGAGACACCGTGATCGACACCCGGTTCATCAACTTCTGCCGCGCAGACACCCTCTTCTACGACGCCCCGGCCACCGAGTCCGCCGGCCAGGACTTCCGTGAGGGCCGCCCGCTGCCCGAGGGCTGGACCACCAACCGGGGACGGGAGTGGACCGTCTGCGTCCCGCCCGACTCCCGGATACCCGACCAGGGGTGGAAGGTCCACGTCGCGGCCTCCCCGGGCAACGCCGCCGCCCTCCTGGACGCGGTCGTTCCCTACTGTGTCGAGCACGGGCTGATGTTCAAGTACATCTCCAACGTAGAGATCCTGGGCCGGCGCGGCAGCAAGTACGGCGACCGCAGCGCCAGCGGGAAGTTCATCACCCTCTACCCGGTCGACGAGGCCTGCCTGGAGCGGGTCCTGAACGACCTGGAGGAGCGGATCGGCGGCACCCCCGCCCCCGCGATACTGAGCGACCTGCGCTGGCGCGAGGGCCCGCTCCACGTCCGCTACGGCGGCTTCGTGCTGAAGACGACCCGGCTGGAGGACGGCACCCTCACCCCCGCGATCAGCACGCCGGACGGCAAGCTCGTCCCCGACGAGCGGCGCCCGGGCTTCCACACCCCCTCCTGGGTGACCATCCCCGCCTTCCTGGAGGAGCCGCTCGCCCAGCGGCGCGCCCGGACCCTGACCGGCTTCCCGTTCAAGGTCTACAAGGCCCTGCACTTCTCCAACGGCGGCGGCGTCTACCGCGCCGTGGACAAGCGCGACGGGACCGAGGTCCTCCTCAAGGAGGCCCGCCCGCTCGCCGGGCTCGACGTCGCCGGCGACGACGCGGTCACCCGCCTGGAGCGCGAACACTGGGCGCTCTCCCGGCTCGCCGGCCTCGACGCCGTCCCGGCCCTGCGGGACGTCCGCAAGGGCAACGAGCACTACTTCCTGGCCCGCGACTTCGTCGACGGATCCCCGCTGACCGACCTGGTCTCGGCCCGCCACCCGCACGGCCGCGCCGACGACTCGCCCGCGGCGCGCGAGGAGTACGCCCGGTGGGCGCTGCACATCCTCGACCAGGTCACCGAGGGCGTGACCGCCATGCACGAGCGAGGCGTCGTCTTCGGCGACCTCCACCCCGGGAACATCCTGGTCCGCCCCGACGACAGGGTCGCCTTCATCGACCTGGAGACCGCCACCCCCGTCGAGGAGATGCGGCCGCAGGCCCTGGGCTCCCTCGGCTTCCGCGCCCCCGACCACCTGCGCGGCGCGGACGTGGACCTGTACGCCCTGAACGTGCTGCGGCTGACGCTGTTCGTGCCGATGCCGCACGTCGTGCCGTGGGGCACCCAGAAGATCCGCACCCTGCTCGACGCCGCCGCCCACGAGTTCCCGCTGCCCGCCGACTTCCTCGAGGAGGTCGAGCGCGGACTGGGCTCCGACGTCCTGGGCGCCGTGACCGAGCACGGCGTGCCGTGGCCGGCCGACGGCGCACGCGACACGTCCCTGGTCTCCGCGATCGCCGACTCCATCGTGGACGCCGCCACCCCGGAGCGCGCCGACCGCCTCTACCCCGGCGACGCGATGCAGTTCATCCTTGCCGACGGCGGTGTCACCTTCGGCTACGGAGCGGCCGGCGTGCTGTGGGCGCTGCACCGTGCCGGGGCCGAGATCCCCGCCGAGCACGTCGAGTGGCTGGTGCGCCGGGCCGAGACGGTCAACGGTGAGGGGCCGGGCCTGTTCACGGGCCTGGCGGGCATCGCCTTCACGCTGGAGGAGCTCGGCCGTCCCGACGCCGCCGACGCGGCCCTGGACCGCGCCTTCACCCTGGTCCAGGGCGACCCCGACGTGGGCTCGGCCGTGGCCAACGGCCTGGCGGGCCTCGGGCTGGGCGCCCTGTACCTGGGCGGCCGCCGCGACGGCGACCTGCGCACCGACCAGGCGTCCGCCCTGGCCGACCGGATGACGCACGCCAGACGCCCGAACCGCCTCGGACTCCTCAACGGCCACTGCGGGCGCGCCCTGTTCCTGCTGCGCCTGTACGAGCGGACCGGTGAGAGCCACCTGCTGGAGCAGGCGACCGCCGAACTCCGGCGCGACCTGGACATCCTGGAGGACCCGCGCTTCGACAACCGGTTCCTCACCGCGGGGCTCGACGGCTCGGCCGGCATCCTCATGGTGCTGCGCGCGGCGCTGCGCCACCTGCCCGACGACGAGCGGCTGCGCACCACGGCCGACCGGATCCTGGCCGACCGGCACGGCGGCTTCTCCACCACCTGCGGGCTGCTGCACGGCCGGGCCGGCGAGATGCTGGTCCTCGGCGACGGCGCGGCGGCCGCCGAGAGGCGCGCCCTGGACTCCCACTTCGACGCGCTCGGCTGGGAGGCCATCGCCGCCGAGCCCGGCCGGGTCGACTTCCTCGGCCAGCACGGCTACCGGCTCTCCACGGACCTGGGCACCGGATCGGCCGGCGTCCTGCTCGCCCTGACCGCCCTGCGTGACGGCCGCCCCGCCCTGCCCTTCCTCGCCCCGGCCACCGGCGAGGTACCGCGATGATCGACGTCCCGGCCACCCTGGCCCCCGCGGCGGGTGTCGCCCGTGCCTACGCGCTGACCCCGCCCGGCGACGGCAACCCGCTGTGGAGCAGCGCGGTCGAGCTGCAGCCCTTCGACGGCTTCACCGGCGCCGGCACCGGCCCGGCGCCGGAGCGCGGGCACGACGGCGCGGCCGAGGTCCCGCTGTCCGCCCGGTACGCCGGGGCCAGCGGCACCACCCGCACCGACGCGCTGCTGCGCGGCACGGGTGAGGCCGTCGAGCGGCGGGCCCTGCACGCCTCGCCCGCCCACCCCGCCCTCTTCGGCACGGCGCAGGAGCTCGGCGCGCCCACCCTGTTCGACCGTCACCCCGGCCACGCGCTGACCCACCCCGAGGCGAGGACGGCGGCCCAACACTGGTACAATGCCCGCCCCCTGGGGAGCGGGGACCCGGTGCTGGTCCCGGCGGACCTCGTGGACTGGCCCGCCCGGTCCGCCCGCCTCTTCGACCCCAGCCCGTCGGGCGCCGCGGCCGGCGCGACCGCGGAGTCGGCGCTCGCCGCGGCCCTGGTGGAGGTGGCCGAACGCGACGCCCTCACCGTGGCCTGGGGCAGGCAGCTGCGGCTGCCCACCTACCGTCCCGCTCCCCGGGACACCGTCCTGGCGGGCGTCTGGCGGCGGGCCGAGGCACAGGGCCTCACCCCCGTCCTCGCCCGCATCCCCCTCGCCGTCCCCGGCTTGTGGTGCCTGACGGCGCTGCTGCTGGAGCCCGAGGGTCCCGGCGCGCTCGCCACCGTGGGCATGAAGGCCTCGGCCCGCCCGGCCGAGGCCGCCGTCAAGGCGTTCCAGGAGGCCTGGCAGGTCCGGCAGGCCCTGCAGTCCCTGCGGGCGCGGGGCGAGACCCCCTACGACGGCCCGGTGGTGACGGAGCACAACCGGATGCGGTACATGCTCACCCCTTCCGCCTACGACACGATCCGCGGCTGGGCCGACGGATTCCAGGCGCCGCTGCCGCTGCCCGGACCCGACGGGACGGGCAACCCGCCGGCGGTGCGGGAGATGGCCGAGGCCATGGA
Source organism: Streptomyces abyssomicinicus (assembly GCF_008974245.1). Lineage (GTDB taxonomy): Bacteria > Actinomycetota > Actinomycetes > Streptomycetales > Streptomycetaceae > Streptomyces > Streptomyces abyssomicinicus. Next base: position 9,143 of record NZ_BBZI01000019.1, on the reverse strand, counting down.
CGCCGACGGCGCCGGCCTGCTCGCCGTCGACCTCACCCGCCGGCTCACGCCCGCCGTCGCCGCCATGGGCTGGCACGCCGTCAAGGTGCTCGCCCCCGGCTACCAGAACCTGCGGATGGACGAGACCCACCGGTGGAGCTGGCACCTTCCGCGTCTGGCGTCCGCGCCCGGGCGCACCGGCTGCCCGGCCCGGCTGGACGACCCCCTCCACGCCGCCCCGCACCCCCTGCCCTGACCGAGCACGAAGAAGCGAAGGAAGAATTCAGATGCTGGAACTGGAAGAGCTCGTCCGCGACTTCGGGAGCCACCGCGCCGTCGACCGGGTGTCCTTCCGGGTCCGCGAAGGCCGCATGACCGGATTCGTCGGCGGCAACGGGGCGGGAAAGACCACCACCATGCGCATGGTGATGGGCGTCCTCGCCCCCAGCGGCGGCACCGTCAAGTGGCAGGGCGCCCCCGCCACCGCCGCGGACCGCCGCGACTTCGGCTACATGCCCGAGGAGCGGGGCCTCTACCCGAAGCAGACCGTGCACAGCCAGCTCGTCTACCTGGCCCGTCTGCGCGGCCAGGACGCCGCCGCGGCCCGGCGGGACACGCTGGTGCTGCTGGAGCGCCTGGGCCTGGCCGACAAGGGCCAGGCGCGCCTGGAGTCGCTGTCCCTGGGCAACCAGCAGCGCGTCCAGATCGCGGCCGCCCTCCTGGGCTCCCCCCGGCTGCTGGTCCTCGACGAGCCCTTCTCCGGGCTCGACCCGCACGCCGTGGACACGATGGCCGAACTGCTGCGGGAGTACGCCGCCTCCGGTGTGCCGGTCCTCTTCTCCTCGCACCAGCTGGACCTCGTCGAGCGCCTCTGCGACGACCTGGTCGTCATGGCCAAGGGCAAGGTCGTCGGCACCGGCTCGGCCGACGAGCTGCGCCACCGTGACCGGCCCCGGTACCACCTGGTCACCGGCGCCCCCGCCGGCTGGGCCCGTGCCCTGCCCGGTGTGACCGACGTCGAGGAGCTTCCCGACGGCGCCCGGGTCGAACTCGCCACCGACTCCGACCGTTCCCGTCTCCTCACCGAGGCCCTCGACCGGGGCCCCGTCCACGCCTTCACCCCCCTCGTCCCCAGCATCGCCGACATCTACCGGGAGATGACCGCAGCATGAGCACCGCGACCCCGACCATCACGCAGCGGCCCGAAGAGACGGCACCCGTCATCGAGACCGGGGCGGCCTCCTCCCGTCCCCCGGCCGACGACGTTCCCGGGCCCAAGGACACCAAGGCCCGTAAGGCCACGGCTCCCTGGCTGATCGTCACCGCCCGTGAGATCACGGTGAAGCTCACCAGCCGCAGCTTCCTCGTCTCCACCCTCGTCACGCTCGCCCTGATCGTCGGCGCGATCGGTCTGCAGCTCTACCTGGCCGACTCGATGGGAAAGATCTCCGTAGCGGCCGCCGACCCGGCCGCCGGCCGGCTCACCGCCCAGGCCGAACAGCTCGCCGCCGCGTCGGAACAGGAGGTCGACATCACGGTGCGCAAGGAGGCGTCCGCCGAGCAGGTCCGTGAAGCGGTGCGCTCCGGCGAGGTCGAGGCCGGCCTGCTGCTGGACAACGGGCGCTGGGTGCTGCTCGGCGACACCGGGCACAACGACGTCGCCGCCACCTGGGTCGGCGCCGCGGTCCAGCAGAACGCCCTCGCGGAGAACGCACACGCGGCCGGCACCAGCCTGGAGGACCTGAGCAGGGACACCGCCCTGGAGCGGCTCCTGCTCTCACCGGACAAGACCCCCGAAGGCGCCGTCCGGATGACCACCTACTTCTTCGGATTCCTCTTCTACCTCGCGGCCGTCCTCCTCGGCGCCGCCCTCGCCACCAGCGTCGTGGAGGAGAAGCAGAACCGCATCGTCGAACTCATCGCCAGCTCCGTGTCCCTGCGGTCCCTGCTCGTCGGCAAGATCACCGGCTCCACCCTGCTCGCCCTCGCCCAGATGACGCTCTTCAGCCTGGTCGGAGTAGCGGGTCTGCTGATCGCGGGCGAGGAGGAGACCCTCGCCGACATCAGCTCGGGACTGGGCTGGTTCCTCCTCTTCTACGTGGTCGGCATCGCGGTCCTGGCCTGCCTGTTCGCCGCCGCCGGCGCGCTCGCCACCCGCAGCGAGGACATCCAGTCGACCACCACGCCCGTCAACGCGATCACCGCGCTGGTGTTCATCGTCGGCATCGCGGTCTCCGGCGAGACCCGCGAGATCCTGTCCTTCGTCCCCCTGACGTCCACCGTCACCATGCCCGCCCGCGTCCTCGCCGGTGAGGCCGCCTGGTGGGAGCCGGTCCTCGCCCTCGGCATCTCCCTCGCCGCGGCCGCGGCCATCGTGGCCGTCAGCGCCCGCGTCTACCGCCGGGCCCTGCTGCAGACCGACCGCAAGCTCTCCTTCCGCCAGGCCCTCAAGCTCGCAGACTGACCGCCACCCCCCGAACGAAAGGAACCACCATGTCCGCCTCCTCCACCTCCTCCAACCGCGCCCCCCTCACCGCCCTGCTGGCCGCCCTGATCGCCGGCGAGGTCGCCCTGATGGCCAGCGACGCCAGCGACGGCGTCCGCTACAGCGTGGGCGGGGTCGTCGCCGTGGCGATCCTCGTCATCGTGGCGCGCATCGCCAAGGCCAGGTCCTCCCGCTGACCGGCACCCGCCCTCTGTTCTCCCCGGACCGGCTCTCTCCCCCCGTAGCCGGTCCGGGGCTTCTCGACCTGGAGTAGGTATGTCCCACCTCCATCACGTGCGCCTGTACGGCCCCCCGGAGGCGCACCCCGAATCCACCGCCATACGCTTCATCGCCCTGCTGCCGGCCACCTGGCAGGCCACCATCACCGAGTGCCACGGCACCACGGCTCTCCTCCAGGTGACGGTTCCGCCCGCCATCACCCCGGACGAGACGACCCGGACCCTCACGTCCGTCCTCGCCGAACCGGTCCTGCAGAACTGGACCTGCACCGTCCAGTGACCGCCGGCCCGGCCGCGGTTTTCAAAACCCGGTTTTGAAACCGGCACCGGAACCCGCGCCGGAACTCGCGCCGGGCGCGTCCCGGGCCTCGCCCCACGAGCGAGGCCCACGGGCCCATGCCGCCGCAGCTGTTCCGCGGCCCTGTCGCCCGTCTTTCGGCTCGGGATGTATACCGCGGTATACATCCCGAGCCGAAAGACGGGAACGGGTTGAGGCCCTTCGGCACCCGGAAACAGCGGGTGCCGAAGGGCCTCACTCGACCCGTGAAACAGCCGGCCCTACGCCGAGGGCTCCTCACGCAGGCCGAGCTCAGCCAGCACGGCCCGGTACTCCTCGGGGTGTTCCGCTCGAAGGATCTGCAGCCACAGACGGCCTCCCCTGACGAAGAACGGTGTCTCCATCTTCAGGTGCAGGTGGCGTACGACGTAGCCGGGGTCGTCGTACGGAAGCCTCCTCGGCCTACCGTCCCCGTCCTCCTCGTCGCCAGCGTGGGTACGCGGCTCCGGAATCGCTTCCTGTGGCGAGACGGCGGCCGAAGCGTGAGGCGCGTCCGACGCGAGTTCCGGTGCCGTTTTCAAAACCGGGTTTTGAACCACGGCCCCAGTAGGCCCACCCACACCGGAAGCAACCGCCACCCCGCCCTCACCAACCGGGCCCACAGACCCCGGTTTCAAAACCGGGTTTTGAACCACAGCCCCAGCAACCCCACCCACACCGGAAGCAACCGCCACCCCGCCCTCACCAACCGGGCCCACAGACCCCGGTTTCAAAACCGGGTTTTGAACCACAGCCGTGTTCTGCGGCTGCTTGGGCTCCGCCGCCCTCGCCTGGAGGTCCGCGACCCGAGCGCGCTGCTCCTCGTGATCCGGCGTGCGCGCGACCTGCCTGGCTTCCTTGATCTTCAAGGTGCCCATGTTCACCTGCTCCTGGATGTCCGGAGCGAGGTTGAGCAGAGCAAGCCGCTGGGAGACGAACATCTGGGACTTCCCGATGCGCTCGGCGACCTTCTCCTGGGAGCCGTGCCGCTCGAGCATCCGCTGCAGGTACTGGGCCTCCCGGACCGGAGCGAGGTTCTTCCGGTGGATGTTCTCGATGATGACCGCCTCGTCGAGCCGGCCTTCCTCGTCACCGAGATGGTCCTGGACCCGGATGTCGATGCGGGTCCATCCCAGCTGGCGCGCTGCCGCGAGACGGCGGTTGCCCGTGACGACCACCCAGTCCGCATTCCGGATCAGCTTGCGGACCTTCGGCGGGGCGGCGGCGACGGCCTCCGGCTTGGCCTTCTCGAAAATCTCACGGGAGACGACGGCAAGCGGCTGGAGCTGTCCGATCTCCTTCATGGATGCCTTCAGCTCGCGGAAGTCCGAGTCACTGTCGGAGTAGTCGTCCTCAGGCCGCGGATTGTCGGGGTTGCCGACGATCGTGTGCATGAACACGGTCGTCGGCGGTTCCGCGGGCTTGTCGGATGCGACGTCGGCTGTGCTGTTGGTGCCGGCCGCATTGGTGCCGCCGCCAAGGAGCTCGTTCCAGTCCTTCTTCTTCGCCGCCATCACCGGTTGCCCTTCTTGCCGGCGCCGATCTCCAGGGACAGTTTGTAGAAGTCCTCACGGGCTTCCATGGCGACACGGTTCTTCTTGTACTGGGTGACAACGAGGCCGTCCAAGGCAGCCCGGGTGTGGACCTTGTAGTGGCGGATGACGGTGTTGGCGAGGTTCCATCCCTGGCCCCGGACGAAGCTCCGCGTCTGGTCGAGGTCGGCTTCACCGTCCCGCGGGTCCCAGTTGTTGATGACGACCCAGTACTGCTTGCCCAGCGGCTTGACGACCTCCTCGATCGTGTCGCGGGTCGGCATGAAGCCGAGGGGCTCCGGTTCGACGGGGATGATGATGTCGTCGGCGACCGCGAGGACGGCTCGCATGGCGTCGGCGGCCGCACTCTCGCCGAACGGGTCCCCCGCCTTCTGCCTTTCGTCTTCGGGCAGGTCCATCCAGCCGGGGGTGTCGATGAAGGCGTGCTTCACCTTGCGCGACTTCTTGAGCTCGGGGAAGAAGTCGAGATCGGAGCGCGACCTGGTCTGGATGAAGGAGAAGGGCAGGTCCTCGCCGACACGCTCGGACCACCAAGAGGTGGACCCTTGAGGGTCGGCGGAGACGGCAGCCACGTAGTCGGGCTCGCCGGCAGGGGACTCGCCGAGGACGTTTGCGGTGATGGCGGCGGTGTTGACCGTGAGGGTCGACTTGCCGACACCACCCTTGCGGTTCACCAACGCGGTGATACGTGCCATAGGTGGCTCTCCAGTTCCGTTTACTTCCCGGCACGGAGCCGGTACTTCGGGACTGGGCCAGCCTTTCATGGGGGACGGCTGGGGAGAAAAACACACTGATCCGGCGGCGCGTCAAAACCGGGTTTTGAAATCTGGGGTCCCGTCGGCCAGTCCTGGCCGGAGCCAACATGCTCGCGAACAGGTCCGTGAGGTGCGGAGAGGCCCCGATCCGGCCGCGCTGGAGCAACAGGTCGCCAGGGGAGGTCGGTACATCGGTACCGGGCTCGCTTCACCTCAGCCGTCGTGTCGCACCCCGCTGTCGAACTCCGAAGGGACCGCGCGGCCACCTCCACGACGGCAACCAGGCCACTGCCATCCGTGCCATGGGCCGCTTGAGGCAGTGGTGAGGCGCGCTACGCCACGCTGCCGGAGGAGGAGCAGTACCCGACGTGGAAGACCGACCAGGAGGCGCCACCGCCACCGAAGCCGCAGGCGGTCACGACGCCGACGGAAGGCGGGGAGATGTATACCGCGGTATACACCCCGGCGCCCGCGTCATGAGAAGACGAGATGTATACCGCGGTATACACCCCGGCCGCCGACGAGGCACCGCCGACCGGAGCGACCTGCCCCTCGCCGCCGGTCGAGGCTGCCGTGCAACAGCCCCGGTCGGAGGTGCCCGAGCCCCGCGTCTCCTCCACGTCTTCGCCCTGAGCGGAGAGACGGACGCGGCTACGGCCGGCGAAGTGATCCCCGCGGGAAAGCCGCTGCCGTATGACGACGGCGGCCTCATCGGCGCCCACCTGATCCGCAAACTGGAGCCGGAGCAGTTCGTGGCTGCGTTGCGCGTGATGATCTCTCACGCGGTAGAGGCCGGTCTCGAGGTCCCTCTGCCCTCCAAACGCTGACCCCCTGGGACTGAGGGCTTGTCCCTCCCCCGGCAGCCGGGGGAGGGACAAGCCCTCAGTCCGGTCCTCGCGAACCGGGGGCGTCATCGAACAAGAATCAAGGCTGCCCCGCACCGCTGGTCAGGGGGTTGCCGACCGACTCTCTGTACACCAGGACAACAACGGGTGACGGGGCCGGCGGCACGACCTCAGGTTCGTGGCCGCACCGCTGCGGCAGTGCCGGCGGAGAGGTCGGCTTCGCCCACGGCACCACCCCGCTCAGGGCGGAAGCCAGGTGCGCGAGCCCGAGAAGAGCAACGGGAATGTCGGCCTGGTCAACACGACGCAGGACGAACCACCCCATCAATACGACACACAGCACAATGACCACCACCAGGGCAGCGACAAGGCAGACAACCAAGAACACCGGAACACCGGACGCCGAACCAGGGTCGACAGCAGCGAGCAAGAGCGCCTCCTAGGCAACGAAAAAGCCCCCCGGCAGTGGAACCGAGGGGCTGCGCTTGGACACAAAAATGGCCCTCATCATGACATCGAGGGCCTAACTACACGTAGACACACTTATGGCGTCTCCGGAACACGTCACGAGGGCATGACTCAACTAAACAATCTCGCCTGTGACAACGTGCTTGTTGCTTATGGGAATAGAGTAACAAAGAGCTGGCTTTCCGTCAACACCCACCGCGTGCCCCGCAGTCGGCCGTCATGCTCGAACGGCAGGTCACGCGGGACTACTTCTACGGCGGCAAGCAGCTCCCCGACACCCGCGAGGAGCGGGAGACCGTCCTCACGCTCGGGGAACTCCTCAACGACGTGATGAGCAGCGGGGTCCACGTGCACGAACGCATCCCGGACAGCGAGAGCGCCGGCCCCTGGGCCGAGTACTGCCGACACACGGTGGAGAACAGCCCGGTTGTGCGCCACCTGCTGCAGGCGCATCCCACCTGGTGGCCACACCTGATGTCGGTGCTGCCCGACCATCTCCTGGAAGCTGACGACCCTCACCACGTGCCCGCGCCCAGGACCGACCAGCTCGGCACCTGAGCGTCCACAAGTCTGGTGGAGCCTGGAGCAGGCGTACCTCAGCCCGCGGTCCGCGATCCGCGAGGGCCGGTACGGCGGCCGTCCTCCGACCTGTACGGGCCCTCCGGCAGCGGTCAGGTCCCGCGCTGCCCGAGAGGGCGCCGACCTCCCGTGGGTCTCGGCGCGGCGGGCAGCGGCTCCGGCATCGCCGTCCACTCACCCGAGGCGGCGAGTTCAGCGGCGGTCGGCGCATGCGCTGGCGGCAGGTCCGCAGGCGGGACGGCGGGGTTCGGGCCGGAGCCGAGGGGTCGGCGCGGTGTGCTCATACCGGCAGTGTCGCTGCGGGCGTCCTCACGCATGTGACCGGGTCGGGGCGTGTCCCGGCGGGCGGCCCTGCCTCGCCACGAGAGATGCCTCGCGAGCGGCGACTGACCGCCCGTCACCCGGAAAGCCGCAAGGCGGCCTGTGAGGGCCTTCCGGATCTTCGGTGGCTCAGGGGGGTAAAGGAAGCCGAAAAGCCCTCTGAAGGGCACCTAGGAGGCTCAACGGCGCTTCCGCGGAGCCGAGGTCAGCTGGGCTGGGATGCGATCTGCCGACGGGCAGCTCGCCAGATTTCCTCGAAGCCCTCGGCGGTGAGTTGTTCGGGGTCGTGGCCTTCCCATTCCGAGACGGGCCGCTCGGCCGTGATCCCGAACCTGCTGTCGTACTCATCCAGGCGGCCCGCTTCGTGGGCCTGCTGCCATTCAGCGAGGGAGGCGGCTGCGCTCGGTGTCAGCGCAGGCCCTTGAAGTTCGACTTGCCTGGTGACCCAGCCATCCGCGTCGACCTCGAAGTAGAACCAGGTGTCTTCCTCGTCCCAGTAGCAGCGCATCCACATAGTCACCTGGCCATGATGCCGGGCCAGATGCGTTGCGCTACTCCGTCCTGTCTCATGGCTGGGCGATGAATCCTGCGGATCGGTCGAGCTGGAAAGGCGAACCACCCCTGGTTGGCTCCCAGCCTTGATCTCGTGCTTCTCGAATGCTGGCAGCTACGTGGGCTGGGCGAATGGGCTCCGTCTCGACGCACACCCAGTTGCTGGGATGGGCCTGGCCGCTGGTGACGACCAAGACCGTGCCCGGCTGGCTGCCGCCGGCCGCTTCGACGGCGTAGGTCATCGGTGTCCAGCAGAGTCCCTGCATGTAGGAGGGCTTCCTGCGGATCCGCCATCGGTACTCGATCCCGTCAACGGTTATGCGCCGGGAACCTTTCTTGTTCAGCGCCATCTTCCCTCCTTCGCTGTTGCACTGTCAGGTGCGGGCCATGTCGACGAAGCGGGAGTAGTGGCCCTGGAAGGCGACGGTGACCGTGGCCGTCGGACCGTTGCGGTGCTTGGCCACGATCAGGTCGGCCTCGCCGGAGCGGGGGGACTCCTTCTCGTAGGCGTCCTCGCGGTGCAGGAGGATCACCAGGTCGGCGTCCTGCTCGATGGCTCCGGACTCCCGCAGGTCGGACATCAGTGGCTTCTTGTCCTGCCGCTGTTCGGGGCCGCGGTTGAGCTGGGAGAGGGCGATGACCGGGACTTCCAGTTCCTTGGCCAGCAGCTTCAGCCCGCGGGAGATCTTCGAGACCTCCTGCTGCCGGTTCTCGCCGTTGCGGGAGGTGTCCGGCTCCATGAGCTGGAGGTAGTCCACGACGATCAGGGACAGACCGCTCTGGGCCTTGCGCTTGCGGGCCCGGGAGCGGATGTGGTTCAGGGTGATGTTCGGCGAGTCGTCGATGTAGAGCGGAGCGGCGGACACGTCCGGCATGCGGCGGGCCAGGCGCGCCCAGTCGTCGTCGGTGGTGGTCCCGGTCCGCATGTGGTGCAGGGCGACCCGCGCTTCGGCGGACATCATCCGCATCGCCAGCTCGCTCTTGCTCATCTCCAGCGAGAAGAACATGCTCGGCAGCCCGTTCTTGATCGAGCAGCAGCGGGCGAAGTCCA
>NZ_BBZI01000018.1 GCF_008974245.1 Streptomyces abyssomicinicus | reverse complement strand
TGTATTGACCCACAGCGTTGTTGACACGGCTGATGGGCGGGTGTCCGCCGAGTGCGGTGTGGCAGCGGTGGTGGTTGTAGGTGTGGAGGAAGTCTGCCAGCGCGTCGGTCCGTTCCCTGTTCGAGGTGTAGGGCTTCAGGTAGGCCCATTCGTCGAGCAGGGTGCGGTTGAAGCGTTCGACCTTGCCGTTGGTCTGCGGCCGGTAGGCCGGATCTTCTTGTGGGCGATGCTGGCCGTGGTCAGCGTCTGGGTGAACAGCCTGGATTTGTAGCAGGAGCCGTTGTCGGTGAGGACCCGTTCGACGGTGATGCCGTGGGCGGCGAAGAAGGAGTTCGCCCGTTGCCAGAAGCCGGCCGCGGTTTCCTGGCGTTCGTCGGTGAGGACTTCGCTGTAGGCCAGGCGGGAGTGGTCGTCGACGGCTGAGTGGATGTAGCTGTAGCCGATCACCGGCTTGCAGCTCTTGCGCTCGGTGGTGGTGGCCTGGCGGTTGCCCTCACCGGCCTGCCTGCCGACGATCCGCCAGCCGCCGCCGTCGGGGATGTTGCCGAGTTTCTTGATGTCGACGTGGACCAGCTCGCCCGGTCGGTCGCGTTCGTAGCGGCGGATCGGCTCGCCGGTGGGCCGGTCGAGCCAGGCCAGGCGGTTCAGGCCGTGTCGGACCAGGATGCGGTGCACGGTCGAGGCGGGCAGGCCCAGGATCGGGGCGATGCGTGCCGGGCCGAGCTTGCTGTCGGTCCGCAGCCGGCGGACCTGGGCCTCGACTTCCGGTGGTGTGCGGTGCGGGGTCGTGCGGGGCCGACTGGAACGGTCGTGCAGACCCGCGTCGCCCTCGGCCTGCCAGTGGCGGACCCATTTGTGGGCCGTGGGCCTGGATATGCCCGTCTCGGCGGCCACGTGCGCGATCGGCCGGCCCGCCAGGACACGGTCGACCAGGATCCGCCTGCCGTGAACGGTCAGCCGGGCGTTACGGTGGGGCACGAAGACCTCCGTTGTGCGGTGAGCCTAGACACCTCCACCACACCGGAGGTCTTCGTCATGATCAAGACCCGGCACCGTTAACAACGCTCGTGATCAATACACCTAACCTCCCGCGCCCTGATCGACGTCGGCGAGCCGGCCGCCGCCCTCACCCACCTGCGCCTGGTCCGCTTCGCTGCCCCGACGAGGCCCGCCGCCCGTTTGCGCGCCCTGGCCGACCATCTCGCCGACCTGACCGCTGCTCAACCCCCGCACCGGCCGGTGAGTTGATTCCGCACCAAACTTGCCACCGCAGCGGTCGGCCGAAGTCACAGACCGCGCGAGGCAGCCGCACCGCGCTGGAGGCTCGGCCGGACCGTCAGCCGCGCCCTGACCTCGGTCGGCCCGCAGCCGTAATCACCCACCCGGCCCGGACAACGCGCGGTCCCCGGTCTCCCGGATATAGCCCGCCCGGCCGGCGGAGCCGTCGTCGGCCGCTGCTCCGTGCAGCGCCGCGCCCGCCCGCCCGCCGGTCTCGTGCTGCAGTCAGCGAGTTTCGCACCGCTGCGGAGCGCGCGGACCGGGCGGACCGGGCGCGCCGGTCCCTGGAACCCGGGCGCCCAGCTGCAGAAGGTGCCGCAGCGGCGTTCCCCGCTGCCGCTGCCGCTGCCGCTGCCGCTGCCGCTGCTTCGTGGAGTGCGGTCGCGTGCCCGAGCTCGAACCCGAGTCGACGCTCGGACGGAACAGTGAGCGCCGACCCGGCCCGGAGCGCGACCTCGCCGCCGCCCGCTCCGCGCCTCACGCACCGGACGGGCCTCTGCCGGAGGCGTCTGTCGTCGGCCTGACCACGGAACGCCGCGGCGGACCGGCCCGCACCGGGACCGCAGGACGTGTGGTGTCCCCTCCGACGGGGTGTCACGCCCGCTGTCACGCCACGTGTCACGCCTCCTACAGACAGGGCGCTGACCTGCGCTGACGTCCACCTGCCGCGGATCGGCCCGAACACCGTGACAACGCGACAACCGCGCCGGTGCTCGCCGGGCCGAGGACGCCGCCGCCCCGGTGGCCCAGGCGCCCGGAGGCCTTCACGGCCGTTGGCGGGCCTAGCTCCCGCCGTTGGCGCCGCATCGCCCGCGTCCCCTTCAGGCACCGGGCCGACTGGCCATCACCCCGCGGGAACAGCGGCGCGCCGCTCCGGGCCCAGCCCTCCGCGCCGGCCGTCTTCGGCTTCCGCGGCCGATCGGGGCGGTCCGCACCCGGCCCGCCCCGGGATCGCCTCACACCTCGGCGCCGCCTGCGGCTGCGGACGGATGCTGCAGACGTTCGGGTACCGCCCGCTGCTGCGCCGGTGCAGCGGCCCAGCACGCTGCCCGTCACCGGCGGCTGCAGCAGCACGATCGCGCGACTGCTGCCGCACGGCGCCGGCCCGCGTTGCACCACCGGGCGCTGCACGGCTGCAGCACCCGGCCGCCGCCACCGGTCGGAACGGAGGCGGGTGTGGAGAATCCCCGTGCCTTCCTGCGATGCTCTGACACCGGGCCCGACTATGGGGGTGTGCAGTGCCCAATTTGTCCCCGTTGCATGAAGCTGTGGAGCTGGACGATCTGCCTGAGCTGCATCGCCTGCTTCTCGCCGGTGGAGACGTGCATGAAGAGCACCACGGGATCACTCTCCTGCACGCGGCGGTCGACGGTGAACTGGATGCGGCCACCCAGACGGGCAAGCCGCTCCATGTGGACACCACGGCGCTGCTGCTCGCCCACGGGGCGGATCCTTCACGCAAGTCCGGTGGAGGCACGGGCGTGTCCGCTCACCACATGGCGTTCGTCGGCGGGCACTGGCTGGCCTGCGCGTTGTTCGAGAGATGGCTGCTCCAGCGAGGCGAGTAGGAGGCCACTCCAGCCGCAGGCTGCCCGCGCAGCGGGGCCAAGTGCTTCGCCTCGCCAGCTGGCCGACGGTTACGCCGGCCCGTAGGTGACGCTGCCCATGGCCGAACCCCTGTCATGCCCGCTGTCACGCCCTCGCCGAACCGTGCCCTGACCTGGGAAAGCCCCCGACATGTCACCTCTTCCGCAAGCAGGGCTTTGACCTGCACTGATATCCGGTTGGCGGGGATCCGTCCGAACAGCGTGACAGCGTGACAGCGTGACAGCCGCACCGGCGCCCGCCGGGCCGAGGGCGGTGCCGTGCCGGCCGCTGTCCGGTGCCACTGAACCTTGACCGTTTGCCACTGAAGTTTGACCGGCCGGAGCACGGGGGTGGAGGGCTTCTTGTGGAGTCACACGGGGAAGCATTCGACCGTGGCCTACCGCGCAGATGAACCGCTTGCAGCCGACGGCTGTGGCAACTCCTTGATCTCGTTCGAGCGGGGCGGCGAGGCAACGCCGCCGCAGGACGCCCCGCTGCCGGCGGCGCTGGTGGCCTTGTGGCGAGCCGGTCGGGTCCTCATGGTCTTCGATCGGTACCGCCAGTCCTGGGAACTTCCAGGGGGGAGCATCGAAGAGGGGGAATCCCCTCGCCAGGCGGCCGCGCGCGAGCTGCTGGAGGAGAGCGGGCAGCAGCCTGACGAACGGTTGCAATTCGTCGGCTACGCGCGCTTCGTGCTGGCGTCTGACCGGCGAGCCGAATATCTGGCCCTCTACGCAGGATCCTGCGCCAAGACCCGCGCCTTCGAGCCCACCGAGGAGATCTCGGCCATCCGCTGGTGGGACCTCCTCGAACGCCTCCCAGGGAATGTGCAGCCCCTGGACGCCTACCTCGCCGCGCTCACCCGGTAGCCCAGCAGCCGACGCCCCCGCGCTCCGGCCGGTCAAACTTCAGTGGCAAACGGTCAAGGTTCAGTGGCACCAGACAGCCGCACCGGGGCCGCGGCGGCTTCCACGTCCGTCAGCCGGGTCAGGCTTCCTCCGGGTGTCGTGTCGCCCGTCTGTCTCGCGCACCGGGCCGACCGGCCACCACGCGACGGGAACAGCCACTCGCTGCGCCCAGCCGCCTCTTCCAGGCACGCCGGGCCCGATGTCCTCCGCACGGGTGAACGCCTTCACCGCCCCGGTGGGACCGCGGGCCGCACACCGCCCTGCGCCCGGCCCGCAGGCTGTCCACAGCCGGAGCGCCCCAGTCTTCCGGCATGCAGCGGTCGACCGGAGAGGTGAGCAACAGGTGGGCAGGTCGAGGTCTCAGGGAGGGCGCCGCTGCCCGTCGTCCAGCGGCAGTGTGCCGCTCGAGGGGAGCGGCGCCGTCGGCCCGGGCGGTCAGGACAGGCCGCGCGGCAGGTCCGTGGAGGAAGGGAGGGCCGAGCGCGATCGTCTGGCGGCGGCCGCCGGCACGCTGAGCGGGACGGCCCGGCAGGACAACTCGCCAGAGGCCTACCGCCGGTCGGCGGCCGCGTACGCGCAGGAGACCGCTGCCCGCATCTCTTACGTCCGCGCCCTGGAGGCGGCCGGCGCCGACTAGGCCGCGGTACAGGAGGCCCTTGGTGCTGCAGTCTTCCGTGCCGGCATCGATGCCGTCCAACTCCACGTCTCTGACGTGTGAGTGTCTCGCTCATCGGTTCGGGAACGCTGCGAACCATCCGCACAGGCTGCCGAAGTACCCGTCGGACATGAGCGACGCGGAGTCGTAACAGGATCCGGTCCGGCCCATGCTCTGCCGCATTCCCAATTCCCTTATATTGCAGCGCAGTTCTTCAGAGGTGTAGTCGCTGCCGCGGTCGGCGTGGGCGATGCAGCCAGGCTGGAGGTCGCCCCGGCCGGCGGCCATGGTGAGCGCGTCGACGACCAGTGATGCCCGGTGGTCACGTCCGAAGGACTGCAGGACTACCCCGACGCCGGATCGACGGCACCGGCGCCCGGAAGCCTCACCGCGGCCATGATGGACGCCTTCGAGCAGCAGCGCCGCCGGCGTCAGGAAGATGCGTGAGCCACCACGTGCCCCGGGCCGTCGGCCCCGGCCGCCTCCGCCCGCTGCATGGCCGTGAGCCGCACCGCGAAGTGGATGGCAGCACCGGCGGCGGTGACGAACAGAAGGTCGACCACGATGTACAACTCCACGGCCGTCTGCAGGTCCGCGAACGTCTGCGCGATGTCGAACATCAGGGCAGCGTGCCGACTGAGCAGATTGGCGGCGAGGAAGAGGCCCCACCACAGGCGCACCGGCCACATCGGGGCCCGGGACCGCCCGTCGGAAGGCGGTGTCGGGCTGCAGGCCGCCCACATGCCGACAGCGATCCGGTAGGGCAGCACGAAGTTCACCAGCGGGATGAACCAGGCCACGATCGCCCAGCCGGGACCCATGACGACCCGGTCGGGAACCAGTCGCTCCACGCTGCGGCGTATCAGGAAGAACCAGACGACGAAGGCCACCACGCACAGCGCGTACACCGCCGTCTGCAGGCGGCCGACCGCGTCGTACAACGCGTACCAGGATTGCAGCGCCTCCGGGGAGGTGACGGGGGCGCGCTGTTCCTCGCCGGCCAGCACGTGCAGCCGAACGCCGACGTACACGTCGACCAGGGCGACGAGTGCGTACGCCGCGAGCGCCGCTATCAGCGCAAGGAGGGGACCGCGGTCCGCGAGATACGGGCCGCGCTGCGCGGGCGGGTGGAGCGTGTCGGACGCGGACAAGGACAAGGTGCTGACTCCCCTGGCGACATGGCGGAACCGCGTGCGGACAGATCCCGGACGGCGGAGGAACGCTACGTCGCAGGGAACACGGCGTCCAGGGAGATCTCTGGCGGTGGTCGTTGCCGCAGAGAGCGAGGCCTCCTGCCCTACGCAAGGGCGTGCGCGCAAGGCCACGCCACTCGCTCAGGTGAGCCAGGACCTTTCACAGAGCGTTTCAGAGTGGCCACCGATCGGGTGACGCCCGTGTTATCAGGCGCCAAGCCCTGCGGCAGCTCAGAGGGCGGTCAATCTTCGCGGGGTGGTTCCCCGTAAGGGGTGACTGCTGAAGAGGCTCACAGTTCGCGGACAACGGGGACGGCCCCGAACGGCCCGGCCCGGGTAGACGCCGCCGGGCACGCCATCCTCGCCGCTCGGTGGCTGTTGCGGTCCGCGCTTGGTCCGGAGATCCCCGGTGGCGGGGTCCGTCGCACGGTCGGCCGCCTCGCGGACGCCACGAAGTGCGCCACGGCCGTCGTGGGCGAACAGGGCGGCCACGCGCGCCGGCAGTGACGGATCCAGCCGTGCCTCCCCGGCCCGTCGCCGCGCGTGCCGGCCGCTTTCCCGCGCAGTGCAGGACGGGAGCACCGGTGGTCTTCGGCAATGGGCCGCTGCGCCTGGCCAGCCTGCCGGAGCACTGCGGTCCCGGGCCCGACAGGGCACACCCGCGCGGGCTGTTCGCGCGCGAGGTCATGATGTCCCCGCACCCGGCCGGCCACACCTCCCACCTTTCCGCCGCCAGGGCCTCGCGGCCCTCGGGCCGGCCGTGTGCGCGGGACGTCGCCCGCCCCGGACCTCTGCCGCCGCCCACGCTGCGCCCTGCCGCCCGTGGTGGGCTGCTCCTGGAGGCAACTGGACGGCATCGGACGCGACCGGATGTTCCCCGGGCACAGCGCTGCGCCAGCACACCCGGCCCGCACCAGGTGGTGCTGCGCCTTGCCGAACCGGTGTGAAGCTCGAGGTCCTGCCCGGCGGCGTCGCGCGGCCGCTGGAGTTCTTCCTCGCCTGCGCCGCCCGCGTCGGCCGGTGTCGGCGGGGCCTCGAGGTCCTGCCCCTGGCCTTGCCGTCGTCCCGCTGCGCGGTGCGGCCGCTCGCGTCGAGCGGGCCTGTGCCCGCGGTGCAAGACCGCGCCGTACCGCGTGCATCCGCGTCCAGACCGTGCTCCGCAGCAGCTGGTCCGGCACGACTGGCGTGCTACGACAGCGCGCTGTCCGACCGCGCTGTCCGACCGCGCTCGTCCGTCGCGTCACGAGGTCGGGCTGCGGGCGCGAGCCGGTCATCCGCGATCTCCCGTATGTCGCTTCCGGTCGCCCTGCGGCCAACGCCGCAGATCCCCGACCTGCGTATATGCCGAGGTCCGGTCAGTCCGTGTGGTTCCGGGGTGGCTTTGTGCGGGTGGAGACTGGCAGCAACGTGTGTGAGGGGCGGCTTGGCCGCTGTGGGGGAGAGGAGGCGGGCGGTGAGTCTGCTGGTGAACGTGACCCTTGATGCTGCTACCGAGGGAGGTGTGGGGAGCGGACTGGCGTCGTGGTTAGATGCGGCTCTTTCCGGGCCGCTGACCGGCTGCTTGGACATGGTGCAGACCGGGACCGCGTGGCTGTCCGCGGCGAGTCAGAGGACGGAGGACGAGAAGAAGAAAACGTTCGCGCTCGACGGGTCCGACGGCTGGCATCTCATACGTCAGGAGCTGCTGGCCGCTCCGGAGTGGTCGAGCGTGCTGTTCTTCCGCTACGACCAGGACAGGCCGTCCGCCCATGTCCGGGGTTCCAGCATCACCTCCCGTCGGCCGAACATGAACTTGCAGCTGTGGCTCGGCGGTGAAGAGGCCCCTACGAGAAGGTGGCGTTCTCCTCGTCCGTGGTCGCTTTCCTGGCGGCGACGCTGGACGCCTTGAATCCCGCCTTCGGGGCCGTCGTCGTCGACGAGCCGATCGCGGAGGAGCCGAACCTGGACGTGGTGCTTATGCGGAGGGCACGAACGTCGGTGGCCGAAGCCCGCCGGCAGCTCCGCGGGTACTCCTGGGTCACCGTGTGCCCCGGGGAACTGGTCGACAAGCTGGGTGGGGCCTCGTATCTGGAAGACTCGGGCGCCTTCCACAAGGTGTTCCGGCTCACCGCCGGAGGTGTCGTCCTGCAGGCGTCCCCGACCCCTGACGGATACACCGACCGTGTCATGCGCAGGGTGTTCGACGTCCTGACTCCCGTGCTTCCCCCGGGGTTGCCGCAGTTCAAGCCGGCACGGCCCAAGGTCCGATACGTCCCGCAGGACGCCGCACCGCGGACCAGCCCATAACCTCGACCACACCCAGGAACCCCGCCCACATGCTCCTGGCCCCAGCGGCAAGGCCCCAGAGCCCCAGCACCCCGAACCACCCGGTCACAACCGCCCCGCTACGCCCGGGTGCGGGCCAGCTGGCTCGGTTCGGATTCCGCCTCCTACGTCCAGGCCGCCATGGCGCGGGCGCCCTGGCCGAGGCCGTCGACCGCCTGAGCCGGCTGCCGCGCCGTTCCTGGCTCCTGATCGCCTCGAGCATCGCCTGCCTGGCTGCGTAGGTGAAAACGAAGAGCGCTTGTTGGTGAGAGCTGGCAGCACCAGGTGGCTGACGGTGCCCCGAATGTTGATGAGAAGTAGCAGCGGCTCCGGCGCCCGGGAACGGTGGTGACGTTGATTTGGCGGCGTCCGTATCCTTCGGTGGGTGAGTCTGATCGAGGTGGTTCCAGGGCAGGTCGAGGTTGTCGTTCGGGGGTCGGGGGCGCAGGCGCCTTCTGTTCGGCTGTTCGATTGGTCGCGTGCGGATGAGTACGAGTTCGCCTTCGCTGTGGAGGCCATCGATGACGGTGTGTGCGCACGGCTCGAGACCGTGACCGTCTGGGACAACATGAGCGAGTTCTTCGATGGCCTCGCGCGCGACTTCCGTGGTTGGGAGGGCGAGCGGGTCTGGGGCAACAACCACCTGGTCGTGACCGCGACGTTCGGCTCGGGTGGTCATGTGTATCTGGGCTGGACCCTGCGATCCGGATTCTTCCCCGGCGACTGGAACTGCACCGTGACGACCGTGATCGAGGCCGGCGAAGGAATGACGGCCGTAGCCGCGGACCTGCGGGAATTCCTGCGCGAAGAGTAGGTCATCGACAGTCGTCCCGTCCCGTCCCGAGCCGTTTCTCGGGTGACTTAGCTGACGGCTTGCTGTTCTGCGCCGGCGCGGCGGGGGAGGAGACGACCGCCGCAGGAGCCGACTGCTGGAGGTGGGCGAGCAGCAGGGCGTGGGACGCGGCGCGCCCGCGTCCCGCGGTGGCGGTGGTGTCCGCGATACGCAGCGTTGGTCGACGACGTCGCTCACGCCGGCGAACCAGGGCCCGACGACGCTCTGGTCGACCGGGTCGGCGGCGATCCGGGACGCGACCTGCTCGGGCGCGCTCTGACCCGAGGGAGCCCGGGTGTCCCCAACACGCCCGCGGTCGCTCGAGGCGGCAGCGACAACCCTGCAGAGGCGACAAGGACTGCGGCAAGTGATCCGCCTGGGCCGGCACCGGACACCCCCGGCCGCGGTGTACGCGGTCAGGCCGTGCACACTGTCCGACCGACGACAAGGAGAGAGTCCATGGAACGTGGCGCGCTGCGCACGGCTGTCAGAACCGCACCGCCGGCCTGGACATGCCTGGCCGTACTGACCCTGGTGCTGACGGGTTGCAGCACCCCCACCACTGCTGGCGCTCACGGCGACGGCCAGACGCAGTTGAAGGCCGCGGCCCAGGCCGCGCGGGCCTATCAGCAGGCGAATGTGGACCGAGACTACGAGGCAGTCTGCCGCGCCGTGACCGAAGGTATGAGACAGCACGTCGGGAGGAAAGACGTTGCCGAGTGCGCCGAGTTCATTGCGGTGCCCTACCGGCATCGCATCAATCCCGATGCGCGGGTGAGCACCGCTGATGCCGTCGAGGTGGAAGCCCATGGCCGACACCCCGCGGGCATCGGAGTGCGGGTGACCACGGACGCCGGCCTCGCGCCTCATCACATGGCGCTCCGGCTGGTGCAAGACGAACAGGGCGTGTGGCTTGTCGATCAGAACGTCTACCTCGAGGAGTCCACGGGCACCAAGGCCGTACGCGCGGCCCTGTCCCGCGGGTAACCAGCACGGGAAGAACAGCCGTCCCACCCGAAGGGCCCTCGCGCCTGCCTGTCTGGCCATGACATCACGGGCCCAGCCCTCCGTGCCTCACCACCCAGAGCTCGCGCAGCGGGCCCCGGCGGCGCTTCGCGCACGCGCCGTACGGATCGAAGGCTCCCTGACCCTCGTCGCCGAGCTCCTCTTCTCCCGGACCCGCGTCGCCGCGCTCCGCATGGCCGCCGCTCACCGGGAAGCCGGCCGCACCGAGCAGGCCCGGCAGTGGCGCGCCCGGGCCCGCCAGATCCTGAAGGACGGCCGCGCCGCCCGCCGCGGGCGGAGCGTGCGGGCCGCCTTGGCCGGACTGCCCAGCCTCGGCCACCGCTCGAGACGTCCGCTCTGCCATCAACGGCCACAGCCGCCGCCTGCGGGCCACTACGGTGACCGACGAGCCATGCCCCGCCGACAGGAGAACGACGATGACCGCCCCCGAGACGGCGCCGACCGGTCCCGACCTCACGCAGCTCGGGATCGAGCTCGTCCACCGGCACCGCCTGACCGCCCCCGAACAGGGCCTGCAGGAGTGGCACATCCGCATCCTGGACGGGGAACACGAGGTCGGCACCCTGCGCGCGGCCCGCTGCCAGCACTACGGCGCCGGCAACCTGGCCGAGCGGATGACCGACCACGGCGGGCTCTGCGCGATCGCCGCGGCCGCACTCTTCACCCCAGACGGCGACCTCACGCCCGAACTGGAGGACGCCGTCGAACAGGCCGGGAACTTTCTGGTCCTCGACCAGCTGAACGTCTCCGCCCCCTTCGACGACCAGACCGTCGTCACCGCGGTGATCGCCGAAACCATCGCCCGCCTGGCCGACACCTACTACGCCGTCGTCCTGCCGACCGCCCACCTGGACGCCGACCACACCACCCGCCTCCTCGCCCAGGCCGCCACCGACCTCGCCGCCGACCCCTTCACACACGACCTCCAGATCATTGACACCTGCCTCGCCGCCCCCGAGGACGCCGCCGCCCACGCCCACGACCGGTTCCTCTCCCACGCCCAGCACCCCACCTGGCACCTCGACGAGAACGACGAGCGGCCATGGCCACACGAGGACGAGGCGGCATGGTCCGACGAGCAAGCCGACTGCGTCCTGAGCGCCCGCACGACCGCCGTGCTGCGCCTGGCTGCCGAGGAACTGTCCACCCTGGCCTGGCAGGAGGTGACCGCCCTCGGCGACACTCCCTTGCCCCGAGGCGCCAGCGGGGTGTTCGGCCGACTTCCGCCCCTCACGTTGCGCCGCAACGGGCAGTGGCGCCGGCAGATGGCCCGCACCTTCGACGACCTGGCCGCCGACCTGCAGACGCCGGGCACGGCCTGGCCGCAGCCGCGCTGCATCGGCGAGGAGATGGCTCTGCACCTGATCATCGACCGGGCCCGGTCGATCACGACCAGCCGCCCCAACGCCGTCCACGCGCTCGTCGCCGACCTGCCCCCACACCACGCCGACTACGACTGGGCAAACTGCTCGGGTGGGCTCTTCAAGGACCACGACGTGCTGATGCTCTTCGACGCCCGCCTCGACGGCCTGGAAGACCCGGACAGCGACATCCGCCAGGCCTTGGGCCTGGTGAACCTCGCAGCCGACGCGTGGTTCGAGCCGTTCGACCCGCAGTACGCCCGAGACCTCGACCGCGGATACCGCCTTTGAGCCCGTCACCGCGACCGGCCCGAGCACGCACAGCGGACCCCGGGCGGCGCCCCCGCCCAAGGGGCGAGCCTCCGCCCGTCCCAGCGCCGCAGCGAGGACCCCCCAGAGGACGCCAACGCGGCCCGGCGCACCGACGCGGCCGACCCTGACGGCCGCCCCGCAGGGCTCGGCCAGTCGGCCCGACGCGGCAAGCCTCCGGGCCGGCCGGGTCGTTCACTGGCCCAGGCGGGTCCGTGGTCCCCACGCGAACTCGAGGTCGTCCAGTAGAACTGGCTCGAGCGCCTCGTCCCACCGGCTGCGCAGCCGGAACGGCACGGCGTTGCATCCGCTCGCACACCACCAGACTCTCGGGCCGGCCGACCAGCATGTAGCGGCCGTGCTCGGCGGGCCGGCTGCCCGGCCCGTACGCCCGCACCATCTCCTCAAGGCGCGCCCGGTGCCGCCCGGCGAACTCCTCCAACCGTGCCACGTACCCGGCCCGCTCGACCTCGGCCACCGCACCGAGCACCACGCCCAGGACCTCTTCGGACACCTCGGGGTGGGTGTCCGGCCCGGCCAGGGCTCAGGTGCAGCGCTGCGCCGCCTCGAGGACGTCCCGCACCTCCAGCACCGTCGACGCCCCGCCCGCCGCGCCCGCCGACACCGCGCTCACCGCCGTCGCCGGCACCGCGCCCTCGCCTCCGGCCGCCGGGCCGGCCTGCTGGTGGAGGTGGGCACAGAGCATGGCGTGGGAGGCGGCTCGCCCGGTCTGTGCCGCGGTGGTGTCCGCGACGCGCAGCAGCCGGCTGGCGGCGTCGCGCACGCCGGCGAACCACCCGTCCTCGAACCCGGCCTGAGGGCTGCTCTCACAGATCCAGGTGTGCGCCCCGGCCACCGCTCCCGCCTCCACCTGCGCCACGACGGCGTCGGCCTGCTCGGGCCCGATCCCGACCGCGGCCAGGGCCCGGAAGACCACCGCGCGGGCCTGGACCGCCTCGCTCTGACGACGGCCGATACGGGCCAGCTCCCGCCCGTACGCGTCGACCTTGTGCTGCTCGTCGCTCACGCGGTGCCTCCGTGTCGATGAACAGGTGCGGCGCCCGGCCGGCGCCCGGACTGCGGTGACAGCACAGGGGAGGGCCCGAGGGCCGGGGCCCCCGATCCGGACGGTACAGCGAGGGCCAGACACCGGACCAACTCGCCCACCACAACGCCCCCGAACACCGTGCTGTCCCCGCCCCGCCGCGGCCGAACCCCTGTCACGCCCTCGCCGAATCATGTCATGACCTGCGCAAACACCCCCGATAGGCGAGGTGAGCGGCCGGGCATGACAACGTGACAGCCCTCCGGCCGGCCCGCCCCTACCGGCAGGGCTGCCAGCCCCGGCCGGAGCGTGCGGGGCCGCCTCGGCCATTGCTGCTGAACCGGCCCGCCCCGGCCGGGAGGCTGCGCCCTGGGCCGCCGCCGGCCGCGGGGCAGGTGGCGTCAGCCGCAAGCTGCGTTGAGGTCCCCCACGCTCAGGAGGCCGTCAGGCTGGCCACCTTGGCCGGCGGTGTCGATCTCGCGGAAGAAATCCCCGTCCAACAGGACTCTGGAGGAGTCACGCAAGTAGTTCGGGTAGTCAGAGCCTCCTGCGACGATGTCAAGATCGGTCCTGCTGATCAGACCGTCCTGGGTTCCGTCGTAGGCCATGTCCACTGTTGAGAAGTTGCCCGCGATGGTTTCGGCGGCGATGGCCTGGCTGGTGTTGCACGGGGCCACAGTGCAGGCTGCGTTGAGGTCGTCCAGGCTCAGGAGGCCGTCAGGCTGGCCCCCTTGGCGGGCGGTGTCGATCTGACGGAAGAAGTTGTCGTCACCCAGGATCAAGGCGGCGGAGAAACGCAAGTTGTTCGAGTAGCGAAAGCCCTGCACGACGATGTCAAGATCGGTCCTGCTGATCAGACCGTCCTGGGTTCCGTCGTAGGCCGTGTCCACTGTTGAGAAGTTGCCCGCGACGGTTGCGGCGGCGATGGCCTGGTTGGTGTTGCACGAGGCAGCGTAGGCCGGGGTTGCTGTCAGAGCAGGGACAGCGAATCCGGCGACAGTGAGCATGGCTACGGTTATGGCCAAGCGCTTTTTAGGCATTTCCCCCGGTATCTCTCTGTGTGAGGGCTAGTCAAAGACGTTGCCGAGCCTAGGTCGTTTCGTTCGCATCAGCAGGCTGATGCGAACGAAACGACCTAGGGCCTGTCGTCAATGTGATCTTGGATTGTGGATCACGGTGGGGTGCTACGCCGCCACGAACTGTCCGATGCTGAGTGGGACCTGATACGCCCATTGCTACCCCGGCCGGCGCTGGGACGGCCACGACTGGACGACCGTAGGGTCCTCAACGGGATCGTGTGGAAGTTCCGGGCGGGGGTCGCCTGGCGGGACGTGCCCGAGCGGTACGGCCCATGGACCACGCTCCACACCCGTTTCCGCCGATGGGCGGCAAACGGCACGTTCGACCGGATGCTTCGTGCAGCGCAGGCGAGAGCGGACGCGGCAGGAGACATCAACTGGCTCGTGTCGGTCGACTCCACCATCGTTCGAGCCCACCAGCACGCCGCCGGGGCCCGAAAAGGGGGCTCCATAGCCCGGCGCTCGGCCGGTCCCGGGGCGGCCTGACCAGCAAGATTCACCTTGCTTGCGACGCGGTCGGCCGCCCGCTCGCCTTCGTCCTGACGGGCGGCAACACCAACGACTGCACCCAGTTCACCGCCGTGATGGAGAAGATACGGGTACCTCGACTCGGGCCCGGACGGCCGCGTGTCCGGCCCGATCATGTCCTGGGCGACAAGGGCTACAGCTCCAAGGCCATCCGGGCCTGGCTCCGGCGGCACGGCATCGGACACACCATCCCGGAACGGGCCGACCAGATTCGCAACCGGCTCCGACGCGGCAGCCGGGGCGGGCGCCCACCCATCTTCGACAAGCAGCTTTACAAGCGGCGTAACGTCGTCGAACGGTGCTTCAACCGCTTGAAGCAATGGCGCGGGATCGCCACCCGGTATGACAAGACAGCCCAGTCCTACCAAGCGGCTGTCACTCTCGCCGCGCTTCTGATGTGGGCGTGACGGTTGAAGGCCCTGAGCGCAACTCTCCGGCGCGACGGTCGGTCCGGGAAAGGACTCCGGTAACGGACGCTGAGAACGGCTCTCGTTCGGTGCGCGGCAGTGATACCTCGACCAGTTTGCCGTCATAGATCATCCAGAGGCCGAAGCAGTCGTCGTCCTCATCGCGTACCAGGACTTGAACGGAATGCGGATCCGGCCACGCCAGAGACTCCAGATGACTCAGCAACCCACGCCAGTTGTGGCGGATGAATTGGATGACCCACGCGTAACACTCCACGGAAGGCATGCGCGACCCGTCGAACATGCCGTCGTCCACACGTGTGAAGCATTGGTGCCAGTCCCGGCCCTCATCGGGGCGAGTGAGCGGTTCCATGACCTCTTCAGCCCTTCGCGCCAGGACGATGACCTCTGCATATCTACTCATCAGCCCATGATGACCGTGACCCGTCAGAGGGGAATCGAAGGCTGATCACATTTTGACGACAGGTCCTAGGTGCCATGCCCTCGCCATGGCGCCTTGCGTTCCCCGACAACTACTACGCCGCCGCCCACTCCAGCCCGAGGTCGGCCAGCGCCTGGAGCCTGTCGGCGGTGAGCTTGGCCCGGCGGCTCTTGCTGTCGCTCAAGAACACCCCGAGCTTGACCTCCGTCCCGTCCGGCAGCACCTCTGTATGGCCCCTGGGGACCAGAGCCTTCGCGGGCCTTGTACCGCGCCCAGGCCGCCACGCCCCGCTCGAGGCGCTCACGGGCGCTGTGGACGGCCTCGCGGGCTCTCCTGAGAATCCGGGGCCACGGGGACGGCGCCGACGGCCTCCAGGCGCTCGCGCTGTCCCTCCACCAGGGCCGCCCACACCTCGGGCTTCCGCTGCCGGGCGAGCCACTTCCCGATGTCCATACCGTGGACCGTGACGCCGGGCAGGACGTCGATGGGGCCTGCTCGTCGGCGACCATCTCGCGCAGCGCGGCGTAGTGCCGCTGCCAGCCCACCGGCCACGACGGGTTCCAGTCGGCGTCCACGCCCTGGAGGGCCGCCTGCCACTCCGGGTGGCCCTCCAGGGCGCCGGGCGGCGCAGGTTGGACAGCCACTGCACCACCGGCCGGTCCAGCATCGTCGCGGGCCGCGGCGCGCACAGCGTCGCCGGCGGGCGGGCTGCTCTCCGAGACCCACGTGTGCGCCCCGGCCACCGCCCCGGCCTCCAACTGGGCCATCACGGCGTCGGCTTCCTCGTGCCCGATCCCAACGGCGGCCAGCGCCCGGAAGACCACGAGCCGCGCCTGCACCGCCTCGTCCTGGTGCCGGCCGATCCGGGCCAGCTCCTGCCCGTACGCGTCCCTCTCGTGCTGCTCAGTACTCACCCTGTGCCCTTCCGATACCGGTGCGCGCAGAGGGGCGGCCAGCGGCGGCCGCGCACAGACACCGGCACTTGGCCCAAGTGCGCACCCGAGGCGCAAGACGACGCTCCGAACCCCGTACGGCCGGCACTGCTCCCGGCCCCCGACCCCGCTGAAGCAGGTCCCGCATCGACGCTATGACCCGCCGCGACACCACGGCAACTCGCCCCCGCCGCGCGCCGATCCCGCCCCGCCCCCGCGGGTGGCCCCCGACCAAACGCCCGCCGGCGACCGGGCCCGGGCGGCTACGGTGAGCGCCGCACCACCCCGTCCGGCCGACAGGAGAGCACCGATGACCGCCCCCGCGGCGACCGCCCCGCCCGCACCCGACCTCACCGCCCTCGGCATCGAGCTCGTCCACCGCCACCGCCTGGCCGCCCCCGAGCAGGGCCTCCAGGACTGGCACATCCGCATCCTCGACGGCGAGCGCGAGGTCGGCAGCCTGCGCGCGGCCCGCTGCCGCCACCACGACGCCGGCAACCTCTTCGCCCGCCTCACCGACCACGGCGGCCTGCGCGCCACTGCCGCGCCCAAGCTGCTCACCCCGGACGGCGACCTCACGCCCGAGCTGGAGGAAGCCGTCGAGCAGGCCGGCGACTTCCTGGTCCTCGACCACCTCACCGTGCAGGCCCCGTTCGACGACCAGACGGTCGTCACCGCGGTCATCGCCGAGACCATCGCCCGCCTGACGGACAGCTACTACGCCGTCGTCCTGCCCACCGCCGGCGAAGGCGCCGACGCCGCCACCTGCCTCCTCGCCCAGGCCGCCACCGACCTCGCCGCCGAACCCTTCAACGACGACCTCCAGATCATCGACACCTGCATGGCCGCCCCCGAGACCGCGGCCGTCCGCGCCCACGACCGTTTCCTCTCCCGTGCCCAGCGCCCCACCTGGCACCTCGACGAGGACGACGAAGCCTGGCCGGAAGACGAGGACGACGAGAGCCTCCTCACCCCCCGCACGGCCGCCGTGCTGCGCCTGGCCGCCGAGGAACTGGCCACCCTGGCCTGGCAAGAGGTGACCGCGCTCGGCGACACCCCCCTGCCCCGCGGCGCCGGCGGCGTCTTCGGCAGCCTCCCGCCCCTCACACTGCGCCGCGACGCACAGTGGCGCCGGCAGATGGCCCGCACCTTCGACGACCTGGCCGCCGACCTGAAGACGCCGGAAGAGGCCGGCGTGGAGCCACGCTGCACCGGCGAGGAGATGGCCCTGCACCTGATCATCGACCGGGCCCGGTCGCTCACGACCGACCGCCCCAACGCCGTCCGCGCCCTCGTCGCCGACCTGCCCGCCCACCGCGCCGACTACGACTGGGAGGCCTGCTCCACCCTGCTCTTCCAGGACCACGACGTGCTGATGCTCTTCAACGCCCGCCTCGACGGCCTGGAAGACCCGGACAACGACGCCCACCAGGCCCTGGGCATGGTGAACCTCGAAACCGACGACTG
Organism: Streptomyces abyssomicinicus; assembly: GCF_008974245.1. GTDB lineage: Bacteria > Actinomycetota > Actinomycetes > Streptomycetales > Streptomycetaceae > Streptomyces > Streptomyces abyssomicinicus. The sequence continues at coordinate 29,144 of NZ_BBZI01000018.1, read as the reverse complement.
GTTCGAACCGTTCGACCCGGACAGCCCCCGGGACCCCGACCGCGGCTTCCGCCTCTGACGATCCGGCCACCACCACGTCGTTGCTGCCCAGCCGCACGCCGCACGCGGAACCAGGGCGACACGGTGGTGCTCGCCACCGTCGGGCGCCCGGCCGTCGCACGGCGCCGGCCGAGGCAGACGGAACGACGCGACGGGGCGAAGCCACGCCCGAGCCGGCACCCACCCCTGGGCCGCCGAAGGGCCGTCCTTCGCGACCGCGGCGCCGCTACGGTCCCCATATGACCCTCGCGCCCACTACTGCCCCGGCCGCCGGCAACACCGCCAGCACCCCGGGCAGCGAGCTCACACACCTGTTCTGCTGCGACCCCGACCGGGCCCTGTGCGGACTCGACATCAGCGAAGCCGGCGAACCCCAGGAAGGCGAGCAGGACTGCGTGGTCTGCGCCGACCTCGACGAACAGGACATCGACTGCCCGCAGTGCCCCTGAGCGGGTCGCGGCCCGCAGACCCGAACCCGCCCCACACCCCAGGCCCATGACCACCCGCAAGCCGGGCGGCGCCAAGGGCCAGACGCACACCGCCACGCCCCGCTGTCCCCTGACATTGAACCTGGACCGGCTGCCAGGGAAGTTGGACGACTGCTACGCCCCTGCCAGCCACAGCCCCACCGGCGATCGTCCCGGAGGCAATCGCCTGCGACCGCGGCAAGGTCTCGGCATAGGTGCCTGATCGCTTCGACTGCGCGGGAGCGACGTGGTCTGATGGAGCCGATCACTACCCTCAGAGAGAGCGGCAATACATTGAGTAATCGTCAGTCAGGCACCGTGAAGTGGTTCAACGATGAGAAGGGGTTCGGCTTCATCACCCCCGAAGGCGGAGGTGATGACCTCTTCGTCCACTTCAAGGCGATCGAGTCCGACGGCTTCAAGAGCCTTAAGGAGGGACAGACCGTGTCCTTCGTCGCCGAGCGAGGGCAGAAGGGCATGCAGGCCGCTCAGGTGCGGCCCGAGTAGCGCCCTCGCACCGTGTGGTCGTGCCTGGGATCTACTGGCGGGCACGACTGCGCACTCCAGCCTGCCCCTGCGGACCGCGAGCTTGGCTCCGCCAAGCCGCCGAGAACACCCGCCTCCGCTCCGCCGTGGTGTCCCCGGCCACCGCGACCCGAACCCCTGTCACGCCCGCTGTCACGCCGCCTGTCACGTGCTCCCCAAACTCCTGCCTGACCTGCGGAAACACCTCCGAGAGGCGAGGTGAACAGCCCGGCGTGGCAACGTGACAGCTCCCGGCCGGCCCGCTCCTACCAGCAGGACTGCCAGCCCCGGCCGCCGCCCCGGAACCGGCCGGCCGGCGGCGTCTAGCCTTCTCCCATGGCCAAGAAGCCGCGATACCCAGATCCGTCACCGCAGGGGGAGGAGACCGCCCGCCACTTCGTGCAGCAGTGTGTTGGCCGACGCTGAAAATGCCGACGGGTCCGGCACTGAAGGTGCCGATCACCGAGAACAAGATCGCCCCACTGGGGTGGTCCCAGCGGGGCGTTTGTCGGCGAGGTGTCGCGGTCGTCGGCAAGGTGCCGAGGCGCAATCAGTCGAACTTCATGCCGAAGTATGGGTCGGGTTCGCCTGTGTAGGGGTCGACGCCGGACTCCCACCGTCGTCGTTCCTCGCGCCAATGGACGAAGTGCGGAGAGGACTCTCCCCAGAGGGAGGCGTCGCTGAGTGGGCACTCGTCGAAGCCCTTGGTGAACAGGCGCCGAAGGAACTCCGCCATTCCGCAGTCGTAGATTTTCCAGTGGGGCCAGCCGTGCCGTTCCCACACGACAACGGGCCACTTGTTGGGGTCGTGGTCAACGGTGAGCCAGCCGAGGATGTCGGCTCCGCAGCTGACGCCCCAAGCGACGACAGAATCAGGTCCGGCATCGACCTCGTCCGGTCCTCCTTCGGACTCCCACATGTGCCGCATGTTGGCTGTCTCGGCCGCCATGCCCCCGAGGTCAGGGCTGTCGGCCGGCTGCGTGCTCGCTTCGGGGGTCACGACGCTCAGCGCGTCGTCGATGCCGCCGGCTCCGTACGTGCTCATGAAGGCGATGTAGTCGGAGGGGAAGCCGACTCCCCAAGCCCGCCGGATCGCATCCCAGTCCACCTGCTCATCGGCCCCGTCATGTGGCGGCATTACCACCGTGAGTGCGGCGAGAAATGTTCCGTGAGACGGCATGTCCCCTCCAGCGGTGTGCATCGTCTGATGCAAGGTATCCGGCGCCACCGACATCGAGTTTCGAGGGTGTGGAATGTCAGTCGAGGACTTGGGTGACGGCGGACTGGGCGGCTTTCTCGTCGACGAGGGACTTGCTGGCGGCGAAGGTGGCCACGAGGGATTCACAGGCCAGACCGGCGAGGCGACCTGGAGGAAGGAGCCAAGTACGTCGTCATCGACGGCAACCGGCGCCTGAAGGCCGCACGCGAAGCCGGGCTGGCCACCATAAAGAGCATGCTTGGGGACGAGTTCGCCAGCACGGACGAGACCCTGCTGGAGGCCGCCTTCATCGCCAACGCCACGCGGAAGGACCTCAGCGAGCTGGAGGAAGCGCAAGCCCTGCAGCGACTTGTGACGTTCTACGGATCGCAACACAAGGCCGCAAAACGGCTGGGCATGAGCCAGCCCTTGATCAGCCAGAAGCTCTCCCTGCTGGCACTCACCCCAGAACTGCAGGCAGACCTCGAGGCTGGCCGACGCCACGTTTCCCACCTCCGGAACATGACCAAGGTCCCCCCGCAGGAACAACGACAGGAAGCGGACCGCCGGGCCCGTGCTGACGCCACCAAGAAGGCGCAGAGGGCCAGCCGGCAGACAGCTCCCTCTCCGGCAACTGATAACTCAGTTATCAGTTCCACCCCCGAGCCGCTGCCGGAAGCCCCAGAACCGCCCGGTGATAACTCAGTTATCACCCCGGAGGCGGCGGCCTCGACGCGCAACAGCGCACCTCATCTCCCATGGCACGACCCGAAGGCTCTCGACCGCATCCTGAGAGAACACATGACGGAGGACAACCGCCACGCCTTGGCGAGACTGCTGGCCAACTAGGTAGCCGTGACGAACAGGAGCTGCGCACGTCCCCAGGACGTGCGCAGTCTGGAACGTCCAGTGGCCCACCCGTGGGGAGGTGATGGGCCACTGGTGTGTCGAGCGGCGCCCAGGACGACACCGATGCGGATGACGGCATCGCGGCTGTCGAGAGCTGACCCCTGCGGTTGAGCCGGACTTCCGCAATCGGGGAAGTCCGGCGATTCTTGGCGGATCAACTTCACGTTGCTAGGCCACGCTGGACCCACTGTCCTCGAGTGCGCAGCATTCGCACGGCTGCCGTCAGCAGTCGCCGTAGCGGCTGTGTATCGCCTCCTTCCACTGCTCGGGCTGGTTCACGTGGCAGCCGCCGGGGCACTGGCGCCGGGTGACGCGTTCGGCCGTGGGGAAGTCGTACTGCGCGGAGCGCACCTGGAGCACGTCCAGGAGCAGCGGCGTGCCGCAGAGGGGACAGGGGTCTCCGTACCTGGTGATTTTCATGCGGCGGATGATGCACACACCGACCGCTTACTGTCTCGGGCTGGCTCGGCGGTCCGCCCGGCGGGCTCTCCGGTGAAGATCCGGTGATGCCCTCCCGCCCGGCGGGACCAACCCCGGATCACGCTTTTGTGCAGGTCAGCACCGGGGTTCCATGGGCCGGTGATCAGCAAAGCGGAGGTCCGCCCGGGGAACGGGTGGCGCTACCTCACTCGGGGCGTGATGGTCGGCGACGGCCACCGCCGGGCGGGGACGCCGTTGCGTGCCGCCCAGGACGAGGCCGGTGTTCCGCCCGGCGTGTGGAAGGGCGGGGGCCTGGCCGCGCTCGGCCTGGCGGCCGGGGACGTGGTGATCGAGCGGCAGGCGGAGCTGCTCCTGGGAGAGGGCCGGCACCCGGATGCCGACCGGATCGTGCGTGAGCTCCTGGAGCAGGGCAAGAGCCCGGCCCGTGCCCGGCGGGCGACCGTGCTGGGCAGGCCCATCGAGCACAACGCGTCGCCCGAGACGGAGAAGGCGAAGGAGCGCACGCCGTGGCTGGCGATGGACCTGGTGTTCCGGGCGCCACCGACGGCACACATCGCGTGGGCGCTCGCAGATGACGAGACCCGTCTGGTGCTGGAGTCGTGTCAGGACATCGCCCGGGACAAGACGCTGGCGTGGCTGGAGGAGTCGGTCGCGCAGATCCGGTGGGCGAGCGGAGGCAAGCACCGCGCGCCGGTCCGGGACGGGCTGATCGTCGCTGTGTTCCGTCACTACGAGTCCCGCGCTGGCGAGTTGAAGCCGCTGCTGCACGACCACGCGGTGGTCTCGATCCGCGCCCGGCGGCCGGACGGCAGTTGGGGCAACCTCTCCGCGGACACGATGCTCGCCAACATTGTCGTCGCCGACACCCTCTACACCCTCCTGTTCATGGAGGAGGTGTCCGCCCGGCTCCGGTGGGCGTGGGAGCCGCGCGAGGTGACTCCGGGCCGTCGCCCCGTCATGGAGATCGCGGGTATCGACCGGCGGCTGATCGGCTGGCAGTCGACCCGCCGTCAGCAGATCGAGGACGCGCTGCCCGTCCTGACGGCCAGGTACGAGGAACGGCAGGGGTACGCGCCGGGGGAGAAGGCCGGCTACGCGCTGGCCTGCCAGGCCGCCGACCAGACCCGCCCGCCCAAGCACACCGAGCTGCTGTCGCTGACCGAGCTGCGCAAGCGATGGCGCGCCTCCGCGATCGCCGCGTTCGGCGCCTGCACCGTCTACCGGCTCGCCGAGCGGGCGCGAGCGGCGGCCGCGGCGGTGTGGGCACGGGTGCGGCCGGTGGTCGACGTCGCCCTGGCCGCCGTCGACGTCGCCTCCGTGGTCTACGTGATGCGCGGCGCCTTCTCCCTCCACCACCTGCTCGCCGAAGCCCGCCGCCACCTCGCCTACGCGCTGCGCGGCCGCCCCCACGAGCCCGGCCTCGACGAACGGATCGTGCAGACGGTCGTCGACGACTACACCTGCTCCGTTGGAGGCGGCCGGAGGATGACCGCCGACCTGCGCGCCCTGTACCCGGGCGACACCGAGGACCAGGCGGTGCTGCGCCCGCTGACTCGCAACCGCACCGCCCCGCCGTACGAGCGGGCCCGCCTGGCCGCCGGAGCTAGCCTGCGCGCGCTGGTGCTGGCATGACGCCACGCAGACGTGCATGCGGGCCTTACAGGTCCGCCTCTGCAGGCGGGAGTTCCGTCCTGCGGTGGCTGTCCAGCCAGTCCAGCAGACGGAAGCCGCGCTTGCTCTGCTCAGCGTTCCCCCACAGCGCTGCCGAGAACGCCGTGACGGTGAGGGCTACGACGGTGGTGGCCGCGACCATCTGAGGGCCGGTGAGGGGCGGGGGCTGGATAGAAGCGCTCATTGCTGTTCCGTCGTCCTTCGTGATCGGCTGCTGCAGGTGCTTCAACGTAGGAGTGCTCAGGACCGGGCCGTGGCTATATCCCGATGAAATGCCCCTTAATGGTGAACCTTGGGCGAACGGCCTCGCCGTTTCAGTCCGCCGTTTTCCGGACCAGTCACCAGCAGCGCCAGGCCGCAGGGCCGGACGCGCGGGAAGTCCGGCCCGCCATTGCGGCACGAAGTGCGCACCTCGGGCCGCAGGGCGTAGGACACTGGCATCACGACCGAGAGAGGAGCGCGCTGTGACGGCACAGCCCGAGCACCACGACGCCGTACCGCCGATGCGCACGCTCGCCGAACTCAGGGCCGCCCTGCTGTTCCACGGCTTCCCCGGCGACCTGGAGCACTTCGAGCGTGAGCTCGCGGCCATCGACCTGGACGACCTGACCCGAGTCCGCGAGATCACCCAGGCGTACCGGCACCGGATACTGCTCCGGACCGACCTGCAGGGCATGGCCGCCCTCGCCCGCACCACCGACGACGTCACCGACGAGCTGCGCCGCAAGCTCGCCGAGGCGGGCGCCCGGTGAGCCACGCCTTCTACTCCGACGCCGCCGAGAAGATCCGCGCCGAACTTGTCCGGAGCGAGCAGGCCGCCGTCGAGTCGATCCGCCGGCTCCTCGAGGACGACCCTGACACCGACCGCGCCCGCAGCCTCCCGGCCGCCGACCCGGACTCCGAGTCGTACGTGATCGAGCTGCTGCCCGAGCAGACCGGCGGCCGCGGCATCTCCGTGGTCTACCGCTACAGCCCGGGCTTGGACGCGGTGCTCATCCTCTGGCTCATCGCCGGTCCCTGAACCGGCCCGAGCCACCCAGCCCCGCCGGGCGACCGGCGGGGCTTTTTCATGCCACAAGGCGATCCCGGAACGGGGCCGCGTACTTCCGCGCACCCGCCGCCGGCATAGCTCTACCGTGACTAAATGCGAACATTCGTGTGACTCCGGCACGCCTGCCCACCTCGTAACCGATGAGTCATCAGGTGGAATGACCGCCTCCGCACCTGCAACTACCGGTTGACCTGCGATGAACTCTGTACCTCAGTCTCCAACCAGCATCCCTGCTTCACGACCTACCGGGTCCCAACCTGTCGAATCGCGTTCTTCTATGGTGAGGACCATGACTGTGGAGATAACCCAGCTGGCTGGGGAGCATGAGAGCAACCTGCGCGCCCTTTTTGTCGCGGAGGGCATGGGCTCTCACGCCGAAGCCCTTCTCGATCACCGTTACCGCCCCTACGAGCGTCTCTATGTCGCCTTGCAGGGCTCTGCAGTCGTAGGGTTTGTTGAGGGCACGTTCACGGATAATGAGATCTTCGCGTCCGGCGCGTTCCCCCCTCCCCGGGCACGCATCGTGCAACTGGTCGTTGCCGTGCACTCACGACGCACCGGCATCGGCAGCGCGCTCGTGGGACGCTTCGCCGTCGATGCCGAGGCAGCCCGACTGGGCAGCCTCGTCCTTTACCCCGAACCCCACCGTGCCGATGCCCGAAGGGCGTTCTTCCACCATTGCGGAATGCGTCCCGTCACCGGTACTTCCCTGCTCGGCGCCCGTTTGGACACTATCCGCACGGCGCTCGTCTCGCGGTCCTGAAACGGCCATTGCATCCTCGTTCGCCTTCACGGGGGCCGCCGGACGGCCAGTCGCCCGCGGGGCCGTCTGTGTGGGGGAGTCCAGCTTCTTATGCTGACCGCCTGGAACAGCAGATCGGAGTGTCCGGGCCGAAGCCCCCCCAGAGGACTGACAGCCTGTCCGAAGCCGCCGATCTTCTCCCGCGCCTCAGACCACCGCTCGCTTGCGGGGAGGCTTCGCGAACCTCGGTGAACAGAGCCCGGGTCAGAGACTTCAGTCCCAAGGGTCGGCGAGTGAGCCGTCCGGTTCCAACCCGTACCGGCGCATCCGCTGGCCTTCTACGTCTCCTAGGAAGTCTGCCATTTTATGCCCGGCACGCCAGTAGCCCGAGTTGGCTAGCTGGACGATTACGGCACGTCCTGCTTTCCGGTCTGTCTTCGCAAGGCAATCGGCTAGGCCGGGCAGAAGGGTGCCTGCCTGTTCGGCATAGCGGTAAAGCTTAGTGGCGCCCTGGAGGTCTCCGGCCTGGTGACGCTGTCCAGCCAGCCAGTCGAGCACGCCGGCTTCATCCTCATCGAAGGCCCGGCATGCCAGCCGCTCAGCCCCGACGCCGTCCCCCCTCTCCTCCCGCCGACGCACAAGGCATAGAAGACCTTCGGCAGCATCGTCTCTGTAGTCATCATCGGCCAGCGCAGCGAGCGCGGCCTCCTCGGCCTCGTCTGGGCTCCCACCATCCTCCAGCCGCTTGGCCAGCCACACCAAGGCGAGCGGCACGTGCGCATCGGTAGCGCGCCGATAGTGCTGGTCTGCCTGTTCGTGGTTGCCGTCCTCCTCATGCATTCTGGCCAGATGGAAGAAGGCCACCATTTGGCCCGCACCAGCGGCTGCTCGGTACAGTCGCTCCGCTTCGCTCCGGTCCCCGACTGTGCCCTCGCATTCATGCGCGAGTGAGAGGAGCTCGAATCCTGATGCTCTTTTTCGGGCGTACTCGAAGAGCCGGTCCGCAGTGCTCACGTCTCCGCTTCGGCGTAGGCGAAGAGACGACCGTAGGAGCTCTCCCGCCGCGCCGGCATCGGCCGCGCGTTTGGCAAGGCGTACCGCTTCTGCCGTCTGGCCTCGTCCTTCACGCAGCCGGGTGAGGTGCTCCAGATAGCCAGGGTCTCCTGCGTCGGCTCCGTGCTGCGCTGCTGCTTCCGCGCCGTCGTAGTCCCCGCGCTCTTCCCGCCACTCGATCAGGTTCTCCAGGATGCCGCGGTCCCCTATAACGATGTCAGCCTGTGCCGCGGCGCGTTCAGCACCCTGGCTGTCTCCATCCTCTTCCAGCAGGGTCGCCAGGTTGGCGAGACCGTCAGCGTCGTCGTCTTGCGCTGCCCGTCGGTACCATTCCAACGCCTGCAGCCGGTTCCTGGCTTTCATGCAGATACGTCCCAGCAAAACCATGGCCTGGGAGTGACCGGCTTCGGCCGCTGGGCGGGCGAGTTCCTCTGCGGACGCATGGTCCCCGCTTTGATAGCGAACCCAGGCCAGATCGGCTAGGGCTTCGGGGTGCCCAGCTTGGACAGCTCTCAACCTAAAAGCGTCCGCTGGCTCGTGGGCGCCAGCCAGTCGATGATGACGTTCCAGCCATATAAGCGCGTCGGTGTTGCCACCCGCTGCGGCCTTTTCGGCCACCCGCCTAGCCTGCGCGTGCTGACCCGCCTCCATCCACATTGATGCTGCTCCGTGCCACGCGGTGGGACTTCCACGGCGATCAGCCAATTCGAACAGGCCGACAGCCACCCGGTATCGGAGGCGGTTCGCGGCCGCGTGAGCGAGTGCGATCAGCTCGTCAGGCCCTGCTAGGTAGTCGGCGGCGGCATCCCAGAAGGAGTTCGGCGGGCAGAAACGCTGACGTTCCTGCCGGCCATGCTGTTCGAGGTAGTCCGCGAGGCGGTAGACGCTATCGGCTGAGGCGGATGTGCCCGATCGGGAGCCAACCGGGATACCGGGGGAGCGGCGGGCGGCGCGGGGCCGTGCCCGCCGCAGTGGAGCTAGTTGGCCGTGGACGGGTTCGACGAGTTCGGCGAGCGCCTGCTCCTCCCAGTCAGGGGAGAGGGCGTCGTACTCATGGTCATTGAGGTAGTCCTCGGACGCGGCAGTGAGGAAGGCGAGAGGCAGGTGGAGGCCGGCACCGAGACGGCGGCCGTCCATCGCGGCGGCGAGGATCGCGTGTGCGGGCGGGCTGGCCGTGCGGTACCGGCGAAGGAGCTCAGGGGCTCCCGCGAGGTTCTGGGTGATCCGCCCGTCCGTGGCGCGTTCCAAGGCTGCGGACAGCGCGCCGTCCCCGCCGTCGGCGAGGACACGGGCGGCGTCCAGCGCCGACTGGTCGAACGATTCAGGGACAGTCAGTGTTCGGCCTGCCAGCAGCTGGCGGACCTGTGCGTGAGGGTCGGGACTGCCAGGGGTCGGCAGGGCTTTGTAACTGCGCTCGTAGTCAGACCACAAGGTGCCCAGGACCAGAACTGGCCCGCGGGAAGGGTCGGTCAGAAGTGCATGGAGCGAACCTGCGATGGCTTCGCCGTGGCGTGTATCGCCGAGATAATGCTGGGCCTCGTTCAGCCAGACCACCGTGCGTGGCCCCACATGCTGGATGTAGGCGAGCGCTGCCTCGGCCCTGGTGGGATCGAAGGGGTGCCACAGCCTCCAGGTCGAGGGAAGCTGCTGGACGGCTTCCCAGCAGGCTCGCGTCTTCCCGGTGGACGACGAGCCGACCAGGACCAGCATCTCGCTTCGCCCGTCCATGGCCGCCCTGACCACGTCCGTGAGTATGTGGTCATGGCCACGCGGTACGTACCCGGGCAGCACGGGATGCTGCCCGTTACGGACCGGTGCGTGGGTGGCCGCTTTGAAGACGAGGGGGGTGCTGGCGGGGTGCACTTCCAGGTCGTATGGATCCCACTCCCTGATCGGCCGCCCTACTGCCTGCCCGACGGCATTCGCCTCAAGGACACTGCTGGCTTGGTGGGAAGCCGATGCGATCCTCTGCAGTTTCAGGAGGTCACTCTGTGTGTCTTTGTCGATACGCAACGCCTTGGCCATGGCAGCGACGGTATGAGCGGTCAGCGGCTCGTCCGATGACTTCAGGGCCCTGTTGACCACAGTCCGGCTCAGTTGTGCCTTGCGGGCGAGCTCGGTCTGGTTGAGCCCCGACTTGGCCAACGCCTCAGCTAATCTCTTCTGGAGTTCGGCGCGCGCCTCGCTTCGTTCTGCGCTTGTGTACCCGCTCAACCTTCGCATCCCCCATCGCGCTGTTCACCGATGTCCATCATTGTTCACGCGAACCATGGCGAACACCTGGACCGGCAGATTCGGTTGCAGAGCAGTGCTGCAGATGCGCTGTCGCTGAGAAGGGAAACGACCGTGCCGTACCGGTTTGCTGTGCTGATTTTCGCTGCTGTGGTTGTCCTGGCTTTCGCCGTACTGGCCGCAGCCGGGGCTGGCTATCTGGCCCGCCGTGATGACGCTACCTATCCGGCCGCGATCAGCCGCGCCGCAGCCGCGTTCGCGGCGACGCTGACGGTGGCCGCAGCGCTCATCGCCGCAGCGATTGCGATCATTGGCTGGTGACCGCCTGCCCTGTCCCGCGCTTTAACGGTGATCCAGTCGGTGACGTAGGTGCAGTGCTAGCCGGTAGCCGGTAGCCAGGTGGTGGGATCTGGTCGCCCTTGGAGCGGTTGGAGGAGGCGGAGACGGCGATCGGGTGTCGGTTGTCTCCGAGCTCGTTGGCGAAGGCATGGGGCTCTGCGGCCGTCCGGGTGCTGGCGTCGGAGTCCCACGCCTCAGCCAGCGGGACGAGATGGTCAATGCCCAGTCCGCTGGGCCCTCGATGGTGCGGTTGTCGTTGGGCCTGAACCACTGTCCGCTGCAACGGGTCCTGACCTCAGCCCGTTATGTGGTTGCCCGGTCGAGCAGTTCCCCGACTCCCCGGACGTGCGGGTATGCAGCGAAGGCGGGCATCAGCTCCTGGACCAGGGTGGCGCACCGCGGGGCGCCGATGCGCTGGGCGACCGCGAGTGCTTCCAGGGCTGTCGCTGCCGCACGTTCGGGCTCTTTCAGGTCGAGGTAGCTCTGTGCCTCGTAGGTGAGGAAGATTCCTCGCGTTTTGTCGCGGCTGGCTGGCAGCATCTGCTGGCCCTCGCGGATGAGCTGGTGGGCGTGGCGGGTGTCGCCGAGGTCGAGTAGGGCTTGGCCCGAGTCGACGGCCAGGTCGGCGGGTGACATCCATGAGCACCATGCGGGTGCCGGGTCGGCGGACGGCGCGTTGAGGAGCTGCTCGGCAGCTGAGAGGGCCCGCAGTGTCGCCCCGCGTTCGCCCTGTGCTGCCATGGCCCGTGCGAGACGCAGGTTCAACAGCGAGCGGGCGGTGGGGTGGCGGGTTCCGGCGAGGGCCCGCTCGAGGATGCTGGCGGCGGTGCGGGGGTCGTGCCGCCAGGACGCCTGGTAGGCGAGGTCGCCGAGCAGGGCCGCGCCCATGTCGCGGTCGTCGCTGGTGTGGGCGCTGTGCAGCCCGGCGATCCAGTACTGGCTGGCCTCTGCGTGCAGGCCCAGGTCGAAGCGGTGCCAGCCCACCGTCTGGGACAGCCGGGCAGCCAGGGCGTGCAGACGTACCCTGACGGGCTGGGTGTACCGGCCGCCCTCGATCATGTTGGTGACCGTGGTGAGCAGGGCGTCGATCAGCGGGGCGGTGTGCTGACGCTGCTCGGTCGCCTGAGCGGTCAGGCTGGCGCCGGTCTGCTCCAGCAGCACGACCAGCTCCTCGCCGACCGCTGTGGTGCTGTTCTCCGGCTCGCCGACCGCGGCCCACGCGTCGGCGTCTGCCCACGCGTCGGCCAACGTGATCAGCGCGCTGCCCGAGACAGCGGTCAGGAAGGTGCGGCGGGAGCGGTTCATGGTTGTTCGCAGTGCCTCTCGCAGGGCGGTGACCGGGCTGGGCGGACCGAGCGGAACCACGTGGCCGCTGACGCCCGGCAGCCACTGCGGCCACCTTGGGGGATCAACCAGCTCGACAGGGATGTTCAGCGCCTCGGCGATGTACACCTGGGAAACCGTGTCCGGCGTCACGCCGTCGACTTCCTACTTCCGTACGCGCTGCTTGTCCGTGCCGGAGCGCAGGCTGCGCCGGCGGGCGGCCTCCTGGATCTTCTCCGCGAACGCGACGCGGGTCAGGCCCAGAGCCGTCCGTGCGATGTACAGCGGGTGAGGGGCGGGCTCGTCCACACACAGATCCAACCAGCCCGACTGGGGCGCGGGTGGGGGAGTTGCGGAACGGGACTCCCGCGGGACTTCCGCCAACTCCTGTCCCCGCGAGGCCAGTTGTTCGAGACTCGGTCACCCGTCGCCGCCTCGCGAGGCGTCACGACGGCGCACACCCTCACCCCTGGCGGCCGCCGATGTCCTGGCGTTGCCGCACATCCGTGACTGAAGGGAGCCCGTCCATGAAGCTGCTGGTCACCGGCGGAGCTGGGTTCATCGGCTCGCACTTCGTCAAACGCATACTTGCCGCCGCGGACGTCCAGCGCGTCACCGTTCTGGACGCCCTCACCTACGCGGGCGACCGGGCGAACCTCGGGGATGCGTTCCTCAGCCCCAAGCTCGAGTTCGTCCACGGCAACATCTGCGACCGCGAGTCGGTGGATGCGCTCGTCGCCCGCCACACCGCCGTCGTCCACTTCGCCGCCGAATCCCACGTCGACCGGTCGCTGAGCAGGGCCGGACAGTTCGTGAGCACGAACGTCATCGGCACCCAGACCCTCGCCGACGCGGCCATGCGCCACGGCATCGAGCGGTTCGTGCACGTCTCCACCGACGAGGTCTACGGGCCCCTGCCCGACGGCGCGGCCACCGAGGACTTCCCGCTGCGCCCGACCGTCCCCTACGCCGCCTCGAAGGCGGCCAGTGACCTGATCGCGCTCAGCTACTGGCAGACATATGGCTCACCGGTGTGTGTCACACGGTCCTCGAACAACTACGGCCCCCGCCAGCATCCCGAGAAGATCATCCCCCTGTTCGTCACCCGGCTGCTGCGCGGCCAAAAGGTCACCCTTCACGACCGCGGCCAGCACGTGCGGAACTGGCTGCATGTTGCCGACAACTGCGCCGGCATCGAGCTCGTGCTCCGCGACGGCGCGCCCGGCGAGGTCTACAACCTCGGCGGCGGCACCGACATGACCAGCAAGGAACTCACCGGCGAGCTGCTGAAACTCTGCGGCGCCGGCTGGGACCAGGTCACCTACGTTCCGGACCGGCTCTCCAACGACATCCGCTACGCCATGGACTGGAGCAAGATCGCCGCCCTCGGCTACCGGCCGGCCCGTGACTTCGTGGCCGGGCTGGAGGAGACCGTCGCCTGGTACCGCGCCAACCCCGACCGATGGGCACCCATGTCACGCCCCCTTCTCGCCGTGCCTGCCCCTCGCGGTGCCTCTCCGGAACTGGAGGGCCGGCATGTCCACTGACCTCGCCCGGTACCGGTTCCTGGTGACCGGTGTCGGAGCCACCCCCGGCCTCGGCCTGACCCGCAGCCTCCTCCGGCTCGGCCACCAGGTGGTCGCCGCCGACTGCGACCCGTTCGCCCCCGGCTTCTTCCTGCCAGGTGTCAACGCCCAGGTCATCCCCCACGCCGACGACCCCGCATACGGCCGCATCCTGCGCGGCCTGTGCCGGCAGCTGCGCGTGGACGCGATCGTGTCCGGCATCGAGAACGACCTGGTGCCGCTGCTCGCCCTGCGCTCAGCCCTCCACGCCGACGGGGTGCGCGTGTGGCTGCCCGACGCCGGCTCGGTGCACAACTGCGTCGACAAGGTCCGCTTCCACCAGGTGCTGGCCCGGCACGCCATCCCGACACCACGCACATGGCGGCCCGAAGAGATCGACCGGATCCCCCACGGCACCGAGCTGATCGTGAAGCCGGCCACGGGCCACGGCGCCCAGCACTTCCACCACGTCGACAAGCGCGAGCACCTGCCGCTGCTGTGCGACATCGTGCCGCGAGCCATCGTCCAGGAACGCCTGCACGGCACCGAGTTCACCGCGGACTGCCTGGTCGACCGGGACGGAAGGCCCTCCGCCGTCCTGCGCCGCCGGGAGCTGGTGAAGAACGGCCTCGCCGTCGTCTCCACCACCTTCGACGACGCCGCCGTCCGCGCCGAAGTCGTGAACACACTCAAGGCCGTCCACGCGACCGGGCTGTGCTGCGTCCAAGGGTTCATCGCCGACGACGCCCGCGTCACGATCACCGAGCTGAACGTCCGGGCCGCAGGCGGATTCGCTCTCAGCGAGGCCGCTGGCGCCGACCTCGTCGGCCAGATGGTGCGCGGCCTATTCGACCTCCCCGTCGACCACGACCGCCTCACCTACCAGCCCGGCATGTTCCTCGCCAACGCCATCAAGACCCTCCACGTCGGCCACGCCGACGAACTCGCCGTCCTCCACCTCACGACCGGAGCCCTGACATGACGACCACGGCAAGGCCCGACCACACCCGCAACGCCTCCCCCTACCTGTACGGCCAGGAGACCGCTGCGGTCGCCCAGGCGCTCCAGGGAGGCCAGTACGGGCACAGCCACGTCACGGAGGAGTTCGAGCACCGCATCGCTGAGTTCCTCGGCGTGCCCGACGCGGTGGCCGTGACCTCCGGCACCGCGGCCCTCCACACCGCGCTCCTCGCGGCCGACGTAGGCCCCGGCATGGAAGTGATCGTGCCGTCCATGACGTTCTGCGCGACCATCCAGGCAATCCTCGCCGTGGGCGCCACCGTGCGGTTCATCGACGTCGACCCCACCACCCTGTGCGTGACCGACCAGCTCGTCATGGACGCCGTCACCGACACCACGGCAGCCGTCATCCCCGTACTGTTCGGCGGCCGAGCGGTCGACCTCCTCGGCGCCCGGCAGGAGCTGAATCAACGAGGTATCGCCGTCATCGAGGACGCGGCGCACGCCTTCGGATCCCGCAGCGGCCAACACCTCGTCGGCACCACCGGCGCGCTGACCTGCTTCTCCTTCGGGCCGATCAAAAACCTCACCTGCGGCCAGGGCGGCATGGTCATCCCCCGAAGCCCCGAGGAAGCCGACACCGTCCGCCGGCTCCGCCTCTTGGGCGTCCAGGAGTCCCAGGGCGAACGCGCGAACATCACCACCTACCGGGTGGGCGGCTTCGGCCTGCGCTACCAGCTCTCCGCCATCAACGCCGCCATCGGCCTGGCCCAGCTCGACCACTTCGCGACCACCGCGGACACCCGCCGCCACCTCTGGCACGTCTACCGGGACGCCTTGGCCCCTCTGGACGGCGTAGTGCTGGTCGACGTCGACGTGGATCACGCCGTGCCGCACCTGTGTCAGATCCTCACGCCCCACCGGGACCAGGTGTTCGCCGAACTGCGGGCCCAGGGCATCGGAGTAGGCGTCCACTACCCGCCCAACCACCTGCAGCCCGCGTTCGCCGCATGGCACCGCCCCCTGCCGGCCACCGAACAGGTCGGCAGGGAAGTCCTCAGCCTTCCCTTCCACCAGCACCTCACCGAGAAGGACATCGACACCGTGGTGACCGCGCTGGGACAAGCCCTCAAGTCCGCCGGAGGATCATAGATGCCTCGCAAGCTGCTGACCGTGTGCCTCGGCAACCTCTGCCGCAGCCCGTTCGCCCAGGCCGCGCTCACCCACCGCGGCGGAGCGGACCTGACGGTCCGATCCGCCGGACTGATCGGCAAATGGCAGGACCAGCCCACCAACCCCTCCATGGTCAAGGCCGCCCGGCGCCTCGGGTTCGACCTCACCCAGCACCGCGGACAGCAGATCACGCTGGGCATGCTGGACTGGGCCGACGAGATCCTGGCCATGGACACCGCGGTCCTCGGCACGCTCCGCGTGCTGTGCGACGAGAAGAACGCGCACAAGCCCCGTCTCTACCTGCCCGACGAGGACGTCCCCGACCCGATGGGCCAGGACCAGGACGCCTTCAACGCGTGCGCCGTGCTCTGAGGCGGCCACGGCCCTCCACCTCGGCACCGGCCAACCGTAGACAAAGGTCATCCAGACGCGGCGGACAGGACCACGTCCACGAGCCTGTCCGCCGCGTCCGGCCGCCCGTGCGCCCGAGCCCGCTCCGCCATCACCTCCCGCAGCCCCACATCCGCCAGGAGCGGACCGAGCGCGTCCCGCACCTGGTCCGCCCGCACGTCACCTTCCAGCGCGACGGCGGCCCCGGCCTGCTGCAGATGGCGGGCGTTGTGCGCCTGCTCGTCGCCCGCCGACGACGCCAGCGGCACGAACACTGCCGGCTTGCCCAACGCCGTCAGCTCCGCCAACGTGCCCGCACCACTGCGCGCAACCACCACATCGGCCAGCGCAAGCACATCCGGCAACTCCGCCCCGACGAACCCCGCCAGGTAATACCGGCCCGCCAGCTCGGCAGGAAGACCCGCCGCCCGCACCCGCAGCCCTTCCTCGTTCGCAGGACCGCACTGATGCACCACGTTCGCCCGGGACAACAGCCACGGCAGCACATCGGCCACCAGATCGTTAATCTGCTGCGAACCCTGCGCACCACCCGTCACGTACACCGTCGGCAACCGCCCCTCGAAGCCCTCCAGCCCCAACGCCTCGACCGCCTTCGCCGCAACCCCGGACAAAACCTCCGGCCGCACCGGATTACCCGTCACCACAGCGACCCGCCGCGCCGCATCCGGCAGCAGGAGTAGCGTCGACTCCGACGACACGCAGATCCGCGCAGCCGCCGGCGCGAGCTTACGGTTCGCCAGCCCGAGCCGGACCGTCTGCTCGTGCAGCACCAGCGGGCGACGGCACATCCTCGCCGCCAGACCGGCCGGCACCGCGACATACCCACCCGTCGCCAGCACCACATCCGGCTGGAACCCTTCGATGGCCCGGCGCGCCTGAAGCACGCCGAGCGGCACCCGCGCCATGTCCCTGACGTTCGCCGGCGAGACGAGCTTGAGCGGATTCCTGGACCGGCGAATCTTGCCTGTCACCACACTGGTGAACGCGATGCCCTCGGCAGGCGCCACACACGCCTCCAAGCCGTACTCCGTCCCGATCCACAGCGTCTCCAGCCCACGCCCCTCACGCGCGAGCCGAGCCTGCAAAGTGCGAACCGCCGTGAGAGCGGGGTACGTGTGTCCACCGGTCCCGCCGCCCGTGACGACCAGACGGAAAGAGGCGCTGTTCATCGAAGACTGCTCCAAACCCAGGCGGAGACCAGACGAGCCGTCACAGTAGCGGCACACCAATCCGATCGGCGGCTATTGGCACCGGCCGGTGGCCTCAGCCGCGCGGCGACCGGCCTGCGAACGTGCCTCGACACGGACAGACCGACAGAGGGCGCCGGGACGGATGCGAGCCCCAGGGCTTGGCGGCCAAGACCCGGAACCGTTCCTGCGGGTATGGCAGGCACACCTGCCGAGTAAAGGAACAGCTGCCCGAGCCGAACTGGGAAGCCCTTCTCTTTCTCTCCCCCCAGGTGGCGCTGCCGCAGTCGCCCCGCGCATCTCCCTGCTTGCTGAGGATTTGCAGCGTCTCCCTGGAGGTGTTGATGCCCGCAGCGCCCCTGCCACGGATTCCGTGCGGGGATCCGTGCATGACCGCATCCACGGCCACCCGGCCCGCGTACCGTGAAGTGACGACCCGCCGGGAGGACAAGATGAGCGCGCAGCCCGACCACGCACCCGTCACGGCCTACGCCCCCGCACCCGGGGCGCCGGCCGAACTCCTCGCCCAGCTGCGCGCCGACCGGCGCGCGGACACCTGGGTGCCGGCCTTCGAGCGGGAGTGGGCGACTGCGCTCGAGGAATCGCGGCGCACGTTCTCCCTCGCCGGGCTCTACGAGGTGATCCAGAACTGGCAGGGCCGCATTGCGCATGCCCCGGCCGTCGACGCGTTCGTCGCCTCCGGCTACGACGACAGCGACGCCGTCGACCTGGCGGAGCTCCGCCGCCTTCGCGGATGAACCCGCCGTCGTACGCGGTCCGCGTCTCCGCACCGGCTGCCAAGGCCCTCGACTCCCTGCCTGAGCACGCGGTGGACACCGTGTGGGACATCCTCGCCGCGGCCGCCGCGGACCCGTGGGGCTTCCAGCAGTTCGACGCCGACGACGACGAAGGCGAGGACGTCCGCTACGCGGCCGTCGGCCAGCTCTCCGTCACCTACTGGATCAACCGGCCCCTGCACAGCCTGACAGTCCTGAACATCATCTGGCTCGGATAGCCACCTGCTACGACGGCCCGACCCCGGAATTGCGGCCGGCAGGGTCGGGCCATTCTTGACCGCGCGGATCGAGTTGCGATCGGCGGGCGCTGCCTGGGACCGGCTCCGAAACGTCGGTGACGCGGCGACACGTACGAGGCGAACACGACGTTGCCGTTCTGCGGGCAAGCCATCCAGATGCTCACGAGCGGCGCGGGTAAGTAAGGGCGGCATGTGGCCCTGACCGCTTGGTGGTACACGTCCGCGGCGGTCGTCCTGCATGTTGCCGTTCTGAAGGGACCGGATGGCCGCAGCCTGAGATTGCGGCCGCTGGACCCGTGCGGCTTCGCCGGCGTGGTTGCGACCCTCGGCCGCCCGGAGGACGACCGCCACGTCTGCGCGAGCGTCAGCCCGGCGTGATTGACGAGGTTGCGACCCTCGGCCGCCCCGGAGGGCGACCGCCACGTGTACGTCTCGGTCTTGAGCGTGCGAGTGCCGGTGACGTTGCGACCCTCGGCCGCCCCGGAGAGCGACCGCCACTCCTGGATGGTGTCCAGGGTGCGCAGGGTGAGGATGTCGTTGCGACCCTCGGCCGCCCCAGAGGGCGACCGCCACGACACACCGCTCCCCCGGCTTGCGGAAGGTTTACGGGTTGCGACCCTCGGTCGCCCCGGAGGGCGGCCGCCACCAGAGCGGACTCCAGGCGGTCGGCCGCAGTGCGGTGTTGCGACCCTCGGCCGCCCTGGAGGGCGACCGCCACAGGAGCCGTCATTGCCACCGGTCCCCTGCATGACCATGTTGCGACTCTCGGTCGCCCCGGAGGGCGACCGCCACGTCCGTGCAGGGGGTGTCGTCGTATGGACCGAAACCGCCGTTGCGACCCTCGGCTGCCCCGGAGGGCGACCGCCACCCGCGATGATGCCCGCCACCGTGCGGCACAGGGTCCGGTTGCGACCCTTGGTCGCCCCGGAGGGCGACCGCCACCTGCATTCAGCGGGCAGGATACGACGTACAACCTGCCGTTGCGATCCTCGGCCGCCCGGAGGGCGACCGCCACGCGTTGAAGAGGACGGTGGCCACGGTCAACGTCCAGGCGTTGCGAACCTCGGCCGCCCCGGAGGACGACCGCCACCCGTCCGGGGTGGAGCGCTCGGCGAGCGGCGTCACGGTGTTGCGATCCTCGGCCGCCCCGGAGGGCGGCCGCCACCTCCACCGACCGGGAGATCGTGGCGACGTACCCGTACCGGTTGCGACTCTCGGCCGCCCTGGAGGGCGGCCGCCACCCAGCCGCGGGCTGATGTAGACGATCGGCGCCACGTAGTCGGGATCCGCGGTCGCCACGAAGGGCGGCCGCCAGGACGCCTGCCTTGTCCTGGAGGGCGACCGTCACGACCAGGTTCCGCTGGGCGTAGTCCTTGTGCTAGTTGTGACCCTCGGCCCACCGGAGGGCGACCGCCACTGGCCACCTCGGGCGGGTGGTGGGCTGCCCACTGGTCGTTACGACCCTCGGCCGCCTTGGAGTACGACCGCCACACCTCGACGACGGATTGACCGACGGCAAGTACAAGTTGCGACCCTCGGCCGCCCCGGAGGACGACCGCCACGCTCCGCCGTGTCCTGGCGCCGCGGCTCGGACTGCAGGTTGCGGCCCTTGGCCGCCCCAGAGGGGCGACCGCCACCTCCACCGCCTGAACCATGCGAGTAGGCCGGTTGGTCCAGTTGCGACCCTCGGCCGCCCCGGAGGGCGACCGCCACATGCGGGACGGGTCAGCGTGTCCCCTATCGGACCCACGCGTTGCGATCCTCGGCCGCCCCGGAGGGCGACCGCCACTCGGTGGTGGTGCCGAGGTGCTCGGCGAGGGGCACGTTGCGATCCTCGGCCGCCCCGGAGGGCGACCGCCAATGGCCGAGCTGGGCAGCCTTGTCGCCGGCGTGGTCCAAGTTGCGACCCTCGGCCGCCCCGGAGGGCGACCGCCACATGCCACATCGTCGCCGTGGGCGGGAGGTAGACGCCGCCGTTGCGATCCTCGGTCGCCCCGGAGGGCGACCGCCACAAGGTCTGGGTCACCGGACTGCTCGGGCGGGTTGATGTTGCGACCCTCGGCCCGCCCCGGAGGGCGGCCGCCACAAGGAGGATACGGCGGCACGGACGGCCCTGATGGCGTTGCGACCCTCGGTCGCCCCGGAGGGCGACCGCCACGCCCCCGTATGACGACAAGCTAGCCGCGTCGCTTACGTGGTTGCGACCCTCGGTCGCCCCGGAAGGCGACCGCCACTGTGGCCGTAGACCTTCGGAGTCAGCCACTCTGCATCGTTGCGACCCTCGGCCGCCTTGGAGGGCGACCGTCACCCTGACTGAGCAGGGGAGACGTAGTGCTCCAGGGCGGAGAGGGAGACCTGGGTGAGCTCTCCCTCTCCGCCCCTTGTGGTGCGACGGTCATCCGATCAGGGTGGTCAGGGCGACGCCCTCGGGCAGGTCGGTGTCGTGGACCTCGATCTGGTAGTCGCTGAAGGAGCGGGCGGTGGCGTCGCCGGGGCCCTTGACGGTCACGCGGTCCAGGAGCTGGCGGGCGGGGGCGCGGCCGAACCTGTCGTCGTGGGTGAAGACGTACAGCCCGCGGAGGTTGAGTTCGCCGCGGGCGGCGGCGCGGTCGTGGTCGAACATGAGGGTGAAGGCGCGCCAGAACATGGCGAGGTCGTCCTCGGTGACGCCGGTGCGGCCTGCGAGCGGGGCGCTGAAGTGTCCCTCTCCGCGGTAGACGCCGTAGGGGACGATGTGCTTGGACCCCATCTCGGTGTCCTTCTTGACGAGGTCCTCGCTCTTGGTGGGGGTGACGCGGGTGATGCCGAACTCGAGCGGGGTGATCGGGTCGACGGAGCGGGAGAAGGTGAGCTGGACGGGTCCGCGGACGCGG
Organism: Streptomyces abyssomicinicus; assembly: GCF_008974245.1. Classification (GTDB taxonomy): domain Bacteria; phylum Actinomycetota; class Actinomycetes; order Streptomycetales; family Streptomycetaceae; genus Streptomyces; species Streptomyces abyssomicinicus. Next base: position 7,949 of record NZ_BBZI01000018.1, on the reverse strand, counting down.
CCGGCCTGGCGGTTCTTCTGCCCGGTGGTCATCACGGCGCCGAACATGCGGACGTCGAAGAAGGTCTTGCACATCCACGCCTGGGCGTCGAGCTGGCCGGCGTCGGAGCCTGCGGCGTCGGCGGCGTAGGCGCGCTCGTGCTGGCTGTTGAGGGAGACGCCGGCCTCGACGTAGATGTCGTAGCCGGGCTTCTTCTCCTCCTCGTTGAGCAGGGAGACGGTGTTGCGGATCTTCCGCTTGAGGGCGACGTCGGTGATCAGTCCTTGGCCGGAGACGGGGTCCGTGCGGGGCATGCCACCGGCGTCGGGGTCGCCGTTGGGGTTGCTGTCACGGGCCTCCAGGAGGAAGACGAAGTCCATCTTGCGGTTCGGGTCGAGGTGCGGGCTGGTCATGATCTGTTTCCCCTTCGGTCAGAGCGCTGGGATTGCCTGGCCGCCGCTCCGTGGGTGCGGGGCGGCCGGGCGAGGAGTGAGTCGAAGAGTGGTGCGACGGATGAGCTGGAGACGCCGGATGCCGTGCGGGCCGGTGTCGGCTAGCTGGCGGCTTCCGGCGTGGAAGCAGCCTCGTCCGTCTCGGTTTCGGCGCGGGCGCCGGTGCTGTCGGCGTCGGCCTTGGCCTTCTTGTGTGCGGCCCGGGCGGCGAAGTCCGCCGCCCGCTGCTGCTCGTAGCCGAGGACGAACCGCGCCTGCTGCATCGTGGTGAGCAGGAGGGGGATGCCCTCGTTGGCGTCGAAGGCGGCGAACGTCTCCGACAGCCGTCTGCTGAGCGCCGTATAGGCGCCCGGCCTGTCGCGGCGCAGCCGCTTGAGGTGGGCGTTGGCACCCAGGCGAAGCGTCTTGAGGACGGCCGCCGGGGCGGTCATCGCGGTGCCGAAGAACTTGTCGCCGATGGTGGCCTTCACCTCCGGGAGCGCCGCGTACTGGATGGCTTCCAGGACGGCGAAGACGCGGCCACACAGGTAGCCGGGGTCGCGCTGCGCGGTGTCGAGGCGGTCGGCGGGGGAGGTCACCTGGTGGTCCTTCCGGTTCGGGTGGAGCGCGAGACGCAGCAGGGCGGTGCGCGGGTGGTCGATACGGCGGTCCGCGCGGATGCGCTGCAGCAGGTGGGGCAGGAGCCGGGCGGGGACGGGGCCGCGGGCCAGGGCGGCGTGGAGAAGTTCCTGTTCCAGCCCTTTGGGCGCGCTGCCGGAGACGTATTTGTTGGCCTTGGCGTCCCAGCGGCCGGCGGCCAGGGCCAGCCGCCACAGCGGCAGGTACACGTGCCGCTCGTTCCAGCCGTCGTGGACGCGGTGGTGCTCGAACCAGGCGCCGAGGTGGTTGCGGAGCCGCCCGACGGGGATGTCCAGCCAGTCCAGGACGACGGCCCGGGCATTGTTGAGGCCGAGGGTCAGTGCGTAGTAGGCGCTGGGGTCGACCCGCTCGGCGGAGACCGGGTCGGGATGCTTGTGGAGCGAGTTCAGGAGGCCGGCCACCGCGGCGTCGGTGGCGGTGTCCAGGAGCTCGAAGAGGTCGTCGACCTTCTTCTGTGTCCACCACACGGTGACCGAGTCGGCGGCGGGCCGGCGGTTCGTGCCACTGGCGAGGAGCAGGTTGAGGGCGGCCATGGCCCGGCCGCCGCACGGCTCGCACACGGGAGTGTTGACCAGTTGGATAGCCCCGCCCCGCCCCTGCGCGGCGGCGTTGATGCTGACGAGCTGGGCGTCGCGGCCCCGGCCGCCGGAGGGGATCGCCCCCGACTTGATGCTCTCCGGGATCGTGCTGAGCAGTTCCCCGTCCTTGCCGCAGACCAGGCACAGACCGGTGACCGCCTCGCCGGCCTTGCCGGACTTGCGGGAGCGCACGACACCGGCCCACATCTCCTCCGCGCTGCGCAGCCGGTGCAGCCAGGTGGGGCCGATCATCAGCGCGATGTTGTCGGCCGCCGTCATCTCCTCCGGCGCGGTGAGCGACTGCAGGACACCCGTGGTCACGAACGTCCGCACCGCCTCGGCGTGGGGATCGTCCGGCACCGCGTTCGCCCACTCCAGCAGCAGAGCCGCGTACGCCTCACGCCTGCGCCGCGCGTCCTCGACCGCCCGTTCGGTGACGGGCGTGCCCGGAGTCTGCTTCGGCAGGGCCAGAACGTACTGGGCCGTGTCCACCATCAGGTACGGCGGCGGCATGGTGCCGGAGCGGTAGACGTAGGGAGCGGTCGTCTCCTGAGCCTTCTCGCCCTTCGCCGGACGCCGGTCCACGAACGTCGCGGAGGTTCCGTCCTGCGAGATCCGCAGGATCCACTGGATCCGCTTGGGCCGGTAGTACGGAGGCGGCAACTCGTCGTCCGCCTCGGCACGCGTGGCGTACTCGGTCAGGCGGTGCAGCAGCATGCCGGCCTCACCGCCCCGCACGCGGACCGTCGGCCCGCCATCCCGACGAGGCGGGCATCGCGACCGCGTCAGCGCCGAGCGGAGCGAGCGGCACCGTCATCACGCCCTGCAGCAGCCGGGCGTGGAACCAGCGGTACTGCTCCCCGCCGGAGTCGGGATAGGAGATCGAGTGCAGCATGACACCGAGGTCCTCGTCCCGCCCGATCGGCTGGGCGTCCGTCTGCGGACCGAAGGCGGCGCTGAACTCTCGGCAGCCGAGATACGGCTCCGAGAAGCAGGCCCCCTTGTCGACCCTTCGACGGAGCTGGTCCCGGTACTTCTGCTCCGGCACGTCCATGGCGTGCGGCGCCCGCAGGATCTGCGCACGGATCCGGTAGTGCACGTCCCGCAGCAGCATGCTGTTGCGCTGGTCGCGGTCCCTCTCCACGTCGTAGCGGCGCGTGGGGTCCTTCCGCAGCGCGGCGACCTCCGTGGCACTGACCACGGACTTGACCTCGTTACGGCGGACCTGCGTCCACTCGATCGGCTTCAACACCTCGATCGCCGTGATGACGTACGCCATCTCCGGCTTCCAGAAGATCGCCTCCAGCACCCCCACCGCAGCCGACGGGGTCATCACCGGATACGAGACCCGCTCCACCTTCAACTCCGGACGGGTGAAGCAGGCCAGCGGCCCGGACACCTCCACCACCAGATCCGGAAACATCCATCCCCCATTGCCCCGGCGGTCGACCGAGACAGGGACCGTTTCAACGGCCATGTGCAACCCCCAAGTTGCTCACCACGCCTTCGCCTCTTCGAGAAGGTCGTGATGACTGCGCACCATATGCACCCCCACTGACAACGACCGCTGACCAGCGGCTTGTTCTTGCCGACCTTTGCAGGGCTGTGCCGGTCCTGCGGCACCGGCACAGCCCTGACCGGGTCAGACCATGCCGTAGGCGTCGGGACTCTCCGGCTCGTCCGGGTCCAGGCCACGTCGTTCGTGGTAGGCACCGTGCCAGAGCAGAAGGTCACCAGTGACCAGCTCAGCCAGCCCTGAGCGCAGAGCTTCCTCGGCCTCCCGCTTCGGCAACGACGCCGTGTGAGGCTGGAGGCTCCGCAAGACCTCGGGCCCACATGACCGGAAACGATCCGTCAATTGTGCGACAGCCGCTTCGATGTGCTCTCGGTCGTCCTCCCGGCGGATGACCACAACGGGCACGATGTGCTCGTTGTCGATCATCTGAAAGTCCCGGTCGACCTGGGGGAAGTCGAGAGCACGCCTCAGCTTCTGGATCTCGGCCCCCAGACCGGACTCGGGATCTCCCCCCTGCTGGTAGGCGTAACGCTCCCGGTAGTAGGAATCCAGGGCCTCCAGGTCGTCCGGCTTGGCCAGCCGCGGTCCGAAGTACATCTCTCCCGCGTCCAGCGCGGCCTGGTACTCCTTGCTGCGCGGGCGTCCACCGTCGACGGGGTCGAAGACGACCACCGTGCCGCCGTCCTCCAGATGTCCGTCCCGGTTGCAGCGGCCGGCGGCTTGCTGCAGTGATTCCGGCGGCGCCCACGACCGGTAGACCCGGGGGAAGTCGACGTCGACGCCCGCCTCGATGAGGCTGGTCGACACCACCTGCACCGGCGAGCCTTGCCGCAGCAACTCGCGGATCTCGGCGATGACCTCCCGGCGGTGAGCCGCCGTCATTCGCGTCGAGAGATGGAGCACCGGCCCCTCGGCGGAGGCCGCCTCCAGATGCCGGTGGAACCGGGCCGCATCCCGCGTCGTCCCGACCACCGTCAACACCTGCGCATGCCCCGCGGCCTCGCGGGCGATGCTCTCCAGGATGACGTCGTCCCCGGTACGCCAGTCGTATTCCACGCGCCGCAGCGCTTCAAACAGGGCCGTCGGGTCGTCGACGATCGCCTTGCGCTCCAGCCCCTTCCAGGGTGAGAGCTGCCAGAACGACGGCTGAGTCGCCGAGACCAGAAGCACCGTCGCCCCGAAGTGGTCCACCAGCCCCCGCAGCCCGCTCAGGATCGGCGCGAGGAGCCGGTCCGGCAGAGCCTGCACCTCGTCGAGCACGAGCACGGAGCCGGCCAGATTGTGCAGACGGCGCACCTGCGACGGACGGTGAGAGAACAGCGACTCGAACAACCGGACCGTCGTGGTCACGACGAACGGCGCATCCCAGTTCTCCGCCGCCAGCCGCGCCGTCCGCGCACGCTCCCGCAGCTCATCCCGCTGTTCCTCGGTCAGCGTGCCGTCATCGACCCCGACCCCCGCCTCCTCGGGACCCAGATCCACGGCACTGTGATGCTCCAGAACCACCACCGGCTCCCCGCTGTCCGGCTCGGGATCCAGCAGATCCCGGTAGACAGCCGCATTCTGCTCTGTGATCGAGATGAACGGCACTGCCAGCACCACCCGACGCTTGCCGTGCTCCGCCGCATGCCGCAACGCGAAGCCACCCGCGGCCAGCGTCTTCGCCCCGCCGGTCGGAACATGCAGGACGTAGACACCCGGCTCACCCGACGCCGCAGCGCACGCCTGCTCGTACACCGACTGACGCAGGGAATCCACCCGCGGCGAGGGCTCCCGCCCTGCAAGATGCAGCTGCCGGCGCGACTCGTACCGCTCCACCAGCCCGGCCATGTCCACCGGCTCCTGCACCAGTGCCTTCGTACCGGCGAAGTGGGCGGACGTGTCCAGGAAGTCCGCGTCCACCACGCACGAGAAGAGCATGCGCACCAGAAGCTCAAGCCCGAGCTGCCCCTCGCGCTTAGGCAGATCACGGAGCCAGCCCGGCGGAGCAATGCGCGCCGAGCGGCGGATCTCCGGCACGACCCGCTCGACGGCCCCGATCGCTTCCTCAACCCGCGCGGCCTCGGGACCGCCTGGCCGGGCCCTCAACAGCTCCCTGCGCAGCCGCTCCATGTCGGGAAGCCCGCCGTGGTGCCCGAACACCACCGCCGCGCAGGCCAGAAACGTGTGTTGTTCCGCCAGCACCGTGCCGGCGTGCTTGTGCGGAATCCCCACCCTCCCGCCCGAGGCCTCGACGGCCCTGAGCTTTTCCTGCCAGGCGCACGGTCCCTTGCCGACGTCGTGCACCAGGGCCAGGTACTCCGCCAGCTCCCCGGCCCCGAACACCTCCCCGAAGCGCCCCGCCAGCGCCGCTGAACCACGCAGATGGTCCTCCAGGGTGTGCCGCACCTTCGTGACATCGCTCAGACTGTGTGCGTACAGCAGCGCATCGTCTGCCATCGTTCCCCCTCACCAATGCACGGCACAGGTCGGGACCGCGCGCTCAGTACGGACCGTAGAGGGAGGGGCCGACACCTGCCTGGACAAGGTGTGACAGCTAAGCTCACCTCGGCTCACGGAGCCACCGGGTTACTTCGGAACCTCAAGCACACACGCGACACGCGGGTCGCACCGAAGTCGAATGTTCGGAATCACTCGATGTGTCACCCGTGACGCCTTGTCGTTAGGCTGCGGGATACGCCTTTCGCGCTGCTCAGGCAGCGTGGCGGTCGCCCTCCGGGGCGACCGAGGGTCGCAACCAGATCGGCACAGGCACCCCGGACAGCACCTACGTCCTGTGGCGGTCGCCCTTCGGGGCGGCCGAGGGTCGCAACGCCGGTCCCACGCGGACGGTCGTCGAGTAGCCCATGGTGGCGGTCGCCCTCCGGGGCGGCTGAGGGTCGCAACCTTAGACGCGAGGGATCCGTCATCACTGCCCGAACCATGGCGGTCGCCCTTCGGGGCGACCGAGGGCCGCAACCCTGCCGGTGCTGCGGCTCAACGTCAACGACGGCGCCCGCGGCTGCCAGGGTCCTCTCGTAGATCACCGTTCGTGATCTGCATAACGGGACCGGTCGAGGCGCCCCCACGCAAAGTCATGACGACGCCATTCCTTACTCAGGAACGCCGCGAAGTGGTAACAGCGCAGCCCGTACAACTTCCTGGCGCCCAGATCCACCGACCAGTCCTCATTGAAAAGCGGCCCCATGTGATCCGGACCCGAGCCGCAAGAACCGGACCTCGGGGGTGAGCTTTTCCATGGCACGCGCGGGTGGGGCGAAGCTCTGCGTGAGGACTTCCACCACCAGCATGGCGGCAACGACGTCTTCCGCCGTCTCCCAGTGCCCCAGAGGTGTGAGTTTGCTCCCGCGGGCCGCTGACATGAAGCAGTGCGCGGCGGCACCTACCACGCGGCCGACCTTTGAGGGCACTGAGAGGACGACGACCTCGACCGGCCGGAAAGCTGACCGTCATCGCCCGGGGCACCACCACCGCGCTGCGCGGCGTCCGGCCGTGGCCCTTCCCCGCCTCCGAGGACGCCATCACCGCGTGCCTGGCCCCAGACCCCGCCGACCGCCCCACCCCGAAGGAGCTGACCGTCGCATGGTGAGCCCTCTCTCCCTTCCCCTCAGACCTCGACGAAGGGGAAGAAGTCCGATCCAGCGGCCAAGGTGCGCGCCGATGCGCTGCGGATGCTGGGCTGCGTGCGGATGGCGACGGTACGGCAGATGGCCCAGGTGATCACGGGAGAGGACGCCGACGGCCGGTCCTACGTGCGCAGAGCGATGAACAAGCTGGCGGAGCTCGGGCTGGTAGAGACGAACGGCAAGGGCGGCAGGCACCCGATCTGGAACCTGACCCCGGCCGGCCAAAAGGCCTTGGCCGACGGCAACGAACTGCCGCTCCGCCCGAAGGCCGGCACCGGCGTCAAAGCCGTGCAGGCATGGTTCGGCCCGCACAGCATCGCGGTCACCGACACATGATCCTCGCCTACGGCGGCCGCACTCACCTGACCGACTGGCAGGTGGGAGTCCACCACGCCATCAAGGAGACCGGCCTCAGCTTCAACACCGACGCCGTCCTCGCCCTCCCGACGAAGACCAGCGAGGTGCGCCTCTTCGAACTCGACAACGGCACCATGTCCCAGGCCCGCCTCGCACGTGAGGTCTGGGACTACGAGCGTTACGCCGGACATCGCGTCTGGGAAGGCTCTCGCGGCACGATCGGCACCACGCTCCCGTTCTGGCAGCGCCACCGCTACACCCGCTCGAAGACCTTCCCGCGGCTCCACGCCGTCCTGGCGGGCAAGGCGGAACACCTGCTCGACAACCGCCTCCAGGCGCTCGCCGACGATGTCCAAGGGATCACCGTCGCGGTGTGAGTGAACACCCGGCCCGGCTCCAGCGCGGCGAGCCCTGGTACGAGATCGGTGTCGACGACCCGGTCCGGCGCCGCCGGCGCTACCCCGAACCGCCTGGCCGCTGAGGTAGATCTGCCAGAGACGGCAACGCTTCCCCATGCGCCAGATGGCGCCCTCGGGGACCACCCTGAGTGGCCAGGCCAGGGTGGCTTGCTTCGCCAGTGCGGCGAGCTAACGGCTTGCAGGAGCATCACGGTTAGCAGTGGATCTCGCGCTTCAGCGCTCAGTACGTCTCGAAGTCGGGTTCCCAGTCGGGGTCGGGTTCTTCGTCGGCGTTGAGCACTTGGGCTTTGATTCCAGCAAGGTCCAGTTCCCCCTGCGTGAGTGTGAGCCCGCACAGGCGGCATCCGAAGTGCCGAGGGAGGAACCAAATATCCAAGTAGTCA
>NZ_BBZI01000017.1:31237-47792 GCF_008974245.1 Streptomyces abyssomicinicus | reverse complement strand
TGTCGTCTGCGTGCCGTCGTCGCGCAAGGACCGGCCGGAGGACGTGGCCGTCCTGCAGTCCGTCGGGGAACTCTTCGTGTCCACGGACACCACCATCGACTGGCAGGCGGTCCACGGTCCGGACGCCCGGACCGTCGACCTCCCCACGTACCCCTTCCAGCGCGAGCGCTACTGGCTCGACGCTCCCGCCGCCCTCGGTGACCTCATGTCGGTGGGCCTCGCGTCGGCCGAGCACCCACTGCTCGGTGCGGCCGTGGAACTCGCAGGGGGGCAGGGGCACCTGTTCACCGGACGGATCTCCCTCGACACGCAGCCGTGGCTGGCCGACCACGCGGTGCTGGACACCGTCCTCTTCCCCGGCACGGCCTTCCTGGAGCTGGCCCTCCTCGCGGGTGCACGCCTCGGTGTGCCGGTGGTCGACGAGCTGATGCTGGAAGCGCCCCTGGTGCTTCCGGAGAACGGTGAGGCGCAGCTTCAGGTGGCCGTGGGCGCGCCGGACGAGGCGGGACTTCGTACCGTGCACCTCTACGCCAGCCTGACCGGTGGCGACGCATGGATTCGTCACGCGTCCGGCTCCCTCGCACCGCCCGATCCGGCCGCCGTACCCGAAGCCGTCGGCTTCGCGCGCGGGCAGTGGCCGCCGGCCGGTGCGGTGGCCGTGGACACGGCGGGCGTGTACGAGTCGCTCGCCGACCGTGGTTACGTCTACGGGTCCGCGTTCCAAGGGCTCGACGCGTGCTGGCGCGTGGGCGACGTGACGTACGCGGAGCTGCGTCCGGAGACGGAGACGGAGACGGAGCCGGCGGACCGGTTCATACTGCACCCGGCGCTGCTCGACTCCGCGCTGCACCCGGTGGCTCTCGCCGACGGGGCGGGGAACGGCACACGGGTCCGCCTGCCGTTCGCGTGGCGTGGCGTGACCGTGCACCGGCCGGGCACAGGGACGCTGCGCGTCCGTCTGGCACCGGCCGGCGACGACACGGTGGTCCTGGACCTCGCCGATGCCTCCGGCACGGCGGTCGCGTCGGTCGCGGGCCTGACCGTGCGACCCGCCGACGCGGCCCTGCTCGTACGCGGCACGGGGCGGCACGAAGCGCTCTTCCGGCTCGACTGGCAGCGGCTTCGCGACGGTCAGCAACGGCCACTCCGGGAGACCCGCCCCGAGGCGTTGGACGAGGTGAGGTGGGCACGCCTCACCACCGACGACGGTGCGGAGACGGCTCTGCCATCGCCCGACGCGGCCCGCGACCTCGCCGGCCGGGCGCTGGAGGCCGTGCAGAGCCACCTCACGGACGAGGACACGGCCGGCGCCCCGCTCGTCGTGGTGACGCGCCACGCGGTCGAGGTGGCTGTGGCTGCAGAGGACGCCGCCCCGGCAGCCCAGGGCGTACGGCCCGACGCTTCCGCCGTGTGGGGGCTGCTGCGCTCCGCGCAGTCCGAGCACCCGGGCCGCTTCGTCCTCGTGGACTCCGACGGAACGGAGGAGTCGGACGCCGCACTCGCGGACGCCGTGGCGACCGGAGAACCGCAACTCGCCCTCCGCCGCGGAGCGATCCACGTCCCCCGCCTGGTGCGCGCTTCCGACGTCGGGGACTCACCGTCCGGAACCGCCGTGTGGGGTGGCGCTGACGGTGGGGGGACGGTGCTGGTCACCGGTGGTACGGGGACGCTGGGTTCGCTGGTGGCGCGGCATGTGGTGCGGGTGCATGGTGTGCGGCATCTGGTGCTGACGAGTCGGCGTGGTGCGGCGGCGGAGGGTGCCGCGGGGCTGCGGGACGAGTTGTTGGCGGCGGGTGCGGAGTCGGTGCGTGTGGAGGCGTGTGACGTTGCCGACCGGGAGGCGCTGGCCGCTCTGCTGGCGTCGATTCCGGTCGAGCGTGCGCTGACCGCGGTGGTGCATACGGCCGGCGTACTGGACGACGGCACCATCGACAGCCTCACCCCTGAGCGCGTCGACACGGTGCTGCGGCCGAAGGCCGATGCCGCGTGGAACCTGCACGAGCTGACCCGCGTCGTGGACCTGACCGCGTTCGTCCTCTTCTCCTCCGTCGCCGGCACGCTCGGCACGGCAGGCCAGGCCAACTACGCCGCGGCCAACGCCTACCTGGACGGCCTCGCGGCGTACCGCCGCGCCCACGGCCTGCCCGCCACGTCGCTCGCCTGGGGCCTGTGGGCCGACGCGAGCGGCATGGCCGGCTCGCTCGACGTCACGGACCGCAACCGACTGCGCCGCACCGGGATCGCCCCCATCGGCACCGACGAGGGACTCGCGCTCCTCGACGCGGCGCTCACCCGGGCCGAGCCCACCCTGGTGCCCGCCCGGCTGGATCTCGCGAGCCTCCGGGACGTCGGCGCCGACGACATCCCCGCCGTCCTGCGAGGACTCGTCCGCACGCCGGGCCGGCGCAGGATCACCGGCTCCGCCTCGCTCGAAGCACGCCTGGCGGGTCTTGCGGAGGCCGAACAGCACGAGCAACTGCTCGCCCTCGTACGTACCGAGGTCGCCGGAGTGCTCGGCCATGCCGACGCGGCCTCCGTCGACCCCGGCCGGGGCTTCAACCAGCTCGGGTTCGACTCCCTCACGGCGGTGGAACTCCGCAACAAGATCAACGCGGCCACGGGTCTCCAGCTCTCCGCCACGCTGATCTTCGACTACCCCACGCCGACGGAACTCGCCCACCACCTCTGGACCCGTACGGTCGGCGACGCACGGCGCGCGGCGGCGACGACGGCCGCCGCGGACGACGCCGCGCGGACGGATGTGCTCACCACCAACGAGCCGATCGCGATCGTGGGAATGGCGTGCCGCTATCCGGGTGGGGTGGAGTCCCCGGAGGACCTGTGGGAGCTGGTGGCGGCCGGACGGGACGCGATCTCCGGGTTCCCCGAGGACCGGGGCTGGGACCTGGAGCGGCTGTACGACCCCGATCCCTCCCACGCGGGAACGTCGTACGCCCGGCATGGAGGCTTCCTGCACGAGGCGGCGGAGTTCGACGCGGAGTTCTTCGGCCTGTCGCCGCGTGAGGCGCTCGCGACGGACCCGCAGCAGCGGCTGCTGCTGGAGACGGCCTGGCAGGCGTTCGAGCGGGCGGGTATCGACCCGGGGACGTTGCGCGGCAGCCGGACCGGTGTCTTCGCCGGTGTCATGTACAACGACTACGCCTCCCGTATGCACCGCATGCCGGAGGAGTTCGAGGGCTACCTCACCAACGGCAGCGCGGGAAGCGTCGCCTCCGGCCGGGTGTCCTACACCCTCGGCCTGGAAGGCCCGGCGGTGACGGTGGACACGGCGTGCTCGTCGTCCCTCGTCGCCCTGCACCTGGCCGCACAAGCCCTTCGCAACGACGAGTGCTCGCTCGCGCTCGCGGGCGGTGTGACGGTGATGGCGACGCCCAACACCTTCGTCGAGTTCAGCCGGCAGCGGGGTCTTTCCGCCGACGGCCGGTGCAAGGCGTTCTCGGCGGACGCCGACGGCACGGGCTGGGGTGAGGGCGTGGGCCTGCTGCTGCTGGAGCGGCTGTCCGACGCGGAGCGCAACGGCCACCAGGTGCTCGCGGTGCTGCGGGGCAGCGCCGTCAACCAGGACGGTGCGAGCAACGGGCTGACGGCGCCGAACGGGCCGTCGCAGGAGCGGGTGATTCGCCAGGCCCTTGCGAGCGCGCGTCTCGCGCCGTCCGACGTGGACGTGGTCGAGGCCCACGGCACCGGCACGCGGCTGGGTGACCCGATCGAGGCACAGGCCCTTCTCGCGGCCTACGGCCAGGACCGGCCCGAGGACCGTCCGCTGCGCCTCGGCTCCATCAAGTCCAACATCGGCCACACGCAAGCTGCGGCAGGTGTCGCCGGCGTGATCAAGATGGTCGCGGCGATGCGGAACGGGCTGCTGCCCGAGACCCTTCATGTAAGCGAGCCGTCCCCGCACGTCGACTGGTCCTCCGGCGCGGTGGAACTCCTCACGGAGACCGTGCGGTGGCCCGAGACGGACCGTCCGCGCCGTGCCGCCGTGTCGTCGTTCGGCATCAGCGGGACGAACGCCCACGTCATCCTCGAGCAGGCTCCTGAGCGTGAGCCGGTCACCGAGGAGGCCGTGGAGCGGGACGAGCCGGGTGGTCCTACTGCCTTGGTGCTGTCGGCGCGGAGTGAGGCCGCGCTGGCGGAGCAGGCGCGGTCGGTGAGGGACCGGCTGCTGTCCTCGGACGTGCGGGTGAACGACCTGGCCTGGTCGCTGGTGGCGTCGCGGGCGCGGTTCGGTCATCGGGCTGTGGTGGCCGGGGCGGACCGGGCGGAGCTGGCGGCAGGGCTCGCGGCGCTGGCGGCGGGTGGTTCCGCCGCGGGTGTGACTCGTGGCAGTGCTGCCGCTGGTGGTCGGTTGGCGTTTCTGTTCACGGGTCAGGGGTCGCAGCGGGTGGGGATGGGGCGTGGGTTGTATGCGTCGTTCCCGGTGTTCGCGGCGGCGTTCGACGAGGTGGTGGCGGCGTTCGACGGTCTGTTGGAGGGGCCGCTTGTCGAGGCTGTGGATGGCGAGTTGGTGCATGAGACGGGTGTGACGCAGCCGGGGTTGTTCGCGTTCGAGGTGGCGTTGTTCCGGTTGTGGGAGTCGTGGGGTGTGCGGCCGGATGTCGTGGCGGGGCATTCGATCGGTGAGTTGGCGGCGGCGCATGTGGCGGGGCTGCTGGATCTTGGTGGTGCTGCGCGTCTGGTGGCGGCTCGGGGCCGGTTGATGCAGGCGCTGCCGCGAGGCGGGGCGATGCTGGCGGTCCAGGCCGGTGAGGACGTGGTGGGTCCGCTGTTGGTGGGCCTGGAGGATCGGGTGTCGTTGGCCGCGGTCAACGGTCCGGTGTCCGTGGTGGTCTCGGGTGAGGCTGACGCGGTCGCGGGCGTCGCGTCGAAGCTCACGGAACTGGGGGTGCGTAGTCGTGAGTTGGTGGTGAGTCATGCGTTCCATTCGCCGTTGATGGAGCCGATGCTCGAGGAGTTCCGCGCGGTCGCCGAGGGGCTCACTTTCCACACGCCTGTGATCCCGTTGGTGTCGACGCTGACCGGGGAGGAGGCGTCGGCGGAGGAGTTGTCGTCGCCCGATTACTGGGTGGCGCATGCGCGTGGGGCGGTCCGTTTCCACGACGCCGTGCGCACCCTCCATGACGATCTGGGTGTGTCGCGTTTCATCGAGGTGGGTCCGGACGCGACGTTGACGGCGCTGGCCCGGACGGCCCTGGGCGACGATGTCGTCTGCGTTCCGTCGTCGCGCAAGGACCGACCGGAGGACGTGGCCGTCCTCCAGGCCCTCGGTCTCACCGGCGACGACGCGGGTGTGGACTGGCGCACGGTCCACGGCCCGGACGTCCGGATCGTCGACCTCCCCACCTACCCCTTCCAGCGCGAGCGCTACTGGCTCGACGTCCCCGCCGCCCCCGGTGACACCGTCGGACTCGGGCTGGCAGACGCGGACCATCCCCTGCTCGGCGCGGCCGTCGAACTCGCCGGTGGCCAGGGGCACGTCTTCACGGGGCGGCTGTCCTCACGCAGCCACCCCTGGCTCGTCGACCACGCGATCGCCGGCACGGTCGTGCTGCCCGGCGCCGCCTTCGTCGAACTCGCCCTGCACACCGGCAACCGCGTCGGGCACACGGTCCTCGAGGACCTGACGCTCGAGGCACCGCTCGTGATACCCGAGAACTCCCCCGTCCGCCTCCAGGTGTCCGTCGGTGACCCCGACGACTCCGGCCGCCGGCAGGTCGCCGTCCACTCGCGGCCCGACGGTACGGACGCGGTCGAGCAGCCATGGACCCGGCACGCGGTCGGTGCCCTGCTGCCGCAGCCCACGGACACGCCGGCGGACGACGCGGCGGAGCGACTGGGCGGCGTGTGGCCGCCGGCCGGGGCGGAGAGCGTCCCCGTCGAGGAGCTGTACGAGCGGCTCGGAGCGAAGGGGTACGGGTACGGCCCGGCGTTCCTCGGGCTGCGGTCGCTCTGGAGGCTGGGCGAGGATCTGTACGCCGAGGTGTCCCTGCCCGAAGGGGCGTCCACCACCGACGGCCCGGCCACCGAGGCGGCGCGCTGCGGCGTGCACCCGACGCTGCTGGACGCGGCCCTGCACCCGCTGGGGCTGGCGGCGGCGGACGACGATGCCGGGGACGAGCAGGGAAGTGGTGGCCTGCGGCTGCCCTTCGCCTGGTCGGGAGTACGACTGCACTCCGTGGGGACGACCGGTCTCCGGGTGCTGATCTCACCGACGGGACGGGACAGCGCGCGGCTGGCGCTCGCCGACCCGCAGGGGAACCCCGTGGTCACCGTGGAATCCCTGGTACTGCGTCCCTTCGACGCGGCCCGGGCCCTCGCGGGCCACGGCAGGCACCACGACGCGCTGTTCTCCGTGGACTGGACGCCGGTGGACCACGCCATGGCCTCCGGCACGGTCACGTCCGCGACCTCCGCGGCCGTCATCGGCACCGACCGGCTGAAGATCGACTGGCCCACTGCCGCGGCCCACGCCGACCTCGACGCGCTGCTCGCGGCCGTCGGCGACGACGCGGCGCCGGACATCGTGGCCGTCCACCTGGCGACCACGGGCACGGACGACGCCGATCCCCGTGCGGGGACGACCGAGGTCGCCGCCGAGGCGCACCGCGCCGCGCGCGACGCTCTCGCGCTGGTACAGAAGTGGCTGGCGGCGGACGTCCTCCACGACTCGCGGCTCCTGGTCGTGACCCGTGGCGCGGTGGCCGCACGGACCGACGACGGCGTCCCGGACCTGGCCGGCTCGCCGGTGTGGGGGCTGCTGCGCAGCGCCCAGTCGGAGCACCCCGGCCGCTTCGTCCTGCTGGACCTGGACGCTCCGGAAGGCGTGCGCGCCACCACCACGCGCGCCACCACCACGCGCGCCACCACCACGCGCGCCACCACCACGCGCGCCGCCGCGAGTGCGCCCACCGACGAGGTGCCGGTGGTCACCGGGGACGTCCTGGCCACGGCCGTCGCCACGGGCGAGCCTCAGCTCGCCCTGCGCGACGGTGCGCTCCTCGCCCCGCGCCTCGTACGCGCCGCCGGCGCGGCCTCCCGGCCCGCCGGCACGGACTCTCCGCCCGACCCGCGGGACACGGTGCTCGACCCCGCCGGAACGGTGCTGGTCACCGGAGGCACCGGAGCGCTGGGCGCCCTGGTCGCCCGGCATCTCGTGACCCGGCACGGCGTCGGCAACCTGCTCCTCAGCAGCCGCAGGGGTCTTGCCGCGGACGGCGCGGACCGGCTCGTCGAGGAGCTGACCGCCCTCGGTGCCCGGGTGACCGTCGCGGCCTGCGACGCCGCCGACCGTGACGCGCTGACGACGCTGCTGGACCAGATCCCGGAGGCGCACCCGCTGACGGCCGTGGTGCACACGGCGGGCGTGACCGACGACGGAGTGGTCGAGTCCCAGACCACCGGGCGCCTGTCCGCCGTGCTGCGGCCGAAGGCCGACGCCGCCTGGAACCTGCACGAGCTGACCAGGGAGCGGAAACTCGCGGCGTTCGTCCTGTACTCGTCGTTCGCGGGCACCGTGGGCAACCCCGGGCAGGCCAACTACGCGGCCGGCAACGCCTTCCTGGACGCGCTCGCGCACCACCGCCGCACTCTCGGCCTCCCGGCGACCTCGCTCGCCTGGGGCCTGTGGGCGGGCGAGAGCCGGATCACCGACACGCTCGGCGAGGCCGACCGGGTCCGGCTGCACCGCAGCGGAGTGGCGGCGCTGTCCACGGAGGAAGGGCTGAGCCTCTTCGACGCGGCGCTCGCCTCCGACGTGGCGCTGTCCGTCCCCGTACGCCTGGACTTCGCCGCTCTCCGCGCGAAGGCAGCGGCCGGGGAACTGCCCGCGCTCTACCGGGGCCTGGTCGGGGCTCCCGTGCGCAGGGCGGCCGCCGCCGCTCCCGCCGACGCGTCGGAGGCGCTCCGCAGGCGACTGCGGGCCGCCGACGGTGACGACGAACGGCAGCGGATCCTGCTCGACACCGTACGGGCCGAGGCGGCGGCCATCCTCGGACACGACGCGCCGGGCGCGGTGGAGACCGGCCGCGGGTTCCTCGACATGGGCTTCGACTCGCTCACCGCCGTCGAACTCCGCAACCGCCTCGGTGCCGCCACCGGGCTGCGGCTCTCCACGACCCTGGTCTTCGATCACCCCACGCCGACGGCCCTCGCCGCGCACCTCCACGCCGGGCTGGCCGAGGGCCTGGCCGGGTCCGCGTCGCCGCCCGCCCTGGGCACGCTCGACGAACTGGAGGCCGAGCTGCCGCGCATCGCCGCCGACGACGAACTGCGCGCGCGACTGCGGCAGCGGCTGGAGCTGTTCCTGGAACAGCTCACCGGTACCGGCGGCACGAGCACCGCGGACGACGGCCTCGCGGACCGGCTCGACGCCGCCTCCGACGACGAGATCTTCGACTTCATCGACAGCGAGCTGGCCTGACGGGCCCAGGCCCCGGGCCCAGGCCCCACGAACCTTCTGAACATCCCTGCGTTCTTCGAGAGGTTGGCGACGAGACATGGCCAATGAGGACAAGCTCCGTGACTATCTCAAGCGGGTCACGGCCGACCTGACCAAGGTCCGCCGCCGTCTTCAGGAGGTCGAGTCGGGCAGGACGGAGCCGATCGCGATCGTGGGGATGGCGTGCCGCTACCCGGGCGGGGTGGAGTCCCCGGAGGACCTGTGGGAGCTGGTGGCGGCCGGACGGGACGCGATCTCGGGGTTCCCCGAGGACCGCGGCTGGGACCTGGACGCGCTCTACGACCCCGATCCCTCCCACGCGGGAACGTCGTACGCCCGGCATGGCGGGTTCCTGCACGAGGCGGCGGAGTTCGACGCGGAGTTCTTCGGCCTGTCGCCGCGTGAAGCGCTCGCGACGGACCCGCAGCAGCGGCTGCTGCTGGAGACGGCGTGGGAGGCCTTCGAGCGTGCCGGGATCGACCCGGAAGGGCTGAGGGGCTCCCGCACCGGTGTCTTCACTGGCGTCATGTACAACGACTACGCCTCCCGCATGCAGCCCATGCCGGAGGAGTTCGAGGGCTACGTCGGCAGCGGCAGCGCGGGCAGCATCGCCTCCGGCCGCATCTCGTACACGTTCGGCTTCGAGGGGCCGGCCGTCAGTGTCGACACGGCGTGCTCGTCGTCGCTCGTCGCCGTGCACCTGGCCGCGCAGGCCCTGCGCAACGACGAGTGCTCGCTCGCTCTCGCCGGCGGTGTGACGGTGATGGCGACGCCCAACACCTTCATCGAGTTCAGCCGCCAGCGAGGGCTTTCGGCCGACGGCCGGTGCAAGGCGTTCTCGGCGGACGCCGACGGCACGGGCTGGGGTGAGGGCGTGGGCCTGCTCCTGCTGGAGCGGCTGTCCGACGCGGAGCGCAACGGCCACCAGGTGCTCGCGGTACTGCGGGGCAGCGCCGTCAACCAGGACGGGACGA
Source organism: Streptomyces abyssomicinicus (assembly GCF_008974245.1). Classification (GTDB taxonomy): domain Bacteria; phylum Actinomycetota; class Actinomycetes; order Streptomycetales; family Streptomycetaceae; genus Streptomyces; species Streptomyces abyssomicinicus. The sequence continues at coordinate 38,360 of NZ_BBZI01000017.1, read as the reverse complement.
GCAGCCAGCTCACGGCGCCGAACGGTCCGTCCCAGGAACGGGTGATCCGCCAGGCCCTGGCCGGAGCCCGCCTCGGCCCCTCCGACGTGGACGCCGTCGAGGCGCACGGGACGGGTACGCGGCTGGGTGACCCGATCGAGGCACAGGCGCTGCTCGCGACCTACGGCCAGGACCGGCCCGGGGACAGGCCCCTGTGGCTCGGCTCGCTGAAGTCGAACATCGGGCACACGCAGGCCGCGGCAGGTGTCGCCGGCGTCATCAAGATGGTCGCGGCGATACGGCACGGGCTGCTGCCCAGGACCCTCCACGTGAGCGAGCCGTCCCCGCACGTCGACTGGTCCTCGGGATCGGTGGAACTCCTCACGGAGACCGTGCGGTGGCCCGAGGCGGACCGTCCGCGCCGCGCCGCCGTGTCGTCGTTCGGCATCAGCGGCACGAACGCCCACGTCATCCTGGAACAGGCCCCGGCCGCCGAGCCGGTGAACGAGGCGCGGCCGGACGACGACAGGCCCTCCGAGCCCGCTGCCGACCCCGCCGACAGCTCGGCGGGCTGCTCCTCCTGGCCCCTCTCCGCCCGGAGCGGGGAGGCCCTGCGCGCCCAGGCCAAGCGGCTGCTGAGCCGTGTCGAGGCGCAGCCGCAGCTGCGTCCCGCCGAGGTCGCCCAGGCCCTCGCCACGACCCGCACCGCCTTCGCGCACCGCGCCGCGATCACCGCGGAGAACCCGGACGAGTTCCGTGCGGCGCTGCGCGCCCTCGCCGCCGGCGGGACGGCACCCGGACTCGTCCGGGGCACCGTGGGCGGCTCCTCCGACGTCGTCTTCGTGTTTCCGGGGCAGGGGTCGCAGTGGGTGGGGATGGCGGTGGAGTTGTTGGGTTCCAGTGAGGTGTTCCGGGAGAGCGTCGCGGAGTGTGAGGCGGCGTTGTCGGAGTTCGTGGAGTGGTCGTTGTCGGATGTGTTGCGGGGTGTGGGGGGTGCTCCGGGGCTGGATCGGGTGGATGTGGTGCAGCCGGTGTTGTTCGCGGTGATGGTGTCGTTGGCTGCGGTGTGGCGGTCGTTGGGTGTGGTGCCGTCGGCTGTGGTGGGGCATTCGCAGGGTGAGATCGCGGCGGCGTGTGTGGCGGGTGCGTTGAGTGTGCGGGATGCGGCGCGGGTGGTGGCGTTGCGTAGTGCGGCGATCGTGCGGTTGTCGGGGTTGGGGGGGATGGGGTCGGTGTCGTTGCCGGCTGCGGTGGTGGAGTCGCGGTTGGGGGTGTTCGGGGGGCGTTTGTCGGTGGCGGCGGTCAATGGTCCGTCGTCGACGGTGGTGTCGGGTGATGCCGATGCGTTGGCGGAGTTGGTGGAGGGGTTTCGGGGTGAGGGGGTTCGTGCGCGGTTGATCGCGGTGGATTACGCGTCGCATTCCGCGCAGGTGGAGGGGATCCGGGAGGAGTTGCTGGGGCTGTTGGAGGGTTTGGAGCCGCGTTCGTCGAAGGTGGCGTTCTATTCGACGGTGGAGGCGGCGCCGATCGACACGGCGGTTCTGGATGCGTCGTACTGGTATCGGAATCTGCGGGGCACGGTGCGTCTGGAGGAGACGGTCCGGGTGCTGGCGGCGGACGGTTACCGGACGTTCGTGGAGTCAAGCCCGCATCCGGTGCTGACCACGGCCATCCAGGAAACCCTCGACGAAGCCACCTCCGGCGGTGTGGCCGTGGGCTCCCTGCGCCGCGACGAAGGCGGCCTCCGCCGCTTCCACACCTCGGCCACGCACGCCTGGACCCACGGTGCCCCGCTCGACTGGACCCGAACGGCCGGCAGCGACAAGCCCACCGGCGGCATCCGGCACCAGGATCAGGGCGAGGACACCGGGGCGGTGCCCTTCGCGCTGCCGACGTACCCCTTCCGCCGCGACCGCTACTGGCTCGAGGCCCCCGCGCCGGCCGGCGACACGCACGCCCTCGGGCTCGCCGCCGCCGACCACCCGCTGCTCGGTGCCGCGGTCGAACTCGCCGACGGGGAGGGCCTGCTGCTCACCGGTCGCCTGTCGCTGCGCACCCACCCCTGGCTCGCCGACCACACCGTCGCCGACGTCCCCGTCCTGCCCTCCGCGGTCTTCGCCGAGATGGTCCTGCGCGCCGCGGACCGGGCGGGCTGCGGGACCGTGCGGGAACTCACCCTCCACGAACCGCTGGTGATACCGGCGGACGGAGCCGTACAGCTCCAGCTCACGGTCGGCGGCCCCGACGCCTTCGGACGACGCCCCGTCGCCGTGCACGCCCGCGCCGACCATCCGGAGCCGGACGACGACGCCGAGACGCCCTGGACGCGGCACGCCTCCGGCACGCTCGCGCCCGCCCGCGCCGAACCTCCCCGCGCACACGCCACGTCCTGGCCGCCGGCCGGTGCGACCCCCCTCGACATCGACGCGCTGCGCACGCGCCTCGCCTCCGACGGGCTGGGCCACGGCGCCACGTTCCAGGGCCTGAACGCCGCCTGGGAGGACGGCGACCGGCTCCTCGCCGAGGCCGTGCTCCCCAAGGAGGCCGAGTCGCGCGGCGGGACGTACGTCCTGCACCCCGCTCTCCTCGACGCGGTCCTGCACCCGCTGATCGCCGCCCGCGCGGCCACGTCCGGCACGTCCGGTACGGGCCGGCTGCCGCAGGTGACCACCTGGACCGGGCTGACGGTGACCGCCGCCGGCACCCGCACCCTGCGCGTCGAGATCAGCCCCGTGCGCGGAGCCGACGACGTGGTGGCCCTGCGGCTGACGGACGACGAGGGCAGGGTCCTGGGCGGAGCCGAGTCGGTGACCCTGACGCCTCTCTCCCTCTCCGGTCTCACCGCCCGCGGTGACGTCCTGCGGGACGCCTTCTTCGGGCTGGAATGGGCGACGCTGCCCGGCGACACGGCCGACGTGCCGTCCGGGCAGACGGCTTCCGCCACCGCCATGATCGGCGGCACGGACGCCCTCCCGCTGCTCGGACCGCCCCCGGAGCCGGCCGAGGGAGCCGACCACGACACGGGTGCCGAAGCAAGCGCCGGTGCCGGCGCCGTGACCGGACGGTTCGCGGACCTGGGCGGCCTGCGCGCCGCCCTCGACGAGGGGGCCACGCCCCCCGCCACCGTCCTCGCCCCCCTCGACCACCCCGCGGAGGGCGCCGGCTCCGAACCCGAAGAGGTCGCCGAGGCCGTCCACCACGTCCTCGAGCTGCTCCAGGAATGGCTGGCGGACGAGCGGCTCGCCGGGACCCGGCTCGTCCTCGTCACCCGCGGCGCGGTCGCCCCGCACGGAGAGCCGCCCGCCTCGCCCGGCGCGGCGGCGGTCGTGGGCCTCGTCCGCTCCGCGCAGCTCGAGCATCCGGACCGCGTGGTCCTCGCGGACATCGACGCGACGACGACGGCGACAGGGGGCACCCTGGCAGCCGCCCTGGCCACCGGCGAGCCGCAGTTCGCCGTTCGGGGTACCGACATCCTGGTGCCACGCCTCGTCCGCAGGCCGCGCCCCGCCGCGGCACCGCCCACCGCCGCGACCGGCCCGGCGGTCACCACGGCCGACGCGGCCCCGGCCGACTCCACGACCGGGGACGGCTCCGTCCCCGCCGGCGCCACGCTGCTCGTGACCGGCTCCGCGGACCCGCACGCCATACCCGTCGCCGTCCACCTCGCGGCCCGCTACGGCGCCACCGCCGTGCTCCTTGCCGCCCCGCCCACCGCCGACGCCCCGCCCCTGGCCCTCTGGGAGGCCCACTGCGCCCTCCACGGCCTGGACTTCGCCGTGACCGGCCACGACCCGTACGCGACCGAGTCGCTGGCGGGCCTCATCCACGAACTGGCGGACGAGCAGCGGCTCACCGCGGTCCTGCACCTCGGCCCGGTGACCGACGACGGCGTGATCACCACCCTCGACCCGGCCGACGCGCTGCGGCAACTCGCGCACGAGACACGCGCGGTGTGGAACCTCCACCAGCTCACCCGCGCGGTACGGCCCCGTGCGTTCGTCCTCTTCTCGTCCCTCGCCGGCACACTCGGCGCGGCCGGCCGCGGCCTGCACGCGGCCGCCGCCGGATACCTCGACGCGCTGGCCGCGCTGCGCGCCTCCGCATGCCTGCCCGCCGTCTCCGTGGCCTGGGGCCTGTGGGCCGACGACATCCGGGAGGCCCCTGCGCCCGGAGCTCCCGGTGACCTGGGAGCCCCCGCACGGGACGACGGGTTCGCCGTACGGGACGGAGTCGTCCCGGTCACCGCGGAACAGGCGACGACCCTCCTCGACGCGGCGCTGGACGCCGGGCGGCCCGCGAGCGTCACCGCGCGGCTCTCGCTGACCGCCCTGCGCGGCCAGGCCGGGAGCGGAACGCTCCCCGCCGTCCTCGCCGGACTGGTCCCCCGCGCGGCCCGCGCCGCCACGTCCGGCGACGCCGCGTCCTCCCTGGCCGCGCGGCTCGCCGGCGTGCCGGAGAGCGAGCGGCCGCGGATCCTGCTCGACGTGGTGCGGACCGCCGCGGCGTCGGTCCTCGGTCATGCCTCGCCGGAGGCCGTCGCGGCCGACCGTCCCTTCAAGGACCTCGGGTTCGACTCGCTGACCGCCGTCGAACTGCGCAACCACCTCGCCACCGCGACCGGTCTGAGCCTCCCCGCCAGCCTCGTCTTCGACCACCCCACCCCGACCGCGCTCGCGACCCACCTGGGGGAGCGGGTGACCGACGGCGTGCCCGGCGCGGCCGGTGCGACGGGCGGCGCGGTCCCGGCCCGTCCCACGGTCGCGGACGAGCCCATCGCCATCGTCGGGATGGCGTGCCGCTACCCCGGCGGAGCCACCTCCCCCGAGGCGCTGTGGGACCTGGTCGTCTCCGGGACGGACGCCATCGGTGAGTTCCCCGAGGACCGGGGCTGGGACGTGTCCCGGCTGTACGACCCCGACCCCGACGCCCCGGGCAAGACCTACTCCCGCCACGGCGGCTTCCTCTACGACGCCGCCCACTTCGACGCCGACTTCTTCGGCATCTCACCGCGCGAGGCCGCCGCCATGGACCCGCAGCAGCGGCTCCTCCTGGAGACGGCGTGGGAGACCTTCGAGCGGGCCGGCATCGACCCGGAGGCGCTGAGGGGCTCGCGCACCGGAGTCTTCGCCGGCAGCAGCTCCCAGGACTACGCCGCCCTGCTGGAGGCGTCGCCCCAGGCCACCGAGGGCTACCTCCTCACCGGCACCTCGGCCAGCGTCGTCTCCGGCCGCATCTCGTACACCTTCGGCTTCGAGGGTCCGGCGGTGACGGTGGACACGGCGTGCTCGTCGTCGCTGGTCGCCCTGCACCTGGCGGCCCAGGCGCTCCGCAACGACGAGTGCTCCCTCGCCCTCACGGGTGGCGTGGCCGTCCTCGCGACACCCGCCGGCTTCGTCGAGTTCAGCCGGCAGCGGGGTCTCTCCGCCGACGGCCGGTGCAAGGCGTTCTCGGCGGACGCCGACGGCACCGGCTGGGCCGAGGGCGTGGGCCTGCTGCTGCTCGAGCGGCTGTCGGACGCCGAGCGCAACGGCCACCGGGTGCTGGCGGTGCTGCGGGGGAGCGCGGTCAATCAGGACGGTGCGAGCAACGGGCTGACGGCGCCGAACGGCCCGTCGCAGGAGCGCGTCATCCGGCAGGCTCTCGCGAACGCGCGGCTCGAGCCTTCCGACGTCGACGTGGTCGAGGCGCACGGGACGGGTACGCGGCTGGGTGACCCGATCGAGGCACAGGCGCTGCTTGCGACCTACGGCCAGGACCGGCCCGGAGACCGTCCGCTGCGCCTCGGCTCCATCAAGTCCAACATCGGTCACACGCAGGCGGCCGCGGGTGTGGGCGGTGTGATCAAGATGGTGGCGGCGCTTCGGCACGGTGTGCTGCCGAAGACGCTGCATGTAGACGAGCCGTCGCCGCATGTGGACTGGTCCGCGGGTGCGGTGGAGTTGCTGACGGAGCGGCGGGACTGGCCGGAGCTGGACCGCCCGCGCCGCGCCGCGGTGTCCTCGTTCGGCATGAGCGGCACGAACGCGCACGTGATCCTCGAGCAGGCTCCTGAGCATGCGCTGGTCCCCGAGACCGTGGAGCGGGACGAGCCGGATGGTCCTACGGCCCTGGTGCTGTCGGCGCGGAGTGAGGCCGCGCTGGCGGAGCAGGCGCGGTCGGTGAGGGACCGGCTGCTGTCCTCGGACGTGCGGGTGCGGGATGTGGCGTGGTCGTTGGTGGCGTCGCGGGCGCGGTTCGGTCGGCGGGCTGTGGTGGCCGGGGCGGACCGGGCGGAGCTGGTGGCGGGGCTGGAGGCGCTTGCCGCGGGTGGTGCCGGCACGGCTCGTTCTGCTGTTGGTGGGCGGTTGGGGTTCCTGTTCACGGGTCAGGGGTCGCAGCGGGTGGGGATGGGGCGTGGGTTGTATGCGTCGTTCCCGGTGTTCGCGGCGGCGTTCGATGAGGTGGTGGCGGCGTTCGACGGCTTGTTGGAGGAGCCGCTGGTCGAGGCTGTTGGCAGTGGATTGGTGCATGAGACGGGTGTGACGCAGCCGGGGTTGTTCGCGTTCGAGGTGGCGTTGTTCCGGTTGTGGGAGTCGTGGGGTGTGCGGCCGGATGTCGTGGCGGGGCATTCGATCGGTGAGCTGGCGGCGGCGCATGTGGCGGGGCTGCTGGATCTTGGTGGTGCTGCGCGTCTGGTGGCGGCTCGGGGCCGGTTGATGCAGGCGCTGCCGCGAGGCGGGTCGATGCTGGCGGTCCAGGCGGGTGAGGACGTGGTGGGTCCGCTGTTGGTGGGCCTGGAGGATCGGGTGTCGTTGGCCGCGGTCAACGGTCCGGTGTCCGTGGTGGTCTCGGGTGAGGCTGACGCGGTCGCGGCCGTCGCGTCGAAGCTCACGGAACTGGGGGTGCGCAGCCATGAGTTGGTGGTAAGTCATGCGTTCCATTCGCCGTTGATGGAGCCGATGCTCGAGGAGTTCCGCGCGGTCGCCGAGGGGCTCACCTTCCACACGCCTGTGATCCCGCTGGTGTCGACCCTGACCGGCGAGGAGGCCTCCGTGCAGGAGCTGTCCTCCCCGGACTACTGGGTGGCGCATGCGCGTGGGGCGGTCCGTTTCCACGACGCCGTGCGCACCCTCCACGACCTGGGTGTGTCGCGTTTCGTCGAGGT
>NZ_BBZI01000017.1:0-31212 GCF_008974245.1 Streptomyces abyssomicinicus | reverse complement strand
GACCGGAGGACGTGGCCGTCCTCCAGTCCGTCGGGGAACTCTTCGTCTCCACGGACACCACCATCGACTGGCAGGCGGTCCACGGTCCGGACGCCCGGATCGTCGACCTCCCCACCTACCCCTTCCAACGCACCCGTCACTGGCTCGACAACACCGGCCAGGTGACCGACGTGGCCTCCGCGGGACTCGGTGACGCCGGGCATCCGCTTCTCGGCGCGGCTGTCGAACTGCCCGAGAGCGGCGGCCTCGTGTTCACCGGACGACTGTCCTTGCACAGCCACCCCTGGCTCGCAGACCACGCTGTCGCAGGCACGGTCATCCTGCCCGGCGCGGCGTTCGTGGAACTCGTGCTGCACGCCGCGCGGCAGGCACGCTGCGACCGTGTCGAGGAGCTGACCCTCGAAGCGCCCCTGCACATCCCGGCCGACGACGCCGTCCAGCTGAGGATCGCGGTCGACGCCGCCGACGCGTCCGGGGGCCGGGCCGTGACCGTCCATACCCGGACCGAAGGCGGAGCGGCGGCGGACGGCCTCCTCGAGGAGCGGTCCTGGATCCGCCACGCCACGGGGACCGTCGTACCGGGCTCCGCGGATGCCGCCGAGACGGTTCCGGCATGGGAGGTGTGGCCGCCGGAGGGCGCGGAACCCGCGGACCCGGACGAACTGGCCGGCCTCTACGGCCGTCTCGCCGACGAGGGCTACCAGTACGGCCCCGCCTTCCAGGGGCTGACCGCCGCCTGGCGGCGCGGCGACGACGTGTTCGCCGAGGTACGGATGCCGGAGGAGGGCGCGAAGCGCGTCGGGGACTCGGCGGCACCCGAACGGTTCGGCCTGCACCCGGCACTGCTGGACGCGGCACTGCACTCCATGGGCTTCGGGGAGTTTCTCGACGGGGGCGCGCGGCTGCCGTTCAGCTGGAGCGACGTGGAGCTGTACGCGACCGGGGCATCGACGCTGCGGGTCCATCTCGCGTCCAAGGGCCCCGACGAGGTGACCGTGCGGCTCGCCGACGCGTTCGGTGAACCGGTGGCCAGCATCGGCTCGTTGACCCTGCGGCCCGTCGCGGTGGAGCAGCTGACCGCCGCGCGCACCCCGGCCGTCGACGGGCTGTTCGCGGTCGACTGGACGCCCGTGGCGGTGACCGGCGGCCCGCGGACCGGCACCGGCGCGCGGGGCGACGAGCCCACGCCGGTGATCGTGGGGACCGACCCGTACGACCTCGCGGCCGGAGGGACGCCCGTACACGCAGACCTGACCGCCCTCCTGGCCGCCGTCACGGGACGTACGACGGGCCGGACGAGCGCGGCCGACGGGGCCGGGGCGGTACGTATGCCCGACACCGTGCTCGTCTTCCTGGGCGGCAACGACGCCGAAGCCGTCCACGAGGCGGCCGACACACCCGACGCGGTCCGTGCGCTCACCGCGACCGGCCTGGGCCTCGTCCAGCAGTGGCTGGCGGCCGACGCGCTCCCCACGGCCCGCCTGGTCGTGGTGACCGAGGGCGCCGTCGTAGCACGCCCGGGCGAGCGGATCGGCGGGATCGCGGGGGCGGCGCTGCACGGTCTGCTGCGCTCGGCCGCGTCCGAACACCCCGACAGGATCGCAGTGGTGGACACCGACGGACGTGACGAGTCGGTGCGTGCGCTGCCTGCCGCGCTCGCGGCGATCACCGCCGGGGTGGCCGACACCGAACTCGCCGTGCGCGAGGGCGCGCTGTACGCGCCGAGGTTCGTACGCGCCGGTGCGGGTGCCTCCGACCAGGTGCTCGTACCGCCGTCGGACACCGGCGCCTGGCGTCTTGACGTCACCGCCAAGGGCACCCTCGACCATCTCGCCCTGGTGCCGTGCCCCGAGGCGGCCGGACCGCTGGAGGCCGGGCAGATCCGCATCGCGGTCCGTGCCGCCGGTCTCAACTTCCGCGACGTGCTCATCGCGCTGGGCGTCTACCCCGGCGACGCCCTCCTCGGCAGCGAGGCCGCGGGCGTCGTCACCGAGGTCGGGCCCGGTGTCACGGGCCTGGCCCCCGGCGACCGTGTCCTGGGCCTCTTCCCCGGCGGCGCGGGTCCGGTGGCCGTCACCGACCACCGCCTGGTGGCACCGGTCCCGGCAGGCTGGTCCTACGCGCAGGCAGCGGTCGTCCCCGTCGTGTTCCTCACCGCCTACTACGGGCTGCGCGACCTGGCCGAGGTCCGGCCGGGCCAGCGGCTGCTGGTGCACTCGGCGGCCGGCGGCGTCGGCATGGCGGCCGTGCAACTGGCCCGCCACTGGGGCCTGGACGTCTTCGGCACGGCGAGCCCCGGCAAGTGGGACACCCTGCGCGGCCTCGGCCTGGACGACGCGCACATCGCCTCCTCCCGCACTCTGGACTTCGAGCGGGCCTTCACGGACGCCACGGCCGGCGCGGGCATGGACGTGGTACTCGACTCGCTGGCCCACGAGTTCGTGGACGCCTCACTGCGGCTGCTGCCGCGCGGTGGCCGCTTCCTGGAGATGGGCAAGACCGACATCCGCGACCCGCGGGCCGTGGCGGACGACCATCCGGGCGTGCGCTACACGGCGTTCGACCTGCACGCGGACGCCGGCGCGGACCGCATCCAGAGGATGCTCGCCGACCTGATGGACCTGTTCGCGCAAGGGATCGTCACACCGCCGCCCGTCACCGTGTGGGACGTGCGGCAGGCCCCCGAGGCGTTCCGGTACTTCAGCCAGGCACGCCAGGTCGGCAAGATCGCGCTGACCGTGCCGACGGCTCCCGACCCCGAGGGCACCGTCCTGGTGACCGGCGGCACGGGTTCCCTCGGCGCCCTCGTCGCCCGCCACCTGGTGACCGAGCACGGCGCCCGCCGTCTCCTCCTCACCAGCCGGCGCGGCCTTGACGCGCCGGGCGCCGCGGAACTGCGTCGCGAACTGGAAACGCTGGGCGCGACGGTGTCCATCACCGCCTGCGACATCGCCGACCCCGACGAGACCCGCGGCCTGCTCGAAACGATCCCCGCGGACCACCCGTTGACGTCGGTGGTGCACACCGCGGGCGTCCTCGACGACGGCACGGTCGAGTCGCTGACGCCGGAACGCCTCGAGACGGTCCTGCGTCCCAAGGCCGACGCGGCGTGGAACCTCCACCGGCTCACCCGCGAACGCGGCGACGACCTCGCCGAGTTCATCCTGTTCTCCTCCGTGTCCGCCACGCTCGGCGGTGCCGGACAGGCCAACTACGCGGCAGCCAACGCCTCCCTGGACGCGCTGGCCGCCCACCGGCGCGCCCACGGCCTGCCCGCCACATCGCTCGCCTGGGGACTGTGGCAGCAGACCAGCGGCATGACGGGGAAGCTCGACGACGCCGACCTCGCCCGCATCCGGCGCAGCGGTCTCGTCCCGATCGAACCTGAGAAGGGCCTTGCCCTGTACGACGCCGCACGTGCCGCCGAACGGCCCGCGCTGGTCCCGGCACCCCTCGACCTCACCGCGCTCCGCGCCCTCGCGGACACGCAGAACCTGCCCACGCTCTTCCAAGGGCTCGTGCGCAAACCCGTACGCCGCGCCGCCGCCGGAGGAGCCCGAGCGGACCAGGCGTCGCTGAGCGAGCGGCTGTCCGGCCTCCCCGCCGACGAGCGGCAGCGGCTGCTGCTCGGCCTCGTACGGGACCAGGTCGCCGCGGTGCTCGGGCACTCCTCGCCGGACGCGCTGGACCTCGAACGCTCCTTCCGGGAGAGCGGCTTCGACTCGCTGACGGCCGTGGAACTGCGCAACCGGGTCAACGCGGCGACCGGGCTGCGCCTGCCCGCAACCCTGGTCTTCGACCACCCGAGCCCGGCCGCGCTCGCTGAACATCTGCGCTCCCGGCTGGCCCCCGACGAGCCGGAGGCCGACGGCACCGCCGGACACGCCGCGCTGCTCGCCGAACTCGACCGCCTGGAAGCCGCCCTGCTCTCCGTCGGCGGCGGGACCGGCACGGACGACGACCTGCGCGGGGCCGTCGCCACGCGCATCCAGGGGCTGCTGACGACCTGGAACCAGCACCGGCCCGGCTCCGCCGCGCAGCAGGACGACACGAGCAAGATCGCCTCGGCGACCAGCGACGAGATCTTCGACTTCATCGACAAGGAACTCGGCCGGACCTCGAACCACTGATCCGCGCCCCGCACCACCGAACCGTCCATGGAGGTCGGTACGCATGACGAACACCAACGGGTCCCCTCCCACGAGCGCCCCGGCCTCCGCCGGCGCCTCCAAGGAGGAGAAGCTGCTCGACTACCTCAAATGGGTCACCGCCGACCTGCAGAAGGCCCGTGCCCGCATCGAGGAACTGGAGGCCCGCGCCCACGAGCCGATCGCGATCGTCGGCATGGCGTGCCGCTACCCGGGCGGGGTGGAGTCCCCGGAGGACCTGTGGGAGCTGGTCGCGTCCGGCACCGACGCCGTCGGTGAACTCCCGAAGAACCGCGGCTGGAACCTCGACGGCCTGTACGACGCCGATCCCGACCGGGAGGGCACGACCTACACCCGGCACGGCGGATTCCTGCACACGGCGGGCGAGTTCGACGCCGAGTTCTTCGGGATGTCCCCGCGTGAGGCGCTGACGACCGACCCGCAGCAGCGGCTCCTGCTGGAGACGGCGTGGGAGACGTTCGAGCGGGCCGGCATCGACCCGGCCACCCTGCGTGGCAGCCGCACCGGCGTCTTCGCCGGAGCCGTCGCGCAGGACTACGCGCCGGGCGCGCAGCAGGCACCACCCGGCTACGAAGGTCACTTCATGACCGGCAACGCCATGAGCATCGCCTCCGGGCGCCTCTCGTACACCTTCGGCTTCGAGGGTCCGGCGGTGACGGTGGACACGGCGTGCTCGTCGTCGCTCGTCGCGCTGCACCTGGCCGCCCAGGCGCTCCGCAACGACGAGTGCTCCCTCGCGCTCGCCGGTGGCGTGGCCGTCCTCGCCTCACCCATGCTGCTGCTCGAGTTCAGCCGGCAGCGCGGCCTGTCGGTCGACGGCCGGTGCAAGGCGTTCTCGGCGGACGCCGACGGCACCGGCTGGGCCGAGGGCGTGGGCCTGCTGCTGCTCGAGCGGCTGTCGGACGCGGAGCGCAGTGGTCACCGGGTGCTGGCGGTGTTGCGGGGGAGTGCGGTCAATCAGGACGGTGCGAGCAACGGTCTGACGGCGCCGAACGGTCCGTCGCAGGAGCGGGTGATCCGGCAGGCGTTGGCGAACGCGCGGCTCGCTTCGGCGGATGTTGACGTGGTCGAGGCGCATGGGACGGGTACGCGGTTGGGTGATCCGATCGAGGCGCAGGCGTTGCTGGCCACGTACGGTGCGGACCGGCCGGTGGAGAGGCCTCTGTGGCTGGGCTCGTTGAAGTCGAACATCGGTCATGCCCAGGCGGCCGCGGGTGTGGGTGGTGTGATCAAGATGGTGGCGGCGCTCCGGCACGGTGTACTGCCGAAGACGCTGCACGTCGATGAGGCGTCGCCGCATGTGGACTGGTCCGCGGGTGCGGTGGAGCTGCTGACGGAGCGGCGGGACTGGCCGGAGCTGGACCGTCCGCGCCGGGCCGCTGTGTCGTCGTTCGGGATCAGCGGCACGAACGCGCACGTGATCCTCGAGCAGGCCCCGGAGCCGGCCCTCCCGCAAGAACCGCCGGCGGAACCCGACGGCCGGCGGGCGGGGAACGGTGGCCCCGTGCTCTGGTCCCTCTCGGCCAGGAGCCTGGAAGCCCTCCGTGAACAGGGCGACCGGCTGCGGCGGTTCCTCATCGACGACCCGGACGTGCGTCCGGCGGACGCGGGCCTTTCCTTGGCCACGACCCGCAGCCGGCTCAGGCACAGGGCGGTCGTCGCGGCGCCCTCCCGCGAGGCCGGCCTTGACGCACTGGCGGCGCTCGCGGGCGGCGGCAGGAGCGAAGCCCTCGTACTGGGCTCCGGCACGGCTCGTTCTGCTGTTGGTGGTCGGTTGGCGTTTCTGTTCACGGGGCAGGGGTCGCAGCGGGTGGGGATGGGGCGTGGGTTGTATGCGTCGTTCCCGGTGTTCGCGGCGGCGTTCGATGAGGTGGTGGCGGCGTTCGACGGTCTGTTGGATGTTCCGCTTGCGGATGCTGTGGACGGCGAGTTGGTGCATGAGACGGGTGTGACGCAGCCGGGGTTGTTCGCGTTCGAGGTGGCGTTGTTCCGGTTGTGGGAGTCGTGGTGTGTGCGGCCGGATGTCGTGGCGGGGCATTCGATCGGTGAGTTGGCGGCGGCGCATGTGGCGGGGCTGCTGGATCTTGGTGGTGCGGCGCGTCTGGTGGCGGCTCGGGGCCGGTTGATGCAGGCGCTGCCGCGAGGCGGGGCGATGCTGGCGGTCCAGGCGGGTGAGGACGTGGTCGGTCCGCTGTTGGTGGGCCTGGAGGATCGGGTGTCGTTGGCTGCGGTCAACGGTCCGGTGTCCGTGGTGGTCTCGGGTGAGGCTGACGCGGTCGCGGGCGTCGCGTCGAAGCTCACGGAACTGGGGGTGCGCAGTCGTGAGTTGGTGGTGAGTCATGCGTTCCATTCGCCGTTGATGGAGCCGATGCTCGAGGAGTTCCGCGCGGTCGCCGACGGGCTCACTTTCCACACGCCTGTGATCCCGCTGGTGTCGACGCTGACCGGGGAGGAGGCGTCGGCGGAGGAGCTGTCCTCCCCGGACTACTGGGTGGCGCATGCGCGTGGGGCGGTCCGTTTCCACGACGCCGTGCGCACCCTCCATGACGATCTGGGTGTGTTGCGTTTTGTCGAGGTGGGTCCGGATGCGACGTTGACGGCGCTGGCCCGGACGGCCCTGGGTGACGATGTCGTCTGCGTGCCGTCGTCGCGCAAGGACCGGCCGGAGGACGTGGCCGTCCTGCAGTCCGTCGGGGAACTCTTCGTGTCCACGGACACCACCATCGACTGGCAGGCGGTCCACGGTCCGGACGCCCGGACCGTCGAACTCCCCACGTACCCCTTCCAGCACCGGCGGTACTGGCTGGAGACCGCCCGTTCCGGCCCTGTCCCCACGCCCGAGTCCCTCGGTGCGCCGGGCGGGACGCCAGAGCCTGTCCAGCCCCGCCCCCTGTCGGAGCTGTCCGTCGAGGAGATGAGGGACCACCTTCTCGCGCTCGTCCGGGAGCACGCCGCCGACGTCCTCGGGCACGCCGACCCGGACGCCATCGGCGTCTCGGAGAACTTCCTCGACATGGGATTTTCGTCCTTCACCGCGCTGGAGGTACGCAATCGACTGTGCGAGGCGACCGGACTCCTGATACCGCCCGTAGCCATGTACGACCATCCCACGCCGGGGGCGTTGGCTGATTTCTTGAGGGATGAGGTGACGGCCGCCGCGATATGACGGAGGACCGCAAGCGCGCAGAAGTCCATTTCGGCCAAAAGTTTCGCGTCTTGGCCACTTTCCTTCGCATCGAACATACGATTTCCATCGGCCGGACGTCCCGCTCGTGAGTCTGGTCCATGCGAGATGCACGGAGGGAGTTGGCGTCAACAATGGCCGGACCAGGTACGCCCGGTGCGAGGAGCGCGCGTCCCGGAGAGCGGCGCAGGCTGATCGAGGCGCTGGCCGGCGCGCGCGAGGGCAGACGTATCGTCGAGCTGGCGGGGGACCCCGGGTCCGGAAAGACAAAGCTGCTGGCCGCGCTGATGGACGAGGCCAGAAGCCGGGGTTTCGTGGTGGCGCACGGGCGGGCGACGGAACTCGACCAGAAGGTGCCGCTGCACTCGATCACGGCCACCTTCGACTGCGGATCGGTGCTCGAGGCGTCGCGTGACCTGCCGCACGACGCCGCGGCTCTGGTGCGTGCAATATGGGCGCAATCCTCCGTTCATATTTCCGACGGGATCACTGATCCGAGTGGGGCGCAGAATGCCTCTGAGAAATCCGGCGCCAGTGGTGTGGAGTTGTCGCGAGGTCTTCTCCTTCCCGCCATGCGTGGCCTTTTGGGGCGGATTGCTCGCAACCGTCCGACGGTGCTGATCCTGGACGACTGCCACTGGATGGACCACTATTCCGCGGAACTCATCGATTACCTCATCCGCTATCCCGTGAACGAACAGCTGCTGATCGTGCTCTCGCATCGGCCCCGGCAGATGTTCCCGTGGCTGAGGAGCGCCCTCGCGCAGGGCGTCGCGTCCGGTGTCGTCGAGCGGATCACACTCGGCGAGCTGACGCTCGGGCAGTCGGCGGAGTTGCTGTCCACGGAGGCGCACAACCGGCGCTGTGTGGACCTGCACCGTGAGAGCCAGGGCGTCCCGCAGTACCTGCTGGCCCTGGCGGACGAGCCCCACGGTGAGGTCCTCGCGTCGCTGGTCCAGGGCGAGATCTCCCAGCTGAGGCGTGAGGAGCGGTGGGTCCTGGAAGCCGGGGCGGTGCTCGACGGGAGTTTCGACGTCACGGCGCTCGCCGCGGTGGCCGGAGTCGAACGTGACCGTGCCTGTGTCGCGGCGAGCGCCCTGCTGAGCCGCGACCTGCTGCGCCGCTCCGACCCGGCCTCCGTGCTCGTGTTCCGGCACCCGCTGGTGCGCGACGCGGTGTACGGGGCGGTCGACAACTGCTGGCGCCGGGAGGCCCACCGGCGGGCCGTCGACCACCTGCGGAACACGCGGGCACCCGCCTCCGCGCTGGCGGCCCATGTGGCCGCCGCACCGGACGGCTCGGACTCGGGCGACGTGGAGGTCCTGCTGCGCGCCGCGGCGGAGGTGCTGCCGGCGGCGGACCGGGCGATCGCCTGGCTGGAGGTCGCGCTGCGGATGCAACTGCCGCCGCTCGTGCGCGGGGAGGTGCTGCTCGCCCTGAGCCGCGCTCTCTGCGCGGCCGAGCGGTTCGAGGACGCGCTGCCGCTGCTGAGGGAGGCCGTGGCACTCGGCTCCGCGCTGCCGCGGCGGATCTGGGCCAAGGCCGTGGAGCGGAGCGCCATGATCGAGACCCTGTTGGGGCGTTACTCGGAGGCCGAGGCCACCCTGGACGGGGCGCTCGCCTCCTTCGGTGACGACGCGTCGCTGGAGGAGGTGGGGCTGCTGGTGCGGCGCGGCGTGGTCGGCCTGTTCGACGGCCACACGCTCGACCCGGGGACGGTGGCCCTGGCGGCCAGGATCGCACACACGTACGGCTGCCACACCTCGACGGCCGCGGCGATGGCCCTGCGTTCATTGGGGGCGGCGTCGTCCGGCGACATGGACACGGCCGAGGCCGCTCTCGATGAGAGTGCCGTGTGCGTCGAGCAGCTGGCCGACGCGGAGATCGCGGAGAGCCCCGACTGCCTGGCGCTGCTCGGCTGGGCGCAACTGGGCCTCGCCCGTTTCGCGGACGCCGAGGCCACGATGCGCAGGGGAGTGGCGCTGACGAAGGAGTCCGGAGAGACCAGCACGCTCGCCCTGTTCCTGATCGGGCTGAGCCTGGCGTACAGCACGATGGGACGCATCGGCGACTCGCGGCGCGCGGCGGTCGAGGTGAAGGAATGGGCGCGCAGGGTGGGTGCCGTCCAGGTCAGGGAGATGGCGCTGGCCCTGGAGGCCAACTGCGCGATCTGGCTGAGCCGTACGGACGACAGCAAGCGGGCCGTCTCCCGCGCCCAGCGGCTCATCAACGGGCTGCCCCCGGGCACGTACTGGTACAGCTTGGGCGCCGCCATGTGCCTGGCGGCGTCCGTGGAGATGGAGGAGGACGCCGAGCGCTGCATGGCGCTCGTGCTCGACGCCGGCGGCGGTGCCGCGCTGCCCAACCTCACCCTGGTGCTGCGCGCCCAGTGCTTCGAACTGCTGTGTGCGGCGGCGATCGCGCAGGGCAGCCCGTGGGCCGCCGAGTACGCCGAGCAGGCGATGAAGGTGGCGGAGGCCGTGGGTCTCCCCTACCAGCGGGCGTTCGCGCTCTCGGCGCAGGGGCATGTGCTGAGCGCGCGTGGAGATGTGGACGAGGCGGCGATGCGCTACCGGGAGGCGGCGGACCTGTTCGCGACCCATGGGGCGCTCGGTTCGCAGGCCCGTGCGCTGACGCTCGCTGCCCGGTGCGCGGCGGCCGGCGGCAGTCCGGACCGTGCGGCGGAGATGCTCAGGCCCGCCAGGGAGCTGGCCATGCAGTGCGGTTCGCCGGTCCTGCTGGCCGCCGGGAAGGGACGGCAGGGGAGCTCCGCGAGGGACGCCGCCGGCGACGAGCCTCCGGGCGGACGGGAGCGCCGCCTCGACCTGTCGTGCCTGACCGACCGGGAACGGGAGATCGCGGGCATCGCCGGAAGCGGCCGCAGGACCAAGGAGATCGCGGAACAGCTGTGCCTGAGTCCGAGGACGGTGGAGGTCCACCTGTCCCGCATCTACCGCAAACTGAACGTGCCGTCGCGCGCCGCGCTGGCCCGGCTGATGGCACGAGCCGCCTGAGACGGCACTTCCTCGGCCGCACGCGGTCAGACGGCCGGACGCAGGTACAGCCGGTCGTCCGCCAGCAGAATGGCGTGCTGGAGCTCGAACAGTGCGGCGCAGGGGTCGAGTCCGAGCTCGGCGCGGAGCGTGTTGCGCGCCGTCTGGTAGGTGCGGAGCGCCTCGGCACGCCGGTCGCTGCGGTAGAGGGCGATCATCAACTGCCGGTAGAAGGCCTCGTGGAGCGGGTAGCGGGCGGTCAGGGACTGGAGGGTGCTGACCGACTCGCGGTGGCGGCCGAGGGCCAGGTTGGACTCGATGAGCATTTCGAGGCTCTCGAGGCGCACCTCTTTCAGCCAGGTCACGAAACCGGTGGTGATGCTGCCGCCCTGGAGCCGGTCCAGCTCCTCGCCGTGCAGCAGGTCGAGGGCGCTCTGCAGCGCCACCGTCGCCTCCTCGTACCGCTGGGCACGTACATGGGCGCGGCCCTGCTGCGTCAGCCGGCGGAAGACGTTCAGGTCCAGATCACCGCACGGCACCCGGATGAGGTATCCCGGAGGCTGCGTGAGGATCGGGTTGTCGTCGACGTCGGGGTCGGCCAGGAGCTTGCGCAGCTGCGACACGTAGACGTGCAGGGCGGCCCGCGCACGGCGCGGCGGGTTCTCGTCCCACACCTCGTACATCAACTGCTCGGCGGACACCACCTCGTTCGCGCGGATCAGCAGGGCGGACAGGAGCGCGCGGACCTTGTGGGCACTGGGGACGAGGTAGCGGTCCCCGTCGAGGACGCGAAGGCGGCCCAGGATCTCGAACTTCACTTCTCCCCCATCGGAAGTGCCGGCAGCGGGCGCGTCGTTGAGTCCGCAACGTCTGCCTAGAGCTTCGCAAAGCCAACTCCGTTTCCACATCAGGGAAACCACGTACTCGGTGCCCGGCCCATGGCGCACCGCATCACTTACGTGATGCCTTTCGCTCCAAATCTGACGGTATGCGGATGGATTGGCGCCGCCGCACTGAACCAGCTGGTTCAGCGGGCTATCCTTCCTGGTGCAGAAGTCGGGCCTTGGAACGGACCGGTCCGTACTCCGCAGTGCCCCGCCGCAGGAGGTGTGTTGGACATCGGCATCGGCGTGAAGGCCGCCGACAGCCCTGGACCCGTCGGCCACGCCACCCGCAGAGGCTTCCGCCCGCCCGTCCCCGCCGCAGGCACCGCTGCCGCACGCACCGCTGCCGCACGCACCGCCGCCCGACCCGCCGCGCAGGCCGGCGCCTTGCCGTATGCCGGGTGCATACGGGGGCCGGGTCCGGCCCTCAGCGCAGTGGCCGGGCCCGGCTCCGGCGGACCATGGCACGGCGAAAGAGGAAAACATGGCGGTACTGGACGGAAAAACGGCAGTGGTGACAGGCGGTTCCCGCGGCATCGGACGGGCGATCGTGGAGAGACTGGTACGGGACGGCGCCGAGGTGGTCTTCACCTACGCGCGCGACGACCGGGCGGCGGCAGCGGTGGAGCGGGCGGCCGCCGCCCCCGGCGTCGGCCCGGGCAGCGCCCACGCCGTGCGGGGGGACCTCTCGGAGAACGACGCGGCGACACGGCTCATGGAATACGCCCACCGGAAGCTCGGCGCGCTCGACATCCTCGTCAACAACGCCGCACACGCTCGCATGGCCCCGATCGAGGAACTCGACTGGCACGACTACGACCGCCTCATGACGCTGAACACCAGGTCGGTCTTCCAGACCGTGCAGTTCGCCGCACGGCACATGCGCGACGACGGCCGAGTCATCAACATCTCCACGGTCGGCACCCGCCGCGCCTGGCCGGGCAGCGCCGCGTACGCCGCCAGCAAGGGAGCGGTGGAGCAGCTGACCGCCGTCGCCGCCCGGGAGCTGGGAACTCGGGGCATCACCGTCAACACCGTTTCGCCGGGCGCCACCGACACCGACCTGCTGCGCTCGGCCCACACCGACGAGACGCTCGCAGCCGTGGCCCGGGCGACGGCGCTCGGCCGGCTCGGCCGGCCCGTCGACATCGCGGACGCCGTCGGCCTCCTCGCAGGCCCGGACGCCCGCTGGATCACCGGCGAGAACATCCGCGTCGACGGGGGCGAGGTCTGAGAACGGCCGTGCCTCCCCGGCCGCTCACGGGACATGCCCGGCCTGAGGGACCGGCCGGACCCGCTCCGGACCCGGCAGGGAGGCGCGGCCCGCGCAGCCGCGCGAGGCCGCGCTCGACGACCCACCGGTGCACTCCGATCCCCGAACCGTGCGGGACACCGCGGCGGGAGCGATCACCGGTTCGACGCCCAGGGCCGTACGAGCCGACGGTTACGTGTCGTGGACGGAGCCCCCCATTCGCCGAGCACCACGCCGGGCGACCGGCACGGTCGTCGGACCAGGTCCGCGACGGACGGCACCTTGGCGAGGAGGAGGGCAGCGGCCGCGTGACATCGTCGCGGTTTCCGCCGGTCGGCGAGATCACCGACCGGGACCGGTCGAACCGGGCGCACGGACCGACCGCGCGGCGGCCGTCGGCGGACTGCGTCGTACCGCCCCCGCTCCCGAGGCCGGTCTCGCGGTCATCCTGTCTCCTTCGGGTGCGGGCTGCTGACCGGCGCCTCTGCCGGTCGTTCCCTGCCGCCGTCGTGCCCCGAGACGACCACGGCGATGATGCCGACGACGACGGCCGCGACAGCGACCCTGCCCGCCGCCCGCAAGGTCCAGCCCGGCAGCGTCCGGTCGCGCGGAGCGCCGCCCGGGCGTCGGACCGGCATGCCCAGCCGTTCCGCGCGGCGGGCCGGCCGCAGCAGTCTCACGAGCAGCATTGCGGCGACGGGGAGTTGCAGCAGCCACAGCGCCGTGCGGGGCCACTCGCCGTACCAGACGTTGGTGCCGTACAGCAGTGTGTGCCACACGCTCAGCACGTACACGACGACCACGAAGCGGTGCAGTCGCCGCCAGGTGCGGGCGCCGATGCGGTGCCGGACGTAGAACAGCAGGCCGAGCGGCACGGCGAGGTAGAGGGCCCCCTGGCCGATGGGAATGGCGATCTGTCCGGTTCCGGAGTCGTACCAGCCGGGCACGAAGGAGTCGGCGAAACCGGTCCACAGCCGCTTCACCCACGGCAACTCGGTCTCGTAGCGGACGAGTTCGGCCGCGAACATCAGCGCGTGGGCCAGCATCAGGGCCATCGTCGTCAGGCTCGTGGTACGGTGCCAGCGCTCCAAGACCTGCCGGGAGACCGGTAATCGGCCGGGTCTCGGCCCGGACAGCAGCAAGCCGAGCATGACCGTGCCCCAGGCCCACAGCAGTCCCGACCACCCGAATGCCTGACTGAGCAGGTACATCCAGTAGGTACCTGGGTCGTCCATGAACGGCATGATCGCGACCGTCGCCGAATCGCCGGAGCCCATACGCGCCCACAGGAGAGCGAAGACGGCCGCCGTGACCACGAACGCTGCGGTCGCGTCGGGCAACGTGGCACGCAGATCCGTGCGCAGGAGGACCCGATCGGCGGGGCGTCCGTCACGGGCGGGCAGGGTGGTCGTGCCGTCGTCTCCCGACGGCGTCTGTGGCAGCATGACGGGCCTTCCGGTGAGCGCGGGACACCGATGCTCGGTGTGCGGGTGTGGTGGGCGCCACCAGTGTGATCGAGGCGGGCGGGATTACCGAGGCGGCATCCGGCCAGTGTGACTCCCGATGACCGGCCGGCCCCTCCTTTGGTTGTGGAGCGCAGCTCGCGACCGTAGGCATTCGGACAACCGGTGACGCGCCACTGCCGCCGGGGAACGCGCCACCCTACGCTGATGCCTGCAGTCGGTTCGCGCCTCCTGCCCGGTCAGGCGTTGGGCGGCGTGACGCAAGAGGGAACCCGGTGCGAAGCCGGGACTGTCCCGCAGCGGTGAGTGGGAACGACAGCCGTCAACAGCACTGGGCCCGCCATGGACGAGGGCCGGGGAAGCGACGGCCGGTAGGCGCTCCGCCGGACCCCCGGCGGGCGTGCCCACGAGTCCGAAGACCTGCCACTGCGCCCGTACGTGAGCGTGCGGGTCGTGCACGGTGACCTCGTGGACTGGGTTGGCGGTACCGACGGCCGAACGGCGCAGGCTGCGCCGTGCCTCCTGCCCTGTCCTGAGCAGAAGTTCGGGACCACGAAGGAGGACATGTCCGTGACCAAGCGTGTCACTGTCGGCCCTGTGGGACGCAGACCGGCCTGCTTCTCGACGGAACGGACCGCACGGTGCTGACTTCCGCCGAGGAACACCCCCCACCCAGGCACCCGCCCGGGACCATGGTGTCCGGAGTCTGCCAGGGCACCCTGGGCGAGCTGTACCAGGGGCCGCTGCGGGCGGGACCCGAGCCGGACATCGCCGTGGTGTCCTTTCCCGTGGACCGGCACTCCTGGGTGCACTTCACCCCCGGGGCGGACCCGCCGAGCCCGTTGCCCCTCGGGGAGAAGTCCGCCACGGCGGCCGGCCTCTTCCTGCGGCACTTCGGTCTCACGCTGCCGCCGGGCCGCTGGAGCGCCCACTCGGAACTGAGGGTGGGCGTGGGCATGGCGAGCTCGACCGCCGACATCGTGGCGACCCTGCGCTGCCTGTTCAGGGTCTTCGGACTGCCCTACGACCTGGACGTCGTCCTCGGCATCCTGTCGGCGATCGAACGCTCCGACAGCGTCTTCCTCGACGAGTTCGCCCTCCACCTCAGCGGCCGGCACCAGGTGGTGAGGCGGCTGGGCACGGACCTCGGATTCCACACCGCCTACGTCACCGAGCCCGGGACCGTGGACACCACCGCCGTCACGGGCGAGCTCGTGGAGCACTACCGCAGACGGGGCGAGGAGTACGAGCGGTGCCTGGCCGAACTCCTCAAGGGGTTCGCCTCCCGCGACCCGGTCGTCACCGCCCGCGCGGCCACCACCAGTGCCGTCCTCTCCCAGGCGGTCCTGCCCAAGGCGACCTTCGACGCCCTGCTCGCCCGACGCGAACGGTTCGGCGCCGACGGCGTTTTCGTCGCCCACACGGGCCGGGTGATCGGCTACCTCTTCCGCAGCCGCCCCGGCCCCGACGTGAAGGCGGACGTCTCCGCGTTCTTCCGCTCACAAGGCCATCAGTGTTCCTTCGTCCAAGGAGGTTACGGATGATCCACCCCCACATCGCGGACGCTCTGAAGGTCCCCGACCTGGTCCGCCTGGCCGACGGCCTCGTCCTGGTCCGGTTCGAGTCCATGAAGATCTACTCGGCGCTGGCCGCGGTCCGTCACCTTCTGGAGCGGGGCACGATCCGCCCGGGGCAGACCCTGATCGACAGTTCCAGCGGCATCTACGCCTATGCCCTGGCGCTGGCCTGTCACCGCTACGGGATGCGCTGCCACATCGTCGCGTCGACCACCGTGGACACCACCACCCGGGCCCAGCTGGAGATCCTCGGCGCGACCGTGGAACAGGTCAGACCGTCCAAGAACCTCAAACTGGACCAGGAGTTACGGGTACGGCGGGTGAAGGAGATCCTCGCCGCACACCCGGACCGGCACTGGATGCGCCAGTATCACGACGACGTCCACTACCTCGGGTACCGGGAGGTCGCCGACCGGATCACGACCGCGTTCCCGGACACCGAACTGACCGTCGTCGGCGGCGTGGGATCGGGGGCGTCGACGGGCGGCATCGTGGAACGCCTGCGTGCCACGGACCCCTCGGTGCGGCTGGTGGGTGTCCAGCCGTTCGGCAGCGTCACCTTCGGCAGCCAGGACCACGACGACCCGGAGGCGATCATCGCCGGCATCGGGTCCTCGATCGTCTTCGACAACGTCCGCCACCATCTCTACGACGCCGTCCACTGGCTGGACTTCACCCACGCCATGTCCGGCACGATCGCCCTGCTGCGCGACCACGCCGTGTTCGCCGGCCTGTCCACCGGCGCCGGATACCTGGCCGCCACGTACGAGACCCGCCGCCATCCCGACCGATTACACCTGGTGATCGGAGCCGACACCGGACACCGCTATGTCGAGCGGGTCTTCGCCCGGCACGCGGAGGCACTGGATCCCGCAGCGCTGAAACCGGCCGAGGTCTCCGGCCCCGAGGAGATGTCCATGCCGTGGTCCACCGCGGCCTGGCGGCGCACCGCCGGCCCGACACGACGGAAGGAGCGGGCGGCATGAGCATCGCCTGTCTCGAAGCACTCACCTTCGGCCTCGGGCACCTGGTGCGCGCCGCCGACGCGCTCGGCGAGCGCTTGATCCTGCTCACGCGGGACCGCTCCTACTACACCTACGAGCTGCGGCGGCTGCCGGACGACGCCCTCGACGTCGTGGAGATGGACACCTTCGACGTGGAGCGGGTGGCGGACCTGCTGCACCGGACCGCAGGGCTGCGCGGCCTGATCAGTTCGACCGACACCTGGACGCTGGTGGGCGCGGAACTCGCGGACCGTCTCGGTCTGCCGGGGCTCGATCCGGCCGTGCTGCGGCTGACACGGGACAAGGCGGCCGTCCGCAACCGCCTGCACGACGCCGGGCTGACGCGCGGACGAGCCGTCGAAGTCACGGGCCCCGGCACGGAGCAGCATGAGCTGCTGCTGAAGGAGGTCGGTCTGCCCGCCGTCCTCAAGGACACGGCGGGCACGGGAAGCCAGAACGTCTGGCTGGTGCGGACCGGGAAGGAGCTGGACGCGGCCCTGGGCGAGGCGGCCGAACGGGAGCTGAAGGGGCGGCTGTTCGCCGAGCCGTACTTCAGCGGGCCGGTCTACAGCGCCGAGACCATCAGCTGGGCGGGCCGGACCCGGCTGCTGGGCGTCTCCAGCCGGCTGATGTCACCGGAACCGCACTTCCGGGAGGAGATCACCGCGTTCCCCGTCGCCTTCCCCGAGGCGCGGCGCGCCCAGCTGGAGCGGTGGCTGGACGAGGTGCTCGCAGCGATCGGCTACACCGACCGCTTCGCCCACGTGGAGTTCGTATCGACCACCGGCGGCCCGGAAATCGTCGAGATCAACCCCCGGATCGGAGGCGCCCTGGTCGGAGAGGGCATGTGCCGGGCGCTCGGCGTCAACGTGTACGAGGCGATGGCCGAGTCGGCGCTCGGTCGCCGCCCTGGGCTGATGGACGCGGACCTGCCCGGAGGACCGGCCGTCGCCTTCGTCCTCGGCTACCCGGCCGAGCCCGGGGTGTTCACCGGAGTCGCCGGGCTGGAGCGGCTGGAGGACATGCCGGGCACGCCCGCCTGGTATCCGGTCAAGTCGGCCGGCGACACCGTCGAGCACCTGGGCGACAGTCGCGGCTATGCCGGCATCGTCTACGCGGAGGCCGAGACCGCGGAACTGGCCACACACCATGCCGTGGCCGCCGCGAACGCCCTGACCGTGCTCACCGAGCCGTTGCCGCCGCCACGGGAGACCGACCGTGAGGCGTACGGTGCGTGAAGGCGCACCCGGCGGCGCGAGTCCGCGGGCCGTCCTGTCCACGCTCGACGGCCCGCTGCGCTTCCTGCTGCTCAGTTCGTTCCTGATCCCGCTCGGCAGTTTCATGGTCCTGCCGTTCATGTCGGTGTTCCTGCACGAACGGCTCGGGATGGGGCTCGGCACGGTGGGCGTCGTGCTGGCCGTGGCGTCCCTCGTGCAGTTCTCCGGGGGCATCGTGGGCGGGGCGCTGGCCGACCGGATCGGCCTGCGCCGGACGATGGTGTGGGCGCTGCTCGTCCGGACGGCCGGCTTCCTCGGTTTTCTGCTGGCCCTGCGCTGGCCGCCCCTCGCCGTCGGAGCGCTGGTCCTCACGTGTTGCGGCGCCGCGCTGTACCTGCCCGCCAACAAGGCGTACCTCGTGCACGGGGTGGACGACGACCGCCGCCCGGCGTTCCTGTCGGCGGGCAACGCCGCCCTCAACGCCGGCATGGCGGTGGGCCCGCTCGTGGCCGGGCCGTTCGTGCTGTCCTCTCCCGGCCTGCTGTTCGTGGCCGTTACGGCTCTTTTCGTCCTGGTCACCGCGGGCCACTTCCGGCTCCCGGCCGAACCCGGGGTGCGCGAGCCGGACCCGCAGGGGATGGGGCAGGGCCTGCTGGCCGGGGTGGCGCCCCTGCCGTTCGCCGCCAACGCGCTCGCCTTCTACCTCTACTTCCACTTCCAGCACTACCTGGCGGTGTACGCCGTCGAGCGGGCCTCCAGCACGTTCTACAGCCTGGTCCTGCTGCTCTGCTTCGCGTTGGTCATCGTCGTTCAGCCCCTTGCGTCCGGTGCGATCCGGCGCATGCCGTACACCACAGCCCTCACGCTCGGCTTCACCGGCCTGGGAGCCGGACTGGCCGTCCTGGCGATCGGCACCCGGCCGGCGCTGCTGGCGGGAGGAACGCTGATCACCCTGGGCGACATCGTCCTGTTCCTCAAGAACGACCTGGAGGCCTTGCGTCACAGCCGGCGATCGGACGCGGTGGTCTTCGGCCAGCAGCGGCTCGCCGCGGGGATGGGTGCCTGCGCGAGCGGAGTGCTGGGCGGGCAACTCTACGGCCTCACCGCGGAAACGGGGCACACCAGCTGGTTCTGGCTGGTGGCAGCCGCGCAGTGCCTGCTGCTGCCTCCGACGCTGCTGGCGCTGCGCAACAGGACAGCGGAACAACCGCACCTCACGACGAACCCGAAGGAGCTGTGAGACCCCATGACACGGACGAGCGGATTCCAGGACGAAGACTTCTGGACCGAGTTCCACGACTTCCTCTTCTCCGAACAACGCCATACCCAGGCCGAGGAACTCCTCGCCACCTCCCCTCTGCTGTCCTTCCCCACCGGGGCCCGGGTGCTGGACCTGTGCTGCGGCCCCGGCGTGTTCACGGTGCCGCTCGCCCGCCGCGGCCACGAGGTGACCGGGGTGGACCTGAGCTCGGCCATGCTCGACCGGGCACGCAAGCGCACGGCCGAGGCGGGCACCGAGGTCACGTACGTACGGGCCGACGCCCGCCGGTACGAGGCGCCGGGCGCCTTCGACGTCGTGCTCAACATGTTCACCTCGTTCGGCTACTTCGAGGACCCCGCCGACAACGCCCGCGTGCTGCGCACCATGCACACCTGTCTCGCCCCCGGCGGCACCCTCGTCCTGGACCTCGCCGGCAAGGAACTCCTCGCGCGCAAGGTCACCCCGCCCAAGGTGGTGCAGCGGGGCGAGGACCTGATGGTGCAGACCGACACCGTGCTGGACGACTGGGCCCGGCTGCGCAGCGACTGGGTCCTGGTGCGGGGCGAGCGGGTGACACGGGCCGCCCTGGTGTGGTTCGTCTACAGCGCGGTGGAGTTGCGCCGGATGGTGGAGGAGGCGGGGTTCGGCCGGGTCGAGGTCTTCGGCGGCTTCGACGGACGCCCCTACGACCAGAACGCCGAACGGCTGGTGCTGCGGGCGGTGCGGGAGGCCTGACCCAGGAGCGGGCGCGCGGGCAGGGTCACTGTCCTTTGCGCGCCAGACTCGACGGATCGTAGGATCAGCGGGTCATCGCCGCGACGGGAGACAGGAAGCCGGTGCGAATCCGGCACGGTCCCGCCACTGTGACCGGGGAGTGCACCCTTCGACAGGCCACCGCGCAGCGCGTGGGAAGGCAGGGGAGAAGCGCCGATCCGGGAGTCAGGACACTGGCCTGTCGCGGGCCCGTTTTGAGGAGCGCGGACTCCCCAGGAGGCTCAACGTGTACGTCGGCATGCCCCGACCCGCCCAGCACATCCCCTCGCGCAGGCACCATGCCTCGCGCACCACGGCCGCGGCACTCGCCCTGTCGGCTGTCCTGCTGACGGCCGGCTGCGGATCGTCGCAGCCCGCCACCGGCCACGACCCCGAGGACACCACGTCGTCGGCCGACGGTTTCCCCCTCACCGTCGACAACTGCGGCGTGCGGACGACGTACGAGGAGCCGCCGTCCCGCGTCGTGACCATCCACCAGCACCCGGCGGAACTCATGCTCTCCCTCGGTCTGAAGGACCGCATGGTGGGCACCGCGTTCCCCGACTCCGCCGTCCTGCCGGAGTTGCGGGCGGACTTCGCATCGATCAAGGAACTGGCGGAGAAGGAGCCGTCGTTCGAGACGGTGCTCGAGGCCGAGCCGGACCTCGTGTACGGCGGCTACGGCAGCGCCTTCGCCGAGAACGAGGGCCGTTCCCGCAAGGCGTTCGCCGACGCCGGCATCGACACCCACCTCAACCGCGAGTACTGCGGCGAGAAGCAGGTGACGATGGAGGACACCTACGAGGAGATCCGCACCGTCGGTGAGATCTTCGGGGTGTCCGACCGGGCGGAGACACTGGTCTCCGACCTCCGGGCGCGGGTCGAGAAGGCGTCCGCCGCCGTGGAGGAAGCCCCCGAGACCTCGGTCTTCGTGTACGACAGCGGCGACAAGAGCGCGTTCACCGCGGGCGGCAAGAGCCTCGGCACCGAACTGATCCGACTGGCCGGCGGCGAGAACGTCTTCGCCGACCTCGACGACGTCTTCGGCGACGTCTCCTGGGAGCAGGTCGTCGAGCGCAGGCCGGAGGTCATCGCGATCTACGACTACGCGGGCGCGGGCAGCGTCGAGACGAAGAAGGAGTTCCTCCTGGCGCAGCCCGCCCTCAAGGACGTGCCGGCCATCAGGAACGAGCGGTTCGTCGTCCTGCCGCTGACAGCCACACTGGTCGGAGTGCGGTCCGCCCACGCGGTGGAGGACCTGGCCCGCGGCATCCACCCCAAGAGCTTCACGTGACGGCCTCGGCCGCCGGCGCCGAAACCGGTGCCGGCGCCGAGCGGTCCGTGCGCACGTCACGGCGTGGTGGCGCAAGGCAGGCAGGCTCGCCGGGTCTCGCCTTCACTCTGCTCGCCTTGGCCGTTCTGCTGGTCGTCTCGGTCACGGCGGGCCTGGCCATCGGCTCGGTGCGGGTGCCGCCCGGGCAGGTGTGGGGCATCGTGTCGCACGCGCTGGGCTTCGGGTGGTCGACCCCCGACTGGTCCGGTGCACGGGAGACGATCGTGCTGGACGTGCGTGCGCCGCGGGTGCTGCTCGGCGCGGTGGCGGGCGCCGGACTCGCGGTGGTGGGCACCGCCCTGCAGGCGTTGATCCGCAACCTGCTCGCCGAGCCCTACCTGCTCGGCGTCTCCTCCGGCGCCTCGCTGGGCGCCGTCGCCGTGATCGTGGGCGGGGTGAACGTCCTCGGGCAGGTGTCGCTGTCGGCCGCGGCGTTCGCGGGCGCTCTCGGCGCGCTGGCGCTCGTCTACGCCACCGCGCGCACCGGAGGGCGGATCACCTCGTCGCGGCTGGTGCTGTCCGGGGTCGCCATCGCCGCGGTGCTCACCGCGATCCTGGACCTGCTGCTGCTCACCACCGACCGGGGCAACGAGGCCCGTGCGGTCCTCGCCTGGACCCTCGGCGGCCTCGGCGGCGTCAACTGGAGCACCCTGTGGCTGCCCGGCGCCGCGCTGCTGCTGGGCATCGGCGTCCTCATGATCCAGGCCCGGAACCTGAACCTGCTCCTCGCCGGCGAGGAGGCAGCGACCACCATGGGGCTGGACGTGGCCCGCTTCCGGGCCCGCATGTTCGTCCTGCTCTCCCTCGTGACCGGCGTCCTGGTCGCGGCGGCCGGGCCGATCGGCTTCGTCGGCCTCATCCTTCCGCACATCGTCCGCCTCGTGGTCGGTGGCGACCACCGCCGGGTGCTGCCCACGGCGGCGCTCGGCGGAGCGGTCTTCCTGATCTGGGCCGACATCGCCGCACGCGTGGTCGCCGCGCCCACGGAGATACCCGTCGGCGTGCTGACGGCTCTCTGCGGCGGCCCGTTCTTCCTGTGGCTGCTGCGCCGCGACGCACGGCGATCCACCGACCGAGGAGAATCATGACCGGCGCGTCCGGCACGGAACTCGTCGTCGACGGCGTCAGTCTCATCGCCGGCGCACACCGCTTGGTCGAGGACGTCTCGCTGACGGCCCGGACCGGCGAGGTCGTCGGTCTGGTCGGGCCGAACGGCAGCGGCAAGTCCAGTCTGCTGCGCGCTGTCTACCGAGTCCTGCGCCCCGCTTCCGGCAGGGTGGACGTGGACGGCGCCGACGTCTGGTCGATGTCTGCCCGGCGCCTGGCCCGGACGGTGGCGGCCGTGGTGCAGGAACCGAACGCCGGCTTCGACCTGACCGTGCGTGAGGTCGTCGCAATGGGCCGCACCCCGCACAAGCGGCTCCTCGACGGAGACACCCTCGAGGACGACGCCCTGATCCGGTCGGCGCTCGCCGAGGTGAACGCCACCGGTCTGGCCCACCGGCCCTTCGACCAGCTCTCCGGCGGCGAACGCCAACGCGTCCTCATCGCCCGCGCACTCGCCCAGCAGCCCTCCCTCCTGGTCCTGGACGAGCCCACCAACCACCTCGACATCCGCCACCAGCTGGACGTTCTCGGCGCCCTTCGGCGGCTGTCCGCCACGGTGCTGGTCGCCCTCCACGACCTCAACCTCGCCGCGTACTACTGCGACCGCCTCTATGTACTGCTCGACGGCGAGGTCACCGCCTCGGGCCCGCCCGCCGAGGTCCTCACTCCCGAACTGCTGGCAAGCGTCTACAGCGTGGCGACCGAGGTGACCGTTCATCCACGCACGGGCGCGCCACAGGTGACCTTCCTGCCGACGTCGACCTGAACCGGCCGCCGTGGGTGGCCGTCACCACCGTGGTCCCGACCGGGCGGAGCGCTCACCGGCGCTTCCAGGCACAGTCGTTCGGTCTGGCCCAGGTGGTCCGCCACCGATGCCAAGGCCGACGGAGGCGCGAGCGCCCGGCCCGCGGTGGCGGTCAAGGACCCGCTGGTCGCACGTTCGACGGCGGCCTGCACACCCTGGACGGCGAGAGTCCGAAGCTCGCCCTAACCACGGAACTGCCCGGCTTCAACCGGGTCAACCCGGCCGGTGACGAGGACCACATCATCGTCTCCACCGACAACGGCTTCCGCATCCTGGACGCCACCGGCCAGGCGCTCACCGATATCGAGTACCAGGGAGCCAAGCCCGGCCATGTCGTACGCCACGCCGGGAAGAGGGTGTCGCTGTCGAACTGGCCGACGGCACACTCGTGAGCACCCTGGGCGCCGAGGAGAAGCACACCGGCGCGCTGGCGCCGGACAAGAACAACAAGGAGATCGCGCGCAACGAGGACTGCCCCGGCGTCCACGGCGAGGCGGCCGCCCGGAACGAAGCCGTCGGCCTCGGCTGCGAGGACGGCATCCTGCTCCACAAGGACGGCGAGTTCACCAAGATGGACGCCCCCGACGACTACGGCCGCATCGGCAACCAGGCCGGCAGCGACACCTCACCGGTCCTCCTGGGCGACTACAAGACCGACCCCGAGGCCGAGCTGGAACGGCCCACCCGCGTCTCCCTCATCGACACCGAGAAGAAGAAGCTGCGCCTGGTCGAGCTGGGCACCAGCTACCCCTTCCGCTCGCCGGCCCGCGGCCCGCACGGGGAGGCCCTGGTCCTCGGCACCGACGGCGCCCTCCACGTCGTGGACGAGACCACCCTGTTCGTCCGCGGACACGTCGCCTACGTCTCCGAGCCCAGCAGAAAGGCGCTGCACGCCGTCGACCTGGAGACGGGGAAGAAGATCGCCTCCGTCACCCTGCCGAAGAGCACCAACGAGCTCTCGGGCGTCGTCGCCGGACACTGACTCCGGACTGTGCCCTCGCCGCCGCAGCCTGCGCTGCGGCGGCCTGCGCCGCGGCGGTGGGAGCGGTAGTCCGCCTCGTCCCGGGCTCCCTCGGCGAGGAGGACGGCGTGTCCGGGAACTCGGCTGCGGTTTGCCGCAGCTCGTCGTGGGCGCGAACGGGGCGGCGTGTCCACGACGCGCTCGGCATCCGTGATCCGCTGCCGTCACGTCAGTGGCGACCGAGGGGCCGCGTCGTCAGGAGCGGAGCCGGGCTGCCGGGCCCGGCGTGGCGACGACCTCGCCGGGAGTAAGCCCGATATGGCCTGCTCCGCACTGAGCCACCAGGGACACCGGCGCGCCGCACCGCTCATGCCGGAGGTCGAGAACCGACGCCGACTCGTCCCCCAAGTGCGTCTCTCCCCATTGCTTGAGCGCGACCAGAACGGGCCACAGGTCCCAGCCCTTGCGGGTCACGCGGTACTCGTTGCGTGAGCGGCTGCCCGGCTGTCGGTACGGTGTGGCCCTGAGGATGCCTGCTGCGGTCAGCTTCCGCAGGCGATCGCTGAGGACTGCCTCCGAGAGGCCGATGTGGCGGCGGAAGTCGTCGAAGCGCCGTACTCCGTTGCAGGCGTCGCGCAGGATGAGCAGCGACCACTTCTCACCCACTACGCCGAGGGTGAGCTGGACCGGACAGTTCTCCGTGCTCGTCTCAAGCCACTCCATTCCTCCATCGTAGGGGTCTGACTTCGTGATTGACAGTCAGAGGACATGGGCGCTAGCTTCGAAATCAGAAGCTTGCCGAGGAGGATCCAAGTCGTGGGACGAACGCGTACGTACGAGTGGGAGGACCCCGCCCCTCTGGCCGCCTCCATCGGCCGCAGCTCGGGGCTGGACCTGCTGCGCGACCTGCAAGCCGGCCGTCTTCCCGCGGCGCCCGTGAGTTCCACCGTCGGCTTCACCCTCGACGAGGTGGAGAAGGGGCATGTGGTCTTCTCGATGACCCCCGGCGAGGAGCACTACAACCCCATCGGCAGCGTGCACGGCGGTATCTTCGCGACGCTGCTCGACTCGGCGGCCGGCTGTGCGGTCCATTCGACCCTGCCGCCCGAGACGGGCTACACCTCACTCGATCTGAACGTGAAGTTCCTGCGTAAGATCACTGTGGACACCGGTCGTGTCCGCGCCGTCGGCACGGTCGTACACAGCGGCCGTCAGACAGCCCTGGCACAGGCCCAGTTGCTCGATGCTGCCGACCGAGTGCTCGCTCACGCCACCAGTACGTGCCTGCTCTTTCCGCTGCCTGCCTCCTGAGACGCGGAACGACAGCCGGACGGCTCCGGAGCCGCGGCCGCGCCGGATGCCGCGCCCGGATGCCGCGCGGCGCGGCGGCCGAAACGGCGGGTGTGGCGCAGCTGTCCGGTCCAGGATCGACAAAGTCGGTCACAAGGAGCGCCACGCGGTGGATTGCGGCATCGGCCGTCTCAGTCGCCCTCGCGCGGTCGCCACGAAACGCGACGCTCGCCGTCCGATTCGAGGCGACCGTGCAGATCGCAGCCCTTGACGAATGGCGCTGACCGGCAGATGGCCTTTCGGTCGTCGCTCACCAGTCCCGGGTGGCTATCAGTTCCTCCACGTCCGCGTCGGTGAACCCGTATGCCGACGCGACACACCAGAAGTCCTCGGCGATCACCTCGCGCGCAACCGTCTCGATCTCACTGCCGGCTGCCTCGAACTCCGCTTCCAGACGGTTGAACTCCTCCGTTGCGGCCTGGGTGTGCGCATACAGCGCCTCCAGACTCGACGGCTGCTCGGCCTCGATCCGCTCGCACAGCCGCACCAGGATTGCCCTGCCCCGGTCGACGACGTGATCCGGGTAGTACGGGTCCGCGTACATCTGCCGCAGGAACACATGCTCCGCGGCCTGCTGGTTCGTGATCGGCATGGCGTTTTCCCGTCCCCGTGAAAGAATTGACACGCCGATCATGCACGCCACCACCGACAACGACGCCGCCCCTGGACGCCAAGCCCCTCGTGACCAGCACTTTCACAACAGGACCGAGGACGTACGTCGAAAGTGCTCCAGGTTGGCTGACGTGAGTGGGCAGGGGCGGGGTTATCGATATGTCGGGCCGGTCGGGCTGAAGGTTGCGGTCCGTCCCGGTGTCGGCGGGCGTCGGATCGCCTCGGCGGCTGACTTCGACGGCTGGATCGTGGAGCAGTCGATGGCGGAGTTGGCCGAACCGTTCACCTTCGTGGTCGGCGTGGATGGTGTGCTTGGGCTGGCGCCGCGGCGAAGCGAGCACGTGGCCTGTGCCGGTGGAGAACGGGTTCTGAGTGCCGGCGAGATCAGCTTCGGGCGCGAGGCGGACCGGTGGACCGTGAGCGAGGTCAGCAACCAGTCCACCGGGTACTGCCCGGACGTCACGTCCTGGGCGGAGGTCGCCCGTGCTCTGGACTCTGTTGGACTCCGGCGGCCCTCCGGCTTCACCCACGAGGTGGTGTTCCGGCGATGCCCCGACTGCCAGGAGCACAACATCGTGCGTGAGGACCACTTCGTCTGCGTCTTCTGCGGCAGCGATCTGCCCGCGGCATGGAACGTCGATACCAGCGCGTGACGGCCAAGGGTCACAGCCACTCGTCGATGGCCGCCGTGAGGACGGTCGCCTCGCAGCGGACGGCGAGCTTGTCGTATCGCGTGGCGACGGCACGGTGTCTCTTGAGGCGGTTGATCCCGCACTCCACCGCGTGGCGCTCGCGGTAGTCGACCGGATCACGGACGAGGAGCCTCTGATCCGTCACTCCGATGAGGCAGATGTCGAGGGTCGGTCCGGCGACGACATCGGCGTGGAACGCCGTTGCCAGGAAGTCCGCGTCCTTCCCCTCCTCGGCATGGCCGTGGTTGGTGAAGTACGTGGCTCCCTCGCCCACGCATGCGAGAAGACGCCGCAGACATTGCTCCCGACTCGGATCTGGCGCTCGAAGAGAGACGGCGTCAGCGCAAGGGGAGAGGAGGGATCCCGCGCGACTCTGACAGGCAATGAGTGCCGACGTCGAGTGTTGGGCTCGGGGCCAACCTCAGCCCGGACCCGACCTGACGGTCAGACGATCGACTTGATGGTCTTGTCTGCGTACCGCAAGGTCTCGTCGATGCCCCTGTCCATCGAGCGTAGATCGTCGGACTCTGCCGTGAGGAGGGCAGGGACGTTGATGAGGCTGGTAGCGAGGAAGGATCCGGCGACGGTGAGGAAATCTTTGTAGCGTTCCTGCGCCCCGTGTTCGAGTGACGCCCAGTGGCGGGGCCCGGGTGGCAGGCACATCCTCCACTTCTCCAGGGCATGCGTCCCGTGGACTTCGACGTATCGCATGATGTCCGTGGCGCGATGCAGCACGTCGATCATCGTGTCGAACCCTTGCTGTGACTGATCAAGGGCCGCCTCCGCGACTTCTACCTCGGCTCGGAGGCGCTGTTCCTCCCTCTGGGTGCGACGCTGCTTGACGACGTAGAAGCCGGCAGCGGCCAACGCTGCCAATGGGGCGGCCACCATGCCTGTCAGCAGGAGAGCGCCGCCCGCCATGCCTGCGCCGCCCGTGGCCAGCGTGCCGCCTCCTAGTACGGCCAGCGCTGCGTTGGTTGCGGCAGCCCCGGTCAGAGTGGAGATGGCTGTCCCGGTGGAAGCCGTTCCGAGCATTGCTGCGGCTGCGAACGTGCCGTAGGCCGCGGCACCACCGACTACCGCACCGGCGGCCCCTCCGGTGGCCGCGCCCCGGATGGCATGGGCGATCCCGGCGGACATGGCCTGGATCCGTATGGCCGTGGGGATCTCGTTCGAGTCCCTGAGTGCTTCGTTCTCCGGTTGGGCTGGCTCGGGTGCCCCGCTGATGCTTCTGGCCAATTCCACGAACTTCATGAAGAACTCATCGCGGACGACATCGTGGACGTTGTTGAACGCTTCCGCGTGCTCACGCGTGATCTTCGAGCGCTGGGCCGCTCGCTCAGTGATTGCGGCATGGCGGCGCTTCGTGTCCGCGACCTGCTCACGTAGCTTCACAGGGCGCTGGCCCCGCTCACGAGCGAGAGATCTGGTGCGGTCCTCCGCTTGCTGTTCGAGTTGTCCAGGCGTCATATGGAGGGCCAGCGCGATGGCGGCCAGCCTGTGTTCCCCAGGGCTGATGTGTCCGTGCTCGATGCGGGAGATGGATACTGCACCGCCCTTCCCGTATTCGGCTTTCTCGGCCAACTGTTCCTGGGTCATGGGCGGCGTTTGAGACTGGCGATGCTCGCGGATCACTTGGCCCATCGCCTCGGCACTGAAATCGTTCATCAGTGCCCATCTTCCAAGTTGGCGGGGCTGTTGCGGCGCCAGGAGCACTGAACCTCACGCAGAAACACCTTCCCGGAGCGGATGGCCTGGATGCCGTCCTCCGCGAACTGCTTGGCCGCCTTGACCACGGCAGGGTCCCGACGCACAGCATCGGCGGTCTGGATGTGCACGGCGGCAGTAGCTGCCAGTTCGGCGACGTTCAGGCGAGACATGGCAGCGAACTCCCTCGGTGGGCGATGTGGCGATGTCGGTACAACATAGCGTCATTTAGTGTTCTTGGTAGACACTATGGCGAACTGTCGGTCGGCATCGTGTCGACTTTGCTTGGGAGGGCGTGGGGTTCGGGGAGTTGGGCTCGGAAGGGGGTGTGAGGGCAAGACGGGCAAGACGGCCCCCTGGCCATGGGCTGGAGGACCCTCGCGAGGCAGATCGGGGATTCCGTCGGCCGCACTGGACGTTGGCCTGTCGGATGGACCGGTGAACATTGACAACGCCTCGGCCAAGGGCGAGTACCGGCGACTGGCCGCCGGACTCACCCGTGACCGGCTCGACGTCCTGGTCGCCCGTCACGCCATCCGGGATCGTCGTCTCGCCACCGAGCTGCAGGTTGCCGCCGGACAGCTGAAGGCGGCCACGCGTGCCGAACTGCGCCCGCTGGACGAACTCGTCAACAAGTCCCGGTTGATCCCCGAGGGCGACTACGGCTGGGACCTGCACGACATCGTCGTAGCCGTCCGAGAGATCATCGAGGAGCTCCGCGTGATGGTCGCGAGGGGGCCGTCCCAGGACCTCCTTGAGACGGTTTGAGTACGTCATCACGGACGTGGAGGACCTGGCCGCACTGCTCCATCAGGACTGGCGCACGTACGACGCCGAGTCCGAGGAGATCGGACAGGTCCTCGCGGAGATCCATCTGGGTCTCTGTGAGCAGGTTCCGGCGTCCCCGGGTGCCCTCGCCGAGCGGCTGGTGCGGCTGCATCCGGCGAGCCAGATGGGGACCTCCTGCATCAAAGTGGGCGGCGGCGCGGAAGTGGGCAACAGGGCCCCCAGGCTCGTGAGTCAAGGCGCAGGGCACCTCTCTCGACGGGCCGGGAGCCCTGTCCGTTGCGCCAGGCCCCGATGTCACCCTCCGGGGCCCGCCTGAGGACCCTCGGTGCTCAGTTGCGCGTGATCTGCACCGTCGCCTCAGCAGAGGAGGCGGTGTGCCAGTGGTCGCCGTCGAACGCCACCACGTAGCGGACTTCGCCGAGCCTGGCCGGGGCGTCGGTCGCCGTGAAGGTGCCGTCGGCCGCCACCGGTACGGTGCCCAGGGAGACGCCTCCAGGGTTGGCGGCGTCGTGGCGTGTGACCGTGACCGTGGTGCCAGGAACTGTCCCGGGGGTCAGTGTGCCGGTGAGGGCCAGGGTCCGGCCCTTCCTGCTGGTTGGCGGCGCGTCGAGGGCCAGTGTGGTCGGCACTGTGGTGTCGGCCTGGAGAGAGTGGAACTGGAGTCCCATGACCCCGCTCTGCCCCGTCACGGCGAAGAGTCGACTCCCGTCCGGTGCCCAGGCCAGGCCCCGGACCACCGGGCTCTGCGCGGCAGCGCCCAACTCGACCGCGGTCAGCGGAGCCGAGGCTGCCGGAGCGTAGAGGGACACGTCCGGTACGTCGGCGCTGGTGTTCTGGGCGCCCCCCGCCACCGTGCCGTCGGGTCCGGCGGCGACGGCCAGCGGGGAGGCGGGGGCCGTATGCGTCGCCACGTCCGAGAGGTCGTCGAGGCGGAAGGCCCGGTAGCCCGGCGAGATGAGGGCGGCGGTCAGGACCGTACGGCCGTCCGGTGTCACGTCGATGTCCCGCAGACCATTCATCTCGGTCCCGGACAGCACCCGCCGCTCGGCCATCACGGGCGAGCCGCTGCTCACGTCGTACACGGTGAGAGTGTTGCGGTTGGGGTCGCCGGTGCCTACCACCAAAACGTTCGGGTCGGCGGGGGATGTGACGAGTTCCGCCCCGGAGTCCAGCGAACCGTCCAGCGCAAGATCGACGACCGGCTCAGCGGCGTGCACGTCGATCGAGCCGAGGTCCCCACTGACGCCGTAACCGAACCACAGCTTTCCGCCCGCGACCGCCACCCCCCACGGGTCCACGCCATCACCTACGTGGTACCGCGCGGTCTCCGCCAGCGTCGCGGTGTCGAACGCCACGATGGTGTCGATGTCCCGCGCCGCCACGTACAGGGTCTGGTCGTCGGGCGAGAGTGCCAACCCGCCGGCCCCCGGCAGGCCGCCCAGCCACGTGCTGTTCCCGTCGTAGTCCGTCACCACGACTCGACCGTCCGCTCCGGCCGGCATGCTGAGGAAGATCTTCTGATGGCTCCCGTCGACCTTCATGTCGGCGAGCTGGTACAGCGGCAACGACACACCGGTCGCCGCGTACGCCTGTGTGGCCCCCGGTACCGCCAGCAGCACGGAACCGAGCGCCGCGGCGAACACGGCGCTGAGCATGCGTCTGTTTCTGCGCACGGCAGAACCCCCCTATACGTCCTGTGGTTTCGCACCGGCAGCCCCCTCGACCGACCGGAGGAGACGACGCTTGGCGTCATCAACGATCATTCTTCGTCAAGGAACGCGAATTCGGTGGTGTGTAAGGAAAAAAGCAGGCAATCAGCGTGCGGTGCGAGGTCACCCCGGTGAAGGCGGTCAGCCCGTCTGTCCGTCTGACAGGACGTTTCGGCCGGTGCTGGTTCCTCGGAGTCGTTGTTGGATGACGAACGATTTCGGGCTCGGTGAGCGGTGCGGTTCGCGTACTGCCGGATTTCGTGAAGAAGCAGCTTCGCCGCACGGATCGGGTCGTACAGCAGCGCGTCCTCGATGATGCGGGCCGGCGAGTCGTAGATCTGCTCCTGCTGGGCCCGGGCGGCCTCGAGGGCCGCGACGGTGTTCGCCCCC
>NZ_BBZI01000016.1 GCF_008974245.1 Streptomyces abyssomicinicus | reverse complement strand
GGGGCGGGCCTGCGCTCGCGGGAGGGTGAGGTGCGGTCCTGTGGGCGGGAGGAACGGCCCTGTAGGAGGGCGAGGCATGCACTCGCAGGACGGGGGACACCACGGCCGGGCAGTCGCACGCCAGGGGGTCGCGCGGGGCGGTGGCGCAGGGCGGGGTGTGGCGCGGGCGGGCGGCTCGGCGGCGGGGCGCGGCACGGTGGCGCAAGGCGGGCGCACGTGGTCGCTTTCAGGGGCGCGGCCCGGCAGGGCGGTGCGGTGGGCGTCCGCGGGGTGGTGGGGGGCGGCAAGGGGACGAGCAGCCGCCCGTGAGGGGGCGGCTGCTCGGTAAGGATTCGGGGGCGCGGTGTGCCCCGCCCCGCCCGGTCGGGGCGGGGCGGGGCGAAAAAGGTCAGGCGGGGATCGGTTCCGCGGGGGAGGCGGAGGGGATCGCGCCGGGCTCCGCGAGGGGGCGTTCACGCATCGCCAGCAGCACCCGCACGGTGTAGATCCACACCATCGCGGAGCCCAACATGTGCAGCCCCACCAGCAGCTCCGGCAGGTCCAGGAAGTACTGGACGTATCCGATGACCCCCTGCGCGAGGAGCACCAGGAACAGGTCCCGCGTCCGCGCCAGCGTCACCCGAGGGGAGTCGAAGACCTTCAGGCCCACCCACAGCGCCACCGTCAGCAGCACCGTCAGCCACGCCAGCAGCCCGTGCGCCCGCGTCACCGCCTCCCAGTCCACCGGCATCCGCGGCACGTCGCTGGAGTCGCCCGCGTGCGGCCCCGCGCCGGTGACCACCGTGCCCACGGCGATCAGCAGCACCGTCACCACGACCAGCGCCCAGGTCAGCCGCCGCAGCGACGGCGCGACCAGCGGCCGCGGTGCCGCGTCGCCCTCGCCGGCCCGGTGCCACATCACGACCGCGGCCGCGATCAGCGCGGAGGTGAGCAGGAAGTGCGCGGCCACCGTGTACGGGTTGAGGCCGACCAGCACCACGATGCCGCCGAGCACCGCGTTGCCCATCACGATCCAGAACTGCAGCCAGCCGATCCGCGTCAGCTCCCGGCGGTACGGCTTGGCGGAGCGGGCCGCGATGATCGCCCAGCCCACCGCCGCGCACAGCACGT
The DNA here is from genome assembly GCF_008974245.1 of Streptomyces abyssomicinicus. Taxonomy (GTDB): domain Bacteria; phylum Actinomycetota; class Actinomycetes; order Streptomycetales; family Streptomycetaceae; genus Streptomyces; species Streptomyces abyssomicinicus. Next base: position 88,179 of record NZ_BBZI01000016.1, on the reverse strand, counting down.
ACGTCAGCAGCCGGTTGCCGAACTCGATGACGCCGTGCCAGCCCATCTCGCGCGTGGTGGCGAGGGAGTCCGCCGTGCACTTGGGCCAGGTCGGGCAGCCCAGACCGGAGCCGGTCAGGCGGACGGCACCGCCGGTGACCACGATGACCACCGACACGACCAGCGCGACGAGCGCCGCGCGGCGGACCGTCCGGGGGTCGGGGGTCCAGCGGTCGGCGATGTAGGCAAGGGGATTGCGGACCGCCGCTGCGGCTCCGCCACGGATCTCGTTCGGCACGCCCACCATCGTAGGCCCGGGCTTGTGCACGGTTTCACGAGGGGTCGCCGTGCGGCCTGTGACGTCACTCCCAGCGGAAGAGGCGGCCCGCCGCCGCGAGCCCCGCGGCCGCCCACGCGGCCAGGATCCCGAGGTCGCCCCACGGCACGCCCGCGCCGTGCTGGAGCACGTCCCGCAGCCCGCCGGAGAGCGCCGAGATCGGCAGCAGCCCCAGCACGGCCTGCGCGGACTCCGGGAACTTGTCCAGCGGCACGACGACCCCGCCGCCGACCAGCAGCAGGAGGAAGACCAGGTTGGCCGCGGCCAGGGTGGCCTCCGCCTTGAGCGTGCCCGCCATCAGCAGGCCGAGGCCGGAGAAGGCGGCCGTGCCGAGGAGCAGCAGCAGGAGCACCGTCAACGGGTCGCCCTGCGGGGACCAGCCCAGCGCGAAGGCGATCGCGGTGAGCAGCGCGATCTGCAGGACCTCGGTGACCAGCACCGAGAGCGTCTTGGCGGTCATCAGCCCCCAGCGCGGCAGCGGCGAGGCGGCCAGCCGCTTGAGCACGCCGTAGCGGCGCTCGAACCCGGTGGCGATGGCCTGCCCGGTGAAGGCGGTGGACATCACCGCCAGCGCCAGCACGCCGGGCGTGAGGAAGTCGACGGCCCGGCCCTCGCCGGTGTCGACGATGTCCACGGAGCTGAAGAGCACCAGCAGCAGCGTCGGGATGACCACGGTGAGCAGCAGCTGCTCGCCGTTGCGCAGCAGCATCCGTGCCTCCAGCACGGCCTGCGCGGCGATCATGCGGCCCAGCGGCGCGGCGCCGGGCCTCGGGGAGTAGGTCCCGGTGGCGGTCATGCGCGCAGCTCCTTGCCGGTGAGCTCGAGGAAGACGTCCTCCAGGGTGTGCCGTTCCACGGCGATGCGGTCGGGCATCACGCCGTGCTGGGCGCACCAGGAGGTCACGGTGGCCAGCAGCTGGGGGCCGACGTCGCCGGTGACCCGGTAGGAGCCGGGGACGGTCTCGGCGGCGGTGGAGCCGGAGGGCAGCGCCTTGAGCAGCGAGGCCACGTCCAGGCCGGGGCGGCCGGAGAACCGCAGGGTGTTCTCGGCGCCGCCGCGGCACAGCTGCTCGGGGGAGCCCTGGGCGATCACCGTGCCGCCGTCGACGACGGCGACGTCGTCGGCGAGCTGCTCGGCCTCGTCCATGTGGTGGGTGGTGAGGATGACCGACACGCCGTCCTCGCGCAGGTCGCGCACCAGCTCCCAGGTGGCGCGGCGGGCCTGCGGGTCGAGGCCGGCGGTGGGCTCGTCGAGGAAGACCAGCTCGGGGCGGCCGACGACCGCCATGGCGAGCGCGAGCCGCTGCTGCTGCCCGCCGGAGAGCCGGCGGTAGGAGGTCCGCCCGCACGAGCCGAGGCCGAGCCGCTCGATCAGCGCGTCGACGTCCAGCGGATGGGCGTGGAGCCTGGCGACGTGGCGGAGCATCTCCTCGGCGCGGGCGCCGGAGTAGACGCCGCCGGACTGGAGCATCACGCCGATCCGCGGACGCAGCGCCGCCGCCTCGCGGACGGGGTCGAGGCCGAGGACGCGGACCGTGCCCGCGTCGGGACGGCGGTAGCCCTCACAGGTCTCGACGGTGGTGGTCTTGCCCGCCCCGTTGGGGCCCAGTACGGCGGTGATGCCCGCCCGGGCCACCAGGTCGAGGCCGTTCACCGCGGTCTTCGATCCGTACCGCTTCACCAGGGCCTGGATGTGGACCACGGGTTCGCTGTGCATGGGACAGGAGTCTAGGTTCGCGCCGCGCCCGCCCGGTCCCCGGGTGACCGTTCACCCGTCCGAGTGGGCTGAGCGAGGAGGGGGCCAGGAGCGTCCCGCCTGGTCGCACGCCCGGGGCGCGCAGGTCGGCGGGGGACGAGGGCGGTCGCGAGGGGGCCGGTGAGCGGGGTCGCGGGCAGGCGGTGAAGGGGGGCCGAGGCGGTTCGGGCGGCGCGGGCGGAATCCCCGGTGGGCACCTTTCCGCAGGTCAGGTTAGGTGTACCTAAGTGATGAAAGGCACCGTCGGCCGCGCGGGGTGCGGGTTGTCCGGGCGCCGGTAATTACGCAACAATGGCGTTGTGAAAAACGTCGGCCAGGAAGACTGCGGTCCGGAAGAGAATGCGTCCGGGGAGCGTTCCACACGCAACCGGGTCGCGCGCTCGATCCTGGACCACGGCCCCTCGACCGTCGCCGAACTCGCGGGGCGGCTGAGGCTGACCCAGGCGGCCGTCCGCCGGCATCTGGACGCGCTGGCGGCCGACGACGTGGTCGAGGCCCGTGAGCGCCGGGTCTACGGCGCCCGCTCGCGCGGGCGGCCCGCGAAGGTGTTCGTGCTGACCGACGGTGGCCGGGACGCCTTCGACCAGTCGTACGACCAGCTGGCCAAGGACGCGCTGCGCTGGATCGCGGACCAGGAGGGTGGTGAGCGGGCGGTGGCCGCATTCGCCCGTGCCCGGCTGGCCGCGCAGGCCGGGCAGTACCGCAAGGCCCTGGAAGCCGTCCCGCCGGAGGACAAGGCGGAGGCGCTGGCCAGGGCGCTGTCCGCGGACGGGTACGCTGCCAGTGCGCGCAGCGCTCCCTCCCCGCAGCTCGGCGAGCAGCTCTGCCAGCATCACTGCCCGGTCGCCCACGTCGCTGAGGAGTTCCCGCAGCTGTGCGAGGCGGAGACGGAGATCTTCTCCGAGCTGCTGGGCACCCACGTCCAGCGACTGGCGACGATCGCGCACGGTGACGGCGTCTGCACGACGTTCATCCCCAAGATTTCCAAGATCGACGGTCACGCAACCGGTGATCATTCATCAGCTACGAGCACGGCCGGGAGGAACCCCGCATGACTCTCCCCACGGAGACTGCCCACCCCGAACTCGAGGGTCTGGGTAAGTACGAGTACGGCTGGGCGGACCCCGACGCGGCCGGCGCCTCCGCCAAGCGCGGCCTGAACGAGGACGTCGTCCGGGACATCTCGGCGAAGAAGTCCGAGCCGGAGTGGATGACGAAGCTGCGCCTCAAGGGCCTGGGCCTCTTCGAGAAGAAGCCCATGCCGAACTGGGGCTCGGACCTCTCGGGGATCGACTTCGACAACATCAAGTACTTCGTGCGGTCCACCGAGAAGCAGGCGACGTCCTGGGAGGAACTGCCCGAGGACATCAAGAACACCTACGACCGGCTGGGCATCCCGGAGGCCGAGAAGCAGCGCCTGGTCGCCGGTGTCGCCGCCCAGTACGAGTCCGAGGTCGTCTACCACCAGATCCGTGAGGACCTGGAGGAGCAGGGTGTCATCTTCCTCGACACCGACACGGCCCTGAAGGAGCACCCGGAGCTCTTCAAGGAGTACTTCGGCACCGTGATCCCGGCCGGCGACAACAAGTTCGCCGCGCTGAACACGGCCGTGTGGTCCGGCGGCTCCTTCATCTACGTGCCGAAGGGCGTGCACGTGGAGATCCCGCTCCAGGCCTACTTCCGTATCAACACGGAGAACATGGGCCAGTTCGAGCGGACCCTGATCATCGTCGACGAGGGCGCCTACGTGCACTACGTCGAGGGCTGCACGGCGCCGATCTACCAGTCGGACTCCCTGCACTCCGCGGTCGTCGAGATCATCGTCAAGAAGAACGCCCGCTGCCGCTACACGACCATCCAGAACTGGTCGAACAACGTCTACAACCTGGTCACCAAGCGCGCCGTGGCGTACGAGGGCGCGACCATGGAGTGGATCGACGGCAACATCGGCTCCAAGGTGACGATGAAGTACCCGGCCGTCTACCTGATGGGCGAGCACGCCAAGGGCGAGACCCTGTCCATCGCCTTCGCGGGCGAGGGCCAGCACCAGGACGCCGGCGCGAAGATGGTCCACATGGCGCCGAACACGTCGTCCAACATCGTCTCCAAGTCGGTGGCGCGCGGCGGCGGCCGCACCTCCTACCGCGGTCTGATCGAGATCGGCGAGGGCGCCCCCGGCTCCAAGTCGAACGTGCTCTGCGACGCGCTGCTGGTCGACACCATCTCCCGCTCTGACACGTACCCCTACGTGGACGTGCGTGAGGACGACGTCTCCATGGGCCACGAGGCGACCGTCTCCAAGGTCTCCGAGGACCAGCTCTTCTACCTGATGAGCCGCGGTCTCTCCGAGTTCGAGGCGATGGCGATGATCGTGCGCGGCTTCGTCGAGCCGATCGCCAAGGAGCTGCCCATGGAGTACGCCCTCGAGCTCAACCGGCTGATCGAGCTCCAGATGGAGGGCGCGGTCGGCTGACGCCCGGCCCGCCGTCCCTCCCGTCAAGTCCCTGAAGCAACGAAAGCGAGCATGACGACAGCCATGGCTGACGCTCAGAATGCCCCGGTGGGCTCCACCACCGCCGGATCCATCGCGGTGGCCGCCGAGTCGACCGTCGCCACGCGCATGAGCGCGCCGCCCTCCTTCGACGTGGCGGACTTCCCGGTCCCGCACGGCCGCGAGGAGGAGTGGCGGTTCACCCCGCTGGCGCGCCTGCGCGGTCTGCACGACGGCACCGCGACCGCCGACGGTGACGGCGTGAAGGTCACCGTGGACGCCCCCGAGGGTGTCACCGTCGAGTCCGTCGGCCGCGAGGACGCCCGCCTCGGCCGGGCCGGCAAGCCCGTCGACCGGGTCGCCGCGCAGGCGTACTCGGCGTTCGAGCAGGCCACCGTGGTGACCGTGCCCAAGGAGACCGTGCTGAGCGAGCCGGTCCGCGTGTCCGTCGCCGGGCAGGGCGGCACCTGCTTCGCCCACACCGTGGTGGAGCTCGGCGCGTTCGCCGAGGCCGTCGTCGTGGTGGACCACAGCGGTGACGCCGTCTACGCCGGCAACGTCGAGTACGTGCTCGGTGACGGCGCCAAGCTGACCGTCGTCTCCGTGCAGGACTGGGACGAGAAGGCGGTGCACGCCGGCCAGCACAACGCGCTGGTCGGCCGCGACGCCACCTTCAAGTCCGTCGTCGTCACCTTCGGCGGCGACGTCGTCCGCCTGCACCCGCGGGTCGAGTACGCCGCCCCCGGCGGCGAGGCCGAGCTGTTCGGCCTGTACTTCACCGACCAGGGGCAGCACCAGGAGCACCGCCTCTTCGTCGACCACAACATCCCGCACTGCAAGTCCAACGTGGTCTACAAGGGCGCCCTCCAGGGCGAGCAGGCCCACGCGGTGTGGATCGGCGACGTGCTGATCGAGGCCGCCGCCGAGGGCACCGACACCTACGAGATGAACCGCAACCTGGTTCTGACCGACGGCGCCCGCGTCGACTCCGTGCCGAACCTCGAGATCGAGACCGGCGAGATCGTCGGCGCCGGCCACGCCAGCGCCACCGGCCGCTTCGACGACGAGCAGCTCTTCTACCTGATGGCCCGCGGCATCCCGGAGTACGAGGCCCGCCGCCTCGTCGTCCGCGGCTTCTTCGCCGAGCTGGTCCAGCAGATCGGCGTCGCCGACATCGAGGAGCGCCTGCTCGCCAAGATCGACGAGGAGCTGGAGGCGTCGGTCGCATGACGACCTTCGTACGCGCCTGCGCGCTGAGCGAGCTGGAGGAGGACACCCCCCGGCGGGTGGAACTCGACGGCACGCCGGTCGCCGTCGTGCGCACCGAGGGCGAGGTGTTCGCGATCAACGACATCTGCTCGCACGCGAACGTCTCCCTCTCCGAGGGCGAGGTGGAGGACTGCCAGATCGAGTGCTGGCTGCACGGCTCCGCGTTCGACCTCCGCACCGGCAAGCCGTCCGGTCTTCCCGCGACGCGCCCCGTCCCCGTATACCCCGTAAAGATCGAAGGGGACGACGTGCTCGTCTCCCTCACCCAGGAGTCCTGAGGCACCCATGGCAACGCTTGAAATCCGAGACCTGCACGTCACCGTCGAGGCCGACAACGCCACGAAGGAGATCCTCAAGGGCGTCGACCTCACCGTGAAGCAGGGCGAGACGCACGCCATCATGGGCCCCAACGGCTCCGGCAAGTCGACTCTCGCCTACTCCCTGGCGGGTCACCCGAAGTACACGATCACCGGCGGCACGGTCACCCTCGACGGCGAGGACGTCATCGAGATGTCCGTCGACGAGCGCGCCCGCGCCGGCCTGTTCCTCGCCATGCAGTACCCGGTCGAGGTCCCCGGCGTCTCGGTGTCGAACTTCCTGCGCACCTCCGCCACCGCGATCCGCGGCGAGGCCCCCAAGCTGCGCACCTGGGTGAAGGAGGTCAAGGAGGCCATGGAGCGCCTCAACATGGACCCCGCCTTCGCCGAGCGCAACGTCAACGAGGGCTTCTCCGGCGGTGAGAAGAAGCGTCACGAGATCCTCCAGCTCGAGCTGCTCAAGCCGAAGGTCGCGATCCTCGACGAGACCGACTCCGGCCTCGACGTCGACGCCCTGCGCGTCGTCTCCGAGGGCGTCAACCGGGTCCGCGAGAGCGGCGAGGTCGGCACCCTGCTGATCACGCACTACACGCGCATCCTGCGTTACATCAAGCCCGACCACGTCCACGTCTTCGCGAACGGCCGCATCGTCGAGTCCGGTGGCCCGGAGCTCGCCGACAAGCTGGAGAACGAGGGCTACGAGGCCTACACGAAGGGTGGCGCTTCCGAGTGACACAGTTGCCGGGCCTCCTCGACGACCTTGAGGCGATCCGCAAGGACTTCCCCATCCTGGACCGTGAGGTCCACGACGGCCGGAAGATCGTGTACCTGGACAACGCGGCGACGTCGCAGAAGCCGCGCCAGGTGCTCGACGCCCTCAGCGCCTACTACGAGCGCCACAACGCCAATGTCCACCGCGGGGTGCACGTGCTCGCCGAGGAGGCCACGGCACTGTACGAAGGCGCCCGCGACAAGGTGGCGGCGTTCGTCAACGCCCCCAGCCGCGACGAGGTGATCTTCACCAAGAACGCCTCGGAGTCGCTGAACCTCGTCGCCAACATGCTCGGCTGGGCCGACGAGCCCTACCGGGTGGACAGCGACACCGAGATCGTCATCACCGAGATGGAGCACCACTCCAACATCGTGCCGTGGCAGCTGCTGGCGCAGCGCACGGGCGCGAAGCTGAAGTGGTTCGGCCTCACCGACGACGGCCGCCTCGACCTGTCGAACATCGACGAGGTCATCACCGAGAAGACGAAGATCGTCTCCTTCGTGCTGATCTCCAACATCCTCGGCACCCACAACCCGGTCGAGGAGATCGTCCGCCGGGCCCAGGAGGTCGGCGCGCTGGTCTGCGTCGACGCCTCCCAGGCCGCCCCGCACATGCCGCTGGACGTGCAGGCGCTGGGCGCCGACTTCGTGGCCTTCACCGGCCACAAGATGTGCGCCCCGACCGGCATCGGCGTGCTCTGGGGCCGCCAGGAACTCCTGGAGGACCTGCCCCCGTTCCTCGGCGGCGGCGAGATGATCGAGACGGTCTCGATGAGCTCGTCGACCTACGCCCCGGCGCCCCACAAGTTCGAGGCGGGCACGCCGCCGATCGCCCAGGCGGTCGGGCTCGGCGCGGCGATCGACTACCTGTCGAACATCGGCATGGACAAGATCCACGCGCACGAGCAGGCGATCACCGAGTACGCCGTCAAGCGCCTGATCGAGGTCCCCGACCTGCGGATCATCGGCCCGGCCACGGCCGAGGACCGCGGCGCGGCGATCTCCTTCACGCTCGGCGACATCCACCCGCACGACGTGGGCCAGGTCCTCGACGAGCAGGGCATCGCGGTCCGGGTCGGGCACCACTGCGCCCGGCCGGTCTGCCTGCGGTACGGAATTCCCGCGACCACGCGAGCGTCGTTCTATCTGTACTCCACGCCGGCCGAGGTCGACGCCCTGGTCGACGGCCTGGAGCACGTTCGGAACTTCTTCGGCTGAGAGGACGCGGCAAAGCCGTGAAGCTGGATTCGATGTACCAGGACGTCATCCTGGACCACTACAAGAACCCGCACGGGCGTGGTCTGCGTGACGGCGACGCCGAGGTGCACCACGTCAACCCCACCTGCGGTGACGAGATCACCCTGCGCGTGAAGTACGACGGCACGAAGGTCACCGACGTGTCCTACGAGGGCCAGGGCTGCTCCATCAGCCAGGCCTCCGCGTCCGTGCTCAACGAGCTGCTGGTCGGCAAGGAGCTGGACGAGGCGCGCAGGATCCAGGAGACCTTCCTGGAGCTGATGCAGTCCAAGGGGAAGATCGAGCCGGACGACGCCATGGAGGAGGTGCTGGAGGACGCGGTCGCGTTCGCCGGCGTCTCCAAGTACCCGGCCCGGGTGAAGTGCGCCCTGCTGAGCTGGATGGCCTGGAAGGACGCGACCGCGCAGGCGCTGGGCGCCGAGGAGAAGGAGACCACCGCATGAGCGAGACGGTTGAGATGAAGCCCGCCTCCGAGGAAGAGGTCCGCGAGGCGCTGCTGGACGTCGTCGACCCCGAGCTGGGTATCGACGTGGTCAACCTCGGCCTCATCTACGGCGTCCACGTCGACGACGCGAACATCGCCACCGTCGACATGACGCTGACCTCGGCGGCCTGCCCGCTGACCGACGTCATCGAGGACCAGGCCAAGTCGGCCACCGACGGCCTGGTCAGCGAGCTGCGGATCAACTGGGTCTGGATGCCGCCGTGGGGCCCGGACAAGATCACCGACGACGGCCGCGAGCAGCTGCGGGCGCTGGGCTTCAACGTCTGACGTCCGCCGCGCCGCCCGCGGTGCGCAGTCGCGACGGCCCCTCTCCACCATCCGTGCCGGGTGGGAGAGAGGGGCCGTCGTCGTGCTCGGGGAGAGGAGTTCAGGCGGTGCTGCCGCGGAGGATCGACGTCATCTTCTTGCCGCGGGCCAGCTCGTCGACCAGCTTGTCCATCCAGCGGATCCGCCGCATCAGCGGGTCCTCGATCTCCTCGACGCGGTGACCGCAGATCACGCCGGTGATCAGGGAGGCGTTCGGGTTCATCGCGGGGGCCTCGGCGAAGAAGGTCTCCAGGCCGACCCCGTCGGCGACGGCGCGCTCCAGGCCCGCGGAGTCGTAGCCGGTGAGCCAGGTGATGACCTGGTGGAGCTCGTCCTCGGTGCGGCCCTTCTTCTCCACCTTGGTCACGTAGTGCGGGTAGACGGCGCCGAAGGCCATGCGCCGGATGCGGTCGGTGGCCACCAAGGGCTCCCCTCGTCGTCGGTCGGCCGCCCACTGTAGTGCGCCGGCGGCCGGAGGGCTCACCCGGCGGCGCGGACGGCCCGCAGGGCCTCCGTCACGCTCGCCACCACGTCGGTGACCGGGTAGAGGACCTGGCGGACGGTGCGGTCGCGGTCGATCACCAGGGTCAGCCGCTTCAGCCGGCTCACCCCGCCCGCCCGGAAGGTGGGCAGCCGCAGCGCGGCGGCCAAGGCCAGGCCCGCGTCCGACAGGAGCGGGAAGCGCAGCCGTTCCGCGTCGGCGAACGCGCGCTGCTCGTCCGGGCGCTGGGTGGAGACGCCGTGCACGGTGGCGCCGGCCGCGGTGAACTCGGCGAGTCCGTCGCGGTAGGAGCAGGACTCCAGGGTGCAGCCCGGAGCGCCCGGAATGCCCGCCCAGCCGGGGGGATAGGCGTCCTTGCGGGCGTACGCGCCGGGGAAGCAGTACAGGACCGTGAAAGGGGTGTCCGGGGAGACCGGGTCCCGCAGCTCGCCGTCCAGGTCGGTCAGGGTCAGCGGCGGCACCCGGGTGCCGGTCAGGGCACGTACGCGCTCCGCCTCCGCGGACGCCTCGTCCGTGGTCGCCATGGTCTCCCCCTCGCCCAGCAACCAGGTGTCCCCCCAGTCCTGGAGCGCGATCAGCACGGGCAGCAGGGCGCGCCCGCGCGGCGTCAGCCGGTACTCGTGGCGTACCGGCCGTTCCTGGTACGGCTCCCGGGAGAGCACCCCGGAGTCCACGAGCAGCCTCAGCCGCTCGGCCAGCACCTTGCGGGACATGCCGAGCTCGCGCTGGAGCTCCTCGAAGCGGTGCAGGCCGCGTGCGGTGTCGCGCACGATCAGCAGCGTCCACCAGTCGCCGACCACGTCCAGGGACTGCGCGATGGCGCAGTGGGCGTCGTGGAGGCTGGTGCGCTGGGGCATGGCCGGACTCGCTTCGTCGGGGGTGCTGCGGAGCACCGAGGAGGTGTTGACCCGAGGCTGCCATGCTGACATAGTCCGTTCCCAAAAGGAACTGACCTGTTCGGCGTCCGGCGTCCGGCGTTTCGTCGGGCCGGTCGAGGGCCGACGGTCGAGGTCCGAAGGTGGAGGGTCTTGGGCCGAGGGGCCGAGGGGTCGAGGGGCCGAGGAGCCGGGGGTGGGGGTGCGGGGGATGCGCGGGCTGCGGGAGCTGCCGGGAGTGGTCTGGCTGCTGGCGGTGGGCGTCTTCGTCAACGCCTTCGTCAGCTTCGTCTTCGTGTTCGTCTTCCTGTACCTGACCGGGCCGCGCGGGATCGAGGCCGGCGGGGCCGGGCTGGTGATGGGGGCGGCGGGGCTCGGCCTGATGGCCGGCAACTTCACCGGCGGCTGGTTCGGCGACCGGTACGGGCACCGGCGGACGCTGCTGGCGGCGGCCGCCGGCGGGGGCCTGCTGCTCGCCGTCGTCCCCGCGCTGCCGACGCCCCTGCTGGCGGGGGTGCTGCCGCTCGCCCAGTACGCGCTGGGCGTGGTGCGGGTGGCCAACTCCGCGCTGGTCGCGGTCACCGTCCCGGAGGGGGCGCGGCGGCAGGCGTTCGCGGTGATCCGCAGCGCCAGCAACGGGGGGTTCGCGGTGGGGCCGCCGCTGGGGGCGCTTATCGCCACCCGGGTGTCGTACGACTGGCTGTTCCTCGCGGACGGGCTCGGCACGCTGTTCTTCGCGGCCTGGACCGCCCGGGTGGTGCCGGCGCGGGGCGCGGCGGGACGGGGACGGCCGGACCGCACGGGGGCGCCGTTGTGGCGCGAGCTGAGGGCACGCCCCGCCGTGCTGGTGCTGCTGGCCGGGATCCTGCTGGTGGACGTCACCTACCGGCAGCTGTACACCACCTTCCCGCTCCACCTTGCCGACCAGGGACTGGGCACCCAGGTCTACGGCTGGCTGATCGCCGTCAACGGCGCGATGATCGTCTGCCTGGAGCTGCCGGCGGCACTGGCCCTGCGGAACCGGCCGGCGCTGCCCGTCGTCGCGGGCGGGCTGGCGCTGGTGGGCACGGGGTACGCGGCCCTGGCGGCCGGGAGCGGGCTCGCGGTGGCCGCGTCGATGATGGTCCTGCTGACCGCCGGGGAGATCCTCTACAAGACCACGGCCACCGCGTACGTGGCGGACGAGTCGCCGGAGCACGCCGTCGGGCGCTTCCAGAGCCTGTACGCGGGGGTCTCCATCAGCGGCACGGTGCTCGCCGCGCCCCTGGGCGGCGCGCTGTACGAGGCGGTGCCGGGCGCGCTGTGGCCGGCCTGCGCCTGCGCGGCGCTGGGCGCGGCGGCAACGGTCGCCGCCGCCCACCGGCTCGCCCGGCGGGGCGGGGGAGTGCCTTCCCCCGTCCCCGCCAAGTGACCCCGCTCAGGCGGGCGGCGCGGGCGGCGCGGGCGGTGTCGGCGGCGCGGGGTACGCGGGGGGTGCGGGCGGGGCCGCGGCCTGCGGGCCGGCCGAGGCCAGCAGGGCCTCGGCGAAGTTCTCCCGGCGGATGCGCTGGTCCACGTAGAGCAGGCCGACGGTGTAGGTGCTGAGGGTGAACGTCAGGCTCTGGAGGGCGGTCACGAACAGGCCGAGGAGCACCACCACGACGATCGCGGTGATCCCCCAGGCCGGTCCGGCGTCGGCGCTCACGCTCGCCGAGGCGAAGACGGGAATGAGGATCAGCACGCCCACCATCACCAGGAGCAGCATCGCCACGTAGCCGATGGCTCCGGCGATCATGGCCATCAGGTAGGAGATGCCGAAGATCCGCCACCAGTCGCCCTTCACCAAGGCCGCCGAGCGGCGCAGGGAGGCCACCGGCCCCAGGCCCTCCAGGACGGTGATCGCCGGGGCGAACACCAGCCGGTAGGCCATCCAGATCATGCCGGTGAAGCCCGCGCAGACCACCAGGAAGCCGACGATGCCGAGTACCACGCCGAGGGCGTCGTCCAGGTACACGCCACCCCCGATGGCGGCCACGCCGAGACCCGTCACCAGCATGAAGGGCAGGAACACGCACGCGGTGAGCAGGATCGTGCCCAGGACCCGCACGGTCCGGGAGCCGAGCCTCTCCCACAGGGCCGGCCAGGTGACCTTGCGGCCCACCACCATGTCGCGCAGCGCGACCATCGGGGCGGCCAGCGCGAGCGCCGGAATCGTCACCAGGCCGAGTGCCGCCCCGATGGGGCCGAACGCCACCATGGCCGGCACGTCGGCGTCCACACCCCCGGCGGCGAGCAGCAGGAGCGGGACGGCGAGCACCAGGGTGACGGCCAGGGCGGCCACCAGGTAGAAGCCCAACAGCGGCAGCCAGGACCGGCCGAGTGCCAGGAACGCCCCCTTGACGATGTCGCCCAGGCTGAGCGGGCGCAGCGGGATCACCCCGGGCTGGGGCACCCAGGCCCGCATCCCGTAGTACGGGTAGGGCTGCTGCGGCGGCGGTCCGTATGGTGGTGGCCCGTAGGGCGGCGGCCCGTACGGCGGTGGCTGGTTGTGCGACATCGTGGTCCTGCTCCCACCCCTGGGCGCCGCGGGCGGTGACCGCGGCGCGTGTCTTTCACCTGAACAGGGCGAACGCTAGTTCGCCAGGGCCGTGGCGATCATGGCAGGGGTCCGGCAACGAACCGGTCGGCCGGACTGCCGGGCTCCGCCGTTCGCCCCCGCGGGGGAGGACGCCGATCCGTGGACACCGGTTCGCCTCCGCCCGGCCGCTCCGGATAGCGTTTCCCCCATGACCGACACGACTGCCAGCACCCGCGCCAGCGGCGCCGTCGCCGCGGGTCTCGCGACCCTCGCCGCCGACGGGACCGTTCTCGACACCTGGTTCCCCGCCCCCGAGCTCGCCGACGCCCCCGGCCCGACCGGCACCGAGCGGCTCTCCGCCGAGCGTGCCGTCGAACTCCTCGGTGAGGGCGCCATGAAGGCCGCCGGCCCGGACACCCGCCGTGGCGTCGAGGTGGTCGCGGTCCGCACGGTCATCGCCTCCCTGGACGACAAGCCGGTCGACGCGCACGACGCCTACCTGCGCCTCCACCTGCTCTCCCACCGCCTGGTGAAGCCGCACGGCCAGAGCCTGGACGGCATCTTCGGCCACCTGGCCAACGTCGCCTGGACCTCGCTCGGCCCGGTCGCGGTCGACGACATCGAGAAGGTGCGCCTCAACGCCCGCGCCGAGGGCCTGCACCTCCAGGTCACCTCCGTCGACAAGTTCCCGCGCATGACCGACTACGTCGTGCCCAAGGGCGTCCGCATCGCCGACGCCGACCGGGTCCGCCTCGGCGCCCACCTGGCCGAGGGCACCACCGTGATGCACGAGGGCTTCGTCAACTTCAACGCGGGCACGCTGGGCACCTCGATGGTCGAGGGCCGCATCTCGGCCGGCGTGATCGTCGGCAACGGCTCCGACATCGGCGGCGGCGCCTCCACCATGGGCACCCTCTCCGGCGGCGGCAACGTGATCATCTCCATCGGCGAGCGCTGCCTCGTCGGCGCGGAGGCGGGCGTGGGCATCGCGCTGGGCGACGAATGCGTCGTCGAGGCCGGCCTCTACATCACGGCGGGCACCCGGGTCACCATGCCCGACGGCCAGGTCGTCAAGGCGCGCGAGCTGAACGGCGCGTCCAACATCCTGTTCCGCCGCAACTCGGTCACCGGCACGGTCGAGGCCCGGCCCAACAACGCGGTCTGGGGCGGTCTGAACGACATCCTGCACAGCCACAACTGACCAACGGTCCGCTGACCGGCGGAACCCGGAGAAGCCCACGGCTCTGACCAGTTCAGCTGCCGTGGGCTTCTGCCGTTGCAGGCCGGCATCGCACGGCCCGGACATCGCCGTGCGTTCGTCGAGCCGGGGCCGTCAGCAGCCCGGGACCGAAGGGGGCGGACATGGCACTGGGGCGCAAGGGAGCACGGCGCACAGTCGTCGACGGCACGGCCCACCGCCGGCGGCTGTGCCGCAGACCCACACGACTTCTCGTCGTCACCACGAACCAGCCTCACCTCGGCAACCGGCCGGGGGCCCTGGGCGCCCCGGTGCTGCCCTCCGATGCCTCCGATGCCGTCGCATCCGCCCTGCGCGCGGGCCGGGAGCCCACGCGCGGGGACTCGCCGTTCCACCTCGACCGGTCCGCCGGCTTCTCCCCCTTGCCCTGAGCCGGCCGGCGGGTCCCGGCGTGAAAAGTGCTCCGCGGCGGCATAGCGACGATGGGGTAAACGCGTCAGAAGGGGGGAGGGGCGGGCGTCGGGTGCCGCCAGGAGGAAGGTGACGATGGATGCCGAGGACCTGCGCGGCTTCCGCGAGTTCGTGGACCACAGATCGTCCGCGCTGCTGACCACGGCCGTGCTGCTCTGCGGCGGTGACCGGCACGCGGGGGAGGACCTGCTGCAGAACGCGCTGGTCAAGGCCGTGGGCAAGTGGCGGCGGATCGAGGACCCGGAGGCGTACGTGCGCCGGATCCTGTACCGGCAGCAGATCAGCCGGTGGCGGCTGAAGTGGCCGCGCCGGGAGGTCTCCGTACCGGAACCGCCCGAGGGCGCGACGACGGGCGGCGACACCGAGTCCCTGGTCGAGACACGGCTGCTGATGGGCCAGGCGCTGGCCGCGCTCACCGACCGGCAGCGCACGGTGCTGGTGCTGCGCTACTACGAGGACCTGCCGGAGGGCGATGTGGCCCGCCTGCTGGGCTGCTCCGTCGGCACGGTCCGCTCCACCACCCATCGCTCGCTCGCGAAGCTGCGCACGCTGATGCCGGAGGCGGGCGACGGACGGACACGACGGCCGGCCACCGAATTCTCAGTAGTGGAGGTGCGCCCGTGAAGGGGGTCGACGACATGGTGCGCGCCGCCCTGCGGGAGCAGGCCGCCGCGCAGGCGCCCGCGGAGCCGATGCTGGCCGAACGGGTGCTGACCGCGCACAGGCGCCGGGCGGGACGGCGGACCGGGGTCGTCGCCGCGGCGGTGGCCGCGGTGGTGGGGCTGGCGTTCTGGTCGCCCCTGCCGGGCGGTTCCGGGACCGCCCCGGCCGGCGAGGGCGGCCCGTCCGTCACGGAGGTCGTGGGCCGGCCCGAGCAGTCGCCCCCGAGGGAGGTGATCGCGGCTGGCGACGTGGTGATGGCCGCGTACGTCGAGCAGCGGACGGTCGCCTCGGGCACGCCGGGCCGGGGCGAACTGCTCCGTACCTACTGGCTGCTCGACCCCGACTCCCAGACCTACGAGAAGGACGAGCGGTGGTCGCTGGTCGCGGTCGCGCCGGGGGCGCTGCAGGCCGCGGTGCTGGAGCGCGACCTGCCGGTCCGGCGGATCGGCGTCCTCGACCTGCGCACCCGTGAGGTCGAGCGGTGGATCGAACTCGAGGGCGACGAGCGGCAGGGGGTCGCGGGACTGGCCTTCTCACGCGACGGCGCGTCCCTGCTGGCCACCACGTACCGCCGGAATCCGGACAGCGGGGTGTCGGTCCCTCAGGAGGACGACCGGACCATGGAGCAGGTGGAGGCGCCGTTCGACTCGGGCCGCTCCGGGTTCTGGGTCGTCGACGTGGGGTCGGGCCGGAGCAGGTGGAGCGCTGTGGAGGCGCCCGGGGGCGAGGAGCGCGACCCCTTCCTCACCAACGTGCGGCAGGACTTCGAGTTCACCCACGACGGCAGGGCGGTGCGGGCGGGGCTGATCAGCGACGAGCGGTCCGAGTTCCACGACCTGGACGGAGCGCCGATCGCCCCGCCTGCGGGCGAGGCGCACTGGGAGTGGTCGGTGGAGGCGGGACGCTCGCCGGACGGGGACCGGATGGCGGGACCGTTCGCCGGAGAGACCCGGAAGACCTCCTCGTGGATCCTCGACGCCCGCACCGGGAAGCGGGTCGCGGAGGTGCCCGGGCAGCAGCTGCTGGCGTGGGCGGGCGACGACTCGCTGGTGGCCTGGGACATCGACGAGGACGGCGGCTCGGAGTTCGGCAACCGGCTGGTCCTGGTGACGATCGGCAGCGACAGGACGGTCCCGCTGAGCGGTCCGCGCGGTGACCGGGCGGATGCCGGGGGGCGGTGGCAGCCGCTGTTCGTCCGCCGCTGAGCCCCCACGGCCGGGGGCCGGCCCCGCGCCATGGCCCGCGCCCCCGGCTCCCGCCGGGGCGGTGCCCTCCCGGGGCGTGCCTCTGTCCCGGGCGGTGCCTCCGGCCGGGGCGGCGCCTCTGCCCGGCGCGGTGCCTCCGGCCGGGGCGGTGCGGCTGGGCCCCGCCGGCTCCGGGCCGCGCCTTGCTGTCACCGCGTTGGGCCGCGCCAGGCCGTGCGTCTCCGGCGCGCGCCATGCCCGGGTCGGCGGGTCCGTGAGGCCGGGGTTCGGTCTGGCCCATGCGCCTTGCGCCTTTGGCGGGGGCGGTGCGGCTGGGCCCCGCCGTCTCCGGACCGCGCCTTGCCCGGGCCTCAGGGCTTTGGGTTCCCGGCCCCGCGGCTTCGCCGTCGCGCCGGCAGTGGCGGGGCGCGCCGGGCTGGGGCCGCGGGGAGCGGGTCCGTCTGCGGTGCGGGTTCCACCGTTCCGCGAGCCCGGCCGCCCGGCGGTCGGGGGACCAGGAGGGGGTGGGCGTCGGCCGGACCGTTCTGGTCTGCCGGCGTGCGTGCCGCCGGGTGGTCCCGTGGGGTCCGGCCGCGCGTCGGGGCGTCAGGGCGGCGGGCCAGGCGGCGCAGGGGTGGGCGCGGCGTGGGGTCAGGCGCCGGTCAGCGTGTCGTACCGCTCGCGCAAGGCCGCCGCCACCTCGGGGGAGGCGGACCGGAGCGGGGCACGGACCGGGCCCGCGGGCAGGGCGAGGGAGGTGAGCAGGGCCTTGGCGGTGACCGTGCCGGGGAGGCCCGCGGACATCATCGCCTCGATCAGCGGGACCGCCGCCCGCTGGAGGAGTGCCGCCCGCGCCGTGTCCCCCGCGTCGAACGCGTCCACGACGGCCCGGAAGTGGGCGGGCGCCACGTTCGCGACCGTGCCGACGTACCCCGCGCACCCGATCGCGTAGGAGGCCAGCACGTACTCGTCGCACCCCGTGTACACCGCGAGGTCCGTCTCCGCCAGCAGCCGCTGCGTGCCGAGCAGGTCGTAGGCGCAGTCCTTCACCGCCACCACCCGCGGATGCTCCGCGAGCCGCAGCATGGTCGGCGTCTCGATCCGTACCCCGGTGCGGCCCGGGATGTCGTACAGCATCACCGGCAGCCCCGTCGCGTCCGCCACCGCGCGGAAGTGCTCCTCCAGCGCGTCCTGCGGCGGGCGGCTGTAGTAGGGCGAGACCACCAGCAGACCGTCCGCGCCCGCCCGCTCGGCCTGCCGGGCCAGCTCGGACGTGTGCGCGGTGTCGGCGGTGCCCACCCCGGCCAGCAGGGCCGGCCCGTCGCCGACCGCCGCCCGCACCGCCCGGACCAGCGCGGCCTTCTCCGCGTCCGAGGTGGTCGGGGACTCGCCGGTGGTGCCGTTGAGCACCAGTCCGTCGCACCCGCCCGCGACCAGCCGGTCGGCGACGACGGCCGCCCCGTCGAGGTCGAGCGTGCCGTCCGGGGTGAAGGGCGTGACCATCGCGCACAGGGCGCGGCCGAAGGGAAGTGTCGTCATGTCTGGAGTGTCGGCCGATCGTCGGTGAAGGTCCACTTAAAAGTTCTGCCCTTTACCGCTAAGCGCAGCTGAAATGTCTGCCGTCCGTCAACGCTCGCACGGTGTGTCGCCCGCAAGAGGGACATGCCGTCCCGGCGGCCGGGGTCACCCGTCTAGGCTGGTCGTCCTGCCCCACGCGACCCGGGAGAACCCAACCGATGTCAGACAGCACCCCCCTGCCGCCGGTACGGCTGCCCTCCGACGCGGAACTGGCACGGGACGCGCTCGCCACCCCGCTGCTGTCCAGGGCGGCCCGGCTGGCCCGCTGGGCCGGCCCGGACACCCGGGTCGACTCCGGCGGAGGGCTGGCGGAGGAACAACTGTCCGCGGCGGCCGCGGCGTTGGGGCTGACCGGCCCGGACGCACGGGACACCCCGGACACCGCGGGCGACGCGGCCGCCGGGGACGCCACGGAGGCGGAGGAGACCGCGGCGGCGGAGGACGCCATGGCGGACGCCGCCGAGGCCTGGCGCATCGCCGTCGACACCGGCCTGGTGGAGATCGTGGACGAGGAGGAGGGCACCGTCCGGTCCGGCGAGAACCTGGCGCTGCTCACCTCCGGCTCGCCCGCCGACATCCTGCGCGTGTGGCTGGAGGCCCTGGACGCGACGATCGCCGACGCCTCCGTACCGGACCTCGACGACCTGCTCGACGCGATGGACGAGGGCGGCGAGATCGACTTCTCCTCGCTGGACTGGGACCCGGAGGCCGAGGCCGAGTTCCTGGAGGGCGTCCTCGCCAACCTCTACCTCCTCACGGCCGACGAGCGGGCCCCCGAGGGCGCCCCCGTGCCGCTGCCCGCGCTGGCGGCCTCGGTGATCGTGCCCCCGGACGTCGCCGAGCCCACCGACGAGATGATCCAAGAGGTCTCGACCGCCATGATGCGGCTGGACGAGCAGTTCCGGATCCTCGAACCGATCGGGCTGGCCGACTTCCGGCCGGTCGACGAGTCGCTGCTCGTCGAGGAGGGCCAGACCGCGCCCCCGGCGGGCGACGACGACGGCCTGGAGGACCTCGAGCGGTACGGAGTGGTCCGCCTCACCCCGCTCGGCCTCTACGGGCTGCGCGCCCGGCTGCTCGACGCCGGTCACGAGGCCCCGGTCGTCGGCGACCTCGCCGACAAGGGCGCCGACGCGCTGCTCGGCGGCACCGCCCACTACGGCCCGGCCGCCGCCCGTTCGGAGACCGAACTGTGGCTGGCCCGCCGTGAACCTCTCGCGGCGGCGCGGGAGTTGCTGGCCGCCGCCCGGGGTGGCGACCCGGCCGCCCCGCTGCGCCGGCTGCACTGCCAGCAGGCACTGTCGCTGGCCGGCACCGAGGCCGAGCCGGCGCTGCGCGAGGTGCTGGACGACCCCGAACTCGGCGGGCTCGCCCGGGTGTGGCTGGCCGAGCACGGCGCGGCGGACATCCCGGCCCCCTCCCAGGAACTGGTCTTCTGGCTCACGATCGACACCGTCGCCGCCCAGCTCGCCGCCGAGGGCAACTCGGACGAACTGGTGGCCCTGGTCGAGGGCCTGGCCGCGCAGCACAGCGGCTTCTTCGACACCGCCTGGCGGGTCGACCACCCGGCCACCGCCGAGGTGCTGGAGGCCATGGGCAGGCTCCACCCGGACAAGAAGGTCGCCAAGGAGGCCCGCAAGGCCGCCTACAAGGCACGCTCCCAGCAGGGCGGCTGACGACCGACGGCAGGCGGCGGGACGCCAGGGCGCGGGACCAGGGCGGCGGGACGCCGGGGGCGCGGGACCGCCCGCGCTTCACACAACGGAACTCCGCGCGCACCCCTGGTGTTCAACGGGCGTTCAGACATGGACGGGACGGTGTGGCCGGAACGTGGCACCGGCCGGCAGGGCGGTGACCACGGTGCCGCCGCACACCGCCCTCACCGTCCTCCCGTCCAGGAGAATCCATGTCACTCACGCGCAGGGACTTCGCCAGACAGTCGGCCCGCACGGGCGCCGGGATCGCGCTCGCCGGCAGCGTCGGTGTGTTCGCCAGCGCCCCCAACGCCCTGGCGGCCGAGGACATCACCACGCCCGACGGCGAGGCTGTCGGCCCCGGCTACGGCCCGCTGGTCCCCGACCCGGAGGGACTGCTGGCGCTGCCCGCCGGGTTCTCCTACCGGGTGCTCACCCGTACCGGCGAAACCCGCCTGGAGACCGGCGAGTCCACCCCGTCCAACCACGACGGCACGGCCGCCTTCGACGGCGGCCGCGGCACCGTCCTGCTGGTCAACAACCACGAGCTCGGCGGCCCCCGCTCCCGCTGGGAGCACCCCGTGCCGCTCACCGAGGGCCTGGTGTACGACCCGGCCGCCTCGGGCGGCTGCACGGTCGTCGAGGTCCGCCGCGACGGACACGTCACCGAATGGGTGGGCATCGCCGGCACCGCCACCAACTGCGCCGGCGGCAGCACCCCTTGGGGCACCTGGCTGACCTGCGAGGAGACCGAGGACAAGGCCGGCCAGAACGGCATGACCAAGGACCACGGCTACGTCTTCGAGGTCGACCCGCTGGACGAGCGCGCCAACCGGGACCCGAAGCCGGTCAAGGCCCTGGGCCGCTACGCCCACGAGGCCGTGGTCGTCGACCCCAGGCGCGGTCACCTCTACCTCACCGAGGACGCCTCCGGCCCCAACGGGCTGTTCTACCGCTGGACCCCGCCGGAGGGGTTCCGGCACGGCCGCGGGCAGCTCGCCACCCTGGCCGACGACGCCGGCGCCCTCAAGGCACCCCGGTGCTTCGACTCGGCCGGCCGCTTCGTCGACGACCTCTCCCGCGCCACCCGCATCGGCACCGTCTACGGCGTCGACTGGGTGGACGTCCCCGACCGCGACGCCCGCACGGTGCCGGTGCGCAAGCAGTTCGGCGACGGAGAGGTCACCCGAGCCCGCAAACTGGAAGGCATGTGGTGGGGCGACGGCGGGACCTACCTGGTCTCCTCCTACGCCCGCGCGGAGAGCCCCGGCACGGCCCACGACGGCGCCGTCTGGTTCTACGACCCCAAGCGCCGCACCCTCACGCTCAAGGTCCTCATCGGCGTCAACCCCGACCCGGAGACCGAGGGCCACTACGACGGCCCGGACAACATCACCGTCTCGCCCTACGGCGGCCTGGTCATCGCGGAGGACGGCGAGGGCCTGAGCCACCTCTTCGGCGCCACCGACAGCGGACGCACCTACCCCATCGCCCGCAACGAACTCAACGACAGCGAGTTCGCCGGTGTGACCTTCTCCCCCGACGGCAGGACGCTGTACGCCTGCATCCAGACCCCCGGCATCCTGCTGGCGATCACCGGACCGTGGAAGCGGCAGCGGCAGAAGCACTGACCGACCCCTCGCCGTGCACGCGGACCCGGGGGTCCGGGGCTTGAAGGGGGCGCGTGGGTGCGCGGGCGCGTGGGTGCGCGGGCTAATTCGCTCGCCCGCCCCGCGACCGGGCTCCTAAGGTGACACCTGTCCAGGTGCGCAGGCAGGACCTACTTCCACTCATAATGGGGCGGTCGCGGGTTCGAGTCCCGTCATCGACTTCGGGTCGGTGTAGCTCAGATGGCAGAGCACCACTGGTTCCGCCGCTTTGATCTCTGGACACCCCAGCTCGCACGCACCTCCCGGTGCGCGGGCCGCGGCTCCTTCCCTGTCCGGATCCGACGCCGCGGCCGACCTGATCTCGGGAGGCGCGGCAGACGGTGTCCGTCCGGTGTACGCCGACGGCGGTCACTCCGGGCCGGCCCGCGGGGCCGCGGCCCCGGGCCGCTCCCTCTGCCGTGCCTCCCCCGTACCGCCGACGTGGGGGGAATCCACATGGCACGCTTCAACACCCGGAAGACCCCGGCGACGCCCGTTCCGCACTCGCCCGTGACCACCACCGGGCGGCCCCTGCGCACCCATCAGGGCGGCGAGGGCGTCGAGCGGGACGCGCGGTCGGAGTTGTTCCTGCTCGCCGTCGACACCTTCGTCTCGCAGCGCACCGCCTACGAGCCCAAGGACCGGCGCGACGAGCGCTTCACCCGGCTGGTGCGCGAGCTCGCCGTCTCCGACCCCACCTGGACGGCCGGCCTGCTCGGCTGGCTGCGCGGCGAGGGCGGAATGCGTACCGCGTCCCTGGTCGGCGCGGCCGAGTACGTGAAGGCGCGCCTCGACGCGGGGGCGGCGGACGGTCCGGCCAACCGCGAGGTGATCGCCTCCGTGCTGCGCCGGCCCGACGAGCCCGGCGAGATGCTCGGCCACTGGACGTCCGTCCACGGGCGGGCCGTGCCCAAGCCGGTCAAGCGGGGGATCGCCGACGCCGTGCGGCGGCTGTACACGGACAAGGCGCTGCTGAAGTACGACACCGCCTCCAAGGGCTACCGGTTCGGCGACGTGCTCAACCTGGTGCACGCCTCGCCCGCCCCCGGCTCGCCGTGGCAGGGAGACCTGTTCCGGTACGCCCTCGACCGCCGGCACCACCCCGAGAACGCCGAGGCGCCCGCCTCGCTGCCGGTGCTCAGGGCCCACCGCGAGCTGATGGAACTGCCCGTGCGGGAGCGGAGGGCGGCCGTCACGGCCCCCGGAGGCGCCGAGCGTCTGGCCGCGGCCGGCATCACCTGGGAGGCGCTGGCCGGCTGGCTCCAGGGGCCGATGGACAAGGAGGCGTGGGAGGCGGTCATCCCGTCCATGGGCGCGATGGCGCTCGTCCGCAACCTGCGGAACTTCGACCAGGCGGGCGTGTCCGACGAGGTGGCGGCCGAGGTCGCCCGCCGGATCGGTGACCCCGCCGAGGTGGCACGGTCGCGCCAGTTCCCGTTCCGCTACCTGTCCGCGTACCGCAACTCGTCGGTGCGGTGGGCGGACGCGCTGGAGCAGGCACTCGGCCACTCGCTGGCCAACGTGCCCCGGCTGTCCGGGCGCACCCTGGTCCTGGTCGACCGTTCCGGCTCGATGTTCTGCAGCCGGCTCTCCGACCGCTCGGAACTGACCCGGGCCGACGCCGCCGCGGTCTTCGGCACGGCGGTGGCCCTGCGGGCGGCCGACGCGGACCTGGTGGAGT
The DNA here is from genome assembly GCF_008974245.1 of Streptomyces abyssomicinicus. Classification (GTDB taxonomy): domain Bacteria; phylum Actinomycetota; class Actinomycetes; order Streptomycetales; family Streptomycetaceae; genus Streptomyces; species Streptomyces abyssomicinicus. Next base: position 65,140 of record NZ_BBZI01000016.1, on the reverse strand, counting down.
TCGGCACCAGCAGCCGGCCGGTCGCGTTCCGCCGGGGGGAGTCCGCCCTCAGGGTGCTGGAACGGTTCCACGACCTCGGCGGCACCAACACCACCGAGGCGGTGCGGACGCACTACCGCGGCCACGACCGGGTGCTGATCGTCACCGACGAGCAGTACGCGCACAGCCCGTACGGCGCCCCCGGCACCCAGGTGCCGTCCCGGGTGCCCCTCTACACCTGGAACCTGGCGGGCCACCGGGCCGGACACGGCCACTCCGGCAACGCCACGCGGCACACCTTCGGCGGCCTGACCGACGCGGCGTTCCGCATGGTGCCGCTGCTGGAGGCCGCGGGCCGGGCCGACTGGCCCTGGGCCTGACCCCTGGACCACGCGGCCAGGCCCGCACCGGCCAGGCCCGCACCGACCCGGTCGCCCGCCCCGACCCGTCCGCACCGGGCCCGGCCGCCCGGTCCGGTGCGGGCGGGACGGGGCCGGGTCGGCAGGGGTGAGCCGGTGGCGGCGGGCGCGCGGGGAGGCCCGCCGCCACCGGTCCGGGTCGCCGGGATCCGTCAGAGTGCCTGGGCGGCCGGCTTGAGCATGTCGCGGACCGTCCGGGCCTTCACGAAGTCGCCGATGGCCGTCATCTCCCACTCGCCGGAGTACTGGCGGATGAACTTGGCCATCATCACGCCGGTCTTGGCCTCCGCGCTGGTCAGGTCGAAACGGACCAGCTCGTTGCCCGCGGTGTCCAGCAGGCGGCAGTAGGCCTTGGCGACCTCGGTGAACTTCTGCCCGGTGAACGAGTTGACGGTGAAGACGAGGCCCGTGACCTCCTGCGGGAGCCGGCCCAGGTCGACGGCGATGACCTCGTCGTCCCCGCCGCCCTCACCGGTCAGGTTGTCGCCGGAGTGCTTGATCGCACCGTTGAGAATGGACAGCTTGCCGAAGTAGCAGGCGTCGACGACGTTGCGCTGCGGGCCGTAGGCGATCACCGAGGCGTCCAGGTCGATGTCCCGGCCGCGGTAGGCGGGCTCCCAGCCGAGGCCCATCCGCACCTGCGAGAGGACCGGCTGCCCGCCCTTGACCAGGGAGACCGTCTGCTGCTTCTGGAGCGAGACCCGGCCCTTGTCGAGATTGATCTTGCCGGACCCCGGCGCCGGGGCGGCGGGCGCGGCCGGAGCTGCCGGGGGAGTGGCGGCGAACGCCCGGGGATCGGCGATCGTCGGCTGGGCGGGCGCGGGGGGCGGCGGCGTCGTCGGGGGAACGGCGGGCGCCGGCGGGGCCACGGGGGCCGCCTGGGCGGGGGCGGGCTCCTCCACGGAGACCCCGAAGTCGGTGGCGATGCCGGCCAGTCCGTCGGCGTACCCCTGGCCCACCGCGCGGGCCTTCCAGGTGCCGTTGCGCCGGTAGATCTCCACCACCACCAGGGCCGTCTCGGAGCCGAGGGAGGGCGGGGTGAACGTGGCGAGGACGGAGCCGTCGGCGGCGTCACGGACGGTGGCGGTGGGCTCGATGCCCTGGAACGTCTGGCCCGCCGCGTCCGGGCTGGCCGTGACGACGATCTTCTCGATGGCCGGGGGGACCGCGGCGGTGTCCACGGTGATGGCGTCGGGAGCCGCGCCGCCGCCCGAGCGGTAGGTCACGCCCGGTCCGGCCGGCTGGTTGTAGAAGATGAAGTCGTCGTCGGAGCGCACCTTGCCGTCGGCGGTGAGCATCAGGCCCGAGACGTCCAGCCGCACCGGTGCGGCGACCTCGACCGTCACACGGGCGGGGCTGAGCGGGATGTTCGAGCCAGGTGTCATAGCGGTCATGTGAGGGAGAACGAGCGGGACGCTTTTACCGTTCCCTTACCGGGGCCGGACGGGTGGGATCCGGGGGAGAACGGTGGATTCCCCCTCCGGCGGGATCCGCACGGGCGAGGGCGCGGCACGCTCCCCCGTGACGGCACACCCCACCCCACGGAGGCTCCCGATGACCGGCGCACCGCTCGACCTCGGACCCCAGGCGCACGAGCTGGCGCGGCTGGCGCGAGGCGTGGACGACATCGCCCTGGACCGCCCCACCCCCTGCCCGGACTACGCGGTGCGCCACCTGCTGGCCCATCTCGAAGGGCTGGCCGAGGCCTTCCGGGACGCCGCCCGCAAGCGGCTCGGCCCCACCACCGACACCTCGCCGGACACCGCCCTGCCCGAGCTGCGGCCGGGCTGGCGCGACCGGCTGCCCGAGGTGCTCGGCGAACTCGCCGAGGCCTGGCGCGAACCGTCCGCGTGGCAAGGGACGACCCGGGCGGGCGGGGTCGAACTGCCGGGGGCCGCCGCCGGCGCGGTGGCGACCGACGAACTCGTCGTCCACGGCTGGGACCTGGCCCGGGCGACCGGCCAGGAGTACCGCCCGGACCCCGCGGCGCTCGCGTCGGCGTACGCCTTCCTCACCGAGGCCGCGGAAGGGCCGGAGGAGGAACGCTCCGCCGTCTTCGGCCCCGTCGTCCCGGTCCCGCAGGACGCGCCGCTGACGGACCGGGCGATCGGCCTCAGCGGAAGGGACCCGCGGTGGCCGGACCTCCCTCCCGGTCGGTGAAGCGAAATCCGGGAAAACGCGAAAGCGTTTCCGTGGGAAATTGAGAGTGTAATTGAAAGGCTGATGCACCGCTCGTTCCCTATTCGCTCATGCCCATGGAGCGGCGGATCAAACGTCAAGATCCCGCGAAGATCGAGAAGGCCTCCCGTGGGGGTCGGCGCGATGTTACGCCAATGTAATCAGGCTCACATCGCGACCGTTCTGCCGGATTCATCCGGTACGAAAGCCGCAGAACACCCTCATGTCCCACCCTGTTTCACGCCCGCCTGATACCACAACGTGCCCGGACACGTAACCCCGCGGGGGAATGCATTTCTCATTTCTGCTGGGTAAGTTCAATTCGCATGACTGCCCTTCAAGCAGCCCCGAAGCAGACGACGACGCAGACAACGCGGACGATGACGCAGACGACGCGTACGACGACGAAGACGACCTCTCCGGAATTCACCGGCGGATTCCGTGACGGATTCCGCGTCGACCGCCCGAACGTGGCCGACGGCGCCGCCCTGTGGCGCATCGCCCGCGACTCCCGGACGCTCGACCTCAACTCCTCCTACAGCTACCTGCTGTGGTGCCGCGACTTCGCCTCGACCTCGGCGGTGGCCCGTACCGAGGACGGCCGGGTCGCCGGCTTCGTGACCGGATTCCTCCGCCCCGAGGACCCTCGGGTCCTGCTGGTGTGGCAGGTGGCCGTCGACGAGCGGTACCGCGGCCACGGGCTGGCCGGCCGGATGCTCGACGAACTGGTGGCCCGGATCGACCGCGACAGCGAACTCGGCGTGGACACCGTCGAGACCACCATCACCCCCGGCAACCGGGCCTCCGAGCGCCTCTTCGCCTCCTTCGCCGCCCGCCACGGCGCCGACCTGACGCGCGAGGTCCTGTTCGCCGCCGAGCGGTTCCCGGCCGAGGGCGAGGCCCACGCCCCCGAGGTCCTGCACCGCATCGCCCCGCTGTGAGCCCCGGGGGACACGCACCGGAGGCCGCCCACGCGCCCCGGACCCCCGTCACCACAGCGCCGCGGAGCCCCGAACCTTCCCCCCTTCCTTCGTCCCGCGAGGAGTCGCACCCCGTGACCGTCATTCAGCCCGACCTGACCGTCTTCGAGTCCCTGGAGTCCGAGGTCCGCAGCTACTGCCGCGCCTGGCCCACCGTCTTCGACCGCGCCCAGGGCAGCCACATGTACGACGAGGAGGGCCGGGCCTACCTGGACTTCTTCGCGGGCGCCGGTTCGCTGAACTACGGCCACAACAACCCGGTGCTCAAGCGCGCCCTGCTCGACTACCTGGAGCGCGACGGCGTCACCCACGGCCTGGACATGTCGACGACGGCCAAACGCGCCTTCCTGGAGACCTTCCACCGCCTGGTGCTCCAGCCCCGCCACCTGCCGTACAAGGTCATGTTCCCCGGCCCGACCGGCACCAACGCCGTCGAGTCGGCGCTCAAGCTGGCCCGCAAGGTGAAGGGCCGCGAGTCGGTCGTCTCCTTCACCAACGCCTTCCACGGCATGTCGCTGGGCTCGCTCGCCGTCACCGGCAACGCCTTCAAGCGGGCCGGCGCCGGCATCCCGCTGGTGCACGGCACCCCGATGCCGTTCGACAACTACTTCGACGGCACGGTCCCCGACTTCCTGTGGTTCGAGCGCCTCCTGGAGGACCAGGGCTCCGGCCTCAACAAGCCCGCCGCCGTGATCGTGGAGACCGTCCAGGGCGAGGGCGGCATCAACGTCGCCCGCCCCGAGTGGCTGCGCGCCCTCGCCGACCTGTGCGAGCGGCAGGACATGCTGCTGATCGTCGACGACATCCAGATGGGCTGCGGCCGCACCGGCGCCTTCTTCTCCTTCGAGGAGGCCGGCATCACCCCGGACATCGTCACCGTCTCCAAGTCCATCAGCGGCTACGGCCTGCCCATGTCGCTCTGCCTCTTCAAGGGCGAGCTGGACGTGTGGGAACCGGGCGAGCACAACGGCACCTTCCGCGGCAACAACCCGGCCTTCGTCACCGCCACCGCCGCCCTGGAGGCCTACTGGTCCGAGGGCGACGCGCTGGAGAAGCAGACCCTGGCCCGCGGCCTCCAGATCGACCAGGCACTGGCCCAGATCACCGCCGAGAACCGCCCCCACGTCAAGGAGTACCGGGGCCGAGGCCTGGTGTGGGGCCTGGAGTTCCACGACAAGGAGCGGGCCGGCCGGGTGGCGCGCCGCGCCTTCGACCACGGCCTGCTCATCGAGACCTCCGGCCCGGAGAGCGAGGTCGTCAAGCTGCTCCCCGCGCTGACGATCACGCCCGACGAGCTGGACGAGGGCCTGCGCGTCCTCGACCGGGCCGTGCGCGAGACGGCGTGACGCGCCGTCGCACCACCCCGCACGACCGCCGAACGATCACCAGAGAGGTGAGCACAACACCGTGATAGTCCGATCCTTCAAGGAGATCGAGGGCACCGACCGGCATGTGAAGGCCGCCACCGGTACCTGGGAGAGCAAGCGCCTCGTCCTGGCGAAGGAGGGCGTCGGTTTCTCCGTGCACGAGACGATCCTCTACGCGGGCACCGAGACGACCATGTGGTACGCCCACCACATCGAGGCCGTCGTCTGCACCGAGGGCGAGGCCGAGCTCACCGACGAGACCACCGGTGAGAAGTACCTGATCACCCCCGGGACCATGTACCTCCTCGACGGCCACGAGAAGCACACCATGCGGCCCAGGACGGACTTCCGCTGCATCTGCGTCTTCAACCCTCCCGTCACCGGACGGGAGGACCACGACGAGAACGGCGTCTACCCGCTGATCACCGAGGAGGTCTGAGCACGTGTCCACCGCGACGACCGCACCCGCCGGCAACGGCCTCACCGACCTGTACCCCACCCGAGGGGCGCAGGAGGCGATGGTGCCCCGCCAGGACCCCGTCGTCTGGGGCGCCCCCGACGCACCAGGCCCGCTCCAGCCGCAGGACCTCGGCGCCTTCGAGCGCGACGGCTTCCTGGCGGTCGACCAGCTGATCACCCCCGAGGAGGTCCAGGTCTACCGGCGCGAGCTGGAACGCCTGGTGGGCGACCCGGGGATCCGCGCGGACGAGCGCTCGATCGTCGAGCCCCGGACGCAGGAGATCCGCTCCGTCTTCGAGGTGCACCGGATCAGCGAGCTCTTCGCCAACCTGGTCGCCGACGAGCGGGTCGTGGGCCGCGCCCGGCAGATCCTCGGCTCGGACGTCTACGTCCACCAGTCCCGGATCAACGTCAAGCCAGGCTTCGGAGCCTCCGGGTTCTACTGGCACTCGGACTTCGAGACCTGGCACGCCGAGGACGGCCTGCCGAACATGCGGACCGTGTCGGTGTCGATCGCCCTGACCGAGAACTTCGACACCAACGGCGGCCTGATGATCATGCCGGGGTCGCACAAGACCTTCCTCGGCTGCGCGGGCGCCACCCCGAAGGACAACTACAAGAAGTCGCTGCAGATGCAGGACGCGGGCACGCCGTCCGACGAGGCGCTCACCGCCCTCGCCGGACAGCACGGCATCAAGCTCTTCACGGGCAAGGCCGGTTCGGCGACCTGGTTCGACTGCAACTGCATGCACGGGTCGGGTGACAACATCACGCCGTTCCCGCGCAGCAACGTCTTCATCGTGTTCAACAGCGTGGAGAACACGGCCGTCGAGCCGTTCGCCGCGCCGGTGCGGCGCCCCGGCTTCCTCGGGGCCCGCGACTTCACCCCGGTGCGCTGAGCACCGGTGCGCTGAGCGCCGGCGCCCCGGGCGGCCCGCTCGCTCAGCGGGCCAGGACGTCGAGCAGACGGTCGACGTCCGAGGGGCTGTTGTAGAGGTGGAAGGCGGCCCGCAGGCTGCCCGCACGGTCGGAGAGCTCGATCCCGGCCGCGGACAGCCCGGGCTGCCTTCCGCCCAGCCCCGGCACCGACACGATCGGCGAGCCCGGCGAGGGCAGCGGTTCGTGCCCCAGCCCGGTCAGGCCCTCGCGGAAGCGGTCGGCCAGCGCCAGGTCGTGGCGGTGGACCGTCTCCACCCCGAGCTCCTCGAAGAGCGCCAGCGAACGGGCGGCGGCGACCGGGGCCATGCTCTGCGGTTCGTCGAACCTCCGCGCGCTGCGGGCCAGTTCACCGATCGGCCCGTAACAGCTCGCCCACGGCTCCTCGCCCGCCACCCAGCCGGCCGACAGCGGACGCAGCCCGCCGAAGTCCTCCGGGACCGTCAGGAACGCCAGGCCGAACAGGGAACACAGCCACTTGTGGGTGACCGTGACGGTGAAGTCGTACTCCCCGGCGTCCAGCGGGAGCCAGCCGGCGGCCTGGGAGACGTCCAGGCAGATCCTGGCGCCGTGCGCCGCGGCGGCCGCGCGCAGCGCCGGCAGGTCGACCAGCCGGCCGTCGGCGGACTGGACCGCGCTGACCACCACCATCGCGGTCCCCGGACCGACCGCCTCCGGGATCTTCTCCAGCGGGACGGCGCGGACCGACAGGTCGCCGCGCACATGGAACGGGTTGACCAGCGAGCTGAAGTCCCCTTCCGCGGTGAGTACGTCGGCGCCCGCGGGGAGCGACGCGGCGATCAGGCCGGAGTATGCGGCCACCGAGGTGCCGACCGCCACCCGGCCGGGGGAGACGCCCATGAGCCGGGCGTAGGAGGCACGCGCCTGCTCCACCGGTGCGAAGACGTCGGCAGGGCGGCCGGTCGCGGCGTCCTCCAGCGCCGCGCGGACGGCGGCCGTGGCACGGGCCGGGAGCAGCCCGACGGCGGCGGTGTTCAGGAAGAGGTTCCCGGGACGGAATTCGGACGCGGCGGCATCGTCGAGGTTCGGCATGGACCCACGATGCCGCCACGGTCCGGGTCCCGTCCACGGGGCGGGCGTCCTCCGCGGTACCGCAGCGCGCGTCAGCGGGCGGGGACCTCGCAGCCCTCGGGGCCGCAGGCGTCGCCGTCGGACAGGACCGTCAGCGGGGAGCGCTCGCCCCACGCCTGGGTCAGGGCCTGGGAGAACAGCTCCGCCGGCTGCGCGCCGGACACCCCGTACCTGCGGTCGATGACGAAGAACGGCACCCCGGACACGCCGAGTTCCGCCGCCTCCCGCTCGTCCGCCCGCACCTCGTCCGCGAAGGCCGCCGGGTCCCCCAGCACCGTGCGCACCTCGTCCTCCGCCAGCCCGGCCTCCACGGCCAGCTCGACCAGGTACGCGTCGGCGTCGGCGAAGACGGACCGCTCCTCGGCGAAGTTGGCCCGGTAGAAGAGATCCAGCAGCTCGGTCTGGCGTCCGCGCTCCTTCGCCAGCTGAAGCAGCCGGTGCAGGTCGAAGGTGCCGCCGTGGTCCCGGCCCTCGGCCCGGTACGGCAGGCCCTCCCCGGCCGCCTGCGTGGCCAGGTTCGCCTCGCCCGCCCGCGCCTGCTCCTCGCTCATCCCGTACTTCTTCGCCAGCAGCCCGAGCACCGGCTCCACGTCGCCCTTGGCGCGTCCCGGGTCCAGCTCGAACGACCGGTGCACGACCTCGACGTCGTCCCGGTGGGCGAACGCCGCCAGCGCCTTCTCGAAACGGGCCTTGCCGACATAGCACCAGGGGCAGGCTATGTCGGACCAGATTTCCACACGCACGGGGCACTCCAGAGGTTCACGACGGTTCTCCAGAGCGCCAACCGCCCGCCCGGCCGCCGCATTCCCGGGCGCCGCGTTCACGGCCGCCGAGGTCACGGCGGCCGCCCCGCGTACGGCCGCCCCGCGTGCGGGGGGACCCGTGCGTACCCGCGTGCGGGAGGCCCGTGCCGCCGGACCCCTGTGCGGGGAACCGCTACTTCCAGGCGGCCGCGGCCGCCCGCAGCGCCCCCGCCAGGTCCACCTCGACGCCCCGCTCCGCCAGCGCGGCGCCCAGCGCGGCCAGGCTGCCCTGCACCGCGCCCGGGGTGGCGTCCCGGCCGTAGTGGTTGACCCGGATCATCTCGGCCGCCAGCGCGCCGCCGCCCGCCGCCAGCGGCAGCGCCGGGTCCGCGGCCAGGGCCCGCGCCACCAGCTCGGAGGCCACCACACCAGCCGGGGCGCGCAGCGTGGTCGCCACCGGAGCGGCGTCCTTCGCGTCGTGGACGTACGGCTCCAGCCCGCCGCCCAGGGCGACCGCCCCGGCCCGGGTCGCCGCGGCGGCCGCGGCGTGCCGGGCCATCAGCGCCTCCAGACCCTCGTGCTCCACCCGCTCCACGCAGGCCTCCAGCGCCAGCATCTCCAGCTGCGCCGGCGCGTGCAGCAGCGCGGTGCGGCCGCGGTCGACCCAGCGCTCCTTCCAGTCCAGCAGCGACAGGTACGAGTGGCGCGGCGCCCGCGGGTTGGCGGCCATCCGCGCCCACGCCCGCTCGCTCACCGACACCGCCGAGACGCCCGCCGGGCCGCCCAGCGCCTTCTGCGCGCCGATCACGCACAGGTCGACGCCCCACGCGTCCGTCAGCACCGGCTCCGCGCCGACCGAGGCCACCGCGTCCAGGTAGAACAGCGCCCCGTGCTCCCGGACCACCTCGCCGATCTCGGCGACCGGGTTGGTGTTCCCGGTGGCCGCCTCGGCGTGCACCAGGGAGACGAAGTCGATCTCGGGATGCTCGGCCAGCGCCTCGCGGATCTGCCCGGCGGTCACCGCTGTGTGGAACGGCACCGCCAGGTCGTGCACCGTCGCGCCGCAGTCCCGCAGCCAGTCGCCGAAGGTCTGCCCGTAGGGGCCGGTGATCACGTTCAGCGCCACCGTCTCCGGCCCCGCGCACCCGCGGATCGCGCCCTCCAGCGGCAGCAGCGCCTCGCCCTGGGTGATGAGGACGTCGTTGCGGGTGCGCAGGAGCCGCGCCACCCGGTCCGCGACGGCGGCGAAACGGGCGGCGCTGAGCGGAGCCAGGTCCAGGAAGGGGTGGGTCACGGTGGTGCTCTCTTCGCTCAGGGAATGCGGGAATGCCGGTAAGACCGATGCGCCCCGAGGGTATCCGGTGACCGCCCGGCACCGCGGACCGCCCGGTTCCGGGCCCCGGGCGTACAGGGGCCGCCCCCGCGCCGAACGACGCGGCAACGTCCGGTGAACTTCACCGGTCGCGGCTCCTCCCGATCTCCCCATGGCGGGAACCCGACCGTACTTTTGTCCGCACCATGGACACGTTCCCCTGGGAGATCACTCTCACCGTGCTCGGCGTCGTCATACCGACGGTGGCCGGCGTGTACGAGTTCTTCTTCATCGGCAGGAAGCGGCTCGGATACCGGATCCAGATGGACACCCGCGCGTTCGGCGGGGAGTTCGCCGGAGCCCGGCACCCGTCGCTGGTGCTCGTGCGGGTCGAGAACAACGGCTCGGTCCCGGTCGACGTCGACGACTACATGGAGACCGACCCCGTGGGGCTCTCCATCCGCTTCCCGCGCCGCCGGGTGGTGCGGGCGTTCGACCCCACGCGCCGCGGCCCCAGCTCGCCCACCAACGTCATCCCCGACCTCAACCAGGACCCGGAACGGGCCGATCCCGACGTGCTGCGGCTGCCCAGGGTGCCGCTCAACAGGAACGAGCACTACAAGGTGCTGGTCCTGCTGGACGAACTCGACGGGGACGACGCGCCCGACCGGGACGGGGACGAGTCCGACGCGGTGATGGTCAGCAGGATCAAGGGCGGCCGGGTCACCCGCACCCGGTACCGGGCGGGCGTCTCCCGGGGCGTGGTCGCGCTGATCACCGTGATGGCGTCGCTGATCGTCGCGCTGTACTACGTGTCCGGGGAGAACTCCACCGCGGCGGTGGACTGCGCCTCCGGCGAACTCACCGTGGTCGGCTCCACGGCCTTCCGCCCCGTGGTGGAGGAGGCCGCCGGGAGCTACCGCGAGGCATGCCGCGACGCCCCCGGCGAGGTGGAGATCCACATCCGGGCGGCCGGCAGCCAGGAAGGCGTCCGCACCCTGGACGAGGCGGGCCGCGGGGCCGGTGAGGACGGCCCGGCGATGCTCGCCTTCTCCGACGGCCGTAAGGGCGACGGGCATCCGCAGCTCCTCCCGCGCCCCGTGTCGTTCTCCCTCTTCACCCTGGTCGTCAGCAAGGAGGCCGGAGTCCAGGACCTGACGCCGGAGCAGATCCGGCGGATCTACTCCGGCCGGTACCGCAACTGGAAGGACGTGGGCGGCGAGGACCTGCCGATCGCGCTGGTCGGCCGGTACTCCAGCTCCGGCAGCCGCCGCGCCCTGGAGGAACGGGTGCTGGGCGGCGCCACCGAGCCCAACTTCACCTCGCAGGACTGCCGCAGCCGCGTCGCGCGCCCCGACAACCCGGCGCTGCGCTGCGAACGCGGCTCCACGGAAGAGGTGCTGGACACGGTGGCCGCCGTGCCGGGCGCCCTCGGCTACGCGGAGGCCCACGCGGCGGCGGCCGAGGCGGACCGCCTCCACCTGGTGCGCATCGACGGCCAGCCCGCCGAACTGGACGCCGCCGACCGGGGCGTCTACCCGTACTGGGCGACCGAGTACGCGTACACGTACGGGCAGCCGCCGGCCGACTCCCTGGTGGCCGGGTTCCTGCGGTACATCACCCTGGAGGTCGGCCAGGACGTGATCCGCGAGCACGGCCAGCGGCCCTGCGCCGACCTCGCCAACCCGAGGCTGTGCCGCCCATCGTGACGCCGCTCGTCCCGCCGCCTCCCACGACGCCCCTCACGCCGCCCTCCTGACGCGGCCGGGCCGGGGGACCTAGGGTGCGGTGCATGAGTGATCACGCGGTGCTGCGGGTGAAGGGGAGGGTGCTGGTCGGGCCCGAGGAGGTCCGGGACGAGGTCTGGGTGGTCGGCGGGCGGATCACCTACGACCGCCCGGCCGGCGCCCGGGACGTCCGCACCGTCGAGGGATGGGCCCTGCCCGGACTGGTCGACGCCCACTGCCACGTCGGACTCGGCGAACGGGGAGCGGTCCCCGACGACGTCTCGGAGAAGCAGGCACTGACCGAACGGGAGGCGGGAGCGCTGCTGCTGCGGGACGCCGGGTCGCCCGCCGACACCCGGTGGATCGACGACCGGGACGACCTGCCGAAGATCGTCCGGGCCGGGAGGCACATCGCCCGTACCCGGCGCTACATCCGCAACTTCGCCTGGGAGGTCGAGCCGGAGGACCTCGTCGCGTACGTCGCACAGGAGGCGCGGCGGGGCGACGGCTGGGTGAAGCTGGTCGGCGACTGGATAGACCGTGGCGAGGGCGACCTCGCGCCCTGCTGGCCCCGTGACGCCGTGGAGGCGGCCATCGCCGAGGCCCACCGGCTGGGCGCGCGGGTGACGGCGCACTGCTTCGCCGAGAACTCGCTGCGGGACCTCGTCGAGGCGGGCATCGACTGCATCGAGCACGCGACCGGGCTGACCGAGGAGACCGTCCCGCTCTTCGCGGAGCGGGGCGTCGCCATCGTGCCGACGCTGGTCAACATCGCCACGTTCCCGAAGCTGGCGGCGGGCGGGGAGGAGAAGTTCCCCCGCTGGTCGGCACACATGCGGCGGCTGCACGAGCGGCGCTACGACACCGTGCGCTCCGCCTGGGACGCGGGCGTGCCGGTGTTCGTCGGCACCGACGCCGGTGGGACGCTGCCGCACGGGCTGGTGGCGGAGGAGGTCGCGGAACTGGTGCGGGCGGGGATCCCCGCCGTGGACGCGGTGGGGGCGGCGTCGTGGACGGCACGGTCCTGGCTGGGCCGCCCCGGCCTCGACGAGGGGGCCCCGGCCGACCTGGTCGTCTACGGGTCGGACCCCCGCGAGGACGTGGCCGTCCTGGCCGCCCCACGCCGCGTCGTCCTCAACGGCCACATCCTCGCCTGACCACCCCGGCAGGCGCGTACCGCGCCGCGCGGCGGGACGACGATCCGCCCCGCTTCCGTCTGCGTGCGGCCGGGCCGCCCTGGTCCGCCCCGTTCCCGTCTGCGTGCGGCCGGGCCGCCCTGGTCCGCCCCGCTCCCGTCCGCGTGCGGCCGGGCCGCCCGGGGTGGCGTGAGCTCGCCTGACGGCGCCGGCAGGCGTGTGCCGGGTGGCGGGGCGATGCGCCGATCGCCCTGTTCTCGTCTGCGTGCGGCCGGGCTGCCCGGGGTCGGCGCGGGCCCGCTTCACGGTGCCGGTAGGCGTGTGCCGCGCGGCGGGGCGATGCGCCGAACGCCCCCGTCCCCGTCTGCGGGCGGCTGGGCCGCCCAGGGGGCGGCACGGGCGGGCGCAGGCGGTGCCGAACGCACCCGACCTCACAGCGGCACGGGTACGGCCCAGGCCCCGGAACCGCACGCACGTGACCGGCCGGGCCGGGACCCAGGCCGTACGCCGGAGCCCCGGCGCCACGGCAGGGTCCGGGCCCGACCGGCGAGCCCCGGCCCGACAGGCGGGGAGAGGCCTACTCGCCCACGCCGGCGAGATCCCGCAGGCGCCGCCCCTGCGCGGCCCGCTCCGCCGCCCGCTGCTCGTCGAACGTGCGCCCCACCGCCCCCCGCAACAGCGCCTTCGTCTCGATCACCGCGTTCCGCGGCGCGGCCAGCAGCGCGGCCGCGAGGTCCCGCACCGCCCCGTCCAGTTCCTCCCGCGTCACCGCGAGGTTGGCCAGCCCGCTGCCGACCGCCTCCTCGGCCGTCACGAACCGCCCGGTGGCACAGATCTCGAGCGCACGGGCGTACCCCACGAGCGCCACCAGCGGCTGCGTACCGGTGAGGTCGGGCACCAGGCCCAGGCTGGTCTCCCGCATGGCGAACTGCACGTCGTCCGCGACGACCCGCAGGTCGCAGGCGAGCGCCAGCTGGAAGCCGGCACCGACGGCATGCCCCTGCACGGCCGCGATCGACACGATGTCGTTACGCCGCCACCAGGTGAACGCCTCCTGGTACTCGGCGATGAGTGCGTCCATCTCCGCCTCACCGCCGCGCGCCATGTCGAGGAAGGACGGCTCGCCGGGGAAGCCCTCCGGCGCGAACGCCTGCCGGTCGAGACCGGCGGAGAAGGACTTGCCCTCCGCGCGCAGCACGACCACCCGGACGGCGCCCGGGAGCGCCCGGCCCGCTTCCGCGAGGGCACGCCACAGGGCGGGGCTCTGCGCATTGCGCTTGGCCGGGTTGGTCAAGGTCACCGTCGCGGTCTCACCGTCGACGACGAGCCGGACTCCGTCCTTGTCGAGGACAGGGTCGAGCGAAGTCATGACGCCTCCGAATGGGTGCGGTCGGCCGACGCGTCCCCGTGAGACGCGCCGGTAAGTGACTGCACAGTAACCACCCGGCCGGTCGGGGGACCGACCGGGTGGCCGCCGTTCATCGGAGTCGACGGCTGCCCGGCCTCAGGCGGATGCCTTCTTGCCGCGCGTCGCCCCGCCACGCCCACGCAGCGTGACGCCCGACTCGCTGAGCATCCGGTGCACGAAGCCATACGAGCGGCCGGTCTCCTCGGCCAGTGCCCGGATGCTCGCACCGGAGTCGTACTTCTTCTTCAGGTCTGCCGCGAGCTTGTCGCGCGCGGGGCCGGTCACCCGGCTGCCCTTCTTCAGAGTCTCGGCCACCCGTGCCTCCTCGTGGGAAGTGCGCTCTGGTCCTCTCATGATCACCCCTCCCCGCCGTCCTGGCCACCCATTCGGCAAGGTCCGTGAGACCGGCTTTTGACGACAGGAGTGCGTGCGCACAATCGGAATGCCTTGTTCCGTCGACCGGTACCCGCACAGCTGAGCGGTATTCAGGACGAACCAGCAGGTCATGGACGCGAGGCGGCCGGGCCTCCGTGAAAGGGAGGCCCGGCCGGGAATTCCATGCAGGACACACCTGGGGACCAGGAGTTCTCACACAGATGAAGGACCAGGGATCGTCCGAATGATCCAATACGGGTCAGGCGAGCGCCACCAGGTCGGCGTACGAGGCGCCCCAGAGGTCCTCGATGCCGTCCGGGAGCAGGATGATCCGCTCCGGCTGGAGCGCCTCCACCGCGCCCTCGTCGTGCGTCACCAGCACCACGGCGCCCGTGTAGGTGCGCAGTGCCCCGAGGATCTCCTCGCGGCTGGCCGGGTCCAGGTTGTTGGTGGGCTCGTCCAGCAGGAGGACGTTGGCCGAGGAGACGACCAGGGTCGCCAGGGCGAGCCGGGTCTTCTCGCCGCCGGAGAGCACCCCGGCCGGCTTGTCGACGTCGTCGCCGGAGAACAGGAACGAGCCGAGCACCTTGCGGACCTCGACGAGGTCCATGTCGGGCGCCGCCGAGCGCATGTTCTCGAGCACCGAGCGGTCCGGGTCGAGGGTCTCGTGCTCCTGGGCGTAGTAGCCGACCTTCAGGCCGTGCCCGGGGACGATCCGGCCGGTGTCGGGCTCCTCCACGCCGGCCAGCATCCGCAGCAGGGTGGTCTTGCCCGCGCCGTTGAGGCCCAGGATGACGACCCGCGACCCCTTGTCGATGGCCAGGTCGACGTCGGTGAAGATCTCCAGCGAGCCGTACGACTTCGACAGGCCCTCCGCCGTCAGCGGGGTCCTGCCGCACGACGCGGGCTCCGGGAAGCGCAGCTTGGCGACCTTGTCGGACTGCCGGACGTCGTCGAGGCCGGAGAGCAGCCGCTCGGCGCGGCGGGCCATGTTCTGCGCGGCGACCGTCTTGGTGGCCTTGGCGCGCATCTTGTCGGCCTGGGCGTTGAGCGCGGCGGCCTTCTTCTCGGCGTTCTGGCGCTCCCGCTTGCGCCGCTTCTCGTCCGCCTCGCGCTGCTGCTGGTAGAGCTTCCAGCCCATGTTGTAGACGTCGATCGAGGCCCGGTTGGCGTCCAGGTAGAAGACCTTGTTGACGACCGTCTCCACCAGCTCCACGTCGTGGGAGATCACGATGAAGCCGCCGCGGTAGCTCTTCAGGTAGTCCCGCAGCCAGACGATCGAGTCCGCGTCGAGGTGGTTGGTGGGCTCGTCGAGCAGCAGGGTGTCCGCGTCCGAGAAGAGGATGCGGGCCAGCTCGATACGGCGGCGCTGACCGCCGGAGAGGGTGTGCAGCGGCTGGCCGAGCACCCGGTCGGGCAGGTTGAGCGCGGCGGCGATGGTGGCGGCCTCGGCCTCGGCGGCGTAACCGCCCTTGGTGAGGAACTCCGTCTCCTGGCGCTCGTACTGCTTCATCGCCTTCTCGCGCGTGGCGCCCTTGCCGTTGGCGATGCGCTCCTCGTTCTCGCGCATCTTGCGCAGCAGCACGTCGAGTCCGCGCGCGGACAGGACCCGGTCGCGGGCGAGCACGTCGAGGTCGCCGGTGCGCGGGTCCTGGGGGAGGTAGCCGACCTCGCCGGAGCGGGCGACCGATCCGCCGGCGGGGATGCCCTCGCCGGCCAGGACCTTGGTGAGGGTGGTCTTGCCGGCTCCGTTGCGGCCGACCAGGCCGATGCGGTCGCCCTTGGCGACGCGGAAGCTGGCGGACTCGATGAGGACGCGGGCGCCGGCACGCAGCTCGATACCGGTGGCGGTGATCACGGACAGACTCCAGGGCGTGGGATGAGGGCGGACGGTCTTCGCGGAGGCGTACCGCCGTCTAATGCGCGAGGAGAAAGGCCATGCCGAAAGTCTAGCGGGCGTATGCAAGCACTCTCTCCGGCGTGCGTTGTCGGACCCTGGTGCAAGACTGGGCAACAGGTCACAGATCAGGCGATACGGACGAACGCGAGGCAAGTGCGAGGCAAGCACGAGAAGGAGAAGGTGGGAGCGATGACGGATGCGCGGAACGGACGCGCGGGCCTGTGCCCGACGCTGCTGTACGCCGACGCCAGGGCGGCGGTCCGGCAGCTGACCGAGGGCCTGGGCTTCCGGGAACTCGCCCTCTACGAGGGCGAGAACGGCACGGTGGCGCACGCCGAGCTGACGCAGGGCGGCGGCGTGGTGATGCTCGGCTCGCAGGACAGCGGCCGCGGGGTGTTCGCCCGCGCCATGAGCGGGGCCGGGCCGGCCGGGGTCTACGTGGCGGTCGAGGACGTCGACGCACACCACGCCCGCGCGGTGCGGCACGGGGTGGAGATCCTCATGGCGCCGGCCGACCAGGACTACGGCTCGCGGGACTACATGGCCAGGGACCTCGAGGGCAACGTGTGGTGCTTCGGCACGTACGCCCCCGAGATACCGGCCTGACGCGTCACCCGCCCCCGGTGTGCACCTGGAAGGCGGCCCTGCGCACGGCCTTGGCCAGCGCCGGGTCGGGGTGCGCCGCGGCCAGCGCCACCAGCACCTGCACGGTCCGCGGGTGGCCGACGGCGCGCACCTCCTGGAGCAGCTGGGGCACGGTCGCCTGCATCGCGGACTCCAGGTGGCGCACCAGCATGGGCCCCTCGCCGTGGTCGGCGACGGCCGCCGCGGTGTCCACCCAGAGCCAGGTCGCCTCGTCCCGGGTGAGCGCCTCGTGCGCGTCCTCGGGGTCGGCGCCGTCGTGCTCGGCGAGCCACAGCAGCGCGTACGGCCGCAGCGTCGCCTCGGAGGCCGCGGCGCGTACCCCGGCCTCGGCCGGCGCGCCGACCACCCTCAGCGCCTCGAAGGCGAGCCCGCGCAGCAGGGCGTCCTCGCCGCGGGCGGCGGCCAGCAGTTCGGTCACCGCGCGGCCCACCGGGCGGGCGGCCAGCCACGCCTGGTACTCGGCGCGGGCGGCGTTGGGGCGCAGCCGGGCGCAGCCGCGGAGCATGTCCTCGGCGGCCTGCTCGATGTTGCCGGCGGGGCTCTGCGCGGCCACGCAGATCTGCTCCAGCTTGACCCAGACCGCCCAGCTGCCGAGCGGGGTGAGGGTGGCCTGGCCGCCCTGCGGCTCGTCGTCCAGCTCCAGGGCGCCGACACCGGCCAGCGCGCCCAGTGCCCAGTCCAGCAGAGGGGCGAGCTCACCCGGGGTGACGGGCTCCGCCGCCCGCCGGTCCTCCGGCCGCGGCGGCGCAGCGGAGGGTTCCGTCGGGCCGGCCTCGGCGGCCGGGGCGTAGGGCACCTCGCAGCGCTCGGTGCGCAGTTCGGTGACGCGCTGGCCGAGCAGGTCGAGGAGCTGCTCCACCGGGACCGGACCGGCCGACAACTGGAGGAAGGAGAGGACCTGGGGCATCGCGGAGACGGTGTCGGCGACCGCCGACGGCTCCTGCCCGCCGGGTTCCGGACAGGCCAGGGACCAGGCGTCGAACAGGGCCACCCAGCCCCGGAGCACGGCGCTGTCGTCGCGGTCCCAGGCGCGCAGCCGCCAGCCGGGGCGGGCGTCGGCGCCGTGCACCTCGACCAGGCCGGCCAGCCGGGCGATGTCCCAGTCGGAGCGGACCTGCTCGGTGGTCAGGCCCAGTTCGCCGGCGGCGCGGGCGGCGGTCCGGTCGGAGAGGGTGCCCTTGCCGTCGGGGGTTCCGCCCTGGGTGCCGGGGCCCAAGGCCCCGTCGGCCCAGCGGGCCACGCGGACCGCGTCGGCCAGCCGGGTGCGTGCCATGGCGGCCAGTGCGGACCGGGCCGGCGTGCCCTCCGGTGGTCGGGGTGCCGGCCTGGGGGCACGCCGCTGGTCCGTCACTCGGGGGGCGGCGGCCAGGGGTCGGGTACGGACGAGTCGAAGCCTGGAGTCGCGCGGAATACGGGACGTCACGGGGGCAGTCTCTCGGGTGGGGGACCGAAAACCCAAACGGAACCCCCGCCCGGCCTTCGGAACGGGGCCTCGGAAGGCCTCCGGGGTGGTCACATGAAGGGGGTGAGGAAGCGGCGTAGGGCCTCCTCGTAGCGCGTCGGGTCGCTGTTCCACATGGCGGCGTGAGGGGCGCCGCGGAAGGTCCGGAGGGTGACCAGACGGGGGAGCCGGTCCGCCAGGCCGCGCGACAGCTCCCAGGACGCCACCTCGTCGTCCGGTCCGTGCAGGATCAGCGTCGGGGTCCGCAGCGGCTCGGGGTCGTCGAAGGCGGAATCCTCGTGCGCCTGGAGCCGGCCGCGCGCGGCGCGCACCGCGAGCGGCAGCAGCGCCCGGGGCACTCCGCGGGCGGTGGCGAGGGTGCGTGCGGTGGCCTCCCAGTCCAGCACCGGGGAGTCCAGCACCAGTCCGGCGATCCGGCTCCGCAGCCCGGAGCGCTGGGCGGCGCGCAGGGCCATGGTGGCGCCGGCGGACCAGCCGAGGAGCACCACCCGGCGGGCTCCGTAGCGGACGGCGTAGCGGATGGCGGCGTCCAGGTCCCGCCACTCGGTCTCGCCGAAGTGGAAGCGGCGGTCCGGGGAGCGGGGCGCGTCCGGGTCGCCCCGGTGGGCGAGGGCCAGCACCGCGAAGGCCTGGTCGTGGAAGAAGGGGAGCAGGTTGAGGACCTGCTCGCGGGAGGATCCCAGGCCGTGCGCGGCGATCACCCAGGTGGAGCGCCGGCCCGGCAGGAACCATGCGGGCAGCAGACCCAGTTCGCCCGGGACCTCGACGTCGGCGTAGGTCAGGTCCAGGGCGGTCACCGGGTTGCCGACGCGCAGCGAGGGGGTGAGCCACACCCGGTCGCCGCGCCGGAAGGTCCCCCGGGTGACGCGCTCCAGGCGGCGGACCACCGCGTCGGCGGGGTGCGGGAGGTCCTCGCGGACCGGTCCGACCACGGCGTGCGGGCCGCCGTCCCCGTGGTCCTTCCCGGTGAGTCCGTAGACCCCCGGGCGGAGGGCCGCCAGGTCGCGGGTGAGGCTGATCCAGTCCGCGCCGACGTCGTGCACGGTGAGGTGGGGCTCCGTGGGCAGCGGGCGGTCCGGGGGTGTCTTGAGCGCCGCGTCGCCCGCGAGCCGCCCGGCGGCCACCGCCGCCGCGCCCGCGACCGCCGTGACGGTCGCGGCCTTGATACCGCCCGCCCGCAGACCGCCCGTCCGCAGACCGCTTGCTCGCAGGCCGCCGGCCCGCAGGCCGCTCGCCCGCCGGGCGCCCGCCCTCACGTGCCCCGTCCTGAAGTTCACTGTGCGCACCCGACCAGTTTCAAGGGGCTCCCCTGTCCTCGCCACCGGAGCCGCGGCCCGGCGACCGGGCTCCCTGCAGGGCACGTGTTCCCCGTCCCGGCGGTGTCAGCCCCGGTGCGTCAGCTCCCGGCGCGGCGGCCGTAGTGGCGCAGGCGGTCGGCGGTCTCGGCGAGCTGTCCGGTGGTGAGCAGCGTGGGGGAGCGGCCGGGGACGGAGGAGGCGAGGAGCCACAGCCGGCACATCCACTCCAGCTGGGCGGTCCGGTCGTAGGCCTGGTCCAGGTCCTCGCCGTACGCGACCGTCCCGTGGTTGCGCAGCAGGCAGGCGGAGCGGCCCTCCAGGGCGGCGAGCGCGGCCCCGGCCAGCTCGGGGGTGCCGTAGCCCGCGTACGGGGCGACCCGCACAGGGCCGCCGAGCGCGGCGGTCATGTAGTGGACCGGCGGGAGCTCGTCGACCAGCGTGGAGACGGCGGTCGCGTGCACGGCGTGGGTGTGCACCACGGCCCGCGCGTCGGTGGCGCGGTAGACCGCCAGGTGCAGCGGCAGTTCGCTGGTCGGCTCCGCGGTCCCCAGCAGCCGCCGCCCGTCCAGCCCCACGCCGACCAGGTCCCGCGGCCCCAGCCGGTCGTACGGCACCCCTGAGGGCGTCACCAGCACCGTGTCGCCCACCCGTACCGAGACGTTGCCCGAGGTGCCGACCACCAGCCCTTCGTCGTGGGTGCGCCGGGCGGTGGCCACCAGCCGCCGCCACGCCCCGCCGGTTTCGTCCGGTATGCTCGCCGGTTCCGTGTCCCGCATGTGCGGGATCCTGCCACCCCGGCCGGCCGTCGGCCACGGAGTGACAAGGATCATCCCGGCGCCTGCCCCGCCGTCGGCGCCGTTGTCCGGCCGCCGGGTCGAGGGTGCCGTGCTGACCAGGTTGTATCGACAAATCGACAAGTTCTGCGAGCTTCCCGCCCCTCCGGCCCGGAGCCGCCGTGGGGTCCGCATGGGTGACCGTAAACCGCATGTAGGGCGTCAGTTCACCTTCCGTTCACCATGGTTACCTACGTTCGAATCGCCAATGACGTCGAACGATTGCCTGGGTAAATGGAAAGCTTCTCGCTGATCCTCGCGATTGTGGTGATCACCGCTCTCGCGTTCGATTTCACGAACGGTTTCCACGACACCGCCAACGCCATGGCCACCACGATCTCCACCGGCGCGATGAAGCCGAAGATCGCCGTGGCGATGTCCGCCGTGCTGAACCTTGTGGGTGCTTTCCTCTCCGTGGAGGTCGCCAACACGATCTCCAAGGGACTCGTCGACGAGTCGGGGATCCAGCCCGAGGTGATCTTCGCGGCCTTGGTGGGTGCCATTCTCTGGAACCTGCTGACCTGGCTGGTCGGCCTGCCTTCCAGCTCCTCCCACGCCCTCATGGGCGGTCTCCTGGGCGCCACCGTCGCCTCCGCCGGTTTCGGCGCGGTGCACGGCGGCACGCTGATCACCAACGTGCTGATCCCGGCCCTCGCCGCCCCGCTGGTGGCCGGCATCGCCGCCACGGTCGGCGCGCGGATCACCTACAAGCTCGGCTCGAAGACCGAGGAGCAGACCGCCAAGAAGGGCTACCGCGCCGGCCAGATCGCCTCCGCGGCCCTGGTCTCCCTCGCCCACGGCACCAACGACGCGCAGAAGACCATGGGTGTCATCACCCTGGCCCTGGTCACCGGTGGCGTCCTCGTCCCGGACTCCGACCCGCCGGTCTGGGTCATCGCCTCCGCGGGTCTGGCCATCGCGCTCGGCACCTACCTCGGCGGCTGGCGCATCATCCGCACCATGGGCAAGGGCCTGACCGACCTCCAGCCGCAGCAGGGCTTCGCCGCCCAGACCTCCGCGGCCACCGTCATCCTGGCCTCCTCGCACCTGGGCTTCTCGCTCTCCACCACCCACTCCGTCTCGGGCGCCGTGATGGGCGCCGGCCTCGGCCGCAAGGGCGGCGTGGTCCGCTGGTCCACCGCCGGCCGGATGCTGGTCGCCTGGCTGCTGACGCTGCCGGCCGCCGCGCTGGTCGCCGCCGGCGCCGAGTACGTGACGCAGCAGGGCACCTGGGGCACCGTGCTCGTGGCGGTCTTCCTCGTGGGCTCCAGCCTCGCCATCTGGCTGCTCTCCCGCCGTGAGGTCGTCGACCACACCAACGTGAACCACGTCGAGGAGGACGGGGTCGTCGCCGACGCCGTCGCCGCGGTCACGCCGCCCCCGACCGTGGCGCTCGAGGAGGAGCTGGACCGCGTGATGCCCTCCCAGGCCATCGGGTCGCCGGCCGCGGCCGGCGAGAAGCCCGTGACCACGGCCGCCAAGGTCTGACGCCCCCTAGCGCACCCGCAACGAAGTAGGAAGAGAAGCAGCATGAAGATCGACTGGGCGGCTCTCGGCTCCGTCTTCGGGGTCAGCCTCGTGGCCACGGTTCTCCTGGTGGGCCTGTTCACCCTCGGCATCGCCGGCCTCTCCCAGAAGGAGAAGGCGGCCCGCACCGGCGGCTCGGCCCCGCTCGCGGTCACCGGCGCCTACCTCTGCTTCGCCGCCTGCGCGGCGGCGGTGGCGTTCGGCATCTACCTGATCGTCGCCTGACCCGTCCCGTCCTCGGCCTGCCCCGGCGGGACGGGGGCGGGAGCGGGCGGGACCCATGGCCATCGCGTCCGAAGGGCCCGGCGGAGAACCTCTCCCCGCCGGGCCCTTCGGCGTACCCGGCCCCGCTGCCGCTGCCGCTGCCGCTGCCGCAGTCCTGCCGCTGCCGCAGTCCTGCCGCTGCCCGCTGCCGCCCGCCGCCGGGCCGCGCCGCTGCCCGCCGCCGGGTCGTGCCACCGCCGGCCGCACCGGCACGGCGCGGACTACTCGACGGCGGTGACCAGTACCGCCACCGAGGCCTCCGGCAGCGCCGCCGTCACGGCCTCCCGCACGTCCCGTGCCACCTCCAGCGGCCGCCGCGCCCCGCTCACCGCCACGTCCACCCGGACCAGGGTCCGGCCGGTCGCCGCCTCCCGGGACAGGTGCAGTCCCCGCCGCGGCGGCCCTCCGGGGACCACCGGCATCCCGCGCAGGTCCAGCACGCCGTGGACCGCCCGCACCGCCGCCTCGGCCAGCGCCTCGTCACCGCCCGCCGGCGCCGAGTGGTCCCCGGCGGGCCGCGACGGGCCAGGGGGACCGGCGGGCAGGTCCTCCTCGTCCTCCTCCAGGTCGTCACCCGAACGGGCGTCCTCGCCGAGGAGAAGATCCGTCACCTCCAGATCGATCGCCTCGACGGCCAGCCCCAGCTCCCCGGCCGCCTCGGTGACCGCCTCGCGCAGCCGTCGCGCGGCCTCCGTCACCGGCTCCCCGCCCACCGCCGCGAAGGCCGCCTCCACCCGCAACGGACCCGGCGCCACCGCGGCCTCCGGGGCGGGCGGCGCGGCACGCCCGGTGGACGGGTCCCGCGGCCCGACCCGCAGTGCCCGCAGGCGGATCCCCCGCACCGACCGTGCGGCCCGCCGCAGCTCGGTCTCGGCGGGCCGCGCGGCGATCCACAGGCCGTCCCGCGGCCCGCCCAACGGCAGCGGCCTGCCGAGTCCGATCCGGCGCCGGACCGCCCCGGCCCACTCCTGAGAGGTCGTTCTCGCATGGGAGGTCATTCCTCCACCTTGCCGTATCCGCACGGCGAGTCACGGAAGCGCCACTTAGCGTGGTCCCAGGAGGACGACCGAAAGGACGTACGGCTATGAGCGAGACGACGAACGCCACCGGTGCCGCGGGAACGCGCGGCCGCACGACGATCGCCGACGGCGTGGTCGAGAAGATCGCCGGCCTGGCGGCCCGCGACGTGGTCGGCGTGCACGCGATGGGCAGCGGCACCTCGCGGGCCTTCGGCGCCATGCGCGAGCGGGTCCCCGGAGGGAGCGGCCCCAAGTCCGTCTCCCGCGGGGTGAAGGCCGAGGTCGGAGAGGTGCAGACGGCGCTCGACCTGGAGATCGTCGTGGACTACGGCGTCTCGATCTCCGACGTCGCCCGCGACGTACGGGAGAACGTGGTCGCCGCCGTCGAGCGGATGACCGGCCTCCAGGTGGTCGAGGTCAACATCGCGGTCAGCGACGTCAAGCTCCCCGACGAGGAGGACGAGTCGGCGCCGGAGCCCAGGATCCAGTGACCCGGTCCTCCGACGAGAAGAGCGGGACCGACAGGCGCACGATGAGGAGCGCACGATGAACATGGCCGTGATCGGCATGATCGCCGGAATGGCACTGGGCTTCGCCGGATACTTCGGCGGCTTCGGGGCCTTCCTGCTGGTGGCGGCGCTGGGCGCCGTCGGCTTCCTGGTCGGCAGGTACCTGGAGGGAGACCTGGACGCCGGCGACCTGTTCCGCTCCCGCGGCAGCCGGCGGGGGTGACGGTGCCCGCCACGACCACGGACCACCGCCGCCCGGACGCCGCTCCGGGCGGCGGCCCGGCATCCGTGCCCGCCGCGGAGCGGGGCGAGACCCGGCTCGCCGACCGCGTGGTGGCCCGGATCGCCGCCCAGAGCGCCCGCGAGGCGCTGCACAGCCTCCCCGCCGACGCGGTGCCGCCGTACGCCAACGTGACCCTCCACCAGGACGCCGGCACCGCCCGGGTGAACATCAACCTCGAACTCGCCTACCCCTCCGACATCGGCGCCCAGTGCCGGGCCGTGCGCCGCCGCGTCAGCGAGCGGGTGGCCGAGCTGGCCGGGCTGAAGGTCCTGGAGGTCGTGGTGCACGTGGAACGCCTGCACTCCGTCCGGGGAGAACTGCGATGAGCGACACGACGGCCGAAGAGCGCCCCGCCCCGCAGCCCCCGGCGCCGGACACCGGGGCCACCGTGGTCGAGCCCGGCGCCACCGGACGGTTCTGGTCCACCCGCCGCAGGCCCTCCGCCGTGGTGGCGCTGCTGCTGCTGGCCGCGTCCGTCCTGCTCCTGTCCGACCTGGCCGCCGTCCGCGCCGGCCGCCCCGCGCTGCACGTGCGCCGAACGCTGGCCCAGGAGCTGGCGGAGCGGCCGCTGGACGACGTGTGGGTGCTGGTCGGGGCCGGGGTGGCCGCGGCCCTCGGGCTCTGGCTGCTGGTCCTCGCCCTCACGCCCGGGGTGCGGGGCATCCTGCCCATGAGGCGCGCCACCCCGGACGTGCGCGCCGGACTGGACCGCAAGGCCGCCGCCATGGTGCTGCGGGACCGGGCGCTGGAGGTTCCCGGGGTGCGGTCGGTCCGGGTGAGGATGCGCCGCCGGAAGGCCGACGTGCGCGTGGCGGCGCACTTCAGGGAGATCGACGAGGTCGACGCGGACGTCCGGCACCGGCTGGAGGAGGCGGTGAGCGGCCTGGGCCTGTCGCGGCCGCCGTCCCTCACCGTCCGGGTGCGGCGTCCCGAGCGGAGGAAGGGGTGAACACGGTGCTGCGGACGGTCAACCGGGTGCTGCTGGGACTGATCGGCCTGCTGCTGATCGTGACCGGCGGATCGGTGCTGGCGATCGGGCTGGGCGCCCCCTCGCCCGGCTGGTGGATCCACCGGGACCGGCACGACGTCCTGCTGACCGCCGCCGAGCGCACCAAGTGGCGGGACCAGGGCTGGTGGTGGCCCGTCGTCTTCACGGTGCTCGCTCTGCTGGTGGTGCTGACCCTGTGGTGGCTGACCCGGTCGGTGCAGCGGCACCGGCTGGCGGTGGTGCGGGTCGAGACCGGCGACGACGAGGGCGCGGCGCTGCGGGCCCGCGCGCTGGAGAGTTCGCTCGCGATGGAGGCCGCGCGGCTGGAGGGCGTGGAGCGCGTGCGGGTACGGCTCACCGGGCGGCGCCGGGCCCCCCGGGTCCGGGTGCGGGTGCGGCTGGAACCGGACGCGGATCCCGGGCGCACGCTGGACACCCTCACCTCGGAGACGCTGGCCCACGCCCGGGCCTCGGTGGGCCTGACCTCGCTCCCCTCGGAGATCCGCATGCGGGCCACCGGGCACCGCCCGGAGCGGGTGACCTGAGAGGGGACGGGAGGGGCGGGGATGCGCGCCGCGGACCCCGCCCCTGCCACGTAGCCCCGCCGCCGCGTAGCCCCGGCCCGCCGCGGGTCAGAAGCCGCGCCGCACTCCGCCGTCGACCGGGACCATGATCCCCGTCAGGTAGGAGGCGGCGGGCGACAGCAGGAACGCGGCCACCCGGCCGAACTCCGCCGGGGCCCCGTACCGGCCCAGCGGGATGTGCGACTCGTTGGCCGCCCGGGTGGCGGCCGGGTCGGCGGAGAGCGCGTCCAGCTCCCGCACCCGGTCCGTGTCGATCCGCGACGGCAGCACGCCGACCACCCGGATCCCGCGCGGCCCCAGCTCGTCGGCGAGCGACTTGGCGAAACCGGCCAGCCCCGGCCGCAGCCCGTTGGAGATGGTCAGCCCGCCGATCGGCTCGTGGACCGAGGCGGAGAGCACCAGGCCGATCACACCGCCCGCGCCCAGCTCCGCGGCGGCCGCCCTGGCCATCCGCACGGCCCCGAGGAACACCGTCTCGAACGCGCCGAGCCACTGCTCGTCGGTGTTGTCGGCGGCCAGCCCGGCCGGCGGCCCGCCCACACTGATCAGCACGCCGTCGAACCGGCCGAAGTGCTCGCGCGCCGCCGCGATCAGCCGTTCGGGGGTACCGGGGTCGCCGTTGTCGGCGGCGACGCCCACCGCGTTCGGGCCCAGCTCCTCGGCGGCGGCGGCCACCGAGGCGTCGTCCCGGCCGGAGACGACCACCTTCGCGCCGTCGGCCACCAGTTCACGCGCGGTGGCGTTGCCCAGTCCGCGGGAGGCGCCGGTGACGACGTAGACACGGTCCTTCAATCCAAGATCCATGCCCCCCATCCTGCACCCGGCGGCGCGGTCAGGCGGTGGCCGGGGTCGCGCTCTCCTCCGTGGCGTCCTCGCCGCCGTCCTCGCTCCCGCCCTTCCCGGACGCCTCGCCGGCGTCCTGGCCGGTCTTCTCGCGCCGCTCTCGCAGCTCGCGGCGGACCAGCACCACCCAGCCGACCGGCACCCCGGCGGTGAACAGCCACCACTGGACCGCGTACGCCATGTGGTTGCCGATGCTGTCGTGGTCGGGGCCGGGGACCAGCTCGGGGCTGCCGTCCGCCGGTGCGGGGGAGACCAGCTCGACGTACCCGCCGAGGACCTCGGCGCCCAGCCGCTCCGCCTCGCCCTCGCTGCTGATCAGCATCACCTGCCGGTCGGGCAGGTCGGAGAGATCCTTGATGCCGCTCTCCGCGGTGGTCTGGTCGGCCATCAGCCGCCCGGTCACCGTCACCTCGCCGGCCGGCGGCGCGGGGATCTCCGGGAACTCCGTCTGCCTGCCGTCGGCCGGCACCCAGCCGCGGTTGACCAGCAGGTACCGCCCGTCCTCCAGGCGCAGCGGAGTCAGCACGTGGTAGCCGACGCGGTCGTCGGCGTTGGTGCGGCGGCGTACCACCACCTCGCGGTCGGTCTCGAAGACGCCGCGCGCGCTCACGTGCCGGTAGTACAGGTCGCGGTCGATCCGCGCGCCGGGCCGGGTCAGCGAGCCCACCGGCACCGGAGCGGTGTCCAGCGCGTCCTCGATGCGCTGGTTGGAGGCCACCCGGTCCCAGTGACGGTGCCACTGCCAGAAGCCCAGCTCGATCATGGTGGGAACGAGCGCCAGGGCGACCAGGGTGACGATCACCCATTGCCGGGTCAGCAGGAAGCGGTACACACGACGACGGTAACAATCGCCGCGTCCCGGTCCTCCGTCGGCCCCGGCCGCCCCGGACCGGGTCACACCCGGTCGACGATGCCCGCCTTGCCGTCCGCCCTGGCGCAGTGGGCGCCGCAGTACCACTTGCCGTCGGCCTCCACGCCCTGGCCGATGACCTGCACCCGGCAGTGCTCGCAGATCGGGGCCATCCGGTGGATCGCACAGGCGAAGCAGTCGAAGACGTGGACGGCGCCCTGTGCGTGCACCTCGAACGTCATGCCGTAGTCGTTTCCGCAGACCTCACAACGTGCCATGGGCCACAGCGTGAGCCGTCCCGGCCGCACGTCCCGGCAGCCGGACCGCGCGCCGCGGTGGGTTCACCCGTCCGCCGGTTCGACGTCCCCCAGCAGCTGGCCGAAGGCCGCCTCGTCCACCACCGGGGTGCCGAACTGGCGGGCCTTGACGGTCTTGGAGGTGCCCGAACCGGGGTCGTTGGTCACCAGCAGGCTGGTCAGCCGGGAGATGCTGCCCGCCACGTGCAGCCCGGCCTCGGTGGCCCGGTCCTCCAGCAGCTCGCGCTCCACCGAGGTGTCGCCCGAGAACGCCACCCGCATGCCCTGCCTCAGTCGCTCGCCCGGCACGTAGCGGCCGGGGTTCGGGAAGGGGCACGGCGGGCGCTTCTTCGCACGGTTCCACGCCGTCGGGCGGTAGCCCCCGGCCCCGGAGCCGTAGCCGCCGCGCCCGCCGGGCTGCCGCCCGATCCGCGCCGCCGGACCGTCGGACCACTCGGTGAGCGGCAGGCACTCCAGCAGCGGCAGCCGCAGCGCCGAGGCCGCCGCCGCCCGCAGACTGGGACGGAACGCCTCGGCCAGCACCCGGGCGTCGTCCAGCGCGTGGTGGGCACGCCGCTGGACCACGCCGAAGTGCGCCGCCAGCGACTCCAGCTTGTGGTTGGGCAGCGGCAGCGCCAGCGCCTTGGCCAGCGCGATGGTGCACAGCCGCTGCCGCACCGGGGCCTCGCGGCCGGCCCGGGCGTACTCGCGGGCGATCATCTGCCAGTCGAAGACGGCGTTGTGCGCGACCAGCACCCGGTCCGCGAGACGGTCCGCGAACTCCTCGGCGATGTCGGCGAAGAGCGGAGCGCCCGCCAGCGCGTCGCTGGTCAGCCCGTGGATCCACACCGGGCCCGGATCGCGCTCCGGATCGACCAGGGTGTACCAGTGGTCCTCCACCTCGCCGCGGGCGTCCAGCCGGTAGACGGCCGCGGAGATGATGCGGTCGTCCCGGGCCAGTCCGGTGGTCTCCACGTCGACGACCGCGTACCCCTGTGGATACGCGGCCGGCCAGGGAGCGGTGGACGCTTCGGGCGTGCGGTCTTCGAGCATGGTCAACGAGGATAAGCGCCAGGGCCGACACCTCCGTCGTCCGGGGAGCGTCGGTACCCCACCGGACGCATGTCCGGTGCCATCCTCCCGATGTGACGGAACGACAGGATCCCGGCGAAAGCCGTCAAGAGCGGAAAAGCCGTGAAGCTCTCGAAGGGGAGGAAAAGGGGCGCGGTCCCCGCGGTCTCGGCGTCCGGCTCAACTGGCTGCGCGCCGCCGTGCTCGGCGCCAACGACGGCATCGTCTCGACCGCCGGACTGGTGGTCGGTGTCGCGGGCGCCACCGAGAGCCGCGACGCCCTGCTGACCGCGGGGCTGGCCGGGTTGCTCGCCGGGTCGATGTCCATGGCGGCGGGGGAGTACGTCTCGGTCTCCACCCAGCGCGACTCCGAGCGCGCCGCCCTCGCCGTGGTGCGGCGCCGGCTCCGCGAACGTCCGCAGGCCGGGCTCGGGAAGCTCACCGGCCTGCTGGAGGAGCGCGGGCTGCGCCGGGAGACCGCCGGCGACGCCGCCCGCCAGCTCACCGCACGCGACCCGGTGCGCGCCCACGCGGCGGTGGAACTGGGCATCGACCCCGACGACCTGACCAACCCCTGGCACGCGGCGGGCGCCAGCTTCGCCGCCTTCACGGTCGGCGCGCTGCTCCCGCTCCTCGCCATCGTGCTGCCACCGGCCGGCTCGCGGCTTCCGGTCACCGTGGTCTCGGTGCTCGTCGCCCTGGTGTGCACCGGCTGGAGCAGCGCCCGCCTCGGCGCCGCCGACCCCCGCCGGGCCATGGTGCGCAACGTCGGCGGCGGAGCGCTGGCGATGACGGTCACCTACGCCGCCGGGAACCTGCTGGGCGCGGCCGGGGTCTGACCAGGGCGGCGGCGGCCTCGACGGGCCGGCCGGGCGCGGCGGCCGTTGGCGGAGATCCACAGGAAAAGCCGCCCTACCGGCGGTAATAGTTGTCGATGCCGACGTCTGGTCCCGCTCCCGCACCGCCCCTACCGTGCAGGTATGCCGAACCTGCCCGATGTGGTGCTCTGGTCGATACCGGCCTTCCTGCTGCTCACCCTGATCGAGGTGGTGAGCTATCGCGTCCACCCGGACGAGGACGCGGAGGGGTACGCGGCCAAGGACGCCGCCACCAGCATCGGCATGGGCCTGGGCAGCCTCTTCTGGGACTTCCTGTGGAAGATCCCGATCGTGGCGCTCTACACGGTCGTCCACGAACTGACCCCGCTGCGGGTGCCCGTGCTGTGGTGGACGGTCCTGCTGATGCTGCTCGCCCAGGACTTCCTCTACTACTGGTCGCACCGCGGCCACCACGTGATCCGCCTGCTGTGGGCCTGCCACGTGGTGCACCACTCGAGCCGGAAGTTCAACCTGACCACCGCGCTGCGGCAGCCGTGGACCTCGCTCACCGGCTGGCCGTTCTACCTGCCGCTGATCGCGCTCGGCGTGCATCCGGCGGCGCTGGCCTTCCTCAACTCGGTCAGCCTGGTCTACCAGTTCTGGATCCACACCGAACGGATCGGCAAGCTGCCCCGGCCGGTCGAGTTCCTCTTCAACACCCCCTCGCACCACCGGGTCCACCACGCCTCGCAGGGCGGCTACCTGGACCGCAACTTCGGCGGCATCCTGATCGTCTGGGACCGGATGTTCGGCAGCTTCGCGCCGGAGACCGAGCGGCCGGTGTACGGACTGACGAAGAACATCGAGACCTACAACCCGCTGAGGGTCGCCACACACGAGTACGTCGCCATCGCCAAGGACCTGAGGGCGGCACGGAGCTGGGGCGAACGGGCGGGGCGCGTCTTCCGCGGCCCGGGCTGGCAGCCGGCCGCCCCGGGCCCGGCCGCGCCCGCCGCCTCCGCGGAACCCGCCGCTCCCGCCGCACCGGCCCCTTCGGCAGCCGGGGCCGGCCCCGGCCCCGGCCCCGGCCCCGCCGCGGTCGCCGCGGTCGCCACCTCCGCCGCACCGGCCACCCTTGCCGCTCCGGCCGCCCCCGCCACCCCCAGCAACCCCGTGAAGGAGTCCGCGTGAGCACCGCGATCGTGACGGAAGGCCGTGCGCCCTGGCTGCGCAAGGCCCTCCCGGCGGCCTTCCTCCTCGCCTCGGCCGTCAACCTGGTCACGGTGTCCACCGGTCACAGCGTGGTGGAGACGGCGTCGAAGGCGCTGCTGATGCCGCTGCTGGCGGCGACCGCCGCACTGGCCGGTGCGCCGAGGCTCCTGCTGGTGGCACTGGCCTTCGGCTGGGGCGGCGACGTCCTGCTGTCCTTCGGCGGGAACGGCTTCCTGTTCGGCATGGGCTCCTTCGCCGTCGGCCACCTGGTCTACCTGGCGCTCTTCCGCCGCCACGGCACGGACCGGAGCCGCGCGGAGAGCGTCGGCTCGGCCGTGGTGTACGCGGCGGGGCTGGCGGCGCTGATGGCGCTGCTGCTCCCGGGGCTCCCGGCAGACCTGCGCGTCCCGGTGGCCGGGTACAGCTGCCTGCTCACCGCGATGGCCTGGTCGGCCGGGCGGGCGGGCCGCGTCGCGGCGGCGGGCGGGGCGCTCTTCCTGCTGTCCGACTCGTTGATCGCGGCCGAGATGGCGGGCTGGGGCCCGCTGCCGGTGCACGGCCTGTGGGTGATGACGACCTACCTCGCCGCCCAGGCGCTGCTCGCCGTGGGCCTGCTCGGCCACATCCGGCCCGGGGCGCCGCGGGCGGCCGCCGTCACTGCCAGCGGATCGGCACCGGCAACGCCGTGAGCAGGCCCGAGGCGGCCACCACCAGCCCGAGCAGGGCCACCTCGGCCCGGGCCGGGACGCAGGCGGACAGCGGGTCGGCGGCCCGGCGCAGCCGCAGCCTGGCCCACAGCGCGAGCGCGGCCACGGCGGCCACCAGCACCACCTTGGCCAGCAGCGTCCGCCCGTAGGCGGTGGTCACCAGCTGTTCCAGCACCGTCCCCGGCGGCATCCGGCGCAGCGCGCTGCACACGCCGGTGGCGGTGACCGCCGCCATCAGCAGCGCGGCGGCCCGGGCGTACCGGCCGAGCAGCGCGGCCGCCTCCGCGGGCGCCTCGGCGCGCCAGAGCCGCAGGACGCGCAGCGCGTGGAGCAGCCCCCCGGCCCACAGCGCGCCGCAGGCGACGTGGACGGCGGTGAGCGCGGCGCCGGTCCGCGGGTCGTGGTAGTCCCAGGCGGGGTGGGCCCGCAGCGCCTCCGCCACCACCACCGCGCCCAGCGGCCACACCTGGGCGGCGGGGCGGCGGGAGAGGGCCAGCAGCCCGGCGACCAGGAAGGCGTTGACCTCCGTCAGGGCCAGCAGCCCCTCCCGGTGCGACTGGAGCCCGCCGAGGTCCAGGTCGCCCCAGCCGCGCGGCACCCGGTTGCCGGCGGCGACGACCAGCGCGAGCCCCAGGGCGGCCAGGAAACCGGCCCCCGCGGCCGCCGCCGACCAGCCCGGCGGCCGTGCGCCCCCGGGCCGCAGCCGCCGGGCCGCCCGGCCGACGAACAGCTCGCCCAGCGGTACGCACAACGCCGCGAACAGCACGGCCCGCAGCAGGCCGATCCCGGGCGTGCCGGGCGCGGCGGCCTCACCGCTGCCGTGCAGCGCGGCGGACGGCCCCAGGAGGGGGACCAGCGCCCCGGCCGCCACCAGGACGAGCAGCGCGACGGCCCGGCCGACGGATGCTCCGCGGGGTGCCGGTCCGTCACCCGCTGCCGAGGGATCGGATGTCGGCGTCGTCACGGTCACGGGACGATCTTCACCGGAGGGGATGAATCCGGGCAAGTGAGCCACGGCAAGTGGCGGACCGCGTTCCGTCCCGCGCGGGAGGGGCAGGTCGGGCGGGCGCCTTCCGGAGGACGCCCTCCTGGGTGCCGTTCGGGGATGCTCTCCGTAGGGCGCCCTCCGGGGGACGGCCTCACGGCGGGTGCTCCCGGGTGGGAGACGGAACGACGTCCGCCCGGCCCAAGGGCCGGGCGGACGCCGGTGCCGCGGTGGTGCGTGCGACGGGGTGCTACTTGGTGACGGCCTTCAGGGCGTCGACGATGCCGGCGCCGTAGAAGCCGTTCTGGCGCGGGCCGCCGACGCAGATCGCGTCCTCGACGCCGTCGTTGTTGTAGTCGTACGTCTCGGGGCAGTCGAACTTGGTCGCCTGCGCCTTCAGCATCGCCGCCAGCGCGCCCGGAGTGGCGTGCGGGTGCGTCGACTTGATGAGGGCGGCCACGCCGGCGACGTGCGGGGCGGCCATCGAGGTGCCCTGGAGCCAGGCGTAGCCGCCGCTCGGCATGGTGGAGAGGATGCGGCCGTTCTGCGACGGGGTGCCCGTCGGGATCTGGCGCGCGTCGCCACCCGGCGCGGCGACGTCGATGACGCCCTTGCCGTAGTTCGAGTAGTACGACTTGCCGTTGAAGTAGCCGGTGGCGGAGACGGTCACCACGCCGTCCAGCTGGGCCGGCATGTCGAGGCACACGTGCGGGTCGATGGTCCGCGTGACCGGGGTGCCGTCGTCCGGGCTGCCCTCGTCGAGGATGGCGTCCCCGTCGAGGTCGTTGTAGGAGTTGCCGGCCGAGGCGACGTGCAGGGTGCCCTTGGACTCGGCGTACTTCTTGGCCCGGGTGACCGCGTCCAGAAGGGCCTTCTGGTCCGGGTCGTCGGGGCAGTTGTACTCCCACGGGTCGATGTAATAGCTGTTGTTCGTGACCTCGACGCCGCTGTCGGCGGCGAAGACGAAGGCACAGACGATGGCCTCCGTGAAGAACAGCTGGTTCTCGTCCGGCTGGGCGACGGTGATGCCCGAGACCTTCACGCCGGGCGCGACGCCGGCGATGCCGACGCCGTTGCGGGCGGCGGCGATCGAGCCGGCGACGTGAGTGCCGTGGTAGTGGTCGTCGTCGACCGGGCGCCAGGCGCCGGGGGTGGTGTCGGCCACGCCGGTGGAGCAGTCGGCGGACTGCGAGGCCGAGAAGGACGGCGCCAGGTCCGGGTGGGTGTCGTCGACGCCGGTGTCGATCACGGCGACGGTGACCTTCTTGCTGCCGGGGTTGATCGCGGCGGCCTTGTCGGCGCCGATCGCCGGCAGGTCCCACTGGTCGGCCTCGAGCGGCTCGCTCAGGCCCGCCTCGGCGGACGCCTCGGCGATCTCGGAGGCCTCGGCCGCGCTCAGGCGGTCCACGGCGCCCACGTCGGTGGTGGCGGCCGGGACGAACGGCACGGTCCGGGTGGCGCCGGCGCTCTGCACGCCGCGCACGGTGCGGATCTTCGCGCCGAAGGACGGGTCGGCCGAGTGGACGACGATCACGCCGATCTTGTCGTACGACGTGACGATCGAGCCACCGGCCTTGGCTATCGCCTTCTTGACCGAGGCGACCGTGCCACGGTCCGTCCGGGTGTTGACGACGTAGGACATCGTCTCGCCGGCCGTGGTGGCCGCGGCGGTGACGTCGGACGTCGGGGCCGCCACGGCGGTGGCCGGCAGGAAGCCGAGTGACGCCGTCAGCGACAACGCGACCGGCACCGCGAGGGCCAGCCGGCGTCTTGAGCTCAGATGAGCCATGGGGTCTCCACATCATCCTGAATCGAAGCCCGCCCGGGCAGAGTTGTGCCACAGACAGGTACATGACGGATGGTTCAGGGAGGAAGCTATCTCCCGAAGTCGCTGGCCAGCAATGACCTACCGCAACGATTACCGAACATCGGTAATCGGTTGAACCGGTCCCGCTTCCGCTCCGTGAAGGCGGACAAGGGGCGAAGAGCCGCGACCCCCTGTCGGATCACGTTCCGGGGCCCTAGCATCTCGACCTTGTCGAGTGATCCACATCACAAGCAGGCTGATTTTCCTATGTCCGTACCGACCGATTCCGTTGTACGAGGAGACTCCGTGGCAGACTCACCGCCCCTCGAGACACCGCACACGCGGGTGCCGTCCACCGAGGAGTACGCCCAGGTGCAAGAGAGCGAGGAATTCGGCGAACTACGCCGCTCCTACCGCTCGTTCGCCTTCCCGCTGACCATCGCCTTCATAACCTGGTACCTGCTGTACGTCCTGCTCTCCAGCTACGCGGGCGGCTTCATGGGCGCCAAGGTCGTCGGCAACATCAACGTCGCCCTCGTCCTCGGTGTCCTGCAGTTCGTCAGCACCTTCCTCATCGCCTGGTGGTACGCCCGCACCGCCGCGGCCAAGCTCGACCCGAAGGCGGAAGCCATCAAGACCCGGATGGAGGGCGGCGCGTGAGCACCGACTACGTGATCCTCGCGGCCAACGAGGCCAGTGAGCACCGCACACTGATCATCAGCCTCTTCACCGCCTTCGTCCTGGCGACCCTGGGCATCACCGTCTGGGCCGGCCGCCAGACCAAGGACGCCGCCGACTTCTACGCCGGCGGCCGCCAGTTCTCCGGATTCCAGAACGGCCTCGCCATCTCCGGCGACTACATGTCCGCCGCGTCCTTCCTGGGCATCGCCGGCGCGATCGCGCTCTCCGGTTACGACGGCTTCCTCTACTCCATCGGCTTCCTGGTGGCCTGGCTCATCGCCCTGCTGCTGGTCGCCGAGCCGCTGCGCAACTCCGGCCGCTACACCATGGGCGACGTGCTCGCCTACCGGATGCGCCAGCGCCCGGTCCGCACCGCGGCCGGCGTCTCCACCATCGTCGTCTCGATCTTCTACCTGCTCGCCCAGATGGCCGGCGCCGGCATCCTGGTCTCCCTGCTCCTCGGCATCACCAGCGAGGCCGGCAAGATCCTCATCGTCGCCCTGGTCGGCGTGCTGATGATCATGTACGTGTCCATCGGCGGCATGAAGGGCACCACCTGGGTCCAGATGGTCAAGGCCGTGCTGCTGATGTTCGGCGCGGCGCTGCTGACCTTCCTGGTGCTGCTGAAGTTCAACTTCAACATCTCCGACCTGCTCGGCACCGCCGCCGCCAACAGCGGCAAGGGCGACGCCTTCCTCGAGCCCGGCCTGAAGTACGGCATCAGCGAGATGAGCAAGATCGACTTCATCTCCCTCGGCATCGCCCTGGTCCTCGGCACCGCCGGCCTGCCGCACATCCTGATCCGCTTCTACACGGTTCCCACCGCCCAGGCGGCCCGCAAGTCGGTCCTCTGGGCCATCGGCCTCATCGGCGCCTTCTACCTGATGACCCTGGCCCTCGGCTTCGGCGCCGCCGCGCTGATGAGCCCCAAGGAGATCACCGACTCCAACCCGGCCGGCAACACCGCCGCGCCGCTGCTCGCCCTGCACCTGGGCGGCGTCGACTCCACCTGGGGCGCGATCCTGCTGGCCTCGATCTCCGCGGTCGCCTTCGCCACCATCCTCGCCGTGGTCGCCGGCCTCACCCTGGCCTCGTCCTCCTCGTTCGCCCACGACATCTACGCGAACGTCATCAAGCGGGGCCAGGCCACCGAGAAGCAGGAGATGAAGGCGGCCCGCTGGTCGACCGTGTTCATCGGCATCGTGTCGATCGGCCTCGGCGCCCTCGCCCGCGACCTCAACGTCGCCGGTCTCGTCGCCCTGGCGTTCGCGGTCGCCGCCTCCGCCAACCTGCCGACGATCCTCTACAGCCTCTTCTGGAAGCGGTTCACCACCCAGGGCGCGCTGTGGTCCATCTACGGCGGACTGATCGCCGCCGTCGGCCTGGTGCTGTTCTCGCCGGTCGTCTCCGGCGCACCCACCGCGATGTTCCCGGACGTCGACTTCCACTGGTTCCCGCTG
Source organism: Streptomyces abyssomicinicus (assembly GCF_008974245.1). Taxonomy (GTDB): domain Bacteria; phylum Actinomycetota; class Actinomycetes; order Streptomycetales; family Streptomycetaceae; genus Streptomyces; species Streptomyces abyssomicinicus. The sequence continues at coordinate 28,987 of NZ_BBZI01000016.1, read as the reverse complement.
TCCAACCCCGGCATCATCTCGATCCCGGTCGGCTTCCTTCTCGGCTGGCTGGGCACCATCCTCTCCAAGGAGGAGCCCGACAAGGGCAAGTACGCGGAGCTGGAGGTCCGTTCGCTCACCGGCACCGGAGCGCACTGACCGCCGCCCGACGGCACGCCGCGGCCGCGCCGACCCCGGGGAAGTCCGGGGCGGCGCGGCCGCGGCCGTCACGTACGCTCAAGGCTGCGGGCACTCGACCGCGGCAGCGGACCGCGGTGCCCGACCGCGGCATTCCGGCCGCGGTACTCGACTGCGAGGGAGGGGCCCTGGTGAAGCTCGTCGACACCTACGGCCGGGTGGCCACCGATCTGCGGGTCTCGCTGACCGACCGGTGCAACCTGCGCTGCACCTACTGCATGCCCGAGGAAGGCCTCCAGTGGCTGGCCAAGCCGGACCTGCTCACCGACGACGAGATCGTCCGTCTGATCCGCGTCGCCGTCACCACGCTCGGCGTCGACGAGGTCCGCTTCACCGGCGGCGAACCGCTGCTGCGCCCCGGCCTGACCGGCATCGTGCAGCGCGTCGCCGAGCTGGACCCCCGTCCCGAGATGTCCCTCACCACCAACGGCATCGGCCTCGGCCGGATCGCCCCCGCCCTCAAGGAGGCCGGGCTCGACCGGGTGAACGTCTCCCTGGACACCCTGCGCCCCGAGGTCTTCAAGGCCCTCACCCGCCGCGACCGGCACCACGACGTCCTCGCAGGGCTCGCCGCCGCCCGCGACGCCGGACTCACCCCGGTCAAGGTCAACGCCGTCCTGATGCCCGGCTTCAACGAGGACGAGGCACCCGACCTGCTGGCCTGGGCAGTGGAGAACGACTACGAGCTCCGGTTCATCGAGCAGATGCCGCTGGACGCCCAGCACGGCTGGAAGCGCGACGGCATGGTCACCGCCGGGGACATCCTCACTTCGCTGCGCACCCGCTTCGCGCTCACCCCCGAGGGCGACACGGCCCGCGGTTCCGCCCCCGCCGAGCGCTGGCTGGTCGACGGCGGCCCGCACCGGGTCGGCGTCATCGCCTCCGTCACCCGGCCGTTCTGCGCGGCCTGCGACCGCACCCGGCTCACCGCCGACGGCCAGGTGCGCACCTGCCTGTTCGCCACCGAGGAGACCGACCTGCGCGGCGCGCTGCGCTCCGGGGCGCCGGACGAGGAGATCGCCCGGATCTGGCGGACCGCGATGTGGGGCAAGAAGGCCGGCTCCGGCCTGGACGACCCCACGTTCCTCCAGCCGGCCCGCCCGATGTCGGCGATCGGCGGCTAGCGGGGCGGGCTAGCTCCCGGTCCACTCCGGGAGCGCCACGACGTCCTTCAGGAACCCGCGGACCCCCAGGAACTGCGACAGGTGCTCCCGGTGCTCCTCGCAGGCCACCCAGGTCTTGCGGCGCTCGGGGGTGTGCACCTTGGGATTGTTCCAGGCCAGCACCCACAGCGCGGGTTCACGGCAGCCCTTGGCCGAACAGACGGCGGTCTCGTCGCTCACGGTCTCTCGCAGGGAAGAACGAACGGTCATGGAAGACGCCGGGCAGCCACGGGGGGAGCTGCCCGGCGTCGGTCCTTCGCTCCGAACGGGGGATGCGGAGCGCTTGGAAAGTATGTCACGCGAGGCCGGTCCGAGGGGACGGGTTCGGCAGTACCGGCAGGTGGAAGCCCCGCCTCCGCCGGCCGGTCACCCCCGGTCGCCGGACCCCGGCCGCACCTTCGCCGCGGGTTCCTCCACGCGTTCCTCCACGCGTCCTTCCACGGGTTCCTCCACCGGTTCCCCCACGGGCCGCTCCCACGGCTCCGCGACCCCGTCCGCGCGCGGCGGCGCGATCATCGGCCGGGCCGGGGTGGACAGGAAGGTCGACGGGAGCGAGGGAGCGTTCTCCCGTCCGGCGTTGGCGATCACCACCGCCACGTAGGGGAGCAGGGCGCCCAGCACCAGCGCCACCACGGCCACCGGACGCTGCACGTTCCACAGCGAGGCCGCCAGGATCACCGAGAGGGTGCGGACCAGCATGGAGATCACATAGCGCCGCTGCCGTCCGCCCACGTCGTCCGCGAGGCTCTGCCGGGCGCCGGTGATCCGGAAGACCTGGCCCGTCGAGCCGTTCCGCCGTAGCTTCCGCATCACATTCCACCATCCACCAGCATCGGTCCGAACCGGCACGTACAACGGTACGCCCGGCCCCGCCCGGCGAGGAGGCCGGGGGGCCACCGGGAGGGCGTACCGGTTGCGCCGTCCCGCGTACGGACTTGTCCGACATGCGCCGTGCGGGGTGCGGGCGGACACTGGGCGTACTGCTCACGTCGATCCGTACGAGGAGGCAGCCATGGGCTGGTTGTGGGCGATCATTGTCGGATTCGTGCTCGGCCTGCTGGCCAAGGCGATCCTGCCGGGCAAGCAGAACATCCCGTTGTGGCTGACGACGCTGCTCGGCATCGGCGGCGCGATCGCGGGCAACGCGATCGCACGCGGCATCGGCATCGACGCGACGCCAGGCATCGACTGGGGCCGGCACGCGCTGCAGCTGGTCGCTGCGATCGCCCTGGTGGCCCTCGGGGCCGCCGCCTGGAACGCCATCATGTCCAAGAGGCGGGGGACCTCGACACGAACCATCGCCTGACCCGATCCCACCCCCGACCTGACCTGACCTGACCTGAGCCGATCCGAGCCGACCACCACCGACGACGGCGGCGGGCCGGGGGAGACGGTGTCTCCCCCGGCCCGCCGCCGTCAGGACGTCGTCAGGGTCCGGTGCGCGTCACGCCCCGGTGACCTCGACCGCCGCCAGGTTCTTCTTGCCGCGGCGCAGCACCAGCCAGCGGCCGTGCAGCAGGTCCTCACGGGCCGGCACGGCGTCCTCGGCGGTCACCTTGACGTTGTTCACGTAGGCGCCGCCCTCCTTCACGGTGCGGCGGGCCGCCGACTTGCTGGCCACCAGGCCGACCTCGGCGAACAGGTCCACCACCGGGCCGAGCTCGGCGACCCGGACGTGCGGGACCTCGGAGAGCGCCGCGGCCAGCGTCCGGTCGTCCAGCTCCGCCAGCTCGCCCTGGCCGAACAGCGCCCGGGAGGCGTTGATCACGGCGGCGGTCTGGTCCGCGCCGTGCACCAGGGTGGTCAGCTCCTCGGCCAGCGCGCGCTGGGCGGCGCGCGCCTGCGGGCGCTCCTCGGTCTGCCGCTCCAGCTCCTCCAGCTCCTCGCGGGAGCGGAAGGAGAGGATGCGCTGGTACCGGACGATGTCGCGGTCGTCCGTGTTCAGCCAGAACTGGTAGAACGCGTACGGCGTGGTCATCTCCGGGTCCAGCCAGACGGCACCGCCCTCGGTCTTGCCGAACTTGGTGCCGTCGGCCTTCACCATCAGCGGCGTGGCCACGCAGTGGACGTGGGCCTCGGGCTCCAGGCGGTGGATCAGGTCCATGCCCGCCGTGAGGTTGCCCCACTGGTCGCTGCCGCCCTGCTGGAGGACGCAGCCGTGGCGGCGGTACAGCTCCAGGAAGTCCATGCCCTGGAGCAGCTGGTAGCTGAACTCCGTGTAGCTGATGCCCTCCTGCGACTCCAGGCGGCGGGCCACCGAGTCCTTGGTCAGCATCTTGTTGACGCGGAAGTGCTTGCCGACGTCCCGCAGGAACTCGATCGCCGACAGGCCGGCGGTCCAGTCCAGGTTGTTGACCATGGTGGCCGCGTTGTCGCCCTCGAAGGAGAGGAACGGCTCGATCTGCGCGCGCAGCCGGCCCACCCAGGCGGCGACCGTCTCCGGCGCGTTCAGCGTGCGCTCGGCGGTCGGCCGGGGGTCGCCGATCTGCCCCGTCGCGCCGCCCACCAGGGCGAGCGGGCGGTGGCCCGCCCGCTGGAGCCGGCGCATGGTGAGCACCTGCACCAGGTGGCCGACGTGCAGTGACGGCGCGGTCGGGTCGAAGCCGCAATAGAACGTGACAGGACCGTTCGCCAGCGCCTTGCGGAGGGCGTCCTCGTCGGTGGACTGGGCGAACAGCCCGCGCCACTTCAACTCGTCGACGATGTCCGTCACGGTTCTCGTGTCTCCTCGAAACGATCTTCGACCGCCGTCCCGGCAGCCTCTACGAGGTTATACGCCCCGGGCCGCGGGGGACGCAGCCCCTTATGGCGCGGGGGACGCAGCCCCTCACGGCGCTGCGCGGCCCCGCTCCCCCGCGGCCCGGCCTGCTCAGACGCCCTGGCTCACCGAACTCATGTTGAAGTCCGGCACCCGCAGCGCGGGCATCGCCGCCCGCGTGAACCAGTCGCTCCACTCCCGCGGCAGGGTCCGCTCCGTCCGCCCGGCCTCGACCGCGCGCCCCAGCACGTCCACCGGCGACTCGTTGAACCGGAAGTTGTTCACCGCCCCGGTGACCTCCCCGTTCTCCACCAGGTAGACCCCGTCCCGGGTGAGCCCGGTAAGCAGCAGCGTCGCCGGATCGACCTCCCGGATGTACCAGAGGCAGGTCAGCAGCAGCCCCCGCTCCGTGGCGGCGACCATCTCCTCCAGCGACCGGTCGTCCCCGCCCTCCAGGACCAGGTTCCCGATCGACGGCGTCACCGGCAGGCCGGTCAGCGCGGCGCTGTGCCGCGTGGAGGTCAGGTGGCGCAGCTCGCCGCTGGAGATCCACTCCGTGGCCGACACCGGCAGCCCGTTGTCGAAGACCGAGGCGTCGTCCCCCGACGAGTGCGCCAGCACGAACGGCGCGCACTCGAGCCCGGGCTCACCGGGATCGCTGCGCAGGGTCAGCGGCAGCGCCGTCAGCTTCTCCCCGACACGGGTGCCGCCCCCGGGCTTGCTGAACACCGTCCGCCCCTCGGCGGCGTCCCGGGCCGAGGACGACCACAGCTGGTAGACCATCAGGTCCGCCACCGCGGAGGGCGGCAGCAGCGTCTCGTACCGCCCGGCGGGCAGGTCGACCTGCCGCTCGGCCCATCCCAGCCGCCGCGCCAGCTCGGCGTCGAGGGCGGCCGGGTCCACGTCGGTGAAGTCCCGCGTCGAGCGGCCCGCCCAGGCGGAGCGGAGGCGGTCGGGAGACTTGGCGTTGACCTCCAGGGTGCCGTTGGGCTGGTCGTGGCGCAGCCGCAGGCCGGTGGAGGAGCCCAGGTAGCTGGTCACCATCTCGTGGTGGGCGAAGCCGTACAGTTCCCGCCCGCCGTCCCGGGCGCGCGCGAACGCCTCGCCGAGTGCCGGGGCGAAGGCGTCGAACACCGCGGAGGAGGTCTCCGCGGGCGCCTCGGTGAAACCGGGGGAGTGCGGCTCGCCGCCGACCAGCGCGGTGGCGTCCTCCGCGGGCGCCGCACCGCGCGCGGCGGCCTCGGCGGCCCGCACCAGCGGCTCCAGGTCGTCGGCGGTCACGGCGCCCCGGCTCACCACGCCGGCGGCCGTGCCCTCCTTGCCGTCGACCGTGGCGATCACGGTCAGGTGCCGGCCCCGGGTGACGCCGTTGGTGGTGAGGGCGTTCCCCGCCCAGCGGAGGTTGGCGCTCGACGTCTCGTCCGCGATCACGACGCATGCGTCGGCCCGGGACAGCTCCAGGGCGCGCTCGACGATCTCGTGCGGCTTGTGGGTACGCGGGCTCATCGACCGGCCTCCTGCGTGGTGTTCAAGATGTTGACGCCCCGGAAAAGTGCTGACGGGCAGCCGTGCGAGACGGCAGCGATCTGCCCCGGCTGGGCCTTGCCGCAGTTGAACGCGCCGCCCAGCACATAGGTCTGAGGGCCGCCGACCGCCTCCATGGACCCCCAGAACTGCGGGGTGACGCCCTGGTAGGCGAAGTCCCGGACCTGGCCGTCGAGCCGCCCGCCCCTGATCCGGTAGGCGCGCTGCCCGGTGAACTGGAAGTTGTAGCGCTGCATGTCGATGGACCACGACCGGTCGCCCACCACGTAGATGCCGTTGTCGACGCCGCCGATCAAATCCTCGGTGGACATCCCCGCCGGGTCCGGCAGCAACGACACGTTGGCCATCCGCTGGACCGGCACATGGGCGGGGGAGTCGGCGAAGGCGCAGCCGTTGGACCGCTCGAAGCCGGTCAGCCTCGCCATCCTCCGGTCCAGCTGGTAGCCGACCAGCACGCCGTCCTTGACCAGGTCCCAGGACTGCCCGGCCACGCCCTCGTCGTCGTAGCCGACGGTCGCCAGCCCGTGCTCGGCGGTGCGGTCCCCGGTGACGTTCATCTTCTCGGAGCCGTACCTCAGCGTGCCGAGCTGGTCGAAGGTGGCGAACGAGGTGCCCGCGTAGGCCGCCTCGTAGCCGAGCGCGCGGTCCAGCTCGGTGGCGTGGCCGATCGACTCGTGGATGGTCAGCCAGAGGTTCGACGGGTCGACGACCAGGTCGTGCACGCCCGCCTTCACGCTCGGGGCGCGCATCTTCTCGCGCAGCAGCTCCGGGATCTCGGCGAGTTCCGCCGCCCAGTCCCAGCCGGTGCCGGTCAGGTACTCCCAGCCACGTCCGGCGGGCGGCGCCAGGGTGCGCATCGAGTCGAACTCGCCGGTCGACCCGTCGACCGAGACGGCGTTGAACTGGGGGTGCAGCCGGACCCGCTGCTGGGTGGTGACGGTGCCGGCGGTGTCCGCGTAGAACTTGTTCTCGTGGACGGTCAGCAGCGAGGCGTCCACATGGTCGACGCCGTCGGCGGCGAGCAGCCGGGCGCTCCACTCGGCCAGCAGACCCGACTTCTCCTCGTCCGGCACCTCGAACGGGTCGATCCCGTACGCCGACACCCAGGTCCGATCGGCGTGCACCGGCTCGTCCGCCAGCTCCACCCTCTCGTCCGACCCGGCGGCCGCGATCACCTTGGCGGTCAGCCTGGCCATCGCCACGGCCTGCGAGGCCACCTTGGCCGCGGCGTCCATGGTGAGGTCCACCCCGGAGGCGAAGCCCCACGCGCCGCCGTGCACCACGCGCACTGCGTACCCCAGGTCGGTGGTGTCCGAGGACCCGGCCGGCCGCGCGTCCCGCAGCCGCCAGGCCGCGCTGCGCACCCGCTCGAACCGGAAGTCGGCGTGATCCGCACCCAGCGCCCTGGCCCGCGCCAGCGCGGCGTCGGCCAGGGCCCTCAACGGCAGTGCCAGGAAGGACGGGTCGATTTCATGGGGCACGAGGTGGCATCCCTTCAGGCGGTCACTGCGCTGACAACAGGGCAGTGAACCACGGGGGGACCGTGCCGTGCGCGCGAGTTGACGGCCGCGGCCGACGCGAGGGGGAACCGGCCGACCGCCGCGCGGGGGCGCCGAGCGGGCCGCGGGGGCCGGCGTCACGGCCCGCTCCGGAAACGTCGGGTGGCGGACGGGTGACGGACGGGTGGCGGACCGGTGGTGGACCGGTGTCGGACCGTCGGCGGGCCAGTGGCGGGCCGCTGGTGGGCTGCCACAACCGTCCGCCGCCCTCCGCCCGGTCCTCCGCACGTTCGGGGCGCGCACGTGCCCGGCACGGGGGAGGCCGACTGTAGGGATCCCACAGTCGGCGGGGGTGCGCTGCTGTTCGTGCCCGAAGGCCCCCGACGGCGGGCGGACCGATAGGTTTTCGGGGAAGCCGCCGGTCGGCGCGGGAACGCGGCCCGGCGGGGAAACTCGTACACAGCACGAAGGGGGACGGATGAGCCGCTCGGTTCTCGTCACCGGAGGCAACAGGGGCATCGGCCTCGCCATCGCCCGCGCGTTCGCCCAGGCCGGCGACAAGGTCGCGTACACCTACCGCTCCGGCGAACCGCCGGCCGAGCTCACCGACCTCGGCTGCCTCGCCGTCCGCTGCGACATCACCGACTCCGAGCAGGTGGAGCAGGCCTACAAGGAGGTCGAGGAGCGGCACGGGCCGGTCGAGGTGCTGGTGGCCAACGCCGGCATCACCAAGGACCAGCTCCTGATGCGCATGTCGGAGGAGGACTTCACCTCCGTCATCGACACCAACCTGACCGGCACCTTCCGTGTGGTCAAGCGGGCCAACAAGGGCATGCTGCGCGCCCGCAAGGGCCGGGTCGTCCTGATCTCCTCCGTCGTGGGCCTCGCCGGCCAGGCGGGCCAGGCCAACTACTCGGCCTCCAAGGCCGCGCTGGTCGGCTTCGCGCGCTCCCTCGCCCGTGAGCTGGGCTCGCGCAGCATCACCTTCAACGTCGTCGCCCCCGGCTTCGTGGACACCGACATGACGCGCGACCTCCCCGAGGAGACGCGCGACGACCTCCTGTCCAAGATCCCGCTGGGCAGGTACGCGGCGGTCGAGGAGATCGCCGGCGTGGTGCGCTTCCTCTCCTCGGACGAGGCGTCGTACATCACTGGAGCCGTCATCCCCGTTGACGGCGGATTGGGCATGGGTCACTGATCGACATGAGCGGAATTCTCGAGGGCAAGCGGATCCTGATCACCGGCGTGCTGCTGGAGTCCTCCATCGCCTTCCACACGGCGAAGCTGGCCCAGGAGCAGGGCGCGGAGATCATCCTCACCGCCTTCCCCCGGCCCACGCTCACCGAGCGGATCGCCAAGAAGCTGCCCAGGCCGACGAAGGTCGTCGAGCTGGACGTCACCAACGACGAGCACCTCGGGCGGCTCGCCGACGTGGTCGCCGAGGAGCTCGGCACGCTGGACGGCGTCGTCCACTCCATCGGCTTCGCGCCGCAGGACGCGCTGGGCGGCAACTTCCTGAACACGCCGTTCGAGTCGGTGGCCACGGCGATGCACGTCTCGGCGTTCTCGCTGAAGTCGCTGGCCATGGCCTGCCTGCCGCTGATGCAGAACGGCGGTTCGGTGGTGGGCCTCACCTTCGACGCGCAGTACGCGTGGCCCCAGTACGACTGGATGGGCCCGGCGAAGGCGGCCCTGGAGGCCACCAGCCGGTACCTGGCGCGTGACCTGGGCAAGCAGAACGTGCGGTCCAACCTGATCTCGGCGGGGCCGATCGGGTCCATGGCGGCCAAGTCCATCCCCGGATTCGCCGACCTGGCCTCGGTGTGGGACTCGCGGGCCCCGCTGGAGTGGAACCTGGCGGACCCGGAGCCGGCCGCGCGCGGTGTCGTCGCCCTGCTGAGCGACTGGTTCCCGAAGACGACGGGCGAGATCATCCACGTCGACGGCGGCCTGCACGCGATCGGCGCGTAACGCCTGCCCGCCCCTTCCTGACCCATCCGTCGCCCCGCGCCCACCCGGCCCGGGGCGGCGGCGTTTCCGCCCGTCCCCACGCCCACGGGCGCAGGGTGGTGGGGAGGGCCGGGTTCGTCCTGCGGGCAGTCGTGCCGCCGGGGCGGCACGGGTGGGCGCAGGCCGCCGCGTGCGCACGCGGCGGCCTGCCTCGAGGGGCCCCAGCCGTCCACGGGACGCCACCCGCACAGGCGGCGGCTCGCGCGGTGCCGGCCCCGGACGACGGCAGCGCGTCCGACGGCGCGCGGGACTCCCGGCGCACCCCGGGCGGGCAACTCGCCCCGGCCGGGGTCGCGTCACCCGTTCGGCGGAGCACCACAGGCGGCCGAGCCCCGCGCGGGGGCAACCTGAGGGCGTCCTCACCCCCGGGAGGCGCGATGACCCCCCGCTTCCGCCCCGCCGCCCTCGCGGCCCTGACCGCCGCCGCGGCGACCCTCGCGCCCGCACCCCCGGGCCCCGCACCGGCCGCGTCGGGCGCCGACTGCGCCGTGAAGGTCACCGGCTCGGAGGTCACCGCCCACTGCCACAACCCCCACTCCCGCACCGACCGGGTCCGCCTGCACATCGAGTGCGCCCGCTGGTGGGACGTGGACAGCGACGGCGCCCCCGCCGACGCCGCCCCCGCCCGCGGCGTGGAGCTCACCGGCCGCTGCTGGAAGGAGGTCGGCTCGGCCTGGGTGAGTCACCGGCCGGGGTGAACGCCCGCTACCAGGCCCCGAGGTCCGACGAGGTCCACCGCTCGGGCCGCATCCGCACCACCACGGACTCCGCCAGGGCCACGGGCGACGCCACGTACCGCTCCAGCGCCGCCCCCGACAGGTACCGCCCGGCCATCTCCCGCACGTGCTCCGCCGTCGCGGCCACCGTCTCCGTGACCGGCCCCTCCACCGACACGTACCGCACCGTCGGCGTCAGCCGCTGCACCAGCAGCGAGAAGCGTCCCGCCTCCGCGATCAGCGCGGCCTTCCGGGAGTCGCGCCCGGTCAGGATCCACGGCAGGCCCCCCGGCTCGTAGCCGTACCAGAGGGGCACCAGCAGCGGCCCGCGCTCCGGGCCCGCCGCAACCCCGAGCGTCGCCGTCAGCGGTTCGGACAGGAACGCCTCGCGTTCTTCCTCGGAAAGCGCCATACCCCGACGTTAGGACCGGACCGCCCGCTCCCGCAGCCGGACACGTCGGCCGTGCGCGTCGCTCACCCGGCTCCGTGCGCCTCGCCCACCGCGGCCCCGGGGACCGGGCCGGGTTCAGCCCGCACGCCCCGGCCGGCAGGACAGCGGATAGTCCGCCGCCTCCCGCGCCGCGGTCGCCGCGTCACCGCGCCGGATCGCCTCCACCAGCGGGGCGTGGTCCATGTAGGAGTCAGGGTGGAGCACCGCCCCCACGTCCCCCCGCAGCCAGTCCCGCAGCACCTCGCCGAGGTCCGCGTAGAGCGCCGACATCACGTCGTTGTGGGAGGCGGCCACCACCGCCATGTGGAACCCCGTGTCGGCCGTCACGAACGCCTCCACGTCCCCCGACTCCCACGCCTCGTCCCGCCGGCGCAGCAGCGCCTCGAGCTGCCGCAGCTCCCGCTCGGTGCGCCGCTCGGCGGCCAGCGACGCCGCGCTCGCCTCCAGCGAGGAGCGCAGCTCCGCGACGTGCCGGGGATCGGCGTCGGCGAACCGGCGGTGCATCACCCCGGCCAGCTCGCTGGTGGCGACGACATACGTGCCGGAGCCCTGCCGGATGTCCAGCAGCCCGTTGTGGGCGAGCGCCCGCACCGCCTCGCGGACGGTGTTGCGGGCCACACCCAGCTGCTCCACCAGCTCCGGCTCCGTGGGGATCCGTGAGCCGACCGGCCACTCGCCGGAGGTGATCTGCGTCCGCAGGGCCGCGATCACCTGTTCGGACAGTGCCGAGCGACGGGGATGGGTCAAAGGCATGGCAAACCTTTGCACGAGGCGGGCCGGCCGGGGGCCGGTGGGGGTGGACAGCCAATCATCCCATGATTCTATGATGGTTCCATGTCTGATGGGCGCAGTGCCTCATACGAGGCGACCGAGAACCCGGCCACGCGGCCGAGCACCCGCCACGGCGGCAACGGCCGTGGTGAGGCGGGCCTGGGCGTGGACGCCGCCCCCGTCGTGCCGCACGCCTGGCGCACCCGGCTGCTGGTGGCCGCCGTGGTCCTGGCCGCGCTCAACCTGCGCCCCGCCGTCACCAGCCTCGGCGCCCTGCTCGAAGAGGTCCGCGAGGGCTTCGGCATGAGCGGCGCCGTCGCCGGGCTGCTGACCTCGGTGCCCTCGCTCTGCTTCGCCGTCTTCGGCGTCGCCGCGCCCCGTCTGGCCCGCCGCTTCGGCGCGGCCGCGGTGGTCTGCGCCGGCATGGCCGCCATCGCCCTGGGCCTGCTGATACGCCCCTGGACGGGTGTCACCGCCGGGCTGCTCGCGGCCACCGCGCTGGCCCTGATGGGCATCGCCGTCAGCAACATCCTCATGCCGGTCATCGTCAAGGAGCGGTTCCCCGACCGGGTCGGCCCGATGACCGGCCTCTACTCGATGGCGCTGGCCATGGGCACCTCCTCGGCCGCCGCCTTCACCGTCCCGCTGACCGGCGCCCTGGGCGGTGACTGGCGCCTGGGCCTGACCGCGTGGTCCCTCCTCGCGCTGGCCGCCGCCCTCGTCTGGCTCCCGCTGCTGCGCGACCGCGACCGCCCCGGCGACGGCACCCGCGGCCGCGAGCGGGGCCTCGGCACCGCGCCCCGGTCCCGCGGTCGTGCCCGGGCCGCGGCCCACACGCCGGCCCCGGCGCCGGCACCGGCCGGTGGGTCGGCCGGGGTGTCGGCCAGGCCGCCGATGCGGAGCATCACCCGCAGCCGCACCGCGTGGGCCCTCGCCGTCTTCTTCGGCCTCCAGAGCACCTGCGCCTACGTCACCATGGGCTGGCTCGCCCAGATCTTCCGCGACGCCGGGGTCTCCGCCGGTACGGCCGGCGTGCTGCTCGCCGTGAGCATGGTGATGGGCGTCCCGCTCTCCTTCGTCATCCCGCGGATGGCCGCCCGGCTGCCCCACCAGGGCCCGATCGTCATCGCCCTCGGGGTCAGCGGGCTCGCCGGGTACGCGGGCCTGATCCTCGCCCCGGCCGCCGGGGCCTGGCTCTGGGCGGTGCTGCTGGGCCTCGCCAACTGCGCCTTCCCGCTCGCCCTCACCATGGTCGGCATGCGCGCCCGCACCGGCGAGGGCGTCGGCCGCCTCTCGGCGTTCGCGCAGAGCACCGGCTACCTGATCTCCATCCCCGGCCCGGTGCTGGTCGGCGTCCTCTACCAGCACAGCGGCGGCTGGGCCCTGCCGCTGACCCTGATGGCCGCGCTGATGATCCCGCAGATGGTCTTCGGCGTGCTGGCCGGGAAGAACCGGACGGTCGAGGACGAACTGGCCCCGCGCCAGGAGCCCGCGACGGCCGCCCTGCGCTGACCACCCGGTTCCGGCGCGGCGCCGGGGGAGTGCGAGACTGTGACCATGGTGCTCGACCCGAACCCCCAGAACGGCCAGAAGAAGCTGCTGCTCGTCCTCGGCTCGTTCCTGCTCATCATGGTGATCATCGGCGTCATCGCCTCGATCGCCGCCCCCTGACCTCCCCCGACGGCCCCGACAGTCCTGCGGCCCCGGCGGCCCCCGCCGTGACCGCGGTCCCGGCGGTCCCTGCCGGAACCGCGCACGCCCGCCTCGGGTGGCGGGGTGGGGCCAGTGGGGTGGGGCCGGCAGGGTGGGGCTGTCCCCACGTCCCCTAGGGGACGTTCCTCAGGGTCGAATGGGTGGATCACCGGATGTGACGCACTACGCCCGTTGCGTAGCGTCGGAGCGTGGCCCTGGGACGGCCACCGGCCGTGCGACGGCCGGGACGCGCCCCTACAGCATCCGGAGGCATCATGCCGGTCCGTACGACGACCTCCTGCCCCGCCCCGGCGACCGGTGACGGCTCCGCTCCGGGCACCGGCTCCGGCCCCGACGCCAGGCTGCCCTGGTGGGGCCTCGCCCTGCCCGTCCTGGCCTTCGTGACGCTGCTCCTGCTGGTCGCCGATCCCGCCGCCGGCGCGGGCCCCGGCGGCGGCGTACTGCTGACCCGGCTGGCGGAGATGGCCGGCCGCTGACACGCCCGTCCACCCCGGCCCGGTGACGCCTGCCAACTCCCAGCGCCTCGCCGCCCCTTTCGTGCAAAGCTGGGATCCATGAGCGTCGCAGAACCCCGCAGGATCGTCCTTTTCCGGCATGCGAAGGCCGACTGGCCCGACGTCGCCGACCACGAACGGCCGCTCGCCGAGCGGGGGCGCATGGACGCCCCGGTCGCCGGCCGCAAGCTCGCCGACTCCGGCATCCCCTTCGACCTGGCCCTCTGCTCCACCGCGAACCGCACCCGCGAGACCTGGAAGCTCGCCGTGCACGAGTTCCCCCAGCGGCCGCGGACGGTCTACGAGGAGCGGATCTACGAGGCGACCCCCGGCGAGCTCGTCGCCGTGCTGAACGAGACACCCGACGAGGCGGGCAACGTCCTCCTGATCGGCCACAACCCCGGCGTCCACGGCCTCGCCGAGGTGCTGGCGGGCTCCGCCGAGGGCGACGCGGGGGAGCGGATGGCCCGGCGTGGTTTCCCCACCGCCGCCTTCGCGGTGCTCACCTTCACCGGTTCCTGGAAGTCCCTGGAACCGGGCGTGTGCACGCTGACCGACTACTGGGCGCCCACCAAGTGACGAACGGCGCGCCTCGCCGGGGATCCGCCCCCGGCGCGGCGCGCCCGGCCCTTGCCCGCCCCGTCCGCCGACCGCGGACGGCGGTCAGTTCTCGACGAGGCCCCCGTCGGCGGCCTCGACCTCCTCGCGGCTGATGCCCAGCAGATAGAGCACCGTGTCCAGGAACGGCACGTTCACCGCCGTGTGGGCGGCCTCCCGGACCACCGGCTTGGCGTTGAAGGCGACACCCAGACCCGCCGTGTTCAGCATGTCCAGGTCGTTGGCGCCGTCGCCGATCGCCACCGTCTGGGCCAGCGGCACCCCCGCCTCCGCCGCGAACCGGCGCAGCAGCCGCGCCTTGCCCGCGCGGTCCACCACCTCGCCGATCACCCGGCCGGTCAGCCGGCCGTCGACGATCTCCAGCGTGTTGGCCTGCGCGAAGTCCAGGCCCAGACGCTCCTTCAGGTCGTCGGTCACCTGGGTGAAGCCGCCCGACACCACGCCCACCTGGTAGCCCAGCCGCTTCAGCGTGCGCACCAGGGTGCGCGCGCCCGGCGTCAGCCGCACCTCGCTGCGCACCTTCTCGACCACCGAGGCGTCCAGGCCCTCCAGCAGCGCCACCCGGGCGTGCAGCGACTGCTCGAAGTCCAGCTCGCCGCGCATCGCCGCCGCCGTCACCTCGGCGACCTTCTCCTCGCAGCCGGCATGGGCGGCGAAGAGCTCGATGACCTCGTCCTGGATGAGCGTGGAGTCCACGTCCATCACCACCAGCCGCTGCGCCCGGCGGTGCAGCCCCGCCGACACCACCGCGATGTCCACGCCGAGCGCGGCGGCCTCGGTCGCCAGGGCGGTGCGCAGCGGCGCCGTCTCCACGCCGGAGACCGCGAACTCCACGGCCGTCACCGGGTACTTCGCCAGACGGAAGATACGGTCGATGTTGCCGCCGGCGCCGGTGATCCGGGACGTGATCGCGGCGGTCGACCCGGCGGTCAGCGGGTTGCCCAGCACGGTGACGATGGACCGGCCGCTGCCGCGCGGCCGGTTGTCACCGGTGCCGGAGAGGATCTCCGCCTCCAGCTTGACCGACCCGGCCCAGCTGTGGACGGCGGCCCGCAGATCGCCCTCCTGACCGGCGGGCGGCGGGGTGATCAGGGCGCAGAGCACCATCCGGCCGCGGATGACGACCTGCTCGATGTCGACGACGTCGACACGGTAGGCGGTGAGGGTCTCGAACAGACCGGCGGTGGTCCCGGGGCGGTCCTTGCCGAAAATCTTGACGAGGAGAGTGGGGACGTCGGAGTTCTGCGCAGCGCTCATGGTCCTCCCACCGTATCCGCCCACCCGCCCCGTCCGCCCCACCGGTCCGCCACCCGGACGCCCCGGCCCCCCCACCTCGTCGCCTCCCGCCGAGCGCCGCCGTCCGCCGCCCCCGCGGCCGGGCCGCGGCCGCCCCCGCGGCCGGAAAGGCGCGGGTGCGGCCCCGTCCGATCGCACGGTTGGACCCCCTCTGCCCGCTTTCGCGTCATCGCCGGGTCCGGTGAAGATGGCGATTCGGTACCTGTCCATGGGTCCCGCTTCCGGTCGCCCCTCGTCGCCTGGGATAGTTCCCCCGGACGTTCGACTTCCCTGGACTCCCTGTGTCGGGGGCCAATTCGGGGGACAACTCAGTGGGGCATGGAGTGCCAGAACTCGTACTCGAATTCAACGGACGGACGTGGACGCTCGATTCGTCCAGGTCCTACACGATCGGCCGGGACCCGCAAGGGGACTTGGTCCTCGACGACGCCAGGGTCTCCTGGCGCCACGCCACCGTCAGCCACGCCGACGGTGGCTGGGTGCTCGAGGACCACGGTTCCACCAACGGCACCTTCGTGCGGGGGCAGCGGGTCCAGCGGACGCGGCTCGAGCCCGGCACCCCGGTCCATCTCGGCAACGCGACCGACGGCCCGCGGCTGAATACCGCCGCGGCCGCTCCGGCCGCGCAGCCGCTGCAGCACGCCTCGGCGCCGGCGCAGGCCCAGCCGCAGCCCGCCGCGCCGCACGCGCAGCCGCAGCCCTACCAGGGCGGCGCGCCGCAGCAGCCCCCGCAGACACCGCAGCCCCCGCAGGCCGGCGGCTGGGGCCCCCGGCCGCCGCAGCCGCAGCAGCAGTCGCAGCCGCCGTTCCCGCACCAGGCGGGCCCCGCCGGCGCGCACCCGGTCCACGCGGAACGCAGCCCCACCACCTTCCACCAGCTGGCCCTCGGCCGGGTGATGCGCATCGGCCGCGCCCTGGAGAACGAGCTGGTCGTCTCCGACCTCCAGGTCTCCCGGAACCACGCCGAGTTCCACGCCATGCCCGACGGCCGCTGCGAGATCCGCGACCTCGGCTCGCACAACGGCACCTACGTCAACGGCCAGCCGATACCCAAGGGCGGTACCCGGGTCCTCGGCCCGTCCGACGTCATCGGCGTGGGCCACTCGACGTTCCGGCTGGTCGGCGACCGGCTGGAGGAGTTCGTCGACACCGGCGAGGTCAGCTTCTCGGCCCGCCACCTCACGGTGACCGTCGACGGCGGCAAGCAGATCCTCAAGGACGTCTCGTTCGCCGTCCCCGAGAAGTCGCTGGTCGCGGTGATCGGCCCGTCCGGTTCCGGCAAGTCGACCCTGCTCAAGGCCCTCACCGGCTACCGGCCCGCAGACCAGGGCGACGTCCTCTACGACAACCGGAACCTGTACAAGCAGTTCGCCGAGCTCCGCCAGCGCATCGGTCTGGTCCCGCAGGACGACATCCTGCACAAGGAGCTCACCGTCAAGAAGGCCCTCGGCTACGCGGCCAAGCTCCGCTTCCCCGCGGACACCACGTCCGCCGAGCGCGCGGCCCGGATCGACGAGGTGCTGCGCGAGCTCAAGCTCGACGTGCACAAGGACAAGAAGGTCACCTCGCTCTCCGGCGGCCAGCGCAAGCGCGTCTCGGTGGCGCTGGAGCTGCTGACCAAGCCGTCGCTGATCTTCCTGGACGAGCCCACCTCCGGCCTCGACCCGGGCATGGACCGCGACGTGATGCAGCTGCTCCGCGGCCTGGCCGACGACGGCCGCACGGTCCTGGTGGTCACCCACTCGGTGGCCGAGCTGGCCATCTGCGACAAGCTCCTGGTGATGGCGCCCGGCGGCGCGGTGGCCTACTTCGGCCCGCCGGACGAGGCCCTCAACTTCTTCGGCTACTCCACCTGGGCCGACGTCTTCTCCGCCTTCGAGAACTACCGCGACTACGACTGGGCGGGCCGCTGGAAGGGCTCGCAGCACTACCAGACGTACGCCGCCGACCTCGACGCGGTGGCTCCGCAGACGGCGTACGCGCCGCCGCAGGCCATCCGGCCCCCCAAGCCGCAGGGCTGGTTCTCCCAGTTCCTGACGCTGGTCCGCCGCTATGCCTCGGTGATCGCCTCGGACCGAGGCTTCCTGGCGCTGATGGTGATCCTGCCGGCCGTAATCGGCGCGGTGAGCCTGCTCATCAATCCGGACCGCGGACTGCTGCCCAACCCGCTGAACCCGCAGACCGGGCGGATCGTCCCCAACGGCACGGCCACCACCGTCCTGCTGATCCTCGCGGTCGGCGCCTGCTTCGCGGGCGCCGCCAACTCGGTCCGTGAACTGATCAAGGAACGGGTGATCTACGAGCGGGAGCGGGCCACCGGCCTGTCCCGGTCGGCGTACCTGATGTCCAAGGTCTTCGTGCTGGGCCTGATCACGGTCTTCCAGGGTCTGCTGGTGGGCGTGATCGGCTTCGCGAACCGCGAGATCCCCGAGGAGGGGCTGCTGCTCAAGGGCATGGCGCTGGTCGAGCTCTCGCTGCCGATCATGGGCCTGGGGTTCACCTCGATGATGTTCGGTCTGATCATCTCGGCGCTGGTGAAGACGGCCGAGAAGACCATGCCGCTGCTCGTCATGTTCTCGATCATCCAGGTGGTCTTCACCGGCTGCCTCTTCGCCCTGCACGGCACACCGGGCGTCAACGAGTTCTCGTACCTGATGCCCTCGCGCTGGGCGGTCGCGGCGGCGGGCGCCACGCTCGACTTCAACCGCATCGCCCCGCCGGAGCCCGGCACGGCGAACGACCCGCTGTGGGAGCACACCCTCGGCACATGGTCGCTGGACATGATCGCGCTCATCGGCCTCGGCGCCGTCTGCGGCTTCTTCGTGGCCCGCTTCCTGCGCCGGCACGAGCCGGAGGTCATGCGCAAGTGATCCGGCCGGTCCGCGCCTGAAGCGGGTCTCCGGACATGACGCAAGGGCGGCACCCCGGTGGGGTGCCGCCCTTTCAACGTCAGCGGTTGTCGCTCTGAGGTCCGCGCCTGCCTCAGTACGCGCTGTTGACGTTGTCGATGGTGCCGTAACGGTCGGCGGCGTAGTTGGCCGCGGCCACGATGTTGGCCACCGGGTGGTAGATGTCGTCCGGCGTGCCCTTGACGTGGTACGTCTCGAAGGTCGGCGGGATCACCTGCAGCAGGCCCTTGGACGGGATGCCGTTCTTGGCGTTGATGTCCCAGAGGTTGATCGCCTTCGGGTTGCCCGAAGACTCTCGGATGATGTTCTTGTACAGACCGTGGTACGAGCCCGGAATGTCGTTCTTGTCCATGATGTCGAGGGCCTCGCGGATCCAACCGTCCAGGTTGTTCGCGTAGACCTTCTTCGTCTCGGCCTTCTTGGCGACCGGACGGGCGGCGGAACGGCTGGCTTCCTTCTCCTGGCGCTCCTTGGCGGCCTTCTCGGCAGCGGCCTTCTTGGCAGCGGCCTCGTCGGCGGCCTTCTTCTCCTCGGCCTTCTGCTCCGCCTGCTGGGCGGCCACGGCCTCGGCCTTCACGCTCGCACCCGCGGCCTGGTCGGCGATGTCGGCCTTCACGTTCTGGATCTGACCGGCGCTGTAGACCACCGGCTGGGCCTGGGCGGCCTCGTTGGTGGTGGTCTCGGCGCTGGCCGGGACGACGGTGAAGGCGAGAGCCGCGGCGCTCAGCGCACCGGCACCCGCGATGCCGACCTTCTGCATCTGCTTCTTGGTGGCGGCGGTGCGGTAAGCGGAAAGGTTGAACTTCGGCATGGAACCTCATTCGTTGCGCGGAGGTCGCTCGGCGTCCGGGGGTTCGGACTGTCCGGACGGGCCGGACGGAAGTGCACCCGAGGGGCGTGGCTGCGCCGCGGACGAATCCGCTGCGGTGAGCGACATGAGCAATTCTTAGCGATCGCAAAACGGCCTGGCAATCATGTGATCTACGATCCCGGGTAGGAGAACGTATCCGGCAAATCGGGACAGACGGTGATCTAAAGCCAGTTCAGGCGGGGCAACTATGTCCAGCTTGTCTCCTATCGTCCTTCGTACGTGACGGCCGTCTCGTGGACGGCCTCACACGGCGCCCCCTGCCGCCTCACGCACGGTTGCTTGCGCAATGCGTTCTGTCAGTGGATTTCGGAGGGAGTCCGGGGCCGCTCCGGGACCGGGGACCGGTCTGCTCCTGGTCCTCGCGACCGATCCGGCCCACCCGGGCCGCCGGTAGCGTGACCGCCATGAACGAAGGCACCACCCGCTCGCCCGCCGGCCTGGCCGCCGTCAGCGACGCGCTGCTGGCCATGAGCCGGCGCCTGGAGGTGGGGGACGTCCTCAAGACGATCGTCTCCCGCGCCCGCGAGCTGCTCGGCGCCCGCTACGCCGCCCTGGGTGTGCCCGACGACTGCGGCGGCTTCGCCCGCTTCGTGGTCGACGGCGTCGACGAGCGGACCTGGAAGGCCATCGGCCCCCTCCCGCGCCAGCACGGCATCCTCGCCGCCATGCTGCACGAGGGCCCGCAGCGCCTCGACGACGTCCGCGCCGACCCCCGCTTCGAGGGCTGGCCCGCAGCCCACCCGGAGATGACCGACTTCCTCGGCATGCCGATCCGCGACGGCGACGAGATCCTCGGCGCCCTCTACCTGGCGAACAAGGAGAGGACGCACGAGGCGGCGACGGAAGGGGAGACGACGGCCGGGGGCGCGACGGAGGGGCAGAGCACGGACCAGGAGGGGGCGGGCCCCGTGGGGGCCGGTCCGCGGGCCCCCGCGGCCGAGCCCGACGCCTGCGGCTTCACAGAGGAGGACGAGGAACTGCTGTCCCTCTTCGCCCAGCACGCCGCCATCGCCCTCACCAACGCGCGCCTCTACGAGCGCAGCCGCGAGCTCACCATCGCCGAGGAGCGCTCCCGCCTCGCCCACGAGCTGCACGACGCGGTCAGCCAGAAGCTGTTCTCACTCCGCCTCACCGCCCAGGCCGCCGCCACCCTGATCGACCGGGCGCCCGCCCGCGCCAAGGAGGCCATGGGCGAGGTCGCCGCACTGGCCGCCGAGGCCACCGACGAACTGCGCGCCGCGGTGATCGAACTGCGGCCCGCCGCACTCGACGAGGACGGCCTGGTCGCCACCCTGCGCAGCCAGATCCAGGTCCTCGACCGCGCCCACACCGCCCGGGTCTCCTTCACCAGCCACGACGTGCGCGCCCTGCCCGCCGCGCAGGAGGCCGCGCTGCTGCGCGTCGCCCAGGAGGCCCTGCACAACGCCCTCCGGCACGGCGACCCGCGCAACGTCGAGGTCGTCCTGGAACGCCGCGGGCCCAAGGCCGTGCTGCGGGTCGGCGACGACGGCCGGGGATTCGCGCCGGAGGCCGTGCTCACAGCGGGCCGGCACCTCGGCCTGGTCTCCATGCGGGACCGCGCCACCGGCGTGGGCGGCACCCTCACGGTCAGATCGGCGCCCGGTGAGGGCGCCGTCGTGGAGATGGAGGTTCCCGGTGGCTGACCCGGTCAAGGTCCTGCTCGTCGACGACCACCAGGTGGTCCGGCGAGGACTGCGCACCTTCCTCGAGGTGCAGGACGACATCGAGGTCGTCGGCGAGGCCGCGGACGGCGAGGAGGGCGTCGCCCGCGCGGAGGAGCTGCGGCCCGACGTCGTCCTGCTGGACATCCGGATGCCCGGCTCCGACGGCATCGAGGCCCTGCGCCGCCTGCGCGCCCTGGGCAACCCGGCCCGCGTCCTGGTGGTGACCAGCTTCACCGAGCGCCGCACCGTGGTCCCCGCGCTGCGGGCGGGCGCCGCCGGATACCTCTACAAGGACGTCGACCCCGACGCCCTCGCCAAGGCCATCCGCTCGGTCCACGCGGGCCAGACCGTCCTCCAGCCGGAGGTCGCCGAGGCCCTCCTCTCCCAGGAGGAGGGCGCGGGCGAAGGCCGGGGCGCCACCCTCACCGAGAGGGAGCGGGACGTCCTGGGCCTGATCGCCGACGGCCGCTCCAACCGCGAGATCGCCCGCTCGCTCTTCCTCAGCGAGAAGACGGTCAAGACGCACGTCTCCAACATCCTCATGAAGCTCGACGTCGCCGACCGCACGCAGGCCGCCCTCTGGGCGGTCCGCAACGACCACTCCTGATGCCCGGGGCCCACCCGGCAGCGCCGCGTGGGGCCCGGGTTCCGGGGGCACGGCTCGCGCGGGCCCCGGCGCGGGGGCCGACGCACCGCGCGAGGGGCTGGTTGCCGCAGAGGCGGCGAGGCCCCGGCCCTGGCTGGGGGCAAGGCCGGGCCGGGGCCGGGGCCGGGTCCTGGGGCCGCTGCGGCGAGCGAGGGGCCTGGCCCGAGGTCGGTGGCCTCTGCGGGGGCCGGCCCGCCGCGCGAGGGGCTGGTTGCCGCAGAGGCGGCGAGGGTCGGCCCTGGCTGGGGACAAGGCCGGGGCCGGGGCCGGGTCCTGGGGCCGCTGCGGCGAGCGAGGGGCCTGGCCCGGGGGCCGGTGGCCTTTGCGGGGGCCGGCGCATCGCGCGAGGGGCGGCCCGGCCGCCGCTGAGGCGGCGAGGAGCGGGCCCGCACGACGGCGCGGGCCCGCCGCAGGGTCCGGCGCCCTCCTCGCACGGCCGTGGCGGGAGCGGCCCGCGGGCCGGTGCCCCCGGTGGCCGTCACCCGCGGTGACGTTCCTCCACCGCCGCGTTGTACGCGGCGACCATCGCCCGCCGGGCCGTCCGCTCCACCGGCCGCAGCGCCTCCCGCCGCGCCGCCATCTCCCCGGCGCTCACCGCGCCCCCGTGCCCCCGCTCGTACGCCAGTGAGACCAGCAGCCCCACCCGCTCGGCCAGCCGCAGCACCCGCGCGGCCCGGGGCGGATAACCCGGAGCCAGCGCGTCACGCCCGTGCACCCGCTCCGCCCGCGCCCGGTACGCGTCCAGCGCCGCCTCCGCCACCGGACCCGACGCCGCCACGTCCAGCCGCGTCAGCACCTCGGTCGCCTCCCGCAGCGCCTCCGCCAGCTCCCGTTCCGCCTCACCCAGCGACGGCACGTCGGCCGGCGGCCCCTCCCGCACCGGCAGACAGCGCCAGACGACCTCCACGTGCACGTCCGCGGCGTCACCCGCGCCCTCGGGCCCGGCCTCGTACACCTCCGGCACCAGCCCCAGCGCCACCCCGTGGCAGACGACGGCCTCCTCCGCCTCCAGCGCCCGCGCGTTGAACTCCGCGGGCCCGCTCAGCCCCAGCGGGTGCCCCGGCGCGGGCAGCGCCAGCCGCAGTCCGGTGGCCCCCAGCGCGCGCAGCCGCCCGAGCGCCAGCGACAGACCGACCGGGGCGTCCTCCCCGGGCAGGCCCTCGACCCGGTGCAGCGCGTCGTCCCCGACAATCCCGGCCACCGCGTCGTCAGGCGGGACGAGATGGGCAAGAAGGGCATTTCCCCAGGCGGTCAGGCGCCCGGCACGTGGTTCCGTGAGCATGCGCCCAGCCTAAGGACCGTCCCACTGGATTCCCCAGGACACCGGGTGGCGTAGATTTTTCCGAAAGGGCTGCGCCCGCCGGCGCACACGACAGCCGACACCGGCCGCCGCCGTCACGACGGGGAGGGCCGAGAACGCAAGGGGAGACAGCGCGCTGATGAGCGATGTTCTGGAGCTTGAGGGCGTATCCGTGGTCCGGGAGGGCCGGGCTCTGGTGGACCGGGTCTCCTGGTCGGTGAAGGAGGGGGAGCGCTGGGTCATCCTCGGCCCCAACGGCGCGGGCAAGACCACCCTGCTCAACGTCGCCTCCAGCTACGTCTACCCGAGCAAGGGCACCGCCACCATCCTCGGCGAGACCCTCGGCAGGCCGGGCACCGACGTCTTCGAGCTGCGCCCCCGCATCGGCGTGGCCGGCATCGGCATGGCGGAGAAGCTGCCCAAGCGCCAGACCGTCCTGCAGACCGTGCTCACCGCCGCCTACGGCATGACGGCCGCCTGGCAGGAGGAGTACGAGGACGTCGACAAGGAGCGCGCCGTCGCGTTCCTCGACCGCCTCGGCATGACCGGCTTCATGGACCGCAAGTTCGGCACCCTCTCCGAGGGCGAGCGCAAGCGCACCCTGATCGCCCGCGCTCTGATGACCGACCCCGAGCTGCTCCTCCTCGACGAGCCCGCCGCCGGCCTCGACCTCGGCGGACGCGAGGACCTGGTGCGCCGCCTCGGCCGTCTGGCCCGTGACCCGATCGCCCCCTCGATGATCATGGTGACCCACCACGTCGAGGAGATCGCCCCCGGCTTCACCCACGTCCTGATGATCCGCCAGGGCGAGGTCCTCACCGCCGGCCCCATCGAGCTGGAACTGACCTCCCGCAACCTCTCCCACTGCTTCGGCCTGCCCCTGGTCGTCGAGCAGGTCGGCGACCGCTGGACCGCCCACGGCCTGCCGCTCGCCTAGCCGCCGCCCGCGACCGGGTCACGTCCCGGTGAGTCCAGGGCCGAGCCCGCACCGGGTCCCGTCCGAGCCCTTTTCCGCGCCCCCGTTCGCGCTCTGTCCGCGACGGGGGCGCGGTCCTACCATGAGCGGGTGGACATCGACGCGTGGGTCTGGTGGCTGGTGGCGGCGGCGGTGCTCGGCATCGCCCTGGTGATCACAGCGATGCCCGAACTCGGCATGCTCGCCGTCGGCGCGATCGCCGCGGCGATCACCCGGGGCCTAGGCGGCGGCATCGTGCTCCAGGTGGCCGCCTTCGTGGTCGTCTCCGTGGCGCTGATCGCGGTGGTCCGCCCCATCGCAGCCCGGCACAAATCCCGGCCCCAACTCTCCACCGGGGTCGACGCGTTGCGCGGACGCCGGGCGGTCGTCCTCGAGCGGGTGGACTCACAGGGCGGGCGGATCAAGCTCGCCGGGGAGGTGTGGTCCGCACGCGCCCTGGAACCGGGCCGGGCCTACGAGACGGGCGAGGAGGTGGACGTCGTCGACATCGAGGGCGCGACCGCCGTCGTCCTGTAGGCGCGCAGGCCCGCAGGCCCGCAGGCGCGTAAGGCGCGCCGGCCGAGTCCGGTGATCCGCCGGCTCCGGCGTCCGTCCGGCGAATCGGGCAAGTGGCCGGAACCCGCCCCAGCGGTCACCGGGGTCTGCGAGACTCGGGCGGAAAGATCTTCGACAACCACGCCATCCGCCGCCCGCGACGCGGCCGAGAGGGGTACGGGGAGCCACGATGGAACCGGTCATCATCGTCCTGGTCATTCTGGTGGTGTTGGTCTTCATCGCCCTGATCAAGACCATCCAAGTCATTCCGCAGGCCAGCGCCGCGATCGTCGAGCGATTCGGCCGCTACACCCGCACCCTCAACGCGGGACTCAACATCGTGGTGCCGTTCATCGACACCATCCGCAACCGCATCGACCTCCGTGAGCAGGTCGTCCCGTTCCCGCCCCAGCCGGTGATCACCCAGGACAACCTGGTCGTCAACATCGACACGGTGATCTATTACCAGGTCACCGACGCCCGGGCCGCCACCTACGAGGTGGCCAGCTACATCCAGGCCATCGAGCAGCTCACCGTCACCACGCTCCGCAACATCATCGGCGGCATGGACCTCGAGCGGACCCTCACCTCCCGCGAGGAGATCAACGCCGCCCTGCGCGGCGTCCTCGACGAGGCCACCGGCAAGTGGGGCATCCGCGTCAACCGCGTCGAGCTCAAGGCCATCGAGCCGCCCACCTCCATCCAGGACTCGATGGAGAAGCAGATGCGCGCCGACCGTGACAAGCGCGCCGCGATCCTCCAGGCCGAAGGTGTCCGGCAGTCCGAGATCCTGCGCGCCGAGGGCGAGAAGCAGTCGCAGATCCTGCGCGCCGAGGGTGAGGCCAAGGCCGCCGCGCTCCGCGCCGAGGGTGAGGCCCAGGCGATCCGTACGGTCTTCGAGTCCATCCACGCGGGCGACCCGGACCAGAAGCTGCTCGCCTACCAGTACCTGAAGATGCTCCCGGAGATCGCCCAGGGAGACGCCAACAAGCTCTGGATCGTGCCCAGCGAGATCGGCGACGCCCTCAAGGGCCTCGGCGGCGCCCTCGGCAACTTCACCCCGCAGAACGGCGGTTCACCCGGCTCCGTGCCCAGGCCCGCGTCCGGTGGCGCCGACCGCCTCGAGAAGCCGACCATCGACTGACGACGTCCGGACGCCCGACGCACGCGTCCGGACACCCGACGCCGCTGCGTCCGGGACCGGACCGCGACCGGCGCACGGCCGAGGGCCCGTCACCCCGCCCGGGGTGACGGGCCCTCGGCCGTGCGCCGGCGGGACTCAGGCGGCCGCCCGGACGGCCAGCCAGTCCGGCAGATCGTCGAGATCGCCCCTCCCACCCATCGCCAGCAGCATCGCGTCGGCCGGCGTCGGCTCGAACGGCTCCCGCAGCAACGGCATTCCGGCCTGCTCCGGCGTCCGGTCGGCCTTGCGGTGGTTGTCCTCGGCGCAGGAGGCCACGGTGTTCAGCCAGGAGTCCCTGCCGCCCTGGGCCCGGGGCACCACGTGGTCGACGGTGGTCGCACGGCCACCGCAGTAGGCGCACCGGTGCCTGTCCCGCACCAGCACACCCCGCCTCGACCATGGCGCTTGTCTTCGGAACGGCACCCTGACGTACCGGCAGAGCCTGATCACCCGCGGCGCGGGTATCTCGACCGCCGCGCCCCGCATCCGCAGATCGGGGTGGGCCTGCTCCACGACCGCCTTGTCCTGGAGCACCAGCACCACGGCGCGGTTGAGCGTCACCGTCGACAACGGCTCGAAGCTCGCGTTCAGCACCAGCGTGTCCCGCACAACCAGCCCACCTCTCGTGTGCCGGCCGCCCCCCTGGCAGGCCGGAATCCCACTCTGGCCGGGCGTGCCGCAAGGGACAACGCAATATCCGCCGCCCCTACGGCAGAAAAAGAAGCCCGCCCCTGATCACTTCCAAGACCAGGGGCGGGCAAACGTGCCGTACGGCACCGAGACCGACTCAGCTTCCCGCCGGCACCTCGTACTCGCCGATCAGCTGGGCCCGGGCCAGTGTGTGGAAGCGCAGATTGAATCCGACAGCCGCCGCACTGGTGTCCGCGTCGGGACCGAGGTTTTCCTGGTCGACGGCGTAGACGGTGAACACGTAGCGGTGCGGTCCGTCCCCGGGCGGCGGCGCGGCACCGCCGAAGTCGCGGGTGCCGTAGTCGTTGCGCACGTGCACGGCGCCCTCGGGCAGGCCCTCGAACTTCCCCGACCCCGCACCGGCCGGAAGCTCGGTCACGCCGGCCGGGATGTCGAACAGCACCCAGTGCCAGAAGCCGCTGCCGGTCGGCGCGTCCGGGTCGAAGCAGGTCACCGCGAAGCTCTTGGTCTGCGGCGGGAAGCCCTCCCAGCGCAAGTGCGGCGAGGTGTTGCCCGCCGCGTGCACCTGCGCCCGCGCGAGCGTGCCGCCCGCCTCGACGTCGTCACTCGTCACCGAGAACGACGGCACCTGCGGGTGGAAGTCGTGCGGCAGCGGCGGCCTGGTGGACTCGGTCACCTGGGTACCTCCTGGCTGTGTTTCAGAAAGACTCGGTCCTACTGCTTGTCCCCGCCGAGCCTAGAACCAGTTGCGCCTGCTGCCGACCTCGGACAGCCACTGGTTGAGGTACGCCGCCCAATCGGTCGCCTGGTAGTCGTGGAGGCTCACCTTGAACGAGCGGAAGGTGTCGCTGCCCTCGCTGAACAGCCCCGGCTTCTTGTCCATCTCCAGGACGACGTCCATCTCCGACTGGTCGGCGACGAAGCTGACCTCCACCTGGTTCAGGCCGCGGTACTGCTGCGGGGGAAGGAACTCGATCTCCTGGTAGAACGGCAGCTGCTGCCGGGTGCCGCGGATGTGCCCGCGCTCCAGGTCGGCGTTCTTGAAGCGGAAGCCCAGCCGGACGAAGGCGTCCATGATCGCCTTCTGCGCCGGCAGCGGGTGCACGTTCACCGGGTCGAGGTCGGAGGAGTCCACGGCCCGCGCGATGGCCAGCTCCGTGGTCACACCGACATGCATGCCGCGCAGGGGCGCGCCCTCGATCATCGTGATCGGGGTCTCCCACGGGATGTCGATGCCGAACGGCACCACGTGCGTGGCACCGGCCTGCAGCTGGAAGGCTCCGCCCAACGGCACCTTCAGGAACTCGATGTTCTGCCGGTGCTCCTGGTTGTCACCGCCCTCGACCTCCACCTGCGCCTGGAGACCGACCGCAAGCCCTTCGATCTGCTGGTCGACGGAACCGCCCTGGATCCGCACCTCACCCTGGACCACGCCGCCGGGAACCACGTTGACCTCGGTCAGCACGGTCTCCACCGAGGCGCCGCCGGCCCCGAGACTGGCGAGCAGCTTCTTGAACCCCATCTGTCTCCCTCTCTCCAGGCGCCCCCGTGGGTCCGCGCCCGCTCAGTCGCCCTGCAATCTGTGCTTGCTGACGACTACTGGTAACGCGTGGGGCCGTGGGACGGTTCCTGACCTCCGGATCCCCACATGGCGGACCGACTTCCTCCGCATCCGCGGCCCCACCTGCGATCGGTGCCCCTCCAGTAATCTCGGAGGACATGATCGCGCGCCTCGACCGTACGCCCCCGCCCAGGTCCCACTTCGACGGGCCCGTCGCCCGCGGCACCCAGGGTGTCGCTTCGAGGCGGCCGGCATGAACGTCGAAGACCTCGCCCAAGCCGCTGAGGAAGTCGCCCCGAAGCTGCTCGGCGCCGTCCTCACCCACGAGAGCCCCGAGGGAACCGTGAGCATCGCCGTCACGGAAACCGAGGCGTACTCCGGTGCCGCCGACCCCGCCTCCCACGCCTACCGGGGCAGGACGCCACGCAACGCCGTCATGTTCGGGCCGGCGGGGCACATGTACGTCTACCGGTCCCACGGTCTGCACTGGTGCGCCAACATCGTCACCGGGACGGACGGCATCGCCTCCGCCGTCCTCATCCGGGCGGGCAGGGTCATCGAGGGCGAGGACCTGGCGCGCGAGCGGCGAGGAGACACGGTCGAGGGGCCGCGTCTCGCGCGGGGGCCGGGAAACCTCTGCCAGGCACTCGGCATCACGGCGGAGCACGACGGCGCGGATCTCCTGACGGGCCCCGCGGTCACGCTGTCCGAAGGGGAACCGGTCCCCGCCGAGCTGGTGCGCGTCGGCCCTCGGGTCGGCGTGAGCAAGGCCCACGACTGGCAGCACCGCTTCTATCTGGCGGGTGACCCGACGGTCTCGGCCTACCGGCTGAGCCCGAGGGCCAGGCCGTCCGCCAGAGCCTGAGCCCGCGGTGCGCGTGTGCCGGTGAGTGCCGCTCCGTGCCGACGAGGGCGTCGAGGGTGCCGGACTCACCCGGACGGACGGTCGACTTCCGGCCTGTCATGGAAAGGAACTGGCCAGAATCCCGCGCGCCGGGTCCCGGTGCTGGACTTGGGCCGAGCCCTTCGGCGCCGCGGAGGCCCCCGCGGCGAGGGGTTCCCCGCTCACGACCCCTCGCCGGTGCCCCGCCCCTTCCGACCAGGTACGCAACGACTCCCATGCAGGGGCGGCCGACACAGGGAGCACAGGGACGCCCGATCCCGGGTACCGCTGACCAGCCGGAGGCCTCCGCCCGACTGCCCCTGACGATGGGCTTGACTCGGACCCTCGGGGTCCGTAAGGTAGCCCGAGCCGCAAGACACGGCGGGTGTTCTGCCCTCACCGTGTGCGGCCACTCCACTACTCACTTCTCCCCTTCAGCGGGGCGAATTCTTGCGTGCCCGCACGCCTGTAATTCGAACGGCCGGACTCGATTATGAGTTTCGCTGGGGAGTCGGTTAGCGTAGTGAATGTCGAAAGGCGGACGGACCTGGTCCGAAAGCCCAAGGCAATCCCAGCC
>NZ_BBZI01000015.1 GCF_008974245.1 Streptomyces abyssomicinicus | reverse complement strand
TTTCGCGCTTTCCTTTCCGGCGGTTCCGACTTTATCAGAAGTTCTGAGTCGGTTTTCCCGCCCTCCTGGTCGGCACCCCCGAACGTCTTGAACGTTGCGGGTGCCCCCTGGGCGGAGCCGTAAACGTACTGGAGGGGAGCGCCCGTGTGCAAATCGAGGCGCTCCCCTCCCGCCGCACGTCCCGGCTCACGCGTGGATCACGCGTTCACCGGGGCCGTACGCGGTGCTCAGACGTCGACCACGACCGGCAGGATCATGGGCCGGCGACGGTAGGTGTCGGAGACCCACTTGCCCAGCGTGCGGCGGATGAGCTGCTGCATCTGGTGCGGCTCGACCACGCCTTCCTGGGCCTGGCGTTCCAGCACCTCGACCAGCTTGGGCAGGACGTCGCCGAAGGCCTTGTCCTCGATGCCGGAGCCGCGGGCCTGGATGTGCGGGCCCGCGCTGATCTTGCCGGTGGAGGAGTCCACCACCACGAAGACCGAGATGATGCCCTCGTCGCCGAGGATCTTGCGGTCCTTGAGCGCGGGCTCGCCGACGCCGCCGACGGAAAGACCGTCGACATAGACGTAGCCGGCCTGCACCTTGCCGGTGATCTTGGCCTTGCCGTCGATCAGGTCGACGACGACGCCGTCCTCCGCGATCACGATGCGGTCGTGCGGGACACCGGTCAGGGCGCCCAGCTCGGCGTTCGCGCGCAGGTGGCGCCACTCGCCGTGCACCGGCATCAGGTTCCGCGGACGGCAGATGTTGTAGAAGTACAGCAGCTCGCCGGCGGAGGCGTGCCCGGAGACGTGCACCTTGGCGTTGCCCTTGTGGACGACGTTGGCACCCCAACGGGTGAGGCCGTTGATCACCCGGTAGACCGAGTTCTCGTTGCCGGGGATCAGCGAGGACGCCAGGATCACCGTGTCGCCGGGGACGATCCGGATCTGGTGGTCACGGTTGGCCATGCGGGACAGCGCGGCCATCGGCTCGCCCTGCGAACCGGTGCAGACCAGGACCACCTCGTGGTCCGGCAGGTCGTCCAGCGTCTTCACGTCCACGACCAGGCCCGGCGGCACCCGCAGGTAGCCGAGGTCTCTGGCGATGCCCATGTTGCGGACCATCGAGCGGCCGACGAAGGCGACCCGGCGGCCGTACTCGTGGGCGGCGTCGAGGATCTGCTGGACGCGGTGGATGTGGCTGGCGAAGCTCGCCACGATGACGCGCTTGCGGGCGCCCGCGAAGACGGACCGCAGCACGTTGGAGATGTCGCGCTCCGGCGGGACGAAGCCCGGGACCTCGGCGTTCGTCGAGTCGCTGAGCAGGAGGTCGATGCCCTCCTCGCTGAGACGCGCGAACGCGTGCAGGTCCGTGAGGCGGCCGTCCAGCGGGAGCTGGTCCATCTTGAAGTCGCCGGTGTGCACGACCATGCCCGCGGGGGTGCGGATGGCGACCGCGAGGGCGTCCGGGATGGAATGGTTGACGGCGACGAACTCGCAGTCGAAGGGGCCCAGACGCTCCCGGTTGCCCTCCGCGACCTCCAGGGAGTACGGACGGATCCGGTGTTCCTGGAGCTTGGCCTCGATCAGCGCGAGGGTCAGCTTGGAACCGATCAGCGGGATGTCCGGACGCTCGCGCAGCAGGTAGGGCACGGCGCCGATGTGGTCCTCGTGCCCGTGTGTCAGGACGATGCCCTCGATGTCGCCGAGGCGGTCCCGGATGGACGAGAAGTCCGGAAGGATCAGGTCGATGCCGGGCTGCTCCTCCTCGGGGAAGAGCACGCCGCAGTCGACGATCAGCAGGCGGCCGTCGAACTCGAAGACGGTCATGTTTCGACCGATCTCGCCGAGGCCGCCGAGCGGGGTGACCCGCAGTCCGCCCTTGGCAAGCTTGGGCGGCGGGCCGAGTTCAGGGTGCGGATGACTCAAAAGACTCTCCTCACCACGCGCGCCACGTGCCCGGAGGCACGTGGCGCGCGTGACGTTCGTGCGTAAGCAGTTGTCGTGTGGAAGATGCAGGCGCTGTCGCCCTGCGTATTCAGTTGTGAAGTCCGGTGCTCAGAGCTGTACCCCGCCGGCGGCGAGATCGAGCTTGAGCTGGTCGAGCTCCTGGGGGCTCAGCTCCACAAGGGGAGCGCGCAGCGGTCCGGCGGGCAGCCCCTGGAGCGCCAGGGCGGCCTTGGTGGTCATGGCGCCCTGGGTGCGGAAGACGCCCGTGAAGACCGGGAGCAGCTTCTGGTGGATCTCGGCGGCCTTGTGCACGTCGCCGCCGAGGTGGGCCTCGAGCATCGCGCGCAGGTCCGGTGCGACCAGGTGGCCGACGACCGACACGAAGCCGACCGCGCCGATCGACAGCAGCGGCAGGTTCAGGATGTCGTCGCCGGAGTACCAGGCCAGGCCCGAACGGGACAGCGCCCAGCTCGCCGCGCCGAGGTCGCCCTTGGCGTCCTTGTTGGCGACGATCCGGGGGTGCTCGGCGAGACGGACCAGGGTCTCCGTGGTGATCGGGACGCCGCTGCGGCCCGGGATGTCGTAGAGCATCACCGGGAGCCCGGTGGAGTCGGCGATCGCCGTGAAGTGCCGGTACAGGCCCTCCTGAGGGGGCTTGTTGTAGTACGGCGTCACGGTGAGCAGGCCGTGCGCTCCGAGCTGCTCGGCGGTGCGGGCCAGCTCGGCGCTGTGGTGGGTGTCGTTGGTGCCGACGCCGGCGACGATGTGCGCCCGGTCGCCGACGGCCTCCAGGACGGCCCTCAGCAGGGCCGCTTTCTCCGCGTCGCTGGTGGTCGGCGACTCACCGGTGGTGCCGTTGACGATGAGACCGTCGTTGCCGGCGTCCACGAGATGGGTGGCAAGCCGCTGGGCGCCGTCGATGTCGAGCGCGCCGTCCGCCGTGAACGGAGTCACCATGGCGGTAAGGACCCTCCCGAAGGGGGTCTGCGGAGTGGAGGTCGGTGCCATGCCTAACACGCTACTCGCTGTACCGGGCCTGGTGCGCCGTCGGGGGCCGGACATTGTGGATGAACCAGGCGAACGGGATCCCGGCACTGCCTGCTCGGGGGTTCAAGCAGTGCCGGGCCCGTATCGTCAGGCTAGATGAACTTCGCGAAGTCCTGCAATCCGGACACTTCGGGCGAGGGGGCGTTCGTCCCCCCGTGAAGGCCGTTGGCGCCCGCGCTTGCGCGGTCAGGGCGCGACGCGGCCGTTCTGGTTGAAGGCTTCGTAGGTGAGCGGCATGAGCTTGGCCCACTCCTGCTCCATCCGCTCCGCGACCATCTCGATCTCCCGCTGCGGGAACGACGGCACCCGGGCCAGCTCGTGCTTGGTGCGCAGCCCGAGGAAGTGCATCAGCGAGCGGGCGTTGCAGGTGGCGTACATCGAGGAGAACAGGCCGACCGGGAGGACGGCGCGGGCCACCTCGCGGGCCACACCGGCCGCCAGCATCTCCTGGTAGGCGCGGTAGGCGTCCTGGTAGGTCTCGGTCATGGCGCGGGTCACCAGTTCCTGCTGCTCCGCGCTGCCCTCGACGAACTCGTACTTGCCGGGGCGGCCCTGCTGGACCAGCTTGCGGTCCGCGCCGGGAACGTAGAAGACCGGCTCAAGCTGCCGGTAGCGGCCGGACTCCTCGTTGTAGGACCAGCCCACGCGGTGCCGCATGAACTCGCGCATGACGAAGATCGGGGCACTGACGAAGAAGGTCATCGAGTTGTGCTCGAAGGGGCTGCCGTGCCGGTCCCGCATCAGGTAGTTGATCAGCCCCCTGGAGCGGCCGGGCTCCTTCTCGAGCTCCTCCAGGGACTGCTCGCCCAGGGTGGAGACGCGGGCGGCGAACAGCACGTCGGCGTCCGAGGCGGTGTGCTTCACCAGTTCGACGGTGACGTCGCTGCGGAAGCTTGCCGTGAGGTCGTCTGCGGGGGTGTCGCTCACTGTGGGGAATTCCTTCGGAGGGTCGGGCGGCGGGTCCGGCCCTGGTGGGCGGGCCCTCGGCTGGCAGTCGCACACTCTACGACGACGGCATGCGCCGGTCTGACCCCGTCCGCGGCTTTCGGTCGCCGCCCGGCCCGCCGTTCGGGCGGCCCCTGGGTGGTGGGGCCGGAGGAGGCTCGATAGCCTCACCGGGCATCGTTCGTGTGTATGGATCGTGGATCGAGTGAGGACCCGCCGTGCCCCTGCCCTTTCTGACGGCCGACCGCGCGTTCGACGGGGAGACGGAGGACGTCGTCCTGCCGTTTCACGACCGTCAGCGGTGGCGGCGGCCCTACCGGCCGGGTCCGCACCGGGTCGGGCTGGCCGCGCTGGTGCTGCTGCTCGCCTCGTTCGTGCTGGTCGCGGCCGTGATCATCGCGGCGACGGCCTCGGTGACCGGCGCCTGGGTCTGGTTCGGCGTGGCGCTGCTGCTGATCGCCGGGGCGCTGCGCGGGCTGCGGCTCGGGGTCTGGGTGAGTTCGGCCGGGCTGCGGCACGTCCGGTACTTCACCACGCGGACCACGGCGTGGTCCCGGGTGGGGACGCTGCGGGTGGTGCAGCAGCCCGTGCGGTGGATGGGGCTGCCGCGGACCCTGCAGGGCCAGGGGCTGGTGCTGGAGGCCCGGAGCGGGCGTGGGGCCTCCTCCCCGGCCGACGGGCCGGTGGTGCTGCTCAGCACCCACAACGCGGACTTCCTGGGCCAGCCGGCCGCGTTCGACCGGGCCTCGGACACCGTGGAGGCGTGGGCCGACGAGTACCGGACGGCGGCCGCCGCGGAGCAGTAGCGGCCGCGCGACGCCACAGGACGCCACACGGCCCTGCGGCCCCTCGAGGGGCCGCAGGGCCGTGGTGTACCGCCGGCCGGCCGGTTCAGCCGTCGTGGAGCTGGATCGCCCTTTGCATGGCCTTGCGGGCCCGTGCGGTGTCGCGGGCGTCGTGGTAGGCCACGGCGAGGCGGAACCAGGCACGCCAGTCCTCCGGGGCGGCCTCCGTCTCGGCCTTGCGGCGCGCGAAGGCGGCGTCCGCCGCGTCGCGGTCGATACGGCCGCTGGGCGTGCGCTTGAGGTCGTCGACGGGCAGGCCGCCCTCCGCGTCGAGTTCGGCGGCGAGGGCGTTGGCCCGCTGGGCGAACCGGGTGTTGGCCCAGAGGAACCACAGGCCCACGAGGGGCAGTACCAGCACGGCGGCACCGAGCGCGACGGTGAGCGGGGTGCCGACCTTGATGAGCATGACGCCGCGGCTGCCGGCCAGGATGAAGTAGGCGATCAGGGCCAGGGCCGCGACGGCATAGGTGATCTTCGCGCGCATGTCCGTGTCAGCCCAGGTCCAGGAAGTGTTCGAGACCGAAGGTCAGGCCCGGCGTGTCCACCACACGGCGCACGCCGAGCAGGATGCCCGGCATGAAGCTGATGTGGTGCAGGGAGTCGTGGCGGACGGTGAGGGTCTCGCCCTCGCCGCCGAGCAGGACCTCCTGGTGGGCCAGGAGGCCGCGCAGGCGGACCGCGTGCACCGGGACGCCGTCGACGTCGGCGCCGCGGGCCCCCTCCAGCGCCTTGGCGGTGGCGTCGGGCATGGGGGCGCTGCCGGCCGCGCGGCGGGCCTCGGCGATCAGCTGGGCGGTGCGCTGGGCGGTGCCGCTGGGCGCGTCGACCTTGTCGGGGTGGTGCAGCTCGACGACCTCGACCGACTCGAAGTACGGGGCGGCGATCTGCGCGAACTTCATGGTGAGGACGGCGCCGATGGAGAAGTTCGGGGCGATCAGGACGCCCGTCGACGGGGACGCCTCCAGCTGGCCGCCGAGGGTCGCCAGGCGCTCGTCGTTCCAGCCGGTGGTGCCGACGACGGCGTGGATGCCGTGGCCGACGCAGTACTCCAGGTTGGTCATCACCGAGTCGGGGGTGGTCAGCTCGACGGCCACCTGGGCGCCGCTGGAGCCCAGGACGTCCAGGCTGTCGTGGCGGCCGAGGGCGGCCACCAGTTCCATGTCCTCGGCGGCCTCGACCGCCTTGACGGCCTCGGAGCCGATGCGCCCCTGGGCGCCGAGAACCGCCACACGCAGCTTGCTCATGTTGCTCATGCTTCCTTTCGCGGGCCCCGTGGGGCTCGGTCGCTCGGGGTGGGGCCGGGTCCGGGCGCGGCCCGGGGCCGCGCTCGGACCGGGCTCGGACCGGGCTCAGGCCACGGTCTGGTGCAGGCGGGAGGCCTGCTTGTCCTTGAGCGGGCCGATGACCGACAGGGAGGGACGGCGGCCCAGGATGTCCCGGGCGACCTCTCGTACATCATCGGGCGTCACCGCGTCGATGCTGGCGAGGACGTCGTCGACCGACATCTGGTCGCCCCAGCACACTTCGCTCTTGCCGATGCGGTTCATGATTGCCCCGGTGTCCTCCAGGCCGAGGACCGTGGAGCCCTTGAGCTGGCCGACGGCACGGGCGATCTCCTCGTCGGGCAGGCCGTCGGCCGCCGCCTTGTCGAGCTCGTCGCGGCAGATCTTCAGCACGTCGGGCACCTGGCTGGGCCGGCATCCGGCGTACACGCCGAAGAGGCCGCAGTCGGCGAAGCTCGAGGTGTACGAGTAGACGCTGTAGGCCAGGCCGCGCTTCTCCCGGACCTCCTGGAAGAGGCGCGAGGACATGCCGCCGCCGAGGGCCGTGTTGAGGACCGCCAGGGTCCAGCGGCGGTCGTCGGTGCGGGCGATGCCGGGCATGCCGAGGATGACGTGGGCCTGCTCGGTCTTGCGGGACACCAGGTCGACCTTGCCGGCCGCGCGCAGGGTGCGGCTGCCGGAGCGGGGGCCGACCGGCACGGCGTCGTGGTCGGTCAGCAGCCCGGCCTTCTCGAAGGCGGCCCGGACCTGGCGGACCACCTTGGCGTGGTCGACGTTGCCGGCCGCGGCGACCACCAGGCGGGTGGGGTCGTAGTGCTTCTTGTAGAAGCGCCGTATCCGGTCGGCGTTGAGCGCGTTGACGGTGTCCACCGTGCCGAGGACGGGGCGGCCGAGGGGGGTGTCGCCGAGCATGGTGTGCGCGAACAGGTCGTGCACGCAGTCGCCCGGGTCGTCCTCGGTCATCGCGATCTCCTCGAGGATCGCGCCGCGCTCGACGTCGACGTCCTCCTGGCGGATCAGCGAGCCGGTGAGCATGTCGCAGACCACGTCGATCGCGAGCGGGAGGTCGGTGTCCAGCACGCGGGCGTAGTAGCAGGTGTACTCCTTGGCGGTGAACGCGTTCATCTCGCCGCCGACCGCGTCGATCGCGGCCGAGATGTCGAGCGCGCTGCGCCGGGAGGTGCCCTTGAAGAGCAGGTGCTCCAGGTAGTGGGTGGCGCCGCCCAGCGCCGGCGTCTCGTCGCGGGAGCCGACGTTGGCCCAGATGCCGAACGTGGCCGAGCGCACCGACGGGAGGGTCTCGGTGACGACCCGCAGGCCGCCGGGGAGGACGGTACGGCGCACGGTGCCGCTGCCGTTCTGCCCCTTGATCAGGGTTTGGGTACGGGCGACGGCCCGCACCGGGGAACCGGTGCGGGCCGTCGCCGTGGTGCTACGAGAGGTCACTTCTCGCTGTCGTCCTTCTCTGCCTGCTCGGAGTCCTCGCCCTCGACCACGGGGACGAGGGAGAGCTTGCCACGGGAGTCGATCTCGGCGATCTCGACCTGGACCTTCTGGCCCACGCCGAGGACGTCCTCGACGTTCTCCACGCGCTTGCCGCCGGCCAGCTTGCGGATCTGCGAGATGTGCAGCAGACCATCCTTGCCCGGCATCAGGGAGACGAAGGCGCCGAAGGTCGTGGTCTTGACGACCGTGCCCAGGTAACGCTCGCCGACCTCGGGCATCGTCGGGTTGGCGATGGCGTTGATCGTGGCGCGCGCGGCCTCGGCGGCCGGGCCGTCCGAGGCACCGATGTAGATGGTGCCGTCGTCCTCGATGGTGATCTCGGCGCCGGTGTCCTCCTGGATCTGGTTGATCATCTTGCCCTTGGGGCCGATGACCTCACCGATCTTGTCCACCGGGATCTTGACGGTGATGATCCGCGGGGCGTTCGGGGACATCTCGTCGGGCCGGTCGATGGCCTCCATCATCACGTCGAGGATGTGGAGACGGGCGTCGCGGGCCTGCTTGAGGGCCGCGGCGAGGACGGAGGCCGGGATGCCGTCCAGCTTGGTGTCGAGCTGGAGGGCGGTCACGAACTCCTTGGTGCCGGCGACCTTGAAGTCCATGTCGCCGAAGGCGTCCTCCGCACCGAGGATGTCGGTGAGGGCGACGTAGTGCGTCTCGCCGTTGATCTCCTGGGAGATCAGGCCCATGGCGATACCGGCGACGGGGGCCTTCAGCGGCACACCGGCGTTCAGCAGCGACATGGTGGAGGCGCAGACGGAGCCCATGGACGTCGAGCCGTTGGAGCCGAGGGCCTCGGACACCTGACGGATCGCGTAGGGAAACTCCTCGCGGGTCGGCAGCACCGGCACGATGGCGCGCTCGGCGAGGGCGCCGTGGCCGATCTCGCGGCGCTTCGGGGAGCCGACGCGGCCGGTCTCGCCGACGGAGTACGGCGGGAAGTTGTAGTTGTGCATGTAGCGCTTGCGGGTCACCGGGGAGAGGGTGTCCAGCTGCTGCTCCATGCGGAGCATGTTGAGGGTGGTGACGCCCAGGATCTGGGTCTCGCCGCGCTCGAACAGGGCGGAGCCGTGCACACGCGGGATGGCCTCGACCTCGGCGGCCAGGGTGCGGATGTCGGTGACACCGCGGCCGTCGATGCGCTTCTTCTCCTTGATCACGCGCTCGCGGACCAGCTGCTTGGTGAGCGAGCGGTACGCGGCGGAGATCTCCTTCTCGCGGCCCTCGAACTCCGGGAGGAGCTTCTCGGCGGCGAGGCCCTTGACGCGGTCCAGCTCGGCCTCGCGGTCCTGCTTGCCCGCGATGGTGAGCGCCTCGCTCAGCTCGGGGCGGACGGCGGAGGACAGGGCCTGGAAGACGTCGTCCTGGTAGTCCAGGAAGATCGGGAACTCGCCGGTCGGCTTGGCGGCCTTGGCGGCGAGGTCCGACTGGGCCTTGCAGAGGACCTTGATGAAGGGCTTCGCGGCCTCGAGACCGGCGGCGACGACCTCCTCGGTCGGGGCCTCGGCACCGCCCTCGACGAGCTTGACGGTCTTCTCGGTGGCCTCGGCCTCGACCATCATGATCGCGACGTCGCCGTCCTCCAGGACGCGGCCCGCGACCACCATGTCGAAGACGGCGTCCTCGAGCTCGGTGTGCGTCGGGAAGGCGACCCACTGGCCGTTGATCAGCGCGACGCGGACGCCGCCGATCGGGCCGGAGAAGGGCAGGCCGGCCAGCTGAGTCGACGCGGACGCGGCGTTGATCGCCACGACGTCGTACAGGTGGTCGGGGTTGAGCGCCATGATCGTCGCGACGACCTGGATCTCGTTGCGCAGGCCCTTCTTGAAGGACG
Organism: Streptomyces abyssomicinicus; assembly: GCF_008974245.1. GTDB lineage: Bacteria > Actinomycetota > Actinomycetes > Streptomycetales > Streptomycetaceae > Streptomyces > Streptomyces abyssomicinicus. The sequence goes on along the minus strand of NZ_BBZI01000015.1, from coordinate 186,820 downwards.
GGCGCAGCGGGCGGTCGATGAGGCGGCAGGTGAGGATGGCGTCCTCGGACGGCCGGCCCTCACGGCGGAAGAACGAGCCGGGGATCTTGCCGGCCGCGTACATGCGCTCCTCGACGTCCACCGTCAGGGGGAAGAAGTCGAGCTGGTCCTTGGGGTTCTTGGAGGCGCTGGTGGCCGACAGCACCATGGTGTCGTCGTCCAGGTAGGCCACGGCGGAGCCGGCGGCCTGACGGGCCAGGCGGCCCGTCTCGAAGCGGATGGTGCGGGTGCCGAAGGAACCGTTGTCGATGACGGCCTCGGCGTAGTGGGTCTCGTTCTCCACCAGTGTTCTTCTCCTCGTCTTTCGTCCCTGGGCTGCCCGTGTGGCAGTGGGACTCGGCGGAGAAGCGCGCCGTGCCGTGCGGACCGGTCTTCGATCGAAGCACCCGGGTCTGTCTCCCCGGGGGCCACTACCGAGGACCGGTGGCGGCGAGGTGCGCTTCCCCTCGTTCGGGTGAACTGTTCACGTGAACAGTTCGTCGGGTGATCAGTGGTACGGGGTACCCCGTGCGGGCCCCGTGATCACACCGTGTCGTGTGTCGTGCGTTGTGCTACCACACTACAAAGTGCGGGTGACACCTCGCACGTTTCCGCACGTACGGCAAAGGGAGCGGTCCCCTTCACGGGAACCGCTCCCTTCACGGCGTCTTACTTGGCGCCGCCGGCAGCACCACGGCGGATGCCGAGGCGGTCGACCAGGGCACGGAAGCGCTGGATGTCCTTCTTGGCCAGGTACTGCAGCAGACGGCGACGCTGACCGACCAGGATCAGCAGACCACGACGGGAGTGGTGGTCGTGCTTGTGGCTCTTGAGGTGCTCCGTCAGGTCGGAGATGCGGCGGGTCAGGAGCGCGACCTGGACCTCGGGGGAGCCGGTGTCACCTTCCTTGGTGCCGAACTCGGTCATGATCTGCTTCTTCGTAGCGGCGTCGAGCGACACGCGTACTCCTTGGTGATGTCCTGATGGCCACCGAGTGCCCCCGGTCTGTGTCTCGGGGGAGCTTCCGTTACTCGGGAGGCGGGGATCCGCTGGGCGCGTCCTCCAGACCGCCGTCGGGCGGGTCCGGTGGCGCGTACGCAAACGGCCGTCGCCCAGAGTACCAGGCCGCGAGGGGGGTCCCTGCCGCGGGGCGCGGAAGCCCTCCGGGGAAGGTGGGGCGCGCACTAGGGTACGTCGCGGATCGACCCGGCCCGGTTCGGGCCCGTTGCGGAAGGGGCTTCGCATGGCGGAGACAGCGGAGACAGAGGAAGACGTCAAGGCCCGCAAGGAGCGGGAGCGGGACGAGCTGTACGCGCTCGACATCTCCGGCGTGGAGTGGGAGTGCGCGCCGGGTACTGAGCAACACGAGGAGCGGGTGGAGATCGCCCGTCTGCCGGGCGGCGCGGTGGCGATGCGGTCGTCGCTGGAGCCGGAGACGGTGCTGCGGTACACGGAGGCGGAGTGGCGGGCCTTCGTGCTGGGGGCACGGGACGGGGAGTTCGACCTGGAGCCCGCGGCCGAGGGCTGAGCCGTACCGCACGGCGGGCCGCGGGGACGCGCCGCGGCTCATCGCCTGGTGCGGCGCGGTGCCGCGGAGCGGGTCGACCCGGCGGCAGGCGCTGTACGCGCTGGTGCACCTGCCGTGGGCGGTGTTCTCGTTCGGGACGCGGGACCGGGTGCGGGAACGCGGGAACGCCGTGGGGCGGGTGCGGGGTCCGCAGCCGCCCCACGGCGTTCCGCCTTCCGCGGCGGACGTCAGCCGGTCATCGCCCGGGCGGCCTCGTAGACGCCGAAGACGGCGAGGGCCAGCGGGACCAGGGTCAGCAGGACGAAGGACTCGGCGATCTCCAGGAAGCGGCCCCAGAACGGGGTGGGCCCGCCGCGCGGGGCGATCATGCCGATGCCGGTGATCAGCGCGGTGGCCACGGCGACGGCGGCCACCAGCCAGAGGGTGCGCAGCTGCGGACCGGACGGGTCCGCGGTGCCGGGCGCGTCGAGCGCGAGGCCGAGGCCGAGCAGCACCAGCGAGGCGAGGCCGGCCGCGAGCAGCGCGCCCACCTGTGCCGTGTAGCGGAACAGGGTGGCCCGCATGAGCAGGGCGATGCCGGTGGCCAGGGCGAGCAGCCGGGCCCACAGGTCGTCGGAGAAGCCGAGCACCGCGCAGGCGACGACGGCGACCAGGGCGCAGCCGCCGACCAGGCCGACCAGGAGTTCGTGGCCGCGCCGGGTGCGCTCCTCGACGCGGTGCAGGTCGACCGGCTCCTGCGGTTCGGTCTCCAGGCCGTAGGCGGTGGAGGTGCCGGTGCTCGGCGGGTCGAAGCCGATGGGCAGGCGGGCGAACCGCAGGGACATCCCGGGCAGGAAGGCGAGGGCGCCGACGGCGAGCGGTGCGCACAGCGCGGCCGTCTCGGTGGCGTTCCAGCGGGCCATGAGGGCGGCGAAGGCGGTGGCCACGCCGATCGCGGCGGCGAGCACGCAGGCCACGAAGGGCCCGTCGCCGCGGGGGGAGCAGAGCATCAGGACCACGGCGGCCAGCAGCGCGGCGGCGCAGGCCAGCAGGAACTGGAGCTTGCCGATGCCGGCGCCCTCGGCCAGGGGCAGCAGGCCGGAGCCGGCCACGCCGATGTTGGGCAGCGCGCCCAGGCCGAGCGCGAGGGCGGCCGCGCGGTCGTCGTAGACGCGGGCGCGGACGCAGGCCAGGGCGACCAGGACCAGGCCGGCGACGGCGGCGAGGGTGCCGGGCAGGCCGTGCATGTCGTGACCGGGGCGGGAGGTCCAGGCGACGAAGGCGAGCAGCGTGGGCAGCACTCCCCCGGCGATCAGGCCGCCGGTGCGGGTGAGGTCGCCGTTCCACAGGGTGTGGTCGCGGGAGACGGCGGAGGCGACGGCCTCGGAGACGTCGTCGAAGACGGCGGGCGGCAGCGAGTCGGAGAACGGCCGCAGGGTGAGCAGTTCGCCGTCGAGGATCCGCTGGGCCGCGAAGGAGCGGGCGCTGTCGAGGACGGTGCCGTCGCGGCGGACCAGGTGGTAGCCGACGGGCGCGCCCTCGGCGGGGCTCTGCCGGGAGAGCCTGAGGATCTCCGGGTAGAGGTCGGCGACCGGGATGTCGTCGGGCAGCGCGACGTCGATGCGGCTGTCGGGCGCGACGATGGTGACCCGGCAGAAGCCGAGTCCGGAGCCGGCGCCCGTTCCGGACGGGCCCGCCGGTCCGGGGCCGGCCTGTCCGGTGGCCGGCGCGGAGGCCGTGGTGCTCACCTTCTGCTCCCCCTCGGTGGTGGTGTGCGGGTGACGGGTGCGTGTGACCCGAGCGCGCGGCGGTACGGTGGCCGTGGAGCGCCGGTGGGACTCGCGGTCGCAGCTGAACGCCCCTGATGTCCGAAGTCGTTCACGTGTGTCCGCGCCGACGGGCGGACCTGGCCGTCCGGGCGGGGCGAACATCCGGCACCATACCTCTCACCGGTCCCCGGCGGACTCAGTAGGATCACGCCGCGGCCCGCATACCCGGACCACGGGGAGCCCTGGACAACGGCGGGGCCCGGCAAGGGGATTGGTGACCAGTGAGCCACATCGTCGTGAAGCGCCCGCCGAGGGCGTTGCCGTCCGAGGTGCCCACGGAAGAGATCGTGCTGCAGCCTCCGCCGGAGTTGCCGCGCGGGCATCAGGAGAGCGTGCTGATGCAGTTGCTGCCGACGCTCGGCATGGGCGGCTCGGTGGTCTTCTTCTTCATGAGCGACAAACCGTTCATGAAGATCATGGGCATGGTGATGGTCGCCTCGACCATCGCCATGTCGGTGGCGATGGTGGTGCGCTTCCGTCGGGGCAACCAGGGGCAGTTGGCCGATCTGCGGCGTGACTACCTGGGCTATCTGACGCAGACCCGGCAGCGGGCGGTGGAGGCCGCGACGGCGCAGCGGGACGCCCAGTACTACCTGCATCCCTCCCCCGAGCAGCTGTGGGCGCTGGTCGCCGAGGGCAGCCGGGTGTGGGAACGGCGGCCGGGCGACGAGGACTTCGCGCAGGTGCGGATCGGTCTGGGTCCGCAGCAGCTGGCCTCGCCGCTGATCGCGCCGCAGACGGGTCCGGTGGACCAGTTGGAGCCGTTGACCGCGGGGGCGATGCAGCGGTTCGTGGCGGTGCACTCCATGCTGGAGGAGCTGCCGATGGCGGTGTCCCTGCGGGCGTTCCACCGGGTGTCGGTGAGCGGCGAGCCGGAGTCGGTACGGGCTCTGGTGCGTGCGATGACGGGTTCGCTGGCCTCGCTGCACTCGCCCGAGGACCTGGTGGTGGCGGTCGCGGCGGGCCGGGAGGCGCTGGGGCACTGGGAGTGGGCGAAGTGGCTGCCGCACACCCAGGCGCCGGGCGCCCCGGACGGCGCGGGCAGCCGCCGGCTGATCTCGCAGGATCCGCGGGCGCTGGAGGACCTGCTGGCCGGGCGTCTGTCGGGCCGGCCGCGGTTCCATCCCGCCGCTCCGCCGCTGCCGGAGACACCGCACCTGGTGCTGGTGCTGGACGGGGTGTCGCTGCCGCCGGACTCGGTGCTGGCCGGCCCGGAGGGGCTCCAGGGCGTGACGGTGATCGAGGTGGCGCCGGGCGAGCAGGTGGGCGTGCCGGGTGACCTGGCGATGTCGGTGCGGCCGTCGTCGCTGCGGCTGGAGTCGGCGCACGGCGCGGTGTACGAGGGGACGCCGGACGTGATGTCGTACGCGTCGGCCGAGGCGCTGGCCCGGCAGCTGGCGCCGCTGCGGATGGCGTCGGGCGGGGACGACGACGAGCCGCTGCTGGCGAACCTGGAGTTCACCGACCTGCTGAACCTGGGTGACGCCGCGTCGGTGGATCCCAAGCGGACCTGGCGGCCGCGGGCGCTGGCGGAGCGGCTGCGGGTGCCGATCGGTGTCGGCGAGGACGGCCGTCCGGTGATGCTGGACCTGAAGGAGGCCGCGCAGGAGGGCATGGGCCCGCACGGCCTGTGCGTGGGCGCGACGGGTTCGGGCAAGTCGGAGCTGCTGCGCACCCTGGTGCTGGGACTGGCGGTCACCCACTCCTCGGAGACGCTGAACTTCGTGCTCGCCGACTTCAAGGGCGGTGCGACCTTCGCGGGCATGGCGCGGATGCCGCACGTCGCCGCCGTGATCACCAACCTGGCGGACGACCTGACGCTGGTGGACCGGATGGGCGACTCCATCCGCGGTGAGCTCAACCGCCGCCAGGAGATGCTGCGCGACGCGGGCAACTACGCCAACATCCACGACTACGAGAAGGCCCGCGCGGCCGGCGCCGCGCTGCAGCCCATCCCGTCGTTGGTGCTGGTCATCGACGAGTTCAGTGAACTGCTCACCGCGAAGCCGGACTTCATCGAGATGTTCGTGCAGATCGGCCGCATCGGCCGGTCGCTGGGCGTGCACCTGCTGCTGGCCTCGCAGCGTCTGGAGGAGGGGCGGCTGCGCGGCCTGGAGACGTATCTGTCGTACCGGATCGGTCTGCGGACCTTCTCCGCGGCGGAGTCGAGGGCGGCGCTGGGCGTTCCGGACGCCTACGAGCTGCCGAACGTGCCGGGCTCCGGTTTCCTGAAGTTCGGCACCGACGAGATGATGCGGTTCAAGGCCGCCTACGTGTCGGGCGTGTACCGCTCGGGGGCGCAGCAGGCGGCGCTCGCGGGCGGGCCGCTGCCGGTGGACCGGCGGCCGGTGCTGTTCACCGCCGCGGAGGTGCCGGTGCGGTACGCGGCGGTGCCGCGGCAGCGCGTGGCCGAGCCCGAGGCGCCGGGGACCGACGACGCGCTGGCGGACACGGTGCTGGACGTGATCGTGAAGCGGCTCGAGGCCCAGGGCCCGGCGGCGCACCAGGTGTGGCTGCCGCCGCTGGACAGCCCGCCGTCGCTGGACGGTCTGCTGCCGGGGCTGACGGCGGTGCGGGGGCGTGGTCTGACGCAGCCGGGTTACGAGGGCGCGGGCCGGCTGGTGGTGCCGGTGGGCCTCCTCGACAAGCCGTACGAGCAGCGGCGCGATCCGCTGTGGGTGGACTTCTCGGGCGCGGCCGGCCACATGCAGATCCTGGGCGGTCCGCAGTCCGGCAAGTCGACGCTGCTGCGCACCCTGGTGTCGTCGTTCGCGCTCACCCACACCCCGCACGAGGTGCAGTTCTACGGGCTGGACTTCGGCGGTGGCGGCATGGTGTCGATCGAGGGGCTGCCGCACGTGGGCGGGGTGGCGTCCCGGCTGGACCCGGAGCGGGTGCGGCGTACGGTCGCCGAGGTGTACGGCGTGCTGAACCGGCGGGAGGAGTACTTCCGGGCGGCGGGCATCCCGTCGATGGCGGAGTTCCGCAACCGGCGGGCGCGCGGCACGATCTCGGTGACGGACCAGCCGTGGGGCGACGTCTTCCTGCTGATCGACGGCTGGGGCAACTTCAAGGGCGAGTACGAGGCGCTGGAGCAGGTGGTGCTGGACATCGCGGCGCGCGGTCTCGGTTACGGCGTCCACCTGGTGCTCACCGCCTCGCGGTCGATGGAGGTCCGCTCCAACCTGAAGGACCACCTGATGAACCGCCTGGAGCTGCGGCTCGGCGACACCATGGACTCGGAGTTCGACCGCAAGGTGGCGGCGAACGTGCCGGCGGGTGTGCCGGGCCGGGGCCAGTCGCCGCAGAAGCTGCACTTCATGGCCGCGGTGCCGCGCATCGACGGCCTGACCTCGGACTCGGACCTGGCGGACGCGACGGCGGCGCTGGCCTCGGAGGTGTCGCGGCACTGGACGGCGCCGCCGGCGCCCCAGGTGCGGCTGCTGCCGCGCCGGCTGTCCCTGGAGGAGCTGCCGGCCGGCGACCGGTTCCCGCGGCGGGGTGTGGCGTTCGGGCTGGACGAGAACGATCTGGAGCCGGTGTTCGTCGACTTCGACCAGGATCCGTTCTTCCTGGTGTTCGGCGAGAGCGAGTCGGGCAAGTCGAACCTGCTGCGGCTGCTGATCCGGCAGCTCACGCAGCGCTACTCGGGTGACGAGTGCAAGCTGTTCGTGATCGACAACCGGCGCTCGCTGCTGGACGTCACGCCGACCTCGCACCTGGCCGAGTACATCCCGATGTCCAACACGATGGACCACCACATGGCGGCGCTGGCGGACCTGATGCGCCGCCGCTCGCCGACCGCGGACGTCACCGCACAGCAGCTGCGGGACCGCAGCTGGTGGAGCGGGCCGACGGTGTACGTGGTCGTCGACGACTACGACCTGGTGTCCACCTCGCAGGGCAATCCGCTGGCGGGGCTGACCGAACTGCTGCCGTTCGCCCGGGACGTGGGCGTGCGGTTCATCATCGCCCGCTCCACGGCGGGCGCCGGGCGCGCGGGTTACGAGGCGTTCGTCCAGCGCATCAAGGAACTGGGCGCCCAGGGCGTGGTGCTGGCCGGTGACCCGTCCGAGGGCGACCTGCTCGGCGGTGTCCGGGCGCGGCCCATGCCGGCCGGGCGGGGTGTCTTCGTCTCGCGCAGGCGCGGCAAGCCGCTGGTCCAGACGGGCCTCATGCCGGAGGGAACGTACTGATGACGGGACTGATGATCTTCGGGCTCCTGGTCTCGCTGATACCCGGCTCGCTGGGGCTTCTGGACCAGAAGAAGATGTGGTGGCGGTTCCAGGCGAAGAACTACGCCCATCCGGAGCACAACGAGCCCTCCGAAGGGGCGTTCCGACCGCAGCGGATCGCGCTGATCTGCTGCTCACTGGGGTTCGTGACGCTCATCGTCTGGCCCATGGCCACGGCGCCGTCACCTAGCTGAAACGGGGGAGAACACTCATGGCATGGGACGAGTGGGAGCAGTTGAAGTCCGAGGCGGCGGAACGCGCCTCGGGGAACATGCAGTTGAACCGGCTGCCGGACGACATGGGCGGCGGCGGGAGCACCCGGCCGCCGTCGAGCGCGGGTGACCTCGAGGTCCACCAGAAGGACCTGGTCGCCATCGGCAAGGAGGCGCACACCCTCTACGACCAGCTGTGGGACAAGGCCCGGCTGAAGGAGGCGGTGGACGGCGCGGCCGGCGACCTCACCACCCAGGGCTTCGCCCTGGGCGAAGGGCTGCGCCATGTGTCGACGAAGTGGGACAAGCAGCTGAACTCGCTGCTCGACGCCTGCGCGCACATCAGCAACCACATGCAGGTCACGCGCCGGATCCACGACAACGACGAGGCGTACATCCTGCGGCAGATGAGCAGCATCTCCGCTCTGGACGCCGGCTTCGACGAGCGGTCCGGCCCGCCCGGGAAGCCCAACCCGAACTACGGCGACAACGCCGACAAGAAGTGACAGGGGAAGGCCGACGATGGACCTGAGCGCGCTCCGCTTCGCCAACTTCGCCACACTCGACGAGGCGGTCGAGGAGTGGAGACTGGTCGCCAAGAACCTGGAAACCCTGGCCAAGGACGCCGAGGACGGCCTGCGTGGAGCGGCCAACAAGGCCAACTGGGCCGGCGAGAACAGCCAGGTCACCAAGGAGTTCATCGGCAAGACCGCCGGCGAGTTCCAGGACGCCCACACCCAGGCGACCACGATCCACAACATCCTCAAGGACACCACCGGGGAGCTCAAGAGCTACCAGCGGCAGCTCACCGAGGCACTGGACCGCGGCCTGAAGAAGAACCTCACGGTGATGGACACCGGCGAGGGCGGCTTCACCGTCACCATGAACATCCACCCCGACCGGGCCGCCAAGGGCCACACGCCACCCGAGCACGACGCGAGCGACGTCACCGCGCTGCGGGACGAGGTGCAGGGGATACTCTCCAAGGCCACGGAGAGCGACGACAGTGCCCGCAAGGTGCTCACCGCGATAGCCGACCAGAGCGCGATGGGATTCTCCGACGCGAGCTACGCGGACCGCGACGCGGCGGCGGACGCCGTGCGGGACGCCGAGGAACTGGCCAAGCTGGCCAAGCAGAAGCCCGAGGACCTGTCCCCCGAGGAGTTCGACCGCCTCAACGCGGGTCTCAAGGAGCACGCGAACGACCCGTTGTTCGCCGAGACCTTCGCGACCACGCTCGGCCCGCAGGGCGTGCTGGAGTTCTGGGCGGGCATCAACGACCCGCACGCCGGGGCCCGGATCGGCCACGAGCGGGTGGAGCAGTACGGCGAGCTGCAGAAGAACCTGAGCCTCACCCTGGCCGCCGCCACGCAGAGCGACTCGGCCTCGATGTCCGACTGGCAGACGAAGATGATCGCCCTGGGCGACAAGCCGGTGGGCCGCGACGGTTACGGCCCGATGGGCTTCCAGGTGATGAGCAACCTGATGCGGGCCGGGGACTTCGACGACAGCTTCCTGACCCGCTACGGCAACTCGCTGATGCAGACCGAGCGTCAGCTCACCGGGAACGGCGAGCACGCCAACATGGCGTGGAGCCGGATGGGCATGGACCCGTGGCTCAACCGGATGGGCGAGGACAGCGGCGACGACCCGCTCACCGGCTACCTCAAGGCGCTGTCCAACAGCCCGGACGCGGCGACGAACTTCTTCAACCAGGAGTACATCAACAAGAACGACGAGGACAACCCCTTCGAGCGGGACACCGACAACAACGACAAGAAGGGCAAGGTCACCCTCTCGAACTTCCAGTACCTCTTCGAGGAGCGGGAGTGGCCGAAGGAGTACGGGCTGGACGGCGACGAACTCCACACCGGGCGCAACACCCTGGGGCTGGCGCTGGAGGCCGCGACGACCGGTCACCCCGCGGGCGAGCTGCCGACGGCGGACACCCCCGCCCACAACGCCGAGCAGGCGCGGCTGTTCGAGGCGGTCGTGGGTTCGGTGTCGGACAACCCCAAGCTCCTGACCGACAACGGCTTCATGTCCGACAGCTTCGGCCAGATGGCGTCGGAGTACCTGCCCGACATCAACCGTTCCATGACGGACGTCGACCTGGACAGCACCGACGAGCAGGACCGCGACGCGCAGCAGCGCATCAAGAACCTGTTCCCGGTGGCGGGCGAGGACGCGCGCATGGAGCACCACGAGGTGAGCCGGTTCCTGCTCACCGTGGGCCAGAACCCGGAGGGGTACGCGGCCGTCGACGTGGCGCAGAAGGCGTACGTGGCCAACCTGATGGACTACCACCTCGACCCGTCGCTGCCCGTGGAGCAGCGCTACCTGCCGGACGACATGGAGCGCACGGTGGAGGAGATCGCCCACAGCGCGGGCGAGGTGGGCGGCGCGCTGGCCGTCGGCCGCCAGGAGGGCATCGCCGGGGACGCCGCGGAGGCGGACAAGAAGTACGAGGAGTCCGTGCAGCAGCGCAAGGACCTGGTGTCGGCGGGTGTCGGCACCGTCGTCGGGGCCGGGACCTCGCTGATCGCCAGCCCGATCGCCGGCGCCGTCGTGGGCGGTGCCGCGGACGCCGCCAGCGGCGCGCTGATCGACGCCGTGTTCGGCGAGGGCAAGGGGTCGGAGCTGGACGACGCCGCCGGGCAGATCAACGAGTCCTGGGAGACCAGCGAGGACCACACCAAGGAGTACGTGCGCCGGGCCGCCGAGCAGGCCGCCAAGGAACACGGTCACGAGGACGCCGGGGACCTGGCGGAAGCGGCGCGGGCGGGGGTCCGGCAGGGCTTCACCACCGGTGGCGCATACTGCGACAGCGTCGCCGCGGAACTGCGGACGGATCGCTGACGACGGGGCGGGCCCCGGGACCGGGGCGGGGCCGGTCCCTGGGTCCGGCCCTGGGCCGGCCTCGGGGCCCGGCCCGGTTCCGGCCCTGGGCCGGGCTTCGGGGACCGTCCCGGTTCCGGTGGCTGTGCTGTTTCTGTTGTCCTTCGGAGGAAGAGAGCCCATGCCCGATCCGCGCCCAGGCACCACGAAGCGCGTCCCGACCACCGTCCGCGGCCTGTCCGCCGCGGCCCTCGCCGCGGCCATGGCCATGGCCGTAGGGCTGACGAGCGGGTGCTCGGGCGGCGAGGAGCGCGCCTACCGGACGCCGAGTGACCTGTGCGGCACCGCCGTGCCCGCCGACGCGCTGGAGCCCTTCCTGCCGGGCGGCGAGAAGGTCGCGGTGAAGGAGGAGCAGCCCGCCGAGGACACCTTGCGCTGCCGGGTGAGCGTCGACGGCGAGCAGGTCTTCGTCGCCTCACTGGAGTTGCGGGAGCGCAGGGGCGGCGTCTTCCAGTTGTTCGGGCTCAACGCCGGCATGAAGGACGGCGGCCCGGCCGAGGGCGACGACGACCTCATGTACACGGAGCGCGGTGCGGTCTCACGGCTGAAGGGGTGCGCCACACCGGACGACGACAAGGTGCTGTACACCTCCCTCGAGGTACTGCCGAAGGACGTGGGGGACGCCCAGGCGATGCGGCGGCTGGCCACGGCGTACACGAAGGAGGCACAGCAGTCGGACATGTGCCGGGGACAGGGCTGAGGGTCCCTCCCCGGCGACGAACGGAACCGGGGCGGGGCGCCCTCCGTGCGCGCCCCGCCCCGGTTCTGTCGTGCCGTGATCCGGGTGTTCAGCCCTGGAAGTACCCGGCCGCCTTGAGGTCGCCGCCGCGGTAGTCACCGCCGGCCGCGCTGACCTTCTGGCCGATCTGCATCAGCGCCTGGTGAATGGCGTTGCTGTGCCTGTCCCACTCCACCATCGCCTGCTGGAACGTGGTCGCGGCCTCGCCCTCCCAGCCCGTCGCGGCCTGCGCGATCGCGGACTTCAGCGCGCCGAGGTCCTCCTCGAGCTTCCGGGCCTGGTTGCCCAGCTCGGTGGTGATGGCGTCGAGACCGCCGTACTTGACCGCGAGTTCGTCCTGGCTCATCGACATGTTCTGTCCCGTCTCCTGCTCGTCGTCGTGGGTTGCGGTGCGGTGCCGGTGCCTGCGGCGGCATCGGCTTCGGCTTCGGGCGTGCGTCGGCTCAGTAGCCGTTGAGCGCGGAGTGCTTGCCGCCGTACTGCACGTCGATGGAATCGATCGTGGCCCGCACCTGGTCCTCGAGGTTGTCCTTGTCCTTGCGGGTCGCGTTGATGTTGTCGAGGAACTTCACGAGCAGCTGGCCGATGTCGCGCATGTGCTCGTTGATCTCGACCTGCTTCTTGTTGAAGGCCGCGGCGCCGATACCCCGCCAGTGGCCCTCGAGCTGGTCGATGGTGCCCTGCAGCCGGGTCATCTGACCCTTGATCGACTCGAAGCGGTCGACGATGTTCTTCTCGAGCGCGATGACTTCGCTGTCCCTGAGAAGCTGCCCATCTGATGCCATGACCTGTGGTCCCTTTCGTCAACGGTCCTTGATGGCCGTCCGGTTGGCCGGCTTTCGGGGTCGGTCGGTATGCGGGTGGCGGCGCCGGTGGGCCGTCAGCCGGTGCGGCGCTTCCTCAGCAGCACGACGGCGACGCCGCCGATCACCAGCACCGCCGCGGCGCCTCCGACGACAGGCCACAGGAGGCCGTTGCCGTCGTCCGCAGTGTCGGCCGCCGACGTCGCGTCCTCGCCGCCGGGGGCGTGCGCGGGGGCGGCGCCGTCCTTCTTCCCCTCGGAGGGGCTGGGCGACGGGCTGGGCGCCTTGCCCTTGGCGTTCTCGCGGTGGAGCGGGTCGGCGTCCGGGGCGGCCGGCTTGTAGTCCGCGTCGTCCAGCACGAGACGGGGGCGGAGCAGTCCGTAGCCGAGGTACTTGCTCGGCACGTCCTTGGGCCAGTCCCGGCCCGCCGTGTCGATCAGTGCGCTCATGACCTGGTTGGCGGTCCAGTCGGGGTGGGCGGACCAGATCAGCGCGGCGGAGGCGGAGGCCACGGCGGTTGCGGCGCTGGTCCCCTCCTGCATGCAGTAGGAACGGAAGGAGGCGTCGCACCAGCTCGGGACCTCAAGTCCAGGCGCGGCGACATCCACGTACTGGCCCGCTTCCGAGAAGTCTCCCACCGTGCCGCTTTCGTCGGCGGCGGCCACCCCGACGACGTAGGGATATGCGGCCGGGTAGCCGATGGTCTCGGCCTCGAAGCCCTTGCCCATTGCGTCGTTGCCGACGCCCGCGAACAGCAGCTTGCCCTTGGAATGGGCGTAGGCGACCGCCTCGTCCTCCTGCCACGTGGGCGTTCCCCAGCCGAAGGACATGCTGATGATCTTGGCGTCGCTGTCCGCCGCCGCCCTGATCGCCTCGAGGACACTGGGTGCCTTGGCCGCTTCCGCCTTGTCCTTCAATGTGGAGAGACCGATGCGGATCGGGATGATTTCGGCGTCGGGAGCCAGGCCCTTCAGTCCTCCCCCGGCCCCCGTGCCGGCGATGATCTCGGCCATGCTGGTGCCATGGCTGTCGTAGTCTTCCGTGGCACCGTAGTTCTGCGGAGCGGGGATCTCGTCGGTCAGGACCTGTCCTTTGAGGGAGGCCGTCGCGGGATTGACACCGCTGTCGATGACCGCGACCTTCACCCCCTCGCCGGTGCTGGTCTTCCACATCTCCTCGGCGCGCATGGCGTCCAGATACCACTGCTTCGACTGCCAGTCGGCCGCTGCCGCCTGAGGGGTCGGACCGGCTGAGAGGGCGGCCAGCGCGCCGAGCGTCGCCGTCGCGGCGGACCACCGCCTGCCGAGTGACCGGCTTCGGGCGGTCGGCCTACCGGGTCTGCTGATGCGCACCATGGCTCCTGTCTGCGTCGCTCTTGTCGTCAGCCCGCCGCGGGCGGCGTCTCACGCCGGTCGTCACCGGGGAAACGGCTCTTCCCCCGGGTGTCCGTTCCGCTGGGGGTGGCGGTCACACCGCCGGGCGCGGCCTGAGGGCGGCCGGTGCCCTGCCCCGCCCGTGCCCCCGGGGTTCCGGTGCGAGGCGTGGAAGGCGCGCCTACGACGCCACGGCGGCCGGGCTGCTCGCCCGCGCCACGGGGCACGCCGACGTCTCCGCCGATCACTGTGCCGCGCGGCACACGGGTCCCGCCGGGGCCGTTGGGCGTGGCGGCCCGTCCGCCGACCACGCCACCGCTCGTTGTGGCACCGCTCTGCACCGGGCGTACGGCTCGGGCGCCGGACGGGTTGGCCCGCTGGGCGCCGCCGGAGACACCATGGGGCGCGGGAGGACCACCGGCCACCGGGCCAGTGCCTCGGCCGCCGGCCTGCCGACCGGTCACGGGCTGGGTCTGGCCCATCGGCGCGAACGGGCTCCGGCCACCCCCGGGGACGGCACGGCCCGTCGCTGCCGGCTGGCCCGTGGGGCCCATGCCCCGACGAGCGCCCGCGCCGCCCGTACGCCCCGCGTTCTGCTGGCCGGTCGGCCCCACGGGTCCCGTTCCCCCGCGGATACCGCCACCACCGGTACGGCCCGTGGCCGTCGTCTGCTGACCGGTCGGGCCCAGCGGGTGCATGGGGTTGCGACCGGCAGTCTGTCCGCCGGTCGTGCCTCCGGTGGTGGCGCGCGGGACCTGGCCCTGTGCCGAGATCGGCGTCTGGCGCCAGTTCGCACCGCCGGGCGGCGTCTTCCCTTGCCCACCGCCTCCGGTCACGGTCACAGGGTTCGTGCCCACGGTGAACGGCGGCGGAGCCGTGTTCGTCACGGACGGTCCGGTGGTGGGCGCAGGCACCACTGTCACGGGTCGAGTCGTGTCCTGCTGAACCACCGGGGCCACGCTGTCGATCTGCATGGAGGCATCTGCGCCCGGACGGATCTGGGGGGCCGATCCCGCAGCCGTTCCGTCAACCCGTCCCGCGGTCGCCGCCACCTCGGTGGCCGAGCCGCGAGCCCCCGCGACAGTCGTGTCGCCTCCGTAACCGCCCTGTCCTGCCGCCGGAGTGTCCCCCACTCCGCGGACCGGCAACGGCGCCGGCACCCCGACGTTCGGCATCGGGTCGAACGTCGGCGGCTCCTTACCCGCCAGCGTCTCCTCCGACACCGCGTAGAACGAGGACAGGCGGATCATCTGGTTGATCGCCTCCTGCCGGTTCTGCTCCGCCTTGACCGCGGCGACGTACTCCTCGTTGCTGTCCACCCGCTTGGCCGCGGGGATCTGCGAGACCGTCTTCGGCTCCTCGCGCAGGTCGCGCGGCGGCATGGACTTGCGGACGGAGGCGAGTCCGGAGCCGGCCAGCGAGATCTGCTCGCCGACCGCCTTCGAGTAGCCCGCCAGCGCCTTGGCCTTCTCGACGAGGTTGTTGCTCCACGTCCGGAAGGCCTCGCCCGACGTGCCCTCCCAGTCGACGCCCTCGATGTTCTTGCCGAGCAGAGTGGCGGCCGCCGTGATCGCCTCACCGGCCTTCAGCAGGGAGGTCCCGACCTCCTCGATCTGCTCCGGGTTGGTCGGCTCCACCACGTCGATCATGTCGTTGAGGCGGTGACCCTCGAAGCTCGTCCGGCCGAAGAACCGGGGCCCGTCCCCGGCGAAGACCGCACCGAACGCCTGCTCGAAGGCATTGACGAGGTCGATGACCTCGGCGTTCTCCTTGACCTGCTGGAGTTCGTCCTTGATCAGCTCGTCGTACTTCTTGTCGTCGTGTCCTGGCATCAGAACCCACCCCCGTACTGGCGCTTGGCATTGCGCGCGAGGTCCTGCTCGCGGTCCGCCTCACGCTTGAGGTCGACCTGGATCTCGTGGAACCGGCGCCGCGACTCTTCCTCGAGGTTGTCGAAGCCGATGTCCGCACCGTGGACGGCGATCTGAAGTGCCTCTATCTGCAGGCCGAGGGTCCGCGACAGGGAGCTGACCCGCTCGTGCGCCCGGGCGTACTGGGAATAGAGGCCGACCGCCTCACCGAAGGCGCTTCCGGCCGCCAGCGACTCACGGGTGAGCGTCAGGCTCGCCACCTGGTTGGGGTTGGCAGGCGATCCGTTCAGTTCGTCGAGCACCGCGTCGACGCGCTTCTTGAACGAACTGAGCGCCTCCACACCTCGCCTGAGGTCTGCGGCACCCGCACCCGGCTCCAGCGGAATCACCAGCGTCATCTCCCCGTTGTTGTCGCCCGCCTCAAGACCTCTGGACCGATCCGTGAAGCGTTCATGTCGCAACAGCACCACTGTAGTCACTTCGCATGACACGCCCAACTGCCTTGTGCAACGGCCCTGATACAGGTCGCGGTCGTCAAGGACACGGCCGACGGCCCGGCGGCAGCGGGACTCTACGTCTACACCACCCGGCTCAAGGGCGCACCGCCGCCCCAGGGTTCCGGTGCGCACGGATCCGTGACGCGCAACACCTGCGGGTGAAGTCGCAGTTCAGAACGTTGATCGACAAAGGCCCCGGCTTCACGGGTGCGAGGCCTGCCGCGCCGCGGGCGGGGGCCGCAACGCGGGCCCCGCCACCCCGGGCCGGCTGCTACCTTCCGTCACGGATCGATCACGCAAGGTGCACGGAAGTTGACGGAGGGACACATCGGTGTCGGCGGATGAGTCGTTCGGAACCGGACCGGTGCCGGTGGGCGGCGGGGTCGCGCCCGCGCTCGGGGTACGGCCGGACCTGGTGTCGCACCCGGTCCGCAAGGAGGCGGCGGCCCGCGCGCTGGAGACCCGGCTCGAGCCGGGCACCCGCAGGGCCGGCCGGACGGCGGAGGCGGACACGCGCGCGGCGGTCAGGGCGCTGGCCGCGGCGGACGGGGACGGGTGGGCGTCCGGCAAGGCGCTGCACGACGCCCACGATGCGTGGAGCGACCAGGTCACCGCGCTGATGCACCGCCTCGGCGCGGAGAAGGCCGCCCTGCGCGGTTCGGCCCGCCTCTACGCCGGCACGGACGTCGCGGTCGAGAAGGGGCTCCGCCTGATCTCGCCGCTCGACGCTTTCTGAAGGGAGCGGCGCGCAGTGCCGACGTATCACGAGATCATGACCGCCGAGCTGTCCAGCCTGGTCGCCGCCGCCGACCGGTGGGAGGACATGGCTCGGGAGTTCGCCGTGCAGGAGGGTGACTACCTGACGGAGGTGCACGGCCTGGCGGCGGCAGGACCGTCCGGCGGGTGGACCGGGGTCGCGGCGCGGACGGCGGGGTCGGTCTTCGACGTCACGCTCGCGGAGTACCGGGCGGCGCGGAAGGAGGCCATGGCCGTCGCCGCGCTGCTGCGGGACGCCTACACCCAGTTCTCGGATCTCCGCAGTCGGCTGGCCGCCGTCCGGAAGGAGGCGGAGGCGGCGGGCCTGCGGGTCTCCGGGCGCGGGGTCGTCACGGTGGATGTCGCGCAACGTCCGCCGCGGCCCGGGGAGACGTGCGGGTCGGCCGAGGGGTGGCAGCAGCGGATCGACAACGCGGTGCGGGCGGTGGACGACGCGGACCAGGGCGTCGTGATCGCACTGCGGGCGGTGACGCGTGACGAGCACAACGGCGACGGCACGGCGGGCGGCTTCAACGCGGGCGCGCTGAACGACGTGGAGGAGTACGAGGCCCGCGCCGGCAGTGCGCTCGCGGCGCGGATGGCCACGGGCGAGAGGCTGAGCGCGGCGGAGCTCGACGAACTCCGCCGGCTCTTCCGGGACAACCAGCACGACGAGCACTTCAGCCGCACGTTCCTCAGCGGGCTGGGCGCGGACGGCCTCCTCGCCGTGGGCAGCCGGGCCAACGACCTGGCCCACACGGCGGGCGACCCCCAGGCCCGCGGTATGACGGACGTCGCCTCCGGGCTGTCGCGGACC
This sequence comes from Streptomyces abyssomicinicus, assembly GCF_008974245.1. Lineage (GTDB taxonomy): Bacteria > Actinomycetota > Actinomycetes > Streptomycetales > Streptomycetaceae > Streptomyces > Streptomyces abyssomicinicus. Next base: position 169,265 of record NZ_BBZI01000015.1, on the reverse strand, counting down.
CTGGCGACGGCGACGCGGGAGACGGACTCGCACTGGTACGAGCGGTGGCGGTCCGACATGCGGGAGGCGGGCCTCGAGTCGCACGCCTCACGGTTCGCCGCGGACCGGATGACCAACGAGCGGGGGTACCAGTCGCTGGTCAGCCTGATGGGGCAGGGCGGACAGTTCGGGTCGGGGTACCTCTCGGACCTGGGCGACGACCTGATCGCCGCGGAGCGGAGAGATCCGGAGGTCTGGGACATGGTGGGCCCGGTGGCCGGCGAGGACGGCTGGTTCGCCAACGACCCGCTGGACGGCGTCCTGGGGCTGATGAGCCGCGATCCGGAGGGGGCGGCGGAGTACCTGCGGGACGAGGGGCGGATGAAGTACCTGGCCGCTGAGCGGGACTGGTTCACGGTCGTGCCGGAGGCCCTGGACGGGCCCCGCCCGGACCATGACCAGGAACGCGCCGACGCGGACATGTGTGTGGGCTTCGGCGCGGCGTTGGAGGCGGCCACGACCGGCGTCGGTCCGCACGCCACCGGCGCGGCGGGCCACGTGGAGCACACGGCGGCGAACCGGGAGGTCTTCCAGCACGCGGTGCAGCACCTGGCCACGTGGGAGGACCGGTTCCCGCCGACGCTGCGGGAGGGCATGGGCCGGATCCTGGCCAACCACGGGGACACGGTGCACCAGGTGGCGAGTGCGTTCGACGACGGCACGGCGCCGGTCACGCAGGCCGACCTGTTCGAGGTGGCGAAGCAGGTGTCCAGGGACCCGCAGGGCTACGCGACGCTGAACGTGGGGCTGAACACGCCGATGGTGGAGGCCATCCACCGGCCGGAGCAGCAGCACCCGAAGGATTCACTGATCCAGGCGGCGCGGACGGTCGGCTTCATGGAGGAGGTCCGTGCGCAGTCGGTGCAGATGAGCTCGACGCCGCCCGAGCCGCCGAGGTGGGCGGAGATCACCAACGACGTGGCCGGGCACATTCCGATCGTCGGCTCGGAGGTTCAGCTGGGGGTGACAGCTGCGACGGAAAGCTGGTTGAGGGACGAGCGGACGCGGTACGAGGAAGGGCTTCGTGAGGGGCGCGAGAACGATTACCGGTCGCGGGAAATGCAGCTCCGGGCACTGACCGACGTCTGGTGGCGAGTCCACGGAGAGACAGACAGCTTCCCCCCTGACGAGTTGAGGAACCAAGTCAACATGACGGCAAACGGCGGCATGAACCACGGCCGTGGCATCACGGGAGCTCTGCGGTAAATCGTGCTCAGGCGAATGATGGCCTCTACCTGCGGTATCGCGGTCATGGCAACCCTCGGGGCCTGTGGCATCGCGAAGAAGGCACAGGTACCGCACTCTCTCTGTCGCACAAAGATCAGCCCGAACCTCTCGGCACCACTTCTCGGCGCCGGTGCCGTTCGTGAATGGACCAGTGCGAGCTTTCGTGAGCCCGGATCCGCCTCGTGGTGCGTTGTCTACGTCGACAAGAAGGAGCGATTCCAGCTGTGGTTCTCCGCCGGTGGCGGTAAGCCCAACCTCATGAATCTCGCCCGGAGCGGCCCGACGATCGGGCTCTTCGATCCGCATCCGGTTCAAGGCATCGGAGACCAGGCAGTCGTCGCGAACGACGGTGCCATCGCCAGCACCAGTTGCCGTGACTCGGCCGGCGCGGACAACTTCACCCTCGCCCTGAAGATGGCGGAAGGCCCCATGGAGCCCCACCGTGAACGGGACGTGGAGCGCTTCATGCGCGCCTACATGCCCGCCACCGTCAAGTCGCTGAACTGCCTGGCCGAGTGACCGCCCGCCGCCGTCGGCGGGCGTCGCGGAGGGCGATGGCGGTGCCGGTGAGGGCGGCCACCGTGGCGGCGGCGGCGAGGGCGACGTAGGAGCCGAGGCGGGCGTCGCGTTCGTCGGGGGTCTCGCCCAGGGTGAGCGGCGCCGGTTCCGGGGGTTCCGCGCCGGCGAGGCCGCCGCCGGGGGCGGGGGAACTCGTCGGGCGGTCGTCCTCCGTGAGGGCGCGGACGGGGTCGACCACGCCCCAGCCGACCAGGCGGTCACGGTCGGCGACCGTCCGCTCCGCGGTCGACTCGATCTGCGCGACGACCTGCTCCTGCTTCCAGTCCGGGTGCTTGGCCCGCAGCAGCGCCGCCACCCCGGCGACGTACGGCGCGGAGAAACTCGTGCCGTTGTCGGCGCAGTGGCCGCCGCCGGGCACCGTGGAGACCATGTCGACCCCCGGTGCGGCGACGTCGACGAAGTCCCCGGACTGGGAGAACGGCGCGCGCTCCCCGTTGCGGTCGGAGGCGGCCACCGCCAGCACGCCCTCGTAGGCGGCGGGGTAGGAGTTCTTGCTCTCGCCGCCCAGCCCCTCGTTGCCGGCCGAGGCGACGACCACGATGTCCGCGGCCAGCGCGCGGTCGACGGCGCCCTTGAGCTGCGGGGTCGAGTCGACGGGCGAGCCGGTGTCCTGGGAGATGTTGATGACCTGGGCCCCGGCCTGGCGAGCGTGGTCGATGGCCTTGACCATCTCGTCGACCTTGCCGTGGCCCTCGGCGTCGTTGTGCTTGATCGGGATGACGGTCGCCTCGGGGGCGAGACCCGCGAACCCCGTCTCGTCGGAGCGCCGGGCGGCGATGATCCCGGCGACCTTGGTGCCGTGGCCGACCTGGTCGTCGGTGCCCTTGGCGCTGCCCCGCTCGAGCGGTTCGCCGTCGACCTCGGCGGGCAGGAAGTTGCCCCCGCTGCTCGCGTCCACGGCGTCGCGCAGCTGGGGGTGCTTGATGTCGACGCCGGTGTCGATCACCGCGACCTTGACGCCCTTGCCCTCGGACTGCTCCCACAGCTCGTCGAGCAGCACCCGCTGAAGCGCCCAGGGGCGCCCGGGATAGTTCTCGGCCGGGAACGTGCACTGGCCGGTGACCGGTTCCGCGGCTGCCGGGGCCGCCCCGGTCAGGCAGAGCGGGAGCGTGACGGCCACCGCGGCCAGCGCCGCGGCCGCCTTGGGCGTGGGCCCGGGCCTGGGGGTCACTGCGTTCCTTCCCTCATGTGTGTCGGCACGTGCCGTGCGTGCCGGGCGTGCAGAACGCGCCGTGCGCGCCGTGTCTGCCGTGTGTGCCGTGCCTGCCGTGCGCCCCGTGTCTGCCGTGCGTGCCGGTCACGCTAGGAGCCCTGCGGCTGCCTGGCGTCGGCGGTCGACAGGCGGGGCCCGGTGGGCAGGTAGGCGGACCACGGGGCCGGCACCGGCGTCGGTGCGACGTCCGCGTAGCCGAGCAGCTTCTGTGCCTCCTGCTCCGCCTGCTGCTGCTTCTCCCGGTCCTCCTTGGACCGGCCGATCTCGCTGTCCTCGCCGGTGCGGTCTCCGTTGGACTGCAGGACGTAGCGCAGGCCGGTGTCGGTGACCAGGAAGACGGGGCCGACGTCGGTGGCACTGCCCTGGAACTGCTGGTACACCTGCCCGGAGCCCGGGGTGACGTACGCGCTGGTGGATCCGGTGGCGAGGACGGCGGGGAAGGTGTCGCCCGCCCAGGTCCGCAGGGTGGTCCGCCCGGAGCCGCGGTCGACGCCCATCAGCACGTTGCAGACGGTGTCCCGGGCCTTGCCGGCGCCCGAGGGGTCGTTGACGGTGGAGGGATCGGCGGTGGGCCACTTCTGGTCGGCGGCGAACGGCTCGCCCGGCTGCAGCGCGCCGGGGCTGACCTCGAGGGCGTTGCCGTCCTGCCCGACCGACACGAGCGCGCTGTCGGCGAGGAGGAGGTTGGCGACGAAGTCGGAGACCGGTGCGACGCGTCCGGGGAGCACCACGTAGTACCGGTCGCGGTCACCGTCGCGCGCCTTGAGCACCATCCCCACCCGGTTGGCCTCCTGGTCCAGCTGTCCGGGCGCGTCGGCCGGCCGGCCCGGTGGGCCCTCGATCTCGGGGAAGGCCAGCGGGTCGCCCTTGTGGAGGGTCTCCAGCCACTCGCGGGAGACGCGCTGCGGCTCGCGGTCCGAGCCGACCACGGCGCGCAGCATGGCGGAGAGTTCGGGCTCCTTCTTCTCCACCGCGTCGATCCGGTACCCGGTGCCCGTGGCGTCGACGACGTAGCGGGCGTCGTCGGGGCCCTGGACGTAGAGGAGCTGGCCGCCGCTCAGCCTCTGGGAACCCTCGACGCGCTTCATCTCCCGTGCGGCGAAGACGAACGCGGCCTTCTGCACGGCACCGCCCTCGCCCGCTCGCTCGCAGACCACCCAGCGCTTGTCCGCCGCGGCCTCCTCGGCGTCGGGGAGCCGGTCGGGGGCGTAGGGGATGCCCACGGTGACACCGTGCTGGATCTGGGTGTCGAGGATCTTCTCGTCGACCGTGATGACATCGCCCTTGCCGTCCTTGAGCAGCAGCTTGGCGGAGGCCATGTTGAGCACGGGGTGCAGCTGGGTCTTGCCGCCGGTCCGGAGGACGACGTACCGGGTGGTCGACTTGTCGGCGACGATCACCTTCTCGTACGGCCGGTCCCAGTCCTTGGGCGCGGTCGGCTTGAACATGCCCCAGGCCCCGAAGACGGCCATGACGACGACGCCGGTGATCATGCCGGGCAGGATGCCCCGCAGGGGTCGCGGTGCGCTCTCCTCCGAGCCTCCGGACGCGGAATGCGTGAAGGACGCCAGCATGCGGCGCTTGGCGAACGTGTAGGCGTTGAGCTGGTCTCTCCGGGATGCCATCGGTGCCCTGCTTCTCCCCGTGTTCCGCCGCGGTGTCGGACGGCCCCCTACTATGCCTGGTACGCGTGAGGCCTGGTACTCGAGGGGCCTGGTGGAGCGGGTAGGGTACCGAAGCCTTCAAGGTACCTATGGGGCAATGGATTTGCGGAGCCGGCCGGTCCGACCGGTCCGGCCGGGCGCACGACGGCGAGCACTGCGGGGGTGTGGGTGATGGCTTCCGGGACGCGAACGCGGTCCCGTGACCGGTCACGGACGGCACGGGGTTCCGTGGCGACGCCTCCCCCGGTCGCGGCCCGCACGCACGCCGCACCGGGCGCGGTGCAGCTCAGGTCACGTGCGGGACGCGGCGGTCCGACGGGGCTGCGCCGGGCGGTGCTGGTGGAGCTGGCGGCCGCCGTGCTGGTGGTCGGCTGGGTGATCGGGACGGTGGCCCTGGTGGTGGCCGCGGTGGTCGCGGTGCTGCTGCTGGGTCTGGCGGTGGTCCGCCGTCGTGGCCGCTCCCTGCCCGAATGGCTGTCCACGGCGCGGGAGTTGCGCGCACGGCAGAAGCGCGCGGCCGGTCTGGAGGTGCCGCCCGGCACCGAGCCGGGGCTGGCCCCGGCGGTCGAGTGCGAGCCGGCGCTGCGGACCTACGCCTACGGCGGCCGGGACCGGCGGCCGGTGGGCCTGGTCGGCGACGGCACCTTCCTCACGGCGGTGCTCCAGGTGGAGGCGGACGCCACCGCGCTGCGCGCCGAGCGGAGCCGTCGTCCGCTGCCGCTGGCGCTGGTCGGTGACGCCCTCGAGGTGGACGACATCCGGCTGGAGTCCGCCCAGATCCTGCTGCACACCCAGCCCGCCCCGGCGCTGCACCTGCCGCAGCAGTCGGTGGCCGTCACCAACTACGCGCCGCTCCAGGCGAGTACCGGCGCTCCTGCGGTGCGGATCACCTGGATCGCGCTCAAGCTGGACCCGGAACTGTGCGCGGATGCGGTGGCCGCGCGCGGCGGCGGGGTGGCCGGTGCGCAGAAGTGCGTCGTGCGGGCCGCGGATCATCTGGCCAGCCGGCTGACCGGTGCCGGGTTCCGGGTGAACGTGCTGGACGAGGAGGAAGTGGTCGCTGCGATGGCGACCTCGGCCTGCGCCAATCCCCTGGTGACCGCGGAGGCGGGCCGCACGGAGGTGCGGGAGCGCCGTACCGAGGAGTCGGCCCGCAACTGGCGGTGCGACAACCGCCGCCACACCGCCTACTGGGTGCGCCGCTGGCCCTCCTTGGGCGGGCGGGGCGTCACTCTGCCGCAACTGGTGGCCCAGCTGACGGCCGTTTCCGCGCTGGCCACCACCTTCAGTCTCACCCTGGCCCGCGGTGACGGGCAGGCGGTGGCGCTGACCGGGCACCTGCGGGTGACCGGCCGCAGCGCCGAGGAACTCACCTCCGCACGGCGGGCGTTGCAGGACGCGGCGCGTCGCGCGGGCGTCGGTCTGGCCAGGCTGGACCGGGAGCAGCTGCCCGGCGTGCTCGCCACTCTGCCGCTGGGAGGCACCCGATGATCAGCCGCGGTTCGGGACTGCTGGGCCCCCGGCACGGTCGGCACAGCGTGCCCCTGGAGCAGTTGGAGTCGCTGACGCTGCCGATCGGCGACGACGGCGTGGTGATCGGGGTGGACGCGGAGGGGCAGCCTGCCGTCCTGGGGCTCAACCGTCCCACCCCGTACGACATCGTGCTGATCGGCAGCCTGTGGACGACCCAGGTGCTGGCGCTGCGTGCCGCCGCGACCGGTGCGCGGGTGGCCGTGGAGACCGGTCGTCCGCAGGCGTGGATGCAGATGGTGCACGCCATGGGCGGCGGGCAGAACGGGCTGTCGGTGTACGACGTGGGCCGGGTGCCGCCCCAGGGCGCGTCGGCGGGCAGCCCGGTGCTGGTGGTGCGGGACTGCGGCATGCGGCCGCCGCGGGGGCGGGTGGTGGCGGGCCCCTGGCAGGCCGTGCTGACCCTGCTGCCGTACCTGTCCCCGGTGGCGCCGCGGCTGATGCGTCAGGCCCGGCTGGTGGGCGTGCAGCGGCTGTCTCCGGACGAAGCCACCGAAACCGGACGGGCGTTGGCGCTTCCGCGTGGTGACGTGGACTCGCTGCCGACGCTGGCCGACGGTGTCACCCTGTGGTGTGCGGACCGGGACCGTCAGTACGTGATGACGCAACCCACGGACGCCGAGGTCGGGTTGCTGGGTTCGCCCCGGCGCATGGACTGAGGCGACCGGGGGGCCGTCCGGTCCTTCGCGGGCCCTCCCCGTTTTCCACCGGCCGACGGGCCTGCCGTTCCGGCGACCGGGGTGATTAGGGTGGGGTGCCTGCGCTCGACCAACCAGGAGGAATTGTGAACAGCGATCGGGATGGTATCCACGGGGGTTGGACCACACCGGGCGATGACCAGTCCGACGCGGAGTCCGCCGTCGAGACGACGGGCGAGTTCACCATCGACTACGACACGCCTGCCTGGTACCGGGAGAACGCCGGCGGTGCCGCCGACTCCGCGGAGGAGCCCGCGCCCTGGGAGCCGTCGGAGCCGGTAGGGCCTGTGGGGCCGGTGGCCCCCGCCGACCCGCCGCCGCCTCCTGCCGTCCCTGCCGTCTCGCCCGCTCCTTCCGTCCCTCCCGTCCCTCCCGCTCCTGTGGCCCCTTCCTTGCCTTCGACCGCGGTTCCCGGGGCGCCGGGTGGCGACCTGCCGTTCGGCGGCGGTCAGTTGGAGAGCGGCGCGACGATGCGGATCTCGGCGGCCGCGCTGCGGCAGGAGATCGAGGAGCGCGCCGCCGCGGCGGTGGAGGCGGTGTCCGGCGAGCACGCCGGCGAGCGGGGCACGCAGCCCGCCGAGGGCTACCCGGCACCCGGTGACGGGGCGTCCGCGACAGGCCACGGAGCCGGGGCCCTGACCGGGGACGAGGCCGGCGACGGGGCGGGTCCCGCGTCCGGCGCGCAGGCGGGCGCGGCGGCGGAGCATGGCGCCGGACCGGTGCACGCGGCCGGTGAGGTGCCGGGGGCGCGGGACGTGGCGGCCGCCGGCGCGGAGAGCGGCGTCGACGGTGGCGCAGGTCCCTCCGGCGGTGACGTCGGTGGGGCGTCCGGCGGCGACATCGGTGGGGCCTTCGGCGGTGACATCGGCGGTGACTTCGTCGTCGCCGAGCCGGCCGTCGGGCCGGGTGACGCGGTAGAGGCACAGGGGGCCGGAGAGGCATCGGGTGCCGAGGGCGGCCGAAGCGGTGCCGCGGACGTCGAGTCGGAAGGGTCGGGCGCCACCACGGCTCCGGCCGCTCCCCCCGCCGAGGCGGAGGCGGATCTCCCCGGGGACACCGCGGACGGCCCCGCGGCCGCGCCGGAGGCACGGGAGGCGGCGCGGCCGCACGGGCCGCAGGCGGGGGCCTACCCCGACCAGGCGCAGGGGAGCACCGGCGCTGACGCTCCGGCGGCTCCCCCGCAGTACCCCGGACAGGCGGCCACGGCCGGTGCGGCCGGCGACATCACTGGGGCGGACTCCGGGCAGCCGGGCGCCCCGCAGGGGTGGGTGCCGCAGGTCCCGCCACAGCAGCCGGGCACGCTTCCGCCGCTGCCGCCCCAGTACCAGCCGGCCGCGCCGCAGGCCGCGGGGCAGTGGCCCGCGCAACCGCCGCAGGCGCCCGCGCAGCCTCCCGCGCCGCCGCAGGCGCCGTTCCAGCCGCAGGCCCCGCAGGCCCCGAGCCCGTGGGCGGCCCAGCAGCCGCAGGACGCGGCGCAGGCCCCGGCGCACCCCCAGGTGCCGCCGCAGCCGCAGGCCGCTCCGGGCGTGCCGCAGGCCCCCGGCGTGCCGCCGCAGGCGCAGCCCGTACCGCACGCCCAGCCCGCGCAGGGCTTCGGCGCCCCGCCGCCGCAGCCGGGCGGGCAGGCGCCGCAGGGCTACGGCTTCCCGCAGCAGCCCCCGGCGCAGCCCCTGCCGGGCCAGCAGCCGCCGCAGGGCTACGGCTTCCCGGCCGCACCGCCCGCGCCCCAGCCGCCGCAGCCGCAGTACCCGCAGCATCAGCCGCAGTCGCAGCCGCAGCCGCAGCCGCAGCCGCAGGCCCAGGGGTACGGCTTCCCGCAGCCCCCGGCGCAGCCCGTGCCCGGTCAAGTGCCGCCGCAGGGCGGCCCGGACGCCGCGGCGCAGCAGGGCGGGTACGGCTTCCCGCAGGAGGGCGCCGCGGCCCAGCCGCCCGCTGCGCCGCCGGTGGATCCCCGCATGCCCGCGGCCGCGTGGCCGCAGGCGGTGCAGCACGACCAGCGCCAGCCGGTCAATCCCGGTGCCGCGCCGCTGGGTTACCAGGCCGCGGTGGAGCTGTCGTCCGACCGGCTGCTCAACAACAAGAGGCAGCGCACCAAGAGCACCCGTCCGACGGCCGCCCCCTCGCGTTTCCGGATCGGCGGCAAGAAGGAGGAGGCGGAGCGGCAGCGCAAGCTCGATCTCATCCGTACCCCGGTGCTCTCCTGCTACCGGATCGCGGTGATCAGCCTCAAGGGCGGCGTCGGCAAGACGACGACCACCACCGCGCTGGGCTCCACGCTGGCCACCGAGCGGCAGGACAAGATCCTCGCGATCGACGCCAACCCGGACGCCGGCACGCTCGGCCGCCGGGTGCGCCGTGAGACCGGGGCGACCATCCGCGACCTGGTGCAGGCGATCCCGTACCTCAACTCCTACATGGACATCCGCCGCTTCACCTCGCAGGCACCCTCCGGCCTGGAGATCATTGCCAACGACGTGGACCCCGCGGTCTCCACCACCTTCAACGACGAGGACTACCGGCGGGCCATCGACGTGCTGGGCCGCCAGTACCCGATCATCCTCACCGACTCCGGCACGGGTCTGCTCTACAGCGCCATGCGGGGTGTGCTGGACCTGGCCGACCAGCTGATCATCATCTCCACGCCGTCGGTGGACGGGGCGAGCAGTGCCAGCACCACGCTGGACTGGCTCTCCGCGCACGGCTACGCGGACCTGGTGCAGCGTTCCCTGACGGTGATCTCCGGCGTCCGTGAGACCGGCAAGATGATCAAGGTGGAGGACATCGTCAGCCACTTCGAGACCCGCTGCCGTGCCGTCGTGGTGGTGCCGTTCGACGAGCACCTGGCGGCGGGCGCGGAGGTCGACCTCGACATGATGCGGCCGAAGGTGCGGGAGTCGTACTTCAACCTGGCGGCGCTGGTGGCCGAGGACTTCGTGCGGCATCAGCAGGCGCACGGGCTGTGGACGTCGGACGGGAACCCCCCGCCGGTGGCCGCGCCGCCGATGCCGGGGCAGGGGGCGCCGGGCCACTACGGGTACCCGGCTCAGCCGGCCGGGCCATACGGCCAGGTCCCGCAGCAGCAGCCACAGCAGCCGTACGGTCAGGTGCCGCCCCAGCAGCCGCCGTACCCGGGTTACCCGCAGCAGCCGCCCGCGCCGCCGACGCAGTGAGCCGCGGTACCGTGCCCCGCGCGGGGAGGCGTCGCCACAGGACGTGACGCCCTCGCGGGGGTATCGGCCGGAAGTGGGTCCGCGCGACAGGGCGTGGAGCTCGTGTGCGAAGTGCCTCACGTCACGACGACGTGAGGCCCTTCGCACACCCGCGCGGAGCCGGGGCCGGTCACGGCCGGCCGGGCGGCTGGCCGGCCGGCCGGCCGGGTCAGCCCGCCGCGGCGACGAGTTCGCGGCAGCGCCCGACGTCGCGGGCCATCGCCTCGAGGAGGTCGTCGAGGGTGGCGAACTTGGCCTGCCCGCGGACGAAGGCGAGGAAGTCCACGGACGCGTGCATGCCGTAGAGGTCGAGGCCCTCGCGGTCGATCGCGTACGCCTCGACCGTGCGCTCCGTGCCGTCGAACTGGGGGTTGGTGCCGACGGAGATCGCGGCCGGCATGGACTCCCCAGCGACGTTCAGCCAGCCCGCGTACACCCCGTCCGCCGGGATCGCGCTGAACGGCAGGGTGTCGATGTTCGCCGTGGGGAAGCCGAGTTCGCGACCGCGCTGGGCGCCGCGGACCACGACGCCCTCGACGCGGTGCGGGCGGCCCAGGATCTCGCGGGCGCCCGCCATGTCGCCGGCGGCGACCAGACGCCGGGTGAGGGTGGAGGAGAACGGCTCCCCGCCGCCCGCCTCCCCGCTGACGTGCAGGTCGATCACGTCGACCTCGAAGTCGTAGGTCCGCCCCTGGTCGGTGAGGAACGCGACGTCACCGGCGGCCTTGTGGCCGAACCGGAAGTTGGGGCCCTCGACGACGGCGCGGGCGTGCAACTTGTCGACCAGGACCTTCACCACGAACTCGGCGGGCGAGAGCTTGGAGAACTCCTTGGTGAACGGCAGCACCAGCACCGCGTCGACGCCCAGGTCGGCCGCCAGTTCGGCGCGCCGGACGTGCGGGGCGAGCACCGGCGGGTGGCTGCCGGGGCGGACCACCTCGCTGGGGTGCGGGTCGAAGGTGACCAGCACGGACGGGACGCCGAGTGCCTGGGCGCGCTCCACCGCGTGCCGGATGATCAGCTGATGTCCGCGGTGCACTCCGTCGTAGGAGCCGATGGTGACGACGCTGCGCCCCCAGTCCTGGGGGATGTCCTCCAAGCCACGCCAGCGCTGCACTGTGACCGCTCCTCGTCGAACCCGTGTCCGTGTGTGCCTGTGATGCAGCTCCAAGAGTGCCATGCCGTGGTCCGCGCACCGGCATCGGCATGGGTGATCGGCATGGGCCCGTGATCTTCGGCGGTCGCCGGACGTCCGGGGCCGGCCCGCCGCGGCCCTCGCTCCGGTCCGCCCGAGCTGGTGTCCCAGCCCACCGGAAACCGCTGCTCGGGCTTGCCGGAAACCCCGCCTCAGCCCTTGCGTCAGCCCGCCGGAACGTCGCTTCAGCCCTTGCGTCGACCCGCCGGAAACCTGCTGCGGCCCGCTGGGGCCTGCTGCGGCCAGCTCCAGCCCGTCCTCCAGCCCTTCCTTCAGCCCGCCGGCGCGCCCGCCGCGGCCCCTTCCGCCGGGCGGCCGCCCGCTTCCCGGGTGACCGCCCCCCGGGAGGCGGCCGCCACCGTGACGGGAGGCACGACGGCGGCCGGAGCGACCGCGGCCGGCACGACCGCCGCCCGCACCGGCTCGCCCTCGTTCGCCGGCAGCCGGGCCAGCAGTTCCTGCCGCAGCGGCCGGGAGGCGGGGGTGCCGGGCCGGGCGAGCACCGCGGCCAGGGCGGCCCTGACGGGCGGCGGGCCGTCCGCGATCAGCCCGGTGACCAGCGGCAGCAGCACGGCGCGCACCGTGGGCCCGTGGTCGAGCCGCCGGTCGACGTACCCCGCGACCGCCGCGGCGACGGACGTCACTCCGCGCACCGGGCCGCAGCCTTGCACGGCCTCCCGGATCAGGGCGGCGATCCGCCGGGCCAGGGCGGGCGCCGTCACCTCGGCGAGGGCGTCCAGCGCCTCGCCGCCTCCGGGCTGCCGCAGCCGGTCCCGGAAGGCGTCGAGCACCGGCTCGGGGTGGGTGGCCAGCGCGGGCACCAGCGCCTCGGCGGGCAGCTGCGGGTCGCCGGCCACGAAGCGCCGCAGGGCGTCCGGGAGGTGACGGCCCCGGGTGCGGGGATCGCGGACCAGCACCGCGAGCGCCCCGCCGTGCAGCGCCGCGTCCTCGGGACGGGCGAGCAGGGCGAGAGCGGCGTACCGGAGCAGGTCACGGTCGGCGTCGGAACGGACGTGGCGGGCGGCGAGGCGGCCGTGGGTGACGGCGGCGACGCGGCGGGCGGTGCGCGGGTCGCGGGCCCAGCGGTCGACGGCGCGGCAGAGGGCGGAGGGCTCCTCCTCGCTGAGCACCGCGAGCAGTTCGGCGGACTTGGGGTGGGCGCAGTCGGCCAGCGCCTCGGTGAGGTCGTCCAGGCCGCGGTGCCGGTGGGCGTAGAGCAGTGCCTGGGCGGCGGCGGCCACCGTGGCGTGCGGGGCGGCGGGCAGCGGGCGGGCGTCGTCGAACCAGTGGGTGAGCTGCCGCTGGGCGGGTGCGGGGTCCTCGGCGAGCAGGCGGGCCGCCGCGTCCAGCCAGCGGCTGCCGGTGCCGGCGGGAGCGGTGACCACCATGCGGTGCAGCAGCCCGAACCGCTCCCGCGTGTCCAGCGGCACCGACGTCCAGAAGTCCGGTCCGAACTCCTCCGGGGCGGGCCGTCCGTCGCGCTGACGGGCGGCGATCCGGTCGGCGAGGTGCCGCAGCAGGGTCGTGTACGGGGCGGCGTCGGGCAGGCCCAGCAGGGTGCCGGACAGCAGCCGGGTGGCCCACCAGGTGTCGGCGGAGGTCTCCGCGGCGGCGGCCAGCGCGCCCAGGCGGCGGGCCAGCCCGGCCGAGCCGCGGTCGCGGCCGAGGTGCAGGAGCGCCTGCACCACGGGCCCGATCCGATGCCGGGGCACCGGCAGCGGGTGTCCGGCCGCCTCGCCGGTGCGGCGGCGCAGCACCAGTGCGCGCAGTGCCTCGTCGACGTCGAGGTGGAGGCCTTGCAGCCAGTCGGCGAACTCCTCGTCGGCGAACCGGTATCCGGCGCCCGCCGGGACCAGTAGGCCTTCGGTGAGCACGGCCCGGGCCCAGCCGGTGCCGCCGCCGAGGCTGGCCGGGGCCGGGCCCCAGGGAAAGACCGCCTCGAACGCCTCCCGGTCGAGTTCGCCCTGGCCGGGGCCGAGGCTGCGGCGGGCCGCCTCGTGGACCTGCCCGGCCACCTTGGCGGCGAGCCGCCGGATGGCGGCGCCGCGCTGTCCGCCGGCGGCGGCGAGCCGGACGGCGACGCGCAGGCAGGCCAGGTCGAGGTGGGCGGAGAACACCTCGTGCCGGGTGAGGCGGCTGTCCTCGGCGTCGGGCAGCGCAGTGCGCACCCCGGCGAGCAGCCGCAGGGTGAGCGGGTGGCGGGCGTCGGCGCCGCCGAGCACGCCGTCGGGGATGCCGAACCGCTCGCGGGCGTGGCGGGCCTCCTCGGCGGTGAGGTCGCCGAGGCGCACGCAGGCCGGGAGGGTACCGGTGCGCCCGGCGTCGTCGGCGGGGACGTGGAGCAGTTCGGGCGGGAACTCGGCGCCGGCCCGCTCCCAGTACTCGGAGCGGCATCCCACGGCCATCCGGGCGCCGTGGGCAAGGAGCCAGTCGGCGGTGCCCTCGGTCCACGCGGGCATCCGGTGGGCGAGGAGCGGCGACATCTCCTCCGGCCCGTCCAGCACGATCAGCAGGGGTCGCCCGGCCTGGCGGGCGATCCGGGCCAGCCGTTCCGGTGAGAGGTCCCCGAGCCCGGCCGCGTCGGGGCCCGGGGTGCCCGGCCCGCCCGTTCCGCCCGGGGTGCCTGGCCCGCCCGGGGCGCCGGGGCGTGACGGCGGGAATCTCGCGGCGGCGGCGATCCGTCCGGCACGGTCCAGGGCGCGGCGGGCGGCGTCGGCCACCGAGGTGTCGCCGTCCCGGAGATCGGCGCCGCGGAGCCACAGGGTGGGGGCGGCGGCGGTGGCGCGGTGCCGGTGGGCGGCCAGCTCGGCCAGGGCCGTGGTCCGGCCGCCCCCGGGCGGGCCGACGAGCCCCAGCACGGTGGCCCCGCCCTGTGCGAAGGCGGTGAACTCCCGCTCCACCGCTGTCCGCGGCACGGGGTCGACCGGTCCGCGCGCCGGTCCGTCGGAGGCCACCGACGTGGCGGTGAGTTCGACGACGGCGGCAAGGTTGAGGTCGGGTCCGTAGGCGGGGACGGTGGCCGCGTTGCGGGCCAGCAGTTCGGCGAGGGGCCCGCCGGTCCGCCGGACGGCGGTCTCCCGCAGCGGCAGCACGTATCCGGCGGCGCGGTGCCCGCCGAGCAGGTCCGGGTCCCGGCCGGTGTCCGGGGCGTCCTCGGTCGGGCAGGACCGCAGGTCGGTGCCGACGACGCCGAGCACCGCGCCGGTGACCGCGTCCAGCACCGGTCCCCCGGCCGCACCGCCGCCGGGGCGGAGCGCCTCCCGGCCGGCCGTGCCCATGGCGAGTTCCAGGACGCCCCGCAGGAGGTGGGAGCGGTGGGCGGCGTCGACGACGCCGAGCACCCGCGCCTCGCGCAGCCCGGCGGAGACGATCCGCACGTAGGCGCCGGGACCGACGGCGGCGCGCTGGGACACCGGAAGCGGGGCGGCCTCCAGGCCCTCGGCGTGCACCAGGGCGAGACCCAGGGCGGGCAGCGGGGTGATCGCCCCGTCCGGGGTGGCGAGGGTGCGGTCGCCCGATCGGACCAGGAGGCGGGACAGGCCGTCCACCACCTCGTGCGCGGTGATCACCGTGCCGTGGTGGTCGGCTGCGAAACCGGTGCCGCGCGGGCGTCCGGCGAGGTCGCAGAGGGTGACCAGTGCCGCTTCGGGGACGGCGCGTGCGCCGTCCGGCGGCCGGACGTCCTCCGTCCCCGCGTGCGCTCCCGCCATGCCCGTCCTCCCCGCTGCCGTGCCGTTCCGCTCCGACGGTAGGCCGAAGATGATCAGCTGGGCGGGTGTGCGGGGAAACGCGCCCCCTTCCACTCCCTCCGTTCACTCCGAGCGCCCGTCCGGACGGGTGAATACGGGGGTGCGGATGGAAAGAGGTTCTCCCGGGGGAACAGAGGGGGGAAACCCGTGGAGCGGCGACGGAACGTCCCCGTGCCGCCGCCGCTCCACGGTCCCGCCCGGCGGTGCCGGGACGGGCCGTGAAACGCGCGGCGGCGCGGCTCGCGGTGACGCGGCTCGCGTGTGCTGTGGCCAGGACTGATGCCGCGAACGGTGGCGCCGCGTGCGGCGGTGCCGGCGCCCGGCGGTGCTCAGCCGAAGACGGCCAGGCTCTTGGCCTTGCCCTTCAGTGACTCGGCCAGGGCCAGGAAGGTACCGTCGGGCCCGAAGACGGCGACCGGGCCGCGGTCGGCGTACGCGTCGGGCATCTCCAGGCGTACGCCGTTGAGCAGCAGCCGGGCGCGCCGCGCGTCGACGTCCCAGCGCGGGAACGCGGCGGTGGCGGCGTCGGCCACCGGCATCACGGTCAGTTCCTTCTGGAGCTGGTCCAGCGTGCGCGCCGTGTCGATCCGGTAGGGACCGACCCGGGTGCGCCGCAGCGCGGTCAGGTGGCCGCCGACGCCCAGACCGGCGCCCAGGTCGCGGGCGAGCGCCCGGATGTAGGTGCCGGAGGAGCACACCACGGAGACGACCAGGTCGGTCACCGGGGTGCCGTCCTCGGCGACCGCCTCGCGGACGTCGTGGACCAGGAACGAGGAGACCGTCACCGGGCGGGCCGGGATGTCGAACTCCTCGCCCTCGCGGGCGCGCTTGTAGGACCGCACGCCGTTGATCTTGATGGCGCTGACCTTGGACGGGACCTGCATGATGCGGCCGGTCAGCTCGGCGACGCCCGCGTCGATGCCCTCGCGGGTGACCTTCGAGGCGTCGGTGGAGGCCGTGATCTCGCCCTCGGCGTCGTCGGTGACCGTGGTCTGGCCGAGCCGGATCGTGCCGAGGTACTCCTTCTCGGTGAGCGCCAGGTGCCCGAGAAGCTTGGTGGCCCGCTCGACGCCGAGGACCAGCACGCCGGTCGCCATCGGGTCGAGGGTGCCGGCGTGGCCGACGCGGCGGGTCTTCGCGATCCCGCGCATCTTGGCGACCACGTCGTGCGAGGTGAAGCCCGACGGCTTGTCGACGATGACAAGGCCGTCGGGCGTGGTGGTGTGCTGCGTCATTCGGCGGTTTCGTCCGTCCCGGCCGCGGTCTCGTCGTCGTCCTCGCCCGGCTTGCGGTACGGGTCCGCCTCGCCGGCGTACGCGGCTCCGGCGGACGCCTCACGCACCTTGGCGTCGGACTGCCGGGCCTTGTCGAGGAGGTCCTCGATGGTCCGGGCGGTGTCCGGCAGGGCGTCGGCGACGAAGGTGAGGGTGGGGGTGAACTTCACCCCGGCGGCGCGGCCGACCTCGGAGCGCAGGATGCCCTTGGCGCTCTCCAGTCCGGCCGCGGCGGCCTTGCGCTCCTCGTCGTCGCCGTACACCGTGTAGAAGACGGTCGCCTCCCGAAGGTCCCCGGTCACCCGGGTGTCCGTGATGGTGACGTGCGTGCCGAGCCGCGGGTCCTTGATCCCACGCTGCAGCTTCTGGGCCACCACCTCTCGGATGAGGTCCGCCAGCCTCTTCGCCCGCGCGTTGTCGGCCACTGGTCCGTCTCCCGTTCCTGTTCCTGTTCGTATCTGTGTAGATCAGTCGTCGTCGCCGTGGAACCGCCGTCTCGCGGACAGCAGTTCCACCTCCGGGCGCCCGGCGACCATCCGCTCGCAGCGGTCCAGTATGTCGGCCACGTGCGAAGCGTCCCCGGAGACCACCGCCAGGCCGATGCCGGCCCTGCGGTAGAGGTCCAGGTGGTCCACCTCGGCGGCGCTGACCGCGAACTTGCGTTGCAGGTCGGCGACGATGGGGCGGACGACGGAGCGCTTCTCCTTCAGCGAGCGTACGTCGCCGAGGAGGATGTCGAAGGACAGAGTCCCTACGTACATGGTGTTTCCGGATGACCCGCCGGTCCGGGATCGGTGGCTCCTTGAACCGTACCCCGGTTCGCGGCACCGCCGACGACTATTTACGGCGCCCCGCAGGGCACCGCGGACGGCTGCCCCGGGGAGCCCTCGGGACGTCCCGCGGGCAGCCGCCGGCGCGGCGCCGGCCGTCGTGGCCGGGCCGCGCCCACACGCCGGTGGCCGGCGGTACCGAGGTACCGCCGGCCACCGTGAGCCGTTCCCTTACGAGCGCGGCTTCTCGCGCATCTCGTACGTCGCGATGACGTCGTCGACCTTGATGTCGTTGAAGTTTCCGAGGTTGATACCACCCTCGTAGCCTTCGCGGATCTCGGTGACGTCGTCCTTGAAGCGACGCAGACCCTCGATGTTGAGGTTCTCCGCGACGACCTTGCCGTCGCGCAGCAGGCGGGCCTTGGTGTTCCGCTTGACCTCGCCGGAGCGGATGAGCACACCGGCGATGTTGCCGAGCTTGGACGAGCGGAAGACCTCGCGGATCTCCGCGGTGCCGAGCTCGACCTCCTCGTACTCCGGCTTGAGCATGCCCTTGAGGGCCGCCTCGATCTCCTCGATCGCCTGGTAGATGACCGAGTAGTACCGGACGTCCACACCCTCGCGCTCGGCCATCTGCGCGGCACGCCCCGCGGCGCGCACGTTGAAGCCGATCACGATGGCGTCGGAGCCCATCGCCAGGTCGATGTCGGACTCCGTGACCGCACCGACGCC
Organism: Streptomyces abyssomicinicus; assembly: GCF_008974245.1. Lineage (GTDB taxonomy): Bacteria > Actinomycetota > Actinomycetes > Streptomycetales > Streptomycetaceae > Streptomyces > Streptomyces abyssomicinicus. Next base: position 151,386 of record NZ_BBZI01000015.1, on the reverse strand, counting down.
GCGGTGCAGGACGCGGATGTCGACCTCTTCGCCGACGTCCAGCTGGAGCAGCGAGGACTCCAGGGCCTCGACCGAACCGGACGCGTCACCCTTGATGATGAGGTTGAGCTGCTGGACCTCACCGGCCTTGAGCACCTTGTCCAGGTCCTCGAGGGAGACACGGCGCGTGCGCTTGGCGAACGCCGCGTTCCGCTCGCGGGCGGCGCGCTTCTCCGCGATCTGACGGGCCGTACGGTCCTCGTCCACCACGATGAAGTTGTCGCCGGCGCCCGGGACGTTGGTCAGACCCAGCACCTGGACCGGCGTGGACGGACCCGCCTCGGCCACGTTGGCGCCGCTGTCGTCGAGCATCGCCCGCACGCGGCCGTAGGCGTCGCCCACGACCATCGTGTCGCCGACGCGGAGGGTACCGCGCTGGACGAGGACGGTGGCCACGGCACCGCGGCCGCGGTCCAGACGGGACTCGATCGCGATGCCCTGCGCGTCCTGGTGCGGGTTGGCACGCAGGTCGAGCGAGGCGTCGGCGGTCAGGACGACCGCCTCGAGCAGGCTGTCGATGTGCAGGCCCTGCTTGGCGGAGATGTCGACGAACATGGTGTCGCCGCCGTACTCCTCGGCCACCAGACCGTACTCGGTCAGCTGGCCGCGCACCTTGGTCGGGTCCGCGCCCTCGACGTCGATCTTGTTGACCGCGACCACGATCGGCACGTCGGCCGCCTTGGCGTGGTTCAGCGCCTCGACCGTCTGCGGCATGACGCCGTCGTTGGCCGCGACGACCAGGATCGCGATGTCGGTCGACCGGGCACCACGGGCACGCATGGCGGTGAACGCCTCGTGACCCGGGGTGTCGATGAAGGTGATCCGACGCTCTTCGTCGTTGACCTCGGTCGCGACCTGGTAGGCACCGATGTGCTGGGTGATGCCGCCGGCCTCGCCCGCGATGACGTTGGTCTTGCGGATCGCGTCGAGCAGTCGGGTCTTTCCGTGGTCGACGTGACCCATGACGGTGACGACCGGCGGGCGGACCACCAGGTCCTCCTCGTCGCCCTCGTCCTCGCCCCACTCGAGGTCGAAGGACTCGAGCAGCTCGCGGTCCTCCTCCTCGGGGCTGACGACCTGGAGGTTGTAGTTCATCTCGTCGGCCAGGAGCTGCAGCGTCTCGTCGGAGACGGACTGCGTCGCGGTGACCATCTCGCCGAGGTTCAGCATGACCGCGACGAGCGACGCCGGGTTGGCGTTGATCTTCTCCGCGAAGTCGGTGAGCGACGCACCACGCGACAGGCGAACGGTCTCGCCCTTGCCGCGAGGCAGCATCACGCCGCCGACCGACGGGGCCTGCATGGCCTCGTACTCCTGACGGCGCTGCCGCTTCGACTTGCGGCCACGACGCGCCGGACCGCCGGGACGGCCGAACGCACCCTGCGTGCCACCACGGCCACCGGGGCCGCCGGGACGACCGCCGAAGCCGGGACGACCGCCGAAGCCACCGCCACCGCCGCCGGGACCGCCGCCACCGGGACGACCGGCGAAGCCGCCGCCGCCACCGGGACGACCGCCGCCGCCGGGACCGGCCGGACGGCCGGCGAAGCCGCCGCCGCCCGGACGACCGCCGCCGCCGGGACGACCGGCACCCGCCGGACCGCGGCCGCCGGGGCCGCCGCCGGGACGGGGACCCGCAGCGGGACGCTGCGGCATCATGCCGGGGTTGGGACGCGGGCCGCCGGGGCCGCCGGGGCCGCCACCGGGACGGGGACCGCCCTGCGGACGGGGCATGCCGCCCGGGGTCGGACGGGCGCCACCGGGAGCCTGGGGGCGGGGACCGCCGCCCTGGCCGGGAGCCTGCGGACGCGGGCCGGCGCCGGGAGCGCCGGGACCCTGCGGGCGGGCGCCCTGCGGGCGGGGAGCCTGCGGACGCGCCATGCCGGCGTTGCCACCGGAGGTGAAGGGGTTGTTGCCCGGACGGGGACCGGCCGGACGGGCGCCCGGACGCGGAGCCTGACCACCCGGACGGGGGGCCTGGCCGGGACGGCCGCCACCCTGACCCTGGCCCTGGCCGGCCGGACGGCCGCCGGGCTTCGGGGCACCCTGGCCGGGACGCGCGCCGGAGGGGCGCGGCGCCGGGGCGGCCGGGGCGGCAGGCGGAGCGGTGAACTCCGGCTGGGCGGGAGCAGCCGGCGCGGCCGGCGGCTTCGGGCCGGGCCGCGGACCCGGCGTCGGGCGCGGACCAGGGGTCGGCGCGCCGCCCGCGGGCTTCTCCGCGGCGGGCTTGGGTGCGGCCGGCGGCTTCGGGGCAGCCGGACGCGCCGCCTGCGCCGGGGACGGCGCGGGGGCGGGCTTGGGGGCGGCCTTCTTCGCACCGGGCTTCGGGGCGGACTTGCCGCCGCCGCCCTGCTGGAAGGCGTCAGTCAGTTTGCGCACAACGGGCGCCTCGATCGTCGAGGACGCCGATCGGACGAATTCACCGAGTTCCTGGAGCTTGGCCACGACGACCTTGCTCTCTACTCCGAACTCCTTTGCGAGTTCGTATACCCGGACCTTAGCCACTTCGCTCCTTTGAGGTCCGGGTTGGAAGCCGGACCGTCGCTACTTCATGGGCGTACTCATCGCGTACTCATCGAGTGCTCATCGCAATCTCGACCTGCTTTCAGACTCGCGAGGTACCTGGGCCGCGCGGCTGCTCCGCGCGACGCTTCTTACGTTGCCGCCGAATCGGCGACGGTCATCCGTTCGACCTGCCGGCGCAGCGCCGAGGTGTCGAACGCTCCCTGGACGCGGAACGCCCGGGGGAACGCCCTACGGCGCACCGCCTGGTCGAGACAGACCACGGCGGGGTGCAGATAAGCACCCCGGCCCGGCAGCGTACCGCGATGATCGGGGACGCACTCGCCCTCGACCGCCACGATGCGCAGCAGCTCGTTCTTGGCCGCCCGCTCCCTGCACCCCACGCACGTGCGTTCAGGGCCGTACTCGGGGCGTGCTCGGGTACGCGTCCGGCCAGACACAGCTAAGTCTACCTCCCCGCGCCGACACCGGCCCGAGTGGGCGGACGTCGCACGGTCGTCTCTGTCCTGATGTCAACCGTTGACACGGCTCAAACATTCCGTGCCGCGGGTCGCACCGGTTTTCCGGTCGCCCCGCGGCCCGGGGGTCGGGCCTCCGGTCGTGCCTGGTCAGGCCTCCGGTCGGGCCTGGTCAGGCCTCCTGGCCGTCCTGCTCGGTGTCCGGACGGATGTCGATCCGCCAGCCGGTCAGACGGGCGGCGAGGCGGGCGTTCTGTCCTTCCTTGCCGATCGCCAGCGACAGCTGGTAGTCCGGCACGATGACCCGGGCGGACCGGGCGGCGAGGTCGACGACCTCCACCTTGTTCACCCGGGCGGGGGACAGCGCGTTCGCCACCATATCGGCCGGGTCGTCCGACCAGTCGACGATGTCGATCTTCTCGCCGTTGAGTTCGTTCATCACGTTGCGGACCCGGGCGCCCATCGGGCCGATGCAGGCGCCCTTGGCGTTCAGGCCGCTGCGCGTGGAGCGCACGGCGATCTTGGTGCGGTGGCCGGCCTCACGGGCGATCGCGGAGATCTCGACGCTGCCGTCGGCGATCTCCGGGACCTCCAGGGCGAACAGCTTCTTCACCAGGTTCGGGTGGGTGCGCGACAGCGTCACCGAGGGGCCGCGGACACCGCGGGCCACCCGGACGACGTACGACCGCAGCCGCGTGCCGTGCTTGTAGTCCTCGCCGGGGACCTGCTCCTGCACCGGCAGGATGGCCTCCAGCTTGCCGATGTCGACCAGGACGTTCTTGGGGTCGCGGCCCTGCTGGACGACGCCGGTGACGATGTCGCCCTCCCGCCCGGCGTACTCGCCGAGCGTCGCGTCGTCCTCGGCGTCGCGCAGCCGCTGCAGGATGACCTGCTTGGCGGTGGTCGCGGCGATCCGCCCGAAGTCGGACGGGGTGTGGTCGAAGTCGCGGGGCTCCTGCCCCTCCTCGAGCTCGTCCGGGTCCTCCTTGGCCCACACGGTCACGTGACCGGTCTCCCGGTCGAGCACGACGCGCGCGCGGCGGCGGCTTCCCTCGGTCCGGTGGTAGGCGATGAGGAGAGCCGACTCGATCGCCTCGACCAGCAGGTCGAAGGAGATCTCCTTCTCCCGCACCAAGCCCCGCAGGGCGCTCATGTCGATGTCCACGGCTACGCCTCCTCCTCGTTCTTGTTCTTGCGGCCGAACTCCACCTGGACCCGCGCCTTGGCGACGTCCGGGAAGGCGAGCCTGCGTGTGGTGGCCTTGCGGCCCTTGACACCCGGGACCTCCAGGTCGAGGCCCTCGTCGTCGACCTCCAGGATCCGCGCGACCAGTTCACCGCCCTCGGCGAGCTGGAACCGGACCAGGCGGCCGGTGGCGCGCACGTAGTGGCGGTGCTCGGTGAGGGCCCGCTCAGCACCCGGGGTGCCGACCTCGAGCGTGTACTCGGCCTCGCCCATCGCGTCCGTCTCGTCGAGCGTCGCCGAGAGCGCGCGGCTCACATCGGCGACCTGGTCGAGGTCGGCGCCGGTGTCGGAATCGACCACGACCCGCAGCACCCGCTTGCGGCCGACGGCCTCCACCTCGATCTCCTCGAGGTCGAGCCCCTGCGAGGTGACGAGCGGCTCCAGCAGCTCTCGCAGCCGCTCGCTCTGGGTGGTGCTCATCCGGGTGACTCCTCGGCCGCGTGTGCTGTTGTGGGTAGGGCGTGTGTCAGGTCAAAGGGTATCCGGTCGCGGGGGGTGTTGCCGTCCACCGGGTGTCCCGTCCGTCGTGGCGCGGCACCGGTCGTACGTGCGGGGCCAGGGCGCAGGTACGGTGATCACACATTCGTCACCGGGAGTTGACGGCGTGACGGCTCGTCGGGCATCGCGGCCGACGGTCGCGGCATCCGCCCGCAGCCCCCGCCGAACCGTCACGCCCCAGGCCCCTGCCCTTCAGCCGAGGACGCCCGCCGTGTCATCGACCCCTCCGCGCCCGCGCACCGGGCCGCGCCGCAGAACCCTGCTCGCCTCGGCGGCGGGAGCGGCCTCCGCGCTGCTCGCCGCCTGTTCCGCCGACTCCTCCCCCGGCCGCGCCGCCGCCGTGCGGACCCCGACGGCCGACGAGCGGGCGCTGACCCGCGCCGTGACGGACAGCGCCGAACTCGCGTCCGTCTACGACGCGGTGCTGGCCGCCCATCCCGGGTTGGCGGCCCGGCTGACGCCGCTGCGGGACGCGGTGCTGCGGCACGCGGACGCCTGCGGGGAGCGCGCCGGGACGGCAGCCTCACCCTCGCCGTCTCCGTCTCCGTCTCCGCCTCGATCGGCGGCCGGGAAGCCCTCGGGGGCGGCATCCGGCCCGCCGTCGTCGCCAACGCCGTCGGTACCGGCGGTGCCGGCCGACGAGAAGGGCGCGCTGGGTTCGCTGGCGGACGCCGAGCAGGAGCTGTCCACGCGCCGCACCCGCGACCTGGCCAGGCTCGGCGGCGAGGCGGCCCGGCTGCTGGCCTCGGTCGCCGCGGCCGGGGCGGTCCACGTGTACCTGCTGAGGAACGGCTGACGCGATGACGGGGCCGGAAGGCACCGAGGCGGTCAGGAAACCCGCGAGACCCGGACGGTCCGGGAGATCCGCGGGGCCGGGGTGGTCCGGAAGGCCCGCCTGGCCCGGGAGGACCACAAGGCCAGGGCGGTCCGGAAGGACCGCGAGGACCGCGAGGACCGCGAAGCTCGGGTGGTCCGGGAGACCGACGAGGCCCGAGTGGCCCGGGAGGTCCGGGAGGCTCGGGAGGCCCGGGAAGCTCGAGAGGTCCGGGTGGTCCGGGAGATGCAGGAGATACAGGAGGTCGGGATGAGTCTGGAGGCCACGCAGGCAGCCCTGCGGGCGGAGCACGCGGCGGTCTACGGCTACGGCGTGGTCGGCGGCCGGGTCGGCGACGACCGGCGGTCGGAGGCCCGTGAGGCGTTCGAGGCGCACCGGGCCCGCCGGGACGACCTGTTCCGGGCCGTGCGCGACCTGGGGGCGGAGCCGGCGGCCGCGGAGGCGGCGTACGCGCTGCCGTTCGAGGTGCCGGACGGGGCGGCGGCGGTGCGGCTGGCGGCCGAACTGGAGGACCGGCTGGCCGGCGTCTACGCCGACCTGGTGCGGGCCGGCGAGGGCGAACGGCGCCGGGCGGCGGCCGACGCGCTGCGGGACGCGGCGGTCCGGGCGGCCCGCTGGCGGGACGGCGGCGTAGCCTTCCCTGGGCTCGCGGAAATGACGTGACCCGGGGCCCCGGCACGTGGGCCCGTCGCGAAGAAGGGGAACGACTCGCGCATGGCTTTCGAACCGCCGCCACGTCTGGTCCGGGCACTGGCGGAGACGAACGGCGCCGACGACTGGCTGCGCGGGCTGCCCGACGCCGTGGACGGGGCGGTGGGCCGGCTGGGCCTGGACGTGGAGCGGGTGCAGGTACCGGGCGGGCGGAGCTCGCTGGTGGTGCTGGTGCGGCGCGCGGACGGCTCCCCGGCCGTGCTCAAGCTGATTCCGCCGCGGTCGCGGCCGGCCAGCGAGCGGGTGGCGCTGGCGCACTGGCACGGGCTGGGCGCGGCGCAGTTGCTGGAATCCGAGCCGTCGGCGGGTGAGGGCGTGCTGCTCCTGGAGCGGCTGAACCCGGACGTCTCGGTGCGGACCCTGCCGGAGGCGAAGGCGCTGCTGGAGGGCGCGGCGACGCTGCGGCGGCTGTGGGTCGAGCCGCCGGCCGGTCACGTCTTCGAGACGGTCGAGGAGCGCACGGGGCGGCAGGCCGAGGCGATGCGGGCGAGCGTCGCGGGCCCTGACGACGAGGCGGCCGGCCTGGTGGACACCGCGCTGGGGCTGCGGGCGGACCTTCTGGCGGATCCGCCGGAGCGGCTGCTGCTGCACGGGACGTTCCGCCAGAGCAAGGTCCTGGGCGGCGAGCGGATGCCGTGGCTGGCGGTCGGTCCGGACCCTGTGGTCGGCGAGTGCGCGTTCGACCTGGCACGGCTGGTGCGGGACCGGGTCGAGGACCTGATCGCGATGCCCTCGGGCGCGGCGACGACCCGACGGCGGGTGAAGCGGCTCGCGGAGTCGCTGGAGGTGGACCGCGAGCGGTTGCGGGGGTGGACGGTGTTCCGCGCGGTCGAGTCGGGGCTGCGGGCGCGGCGGGTCGGTCGTGACCGCGACGCGGACTGGCTGCTGGAGTTCGCCACCTGGCTGTGACAGCCGCGGTGACCGCCCCGGCGGCGCCTTGGCGCCGGGGCGGTCACCGGGGGCCGGGCGCGGCAACGGCGAAGGGCACGGCACGGGCGGCAGAAGGCCCCGTGCCGCGCCCTTCAGGTGCGGACCACGCCGCGGGTTACGCCGTGAGGCGGGCGATCGCCTCGGCGACGGGGAGTTCCTCGCGCTCGCCCGTGCGGCGGTCCTTCAGCTCGACGACGCCCTCCGCGGTGCGGCGTCCCGCGACCAGGATCTTGGGGACCCCGATCAGCTCCGCGTCGGTGAACTTCACGCCCGGGGAGACACCGGCGCGGTCGTCCACCAGCACGCGCACCCCCTTGGCGGCGAGTTGCTCGGACACCTCCAGCGCCAGCTCCGTCTGCGCGGCCTTGCCCGCGGCGACCACGTGGACGTCCGCGGGGGCGACCTCGGCCGGCCAGCACAGGCCCTTGTCGTCGGCGGTCTGCTCGGCCAGTGCCGCCACCGCGCGGGTGACGCCGACGCCGTAGGACCCCATGGTGACCCGGACCGGCTTGCCGTTCTGGCCCAGCACGTCCAGCTTCATCGCGTCGGTGTACTTGCGGCCCAGCTGGAAGATGTGGCCGATCTCGATGGCACGGTCCAGCTTGAGGCCGGTGCCGCAGTTGGGGCAGGGGTCGCCCTCCTGGACCACCACGACGTCCACGTACGCGTCGACCTCGAAGTCACGGCCGGCGACGACGTTCTTCGCGTGGGTGTGCGCCTTGTTGGCGCCGGTGATCCACGCGGTGCCGGGGGCGACCCGCGGGTCGGCGATGTACGTGACCTTCTCCAGGCCCTGGGGGCCGACGTAGCCGCGGACCAGGTCCTCCCGGCCGGTGAAGTCCTCGGCGGTGACCAGCTCCACCGCGGCCGGGGCGAAGTGCGCCTCGACCTTGCCGAGGTCGACCTCGCGGTCGCCCGGCACGCCCACCGCGACGATCTCCCCGTCGACCTTGACCAGCAGGTTCTTCAGGGTGGCGGAGGCCGGCACGCCCAGCGAGGCGGCCAGCGTCTCGATGGTGGGGGTGTCCGGGGTGGGGATCTCCTCCAGGGCGGGCACGGCGGAGCCGTCGACCGGCTTCAGCGCGTAGGAGACCGCCTCGGTGTTGGCCGCGAAGTCGCAGTTCGGGCAGTCGGCGAAGGTGTCCTCGCCGGCCTCGGCGGGGGCCAGGAACTCCTCCGACTTGGAGCCGCCCATGGCGCCGGCCGTGGCGGCGCAGATGCGGTAGTCGAGGCCGAGACGGGCGAAGATCCGCTGGTAGGCCTCGCGGTGCAGGGCGTACGACTGGGCCAGTCCCTCGTCCTCGGTGTCGAAGGAGTACGAGTCCTTCATCATGAACTCGCGCCCGCGCAGCACGCCGGCCCGCGGGCGGGCCTCGTCGCGGAACTTGTTCTGGATCTGGTAGAGGATGACCGGCAGGTCCTTGTAGGAGGACGCCTGGTCCTTCACCAGCAGCGTGAAGATCTCCTCGTGGGTGGGGCCGAGGAGGTAGTCGCCGCCCTTGCGGTCCTGGAGACGGAACAGCTCCTGGCCGTACTCGTCCCAGCGGCCGGTGGCGTCGTAGGGCTCACGCGGCAGGAGGGCGGGCAGCAGCACCTCCTGGGCGCCGATGGCGTCCATCTCCTCGCGGACGATCCGCTCGACGTTGGAGAGGACCTTCTTGCCGAGCGGCAGCCAGGACCAGACACCGGCGGCGGTGCGGCGGACGTAACCGGCGCGGACGAGCAGCTTGTGGCTGAGGACCTCGGCGTCGGCCGGGTCGTCGCGCAGGGTCTTCGCCATCAACCGGGACATGCGCTGGACCTGGGCCATGTTTATTACTCCTGCTGCGTAAGGGTGATGGCCCCGAGGTTAGCCGGGCGGCGCGCGGCGGCGGAAATCGGTTTGCCCCCCGACGGGTGTTCGGGCCGGCTATCCGCGGCGCAGGGGCAGCGGCGCGCCCATCACGGCGTAGGGGACGGTGGCGCTGGGGAAGTGCACGCGGCGGGCCAGGTCGGTGTAGCCCAGGGTGCGGTAGAGGCGGCGCGCGGGGCTCTCGTGGTCGATGGCGGAGAGGATCGACCGGGGCTGCTCCGCGCCGTCGGTGATGGCGGTGATCAGCGCGCGTCCGATGCCCTGCTTCTGGTGGAGGGGGTGGACGTGCAGCTCGGTGATCACGAAGGAGTCGTCCAGCCAGGCGTCGTTGCCCAGCGCCCGGAGGTAGGGCTCGACCACGGTGGACCACCAGTGGGAGCGGTGGTTGGGCATCCCGTAGACGAACCCGGCGAGCCGTCCGCCGGGGGTGGTCGCGCCGAGGGCGCGGGCACCGGGGAGGGTCATGTGGCGCTGGACGATCTGCCTGCGTACCGCGATCTCGTCGTCGCCGAGTCCGAACGCCTCGGCCTGCACGGCGAGCGCCTCGTCGACCCGTGCCGACAGGTCGAGGGGGGCGATGACGACGGGGCCGGAGGGCGTGTGCGGCATGTCGGGAGAGTACCCGCTGACCGCCGGTAGGGATCCGCCGGATCCGGACCGCACGTAACGGGCCCGTGCCGGGCGGTGGGATCCGGCGCCCGGCACGCGGTGAAGCGAACCGTCCGATGCCCCGAGGCGGAAGCCGGCACCCCGACCCGAGGCGCCGCGCCCCCCGGCCGAGGCGCCGCGAAGCCGAAGGCGCGGAACCCAAGCCGGAAGGCGACGCGAACCCCAAGGCCCCGGGCACCCGGCCGAAGGCAGCACCGAGGCCAAGTCACCCTGCACCCGGCCGAGGGGGCGCGCGAAGCCGCAGGAGATCCAGCACCCGCCCGACGGCAGCACCGAGCACAAGGAACCCAACGCCCGGCCGGAGGCAGCGCCAAGCCCACGGCACCAAGCACCCGGCCGGCAGCAGCACCGAGCCCAGGTCACCCGGCACCCGACCGAAGACAGCACTGAGGCCTAGTCACCGGGCACCGGGCAGCGCCCAGCCGAGGACACGGGCACCTGGCCCAGGCGGCGCGAAGCCGAAGGCGCCGAACCCAAACCGGAAGGCGACGCGAACCCCAAGGCCCCGGGCACCCGGCCGAGGGCACAAGCCCAGAACCCCGGGCACCGGACCGAGGGCAGCGCCCAGCCGAGGACACGGGCACCTGGCCCAGGCAGCACCAAGCCGAAGGCGCCGAACCCAAACCGGAAGGCGACGCGAACCCCAAGGCCCCGGGCACCCGGCCGAAGGCAGCACCAAGCCCAGAACCCCGGGCAGCCGGCACCCCGCACCCCGCACCCGGCACCCGGCACCCGGCACCCGGCACCCGACCAAAGACAGCACTGAGGCCAAGTCACCCGGCACCGGCCGAGGCGGCACGAAACCCAGGGCACCGGGCACCGGACCGAGGGCAGCGCCCAGCCGAGGACACGGGCACCTGGCCCAGGCAGCACCAAGCCGAAGGCACCCGGCCCCCGCCGAAGGCGGCCCCAGCCGAGGACGCCCGGCACCCGACCAACGGCGGCCCCGACCAACGGCGGCCCCCAGCCGAAAGGGCGGCGGCCCGCGTCAGAAGAGGACGCTCATGAACGTGCCGGTCTCGCGGAAGCCGACGCGCCGGTAGGTGGCGCGCGCCGGGGCGTTGAAGTCGTTGACGTAGAGGCTGGCCACCGGCGCCACGTCGCTCAGCGCGTACCGCAGGACCGCGGCCATGCCGGGCGCCGCGCGGCCCTTCCCTCGGTACTCGGGGGCCACCCAGACGCCCTGGATCTGGCAGGCCTGCGGGGTGGCGGCGCCGATCTCGGCCTTGAAGACGACCTTGCCCTCGTCGTCGACGTGGGCGAAGGAGCGCCCGGTGGCGACGAGTTCGGCGACCCGGGCCTGGTAGAGGAGCCCGCCGTCACCGGCCAGCGGGGAGACCCCGACCTCCTCGGTGAACATGGCGACGCAGGCCGGGAGGATGGTCTCCATCTCGTCCTTGCGGATGCGCCGCACCCGCGGGTCCGGCGCCACATCGTCCGGCATCCGGTCGGTGACCATCAGCGGCTGGCGGGCGCGCACCTCGCGGGCGGGGCCCCAGTGCGGTTCCAGGAGCCGCCAGAGCGCGGCGGTCGACTCGGCGGGGCCCACGATGGAGGAGCAGCGCCGCCCGGCCCGGCGCGCGCGGTCGGCGAAGGCCCGCACGGCGCGGGGGGTGGCGCAGATGGGGACCAGGTTGGCGCCCGCGTAGCAGAGCGAGGTGAGGACGCCGTCCTCGTACCAGCCCCACATCTCGCCGCCCAGGCGCCACGGGTCCAGCCCGGCGACCCGGACGCGCGCGGCCACGAAGGCGTTCGCGACCGGCTCGCGGTCGAGGACCGCGAGCGCCGCGTGCAGGTCGTCGGGTTCCAGAACCCTGGTGGTCGTCTGGGTCAACACGGGGAGGGCCTCGCCATATGATCTGCTGGTTTCCGCCACTGTATCGGCCTCCCGGCGGACCTGCCGCCGGGTCCCCACAGGGTCGCGGATCCCTCCCCGGTGCCCCGTGGCGGGGCGGGGGAATCCGGTCAGCCGGCGACCGAGACGGAGGGCTCGCCGGAGATGACGCCGTCGGCCTCCATCTGCGCGGCCAGCTTCATGGCCTCCTCGATCAGGGTCTCCACGATCTTGGACTCGGGCACGGTCTTGATGACCTCGCCCTTGACGAAGATCTGGCCCTTGCCGTTGCCGGAGGCGACGCCGAGGTCGGCCTCGCGGGCCTCGCCCGGACCGTTCACCACACAGCCCATGACGGCGACCCGGAGCGGGACCTCCATACCGGTCAGGCCGGCGGTGACCTCCTCGGCCAGCTTGTAGACGTCCACCTGGGCGCGGCCGCAGGACGGGCAGGAGACGATCTCCAGGGTCCGCTGGCGGAGGTTGAGCGACTCGAGGATCTTGATGCCGACCTTGATCTCCTCGACCGGGGGCGCGGAGAGCGAGACGCGGATGGTGTCGCCGATGCCCTGCGAGAGGAGCGCGCCGAAGGCGACGGCGGACTTGATGGTGCCCTGGAAGGCGGGGCCGGCCTCGGTGACACCGAGGTGCAGCGGGTAGTCGCACTGCTCGGCGAGCTGACGGTAGGCCTCGATCATCACGACCGGGTCGTTGTGCTTGACCGAGATCTTGATGTCGCGGAAGTCGTGCTCCTCGAAGAGGGACGCCTCCCACAGGGCGGACTCGACCAGGGCCTCGGGCGTCGCCTTGCCGTACTTCTTCAGCAGCCGCTGGTCGAGGGAACCGGCGTTGACGCCGATGCGGATCGGCGTGCCGTGCTCCTTGGCGACCTGGGCGATCTCCTTGACCTTGTCGTCGAACTGCTTGATGTTGCCGGGGTTGACGCGCACCGCGGCGCAGCCCGCCTCAATGGCGGCGAAGACGTACTTCGGCTGGAAATGGATGTCGGCGATGACGGGGATCTGCGACTTGCGCGCGATCACCGACAGCGCGTCGGCGTCGTCCTGCGTGGGACAGGCCACCCGCACGATCTGGCAGCCGGAGGCCGTCAGCTCGGCGATCTGCTGGAGGGTGGCGCCGATGTCGGAGGTCCGGGTGGTCGTCATGGACTGCACCGAGACCGGAGCGTCACCGCCCACCGCCACCGTTCCGACCTGGATCTGCCGGCTCTTCCGGCGTTCGGCGACCTTGGTCGGAACGGACGGCATGCCGAGTGAAATCGCAGTCATCTGCTGTGCAACCCCATGGTGTGGTCAAGATCGAGGCGTATCAACAAGCTCGAAACCCCGGTGGGCTCCGGGATCCGAGATTACGGCACCGCCCGGCGGCCCGGCACGCCCGCTCCGATCAAATCCACACGATGGAGGACGGACCTGAGAAAACCGGACGGCCGGGCCGGAGGGACGGTCAGGAGATACGGACCGGGTTCACCACGTCCGCGATGCCCACCAGCAACGTGAAGCAGACGAACACCGCGGCCACCACGTACGCGGCCGGCATGAGCTTGGCCACGTCGAACGGGCCGGGGTCCGGCCGCCGGAAGACCCGTGCGACGTTCCGCCGTACGGACTCCCAGAGCGCTCCCGCGATGTGCCCGCCGTCCAGCGGGAGCAGCGGGAGCATGTTGAAGAGGAACAGCGACAGGTTGAAGCCGGCCACCACGAAGACGAAGCCCGCGACCTGCTGGCTGGCCGGGATGTCGAGGGTGACGATCTCGCCGCCCACCCGGGCCGCGCCGATCACGCCCATCGGGGAGTCGTCCTCGCGCGGTCCGTCGCCGAAGGCGGCGTCCCACAGGGCGGGGATCTTGGAGGGGAGGGCGATCAGCCCGTCGAAGGCGTCCTCGACCCGGTCGCCCATCCAGACGATCGAATCGCCGAAGTCCTGGCGGAACACGCCGCTCGCGGGGGCGAAGCCGAGGAAGCCGGCGTTGACGTACTCGCCGCGGACCGGCATGCCGCGGTCGTCCTTCTTGATCACCTTGTTGGTGGTGATGTCGGCCTGCAGGGTGAGCCGCTCGCCCTTGCGGTCGACGACGATCGGGACGTCCTGCTGACCGGCGCGGACGCGGATGGCGTCGGAGAGGTCGTTCCACTCCGTGGTGTTCACGCCGCCCACGGAGAGGATCCGGTCGCCGGCCCGCAGCCCGGCGGCGGCCGCGGGCGCGGCGGGGTCGCCGGCCTTGCAGTCGTCGCGCTGCTCGCTGGCGGCGATCACGCACTTCTGCACGGAGCTGACCACGTTGGTCTCCTCACGGATGCCGAAGCCCATGAGGTAGACGAAGAACAGCGCGATCGCCAGGATCAGGTTCATGAACGGCCCGGCGAACATCACGATCACGCGCTTCCACGGCGTGCGCGTGTAGAACATCCGGGTCTCGTCGCCGGGGCGGATCTCCTCGTAGGCCGCCGAGCGGGCGTCCTCGATCATGCCCCGCCAGGGCGAGGTGGAGCGGGCCTCGACGCGGCCGTCCTTGCCGGGCGGGAACATGCCGATCATGCGGATGTAGCCGCCGAGCGGGATGGCCTTGATCCCGTACTCGGTCTCGCCCTTCTTCCGCGACCAGATCGTCGGCCCGAAGCCGACCATGTACTGCGGGACGCGCACGCCGAAGAGCTTGGCGGTCGACAGGTGGCCCAGCTCGTGCCACGCGATCGAGACCAGCAGTCCCACGAAGAAGATGACCATGCCGAGCACGGTCAACAAGATGGTCGTCACCCTCGCGCCTCCGCGCTCGTCAGTTCCCTCGCCCGGGCCCGCGCCCAGGTCTCCGCCTCGAGGACGTCGGGCAGGGTCAGGGAAGTTCCCGTCCTCGGCGTGCCGTGCTCCTCGACCACCCGGACGACGGTGTCCATGATGGCGGTGAACGGCAGCCGGCCCGCCAGGAACGCCTCGACGCACTCCTCGTTGGCGGCATTGAACACGGCCGGGGCCGTCCCCGCGAGCTCGCCGACGTGCCGGGCGAGGTTCACGGCCGGGAAGGCCTCGTCGTCGAGCGGGAAGAACTCCCAGGTGGAGGCCTTCGACCAGTCGAAGGCGGGGGCCGCGTCCGGGATCCGCTCGGGCCAGCCGACGCCGATGGCGATCGGCCCCCGCATGTCCGGCGGGGTGGCCTGGGCCAGCGTGGACCCGTCGGTGAACTCGACCATGGAGTGCACGTACGACTGCGGGTGGACCACGACCTCGATGCGGTCGAAGGGGATGTCGTAGAGCAGGTGCGCCTCGATCACCTCCAGGCCCTTGTTGACCAGGGTCGCGGAGTTGACGGTGATCACCGGGCCCATGGCCCAGGTGGGGTGCGCCAGCGCGTCCTCGACGGTGACGTGCGCCAGCTCCGCCTTGGTCCGCCCGCGGAACGGGCCGCCGGAGGCGGTCACCACCAGCTTGCGGACGTCGGCGCGGGTGCCCGCGGCCAGTGCCTGGAAGAGCGCGGCGTGCTCGGAGTCGACCGGGATGATCTGCCCCGGCTTGGCGACCGCCTTGACCAGCGGGCCGCCCACGATCAGGGACTCCTTGTTGGCCAGGGCCAGCGTCCGCCCCGCCTCCAGGGCGGCCAGCGTGGGGGCCAGGCCGATCGAGCCGGTGATGCCGTTGAGCACCGTGTGGCACGGGGACGCCGCGACCTCGGTGGCGGCGTCCGGGCCCGACAGGATCTCCGGCAGCGGCTCGTCGCCGTACCGCGCGGCCAGCGCCTCGCGCAGCTCCGCGGCCTTGTCCGCCCGCGCCACCGCCACGGTCCGCACCCGCAGCCGGTGCGCCTGCTCGGCGAGCAGGTCGACCCGCCCGCCGGCGGCGGACAGCGCGGTCACCCGGAAGCGGTCCGGGTTGCGGAGCACGAGGTCGATGGCCTGGGTGCCGATCGACCCGGTGGAGCCGAGGATCACCACGTCCCTCGGCCCGTCGGACGGGTCGAAGACGAGATGCGGGTCGGCGAGCGGAGCTGGGCTGTCAGTCATCCCCCCATTGTGGCCCCCGGCACCACGCGCCGGAGCCCGCCCTCGTGTGAAACGGGGCGGGCTCCGTGGACGGCCGGGCCGCTAGAGCGCCAGTCCGGTCAGGACCATGACGCGCTCGTAGGTGTAGTCGTCCATCGCGTAACGGACGCCCTCGCGGCCGACGCCGGACTGCTTGGCGCCGCCGTACGGCATCTGGTCGGCGCGGTAGGACGGCACGTCGCCGATGATCACGCCGCCGACCTCGAGCGCGCGGTGGGCGCGGAACGCCGTCCGGAGGTCGTGCGTGAAGACGCCGGCCTGGAGGCCGTAGGGCGAGTCGTTGACTGCGGCGAAGGCCGCCTCCTCGCCCTCGGTCCGCTGCACGGTCAGCACCGGGCCGAAGACCTCCTCGCAGGAGAGCGTGACGCCCTCGGGCACGTCGGCCAGCACGGTCGGCGCGTAAGTGGCCCCGTCGCGGGCGCCGCCGGTGAGCAGCTCGGCGCCGGCCTTCACGGCCTCGTCGACCCAGGCCTCGACGCGCCGGGCCGCGTCCTCGCTGACCAGCGGGCCCACGTCGGTGGCGTCGTCGGCCGGGTCGCCGGTGACCTGGGCCCGGACCTTCTCGACGATCAGGGGGACCAGGCGGTCGTAGACGGCCGCGTCGGCGATCACCCGCTGCACCGAGATGCAGGACTGGCCGCCCTGGTAGTTGGAGAAGGTGGCGATCCGGGTGGCGGCCCACTCGAGGTCCTCGTCGCCCGCCCAGTCCGGGAGGACCACGGCGGCGGCGTTGCCGCCGAGCTCCAGCGTGCAGTGCTTGCGGGGCACGCTGTCGCGGATGGACCAGCCCACGGGGCCGGAACCGGTGAAGGAGATGACCGGCAGGCGCTCGTCCTGCACCAGCGCGGGCATCCGGTCGTTGGGCACGGTCAGCACGGACCAGGAGCCGGCCGGCAGGTCGGTCTCGGCGAGGATCTCGCCGAGGACCAGGGAGGAGATCGGGGTGGCCGGCGCGGGCTTGAGAATGATCGGCGCGCCGACGGCGATGGCCGGGGCCACCTTGTGGGCGCTCAGGTTGAGCGGGAAGTTGAACGGCGCGATGCCCAGCACGGGGCCGCGCGGGACACGGCGGGTGAGGGCGAGACGGCCGGTGCCGCCCTGGTCGGTGTCGAGCCGCTGCGCCTCGCCCGCGTTCCAGCGGCGGGCCTCCTCGGCGGCGAGCCGGAAGACGGAGATCGCCCGGCCGACCTCACCGCGGGCCCACTTGACCGGCTTGCCGTTCTCGGCGGAGATCAGCCGCGCGATCTCCTCGGTGCGCTCGGTGAGGCGGCGGGCCACGTGGTCGAGGGCTGCGGCGCGGACGTGCGCCGGGGTGGCGGCGAACTCGTCCCGCACGGCGTGGGCGGCGGCGACGGCCTCCTCCACCTGGGCCTCGGTGGGGACGCTGACGGTGCCGACGGTCCGGCCGTCCCCGACTCGGTAGGGATTCGTGACGTCGAACGTCTCGTCGCCGGTGGCCTCGCGGCCGGCGACCCAGAAGGCGTGGGTGGTCATGCGTCCACGTTAGGCCGGACGGGGACGGGGCCGACCTGGCCACCGTGGAGCGGCATGGTGTGCCTTTGCTCCAGAGAGGCGCACGCCTCTGCTCCGCAGGGGCGCGCGGCCGCCCGCCCCCGCCCGCCGCGGGCGCTGCGCGCGCGGGGCCCCTGCGGCGGGCCCCCGCCCACTAGATTGAGGCACGGTACACGTGACGTCACGCAGCGCACCTGGGGGCCCGATGGACATCGACGGCAAGCCGGAGACCCATCCCGTTCATCCGCCACGCCCGCGCCACGCCCCCGCCGTGGAGGCCGCGCCGGCCGGCAACGCGTTCCTGTCCTGGCTGCGCACGTCGCGCCCCGAGGCGGCCCCGGGCATCTGGCGGTTCGCGCACCGCCCCCGGCCCGACGAGGAGCCGGAGGTGACCCCGGCCCGGCAGCTGGTGACCGGGGCGGTGATCTCGTTCCTGGTGGGCTGGCTGGTCTGGTCGCTGCTGTGGAACGGCTACCTGGGCGGCTGGTGGCTGCTGCCGCTGTGGGCGATGGTCCCCGACTCCTGGGCCGAGCCGCACTCCGTCGGCGCGGTGATCGCCGTGTACGCCTACTACGCGGTGGTCGGCGGGATCATCCTGCTCGCGGTCGCCCGGCTGGGGCGCTGGGCCGAGCTGTGGCGGCGGTTCGGGCCGCCGGCCTGGACGGCCCGCGAGCCGGCCGCGGCGACCACGGTGCGGTCGGCCGACGAGGACCCCGCGCACTGGCCCGAGCTGCGGGCCTCCGGGTCGCCGGAGGCCGTCGCCGCCGCGGACCGGCTCGCGGCGGACGCGCGGACCGGACTGATGCGGGACATCGACCACGCCCGTCTCACCCGCGCCTGGCAGAGCGTGCGGGCCGGGCAGTTGCCGCCGGCGGCCTTCGCCGAGGCGGTGCTGCGGGACGGCGCCGCGGCCTGCCCCCACCCGTCCGGCGCCCGTGACCTGCCGGTCCGCACCGCCCGGCACGACCTGCTGACCGGCCAGGTGCGGGTGGGCGCCGCCGCCGACGACCCGCGCAACCCCTACGCCTACCGGGACGCCGGGGTGGCGCTCGCCCCCGACCTGCTGGCCACCTCGCTGGTGGCGGTGGGCCCGGCCGGCTCGGGCAAGACCTCCGCGCTGGTCCGCCCGCTGGCCGAGTCGCTCACCCTGCACGCCCTAGCGGGCCGCGCCGCGGTGGTGGTGGTCGGCACGGACGGCGCCGGGCTGGGCCCCGCCGACGCCTACGACGTGGTGATCCGGATCGGCGACCCCGGCTCCCCGCACGACCTGGACCTGTACGGCGGGACCACCGACCCCGACGAGGCGGCCGCGGTGCTCGCCGAGGCGCTCGCCGGGGACGTCGCCGACCCGCAGGCCCCCGCGGAGGGCGGGCGGCGGCCGGCCACCGTGCTGGCCCAGCTCCTCGGTCCGTTCCACGCCGTCCACGGCCGCTTCCCCTCGGTGCCGGAGCTGCGGGCGCTGCTCGACGGCGATCCCGCGCCGCTGGCCGCGTTGCGCCAGGCACTGGCACGGGACCCGGCACACGGTTCGCTGGTGCGCGAGCTCGACGCCCGGGAGCGGCAGGCGGGTCGGCACGGGGACGCGGCGCCGCTGCTCGCCGACCGGATCGCGCTGCTGGACCGGCCGGCGTTCTCCGGCTTCTTCGACACCACGGGGCGGACCCGGCCGTTCTCCCTGCGCGCCCTCGACCACCCCGTGCGGGTCCGCCTCGACCTGCCGCGCCACGGGCACGTGGAGGCCGCGCGGATCCTGGCGCGGCTGGTGCTCGCCCAGTTCTCGGCGAGCGTGGCGGTACGGCAGGACCGGTCGCTCTTCGCCTGCCTGGTGCTCGACGAGGCGGCGGGCGTGGTCACTCCCGAGGCGGTGCGGGCCGTGCAGCGGCTGCGGTCGGTGAACGCGGGCGTGGTGCTGACGCTGCGCACCCTGGACGACGTGCCGCGGGCGCTGCGGGGGCCGCTGCTCGGGTCGGTGGGGTGCAGGGTGGCGCTGGCCGGGCTCACCCCGTGGGACGGCCAGGACTTCGCCGAGGTCTGGGGCAAGGAGTGGACCGAGGCGCGGGACGTCACCGACCGGCAGATCGTCGCCGAGACTCCGGCGGGCAAGGCGCTGCACGCGCTGCGGCGGGTGATCACGGGGCACGCGCCGACGGCGCGGGCGGTGACGGTGCGGCAGGTCGAGCGGGAACGGTGGTCCGCGTCCGACCTGGCCCACGGCGTCCCGCCGGGTCACGCGGTCCTCTCCCTGACGACCGCCGCGGGCGAGCACGCGCCGCCCCTGCTGACCGACCTGCGCGCCTGACGGCCGGGGCCGCGCCGCCTTCTCCTCAGGAGGACGGCGTCCCGCCCTGGAACCTCTGCAGGTCCGCGGCGCGTGTCTGGATCATGAGCACGGCGACCAGGGCTGCCAGCGCCGCCATCAGGGCGGCGGCGATGAACGCCGAGGTGATGCCGGCGGCCAGTGTCTGTTCCCGCAGCTGGGGCGGCAACGCGCCGGTCTGCCGGAACCGTTGCCGTTCTTCCGGCGTGGCACGGGCCAGGAACGTGCGGACGAGGTCCTCGGCCTTGTGGCGACTGCTGGTGCTGAAGATGGTCACCAGGATGGACAGGCCGAGGGAGCCTCCGACCTGTTGGGTCACGTTGAGCACCCCGGACGCGGCGCCGGACTCCTTCTCGGCCACGTTGGAGACGGCCATCAGCGTGAGGGAGACGAACTCGAACCCCATGCCGAAGCCGAACACGAGCATCGGTCCGAGGACGCCGCCGGCGTAGCTGCTGGTGACCTCGAGGCGGGACAGCCAGGCCAGGCCGGCCGCGGCAAGGACGGCCCCGGACACCATCACGATCTTGGGCCCGGTTCTCGGCAGCAGCTGGGAAGCCAACGCGGCGCTGACCGCGATGACGGCGCTCACCGGCAGGAACGCCAGGCCCGCCTCGAGCGGGCTGAAGCCCATGACGTCCTGCACGAAGAGGGTGAGGAAGAAGAACATGCCGAACATCGCCGCCGCGAGACAGAGCATGATCGCGAAGGTGCCGGACCGGTTGCGGTCGCGGAACAGCCGCAGCGGCGTGATCGGCTGCCGTGACGTGCGCTCGACAAGGACGAAGGCCCCGAGGAGTACGACCGCGACGGCGAAGGCGGTGACGGTGAGGGGGTCGGACCAGCTCTTCTCCCCGGCCCGGATGAACCCGTACACCAGCGCGACCATGCCGAGTGTCGAGGTGACGGCCCCGAGCACGTCGAACCGTCCCGGCCGGCGCTCCGACTCCCGGATGTAGCGCGTGGTGGCGAGGACGATGAGCAGGCCGATCGGGACGTTGACGAAGAAGATCCAGCGCCAGGTCAGCCATTCGACGAGCACGCCTCCCGCCAGCAGTCCGATCGCGCCGCCCCCCGCGGACACCCCGGCGAACACGGCGAACGCCCGGTTGCGCTCCCGTCCCTCGTCGAAGATGGTCGCGATGAGTGCCAGCGCCGTCGGTGAGGCGACGGCGCCGCCCAGGCCCTGCAGGGCGCGGGCGGCCAGAAGCTGCCAGGGCTCCTGCGCGAGGCCGCACAGCAGCGAGGCGAGGGTGAAGAGCGACACGCCGAACGCGAACATCACCCGTCGGCCGAGGATGTCACCCGATCGGCCGCCCAGCAGGAGCAGCCCACCGAAGGTGAGGGTGTAGGCGTTGATCACCCAGGAGAGGTTCGCCGTGGTGAAGTCGAGTGCCGACTGGATGTGCGGCAGGGCGATGTTGACGATGGTGATGTCCAGTACGACCATCAGCTGAAGCGAGGCGATCACCAGGAGCGAGACGAGCTTGCTGCCGCTTCCCGGGGCCGCCCCGCCGGTGCCCGGCCCGTGCCCTCGCACACTCGGCGACACCGTCAGCCCCCCGCACCGGTGGCGCTGGCCGAAAGCCGGTTCGCGCAGGTCGGCGGCCTTGTCGTCAGAGGCGAAGACGGGCTCTCCATGGGGTCGACGGTACGGCCGGCCCCCTGCCCGGGCGACCGGTGCGGCCCGTCCGGGGTACGTCTGCGAACTGCCGCGCCACGGGCACGCGGAGGCCGCGCGGAGGCCGCGCGGAGGCCGCGCGGATCCTGGCGCGGCTGGTGCTCGCCCGGTTCTCGGCGAGCGTGGCGGTACGGCAGGACCGCCCGCTCTTCCCACGCCCCGCCCCTGCTGACCGTCCTCCGCGCCTTGGCCCCACCCCACCATGGCCCCACCCCACCATGGCCCAATAATGGAGTGCGCGCTACATTAATGAGGTGACCGGCTCCCGCTACCGCCTCCGCCACGACGGCTCCGACCTCCGGGTGAAGGTCTGGCTCGAAGGCAAGCACAACCACGCCCGCCTGCTCGTCGACGGTGCGGAAGCCGCCGCAGGCCACACCGACGAAGCGGGCCGTATCGACCTGACCTGCGAGGGCGGGCCCCGGGTCCGGGTGCAGTTCTGGTGGAAGGGCCGCGTGTGGCGGGTGGCCCTGGTCGAGAAGGGAGCACTCAAGCCGGTGCTCACCCCGTTCGAACCGCCCCCGGGGACGCGCGCGGCACGCCTGTACGCGTTCCAGCAGCGTCGGCCCGGCCTGTACGCCGCGCGGCACGTGGCCCTCAACGCCGGCGGTACGCTTCTGGCGATCCTCGGCGTGAGTGCGTTGCTGCGGGCGCTGTTGGGCGCGCTGCTCCCCCGGCTGGACCGGTGGATCGACCTGCCCGACTGGTCCGCGCCCCACTGGCTGCGGTGGATCAACCCGCTGCGGTACCTCGAGCCGGTCATCGAGTGGATCGGGAGCCGGCTCCCGGACCTGTCGTTCCCGTGGGCCAAGTACGTGGTGGGGTTCCTGATCGCCTGCGGCGTCGCCGCCGAGGAGTACAAGCGCCGGAAGAAGCGGGCCGCCGACGCGGCGCGAGCCGGTGCGGAGAGAGGCACCACCGATGCGGACGGTCAATCCTGAGAAGCACGCGGTACGCCGGGCCGCGATCCTCTCCGCGGCGGCCGAGGTGTTCGCCGAGCGCGGCTACGACGGCGCCACCACGGCCGCGATCTGCAAGCGGGCCGGCGTGGGATCGGGCACCCTGTTCCACTACTTCGCCGACAAGCGCACCATGTTCCTGGCGATCGTCGCCGACGACCTCACGACGGTCACCGCCGGTCTGGAACGGATCGACCGCACCGACCCCGTACGCGCGCTGGACGAGGTGCTCGGCCTCCTGACCGCGGACCTCGGCGACCCGGTCGCGCCGGGCCTGGCCGCGGCCATGATCCAGCTCGCCCGACGCGACCCGGAGTTCGCAGCGACCGTGATCGCCAAGGACGAGAGCGCCAGGAGGGCCGTCGCCGCGCTGGTGGTCGACGGGCAGGCCACGGGCGCCTTCGCCCCCGACACCGACCCCGACCGCGCGGCACGCTGGATCGTGGCCATCACCGACGCCGGCCACCTCATCAGCGACGACCCCGGCTTCGACACGGCCACCGAGCGCGCCGAGCTGCGTCGCATCGTCGCCTCCTACCTCGGCCGGCGCCGGACACCCGGTCCCGGCCTGCCCCGCTGACCGGTCGCGCGCGGACACGGCGCGCGCGGCGGCGCGACCGCCGTCCGACCGCACCGATGGCGCGCGGTGACGTGGCCCGGGGCGGTGACGGGCCACCCCGCGGGGGTACGGTGCGGCAGAATTGGCGTGGGGCCCGCTCCGGTCCGGCCAAAAACGTCACCGTCAGGAACACCGATGCCGCCCACCCTCGCCTCGCTGCTGCACCACTCCGCGCTGCGCCTCACCCTCGGCGCGGGGGAGGACACCCGCCTGGACGTGCCCGTGCGGTGGGCTCACGTGAGCGAGCTGCCGGACCCCGTCCCCTACATGGAGGGCGGTGAACTCCTGCTCACCACCGCCCTGAAGCTGGACGCCGAGGACCCCGGGGAGGCCGACCGCTACGTGCGCCGCCTCGCCGCCGCAGGCGTCGTCGGACTCGGCTTCGGGGTGGGCGTGAACTACGAGAAGGTGCCCCAGGCCCTCGTGGACGCCGCGGCCACGCACGGCCTGCCCCTGCTGGAGGTGCCGCGCGCGACGCCGTTCCTGGCCATCAGCAAGGCGGTCTCCGCGGCCATCGCCACGGAGCAGTACCGCGCGGTGACCGCCGGCTTCGCCGCCCAGCGCGAACTGACCCGCCGGGCGCTCGGTGACGGCCCCGAGGGTCTGCTGGCCGCCCTGGCCGCCCAGGTCGACGGCTGGGCGGCGCTCTACGACGCGTCCGGCGCCGTGGTGGCGACGGCCCCCGACTGGGCGGAGCGCCGCGCCGCCCGCCTCACCCCCGACGTGCAGCGGCTGCGTGACCGCCGGACACCCGCCACCGCGGTGATCGCCGGCAGGGCCGAGGAGGACGACCGGGCCGACGGCCGCGGTGCCGCCGCCCACGGCGAGGACCGGGTCGAGCTGCACACCCTCGGTACCGGCCGCCTCCCCCGCTCCGCCCTGGCCGTCGGCACCGCGGCCCCTCTCGGCACGGCCGAGCGTTACGCCGTGCACTCCGCGATCGCGCTGCTCACCCTCACCACCGAGCGGTCCGGTTCGCTGCACGAGGCGGAGCAGCGGATAGGCGCCGCCGTGCTGCACATGCTGCTCTCCGGGGAGGCGGAGCACGCCCGGACGGTCGCCGGCGACCTGTACGGCGGCCTGCTGGACGCCCCGTTCCGGGTGGTGGTGGCCGAGTGCCGGGGCGCGGAGCTGGCCACCGCGCTGGAGGCGGCCGCCGCCTGGGCGGGCGAGCCGGTCCTGGTGGTGCCGGAGGCCGAGCAGGACCGCGTGGTGGTGCTGGCCGCGGACGGTGGAGCGGCCCTGGCCGCCTGCGCCGAACAGGCGGCCGCCCACGAGGCCGCCGCCGAACGGGGCGTCGGCCCGGCCATCGGCGTCTCGGCCCCGGCCGGGCCGACCAGCGTGGGCGCGGCCTACAAACAGGCGGTGCAGGCGCTGGCGGTGGCCCGCCGCCGGGGCCGGGTGCTGGTCGAGCACGAACACCTGGCGGCCGGCTCGGTGCTGCCGCTGCTCGCCGACGACGCGGTGCGCGCCTTCGCCGAGGGCCAGCTCCGCGCGCTGCGCGACCACGACGCCACCGGCCGGGGCGACCTGGTCGCCTCACTGCGCGCCTGGCTGTCGCGGCACGGCCAGTGGGACGCGGCCGCGGCCGACCTCGGCGTGCACCGGCACACCCTGCGGTACCGGATGCGCCGGGTGGAGGAGATCCTGGGCCGCTCGCTGGACGACCCGGACGTCCGGATGGAACTCTGGCTCGCCCTCAAGGCCACGGGCAACGGCAACGGCAACGCCCATGGCGGCGGCGGTGGAGGTGGCGGTGGCGGCCGGACCGGGCACGGCGGCGGGGACCGGCACCCGGGCGGGACCGCGCACGGCGGCGGCACCGGCCGGGGCAGGGCGCCCCGCGGCGGCGCCTGAGCGGCCCGCCCTCCACCGCACTGCGCCTTCGCGGACAAGGCGACACGCCGAACGCTCCCCCGTGGAGCATGCTCACCCCGCTCCCCCGGCCCTAGCCTGCGAACAAGGAGGGAAGCGTCCGTCCTGCGGCCCATGGCCGGCAGCGACACGGCGGCAGGGACCGCCGGGCGACACACCCCCGACCGTCCGCACGACCCTCAGGGAGTCCCCCATGACCGCATCCGCGCTGCCGCAGGAGCGCCGCGTCGTCACCGCCGTCCCCGGCCCGAAGTCGATCGAGCTGCAGGCCCGCCGGGCCGCCGCGGTGGCCCAGGGCGTGGGCTCCACCCTGCCGGTCTTCGCCTCCCGCGCGGACGGCGGCGTCATCGAGGACGTCGACGGCAACCGGTTCATCGACTTCGGCTCCGGCATCGCCGTCACCACGGTCGGCGCCTCGGCGGAGGCCGTGGTCCGCCGGGCCTCCGCCCAGCTCGCCGACTTCACCCACACCTGCTTCATGGTCACCCCGTACGAGGGCTACGTCGCCGTCGCCGAGGCGCTGTCCGAGCTGACCCCGGGCGACCACGCCAAGAAGTCCGCCCTGTTCAACTCCGGCGCCGAGGCGGTGGAGAACGCGGTCAAGATCGCCCGCGCGTACACCAAGCGCCAGGCGGTCGTGGTCTTCGACCACGGCTACCACGGCCGCACCAACCTCACCATGGCGCTGACGGCGAAGAACATGCCGTACAAGCACGGCTTCGGCCCGTTCGCCCCCGAGGTGTACCGGGTGCCGGTGGCCTACGGCTACCGCTGGCCGACGGGCGCCGACAACGCCGGTCCGGAGGCCGCCGCCCAGGCCGTCGACCAGATCGTCAAGCAGGTCGGCGCCGAGAACGTGGCCGCGATCATCATCGAGCCGGTCCTCGGCGAGGGCGGCTTCATCGAGCCGGCCAAGGGCTTCCTGCCCGCGATCCGCGAGTTCGCCACCGAGCACGGCATCGTGTTCGTCGCGGACGAGATCCAGTCCGGCTTCTGCCGCACCGGCCAGTGGTTCGCCTGCGAGGACGAGGGCGTCGTCCCGGACCTGATCACCACCGCCAAGGGCATCGCCGGCGGCCTGCCGCTGGCCGCGGTCACCGGCCGCGCCGAGATCATGGACGCCGCGCACGCCGGCGGCCTCGGCGGCACCTACGGCGGCAACCCGGTGGCCTGCGCCGCCGCGCTGGGCGCCATCGAGACCATGAAGGAGCTGGACCTCAACGCCCGCGCCCGGCACATCGAGGAGGTCATGAAGGGCCGCCTCCACGCGATGGCGGAGAAGTTCGACGCGATCGGCGACGTCCGCGGCCGTGGCGGCATGATCGCCATCGAGCTGGTCAAGGACCGCGTCACCAAGGAGCCCGACGCCCAGCTCGCTGCCGCCGTGGCGAAGGCCTGCCACCAGGAGGGCGTGCTCGTCCTCACCTGCGGCACCTACGGCAACGTGCTGCGCTTCCTGCCGCCGCTGGTGATCGGGGACGACCTGCTGAACGAGGGTCTCGACGTCCTCGAGCAGGCGTTCGGCGCAGCCTGAGCAGCGCGCACCCGGCCGTCAGGACCCCGCCGGGACCCCGGGTGCGGGGCGGGTGCCTCCGCCCCGGGAGAGCCTGTGAAGAAGGTGTGCGGGGTGGATGGCGGGTCGCCGTGGCGCCTGTCCCGCCCTCCGGGTCTGCCGTAGGTTCGACGCAGATGAGAGACACCTCGTACCCACGGTCCGCCGCGGGTACCACGGGCCGAGGATTCCCCACCTCCGGTCCGGCCGTGCATCGCGCACACCCGGAGACCTGACGCTCCGGGGTTCTCCTCACCGACCGGACGGCCGTCCGCCCCAAACCCCCCGGGGCGCACGGCGGCCCGGTCCGGACCGCCCTTGCCGGTGGTCCTCCGAAGGGCCGGCACACACCCCCCCTTGTGCCGGCCCTTCGGCATGTCCGGCACCCTGGGAGGCGTGCCGATCACTCCCCCGCGACCCCGCCCGCCGTTCCTCCGCCCTGCGCTGTGCCTGCTGGGCCTGCTGTTCGCGGTGGTGACCTGGCAGGTCGCCGCGGAGGGTCCGCTGGCCCGGGCCGACGAGCGGCTGGGACGGGCGCTGCTCGCACGGGACGGGGTCTCGGCCTTCCTCGCCGACCTGGGCAACGTCGAGGTTGCCCTGCCGGTGCTGGCGGCGGCCGCCGGCTACGCGGCGCTCAGGGCGCGGGCGGCGGGACTGCGGCGGTGGTGGGCGGCGCTCGTGGCGGCCGCGGGGGCGGCGGTGGCCGTGCCGCTGGTGGTCGCCCCGCTCCAGGCACTGATCGACCGCCCGGGTCCGCCGCCGATGGCTCCGGACACCGGCTTCTACCCGTCGGGGCACACCGCCACGGCGGTGGTCTTCTACGGTGCGGCCGTTCTGCTCGTGCTGCCCTGGCTGCGGCGGCGGGTGGCGCGGCTCGCCGCCGTCGGGGCGGGCGTGGTGCTGGTGGCGGCCACGGGGGTCGGGCTCGTCCGGCACGGGTACCACTGGCCGCTGGACGTCGTGGGCAGCCTCACCGCCGGCGCCGCCGCCCTCACGGCCCCCACCGCCCTCCGCACGGGCAAACACTCCGGCTCGTGACGCGGTCGTCAGCCCTCGGTCAGTCCCGCCACCGCCTCGTGCATGGCGATCTCCAGCAGCACGGGATCCGTCAGCAGCCCCGTCCCGTCGGGCGGGACCAGCCACCGCATTCTCCCCCCGTGCTCCCGGCCAGGACGCGGGACGACCACCCAGGCACCGCGCCCCACCGCCCGCACCCCCGTGCCGAGCCACCGCCCGGCGGTCCCGGGCGGGACCAGGAACCCCACCCGCCCCTCCTCGAACCCGGCCAGCACCGGGCCCGGCCGGTCGAGGCACCGCAGCAGCACCGCCAGGGTGGCGTGCCCCAGTCCGCCCGGCAGTATCAGCACGTCCCAGCCCTTCCCGGCCGGCAGCAGGACCACGCCGTCGGCGCGCTGTTCCCATTCCCGCCGGCAGGCCACCGGATCGGGCGCGACCGACGCCAGCCACTCGACCGCCCGCCTCACCGCAGCCGTCCCGTTCATCCGCGGAACCTCCTCGCTCCCGGTGTGCCGCCGACCGGCCGGACGGCACTGTCCTGAGGGAGAGAGGAGGTTCCGCGCCGGTCATTACGCGACTTCCGCGCACTCACCCCTTCGAGTGAGGGTGAGCGCGCGGAGGGCCGCTGTCCGGCGGGCGGTTCCGCGGGGCGGCGCGGTCAGCTGTCGAACCCGAGCCCCACCCGGTCCAGCGCCCGCAGCCAGACGTTGCGTCTGCCGCCGTTGACGTCGGCCCGGGCCAGCGACCACCGGGTGAGCGCGATCCCGGTCCAGGCGAACGGCTCGGGCGGGAACGGCAGCGGCTTGGACCGCACCATCTCCAGCGACGTCCGCTCGGTGACCTCCCCGTCCAGCAGGTCCAGCACCACCTGCGCGCCGAACCGGGTGGCGCCCACGCCCAGCCCCGTGTAGCCGACGGAGTAGCCGACCCGCCCCCGGTGCGCCGTGCCGAAGAACGGCGCGAACCGCGAGCAGGTGTCGATGGCGCCGCCCCAGGCGTGGGTGAAACGCAGCCCTTCCAGCTGCGGGAAGCAGGTGAAGAACTGCCCCGCGAGCGCGGCGAAGGTCTCGGGGCGGTTGTCGTACTCGGCGCGCACCCGCCCGCCGTAACGGTAGACGGCGTCGTAGCCGCCCCACAGGATCCGGTTGTCGGCGGTGAGCCGGAAGTAGTGGAACTGGTTGGCGAGGTCGGCCAGTCCCTGGCGGCCCCGCCACCCGAGCGAGGCCGAACGCTCCTCGCTCAGGGGCTCGGTGAGCAGGGCGTAGTCGTAGACCGGCACGGTGTACGGCCGTACCCGGCGCAGCAGGCTGGGGAAGACGTTGGTGGCCAGGGCCACCTTCCCGGCCCGCACCGAGCCGTAGGGCGTGGTCACGGTGACGCCGCCGCCCTGCTGCCGCAGGGAGAGCGCCGGGCTGTGCTCGTGGATCCGTACGCCCAGTTCCCGGCAGGCCCTCTTCAGCTCCCAGGCCAGCTTGGCGGGGTGGACCAGGGCGACGCCTCGCCGGTCGTACAGGCCGGCGAGGAAGGTCGGGGAGTTCACGTGGGCGCGCACGCCCTCTGCGTCGAGGAGCTCGATGCCGTCGGCGAGTCCGTGGTCCTCCATCAGGCCGTGCAGTGCGCGCAGTTCGCCGACCTGGTGCGGTTCGGTGGCGAGGTCGATCTCCCCGGTGCGCTCGAACTCGCAGTCCAGGCCGTACCGGGCGACGGTGTCCTCGATGGCGTCGAGGTTGCGCGCGCCCAGTTCCTCGAGCCGGCGGATCTCGCCCGGCCACCGGGAGAGCCCGTTGGCGAGGCCGTGGGTGAGGGAGGCGGCGCAGAACCCGCCGTTGCGTCCCGAGGCGGCCCAGCCGACCTCCTTGCCCTCCAGCAGCAGCACGTCGCGGCCGGGGTCGCGCTCCTTGGCGAGCAGCGCGGTCCACAGTCCGCTGTATCCACCGCCGACCACCAGCAGGTCGCAGGTGGTGGCGGCGGTGAGGGCGGGCTCGGGGCGGGGCCTCCCCGGGTCCTCCAGCCAGTAGGCGACCGGCCGGGCCTCGGCGAGAGACTTGGTCCAACGGTTCATGGCTCCAGGGGCCATGAATCTCAACTCCCCACAGGATGTGTTGTGTTTACGCTTTCATGCGTTTTCGGCCGTTGCCCACGGCCATGGAGACCACGACGACCAGCACGGCGACCAGGAACATGGCCGTGCCGACGACGTTGATCTGCACCGGGGTCCCGCGCTGCGCCGATCCCCAGACGTACATGGGGAAGGTGACCGTGGAACCCGCGGTGAAGTTGGTGATGATGAAGTCGTCGAAGGAGAGCGCGAAGGCGAGGAGCGCGCCGGCCGCGATACCGGGCCAGGCGATGGGCAGGGTGACGCGGAGGAAGGTCTGCGCCGGTCCGGCGTAGAGGTCCTGCGCGGCCTGCTCCAGGCGCGGGTCCATCGACATCACGCGCGCCTTGACGGCGGTGACGACGAAGCTGAGGCAGAACATGATGTGGGCGATCAGCACCGTCCAGAAGCCCAGCCGCGCGCCCATGTTGAGGAACAGGGTGAGCAGCGAGGCGGCCATCACGACCTCGGGCATCGCCATCGGGAGGAAGATCAGCGAGTTGACCGCGCCGCGCGCCCGGAACCGGTACCGGGCCAGGGCGAAGGCGGTCATGGTGCCGAGGACGGTGGCGGCGAGGGTCGACCAGAGGGCGAGCTGGAGGCTGAGCGCCAGTGACGCGCAGAGCCCGTCGACGCCGCACGGCCGGCTCCAGGCGTCGGTGGAGAACTCGTTCCAGGCGTAGTTGAAGCGGCCCGCGGGGTCGTTGAAGGAGAAGACCGTGACGACGACGTTGGGCAGGAGCAGGTAGCCGAGCGTCAACAGGCCGAAGATCACGACCAGGTGGCGCCGGAACCAGGTGAGCGGGGCCATCAGACGAGGTCCTCCGTCCCGGAGCGGCGGATGTGGACGCTGACGACCACCAGGATCACGGCCATCAGGATGAAGGAGAGCGCCGCGGCGGTCGGGTAGTCCAGGACGCGCAGGAACTGGACCTGGATGACGTTGCCGATCATGCGGGTGTCGGTGGAGCCCAGCAGGTCGGCGTTGACGTAGTCGCCGCCCGCCGGGATGAAGGTGAGCAGTGTTCCGGCGACCACGCCGGGCATCGACAGCGGCAGGGTGACCCTGCGGAAGACGGTGGCGGGGCGGGCGTAGAGGTCGGCGGCCGCCTCGTGCAGCCGGGGGTCGATCCGCTCCAGCGAGGTGTAGAGCGGGAGGATCATGAACGGCAGGAAGTTGTAGGTCAGGCCGCAGACCACGGCCAGCGGCGTGGCGAGCAGGCGCTCCCCGTCGGTGAGGCCGAGTCCGGCGGTCACGTCGAGGACGTGCAGGGTGTTCAGCGTCTCGACCACGACGCCCCCGTCGGCCAGGATCGTCTTCCAGGCCAGGGTGCGGATCAGGAAGCTGGTGAAGAACGGCGCGATCACCAGGATCATGATCAGGTTCCGCCAGCGCCCGGCCCGGAAGGCGATCAGGTAGGCCAGCGGGTAGCCGAGCAGGAGGCAGAGCACGGTGGCGGTGCCCGCGTAGACGACGGAGCGCAGGAAGTGGGGCCAGTAGTCGGCGAGCGCTTCCGTGTAGGTGGCGAACCGCCAGGTCACCTCGTACCCGGCTTCCAGCGATCCGGTCTGGACGGAAGTCGACGCCTGGTAGATCACCGGCAGCGCGAAGAACACCAGCAGCCAGAGCAGGCCGGGCAGGAGCAGCAGGTAGGGCGTGAGCCGGCCCCGTCGGCGCCGGGGCGTCGTCCGCCGTGCGGCGGCGGGGGTGGCCGGCGGGGGTGGCGGGGGCGTCCCGGTGAGGGTGGCGGAGCTCATCCGGCCGCCTCCTTCGCGGCGCCGTCCGCGGTCCAGGCGTCCTCGGCCTTCCCGGCCTGCTCGGCCCTCTCGGTCTGCCCGTCCTTCCCGGCCTTCTCTTCCCTCTCGGCCCTCTCGGCCCGCTCGGCCCTCTCGGCCCGCTCGGCTCTCCCGTCCTTCCCGGCGGTGGCCGGCTCGACCCGCTCGACCCCGGCCTCGATGTCCTGCGCGGCGTCCAGGGCGAAGGTGTGGGCGCGGTCCCAGTGCACGACCACCTCCGCGCCGGGCACCAGACGGGGATCGCGGTCGACGTTCTGCGCGTACACCGCGAGACCCCGTCCGGCGGGGCCGTCGACCAGGTACTGGGTGGAGACACCGAGGAAGCTCGCCTCGGCGATCACCCCGGTGACCCGGTTGCGGCCGTCGGGTATTCGCCCGGCCTCGTCCGCCAGGGCCAGCACCGTCTTCTCCGGCCGCACGCCGACCAGCAGCCTGGCGCCCGTCCCGCTGGGGGCGGAGCACCGTCCGGCGGGGACGCCCAGCCTGCCGCCGCGGGTGTCGACCAGGATCTCGCCGCCGGCCGTGGAGGCGACCTCGGCCTCGATCAGGTTGGAGGTGCCCAGGAAGTTGGCGACGAAGGTGGTGGCCGGGTTCTCGTAGAGGTCGGCGGGTGCGCCGAGCTGTTCGACGCGGCCGGCGTTCATCACGGCGACCGTGTCGGCCATGGTCATGGCCTCCTCCTGGTCGTGCGTGACGTGGATGAAGGTGATGCCGACCTCGGTCTGGATCCGCTTGAGTTCGAGCTGCATCCGCCGGCGCAGCTTGAGGTCGAGGGCGCCGAGCGGTTCGTCGAGCAGAAGCACCTTGGGGTGGTTGATCAGCGCGCGGGCCACCGCGACCCGCTGCTGCTGGCCGCCGGAGAGCTGGTGCGGCTTCCGGCGTGCGTGCTCGCCGAGCTGGACCAGGTCGAGCATGTCGCGGACCTGGTTCTTCACCGACCTGACGCCGCGGCGGCGCAGGCCGAAGGCGACGTTCTCGAAGACGTCGAGGTGGGGGAAGAGCGCGTAGGACTGGAACACGGTGTTCACCGGCCGCTTGTAGGGGGGCAGCCGGGTGACGTCCTGTTCGCCGAGGTGGACGGAGCCGGTGCTGGGCTCCTCCAGGCCGGCGATCATCCGGAGGGTGGTGGTCTTGCCGCAGCCGGAGGCGCCGAGCAGGGCGAAGAAGGAGCCCTCGGGGACGGTCAGGTCGAGCGGGTGGACGGCGGTGAAGTCCCCGTACGTCTTGCCGATGCCGCGGAGGCGGACGTCCCCGCCGTCGCCGGAGGCGGAGGCGGTGCTCCCGGTGGTCTCTGTCACGTCACTCACGCCCCTGTCAGCTTGGCGAACTTGGCTTCGTAGGCCGTCTCTTCCTTGTCGCTCAGGGAGCGGAAGGCCCGGGACTTCTCGGCCATGGCCCGGTCGGGGAGGATCAGCGGGTTCTCGGCGGCGTCCGGGTCGATCTCGGCCAGCGCCTCCTTGACGCCGTCGACCGGGCAGACGTAGTTGATGTACGCGGCGAGCCGCGCCGCCATCGCCGGCTGGTAGTAGTGGTCGATCAGCCGCTCGGCGTTGGTCTTGTGCCGTGCGCCGGCCGGGACGAGCAGGTTGTCCGTGGACGTCAGGTAGCCGCTGTCCGGGACGACGAAGTCGATCTCGGGGCTGTCGGCCTTGAGCTGGACGACGTCCCCGGCCCAGGCGAGGCAGGCGGCGAAGTCGCCGCTGGTGAGGTCGGCGGTGTAGTCGTTGCCGGTGAAGCGGCGGATCTGGCCCTTGTCGACGGCCTTCTGGAGGCGGGCGGTCGCCGCGTCGTAGTCGTCGTCGGTGAAGTCGCCGGGGTCCTTGCCCATGTCGAGCAGGGTCATGCCCATGGTGTCGCGCATCTCGGTCAGCATGCCGACCCGGCCCTTGAGCTTCGGGTTGTCCAGCAGGTCGGACACGGACCTCACCTCGACGCCGTCGAGGGCCTTCCTGTTGTACGCGATGACGGTGGAGATGCCGGTCCACGGGTACGAGTAGGCGCGGCCCGGATCCCAGTCCGGCGAGCGGAACTGGGCGGAGAGGTTGGCGTACGCGGTCGGCAGGTTGGCGGGGTCCAGCTTCTGCGCCCAGCCGAGGCGGATCATGCGGGCGGCCAGCCAGTCGGTGACGCAGATCAGGTCACGGCCGGTGTCCTGTCCGGCGGCCAGCTGCGGCTTGATCTTGGCGAAGAACTCGTTGTTGTCGTTGATGTCCTCGCTGTACTTCACGCGGACACCGGTCTGCCGGGTGAACTCCTCCAGGGTGGGGTGCCGTGTCTCGCCCTCGTCGACGTCCATGTACTCGGTCCAGTTGGAGAAGCTGACCGTCTTCTCCTTCGCCGAGTGGTCGTCGGCGGCGACCGCGCCCCCGGCGTTGCCGGCCGGCGGGATGCCGCACGCGCTCAGCGCGCCGACGCCCCCGGCCGCGAGCACGCCGCCCGCCGAGGCGCGCAGCAGCGAGCGGCGGGTGAGAGCGGCCCTCCGGGCCGGGGAGGGACGGGCCTGGGAGGGAGCCGGGGAGGGTCGGTCGGGCTCGTACTGCTCCATGCGCGTGGCGCCCTTTCGGGTGGGCCCTTTCGGGAGATGCCGACAGGAGGCGGTCCGCCACCGGTGCGGCGGCCCTGGAACGTCCGTCCGGCCGTACGGAGCGGCGGTCGGGGACGTTGCGGCGTGGTGCCTGGTT
The DNA here is from genome assembly GCF_008974245.1 of Streptomyces abyssomicinicus. GTDB lineage: Bacteria > Actinomycetota > Actinomycetes > Streptomycetales > Streptomycetaceae > Streptomyces > Streptomyces abyssomicinicus. The sequence continues at coordinate 117,629 of NZ_BBZI01000015.1, read as the reverse complement.
ACCGGCATGGCCGGGACTGGGTGCCGATCCTGACAGAGCGATGGCACCTCAACAAGGGATTCCGTTGTTGCCTTTTGGTTAATCGACGGAATCTGTCGACGAGGCGTCTGTGGGACATGAAAATCAAGGGCTCGGTGTCAGTGGCTCGTGCGATGGTGAGGGGCATGCGAACGTCTCAGGTGCGGTCCGTCGAGGACCTGACCGGCCTGCTGCGCTCCGGCGCCCGGGCCAAGTTCCTGTACTTCTGGGGTCACCGCCCGCAGAAGGACGGCAGTGCCGGCGCGGGCTGCCTCAGCCAGTGGTGGCCGGCCCCGTTCACGGTCGACGGCGAGGTCTACGCGACGGCGGAGCACTGGATGATGGCCGGCAAGGCCCGCCTCTTCGGCGACGCCGAGGCCGAACGCCGGATACTCGAGGCCGGCAGCCCGGCGCAGGCCAAGAACGCGGGGCGGCTGGTCCGCGGTTTCGACGAGGCGGTGTGGGAGCGCGAGCGCTTCGGCATCGTCGTCGAGGGCAGCGTGCACAAGTTCGCCGCCCACGAGGACCTGTGGGCCTTCCTGCGGGGCACCGGCGACCGCGTCCTGGTGGAGGCCAGCCCGCTCGACCGGATCTGGGGCATAGGCCTGGCCGCCACGGACGAGCGCGCCCCGGACCCCGGGCGGTGGCGTGGGCTCAACCTGCTGGGCTTCGCCCTGATGGAGGCCCGGGACCGGCTGGCCCGCTGAGGCCGGCCGGGTCCCGCGGCGCCGGGTGCGGGCGGCTGTGCCGTGCGCCCGGCGCGCGGGGAGTCCTCGTGGGCGATGCGGAAGCCGGCCGTGCCGGAGGCGGCGGCCGGTCCTACAGCGCGGCCATGGGGCCGAGCGAGGCCCCGATGATGACGACCAGCACGATCGGCAGCACGATGGCGCAGATGCCGCAGATCAGGCCGGCCATGGCCATCCCCCGGTTGGTGGCCTCGCCGCGCTTCGCCTTCTGGATGCCGACGGCGCCGAAGATGATGGCGAGCACGCCCAGCAGGATCGCCAGCGGCCAGAAGCACAGGAAGACCACGCCGACGATGCCGAGCACCATCGAGGTGACGCCCATGCCGTTGGACGGCTGCGGCGGCATGCCGGCCCACTGCGGGGTGACCTGCGGCGGCACCACGGGGCCGAAGCCCTGCGGGGCCTGCGGCGGCGGGCCGAACGGGCTGGGCGCGGACGCGGGAGGCGGCGGCACCGCCCCCGGCTGCTGCGGCGCGCTCTCCGCGGGCTTCGCCCACGGGTCGGGCGTGCCCCCGGCGTACGGGTTGTCGGCGGTGTTGTCGGCCATGCGGTGGCTGTCCCCTCCTGCTGCGCCGCGCACGCCATCCGTACGCGGACGCGCCATCCTATGGCCCACGGCGGTGCGCGTGGCGGTCGGCCCTACGATGATGCGGACCCAGGGAGGACCTCCATGACCGACCAGCCCGCAGCCGGACACACCCTCGACGCCGGCGTCCCCCGCGACCTGCACGCCTTCGTCGCGGGTCTTCCCAAGGCCGAACTGCACGTCCACCACGTCGGCTCGGCCTCCCCGCGGATCGTCGCGGAACTGGCCGCCCGCCACCCGGACTCGCGCGTCCCCACCGATCCGGAGGCGCTGGCCGACTACTTCACCTTCACGGACTTCGCCCACTTCATCCAGGTGTACCTGTCGGTGGTCGACCTGGTCCGCACCCCTGAGGACGTCCGGCTGCTGACCTACGAGGTCGCCCGCGACATGGCCCGCCAGCAGGTGCGCTACGCCGAGCTGACCGTCACCCCGTACTCCTCGGTCCGGCGCGGCATGGACGAGAAGGCGTTCATGGAGGCCATAGAGGACGCCCGGAGGTCCGCCGAGAGCGACTTCGGCACGGTCCTGCGCTGGTGCTTCGACATTCCCGGCGAGGCCGGTCTGGAGTCCGCCGAGGAGACCGTCCGGCTGGCCACCGACGACGCGGTCCGCCCCGAGGGCCTGATCTCCTTCGGTCTCGGAGGCCCGGAGATAGGCGTCCCCCGGCCGCAGTTCAAGCCGTACTTCGACCGCGCCCGCGCGGCCGGGCTGCGCTCCGTCCCGCACGCCGGCGAGACCACCGGCCCGGAGACGGTGTGGGACGCGCTGCGCGAGCTGGGCGCCGAGCGGATCGGTCACGGCACCAGCTCGGCCCGCGATCCGCGCCTGCTCGAGCACCTCGCCGAGCACCGGATCGCCCTGGAGGTGTGCCCGACCTCCAACATCGCCACCCGCGCGGTGCGCACCCTGGACGAGCACCCGATCAAGGAGTTCGTGAAGGCCGGGGTGCTGGTGACGGTCAACTCCGACGATCCGCCGATGTTCGGCACCGACCTGAACAACGAGTACGCGGTCGCCGCCCGTCTGCTGGACCTGGACGAGCGCGGTCTCGCCGAGCTGGCGAAGAACGCCGTGGAGGCCTCCTTCCTCGACCCGGCCGGCAAGGCCCGGATCGCGGCCGAGATCGACGCGTACACCGCCGCGTGGCTCGCCCCCTGACCGCGGTCGCCCACCGCGGCGACCCGTACCGCCACCGCGAGAACACGCTGCCCTCGCTGCGCTCGGCACTGGAACGCGGCGCGGACGCGGTGGAGGTGGACGTCCGCCTCACCCGCGACGGGGTGCCGGTGCTGCTGCACGACCACACCCTGGAGCGGCTGTGGGGCCACGACCGTCCGGTGTCCTCGCTCACCGCCGCCGGGCTGCGGGACCTCACCGGCGGCGGCGTGCCCCTGCTGGCGCGGGCCCTGGAGGTCACCGCGGGGCACCGGGTGCTGCTCGACCTGCCCGGCGCGGTCGGCACACCGGGGGCGCTGCGGCGCGTCCTGGGGACGGTGCGGGAGACCGGGGCGGAGGACCGTGTGTACTGGTCGGGGTCGGCGTCCACCCTGCTGGCGCTGCGGGCCGCCGCCCCGTCGGCCGAACTCGCGCTGACCTGGACCACTTCCGTGCCGCCGCGCGCCGGCCTGCTGGCGGCGGTCCGGCCCCGGTGGCTCAACTACCGCTTCGGCCTCGTCACCGGGGAACTGGTGCGGCGGCTGCACGCCGAGGGCTACCTGGTCTCGGCGTGGACCGCGGACACCCGCCGGTCCATGCGCCGGCTGGCCGCGGCGGGCGTGGACTCGGTCACCACCAACCGGATCGACGTCCTGGCCGCCGTGCGGGACGCGGTGCGGGACGCCGTGCGGGACGTCCCGCGGCCGGTGCCGGAGGGCGCCCCCTAAGGGGCGTCCCCACCCTCTCCCCGGGCCACAACTCACCTCGTGCTGGGGGGTGTTACCGGGTCCGTGCCCTTCTCGGCGATGATCCGTCCCGGCGGTCGCCGCCAGCAGGATGACCCGTGTTGCAAGCACCCGTCGTCCCGAGGAGACCCGCATGCCCGGTACCGCCCGCACCGTCCCCACCGCCCGTGCCACCGCCGTCGCCGCCGCCCTGACCCTGGGGATCGGCGCCCTCCTCGCACCGGCCGGCGTCGCGGCAGCCGCCCCGCGGCCGGCCCTGTCCTGCGTGACGCTCGCGCCCGGCCCCGACGCCGCGTCCCTGTGCGACGCGATCTCCGGGCTCCCGGACGACGAGGCCACCGCCGCCCAGGTCCGCGTCGGCGGCAACGGCGCGTGGCTGGGGACGGCCGGCGTCCGTGACCTGTCGACCGGCGCCCCCGCCGTGCGGCACGCCCGCTTCCGCGCCGGCTCCACCTCCAAGGTCGTCACCGCCTCGATGGTGCTCCAGCTCGCCGCCGAGGGCCGGATCGGCCTGGACCGGCCCGTGCAGCGCTACCTGCCGGGGCTCTTCCCGGCGGAATTCGCTCCGATGACGGTGCGCCAGCTGCTGAACCACACCAGCGGCCTGCGGCCGGGCGCGTCCTTCGGCGACACCACCGAGGACATGTGGGAGCACCGCTTCGACACGCTGACGCCGCAGGAGGTGGTCGCCGGGTCGATCGCCGCGGGGCCGGGCACCACGCCCGGCGAGGTGCAGCGGTACGCCAACATCCACTACGTCGTCCTCGGCCTGCTGGTCGAGGAGGTCACCGGGGATACCTTCGCCCACCAGGCCGAGGTCCGGATCTTCCGCCCGCTCGGCATGCGGGACAGCTACTTCCCGGTGAACGGCGACCCCCGGATCCAGGGGCCGCACAACCGCGGGTACGAGCGGATCGACGGCCGGCTCACGGACGTCACCGAGTGGAACATGACGGACCGTTTCGCGGCCGGCGACCTGATCTCCTCCACCGCCGACCTGGAGACCCTGATGGTCTCGCTCTTCCGCGGCGAGGTGGTCCCGCAGCCGTACCTCGACCAGATGTTCCAGGTCCCGGATGTGGACGACGAGAACGGCGGGGCCGCGACCATCGGCCTGGGCCTGGAGCGCTTCGCGATCAACGGGCTGGAGGTCTGGGGCAAGACCGGTTCCCGCCCCGGCTACCACACGGTGGTGGCGGCCACCCGGAACCTGTCCCGCACGGTGGTCTACTCGGTCAACTCCACCGACGCGCGGGGTGACGGCCTCGCCATCGCGCAGCGCTTCGCCTTCCCGGCCTTCAACCGCTGACCGGGACCGGCCTGACCGTGCCGTCCGGGCCGTCCGCGCCGTCCGGGCGGCCCGCACCCTCCGGGCGGCCCGCACCGTCCCGGCCGGCCGGACCGGCGGCCGCGGTCAGGGCCTCCAGCCGCTTGATCCGGCGGCGCAGGATCGCCAGCGGGATCACCCCGAACACCCCGAAGGACATGTCGATCAGCATCCAGAAGACCGGGATGCCCCGGATCGGCCCGCAGATCAGCGCCAGCGGAATGACCCCCGCGCAGGCGATCATGCCGAACTCGATCACCCAGATGTTGCGCACCGGGTCCCGGTAGGGCCCCCAGAAGGCCACCGCGATCACCAGGTGGGCGAAGGCCAGCCAGTCCGTCCCGTACAGCAGGAACGGGTACGAGGCGTCCGCCTCGTCCAGTCCGCGGCGGACCCGGGCGATCCACTCCACCAGCCCGTCCGGCGCCGGGAGCACGGACAGGGCCTCCTGCGCCCAGCGCAGCTCGTGCACCAGGGGAAAGGCGGTGATCCCGCTCAGCACGAGACACACCACGAAGAACAGCAACCACGCGCGAATGCCCTTCAGCAGGGCGGCTCTGTCGCTCACACGGAGCAGCGTACACCATTCTTGAACATGTTCAAATACGTGCCCCGGGTGCTCCGCGGCGGCCCTCGGCACCGGCCCGCGGCACCGGCCCCGGACACACGGACGGGGCCCCGGGCGGTCCAACCACCGCCCGGGGCCCCGTCGTCGTGCTGCCGCGTCCGCCGCCGTCAGCCCTCCAGCGACGTCATCACGTGCTTGACGCGGGTGTAGTCCTCGAAGCCGTAGCCGGAGAGGTCCTTGCCGTAGCCGGACTTCTTGAACCCGCCGTGCGGCATCTCGGCGACCAGCGGGATGTGGGTGTTGATCCAGACGCAGCCGAAGTCCAGCGCCTTCGACATCCGCATGGCCCGCGCGTGGTCGCGGGTCCACACCGAGGAGGCCAGCGCGTAGTCGACGCCGTTGGCGTACTCCAGGGCCTGCGCCTCGTCGGCGAAGGACTGGACGGTGATGACCGGGCCGAAGACCTCCTGCTGGATGATCTCGTCGTCCTGCTTCAGGCCGGAGACCACGGTCGGGGCGTAGAAGTAGCCCTTGTCGCCCACCCGGTGACCGCCGGCCTCGACCTTGGCGTGGGCCGGGAGGCGGTCGACGAAGCCGGAGACCTGGGCGAGCTGGTGGGCGTTGTTCAGCGGACCGTAGAGCACGTCCTCGTCATCGGGCTGCCCGGTCCTCGTGGCGGCCGCGGTCTTGGCGAGGGCGGCGACGAACTCGTCGTGCACCGACTCGTGGACCAGCACCCGGGTGGCGGCGGTGCAGTCCTGGCCGGCGTTGAAGTAGCCGGCCTCGGCGATGGCGGAGACCGCCTTGTCGATGTCGACGTCCTCGAAGACCACGACCGGCGCCTTGCCGCCGAGTTCGAGGTGGACCCGCTTGAGGTCCTTGGCCGCGGAGCCGGCGACCTGCATGCCGGCGCGGACCGAGCCGGTGATGGAGGCCATGGCGGGGGTGGGGTGCTCGACCATCGTCCGGCCGGTCTCGCGGTCGCCGCAGACGACGTTGAAGACGCCCTTGGGCAGGATCCCGCCGAGGATCTCGGCGAGCAGCGTGGTGGACTCCGGCGTGGTGTCGGACGGCTTGAGGACCACGGTGTTGCCCGCGGCGATGGCCGGGGCGAACTTCCAGACGGCCATCATCATCGGGTAGTTCCAGGGCGCGACCTGCGCGCAGACGCCGACCGGCTCGCGGCGGACGATGGAGGTCAGTCCCTCCATGTACTCGCCCGCCGAGCGGCCCTCGAGCATCCGGGCCGCACCCGCGAAGAAGCGGATCTGGTCGACCATCGGCGGGATCTCCTCGGTGCGGGTGAGCCCGACCGGCTTGCCGGTGTTCCTCACCTCGGCCGCGATGAGTTCCTCGGCGCGCTCCTCGACGGCGTCGGCGATCTTCAGGAGGGCCCTCTGCCGCTCGGCGGGCGTGGTGTCGCGCCATGCCGGGAAGGCCGCCGCGGCGGCCGCCATGGCCGCGTCGACATCGGCCTGCGCGGACAGCGGGGCGGTGGCGTAGACCTCGCCCGTCGTCGGGTCGACCACCTCGGTGGTGCGTCCGTCGGCGGCGTCCCGGAACTCACCGTCGATGTAGTTGCGCAGACGACGCAGTTCGGTGCTCACTGCCGGCCTCCTGATCAGTGCGGGTGTCCTGTACGGGCGTCCCCCACGGGCGCCGTGCGGAACGTCTCGTTACTTGAGACGCCCACCCTAGTCCGGGCACCGGCGTTTACGACACCCCCACCCCGGTGTTTCCTGCGAAATCCGCAGCCGAATGGCTGACGGACGACGGATTTCATCGATTCGCTCTTGCCGGACAACCGATCGGTCGTGCAGAGTGGCGGCGTGGCCAGTCGAAACGCAGACCCGAGCAACGGCGCCCCGCACCTGGACTCCGTCTCCCTCGCGATCATCGAGCAGCTCCAGGAGGACGGCAGGCGCCCGTACGCCGCGATCGGCAAGGCGGTGGGCCTCTCCGAGGCGGCCGTGCGGCAGCGGGTGCAGAAGCTGCTGGACCAAGGCGTGATGCAGATCGTGGCGGTGACCGACCCGCTCACCGTGGGGTTCCGCCGTCAGGCCATGGTCGGCGTCCACGTCGAGGGCGACGTGGAGGCGGTGGCCGAGGCGGTCGGCGCCATGGACGAGGCCGAGTACGTGGTGATGACCGCGGGCTCCTTCGACCTGATCGTGGAGATCGTCTGCGAGGACGACGACCACATGCTCGAAGTGATCAACCGCCGGATACGCGCCGTCCCCGGAGTGCGCTCCACCGAGAGTTTCGTCTACCTCAAGCTCAAGAAGCAGACATACATGTGGGGAACGCGATAACCGTGAACAGCCAGGATCCCAGCAGCAACGATCGGAGCAGGTCCGCCTACGACCATCTCTGGATGCACTTCACCCGCATGTCGTCGTACGAGAACGCTCCCGTGCCGACGATCGTGCGGGGCGAGGGCGTCCACATCTACGACGACACCGGAAAGCGGTACCTGGACGGCCTCGCGGGCCTGTTCGTGGTCCAGGCGGGCCACGGCCGCGCCGAGCTGGCCGAGACCGCGGCCCGGCAGGCGCGGGAGCTGGCGTTCTTCCCCGTCTGGTCCTACGCCCACCCGAAGGCGGTCGAGCTGGCCGAGCGGCTGGCGCACCACGCCCCGGGCGACCTGAACAAGGTCTTCTTCACCACCGGCGGCGGGGAGGCGGTGGAGACCGCCTGGAAGCTGGCCAAGCAGTACTTCAAGCTGACCGGGAAGCCCACCAAGTACAAGGTGATCTCCCGCGCCACCGCCTACCACGGCACCCCGCAGGGCGCCCTCTCGATCACCGGGCTGCCCGCCCTGAAGGCGCCGTTCGAGCCGCTGGTGCCGGGCGCGCACAAGGTGTCCAACACCAACATCTACCGCGCCCCCGTCCACGGCGACGACCCGGAGGCGTTCGGCCGCTGGGCCGCCGACCAGATCGAGCAGCAGATCCTCTTCGAGGGCCCCGACACGGTCGCCGCGGTCTTCCTGGAGCCGGTGCAGAACGCGGGCGGCTGCTTCCCGCCGCCGCCCGGGTACTTCCGACGGGTCCGCGAGATCTGCGACACCTACGACGTGCTGCTCGTGTCCGACGAGGTCATCTGCGCCTTCGGCCGCCTGGGCACCATGTTCGGCTGCGAGAAGTTCGGCTACCAGCCGGACATGATCACCTGCGCCAAGGGGATGACCTCGGGCTACTCCCCGATAGGAGCCTGCATCGTCTCGGACCGGATCGCCGAGCCGTTCTACCGGGGCGACAACGTCTTCCTGCACGGCTACACCTTCGGCGGCCACCCGGTCTCCGCGGCGGTGGCGATGGCCAACCTGGACATCTTCGAGTCGGAGAAGCTCAACCAGCACGTGCTGGACCACGAGGCGGCGTTCCTCGGCACACTGCGCAGGCTGCACGACCTGCCGATCGTGGGCGACGTGCGCGGCAACGGGTTCTTCTACGGGATCGAGTTGGTCAAGGACAAGAACACCAAGGAGACCTTCGACGCGGAGGAGACCGAGCGGATCCTCTACGGGTTCGTCTCGAAGAAGCTCTTCGAGAACGGCCTCTACTGCCGGGCCGACGACCGCGGCGACCCGGTGGTCCAGCTGGCGCCGCCGCTGATCTCGGACCAGGGCACCTTCGACGAGATCGAGCAGATCCTCCGCGCGACGCTCACGGAGGCATGGACCAAGCTCTGACGCCGGTCCCCCCGCGGCCGGGCCGGGCGGCCCCTCACCTCTCCGCCCGGCCCACCAGCTCCCCATCCCAGGCGGATGAGCTGACCGTGTGACAAATCCGTCGCCGCCCGGGGCCGGACGGGTGAGACACGGCACTCGCAGGCCGCGGCCTCGCACGGCCGCCGCCCGGTTCTACCTAGCGTGCCCAGTGACCGATCGGGTCTGCCTTCGTTCCCCCGGACGGGGGACACGCAGGATGAAAACGCGATCTGAACCGAGGTGACGCCCGTGGAGGCCCCGCCGGACAACGACGTGCTCTGGGCCCGTGCCCTGCACTTCACGCATCGCGACCGCACGCCCGGGCTGAACGGCGTGTCGCTGGGTGTCGGGGACGGCGAGATCCTCGCCGTCGGCGGCCCCCGCGGCAGCGGCAAGACGACCTTGCTGCGCTGCCTGTCGGGCACGCTGACGCCGACCAAGGGGGAGGTCTGGTTCAACAACACGCCCGTGCACACCTTGGGCCCGCTGGGCCGCGAACGCCTGCGCCGCGAGCGGTTCGCCTGGGTCGGCCCCGAGCCCGGGCTCGTCGCGGAGCTGAACGTCTGGGAGAACGCCGCCCTGCCGCTGATGCTGCGCGGCATGGGCCGCCGCCGGGCGAAGGAGCGGGCCGTCGACTGGCTGGAACGCCTCGACGTCGGCTCCGTCGCCCGCCGGAACCCCCTCGAGCTCGACCAGGCGCAGCGCCAGCGGGTGGCGATCGCCCGTGCTCTCGCGCCGTCGCCCACCGTGCTGTTCGCCGACGAGCCCACCGCCCCCCTGCACCGCGCCGACCGGGTACACGTGCTGCGGACCCTGATGGCCGCGGCCCGCTCGCACGACATCACGGTGGTGCTGGCCACCGGCGACCTGGAGGCGGCCGCCCTGGCCGACCGCGTCGTCCATCTCCTCGACGGACGCCGCGTCAGCAACGCGCAGCTGCCCCCGGCTGCCGGCACGGAGGGGCGCGCCGCGTGCTCGCTCTCCGTCTAGGCCGCCGCTCCGGCACCGCCGTCCAGCTCCGCCGGCTGATGGTCGCGGCGGCCTCCGGCGGCACCGGGTTCCTGCTGCTGTCCTCCCTCGGCCACGCCCTGGCCCACCCCGAGGCCCCGGGCGCCGCCACCGTCCGCCTGGCCTGGTGCGCCGCGCCGCTGGCCGCCACCGTCTACTTCGCCGTGGCGGTGGCCCGCACCGATCCGGGGACCCGTCCACGGCCGGGGCTGTCGGCGATCGGCCTCGGTCCCGGCCGTCTGATGGCCGTCTCCGCGGTCACCACGGCGCTCAGCTGCCTCCTCGGTTCGCTCCTGGCGCTGCTGTTCTTCCTCCACCTGCGCGGCGACCTCACCGGGATGCCGTTCGACGGCGGGGCGGCCGCGCTTCTCGCGGCCGGCCGGCCCCTGCCGCTTCCGGCCGCCCTCACCCTGCTCACCCTGGTCCCGCTGATCGCCTCCGCGGCGACCGCGCTGGCCCTGCGCCCCCGGGAGGCGGGCGGCCTGCGCGGTGCGGCCCGCCGCCACATCGCCGACGCCCGCCGCCGGGAACACGACGCGGACACGGGTGCCGGGGGCAGGACGGCCCCCGCCACCGGCGTCGGCACCGGGGTCGACACCGACGTCGTCACCGATGTGGTCACCGATGTCGTCACGGACACCGGCTTGGACGCCGACACCGCCACCGCCGGCACCACCACCGGCACCGCCACGGCGACCGCCCCGGCCACGGCTCCGGTCGCCGGTGCCGCACCGGCGCGGCTCACCGCCGTCCCCGACGGGTTGCCCTGGGGTGTCGCCGTCCTGGTCACCGGTCTGGGCGTCGCCGGCTACGCGAACCGTGCGGGCGTCGCCCTCACCCCCGACCTGTCGCTGGTTCCCGCGGGTCTGCTCGCCGGATGGGCGCTGGCCGCGCTGGGGCTGGCGCTGATCGGGCCGGGCCTGACCCACCTGTGCGGCAGGGCCCTCCAGGCCGTCCGGCCGGGCGCGGTCCGGCTGCTGGCGGGGCGGGTGCTGATGGCGGAGGCCTCGCGCATCGGCCGCCCGCTGGGCGTGGTCGCGGCGGTCGCCGCGCTGGCCTACGCGCTGGTCCTCCGGTACGACCTGGGCGGTCCGGTCCTCGGCCCGCTGGGTGTGCTGGGCGCCGTCCTGGTGGCCGGCTGCGCGGCGGCCACCCTGGTCACGGCCGGGATCGAGGTGCGGCAGCTGCGCGCCGACACCATGCTCGCGCTGCTGCGGGTCGGCGCCCCGGCCACCACCCTGCGCGCCTGCGCCGCCCTGCGCGCGGGCGTCCTGCTCGCCGTCTTCGGACCGCTCACCGTGACGGTGGCCGAGCTGGCCTCCCTCACCCCGGGCGGCTGACACCACTGATCGCGGCGGGTGGGCAACCCGTCGAAGAAGGGCGCCGGAACCGCGATGAGTTCGGCGCCCTTCGGCGGTCTTCCCTACATCCGCACCACGTTCGAACGACGTACGGAAGAAGGCTTCCCATGTACCAGCAGATGATCTTCGTGAACCTGCCCGTCCGCGACATCGACGCCTCGAAGAAGTTCTTCAGCGAACTCGGCTACACCATCAACCCGCAGTTCTCCGACGAGACCACCGCTTCGGTGGTCATCTCCGAACACATCATCGTGATGCTGCTCTCGCACGAGAAGTACGCGCAGTTCACCACCAAGGAGATCGCCGACTCCACCCGGACCAGCGAGGTGCTGGTCGCGCTGAGCGCCGAGAGCCGCGAGAAGGTCGACGAGCTGGTCGACCGGGCACTCGCCCTGGGCGCGGTCGAGCCGCGCGAGAAGCAGGACCTGGGCTTCATGTACGGCCGTGCCTTCGAGGACCTCGACGGTCACACCTTCGAGGTCGCCTGGATGGACCCGGCGACCATCGAGGGCTGAGCACCGCCGGGCGGGACCGCGCCGGACCCGTCGGCGGGGTCCCGCCGGCCCGCTTCGGCGGGCGGACCGGCCGGCGCGGGGCCGGCCGGCGCAGGTCCGGCCGGCGCGGGACCGGCGGTGGGCCGGTCAGCGCGGGGCGGTGGCCGGGCCGGTCAGCCCCACTTGGTGCGCTCCAGCCAGAAGTCCAGCAGCCGCCGGTCGCCCAGCACATCCAGCCCGCCCGCGTCCGGCGCCTGCCGGCGGTGGAAGGCCATCATGACCTCGGCCAGCGGCCCGCGGAGCGCCACGTCGGCCTTGGTGTGCTCCCGGCGCCAGGCGAGACCGCCGTCGGCGAGCTCGATCAGCCACTCGGCGTCGAGCCCGGCGGGCGCGTCGGTGGCGTGCAGGTGGAGGGTGAGCCCGCCGCGCCGGAGTTCGGCGGCGTCCTTGTCGTCCGGGTCCTGCTGTGCGAACCGGACGATCTCCAGCCACTCCTCGATCGTGTCGGCGGCCACCTCCGGCGCCACCTCGTAGGGCCGGCCCGCGGCCAGTGCCGCGTCCGCGCGGTGGACGGCCAGCTCGTTGCACATCCGGCGGGCCCAGAACCCGGCGGTGTGGTCCTGGTACCAGGACCACACCGGGGTGTCGGGCGCCGCCGCGCGCAGCGCCTCGGCCAGCAGCCGGCCGGACTCCCCGAACCACGTGTCCAGCGCCGCGGCGTCGCCCCGCTCCGCCGGGCCGTCGAGGAGCGGGACCTGCTCGTCGGGGATGTTCCCGGTGGCCCGTTCCGACACCAGCAGCGCCGCCCAGCGCAGCGCTCCGCCGACGTGCCGGACCAGCTCCTCCAGGGTCCAGTCCGGGCAGGTGGGCACCGTCGCGGTGAGGTCGGTGTCCGAGGTCAGGAGCGACCTCAGCAGGGTCACCTGCCGCTCGGTGTGAGCGATGTGGTCCGCATACGTAAGAGTGATCATCACGCGCACCCTAAGCCCTGCGGGTCAGTCCAGCACCACGATTTCCCCGGCGTCGAAGGAGACGCCCACGGTGTCGCCCGGCGCGGGCGCGTCCCGCAGCGGGCACACGGCCTCCAGCTCCGGCGCCCTCCCCTCGGGGCGCAGCCGCAGCGAGACCTGGGCGCCCTGGAAGGTACGCCCCGCCACCAGGCACCGCAGCACTCCCCCGGACCCGTCCCCGGTCCCGGTCCCCTCACCGGCTCCGGACGCGTCCCCGGACGCCACCCGGACGCCCGACGGCCGCACCAGCACGGTCCGTTCGCCCTGCGCGGAGCCCTCGGGCACCGGCGCCCTGCCCCACGGGGTGTCCGCGACCGTCCCGGTGACCGTCGCCCGCGCGACGTTCTCGAAGCCGAGGAACCGGGCGACGAAGGCGTCCGCGGGCCGCTGCCAGACCTCCAGGGGGGTGCCGGACTGGGCGATCCGCCCGTCGCGCATCACCACCACCCGGTCGGCGAGCGCGAAGGCCTCGCCCTGGTCGTGCGTGACGGCCAGCACCGTGGTCCCCAACCTGCCGAAGAGGTCGCGTAGTTCGACGACCAGCCGCTCCCGCAGGGTGCGGTCGAGCTGGCCGAGCGGCTCGTCCAGCATCAGCAGCCGAGGGCTGGGCGCCAGCGCGCGGGCCAGGGCGACGCGCTGCTGCTCGCCGCCGGAGAGCGTGCCCACGGCCCGCCGCCCGGCACCGGGCAGACCGACCAGTTCCAGCAACTCCGCGACCCGCTCGGCCTGTTCACCGCGGCCCACGCCGCGCATCCGCAGCCCGAACGCCACGTTCCCGGCCACGTCGCGCTGCGGGAAGAGCTGGTGGTCCTGGAACATCAGGCCCACGCCCCGCCGGTGTGCGGGAACCCGCGCCTGGTCGCGGCCGTCCAGCAGCACCCGTCCGGCGTCCGTCGGCTGGAGCCCCGCGACGGCGCGCAGCAACGTCGACTTGCCGCTGCCGCTGGGGCCGAGCACGCAGACGATCTCGTGCTCGGCGACCGCCAGATCCACCGCGTCCAGGGCGGCACCCCCGCCGAACCGGACCGTCGCACCCTCCAGGCTGAGCAGCATCGTCAGAACTCTCCCGTCCGGTCGCCGCGCAGCCGCTCCAGCACCAGCAACGCCACCGCGCACACCACCATCAAGATCACCGAAAGGGCCATGGCCTGGCCGTAGTTGAGGTCTCCGGGCCGCCCGATCAGCTTGGCCACGGCGACCGGAAGGGTCGGGTTGTCGGGCCGCGCGATGAACACCGTCGCCCCGAACTCCCCCAGTGAGACGGCGAAGGCGAACCCGGCGGCGATCAGCAGCGCCCGCCGCACCATCGGCAGGTCCACCTCCCGCCACACCCGCCACGGCGAGGCGCCGAGCACGGCGGCGGCCTCCCGCAGCCGGTGGTCGACGGCCCGCAGCACCGGCAGCATGGTCCGCACCACGAACGGCACGCCGACCAGGGCCTGCGCCAGCGGGACCAGGATCCAGGTGGCCCGCAGGTCCAGCGGCGGCTCGTCCAGCGCGATCAGGAAGCCGAAGCCCACGGTCACCGCGGAGACGCCCAGCGGCAGCATCAGCAGCGCGTCGAACCCGCGCACCCACCGTCCGGCGTCCCGCCGGGCCAGCGCGGCCGCGGCCAGGCCGCCGATCACCACGGCGATCGCGGTGGCGGCCAGCGCGTACTCCAGCGAGTTCCCCACCGCCTCGACCGGCGCGGCCAGGAAGGCCCCGCCGTCCTCCTCGGTGAGCGCCCGGTAGTAGCCGAGCCCGGCCGAGAAGGAACGCTGCACCAGGACCGCCGGCGGCAGCACGATCAGCACGGCCGTCACCAGCAGCACCCCGGCGATCAGCAACCACTGCCCTGCGCCGCGCGGCGGGCGGGCGGTGGTGGCGGGATCGACCAGCCGCAGCGTGGCCTCCCGCCGCCGCACCGTCCAGGCGTGCACGGCGAGCACCCCGCCGACGGCGGCGAACTGCACCAGGCTGAGCACGGCGGCGGTGGTGAGGTCCAGCAGGTCGGCGGTCCTGCGGTAGATCTCGGTCTCCAGCGTGGAGACGCCGGGACCGCCCAGCACCTGCACGATGCCGAACGAGGTGAAGGTGAACAGGAAGATCATCAGTGCCGCGGCGGCGATCGCCGGACCCAGCGCCGGCAGGGTCACCGTCCGCCACGCGGCGAAGCGCGAGGCGCCCAGCATCCGGGCGGCCTCCTCCTGCCCCGGGTCGAGCTGCGCCCACAGCCCGCCGACCGTGCGCACGACCACCGCGAAGTTGACGAAGACGTGCGCGAGCAGGATCGCCCACACGGTGCCGTCCAGCCGGACGCCCCACAGCTCGTCGAAGAGTCCGCCACGGCCGATCACCGCGAGGAAGGCGGCGCCGGCCACCACCGTCGGCAGCACGAACGGCACGGTGACGACGGCCCGCAGCAGCTCCCGGCCCGGGAACCGCAGCCGGGCGAAGACGTAGGCGGCGGGCAGCGCGATCACCAGGGTGAGCGCCGTCGAGGCCAGCGCCTGCCACAGCGTGAACCAGAGGACGTCGCGTACCTCCGGCCGTGCCAGCGTCCGCGCGGCCTCCGCGAGCCGCCAGACCCCGTCCTCGCCGCGCAGTCCGCGCAGGACGATGGCGACGACGGGGTAGGCGAAGAAGACCGCGAAGAACGCGACCGGCACGGCCATCAGGCCGAGCCGCGCCGCGTCGCTCCGCAGCCTGCCCCGGGTGGCGGTGGTCGTCACAGGACGAGCGAGGTCCACGCGTCGACCCACTGGTCACGGTTGGCGGCGATCTTCTCGGGCGCCAGCGTCTTCGGGTCCTCGGCCACCGCGCCGTGCTCGGTGAACGCCTCCGGCAGTTCGGCGTCCGCGCGGACCGGGTTGACGAACATGTTGAGCGGCAGGTCCTCCTGGAACCGCTTGGAGACCAGGAAGTCCAGCAGCGCCTTGCCGCCCTCGGGGTTCTTCGCGTTCTTCAGCAGGCCCGCGTACTCGACCTGGCGGAAGCAGGTCCCGGTGGCCACACCGGTCGGCGCCTCCTCCGGCTGCGGGTCGGCGTAGATCACCTCGACGGGCGGGGAGGAGGCGTAGGAGACGACCAGCGGCCGTTCGCCGCCCGCCTGCTTGCCGCCCGCGGAGCCGGAGAACTCCTCGTTGTAGGCCTGCTCCCAGCCGCTGACCACCTTGAGGCCGTTGGCCTTGAGCTTCTTCCAGTAGTCCTGCCAGCCCTTGTCGCCGTACTCGGCGGCGGTGCCCAGCAGGAAGCCGAGACCGGGCGAGGAGGTGCCGGCGTTCTCGGTGACCAGCAGGTTCTTGTACTCGGGCTTGACCAGGTCGTCGAGGGTCTTCGGCGGCTGGAGGCCCTTCTCGTCGAAGTACGCCTTGTCGTAGTTGACGCAGACGTCGCCGGTGGTGACCGGGGTGGCGGCGTCGCCCTCGACCTTGAACTCCTCGCCGATCTTCGCCGACTCCCCGGCCCGGTAGGGCTCGAAGACCTCGTTGTCGAGGGCGCGTGAGAGGAGCGTGTTGTCCACGCCGAACAGGACGTCGCCCTGCGGGTGGTCCTTGGTGAGAACGGCCTTGTTGAGCGCCTGTCCGGCGTCGCCGTCCTCGAGGACCTTGACCTTGAACCCGCTCTCCTTCTCGAAGGCGGCGATCACCTCCTTGGAGGCGGCCCACGAGTCGTGGCTGACCAGGGTGACGGTCTTCCCTCCGGACGCCTGCGGCTCGTCCCCGGAACCGGAACCACCGGAGCCGCACGCGGAGAGGGCGAGGGCGAGGACGGCCGCCGTCGCGGCGGCGGGCTTCTGGCGGATGTGCACGGTATTTCCTCCTGGCTGACCAGGAAGAGACGCGGCCCTGCCCGGGGACCACGACGGTCCCCGGGCAGGGCGCAACAGCTCGAGTTGACCGAACTCCCTACCCAGAATGACCTGGGCGAGGTTCAGAGGGTCTGCGGTCGGTACCGCACTCTCAGCGCTGCAGCGCTCCCCTGTCGGATATCACTATGCGTATGTAGGTACTGCGTATTCGGGTACTGCGTATGTAGGTACTGCGTACGACGGTAGGTCCCGCGTACGACGAGGTCAGATTACCGCTCGGTGGCGGCCAGCTGGCCACAGGCCCCGTCGATCTCCTGGCCTCGGGTGTCGCGGACCGTCACGGGCACCCCGTGCGAGGCGATCGCCTCGACGAACGCCTTCTCGTCCTCGGGCCGCGAGGCGGTCCACTTGGAGCCCGGCGTCGGGTTCAGCGGGATCAGGTTCACGTGCGCGGGCTTGCCCTTGAGCAGCCGGCCCAGCCGGTCGCCGCGCCAGGCCTGGTCGTTGATGTCGCGGATCAGCGCGTACTCGATGGACAGGCGCCGCCCGGACCTGGCGGCGTACTCCCAGCCCGCGTCCAGCACCTCACGCACCTTCCAGCGCGTGTTCACCGGGACCAGGGTGTCGCGCAGCTCGTCGTCCGGGGCGTGCAGCGAGATCGCCAGGCGGCACTTGAAGCCCTCGTCGGAGAACCGGTTGATGGCGGGGACCAGGCCGACCGTGGAGACGGTGATGCCGCGCTGGGACAGGCCCAGCCCGTCGGGCTCCGGGTCGGTGAGCCGGCGGATGGCGCCGACCACCCGGTTGTAGTTGGCGAGCGGCTCGCCCATGCCCATGAACACGATGTTGCTGAGCCGCGCGGGGCCGCCGGGGATCTCCCCGTCGCGCAGGGCCCGCATGCCGTCCACGATCTGGTGGACGATCTCCGCGGTGGACAGGTTCCGGTCCAGCCCGGCCTGGCCGGTGGCGCAGAACGGGCAGTTCATGCCGCAGCCGGCCTGGGAGCTGATGCACATGGTCACCCGGTCCGGGTAGCGCATCAGCACCGACTCGACGAGCGTGCCGTCGAACATCTTCCAGAGCGTCTTGCGGGTGGTGCCCTCGTCGGTGGACAGGTGCCGCAGCGGCGTCATCAGCTCCGGGAGCAGCGCCTCCTGGAGCTTGGCCCGCGAGGCGGCGGGGATGTCCGTCCACTGCTCCGGGTCGTGCGCGTACCGCGCGAAGTAGTGCGTCGAGAGCTGCTTGGCGCGGAACGGCTTCTCGCCGATCGCGGCCACCGCTTCCTTGCGCTCGGCGGGCGTGAGGTCGGCGAGGTGCCGCGGCGGCTTCTTGGCTCCGCGCGGGGCGACGAAAGTGAGTTCTCCGGGCTTAGGCATGGCTGTACCAGTGTCGCAGATCAACTTCCGTGACCTGCTGCTGTTGCCCTCCAGGACTGTCGTCAGTGATTGCCATCCGTCACCACTGAGTGACCTCGGACGGCCCAGAGACGGCCCGGCAGAAGCCACTCGTCGGCAGTCAGCTACTCATCGAGTCACACCTCTCGGCAGTTGGGCAGCGCGTCAGAGCGCCTCACCGCAACGACAGCCCTCTCACCAAGGTACGGGGCGCACCTAGGCACCCCACACCTTGCGGACAGACATAGCAATAGGGCGCAGGACAGCACGACAGGCAGCCGTCGCCATCCTTCTCCAAAAGGCACCACGAAGCACTACTTCCTGGAATATCATGCACGGACTGTCCCTGGAGGAGACATGGCCGAAAACGCAACGCCCCCCTTTGCTCAGCTTTTTTCTGGCGTGACCGTAGGAAAAATTCGTGACGTTATATCGAAGTCTGGGTACCCATTCCAAGCCGTGATCGCGGAAGTATTTCGCGAATCCTCGTTGCGCGATGCGGGACAGCTAGAGATTCAAGAAGAGTGGGCTTACGTTGACCGCGAGTCAGGAGAGACCAGGTCAGTCGACCTCTTCGTGAATACCGTTTTTAGGCATGGATACGAGCACCCTGAGTCCAAGATCAGAGCAAGTCTCAGCTTGGTCGTTGAATGCAAGCAGAGCGAATTGCCCTACATTTTCTTCCTTCGTCACTCCCCTCCAACCAGTCGCAGCACATTCCCGGAATTCGGAGGACTTAACTCCACGGATATCCGCGTCTTCCCGGAAGGCGAACTCGGCGGCATCCGGCAAAATGAGGATTTCTCCATTTGGATGAGCGCCAGTGACGCTCTCGCTCTACATGAACTGCCCTTTTTCAACGCTCCGGCACCTTATGCAATTTCTCTCGCTAAGGCAGTTAGGCGCGGTGCGAAATTGGAGCTAACAGGCGAGGAAGCTTACCGAGGAATCACTCTGCCCCTCCTCAAGGCAGCCGATCACCTGCACTCCCTCAACCAACCCCAACCAAACAGCGTTCTGGTCTTTCCAAAAATTATCGTCAACCTAGCTGTGGTTCGGGCGCCTATGGTGGGGACGTTCCTCCACGCGGGAGAACAAGAGCTAATGGCACTCCCCTGGGTTCGAGTCGGGCATCTTGAGCCCACCCTCCCTGATCAGCTAGATCGACAACGAGCCCGGATCACTGGCAATGTCCGGTACTTTGACGTGGTCCACGAATCGTTTTTGCCACGATATCTGGAAGTATTGGCGCGTGACGCCACCAGCGCAGCCGAGCGGCTCCACCTGCACTCCACCGAGATAGCGGCAGGAGTAGCAATGTCAGACTTCGCGGAGGGCCATGAAGGATTGAAGCCGTTGCCGGAGAATCACGGCCTCGACCTCGAAAAACCTTGCCACATGCACATCGGCCGGTCGCCGAACGCTCTCTCCATCTCGGTAACCAAAACCGGTGGCGAAATATCCGACTCAGAATCCTCGGCGGTTGTGGGATGGATTGACGGCTACCCGTGGCTGGATAGACCCAGCGGCGACGATTGAGGCAGAGGTCGGCGGAGCGGCTTTGGGCTGGAGCTGCTTTGGGGCGAGTGATCATGGCCCCGTAAGCTGATGGCGAGTCGGGCAGTCAGTGGACCTGCCCGTAAAGCACGACGTTGGGGCCATGATCTTCGAGGCTCGCCCCAAAGTGGCTGCCTAAAGCCGTGGAGCCGACCGCCCCAGCCACAGAGGGGTTCTCCCCACTTCATGCCCGCAGCCGCCGAGCGCGCCGCCGGGCGCGGCCAGCCGGGGCGAAGACAGGAGGCAGGCCGCGCCGCAGAGGCGGCGCGCGCCCGCGCCGTGCGCGGGCCTTGATGAAGTAGAGAAACTCTTACCGCGCCGTCTGGCTGCGCTCCGCTCGGTATTCGTCGAACAGGCTGAAGAACAGGTCCATGGCTGACTGATCGGCTGCCTGCGCCTCGCGCTCGATCTCGGCGGCCCAGCTCAGCGAACTGTGCCGTCCGAGCCGCTGCCACAGCCAGTCGCTGAAGGGACCCGGCTTGCCAGGACTCCAGAAGGGCCAGTCGTCATCGACATCGCGCAGGTTCAGTGCGATGCGGTAGCCCACCAGCATCGAATCGAGGTGCAGCAGGGAGCCGCCACGCACCCACATCCCTGGACGCAAGCGGATCGCGTCGAGAAGCTCGTAGACGTCGTTCAGCTCGCTCGCATGCTTCGGGGCGCGTCCAGACGCGTCGGATGCCGGCACTGTGTTCCTACCGGGTGAGAAGCTGTCGGCCGTCGTGGCTCCGCACATGAGGGCCCGCCCCATCGAGGGCGTCCAGGAGCCGGATCGAGTAGACCTCGGCCATGTACTCCGTGACCTCGTCGGGCGTCAGCCACTCGACGGCCGTCGACTCACTCGACGTTCGCTCGGCGCCGCCCGCGGGCTTGCAGCGGAACACCAGGGCAACGATGCCCCGGGTCGTGTTCTTGTAGACCCCAGTCAGTTGGTCCACCTCGACGTGAACGCCGGTCTCTTCCCAGACTTCGCGTCGTACCCCTGCCTCGGGGGTCTCCTCGAGTTCGAGTACACCGCCGGGAAGTTCCCAGTGACCGTTGTCTGCCCGGCGAATGGCCAGCAGTCGGCCGTCATCGCGGATCACCACTCCGGCGACGGACACGGAGTGCATCGGCGTTGACTGGCCTTCCGGGGCGCTGTTACTCATGTACAGGAGCATAGGAGAGTGAGAAGGACTATGGGAACAGCCGTAGGAGGTGGGAGGGCCGTACCGAGGTACGTCCAAATCGCCGAGGAGATCGTCCAGCAGATCCGCGCCGGGGTGCTCAAGCCTGGCGACCTGGTGCCGAGTGAATCCGAGTTGGTCGATCGCTACGGCGTGGCCGGCGGCACCATCCGCAAAGCGATGGTCGAGGTCCGGGCGAGCGGGCTCGTGGAGACCCGGCACGGCAAGGGCTCGATCGTGAAGGACCGGCCGCCCGTGCGGCTCCGCTCCTCCGACCGCTTCCGCGCCTCGCACCGCCGAGGGGGCAAGGCGGCCTACCTCGCCGAGTCGGCCCGATCCGGCGCGACCGCCAAGGTGAGCGTCCTCTACATCGGCCCCATGGAGGCCCCGGAGGAGATCGCGGAACGCCTCGACATCTCCGCCGGCACCCAGGTCCTCGCGCGACGCCGCCTCTACTTCCGCAACGGCGTCCCGGTGGAGACCGCCACCTCCTACCTTCCTTGGGACGTGGTCAAGGACATCCCCGAGCTGTTCTCCGAGAACCCCGGCCCGGGTGGCATCTACGCCCGCCTGGAGGACGACGGCCACATCTTCACCGAGTTCGTGGAGACGCTTCAGGCTCGGCCGGCGGCCAAGGCCGAAGCCTCCGAACTCGCCCTCAGCCCCGGCTCCCCGGTCATCCACCTGCTGCGGAACGCCGTCACCGAAGCCGGTCGCGTGGTCGAGGTGTGCGACACCCTCATGGCCGCTGACCAGTTCATCTTCGAGTACCGCATCCCCGCCGCGGACTGACACCACCTCAACTCCCCGCAGCCCGCCGAGACTTCTTCGTCTCGGCGGGTTGACTCATGTATAGGAGTCATGCACTCTTCTTCATGTCACTCCTATACATGAGTGACGGAGTCGCACACTTCTAGAGGAGTGATCTTTGTGCGTCAGATCCCCGTGGACACCACCAACGCGACCGTGATGGTCGCCAAGGCCCCGCAGCCCAAGGTCAAGGACCGCCGGACCGGTGAGATCGCCACCGACAAGGACGGCGTCACGCTGATGACCGTGGAGGTCATGTTCTCCACGCCCGACGAGGTCGAGATCCTCAAGCTCACCGTCCCGCAGCCCGGCGTCTCCGAGGACCTGACCATGGGCACCCCGGTCGCGCTGACCGGCCTGGTCGCCTCGGCGTGGGAGAACGAGTTCAACGGCCAGAAGCGGCACGGGATCGCCTTCCGCGCGGTCGCGGTGACCTCGCTCGCCACCGGTGCTTCTGCCTCGAAGGCGGCCTGAGTCATGACGTGGCTGTTAGTCGCCCTGGTGCTGGTCGTCGCCGCTGCGGGTCTCCTGCGGTGGCGGCGTCCCGCCTGGTACTGGCTGACCTTCGGGGTCACCTTCGCCGCGTTGCGGGTCCTGGTCCGCTACGGCTCGGTCATGGACGCCTGCGGCCTGACGGTCCCGGCCCCCCGCTGGCGGCTGTCCCTGGCCCGGATGACCAACCGGCCTGTTCCCGGTCCTCGTGCTCCGCGCATCCTGCGGGTGCGGGTGACCCGGACCGGCCTGGTGCTCCGGCTCAAGCTCCGCCCCGGTCAGGACGCCTTCGACGTGGCGGCCTCGTGTGATCGCCTGCGGCACTCGTTCGCCATGTACGGGGTCACCTCCCGTGAGCTGCGCTCAGGTGTGGTCGAGCTGCGGATGACCGGCTACGACGTGCTCAAGCGGGTGCAGATGCCTGCCCTCGTCGACACCCGGCCGATGCGGGTCCCGGTCGCCCTACGGGAGGACGGAGCCGTCCACTACCGCGACTACCGCACCGTGCCGCATGCGCTCACTCTCGGTGCCACGGAGTCCGGGAAGTCGGTCTATCAGCGCAACCTCGTGGCGGCACTCGCCCCGCACCGGGTCGCCCTGGTCGGGATCGACTGCAAGCAGGGTGTCGAGCTGTTCCCGCTGGCTCGCCGGTTCTCCGCGCTCGCCGACAACCCCGACATCGCCGCCGAACTCCTCGACGCGCTCGTGTCCCACATGCAGGACGTCTACCAGCTCATCCGGGCCGAGCAGCGGATCACCGCTGACGTGCCGGATGCGGAGATCGCCGCCGACATCTGGGACCTGCGCGAGGACCTGCGACCGGTGCCGATCGTGGTCCTGGTCGACGAGGTCGCCGAACTCGCTCTGTTCGCCAGCAAGGAGGAGGAGAAGCGACGGGACCGGATCATCACCGCCCTGGCCCGGCTCGCCCAGCTCGGTCGTGCGGCCGGCATCTATCTGGAGATCTGTGGGCAGCGCTTCGGCTCCGAACTCGGCAAGGGCATCACCATGCTCCGCGCCCAGCTCACCGGCCGCACCGCGCACCGCGTCAACGACGAGTCCTCGGCAACCATGGCCTTCGGCGACATCGCCCCGGATGCCGTACTGGCCGCGATCCAGATCCCCACCGAGACCCCCGGCGTCGCCGTCACCGGCGATTCGAGCGGCGGATGGGCTCGGATTCGGGCCCCGCACACCTCACTGCGGCAAGCCGTGAACGTCTGCAACCGGCACGCCGACCTGACTCCGGACGTTCCCGCTCTCGCGCCGTTCCGCCCGGCTCTCGGCACCCTCGCCCCGGTTCCGACCCCAGCAGTCGAGTCGGCCCCGGCCGCCGCCTGACCTTCCTGGAGGTTTGCCATGCCCCGTTTGCCGCTGCGCGTGGATGCCGTCCTGGTCCAGGCCGTCATCGCCGGTGCCCTGTCCTTCGCCCACCTGCACGACCTGGCCGCCGCTGCCGGGCAGGACGGCTGGAAGGCATGGGCGTATCCGGTCTCGGTGGACCTGCTCCTGGTCGCCGCCTGGCGTCGGCTGCGCTCGGACGGCCCGTCCCGGTTGGCCTGGTGCTGGTTCCTGATCGCTCTCGTGGCCTCCCTCGGTGCCAACATCGCCACCGCCGGACTCCTCGACCTCGGAGACGTCCCGGACTGGCTGCGCATCCTGGTCGCCGCCTGGCCCGCCCTGGCCTTCATGGGCGGCACCCTCCTCGCTCACTCACCCACCAGCGGGGAACCGGACGCGCCGGCACCCGCCGCCTCGCCCCCGGAGCCCGAGCCGGAAGTGGAGCGCGAACCGGTCGCCGTCACTGAGTCGGACCCGGTGCCCGAGCCCGTCGCGGTCCCGGCGCCCGAGGAGACCCCGGCCCTGCCCACCGCGGGCCTCCGCCCGGCTGTGCCGGTCCCGGCTGCGCTGGTCGACCACGCCCGCAAGATCGCCGCCGACCACCACACCCGCACCGGTACCCGGATCGACATCGACACCCTGCGCGCCCGCCTCGGCGTCCCGCCGCACCTGGCCGACGCCATCGCCGCCCAGCTCACCTGACCTGAAAGGAAACCCCGTCATGAACCGCGACCCGGCCGACCTGACCGCCGCCGACCACCTCGACGCCGCCCGCGAAATGACCACCACCAACCGGCCGTACCTCGCCCACCTGCTCGCCGAGGAAGCCGCCCGCCGCACCACCTCCCCGGCCACCGCTGCCGACATTCGCGCCGCCTTCCCCGACCCAGCCCTGATCCGAGAGGAGACCGACTGACATGCCTGCCCGCGACTTCTTCCACTCCGTGCTGCGGATCGGACCGGTGCAGATCGGCACCCACCGCGACCGCAACGGCCAGACCAAGCACGCCGCCGTGTGCAGCTCCGACGACTGCGGCTGGTCCGCCGACTACTCCAGCCAGTCCGCCGCCCAGCTCGCCGCCCGCACCCACCGCTGCAAAGTCCGCTAGGAGGCCAACCGCCATGGACGTCCCGCTCTGGCTCGCCCTGACCATCGTCGGCGCACTCGGCGTCAAGCTCATCCGCCCGCCCTGGTGGCTCGTCGCCGTGCTCCTGCTGGGCGGCTACCTCCTCGCCGACAGCCTCCTCGCCCCGGTCATCGACACCGCCGTCCGTTAAGGAGATCCGCTCATGTTCCGGCCCAAGCTCCCGGCCATGCCCCAGCCCACCGGCCAGGTCACCCCGCCCGCGGTCGTCGTCGAGCCGACCACCATCACCCCGTGCACCCCGGCCCCGCCGCCGGCACCCGCCGCCCCGGTCCCGGTTCCGGTCTCAACCCGGCCCACGGTCCAGCTCACCCCCGGCACCGCGCTCGCCCTCGTCGGCGGCGGCACCGCCGTGGTCCTGGTC
Source organism: Streptomyces abyssomicinicus (assembly GCF_008974245.1). Classification (GTDB taxonomy): domain Bacteria; phylum Actinomycetota; class Actinomycetes; order Streptomycetales; family Streptomycetaceae; genus Streptomyces; species Streptomyces abyssomicinicus. The sequence goes on along the minus strand of NZ_BBZI01000015.1, from coordinate 92,833 downwards.
GTCGGCACCGTCCTGGTCTCCATGCTCCTGGCGGTCGCCGTCACCGCGGCCTCGGTCGCCGTCTGCGCCGTCGTCCTGCGCTCGCTCCTCGCTTCCGACGCCAAGCGCCGCTGACCGGTCCTGGGGGCGACGCACAAGCCGCCAAGCACGCCGCCGCCACCAGGACCCGCACTTCCCAACCGCCATCGCTGAAGGGGAACGTCATGGACCTGCAGACAGCCGCCAGCCTCGTGCCGTTACTCGGCTGGGCCGTGCACGGGAGCCTCCTCACTCATCGGCTCTCCTCTGCCCGCCGCGACCCGCTCACCGCTCTGCACACCCGCGCCGGATGGACCGCCCGCGCCGAACACCTCATCCGCCGGCACCCGACCGCGGCCGTGCTCCTGGTCGACCTCGACCACTTCAAGACTCTCAACGACACCCATGGCCACGCCGCCGGGGACGCCGCCCTCGTCGCGACCGCCGACCGGCTCCGGGCCTGGTGCGGACGCCACGGCATCGCGGGCCGTCTGGGCGGGGACGAGTTCGTCGCCGTCGTCCAGGACGTGACCGTCGCCGACCTGGACGCGCTCACCGCCGCACTGCACCGGCCGCTGACCTACGCCGGGACGTCGCTGCCGCTGGCCGCCTCGGTAGGTGCCTGCCGCCTCGCCGAGCTGTCGGTGCCTGCTCTGACGGATGCCCTCGCCGCCGCCGACGCGGCCATGTACGCGGCCAAGGGCCGTAGTCGCCGGGGCGGCTTGCACGTCTCTCGCTGACCGGCCGCCGGGTGGCGCACAAGCCGCCAAAGCACGCCGCCACCCGGGGCCGTTCCTTCCAACCGCAATCGAAAGGAACCCCCATCATGGCCCAGCACACCCCGCCCGCGCCGAGGATCTGCCCGGCCTGCGACGGCATCGCCTCCGCCGCCGTCACCATCGGCGGCCGTGACGCAAACGGTCACCTGCGCATCATCACCGTCGACTGCCCGGCCTGCCGCGGCGCCGGCACCGTTCCCGCCCGCCGCGTCCAGGAGGGCATTCGTGCCTGAGACGCTGCTCGACCCGACCACCCTCGGCGACCTGCTGAGGGTGGCTTCGGCGTCCGACTACCACCGCTGGGAAGAACAGATCCGCCGCACCGGCGGCTGCGCCGACCCGATCCACCTGACCGGCTGGGTGCTCCACAAGGACAAGACCAGCGGCGAGACCCTGCACCACTACTCCACCAAGAGTGAGCCGGGCGGACGGCTCCGTCTGGCCTGCGGCAACCGCCGCGCCTCCCGCTGCCCGTCCTGTGCCTGGACCTACGCGGGCGACACCTACCACCTCATCCGCGCCGGGCTCGCCGGTGACGACCGCCGCGACATCCCTGCCACCGTCCGCGACCACCCCCGCGTCTTCGCCACCCTCACCGCACCCTCGTTCGGCCCGGTGCACAACCGGCCCGACCGCGGCGTCTGCCGTTGCGGCACCCACCACCAGGAGGACGATCCCGTCCTGGGCACCGCCCTCGACCCGACAACGTACGACTACGCGGGCGCGGTGCTGTTCAACAACCACGCCGGGCAACTCTGGCAGCGCTTCACCAACCGGCTCCGCCGCGAGATCGCCGCCCGCGCCGGCCTCACCCAACGCGAGCTGAAAGAACGCGCCCGGCTGTCCTACGGCAAGGTCGCCGAGTTCCAAAAGCGCGGCGCCCTCCATTTCCACGCCGTGATCCGCCTCGACGGACCCGACGGCCCGGACACCCCACCGCCGTCTTGGGCAACCGTGCAGCTGCTCGCCGACGCGATCAGGGCCGCTGCCGCACACTCCTACACCTCGGTCTCCGTCCCGGCCGCCGCCGACCAACCGGCCCGGACCTTCCGCTGGGGCACCCAGCTCGACGTCCGACCGGTCAAGGCGTTCGGCGACGGCTCGGACATCACCGAACAGGCCGTCGCCTCCTACGTCGCCAAGTACGCCACCAAGGCTGCCGAGAACACCGGTACCCTCGACCGCCGCATCGGGGAGCTCTCCGAACTCGACCGGCACGCCGTGCCCGACCACACCCGCCGCCTGATCGAAGCCTGCAAGACACTCGACCCGCTCTATCCGGAGCGGCGGCTGTGGGCCTGGGCGCACATGCTCGGCTTCCGCGGCCACTTCTCCACCAAGTCCCGCCGCTACTCCACCACCCTCGGCATCCTGCGCCAGGCGCGCGCCGACTACCGCGCCGCCCAGGAGCACGCCGCCCTCGGCCTCGAGGACGCCGAGCCGGACACCGTCCTAGTCCTCGCCGACTGGCAGTACGCCGGACACGGCCACACCCCCGGTGAATCCGTCCTTGCCGCCACCATCGCCCGCGGCCTCCAGCTCAACCGCGAAACCGCCCGCGAAGCACTACGCGACCAGCTCGCCGACGAAAGGGAGATCTGACCATGGCCTCAGAGCTGCCGAACCGGTTCCTGACCCCCGAGGACCTGGTCGAGATGTTCGAGCTGCCCAGCGTCGAGACGGTCTACCAGTGGCGCCGCAAGCGCACCGGTCCCCGCGGCTTCCGCGTCGGCCGGCACCTCCGCTTCGACCCGACCGACGTGCGGGCCTGGGTCGACTCCCAGCTCGGGGAGGCCGCCTGATGGCCGGGCACGTACAAGACCGCTGGTACCGGACCGAGACCGGCCCGGACGGCAAGACCGTCAGGGTCAAGACCGACCGGCACGGCTCCGGCCTGCGCTACCGCGCCCGGTACGTGGGCCCCGACGGCACGGAGAAGTCCAAGAGCTTCCCGGACCGACAAAAGCGCCTCGCCGAGCAGTGGCTGACCGACATCGCCTCGGACATGACCCGCGGCCGGTACATCGACCCGCGTGCGGCTCGGATCACCTTCAAGGGCTACGCCGAGAAGTGGCTCACGACGCACGGCATCGACCCGGCAAGTCAGGTCGTGATGGAGCAGCGGTTGCGCCTGCACGCGTTCCGGCTGATCGGCTCCCGGCCGCTGGACTCGTTCCGCCCGGAGCACATCCGGGGCCTGGTGAGCGAGCTGGAGAACGACCCGGCCGTGAGTGGCGGCTACGCGCGGAACATCTACGGCGACGTACGGGCCGTCCTCAGTGCGGCTGTCGACGACGGGCTGTTGCCCCGGAACCCGTGCTCCGCGAAGTCCGTCCGCCCGCCGGCCGCCGAGCAACGCCGTGTCGTGCCGTGGCTGCCCGCCCAGGTTCGGGCGGTCCGTGCAGCGCTCCCCCAGCGCTACCGGCCCATGGTGGACGTGGGTGCCGGGTGCGGGCTTCGTCAGGGGGAGATTGTGGGGCTTGCGGAGGATGCCCTCGACTTCGACGGCGGCCTCCTCCGTGTGGTCCGGCAGGTGAAGCTGATCCGGGGCAAGGCCGTGTTCGCTCCGCCGAAGTGCAACAAGGAGCGGGACGTCCCGTTGCCGCCGACGGTGGCCGAGGCTCTGCGGGCTCACATGGACGCCTTCAAGCCGGTGGAGATCACCTTGCCGTGGCGCAAGCCGGACGGCCCGAAGGTATCCGCCCGACTCCTGTTCACGAACACCGCGGGCGGGCTCGTCTGGCGGAGCAACTTCAACATCCAGGAGTGGAAGCCCGCCCTCGCATCGGCCGGACTGATAGCGGAAGCCGGGGAGGACGGTAGGCACCAGTCTGCTCGCGAGCACGGGATGCACGCGCTGAGGCACTTCTACGCCTCGCTGCTCCTGGACGCCGGCGAGAGCGTAAAGGCCGTGAGCGAGTACCTGGGGCACGCCGACCCTGGGCTGACTCTGCGCGTGTACGCACACCTCATGCCGTCCAGCCAGGAGCGCACGAGGAAGGCCGTGGATCGGGTGCTTCTGCCGGCCCCGCGTGAGCCTGACGGCCCAGAGACGGCCCAGTGAGCTGAACCAGGCCCCCTGTCCGCGCCAAACGCGCTGGTAGGGGGCTTGTTGCTGCCCGCCTGCTGCCAGTTCTCCGGGCTTAGGCATGGCGTTACCAGTGTGGCAGATCGAAAACGGTGGCCCGCCGGTCCGTGTGGGTCGGCCATGGTGACGCAGGTCTCGCCCTCCGAGGGGGCCCCGGGGCCACGAGGGCCTCGGGAGTTCAGAACAGCCCCAGCACCACCGACGTGACGGCGGCGCCGTACCGCTTCCACCGGTGGGTCCAGCGGCAGTACCGGCGTACCCGGCGGCGGCCCTCCTGGTCGAGCAGCGCTCCGCACCACTGGCAGGGCAGCTCGCCGTGGTACCGGCCGTCCGCCCCCCAGCCTTCCCGGCTCCGCCGTCGCCCCTGCCTCCCCTGTTGCCCCTGTTCCCCCTGTTGCCATGACGCGGAAATAGCATGACCAGGAGAAGCGCCGAAGCCCCGCTCGTCCGTGCCTGAGGGGCGGAGGAGCGGGGCTTCGGTATGACGGCGTCGAGCGGGGGTCAGCCGACGAAGATCTCCAGCAGGAGCCACACCACGGGGGCCGTGGGGAGCAGGGAGTCCAGGCGGTCCATGATCCCGCCGTGACCCGGCAGCAGCGCGCCCATGTCCTTGATGCCCAGGTCCCGCTTGATCATCGACTCGCCGAGGTCGCCCAGCGTGGCGCTGACCGCGACGGCGAGGCCCATCAGCAGGCCCTGCCACCAGGCGCCGCCGTCCACCAGCAGCGTCATGCACAGGACGCCCGCGACCATGGAGAAGCCCATGGCGCCCAGCAGGCCCTCCCGGGTCTTGCCGGGGCTGATGCGGGGCGCCAGCTTGTGGGTACCGAACCGCCATCCGACGGCGTAGGCGCCGGTGTCGCTGACGATCGTCAGCAGGACGAAGGTCAGCACCCGCTCCGGGCCGTCGTCCGCGGCCAGCATCAGGGTGACGAACGTCGCCAGGAACGGCACGTAGAAGGTGGCGAACAGGCCGGCGGTCACGTCCCGCAGGTAGTCCTGCGGGGGCGAGGTCATCCGCCACACCATCACCGCGAGGGCGGTGAACGCGGTCGCCAGCCAGGCTCCCTGCGGACCCGCCGCGTAGCCGGCGATCACCATCGCCGCACCGCCGACGACCAGGGGCACCAGCGGCGCCTTGATGCCCTTGCGTTCGGCGAGCCGGGAGGTGAGTTCCCACAGGCCGACGCCCACGGCCGCCACGACGACGCCGACGAACACGGCCTTCACCACGAACAGCGCGACCAGGACAAGCACGCCGAGACCGACGCCGACGCCTATCGCGGCGCCCAGGTCGCGTCCCGCGCTCTTCTTCTTGCGCTGCCGCGGTTCCTCCGGCCCGCGAGGGGCCGGGGAGGGCTGGGAGGCGTCGGACATGGGCTCCTGCGGCTTCTCGCTGACGACGGGCATCGGGCGGGTGTGCTGGACGGCGTCACCCTGCGGCACGAATGCACCGTGCTGCACAGGTGCCCCGTGCTGCACGGGCACATGCCGCACGGACCCGTGCAGCGCGGACGCGGCGCCCTCCTGCACGGACACGCCGTAGGGCTGCCCGTGGTCACCGTGCGGCCCGGGCGCCCCGGAGAACCCGGCCGCGCCGGGCGCCCCGGACGGCCCGCGGACATCTCCGTAGGCATCCTGCGCCACCGGCGTCGCATACGCGTCACGCGGCGCGAGTGCCGCATGCGCATCGTACGCCGGACCCGTCGGAACAGCTCCCTGGACGGGGCCGCCGGGCGTTCCATACCTCTGCTCGTGCTCGGACGGCCACCCGTGTCCTGCCTGCGGCGGCGCCCCCCAGGAAGAGTCGTTCATCAGACTTCGAGCAGCTCCGCTTCCTTGTGCTTGAGCAGCTCGTCCACCTGGGCGACGTACTTGGCGGTGGTGTCGTCGAGTTCCTTCTCGGCGCGACGGCCCTCGTCCTCGCCGACCTCGCCGTCCTTCACCAGCTTGTCGATGGCGTCCTTGGCCTTGCGGCGCACGGAACGGATCGAGACCTTGGCGTCCTCGCCCTTGGTCTTGGCGACCTTGATGTAGTCGCGGCGGCGCTCCTCGGTGAGCTCGGGGAACGTCACGCGGATGATGTTGCCGTCGTTGCTCGGGTTCACGCCGAGGTCGGAGTCCCGGATCGCCTGCTCGATGTTGCGCAGGGCGGTCTTGTCGAACGGGGTCACCACGGCCATGCGCGGCTCCGGCACGGAGAACGAGGCCAGCTGGTTGATCGGCGTCAGCGCGCCGTAGTAGTCGGCCACGATCTTGTTGAACATCGCCGGGTGCGCACGACCGGTGCGGATCGCGGCGAAGTCCTCCTTGGCGACCACGACGGCCTTCTCCATCTTCTCCTCGGCCTCGAGGAGGGTCTCTTCGATCACCACTTGCTCCTGCGTGTCTTGAAGTAGGCCCGTCCGCCGCTCCTGTGCGCGCCGGCGGACGGTTGCGTCGCGTCTTCTGCCTGCACGGTTCCGGACCGGCAGGACATTGTCCATCCCCCGGCCAGGTCACGTCCGGACCGGGGCACGGGGCGCCCACCCGGCGTCGGCCGGGTGGGCTGGTACACCGGTCAGTCCCGGCGGCCCGGGTCGCCCACGAGCGTGCCGATCTTCTCACCATTGACGGCCCTGGCGATATTGCCCTCCGCCAGGAGTTCGAAGACGAGGATCGGCAGGTCGTTGTCGCGGCACAGCGTGATCGCGGTCATGTCGGCGACCTTGAGGTCGCGGGTGATGACCTCGCCGTAGCCCAGCGAGTCGAACTTGACCGCGGACGGGTTGGTGCGGGGGTCGGAGTCGTAGACCCCGTCGACGCCGTTCTTGCCCATCAGCAGGGCCTCGGCGTCGATCTCCAGGGCGCGCTGGGCGGCGGTGGTGTCGGTGGAGAAGTACGGCATGCCCATACCGGCGCCGAAGATGACCACACGGCCCTTCTCCAGGTGGCGCACGGCCCTCAGCGGGATGTAGGGCTCGGCGACCTGGCCCATCGTGATGGCGGTCTGCACGCGCGAGTCGATGCCCTCCTTCTCCAGGAAGTCCTGGAGGGCGAGGCAGTTCATCACCGTGCCGAGCATGCCCATGTAGTCGGATCGGGCGCGGTCCATGCCGCGCTGCTGCAGCTCCGCGCCGCGGAAGAAGTTGCCGCCGCCGATGACGACGGCGATCTCCGCTCCGTCACGGACCACGGCGGCGATCTCGCGCGCGATGGCATGCACCACGTCCGGGTCGACGCCGAGTCCGCCGCCGCCGGCGAACGCCTCGCCGGACAGCTTCAGCAGATACCGGCCGCGTTCTTTGCCGTCGTCGCTCTTCTCGGCCTTCGTGGTCATGGGGAGTCTCACTTCGTTTGCAGTGCACACACACGAAGAAGGCCATTGCCGGTGGGTTGTGGTTCGCATCCCATGCGGCAATGGCCTCCCTCGTCAGATCTGTTGTCGCCCGCCGCGCGCGAGTGCGCGGCGGCGTACCCGGACGACTGCTTCCGACCTTAGCGGTCGGATCCGCCGATCACGGTACTGACTCAGAGGCCGACCTTGATGCGCGCGAAGCGCTTCAGGGTGACACCGGCCTCGTCCAGAACCTTCTGGACGGACTTCTTGTTGTCCAGCGCGTACGGCTGGCCCAGCAGGGTGGCGTCCTTGAAGAAGCCGTTGACGCGACCCTCGACGATCTTGGCGATCGCGGCCTCGGGCTTGCCCTCGGCGCGGGTGGTCTCCTCGGCGATGCGACGCTCCTTCTCGACGACGTCGGCCGGCACGTCCTCCTTGGAGAGCCACTGCGGCGCGAACGCGGCGATGTGCTGGGCGATACCCTTCGCGACGTCGGCGTTCTCCTTGTCGAGCTCGACGAGGACACCGATCTGCGGGGGCAGGTCCGGCATGGTGCGGTGCATGTACGCCAGGACGAAGCCGTCCTTGAACTGGGCGAAGCGGTCCAGGACGATCTTCTCGCCCAGGTTCGCGTTGGCCTCGTCCACGAACGCCTGGACGGTCTTGCCGGCCTCGATCTCGGAGGCGAGCAGGGCGTCGATGTCGGCCGGGGAGGTCTTCACGACGTGCTCGGCGATGGCGTTGGCCACGGCCTGGAACTTCTCGCCCTTGGCGACGAAGTCCGTCTCGCACTTCAGCTCGACGATGACGCCGGCGGAGTTGTCGTCGGCGATGATCTCGACGACGGCACCGTTCTCGGCGGAACGGCCCTCGCGCTTGGCGACGCCCTTCTGGCCCTTGATGCGGAGCGCCTCGACGGCCGCGTCCACGTCGCCGCTGGCCTCGTCCAGAGCCTTCTTGCAGTCCATCATGCCGGCGCCGGTGAGCTCACGCAGCTTCTTGACGTCGGCGGCGGTGTAGTTCGCCATGTCTGTGCTTCTCTTCTCGGAGTACGAGTGCGAATGGAAGATCTACGGGCCCGGACGGCCAATCGTGGATCACGGATCGCGGATCCACCGACACGGCGGGCGGCGCGGAGGGCGCCGCCCGCCGTGTGGTCACACGATCAGCCGTACGGGCATCGCCGCCCCGGACCTGGCGGTCCGGGGACCGGGCGTCAGGCCTGCTCGCCCTCGGCGGGCTTCTCGGCCTCGGCGGCGGGCGCCTCCTCGGCCGCGGGGGCCTCGGCGGCCGGGGCCTCGGCGGCGGCCTCGGCCTCAGCCGGCTTCTCGGCCTCGACGTCGGTCTTCTTGTCGCCCTCGAGCAGGTCGCGCTCCCACTCGGCCAGCGGCTCACCGGCGGCCTTCTCGCCCTTGTTCTCGGCGGCGCCGGAGCGGGCCATCAGGCCCTCCGCCACGGCGTCGGCGATCACGCGGGTGAGCAGGGTGACGGAGCGGATCGCGTCGTCGTTGCCCGGGATCTTGTAGTCGACCTCGTCGGGGTCGCAGTTGGTGTCGAGGATGGCGACGACCGGGATGTTGAGCTTCCGGGCCTCGCCGACCGCGATGTGCTCCTTCTTGGTGTCCACGATCCAGACGGCGCTGGGCACCTTCTGCATCTCGCGGATACCGCCGAGGGTCTTCTCCAGCTTGGCCTTCTCGCGGGAGAGGACCAGGAGCTCCTTCTTGGTCAGACCGGACGCGGCGACGTCCTCGAAGTCGATCTGCTCGAGCTCCTTGAGGCGCTGCAGACGCTTGTAGACGGTCGAGAAGTTGGTGAGCATGCCGCCCAGCCAGCGCTGGTTGACGTAAGGCATGCCGACGCGGGTCGCCTGCTCGGCGATGGCCTCCTGCGCCTGCTTCTTCGTGCCGACGAACATGACCGTGCCGCCGTGGGCGACGGTCTCCTTGACGAACTCGTAGGCGCGGTCGATGTACGACAGCGACTGGAGCAGGTCGATGATGTAGATGCCGTTGCGCTCGGTGAAGATGAAGCGCTTCATCTTCGGGTTCCAGCGACGGGTCTGGTGACCGAAGTGGACGCCGCTCTCCAGCAGCTCCCGCATCGTGACGACGGCCATGGCCGTTCTCCTTGAGATTCTCGGTTGTGCCGCGGACACCGGACGGCATCCGCGCCTGACGCCCGTGTACGACGCCCAGCCATGAAGGACCGAGGGGCGCCGACCCGGACCACCGGCTCGCGCCGGGGTCCTCATCGAGGCGTGCGAAGTCGACCCGGTGACCCGGATCGCCTCAGAAAGTGTACGGGACCGCCGGGGCCCCGAGTGACGCCGCCGTCCACAACCGGCGAGTAGTCCACAGGCGTGGCCGGTTTCCGGCCGATTCGCGGCACGGTTCGGGCATGCGAGAAAAGCGAACGCGGAAGGCCGGCCGAGCCGGATGGACCTTGTGCGCCCTGGCCGGGGCGGTGCTGGGGGCGGCCGCCGCGCCCGATCCGCCCCCTGCGGATCCGCCGGCTCCGGGGTTGTCCGCGTCGCCCGCGGCAGGCGGCTCGCAGGACCCGCCCCCGGTGGCGCCGGAGGAGGTGCCGCACCTCGCGCGGGTGTGGCCGACGGGGGCGCGGCCCACCGTGCTGCGGGGATGGGAGCCACCGGCGTCGGCGTACGGGCCCGGGCACCGCGGGGTGGACCTGGCGGCGGCCGTCGGCGCGGAGGTCCGTTCGGTGGCGGCGGGGCGGGTCTCCTTCGCCGGGCGGGTGGCGGGCCGGGGCGTGGTCTCCGTGGAGCTCTCGGGCACGGGGGATCCACCGCTGCGGACCACCTTCCAGCCCGTGGCGTCCACCGTCCGCAAGGGCGACGAGGTCACCGCCGGCGCACCCCTCGGCGCCCTCACCACCGGCACCCACTGCCCCGATGCCACGTGCCTCCACTGGGGTCTGCGCCGCGGCAGGGCCTACCTCGACCCCCTCGGCCTCCTGCCTCCCTGGCTCCTCGCCCCTCACCCACCGCGCCTCCTCCCCGTCCCCACGGACCTCCCGCTGCCGAAGGCATGGCCCTGAGGGCTGCCGACCGACCGGCCGACCGACCGGCCGGCCGGCCGACCCGACGCCGGCAGTCGTGCCGCTGGGCGACGGGGGCGGGCCCGCCCCCGGGCCCGGTCCGGAGGAGGGCGGACCTCACCTGTTCGAGCGAAGCGGAGAGCGCCGGGAGTGGACACGGCGGGTGCGGTCCTCACGTACGCGGCGGGCGGTCCGCGCCACGGCCCTGCCGGGCCCCTCCTCGGCCTGGCAGGGCCGACTTGACCCCGGTGGCCGCGAGGCCGCGCGAGCGCAGGGGCTCGGCGCGGAGGGCGCGGCGCGCGGTCCACGGCGGTCCACGGCGCGGGCGTCGGAGACTCACGCCTCGAGTACGCAGGCTCTGAGAATCCAACGCCCTGCCGGCGCAGGCATCGAGGGGCCGAGGGTCGCGGGCGCGGCGGTTGAGGCGCAGGCGTCGGCGCCTCGGATTCTGAGAACCCACGCATCGCAGGCGCCTGCGCCCGGGCTCGGACCTGGAGAACCCACGCATCGCAGGCGCAGGCATCGGGACCCGAACCCGGGAGCTCGGACAACGCAGGCACAGGCACGGGCGCTCGGACCTGAGAACCCAGGCATCACAGGCGCAGGCATCGGGACCCGAACCCGGGAGCTCGGACAACGCCGGCACAGGCACCGGGGCTCGGACCCGGGGAACCCAGGCATCGCAGGCACAGGCGTCGGGGGTCGACCGTCGAGGGATCAGGCGTCGCGGTGCAGGTATCGGCGGCCGGGAGGTCGAGGGCTCAGGCGTCGGGGGCCGCGTCCGCGCCCAGGACGCCTCGCAGGGCCATGTCCACCGCCGCGGCGGTGATCTCCTCCGGATCCTCCGCCGCTCCCAGCTCGATCCGCCGGACCGCCGCGTCCACGACCCCCTGCAGCAGCATCGCCGCGAGCCGCGGCTGCCGGTGGCCCAGTTCCCGCAGGGCGCCGCCCAGCATCGTCACCAGCCCACCGTGCGCGGCGCGGATCTTCTCCCGGGCCCCTTCGTCCAGCTCCCCCGCGGAGATGGCCACGACCGCCCGGTGCCGCCGGTCCCCGACCAGCGCGAGCTGCTGCCGCACATAGGCCTCGACCTTCCCGGCCGGGCCCTCCACCGCCGCCATCGCGGCCTCGACCTCGGCCGCCCAGACGGGGAAGTCGACCTCGCAGAGTTCCTCGACCACCGCCGCACGGGAGCGGAAGTACTCGTAGACGGACGACCGCGCCAGCCCCGTCCGTTCGGCGAGCGCGGGGAAGGTCAGCGCCTCCGTACCGCCCTCGGACAGCAGGGACCGCGCGGCGTCCAGCAGTGCGGCCCGCTGCATCGACCTGTGCTCGGCCACCGAGGCCGCTCGAATCCTTGGCACATCACCACTCTACGGAGGGACGGCGGTGAAGGCGCCGCCCACCCACCCGCTCCGGGGGAACCGTCAGCGCCCGAAACTCGCCAGCTTGGCCCTGAGCTGCAGCACCGACTTGGTGTGGATCTGGCTGACCCGGCTCTCCGTCACCCCGAGCACGTTGCCGATCTCCGCGAGGGTCAGGCCCTCGTAGTAGTACAGCGTGACCACCGTCTTCTCGCGGTCCGGCAGCATGTTGATGGCCCGCGCCAGCAGACGCCGCAGCTCACGGTCCTCGGCCACCTCGACCGGGTCGTCGGCGGCGGTGTCCTCCAGGGTCTCCATCAGGCTCATCCGGCCGCCGCCCTCGCCGCCCCCGTGCAGGACCTCCTCCAGGGCGACCACGTTGGCGAGCGAGAGCTGGCTGAAGACGGCGTGCAGTTCCTCGACGGTGATGCCCATCTCCCCGGCCACCTCGGCCTCGGCCGGAGTCCGCCTCAGGCGCGCCTCCAGCGTGGCGTAGGCGCGCTCCACGTTCCGCGCCTTCTGCCGCACGGAGCGCGGGATCCAGTCCAGGGCCCGCAGCTCGTCGATCATCGCGCCCCGGATCCGGGTGATCGCGTACGTCTCGAACTTGATCTCCCGCTCGACGTCGAACTTCTCGATGGCGTCGATCAGCCCGAAGACACCGGAGGAGACGAAGTCGGCCTGCTCGACGTTGGACGGCAGCCCCACGCTCACCCGGCCGGCGACGTATTTGACCAGGGGCGAGTAGTGCAGGATGAGCTGTTCCCGCAGCCGCTCGTCCCCGGTCGCCTTGTAGGTCCGCCACAGCTCGTCGACGGTCGAGGGAGCGGGAGGCCGCACGCTGCCCCGGGCCGCGGGGGTGACCGCCGCCGCCCGGTCGGGCCCGGAGGTGTGCTGGGGCATTCGTCGCCTTGTGCCGTTCTGCCGTGGTACCGGTCTCGCGCTCCGGCGCACCTGAGCGCCGGGGATCCTCGTGAGCGTAGCGCGACTGGAGCATCGCAGTCCGTGAAGGACGAACCGGTATCTATCCGCAGATACGTTCCTCTGGCACCCGTCCGGCGGCCGTCCGGAGCCCTGGCCCTCACCCGGCGTGACCACCCGGAAGGCCCAACTCCGGGTATCCGCAAGGGCGTCGGGGACCACCCGGACGGCCGAGCGCTCTCCTCACGGCGGCCCGGCGCCGGCGCGCGCCGACATCACCGCATGGCGTGTCAACTGCCATCCGTCGCCGTGTCGTTCGACATGACCGAGCGAGCGGAGTTCATAGAGCCTGGCGACCGCGTCGTCCGGCGTGGTGGCCGCCTCCCGGGCGATCTCCGCGACCGGGGCGACACCCCGGGCGGGCAGCGCGTCCAGGACCCGGCGGACGTCGGCCCGCAGCAGGTCACGGGGCAGGAACGGGCCTTCCGGTGTCTCCTTCAGCTCCCCCATCGCCCCCACCAGTTCGACGACCTCTGCGGCGTCGGTCACCAGTACCGCCTCCTCCCGCAGCAGCTGGTGCACGCCGGTGGAGAGCCCACTGGTGACCGGGCCGGGGACCCCCATGGTGAAGCGGCCGAGCCGACGCGCCGCCCGGGCCGTGGACAGCGATCCGCTGCGGCGCGCGGCCTCGACGACCACCGTGCCCCGGGTGAGCGCGGCGATCACCCGGTTGCGGAGCACGAAGCGGGACGGCGTGGGGTGGTCGCCCGGGGGCAACTCCCCGATGACGAGGCCCTGTTCCGCGATCCTGCCGAACAGCCTGGCGTGTCCGCGCGGGTAGGGCCGGTCCACCCCGCAGGCCAGCACGGCCACGGTGGCCCCACCCGCCCCCAGCGCGCCCCGGTGCGCGGCCCCGTCGATCCCGTACGCCCCGCCGGAGACCACCACCCAGCCCCGCTCCGCGAGTTCGGCGGCCAGCCCGGCCGCGACGTGGGCGCCGTACGGGGTGCAGGCGCGGGCGCCGACCACGGCGACCGACCGGAGCGCCCACATCCGCAGACTGGGCCGTCCGCGGATCCACAGGCCGATCGGCCGGGCGTCGCCCAGGTCGTCGAGCTGGCTGGGCCACTCGGGCTCGCCGGGCACAACGAATCTCGCCCCGTTCTCCGCCGCGGCGGCGAGGTCGCGCCCCGGGTCGGCGGCGGCCGCCCGCGCGCACAGTCCGGCCCAGCGTCCGGCCCTGACCCCGGCGAGGGGCCGGTCACCCGCCCGCAGCCGCCGGACCAGGTCCGCGGGCCCGAGCTCCCGTACCCAGCGTCCACCCACTTCGTCACCGGGCTCCAGCACCCGGGTGAGCCAGGCCCGCGCCACCCTTTCCTCCGGCCCGGGCGCCTCCGGTCCGGGCGCCTCCGGTCTGGACACCTCCGGTCCGGGCACCTCCACCCGGGCGGTCGGCGGGACCTGCGGAGTCAGGGACCCGGCCTCGGCCTCAGCCCCGGCTCCGAACCCTGCCGCGGCCCCAGCCCCGGTCCCGGCTCCGGCCTCGGTCCCGGTCCCGGTCCCGGCAACGGTCCCCGTCCCGATCCCGGTCTCCGCCCCGGCCGCGGCCCCGGCCCCGCAGAGGGCGAGTTGCTCGCCGGCCCCCGCCTCCGCCTTCCCGCGGTGCGGCGGCGGCACCGCCTCCCCGTTCACACCAGCTCCCCGATCGTCATGGCGGCGCCCAGCTGGCACCCGGTACGCAGTTCGACCGCGAAGGCGACGTCCTGGGCGTCGGGGCGGTCGTGGCCCACCAGGTCGGCCACCGTCCAGGCCACCCGCAGCACCCGGTCCAGGCCCCGCGCGGTGAGCGTGCCGCGCTCCAGGAGACGCTCCGCGCGCTCCATGGCGCCCGGAGCGGCCTGCCAGCGGCCCCGTAGTTCCCGGCCGGGAACCTCGCAGTTGGTCCGCCAGGGCGTCCCGGCCAGCCGGGCCGAGGCCCGGGCCCGCGCGGCCCGCACGCGGGCGGCGACGGTCGCCGAGGACTCCCCGCCGGTTCCTCGCGCGGCCAGCTCCGAGCGGGTGACCGGCCCGACCTCCACCCGGAGGTCGACCCGGTCCAGCAGGGGCCCGGAGATCCGCGCCTGGTAGCGCCGCACCGAGTGGGGCGAGCACTCACAGGCCTCGTCATGGCGGGAGAACCGCCCGCAGGGGCAGGGGTTCGCGGCCAGCACCATCAGGCATTTGGCCGGAAACCGCACCACTCCCTCGCTCCGCGCGATCACCACGTGCCCGGACTCCAGGGGCTGCCGAAGCGCGTCCAGCGCCGTCCTGCTGAATTCCGGCGCCTCGTCGAGGAAGAGGACTCCCCGATGGGCCAGCGACACGGCGCCGGGCCGCGCGGTTCCCTTGCCGCCGCCCACCAGAGCCTGCATGGTGGCCGAGTGGTGCGGGGCGCAGTAGGGCGGCCGGTCGATCAGCGGCCGGCCCGGCGGCAGCAGTCCGGCCACCGAGTGGACGGCCGTGACCTCCAGGGACTCCTGGCGCCCCAGTGGCGGCAGCAGCGTCGGCAGCCGCTCGGCCAGCATGGTCTTGCCGGTCCCCGGCGGCCCGGAGAGGAACAGATGGTGCCCTCCGGCGGCGGCCACCTCCAGGGCGGCCCTCGCCCGCAGCCCTCCCGCGACGTCGGCCAGGTCGTACTCCTGCTCGCAGGGGGCTCCGGCGGACACCCCCACGGCCGCCGCGGCGCCGGGCAGCCGCAGACCGGCCAGCATCGGGTCCGGACGGCCCTCCGCCGCCGTCTCCTCCTCCGGCACCGGCGCGTCCGTCAGCACGGCGATCAGCTGCCGCAGGCTGCGGACGCCCAGCACCGAGACACCGGGCACCAGACCCGCCTCCGTCGCCGCGCACTCGGGGACGACCACCTGCTGGTATCCGGCCTCGGCGGCGGCCAGCACCACCGGCAGGACCCCCCGCACCGGCCGGACCCGCCCGTCCAGCCCCAGCTCGCCGATCATCACGAGCTCGGCCAGCACACCGGGGTCGATCAGTTCCGCCGCGCCCAGCACGGCACAGGCGACGGCCAGGTCGAACCCACTGCCTCCCTTGGGCACAGAGGCCGGGCTGAGGCCCACGGTGAGCTTCTTCTGCGGCCAGGCCGCCCCCGAGTTGACCACCGCCGCCCGCACCCGGTCACGGCTCTCGCTGAGGCTCTTGTCGGGCAGGCCCACCAGCGTGAACGCGGCGACGCCCGGTTCCAGGTCGGCCTGCACCTCGACCATTACGCCCTCGGCGCCGACCAGCGCCACCGAGCAGGTGCGCGCGAAGCCCATCTCAGGCCACCCCCCGCACGTGCTCGACCAGGGGCGCGCCACGGCGCGGCAGCAGCACGCCGACCAGGTCGATGCGCACCCCGCCCGGTGGCGCTCCGCCGTGTTCCTGGACCCACCGTTCGGCCAGACCACGCAACCTGGCGGCCTTGGCGGGTGTCACGGCCGCCATCGGATGCTCGAAGACGGCCTCTCCGGCCACCGGCGCACGGCGGGTCTTCACCTCGCACACCACCACCGCGTCGCCGTCCCGCGCGACGATGTCGATCTCGCCCGTGCGGCCACCCCGCCAGTTGCGGTCCAGCACCGTCATCCCGGCCTCGGTCAGACGCCGCGCGGCCAGTGCCTCACCCCATGCTCCGAGCGCTCCGCGCGCCCCGCCACCACGGGCGGTCGCGCCGCTCCCGCGCCTGCCCGTCCCATGCCCGCCGCCCGGCCCGGGAGTCCGCTCCGGCCCGGGACCCTGGCCCGGCCCGGAGCGCCGGTCCCGCTCGGACGGTGCCCCTCGGCCTCGCTCCCCGCCTCGCCCCGGCTCACCATCTCGACCCGGCCCCGGGCCCTGCCGCGGCTCGGAACCTCGTCCCGGATCCGGGCGGCTGCGCCCCGGCTCCGGTCCCCGCTCCTCTCCCCGGTCCACCCCGCGGACCGCCTGTCCGTCCGTACGTCGTGCGCCCATCCGGCACCACCTCCGGAGCCCACGATGGGCCGGTGCGGAGAACCGTGTGGATCTTGGTGGAGGAACGTCCGCGACACGAAAGAAGCCTCACCCTTTCGGGTGAGGCTTCGCGCCCGCGCTCGGCGGTTGTCCACAGGTCAGCCGCCCGGGAGCTCCAGATCCGTCTTGTTGAGCTCCTCGATGTTCACGTCCTTGAAGGTGAGGACACGTACCTTCTTGACGAAGCGGGCCGGCCGGTACATGTCCCAGACCCAGGCGTCGGCCATGGTGACCTCGAAGAAGACCTCGCCCTGGACGGAGTGCACCTGCATGTCGTAGTCGTTGGTGAGATAGAACCGGCGTTCGGTCTCGATCACGTAGGTGAACAGTCCGACGACGTCTCGGTACTCCCGGTAGAGCTTCAGCTCCATCTCGGTCTCGTACTTCTCGAGGTCCTCGGCGCTCATGGCATGTTCCCCTTCAGCCGTGCGGTCCCACCATTGTGCGTCAGTCCCACGAGCCCCTAGGCGATTTCCGGCGCAAGGGTCTCCGGCCCGGCGGGGGGACCTTCGTCGAGCAGCCTGCGCAGCAGCCCGGCGAGTCCCCTGGGATACACCGTCTCATGCGACCGCCCGAGTTCCCCACACGTCCACCACCGCGCTTCGGCGAAAGTCGGGCGTTCCAGAACGACCGGCCCGATCCGGCCGGCCCCGCTCCGATCACCCCTGACCAGGCAGTACCACTCGTCGCTGTCCCACAGCCGACCGGCCCGGCGGAAGACCACCCGCTGCCGCCAGAGCAGCGGGCCCGCCTCGACGCCGGTGATCCCGGTCTCCTCGGCCAGCTCGCGCAGGGCGGCCCCGGCCGGCGTCTCGCCGGGCTCGACGCCCCCGCCGGGCATCGCCCAGTGGTCGCCCTCCCCGTGGCCGCGCAGCAGCAGGATCCGGTCGTCGGGGTCCAGCACGACGACCCGCACCACGGAGCGCGGCACGGCCCGCCCGGTCGGCGCCTCAGCCACCGGCCCGGGCTGTTCCCCGCCGCCGGGTCAGTAGGCCCGCGACGGGCCCGTAGGCCGCTCCGGCGAAGATCAGCAGAGCCCCGGCCACCGCCAGGGTCACCTGGGTGCGCAGCGGACCCGGCACGGAGGGTTCGTCACCGACCGCCCGGAAGCCGGTGGCGGGCTCCAGCATGCCGTCCATCGGCCACGCCACGGCGTCCACGCGCCCCTTCACCGCGTTCCGGGAGACGGTGCCCGCGGCCTTCTCGGCGAGGTGCGCGGTGGAGTCCAGGGAGCCGGTGCGGTCGTCGCCCAGCAGGAACAGCCGGCCTTCGGGAACGGTGACCTCGGAGAAGGAGGCCATGGCCGCGAACGGGTCGTCCCCGGTGTACGGCTCGTCGATCCGCTTGCCGTTCACGGTGAGCCCGCCCCCGGCGCAGCAGGAGACGGTGTCGCCGCCGACCGCGACCACGCGCTTGATCAGTGGGGCGTCCGCCCACTCCTCCTGCTCGAAGACCACGACGTCGCCGCGTCGCACCTCGGAGCCGTCCACCCGTTCGGCGAGCACCCGGTCGCCGGCGGCGATGGTGGGGTGCATGGACGGCGTGGGCACGGTGAACGGCACGTAGACCAGGGCGGCCCAGCCGAAGCCGCCGAGGAACAGCACCGTGCCCAGGGCGACCACCAGGCCCGACAGCCGCTGCCCCAGCCGGCCGCCGGGCGGCCTGCCGCTCGTGCCGCCGGCGCCGTCGCCGCCCCTCGTCACGGCCGTTTCGGTACCGCTCTCCCTGCCCATGGCCCCGCACCCTACCCGGCGGTACGAGACCTTGGCAGCCCCCCGGCGACCGGCCCGCGCCGACGGCCCGGACGACGGCGGCAGGCCCGCGGCACCGGGCCACCACGACACCCTCGGCACCGGGCCACCGGGCCGCCACGACAGCGGCACCCGTCGACGGCACACGACGACGGCCCGCCCCCGCACCGCGGGAAGGACTCCACCGCGGGAGGAACGGGCCGTTCGGCGGGAAGGCCCGGCGGCCCCGGCCGCCCGGCCGGGGGAGGGCGGGTCACCCGGAGGCGCGAGCCGTGCTCCCGCCCGAGAAGCGCGGGCGCGGGCCGTGCCCGGTCCCCTACTTGTTCAGCGCGGGCTGGTCGAAGGTCTCCGGCACGGGCAGGGTGCCCCAGCGGTTGATCGGCCACGCCTTCACCACGGCCCGGCCGACGACGTCCTCCACGGGCACCATGCCCTTGTGGGGGTCGTCCTGGTTGTAGCGGGAGTCCCGGCTGTTCTGCCGGTGGTCGCCCATCACCCACAGGTAGCCCTCGGGCACCTTGACCTTGAACTGGCCGGTCTCGTCGGCGCTGCAGGGAGTGTTGCCCGGGAAGACGTAGGGCTCGTCGAGCGCCACGCCGTTGACCACCAGCTTGCCGGTGCCCCGGCACTCCACGGTGTCCCCGCCGACGCCCACCACGCGCTTGATCAGGTCGCGCTCCTCGGAGGACGGCATCAGGCCGACCCAGGTCAGGACCTTCTGGAAGGCGTTGGGCTCCTCCACCGGCTGGCCCGCCAGCCAGTTGGCGGGGTCGTGGAAGACGATCACCTCGCCGCGCTCGGGCTCCGCGCCGAACCACGGGGTCAGTTTGTCGACCAGCACCCGGTCCCCGCGCTGCAGCGTGTTCTGCATGGAGTCCGAGGGGATGGAGAACGCCTGCAGCAGGAACGTCTTGATCAGCAGCGCCAGGACCAGCGCGATCACGACGAGCAGCGGCAGCTCCTTCCAGAACGACCGCATCTGCTGGTTGGAGCGGCCTCGCCCCGACGCCCTGCCGCCGCCCTCACCCGGGGCGCCGTCGGCCGGGCCGCTCCCCTCGGGGTCGCTCTCGGGCGCAACACCCTCGCCCCGGTCCTGCGGGTCCGGCTCCGCGGAACGCCTCCGCCACCCGTCGCCGCCACCGGAACGTGCGCCAACCGCCGCATCCCCCACAAGAACTCCTCACTCCGTACCGCCGCCCGCCCGCTGCCCGGCGCGGGCCCACCACTCCCTTAACGAGCGGGAGTTCCCCAGGGCTCGGGACTTACCGGAATCCGTCATTCGTCATCCGTCGTCCGTCTCGGCCGACCGGCCGGCCCCGGGGTGCTGCCACCCTATGCGAGCCGCGGCCCGCGGCGCCTACCCCCCGTCCGGCGGCCGGACGGACGAGAAGGTCTCGGGGGTGCTCAGACGCGCCCAGTGGCCGACGGGCCAGGCCACGGCGACCGCCCGGCCCACCACCAGGTCCTCGGAGACGGCGCCGCCGTACTGCCCGTCCTGGTGCTCGCGGGAGTCGGCGGACTGCGAGCGGTGGTCTCCCATCACCCACAAGCTCCCCTTCGGCACCGTCACCTCGAACCGCTTCACGGAGGCCTCGTCACCCGGATACAGGTAGTCCTCCTCGTCCAGCGGGACGCCGTTCACGGTCAGTCTTCCGTCGGTGTCGCAGCAGACCACCCGGTCGCCGCCGACGGCTATCACCCGCTTGATCAGGTCCTGCTCGTCGGCCGAGGGCAGCACGCCCACGAAGGCCAGCCCGTCCTTGATCCCCCGGGTCACCGCGGACTCGTCGGCGAGATCGGCGATCTCCTCCTGCCGGAGCCAGCCGCCGGGGTCGCGGAAGACCACCACGTCGCCCCGTTCCGGCTTCGACCCGAACCACGGGGAAAGCTTGTCCACGACCACCCGGTCGCCGATCCGGATGGTCTGTTCCATCGACCCGGAGGGGATCACGAAGGCCTGGAACAGGAAGGTCTTGAGCAGCAGCGCGATCAGCAGCGCCACGCCGCCCAGCAGGGGTATCTCCTTGAGGACCGCCCGCCGCCGCCTGCGCTGCACCCGGCGGCGCAGCCTGCGCCGTTCCGCGCGACCCGGCGGGCGCCCGACGCCGTCGCCCTCCCGGTCCGCCTCCCGGGAACGCCCCCGCCTACCCATGCGTCCCGTCCCCCGCGGGCACGCCGCCGTAGGCGCCGGACCGCTCGATCCGCGTCCACCTCCCGGCGGGCCAGACGATCCAGTCGGCCCGCCCGGTGACGTCCTCCACCGGCACCATGCCCCCTCCCGGAGAGCCCAGGTGGTCCCTGGAGTCGCTCGACGCGGCGCGGTGGTCGCCCAGCACGAAGAGCTTGCCGTCGGGCACCACCACGTCGAACGGGACCGCCGACGGGGCGTCGCCGTCCAGGAAACCCGACTCGTCCACCGACCGGCCGTTGATCCGCAGCCGTCCGTCCCGGTCGCAGCAGACCACCCGGTCACCGCCGACGCCCGCCACCCGTTTCACGAAGTGGCCGTCGCCGAACCGCTCGGTGCCGTCGAAGACCACCACGTCCCCGCGGGCGGGCCCGCCGCCGAGCCGGTACGCCAGCTTGTTCACCAGCACCCGGTCACCGATCCGCAGGCCCGGCTCCATGGACGAGCTGGGGATCTGGAAGGGCTGGGCCACGAACAGCGTGGTCAGCAGGAGGAAGAGGACGCAGGCCACCCCGGTGAGCGTGAAACTGCCGCCCGGAAGCCAGTCCCGTGATCGCTGGAAGCCCCTGACGACAGCGAAGCGCGACCGCTCCCCGCCCTCCCGCGGCCGAGGGGATTCCTCGGCGGCGGGAAGGGAGGAGCGGTCGCGCTCCGGATGCTGTGCTTCGGTGTCCATAGGGGGCAGATGCTATCCGTCCCCCGCAGGCGCACCGGCGCGAACTCAGTTGTCGCGCTTCTCCTTGATCTTCGCGGCCTTGCCGCGCAGCTCACGGAGGTAGTACAGCTTGGCGCGACGCACGTCACCGCGGGTGACCAGCTCGATCTTCTCGACGATCGGGGTGTGCACCGGGAAGGTGCGCTCGACGCCGACGGAGAACGAGACCTTGCGGACCGTGAAGGTCTCGCGGACACCGGCGCCCTGGCGGCGGATGACGACGCCCTTGAACTGCTGCACACGAGAGCGGTTGCCCTCGATGACGCGGACGTGGACGTTGACGGTGTCACCCGGGCGGAAGGCCGGGATGTCGCTGCGCAGCGACGCGGCGTCGACGGAGTCGAGCAGGTGAGACATTTCGTCTGCTTTCTTCGCTGATGCCACAGGCCATCAACGGGAACTAGGTTTCATCAAGAGAGCGTCGCCGTGACCGGGTCGCCGCGTCGTGTCCCCCTGTGGCAGGGGCGCGCGCCGGGCCACGCACAACAGCCGCCTATTCTTCCACGTCTTCGACGCGGCGCCAAAACCGCCCGGACCGCTCGCCCTCCGGATCGGGCGCCCAGCCGAGGATGGAGAGCATCTCGCGGTCCTTCTTGTCGAAGGCCGCGGGCGCGGTGCGCTCGATCAGGTCGGGCCGGTGGGCGGTGGTGCGGCGCAGCGCCTCGTCGCGGCGCCAGCGGGCGATCTTCCCGTGGTGGCCGCTGAGCAGCACCTCGGGGATCCCGCGTCCGCGCCACACGGGCGGCTTGGTGTGGACGGGGCCCTCCAGCAGGTTGGCCATGGCGCCCGGGGCGAAGGAGTCGTCGCGGTGCGACTCGGCGTTGCCCAGCACGCCCGGCAGCAGGCGGGCCACCGCCTCGGTGACCACCAGCACGGCGGCCTCGCCGCCGGCCAGCACGTAGTCGCCGATGGACACCTCGTACACCGGCATGCGGGTGGCGTACTCGTCGATCACCCGGCGGTCGATGCCCTCGTAGCGGGCCGGGGTGAAGACCAGCCAGGGCCGCTCGGAGAGTTCGACGGCGAGTTCCTGGGTGAACGGGCGTCCGCTGGGGGTGGGGACCACCAGCACCGGTCCGCGGGCGCCGGCCTCGTAGCCGTCGGCGAGGATCTCGTCGAGCGCGTCGCCCCAAGGCTCGGTCTTCATGACCATGCCGGGGCCGCCGCCGTACGGGGTGTCGTCGACGGTGTTGTGCCGGTCGTAGGTCCAGTCCCGCAGGTCGTGGACGCCGACCTGGAGCTGCCCGCGGGCGCGCGCCTTGCCCACGAGCGAGACGTTCAGCGGTTCCAGGTACTCCGGGAAGATGGTGACGACGTCGAGACGCATCAGGCCTGGTCCCGCTTCGGCTCGTCGTCGGAGGAGCCGCCGTCGGTGGCGCGCCCCTCGGCCGGATCCGCGGCGCCGGGATCCTCCGGCTCCGTGCCGGCGGCCTCGGCCGCTTCCTCCGCGGCCTGGCGGGCCGAGGCGATCTCGGCGCGGTCGTCGATCAGGCCGGGCGGCGGATCGATGACGGCACGCTGCTCCTCCAGGTCGATCTCCACGACGATCTCCTGCACGAACGGCACGTAGACCTCGCTGCCGTCAGGACGCTCGACCACGAACAGGTCCTGCGAGGGCAGGTGCGAGATCTCGGTGATCCGCCCGACCTCGGCGCCGTCGACGGTCACCACGTCCAGGTCCATCAGCTGGTGGTCGTAGTACTCGTCCTCCTCCTCGGGCAGCTCCTCCGGGTCGACGTCCGCGATCAGGAGGATGTTGCGCAGCGCCTCGGCGCCGGTGCGGTCGCGCACGCCCTCGAAGCGCAGGAGCAGCCGGCCGCTGTGCACCCGGCCCGTCTCGATGGTCAGGGGACCGGCCGAGGGCGGGTCGGTGGCCAGGACGGCGCCGGGCGCGAGCCGCAGCTCCGGCTCGTCCGTACGTACCTCGACGGTGACGTCGCCCTTGATGCCGTGGGCGCGGCCGATCCGTGCGACTACCAGCTGCACTGTGCTTGCTCTCCTGATCGGGGACTGCGGATGACCGGAACTGTGGTGCCCGGGGTGCGTCGACACCGGCCGCGGGGGACGGGAACGACCTGGGCCGCGCGACGACGCGGGTCGCGCAACGACCGCGGGCCGGGGACGGCCCTGAGGCCGTCCCCGGCCCGAGCCGGTGTTGCGTGTGTCAGCGGACGTCGTCCACGTCGACCAGGTCGACGCGGATGCCGCGACCGCCGATGGCGCCCACGACGGTACGCAGGGCGCGTGCGGTGCGACCGTTACGGCCGATCACCTTGCCGAGGTCGTCCGGGTGGACCCGGACCTCGAGCACGCGTCCGCGACGCAGGTCGCGCGAGGCGACCTGCACATCGTCAGGGTTGTCGACGATGCCCTTCACGAGGTGCTCGAGAGCCTCCTCGAGCATGCTCAGGCCTCGGTCGACTCAGCCGGAGCGGACTCGGCGGCGGCCTCGTCCTTCTTCTCGGCCTTCTTCTTCTGGGTGATGGCCTCGCCCTTGCCCTCGTCGTCACCGCCGAGAGCCTCGAAGGACGGACGCGCGGGCTTCTCGGCACGCTGCAGCAGCGGCGCCGGGGCGGGCTCGCCCTTGAACTTCTGCCAGTCGCCGGTCTTCTTGAGGATGGCGAGAACCGGCTCGGTCGGCTGGGCGCCGACGGAGAGCCAGTACGCGACACGCTCGGCGTCGACCTCCATCACCGACGGGTTGTACGTCGGGTGGTACTTGCCGATCTCCTCGATCGCCCGGCCGTCACGGCGGGTACGGCTGTCGGCGACGACGATGCGGTAGTGAGGCGAACGGATCTTGCCCAGACGCTTCAGCTTGATCTTGACTGCCACGGGAGTGGAATCTCCTGGAATTGACGTGGTGGGGCGCGACGGGAAGCCGCGTGGGGTTGCGGCACCGAGTGCCCGATGGACGCGTCAGCCGGAGGAGAGAGGGGTCCTGTGCGACTGTCGAGTACAGCTGGCCATTCTGCCACACGACCGGCCATGGATCCGAACGGGGGCATACGGGGGCCGCGCAGGGCCGGCGTCCACGATGCGCCGGCTCCGCGCGGCACCTCCGCCGCCTCGGCCGCTCAGCTCGCCGCGGCCAGCGGCTCGGGCTCGGGAATCCGGAAGGGCTTCCCGCAGCCCCCGCAGACGATCGGCGCCTGCGCCAGGACGGACGGAACGACGCGCACGTTGCGTCCGCAGTCGCAGACGGCCTTGACCCGCACACCTCCTCCCGACGACCCGTGCCGGGCCGCGGGTCCCCGGAAGGTGCCGGCCGTGTCCGACGCCACCGCAGCGTCGTGCGCCTTGAGCGCACGCTGCAGCCGGTCGATCGTGGGCCGGTACCGGCGCTTCGCGTCGGGCTTGAGCGTGACCAGCGAGAAGCCGCTGCTGGGATGCGGCTCCTCCGGATGGTCGAGCCCGAGCTCCTCGGCGATCGCCAGGAACCTGCGGTTGTGGTAGCGGCCGGCCCGCGAGGTGTCGCGGATACCGCGGGCGGCGGCGATGCCATGGACTGCCTCGTGGAGGAGTCGCTCGAAGGAGAGCTCGTGTCCGCAGGCGGACGACGACTCCCCGATCAGTGATTCGGGCGCGGCCAAGTCAGGAAGCTCGGGATGGTGCCGTTGGATGTCGGCCCATGCCTGCGCCAGCTCGGCGGCGAGAACAGGTGGTGTCGTGCTCACGTAATGACAACGACGCCGGAGCCCTCTGTGTTCCTATTCCGGGCCATCCCAAATAATTTGCACGTACCCGTCAGTTCAGTCTGATGCGTCCGGACGAGGACGGGTGCGCTGATCTGCGCAGAAGCCTGACGTCTCGTCACAAGCCGGTACGTAGTCGCACGTACGCACCCGGCGGTACCGGCGCACGATGCGCCGCCCACGCCCCCGCGCACACCACAGGTTGGCGCGATTCCGACGTGATCGTGAGGTTATACCCCGTAGCGCCGGGTCCTGCCGCCGGGGTCCCGTCCCGGGATGTCCCGCCTTTCACGACGCGCGACGGCCGTCTCCGGTTGCCCCGGCGGTTACCGGTATGTGAAATCTCGCCGTATACGCCCGCATCCGGCATTGCGGTGTCCACATGCCCTGGACGGCGCGGCGTCGACGCAGTTATCTGGCATACGGGGGGAAGCCGGGGCACACCACGGCGCCGGCGCTGCGCGCACGACGGCCACCACGGACGGCCGGACAGACAGGCGGCAACTCTTCGGCGATTGGGGCGCTCCACATGACATCCACTCTCGTACGACGTCACCCTCCCCTTGCGGCCCGCATCAGGGAGGCGGACCCGCGGACCCGGGCCCGCGACTGGTCCGAGATCCAGGAGCGCATGCTCGTCCCGCTCTACGAGGCCGTCCACGAGCGGCTGGGCGTGGGCCCCGGCACCCGACTGCTGGGGCTGGGCTGCGGCTCCGGGCTGGCGCTGCTGATGGCGGCGGGGCGGGGTGCCGACGTCACCGGCGTGGAACCGGACTCACCCGAACGGCTCAACCTGGCACGGGAACGGCTGACGGCGGACGCCGACGGGGTGAGCGGTGGCGTGGGCGGCGGCGTGACCCGGCTGGCGGAACGGGCGCCCGCCCGGACGGACGCGTACACGGTGGTGACCGCGCTGGAGCCGGTCGGCTGCCTCACCGGCGACGACGACGCCCTGGTGGCCCGGCTGCGGGAGGCCGCGCCGCTCGCGCGGCGGGGCGCGGCGGTGGTGCTGGCCGGGTGGGGACCCCCCGAGCGGTGCGCCACCGCGACGGTGCTGCGGGCCGCGGCTCGGCCGGCCGAGCCCTCCCCGCACCCGGGACACTGGCGGCCGACCGGCCGGGACGACCTGGAGGACGTCGCCCGGCGGGCCGGTCTGGTCCCCGACGGTTCCGGCCGGGTCTCGTGCCCGTTCGGCTACGCCGGGATCGACAGCGCGGTGCGGGGACTGTGGTCGACCGGCCTCTTCGACGCGGCGGCGGCCGCCACGGACCACACCCAGGTCGACAAGGAACTCCGCGAGGCCCTGCACCCCTACGTCCGCGCGGACGGCACGGTCTGGATGCCCAACGTCTTCCGCTATCTCGTCGCCCGCACCCGGTAGCGCCGGCACGCCCCGCGCGACGCGAGAGCCGGGCGGCCCCCGCAGTGGGGGCGCACCCGGCTCGGCGTCGGTCGGACGGCCTCGTCAGCCCATGAACTTCTTGAACTCGTCGGGGAGCTCGAAGTCCTTGGAGCCCTGCTGGGGCAGGCCGAAGGCGTTGCCGCCCTGCGCCGCGGCCTCGCGCCGCTGGGCCTCCTCCAGCTCCTGCTGCCGGCGCTTCATCGGGTTGCCGGAGCGCTGCTTGCCCTTGGCCTTCTTCTGCTGCTTCTTCTGCCGGCCCGGACCGCCGCCCATGCCGGGCACCCCCGGCATGCCCGGCATGCCGCCGCCCTGGGCCATCCGCGACATCATCTTGCGCGCTTCGAGGAACCGCTCGATCAGGTTCTTCACCGCGCTGACCTCGACACCCGAACCCCGGGCGATACGGGCCCGGCGGGATCCGTTGATGATCAGCGGGTCGGTGCGCTCGGCCGGGGTCATCGACTTGATGATCGCGGCAGTGCGGTCGACCTCACGCTCGTCGAGGTTGTTGATCTGGTCCTTGATCTGACCCATGCCCGGGAGCATGCCGAGAAGCTTGGAGATCGACCCCATCTTCCTGACCTGCTCCATCTGGGACAGGAAGTCGTCGAGGGTGAACTCCTGGCCCTTCTTGGAGGCCAGCTTGGAGGCCATCTTCTCGGCCTCGGCCTGGTCGAACGTCTTCTCCGCCTGCTCGATCAGGGTGAGCAGGTCACCCATGTCGAGGATGCGGGAGGCCATCCGGTCAGGGTGGAAGGCGTCGAAGTCCTCGAGCTTCTCACCGTTCGACGCGAACATGATCGGCTTGCCGGTGATCGAGGCGATCGACAGCGCGGCACCGCCTCGGGCGTCACCGTCGAGCTTGGAGAGCACCACGCCGTCGAAGCCGACGCCGTCGCGGAAGGCCTCGGCGGTGTTCACCGCGTCCTGGCCGATCATCGCGTCGACGACGAAGAGGATCTCGTCGGGCGAGACGGCGTCCCGGATGTCGGCGGCCTGCTGCATCATCTCGGCGTCGATACCGAGGCGGCCGGCGGTGTCCACGACCACGATGTCGTGGACCTTGGTCCGCGCGAAGTCGATGGAGTCCTTGGCCACCTTCACCGGGTCGCCGACGCCGTTGCCCGGCTCCGGCGCGTAGACGGCGACACCGGCGCGCTCGGCGACCACGCTGAGCTGGTTCACGGCGTTGGGGCGCTGGAGGTCGGCGGCGACGAGAAGCGGGGAGTGTCCCTGGTCCTTCAGCCACTTGCCGAGCTTGCCCGCGAGGGTGGTCTTGCCGGCGCCCTGGAGGCCGGCGAGCATGATCACGGTCGGCGGGTTCTTGGCGAACCGCAGGCGGCGGGTCTCGCCACCGAGGATGGTGACCAGCTCGTCGTTGACGATCTTGATGACCTGCTGGGCGGGGTTCAGGGCCTTCGAGACCTCGGCACCGAGGGCCCGCTCCTTGACGCTCTTGATGAAGGAGCGCACGACCGGCAGTGCGACGTCCGCCTCGAGGAGCGCGATACGGATCTCGCGGGCCGTGGCGTCGATGTCCGCCTCGGTGAGCCGGCCTTTCCCGCGGAGGTTTTTGAAAGTCGCGCTGAGGCGGTCGGAGAGGGTATCGAACACGGCGCTCGTCGGTCCTCGGTGTCGGGGGCGGATGAATGTGGTGTCCAGGGTATCTGGCCCGGACCGCTGCCGGTCCCTGCCGGTCGCGAACGGCCCGGCCCGCGAGGCCTCACGTCGCCGCGCGCCGCGCACCGGCCGGCCCGTGCGCGCCCCGCACCGGCGGCCCGGCGGTCCACTCCACCGGCCCCGGGAACCGTGGTGCCCCGCACCTCACCCCGCACCTCGGCGTCCGCGGGCACGGCCCGGGCGGACGGCACCGCCGTGCCCCCCGACCCGCCCTTGCGGCATGCCCCGGCCTCCCGCGGCGTCGCGGGCGGGCCGGGGAGGGCAGGGGGTGTCAGCCCTCCCGCAGTGTGCTCTCCAGGGCCTGGGCGACCGCTGACGCCTCCGCGTCGGGCAGCGGCGCGCCCTTCGCGTCGGTGACGTAGAAGCTGTCGACCACGTTGGCCCCCAGCGTGCTGACGTGCGCGCTGCGCACCCGCACGCCCGCCGTCTCCAGCGCGCGGCCGATCCGGTGCAGCAGCCCCGGCGCGTCGTGGGCGCGGACCTCGATGACCGTGGCGTGCCGGGACGCCGCGCCCGCGACCGTCACCCGCGGCGGCGCCGCGACCCCGCCGCGCCGTCGGGGGTAGGCGGCGTCCCGCTCGGCGAGCCGGGCCGCGATGTCCAGCGAGCCGTCCAGCGCCCGGACCAGGTCGGCGCGGAGCCGGGCGGCCTGCGGCAGGGCGCCGTACTCCGCGGCCACCCGCCAGTCGAGCAGCAGCACGGACGGTCCGGCGGCGGCGATGTCCGGCAGTTCCAGCGGCCGCAGCTCCGCCGTGCGCACGGTCAGCCGGTGCATGGCGAGCACACCGGCCACGGCGGGCAGCACCCCGCCCCGTTCGGGCACCGCGATCCGCAGTTCCACGCCGAGCGGTTCGGGCTGTTCCGGTGCGCTCGCCCCCTCCGCCGCGTCCTCCTCGCCGGGCTGGGCCCGCAGCACCAGGACCGGCCCCCCGGTGACGACCGCCTCGACCGCGAGCCGTTCCTGCTCTGCGGTGGGGGCCGCCTCCGGCGGGTCGGCGGGCGCGTCGCCGGCCAGCGCGGCGGCGACCCGCCGGACCAGGTCGGCGACGAGTGAGGCCCGCCAGGACGACCAGGCGGCAGGCCCGGTGGCGAGGGCGTCGGCCTCGGTGAGGGCGTGCAGCAGTTCCAGCGTGGCCGGCGAACCGACGGCGTCGGCGACGAGCTGGATGGTGGCCGGGTCGTCGAGGTCGCGCCGGGTCGCGGTCTCCACCAGGAGCAGGTGGTGGCGGACGAGCGCGGCCAGCACGGCGACGTCCTGCCGGTCGAAGCCGATCCGGGCGGCGACGTCCTTGACGATGGTCTCGCCGGCCACCGAGTGGTCGCCCGGCCAGCCCTTGCCGATGTCGTGCAGCAGCGCGGCGACCAGCAGCAGGTCGGGGCGGCCGACCCGACGGATGTTCCGCGAGGCCCGGACCGCGGTCTCGATCAGGTGCCGGTCGACGGTCCAGAGGTGGACGGCGTTGCGCTGCGGACGGCAGCGGACGCGTTCCCAGTCGGGCAGCAGCCGGGTGATCAGCCCTTCGGCCTCCAGGGCGTCCCACACGTCGACGGTGGCGGGCCCGGAGCCGAGCAGCGTCACCAGTTGCTCGCGTGCCTCGGCCGGCCAGGGCACCGGCATCGGCGCGGTGTCGGCGGCCAGCCGCCGTACGGCGTGCAGCGACAGCGGCAGGCCCGCCTCGGCGGCCGCGGCGGCGGCGCGCAGCGGGAGGACGGGGTCGCGGTCGGGGCGGGCGGCGCGGGCCAGCACCACCTCGCCGTCCTGTTCCACGACGCCCTCGGCGAGCGGGGTGCGTTCCGGCGCGGGCCGGCCGCCGCCGATCAGGGAGCGCAGTCGGGGCCGTGCGGAGCGGGCCCGCAGCACCCGGCCGACCTCGCGCCAGGTGACGTCGCCGGCGTAGGAGATGACGCGGGCCGCCTCGTAGACCTGGCGCAGCAGGATGTCGGCGTCGAGCAGGCCGAGACGGGCGGCGACCTGGTCCTGTTCCTGGAGGGAGAGGCGGTCGGTGGCGCGCCCGGTGGTCAGGTGGAGGGCGTCGCGGACGTCGAGGAGGGTGCGGCGGGCGGCGTCCAGGCCCTCGCGCGGGGCGTCCGCCAGCCAGGAGGCGGCGACGGCGCGCAGCACGGTCGCGTCGCGCAGGCCACCGTGGGCCTCCTTGAGGTCGGGTTCGAGGAGGAACCGCAGTTCGCCGGCGCGATGGGCGCGGTCGGCGCACAGGTCGCGGAGTTCGGGGAGGCGCCGGGGGGCCTGGTTGCGCCAGTCGGCGAGGACGGCGGTGCGCAGCCCGGTGGTGAGGGTGAGGTCGCCGGCCAGGTGACGGGCGTCGAGCAGGCCGAGCTGGACCTTGAGGTCGTCGGCAGCGGTCTTGCCGGCCTCGGCGGGGGTGCGGACGGAGTGGTCGAGGGCGAGGCCGAGATCCCAGACGGGGTACCAGAGGCGGTCGGCCACGGCGGCGACGGCGTCCGGGTCGGAGCCGTCGTGCAGGAGCAGCAGGTCGAGGTCGCTCCGGGGGCAGAGTTCCCCGCGGCCGTAGCCGCCGACGGCGACCAGGGCCAGGCCGCGGGCGGCGGGCGCGGCGGCGGCGAAGAGGCCGGCCAGCCAGCGGTCGGTGAGCTGGGAGAGCGTCCTGCGGCGGGAGGGCCCGGACCGGGCCTCCTCCTGGAGGAGGCCCAGCCGGGCCGCCGCGTAGCCGCCGGGTCCCGAGTCCTCGGTCTCTTCACGCGTGTCCGTGCTCGTCACCCGGCGACTCCTGTTCCTCTGCCTGCCTTGCGGGGGCGTCCCTTGCGGCGGGTCCGTCGCGGTGCGGATCCCTTGCGGGGGCCCGTCGCGGAGGATTCCGTGCGACGGGCCCCGTGGCGGATCGGTGCGGCGGATCCCTTACAGGGCGTCCGGTCCGCGCTCGCCGGTGCGCACGCGGACGGCTGTCTCGACGGGGACCGCCCAGACCTTGCCGTCACCGATCTTGCCGGTGCGGGCGGCGCTGACCACGACCTCGATGAGCTGGTCGGCGTCCGCGTCGTCCACCAGAACCTCTATGCGGATCTTGGGGACCAGGTCGACGGTGTACTCGGCGCCCCGGTAGACCTCGGTGTGGCCGCGCTGACGGCCGTAGCCGCTGGCCTCGGTGACGGTGAGGCCGTGCACTCCGAAGGCCTGGAGGGCTTCCTTGATCTCGTCGAGCTTGTGCGGCTTGACGACCGCGGTGATCAGCTTCATGCGTCAACCTTGTTGCTCTCGGCACGGGCGGGGACGGTGGGCTTGGCGGAGCTGCTGCCGACGCCGCTGAAGTCGTAGGCGGTCTCGGCGTGCTCGGCCTGGTCGATGCCGGAGATCTCCTGCTCCTCGTCGACCCTCATCCCGATGGTCTTGTGGATCAGCAGGGCGAGGACGGCGGAGGCGACCAGGGAGTAGGCGAGGACGCCGAAGACACCGGCCGCCTGCTTCCAGAGCTGGTCCAGGCCGCCGCCGTAGAAGAGGCCGGCCACCTCGGACTGGCCCTTGCCGGTGGCGAAGAGGCCGATCAGCAGCGAGCCGACGATACCGCCGACCAGGTGGACGCCGACGACGTCGAGCGAGTCGTCGTAGTTCAGCTTGTACTTCAGGCCCACGGCCATGGCGCAGAGCACACCGGCGATGACACCGATGGCGATGGCGCCGATCGGGGAGACCGCGCCGCCCGCCGGGGTGATGGCGACCAGGCCGGCGACCGCGCCGGAGGCGGCGCCCAGGGTGGTGCACGCGCCGTGGCGGACCTTTTCGTAGACGAGCCAGGCGAGGACGGCCGCGCCGGTGGCGACCTGGGTGTTGACGAACATCAGCGCGCCGACGCCGTCGCTGTTGCCGAGCCAGGAGCCGGCGTTGAAGCCGAACCAGCCGAACCAGAGGAGACCGGCGCCGAGCATGACCAGCGGCATGCTGTGCGGCCGCATCGGGTCCTTCTTGAAGCCGGCGCGCTTGCCGATGACCAGGATCACGCCGAGTGCCGCGGCGCCCGCGTTGATGTGGACGGCGGTACCGCCCGCGAAGTCGATCACTCCGAGCTCGAAGGCCCAGCCGCCGGTGCCCCAGACCCAGTGGGCGACCGGGAAGTAGACGACGCTGACCCAGAGCACGACGAACAGGGACCAGGCGGCGAACTTGACCCGGTCGGCGAGGGCGCCGCTGATCAGGGCCGGGGTGAGGACGGCGAACATCAGCTGGAACACGGCGAACACCAGGGTGGGAATGGTGTACCCGCTCCAGACCTCGGCCTTGTCGATGCCACTGAGGCCGACGTAGTCGGAGTCCCAGCCGATGAGGCTGCCGGTGTCGGTGCCGAAGGCGAGGGAGAAGCCGTACAGCACCCACAGGACGGTGACGATCCCGAGGCTGATGAAGGACATCATCAGCATGTTCAGGGCGCTCTTGACCCGGACCATGCCTCCGTAGAAGAAGGCCAGACCCGGGGTCATGAGCATCACCAGGGCGGAACAGATGAGCATGAAGCCTGTGTCGGCCGACGAAATCTCGTCAGCCGCAAAGGTGATGGCTGGTGCCATCGGCGTCTCCTCGTCGTGGGTCGCGGCCCGTGCGGGCTACCTGGGCGGAGTGGGAGGTGGTGGGCCTGTCGTTCGCCCTGCCGTTGGCCATGAGATTGACGCAGCACCGTTTCGGCCATGCCCCCGCGTTGTTTCGCACCGGTGACGAAGGAGCTGTGCGTGTTACGCGTCCATGAACTGGGTGTGCCGCTCGCCCCGGCCGTCCTCGGGCTCCGGCGGCCCGCGGCGGGGGGAGCGCGCGCCGGGGAAGACGCGTATGCAAGCCGGCCGCGGCGGCCTTCCGATGACCTGGCGGGGGAGCCGAGTCGGGCAGTTCGGGAGGGCCGGCCGCGGCCGGAGAACGGGGTGGGTCGTGCTGTGCCCACCGCGGGCCGGAGGACCGGCGGGGCGCTGCGCGGGCGGTGGGGTGACGCTGGGCGGGCGGCGGTGGGCGGGATGCCGCACCGGCCGGCCGCAAACTGCCGTACGGGCCGGTCAGACCGCTTCGACGGCCTCCGGGAGTTCCTCCGCCAGCATCCGGGTGATGTCGCGGACGGCGGGGAGTTCCTTGTAGTCGCGCGCTGCCGTGTCGGCCGTCTTGCGGATCCGGGTGTTGACCCGCTCCGAGCGGACCTTCTTGGCGACCTTCATCGCCTGACCCAGCATCACGGCGCTCTGCTCCGGCTCGCTCTGCAGCAGGTGCACGGTGGCCATGCCGACCAGGTTGAGCGCGTAGGAGCGCTGGTGGTCTGGGTCCTTGGCGAAGAGGTCGACGGCCTTCAACATCAGCGGCTCCGCCATGGAGGCGTAGATGGGGCTGCGGCCCGCCACATAGGCGAGGTCGCGGAAGGAGTGCGAGTTCTCGCCGTGCAGCTCGGCCTCGGTGAAGAACCCGATCCAGTCCGGGTCCGGCTCGTCCCAGTCCGCCGCGTCGGCGAAGGTGTCCTCCGCCATCCGGACCGCGCGCTTGCACTTGCCGGGCTGGCCCATGTTGGCGTAGGCGCGGCCCTCCATCGCATACAGCATGGCCTGGGTGCGGGGGCTCGCGCAGTCGCGGCTGCCGTACTGGGCGAGGTGGATGAGTTCCAGGGCGTCGTCGGGCCGGCCGAGGTGGATCATCTGCCGGCTCATCGAGGAGAGGATGTACGAGCCGAGCGGCTTGTCCCCGGCCTCCTTGGCCGCGTGCAGGGCCAGCACGAAGTACTTCTGGGCGGTGGGCTGGAGGCCCACGTCGTAGCTCATCCACCCGGCGAGCTCGGCGAGCTCGGCCGCGAAGCCGAAGAGGCGGCGGACGGTCGGCTCGGGGTGGCTCTCCTGGAGCAGGTCGGTGACCTCGTGCAACTGGCCGACGACCGCCTTGCGCCGCAGGCCTCCGCCGCACTGGGCGTCCCACTGGCGGAACATCTCGACGGTGCTCGCCAGCTGGTCCAGCTCCGGCCCGGAGAGCCCGCCGCGCCGGGTGGAGGGCGGGGGCGCCTCCACGGGGGAGGCCGGGGAGGGCACCAGCCAGCGCTGCATCGGCTCGATCAGCGAAGGCCCCGCCGCCAGGCCGAGCGAGGTGCCGAGGAAGCCGCGGCGGGCCAGCATCAGGTCGCTGCGGGAGAACTCGCCGAGCAGCGCCACCGTCTGCGGGCCGGTCCAGGGCAGGTCGACGCCGGCCACGGAGGGCGCCTGGTGGGCGGCGCGCAGGCCCAGGTCCTCGACGGCGACGACACAGCCGAAACGCTCGGAGAACAGTTCGGAGAGGATCCTCGGGATGGGCTCGCGCGGGTTCTCGCCGTCCAGCCAGCGGCGGACCCGCGAGGTGTCGGTGGAGACGTGGTTGGCCCCGAGCTGACGGGCGCGGCGGTTCACCTGGCGGGCCAGTTCGCCCTTGGACCAGCCACTGCGCACGAACCACGAGTTGAGCAGCTCGTTGGGGCGCTTCTCAGCGTTCGTCCCGCCTTCGCCGTTGCCGCTCACTGGAACGCCCCCATCCATCCCTGAGACCTGTCGGACCCGCTCAGGCCCTGTCATGTCTGCAAACAGCCCTACCAGAACGCCGCCGGACCGTCCCTCGGTTCGGCGGGATTCCCTCGCATTCCGGGAGCCTCGCCGCCGCACGCCTTCCGAGAAGGACCCTGCGGTCACTCTCCGTCACCGGACTCCACCGACAATACGCCCGACGCGCCGATCGAAAGGTGCTTCCGGCAACCCCGAGCGGGCATGTGCCACAAGCCTTGCATACTCAACGTAGCCTTCCGATCACCGCTCCAGCCACGCTGGTTCGGTAAACGCCACCTTTCGCCACCCCTTCGGATGAACTCTGGCGCCATTGCCCGCGATTCACTTGACCCGCGACGTCGGAAACCTGTCCGGGCTCCCGGATAGGAGCTCGATGCGCGCAGGGGGCGCGAGAAGCCGCACGCGCCACCTCGTTCGCATCCACGCGCGGCGCGAACCGGGCGAGCCGGGACGATACGGCGGGTAGTCGCAACGCAGCGTCACCACACGTCATGGCGAGCCTCCGGCACGTAACCACCCACGCGGCGGACCCGTTGGAGGGGGCATGGGCTTCACGATCGGCGGTATGCGGGAGATCCGTTCCGGCACGCGGTCCGGGGCGCGCGTCGGCGCGCGCCGACGGGGCCGCTCCTCCGACTGCACCGCGGTCGCCGAGTTCACCGGCCTCTGGGGCTGGGACGTCGTGCCGGGTGCGCGGGTGGCGGCGGGTGGCGGGGACTGCTCCTGCGGGCGCGCCGAGTGCGCCGCGCCGGGGGCGCATCCGCTGGAGTTCGCCTCCGAGGTTCGCGCCGGGTCGACCCTCGACGACGTGACCCGGGCCTGGGCCGAACACCCCGGAGCCGCCGTGATGCTGCCCGTCGGGCGGGCGTTCGACGTCCTTGAGGTGCCGGAGGCGGCCGGGCGGCTGGCCGTGGTGCGGCTGGAGCGGATGGGGCTGCCGGTGGGGCCGGTCACGGTCACGCCCGAGGGGCGTGCCCAGTTCTTCGTCGCCCCCGGGGCCGCCGCGGAGCTGCCGGAGCTGCTGTACCGGATGGGGCTGGACGACGTGGGGGCCGCCGCGGCGCGGCCCGGTGCGGTGCGGGCGCTGGGGGCCGGGGCGTACGTGACGGCGCCGCCGTCGGACCGTGGGGGGCGGGGGGCGGTGCGGTGGCTGCGGCATCCGGCGTTGGAGTCCGCCGCGGGGTTGCCTGCCGCGCGGCTCCTCCTCGGCACCCTCGCCTACGCGGCCCACCGCTCCCCCTGCCCGTAGCGCCCCGCGGGCGTCCGGTCCTCCCTCCAGCCCAGCACGAGCCTCCTGCAGGCGGCTGACCGGCCGCCCCGCGCGCGGGCCCCGGCCTCGGCGGCGAGCGGTCCGCCCCCACCACGCGCAAGCGGGCCGTGCCAGACACACCTGACCTCACCGCGGCAAGCATCTCGCCCCCTCCCGCGGACACATGCCCCACCGCCCCGCGGGCGCCTGCCCAACCGTTCTGCAGACGCCTTCCCCACCGCCCCGCGGCCGCCTGCCCCGCCGGCCCGCGGGCTCCTGCTCCACCGCCCCGCGGGCTCCTGCCCGACCGTTCTACAGACGCCTTCCCCGCCGCCCCGCGGCCGCCTGCCCCGCCGCCCCGCGGCCGCCTGCCCCGCCGCCCCGCGGGCTCTGCCCGACCATTCTGCGGGCGGCTGGGTCGCCCAGGGGGCGGCACGGGCGGGCGCAGGGCGGCGCCCTCCGCGGCGAGCGGTCCCATCCACCATGCGCAAGCCCTGCGGTGCCGTACGCACGTGACCTCACCGCGGCGACCCCGAGCAACCCGTGCGGACAGCACTGTTCATCCCCCGACCCGCCCCCTTCCCAGGGGCTCAACCTCCGCGGAGCGAGCCGTCGCGTGCGTACGTGAGGCCTGCGCCCACCCGTGCCGCCCTTAGCGGCACGATTGCCCGCAGACGGAAGGGCGTGAGCTGCGCACCGCACGGCGGCACGATTGCCCGCAGCACGGGAGGGCGTGAGCTGTGCGCCGCGTGGCGGCACGATGGCCGGCGGGCGGGGCGGGACGGGTGGGGTCCGGGATGGCGGACGCCCGCTGACCCGGGGGCGGGTGAGCGGGCGTCGGAGGAGCGCGGCGGCTCCGGGATCAGTCCCCGATCAGCGCGTCGACGAACGCCTGCGGCTCGAACGGCGCCAGATCGTCGGCCCCCTCCCCGAGGCCGACCAGCTTGACCGGCACCCCCAGCTCGCGCTGGACGGCGATCACGATGCCGCCCTTGGCCGTGCCGTCGAGCTTGGTGAGCACGATGCCGGTGATGTTCACGACCTCCGCGAACACCCGGGCCTGCACCAGGCCGTTCTGACCGGTGGTGGCGTCGAGCACCAGCAGCACCTCGTCCAGCGGGGCCTGCTTCTCGACGACCCGCTTGACCTTGCCGAGCTCGTCCATCAGACCGGTCTTGGTGTGCAGACGGCCGGCGGTGTCGATCAGCACCACGTCGGCCCCGGTGGCGATGCCCTCCTTGACGGAGTCGAAGGCGACGGAGGCCGGGTCGCCGGCCTCCGGGCCGCGCACCGTGTGGGCGCCGACCCGCTCGCCCCAGGTCTGCAGCTGGTCGGCGGCGGCCGCGCGGAAGGTGTCCGCCGCGCCGAGCACCACGGTCCGGCCGTCGGCGACCAGGACGCGGGCCAGCTTGCCGGTGGTGGTGGTCTTGCCGGTGCCGTTGACTCCGACGACCATGACCACCCCGGGGGTGCCCTCCTTGGCGTCGGTCTTCACGGACCGGTCGAACTCGGGGTTGAGGATCTGCAGCAGCTCCTCGCGGAGCAGGTTCCGCAGCTCCTCCGGGGTCCGGGTGCCGAGCACGCGGACCCGCTCGCGCAGGCGCTCCACGAGCTCCTGGGTGGGCTGGACGCCGACGTCGGCGGTGAGGAGCGTGTCCTCGATCTCCTCCCAGGTGTCCTCGTCGAGGTGCTCGCGGGAGAGCAGGGTCAGCAGGCCCTTGCCCAGCGCGTTCTGCGAACGGGACAGGCGGGCGCGCAGCCGGACCAGGCGGCCGGCGGTGGGCTCGGGAACCTCGACCGCCGGGGCGGCGGGCTCCACCGGGACTTCTTCGACCAGGGTGGCGCCGGTGGGCGATCCGGGGAGGTCGGCCTCCTCGGTCGTGCGGCGCTCCTCGTCCCCCGGTGTCTCGGCCTCCTCACCGGCCTTCGGTTCGGCCGGCGGGGCGGTGATGTCGGGCGCGGACGGTGGCGGCGGGGGCAGCTGCTTCTTGCGCCGGCCGCCGACGAGGAGGCCGGCGAAGGCGACGAGGGCCACCACCGCGATGACTACGGCAAGGATGACGGTGTCCATAACGCGTCCCAGTATCGGCCATGGGGCGCACGCCGCCCGGGGCGCGCGCCGTGGTTCTTCCCCGGGAGTCCGGAGGCGGGTCGCGCGCCCCGCCCGCCGGTGACCGCCGCCCCGCCTACCGCAGCCGCTGGCTGATCACCTTCGAGACGCCGTCACCCTGCATGGACACGCCGTACAGCGCGTCGGCGACCTCCATCGTCCGCTTCTGGTGGGTGATCACGATCAGCTGGGACGACTCCTGGAGCTCCTGCATGATCCGGATCAGCCGCTGGAGGTTGGTGTCGTCGAGGGCGGCCTCGACCTCGTCCATCACGTAGAACGGGCTGGGCCGGGCCTTGAAGATGGAGACCAGCAGGGCCACCGCCGTCAGGGACCGCTCACCGCCGGAGAGCAGGCTGAGCCGCTTGACCTTCTTGCCCGGCGGCCGGGCCTCGACCTCCACGCCGGTGGTGAGCATGTTGTCGGGGTCGGTGAGGATCAGCCGTCCCTCGCCGCCGGGGAAGAGCCGCCCGAAGACGCCCTCGAACTCCCGGGCGGTGTCCCGGTACGCCTCGGTGAAGACCTGCTCGACCCGCTCGTCGACCTCCTTGACGACCTGGAGCAGGTCGGAGCGGGTCTTCTTCAGGTCCTCCAGCTGCTCGCTGAGGAACTGGTGGCGTTCCTCCAGTGCGGCGAACTCCTCCAGCGCGAGCGGGTTGACCTTGCCCAGCTGCTGGTAGGCGCGCTCGGCGGCCCGCAGCCGCTTCTCCTGCTCGGCGCGGACGAACGGCCGGGGCCGGTTGCGCGGGTGCTCGGGGTCCTCGGGCAGTGCTTCCCCCTCGGCCGGAGGGGACGGCGGCACGGGCTGGCCGGGGCCGTACTCGGCGACCAGGGCCTGCGGCTCGACGCCCAGCTCCTCGAGCGCCTTGGTCTCCAGCTGCTCGATCCGCAGCCGCTTCTCGGCGCCGAGCACCTCGCCCCGGTGGACGGAGTCGGTGAGCTTGTCGAGTTCGGCCTTGAGGTCGCGTCCCGCGCCGCGGGCGGCGGCGAGCTCCTGTTCCTGCCGGGTCCTGGCGGCCTCGGCTGCGGCGCGTTCCCGGTCGGCCCGGTCCAGCGAGACCTCGACGTGGACGAGCAGCTGCCGGGCCCCGGACGCGACCGCCCCGGCGACGGCGGCCTCGTGGCGCAGCCGGGCCCTGCGGCGTTCGGCGCGGACCCGGGCCTCGCGTTCGGCGCGGGCGGCGCGGTCCAGCGAGTCGGCGCGGCCGGCCAGCGCCTTGACCCGCTCCTCGTGGGTGCGCAGCTGGAGCCGGGCCTCCATCTCGGTCTGCCGGGCGTTGGCCCCGTCGGCGGCGAGCCGGTCGCGTGCCGAGGTGTCGGGATCGTCCTCGACCGGCATCTCCTCGGCGACGGCCAGGCGTTCCGCCAGCTCCTCCACGTCGATGAGCGCCTTCTCCAGCGCATCCTGGGCGCGCGCGGTGGCCGCGGCGGCGCGTTCGGCCTCCCCCGCGGCGCCGCGGGCCTGGCCGGCCAGACGTCCTAGCTGCTGGGAGACGCCGGACTTCTCCCGGTCGGCGGCCCGGCGCCGCTCCCCCAGTTCCTCCACCAGGGCGGCGCACTCCGTGCGGCGCTCCGCGGCCAGGCCCTGCGCCTCGGCGAGTTCCTCGCACCGGCCCTCCAGGTCCTGGAGGGCGGCGGCGGCCTCGTCGACGGAGGCCTGCACCTCGAGCAGGCTGGGGGCGGCGGCCGAGCCGCCGTGCGCGTAGTGGGCGCCAAGCAGGTCTCCCTCGGCGGTGACGGCGGTGAGGTCAAGGCGGGCCCGGACCAGTTCCTCGGCGTCGTCCAGGGAGTCGACCACCACGACGCCGCGCAGCAGGCGGCGGACGGCGGGCATCAGCTCGTCGGGGCCGGCCACCAGGTCGGCGGCGTGCGGCCACCGGTCGTGGCGGGCGGCGGGGTCCTGGTCCTCGGCGGCTCCGGCGAGCAGGAGCGCCGCGCGGCCGGCGTCCTGCTTGCGCAGCAGGCGCAGTGCCTCGGCGGCCGCGGCGGGCGAGGCGGCGGCCACCGCGTCGGCGGCGGCCCCGAAGGCGGCGGCGAGGGCGGCTTCGTGGCCGGGGGTGAGCGTGAGGAGCCCGGCGGCGGGGCCGAGGACTCCGGTGAGGGTGTCCCGGGCGTCGAGCAGGGCGCCGGTGCCGTCCTTGCGGCGCAGGCCCAGGGCGAGCGCGTCGTGCCGGGCGCGGGTGGCGGCGCGTTCGCGTTCGGCGGCGGTGAGGGCGTCACGGGCGGTGGTCAGGGCGGTGTCGGCGTCGGCGAGGGCGGCCTTCGCCCGGTCGTGCCGGTCGGCGAGTTCGGTGTCCTCGGCGTCCAGGCCGTCGACCTCGGCCTTGAGGGCCTCGTACTCCTCATGGGCGGCGACGGCGCGGGCCTCCGCCTCGTCCCGGGCGGCGGTGAGGCGGTCGATCTCGGCCTGGGCGGCGGCGGCCCGGGAGCGGGCGGCGCCCACCTGTCCGCTGAGCCTGGCCAGGCCCTCGCGGCGGTCGGCGATGGCGCGGGCGACGTCCTTGAGGCGGCGCTCCTCGGCGGCGAGGGAGCGCTCCAGCTCCTCGCGGTGGGCGACGGTGTCCTCCAGCGCGCGCTCGGCCGCCTCCAGGGCGGCCTCCAGCTCGGCCTCCTGCTCCCGGACGCGGGCGGCCTCGCGTTCCATCTCCTCGGGGTCGCGGCCCCGGCGTTCCTCGACGGGCGCGGCGGTGGCGCTCTTCACCCGGGCGTCGGCAAGCGAGACGGTGCCCCGGACCCGTTCGGCGAGCTGGGAGAGCTCGTACCAGGTCTGCTGGGCGCGCTGCAGGCGCGGCGTGAGGCGGCGGACCTCGTCCTCCAGGAGCGCCTCGCGCCGCAGCGCCTTGCTCAGCTCCTCCTCGGTGGCCTCCTTGCGCTCCTTGAGGGCGGCCTCGTCGGCGACCTCGGCCTGGAGGGCTTCGCGCAGCCTGACCAGGTCGTCGGCGAGCAGCCGCAGCCGTGCGTCCCGCAGGTCTGCCTGGATGACGGCGGCCCGGCGGGCCACGGCGGCCTGCCGTCCGAGCGGCTTGAGCTGGCGGCGCAGCTCGTCGGTGAGGTCCTGGACGCGGGCCAGGTTGGCCTGCATGGCGTCCAGCTTGCGCAGCGCCTTCTCCTTGCGCTTGCGGTGCTTGAGGACGCCGGCCGCCTCCTCGATGAAGGCACGCCGGCCCATCGGGTCGGCGTGCAGCACCGAGTCCAGCTGGCCCTGGCCGACGATGACGTGCATCTCGCGGCCGATGCCGGAGTCGGAGAGGAGTTCCTGGATGTCCAGCAGGCGGCAGGTGTCGCCGTTGATCTGGTACTCGCTGCCACCGTTGCGGAACATGATCCGCGTGATGGTGACCTCGGCGTACTCGATGGGGAGGGCGCCGTCGGAGTTGTCGATGGTCAGCGAGACCTCGGCGCGGCCGAGCGGGGGGCGGCCGGTGGTCCCGGCGAAGATGACGTCCTCCATCTTGCCGCCGCGCAGCGACTTGGCGCTGTGCTCACCCATGACCCAGGTCAGCGCGTCCACGACGTTGGACTTGCCCGAGCCGTTCGGGCCGACCACGCAGGTGATCCCCGGCTCGAACCGGAGCGTGGTCGCGGACGCGAACGACTTGAAGCCGCGGAGGGTCAGGGCTTTGAGGTGCACGCCGGTGGACTTTACCGGCGGGTTCCTCCGCTTCTCCATGAAACCGGTCTCAATGCACCGGTCTCACTGCACAGGCCTCACTGCACGGGCTCGATGCACAGGCCGCACGTCTCGACGCGCCGGTCCCGACGTACCGGCGGACCGATCCGGTTTCGCGCGGCAGGGCGGTGGGCAGATCAGAGCTACGAGAACGGCTGCGGGGGTTGGGCCGGTGCGGCCCCGGGAGGGGCCGGGGACGCGGACCAGAGCTGATGGGACGAGGGAGGGCCGGAGAGGCCGGAGACGGAGCGGGAACGGCGAAAGGGACGCCGAAGGCGTCCCTTGAGGCACCGGCGGGGGTGCGGGCGCGGCTCCGGCCTGCGCGCG
This sequence comes from Streptomyces abyssomicinicus, assembly GCF_008974245.1. Taxonomy (GTDB): domain Bacteria; phylum Actinomycetota; class Actinomycetes; order Streptomycetales; family Streptomycetaceae; genus Streptomyces; species Streptomyces abyssomicinicus. The sequence continues at coordinate 50,961 of NZ_BBZI01000015.1, read as the reverse complement.
GGCCGGATCAGGTGTACGCGGGCTCCGCCTGGTGGGCGTCGATGCTCTCCATGCTCTCCATGATGCGGTCGCGAGAAGCGGCAGCCGCGAGCGCGTCCTTCTCCGCCTGGATCCGCACGAGCTCGGATTCCAGATCCTGGACGCGCTGCTGGAGCCGTCGCATCTCGGCGAGGAGTCGCGGGTCGGAGCCGCCGACGTAACCGAGAAGCGCCTTTGCCATGATGGATGGTCCTCCACACTGAGTGACCGACCGAAGCGGTGGTGGGTCGTGAGGGAATCGCACCCGTAGTGCCCGACACTGCGATGTCAGCTGAGTTCCTGCCGCTGTTTCCACATGCCAAACAGCTAGGGTGCGCGGGGCTTTCAGAGTCTCACCAAAAAGTTTGACGGTCAACACGATCACGCCCCGTATCGGCGGTGTCCCCGGGGCGCTCTGCGCGGAACTGCTGGCGCGGCGTCTCCTGCGGGGCCCGGGGGCGTGCGGATCATCCTGTCCTGTGGCGCCATCCCTGACAACCCTTGTGCGGCGGCCACCTGGACTTTTCCGGTCCGGGGCCGCCGGGGAACGACCGGACGGCGGCGTCCGGGCGTCCGCGCGGGGCGGCCGTCAGCGGATCTCGAAGCCGCTGTAGCCGCCGCGGGGTGTGTCCCAAATCTCGGTGACGCCGTCCACGCGGCCCGGCGTGTCCTCCCCCGTCAGCCACTCCAGCAACCGCTCGCAGCGGTCGCGGGGGCCCTCGGCGACCACCTGGACGCGTCCGTCCTGGAGATTGAGAGCAAAACCACTCAGGTCGCCGAGCTCCAGCGCCTTCGCTCGCGTGAACCAGCGGAAACCCACGCGCTGTACCTTGCCCCGGACCCAGGCGACCAGTCGTGCATCGTCGTTCATGTGTGCACGCTAACCGAGCAAAAACCTCACCGGACGCCCACACCCCCTGGGGCGATGCGGTAGCGTCCCCCCTCGACCCCCAGCGAAACTCACCCTTACGAGTGAGTGGCGTGGACCGCAGCACCGAGAGAGGCCAGCAGAGGAATGGGACGCCACCGACGCTCCGCCGCCGGCCGCAAGGGCAAGGGCGGCACTCCGACTCCCCCCGTCACCGGTACGGCGCCCGCCGCCGGGAACAGGCCGGGGCAGGAGCAGTACCGGACGACGTACGACGCCTACGGCTCGTACCCCCAGGGCTCCAACAGCCCGTACGTCCACGACGACGCCTACGGCCACGGCGACTCCTCCGGCTCCTACCACTCCCCCGGTCACGGTCGCCCCTACGGCGGGGACGACTACGCACGGAGTCACGCCTACCTGTTCGGCACGGAGGAGTCCTCGGCCCCGGTCCACGTCGACGCGCCCACCGCCGCTCTGCCCGTCCAGCGCGACACCGCCGCGGCCCCGCCGGGCCGTGGCCCTCGGGGCAAGCGGCCCCGTCGTCCGGTCCGCACCGGGCTGCTGGGCGTCTCCGCGGCGCTGGCGGTCGGCGTGGTCGCGGCGGCCACCGGGATCGTGCCGGGGCTGGACACCTACCGGCTGGGTGGCGACGGCTCGATCCGCGCGATCGACGGTCCGGGCAACGCCGAGACCCAGCAGGGCGGCTCCGGGGGCCGGGTCGACCCGGGCGCCCCCTCGGCCGGCACGGGCACCGGTTCCGTGAAGCCGTCCCCCTCCGCGTCCCCCTCCGCCTCCGCGAAGGAGAAGAAGGAGGCGAAGCCGTCCCCCTCGCGCACCGCCGCCGAGAAGACGGCCACCCCGGAGAAGGCCGAGCCCACCACCAAGGCCCCGGAGCCGAAGGCTCCGCCGGCCGACGGGGCCGACCTGTCCCGGGAGGACGCCGCGCGGGCAGCGGTCCTCCAACTGGTGAACCAGGAGCGGTCCGCCGCCGGGTGCAGCCCGGTCAAGTCCGACGGCGGGCTGACCGAGCTGGCCGACGACTTCAGCCAGGCCATGGCGGACGAGGGCTTCTTCGACCACACGGACCCCAGCGGCGCCACGCCGTGGGACCGCGCGGCGGCCGCCGGCGTGGACAACCTGGGCGGCGAGAACATCGCCCGCGGCCAGGCGGACGCGGCCGCGGTCATGGACGCCTGGATGCAGAGCGACGGCCACCGGGCGAACATACTGAACTGCGACTTCAAGACCCTCGGCGTGGGCGTCCACTTCGCCTCCGGCGGCCCCTGGTGGACCCAGGACTTCGGCTACTGAGGCAGCCGCCGCTCGCCGGCGCGTTCGGGGAACCGGGGTCAAGGTGCGTGACGGGCTGAGCAAGTGGCTCCGCCACCATTACCTGAGAGGTAATGGTGGCGGGTGACGTCCCTGGCTACGTTTGCGTTGTCCCACCGGAGCGAACGAAGGAGCCGGACGTGCCCGCATACGGTTTCGCGCACTTACGTGATCGTCGCCACCACCCGGATGTCCTCGAGTACCTCGAACGAATCCAGGGCACCCTCAACCCGTTCCATGGCCGTTTCCTGATCCACGGCCCGCCGACGGCGGTGGTGGAGGGCAGCTGGCCGGGCAGCATGGTGCTGATCGAGTTCCCTGGCATGGCCGAAGCCCGCGCCTGGTACGAGTCTCCCGAGTACCGGAAGATCCTGCGGCTACGGGCCGACCACATCGACGGAGACCTCGTGTTGGTCGAGGGCGTGAGCCCCGAGTACGACCCACGTGAACGTGCGGAGAAACTCCAGGCAGAGACGACCGGAGAGCAGGCTTAGACCGTGTCCTATGTGGTGAGGCGGTCGTTGGGGTCGCCATTGGGCGGGGTACGTGGAGTTGGATTGTTCCGGACGGGCTGTGGGAGATCGCGAAGCCGTTGATCCCGCCGTCCAGGGTCCGGCCGCAAGGCGGCGGGACGCAGGACACGCCTGATGAGACGCTGTTCGCCGCGATCATCTACGTGCTGGTGTCCGGTTGTGCCTGGCGGGTCCTGCCGCCCTGCTTCGGGATATCGTCCTCCGAACGACTCGGCCGCCGCAGATGGGTCATCGAGCGGACCATGTCCTGGCTGACCGGCTACCGTCGGCTCAACCACCGCTACGAACGCCACCCCCGCAACTACCTGGCTTTTCTCGGCCTCGCCGCAGCCCTCTGCTGCTACAAGCGACTGGTCCGCCTCACTACATAGGACACGGTCTTAGAAGTGAACAGAGCCGGTTGTCAGCCGACGGGGATGCCCGGGTTGGTGAGCGCGGTACCTCCGATGACGGTGTTGTCGGCGGTGATGGTGACCGGGCAGGAGCCTGTCCGGTTGGTGACGTTGATGGCGTACTTCTTGGTGGTGCTGCCGCTCGCGGTTGTCAGGTCGGAGCGGTTGTTGCGGAAGACGGTGCCGCAGCCCCAGCCCGGGTCCTGGGAGTGGGTTTCGAACCCGTGGTTCATCGTGCGGACGCCGACGTTGTTCTCGATGACGTAGCCGTTGCCCTTCACATCGACCCACGAGTCGTCGTAGTTGACGTTGGTCAGACCGTTGCCGTCGAATCGGTTCCCAGAGACCAGACCTCCGGTGGTGCCCTCCTTCAGGTCGATGTTCTCACCGCCGATGTTCGGGCCGATCACGTTGTTCAGGATCTGTACGTAGTCGCTCTTGTCGGACAGCGTGTTGGCGGTGCCGACGTAGACGCCTTCGCCCTTGCCGTCGCGCGCGGTGCCCGTGTCGTGCACGGTGGAGTTGCGCAGCACCCCGTAGCTTGAGGACTGGCGGAAGTGCACACCCTCCATCTTCATGTGGTTCACCGTCACCGAGTCGAGCACGACGTGGTCGGAGGCGTCGACCATGATGCCTTTCTGTGCCCCGGTCACCGTGATGCCCTGGACGGTCCAGTAGGGGGCATTGGCCAGGGACAGGCCGTAGCCACCACCGGTCGTGGTGGTGAGGACGGCGCGGGACGTGCCGATCAGGGTGATCCGGGCCGCGGCCTTGCCACCCGTGGTGATCTTGAAGTTGCCCTTGTACGTGCCGTCGGCCAACTGGATGGTCCGGCCCGGGACGGCGGCGGTCAACGCGCTCTGCAGCTCCGAGGCGTTGGTGACCCTGACCGTGTTGCCGGGCGTAGCCGTGGCGGTCGGCGTCGGCGTCGGTGTTGCAGTGGCCGTTGGGGTCGGTGTCGGTGACGGCGAGTGCGAAGTCGGCTGGGAGGGAGACGGGGTGGTGCCCGCTGAGCTCAGGGAGACGTCGTCGGCCTGATAGGGGCTGCCGTACCAGCCGCTGAGTGTGACGGTGACCTGGGTGGTGTCCGGGCCGGTGGTGAAGGTGCGGGTGAGCTGGGTCCAGGCCGGGGCGTTGGCCCAGGTGGAGGTGGAGACACCGGTGCCGGCGGCGCCGAGGGTCACGTACGGGCCCTTGACCCAGGCGGTCAGGGTGTAGGCGGTGTTCGGCTGCACGGTCACGGTCTGCATACAGGCCCCGAGGTCGCCCGCACCCGGGGAGGAGCTCAGGGCGGAGCCTCCGGAGCGAGGAGTGGTGGCCGTCGGCGCAGCGGTGCCTGTACAGGTCCAGGGGGCGAGGTCGGGGGCCTCGAACCCGGGATTGCCCAGCAGGTCACCGGCCGCGCTCGCCTGGGCGGGGACCAGGGTGAGCAGGGCGGAGCCGAGGCAGAGGGCTCCGGCGGCGCCGAGCACACGGGGGAGGCGGCGGCCGTGGTGTGTCATGAGGGACGCTCCGATATAGAGGGAGAGAGCGAAGCAGGGCCTGCGTACCCATAACTTGGACTAGACCAATGCTGGAGTCAAGGGTCGGCAGCCGGGCTGCGGCTGTTGGCGGTCCGGCCGCTCCGATCCGTCCTGGGGCCACCCGGGCAGGGGGTGCCCCTATCGGTACCGTCAAGGGAATCGGGCTGCGTTTCGGTGAGTGGCAAGGCAGCATGGCGTGACGCCTGACCCGCTGCGGGATGACGTGAAGAGCTTCTTTGCTCCCGATCTGATGGGGTCACTTCCGGACGTCCGCGTCCCGGATACCTCGGTGGAGGACTGGCAAGCAGTGCTTGACCTCGTTCGGTCGCAGGGGTGGTCGTGCGAGTACTCCGAGGATGGTGTTGCGGTCCGGCTGCCGAGAGCTGCGGACATGCTGGCCCGCGGCGAGGGTGCCGACGTGTTGCTGAGGGTCTGGCCGGTCCCTGGATTTCTAGTGATCTTTCGGGTGTATGAGGCTGGCTCGGTCGACTTCGACGTTGATCTGCGGGAGTTGCAGGGTCAGGGTGGCGTGGATGTGCTGTGCCGTTTGCTGCGGGCGATAGGGCATCGGCTCGGTAAGCCGGTGTTGCTGAGCCTGGATTCTGATCCACTCCACCCGGTTCTCGGCTTCGACGTCGGGGCCGACCGTGTGGTGCTGCTGGGCGACCCGCAGGTCATGTGACGGCCGCTGGCTGCGGCTCGTAGAAGGTGCCATCGCGGAGCAACGCGAAGAGCACGTCGGCTCGTCGTCTCGCGAGGCAGAGAAGGGCTTGGGTGTGGTGCTTGCCTGCTCGATCTTCTTGCCGTAGTAGGTGCGGGAGGCGGGGTCGGTCAGGGCTGTGAACGCGGAGAGGAAAAACGCCCGTTTGAGCTGTTTGTTTCCGCGGCGGGAGGGTTGTTCTCCGTGGATCGAGGAGCCCGAGCTGCGGGTGGCTGGGGTGAGGCCGGCATAGGAGGCAAGGTGGGCGGCGCTCGGGAACGCGCTGCCGTCGCCGACGTCGATGAGGATCCTGGTTCCGGTCCTGACGCCAATCCCCGGCATGGACGTCAAGACCTCTTGTGCAGTCGATGTCGCCCGAGTGGTGGTGCTGGGCGAGCGGTCGGCCTCCTGAGCAGTCCGACATCACCACATAGGACACGGTCTTAGTACGCTGCGCAGGCTCTGTCGATCGCGCCCGTCCTGGCCGACACCATGACGAGGCGCCGGATCGAGTGCGGAGCAGCTGGTCAGGGCGGGCAGTCGTCACTTCTTCGGCTACTGGGGGGCAGGCGCCGGCCGGCCCGGCCGTCAGCCGTGGCCGGCGGGCCTTGGGGGTCCTACCGGGCCTCCGCCCCGGCGGCCGGGGAGTAGCGTGGGCGGATGGACGAACCCCGGATCACGGTGTACGGCTCCGTCACGGAGATCACTGTCGCGGCCAACGCCGCAGGACTGCGGAACCTCGCCGAACGGCTCATCGCCCTCGCCGATCCCGAGCTCTCCGAGGGCTACCACGAGCACCTCGACAGCGGGATCGACCTCGAGGACGGCTCGATCAGCCTGATATTGGAGCGCGACGACAAGCTGTAGAGCAGGCCCGTACGGCCGATCCGTAGGCTGCGGGGCATGGCGCGGTTCGAAGAGGTCAGGGCGACGTTCTGGGGCGACGGTGATCACGGTGTCCAGCCGCCTCTGACGGACGAGATGGTGCGGGAGGCCGAGCGCGTGCTCGGTGTCACGCTGCCCTCGGCCCTGCTCGATCTGCTCCGGCTGCGCAACGGCGGCGTCGTGGCCGACGAGCACGAGGTGTTCCCCACCGGCCGGCCGACCTCGTGGAGCGAGGACCAGGTTCCCTTCGACGTGCTGATGGGCATCGGGCGGCAGGACGGAACCGGCTCCCTGCTCGACACCCCGTACCTGCTCACGGAGTGGGGTCTGCCGGCGGCGCTGGTGCTGCTGTCCGGCGACGGGCACTGCTGGATCGGGCTGGACTACCGCGCCTGCGGGCCGGACGGCGAGCCCTCGGTCACCTGGTTCGAGACCGACCTCGGGACGGAGCTCCACCTCGCCGACGACTTCCGCTCGTTCGTCGAGGGCCTCACCGCGGACAGCGCCTAGGGTGACGGCTCCGCGCCGGCCCGACACGCGTCGCCCGCGCCGTCGCCCGGCGCGTCAACCCCCCTGCTTCACCCCGGCGTCACCCCGCGCGGCGGGCGCTGGCAGCGGGGGCAGAAGTAGCTGGACCTGTTCATCCAGGGGCGGCGGCGCATCGGGGTGCCGCAGCGGCGGCAGGGCAGGCCCTCGCGGCCGTAGGCGTCCAGGGAGCGGTCGAAGTAGCCGGACTCCCCGTTCACGTTGACGTAGAGGCTGTCGAAGCTGGTCCCGCCGACGTCGAGGGCCTCCGACATCACGTCGCGGACGTGGCCCAGCAGTTCCGTCGTGCGCGGGCGGGTGAATCCGGAGGTGGGGCGCTCGTAGTGGATCCGGGCGCGCCACAGCGCCTCGTCGGCGTAGATGTTGCCGACGCCGCTGATCAGCGACTGGTCCAGCAGCGCCCGCTTGACGGTGGTGCGACGGCGCCGCAGGGCCTGGTGGAAGACCTCGTCGTCGAAGAGGGGGTCCAGTGGGTCGCGCGCGATGTGCGCGATCACGTCCGGCAGCCCCTCGGCGTCCACGGGGTGCAGCGAGAGGCCGCCGAAGGTGCGCTGGTCGACGAAGCGGAGTTCGGTGCCGAGCGCGTCGTCGAAGCGCATCCGGATGCGCAGGTGCTTCTCGTCGGGGGCGTCGTGCGGCTGGACCAGCAGCTGGCCGCTCATGCCGAGGTGGGCCAGGACGGCCTGGCCGGCATCCTCCAGCGGCAGCCACATGTACTTGCCGCGCCGGCTGGGCACGCCGATCCGGTGACCGCTCAGGCTGCGGGCGAAGTCCTCGCCGCCCGCCAGGTGCCGCCGCACCGCGCGCGGGTGCAGCACCTCGACGGCGCCGACGGTGCGGTGGGCGACCCAGCGTTCCAGGCCGCGCCGGACGACCTCGACCTCGGGCAGTTCGGGCATGGCTCGGTCTCCCCCGTGAACGTGGGCGTGGACGTGGGCGAACGCCCGCCCCCGGTCGGTCGGGGGCGGGCGCTCACGGATGTGCCGCCACGGGCTGTGCCGGGGCGGATCAGGCGCGGGTCAGGCGGACGCCTGCTCCGCGCCGGTCGTACCACCGGCCTGCGGGGCGTCGGCCTGGGCGCCGGTCTCTTCGGAAGCTCCGGAGGTGCCCTCGCGGGGTTCTCCGGACGGCACGGACGCCGCCGAGGCGACGCCGTCCGCGGCGGTGTCCGCCGCGGGCGTGGCGGCGGCGGCAGCGACGGCCTCCGCCTTGGCACGCTCGTCCGCAGCGGCCCGGATGGCCCGCCAGGCGGACTCCGCGGCCTGCTGCTCCGCTTCCTTCTTGCTGCGGCCGGTGCCGGTGCCGTACGAGACGCCTCCGACGCGGGCGGCAGCAGTGAAGGTCTTCTCGTGGTCGGGGCCGGTCTCCGTGACCAGGTACTCGGGAACGCCGAGCCCCTCGGTCGCGGTGAGCTCCTGGAGACTGGTCTTCCAGTCCAGGCCGGCGCCCAGGTTCGAGGACTTCTCGATCAGCGGGTCGAACAGGCGGTGCACCAGCTCCGCCGCCGCGTCCAGACCCTGGTCCAGGTAGACCGCGCCGATCACCGCTTCGAGGGTGTCGGCGAGGATGGATGCCTTGTCCCGGCCGCCCGTGCCCTCTTCACCCCGGCCGAGCCGGATGAAGGAGCCGAGGTCGAGCCCACGGCTCACCTCGGCCAGCGCGCGCGAGTTGACCACCGCGGCCCGGAGCTTGGCCAGCTGGCCCTCCGGGAGGTCGGGGTGGACCCGGTACAGCGTGTCCGTGACCACCAGACCGAGCACGGAGTCCCCGAGGAACTCCAGCCGCTCGTTGGTGGGCAGACCGCCGTTCTCGTACGCGTAGGAACGGTGGGTCAGCGCACGCACCAGAAGGGCGGACTCGAGCTTGTACCCGAGCCGCCCTTCCAGAAGCGTGTGGGACGAGGCCGTGTCCGCCTTCTTGGCGTGTGACATGGAGCCTCTCACCAGCCGCTCAGACCTCGAGGACCTGGCGCTTGTTGTAGGTGCCGCAAGACGGGCACGCGATGTGCTGCTGCTTGGGCTCGTGGCAGCGCTCGCACGACACCAGGGTGGGGACCGCAGCCTTCCACTGCGACCGGCGGTGGCGCGTGTTGCTGCGCGACATCTTCCGCTTCGGAACAGCCACGGCTACTTCTCCTGCTTCTCGTCGGCGCGTGCTGACTGAGGCGCGCCGCCGCTCATCTCGTCCTTCTCGCCGGGTTCGAGTGAACCTGCGAGTCCCTGCAGAGCCGCCCAACGGATGTCGACGGCGTCATGGTGGTGGTCCGGGTCGTCCGCCAGCCGCACCCCGCACTCGGGGCACAGACCAGGGCAGTCTTCCTGGCACACCGGCTGCATCGGCAGTGCGAGTACCACCGCGTCACGCAGCACGGGCTCGAGGTCGAACATGCCGTCCTCGAGGTGAAGAGTGTCCTCGTCGTCCTCGGCGTCGTCGCCGGCGTCCGCCTTGGGGCGGCCCCGGTCGTCGGCGTCAGGGTACGAGAACATCTCCTGGAAGTCCGCCACGAGCTGACGCTCGAGCGGCTCCAGACACCTTACGCACTCCCCCTCGGCCTTCGCACGGGCGGTCCCCGTGACGAGGACGCCCTCCAGGACCGACTCCAGGCGGAGCTCGAGCTCCACCGGCCTGCCCTCCGGCACACCGATGACGTCGGCGATGCCGAGGTCGCGGGGCGCGTCGACCGTCCTGGTCAGGCGCCGCAGCGCACCGGGCCGCCGCCCCAGCTCATGCGTGTCGAACACGAGAGGGTCGCGGTGGTCGAGGCGGGCGTTCTGAGCCATTCCAGCCTTAGATCTGCGAGGTGAAGAGGGGGGAATCGCGCCCAGAAGGCACGACCGAAGAGCCAGGATACTGGACGTTTCGGCCGGGACCCAACCGGCCCCCCTCGACCTCGCGCGACCAAGGCCGCGGACACCGCCCGCGGCCACCGCCCGCCACCGCCCGCTACTGCCCGCGGCCCTGTTCGTAGGCCCGCAGCTGCTCCGGCGTGATCATGCCCGTGTCGAAGAAGCTGGTCTCGTCCAGCGCGCGGGCCCCAGCGGGCGCCCCGTAGGCGTCCTGCCGGCCGTAGTCCTGCTCGTATCCCTGCTGCGGCTGCTGCGGCTGCTGCGCGTGCTGCTGGGGCTGCTGGGGCTGTTGCCCGTAGGCCGCGTACGGGTCCGCCTGCTGGTAGTCGTAGCCGTACCCCTGCGAGTGCTGCGGCTGCTGCTCGTAGCCGCCGTAGGACGCCGCGGCCGGCTGGGGCTGCTGGTAGCCGTACGGGTCCGGTGCCGCCTGCGGCTCGTACCCGGGCTGGTGCAGGGGCTGCTCGTACGGCGACTGCTGGTCGTACTGCGGCTGGTGCTGTGGCTGGTGCTGGGGCTGGTGCGCGGGCGGCGCCTGCTCGGCGTGCCGGTCCGGCCGGCGGTCCGGGGCCTGCGCGGCGTCCGCGAGCCCGGCGAGGAAGTCCTCGTCGCTCTCGTGGGCCAGCGGCATGCCGTCCTCGCCCAGCGGCAGGTCGGCCAGCGCGTCCGAGGCGATCCGGCCCTGGAGCTTGTCGCGCCCGCGGCCGACCGCCTCCAGGGTCTTGGCGAGGACCGCCTCGAAGGCCCCCAGCTTGACGTCGACGTAGCTGTCCGCGTCCCGGCGCAGGGTCTCCGGGTCGTGGCTGCGCTCGGGGGCGTCCTCGTCCTCGTAGCCGTTCTCGTCCAGGCCGGGGCCGGTGCCGAGCAGTTTCTCGCGGCCACGGCCCACCGAGCCGAGCGTCTTGGTGAGGACGACCTCGAAGTTGGCGAGCTTGGAGTCGACGTAGTCGTCAGCCTCGGCCCGGACCTCCTCGGCCTGCTGCTGGGCCTCGGCGAGGATGCGCTCGGCCTCCTGCTGGGCCTGGCGGGCGATCTCGGTGCCGGAGATCAGCGAGGCGCGCTCGGCATGGGCGCCCTCGACGATCCGGTCGGCCTCCTGGCGGGCCTGCTGGACCATGGTCTCGCGGCCGCCGATCAGCTCCTGCGCCTGCGCCAGCGAGCCGGGGAGGGCCTCACGGACCTCTTCGAGCATGGCGAGGAGTTCGGCGCGGTTGACCACGCACGAGGCCGACATCGGCATCGACCTGGCACCTGACACCATGCCGACGATCTCGTCGAGCTTGTTCTGCACGTCCACCTGGACTCGCCACTCTCTACAGCTGGTTGGAGACGGACGGGACGACTGTACGGCGACCGCGGCCCCGTCCGACACGGATGACGGGACGTCGCTGCGTCCCCGGCGCGTCGGCGCCGAAAACGCTCAGCTCCGGCGCAGCCGCTCGGCCAGTGCCGTCAGGACGGTCGGCGGGACCAGGTGGGCCACGTCGCCGCCCCAGGCCGCCACCTCCTTGACCAGCGAGGAGGAGAGGAAGCTGTACGTGGGGTTGGTGGGGACGAAGAGGGTCTCCACCCCGGTGAGGCCGTTGTTCATCTGGGCCATCTGCAGCTCGTAGTCGAAGTCGCTGACGGCGCGCAGTCCCTTGACGATGGCGGGGATGTCGCGCTGCTTGCAGAAGTCGACCAGCAGGCCGTGGTGGGACTCGACGACCACGTTCGAGCAGTCGGCGGTCACCTCGCGGATCAGCTGGATCCGTTCCTCGACGCTGAACAGGCCCTTCTTGTTCTGGTTGATCATCACGGCCACGTAGACCTCGTCGTACAGACGGGAGGCTCGGGCGATGATGTCGAGGTGTCCGTTGGTGATGGGGTCGAACGACCCGGGACAGACGGCGCGGCGCACGTGAGATCCCTCGCTCTCCGGTCCGGTCATGGCGCGTCCTCGCTGGTGGAGGCGGCGTGACCGTACCAAAAGGTGCCTTCTCCGTAACGGCGGGACCTCAGGGGCGCGAAACCCCGCGGCCAGCTGAACTCGCCGCCTCTGGTGCTGCGCTCCACGGTGACGAGCGCCTCCTCGGCGAGCCAGCCTCCGGAGCGGAGTGTGAGGAGAATCTCGCGGAGATCGTCGTCGGTGACGGCGTACGGCGGGTCGAGGAAGACCAGGTCGTAGGGGGCGCCTGGGGGCGTTCCCTGGATCACCTGCTCGGCCTTGGCGTTGCGGACCTCGGCGCCGGGCAGGCCCAGCGAGCGGACGTTCTCACGCACCGTGCGGGCGGCCCGGCCGTCGGCCTCCACCAGCAGGGCGTGGGACGCGCCGCGGCTCAGCGCCTCGAGGCCGACCGCGCCGGAGCCGGCGTACAGGTCGAGGACCCGCTCGCCTTCCAGGGGGCCGCCGAGCAGCGCCTCCCAGGTGGAGAAGAGGCCCTCGCGAGCCCGTTCGGAGGTGGGACGGGTGCCGTTGCCCGGGGGCACGGCCAGACGGCGTCCCCCCGCCGTCCCGGCGATCACGCGGCTCACTGTGTTCCTTAGGGCTCGGTCCGCCCCCGGGGCTCACTCGGCGAGCCGTGAGGGAGACGGTGCGGACAGGTCGTGCGCTCCACAGTCTCTCAGCCCTTCTCCAGGTACTGCTCCCGGTCCTCGTCGAGGAGGGCGTCGAGGGCGGTCCGCAGGCCCGGGTGCGCGCTCAGGTCCGGGTCCTCGGCGACCACGGCGGCGGCCTCCTCGCGCGCCTGGGCGATGACCTCCTCGTCGTCGATCACCGCGAGGACCCGCAGCGAGGAGCGGGCGCCGGACTGGGCCTGGCCCAGCACGTCGCCCTCGCGGCGCTGCTCCAGGTCGATCCGGGAGAGCTCGAACCCGTCGAGGGTGGCGGCCACGGCGCCGAGCCGCTGCCGCGCGGGGCTCGCCTCGGGCGCTTCGGTGACCAGCAGGCACAGGCCGGGGGCGGAACCGCGGCCGACCCGTCCGCGCAGCTGGTGGAGCTGGGAGACGCCGAACCGGTCCGCATCCATGATCACCATGGCGGTGGCGTTGGGGACGTTCACGCCGACCTCGATCACCGTGGTGGCGACCAGGACGTGCGTCTCCCCGGCGGCGAAGCGGCGCATCACGGCGTCCTTGTCGTCCGGGTGCATCCTGCCGTGCAGCACCTCGACGCGCAGTCCGGCCAGCGGGCCCCGGGCCAGCTGCTCGGCGACCTCCAGGACGGCGAGCGGGGGCCGGCGGTCGGCCGTCCCGGCCTCCTCCTTCTTCTTCCGGCCCTTCGGGTCGTCCTCCTCGTCCCCGATGCGCGGGCAGACCACGTACGCCTGGTGTCCTGCCTCCACCTCCTCCCGGACACGGTCCCAGGCGCGGGCCAGGAAGTGCGGCTTGTCGGCGGCCGGCACCACGTGGCTGGCGATCGGCGAGCGTCCGGCGGGGAGCTGGTCCAGGACGGAGGTCTCCAGGTCGCCGAAGACGGTCATGGCGACCGTGCGCGGGATCGGGGTGGCCGTCATCACCAGCAGGTGGGGCGGCTGCTTCCCCTTGCCGCGCAGGGCATCACGCTGCTCCACGCCGAAGCGGTGCTGTTCGTCGACGACGACCAGGCCGAGGTCGTGGAACTGCACCTTGTCCTCGATCAGGGCGTGGGTGCCGATGACGACGCCGGCCTCGCCGGTGGCCAGGTCGAGCAGGGCCTGGCGGCGGGCGGCGGCGCCCATGGAACCGGTGAGCAGCACGACCTTGGTGGCGTGCTCGGCGCCGCCCAGCATCCCGCCCTGGGCGAGGTCGCCCATCATCTCGGTGACCGAGCGGTGGTGCTGCTGGGCCAGCACCTCGGTGGGCGCCAGCATCGCGGCCTGGCCTCCGGCGTCGACCACCGCGAGCATGGCCCGGAGCGCCACCAGGGTCTTGCCCGATCCGACCTCTCCCTGGAGGAGGCGGTGCATGGGGTGTGCGGCGGCGAGGCCGTCGAAGATCTCCCGGGAGACCTTCCGCTGGCCCTCGGTGAGGGTGAACGGGAGGCGGTCGTCGAAGGCGGCGAGGATGCCGTCAGGCTTCGGTCTCCGGGGCACGGCGGGGAGCTGGGCGTCGTCGTGGCGGCGGCGGGCCAGGGCGACCTGGAGGACGAACGCCTCGTCCCACTTCAGGCGGGAGCGGGCGTCCTCGACGTCGGCCGGGGTCTGCGGGCGGTGGATCTTGAGCAGCGCCTCGGGGAGGGGGACCAGGCCGCGGCCCTCGCGCAGGCCGTCCGGGAGGGGGTCGACGGCCTCCTGTGCGCTGGGCAGCACCGTCTGGACGGCCTTGGCCAGCTTCCAGGACTCCAGCTTGGCGGTGGCCGGGTAGATCGGGATGAGCGCCCCGGCCCAGCTGTCGACCGTCTCCGCGGCGTCCTCGCCGCGCAGCGGCTCGTAGGCGGGGTGGGCGAGCTGGAGCCGCCGGTTGAACACGGAGACCTTGCCGGCGAAGAGGGCGCGGGTGCCGGGGAGCAGCTCCTTGTGCGGTTTGTGGACGCCGTTGCCGAAGAACACCAGCTGGAGACGGCCGCTGCCGTCGGTGATGGTGACCTCCAGCCGCTGGCCCTTGCCGCGCGGGGCGCGGCTGGAGGCGAAGGTGTGCAGCCGGGCGTCGGCGACCTGGGCGACCACGGTGACGTGCTCGTCCATGGGGAGGTCGGCGAGCCGGGTGAGCCGGCCGCGCTCCTCGTATCTGCGCGGGTAGTGGTGCAGCAGGTCGCCCACGGTGTGCAGGCCGAGGTTCTCGGCCATCACCTTCGCGGTGGCGGGGCCGAGCACCTTCTTCAGGGGTTCTTCCAGTGCGGGCACGCCTTCCATTCCACACCACGGGTGCGACAGCGTTGCGGAATGCCTGTGGAAACTCCTGGTCAGGTGTGTTCTTCAGCTCCTAGGATGGCACGTCCGGCCACCACTGACCCGCGGTCCACCGCCCCATACGGTGCCGCCCGACCCCGCGCCGTTCCGCTGTCTCCCCCACCGGCGCCGTGACGATGGACTCCCAGACCTCGAAGCCGTCCCAGCCCGCCCCTTCCGCCCCGCACTCCTTCCAGGTCGACCTGCGCGGCCTGGTGGACCTGCTCTCCCACCACCTGTACTCAAGTCCCAAGGTCTACCTGCGCGAGCTGCTGCAGAACGCCGTCGACGCCGTCACCGCGCGGCGCGCGGAGGACCCGGACGCGCCGGCCCGCGTGCGACTGCGCGCCGAGGGCGGGACGCTGCGGGTGGAGGACACCGGCGTCGGCCTCACCGAGGAGGACGTCCACAACCTGCTGGCCACCATCGGCCGCAGTTCCAAGCGCGGTGACGCGGCCTCGCTGGAGTCGGCCCGCTCCGGGTTCCTGGGGCAGTTCGGCATCGGTCTGCTGGCCTGCTTCCTGGTCGCCGAGGAGATCCGGGTGGTCAGCCGCAGCGCCCGGACGCCCGGCGCGCCGCCCGTGGAGTGGCTGGCCGCCGACGACGGCTCGTACACCGTGCGCACGCTGCCGGAGGACGCCCGCACCGAGCCGGGCACCACCGTGCACCTGCGGGCGCGGGCCGGGGCGGCGCAGTGGCTGGAGGAGGAGCGGGTGCTGAAGCTGGCCCGCGACTTCGGTTCGCTGCTGCCGTACGACGTACGGGTGAACGACGAGGCGGTGACCGACCTGCCGGCGCCGTGGGACCGGGCGTACCAGAGCCCGGCGACCCGGCGGGTGGCGCTGGCACGCCACTGCGACGAGCTGTTCGGTTTCACGCCGCTGGACTCGATCGACCTGGACGTGCCGGTGGCGGGCGTGCGGGGTGTGGCGTACGTGCTGCCGACCGCGGTCAGCCCCGCGCAGCGGGCCGGTCACCGGGTGCACCTGAAGGGCATGCTGCTGACCGACCGGGCCGACGAACTGCTGCCGGACTGGGCGTTCTTCGTCCGCTGCGTGCTGGACACCGACACCCTGCGGCCGACCGCGTCGCGCGAGTCGCTGTACGAGGACGAGACGCTGGCGGCGGTGCGGGAGGCCCTCGGCGAGCGGATCCGGTCGTGGCTGACCGGGCTCGCGGCGGGCGACCCGGACCGGCTGACGGCCTTCCTGGCCGTGCACCACCTGGGCGTGAAGGCGCTGGCGCGGCACGATTCCGAGATGCTGCGGGTGATGCTTCCGTGGCTGCCGTTCGAGACCACCGACGGGCGGCTGTCCCTGGAGGAGTTCGCCCAGCGCCACAAGGTCGTGCACTACACGCGGACCGTGGAG
The DNA here is from genome assembly GCF_008974245.1 of Streptomyces abyssomicinicus. Lineage (GTDB taxonomy): Bacteria > Actinomycetota > Actinomycetes > Streptomycetales > Streptomycetaceae > Streptomyces > Streptomyces abyssomicinicus. The sequence goes on along the minus strand of NZ_BBZI01000015.1, from coordinate 35,104 downwards.
GAGTACCGGCAGGTCTCCGCGATCGCCTCGGCGCAGGGCGTCGGGGTGGTCAACGGCGGCTACACCTACGACACGGAGCTGGTGGAGGCGCTGCCGTCGGTGCGGCCGGGGACGGCGGTCGCCGAGCTGGACGCGGACGTGGTGACCGCGCACCTGGACTCGGTGGACCCGTCGGTGGAGCTGGCGCTCTCGCCGTTCCTGGCGGCCGCCCGCGCCCGGCTGGACGGCCTGGGCTGCGACGTGGCGCTGCGGGCGTTCCATCCGGTGACGGTGCCCGCGCTGCACCTGGACGACCGCGCCGCCCGCCACGAGCAGGCGCGGGCGGAGGCCGAGGACCGTGCCGACGACCTGTGGTCGGGGATCCTCGGCTCGCTGCGGGGCGGGGCGCCGCGGGCGCGCCTGGTGCTCAACCACCTCAACCCGCTGGTCCGGCGCATCGGTTCGCTGACCGACCCGGAGCTGATCGGCACGGCGACGGAGTCCCTGTACGGGCAGGCGCTGCTGATGGCGCAGCGCCCGCTGCGGCCGGCGGACACCGCGCTGCTCAACCGTGCGTTCCTCGGCCTGCTGGAGTGGGCCACGCACGGCGACGCCACGCACGGCGACGACCCGGAGGAGGACGTCCGTTGACTTCCGTGACCAGTCTGGACGAGCTGCGCCGCGCGATCGCGGAGAACGGCGAGCGGCCCGAGGGACCGGCGCGCAACGCGCGGGCCGAGCAACTGCTGGCGGACGCCGAGTCGTTGGGCCTGCCGCTGGCCGTGATCGAGGCGCTGGGCCACCAGCTGACCGTCTACAACTACAGCTCGGAGAAGGACAAGGCGTTCGTGCCGTTCGCCCGGCTGCTGCGGATGTGGGACGAGCGGCCGGAGGACTTCGACGCGTACGAGACGCACTCGCTGTTCTGGCGCTTCAAGTGGATGTCGACGGGGATGCTCGGCCAGCCGCACATCCCGCTGGACGCGATGGAGAACTGGCTGGAGGAGATGGAGCGCCGCTACCGGCTGGCGGGCCACTCCGAACGGGCGGTGCGCTCCTGCGAGTTCCACGTCGCCAGCCATGTCGGCGACCTGGAGCGGGCCGAAGCGGCCTACGCGGCCTGGCTGTCCGCCGACCGCGACCGGATGGCGGACTGCTACGCCTGCGAGTTGCAGGGTCAGGGGTGGTGGCAGGTGCTCCGGGGCCGGGACGAGGAGGCGCTGGAGGTGTGGGCGCCGGTGCTGGAGGGCCGGTTCACCTGCGCCCACGAGCCGCACAACGTGCTGGCGTCCTCGCTGCTGCCGCTGCTGCGGCTGGGCCGCCTCGGCGAGGCGAAGGCCAACCATCTGCGGGGCTTCCGGCTGGTGCGGGCGACGGAGAGCATGCGTGCCTCCTACGCCGAGCACGTCGAGTTCTGCGCGCTGACCGGGAACGAGGCGCGGGCGCTGGAGCTCCTCGCGCAGCGGCCGGCGTACTTCACGGACGACGGGCACCCGTCGAGCAAGGGGGACTACCTGGCGGTGACGGCCCTGCTCATGGACCGGCTGGTGGCGCTGGGGATGGGCGACCGGCAGGTGCCGGGGCCCGCCGGCCGCGACTGGACGGCGGCGGAGCTCGCCGCGCACGCCCGGGAGGAGGCGCTGGCGCTGGCCGACGCCTTCGACCGGCGCAACGGCACCACGTACGTGAGCGACCGGCTGCGCGAGCGGATGGCGCGGGAGCCGCTGGTGGACCGCCTGCCGCTGGGGGTGCGGGTCGCGGTGGGCACCGCGGCGCCCCGTCCGGCCGCCCCGGCCGTGGCGGCGTCCGCGGAGGCCCAGGACCTGGCGGCGCTGCTCGCCGAGGCCCGGCGGCGCTCCGAGGCGCTGCTGCCGAGCGCGGTGGAGGCGTGGGAGGCCGTGGAGCGGGCCGCCGCGGGTTCGGCGGAGGCGGGTCCGGCGGAGGGTGGCGCGGCGGAGGCCGGCTCGGCGGAGGCCGGCTCGGCGGAGGCCGGCTCGGCGGAGGCCGGCTCGGCGGAGGCCGGCTCGGCGGAGGCGGTGGAGCTGTCCGCGCGGGACCGCGCGGAGATCGCCGAGCACCGGGCGCTGGGGCTGGGGCCGGACGGCGTGGACCTGTTCGCCACCGCCGCCGCGCTGTACGCCGAGGCGGGCGACCTGGGGGAGGCGCTGGCCTCCCGGGCCCGCGGGGTGTATGCGCGGACCCTGTCAGGCAAGCTCGACGGAGCGCTGGAGGACGTCACCGAGCCGTACCGGCAGTGCCTGGCGCTGTTCGCGGCCGGGGACACCGGGGTGCGGCAGACCGCGTCGGTGCTGATGGCCCGGGCCCGGGTGCTGCTGCGGCTCGCGCAGGGCGCCGACGGGCAGGAGCCCGACCCGGCGGCTGAGGCCGAGGCCGCGGAGGGGACCCGGGAGGCGGCCCGCGAGGTGCTGGCCTTCGTCGCGGAGCACGCCCCGGACACCGAGGACCCGCACCTGCTCTCGCGGACCGCCGAGGCGCACGCCATGCTCGGCGACATGGCCGCCGGGCCGGAGGAGGCCGTGCCCGAACTCTCCCTGGCGGTACGGCAGTTCCTGGACGCCGGGCTGCCCTGGTACACCGTGGAGTACGAGTCGCGGCTGGCCGCGATCGCGCACCACCTGGACGACCTGGAAGCGGCCCGGCGGCACCTGCGGGCGGCGCTGGAGCACGGCGGGGAGGCTCTGCCGCCGCTGGGGCACGCCCATCTCCACCTACAGCTGAGCGAGGTGCTCGCGGAGTCGGGCGGGGACGCGGTCGCCGAGGCGGGGGACCACGCGCTGGAGGCCGCGCACTGGGCCGACGAGGCCGGGCAGTCCGCCACGCTGGGCGCCTACGCGCGGCACCGCCTCGGCGGCCTGCTGCACCGGCAGGGGCGCTGGGCGGAGGCGGCCGAGGTCATGGAGTCCACGCTGCCGGACCTGACGCCGGAGACGCACGGCGACGGCACGGTGGTGCAGACGCTGTGGTGGCTGGGCGACTGCCTCGCCTCCCTCGGCGACCACCGGGACGCCGCCGAGCGCCGGCTCCGGGCGGCCGAGCTGGCGGCGCGGTGGCCGGACCAGCGGGACCACGCGACGCTGGCGCACCTCGCGGCGGAGTCCCTCTCGCGGGCCGAGCTGCCGGCCGAGGCGGACGCGGCGTACGCGCGGGCGGGCGAGCTGTGGCGGGAGCTGGGCGACCTGCCGGGGCAGGTCCGGGCGCTGCGGGCGCGGGCGTGGCTGGCGGCCGAGGAGGACGTGGCCACCGCGCGGGCCTTGATGGACCGGGCGCTGGACGCGTGCCGGAAGGCGCTGGCCGTGGCGGAGGAAGACGGGGAGCGGCTCCCGGTGGCGGCGGAGCTGGCGGGTACGCGCCACCAGTTCGGTGGTCTCCTCGCGGACCACGAGGGGCCGTCCGAGGAGGCGCACGGCCATCTCGTGGAGGCGGTGTCCGGCTTCGCCGCCCTCGGTGATCCGGCCCGCGCGGCGCATGCCGACGCCCTCCTCACCCTGGGCCGCCTCGAGGCCGCCCTCGGCCGTCCCGCCGACGCCGCCGCCCGCGCCCGTGAGGTCCTCGCCGCCTGCGACGCGGACAGCGACCCGTCCGGCCCCCTCCGCACCCGCCGCTCGGACGCGGAGGCCCTCCTCCGCGAGGCCACCGGCTGACCCTCCGCCGCAAGGCGCCCGGGGGCTGCCCGCAGTGGGCACGCCTCCGGGGCCGGGACCGGGGTCACTCCACGCCGATGAGGAGGGGGGCTCCCTGGGCGCCGCCGTGGTGGACGACCGTGTCGACGGCGAGGTGGTGGTCGTGGACGTGGGACTCCAGGGTGGCGGCCAGGGCGGCGGGGGCGGTGTCGTCGAGGACGAGGGTGACCAGCTCGCCGCCCGCGGAGAGCATGCGCTCCAGGACGTCGAGGGCCACCTCGGTGACGTCGGAGCCGATGAGGGCCACGTCGCCCTCGACCATGCCCAGGACGTCGCCCGGCTGGCAGATGCCGGCCATGGTCCACGCCTGGCGGTCGGCGACCGCGACCTCGGCGAACCGCGTCGCACCCGCCGCCGAGGTCATCGACACCACGTCCTCGTCGAAGCTCCGCTCCGGCTGGTGGACGGCGAGGGCGGCGATGCCCTGGACGGCGGCGCGGGTGGGGATCAGCGCGACGCGGATCCCCTCGGCGCGGGCCTGCTCGGCGGCGGTCACCGCGGTGCGGCGCAGCTCGTCGTCGTTGGGCAGGAGGACGACCTCACGGGCGTGCGCCGCGCGGACGGCGTCGAGGAGTTCCCCGGCGGTCGGCGGGCGTCCCGGCGGGGCGAGCACGGTCGCGGCCCCGGCCTCCGCGCAGAGCGCGGCCAGCCCCTCGCCGGGCAGCACTGCCACCACCGCCCGCCGCACCGGCTCCGGCGCCGACTCCAAGGAGGGCGCACCGCGCCGTACCCCCTGGTCGCCCGCGAAGTGGGTGATCCGGATCCGGTGCGGCCGTCCCGCCTCGATGCCGGCCTCGACCGCGGCCCCCGCGTCGTCGACGTGGACGTGCACGTTCCACAGCCCGTCGCCGCCGACGACCACCAGGGAGTCGCCGAGGGCGTCGAGCCGTTCCCGGAGCCGGGCCACGGCCTCGTCGTCGCTGCCGTCGAGCAGGTACACGACCTCGTACCCCGGCCCGTCGCCGTCGCCGTCGTCGCCGCCGTGCCCGTGTCCCGCCGCGCAGGCGTCCGCCCCGTAGGCGTCGTTCGCGCCGACGGCCGGGCCGACCGGCGTCCCCCCTGCGGGCCGCGTCACCGGTGACGCGGACGGCCGCTCCCCGGTGAGCGCCTCCACCAGCGCCCCCAGCACGGCGACCAGCCCGCGCCCGCCCGCGTCGACCACACCGGCCCGGCCCAGGCTCTCCAGCTGCCCGGGGGTGCGTGCCAGGGCCTCGCAGGCGCCCTCGTACGCCGCGCGCACCACCGCGCCGCAGTCCCCGCCCCCGTCGGCCGAGGCCGCCGAGGCAGCCGACGCGGCGGTCGCGGCCACCGCGGCGGCGGAGGCGACGGAGAGCACGGTGCCCTCGACGGGACGTGCCACGGCCTCCCAGGCGGAATCGGCGGCCCGCCGCAGCGCCGCGCAGAGGGCGTCGGCGTCGGCGTGCGGGGCCTTGTCGTCCAGGCCCTCGGCCATGCCTCGCAGCAGTTGCGCGCAGATGGTGCCGGAGTTGCCGCGGGCGCCGACGAGCGCACCGTGGGCCATGGCCCGCATGACCTCGGGGAGAGAGGGGCGGGCCCCGTCGGCGAAGGCCTGCTCGACGCCCGCGGCGGCCGACTCGAGGGTCAGGTAGAGATTGGTCCCGGTGTCACCGTCGGGCACCGGGTAGACGTTGATCGCGTCGATCTCCTCGCGCGCCCTGCCCAGCGCGTCGAGCGCGAGAGCGCACCAGGCGCGCACCGCGGGTGCGTCGAAGAACGTCTCCGGCACCTTCGGCACCTGCGCCACCTGCGCCTCCCTGTTCTGCTGGTCTTCCGGACCGGTAGGCAGCGTAGTGCCCGCGGGTGCCCGCGGTGACCGGCCCTGGTGTCCCGGTCCGGTGCGGGGGCTCCGGGCGGGTCGATGCCCGTCCCGTGGTAGTTTCGTTGTACGGACGCAGTCGTTGTATGCTGCTCCGGTTGCCCGATCCGTTCGGGCCATTCCCCTGGCAAGGCCACTCAGATCCCTTCGATCCGACCCCTGGCATGCCGGGGTCCACCGTAAGTGCATCTGAAGTCTTTGGAGTGACCCGTGGCTGCCAACTGCGACGTCTGCGGCAAGGGCCCGAGCTTCGGCAACAACATCTCGCACTCGCACCGCCGTACGCCCCGTCGCTGGAACCCCAACATCCAGCGCGTTCGTACCGTGGTGGGCGGGACGCCGAAGCGCGTGAACGCTTGCACCTCGTGCATCAAGGCCGGCAAGGTCTCGCGCTGACGTCCATCACCCGTCGTCCCGGGACTCCCCGGGCTGCGGGGACATCACGCGCGGCCACTGCCGGTTCGCTGCATTGAGCCGGTCCACGATTTCCGTGGACCGGCTTTCTGCTGTCTCCGGGCACCCCGGGCGCAGCGCGTGCACCCGGGGCGGTCCGGAGCTTCTACCGTCCGCGGTCGCGCCAGCCGTGGTCCACGGGGCCGATGCCCGCGCCCAGCGCGAAACCGGCGGCTATCGCCCCCGTGACGTACTCCTTGGACAGCGCCACCGCCTCCGGCACCGGCCGTCCGAGCGCCAGGTGGGAGGCGATCGCGGAGGCCAGTGTGCACCCGGTGCCGTGGGTGTGCCGGTTGTCCAGCCTCGGGGCGCGCAGCCAGTGCTCCTCGGAGCCGTCGGTCAGCAGGTCGACCGCCTCGCCGGCCAGGTGGCCGCCCTTGACCAGCACCCACCGCGGCCCCAGCTCCAGCAGTGCCGCGGAGGCCCTCCGCATTCCCGTCTCGTCCTCCACCCGCACGCCGGTGAGCTGGGCCACCTCGTCCAGGTTGGGGGTGACGACGGTGGCCGCGGGCAGCAGCAGGGTGCGCACCGCCTCCAGCGCGGACGCGGCGAGCAGCGGGTCGCCGTGCTTGGAGACGCTGACCGGGTCGACCACGGCGGGCACGGCCGTGCCGCTGATCAACTCGGCGACCAGTTCGACCAGTTCCGCCGAGGAGAGCATTCCGGTCTTGACCGCGTCCACGCCGATGTCGTCGGCCACCGCCCGGTACTGGGCGCGCACCGCCTCGGCGGGCAGGTCCCAGACGCCGTGCACGCCGCGTGAGTTCTGCGCGGTGACCGCGGTGAGCACGCTCATCCCGTGCACGCCGAGGGCCAGCATCGTCTTGAGGTCCGCCTGGATGCCGGCGCCGCCGCCGGAGTCGGATCCGGCGACGGTCAGCACCAGCGGCGGCGCTCCCGTGTCGGTCATCGCCCTCAGCCCTCCATGTCCGAGAAGTGGTCCCAGCCGCCCTTGCGGGTCCAGGGCGCGCCGTCCACGGTGACCTGCGGCAGCGCCGACGGGTTGAGGACCTCGCCGATCACCTTCCACCGCGCGGGCAGCTTCACGTCGGGCGGGAAGGTGGCCACGATGGCGTGGTCCTCTCCCCCGGTGAGCACCCACTGCAGCGGGTCGACGCCGACCGCCGAACCGATGTCGTTCATCTGGGTGGGGACGTCCAGCGCGCCCGAGCGGATGTCGATGCGCACCTTGCTGGCCTCCGCGATGTGCCCGAGGTCGGCGATCAGTCCGTCGCTGACGTCGCACATGGCGGTCGCGCCGAGCGAGGCCGCGGCCGGGCCCGCGTGGTAGGGCGGCTCGGGGCGGCGGTGGGCCTCGACGAAGGCGCGGGGCGAGCGGAAGCCCCGGGAGAGCACCGCGAACCCGGCCGCGGACCAGCCCAGCCAGCCGGTGACGGCCACCAGGTCGCCCGGCTGCGCGCCGGCCCGGGTCACCGGCTCGTGGTTGCGAAGGTCGCCCAGGGCGGTGATGGAGACGGTGATGGTGTCGCCGCGGACCACGTCCCCGCCGACCACCGCGGCGCCCGCCACCTGGCACTCGTCGCGCAGGCCGTCCATCAGCTCGGTCGGCCAGGTCACCGGCAGTTCGGCGGGCAGTACCAGGCCGAGCAGCAGTGCCGTCGGCACCGCGCCCATCGCGGCGATGTCGGCCAGGTTCTGCGCGGCGGCCTTGCGGCCCACGTCGTAGGCGGTCGACCAGTCCCGGCGGAAGTGGCGTCCCTCGAGCAGGATGTCCGTGCTCGCCACCACCCGCCGGTCGGGTGCGGCGACCACGGCGGCGTCGTCGCCCGGGCCGAGCCGGACCGCCGGGGTGGTGGTGAGCCGCGAGGTGAGCTCCCTGATGAGCCCGAACTCCCCCAGTTCCCCCACGGTTCCCTTCACCGAGCCTCACCGTTCCCTTCAGCGGTCGTTGTGCCGGGTATCAGTGTCATGGGTATCCCCTGTGTGCATGTCCGCGGGGGCGGCTGTTCCCGTCGGCCGTTGACGGGCGTGGCCGCCCGTCGCCGGCGCGGGCGGGCGTCAACCGGCGCCGAGGAGTGCACCCTGGCGCGCGAGCCCTTGATCGGTGAGGTCTCCCCCCGGGGTGGGACTACGCGATACCGTGTCGTTCCTTCTCTCCACACGATCCTCGAAGCCGCCCTGGAGGTTCCGTGGTACAGGCGTACATCCTCATCCAGACGGAGGTAGGAAAGGCGTCCTCCGTCGCCGACACGATCAGCAAGTTCTCCGGTGTGATCCAGGCCGAGGACGTGACCGGACCGTACGACGTGATCGTGCGCGCCCAGGCCGACTCGGTCGACGAACTCGGCCGCATGGTGGTCGCGAAGATCCAGGGGGTGGACGGCATCACGCGGACGCTGACCTGCCCGGTCGTGCATCTGTAGCCCCCGTCTACCCTGGGCCGGTGAGCTCCTACCGCCACCGGCCTCGTCCCCGTGCCCGTCGTGCCCGTCCTCTCGCCCCGGCGGGCGTGGCCGGGCTGGTGCTGCTGGCTGCCGCCTGCTCCTCGGCAGACGACCGGGCCGAGGCGGCGGTTCCCTCTCCGGGCAAGGAAGTGACCGGACTCTGCCGTGGGCTGGACAAGGCTCTGCCGGAGACGGTGGTCGACGAGGACCGCTCCGACCCGGAGCCGGAGTCCGAGCTCACGGCGGGCTGGGGAAGCCCGGCGATCATACTCCGCTGCGGGATCCCGCGGCCCCCGGTGATGAGCGATCCCGACGCTGTCACCGTGGAGGTCGACGGCGTGGGGTGGGTGCTCGAGGAGCTGGAGGACGGCGCACACCGTTTCACCACGTCGCTGCGCCGGGCCTACGTCGAGGTCTCGCTCCCCGGGGAGGTCGCCGCCGTGAGCGGCTCGTTCGCCCTGGTCGACCTGGCCCCGGCGATCAAGAGGACGATCCCGCAGGGCGTCGCGGACTAGCAGCGCCAGAGTTTTCCGCCGCGGGCCTCCGCTGAATCCCCCACCGGCCCGGCCGGCGGCCGGTCAGCCCCTGAGGCGTCGGGTGACGGCGGCGAGCGCGGACAGAAGCCGACGGCAGGCCGCGCGGCACGCCGTCCCCCGCCGGGCCGCCCACCGGGAGGCCCCGGGAGACATCCGGGCCGGCGAGGCCGGGGCCGGCGAGGCCGGGGCCAGTGAGGCCGGGGCCGGTGGGGGCGGTGGCGTGAGGGGCCGGTCCGTCGCGGAGAGGTTCCGGGCGACGGCCCGCCACACCCGTTCCGGCGGCTCGCTCGGCAGGTCCCGCTCCCGCACCCCCCGCGCCGCGACGACGACCCGCAGGGTCCGGCGCAGCTCCTCCCGGCAGTGCCCGCACCCCGCGAGGTGGCGCAGCGTGCCGTCGTCGGGTGTCACGCCGTTGCCGAGGGCCAGTTCCATGAGGTGCGTGGGGTCGACGTGCGCCACCGTTCGTTTTCCCTTGTTCGCCTGGCGGGACGTACCCGCGCGTGCCTTGGCCGTGCGGGCGTTCCCGCGCGGCGCGTCCCTGCACGAGGGGTTCGGGCGCCCGTTCCCGCACCCGGAGGGGCTGCACGGCGACGACCGCCGCCAGGGGCGGCGGTCGTCACGGCGAGCAGGCGGCGGCGTCCCGTTCCCTCATCCGCGCCGGTCGGAGACCCGGTGTGCCACCCGCACGCCCGTCAGGGTGACCAGTCCGGTGACGGCGGCCCACGCCAGCCAGGCCTCCGGGGAGTTGGGGGTGACGGCGGCCGCCGCGCCGGTGCCGCCCGCGTGGACGGCGTTCGGCGAGGATTCCGTGCCGCCGAGCGTCTGGGTCGCCAGGGCGAGGTTCTGGTCGTCCGCGCTGCCCCAGGCGTAGACGACGGTGTCGCTGCCCGCCTTGAGGTTCAGGTCCGCGGGGCCGATCGCCACGGTGCCGGTGCCGGCAAGGGTCACGTCGGCGTTCACGGTGCCGGCGTCCACCACGGTGGAGTCCTGGTTCGGGTTCGTCAGCCCGGTGAAGACGGGCTCGCCCCCGGCCCTGACGTCCACTGCCGGGGCGGCGGCCACGTGCCGGACGGTCAGCCGGGCCTGGCCGGCGTCGACCTTCGACGTGTCGTTCTTGAAGGTCGTGAGCTGCGGCTCGCCGTCGGCGGACAGGTGCGCCGCGATCGTGGCGTCGGCTCCCTCCGGCACCTGGACCTTCTTCTCCAGGACCGGCGTGCCGTCGGGGCCCTGACCGGCCTTGAACAGCTGTATCTCGTAGGTTCCGGCGTCCAGGGCCTGCGGCTTGGTGACCGTGCCGGGCTTGAAGTCGCCGAGCAGCCGGTCCCCGTTGGCGTAGACGTCCACGGTCGTCCCCGGAACGCCGTGGAACACGGACACCGTGCCCGTCCAGTCACTGTCGGCGGCCGCGGCGGTCACGGACGGGGCGGCGACGGCGAGGGCCAGGGCGCATGCTCCGGCGGAGGCACCGATGAGGAGGGGAGTCCGGGAGGTCATGGGAGTGATCCCTTCTTCGAGGTCCGCGCCGGTTGCGCGGTCTCACCCGTAGTTCGCGGGTGCCCCCCGGAACGGATGCACAGGAGGGACATTTCCTCCATTCCGGTCACCTACGGCCCGGCCCGCTCCCCTGTCACGCCGACGCCGTCACCCTGTTCGATCGCCGCGCGGAGCCGTAGCAGGCCGCGCCGGGTGTGGCTCTTCACGGTGCCCAGGGGCAGTCCGGTGCGGTCGGCGATCTGGGCCTGGGTCAGGTCCTCGTAGAAGGCCAGGCACAGCACCTCGCGTTGTCCGCGGGGCAGCCGGGACAGGGCGTCGACCAGCAGGACCCGGTCCAGGACCTCCTCGGGCGCACCCTCGGGGCGCGCTCCCCCGCCGTCGTCGGCGCGGGTGACGCTGTCGACGAGCGTGAGGCGCCTGGTGCGCGCCGCCAGGGCGTCGACGATCTTGCGGCGGGTGATGCCGACGAGCCAACCGCCCAGCGTTCCGCGCTCCGGGCGGTAGCCGTCCCGCCCGCGCCACGCGCCGATGAACACCTGCTGCGTGACGTCCTCGGCCTCGTGGGTGTCGCCGAGCGAGCGGGTGGCCATGGTGTGGACGAGGGGGCCCCAGCGTCGGTAGACGGCGGCGAAGGCATGCTCGTCGGCGGCGCGCAGGCCATGGGCGAGCTCCTCGTCGTCCGGGGCCGGGCGGCCGGGCGCCGGGGTCTCGCGCGGGGCTCCGGCCGGGGCCGGGGGACGGACACCGGCGTGCGGCATGTACGTGGTCATGACCTGTTCCTCCTGCCGTCTGCGCCGTGCGGGCGTCGGCGTCGACCGCCCGCGGAGCGGGCCGGGACGGCGTGCGCGCCCTGACCACCGGCTCGTGATGTCAGTCTTGTGAGTGATAACGACGCACTCAACATGCGTCGTTTGTGCGTCGTACGATGGAGGTGAGCAGCAGGAGGTGCGGCGATGGACGGCGAGCACGGCGAGCACGGCGGACGCGACGAGCACGGCGAGCGCGAGGGGCACGACGGGCGCGACGGGCTGCCGGGCGCGCCGCGGGAAGGCGGGCTGACCACCGGCGAGGTGGCGCGGCGGCTGGGCGTGGCACCGACCACGGTCCGCTCCTGGGACCGCCGTTACGGGCTGGGCCCCACCGCGCACACCGGGGGCCGGCACCGACGCTGGACGGCCACGGACCTCGCCCGCCTGGAGCGGATGTGCGCGCTCACGGCGACCGGTGTGCCGCCGGCCGAGGCCGCCCGGGTGGTCCTCGCCGAAGCGGAGTCCGGCGCTCCCCCGCGCGCCACGGCGGCGGCGGCCGCCGCCCGCCCGAGGCCGGGCGCCCGCGCGCGCAGCCGGGCCGGGTCGGGGCTGCGCCTGGGGGACGTGCGGCAGGAGTGCAAGGGGATCGCGCGGGCGGCGCTGCGCCTGGACGCCGTGGCCCTCGACGGGCTGCTGGACGAGGCGATAGGGGATCACGGCCTGGTGGCCGCCTGGACCGAGGTGATCATGCCGACGCTCCAGGCGGTCGGCCGGAAGTGGGAGAGCTCCGGGGAGCGCTACGTCGAGGTCGAGCACTTCCTGTCCTGGCACGTCTCGGGAGCGCTGCGGCGTCACGCGCCGCCCGTGGCCGCCGACCGGCCCGGCGCCACGACGGTGCTCGCCTGTGTCCCCGGGGAGAACCACACGCTGCCGCTGGAGGTGCTGGCCGCGTCGCTGGCCGAACGGGGCCTGCCGGTGCGCATGTTCGGCGGCGCGCTGCCGGTGGAGTCGCTGGTGACCGCGGTGCGCCGGACCGGTCCGGCGGTGGTGGGGCTGTGGGCGCAGTCCCGCACCACGGCCAGCCGGCCGCTGGCCCAGCACGTCGCGGCGATCGAGTGGGGGGTTCGCGGTGCCCGCAGGAGACCCGCGGTGCTGACGCTGGGCCCGGGCTGGGCCGGGCAGACCGCACCCGGGCTCCCCCATCCGCCGGGGCTGGCGGAGGCCGTCGCGGCGGTGGAGACGGCCGTGCGCCGGTGACCGTGCCGCGCGGCGGTGCGGACTGCGGGCGCCGCGCCCAGGTGACGAGGACCGGCCCGCCGGGTACTCGGCCGCGGTGCCGCCCGCCCCGGCGGACGGCACCCGCCCGCGGGAGGCCCGGGCGGACCCGTCGCCGTCCGGGACTTCCCCGGCGGCGGACCCGTCACCGCCCGCGCGCGGCGGCGGAGGAACGCCGGAGGAAGGGAACCATGACCGGTCACCCCCCGAGCGCCCGCACCGCCCCGGGCGGCCGCGCCGCCCCGAGCACCCGGCCCACCCCGGACGCCGTCGTCGTCGGGGCGGGCCTCGCCGGCCTGGCCTGCGCGCTGGACCTGTGCCGCGCGGGACGACGCGTGGCACTGCTGGAGGCGTCCGACGGCGTGGGCGGCCGGATGCGCACGGACCGCCGTGACGGGTTCCTGCTGGACCGCGGTTTCCAGGTGTTCAACACCTCCTACCCGCAGGTCAAGCGGCGGCTGGACCTGCGGGCGCTGCGGCTGCGGCCGTTCACGCCCGGCCTGGTCGCCCACACCTCGGCCGGGCCGGTCCGGCTGGCGGATCCGACCCGGCGCCCCGGGGAGGCGGGGGCGCTGCTGCCCGGGCGGGTGCTGCCGGCCCGCGACCTCGCCGCCCTGGGCGCGCTCACCGCGCGCGACGCCCTGCTGCCCGCCCGTTTCCTCACCCGCGGCCCGGACGACCGCTCCACGGCCGCCGCCCTGTCCCGGGCCGGGGTCTCGGCCGGCACGGTCGACGAGATCCTGCGGCCCTTCCTCTCCGGCGTGTTCCTGGAGGACCGGCTGGAGACGTCCGCCCGTTTCTTCCACCTGGTCTGGCGGAGCATGGTCCGGGGCACGCTGTGCCTGCCCGCCGGCGGGATCGGCGCCGTCCCGGAGCAGTTGGCCGGCCGTCTGCCCCCGGGCACGCTGCGGCTGGAGACGCCGGTGGAGGCGGTCACCGGCGAGGGGGTGCTGCTCGCCGACGGCCGTGAACTGGCCGCGCCCGGCGTCGTGGTGGCGACGGACGCGGCCGCCGCGGCGCGGCTGCTGCCGGGGCTGGACGTGCCGGCCGGCCGCACGGTCACCACCTACTACCACGCCGCACCGCGCCCCCCGCTGGCCGAGCCGACGCTGATGGTGGACGGCGCGGGGCACGTGCTGAACACGTGCGTGCCGAGCGAGGTCACGCCCGCCTACGCGCCGCCGGGGACCGCTCTGGTCTCCACGTCGGTGCTGGGCGAGGACCGTCCCGGGGCGGACGATGCGGTGCTGCGCCGCCTGGGCGAGCTGTACGGGGCCGACACCCGCGACTGGCGGCAGGTCGCCGTGTACACCGTCCGGGGCGCCCTGCCCGTGATGGAGCCCCCGTGGCCGCTGAGCCGCCCCACGCGTGTCGCGGCGGGCCGGTACGTCTGCGGCGACCACCGGGCCACCGGCAGCGTCCAGGGCGCGCTGGCGTCAGGCACGCGGGCCGCCAGGGAGCTGCTGGCCGATCCGTCACCCGGCTGACGGCGGATCCGGCGCGGACCGCGCGCCGCATCCGCCGGCGGCCCGGATCCGGAAGAGACGATGCGTGGGCAAGGCCGACGCCCGTCTTCGACTTCCGGGAGTGGACTGTGACCCTCGACGGCGCCCGTACCCGCGGACGATCCGGCGTCCCCCGCCCGCACCCGGCCCGGAGCGACGACCGGACGGCCGGATGAGCCGGCGTTCCGCCGCGGCCCCTCAGGTCTCGGACGTCGTCGTCCTCGGCGGCGGCGCGGCCGGACTGAGCCTCGCGCACCGGCTGGCGGAGATCGCGGGGCCCCCGGATTCCCCCGGGGTCTCCCCTCCCCTCACCCTGACGCTGGTGGAGGCCCCCGACGGCCCCCTGCGTCCGCCCGAACGGACCTGGTGCCACTGGCACCGCGACCACCCGGGCGACGACGGCGGCACCGACGGCACCGGCACCGACGGCGACGGCGACGGCCTGGACGAGGCCGTCGTCGCCTCCTGGTCCCGGCTGCGCGTCCACGGCGCCGACGGACGGGCCCTGACCGTGGACCCCGCTCCGCTGCGCTACCGCATGATCCGGTCCACCGGCTTCGAGAGCCTGGTGCGCGCCCGGCTGGCCGGCTCCCCCGGGGCCCGCCTCCTGCGGGCCACGGCGGACACGGTCCGGGAGGCGGCCGACGGCGCCGTGGTGCACTGCACGGCGCCGGACGGCGGCGCCCTCTCGCTCCGCGCCCGCCTCGTGTTCGACTCCCGCCCGCCGCGCGTCCTGCCCCCCGCCCGGACCCACCTGCTGCAGCACTTCCGCGGCTGGTTCGTGCGCACCGGTGTCCCGCGGTTCGATCCGGCGGTCGCCGACCTGATGGACTTCCGGGTGCCGCAGCCCCGGCACGGCCTGGCCTTCGGGTACGTCCTGCCGCTGGCCGCGGACCGGGCGCTGGTCGAGTACACCGAGTTCTCCCGCGCGCCGCTGGCCACCGAGGCGTACGAGGCGGCCCTGGACCACTACTGCCGTGACGTCCTGGGACTGGGCGCGCTGACCGTGGAGGCCGCGGAGCAGGGCGTGATCCCCATGACGGACGGGCGCTTCGCCCGCCGGGCCGGCCGCTCGGTCTTCCGGATCGGCACCGCGGGCGGCGCCACCCGCCCGGCCACCGGCTACACCTTCGCCGCCGTGCAGCGGCAGAGCCGGGCGGTGGCCGCCGCCCTGCGCGCGGGCCGCACGAGCGTGCCACCGCCGCACGGGCGGCGGGCCCTCGCCATGGACGCGGTGCTGCTGCGGGCGCTGGACACCGGCCGCGTCGACGGCCCCGCCTTCTTCACGGACCTGTTCCGCCGCGTTCCGGCGGAGCGGCTGCTGCGCTTCCTCGACGGCGGCACCTCCCTGTGGGAGGAGTTCGGCGTCGGACTGCGCACACCCGTCGGCCCGATGCTCCGGACCGCCCTCGAACTGCCCTTCCTCCCCCGTCGTCCGCCGTCCGCACCGTCCACCGGAGAGAGCCACCGATGACGCCGCCGTTCGACCCCCGCCCGGTCCGCGCGCTCGACCACGCCCCGCCCGCCCCCGGCCGGCGCCCGCCGGGAACCCGGCCGCGCGCCGCCCGGCGGGGCCGTGACCGCAGGGCGGAGATCCTGATGCCCGCACCGGGCCGTGAGCGCTTCACTCCCGGTGACGCGCCCGGCGTCGCCGTGGTCGGCGGCGGGATCGCGGGTCTCGCCGCGGCCACGCTGCTGGCCGAGCGGGGCGCCCGGGTGACCCTGTACGAACGGGGGGACACGCTCGGCGGCCGGCTGGCCGGCTGGCGCACCCGCCTGGCCGACGGGTCGGCGGCGACCATGAGCCGCGGCTTCCACGCCTTCTTCCGCCAGTACTACAACCTGCGGGGCCTGTTGCGGAGGACCGACCCCGGGCTCGACCGCCTCCGGCCGCTGCCCGACTACCCGCTGCGGCACAGCGGCGGACTGACCGACAGCTTCGCCCGCGTGCCGCGCACCCCGCCGTTCAGCGCCCTCGGCTTCGTCGCCCTCAGCCCCACCTTCGGCTGGCGCGACCTGGCGGCCATGGACCCCCGGGCGGCGCTGCCGCTCCTGGACGTCCGCGTCCCCGAGGTCTACGAACGCTTCGACGGCACGAGCGCGACGGCCTTCCTGGACCGGGTCCGTTTCCCCGAGGCGGCGCACCACCTGGCGTTCGAGGTGTTCTCCCGCAGCTTCTTCGCCGACCCGCGCGAACTGTCGGCGGCCGAGCTGCTCCTGATGTTCCACATCTACTTCCTCGGCTCCTCCGAGGGGCTGCTGTTCGACGTGCCGGCCGAGCCCTTCCCGCAGGCGCTGTGGGAACCGCTCGGCGACCACCTGCGGACGCTCGGGGCACGCGTGCGCACCGGCACCCCTGTCCACGGCGTCCGGCCGCACGAGGACGGGGGCGTCGAGGTCGTCGCCGACGGCTCGGTGGAGCGCCACGAGGCGGCGGTGCTCGCCCTGGACCCCGGGGCGCTGCGCGCGCTGGTGGAGGCCTCGCCGGCCCTCGGCACCCCGGTTTGGCGGGAGGACGTCGCCGCGCTGCGGACCGCGCCGCCCTTCCTGGTGTCCCGGCTCTGGCTGGACCGCCCGGTGCGGGCCGGGCGCCCGGGCTTCCTCGGCACCAGCGGCTACGACGGCCTGGACAACGTCAGTGTCCTGGAGCGCTACGAGGGGGAGGCGGCCCGCTGGGCCGCCCGCACCGGCGGCTCGGTGGTCGAGCTGCACGCCTACGCGGTGCCGGCCGGCGCGGACCGCGAGGAGGTGCAGGACCGACTGCTCGCCGGTCTCCGCCGGGTCTACCCCGAGACGCGCGGGGCCCGCGTCGTGGACGCCCGTCACGAGTGGCGGGCCGACTGCCCGTTCTTCCCGGTCGGCTCCCACCGCAGGCGGCCGGCCGTGCGCACGCCCCATCCCCGGGTGACGCTGGCCGGTGACGCGATCCGCTGCGACCTGCCGGTGGCGCTGATGGAACGCGCCGCCACCACCGGGTTCCTGGCGGCCGGCGCCCTGCTGGCCGACTGGGGCGTGCGGGGGCAGGTGCTGTGGACGGTGCCCCGGGCGGGCCGCTCCGCCGCGCTGCGGGGGCTGGCCGCCCTCGCCGGACGCTGACCGCCGGGCCCCGGGCCCGTCCTGACGCGCCCCGGGCCCGGCTCTGGACGCGCCCCGGGCCCGGCTGCGGACGCGCACCCGGCAGCGGCTCGTCCGAGGGGCCCGGGGCGCGCCCGGGGGTTGCTCAGCCCGGGAACCGGCCGGTGCCGCGGAGCGCCCAGCGGCGTTCGGCGTAGGCGAGGTCGTCCCGCCACAGGCGGCCGGCGGTCCGCCGCATCAAGGGGCGCAGCACGGGGGCGGCCGCCCGGGCGAGGGCGAAGCCGCGCCGGTCCGAGGCGGCGACGACCGCCTCGACGACGGCGGTCCGCGGGTGGGGGTCGTCGGCGGCCGTCAGGGGCGTGGCGTGGGTCTCCACCACCGAGGTGCGCCCCTCCCCCTCGGTGATGCGCATGACGACGGTGCGGGGCCCGGGGGCGGTGAACTCGGCCCGGACGGGCACCACCAGGCGGTCGGTGACCCGGAAGGAGACGTCGACGACGAAGGCGTCGTCGTCCTCCCCGCGGGGCGGCCGGGCCACCGTGAGGTCCACGAAGGAGTACGGGTGGAACCACGAGCCGTGCCAGGGGTCGAGCCGGTTGGCGACCACGTCCTCGGGTTCGCACCGCCCGACGCCGGTGTACACGGCGTCCACGCCGCTGCCCGTCCCGGGCCGCGCGGGGACGAGGGGGAGGGCCGTCGGCTCCTCGCCGCCGACCGCGTCCAGCCGGACCCACACCAGGACCCCGTCGTCGTGCACCGGGTACGGCTCCCATCCGGCGGTGGCGCCGCCCCGGAGGGCCAGGCCGTGCCAGTGGCACACCAGGGTGCCGCACACCACCCGGCTGTCCCGCAGGGGGGCGCCGAGGTGCGGGCACGCGCCGGGGCCCGCGCGGAGTCCGCCGCCGTCCGACCGCCAGAGCACGACCTCGCTCCCGCCGACGGTCCGGCCGTACGGGCGGTCGGCGGCGCGCATGCCGCGGGAGGCGCCGACCACGAACCAGTTGCCGGAGGGGCGCGCGGAGGCCCGTTTCAGCGCCTGGGCGATCAGGCCGGGCCGCGCGTCACGCCAGGTGGGCGTCTGCGCCGCCCACGCCGACCGGCGGCGGCGCCGCAAGGGGGAGGTCCAGCCGTCCCGGTCCGTTCGCTCGCTCACTCGACGGGTCCTTTCCAGGAGAGCGCCGCGCCCGGGCGGGGTGCGCGGCGTGCGGTGCGGGCGCGGGCCCGCGCGCCGGCGATCTGTGCCAGTCCGGCGGCCGCCGTGACGGCGCGCCGTCCGGCGGACACCACGGCGCGGCGGTGCAGCACCGCGTACCCCTGGTCGGCGATCGCGTCGAGGATCCCGCCGTAGAGGGTGTGGGCGGTGCGCACGCAGGGGCGGGTCCGCGGGTCGAGGAGCGCGATGCCGGGTTCCGCCGCGCGGTAGACCTGCCTGGTCAGCGCCTCGGCGGCGAGCAGGGCGGCCCGGATGCGCGGGTCGGTGCGGCCGGTGCGGCGGCTCCACTCCAGCAGCGGCCGGTCCACCCCGTGCGCGCCGAGGAGGTCCGCCGGCAGGTAGATCCGGCCGCGGTCCAGGTCCTCGCCCACGTCGCGCAGGAAGTTGGTGAGCTGGAACGCCTCCCCGAGGGCCGCCGCGTAGGGGGCCGCCTCCTCGCGGGGCGCCACCGTGCCGAGCACGGGCAGCATCTGCAGCCCGATCACCGCGGCCGACCCGTGCATGTAGGTCCGCAGGTCGGCGTAGGTCGGGTAGTCGGTGACGTGCAGGTCGCTGCGCATCGAGGTGAGGAAGTCGGCGAACAGCGGGTGCCCGATGCCGTACCGCCCGGCGGTGTCGGCGACGGCCCGGACCACCGGATCGTCCCCCGTCCCGGTCCGCCCCGTCCCGGTCCGCCCCGTCCTGGTCCGCAGGGCGCGGGCGAGGTCCGTCTCGAGGCGCCGCAGCGCCGCGTCGCGCTCGGCGGGCGTCCGGGGCCCGTCGAGGTCGTCCACGAGGTCGTCGGCCCGGCGGGCGAACCCGTACAGCGCGTGCACGGCGGACCGGCGTTCCACCGGCAGCAGCCGGGTGGCCAGGAAGTAGGTGCGGCCGTGGCGGGCGTTGAGCCGGCGGCACCGGGTGTAGGCGGCGCGCAGCGCGGGGTCGGTGATCCGGGCGGCGTCGAGTTCACGGCGCGTCATGGACACCTGCCGGGGCCGGCGGGACGGCCCGGTCGGCGCGTGGCGCCGGCGGAAGGTGCACGGACGTCCTGCGCGGGGTCCCTCCGGTGACGCGGGCGGCGGCGAGCCTGCCGCTGATGAGTACCGTGGGCACCCCGACGCCGGGGGTCGTGCCGCAGCCCGCCAGCACCACGTTCTCCGCGCCGCGCACCAGGTTGCGGGGGCGGAACGGGCCGGTCTGGGCGAAGGTGTGGGAGACGGAGAAGGGGCTGCCGTCGGCATGGCCCTGCCCCGCCCAGTCCAGCGGGGTGACGAGCAGTTCCTCCTGGACGCTGTCCGCGAACCCGTCCAGTCCCCGCCGCTCCAGTTCGGCGACCAGACTGTCCCGGTAGCGGGGGCCCAGGTCGTGCCAGGCCGCCGCGGAGGGGCCGACGGCGGTGTTCGGGCAGGGCGCGAGGACGTAGTGGAGGTGCCGGCCGGGCGGCGCCAGGCCGGGGTCGTGCGTGGTGGGGCGAGTGATCAGCAGCGACGGGTCGCTCATCAGGCGTCCGGTACGGGTGAGTTCCTCGAAGGTGTCCTCCCAGGCGGCGCCGAAGGACAGGGTGTGGTGGGCCAGCGAGTCCCAGGTGCGGTCCGTCCCGGCGTGCAGGACGACGGCCGACGGCGAGTGGCGCAGCCGTACCGGACGCTTCGGGGCACGCCCCAGGAGTCCGTGCGCGGCGGGCAGTTCGCAGGTCAGCACCACGGCGTCGCAGGCGATGCGTTCGCCGGTGGCGAGCCGCACCGCGCGGACCCGGCCGGCGGCGCGTTCCAGCGCGGTCACCTCGGACGAGTAGCGGAACCCGGCGCCCGCGCCGGCCGCCGCGGCGGCCATCCCGCGGGGCAGCGCGTGCATGCCGCCCCGCGGGAACCAGACGCCGGCCACGGTGTCCATGTAGGCGATCACCGCGTAGGCGGCGAGGGCCCTGGCCGGGGCGACGCCGGCGTACAGGGCCTGGAAGGAGAAGACGCGGCGCAGCCGGGGGTCGGCGAGGAACCGGCCGATGCGCCGGTCGAGGCGGCCGAACCCGCCGAGAGCCGCCAGGCGCGCCAGGTCCGGGTGCAGGAGCTGGAACGGCGAGTCGAAGTTGGTGTCGATGAAGCGCCGCATCTGGGCCCGGTACAGCCGCTCCAGCCACTCCCGCAGCTTGCGGTAGCCGTCCGCCTCGGCCGGTCCGGCGAACCGCCTGACCTCGTCCTCCATGGCCGCGCCGTCGGTGTGGACGTCGAGCGCGCTGCCGTCGGCGAAGGCCGCCCGGTAGGCCGGGTGCAGGGGGGTGAGCTCCACGTGGTGGCGGAGGCTGTCGCCGACCGCGGCGAACGCCTCGTCGGCCAGGTGGGGCATGGTCAGCACGGTGGGGCCGGTGTCGATCGCGTATCCGCCCAGGCCGACCCGGCCGGCCCGGCCTCCGGGGCCGGCGTCGCGTTCGACGACGGTGACGCGGCGGCCCGCGCCGAGCAGGTGCAGCGCGCAGGCGAGGCCGGAGAGCCCGGCGCCCACCACGACGACGTGGTCCGTGGGACCCGGTACCGTCCTCACGCCGCCTCCCCGGTGTCCGCGAGGGTGACCCCGGCGGCCCGGCCGACCAGCTCGGCGAACTCCCGCCGCACGGCCGGGTGGGCGCCGCTCCGGCCGAAGTGCCGCAGGGCGGTCACGGCGAGTTCCCCGATCCTCGCCTCGACGGCGGCCCGCGCCCCGGTCCGCGTCAGCGCGGCGCGCATCCGCCGCACGTCCTGGTCCGTCCCGGCCGGCGCGTCCGGGGCGAGCGCGGCGGCGGCCGCGGTGTCGCCGGCGGCCTCGGCGAGCCGGAGCCCGAGGGCGAGCAGGCAGGTCAGCTTGCGGGTTCGCAGGTCGTCGTCGGCCGGCTTGCCGGTCAGCGCCGGGTCGCCGAACGCGCCGAGCAGGTCGTCGCGGAGCTGGAAGGCCAGCCCCGCGCAGCGCCCGGCGCGGCGCAGCTCGTCCAGGGCCGGTCCCTCGGCCCCGGCCAGCGCCGCCCCCAGCGCGAGGGGGCGTTCGACCGTGTACATGGCGCTCTTGAGGGTGGCGATGGTCAGCGCCTCGTCCAGGCCCGAGGCGGCGGTGGCCTGGGCGCGGACGTCCCGGTACTGCCCGGCCACCATCTCGCCCCGCATGGCCTGCCAGGTACGCAGCAGCCGCCGTCCGTGCGGCGAGCCGAGCGCCGTCTCCGCCATCAGGTCGTCCGCCCAGGCCAGCGCCAGGTCGCCGGCGAGCACGGCGGCGGAGAGGGCGAACGTGCCCGGCGGGCCGGCCGTCCGCCGCGCGTCTCGGTGCGCCTCCTCGAACTCCACGTGCAGGGCCGGGCCGCCGCGGCGCAGCGTCGACCCGTCCATCACGTCGTCGTGCACCAGCGCGCACGCCTGGACGAGTTCCAGGGCCGCGCCCGTGCGGGCCACGGGCGCGGCGTCGCCGGTGCCGCCGACGGCCCGCCATCCGCACCAGGCGAACGCGGCGCGCAGCCGCTTGCCGTCGCGGCGCACGAACGCGGCGAGGCGGTCGGCGACGTCGCGGGCGAAGACGGGGTCGGTGTCGCGTGCCCTGGCCAGCGCGTCGTCCAGCACGCCGGCGAGTTCCGTCTCGGCCGCCCGGACGGCCTCCCGGGCCGTGAGCGGGCCGTCGCCGCCCCGGCCGTCGTCGCCTGGGCCGTCGCTGCCCCGGCCGTCGTCGCCCGGGCCGTCGCGTGGGCCGTCGAGCCGCCTGACCGGTTCGGCCACCGTGAGCCGCAGTCCCAGCATGCACAACCCCTCTTCACTCTCGGTCAGCTGCACGCCAGTGCTTCGGCCGGGGGATGGTGGATGGATGCGCTGATCCCTGCCCGCTCCGGGCGCCCTCCCGGCCCGGCGTCACCCCACCGGCCCTGTCCGGGTGACCGGGCCGGGGGATCCCGGGCGGCGAAGGGGAAGGAGGATGGGCACGAGAAACGACGAACCGCCCGCGGTGCGGCGGGCGGTTCGTCGTGGGGCGGGAGAAGGGGCGGGACTCCGCGGCCCGGGAACACGTGGGATCCCCCGGCGGGGCCCGGGGGGGGCGGCTACGCCGGAGGCGCGAGGCGGCGCCCCGCGAGGCGGCGCCCCGCGAGGCGAACCGTTACCTCAGGCCCGTCCGCCGCCGCAGCGCCGCCCGCAGCAACCGGTCGACCAACTCCGTGTAGGACACCCCGGACTCCTCCCACATCCGCGGGTACATGGAGATCGGCGTGAACCCCGGCATCGTGTTGATCTCGTTGATCACGAACTCCCCTTCCTCCGTGAGGAAGAAGTCCGCCCGCACCAGCCCCTCGCAGGACGCCGCCTCGAACGCCTCGACGGCCAGGCGCTGGACCTCGGCCGTCTGCTCCGGCGTGAGCGGCGCGGGGACGATGCCGGCCGCGGAGTCGATGTACTTGGCCTCGAAGTCGTAGAAGGAGTGGCTCTGCGCCGGGGGGATCTCCGCCGGGACGCTGGCCCGCGGGCCGTCCTCGAACTCCAGGACGCCGCACTCGATCTCGCGCCCCACCAGCGCCGCCTCGACGATGATCTTGGGGTCGTGGAACTGGGCCTCGGCGATGGCCTCGTCCAGTCCGGACAGGTCGTCGACCTTGGTGATGCCGATGGACGAGCCCGCCCGGGCCGGCTTCACGAAGAGCGGCCAGCCGTGGTCGCCGGCCAGGTCGACGATCTTCTTGCGGGCCGCGGCCTGGTCCAGCTCCCACTCGCGGGGGCGGATCACCACGTAGGGGCCGACCTTCAGGCCGAAGGAGGTGAAGACCCGCTTCATGTACTCCTTGTCCTGCCCGACGGCGGAGGCGAGGACGCCCGCGCCGACGTAGGGGACGCCGGAGAGCTCCAGCATGCCCTGCAGGGTGCCGTCCTCGCCGTAGGGGCCGTGCAGGACGGGGAAGACCACGTCGATCTCGCCCAGCGTCTTGGAGACCGATCCGGGCTCGCTGTAGACGACCTCGCGGCTGGCCGGGTCGACGGGGAGCACCACGCCGCCCTCGGCGGACTCGGCGAGTTCCTCCACGGCCGGGACGACGCGGTCGGTGATCGCCATCCGGTCCGGTTCGTCGGCGGTCAGGGCCCAGCGCCCCTCCCGGGTGATGCCGATCGGCAGGACGTCGTACTTCGTCCGGTCGATCGCGCGCAGCACGGCGCCGGCGGTGACCACGGAGATGCCGTGCTCGGAGCTGCGGCCGCCGAAGACGACGGCGACGCGCGGCTTGCGCTGCGGCTGCCCGGCGGTCCGCTCAGGGCTCTGGGGGAGGTTCTGGGTGCTCATAACGGATTGAGCGTACCCGCTGGTTCCGGACAGGTCAGCGGGCACGGTCGGGCACACGGACGATTCGCCCGGTCTGCCCCGCGCGAGGGGGCCGACCAGGCGTCCTTCAGCGGCGTTCCGGTTTGGGATCGCGTCCCATGAGCTCCTTGAGGGCGACGACCGGCGGCTTGCCCTCGTGGACGATCTCGACCACCGTCTCGGTGATGGGCATGTCCACCCCGTGCCGGTGGGCGAGGTCGCGCACCGACTCGCAGGACTTGACGCCCTCCGCCGTCTGCCGGGTGACCGCGATGGTCTCCTCCAGCGTCATCCCCTTGCCGAGGTTGGTGCCGAAGGTGTGGTTGCGGGAGAGCGGCGAGGAGCAGGTCGCGACCAGGTCGCCGAGGCCGGCGAGGCCGGCGAAGGTGAGCGGGTCGGCGCCCATGGCCAGCCCGAGCCGGGTGGTCTCGGCGAGCCCGCGGGTGATCAGCGAGCCCTTGGCGTTGTCGCCGAGGCCCATGCCGTCGGCGATGCCGACCGCGAGGCCGATGACGTTCTTGACGGCGCCGCCGAGTTCGCAGCCCACCACGTCGGTGTTGGTGTACGGCCGGAAGTAGGGAGTGTGGCAGGCGGCCTGGAGGCGGCGGGCGACCGACTCGTCGGCGCAGGCCACCACGGCGGTGGTGGGCAGCCGGGAGGCGACCTCGCGGGCCAGGTTGGGGCCGGTGACCACGGCGACGCGCCCGGGGCCCACCCCGGCGACCTCGGCGACCACCTCGCTCATCCGCATCGCGGAGCCCAGCTCGACGCCCTTCATCAGGGAGACCAGCACGGTGCCGGGGGCGAGCAGCGGCGCCCAGGCGGCCAGGTTGCCGCGCAGGGTCTGCGAGGGGACCGAGAGCACGGTGAAGTCGGCGTCGCGGGCCGCCTCGGCCGGGTCGGTGGTGGCCCGGATCCCCGCGGGCAGTTCGGCGCCCGGCAGGTAGTCGGCGTTCACCCGCGTGGAGTTGATCGCGTCGACCACGTCCGGACGGCGCGCCCAGAGGGTGACCTCGCATCCCGCGTCGGCGAGGACGATCGCGAAGGCGGTGCCCCAGGAACCGGCGCCGAAGACGGCCGCCTTCACGGGGGCGGCCGTACCGGGTCCGCCCGTCTCGGGTCCGGTCACCTGCCGTTCCCCTCCCCCGACGCGGTGGACCCGGCCTGCTCGGCGGCCTGCCGGGCCGCCCTGCGCCGCTGCTCGATGCGAACCTCACGGGGGTCGTACCGCACCTCGGGCGCCTTCTCGCCGCGGATCTGCTCCAGCTCGCGGGTGATGGCGTCCATGATGACGTCGGTGCACTCCTTGAGGAGCTCCGGCGTCATCTCCTTGTCGTAGAAGCGCGACAGGTCGACGGGCGGGCCGGCGGTCACCCGCACCGTCTTGCGCGGGAACAGGCTCGGCTTCTTCCCGTACGGCGCCAGGACCTCGTTGGCCCCCCACTGGGCGACCGGGACGACCGGGCACTTGGTGCGCAGCGCGACCCGGGCGGCGCCCGTCTTGCCGGTCATCGGCCACACGTCCGGGTCACGGGTGAGGGTGCCCTCGGGGTAGAAGGCGACGCACTCGCCGCGCTCCACGGCGTCGATGGCGCCGCGGAAGGCGCTGAGCGCGTCGGTGGACTCCCGGTAGACGGGGATCTGCCCGGTGCCGCGCATGACGGCGCCGACGAAGCCCTTCTTGAACAGTCCGCTCTTGGCGAGGAAGCGCGGCAGCCGGCCGGTGTTGTACTGGTAGTGCGCGTAGACGAGCGGGTCCACATGCGAAATGTGGTTCACCACGGTGATGAAGCCGCCCTCGGCCGGAATGTTCTCCATTCCTCGCCAGTCCCGCTTCAGCAGAAGCACCAGCGGCGGTTTTGCGATGACCGCTGCGAAGCGGTACCAGAAGCCGATTCTGCGGCGAGGCACGCGCACACCTTCCTCTTGGGCACTCCGGGCCGTACGGGGAGCCGTACGGGGCGGGGGCCTGGTTCTTCGGATTCGGCCGGTCGTGGGTCGCACAAGTGTGGCCCCGGGCCGACCGTCTGTCGAGAACACCGTACGCCCCGTCCGACGGCCGCCGTCGCCCTGTCGCCGGACCCGCGGGGGGACAATGTCGGCGTCGAGAGAAGGACGAACACGCGTGCACTGGACCCTGGTCATCCCCCTGAAGCCCCTCGCGCGGGCCAAGAGCAGGCTGTCGGACGCCGCCTCGGACGGGCTGCGGCCGGGCCTCGCGCTCGCGTTCGCGCAGGACACCGTGGCGGCCGTACTGGCCTGCCCCGAGGTACGCGATGTGGCGGTAGTCACGGACGACGCCCTGGCCGCACGGGAACTGGGGGCCCTGGGGGCGCGCGTCGTACCGGAGGCCACGTCGGGCGGCGGTCTGAACGCCGCCCTGGCCCACGGCGCCTCGGTGGCCCGCCGGGCACGGCCCGGCGGGGCGGTGGCCGCGCTCAACGCGGATCTCCCGGCACTGCGGCCGGCGGAATTGGCCCGCGTCCTGGAAGCGGCGGCGGAATTCCCCCGGGCCTTTCTCCCGGACGCGGCGGGAATCGGGACGACATTGCTGGCGGCTTCGCCCGGCCGGGAATTGCGTCCGGAATTCGGGGAGGATTCCCGGGCCCGGCACGCGGCCTCGGGCGCCGTCGAGCTGCTGCCGGCGGACGTGGACTCGGTGCGCCAGGACGTGGACACCGCCGCCGACCTGCGGGCCGCCCTGGCACTGGGGGTGGGCCCGCGCACGGCCGTGCTGGCCGCGCTCCTGCTGCCGGCCGGCCCCTGAGCGGCACGCCGGTACCCTGACGCCATGCATGCCACCGCTTACACCTTCGACCCGGACACCCGCACCGGTCAGGTGCTCCTCGACGACGGCACGCCGGTCCCCTTCGACGCCGCCGCCTTCGACGCGGGCGGGCTGCTGCTGCTGCGCCCGGGCCAGCGGGTGCGCCTGGAGGTGGCGGACGCCCCTGCGGCCGGCGGTGCCCCGCGGATCACCCTGGTGACCCTGCAGACCTTCTGAACCCCGCGGCGGGCCCTCCGGACCGCGCGGACGGCCCGTGACGCGCTGCGGGCCGGAGCTCCTGGGAGGAGTCCGGCCCGGCGCGTGAGCAGCCCCGAAGGCGCGTGGCGTTCCTACTTGCCGCCGCGCGAGGTGGTCTTCTTCGCGGTGGTCTTGCGCGCCGTGGACTTCTTGGCGGGCGCCTTCTTGGCCACGGCCTTCTTGGCCGGAGCCTTCTTGGCGGCCGTCTTCTTGGCGGTGGCCGTGGTCTTCGCCGGGGTGGTCTTCTTCGCGGCGGCCGAGGTCTTCTTCGCCGTCGCCGACGTGGTCTTCTTGGCGGCCGCGGTGGTCTTCTTGGCGGTGGCCGTGGTCTTCTTGGCCGCCGTGGTCTTGGCGGCGGAGGCCTTCTTCGCGGCGGTGGTCTTCTTGGCCGCGGCCTTCTTCACGGTGGCGGAGGCGCCGCCCGTGAGGCTGCCCTTGGGGGCCTTCTTCACCGCGACGTCGTTCTTCGGGAGCTTCTTGGAGCCGCTGACCAGGTCCTTGAAGCCCTGGCCGGCGCGGAAGCGGGGCACGGAGGTCTTCTTGACCCGGACCCGCTCCCCCGTCTGGGGATTGCGGGCGTAGCGCGCCGGACGGTCGACCTTCTCGAAGGAACCGAAACCGGTGACCGACACCCGGTCCCCGGCGACGACCGCGCGGACGATGGCGTCCAGGACCGCGTCCACCGCGTCGGCGGCCTGCTGACGGCCACCGACCTTGTCGGCAATCGCTTCTACGAGCTGCGCCTTGTTCACGTCTTCCCCTTCGGAGACATTTGCCAGAACGTATCCGTTCAAGCGTTTTCGCACGTTAGGCAGATATATACCGCAAATCAAACACGAAACGGGCTAATCACCCTTGTGCCGCAACGGACTCGACCGCCCCGGAGTGCTCAGTGGCTCTCGGCGGGGAATCGCCCCTGCGCGAGGTCCTCCGTGAACCTCTCCAGCCGCCTTGTCGCGTCGGCGAGATCGTGCTTGGCCGCCGCCGTGATGATCAGCAGCTTCCGGGTCAGCGCCACCCGTACGCCCTCCGGGACTTGCAGTGCGCGCACCTGTGTGTGCGCTTCTTTGAGCCGGTCCGCGACCGCCGCATAGAGCGCGAGTTGGCCGTCGTGTTCCATGCACAGATTGTGCCATCTAGGGCGAGTTGTCGCCTGCGCAGGGGGCAACTGCTGCCTGGACGGGCCCTTCGACGGCATCCGCCGGGGGTGCCGCCACGGCCCGGGTACCCGCGCAACACCGCAGCTAACACAGGGAGTTGGGAACGAATCGGGCGGCGTCAACCTGTCTACGCGGCAGGGCGCGGCAGTACCCCCGATCGTGGCGGCGGGGCGCGTCGGAGCCGCTTTCGGGGTGGCCGAAAAAGGCCCCCGGAACCGACCGGTCAGGTCGGTTCCGGGGGCCTTGGCGTGGCGGGCCGCTCGGAGCGGAAGGGCTCGGGGCGGCGCCCGGCCCGGGCTCAGGCGGCGAGCGTCCGGGGCTTGTGGGCGGGCCGCCCCGCCTCGTAGGCGGCGATGTCCGCCTCCTCGCGCAGGGTGATGGAGATGTCGTCGAGCCCGTTCAGCAGCCGCCAGCGGGAGTTCTCATCCAGCTCGAAGGCCGCGGTGACACCCTCGGCACGCACCTCGCGGGCCTCGAGGTCGACGGTGATCTCGGCGGTCGGGTCCTTCTCGACCAGCTCCCACAGCGCGTCGACCACGGACTGCTCCAGCACCACGGTGAGCAGGCCGTTCTTCAGCGAGTTGCCCCGGAAGATGTCGGCGAAGCGGGAGGAGATCACGGTCTTGAAGCCGTAGTTCTGCAGCGCCCAGACGGCGTGCTCGCGCGACGAGCCGGTGCCGAAGTCGGGGCCGGCCACCAGGACGGTGGCGCCCTCCCGCTCGGGGCGGTTGAGGACGAACTCCGGGTCCTTGCGCCAGGCCTCGAAGAGCCCGTCCTCGAACCCGTCCCGGGTGACCTTCTTGAGCCAGTGCGCGGGGATGATCTGGTCGGTGTCGACGTTGCTGCGGCGCAGCGGGACGGCACGGCCGGTGTGAACGGTGAAGGCTTCCATGGTGTGGGTTCCTCGGTTCCAGATCTCTCAGACGCCGGCGGGGACGGGCGCGTCGGTCAGGTCGGCCGGGGAGGCCAGCCGGCCCAGGACGGCGGTGGCGGCGGCCACCGGCGGGGAGACCAGGTGGGTGCGGCCACCCTTGCCCTGACGTCCCTCGAAGTTGCGGTTGGAGGTGGAGGCGGAGCGCTCGCCGGGGGCGAGCTGGTCCGGGTTCATGCCGAGGCACATCGAGCAGCCCGCGTGCCGCCATTCGGCGCCGGCCTCCTTGAAGACCACGTCCAGGCCCTCGGAGACCGCCTGCAGCCCGACCCGCGCGGAGCCCGGGACGACCAGCATCCGTACGCCGTCGGCGACTTTGCGGCCCTTGATGACCTCGGCGACCGAACGCAGGTCCTCGATGCGGCCGTTGGTGCAGGAGCCGACGAAGACGGTGTCCACCTTCACCTCGCGCAGCGGCGTGCCGGCCTCCAGGCCCATGTACTCGAGGGCCTTCTCGGCGGCGAACCTCTCGGACGCGTCCTCGAAGGAGGCGGGGTCCGGCACGGAGGCCGAAAGCGGCGCGCCCTGGCCGGGGTTGGTGCCCCAGGTGACGAACGGGGCGAGTTCCGCGGCGTCGATGACGACCTCGGCGTCGAAGACCGCGTCGTCGTCGGTGCGCAGGGTCCGCCAGTACTCCACGGCGGCGTCCCAGTCGGCGCCCTGCGGCGCGTGCGGGCGGTCCTCGAGGTACGCGAAGGTGGTCTCGTCGGGGGCGATCATGCCCGCGCGGGCACCGGCTTCGATCGACATGTTGCAGATGGTCATCCGGGCCTCCATCGAGAGATTCTCGATGGCGCTGCCGCGGTACTCCAGGACGTAGCCCTGGCCGCCGCCGGTGCCGATCTTCGTGATCACGGCGAGGATCAGGTCCTTGGCGGTGACGCCCTCGGGCAGCTCGCCGTCGACGGTGATCGCCATGGTCTTCGGGCGGGCCATGGGCAGCGTCTGGGTGGCCAGCACGTGCTCGACCTGCGAGGTGCCGATGCCGAACGCCAGCGCGCCGAAGGCACCGTGGGTGGAGGTGTGCGAGTCGCCGCAGACCACCGTGGTGCCCGGCTGGGTCAGCCCCAGCTGCGGTCCCACCACGTGGACGACGCCCTGCTCGACGTCGCCCAGCGAGTGCAGCCGGACGCCGAACTCGGCGCAGTTCTTGCGCAGCGTCTCCAGCTGGGCGCGGGACACCGGGTCGGCGATCGGCTTGTCGATGTCGATCGTCGGGGTGTTGTGGTCCTCGGTGGCGATGGTGAGGTCGAGGCGGCGCACGCTGCGTCCGCTCTTGCGGAGGCCGTCGAAGGCCTGGGGGCTGGTCACCTCGTGAAGCAGGTGCAGATCGATGTAGAGGAGGTCGGGCTCGCCCTCGGCGCGCCGGACGACATGGTCGTCCCAGACCTTCTCCGCCAGTGTCCTACCCATCGCTTTCCCTTCGGCGGGGACCTCGTCGGCCCCGCACTTCTTGAGACTCAGGTGGCGGCCGCCTGGAGCAGCGACCACGACGCCATGCATCCAGAGTGGCGGCTTCCACGGGAAAGTGAACTTGCGTTTCACAGAGTGAGACGCGAATATCGTTGCATGGACAACAGCAGCGGCGTCGGCGTTCTGGACAAGGCCGCCCTTGTACTGAGCGCTCTCGAGTCCGGTCCGGCCACCCTCGCGGGTCTGGTCGCGGCGACCGGACTGGCAAGGCCCACGGCCCATCGACTGGCCGTGGCACTGGAGCACCACCGCATGGTGGCGCGGGACATGCAGGGCCG
The DNA here is from genome assembly GCF_008974245.1 of Streptomyces abyssomicinicus. GTDB lineage: Bacteria > Actinomycetota > Actinomycetes > Streptomycetales > Streptomycetaceae > Streptomyces > Streptomyces abyssomicinicus. The sequence continues at coordinate 4,744 of NZ_BBZI01000015.1, read as the reverse complement.
TTTCATTCTCGGGCCCCGCCTGGCCGAGCTGGCCGCGGCGGCCGGCGAGGACCGGCTGCTGGCCACCGCCGGCCCGGTGCTCACCCATCTCCGGGACGTCACCGGGGAGAGCGCCCAGCTCTATCGCCGCCAGGGCGACATGCGGATCTGCGTCGCCGCCGCCGAGCGCCTGTCCGGACTGCGGGACACCGTTCCCGTGGGGTCGACGCTGACCATGAAGGCCGGCTCGTCGGCGCAGATCCTGATGGCCTGGGAGGAGCCGGAGCGGCTCCACCGCGGCCTCCAGGGAGCCCGGTTCACCGCCACCGCGCTCTCCGGCGTGCGGCGCCGCGGCTGGGCCCAGTCCATCGGCGAACGCGAGCCGGGCGTCGCCTCGGTGTCCGCCCCCGTGCGCGGCCCGTCGAACCGGGTGGTGGCGGCCGTGTCCGTCTCCGGTCCGATCGAGCGCCTCACCCGGCATCCGGGCCGGATGCACGCGCAGGCCGTCATAGACGCGGCCTCGCGGCTCTCCGAGGCGCTGAGGCGCGCCAGCTGACCCCGAACGGCCCGTGCCCGCCCGCCGAGCGGGCACGGGCCGTTCTCACACCACCCGTTCCACACCCCGCCTCACCACCGGCACGCGAACGACCAGCGCACGAACAAGGGTCCCGTTCTGTGAACGGGACCCTTGTCCTACTGGTACCCCCGACCGGATTCGAACCGGCGCTACCGCCTTGAGAGGGCGGCGTGCTAGGCCGCTACACAACGGGGGCGAGGATCTTACGTTTCCGCAGATCCGAGCTGGTCTACCTGGACTCGAACCAAGACTAACTGAACCAGAATCAGTCGTGCTGCCAATTACACCATAGACCAATTACATGGTTAGACCAGTTTGTACCCCCGACCGGATTCGAACCGGCGCTACCGCCTTGAGAGGGCGGCGTGCTAGGCCGCTACACAACGGGGGCCTTTGTTGCGATCCTCCGGAGAGAATCAGTACCCCCGACCGGATTCGAACCGGCGCTACCGCCTTGAGAGGGCGGCGTGCTAGGCCGCTACACAACGGGGGCTTTGCAGATGAGCTCTGCGAGCTGGCCTACCTGGACTCGAACCAAGACTAACTGAACCAGAATCAGTCGTGCTGCCAATTACACCATAGGCCACTGGAACGCAAGCCCCCACGCCGGGGGTTCTTGTTCTAGTTTCGCGCTTCCTGTCCCGGGCTGTTCGGCCCGTTCCCCTCGGCGCAGGAAGAACATTACCCGAAGGTTGACCGTGCTCCAAAACGGGTTTCCGCCCCCAGGACCGCGGGCAGCTCCGCGAGCGAGCGGATGCGCCGCCAGGCGCGCTCCCCCGCGCCGTCACCCGTCTCCCCGGCGGGCTCCTCGCCGTACCGGTCGATCAGGACGGAGAGCAGGCCTGCCTCGGCGGCGCCCCGCCCGTCGATCTCCGGGTGGTCGCCCACGTAGGCCACCTGCTCCGGCGGCAGTCCGAGGGCGTCGCAGGCCGCGTGGAAGGCCTCCGCGGCGGGCTTGGCGACGCCCAGGTCGACGGCGCAGAGCACCGCCTCGAAGCGGTCCAGCACGCCCAGGGTGCGCAGCTTGTGCTCCTGCACCAGCAGGCTGGAGTTGGACAGCACCGCGTGGCGGTGGCTGGGGACCAGGGCCTCCAGGGCGGGGAGGAAGTCGGGGAAGAGCGCCCAGGCGGACTCGTAGTGCGCGATGTACCGCCCGAACCAGGCGTCGGCCTCGTCGTCGTCCAGGTCCCGGCCGGTGAAGGCCCGCACCCGCTCCCGGCAGTGCTCCTCGTAGGTGAGCTCGCCGGCGGACACCCTGGCCCAGTGGAACTCGGTCACCTCGAACCAGCGGGCGAGGGCGTGGTCGGGGCTCTCGAAGGCCGTCGACAGGCCCTCGGCGGCCACATGGGCGGCGATTCCGCTGCGGTCGGCGGCGCGGTAGTCGAAGAGGGTGTCGTCAACGTCCCATACGACGGCCTGGATCCTCATGGTTCGACGGTACGCCCGCCACCGGCACCCTGTCCCCGTTCCGGCCCGGCCGGTCCGTCCGGCGGCAGCCAGGCGACGTGGCCCCCGGCCAGCTCCGCGGGACGCCAGCCACCGGCGTAACCGGGAGGCCGTCGGCCGTCCACGGTGATCACCGCGAGCGGCTGGGAGCGCCCGAGGCGCAGCAGCCCGGCCACCGTGATGCTGCCGTCGTGGCCGCCGGCCGGCTGCCGGGAGGAGCAGCCCGCGTAGTAGGCGACGGGGACGAACTGGTCGCCGGTGACCACGCAGGGGGGACGCACGCCGAGGCGGTGCAGTTCCGCGGCGGCGGCGGTCAGCTCCCGGTGCTGGGCCCGGCTGCGCTCGGTCACGGTGGCCGCCACCGCGAGCTGGACCGTCACGTGGCCGAGCAGCAGCAGCGCCAGCGCGCCGCCGAGCAGGGCCCGGGTGCGGCCGCGGGCGCGGCCCACGGCGCGGACGGCGGCGGCCAGCGCCTCGGCGACCGGGACCGCCAGCAGGGCGTAGGCGGGCAGCAGGAAGCGGGGGGCGGCGTAGTCGATGGTGAACAGGTAGGTGACGGCGAGCGAGGCGGCGACGACGGTGGCGAGGACCGAGGCGGCCCCCCGGCCGGCCCGCCGGGCGGCGACGACCCCGGCGGCGGCGGCCAGAGGCAGCAGGAACCACCACAGGGCGGTCCAGCGGTGGTTCCAGGGGCCGGTGCAGGGACGGCACAGGGTCCGGCCGACCAGGGAGCGGATCTGGTCGTCGACGGCGAAGTGCAGGCCCATGCCGCCCTGGATCTCCCCCGCGCGCCTCAGCCGGGCGAGCGGGCCCCCGTAGGACGCGTACGCCTCCACCACCCAGGGCAGCGCGCCGAGGGCCAGCCCGGCGGCCAGCAGCAGCGGCAGGGCCCGGTGGCCCCGCCACGCGGGCACCAGCAGGGCGGCGGCCACCAGCGGCAGGGCGAGCCAGAGGCCGTCGGCCGGACGCATCACGGCGACGAAGGCGACGGCCGCGGCCGCGAGCCAGGGGGCGCGGCGGTCCTCTGCCGCGCCGGGGCGGCGGCGTACCGCGCGCAGGAACCAGCCGGTGGCCGCCAGCGCGCCCAGGGCGCACCAGACGTTGGGCATGGCGCGGGGGCCGTAGAAGAGGGTGATCCAGAGCCCGGCGAAGAAGAGTCCCGCGGCGCCGAGGACGGCGGGCGGGAGCAGGGCGCGCCAGGCGCGCAGGGCGACCAGCAGCCCGAGTCCGGCGAGGACGGCCAGGTAGACGCGCAGCACCGCCGGGGAGGCGGCGGATTCCGTGAGCGCGGCGACCGGGGCGCTCAGCCAGCTGACGCCGCGGGCACGGGGGGCCGAGAAGTAGGCGGTGGGGGTGCCGCCCTCGACCTGGGTGACGTAGACGATCTCGTCCCAGCCGAGCCCGGTACCGGGGATCAGGACGAACTGGGCGGCGGTGAAGACGGCGGCTGCCGCCGCGGGCCACAGCACTGCGGGTCGCGCGACCATGAGGTGAGGCATGGATACCAGCGTGCGGGCCGGCGGTGCCGGTGCACAGGGGGCACGGGGGCCGCGTCCCGCAGGAGGGGGACCGCGTGTAGCCCGACTGCGCCCGGACGTGGGCCGCGCGCGGGCCCCGGGCGCGGGCGGCGCGCGTTCCCCGTCCGGGGCCCGGACGGGGAACCTGCGCAGCCCATGGGCGTCAGGCGCTCTTGACGGCGGAGATGTCGAAGCGGAGCTTGATCTTGTCGGAGACCAGCACACCGCCCGTCTCCAGCGCGGCGTTCCAGGTGACGCCCCACTCGGAGCGCAGGATCTCGCCCCGGCCCTCGAAGCCGACGCGCTCGTTGCCGAACGGGTCCTTGGCGGCGCCCTGGAACTCCAGGTCGATGGTGACCGGCTTGGTGACCCCGAGGAGGGACAGGTCGCCGGTGACCCGGTAGTCGTCGCCGCCGACGGCCTCGATCCGCGTGGAGCGGAAGGTCATGGTCGGGAACTCGTCGGTCTTGAAGAAGTCGGCGCTCTTGAGGTGTCCGTCACGGTCGGCGGAGCCGGTGTCGATGCTCTCCACGACGATGTCCAGCGAGGCGGTGGACTTCGACGGGTCCGAGCCGTCCAGGTGGAGGGCGCCGGTGAACTCGCGGAACTGGCCCTTGACGTTGGTGACCATCGCGTGGCGGGCGACGAAGCCCAGCGTGGTGTGCGACGGGTCGAGGGTGTAGTCCCCGGTCAGGGCGGCGAGGTCCGGGCTCACCGGGGTGTTCTCGGCGCCGGCGTTGCTGCGGTTGAAGATGCCCATGGTGTGCTCCTCAGGGGGTCGGGACGACGGATGGAACGCGAACGGTCAGGCTGTCGGTTGAAGATTCAACGACCTCCGACGTCTCCGAAGGTAGCGCGATTCTGTTTAAGATTCAACCGACTCGGGGAGGTAAGCTCCGGCATCACCCGGCCGGCCCCACCCGCGCACCGGCGCGGGCCGTCCCCCGGGTGGAGCACGCCCTTTGTGCGACTCCTACAACCGGACGGGCGGTCGGGCAGGAGGAACGCCTGCATGGCCCAGGTCTTCTGTTCGGTAGCACCAGGAAATCGCGCCGGACACTGTACGGAGTCGATGGCCCCGTCCCTCAGGCCCGCTTCGTAAGGTCGCTGCATGACCGTTGTGGATGAGGCGCTGGGCGAGCCCACTGAGGACCTGAACGAGCCGGCCGACGCGCGAGGGCGCGTGGCGGAGCTGCGCGAGATCCGGGCGCGTGCGCTGGCGGGG
>NZ_BBZI01000014.1 GCF_008974245.1 Streptomyces abyssomicinicus | reverse complement strand
GGACAACTCCGGCCGTACGGGTCCGGCGACCGGGCAGCTCAGGCCGTCGAGCGGGCCGGCGCGGCGAAGGCGCGCCCCACCCATGGCCAGGCTGCCGGGCCGTCGGGCAGGCAGCCCCCCGCCGGTCGCGCGAGCGGCGGGGCGTCCGGTGGACGGGGCCGAGCCAGCAGCCGTCGAGCGGGTCCCGGCGGTGGCCGGGGCAGCGCCGCGGCCCGGCCGTCGGGCGGGCCGTCGGCTGGGCAGTGCAGCCGGCGCTCGGGCGGGCGACCGGGCGGGGCGGCCCTACGGCCGGGCGGCCGGGCCGTGGGGCGGGCTGCGGCGCTGCCGGTCGGGCAGCCGACCTGCGGTCAGGCCCGCGCCCCGCGGGCGGGCGATGACCCGCCGGAGGTCAGGCCATGCCTCCGTTGGCGAAGAGGGTCTGGCCGTTGATCCAGCGGCCCGGGCCGGCGAGGAAGGCGACGGCCTCGGCGATCTCCTCGGGCGTCCCGAGCCGCCCCGCCGGGTTCATGGCGGCGATCCGGTCGATCTCCTCCTCGCTCTTGCCCTTGAGGAACAGCGGCGTGGCGGTCGGGCCGGGCGCGACGGCGTTGACCGTGATGTCCCTGCCGCGCAGTTCGCGCGCCAGGATCGGCGTCATGCCCTCCACGGCCGCCTTGGAGGCGACGTAGGCGCCGTAGGAGGGGAACCGGGTGCGGGTCACAGAGGTGGAGAAGTTGACGATCGCCCCGCCCGGCCGGAGCCGGGCGGCCGCGAGCTGGGAGACGACGAACGCGCCGCGGACGTTGGTGCGGAGCGTGCGGTCCAGGTCCGCGAGGTCCAGCGTCGCGACGGGCGACAGGGGCATGATGCCGGCGGTGTTCACGAGGACGTCGATGCCGCCGAAGGCGGCCTCGGTGGCGTCGAAGGCCGCGGCCATCGCCTGCTCGTCGGCGACGTCCCCGCCGACCGTGACGGCCCGCCCGCCGGACCTGGTGATCGCGGCCGCCGTCTCCTCGGCCCGGGCGGCGTTGCCCGCGTAGTGCACGGCCACGGCGAGGCCGTCGGCGGCCAGGCGTTCGGCCACGGCGCGGCCGATGCCACCGGAACCGCCGGTGACGAGTGCCACCCGGTCTGCGGTCTTGTCGGTCATCACTGCTCTCCCGATAGAATATGAACGCACTGTTCATATGAGAAGCTACGCGGAAATGAACAAGCTGTCCACAAGTGAGGGTGACGATGTCCGAGAACGCCGCCGTACGGCCCGGCCGACCCGTCCGGCCCGGCCGGGGAAGGCGGCCGGCCACGGAGGTGCGCGCCGCCGTGCTCGCGGCGGCGGGCGACCTGCTGCTGCGGGACGGGCTGCAGGCGCTCACGTTCGAACGGGTGGCGAAGGAGGCGGGGGCGAGCCGGACCACCCTCCACAAGTGGTGGCCCTCGCCCGGCGCGCTCGCGGCGGAGGCGTACTTCGCCCGGAGCCGTCCGGTGCTCGACTTCCCCGACACCGGTGACCTGCGCGCCGACCTGGTCACCCAGCTCCGCGCCTTCGTCCACTGGCTGAAGGACGAGGGCGCGGAGCGGCCGGTGGCGGAGCTCGTCGGCGCCGCCCAGACCGACCCCGACGTGGCCAGGGCGTGGTCGGAGAACTACGCGCGGCCCCGCCGCGAGCTGGCGCGCGAGCGGCTGCGCACCGCCCAGCGGCAGGGTCTGCTGCGCGCGGACGCCGACCTGGACATCGTCGTGGACCAACTGTGGGGCGCCTGCTACCACCGGCTGCTCGTGCTCAGGACACCCTTCGACGCGTCCCTCGTCCCGCGCCTGGTCGACCACGCGCTGCGCGGAGCGGCGCCCCGCTGAGGACGGCGGCCCGGGCCGGGGGCGGTGTCAGAGCAGACCGTGCCGGGGCGGACGGGTGCCGTGCAGCGTCTGACGGCCGATGTGCTGGAGCTTCCAGCGGGCGGGGTCGTGCAGGGTGTGGGTCCGCGCGTCCCGCCAGTACCGGTCGAGGCCGAGGGTGCCGAGGGCGGACCGGGTGCCGGACACCTCGAACAGGGCGCTCGCCACCTCCACCGCCGCCCGCCCGGCGGTGACCTTCGCGGCCGCCACGGCGATCGACGCCTCCGCCGCGTTGTCGTCGGTCAGGTCCGCGCGGGCCGCGTCCACCGCCCGCGCCGCGGCGCTGAGCAGCGCCTCGGCGGCCCGGACGTGGACGGCGAGTTCCCCGAAGCGCTGGATCAGCAGCGGGTCGTCGAAGGCCTCCGGATAGCCGGCGTCCACGCCCTCGAACCAGGGACGGCTCTTGGTCCGGACGAAGGCGACCGCCTCGGCGAGCGCGCCGTCCGCGATGCCCGCGTCGATCGCCGTGTGCAGCAACTGGGCCACAGCACCGTGCAGTTGGGGGCCCTGGAAGGTGAGGTGATGAGGCACGACGCGGTCGGCGGGCACCGGCACCCCCTCCAGCCGGACGGTGCCGCTGGCCGTGGTGCGCTGCCCCAGTCCGTCCCAGTCGTCGACGACGGTCAGCCCCTCGGCGTCCCGCGGCACGTAGGCGACGTGCAGGTTGCCGTCCGCCGCACGGGCCAGCACGGGGATCCAGTCGGCGAACAGGGCGCCCGTGCAGTAGTGCTTGACGCCGGTCAGCAGGTACGAGCCGTCACCGGACGGGGCGGGGTCCAGCCGGGTGGTGATGTCCTGGAGGTGCCGGGTGCCCGCCTCGGACTGGGCGTTCCCCAGGCGCCTGCCGGCGAGGATCTCGCCGAAGAAGAACTTCTGCTGCTCCGGCGTGCCCACGCGGCGCAGGACGTTCACGTAGACGAAGTGGCTCTGCGGGATCTGCGCCAGGCTGGCGTCGGCGGAGGCGAGCAGGCGGAAGATCTCGGCGAGGGTCTCCTGCCGGACGTCCGCCCCGCCGAACTCCGCCGGCACGGTGACCGCCAGCAGTCCGGAGGCGGACAGCTCGTCCAGTTCCCGTTCGGGCAGCAGGCGTTCGGCGTCCCGGCGGGAGGCGTCGTGCCGGAAGCGCTCGGCCAGCTCCGCGGCGACGGCGAGGGCCTCGGCGTCGTCGGCGATCACGTGGGCGGGCGGGGACAGTGAGGGGGCGGTTGCCATGGTGGCTGCTTTCGTCGGGAGTCTCGGAGGATGGAGGACGACGTGCCCGGCGCGGCTCCGGCGACCGTCACCTCCCCGTCCTCCCGTTCCTCCGGCCCCTCCTTCCGCCGGTCCGTCGTCACGACGGGCGGAGCCCCGCTCCGGGTGGGCGATGGGTTCCGTCGCGAGGAGGAACGACCTGCCCGGTGAGGGGGGTGGGGGGCGGCACTGACGCGTCGGGGGCGCGAGGGCGGCGTTCGGCATCCGGGGCACGGGGCCCGACCCGCCACCCGTGGGCCCGGCCGGGGCTTCGGCGGCCGTGGACCTGCACGGTCCGGTGAGGCGCGGAACGCCGGGCAGTGGGGGGAGCGCCCTCGATCGGGACGCGCGGGGCCGGAGTCCTCCGGTCGTCAGGCCGTACGACAGAGCGCCGCCGCGACCCGGACCAGGTCGACACAGCGGCGGGAGGTGAGCGTCCGGCGCAACATGGCTCGATGCAAGCAGAACGCTCCGGAAGCGTCAACAGCCCCTCCAACAGGCGGGATCGACGCCCGCCGCGCGGGCCGGGAACCGGGCGGGCCCGGCGGCCGATTCCCAGGGCAGCACCGGTGCGGCAACGGCGATGGGTGACCTGGACATGGCCGCGGTCCGGCAGCGGTACGAGGCGTACCTCGGCCGGTCGGCACGGCAGGAGGGGCCCGCTCAGGTCTTCGACCTCGACGGTGCCGCTCTGACGCTCGTGCCCGATTCGGATCTGGCGGCCTTCCTGCCGGGCGAGCGACCCCGCGCGCTCCCGGCGCTCGTCGGCTGCACCGTCGCCGTACGCGACCTCACCATCACCCGCGACCTGCTGCGCCGCAACGGACTCTCCGTGTGCGAGACGCCGTCCGGCGACCTGTTCGTGCCGGCCGGCGCAGCTCCGGGTACCGCTGTCGTCCGCCGCTCCGCCGCCCGGCCGACGGCGGGTCGGCAATCCACCGCGCCGAAGCTGTTCACGGGGCCTGGAAATGGGTCACGGTCAGCGCATTGTCCCACCGGGCGGCGGACAGGTCGTCGTGGCGGATCATGAATTTCGTGTAGTACTCCGCGAGGACCCGTCCTTCACTGGCGAGCGGTATCCACTCGCTCGCCAGCCGGAGCGCGTCCTCTTCCAGCAGAGGGGCGAACGGCTCTCCCTTCGCGAGGGTCTTCGCCGTGATGCCGCCGACCGTCGCCTCGTCGTCGGCGTACCCCCCGATGACGAGATGGGAGCCGGACGGCCACAGGTCGTGGGCCAGGGACCGAAGTTCGTCCAGGTGCGGCAGTTCACGCTCCATGTACCGGGCCAACTGCTGCTGGAAGCGTGACATGTCCTCCCACTCGAGATCCTCCCAGAACTCGTGCCAGTCCTCGTCGCCCTCCTCGAGCCAGAGGGGCAGTTCGGCTCGGAGCTCGGCGCGGACGTCGATCCGCTCGCCCACCCGCGCGGAGCTGGGGGGTTCCGCGACGGCGGTTTCGGTGCCCTCCGGTACGTACACGACGCGCGCGTACCGCCCCGGATCGGCATGCGATGCGCCGAAGTCCCTCTCCTGGTGCACGAAGAAGAGCAGCGTCCCGTCCGCCGGCAGGTCGAAGCCGTCGACCCTCGGCAGCGCCCCGCAATCGACGGAGAGGAGCAGCGGCAGCGGAACGTCCCCGGCGGACGGCCACTTCATGCCCACCGGCAGCCGGGGCGACCCACCGATGTGCCCGACCGGAGAACCGTCGCCACCCCCGGACAGTCCGATCGCCAGACGAAGGTGCCGGCTGAAACCGCTGATCTCTTCGTCCGGGATGCCCGACTCGAGCGCCGCCCGACGAAACTCTCCCTGGTGATCCATGCCCGGGAAGATAAACCGTTCCCGAACCGGCTGTGCCGTCGGGGTGCGGCCTTCCTGTCCGTCGGACAGGCGATCCCACGCGCTGGGCCGGGCCCGTCGGATCTCACGCCGAGGAACTCCACCTCACCGGGGGGGGGAGGTGGAGGGTGAGGTCGGCTCGGTCGCGGCTGGTGACGCGGGGTCAGACGTCCCCGCCGAGCTGGTCGGCCAGGAGTTCCGCGAACTCCTCGGGGGTGAGGACCCGCACGCCGAGCTGCTCCGCCTTGGCGGCCTTGCCGCTGAGCTTGCCGCCCGCGGCGGGCGCGGCGACGAGGTAGGCGGTCGCGGCGGTGACGCTGTCGCTCGCCTTTCCGCCCGCCCGCTCGATCAGGTCCTTCACGCCGGTGCGGCTGAGGTCGGCGAGCGGGCCGGTCATCTTCCCGGTGACGACGACCTTCATCGGCCGGCCGTCCTCGCCGACCAGCGGGCCCTCCCCGGCGCTCTCGTCGACCGGTTCGGTCATGGTGGCCCCGGCGGCGATCATCTTGTCGATGACGGGGGCGAGTTCGGCGAAGGCGGCGACGATGCCCGGCGCCTTCTCCGCGCCGATGCCCTCGACCTCCCGCATCGCCTCCGCGTCCGCCGCCCGGATCGCGTCCATCGTGCGGAAGTGGGCGGCGATCCGCTGCGACAGGCGCCGCCCGGTGTTGCGGATGCCGAGCGCGCACACCTGCCGGCTGAGCGGCCTCGCCCGGGCGGCCTCGATCTGCGCGAGCAGGCTCGCGCCGCGCTTCGCGCTCCCGGCCGCCCCGGACAGCGTCTCCAGGTCGAGGGTGTACAGGTCGGCGATGTCGGTGACGGCGCCGGAGGCGACCAGCGCGTTCACGTACGTGGTGCCCAGGCCGTCGATGTCGAGGCAGTCACGCTGCGCCGCGTAGGCGATCAGCGCGGGCAGACGGCAGGCGGCGCCCTTGACGCACCGCCATCTCTCCTGGCTCTTGTCGATCCCGCCGCCGCAGTGGGGGCACGTCTCGGGGAACGGCACCTCGACCGCGTCCGCCGGGCGCAGTCCCACGACGGCGGACTGCACCCGGGGGATGATGTCACCGGCCTTGTACACGGTGACCGTGTCCCCGAGGTGCAGGTCGCGGCGGCGGATGTCGGCCGGGTTGTGCAGCGTGGCGTACTCGACGACGCTGCCGTCGATCTCCACCGGCTCCAGCCGCGCGCGCGGGGCGAGCACGCCGGTGCGGCCCACGTTCCACTCCACCTCCAGCAGCCTGGTGGTGCGTTCCACCGCGGGCAGCTTGTACGCGACCGCCCAGTGGGGGAAGCGCGACCCGGACCCCGCCGCCTGCTGCTCCGCCGCGGCGTCCGCCTTCACGACGACGCCGTCGATGCCGAACGGCAGGCCCGGCCGCATCGCCTGTATCTCCTCGACGCGCGCCTGCGCCTCCTCGATCGTCCGCACGAACCGCACCGCCGCCGGGTTGTCGCGGGTGGTGCGCACCCCGGCCTCGGAGAGCGCGGTCAGCACCTGGGAGTGCGACGCGTCCGCGGGCAGGAAGGACCCGCCGTCGAGGCCGACCGCGCCGTACGCCCAGAACGTCATGGCCAGCCGGTACGGCCGGTCCTTGGCACGCAGGGTGCCGGCGGCGCCGTTGCGGGGGTTGGAGAACACCTTCGCGCCGTGCTCGGCGCGGATCTCGTTGGCCCGCTCGAACTGGGCCTGCGTGAAGAGGACTTCGCCGCGCACCTCGACCGTCACCGGAACCTCGAGCCGCTCCGGGAGGCCTTCCACGGTGCCGATCACATGGCTGACGTCCTCCCCGAAGCGGCCGTCGCCGCGGGTGACGACCCGCTCCAGCCTGCCGTCGCGGTAGCGGGCGGCGATCGCCGCGCCGTCCAGCTTGGGCTCCACGGTGAAACCGCCCTCGACCGGTCGGCCCAGACGCCGCTGCAGGCTCTCGCCCCACGCGACCAACTGCCCGGCAGAGAAGACGTTGTCCAGCGACAGCATCGGCACGGTGTGCGCGACGTCGCCGGCCGGCGCGGCGCCCGCCGCGACCTGACGGGTGGGCGAGTCGGCCGCCACCTCGCCGGGGTGCGCCTGCTCGTAGGCGGCTATCGCGAGCAGTTCCCGGTCGTACGTCGCGTCGTCCATCACGCTCTCGGTGGCGACGTCGCCGTCGCCGCCGTAGTACGCCAGGGCGGCCGCGCGCACCCGGGCGATCGCGGCCGTGTACCGGGCAGGGGTCGTCAGCGCCTCGACGGCGGGAGAAGTCGTCATGGGGACCACTCTTCCGCAGGGGTCCGACAATCCGGAGCACACCGTTCCGCCTTCGTCCGGGGCAGGATGGACTCCGTACCCGACCCGACCGAGGAGCCGTCGCGTGAAGCTCACCCAGGAGCAGGTGCTCGCCTGGCGGCTGCGGAGGCAGAGCCTCGCGCCGCGGACCACGGCCTCGGTCGCGGAGATCGTCGGACGGCTCGCCGGGGTGCAGGCCCAGGTCGCGTCGTCGGCGGAGCTGGCGATCACCACCCGGCAGCGCCGCCCGGCGGCGGGAGCCGTGGAGAAGGCGCTGGACGGCGGGGAGGTCGTCAAGACCTGGGCCATGCGCGGCACGCTCCACCTGCTGACGCCCGGCCACCTGCCGGCGTACCTGTCGCTGATGGCGGCCGCGCGGACCTGGGAGAAGCCGTCCTGGCAGCGCGCCTTCGGAGTGACTCCGGCGCAGATGACGGCGCTGGGCGAGGCCGTGGACGAGGTGCTGGACGGCCGGACGATGACCCGCCAGGAGCTGACGGCCGCCCTGGTCGCCCGCGCCGGCTTCGCCGGTCTCGAGGAGCAGCTGACCTCGGGCTGGGGCGCGGTGCTCAAGCCGCTCGCCTGGACGGGGAAGCTCTGCCACGGGCCGGGCCGGGGGAACCGGATCACCTTCGCCTCCCCGCGCGGGCGGGTCCCGGGCTGGGCCGGCGTACCGGAACCGGAGGAGGCCGCCCGGACCGCCGTCCCCGCCTACCTGGGCGCCCACGGGCCGGCGACCCCGGAGGTCTTCGACGCCTGGCTGACCCGCGGCGCCTCCCGCAAGGCGGCGCTGCGCGGCTGGTTCGCCTCGCTGGGCGAGGAGCTGGCGCGGGTGGAGGTCGACGGCACGTCGTGCTGGGCGCGGGCGGAGGACCTGGACGCGCTGGCCGCCGCCAGGCCCTCGCGGGAGGTGCGGCTGCTGCCCGGCTTCGACCAGTACGTCCTGGGGGCCGGCACCTCCGACACCCGGATCGTGGGCGCGGAGCGCCGCAAGGCCGTGAGCCGCGCCTCCGGCTGGATCTCCCCGGTGGTCGTGCACCGGGGACGCGTGGTGGGCGTCTGGGAGTTCACGGACGACACGGTCGACGTCCAGTTGTTCGGCGAGTGCCCGCAGGCGCCCCGTGAGGCGCTGGAGGCGGAGGTGGCGCACCTGGCCGCGTGCACCGGCCGGGCGGCGGCGCTGTCGGTCCGCACAATCTGACCACGCGTCCCCAGGAACCGACCGCGCGCCTCTCCACGGCCGGACCGCGCACCCGTGCACGAAACGGACCTCTCGCCTCCGGCACACCGTGCCCACGGCGGCGGTCCTGGCGCGTCCCCCCGGACGCCCGGTCGATGACGCGCCGGTACCCCGGAAGTTAAGACTCCTGTTCCCCCTGTCAGGACTCTTGATCCTCCTGTGACCACTGGGACAGAATCGCCGCCAGCCGGCGACAGGCCCACAACCGCACCGCCGTGCGTGGCTGTTGACGTGCCGTCGATGCCGGACCAGCAGGGACGCATGTCCCGTTGCCCGATGGGAGAGCACATGGCTGAGCAGACGCAGCACGAGGAGCCCTTGTTCGAGGAGTTCGACCACGCGGTGTACGCCCGCTGTTCGAACAACAACATGCCGATGTTCGCGACCTTCGTCCCGCTCAGCGAGAACGAGCAGGCCGTGGTCGACGAGGCGCTCGCGCTCTCGTAACCCCGCCCGCTCACGCGACACGGGTCGCTTTCCGCTGGTGCGGGACGGAGGTCCCGCACCAGCGGTTCCCGGAACCCCGGAGCCGGCCCAGTGCCACGAACCGATCAAGGAGTGGGATGTACAGCACCACCCCCCTGCTGTTGAGCACCTCGGCGACGCTCCTCTCGGGCGACCGGGTCTTCGTGGGAAACCAGCCCGACGACTTCGCGATCGGCCCGCTGGCCGGTCCGGCGGACAGGATCTGTGTCCTGGGGCTCGGGTACGGGGGGTCGCTGCGGCCGCTGCGGGCGACGGCGCCCGGGAGCGCCATCACCGCCGTGGACCTCGACCCGGACATGGCGGGCGTCACCGGCGCGCTCTTCCGGCAGCACTTCCCCGCGGTGGGGTTCGACGCGGTGGTGGCCGACGCGGCCGCCTTCCTCGACGGGTCCGGCCGCTACGACCTCGTCGTCATCGACGTGTACGCGGGTGAGTCCTACCCCGCCTTCATCCTCCAGGAGCCGTTCTGGCAGCGGGTGCGGCGGGCTCTGGCTCCCGGCGGGACCGCCCTGCTCAACGCCTGGGGGCTGCCCGCCCATCTGGAACCGCTGCTCCCGCCCTCACCCCAGCACCGGCTGGCCTCCCTGCTGGCCCCGCTGTGGCCGGACGCCCGCTACCTGTCGTGCCGCCGCAACATGACGGTCGTCCTCCGGGACGCCTCCGACGCGGCGCCGCCACCCCAGGCCCCCTCCGCCTCCCCCTCCGCCTCCGCCGACGGGCTGACGCCCACGGACCAGGCCGTGCTGGCGCTGCAGCGGCTCCGGCTGGCGCACGCGGAGGAGTTCCGCGTGCCCGCCGGTTCCCCCGCGCCGACCGGCACGGAGGACGTCCCCGTCACCCCCGAGCAGCTGGACGCGGAGATGGCCCGGCGCTGGCCCGCCATGCTGGCCGAGGTCCGCACGCACGCCGAGGCGGTCGGCGTGGACACCTCCGTGATCGGGACGCGCGAGTTCTACACGCGCCCGGACGTGGCGGTGCCGGTCACCCTGGAACTCGCCCGGCGCGGCCGTCCGGCGGCCGCGCTGCTGCCCAACGTGGCCGCTTCGCTCACCTTCGCCGGGGACACCTCGCTCGGCTGGTTCGGGGAGTGGGTGGCGAACGAGGCGGAGTCGCTGGCCGCGGAGCACCCGGGATGGCTGGTGCGTACGGCGCTCCCGCAGGCGCTGTCCATGGCCGCCAACCCGCTGGTCCCGGCCTGGTCCTGGACGGATCCGCTGCTGAAGCGCGTCGCCTCGGTGACGGCGGGCTCATGAGCAGGGCGTCCACCGCCCCGAGGACGCCGCTGCCGTCGAGATTCTGGATCTTCTGGTCCTGTCTGACGGCCGGCAGCGCGGCGGACGGCATGACGCTGATCGCGTTGACCTGGGCGGCGTCCACCGTGACGGACAGCGCCCTGGCCATCTCCCTGGTCGCCATGGCGGAGCGTCTGCCCTGGCTGCTGTTCGCCCTCCCCATGGGGGCCGTCGTCGACCGTCTGCCCCGGATCGGGCTGATGGCGACGGCGGGGGCGGCGCGTGCCGTCGCCATGCTGGCGCTGGGAGGTCTGCTCCTGACGTCGGACGTCTCCATCGGTCTCCTGGCGGCCTTCGCCCTGTTCTTCGGGACGACCGAGGTCGCCTACGGCATCGCCGCCGACACCGCGGTCCCGCTGCTCGCACCGGGCGGTGTGGCCCAGGCCAACGGCCATGTCCGGGCCAGCCAGATCCTCTCCAACGACTTCGTCGGCCGTCCCCTCGGCGGGCTCCTCCTCAAGGCCGGACTGGCGGTGCCGTTCCTCGGCAACGCCCTGCTCAACGGCGCGTCGGCGGGGCTCCTCCTGGCGCTGCGCCGCCGGATGGAGGACCCGTCGCCGCCTTCCGCCCGGGACGGCTCGACGGGGGCGCAGGCGCTCGACGGTCTGCGCCTGGTCCGGCGCGATCCGCTGCTGCGTCTCCTGGCGGGCAGCGCGGCCGTGCTGAACACGTTGTACGCGGCGATGCTGGCGGGGCAGGTGCTCTTCGTCCGAGAATCCCTCGGCCTCGGTTCCCTCGGGTACGCCCTGCTGCTCTCGGCGGCGGCGGTGGGCGGCGTGGCCGGCAGCCAGTACGCGCGCCGCCTGCTGGACCGGCTGGGCGCCGCCCGCTCCCTTCTGACGGCCCTGCTGACCATGGCGGTGTGCTTCCTCGGCGTCGGGTTCCTGCCCACGGCGCCGGTGGTGGTCGTGCTCTACGCGACGGCCTCCGCGGCCGTGGCGTTCTGGAGCGTCAGCACCCTGACCCTCCGCCAGCTGGCCGTGGGGTCGCACGTGCTGGGCCGGGTCAACGCGACCTTCCGCATGGTGACGTTCGGGATGAGCGTGGTCGGCATGCTCCTCGGCGGCGTCCTCGTCGAGGCGGCCACCGGGCCGCTGGGCCCCGAGCAGGCCCTGCGGGTCCCCTACTGGCTGGCCGGCGCGCTCTACCTGCTGCTCCTCGTCTTCCTGAAGCCCCGGCTCACCGCGGCCGGTTCCGACGTACGAGAGGAAGGAGAACCCGATGGACAAGACACTCCAAGTGGTCGATGACTTCTACGCCGACCCGGACCGGGTGCGCGCCCTGGCCCTGGAGAAGGGCCGCTGGTCACCGCAGAAGACCGACGAGGGCCGGACCTACGACTCGGAGACCTACAACTCCTTCGCGGGGAGCGAGACCGCCGACGCGTTCGCGCGGATCCTCGGCATCCAGGTGCACCACGACCCGGCGCGCATGGGCTTCGGGGTGTTCGCCTTCACCGGGGAGAACGCCAACGCGCCGCTCACCACGCACTTCGACGACACCGACTGGGCCGGCATCGTCTATCTGACTCCCCCCGGCCGGTGCGAGGGAGGTCTCTCCTTCTTCCGCCACCGGGAGAGCGGGCTGACCGGTCCCCCGGACGAGGCGCGGGCGAAGGAGCTCGGCTACCGCGACCGCGACCACTGGATCGACGAGGTCTACTACCCCGACAAGGTCCGGCCCGACGCCTGGGAGGAGATCTCCCGGGTGAGCATGGTCTACAACCGCCTGGTCCTGCTCAGGGGCGGTTCGCAGTTCCACCGGGCCAGTTCCGGCTTCGGCGCCGACCCGTCCGACGGACGCCTGACCCAGCGTTTCTTCTTCGACGAAGTGAGGGCCTCGTGATGCGGAGCAGACTGATCGTCGTCGACGACTTCTACGCCGACCCGGACACGGTGCGCGCCGCCGCGCTGCGTTCGGACTTCCGGAGCGCGAGCCGCTACAACTACCCCGGCTGGCAGAGCAGCAAGGCCCTGAGCACGGACGCGCTCCAGCGCGCGATCGAGCGGATCGTCGGCTCGCCGGTCCACGTGGACGGGGAACGGCTCACCTGGGGCGGCTTCCGGGTGATCACCGAGGAGACCGGGCGCGGTACCAAGGTGCACGCCGACACCGCCGTCGACTGGGCGGGCATGGTCTACCTCACCCCCGGCGCGCCCCCCTCCGCCGGGACCGGCTTCTTCCGGCACCGGGAGACGGGCCTGTGCCGGCCGCCGTCGGACCGGGTGGCCCGCTCCCTCGGCTTCGCCGACGCCGACGCGTTCGAGGAGGGCGTCGCCCGGCGCGACATGGCGGACCTCGGCAAGTGGGAACTGCTCGACCGGGTGGCGCCGGTGTACAACCGTCTGGTCCTCTTCCGGGGGTGCGAGTTCTACCACGCGCCGCTCGGCGGTCTGGGCGACCGGCCGGCCAACGCCCGGATCACCCACAACTTCTTCTTCAACGAGGTGCGTCCCGTCCCGTCCGCGGTGCGCAGGATGCCCGCCCGGCAGGAGGCGGTGGCCCTGTGAGCACCCCCGGCGTCACCCGGGCCCTCGACGGTGAGCTGCTGATCGTCGACGGCTTCTACCAGGACCCCGACCGGGTCCGTGACATGGCCCTGGCCGCGGAGTACCGGGACTTCGGCGAGGTGGCGAACTTCCCGGGGCTGGAGAGCGTCAAGGCCTTCGCCTCGGAGGGGCACGCCCGCAGGCTCGCGGAGATCGTCGGGGGTCCGGTCCACCACGACCCGCGGCGGTGGGTCTTCGGCAAGTTCCGGGTGGCCACCCGGTCGGACAGCGGGCGCACCCGGGTGCACCTCGACTTCGTCGACTGGACGGCGGTGGTCTACCTCACCCCGCCCGAGCACGCCAGGGGCGGACTGAGCTTCTACCGCCACCTCCCCACGGGCCTGGACAGGGTGCCGTCGGACGGGACGCTGGAGGACTTCGGGTGCCGCACCAAGGAGGAGTTCGACCAGCGGTACGTGCTGCGCGACACCGGCCGGGAGGACCGGTGGGAGGTCATCCACCACGTGGACCTGGCCTACAACCGGTGCGTGATCTTCAAGGGCGGCCGCCTCTTCCACGGCATCACCGAACTGTTCGGTGACGCGCCCCGGGAAGGGCGGCTGACGCAGAACTTCTTCTTCATGGACGGGGAGGGCGGCCACGGCTCCCCGAAGAGCGGGGAAAGGACCCGGACCCATGCGTAGTCTTCTGGACCTGGTGCTGGCCGAGACCGGTGAGAGCGGCCCCGGCCCGTACTCCCTCGTTCCGCTGGACGGCCGGCTCCAGGGCGCCGGCGGCGCCGATCCCGTCCTGGCCTCCCCGTTCCCCGCCGCCGGCGTGACCCCGGCACGTACCGCGGCCGAGGTGGCGGGCGCCGGTCTGGGCATGCGGTGCCTGGCACTGGTCGTCCGGGAGGACGGCCTGCTGCGGACCGTGGCGGTGGTCGACGGGTGGCTCCTGCTCCGCGGCCACGGCGCCGGAACCGACCTGCGCGGCGCCGATCTGCGCGGCGCCGACCTGACGGGGGCCCGGCTGACCGGTGCCGACCTGACCGGCGCGGACCTCTCGGGCAGCCGGCTGGAGAGCGCCGACCTGGCCCGGGCGACGCTGCGTTCGTCGGACCTCTCGGGCGCCGTCCTGCGCAGGGCCAGTCTCTTCGGCGCGGACCTCACGGAGGCCGACCTGCGCCGCACCGACCTGCGTCACTCGGACCTCCGGGAGTGCGCCTGCGCCCGGGCGGCCTTCCGGGGCGCGGACCTGTGGTCCGCGTACGTGTGGGACGTGCCCTTCGACGAGGCGTTCACCGAGGGGGCGGACATCGAGCGCGCGGACTACCGGGGAACGCACCTGCCCAAGCCCGCGAACGCGCGCGTCTGAAGGGGGCCCGGAGATGACAACGGCTGAGTTCCTCGGCCTGCCCCACGTCTCCCCGCGGGGACGGCGGCGGCCCCTGCGGGTGGCGCTGGTGTGCATGCCCTGGGCGTCGCTCGACATGCCGTCGATGGCGATCAGCACGCTGGCGCCGGTGGCGCGCGCGCTGGACTTCGTCGAGACGGCCGACACCTTCTACGCCAACATCCGGTGGGCCGACCACGTCCACGAGCACACCGGGGGCCGCATCGGCAGCGAGGACTACCGGCGCATCGTCGACGGCTACTACGTGGCGACCGGGGAGTGGGTCTTCTCCCCCGCCCTGTACGGATTCGAGGAGCCGCTGGACTCGCCGTTCCACGCGGCGGCGACCGGCAGCGGCGCGGACCTGACGGCCGCCGCGGAGATGTACCGGCTCAGCTCCGGGTTCGTCGGCCGGCTCGCCGACGAACTGGTCGCCGGCGGGTACGACGTCGTCGGCATGACCAGCACCTTCGACCAGAACATGCCCAGCCTGGCCCTGGCGCGCGCCCTGAAGGAGCGCTCCCTGCGGGTCGTCACCGTCATGGGCGGAGCCAACTGCGACGACGTCCAGGGCGCGGCGCTGCACCGGAACTTCGCGTGCCTGGACTACGTGGTCAGGGGTGAGGGCGAACTCGTCCTCCCCCGCCTGCTGGACCTCCTGTCGCGGTCGGACCCGGACGGCTCCCCGCCCGCCGCGGACCTCGCCGCCGTGCCGGGCCTGTGCTGGCGCGACCCCGACGAGAAGTCGGCCGTCAACGAGCAGCCGCGGGCCGTCGTGCCGATGGACTCCGTCCCCGAGGCCGACCTGAGCGGCTACTTCGACACGTTCCGGGCCGCCCGCTCGGTGGCCGGCGTGGAGCCCAAGGTCCAGATCGAGGGCGGCCGGGGGTGCTGGTGGGGAGAGAAGCACCACTGCACGTTCTGCGGTCTCAACGGCTCCCTGATGGCGTTCCGCGCCAAGTCCTCCGACCGCGTGGTGCGGGAGATCGAGAACGCGGTCCGTGCCCACCACATGCTGGACGTCGTCTTCGCCGACAACATCATGGACATGGGCTACCTCCGCGATCTGCTGCCGCGGCTCGCGGAGAAGCCGTGGGACCTGCGGCTCTTCTTCGAGATCAAGTCGAACCTCGGCATCGGGCAGCTGAAGGTCCTGGCCGAGGCCGGCGTGGCACAGGTCCAGCCGGGCATCGAGAGCCTCAGCACCCACGTCCTGCGGCTGATGCGCAAGGGGGTGACCGGCTGGCAGAACGTGCGCCTGCTCCGCGACTGCCGCACCGTCGCCGTCTTCCCCGGCTGGAACTTCCTCTACGGGTTCCCCGGTGAGACGGAGGCCGACTACGAGGAGGTCGTCGAGCAGCTGCCGGGGCTGTGGCACCTCACGCCGCCGGAGGGCGTCTACCGCGCCGTCCTCACCAGGTTCAGCCCCTTCTTCGACGACCCCGGGCTCGGCCTGGAGAACCTGGGCCCCTCCGGCCTGCTCAAGAAGGTGTACAAGCTTCCCGCGGACGAGGTGGCCGACATCAGTTACGTCTTCGAGAGCCGGCCGGCGGGCATCTCCGAGTCCGTCGCCGAACGCCTGCGGGCCGCCGTGGACACCTGGCGCGCCAACCACCAGGGCCGCCGGCTCGTCGCCGTACCCGAGGGCGGCGCCCTGCGGATCGTGGACGAGCGCACCACGTCCGCCTCCGAGGAGCGGCTGGAGGACCCGCTGCTCGTGGCGGTCTTCCTCGCCACCCTCAAGGGCCGCTCGGCCTCCGGGGTCACCCGTGAGGTGACGGCTCAGGGCCACCGGACCACCGAGGAGCGGGTGACCGCGCTGCTCGAGGAATGGCGGGCCAGACGCTGGCTCTTCCACGAGGACGGCCGCTACGTCGCTCTGCCCACGGGACTCGGCCATGAGTGAATCCACCGTCCGGGCCGCCCGGCCGTCCGGCCGCTCCACGCTCCTCGTGCCGTACTCCCCCGAGGAGCCCTGCGACAGGGACGCCCTGGCCTCCATGGCCCGCTCCGGGATGCGCGGCCTGCTGGTCGGCCGTCCCGTCCGTCTCTCCACCACCACGGCGGCCGCCACCGCCCGCTTCCTGCACCTGCTCGTCGAGGCCGCGGGCGCGGGTCTGCGGGTGTACTGGGAGGGCGACGCCGGGGACCTTCCGCGGGCCTCGCTCCAGCACCTCGATCCGCCGCGACACGACGGGGTCCCGGCCTGGCCCGTCCCGCGGGAGCCCCTGCTCACCCACCGGCGCGGCCCCGGCTTCCTCCTCCTGGAGGACCTGCGCGATCCCGCCGTACCGCGCCGCTGGACCGTTCCCGACCACCCCTGGGGCAGGGTGCTGCGCGCGTACGCCACGCCCACCGCGCCGGACCCCGCAGACCGGGAGGCACTGGCCGTCCTCGAGGCGCAGCGCCTGGTCCTGCGGATCGGGGGCGAGGACGACGGCCTCTGCCTCGCGCTGCCGGTGCGGTTCGCCTATGCGAGGTCCTGAGCGATGCGCCGGAAGGACGCCCCGCACGGTGCCCTCGTCACCACCCGGCTGGCGAACGGCCTGACCGTCGTCGTCCAGCGCGACGCGCTCCTGCCGGATCCGCACGTCCACCTCCGTCACGACGTGGGCTCCCGGCACGAGCGTCCCGGTGAGCACGGGCTCGCCCACTTCCTCGAGCACCTCATGTTCCGCGGCACGCCGAGCCATCCGGACTTCCTGGGGACGCTCCGGCGGGCCGGCGCCCGGGACGTCAACGCCTCCACCAACCAGGACCGCACGGCGTTCACGATGACCGTCCCGGGTGAGGTGCTCCCCCGGGCGCTCGCGATGGAGGCGGACCGCACGGCGCACCTTCCCCTGGCCCTGGACCCGACGGCCCTCGAGGAGACCCTCGCCGTCGTCCGGCGGGAGGAGGAGGAGCGGTGCGGTCCGTCCGGCCGGACCGCCGAGCTGCTCTTCGCCGAGGCGTTCCCTCCCGGTCATCCCTACCGGCACCCGTCCATGGGCGACACCGGCCTGCTGGGCCGGCTCCTCCCCTCGCAGGTGGCCGGCTTCCACCGGAGCCACTACCGGCCCGACGGCGCCACCCTGGTGGTGCTCGGGGACATCTCGCCCGAGGCCGTGACCGACGTGGCGGCGGCGACCCTGGGCGCCCTCCCCCGGCACGCCGGGCCGCCGGACCCGCCGCCGCCGCCGGACCTGGCCGGCCGGCGCCCCGAAGGGGCCGTGCGCGGTCCCGCCCGCCCCCGGGGGGCACCGCCCCAGGTGCACGTCATGGCACACACGCCGCCGTACGGCACCGA
This sequence comes from Streptomyces abyssomicinicus, assembly GCF_008974245.1. Taxonomy (GTDB): domain Bacteria; phylum Actinomycetota; class Actinomycetes; order Streptomycetales; family Streptomycetaceae; genus Streptomyces; species Streptomyces abyssomicinicus. The sequence goes on along the minus strand of NZ_BBZI01000014.1, from coordinate 234,642 downwards.
CGAGCACGCCGCCTTCGCGGCACTCGCCGCGGTGCTCGGGAAGGGCCGGGGCAGCCGCCTGTTCCGCGACGCCGTACGCGGCCGGGGCGTCGCCGTCCCCGCCACCGAGATGGTGACGGCGTGGGAACTCGAGTGGGGTGGTTCCGTGCTGTTCGGGACTGTCACCGCCACGGCCGGCACGAGCGGGGAACGGCTGCTGGCGGAGGTCCGGTCGGTCCTCGCCTCGGTCCGCGACGGCCTGGCCCCCGGTGAACTCGACCGTGCCCTGCGGCTGCTGCGCCGGGAGAGGTACGAGGCGCTCGACGATCCCACCACGCGGGCGGAGGCCTTCGCCGCCCAGGTCCGCCTCCGGGGGTGCCCGGGCCACGCCTACACGGCGGCGGACGCCCTCGCCTCGGTCACCGAGGACGACGTCGTGCGGGCCGCCGGGCTCTGCCTGCCCGGCGCGACGTTCCTGGTCCAGGAGGCGAGCGGGACGCGGGAGGCGGTGGCGGCGTGAGCGGGAGTGACGTGAGCGGCGGTGACGTGAGCGGCGGTGACGTGAGCGGGCGTGGCGTGAGCGGGGGTGGCGGCGGGAGCGTGCGGACGGTCCCCGTCCATCTGCCGGGCAGGCTCTCCGCGGCCGCCTGCGTCGTCCTCCACCACGGCACGGCGGGGGACCCGCAGGGGCAGGAGGACACCGCGCGCGCCTGGGTCACCCTGCTGCGCCGTGGCTCCGGCCACGCCGCCGACCAGAACCTCGAGGCCGGGCTGGAGCGGATCGGCACCACGTTCGCGGCCGACGCGGGTGCGGCGTCCACCCGTCTCGTCCTCAGCTCGACACCCGAACACCTCGCGGACGCGCTCGCCCTGCTCTCGCGGACCCTGACGTCCTTCACCCCCCGGAGCGAGGAGATCCTGCCCTTCCTCCACCGCTGGAACCGGGCGCTCGCCGCAGCCCGCGCGGCCCCCGGGGGCTCCGCGGGAGTGCTGCTGCGGCGGGCGCTCTTCCCCGGCGACCGCTCCTCGCAACGGGAGCCCCGGGAGGGCGCACCGGAGGCCGGCGTCGACGCCGACGCGGTCCTCGCCTTCCACCGCACCGTTCTCGGCGCGTCCCGCGACCTGGTGGTGGCCGCCGACCTGACCCGGGTCGACCTGGAGGCGCTGGTCCGCCGTCTGGCGCCGCCGTCGCCGGACGGGCCGGCGCGGACGTCGCCGCGGTCCGCCTCCGCTTCCGGTTCCCGATCCGGTGCTGTGGAGGCGGCGCGCGGCGCCGTCCCGGTGCGTCCGCTGACGCTCCGCCCGTCGACCGGGCGGAGCGCCGCCTGTGTGATCATGATCGGCCTGCGGGGGGAGAGCGGCGGCGACGCCGCCCCGCAGCTCGCGGTCGCGCGGGAGCTGCTGGCGGGATCGGCGTCGTCCCGGCTCGCCCGGACGCTGCGCGACGCCCACGGGCTGGCGTACGCGGTGCACTGCGACGTCCAGGACGACGGTGCGGCGTGCGCGCTGCGGCTCCGCTTCGAGGTCGCTCCGTCCCGCGCGCCCGAGGCCGTCGCCCTGGCGCTGGACGAGCTGTTCCGCCTGGCCGAACAGGAGGTGGAGGAAGAGGAGTTCGCGGAGGCGTGGCGGGTCTGCCGGCGCGAGGACGCGATGTCCGGCAGTCCCGCGGCGGTCGCGGCGGCCCGCCCGGTTCCGGCCCCGGGCCCGGCCGCGCCGGGGCAGGCCGCGCCGGGGCAGGCCGGTGTCACTCCGGCCGCCTACAGGAGGGCGATGGGGCGTCTGGTGCGGCCCGACCGGGTGGCCGTGGTGGTCGACGGGGCGCTCGACGGCGCGGACCGCGTGGCGCAGGCCGTCCTGGAGGCCGCGCCGGGGCGGGCCTGCGCGGACTCCCTGACCGCCTACGCCCGGCGCGTCACCGCCCACGCGCAGCTCGACACCTGACGCGCACTCACCGTCGCGGGACCGGCCGCGGACCTCGCGCGTCCAGATCGCGGAGCACCGGCGGGCCACAGGTGTACAGCCGTCGAGGCGCGTCACGCACCACGTGTGCCACGACCGACCCGGGCGACCCGGGCCGGTCGCCGCCGCCCGCCCACCCGCGGCGGGACGGTGCCCGACCGGCCGTCACGGACACCGCCACCGCCTCGGCGCGCCGATGCCGTCAGTGCCGTGCGCGCCAGTATCCGCAGAAGGTGACATGGGTCTTCGGAAGCCCGCCGGCCACCCAGTGCCGGCGGACGCCGGTGGCCAGCGCCTGTTCGCCGACGGCCCAGCAGTAGGCGGGCTCCTCCGGAAGGGGCAGCGCGCACGCGGCCTGCCGCGCGAGTGCGCCGACCGCCCCGGCCCCCCGGCCGTCTCCACCGACGCCCCCGCGGGGCAGCCAGGTCACCTCGACGCCCGCCGGGCCTCCGAGTTCCTGCCGGTCGGCCTCGTCGGGGATCTCCACGAGCGCGTGGCCGACGACGTCGCCGGGCAGCGAGGCGAGGGTGTTCACCAGGGCGGGCAGCCCCGTCTCGTCGGCGACCAGCAGGATCCGCCGCACCCCCTCGGGGAGCCGGAAGGTGGTCCCCTCGTCGAGCAGGCCGACGGGGTCGCCCTCCTCGCAGGTCCGCGCCCAGGTCGAGGCCGGTCCGGCGGTGCCGTCCTCCGGGGAGCCGTGCAGGACGACGTCGACGTCCAGTTCGGGGCCGCCGGGACCGTCGGGGCGGAAGGCGCGCACGCTGTAGTTGCGGATCACCGGGCGGGTGGCCGACGAGACCGTGAGGAACCGGAGGTAGGAGAGCGTGTCGAGCTTCTTCGGCGCGGCCTCCAGGGTCCCGCCGGCGACCGGGAGTACGAGGCGGAACCACTGGTCGTAGCCCATCGGCACGAAGCGTGCGATGTCGCCGCCGCCGAGCGTGACGCGGGCGAAGTTCGGGGAGATCCGCGCGCGGCGCAGCACATGGAGCGTCAGCAGTTCGCCCGTCGCGGGCTCGGTCCTGGTGGTTCTCATGTTGGTGCGCGCCATGCGGACCGCCTCGGTGGTGTGGTGCCCCGGCAGGCGCGGGGCGAGTGGCCACGATAGTAAGGGAAGGCTCACCTAAGTTCCATTGTCAGGGAACGGCCGGTCGCCACCCCGGCGCACCCCACGATGGGTTAGGTTAGGCATACCTAAGTCAGAGTTGTGTTCCGCGACGACCTGGAGCCCCCATGCGCCTGCGCACTGCCCACGCCACACGGCCGACGCCCGCCGAGCGGACGCGGTCGGTCATCACGGCCGCCCACTCCATGACCGTGGTGGTCGACGGCCGGCGCCACGACGTCCACAGTCTCGACGGAACCGCGGCCATGCGCCGCATCCACCTCCACGCGCCCACCGCGGAGTTCGGCGACGGGGACCGCGCACCCCGCGTCCCGGTCCGCGTGGAGCTGACCGACATCGCCCCCACGCCCGTGCGCGACCGGCTGCGCGCCCGGGTGACGCTCACCGGGCTGATGGCGGACCCCTTCGACCCGGACTCCACCGCGAGCACCTGCATGCGGCTCGACCAGGCCGTCCACGAGAGCGCCGGGGCCCGCACCTTCGTCCCGTGGAGTCAGCTGGAGGCGGCCGAGCCCGACCCCCTGGCCACCCGTGAGGCGTCCCTGCTGGGTCACCTCGTCGCCGCCCACTCCGACCTGGTCGCCCTGCTGCTGCGCCTCGTCGAGCCGGAGGCCAAGCGCGGCCTGGTACGGGCGCTGCCGGTGCTGATGGACCGTTACGGCATCACCCTGCGCCTCGAGCACGCGGCCGACCGGCGCGACGTACGGCTGCCGTTCCCCACCCCGGTCGGCCACGCGGACCAGGTCGGCGTCCAGATCCACGCCCTGCTGGCCGCGGGCCGCCGCGCCTCCCACTCCGGCACGACCGCCTGACCGCCTTCCCGGCCGCGCGGACCGCACCGGCCGCGGCCCACCACGTGCGGGGCCCAAGCCGGGCCACTCCTCAACTGTCGAAGTCGACCGTCAGCGCCTCGGAGACCGGGTAGGTCTGACAGGTCAGCACGTATCCGGCCTCGATCTCCGCCGTCTCGAGCGCGTAGTTGCGCCGCATGTCCGCCTCGCCGGCCGAGCACAGCGCACGGCAGGTGCCGCAGACCCCGCCCTTGCAGGCGAAGGGCAGGTCGGGGCGCACGCGTGACGCCGCGTCGAGCAGGGTCTGCGCGCGGGACAGCGGGGAGGTGGTGGTGCGGCCGTCAAGGACGACCGTGACCTGGCTGACCGGCCCGTCGGGGTGCGCCTCCTCCCGGTGGACCGGGGGCGCCGGCTCGTCGCCGGCGAAGAACAGCTCCTGGTGGACCCGGTCGCCGGGCACGCCCAGACCGGCCAGCACCCGCTGGGCGTCACGGACCATGCCGTGCGGGCCGCACAGCCACCAGTGGTCGGCCCCGGACACGTCGACCAGGCCGTCGACGAGCGCCGCCAGCCGGCCTGCGTCCAGCCGTCCGGTCAGCAGTTCCGCCTCGCGGGGCTCACGGGAGAGCACGTGGGCGAGCTGGAAGCGGTCGGGGTGGAGGTCCTTCAGGTCGGCCAGCTCGTCGGCGAACATCACCGATCCGGTCCGGCGGTTGCCGTAGAACAGGGTGACGCGGGAGCGGTCGTCGGCGGCGAGGACCGACTCCGCGATGGACAGCATCGGGGTGATGCCGGAGCCGGCCGCGATCAGGACGTGGTGGCCGGGCGCGGACAGGTCCGGCGTGAAGTGGCCGGTGGGGGCCATGACCTCGACGACGTCGCCGGGCCGGACCTCCTCGACCAGCCAGGAGGAGAAGAGCCCGCCGGGCACCGTCCGCACACCGATCCGGGGCGCCGCGCCCACCGGGGAGCAGATCGAGTAGGAGCGCCGCTCGTCGCGTCCGTCCACCTGGCGGCGGAGGGTGAGCGACTGGCCGGGAGCGAAGGCGAACTCCTCGGCCAGCTCGTCGGGGACGTCGAAGCTCACCGCGGCCGCGTCCTCGCAGAGCCGGTCCACGGCGGTCACCCGCAGGGAGTGGAAGGCCGGGCGCCGCCGTACGCGCCGCCCGGGGGCGGGGGCCGCGCCGACCGGGGCCATCAGGTCTGCCATCAGATCTCCTTGAGGTACTCGAACGGCTCGCGGCAGGCGAGGCAGCGCCACAGCGCCTTGCAGGACGTGGCGCCGAACCGGGAGCTCTCCTCGGTGTCCGCCGAGCCGCAGCGGGGGCATGCCACCCGGTGCCGGGTCGGCGACAGGCTGAGCGGCACCGGTCCGGGCGCCCGGCGCGGGGCCGGGCCGGGCGGGGCGATGCCGTGCTCGGCCAGCTTGCGGCGCCCCTCGGGGGTGATCCAGTCGGTGGTCCACGGCGGGTCCAGCACCGTGCGGACCTCGACCCGCGCGAAGCCGGCGTCCTTCAGCCGGGCGGCCACGCCGGCCCGCATCTCGGCCATCGCCGGGCAGCCGGAGTAGGTGGGGGTGAGGTCGGCGACGACGGTTCCGTCGTCGCCGACCTCGACCCCGCGCAGCACGCCGAGGTCGGCCAGGGTCAGCATGGGCAGTTCCGGGTCGGGCACCTGCTCGGCGACGCGCCGGGCCCGCCGGGTCTCCGGCGCCACGGCGCCGGTCACCACGTCGCCTCCGGGTGGGCGCGCGCCACCGACTGCAGTTCCTGCAGCAGCGGGGCGAGGTGTTCGGTGTGCCGGCCCTCGCGGCCCGGCCCGGCGGCGGCCGGGGCGGTCGCCGGGAGTTCCAGACCCGCCGCGTCGAGGACCTGCCGCAGGTCGGCGAGGACCTCCGCGCGGGCGTCGAACGCGCCGAAGAGCTCCTCCAGGTACGGCGCCACCTGCTCGATCCCGGCCCGCATCCGGCGGTGCGACTCCTCGGTGCCGTCGCCCAGCCTGACGACCCACTCGGCCGCGTACCGGCGGTGGTACGTCAGCTCCTTGACGCCCTTGGCTGCGACGGCCCGCAGCACCGGGTCGGGCGACGCGGTGAGGCCGTCGAGGTGGTGCAGCCGCCAGCTGGAGAGCACCAGCAGCCTCGCCATGCTGAACGCGAAGTCCCCGTTGGGCAGTTCGGCCAGGGTGACGTTGCGGAACTCGCCGGGGTCGCGGAAGTACGCGTAGGCGTCCTCGCCGCGCCCCGTGCCGTCGGTCCGGCCGCAGCGCGCGTACAGCAGACGGGCCTGCCCGAGCAGGTCGAGGCCGATGTTGGCGAGCGCCACCTCCTCCTCCAGTTCGGGGGCGCGGGTCGTCCACTCGGCCAGGCGCTGCGCGCCCACCAGCGCGTCGTCGCCGAGCGCGGCGCACAGCGCGGCGAGTTCGGCGGCGTCGACGTCCTCGGGGACCGTGGTGTCCACGCCGTGCAGCGGGTCCTCGAAGCCGGTGCCGTAGGCCCACCGGGTGTCGTCCTCGTGCCCCTCGGCGAGGGTCATGTAGAGGTGGTCGTCACTCATGACCCTGCTCCTAGATGTGCGGGACGTCGTCGGGGATGTCGTAGAAGGTGGGGTGCCGGTACACCTTGTCCGCGCTGGGCGCGAAGAAGGGGTCCTTCTCGTCGCGGGTGGAGGCGGCGATGTGCTCGGAGCGCACCACCCATATCGACACCCCCTCGTTGCGCCGCGTGTACAGGTCACGGGCGTGGGTGAGGGCCATCCGGTCGTCCGCCGCGTGCAGCGAGCCGACGTGGACGTGGTTCAGTCCGCGCTTGCCGCGCACGAACACCTCGTACAGGGGCCACCCCTGCTGCTTGCCGGTCATGCCGCCGTTCCCTTCTCCGTGCGGGCCGCCTGCCTGGCCGCGTGTGCGGCGGCCGCTTCCCTGACCCAGGCGCCCTCCTCGTGGGCGGTGCGCCGCCTTTCCACCCGTTGCGCGTTGCAGGGGCCGTCGCCCTTGATGACGCGCATCAGCTCCGACCAGTCGGGGGTGCCGAAGTCGTGACGGCCGCTCTCCTCGTTCCGGCGCAGCTCGGGGTCGGGGAGGGTGACGCCGAGCTTCTCGGCCTGCGGGACGGTCATGTCCACGAAGCGCCGGCGCAGTTCGTCGTTGCTGTGGCGTTTGATCTTCCACGCCATGGAGGCGGCCGAGTTGGGCGAGTTGTCGTCCGGCGGGCCGAACATCATCAGCGACGGCCACCACCAGCGGTTCACCGCGTCCTGGACCATCTCCCGCTGGGCGTCGGTGCCGCTCATCATCGTCATCAGGAGTTCGTAGCCCTGCCGCTGGTGGAAGGACTCCTCCTTGCAGATCCGCACCATGGCCCGCGCGTAGGGCCCGTAACTGCTGCGGCACAGCGGCACCTGGTTGCAGATCGCCGCGCCGTCGACGAACCAGCCGATGACGCCGACGTCGGCGAAGGTCGGCGTGGGGTAGTTGAAGATCGACGAGTACTTCTGGCGCCCCTCGATCAGCCGCTCGGTCAGGTCGGCGCGGTCGGCGCCGAGGGTCTCGGCCGCCGAGTACAGGTACAGGCCGTGACCGGCCTCGTCCTGGACCTTCGCGAACAGGATGGCCTTGCGGCGCAGCGACGGGGCGCGGGTGATCCACTCGCCCTCCGGCTGCATGCCGATGATCTCCGAGTGGGCGTGCTGGGCGATCTGCCGGATCAGCGTGGACCGGTAGCCGTCCGGCATCCAGTCCCGCGGCTCGATCCGCTGGTCGCGCGCGATCGTCGCGTCGAAGTGCTCCTGCAGCGGGGGAAGAGCGCCGGGCGCGGCCGACGCGGTGGCCTGTTGTGCCGTCATCCGTTTCACCAATCCCAACCGACCGTTCGTTCGGCCCATGATATGACGGGCTTCCGGGGCAGGGGCAAGTGTGCGATCCGGTCAATTTCGGCGGAGCGCGTACGACGGCGGGGCCGGCTCTGCGGGGAGCCGCCGAGGGGAGCCGCTGCCCGGACCGGCGGCTGGAGCGGGTGTACGGCGTGCGCACAGGGCCACAGCAGCGGATCGCCCGCTCGCCGGCCTGCCGGCCGGGCGCCCTGCCGCACCGGCCGGGGCCCCTCACCCGCGGCCACCCCACGGGGTGCTCGCGTCCCGGGCCCCTCACGCGGTCGGCCCGCACCGGGCGACGCCCGGTGCGGGCCCGAGGGGCCGGGGCCGGGGCGCGCGGCCACCGCACGTCCTCGGCCGCGCCGAGGCCCGGCGTCACTCGGGGGCCTGGACGCGACGCGCGGCCGACGGCCCTCGACCCGGCCCGGCGCCGGACCGGGCGGTGCCGGCACACCCACCGCCGGAACCCTGGCGGCGGGCGGGGCGACGGCGGGCGGTCCGGCAGGGCGACCTGCCGCACCGGCCGGGAACCGGTCGCCGACGGCGGACCCGTCGGGCGCCCGCCCGCCCCGAGCGCCCCGCACGGGCGCCGGCCGGGCACGGCGCCGGACCGGGCGGTGCCGTGGCCCCCGGGTCAGGCGGGCCGGTCGGCCGCGGTAGCGCCACGGGGGCCCCGGGCGCCTCATGCGCGGGGGGCCACACCCACCGTGGCGGGTGTGGCCCCGGGCGCCTCGTGCGCGCGACGGCGCGACGGGGCCGGGCGGGGAGATGCCGACCGCCCGCCTCCGGGACCCCGGTGGCGGGCGGTGGGTGACGGGCGGTGGTCAGAGGGTCTTCGCGGTCATCACTCCGAACCCGGCGATGTACTCCCGGATCGGCCGGTAGTACCGCGTGCCGACCTCGTACGGGCCGGCCGCGCCGAGCGCGCCGAACGCCGCCACCCAGGTGCGGACCTCGTGCGCGGAGTTCCCGGCGGCCTCCGCCATCTCCGCGGGGACCATCGCGTCGACGGGGCCGAGGTCTCCGGAGGCGAGGGTCTCCATGAGCGCCCGGTCCCACTCGGGGTTGAGGTCGCGGATCGGGGAGGTGCCGGCCGCGAACGCCTTGCCCGCGTCGATGACGCGCTGCTGGCGCGCGTCGCGGGCCGCGGCGGTGGGGTGGCGCCCGTCGAGCAGCAGCTTGCGCGCCTGCTCGTCGGCGGTGGCCCACTGCGGTACCGGCGGGTCGTGGGAGAGGCCGCCGGAGCCGATCACCAGGACGCGTTCGTCGAGGGTCGCCAGGAACGATCCGACCGCCTCACCCAGCAGGCGGACCCGGCGCATCGAGGTGAACGGCTTCGCCACGCCGTTGACGAAGACCGGGATGGTGGGCACGGTGGCGATGCCGCCGAAGAGGATCTCCAGCGGCTGGACCGCTCCGTGGTCGAGCTCCATCCGGCGGGAGATCGCCACGTCGACGTCGTGGTCGATCACGTGCTGGGCGAGCCGCTCGGACAGCTCGGTCGGGACGTCGAGCGGCCCTTCGGCGGTGCCGTAGTCGCCGACGCCGAGGGCTTCGTAGCCGATGCAGAACGGCGGCATCAGGTCGTAGAAGAAGCCGTTGTAGTGGTCGGGGGCGAACGCGACCACCAGGGTCGGGTCGTAGTCCCGGACGAAGGAACGGGCCTGCTCGAAGGCGGCGTCGACCTCGGCCTTGACCTCCGCCGGCGGATCGTTGAACTCCAGCAGGGGCGAGTGGGACATGGTGACGAGGGCGAGGCTCATGCGGGAACTCCTTCGGCGAGCGCGCCGGCCCGCTTGAGGGCGGCGAGCGCCGTGGACGTCTGCTGGGTCAGGCACGCGGCGGCCACGAAGCGGTCGGGACGCAGGACGACGGTGCCGCAGGCGCGCACGTCGAACCAGTTCTTGAGCGCGCCGGACGGGTCGCCGACCACGGTGACCGGCGCCGGCGAGCCGGCGAACCGCTTCCGCGCCCACTCCCGCTGGGTCTCCGGCACGAACGAGACCAGTCGGATCCGGTGCCGCCGGACGAAATCGAGGTCCGCGGCGGTGAGGTGGGCCGTGGGGTCGCCGCCCCAGGACGCGAGGGTCCACCAGTCGCCGGTGACCTCGTCCAGCAGGACGTCCCGGGCCTCGTCGGTCGTGACGCGGGGCTGGATGAACTGGAGCCCCACGGGCGAGGCCGAGCCGGCCGAGTCGACGAACGGGAAGAGCTTCCCGTCCTTGAAGCTCGCCCGGGCCGTGCCGGGCGTCAGCGTCACCTGGTCGACGACCACGCCGGCGGCGTAGCGGGGCATCGGCTTGAAGCGCAGCTCGGTGAAGTAGGACTTCCACGTCGGCACGAGGTTGAGCGCCGAGGCCGTGCGGTCGCGCAGCCAGCCGCCGAGGGGCCGCATCTTCATCACGGTGCCGGCGGTCATGTTGACGTCGATCATGTCGGCGGCGTGCTTGCGGCGCTCCGTCGTGTACGTGTCGAGCAGGGCGTCGCCGGCGTCGCCGTTCAGGACCGCGGTGAGCTTCCAGGCGAGGTTGGTGGCGTCACGCACACCGGAGTTCCAGCCCTGGCCGAGCCACACCGGCATGAGGTGCGCGGCGTCCCCGGCCAGGAAGACGCGGCCCTTGCGGAAGGTGGCGGCGACCCGCCCGTGGTGGGTGAAGGTGCGCTGGTTGATGATCTTCAGCGCGGACGGGTCCGGGACGTGGCGCCTGAGCAGCGAGTCCATGAAGGCCCGGTCGTCGACCAGGTCCGTGGGCTCGTCGTCGTGGAGCATGAACTCCCAGCGGCGCACGCCCTGCGGCAGGCCGATGGACACGTAGGGGCGGCGGGGGTCCGCGCCCAGGTAGACCGACGGCGTGCCGATCGGGTCGTCGGCGACGTCCACCACGACCCACCGGGTCGACGGGGACTTGCCCTCGAACTCCACGCCCATCCACTTGCGGGTGAAGGAGCTGCCGCCCTCGCAGCCGACGGCGTACCGGCCCGTGACGGTGACGGTCTCCAGGACCGCGCCGTCGGCGTCGAGGCGCTCGGCGGTGACGGCGACGTGGTCGCCGCGGTCCTCCAGGCCGGTGACCCGGTGGCCGAAGCGCAGCTCGTGCCCGGCGAAGCGCCCGAGTCCGGCCGCCAGCTCCTTGTCGACGAGCGGCTGGATGAACCCGTGCTTGCGCGGGTGGCCGAACTCCTCGGTCGTGGGGTCGTTGGTGGCGAGCACCTGGCCGGTGCCGTTGACGAGCCGCACGACGTGGTGCGGGACGGTGAAGGGCTGGACCTGCTCCCACAGCCCGGCGGTGGTGAGGGTGCGGATGGCCTCGTCGTCGAGGCCGACGCCGCGCGGGTAGTCGATCAGCTCCTGCCGCGCCTCCAGGACGACGGCGCGGTGGCCGCGCACGCCGATGAGGTTGGCGAGGGTGAGCCCGACGGGTCCGGCTCCGATGACGACGACGTCGGTGTCAAGAGTGGGGGTGGACATGTGCGGCGGCCTCAGTTGTGCGAGAGGAAGTCCACGACGAGACGGTTGAACTCGTCGGCGTGCTCGATCATCGCCCAGTGCCCGCAGCGGTTGAGGAGCACGAGGCGGGAGTCGGGGATGTTGGCGGTCAGCCACAGGCTGACCTCGAAGTGCAGGACCCGGTCGTCCTTGCCGTGGATGATCAGGGCCGGCACCTGGATCTCCGGGATGCGGTCGCGGTCGACCCTGACCGGGATCGGCGCGCCGTGGGCGAGGCCCTCGACGTAGTTCGTCAGGTGCTCGGGGTGGGCCAGGGCGGCCCGCGAGCGGGCCTGGGTGAGCTCGGGCGTGGCGAACCGGGCCTTGTCGAAGGTCATGATCTCGACCAGCGCCGTCATGTTCTCCGGGCTGGGGTCGCGGTAGGCGCGGGCGATGACCTTCAGGCCCTCGCTGGGGCCGTCCCCGGCGGAGAACAGGTTCTTCACCGGACCGCGGCCCAGCGAGGCGCCCATGGTGACCAGGTGGCTGATGCGCTCGGGGTGCAGGGTGGCGAACCGGACCGCGGTGTGGGCGCCCATCGAGTTGCCGACCAGCGCCGCCTTCTCGATGCCGAGGGCGTCGAGGAAGGCGATCAGGTCGCTGTCGTGGTCCATGTCGACGGTCCTGACGGCGTCCGACTCGCCCCAGCCGGGCATGTCGGGGGCGAGGACGCGGAATCCGCCCCGGGCGACGGCCTCGATGTTCCCGGAGAAGTTCGACCAGCCGGTCGCCCCCGGCCCGGAGCCGTGCAGGAGCACGACCGGCGGCGCCGAGGCGTCACCGGCCTCGTAGTACCTCAGGTGCGTGCCCGACGGGAGGGTGATGTCGCGGGCCGCGGATTCCTGGGTCAGAGTCACAACGCCTCCTGTGCTCAATGTGCACGCCTTCACGCGTTATTTGCACGTCCTGGTGCGGCCATAGCACCACCGTCGGACCCGGAAGTCAATTTCCGGAGCTCAGGCGAGGCGTTCGGCCAGACGTGCCGATGCGGCGATCAGGGAGGCGGGCGCCTTCTGCGCGATCTCGGAGCGGTAGGTGATGAGATTCAGGCAGGCAGCGGGCAGTCCCGGCACCTCGACGGGCACGGCGACCCCGTGGGCGCCGGGCTCGACCTCCCCGAAGGTGGCGGCGTAGCCGCGCTCCCGCGCCCGGACGACGTCGGCCGCGTCCCCGGGAGCCGGCGGGCGGGCCGCCAGCAGGGCGACGCCCGCGGATCCCCGGCCGAGCGGGTGCCGGCTGCCGGTGCGGAAGGACAGCACCCAGCTCGCGGCCGGGGGCTCCATCACCAGGAGCGCCACGGCGTCGGCCCCCTCGGTCACCAGCAGCGAGATCGTGGCGCCCAGCTCGTCCGCGAGGTCGCGCATGACCGGCTCGGCCTCCGCCCGGAGGGTCGCGTGGATGCCACCGGCGAGCGCGGCCAGGCCGACGCCCGCCCGGTAACGGCCGTCGCCGCCACGCACCGCGAGGCGGAAGTCGGCCAGGGTGCTCAGCAGGCGGGAGGCGATCGAGCGGTGGACGTCGAGCCGCTCGGCGACCTCCTGGACCGTGAGCCCGTCACGTGCTGCGGTCACCAGCTCGAGCGCACGGAGGCCTCGGGCGAGGGTCTGGGCGCCGGCGGCGCGGGAGGTCTCAGCCATGCCCAGAGCCTAGAGGGCCCGCGGTCAACCCTTGACAGCGCGGCGGGGAAACACCAACCTTCCCTAAATGCACGAGGGAGTGCGTTATTTGCAAGCACGGGAGAGCTGATGGACCTCAGAGACGCGATCAGGAACAACGCCATGTCCCGCTACCAGTGGGTGGTCGTCTCGATCTGCATCCTGCTGACGATGGTCGACGGGTACGAGATCCTCATCACCTCGTACACGCTTCCGGCCCTGACCGAGCACTGGTCGCTGAGCACGGGGCAGCAGGGCCTGGTCGCCTCCCTCGGAACGCTCGGCATGGGTGTCGGCGCGGCGCTGCTGAGCCCGATCGCCGACCGGATCGGCCGCAGACGGCACATCGTCGGCTCGCTCGCGCTGATCGTGCTGGGCATGGTGCTCAGCGGCCTGGCGCCGTCCTTCGAGCTGTTCCTCGCCTTCCGCTTCTTCGCCGGGCTCTTCCTCGGCGCGATCGTGCCGAGTGTCAGCGTGCTGTGCGCGGAGTTCTCCAGCCGGCGCCGCCGTGGCGTCGTCATGGGCGTCTACGGCATCGGCCTGCCGCTCGGCGCGGCCGTCGGCGGTTTCCTCTCGGTGTGGCTGATCGACTCCTTCGGCTGGCGTGGCCCGTACTTCTTCGCCGCCGTGGTCACCACGCTGCTCCTCGCGCTCGCGGCCGCGGCACTGCCCGAGTCGGTCGGCCACCTGGTCGAGAAGCGCCCGGCCGGCGCGCTGCGTGACTACAACCGCATCGCCGCGAAGATCGGCGTCCCGGCCGCCGACGCGCTCCCCGCCGTCTCCGCGGCCGCCCGCAGGACGACGTTCGCGAGCGGCATGTGGCAGGGCGTCATGCTGCCGCGCACCCTCCTGCTGTGGGTGTCCTACGCCCTGGTGATCGGCGCCTTCTACTTCGCCAACGGCCTGACCGCGAAGCTGGTCACCCAGACCACCGGGGACCCCGACTTCGGCATCCGCGCCCAGGCGCTGGTCGCCGCCGGCGGCGTCGTCGGCGCCCTGCTCTTCGCCGCGGTCTCCCGCAAGATCCATCCGCGTCTGGTGACGGCTCTCATCGGTGTCGTCGGATTCGTGGTCTTCTTCGTCTTCGCCGCCTACTTCGACGACAGGACCGCGGTCCTCGTCCTCGCGGTCCTGATCGGTCTGGCGGTCAACGGCGGTGTCGCCGCGTACTACGCGATCAGCCCGTCGATCTACCCGCTCGCGATCCGCACCGCGGCCGTCGGCCTGATGATGGGCGTCGGCCGGATCGTCGCCTTCTTCGCGCCCAACATCGCGACCTACCTGGAGCAGCACGGCTTCACGCCCGAGGAGCTGTACCGCCTCTACGGCGTCGTCATGGTCGTCTCCGCCGTCACCGTCACGGCCCTGCACCTGACCTACCGGGGGCGCAACCGGGACGACGCCATGGACGCCGAGGACACCCAGGCCGGCGAGAACGCCGGGGACACCCGTGGCGAGGCGGTCACGGAGGCCGGTCCCGAGCGTCCCGCGGCACACGTCGGCTGACTCCCGCGCACCGCACCACGAGGGCCCGCGCCGATGTGCGCGGGCCCTCGTGGTGCGGTCACGGGTCAGTCGCTCACCGCTGCGCCGACAGCTCGCGCAGCGCGACGTTGAGTGCGAGGACGTTGACCCGCGGCTCGCCGAGGAACCCGAGGGTCCGTCCCTCGGTGTGGTCCTCGACCAGCCGCTCGACCCGGGCGACCGGCAGGCCGTTGCGCACGGCGACACGGCGGGTCTGGAGTTCCGCGTACGCCGGTGAGATGTGCGGGTCCAGGCCGGAGCCGGAGGAGGTGACCGCGTCCGCGGGCACGTCGGAGGGGTCGACCGCGTGGCCGGGTACGGAGTTGTCCTTCACCACCGCGGCCTTGGCGTCCTCCACCTGCCGCACCAGGTCCTCGTTCCCGGCCGACAGGTTGGTGGCGCCGGACAGCAGCAGCCGGTACTCGGTGTTGAGGGTGTTGGTTCCCAGGCCGTTGGCAGGGCGGCCCTGGAACCACCTGAGGTCGGGCTCGGGCGTCTCCTGGCCCTCCTCCGGCGGCAGCGTGTACGCCTGCCCGATCAGGGACGAGCCGACGACCCTGCCGTCCGCCTCGGTCTCGGAGCCGTTCGCCCGGCCGGGGAACAGTCCCTGGGCGACGCCGGTGACGGCCAGCGGGTAGACCACACCGGTCACCAGGGTGAGCGCCAGCAGGGCGCGCAGGCCCGCGCCGAACAGGCGGGCGCCGGTGGTCACGGAGTTCTTCATGGTGATCAGCACACTTTTCTAGGAGTCGCGGCCGGTGTTCAGAGCCCGGGGACGAGGGAGACGACCATGTCGATGATCTTGATGCCGACGAACGGCGCGATCAGGCCGCCCAGCCCGTAGACCCCGAGGTTGCGCCGCAGCAGCCGGTCGGCGCTCAGCGGCCGGTACCGCACGCCCTTGAGCGCGAGCGGCACCAGCGCGACGATGACCAGCGCGTTGAAGATCACGGCCGACAGGATCGCGGAGTCCGGCGAGGACAGCCGCATGATGTTGAGCGTGTCCAGCCCGGGATACACGGCGGCGAACAGGGCGGGGATGATGGCGAAGTACTTGGCGACGTCGTTGGCGACGGAGAACGTGGTCAGGGCTCCCCGGGTGATCAGGAGCTGCTTGCCGATCTCGACGATCTCGATGAGCTTGGTCGGGTCGGAGTCGAGGTCGACCATGTTGCCGGCCTCCTTGGCGGCCGACGTGCCGGTGTTCATGGCGACACCGACGTCGGCCTGGGCGAGGGCGGGGGCGTCGTTGGTGCCGTCGCCGGTCATCGCCACCAGCTTGCCGTCGGCCTGCTCCCGCTTGATGAGGGCCATCTTGTCCTCGGGGGTGGCCTCGGCGAGGTAGTCGTCGACGCCCGCCTCCTCCGCGATGGCCTTGGCGGTCAGCGGGTTGTCGCCCGTGATCATGACGGTGCGGATGCCCATGCGGCGCAGTTCCGCGAACCGCTCCCGCATGCCCTCCTTGACCACGTCCTTGAGGTGGATCACGCCCAGGACGCGGGCGCCCTCCTCGTCCTCCACCGCGACCAGCAGCGGGGTGCCGCCGGACCGGGCGATCAGGTCGGCGATCCGCTCGGCCTCGTCGGCGACCTCCACCCGGCCGCCCTGTTCGCGCACCCAGTCGAGCACCGCACCGGTGGCGCCCTTGCGGATCCGGCGCCCGTCCACGTCGACGCCGGACATCCGGGTCTGCGCGGTGAACCCGACCCACTCGGCCCCCGTCAGCTCGCCCCGGCTCCGCTCTCGCAGCCCGTACCTCTCCTTGGCCAGCACGACCACGGACCGCCCCTCGGGCGTCTCGTCGGCCAGCGAGGACAGCTGGGCGGCGTCCGCGAGGTCGTTCTCGGTGACGCCGCGCACCGGCACGAACTCGGCGGCCCGGCGGTTGCCGAGCGTGATGGTGCCGGTCTTGTCCAGCAGCAGGGTGGAGACGTCGCCGGCCGCCTCGACCGCCCGGCCGGACATGGCCAGGACGTTGCGCTGCACGAGCCGGTCCATGCCCGCGATGCCGATCGCGGAGAGCAGCGCCCCGATCGTGGTGGGGATGAGGCAGACCAGCAGGGCGACCAGGACCACCAGGGTCAGGCGCGTGCCCGCGTACTCCGCGAAGGGCGGCAGGGTGGCGCAGGCCAGCAGGAAGACGATGCTCAGCGACGCCAGCAGGATGTTCAGCGCGATCTCGTTGGGCGTCTTCTGCCGTGCGGCGCCCTCCACCAGTGCGATCATCCGGTCGATGAAGGTCTCGCCCGGTTTGGTGGTGATCCGCACGACGATCCGGTCGGAGAGCACCTTGGTGCCGCCGGTTACCGCCGAGCGGTCGCCGCCGGACTCGCGGATGACCGGGGCCGACTCACCGGTGATCGCCGACTCGTCGACGCTCGCCACGCCCTCGACGACGTCGCCGTCACCGGGGATGACGTCACCGGCCTCGCAGACGACGAGGTCGCCGATGCGCAGCGCCGTGCCCGGCACGCGCTCCTCCTCGCCGCCGGCGGCCACCCTGCGGGCCACCGTGTCGCTCTTCGCCTTGCGCAGGGTGTCGGCCTGGGCCTTGCCGCGGCCCTCGGCGACCGCCTCGGCCAGATTGGCGAAGATCACGGTCAGCCACAGCCAGGCGCTGATGGTCCAGCCGAACCAGTCACCCGGGTCGGTGAAGGAGAAGACGGTGGTGAGGACCGAGCCGGCCCACACCACGAACATCACGGGGGACTTGACCATCACCCGCGGATCGAGCTTGCGCAGGGCCTGCGGGAAGGACCTGACCATCAGCCGGGGGTCGAAGAGTCCCGCCGCGACACGGCCGTCGGCGGGCTTGTGCCCGGTGGGAAGGTCGCCGTGCGGCGCCCGGGTCCGGGTGCCTGTGGACATGGTGTCCTCTGATTCGTCGGTACGGAACGTCATCGCGCCAGCCCCTCGGCGAGCGGTCCCAGCGCCAGGGCCGGGAAGTAGGTGAGACCGGTGATGATCAGCGTGGCGCCCACCAGCAGGCCGCTGAAGAGCGGCTTGTCGGTGCGCAGGGTGCCGGCGGTGACCGGGACGGGCCGCTGCGCGGCGAGCGAGCCGGCCAGCGCGAGGACGAAGACCATCGGCAGGAACCGGCCGAGCAGCATCGCGATTCCGGTCGTGGTGTTGAACCAGTCGGTGTTGGCGTTCAGGCCCGCGAAGGCCGATCCGTTGTTGTTCGCCGCGGACGTGAAGGCGTAGAGGACCTCCGAGAAGCCGTGCGCGCCGGGGTTGAGCATCGAGTGCGGCGGCGTCGGCAGTGCCAGGGAGGCCGCGGTGAGGACGAGGACCAGGGCCGGCGTGACGAGGATGTAGCAGGCGGCGAGTTTCATCTCCCGCGCGCCGATCTTCTTGCGCAGGTACTCGGGCGTGCGGCCGACCATCAGACCGGCCAGGAAGACCGCGATGACCGCCATCACGAGCATGCCGTACAGGCCGGAGCCCACACCGCCGGGGGCGATCTCGCCCAGCATCATGCCGAGCAGGGTGATGCCGCCGCCCAGCCCGGTGTAGGAGGAGTGGAAGGAGTTCACCGCGCCGGTCGAGGTGAAGGTGGTCGCCACCGCGAAGACGGACGAGCCGCCGATGCCGAAGCGGACCTCCTTGCCCTCCATCGCCCCGCCCGCGGCCTGCAGCGCCGGGCCGTGGTGGGCGAACTCGGTCCACATCATCAGGGCGGTGAAGCCCAGCCAGATGACGGCCATGGTGGCGAGGATCGCGTAGCCCTGCCTGACCGATCCGGTCAGGACGCCGAAGGTGCGGGTCATCGCGAAGGGGATCAGCAGGATCAGGAAGACCTCGAAGAGGTTGGTGAGCGGCGTCGGGTTCTCGAAGGGGTGGGCGGCGTTGGCGTTGAAGTAGCCGCCTCCGTTGGTGCCCAGCTCCTTGATGGCCTCCTGCGAGGCGACCGCGCCGCCGTTCCACTGCTGCGGGGCGCCGGTGAACTGGCCGACCTCGTGGATGCCGGAGAAGTTCTGGATCACGCCGCAGGCGACCAGGACCACCGCGGCGACGGCCGCGACCGGCACCAGGATCCGGACGGTGCCGCGCACCAGGTCGGCCCAGAAGTTCCCCAGGTCACCGGTGCGGGACCTGGCGAAGCCGCGGACGAGCGCGACCGCGACGGCCATGCCCACGGCCGCCGAGACGAAGTTCTGCACGGCCAGGCCCGCGGTCTGCACCACGTGCCCCATGGTCTGCTCGCCGTAGTACGACTGCCAGTTGGTGTTGGTCACGAAGGACACGGCCGTGTTGAAGGACTGCGCGGGGGTGACCGAGGAGAAGCCGAGCGAACCGGGCAGGACGCCCTGCAGCCGCTGGAGGAGGTAGAGGAACAGGACGCCGGCCACCGAGAAGGCGAGGATGCCGCGCAGGTACGCGGACCAGGTCATCCCCGCGTCCGGATCGGCGCCGACCGCCTTGTAGATCCATCGCTCGGCCCGCAGGTGCGTCTTCGAGGAGTAGACCCGGGCCATGTGGTTGCCGAGCGGGACGTAGGCGAGCGCCAGCGCGCCGACGAGGGCGAGCAGCTGGAGCACGCCGGACAGGACAGGACTCATGGCTGGGCTCAGAACCTCTCGGGGAAGACGAGGGCGAGGACGAGGTAGCCCAGCAGGGCGACGGCCACGACCAGGCCGACTGCGTGCTCGACGGTCACAGCTTCGTCACCCCCTTGGCGACGAGGATCACGAGCGCGAACGCCGCGACGGTGGTGACGACGAAGGCCAGGTCGGCCATCGTGAGCTCCCGATGATGAGGTGCTGCGGAAAGGGACTGTCAGATCAGAACTCACTTCCGACCGCACCGGATCACCCTTTGACGCCCCCCATACGGAGATCACCCCGTTTTTGACGGCTCTCTAACAGTTTGTGACCTGGCCCACGCGTCCCGACGCACGTGTCCCGACGCACGTGTCCCGACGCACGTGTCGCGGTCCGCGTGTCGCGGCCCGCGTGTCGCGGCCCACGTGTCCCGGGCTACGCCGTCCCGTGCGCGGAGGCCTTCGGGAGGCTGAGGACCATGGTGAGACCGCCGCCCGGGGTGTCCTCGGCCCGCAGGGTGCCGTCCATGGCCTCGGTGAAGCCGCGGGCGACCGCCAGGCCCAGCCCGACGCCGTTGCCGCGGGGGGCGTCGCCGTGGCGTTGGAAGGGCTCGAAGATGCCTTCCTTGTCCTCCTCGGGGACGCCCGGCCCCCGGTCTACGACCCGGACCTCGACCCGGTCGCCCAGGACGCTCGCGCCGACCAGCACGGGGACGCCCGGCGGGCCGTACTTCACGGCGTTCTCCACGATGTTGGCGACCACGCGCTCCAGCAGCCCCTTGTCGACGAGCACCATCGGCAGCGACTCGGGGACGTCCAGTTCCACCTCGGCGTCCGGCACGCCGGCCAGCGCCATGGGGACAACCTCGTCCAGGTCGATGTCGCGGATCAGCGGCGTGACGGTGCCGGTCTGCAGGCGGGACATGTCCAGGAGGTTGCCGATGAGCTGGTCGAGACGGTCCGCGCCGTTCTCGATGCCGGCCAGCAGCTCCTCCTGGTCCTCCTGCGACCAGACCACGTCCGCCGAGCGCAGCGAGGTCACCGCCGCCTTGATGCCCGCGATCGGGGTCCGCAGGTCGTGGCTGACCGCGGCGAGCAGGGCGGTGCGGATCCGGTTGCCCTCGGCCAGGACCTTGGCCCGGTCCGCCTCCTCCCGCAGGCGGCGGCGGTCCAGGACCACGGCCGCCTGGGCCGCGAAGGCGGCCAGCACCCGGCGGTCCTCGGCGGGGAGCACCCGCCCGGTCAGGACGAGGGCCATGCGGTCGCCGACGGGCACGTCGACGTCCGCGTCCTCCGGTTCGACCGGCACGTCGGGTCCCACGCTGCCGGCCGGGACCCACGGGGCGTTCTCGTCCTCGCGTTCCAGGATGGCCGCCGACTGCATCCCGAAGGTCTCGCGGACCCGTTCCAGCAGGGCGTCCAGGCCGGTCTCCCCGCGCAGGACGCTGCCCGCGAGGAAGGACAGTATCTCCGCCTCCGCCCGCAGCCGGGCCGCCTGATGGGTGCGCCGGGCGGCCAGGTCGACGACGGAGGCCACCGAGACGGCCACCACGACGAACACCGCCAGGGCGAGGATGTTCGTCGGGTCGGCGATCGTCAGGCGGCTGACGGGTGGCGTGAAGTACCAGTTGAGCAGGAACGAACCGACGACGGCGGAGGCGAGGGCGGGCAGCAGGCCGCCGAGCAGCGCGGCGGCCACCGTGAGCGTCAGGTAGAGGAGCATGTCGTTGGCCAGGCCGAGCGAGACGTCGATGCCGGTCAGCAGGAACGTCAGGAGCAGCGGGCCGCCGATGCCCGCCAGCCAGCCCAGGACGATGCGGGTGCGGCCCAGCCGCGCGCCGCGCGCCACGGGCAGTCCGCGCCCCTTGCCCGCCTCGGCGTGGGTGATCAGGTGCACGTCCAGGTCGGGGCCGGACTCCCGGGCCACCGTCGCGCCGACCCCGGGGCCGAGGACGTACTGCCAGGTCTTGCGGCGGGAGACGCCGAGGAGGATCTGCGTCGCGTTCACCCCGCGGGCGAAGGCGAGCAGCGCGGCGGGGATGTCGTCGCCCACGACCTGGTGGAACGTGCCGCCCAGGTCCTCGACGAGCTTGCGCTGCACCGCCAGTTCCTTGGGCGAGGCGGAGGTCAGGCCGTCGCCGCGCAGCACGTACACCGCCAGCACCTCGCCGCCGGCGCCCTTCTCCGCGAGGCGTACCGCGCGGCGGATCAGGGTGGCGCCCTCGGGGCCGCCGGTGACGCCGACCACGATCCGCTCGCGGGAGCCCCAGATGGCCGAGACCTCGTGCTCGCTGCGGTAGGCGTTCAGGTACTCGTCGACCCGGTCGGCCACCCACAGCAGCGCCAGTTCGCGCAGGGCGGTCAGGTTGCCGGGCCGGAAGTAGTTCGACAGGGCCGCGTCGACCTTGTCGGGCTGGTAGACGTTGCCGTGCGCCATGCGGCGGCGCAGGGCCTGGGGGGACATGTCCACCAGCTCGATCTGGTCCGCCCGGCGGACCACCTCGTCGGGGACGGTCTCCTGCTGCCGTATCCCGGTGATCGACTCCACGACGTCGCCGAGCGACTCCAGGTGCTGGATGTTGACCGTCGAGACGACGTCGATGCCGGCCGCG
This sequence comes from Streptomyces abyssomicinicus, assembly GCF_008974245.1. Taxonomy (GTDB): domain Bacteria; phylum Actinomycetota; class Actinomycetes; order Streptomycetales; family Streptomycetaceae; genus Streptomyces; species Streptomyces abyssomicinicus. The sequence goes on along the minus strand of NZ_BBZI01000014.1, from coordinate 213,100 downwards.
AGCAGTTCCTCGATGTCCTGCCAGCGCTTGTCGTTGCGCGAGCCCGGCACGTTGGTGTGGGCGAGCTCGTCCACCAGGGCGACCTTGGGCCGGCGGGCGAGCACGGCGTCGAGGTCCATCTCGGTGAACCCGGCGCCGCGGTAGACGACGGTCCGGCGCTCGATCCGCTCCAGGCCGTGCAGCATCACCTGGGTGCGCGGACGGTCGTGGTGCTCCACCAGGGCCACCACGCAGTCGGTGCCGCGCTCCACGCGCCGGTGCGCCTCGGAGAGCATCGCGTAGGTCTTGCCCACGCCCGGCGCGGCGCCGAGGTAGATCCGGAGCTTGCCTCGTGCCATCGCGTGTCGTCTTCCGTCGTCCACGGGGGTTCCCGGGGTGCTGGTGTTCACGGTTCGAAGCGGTAACCCATGCCGGGCTCGGTGATCAGGTGCCGGGGCCGGGAGGGGTCCGCCTCCAGCTTGCGGCGCAGCTGGGCCATGTAGACCCTCAGGTAGTTGGTCCGGCTGCCGTGGTAGGCGCCCCACACCTCGTGGAGCAGCTGCTTCTGGGTGACGAGCCGGCCCGGGTTGGTGACCAGGATCTCCAGCAGGTGCCACTCGGTGGGGGTGAGCCGGATGTCCTGGCCGCCCCGGGTGGCCTTCTTGGCCAGCAGGTCGACGGTGAAGGCGTCGGTCTCCACGACCGCCGTCTCCGACGCCAGGGGCGCGGCCTCCTTGCGGCGGACGGCGGCGCGCAGCCGGGCCAGGAGCTCGTCCATGCTGAAGGGCTTGGTGATGTAGTCGTCCGCCCCGGCGTCCAGGGCGGCGACCTTCTCGCCCGACGCGTCGCGCGCCGACAGGACGAGGATCGGCACCCGGGTCCAGCCGCGCAGCGCCTCGATGACCTCCACGCCGTCCATGTCGGGCAGACCGAGGTCCAAGACGACCACGTCCGGCCACCGTGCGACGGCCAGCCGGATGCCGCTGGCCCCGTCCGCCGCCGCGTCCACCCGGTACTGGCGGGCCTGCAGATTGAGCACCAGGGCCCGTACGAGCTGCGGGTCGTCCTCGACCACCAGTACGCGGGTCATGTGTGGGAGCCTCCCCTGTCGTTCGGCGTGGCCGGACGGCTCCCGAGGGCGGGCGGGTACCGAACCGGACGACGAACAGCAAACGCCTGTAACCACCCCGATTCGACTCCTCTTGACACATCCCATACGACCTCGGTGGTGATCTTTACGCGTTGTTGGCGCCGCACCGGGGCGGCACGTCGGAGGGGCCGCGGCCGGGACGGCCGGTGACCGGCCGTGGGCCGGTCCGTCACCGGCCGGGTTCCCGTTGCCGGGCCGCCGAAAGCGGCACCCGCCGAAGGGCATGCCGGACGCCCGCCCCGGGCGTCGGGGGCGGGCGTCCGGCGTCCGGGGCGGGCGTCCTCCGGGCCCGCTACAGGCCCACGTCCCGGGCGCGGAGGTCCTCCATGGACTCACGGCGGACCAGCAGGCGGGCGCGCCCGTCCCGTACGGCGGCCACCGGGGGCCGGCCGACCAGGTTGTAGCCGGAGGACATGGAGAGGTGGTAGGCGCCCGCCACCGGGACGGCGAGCAGGTCGCCGGGGCGGACGTCGGCGGGCAGTTCGGCGTCGGCGGCCAGGACGTCGCCCGCCTCGCAGTGCCGGCCCACCACGGTGACCCGCACCGGGTCCGCGGCGCCGCGCCGGCCGATCAGGCGGGGTGCGTAGCGGACGCCGTACAGGGCCGGGCGGGGGTTGTCGCTCATCCCTCCGTCCACCGCCACGAACACCGTCCCGCCCGAGCGCTTCACGGCCAGCACGCGGTACAGGGCCACGCCGGCGGGGCCCACGACCGCCCGCCCCGGCTCGACGGCCAGCCGGGGGACGGGGAGCCCGGCCGAGGCGCAGGCGTCGGCGAGTTCGGCGCGCACCGCGCGGGACAGTGCCGTCAGGTCCAGGGCGTCCTCGCCCGGGCGGTAGGCGATGCCGTGGCCGCCGCCGAGGTCGAGTTCGGACAGGACCAGGCCGTGCTGCTCGCGCAGCCGGGCCATCAGGCCGACGACGCGGCGGACCGCCGCGACGTACGGTCTGACGCTCGTGATCTGGGAGCCCAGGTGGCAGTGCAGGCCGGTGAGCTCGAGCCGCGGCTGGCCGAGGACGCGGGTGACGGCGTGCTGGGCGTGGCCGTCGGCGATGGAGAGCCCGAACTTCTGGTCGTCCGTGCCGGTGCGCACCTTCTCGTGGCCCCCCGCGCTGATCCCGGGCACCACGCGCACCATGACCTTCTGGCGGCGGCCGGGCCCCACGGCGGCGGCCAGCCTGGCGATCTCCGAAGGGCTGTCGATGACGACGCGGCCGACCCCCAGGCGCAGGGCCGTCTCCAGGTCCCGCGGGGACTTGGCGTTGCCGTGCAGCACCATCCGCTCCGGCGGGAAGCCGGCGGCCACCGCGAACTCCAGCTCGCCGGCCGAGCAGACGTCCATCCCGAGGCCTTCCTCGTCCGCCCAGCGGACCATGGCCCGGCACAGGAACGCCTTCGCCGCGTAGAGGACCTCGGCGTCCGGGAACGTCGCACGGTAGGTGCGGCAGCGCTCGCGCACCTCCGCCTCGTCGAGGACGTAGACGGGGGTGCCGTAGCGGTCGGCCACCTCCGTGAGCGGTACGCCGCCCACCGCCAGGTCGCCGGGGCGCGACTCGGTGGCCGAGGCGGGCCACACCGACAGGTCGGCACCGGCCGCGGGGACGGCGGGTCCGTGCACGACGGTCATCGTCCGGTCCCCTTTCGGCCGAGGCGCTGGGCGGGGACGCCCGGGAGCGCGCTGCGGACCACGCCGGGGACCTTGTCCGCAACCGCGCCCGGAACCGCGCCCGGGACCGTGTCGGGGATGGTGTCGGGGACCGCCCGCCCGGCCGGCGCCGGGGCCGGGGCCGTGAACAGCGGATCGACCGTGACGGTGGTGAACCCGAGCGGTGCGGTCAGCGCGCGCAGCGCCGGCTCGGCGAGGCGGATCCACGCGTGGTCGTGTCCGAGCGTCGCCGCGAGCCTGCTTCCGGAGCTGAAGCCGACGGCCGTGCGGGCGCCGAGGGGGGTGCGGAACAGGCGGGCCGCACATCCGGAGGGGCCCGGCCGGACCGGGACGTACAGGGGCCCGGCCGGGAACCGTTCGGAGGGCTCGGGGTCTTCGTCGTGCAACTGTTCGTCCATGGGACACCTCCGGGAGGGGAGCTGGGCGCCCCGGTCGCGGGGAGGCGGACCGGGGCTCGTCATGGACGCTATGCCCGTCGCCACCCGGTACGGCGGGCTCCTGACGGGATGCTGACGCGAACCGGCCCGGCGTTGACGGGTTGCTGACGCGCCTGGTGGGCGGCGCCGCCGGGCGCCGTCAGAGGTGCGCCAAGACCGGCGGCCCGGCCTTTTCCGCACACGGTTCTCCGGAGTGGGATGGGAACCCGCGGCAGAACCGCCGCGGCAGGGTCTTCGACAGGACGTGCCGGTGGAACGTCACCGCCGGTGTGGGGAGGAGGAGAGATGTCCCGGACCGGTGTGCCCGTGGCCGCTCGTGTCGTCGTGGGGGTGAGCGGCTCGCCGGGCAGTCTCACCGCGTTGCGCCGGGCCGCCGAGGAGGCGGGGCGCCGTGGGGCCGAGCTGTGGCCGGTGCTGGCCTGGGAGCCGCCCGGTGCGGAGGCCGCCGCGCTCCGGTCGCCGGCCGCGACGCTCACGCTGACCGACGAGTGGGAACTGCTGGCGCGGGAGAGACTGGTCCGGGCCCTGCGCGACGTGTTCGGCGGCGCCGGCCTCGCGCTGCCCGGCCAGGCCCTGATCGCCCGCGGCTCCCCCGGGCGGACGCTGCTGCGGATCGCGTGCCGGGAGGCCGACCTCCTGGTGGTCGGCGCCGGACGACGCGGCCGGCTGCGCCGCGCGCTGTGGCCCTCGGTGAGCCGCCACTGCCTCGCCCGGGCCGCCTGCCCCGTCCTCGCGGTGCCGCCGTCCCCGCTGGAGTCGGAGCTGGCGGCCGTGCGCCGCCGCAACGCGTGGGGACTGCGGCTGGACACCGGGCAGGTGCGCAGGGAGCTCGACGACCTGGCGCCCGGGACCTGAAGGGCCGGTCCACGGCCCGGCGGCGGCGTCCGTCATCCCTCCCCCGCGGGACGGCCGTCCCGGTCCGCCGGGCGCAGGAAGCGGATCACCGGATGGCCGGGGCCGTGGGTGACCTCGGCGCGGACGCCGTGGACCCGCTCGATGAGGGCGGGGGTCAGGACCTCGGCGGGGGTGCCCTCGGTGACCGCGCGCCCCTCGCAGAGGACGAGCAGGCGGTCGCAGTACATCGCGGCGAGGTTCAGGTCGTGCAGGGCGATCACGGTGGTGACCGGCAGGCTCGCGACGAGGTCGAGCAGGTCGAGCTGGTGCTGGATGTCCAGGTGGTTGGTGGGTTCGTCGAGGAGGAGCTCACGGGGTTCCTGGGCGAGCGCGCGGGCGATCTGGGCGCGTTGGCGCTCGCCGCCGGAGAGGGTGTGCCAGGACTGGCCGGCCCGGCCGGTCAGTCCGACGCGTTCCAGCGCCCGGGCGACGGCGTGCGCGTCGGCCGCCGTGGCCGGCGTCCAGGCGCCGCGGTGCGGCACGCGGCCGAGGGCGACGACCTCCCGGACGGTCAGTTCGGTCTGCGTGTGCGCGTGCTGCTCGACGGTGGCCACGCGGCGGGCGGTGACCCGGCGGCCCACCGCGGTGAGCGGGCGGCCGTCCAGCGTGACGACTCCGGACGTGGGGGCGAGCACCCCGGCCAGCATCCGCAGCAGGGTCGACTTCCCCGAGCCGTTCGGGCCGAGCAGACCGACCGTCTCGCCGGGGCGCAGGGTGAGCGTGACGCCGTCCACGAGGACCTTGTCGCCGGCGCGCCGCACCACGCGGTCCGCGCGCAGGCCGGTCATGTCCTCCTCCGTCCGCGGTGGAGCACGGCCACGAAGGCCGGCACGCCGATCAGGGACGTCACCACGCCCACCGGGACCTCCCGTGGGTCGAGGAGCGTGCGGGCCGCGGTGTCCACCCACACCAGGAAAACGGCCCCGGTCAGCGCCACCGCCGGCAGCAGGCGGGCGTGGCCGGAGCCGGTGAGGAGGCGGGTGGCGTGCGGGAGGACCAGGCCGACGAAGCCGATCGCGCCGACGCAGCTGACCAGGGCGGCGGTGAGCAGCGCCGTCGCGGAGAGCAGGATCAGGCGGGTGCGGGCGACCCGGATCCCGAGGCCGGCGGCGGCCTCGTCCCCGAAGGCGAAGGCGTCCAGCGTGCGGGCGTGTCCGAGGCAGACGGCCAGGACGACGGCGAGCACGGCCGCGCAGAACAGCAGTTGCCCCCAGTCGGCGCCCGTCAGGGAACCCAGCAGCCAGAACAGCACGCCCCGGGTGGTCTCGGCGTCCGCGGAGGTCATCACGATGAACGAGGTCAGTGCGGAGAAGAGTTGCATGGCCGCCACCCCGGACAGCACCACCCGGTCGGTGCCGCCGCCGGAGGTGTGGCCGATCAGCAGCACCAGGGCGAAGGAGAGCAGCGCCCCGAGGAACGCGCCCGCCGACAGGGACACCACTCCCCCGCCCGCCCCCAGCACGACCACGGCGACCGCTCCGGTGGACGCGCCGGAGGACACACCGAGCACGAAGGGATCGGCCAGCGGGTTGCGCAGCAGCGACTGCATCACCGTCCCGCACACCGCGAGCCCGGCCCCGCAGACGGCGGCGAGCAGGGTGCGCGGCATCCGCAGGTTCCAGACGATGCCGTCCCGCAGCGGCGTCACGGTGGCCCCGTCCCCGCCGAGGCCGAGATGGGCGGCGACGGAGCCCCACACGTCCCCCGTGGAGATGTCGGCGGGCCCGAACGTCACGGCCACGGCGACCGAGGCGAGCAACGCGGCCAGTCCGGCGCCGGCCGACAACGGCGCGCGGAGCCTCATTCGGCGAGTCCGAAGGCGCGCAGGCCGGCGGCGACCTGTTCGATCCCCTCGACGGTGCGCAGGGAGGGGTTCATCGCCTGCCCGCTCACCAGGATGTACCGCCGGTCCCGCACGGCGGCCAGGTTGCGCGTGGCGGGGTTCGTCTCCAGGAAGCGGATCTTCGCCTCGGCGGACTCGGCGGTCTGGGACCGGCGGGTCAGGTCCCCGAGGACGATGACGTCCGGGTCGCGGTCGGCGACGGTCTCCCAGTTGATCTGCGGCCACTCGTCGTGGGTGTCGTCGAAGGCGTTCCGCGCGCCGACGGCGCGGGTGATGGCGCCCGGGGCGCCGCAGCAGCCGGCCAGGTAGGGGGACCGGGAGTCGGCGAACCAGTACATCAGGGAGACGTCGGAGGCGTTCAGCCCGTCGGTCGCCCCGCGCACCCGCTCCTTCATCTCCGCGACGAGTTTCTCGCCGCGCTCCTCGACGCCGAACACCCGGGCCAGGTCGCGCACTTCGCCGTACACCGTGTCCAGGGTGAGCGGCTCGCTCCTCGATCCGTCTCCCCCGCTGTCGTTGTCCTTGCCCGCGGAGCAGTCGGACGGCGAGACGTACGCGGGGACGCCCAGTCGCTCGAACTGCTCGCGGGTGGCGACGCCGCCCTGGCCGAGCGTGGAGACGAACGAGGCGGTGACGAAGTCGGGTTCGGCGTCCAGGACCTTCTCGAAGGAGGGACGGTCGTCCGCGAGCCGCTCCACTCCCGCCTCGGCCTCCTCCAGTCCCTTCATCACCGGGTCGGTCCAGGTGGCCGTGCCGGCCATGCGGTCGGCGAGGCCGAGGGCGAGCAGGATCTCGGTGGTGCCCTGGTTGAGGGAGACCGCCCGCCGCGGGGCGGAGGTCAGCGTGACCCGGTGGCCGCAGTTGTCGATGGTCACCGGGTAGCCGGCGGAGGCGCCGCTCGCCGGCCGCGCGCCGTCGCCGCCGGAGGGGCCGCAGGCGGCGAGCACCAGCGCCGACGTGAGGAGGAGCGCCGGGCGACGGAGGGAGGCCGGAGCACGGAACAGGGCATGGGTACGCAGCATGGGTATGCCTCGGGAGTCGGGGCTCGTACGCGGAGCCTGGCCTGTGGACGTCCTCCGTGCCGGGGCACGGAGGTGCCAGCAGGTCTTCGGACTCGGGTTCGTCCGGCCGGGGCGCCTTCCCGGTCTCCCAGTGGCGTCGTGCCCCGCCCGTCCCCCTCACCGCTGCGCGTCAGTTCCGGATTCGCACCGGATTCCCTGGCCTCGGGTGTGGCTCGACTGGCCCGGTGAGGCTATCAGTCCGGGGTGCGGCCGGTGCCCGCGGCCGGACGCGGGCACCGGCCGACGGCGCCCCTCACGGTTCGAGGTCGAGGATGTCGTCGACCGGGCGGCGCCGCGTCACGGCCCCGGTGGAGCCCTGGCCGTAGCCCAGGCGCAGCAGCATCTGCACGGCTCCGCCGCCGCGGACGGGGTCCCGCAGCAGCCAGCGCAGGGACTGGCGCTCCAGCGGCTGGGTCGTCAGGCCCGTCGCCACATGGACCGTGGTGGCCGCCAGCAGGACGCGCTCCAGTGCCTGGCCCGCGACGACCCACCGCGGCGGGTCGTCGTCGGCCGTGGAGAGGACGGCCAGCTGGGGCCGGCGTTCGAACCTGGCGGCGGACCTGTCCCGGCCGGCGCCGCGCCCGAAGTCGCGGGTGTGCCAGGCGGTGTCCTCGCTCGCCGGGCCGACGGCGGACCAGGGCACGCCGTCGTCGGCCGCCTCCGGCGCCGTCGCGCCGCGCAGCCAGCGGGCCTCGTCGGGGTCGCCGGCGTGCTCGGCGTAGGTCTCGGCCTCGGCGATGAGGTCGAGCAGGAAGCGGACGTGCCAGCCGCCGGGGAACAGCAGGCGCGCCCCCTCCGCCTCGGCCTCGCGGGCCAGGAGCTGCTTCAGTTCGTCGGGCAGGGGGTGGTCCTCGAAGGGCAGCCGGCTGGTGTGGCGGCGGGACAGGGCCGGGTACAGGCTCGCCAGGGCTCCGGTGGCCGCGGCGGTCCCGGCCGTGCCCGGGCGTATGCGGGCGACCAGCCGGGGGTCGTCCGCGTCGGGCAGCAGGGAGGTGTGCATGACCAGGCCGTTGTGGGCGGCCGCGACCCGGAGGTTGAGCAGGGCGGCTCCGCAGCCGAGGTACTGGGCCCGGTTGTCCGGGTCGGCGTACGTCATGTCGCGCGCGGCGTCGGACCTGAGGTCCAGTACGCCGGCGTTGCGGTGGTAGACGAAGCGCCAGGGCTGGGCGTTGTGCATGGAGGGGGCGGTGGCGGCGTCGCGGACGAGGCCGCGGACCGTCGGCGGGGAGATGTGCGGCATCGGCATGGTGGTCTCCTTGGGCTCCGGCGTCGGACGGCGGCGCGGCACTCCGGAGCCCACCGGCGCGCCCCGCTCCCCGAGAACGCCGTCGGCCTCCCGGGTTCCCCCTTCCGCGCGAGTGCCTCACCGGAGGCGGAGGCCCGGTTGCGGCGGCGCCCGTTCGTGAAACCCTTGAGGGGTCGTGGCCGACGGCGCCGGTACGCCGCCTGTCGTGCCCGTGGCCGGCCCGGGCCCGGTGCCCCGGAGAAGCGCCCGGGCACCCGATCGGGAGAGGATCATGACCGACACGACGGAACGTCCGGAGATCGTCGTCGGGGTCGACCCGGCCAGGAACTGGGGCCTCGCCGTGTCGTGGGCCGCCGACGCGGCCGAACGGCGCGGGTCGGCCCTGCGTCTGGCGGTCGCCGTGCCCCCGCCACGGGACACCCAGCACGTCGACGACACCCCCCGTTTCCAGGCGCGGGCGGTCGCGGGCAGGAACGCCCTGGAGGCCGCGGCGCTCCGGGCCCACGACCGTGCTCCCGGCGTCCCGGTCACCAGCGCGCTCCTGGAGGGGAACCCGGCGCAGGTGATGGCCCAGCTGTCGGCGGAGGCGGAGATGGTCGTGCTCGGCTCCCGCCACCTGAGCCGGACCGAGGAGTTCCTGAGCGCGGGTTCGCTCGTCGTCCCCGTCACCGCGCAGGCGCGGTGCCCGGTCGCCGTGGTGGGCGACACGGAGCACACCACGCAGGCCTCGCCCCAGCTGGTCGTCGGGGTGGACGGGAGCGAGGCCTCGCAGGCCGCGCTGGCCTTCGCCTTCGAGGAGGCGCACGTCCGCGGCTGCGGACTGCGGACCGTGGCCGTCTGGCAGCCGCCGGTCTTCACCAGGCGCCCCGACCACACGTCGCTGTTCCAGGCCGCGCGTCAGCGGCTCACCGAGGCCACCCTCGTGTTCGCGGAGCTGTACCCGGACGTGCCCGTGACCCACGAGGTCACCGAGGGCTCACCGGTCGAGGTACTGGCCGAGGCCGCCGAGCACGCCCTCGCCGTGGTCGTCGGGCGGCGGGGACGCGGCGGCTACACCGGCATGCGCGTGGGCTCCGTGGTGCGCGGGCTGCTGCACCGGGCCCACTGCCCGGTGGTGACCGTCCCCGCCCCGTGATCGGGCCTTCCGGCCGGGTTCAGGCTTCGTTCCGGGCTCCTCCGACGGTGTCCAGCGGGCGCTCGGGCGTCCGGGCCGCGATGTGCAGGAACTCGGTGAAGGTCCGCGCCCACCGCTCGATCGTGGTGCGGGTGAACAGGTCCGTGGAGTACTCGAACGTCACCGTGATGCCGTCGTCGGCCGGGACCAGGACGACGTAGAGCTCGTTGCGCGCCACCGCCTCCGTGGGCAGGTCGCGTACCGAGGCGGACACCGACGTCAGGCCGAGGGCGGGCGGCGGTGTGGTCACCACGGTGAAGAGCACCGTGGGGTACAGCTCCTCCCCGGTCCCCGGAGCGGCCAGCTCCACGATCTCCGTCAGCGGCAGGTCCTGGTGGTCCAGCGCCGAGAACAGCGCCGTGCCCAGCTGCCGCGCCAGGTCGGCGAAGGTGCGCGCCTCGCCGGTCCGGGCGCGCAGCGGCACCGCGTCGCCCAGCAGCCCGACGATCTCCGCCCGTTCGCGCCGCGTGCGGTTCGCGCTCGACGCGGCCACCACCACGTCGCCCCGCTCGCCGCACAGGTCGGCCAGCCAGGCCGCGAACGCGGCGGCCAGGACGGAGTAGGGGGTGGTGCCGAGGCGGGCCGCGGTGTCCGCGACGGCGCGGGGCGTGTCACCCGCGACCACCCAGGTGTGCGTCGCCCCCCGGCCGGACAGCGCCGCGGGGCGGGGCAGGTCGCGGGGCAGGGCGGGGCGCAGGGCCACCCCCTCCAGTTCGGCGCGCCAGAACCGTTCGGCCTTCGCCCTGCGCCGGCCGTCCGGCTCGTGCTCCGACCGCGCGAAGTCCGTGAACCGGGCCGCCGGTGCGGGCAGTCGTGCCGGGGCGCCGGCCCGCCGCGCGTTGTACAGCTCCTCCAGGTCACGCCGGATGATCCCCAGGGACCAGCCGTCGCAGACCGCGTGGTGGAAGACGGTGACCAGCACCCAGTGCTCCGTGCCGAGGCGTGCCAGGCGGAAGCGGAACAGCGGCGCGCGGTCCATCGCGAACGGCACCGACGCCTGTTCCCGGCACCACCGCTCGACGGCATCGTCACCGTCGGCCTCGTCACCGTGGGCGGCCCCGTCACCGACGCCCTTGTCACCGACGGCCTTGTCACCGTCGGCGGCCGGTGCGCGCAGGTCGGCGACCGTCAGCTCGACGGGCACCTCGGCCAGCACCTCGACGTGGTGTCCGCCGTCGTCCCGCCGCACGGCCCGGCTGCGCAGCGCCTGGTGACGGTCCACCAGGTCCTCCAGGGCCCTCTCCAGGACCCCGGGGTCGAGGTCGCCGCGCAGGTCGATGCGATGGGCGATGTTGTAGACGCTCGGGTCGTCCCGCTCGTGGTGGCGCCGCCACAGCCGGCGCAGGGTGGCGGGCAGGGGGACGGTGTCCACGACCCGGTCCGTGGACGCCGGCCGTTCGCCGCGGGCCGCGACGCCGCGGATGGTGGGGTCGCGGAAGAAGTCGGCCATGGTCAGCTCGACGTCCGCCTGCTCCGCCATCCGGTTCAGCAGGCGGATGGCGCTCAGGGAGTGGCCGCCGAGGTGGAAGAAGGAGGCGGTCACCGGTATCCGCGGGACGCCGAGCTCGTCGCACCACACCTCGTGCAGCGTCTTCTCCAGCGGGGTGGCCGGCGCGGAGTCCGGGTCCGTGGCGGCCTCCGTGGCCGCCTCGTCGCCGGACGCGGGGTCCGGCAGCGCGGCGCGGTCCAGTTTCCCGGAGGCGTTCACCGGCAGCCTGTCCAGCACCGCCCAGCGGCGGGGGACCAGGTGGTCCGGGAGCACCCGGGCCAGTGCCGCGCGCGGCCCGCGGACGCCGTCCGGCCCGGGTACCACGTAGGCGGTGAGTTCCATGTCGCCGTGCCGGTCCCGGTGGGCGATGACGGCCGCGTCGCGCACACCGGGCAGCATGGTGAGCGCGGCCCGCACCTCGCCGGGGTCGACCCGGTGGCCCCGGATCTTGACCTGGTCGTCGGTCCGGCCGCGGTACTGGAGGGTGCCGTCCGCCCGCCAGCGTCCGAGGTCACCCGTGCGGTACAGCGTCCCGCCCGCGCCGTCCGTGCCGTCCGCGAGGAACGCGGCCGCGGTCTCGTCCGGTCGCGCGTGGTAGCCGTGCGCCACCTGGACGCCTCCGACGTGGATCTCGCCGACGGCGCCGACGGGCGTCCGGCGCCCCGCGCCGTCCAGCAGCCGGATGCGCGTCCCCGGGAGCGGCGTGCCGATGGGCGGCCACTCCTCCCCGTCCGGCTCCACGGGGTGCGAGGTGACGACGACCGAGGTCTCGGTGGGCCCGTACTGGTTGTACAGCGCGCAGTCCGGGTGCGCGGCGAGGAAGCGGCGGAAGGAGCCGGTCAGCCGCAGCGGCTCACCCGCCGAGAACAGCTCGCGCAGGGACGGGAGCCGGGGGTCGGTCCCCATCAGGTACGTGAGCGGGGTGCAGGGCATGAACATCCGCTGCACCTCGTGACGCCGCACCGCCTCGGCCACGGCCGCGGGGTCGTGGCGCACGGCGTCGTCGATGAGGACGAGCGCGGCGCCCGACGCCAGGGTGGTGAAGATCTCCTGCACGCTGACGTCGAACGCGGGCGACGTCCACTGGAGGGTGCGCAGCGCGGGATGCCGCCGGAGGTGTCCCCGGACGAGGTTCGCCGGGCCGCGGTGGGGCACGACGACGCCCTTCGGGCGGCCGGTCGAGCCCGAGGTGTAGATGCAGTAGGCCGGGTCGTCGGGCCCGGCGCCGTCCGCCGGGGGCCCGCCCCGGCCCGCGGCATCGGCCCCGTAGGGCGCGGCGGCCCCTTCCGTCCTGTCGGTCCCTCCCGTCCTGTCGGTGCCTTCCGTCCCGCCGGGCTCGTCGGCCCCGGCGGTCTCGTCGGCCAGGTGGACGGGCAGCAGGTCCGCCAGCCCCGGGTGCGGGGCGAGGACCGCGTCGGAGGTCAGCAGCAGGACCGGGGCCCCGTCGTCGAGGAGCGCGGACAGCCGCGCCGTGGGCAGCGACGGGTCGAGGGGCAGGTACGCGGCGCCGGTCTTGAGCACGGCCAGCAGCGCGGTGATCAGTCCGGGGCCCCGGGACAGCAGCACCGCGACGCGCCGGCCGCGCGTCGCTCCCCGGGCGCGCAGCCGCCGGGCCAGCCGGTTCGCCCGTGCGTCCAGCTCTGCGTAGGACACCTGCCGCGGGCCGCCGACCAGGGCGACGGCGTCGGGCGTCCGCCGTGCCTGTTCCTCGAACAGGCCGTGCAGGGTGTCCTCGGCGGTCGGCGCCGGCTCGTCGAGGCGGCCCAGCCGGGCGAGGGTGGCGCGGTCGGAGCCGGTGACGGCGGTCAGGTCGGTGAGGGGGGCGCCGGGGTCGTCGAGGGCGCGGCGCAGCACCTGCTCGACGTACTCCACGAAGCGGCGCACGGTCGCCTCGTCGAAGAGGGCGGTGTCGTACTCGACCATGAACCGGACGCCGTCCGTGTGACGGGTGAGGTAGACGCTCAGGTCGAACGGGGCCCGGGCGCTGGGCACGTCGAGCAGGGTGGCCGTCAGCCGGGGCGGGTCGAAGTCGGCCCGGCCCTCGTTCTCGTACTCGACCATCACCTGGAACAGCGGGTTGCGGCCCGCGTCGCGCGGCGGGTTCAGCGCGCCGACGAGTTCGTCGAAGGGGACGCCGCGGTGGTCGTAGGCCGCCGTGCTGCTCTCCCGGACGCGGCCCAGGAGGGTCGGGAAGTCGGGGTCGCCGGTGAGGTCCAGACGCAGCGGCACGGTGTCGAGGAAGACCCCGACGTGGTCCTCGGCTCCGGCCGGACGGGCGGCCACCGCGGTGCCGACCACCAGGTCGCGCTGTCCCGCCATCCGGCCGAGCACCGCCGCGACGGCGCCGGTCAGGGCCATGAAGAGGGTCGCGCGGTGCCCGGCGGCGTACGCGCGCAGCCGGTCGACGAGGCCGGCCTCCAGGGCGTGGGTGAGGCTCGCGCCCACGCCGGACCTGACCGGCGGGCGGGGCCGGTCGGTGGGCAGCGAGAGGTCCGGGGCGTCCCGGAGCGTACGCCGCCAGAAGTCGAGTGACGCGGCGAGTTCGGCGGCGCCGGGCCGCTCCGCCGGACACGGTTCCGGCAGGGGCGCCGGCCCGGGCCCGTCCTGCGCCCGGGTGCGCGCCCGGTAGAAGGCGGCCAGGTCGCGGACGAGTACGGCGGTGGAGGAGGAGTCGAAGACGATGTGGTGCGCGAGCAGGAACAGCAGGTGCCGTTCCTCCGACAGGCGCAGCAGCCGTGCCGTGAGCAGGGGCCCGGCGGTCAGGTCGAGGCCGTGGCCGTGGCCGCCCGCGTTCTTCAGGGCCGCGCGCAGGGCCTCCTCCTCCGTCGCCCCGCCGTGGTCCTCGACCGGGCAGTCGAGCCCGGCGTCGTCACGCACCTCCTGGTACGGCACTCCGTCCCGGTCTCCGAACACCGTGCGCAGCGCCGGGTGCCGTTCGGCGACGCGGTCCAGCGCCCACCGCAGCGCGGCCACGTCGAGCGGCCCGTCGAGGCGGACGGCCTTGGGCTCGTGGTACATGGCGGTGCCGGGGTGCAGCTGTTCCAGGAACCAGATGCGGCGCTGCGCGGGCGTGAGCGGCATCCGCGTCGGTGCTTCGGGCGCCGCCCGCTCCCCCGCCTGCCCTCCACCGCCGCTCCCGCCGCTTCCGCCGGTTCCGCCGGTTCCGCCGGTTCCGCCGCTCGCCCCGGCCCGGAGGCGGTCGAGCACCGGCAGGGAGGCCAGGACCTTCTCCTTCGGCACGCCGAAGTCCACGAAGCAGGCGATCTCGTCCGCCCCGGCCTCCACGAGCGCGCGCACCGTCCCGGCGACCGTGTGCACGTCCCCGATCAGGGCGCGCGAGGCGCAGTAGCGCTCGTAGGCGCGTCCGAGCAGGAACTCCACGTCGCTCTCGGGGGTGTTCTCCAGGTCCACCGCGAAGCCGAGGCTGTTGGTCACCTGGTCGAAGAGGGAGAGCGAGGAGCGCAGGTAGGAGACGAAGGGGCGGTACGCCTCGGCCCGCGCACGCTCCGCGTCCTCCTCGAGGTAGGTGTGCACCAGCACCACGACGCGTCCCGCCGCCGGGTCGAGTCCGTGCTCGGCACGGGTGCGCCGGTACAGCGCGATGTTCTCGGCGAGCTGCTCGACGGTCTGCGCCATCAGGTTGGTGACCACCCCCAAGCCCTCGGCGGCTGCCCGCCGGTAGCTGTCCGGGTTGCCCACCACCGCGACGTACAGGGGCAGTTCACGCTGCACCGGGCTCGGGTGCAGCCGTATGTCGACGGGCTTGCCGTCGCCGGCCGTCATCGTCACCGGCCGCCCGGACCAGAGCTCCCGGACGGTGGCGAGCTGCTCGTACATCGCTTCGCGGTGCCTGCCGAAGTTCTGCGGGGCGAGGGCGAAGTCGGTGGCGTGCCAACCGCTGGCGAGACACAGACCGGCCCGGCCGTGGGAGATGTTGTCGACGACCGACCACTCCTCGGCGACCCGGACCGGGTGGTGCAGCGGCAGCACGACGGAGCCCGCGTGCAGCCGGATCCGGCGGGTGCGGGCCGCCAGCGCGGCGGCGAGCACGGAGGGGTTGGGGAAGAGCGCGCCGAAGGAGTTGAAGTGGCGCTCGGGGAACCACAGGGCGTGGAAGCCCTGCCGGTCGGCGAACTCCGCCGCCTCCATGATCAGCGCGTACTTGTCGTGGGCGGCGTCGTCGGGGTAGTCGCCGAAGAAGTAGAGGCTGAAGTCGCAGCCGGCGGGGGGCGCCGGGACGGACGCGGGCCCCGGAGCCGGCACCGCGCACGCGCCGTGCCGCGTGGCGCCCACGGGACCCGAAGCCTGGCCCTGCCCCGAGGCCGAGCCTTGGCCCGGAGCCGGGGCCAGTCCCGGAGCCGAAGCTTGCGCTTGGGCCGAGGCGGGAGCCGGGGCCGGAGCCGGCGCTTGGGCCGAGGCGGGAGCCGGGGCCGAGGCTTGGGCTTGGGCTTGGGCCGAGGCTCGGCCCGGAGCCCAGGCTTGGGCCGAGCCCTGGGCCGAGCCCGAGCCGAGAGCCGAGGCCGGTGCCCGGCCTGGGGCCAAGGCCAGGGCTGCGGCCGAATCCTGGCCCGGAGCCGAAGCTTGGCCCAGGGCCGAGGCCGGAGCCGGGGCCGAGGCTTGGGCTTGGGCCGAGGCTTGGCCCGGAGCCCAGGCTTGGGCCGAGCCCTGGGCCGAGCCCTGGGCCGAGCCCGAGCCGAGAGCCGCAACCGAGGCGGGCGCTGGGATGACGGCGGGCACCGGGCCGCCCGGAGCCAGGGCCTGGGCATGGATCGGGGCCGAGGCCCGAGCCGGAACCGAGGCGGGCGCCGGAACCGAGGCGGGCGCTGGGCCGCCCGGGGCCGGGGCTTGGGCACCAGTCGGGGCCGGGGTCGTCGTGGGGGCCGTCGCGGCGGGCTCGAAGCGTGCGGTCGGCGCCGTCGGCGCGTCCACGTTCCGGTGCGGGGCCAGGGCCGGTGCGGGGGCGGACGTCAGCAGGTCGAGCTGCCGTGTGAGCAGACCCCCCACCCGCTCGACGAGCTGCCCGGCGACCTCCAGCTGCTGCCCCAGCAGGGCGTGCAGCTCAGGGGTGGCCTCGGGCGCCCTAAGCGCCACGGGGCCGACCGCCTCCCGCGGCGCCTCCCCTCCCGCACCCGTCGGCCCGGCATCGGCCGCCCGCACGTCCACCTCCCCGGCGTCGGCCGACCCGGCATCCACCTCCGCGGCGTCCGCGGACCGGGCGTCCACCCCCGCGGCGGTCGCCGCCGGTTCCGCCCGCAGCCCCGCCAGGCGTACCGCGAGCCTCCGCGGGGTGTCCGCGGAGTCGAACAGCTCCCGCACCGGGACCCGCACGCCGTACCGCTGTTCCAGTTCCGCCGTCATGCCCATCAGCGCGAGCGAGTCCGCGCCCAGCTCGAAGAACGAGCTGTCGGGCGTGACCTCGGCCTCCCGCCTGCCAAGCTTCTCGGCCGTCAACCGCTGTACCGCGGTGAGCAGTTCGCCGGTCACGGCAGCCTCCTGGGAAACGTCGGTGCGGTCGGCGGAGGGCTCCGGCGCCCGGACCGCGTGGGGCACGTGGGGCACGTGGGGCGCGCCCGTCTCCGCGAACGCCACCCGGCGTCGCCGGAGCGGGTGCCCCGGCAGCGGCACCCGGCCGCCGCCGGGCGTGAGCGCGCGCCAGTCGAGGTCGGCCCCTCGGCCGTACAGCGAGCCGAGCGCGGTGAGCAGCCCCTCCACCTGGCCCGTCGCGCCGCCGTCCTCCCCCTGCCCGCGCAGCCAACGGCTGCCGGGTACGCAGTGCCGGCCCAGGCCGGTGAGGGTGGCCCCGGCGCCGATCTCCACGAAGTCCCCGCACCCCTGTTCCGCCGCCGTGGCCATGGCCAGGTCGAAGCGGACCGGCTCCCGCGCGTGACGGCAGAGGTGGTCCGCGTCGACGCTCCCTCCCGCGGGACGGAACGCGCCGTCGGCCGTGGTCACCAGCGCGGTGTCCAGCCTCCGGTACGCGACCTTCTCCGCGTGCCGCCGGAACTCGTCGAGCGCCGGTTCGACCGCGGCCGTGTGGAACGCGAGGCCGACGGAGAGTCTGCGCGATCGCAGCCCTTCCTGGCCGCACAGCCGCGCCGCCTCGTCCACGGCCCGGGGCGGGCCCGAGAGGACATGGGCGTGGGGGCCGTTGACCACGGCCACCGTGGTGCCGGTGGCCAGGGCGAGACGACGCGCGGTCCGGGCGTCGGCGCCGACCGCGAGCATGCCGCCGGGGGGACACGCCGTGTGCATCAGGTGCCCGCGCCACGCGGTGAGCCGCAGCCCGTCCTCCAGCGTGAGCGCGCCGGCCGCGTACAGCGCCGCGTACTCGCCGACGCTGTGGCCCAGCACCAGGGCGGGGCGGACACCGACGGCGCGCCACACGTCGGCGAGGGCCGCCTGGTGGGCGAACAGGGCCGCCTGGGCGGTCTCGGTGGGCCAGATCCCGCCCTCCGTGGACGGCTGCTCCAGCAGGAGCGGCAGCAGGTCGCCGCCGAACTCCTGGGCGTACGTCCGCGCACACGTCCGGAGCGTCCGCCGGGCGACCGGGAACGCGGCGTACAGCCCGCCCGCCATGCCGCGGCGGGCGCTGCCCTGCCCGGAGAAGGCGAAGGCCACCGGCCCGACCCGAGGCCCGGACCGCGGCGTCTCCTGCGACCGCCGTGCCTCCAGGGCGTGGGCCAGTTCCCCGGCCGTGCGGCCGACGACCGCGGTCCGGGCGGGGAGGTGGGGCCTGCCGAGGGACAGGGTGGCGGCCACGTCGCGGGCCGGGAGGTCCGGCCGCTCCCGAAGCCTGTCCCGGAGCCGGCCGGTGAGTTCGTCCAGGGCCGAGGCGTCGCGGGCCGACAGCGGTACGAGCACGGGCAGTTCGGTGCCGGGGCCGGAAGGGGACGCCGTGTCCTCCGCGCGCGGCGGGGCCTCCTCCAGCACGACGTGGGCGTTGGTGCCGCCGACGCCGAGCGCGCAGACCCCGGCGCGGCGCGGCGCACCGTCCGGCACCGACCACGGCCGCAGCTCGGTCGCCAGCCGCAACGGGCCCCCCTCCAGCCGCAGTTCCGGATTGGGCCGGGTCAGGTGCGGCGTCGGCACCAGGGTGCGGTGACGCAGCATGAGCACCGTCTTGATGAGGCCGGCCATTCCCGCGCAGGAGTCGGTGTGCCCGATGTTCGGCTTCACCGAGCCGACCGCGCAGAAGCCGGGACGTCGGGTCGCCTCCCCGAACACCCTGCCCAGCGCCGCGAGTTCCACCGGATCACCGAGCCGGGTGCCGGTGCCGTGCGCCTCCACGTACGAGATCGTCTCCGCCGGCACACCCGCCCGGCGCAGGGCCTGGCGCACCACTCCCGCCTGCCCCGCGACTCCCGGAGCGGTGAAGCCGACCTTTCCCGCCCCGTCGTTGTTGACCGCGGAACCGAGGATCACCGCGTGGACGGTGTCGCCGTCGGCCAGCGCGCGGTCGAGCCGCTTGAGCAGCACCGCGGCCACACCGTTGCCGCCCACGGTGCCGTCGGCGTCGGCGTCGAAGGCGCGGCAGCGGCCGGTGGGCGACAGGATCGAGCCGGGGTGGCTGCGGTAGCCGGTCTCCTGCGGCAGGTGCACGGCGGCGGCGCCCGCGAGCGCCAGGTCCGCCTCGCCGCCGAGCAGGGCCTGCACCGCGAGGTGCACGGCGACCAGCGACGTGGAACAGGCGGTCTGCACGCCGATGGCCGGTCCGGTGAGCCCGAGACGGTAGGCGACGCGCGTGGCGAGGAAGTCGGGCTGCCGCCCGATGGACGCCTGCATGCCGACGGCGGGGTCCGTCCCGTCGCTCGACCCGTGCGCGGCACCGCTCGCGGGCGGCTGCTGGTGGTCGTAGAGGTTCATGCCGGAGCCCGCGAACACGCCGATGTGCGTGTCCGGTTCGGCTGCCGCGTAGCCGCCCTGCTCCAGCGCCTCGTGGCAGACCTCCAGGAACAGGCGGTGCGCCGGGTGGGTGAGTCCGGCCTCCTTGGGGCTCATCCCGAAGAAGTCCGCGTCGAACTCCTCGACCCCGTCGAGGATCCCGGCGACGGGCACCCGGTCGGGGGCGCCGCGCTCCTCCGGAGTGAGGCCCGCCGCCGCGAGTTCCTCCTCACCGAACACCCGGACGCTGTCCACCCCGTCGCTCAGGTTGGCCCAGAACCGCTCCGGGGTGTCCGCGCCGGGCAGACGGAGCGCCAGCCCGACGACGGCGACCCGCCGGTCCTCGCCCACCGGTGCGGCGGTTTCCGGCGCGCCGGCACCCGGGGCGGCGGCACCCGGCGCCTCCGCGGACGCCCCGCCCTCCACCGCGGCGTGGGCGGGCGCCGGCTGCCCACGCGTGCCGGGGCGGGCACCGGACAGGTGCGTGGCGAGGGAGCGGGCGGTGGGGTGCTCGAAGAACGCGGTGTGGGCGATCGGTGTCCCGAGCCGTTCCTCCAGCCGGGCCCGCAGGCGGACCAGGAGCACGGAGGTCAGACCGGTCTCGTAGAACGGCGCGTCGACGTCCACCGCGTGGCCCAGCACGGCGGCGAGTTCCTCCCGCACCGCCTCCGTCACCGTCTCCGCGGCCCCCTCCGTGGCCGTCGCCGCCTCCGCAGCCGTCACCGCCTCCGGGTACGCCCGCGCGGCCGGCTCCGGCGCGGAGGGCACGGCCGGTGTGCCGGAGCCGCCGCTCGTGAAGCGGTCGCGGAGTTCCGCGCGGCGCACCTTCCCCGCCGGCGTCCTCGGGAACTCCTCCACCTGCACGGGCACGACGTGGGCGGCGGTGAGCCTGAGCCGCGTGAAGAGCGCGGCCCTCACCTCCCGTGCGATGCGCGCGTCCTCCGCGGGGCCGCGGCTGACGAAGAACAGGGCCAGCTCCTCGGTGCCCCGGTCCGTGCGGGGGATGCCGCAGGCGGCCACCTCGCCCTGCCGGACGCCCGCGACGGCGGTGGCCGCCTCCTCGACCTCGTGGCAGTAGACGTTGTGGCCGTTGAGGATGATCAGGTCCTTCCGCCGGCCGGTGATGACGACCTGCTCACCGTCGAGGAACGCCAGATCGCCGGTGTCCAGCCAGTCCGGACCGGCGGGGAAGGCCGCCGCGTCGGCCTGCGGGTCCTCCACGTAACCGGGGGTCAGGCGTGCGGGCGAGTGGACCTGGAGCCGGCCGATCCGTCCGGGCGGCATCAGGCCGCCGCCGTCGTCGACGATCCGCAGGGTCACACCGTGGGCGGGGGAACCGGAGGCCACGAAGGTGACGCAGTCCTCCTCGGGGGTCCGCTCGTCGGCCCGCGTCAGCTCGCCGCCGAGACTGCTCTTGAGCAGGCGGTGCACGGTGCCGGGCCGGTCGAGCCGGCCGTAGGTGACCGCCGTGACCGTCTCGGCCATGCCCCACGCGGGGACGATGTGCTCCTCCCGGACCCCGTACCGGGCCGTCGCGTCGAGGAAGCGGCGCAGCACCGGCAGCGCGATCCGCTCGCCCCCGCAGAGCAGGGTCCTGAGGCCGCTCAGGTCCCACCGCCCTTCCTCCCGCCGCTCGGCGAGCGCGTCCGCGACGAGCTGGTAGGCGAAGGTCGGCGCCCAGCCGTGCCGCGCCCGGTGCCGGTCGAGGAGGTCGAGCCAGCGCAGGGGGTCGCCCAGGACCAGGTCGGTCGGTGCGTGGACGTTCGTGCAGCCGGTGAAGACGGGGAGCACGTGGTGGAGCAGGAAGGCCCCGCTGTGGTCGAGCGGCAGCCAGTTCACCGTGGTGTCGTCCGGACGCACGTCAAGGATCCGCCGGGTGCTCGCCGCGAAGTCCGCCAGGCCCGCGTGGGTCAGCCGTGCCGCCTTGGGCACGCCGGTGCTGCCGGAGGAGAGCATCAGCAGGGCGGTGTCCGAGGGGTCGGGGTCGACGAAGCCGTCCGCGGGCGGCGCGTCCAGGTGGTCGTGCACGAGACCCACGCGCAGGGCGGGGGCGGCCTGGGCCAGCGCCGCGCCGCCGACGGCGTCGCTCAGTACCAGCGGGCGGTCCAGCAACCGGTCGACGTGCAGCAGGCGTTCGAGGGCCGGAGATCCGGGCAGCGGGGGCTCGGCGACGGCCACCGGCCGGGCGCCGCCCAGCACGCAGGCCCAGAACGCGGGGAAGAACTCCGCCGACGGCAGTCCGCACAGGACCACCGCGTCACCCGGGCGGACCCCCCGCTCGCGCAGCCCGGTGAGTGACCGGCGTGCCGCGTCCAGCAGTTCGGGGTACGACCGGGAGGTCGTCGTGCCGTCCGCGGCGACGGTCCGGACGGCCCCGCCCGAACCGGACCGCGCGGCCCGCAGCAGTGCCTGCACCGCGTCCCGTGGATCACTCTCGGTGCGGGCCGGCTCGGGACCCCGGCAGACCGCTTGCCCCGGTACGCGTTCCATGCGAGTCCTCTTCCTCTGCGTCTCCTCCGGCCGCGGTCGGCCGCGAACCGGTCGCACCATGCCTTCTGACGGCGGCGCCCAGCAGCACCAGCGCCCCGCACACCGCCACGCCGTGGAAGACGGCCACGACGGCCAGGGCGGGCAGGGTCTCCAGAGCCGCCGCGGCGGCCACCATGCCCAGCGCGAACCCCGACTGCTCCGCCACCGCGGACATGCCGAACAGCCGCCCCCGCTCCCGGTCGGGCACCGCCTGCAGCCGCGAGGTGTAGACGATCTCGGTCCAGCCGTCCGCGAACCCGGCCGACGCGGCCGCCGCCACCAGCGCGATCGCGGGCAGCCCGAGGAAGGCCGCCACGAACGAGAGCGACATCGCACAGGTACCGAGGGCGAACGACCGTTCCCCCCACGCCCCTTCGCCCTGCCGGCGCCTGAGCACCAGGTGGGCGAGGACTGTTCCCACCGCCCACGCCGTCCAGAACTGGGCCATGACCACCGCGGGTTCGGCCGGACGCGTGGCGTGCGCCACCACGGGGAGCGCGACGTTGTGGGAGGAGGACGCCAGGGCGTCGATCCCTCGCAGCAGGACCATCCCTAGCAGCAGGAGCGGCACACCCGCCACCACGCCCTTCAGCCGCCCGCCGTCCGCCCCGCCGGGCGGGGACACGGCCTTCCGTCCGGCGCCGGGCCCCGCGGACGGCTGGTCGGGGTCGGCGGAAACCTGCTCGGGGCCGGTGGACGGCTGCTTCTCGGAGTCGGCGGACGGCTGCTTCTCGACGTCGGTGGACGGTCGCAGCACCAGCAGCGCCGCGGCGGACACCAGGAAGCTGAGGCCGTTGAGCGCGAACGCGAGCGCGTAACCGCCGTACCCGATCACGGGGGCCGCGGAGGCGAATCCGAGGACGGTGCCCAGGGACCGTCCCGTCACCAGCACCCCGTTGGCCCGGGCGCGGTTCTCCTCGCCGACCATGACCGGAATCGCACTGCGCAGGGAGACGGTGAAGAACGTGTTCCCCGCCCCCAGCACCACGACCGCCCCCGCGAGCAGCCACAGCGGCGTGTCCTCGGCCCACAGGGCCATCACGCCCATGACGAGGCCCTGGGCGGCGTCGGCACCGATCATCACCGTCCGGCGAGTGGCGCGCGTGGAGAGCGCCCCGGCGAGCAGCCCCGCCGCGAATCCGGACGCCAGCCGTAACGCCGCGACGGCGCCGACCCCGAACGCCGTGCCGGTGACCTCGTAGGAGAAGAGGCTCAGCGCGATCAGGTTCAGATAGTTGCCGTAGGCGGACGCCGCGTACGCGGCCGCGACCGCCCGGAAGCGGCGGTTCACACCTCTCACCACGCCCCCCGCCGGTCGACCGAGCACCCAGTGTCACGATGGCGACCGATCGTAGCCAGCACGGCCCACCGGCGTCCCTCTCCCGTAACGGCCATACCGCCTTGCCCTTCGGCGTACGCGGTCTGCCTCTTCCGGCGGACCGGCGCGCTCACCAGCGGCTTGCCCCGCGCCGGCGCCGGGCGGGCGCCGGCGGGGCGCCTGCCGGGTCAGGTCCTCCGGGCTCGCGTCTCGTGCTGTTCTCCCACACCCCTCAAGGGTTTGCCCACCATCCCTCGGCCCACCGGCCCTCACGGCCGCACGCACACGCACCGCCTCTCTCCGGCACGGCATGTACGTTCGTACACTCCGCAAGGTACGCTCGTACACATGCCCACGGACTACTTCGCGGACGACCCGCGCACCAACCTCGAACGCATGGAGGCGGGCGACCTCTACATCGCCGACGACCCCGAGATCGGCCGCCGGCAGCAGCGGGCCGTCGGCCTGGCCGCCCGCTACCAGGCCGCCTACGCCGAGGACGCCGCCGCGGCCCAGCCGGTCCTGGCCGAGCTGCTGGGCGCGCTCGGCGAGGAGGCGCACGTCCGCCCGCCGCTGTACGTCGACTACGGCTCCAACATCGCCATCGGCGCCCGGACCTTCGTCAACTACAACCTCACCGCCCTGGACGTCGCCGCCATCACCATCGGCGAGGACTGCCAGATCGGCCCGAACGTCCAGCTCCTCACCCCCACCCACCCGGTGGAGCCGCAGCCCCGCCGCGACAAGCTGGAGGCCGCGAAGCCGATCACCATCGGCGACAACGTCTGGCTCGGCGGCGGAGTGATCGTCTGCCCGGGCGTGAGCATCGGCGACGACTCCGTCATCGGTGCCGGCTCGGTCGTCACCAAGGACGTCCCCGCCGGTGTCGTCGCCGTCGGCAACCCCGCCCGCGTGGTGCGGAGCCTGTAGGTCCTCCGCCATGGCCACCGGACACGCCGACCCGCGACGCCGCACGCGCATCCTCGACGCGGCCCTCGACCTCATCGCGGACGAGGGCATCGCGCGGGTCTCCCACCGGCGGATCGCCGCCCGCGCGGGCGTCCCGCTGGGCTCGATGACCTACCACTTCGACGGGATGGACGAGCTGCTGCGCGAGGCGTTCAGCCGGTTCACGCACCACATCGCCGCGGTCTTCGACGCCCACCTCAGCACCCCGGCCGACCCCGTCCAGGCCCGGGAGGCCGTGGCCGACCTCATCCACACCCTGTCCGAGGGAAGCCGGCGGGACCTCGTCCTCACCCAGGAGCTGTACACCCTCGCCGCCCGCCGGCCCGCCTACCGGGAACTCACCCAGGCGTGGATGGCCCGCAGCCGCGTCCACCTCGAGAAGCACTTCGACCCGGAGACCGCCCGCCAGCTCGACGCCCTGATCGAGGGCCTGACGCTCCACCGCGCCCTGGCCACCGATCCCCACGGCCGCGCCCTCACGCTGGAGGCCATCACCCGCATCACCGGCACCGGCCGCCGCGACCTCTGACCGGGCCGGCCGCTCAGTCCTCGAGCCCTCGCAGGTAGGCCGCGAACTTCTCCAGACCGTCGATGTTGCGCGGCCCGCTGATCCCTTCGTTGTAGTCGAGGACGAAGAAGTTGTTCGCCCTGACCGCCGGAAGGTCCCTGGTGCGGGCCGACTTCCTCAGGAAGTCGATCTTCTCCTCTGCGGGCCGGTCGCCGTAGTCGAGGATGATCACGACCTCGGGCCGGCCCTCGGCCACGGCCTCCCAGCCGACCTGGGTCCACCGCTGGTCGAGATCGTCGAAGATGTTGCGGGCGCCGGCGCTCCTGATGATGTCGTTGGGCGGGACCTGGTTGCCCGCTGTGAAGGGCTGGTCGGTGCCGGAGTCGTAGAGGAAGACCGGCAGCGGATCGCCCTCCGGCGCCGCCGCCTCGACGGCCGCGACCCGCTTCCTGAGCCCGTCCACGACCTCGCCCGCCTTCTCGGGCACCCGGAAGATCCGGCCGAGCCGGTCGAGATCGGTGTAGAGGGCCTCGAACGGGGTGACCTTCTCCGGGAAGCCCGGGTAGTTGTAACAGCTCTCCGTGTGCATGAAGCTCTGGACGCCGAGTTCGTCGAGTATCTCGGGGGTGATGCCCCGCTCGTCCTTGAAGCCCGAGTTCCAGCCGGCGACCACGAGGTCGGCCTCGGCCTCCACGACGATCTCCTTGTTGAGGAGGTCGTCGCCGAGCATCTTCACCTCGGCGTACTCCGAGGCCCATGGGGACTCGCTCACCGGCGGGTTGGCGGGAGGCATCACGTACCCGTGCACACGGTCCGTCAGGCCCAGACTGAACAGTTTGTCGGCGCTTCCGCCCTCGTAGGCGACGGCACGCTCGGGAACCGTGTAGCCGACGGGCTCCCCGCACCGCTTCACCACGACCTCGCCGGAGGTTCGTGCGGCGGACCCGACCTCGGCACCGCAACCGGTGACCAGCAGGGTCAGGACGAGGAAGGAGGCCGACGCCGTCGTGTTGCGCATGAGGTTGACATGCCTTTCGTGGAGGGGTGGTTCACCGTGAGGAGTCGAGCGAGTACAACAACTGCGGGGCTCCCGTCAGGGGATGCGGGACGACACCGGCCGTGACGCCGAAGACCTTGGCGACCAGCTCGGCGGTGAGCACGTCCCCGGGCGTGCCCGCGGCCACCAGGCGTCCCCGGGAGAGCACGCCGATCCGGTCGCAGGCCGCGGCGGCGAGGTTGAGGTCGTGGAGGACGATCAGGACGGTGGGCCCGGAACGCCGCAGCAGGGAGAGCAGCTCGATCTGGTGGCGGACGTCGAGGTGGTTGGTCGGCTCGTCGAGCACCAGGATCCTCGGCTCCTGGGCCAACGTCCGCGCCAGCAGCACTCGTTGGCGTTCCCCGCCCGACAAGGTGAGGACACCGCGCCGGGCGAGGTGGCGGATGCCGAGCCGCTCCATCACCTCGTGGCACAGTTCCCTGTCCCGGTGCCCCAGCGCCTGGCCGCCGCGCAGGTGGGGAGCCCGGCCGAGGGCGACGACCTCCTCGACCGTGAAGTCGAGGCCGACCGAACCGTCCTGGGTCATCGCGGCGACGAGCTGGGCGCCGCGGCGCGGTGTCAGCCGGGCGAGGTCGTCCTCCCCGAGCCGCACCGTGCCGCGGGTGGGCCGCAGAGCACGGTAGACGCAGCGCAGGGCGGTGGACTTCCCGCTTCCGTTGGGCCCGACCAGGCCGACGACCTGGCCGCTCGGCACCTCCAGCGAGAGGTCGTGTACCAGGCCGCGCCCGTCGGACACCACGGTGAGTCCGTCGAGGACGAGGCGCATCTCACCGGCCTCCGAACATGTAGGCCCTGCGGCGCAGCAGAGCGACGAAGACGGGCACGCCCACGAGCGCGGTGATGGCGCCGAGCGGCAGTTCACGCGGGGCCACCAGGGTCCGGGAGGCCAGGTCGGCCCACACCATGAAGACCGCCCCGATCAGCGGGGCGACGGCCAGCACCCGCGCGTGGGTGGCGCCGGCGAGCATGCGCACCAGGTGCGGCATGACCAGTCCGACGAAGGCGATGGCTCCGCTCACGGCGACCATCACGCCCGTCAGCAGCGAGACGAGGCCGAGCAGCACCTTGCGGTGGCGGTCGGGATCGACACCGAGGCTGACGGCGGTCTCGTCGCCGAGGGCCAGCACGTCCAGGGCCCGCCCCTGCCGGTGCAGGAGCACCATGGTGAGCGCCAGCACCGCGGCGACGACCGGAAGGGCTTCCCAGGAGGCGGCTCCGAAGCTGCCCATGGTCCAGTACAGGACCATGCCGGTCGCCTCGGTGTCCGACGCGAAGTAGATGATCACGCTCATCACGGCCTGGAAGCCGAGGGACAGGGCGACGCCGGTCAGGACCAGACGCAGCGGCGAGACCGCTCCCCGGGTGGCGGAGGCCGCGTACACCAGGACCGAGGCGGCGAGCGCCCCGGCGAAGGCTCCCGCCGACACCGCGTGCGCACCCAGCGAGGCCAGCGCCCCGGTGACGGTGACGCCGACGGCTCCGACCGAGGCGCCCGAGGAGACGCCGAGGACGAAGGGGTCGGCGAGCGGGTTGCGCACCAGGGCCTGGATGGCCACCCCGACCGCGCTCAGCCCCGCGCCGACCAGCGCCGCCAGCAGGACGCGCGGGGCGCGGATCTCCCAGACGATCCGGTAGGCGGTGGCGTCGTCCGCGTCGACCCGGCCGCCGGTCAGAGCGGCCCACAGATACCCGGCGGTCTCGTCCGGGGCGACGACCGCGGGGCCGAGGCCGATGGCCACCACGACCGAGACGAGGAGCACGGCCGCCGACGCGGCGCACAGCAGGACGAGCCGCCGGCGGCGGGCCGGCGCCGCCTTCCCGTCACCTGCCGGGACGCCCGGCGCGGCGCCGTCCCCGTCGCGGGGCGGTCCGGCGGCGGCCCGGGTCGCGGAGTCGAGGGGTGGGGGTGGGGTCGGAGTTGGGGATGGGGATGGGGATGGAGGCGGGGATGGGGTTGGAGGCGGAAAGGGATGATTCGGGGGCATGCCTACGGGACCTTCCACTCGGTTCACTCGGTCGGGCTGATGCGGCGGGGGCACGGCGGTCACGCCGTTTCGGGCGCGTCGCCCTTCCCGCCCGGGTGCGCGCGGAGCACGAGGAGTGCCGCCCCCAGGGCGACGACGACGAGGGAGCCGAAGGCCACGGCCATGCCGGGATATCCGGCCAGGCCGAGGCCCACCCCGCCGAGCGCCGCGCCGGCGAACACGCCGAGGCTCTGCCCGGCCGCGTTGAGGCTCAGGGCCGCACCGCGCAGCGGACCGCAGCCGCGGACCAGGAGGCTCACCGCGCACGCCGCCACGACCGCGTGACTGGCGGCGTGCAGGGACGTCATCACCAGCGCCATCGGCAGCCAGGTGGTGAAGTAGAAGCCGGCCACCGACACCAGGGCCGCCGCCAGCCCGGCCACCAGCAGCCGTTCGGTACTGAGCCCGGGCCTGGCGGCATTGGTGATCCGCCCGGTGAGGAGGTTGCTCACGAAGAACGACGCGCCGCTGAGCGTCCAGACGAACGCGAAGAGACCGGGGCCGAGCCGGAAGCGGTCGTCGTAGTAGACCGCCAGGTAGGAGAGGTAGCCCATGAACACCGCGGTGCGGAGCACGGACACGAGCAGCAGCGGCAGAACGCCACGGCGCGTGGCCAGCGCCCGGAACGACGTCAGGTAACGCGGCCGCGGTCCGTCGCCGGCGGGAGCGACCGCCCCGTCACGGCCCTGCCGGTAGAGGACGAGCGCCGGCAGGGCGCAGAGCACGGTGACGGCGAGGAGGTCGCCCTCCCATCCCCACAGGAGCGCGGGCAGGGCGATGACGGGGGCGGCGAGCATGGCGGTCATCGACTGCGTCGCGGTGACGAGGGTCGCCGCCCGCCCGGCCGCCCGGCCGTCGAAACGGTCGGCGGCGGCAGCGGTGAGGGCCGGGTTCAGCACGGCGGTGGCGGCGCCGGCCAGCAGGCAGAACGCGGCGAGCAGGACGAGGTCTCCGCTCGCGCCCAGGGCGGAGGACAGGCCCAGCGCGGCGAGTCCGCCGGCCGCCGCCCACTCCCTGCGCACCCGGTCCATGAAGGGGGCCAGCCCCGTCCCGACCAGCAGGGCGGCGATGCCTCCCAGGCCGCGCAGACCGCCCATGGCCGCCACGCCGGTGTCCGCCTCGCGGGCGATCGGCACCAGGTAGGTGCTGAAGACGGTGAACGGCAGAAGGCTGACCATCGAGGCCAGGAGTACCGGCCACAGGGTCCGGGACATCCGCAGATCGCCCGGCAGGGGCTCCCCGTCTCCGGCGGCACCGCCGTGGGCCACGGTCCGCCGGGGGTCCACGCTCACCCGCCCGTCCCGCCGGCGCCCACCCGCGCGACGGCGCGGTAGCGGTACATGACGGTCGGGTCGGCGCTGAACTGCGAGAAGGGGAACGGTTCGGCGTTCAGCGCGGTGACGCCCGCGCCGAGGAAGGCACGGGCCACGGCGCTTCCGGTCTGCGCGTACACGATCAGCGGGACCCCCCGCTCGCGGCAGTGCTGCAGGATGAGTCCGAACGTGCCGTTGCTCAGTGTCATTCCGGTGGCGACGACGGCGTCCGCCTCCTGGAGCACCTCGGTCATGTCGTCGGTGACCGGCTCGCCCCACTGGGTGGTGCGCAGGTTCAGGTCACAGGGCAGGCAGACGCCTCCCCGGTCGCGTATCGCGGCGACCAGCGGGTTGACCACGCCGATGAGGGCCACCTTGGCGCCCGGCGCGATGTCCAGGCACTCCGCGATCGCGGCGTCGCGGGCCCGGGCCCGGACGTCGGGGGAGCCCGGCGGCAGCGTCACCCGCTCGGCCTCGGCGGCCTCCCGGTGCGGTCGCACCCGGGAGAGGTAGGCGTCGAGGGCGGCGACCCGGACGGGCGCCGACTCGTGGCGGAGCAGCGTGTCCAGGGTGTGGCCCGACGCGTCCTGGCAGAACTCGGGGCCGAGTTCGCCGGCCTCGAAGGAGCAGGCCCCGAAGGAGTGTCCGACCCGGAGCACCAGGTAGTGGTTGTGGTAGGTGACCTCGCCGCCGGCCAGGCGGGTGGTGTGGTACAGCCAGAAGGCGCTGGTGACGGACAGTCCGCCCGGCTCGGGGCCGTGGTCGCCCGCCAGTACGTCGTCGGTCAGTTCCGCGACGGTGCGCGGCTCGGGGTGTCGCATCTCGGCACTTTCGGTGAGGGGTGGTGTCGCGGAGGCGGCAGCGGCAGCGGCGACAGCGACGTCGGCGTCGGCGTCAGTCACGGGTCGCTCGCGGGAGGGGCCAGGCACCGGTCGACCAGGGGAGCCGCAGCTCGTCGGGCGAGGCGACCTCGTGCGGCTTCAGCAGCTCGACGTCCTCGGCGTCGGCGTACCGCGCGAAGGCGCTCTCGGCATAGCGGTGGCCGGTGTCGGCGGCGATGAAGAGGTACCCGCAGGAGGGATCCCGCCGGCGCTCCCACTGCGCGGCCAGGTAGGCGGCCCCCGAGGAGAGCCCCGCGAAGATGCCGGTGGAGCGCAGGAGGCCGACGGCGCCCGACCGGGCGTGGCCGAAGTCCACCCAGTGGACGCGGTCGTACAGGTCGTGCCGGACGTTGCGGAACTCGATGGCGCTGCCGATGCCCGCGATGATCATGTCCGGGTCCGCGACCTTCTCCGACCCGAAGGTGACGCTCCCGAAGGGCTGCACGCCGACGAGGGACACGTCTCTGCCGGCCTCGCGCAGATAGGTGGCGAGCGCGCCGGTCGAGGCCCCGGAACCCACGCCGCCCACCACGGTCAGCGGCCCGTCGGGCATCTCGTGGCCGACGGTCTCGGCGACCTCGCGGTAGCCGTGGTAGTGGATGCTGTCGTGGTACTGCCGCATCCAGTGGTGGGAGGGGTTCTCCGCGAGGATCTCGGCGACGCGGCGGACCCTGGCCTCCTGGTCCAGCCGCAGGTCCTTCGACGGCCGCACCTGTTCCAGCGTGACGCCCAGGATGTCGAGCTGGACCCGCAGCGTCCGGTCGACGGTCGTCGAGCCGACGATGTGGCACTTCATCCCGTACCGGTGACAGGCCAGCGCCAGGGCGTGCGCGTAGATGCCGCTCGAGCTGTCGACCAGTGTGTCACCGGGCTCCACCTGGCCGGTCTCGAGGAGGTGGCGGACCGCCCCGAGAGCCGAGTAGACCTTCATCGTCTCGAACCGGAGACAGGCCAGACCCACCTCCAGCGCGATCAGATCGGGTTCCTTCACTGCCTCTGCTATGTGTTCGTGCACGTCCGTCTCCCCGTCAAGTGGGCTGCTCCCAGGCCCCGTTCGCACCGGAACGCACCGGTACGGGCCGGGCGGCCCGAGCCGCGAGCATCACACTGAATGAAAATGATTGTCAAGACGGATAACGTCGCCTAGCCTCGGCGGTGACCTTCCCGCTCCGGGCCGCCGACGCGGCGGCGGACGGGGCACCCGCCGGAGAGGAATCCCGTGACGCCACGTCGGACGGCAGCCGTGCGAGGACTTCGGCCACCACGGCCGGGGGCGCCGTCCACGGGGACGGGAACCGCGTTCGGGACGTTCGGTGAACTGCTGCAGGGCGCACTGCCCGAGGAGGACGGGGACTTCCTGGTGACACTCCCCGTGGCCCTCTGGAGCATGGCCACCTTCCGTCCGGACCCGCAGGCCACGGACGTGACGGTCCGCCCCGCCGGCAAGTCGAAGGCGCTCCGGCTCGCCCGGATGGTCCTGGCGGAGTCGTCACCGTCCATCGGCGGACTGCTGACCGTCCACAGCATGATTCCCGAGGGCAAGGGACTGGCCAGTTCGTCCGCGGACCTGGTCGCGACGGCACGGGCGGTGGGCCGGGCCGTGAAAAGCCCGATGCCTCCGGCCCGGATGGAGCGGCTGCTGGCGCGCATCGAACCCACCGACGGCGTGCTCTACCCGGCGATCGTCGCCTTCCACCACCGCACCGTCCGACTGCGGTCGGTCCTCGGATCCCTCCCCGCCATGGGGATCGTGGGGATCGACGAGGGAGGCTCGGTCGACACCGTCGCCTTCAACCGGCTGCCCAAACCCTTCACCCTCGCGGACCGGCACCGCTACGCCCTCCTGCTGTCCCGCCTCACGGCGGCCGTCCGCCGTCACGACCTGGCGGAGGTCGGCAGGGTGTCCACGCTGAGCGCCCGGATGAACCAGGAGCTGCGCCCCAAGGCGTCGCTGCGGCCCATGCGGGAGATCTGCCGGGAGGTCGGCGGGCTGGGGGTCGCCGTCGGGCACAGCGGCACCACAGTGGGAGTTCTGCTGGACGCGACGGACCCCTCGTATCCCCACCGCGCAGCGGCGGCGGCACGCGCCTGCGCCGACCTGGGGTACCCCGTCACCGTGCACAGGACCCTCACCTTCCCCGCCGCCTCCCGGGCCACGGCCTGAGCCCCGAGGACCACACCCGAGTGCTCGTCACCCGCCGGGGCACCGGACGGCGCATGGGTGCCAGGGCCGGCGCCCGCCCCGGCCGGCGGAGAAGTGCGGGCCGGGCCGGGCGGCCCGGCCCCGGGTCAGAAGCGGAAGACGTAGTTGCTGGCGGTGGAGGCCACGCAGTCGCTGGAGTACGTCCTGGTGAAGTCGACCGGCTGGAGGCGCCAGGTACCGGTCACGGTGACGGTGACGGGCATCCAGACGGGCGGGCAGGCGATGCCCGTGGCGTGCGGGAGCTTGTCGAACTGCCCCCCGACGGCGGCGAGTTTCGTGCAGGCGTCCTCGGCCGTGGGGTGGCTCCCTCCGGTCGGTTCGCACAGGAGGGTGACCTGTTCGACGGCGGGGCCGCTCCAGCTCGTGCCGGTCTTGGTGATGACGAGGTTCGTCGGCGACGCGGCGCCGGCCGAGGCCCCGGACGGCACGGAGGCAGGGGCGGCGGCCGCCGGGAGGACGGACGCGGCGGTCGCCGCGAGCACCGCGGCCGACAGAACTCCGAGTCTCTTCTTCATGTTCCTCCGCTCACTCCTCCGGGTGTTCCCTCAACATCGCGCAGCGGACGCCACCCGACAAGGTGGTACATCGGCCACCCTCCGGCCCGTCCGCGGCACCCGGATGCTCCTCACCCACCGGTTCCACAACCGTCCCGACGTCCCGCTGAGTCGCGCGGAGTTCGCCGACGGCGCCTGGGTGATCACCGCCCAGGAGAAGCTGCGCCTGCCCGAGCCGGCGGGCATGCGCTGCGTCCAGGGCCGCGACGGCGTCCTCTGGCTCCGCGGCGGCGACACCTGGACACGGGTCGACGTCTGAGCCACCACGGCTCGACCGCCCGGTCCCCCGCCGGGCGATGCGCCCGAAGGGCCTACTGTGCGCCCATGGAACGGAATCAGCTGTTGGACGCGACGATCGCGGCCTGCCGGAACCTCATAGAGACCCGCTTCCCCGACGACCCCTCACGGGGCGCGGCCGCGGTGCTGCTGGACGACGGGACGATCCTCACGGGCACGAGTCCCGACTTCGCGAACTCCAGTGTCGAGCTGTGCCACGAGGCCGAGCCCTACTGCGCCGCCTTCCGGCTGGACCGCGCGGTGGTCGCCTCGCTCTGTCTGCACCGGACGGAGGAGGGACGTTTCCTGGTGCTGAGCCCTTGCGGGGTCTGCCGGGAGCGTCTGGCCGGCCACGGCCCCGACGTCCTGGTCGCGGTCCCCGGCGCCTCGGACCCCACCACCGTGCGCTGGGTGACGTTGCGGGAGGCGTTGCCCCACTACTGGGCATCGATCTTCCCCGAGGACACCCCGGAGTGGGCCTCGTAGGCGGCCGGCAGCACGTGTCGGCGGACACCGCACTGCCGGCTCCAGGCTCCACCGGTCGTTGCCGTCCCACAGCCGGCGGGCGAGGCCGGCCGGCGTCGCCCGCCGGCCGGCGACGGGCACATCCGTCAGTCCTCGCCGAAGTCGTGGTCGGGGTGGTCGGCCTCGCCCACGCGCCAGTAGCCACGCGTGGTCACCTGCGGGCGCGGCAGCATCCGGTCGTCGAGGAGGTACGACCGGGCCGTGCGGACCGCCGACGCCTCGCAGGCGATCCAGACGTGCGTGTCGTCCCCGAGGCCGGCCCGGCGGAGCGCGTCGACGAGGGCGGCGCCCGGCTCGCCCGCCCGGTCGTGCCAGGTCACCTCGACACCGGCTGGTGCCGGCAGGCCGATGCGGTCCTCGGCGCCCTCG
Organism: Streptomyces abyssomicinicus; assembly: GCF_008974245.1. Lineage (GTDB taxonomy): Bacteria > Actinomycetota > Actinomycetes > Streptomycetales > Streptomycetaceae > Streptomyces > Streptomyces abyssomicinicus. The sequence continues at coordinate 179,754 of NZ_BBZI01000014.1, read as the reverse complement.
GCCTCCAGGTGCACCTGCCCGGTGACGTCGTCCGGCAGCGCTTCCAGCAGCGTGGCGATCGCGGGCAGGGCGCTCTCGTCGCCGCCGATCCACCAGGAGGCCGCCGCCGGGTCGACGGAGAAGCGGCCGCCCGGACCGCCGATGGCGGCGCGGCAGCCGGGCTCGGCCCGCGCGGCCCACCGCGCTGCGGGGCCGTCGCCGTGCAGGACGAACCAGACCTCGAGGGTGCCGGCCCCGGCGTCGAAGCGCCGGGGTGTGTACGTCCGCATCGTCGGCCGGCCATCGGGCCATTCGAGGCGGCCGTCCGGGCCGGCCACCGGCCGCGCGACGTTGCCCTCGCTGTCGGGCAGGAAGAGCTTGATGTGCGCCGTGGGGGCGGGCTCGGCGAAGCCGGCGAGGGACTCGCCGGCGAACACCACCGCCACCGTGCGAGGGGTCAGCGGCCTGACGTCGACGACCTCGACCTGGCGCGGCGGTGGACGTCGCGGGCCGCCGGGGCGGCCTCCGCGTCGGGGACGGTCGGAGTTCGGGGGGAGGGACAAGGGGTGCTCCTTCACTTGCCGGCGCCGCCCGGGACGGGCGCGCCGATGAACCGCTCGGCCAGGCCCTCGGAGCCTCGGGCGAGCATGGCGACGTCGGCGCCGACGAGGACGAACGACGCGCCGTCCTCGAGGTAGGCCGACGCGACGGCCGGGTCGAAGGCGTTGACGCCGACGGGCTTGCCGGCGCCGCGGACGGCCTCGAAGGCGCGCCGGACCGCGGCCACCACATCCGGGTGGGTCTGCCGGCCGAGCAGGCCCATCGACGCGGCGAGGTCGGACGGCCCGACGAAGACGCCGTCGACCCCGTCGACCGCGGCGATCCCGGCGGCGTTCTCCACGCCGGTGACCGACTCGATCTGGACGAAGAGCGAGACGTGCTCGTCGGCTTCGGCGAGGTAGTCGTCGACCCTGTTCCAGCGGGCCGACCGCGCAAGCGCCGACCCGACCCCGCGGATACCGCGCGGCGGGTAACGCACCGCCCGCACGGCTGCGTCGGCCTGCTCCGCGGTGTCGATCATCGGTATCAGGATGTTCTGGGCGCCGAGGTCGAGGATCTGCTTGATCATGACCGGCAGCAGGCCCGGCGCACGGACGAGCGGGCTGACCGGGTGGGCGGCGACCGCCTGGAGCTGCGCGAGCACCGACCCGAGCTGGTTGGGCCCGTGCTCCATGTCGATCAGCAGCCAGTCGAGGCCGCTGCCCGCGCAGATCTCGGCGACGAGCGGGCTGCCGCTGCACACCCACATGCCGACCAGGGGGCGGTCCGACGCGGCGAGCGCCGAGCGGAAGGTCGTGGGGAGGTTCACCGGAAGCTGCACGAGATCGTTCCCATCGTTGCGTAGTCGCAGAGCACCGAGTCGCCGCGCGACACCCACATCGGGCGGGTGAAGGACCCGGCCAGGACCAGCTCGCCGGCGGCCAGGCCGGTGCCGTGCTGGTGGAGCTTGTTGGCGAGCCACGCGACGCCCGTGGCCGGGTGGTTGAGCACGCCGGCGGCGACACCGGTCTCCTCGATCGTCTCGTTGCGGTAGAGCAGCGCGGAGATCCAGCGCAGGTCCACGGCCTCGGGGGCGACCGGGTTGCCGCCGAGCACCAGGCCGCCGTACGCGGCGTTGTCGGAGATGGTGTCGACGATGGTGCGGCCTTCGAGCTCGAGGTGCGAGTTGAGGATCTCCAGCGCCGGGACGACGTACTCCGTCGCGCGGAGGACGTCGAAGACCGTGCAGTGGGGGCCCTCCAACGGCGCCTTGAGCAGAAAGGCCAGCTCCACCTCGATCCGCACGTTGGAGAAGTCGTCGAACGGCACGACCGCGCCGTTCTCCCATACGGTGTCGTCGAACATCACGCCGTAGTCCGGCTCGGTGATGCCCGTCGCCGCCTGCATCGCCTTGGACGTCAGGCCGATCTTCCGGCCGACGAGGCGGCGGCCGGCCGCGATCCGCCGGTCACGCCAGAGAGCCTGGATCGCGTAGGCGTCCTCGACCGTCGCCTCGGGGTGCCGGGCCGTGATGCGTGGCAGCACGGCGCGTTCGGCGTGTGCGCGCTCGAGCTCCGCGGCGAGGTCGGCGAGGGTCTGGTCCGCAAGCATGGTCAGGCTCCTTGGTCCGCGCGGTCGGCGCGCTCGGTGCGGAAGGCGTCGAGGGAGCGGGTGCGGTGCCGGCGCACGGCCTTCTCGATCTGGTCGAAGGTCCCGCCCCCCTCGATGAGGTCGATCAGGTCGTCGTGCTCGCACACGGACTCCTGGGGCCGGCGGGGGACGAGCCCGAAGATCGAGTCGCGCATGTGGCCCAGCCGGGACCACTCCACCTCGACGGCCTCGAGCAGCCGGGGGTTGGGGCACGGGGAATAGAGGATGTGGTGGAACTCCTGGTTGAGCGTGCTGAAGAGCCGCGGGTCGAAGTCGGTGAACCCGCCGCGCATCACCGCGTTGAGCTCCCGGGCGCGCGCCAGGTCCCGCCGGGTGAGATGCGGCGTCGCGAGCGCCGTCGCCGCGCTCTCGAGCACGGTGATGACCTCCATCGCGTGGATGTAGCGGTCCGGGTCGACCATGGCCACGCTCGCGCCCACGTTGCGCTCCAAGGTCACCAGGCCCTCGGCCGTGAGGCGGTTGATCGCCTCGCGGACCGGCACCGCGCTCATGCCGAGCTGAGTGGCCAGCGTCGACAGGACGAGGCGGTAGCCGGGACCGAAGGACCCCGAGGTGATCCGCTCACGGATCCACTCGTAGGCGGCCTGCGACTTGCTCGTGGCCCGCGACGCGCCCGTGGCCCGCGACGCGCTCGCGGCACGCGCGGACCCGGCCCGGGTCACGGGGCGGCCCGCACGGTGTCCGACCGGGCGGCGCGGTCGGCCTCGTACCTCGCCCGCCACTCGGCGTTCATCGGGAAGAGGCCCTGGACGGGGTGTCCGGCGGCGACCTGCCGGGCGATCCAGCCGTCCTCCTCCTCCTGGGCGATCGCGGCGTCGGCGATCTCCTCCGCGATCCCGGGCGGGATCACGATGACGCCGTCGGCGTCGCCGACGAGGATGTCGCCGGGCTGCACGGTGGCTCCGCCGCACGCGATGGTGAGGCCGGCGTCCCAGGGGATGTGCTTGCGGCCGAGTACGGCGGGGTGCGGGCCGGCCGTGAAGACGGGGATGCCGACGGCGGCGACGGCCTCGGTGTCGCGCACGCCGCCGTCGGTCACGACGGCGGCGGCGCCCCGTGCGTGGGCACGGATCGCCAGGACGTCGCCGAGCGTGGCCGCCCCCTTCTCGCCGCGGGCCTCGATGACGAGGACCTCACCCTCCTCCACGGCGTCGAAGGTGCGCTTCTGCGCGTTGTGGCCGCCGCCGTGGCGCGCGAAGAGGTCCTCGCGGAAGGGGACGAAGCGCAGCGTGCGGGCCGTGCCGACGAACTTCTGCCCCGCCACCAGGGGTTGCACGCCGTCGATGAAGACGCCCTCGAGTCCCTTGCGGCGCAGCTGGGCCGAGAGCCCGGCGACGGGCGCCGACGAGAGCTTCTCCCGCAGCGCCGGGGTCAGGGGGGAGTCGGGTGTGGTGTTCAAAGGAGAGCTCGCTCCGACATCGTGTAGGGAATTGTGGTTGGATTTGTGTCATGGCGAGCAAGACCGAGCAGGCGTTCCTGATCCTCAAGGAGCGGATCATGGACGGCACCTACGGCCCCGGGCATCGCCTGGTCATCGACCAGCTGGTGCGCGAGCACGGCATCAGCTCGGTGCCCTGGCGCGAGTCGCTGCGCCGGCTCCAGGCCGAGGGCTGGGTGGACATCGTGCCCAACGTCGGCGCACTGGTGGCGACGTTCGACACCGACGCCTGGCAGCGCGGCCTGCACATCGTGGCGCGCCTCGGCGGTTACGCGACGGCGCTGTCGGCGCCCCACCTGACCGAGGCGGACCTGACGGCGGCCCACACGCTCGACCGGCAGATGAAGGAGGCGCTCGCCGCCTTCGACCCGGCCCGCTTCGGCCGGCTCAACCGCGAGTTCCACCAGCTGCTCGCGTGCCGCTGCCCCGACCGCCGCCTCGTCGACATGGTCGACAACGAGTGGGCCCGGCTCGAGATCGTCCGCAGGTCGGCCTTCTGGTACGCCCCCGGCCGCGCCCAGGCGGCCATCGCCGAGCACGAGGGCATCCTTCAGCTGATCGAGTCCGGCTCGTCGGCCGAGGCGATCGAGGCGGCCGCGAAGCAGCACGAGATCAACACCATCGAGGCGGTTACGCAGTACGAGGCCACCCTGCCGGACCGTCGGTTCTGAACGGGGCACGGATCACTCGCCCCGCTCGCGCCACCGGGCGATGAGCGCCTTGGCGTAGTCGTTGCCGTTGGGGTGGCGCAGCGTCGTGTGGACGTGGAACCGCGCGGGCAGCTTGTTGGTCAGCCACACCCCGGCGTGGTCGTCGAACTCGGCGATCAGCACCGGGCTGTGCACGCGGAAGTAGAACGGCTGCGAGCCGTCCGTCGCGCCGTACCAGGAGAACCACGTCTCGTGGACGTGCGCGTCGTACTCCGCCAGCGCGAGTGCGCGCTGTCCCTCGACCAGCAGGTCCAGGAAGTCGGCGACGACGCGGCGGAGCAGGTCGCGCTGCGGGCCGTCGAGTTCGCCCGCCGGAATCCCCTCGTACGGGACCACCCGGTTGTCGCGGAACGCGCCCGCGACGTGCCGCTCGTCGGCGGGGTGCAGGCGCCCCTTGGGCATCGCCGGGTCCAGGACGGACCCGAAGACGACGGCCCGGGCGCGCTGAGCCTTTGTCAGGGAGCCGGCCAGCTCCAGGGCGATCCGCTCACGCGCCGCGAACAGCGGCGCGCGGGGGCCGTCCTCGGCGTCGGCGAGCGCGGGCTCGGCTCCGAGGAAGACCGGCGCGATGACGTGCCGGCCCCCCACGGAGACGAAGTTGACGGCCACGTGGTGGCCGAAGAGCTGCCAGCCCCACGGTTCGCCCCGCGCGCCCGCCGCGGGGTCGCCGAAGAGGGAGAACCAGTAGCTGTGCCGGTTCATGACCGTGGGCAGGCCGACCAGCTCGCCGAGGTGGCCGTTGAGCTCCATCGCGCCCGAGACCTGGGTGTACCCCTCGGCGCTCAGCGAGGCGCGGAGGACGTCGTGGATCGCCGACCTCTTGTCGTCGGTGAGCACCTCCATCCTCAGTCCCACCCGGTAGACCATGAACTCGGGGTTGCTCCACGCCCGCCACTGCGGTGCGTCGACGTCGTAACGCACCGCGTCGAGCTCTCCGGGGGTGAGCATCGCGAGGAAGCGGCCGGCCGCCTCGGCGGGCTCGCTCGCGGAGTGCGACGGCGCGGGGCCCGACGGCCCGGTGCCCGGCAGGGCGTAGAGCCCTTCGCGCACCGTGCCGTCGGAGGTGATCCCGACGAACGGCTCCCGGTAGAGACCGTCCCAGTGGGCGAGGAGGTCGCGCAGGAAGGGCGCCTGGTAGCGGTCCTGGGCGAACTCCTCGTAGGTCATCCCGCGGACCTGGGCGAGCCTGGGGTCGTCGAGGTCGGGCAGGAAGGTGCGGTAGCTCTCGTCGGTGAGCTCGACCGCCTCGTCACGGCCCGCGGTGCGGGCGGTGGTGAAGAAGCCGTCGATGTCCTCGTCAGGTCGGGTGCTCATGGTCTCGCTCCGCTCGGTGCGGGTCAGATCGGGAGGTCGAACATCTTCTTGGCGTTGCCGTACAGCACGGCCTCGCGGTCGGCGTCGCTGATGTCGAGCTCGTTCTTGACGAAGTCGACGCCCTGGCTCATCCAGGAGCGGAAGACGGGGAACGAGGAGCCGAACATGTAGTGGTCGGCGCCGTTGATCTGCAGGGCCGCCTCGATCTGGATCTTTCCCCACGAGTGGGGGTGGGTCAGGTCGAAGAAGATGTTGTTCTCGAGGTACTGCTTGATCTTGTCGCCACCGCTCGTCGACAGGCGCTGCATCGCCTCGCCGGCCTTGGGGGCGTGCGGGGTGAGCAGGGCCGTGGCCGCGAACCAGTTGCCGCCGAGCATGGTGTGGATGAACTTCAGGTCGGGGAACTCGTCGAACATGCCGCTGAAGAGTTCGCGGCCGACCGCGATGCCCTGGTCGATGATGCGGCCGTACTCACGGCGGAAGTTCTGGTAGTCGATGACCGACTTCCACTCCACCGGGAGCGGCGTGTGGTGGACGATGACCGGGACCTTCTTGTCGTTGAGCACCTTGAGGTAGGGCTTGAAGGCCTCGTCGTCGAGGTAGAGCTGGCCGTAGTGACAGGCCAGTTGGACGCCCACGGCGCCGTTGTCGAGGCAGCGCTCGAGCTCGTACACGTTCTCCTTGCCGCCCCACGGCGGGACGCAGGCGGTGGAGAAGAGGCGGCCTTCGGACTCCGCGACGATCTTGGCGGCGTTGTCGTTGACCGCCCTGCACGTCTCGAGGCCCAGCCACTCCTGCCAGACCGGGACGCGCATGACGCCGTAGTCGACGCCGGCCTCGTCCATCGCCTTCAGCTTGGCCTCGGTCGAGTAATCGCCCTCGACGTAGTTGAGGTTGGGGTAGCCCTTCGGCTTCTCCAGCACAAGCTGCTTCTTGCCGTCCTCCATGGTGATGACGCTGGCGATCTCCCCGAAGCCGCGGGGGGCGCTGTCGAGGAAGCCGTTGAGGATCTTCTCGTTGGTGAAGAGGTCCTCGGGCAGGTGGTGGATGTTGATGTCGACGACGGTCATGACGCTCCTCGCGTGGTGCGCTCGCGCAGCCTGGTGCGCGGGCTGTTGGTGTAGATGGCCTGGACGATGTCGTGGGGGGTGAGCTCACCGGTGAGCTCCCGCTCGACCACACCGTTGTCGAAGACGAGGACGCGGTCGCACAGCAGCGCGAGTTCGTTCTCGTCGGAACCGGCGACGAGCACGGCGCGGCCCTCGCGGGCGGCCTCGCGGACCGCCTCGACGATGGTCTTGCGCGCGCCCACGTCGACGGCCTGGGTCGGTTCGTGGAGCACCAGCAGCGACGGGTCGGTCGCCAGCCACTTGGCCAGGAGCACCTTCTGCTGGTTGCCCCCGCTCATGGTGCCGAGCGCCGCGTGCGGCCATGGGGGCCGGACGTCGAGACGCTCGATCCAGTCGGCCGCCCGCTGCTTCTCGGCGCCGCCGCCGAGCGGCCGCAGCTTGGCCGATGCCTTCGCGGTGCAGGTCTGCGGGAACGCGATGTTCTCCGTCACGGTCATCGCGCCGACGAGGCCCGCCGACTCGCGGCCCTCCGGGACGAGCGCGATGCCGTTGCCGATCGCGGACGCCGGCGACAGGCCCTTGAGCGCGACGCGTCCCGCGGGCAGGGTCACGGTGCCGCCCTTGGCCCTGGCCACACCGCTGATCAGGTAGGGCACGTCGTCGTGCCCGGACCCGCTGAGGCCCGTGACACCGACGACCTCCCCGGGGCGGAGGGTCAGGGACAGCTCGCGGACCCCGCCTCCCGTGAGCCCGTCGATCACGACGGGGGCGGCTTCGCTCTCCGCGGCCTCGGCGGTGCGGCGCTCGAGGCCCTCGACCTCCCGCCCGAGCATGAGGTGCGCGAGCTCGGACTTCGTCATGCCCTCCACCTCCTTGCCGGCCACGACGACCTCGCCGTCGCGGAGCACGGTGACCCGGTCGGCCGCCTCGACGACCTCCTCCAGGCGGTGCGTGATGAGCAGGGCGGAGGTGCCGGTCGCGACGATGCGGTCGAGCAGGCCGAAGAACCGCTCGAGCGACTCACGGCCGAGGGCGCGTGTCGACTCGTCGAAGATGACGATGCCGCCGCCTTCCTCGAGGTCCTGCACGGCACGGGCGATCGCGACGACCGCCTTCTCGTCCTCGTGCAGGTCCGCGACCTTGGCGTCGAGGGGGATCCGGCGCGGACCGAGCCGTTCGAAGACGGCCTCCGTCGCCTCGGCCTCGGCCTTCCAGTCGATCCGGCGCCAGAAACGCGAGCCCTTGTACCGGCCGAGCCGGGTGTTCTCCAGCACGGTGGCGTCCGGCACGAGGCCGAGGCTCTGATGGACGACGGCGACCCCCGCGGCGCGGGACTCGTCGGGCCGGACCGGGAGGCGCAGTTCGACGCCGTCGACCGTGACGCGGCTGCCGGGGTCAGGTCGGTGGAGGCCGGTGAGGATCTTGGCGAGGGTGGACTTGCCGCACCCGTTCTGCCCGACGAGCGCGTGGATCTCTCCGGGACGCACGTCCATGGTGACGTCGCGCAGCACGGTGGCGCTGCCGAAGGTCATGGAGACCGCCTCGACGGCCAGCCGGGGGCCCGGCGGGAGGGCGGCGTCTCCCGCCGGGGCCGGCACGGTGTGTCCGCTCACGCGATGCCCCACAGCTTCTTGAAGTCCTCGGAGAAGCCGGCCGGGCCGAACCACTCGCCGGAGAGCTCGGCCTCCTCGGTCAGCTCGACGTCGCCGATGTTGTCCTTGGTGAACAGCCGGGTGGGGATGGTGTACTCCGGCACCGGCTGACCGAGGATCAGGCGCAGCGCCGCGTCGGTGTTGACCCAGCCCTGGTAGGCCGCGGCCTGGGCGGTGGCGGCCGCCAGCGAGCCGGACTTGACGGCCTTCATGCCGCCGAGGGAGACGGAGCCGGTGACGACCTTGATGTCCGTGCGCGACGCCTGCTGGACACCGCCCTGGGTGGGCTGCAGGTACTGCTCGAACTGCGAGTCGACGTAGGTGATGGCCGGGTCCTTGAGCAGCGCGGCACTGGTCGAGGAGGGGATGAGCGCGAAGTTGGAGGACGTGACCTGGTTGACCGTCAGCTTGCAGTTCGGACAGTTCTTCTCAAGCGTGGCCCGGCCTTCGGCGACGTAGGCGGCGGGCGACGGGCCGTCGGAGCTCTGGTTGATCAGGATGTTGGCCTTGCCCCGGGAGTCCGCGGTGATCCAGTCGAACAGGCGGACCTGCTGCTCGCCGCCGGGAACCGGCACCCAGGTGAGCGTCTTGGAGGCCGGGTGCGCCGGGTCGGGCACCTGGTTGCTGATGACGACCGGGATGCCCGCCTTCTGCGCGGCATCGAGGCCGTTGCCCGCCAGCTTGTACGGGATGGCGTCCGCGATGACGGCCGCGGCCCCGGCGTCCGTCGCCTGGCCGATGCAGCCACCGATGTCGGTCGGCGTGCCCTTGCCGTCGCAGACCTGGACGCGCAGGCCCGCGGCCTCGGCGGCGGCGGTGAGGGTCTTCTCGGTGGTGGTGAACTGCGGGGCCTGCTTGGTGATCGGGATGTAGAAGATCGTCCTGCCGGCCAGGGAGTCGACCTTGTCGAGCTTCTCCGTCGGGACGGGGTAGGCGTCCAGCGGCTTCATCGCGGTGGCCAGTTCGTCGCCGGCCGCGGAGGACGGGGCGGCGTCGGCGGATCCGGTGGCTTCGGAGTCACCGCCGCAGGCGGTGAGGGTGCCGGCGAGGAGGGCGATGCCGGCGGCCGCGGCCCATGTGCGGGGGCGTCGGCGTGGGGTGAGGCGTGCGGGTCGGCGTGCGGATCTCATGGCGAAACTCCGTTGTCTGCTGAGGGCCGGGCGGGGCAGGAGTGTTCCGGGGAGGAACGGCGGGTGGTCAGCGCGAGCGGTTGCGCAGCACCGTCGAGATGGTGACGGCGACGACCAGGACGCCGCCGTAGAAGACACTCGTGATCCACGAGGTGGCTCCCAGGAGCTGGAGCCCGAGCACGCCGGTCGCCAGGAAGAAGACGGCTATGAGGGTGCCGATCGGGTTGAACCGTCCCGGCTGCAGGATCGCCGTGCCGAGGAACGTCGCCGCGAAGATCGGCAGCAGGTAGCTCTGCGACACGTTGGGGTCGAAGCCGCCGGTGGCCGCGGCGGAGAGCACACCGCCCACGCCGGCGATGAGGCCCGCGACGACGAAGGCGCCCACCCGCAGCCGCGTGACGCGCACACCGGCCAGCCGGCTGACCTCGCGGCTCTCGCCGACGAACCGCATGTTGCGGCCCAGCGGCGTGAAGTGCAGGACGTAGGCGAACCCGAGCATGAGCACCAGCCCGTAGAAGAAGCTGATCGGGAGGCCGGCGACCGGCAGGAGCGCGATGTCCTTGAAGTCCGTGGGGAGACCGCCGACCGGCATCAGGTCGGAGACCCACAGCGCCAACCCCAGCAGGAAGGTGCCCATGCCGAGCGTCACGACGATGGTGTTGACGCCCACCTTGACCACCAGCCAGCCGTTCACGGCGCCGACCACGGTGGACAGGACGAGCGAGGCGAGCACCGCGGCCCCCACGCTCCACCCGTGGTTGACGTTGAGGATCGTCAGCATGATGGCCGCGAGTCCGAAGTTGGAGGCGACCGACATGTCGACGAACTCGCCGACGACGATCGTGCAGAGCAGCGCGGCGGTCAGGAAGACGAGTGCCGCCTGGTTCTGACTGCCGAAGATCACCTTGAAACTGCCCGACGTCAGGAACGTGTCGGGACGCAGAACGGCGAAGAGGGCCGCGAGCACGATCCAGACGCCGATGACCGCGAAACGTGAGGCGAACCAGACCGCACCCTTACCGCTCTTCACGGACACGGGAGAGCTGGGGGCAGGTACCGGCGACGGCGTCACGCCGGTGGCCGGCTGTGCGGCCGAGGACATGTCTGACATGGGATCTGACGCTCCCTGACTAACTGGCGCGATGCGGGCTGTGATGTCGATCACCGATCGGATCGTGTACGAAACGATATACACAATCGCCTGCGACGCAACCCTTCGAGCACGTCAAATCGCAGTTGAAATCGTACACGATCTCCTTTACGGTTCTCGGGCACCCTGTGGTGCGCACCACATCGGCATGCGCGGAGAGGCGGAACACCGTGACCTGGAAAGTCGGCCGGGACGTCGAGTACCGGCACGAGGGGACCCGCATGATGGGCCTGGTCGTGCCCCCGCCGGGCCGGGCGGCCGACGACTCCGCCGCCGCGGTCCTGCTCCTGCACGACGCCTTCGGCATCAGCGAGGAGATGACCTGCCACGCGACGCGGCTCGCCGGGGCCGGACACCCCGTGTTCATGGCCGACCTGTGGGGCGAGCGCGCCGCTCCCGCCTCCCCGGCCGAGATAGGACCGCTGATCGGCTCCATGACCGGGAACCGCGACCGGTGGCTGGGGCGCGTCGCCGCCGCCCGCGCGGCGCTCGCCGGGCAGCCGGAGTTCTCCGGCCGCCCGCTGGTCCTCCTCGGCTACTGCTTCGGCGGCTCCTCGGCGCTCGAGTACCTCCGCACCGGGGCCGAGGTCGCCGGCGTCGCCGCGGTGCACCCCGGGCTCGACCTGCTCGGCCAGGACTGGAGCACCCCGGGTTCGGGCTCGGTGCTGCTGATGATCGGCGCCGACGACCCCATGGCGACCCCTGCCCTGCGCAGCCGGCTCGTGGACCACCTGAGCTCCGCCGGGCTCGACCACCAGCTCCACCTCTACAGCGACACCACCCACGCCTTCACCAGCCGGAAGGCCGCCGACTCCCCCCAGCCCGAGCTGTTCGCCCACAACCCGCTCAGCGCCGGACGCGCCTGGACAGCCACCACCGGCTTCCTCACCGAACTCTCCGCTCCCGCCTCCTGACGGCGCCCCACGCCCCTCTCCCCAACCCCCGACCCCGCACCCCGCACCCCGCACCCCGCACCCCGCACTCGACGAGGACGACATGACCACATCAGATCTCGACATCGCGATCATCGGCGCCGGGCCGGCCGGCCTGCTCACCGCGCTCCGCATGCACCAGCAGGGCTTCCGCCCGACCGTCTACGAGGTCGTGCCCGAGCTCAAGCCGCTCGGTGTCGGCGTCGACATCAAGACCGTCGGCACCGCCGAGATCGACGACCTCGGCCTGCTCGGGGAGTTCCGCGCGATCTCCGTCGACGCGGAGGACTCGATCTTCTACAACCACTTCGGCCAGGAGATCTACGCCGAGAAGTGCGGCGTGCACATGGGCTATCTGCACGAGCAGCGCTTCGTGCACCGCGGCACGCTCCAGATGCTGTTCCACAAGGCCGCGCTCGAGCGCCTGGGCCCGGACGCGATCCACCTCGGCGTCGGGGTCACCGGCTATTCGCAGGACGGCACCGGCGTGACCCTCCACCTCCGGTACGCCGACGGCAGCACCGGGCAGGCCCGTCACGCCGCGGTCGTCGCCGCCGACGGCATCAAGTCCGCCATCCGCAGGCAGATGTTCCCCGACCTCGCCGAGCCGCACTTCTCGGGCATCACCATGTGGCGCGGCACCACCCTCATGAAGCCCTTCCGCAACGGCCACACGATCCTGCACATCGGTGACCCGAACATCGCCTCGATGATCGTCTACCCCATCGCCGACGACTTCGAGGGCACCGGCAGGACGCTGGTCAACTGGGTCGCCGAGACCAACGGTGAGGAGACCATCGAGGACTGGAACCAGGTCGGCGACATCAGCGAGGTCATCCCGCTCTTCGACACCGTCGACCTGCCCTTCCTCGACGTCCGGCGGATGATGCGCGAGGCCCGCGAGGTCTACCTCTTCCCGCTGATCCGCCACGACCCGCTGGACAACTGGGTCGACGGCCGGGTCGTCCTGCTCGGCGACGCCGCCCACGCGATGTACCCCCGCGGCGGCAACGGCATCACCCAGGCGATGCTCGACGCCCGTGTCGTCGTGCAGAAGCTCGCCGAGACGCCGGACGACCCGCACGCGGCCTTCGTCGCGTACGACGCGGCCCGCCGCGAGGGCGTCAACCGGATCGTGCTGAACATGCGCGGCGAGGGGTACGAGGTCATCCGCCGCATGGTCGCCGAGCGCACCGGGGGCGCGCCCTTCGACGACATCGAGCAGGTGCTCCCGCTCGCGGAGGCCGACGAGATCTTCAGCAAGTACCACGCGCTGGTCGGCTCGCCCCGCCCCGGCTTCGAGGCCGGCGAGGCGACGGGCTACCGCACCGACGACCGCGCCGGGTACGGGGCCACGGCATGAGCGCCGCCCCGGTCGTCCTGGCCGACGAGGCCACGCGCGCGGCGATCCTCGAGGTGGAGGAGCGCCGCCGGCGGGCGCTGCTGGAGATCGACCTCGACACGCTGCGCGACCTGTACGACGACTCGCTGATCCACACCCACGCGCCGGGTCTGACCCACACGAAGGCCCAGCTCCTGGAACACGTCGCGAACCGGGCGCCCTACAAGGGCGCCATGCGCGGCGAGCTCACCATCCGGGTGATCGGCGACGTCGCGATCATGACGGGCCGTCTCACCAACCGCCTCGGCAGCCCGGACGGCTCCGAACGCACGGTCGCCGGCCAGGTGATCCAGGTGCTGCGGCGCTGCGAGGACGGCGCCTGGCGCTTCGTGAGCTTCCAGATGACCCCGGACGGCGAGCACGTCTGGACCCCCACCACCGAGGAGAAGGCCGGCCTCGACAGGATCGCCCAGGAGGAACAGCAGTGAAGATCGCACGCTTCCACACCACCGACGGGCCGACGCGGCTCGGCCGTGTCGACGGTGACCGGGTCACCGACATCTCCGACGTCGTCGGCGGCACGTCGCTGCGGACGGTCCTGCCCCTGCTGCCCTCGCTGAAGCAGGCGATCCTCGCGGCCGACGGGCCGTCGCACCCGCTGGCCGACGTGGTCCTCGAGGCCCCGATCGACGATCCGCAGAAGTACCTCGGCATCGGCATGAACTACAAGGAGCACGCCGAGGAGGCGCGCGCGGCGGGCATCCCGGTGCCGGAGAACCAGATGTGGTTCAACAAGCAGGTCTCCTGCATCGTCGGCCCCTACGACGCCGTCGTGAAGCCGGGCATCTCCGACGCCCTCGACTACGAGATCGAGCTCGGCGTGGTGATCGGCCGGCGCTGCAAGCACGTGTCCGTCGAGGACGCCCGCTCGGTCGTCGCCGGCTACCTCGTCACCAACGACGTGTCGGTCCGCGACTGGCTGCAGAAGAAGTCGCCGACGTTCACCCTCGGCAAGTCCTTCGACACCCACGGCCCGATCGGCCCCTGGCTGACCACCGACGACGAGATCGCCGACCCGCACGACCTGCGGATGACCCTCAGCGTCAACGGCGAGGTCCGCCAGGACTGGCCGACCAGCGACATGGTGCACGACATCCACGAGCAGATCGCCTACCTCTCGCAGGTCTTCACCCTCATGCCGGGCGACATCCTCGCCACCGGCACGCCGGCGGGCATCGGCGCGTCGCGGGGCGAGTTCCTCAAGGTCGGCGACGTAGTCCGCGCGGAGATCGAGGGCCTCGGCCACATCGAGAACCGCGTCGTCGCCGAGGGCTGAGCGCATGGGCACCCGCACCAGCGTCGACCTCCCCGGGTTCGGCCACGTCAACCCGATCCCCGCCGCCGGCCGGATCGGCCCGTTCGTCGCGACCGGCGCCATCACCGGCCGCGACCCGGCGACCGGCGAGATGGCCCCCGATGCCGACCGGCAGTTCGCGCACGTCTTCGCCCATGTCCGCACCCTGATGGCCGAGCTCGGCGGCACGACGGACGACATCCTCAAGATGACGTTCCACCTCGCCGATCCCGACGACCGCGAGGCACTCAACCGTGAGTGGCTGGCGATGTTCCCCGACCCGGCCTGCCGGCCCGCCCGGCAGGCGATCGCGGCCCGGCTCGACCGCGGCGCCGTCGTCCACTGCGACCTGCTCGCGGTGCTCAGCGACTGAGGAAGGAACCATGACGCACCTGCCCGATTCCGCAGGCTCCTCGCCCGGCCCCATGACCTACGAGGCACCCGTCACCATCAAGCGGATGCTCTTCGCCACCTGGGCCCTGCTCGACTCGCTCCGCCCCGACCTCAAGGCCGCGGCGATCGTGCCCGACATGGACGCTCCGGGCCGTGTCGACTGGGACTTCATCCCCAAACCCGACCGGGCCGGCATCCCGCTGCACGCGCTCGACCGGCACCAGAAGGTCATCGCGCACTCGCTGCTCAAGGCCGGCCTCGGCATGCGCGGCTACAGCCAGGCGCTTTCCGTGATGGCCACGGAGAACATGCTGCGCGAACTCGAGGTGACCGAGCGCGGCTTCGGCGTCCTCGCCGGCAACTTCCGTGACCCGGAAGGCTACTGGTTCAGCTTCTGGGGGCGGCCCGGCTTCGAGGACACATGGGGCTGGCGGGTCATCGGCCACCACCTGTCCCTCAACTGCACCATCGTCGGGCAGCGTTATCTGACGGTCACGCCGCTCGCGATGGGCGCGCAGCCCGTCGGCGCCGGCGTGCTGGACGCGCTCGGCGAGAACGAGCGCCGGGCTCTGTCGATCCTGCACTCGCTCTCCCCCGACGCCCAGGAGCAGGCCGTCGTCCACGACGTCGCGCCCGCCGACTTCGTCACCCGTCAGGTGCCCTACGTGGGGGCCGAGGAATGGCCCGACTGGGTCGACCTCGGGATCGTCGGCTACGAGACGACCGACGAGGACCGCGAGCGCCTGCGCTTCGTGAAGGCCGACCCGTCGGGCATCAGCGGCGCCGACCTGACCGGCGAGCAGCTCGATGCCGTACGCGGCCTTCTCCTCTACTACGTGGAGACCGGCCCCGACGAGCTGGCCCGGCAGTACCGCGAGCAGGTGCTGGCGGCCGACCCGCGCAACCTCCGTTTCGCCTGGGCCGGCGGACGCGAGGCGAACACCGCCCACTACTACCGGATCTCCACGCGTGACCTGCTCGTCGAGGCCGACAACGCGGTCGCCGCGGGCCAGCACGTCCACGCCGTCTGGCGTGACCTCAACAACGACCTCGGCCACGACCTGCTGCTCGACCACTATGCGCGGCACGGCCCGGACGGCCGGCACCTGCGGCGTCGGCTGGTGTCGAACCGGCCGGCCGAGGACGCACCGCTCGAGACCGGCGGGTGGTACGTCCCGGAGGTCTATGTGAAGCACTGACGCCGGCGGCGCGACGGCGGCTGGACCGACGCCTCGATCTGCGCCGGGCCCTGCGCCTCGCCCTGCTCGACGACGCGGAGGCGTTCGTGCAGAGCCGCCAGCGCCTCCGCGGCCTGCTCGATCGCCGACCGGTGATCCGCGCTCAGCCCCTCCAGGGCCACCCGTATCGGCGCCGCCCAGCTGTCCGCGATCGCCTCGTGCTCCGAGCACCCGAGCGCGGTGGGCCTGACCAGCGTGATGCGGCGGTCCTTGGGGCTGCTCTCCTTGACCACGTAGCCACGATCGGCCAGGACCCGGATCGCCGCGCTCACATTGGGCTGACGCAGTCCGAGCGCCTGCGCCAGCTCACCGACGGTGGATCCCGGCGCGTCGATCACCTGCTTGAGCAACGCCAGCTCGGTGGTCGGAATGGGGCCGACGCCCGCCCGCTCGGGTGTCCGCCGGTGGACGGTCCACCCGAGCTCGCGCAGGACGTCGGCCAGCTCACGCTGGTGCGGGGAAGGGCTCATCCGGCCCATCGTAACGAACGCCCCCGCGGCGAGGCACAGCTCAGAGCGTGCTCAGAGGGGCTGGGCCATCACCTCCAGGACGTGGTCGGTGGCGGCGATGTTGTCGAAGCCCGGCTTGCGGCCCATCTCCCACTCCGCGATGTCCAGCGAGGTGTCCACGACGAGCTTGCAGCGCTCGAACCGGCGGTCGGTGTACTCCGCGAAGGCCGCCTCCGGGTCGTCATGCCCGTCGAGGCAGTCGGCCAGCACGACGCCGTCCTCGATCGCCTGGGCGGCGCCCTGCCCGAGGTGCGGCGTGATCGCGTGGACGGCATCGCCCATCAGGACGACGCGGCTCCTGTGCCATGGGGCGTCCACTATCAGGGACTCCTCGGGCCTCAGCACGATGTCGCGGTCGTCGGTGACGAACTCGTCGCGGATGCGGCCCATGAGGCCACCGAACGGAGCGAGGTACTCGCGCAGTTTCCCGGCGCTGTCCATTCCCGAGCCGGGGCTCTGCTTCGCCATGTGGGCGTTGTAGAAGAGGTAGGCCAGATCCTTGCCGATGGGGACGAGACCGGCCATGCCCGCAGGGCCGGCCTGCAGGATGATGCTGTCGATCTCCGGCAGCAGGGGAATGTTGACGCGGTAGGCCGACTGCCCGATGTAGGAGGGCGCGACCTCGCCCTCCACGACGTGGCCCCGGGTCCTGGAGTGGACGCCGTCGGCACCGACGACGACGTCGAAGCGGCCGGCGGAGCCGTCGGTGAAGGTGACGTCGACGCCGGCGCCGTCGTCCTCGAGCTCCGTGAAGGTCGTCGAGTAGCGGAGGGTCACGCCCGCCTCGAGGGCGTGGGAGGTCAGGATCGCGTGCAGCTTCGGACGGGTGAGGCCGTTCATCGGGGGCAGGTCGACACCGGGGACGGGCGTGCCCGGCATCTCCTTGATGAAGGTGCCGTCGGTGGAGTAGAGGCCGCCCCAGCGCCTGGCCGGGTAGCCGGCCGCGATGCAGTCCTGGGCACAGCCGATCATGTCGAGCGCCCGCAGGGCGTTCATCGGCTGGATGATGCCGACGCCGTGGACGGACGAGCGGACGTCCGGGTGGAGCTCGACGACCGTCGTGTCGAAGCCCTTCTGCTGAACGGCGATGGCCGCCGCGAGACCGCCGATACCTCCACCGACGACCAGGATCGAACCTCGGGCCATGACAACTCCCCTCCGATCGCGCGGCGTTGACGCGCGTCAGGCGTGTTGTGGCGTGCGCCACGGGCCGAAAAATACGGAGACATATATATGTCTGTCAATGGTTCTGACGACGCGGGTCACCGTTCCCGCGGTGCGAGCAGGGGATGTTCGCGCCGCCGTCTGTCATGTACAACAGCTCCATGCTGCAAGGGGAGACAAGATCCGCCGGGGAGTCCCGCACCGGCAACGGAGCCGGGCCGGTCTACTGGTTCACGGCCGCGCTCGCGGGGACGCTCGTCCGGGCCGTCGCACGGCGCGACTGGCGGGGCCGCCATCACCTGCCGGCGTCCGGCGGCTACCTCACGGCGGTCAACCACACCTCGTACGCGGACCCGTTCTCCTACGGCCTGTTCCAGTACCACAGCGGCCGTCCCGCCCGGTTCCTGGGCAAGGCGCCACTGTTCTCGGTACCCGTACTGGGGGCGGCGCTGCGCAGCATGGGCCACATACCCGTGCACCGGCGCACCTCCCGCGCCTCGGACGCGCTGGTGGACGCCAAGGAGGCGCTGGCCCGGGGCTGCTGCGTGGCCGTCTACCCGGAGGGCACCTTCACCGACGACCCCGAACTGTGGCCGTCCCGGGCCAAGACGGGCGTGGCCCGGCTGGCACTGGAGACGGGGGCACCGGTGATCCCGGTCGCCCAGTGGAACGCGCACGAGCTCATCCCCGCGGCCGGCAGCGTGGTGCGCCGCTCCCGGCCCTGGTACCGGCGGACCGTGCTGCGGGTGATGGCCGGCCCGCCCGTGGACCTCTCCGACCTGCGAGGGAGGGAGATCACGGCACCGGTCCTCGAGGAGGCCGGGCTGCGGATCATGGACGCGATCACCACGCTGCTGGAGGAGCTCCGCGAGGAACCCCGCCCCGCCCGCAAGTCCCGCCCCGCCCACGAAGCCGGCCCGGACTCACGGGAGGACCGCCGGGCGGGCGCGGCCTGAGGGTTCCGCGTCAGCATCTCCCCGCCGGCCGGTCCGCCCGGCCGCCGAGAACCGCAGGCAGGTGACCGGGCGTCCCCGCCCTGCCGCACGCGGCGAAGACCCGAGGGCACCCCGGAACGAACGGTCGCACCGTGCGCTCCTACAGGAAGACGCCCCCGCCGCGCCTGCCCGCACGCCGCCTCAGCCGGAGTCCCGCACCGCCGCGAGGCACTGGTCGTAGAGGTCGGCCAGGTCGAGCCGTCCGTCGTGTCCGACCCACAGCTCGGTCGCCGTGTCCGCGCAGGCGAAGACCGTCGCGATGATCGCCTTGGCGCGCGGGTCGGGTGCCAAGCCGGTGGCGGCACCCAGCCGCACCTGGACGACCGGGATGAGTGCGGCCTGCCAGCGCAGACGCTTCTCGATGTAGCGGGCGTGCAGCGAGGGAGTGTCGAAGATGAGACGGGAGAGTTCCAGCGCCCGCTCAGCGGTGTGGTTGGCCGTCAGGAGGACCTCGAAGCCGGCGCGCAGGGCGTCCCAGGCGGACATCTCGGCAGGCTGCCGCTCGACCGTCCGCTTCAGCAGCTCGCCCAGGGCATCCTGATCCCCGCAGACCAGGTCCTCCTTGGTGCCGAAGTAGCGGAACAGGGAGCGCTGCGAGATCCCCGCCTCCCGGGCGATCTGCGCGATCGTCGTCTGCTCGTAACCCTGCTCGGCGAACAGGCGGACCGCCGTGTCCAGGATCGCCTGGGCGGCCACCTGTCGCGAGCGATCCCACAGAGTCGTCATGAACATCAGGCTATCGCCTCTGGACAGGAGCCGCCTACTTGGCATTAACTGCCAACTAGGCAGCGACTGAAAGAAGGGTCACCATGACAGCCGTCGACTATCACGGACAGACCACACTGATCACCGGTGCCAGCGCCGGTCTCGGTGCCGAGTTCGCCCGCCGGCTCGCCGCCCGCGGCTCCGATCTGGTACTGGTCGCCCGGCGCAGGGAACGCCTGGAGGAGCTGGCCGCCGAACTGCGCGCTCACCACAGCGTCCAGGTCCACGTCATGGAGATGGACCTGGCCACGGACACCCCCGGACAGGCGCTGGCCGCACGGGTGGAGCGGCTCGGCCTGCGCGTCACCAGCGTGATCAACAACGCCGGGTTCGCCACCTTCGGCCCGTTCCACCAAGCGCATCCGGAGCGGTTGCGCCGGGAGATCGCCGTGGACGTGACGGCCGTGGCCGACATCAGCCGCGCGTTCATCGAGCAACTGCGCGAGGAAGGGCGCGGAGTGCTGGTCAACGTGGCGAGCATGGCCGCCTATCAGCCCAACCCCCGCATGGCGCTCTACGGAGCGACCAAGGCGTTCGTGCTGAGCCTCACCGAGGCCCTGTGGGAGGAGTCCCGCGGCACCGGGCTGCGGGTGCTCGCCCTGTCCCCCGGCGCCACCCGGACCGAGTTCTTCGACGTCGTCGGCACCATGCGGGCCGCCGGAGGGAGCAAGCTCGCCTCGCCCGCCGACGTCGTCCGCACCGCGCTCACCGCCCTGGACCGCAGGAACCCGCCCCCCAGCGTCATCGCGGGACGCATGAACCGGGTGGCCGCCGCCCTCACCCGACGCCTGGCCACCCGACGCCAGGTGATCCGGGTCGTCAGCCGGCTCACCGCCGAGGGGACATGACGACGGCCGGGGGAGCCGGCGTGGACCGGCCCCCCGGCCGGACACGGCACAGCACGCCGAGAGCCGACCGGAGCCGCGGGCTCCAGGATCGCCACGCACGCCATGTGGTGGGTCATCGAGAAGAGGTCGAATTTCGGCGAGTCGCAAAGACATACAGGTCAGGGCCGGTGCACGTCCAAAGATCACGCCCGGTACGCACGATCAGCGTCAAATGAGCGTCACGGATCGCCAGGGCGGCAGGCAGATGATGTGCCAGCCGCCCGGACGGCGAGGGCGCCCAGAGCTCCCAGAGGCTTGCTTGATCGCCCAACCGAACGACATCGAAACCAGGAGAAGCACCAGCGGCAGGACAGGTGGCATGAGTGAAGCTACCGGCAAGTACTCCATCACCATGCCACGGGACATCGCCGAGGCCGCCCGCGACCGCAGCGGTCGCCCGTCAGGTTGAGCGCGACAATCTCAACGAGCTCATCGCCGTCGCGGAGGCGGAACACGGCCCCGTCACCGACGAGGAGATCCAGGCCCTGCGCGACGAGCTCCACCGGGCCCGGCAGCAGCAGGGCCCGGGCCGGACGGACGCCGCGTGACCCGTACCTCCCCGGCGGTACCGGGCGGCACTCTCGTCCTGGACAGCGAAGGGCTGGCGAAGGCCGTCCTGAGCGACCGCACGGTCACTGCCTGGCTCGCCCTCGCCCGCGCCGACGATCTCCGGGTCATCACCTCCGCGGCCACTCTGGTCGAGGTCGTTCACCCCCGGATCAACCGCCCCGCCCTGGAGTGGGCCCTCTCCCGGCTCGACCCGGCCGCCGCGGGTGGCCGGCGCCATCTTCAGCGCGGCCGGCACCCAGCTCGGCATCGCGGTGCTCGCCCATCGCGTAGCCGAGAGCCCGCCGGGAGAACGCGTCGTGGACCGAGGCGAGATCGAGCTTTCCCTCGCCGGTGACGATCTCGGTCATGCCGCCCCACCACAACACGTTCGGCGCGACCGCGTCGAAGCCACGATGCACCAGATCAGGGGCGGCCTGGCGCTTGCCCTGCCGGGTCGGCGACTTCCGCCTGCGCGGTGGAATCCGGCGATCTCCTTGACCTCGGGCTTGAGCTGGGTGTTCTCCGCCCGCAGCCGAGCGAGTTCATCGTCCCTGGAGACCGTGGCAGCCCTCGCCCTGCGGCGGGCACGCGACACCCACGACGCGAGCGTCGCCGGCTTGATGTTCATCTCCTCGGCGACCTGCGGGACCGGACGCCCCGACTCGGTCACGAGCCGTACCGCCCCCTCACGCACGTCCGGGTCGTACTGCTGCCTCTCCTGCGCCACGAGCCCCAACTTCCCTTGCAGACAGGTCTCTACGCAACGAGGGGAGGGTCACCTCGACCGCGTGCGGCTTCGTCGGCAGGGCAGGGGCCACGCCCACGGACGTTGGCCCCTGCGGGTGCTGGCGGCGGCACCTACCGTTCGAGGAGGCTCATGTTCTCGTAGTTCCAGCCGGTGGTTTTCTCCGCGCTGCCGACGGGTGCGTTCAGGTGGCCGTCGGTCTTGGCGGTCCATGTGTAGGTCTTGACACTTCCGTCGGTCCTTCCGTAGAGAGCTCCGAGGTCGTCACGCCCGTCGCCGTTGTAGTCGCCGGTGACCACCTGCATGCTGGTGCGGGTGAAGGCGTCGGCGGTGGTGGACCATGCGACCGTCCGGTTGCCGAAGGCGTTGGTGGCGTCGGTGGTGAAGGTGATGGCCGCGTCGGAACCGTCGACGTAGTCGTACCACAGGACGATGTCGTCGCGGCCGTCGCCGTTGAAGTCACCGTTGTTGACGAAGGTGCGGTCGAAGCTGCCCCAGGTGTCGCTCTCCCAGCCGTGGACGACCGTGTTGTCGAAGCCGCCGTCCGGCTTGCTGGGGAAGGTGATGAGGCTGACCCTGCCGTCGGCGAAGCTGTAGAAGGCGGCGAGGTCGTCGCGGCCGTCGCCGTTGAAATCGCCGCTGGTGGTCTTCATGCGGCTGCGGGTGTAGCCGCTGTCGCGGTACCAGGAGGAGAAGGGGGCGTTGAAGCGCCCGTCGACTCCGGCGGTGAAGGTGAAGATCTTGTCGCTGCCGTCCGCGTAGTCGTACCAGATGGAGACGTCGTCGCGGCCGTCGCCGTTGTAGTCACCGACCTGGTCGTACATTCGGGAGAAGGTCCAGCGGCCGGGTTCGACCTGCCAGGACTTGACCGCCCCGCTGAACGTGCCGTCGGCCTTCGCCAGCCAGGTGAACATGGCCACGGCCCCGGTGGCGTAGCCGTAGACCACGGCGATGTCGCCGCGGCCGTCACCGTTGAAGTCGCCGGCCATCCGCTTCATGTGTTCGGGGACCCAGCTGTCCACCGCGCCCTGGTAGGCCAGGGCCGGCAACTGGAAGGTGCCGTCGGAGTTGGTGTACCAGTTGTGCACCCGGTCGTGGCCGTCGGTGTAGGCGTACCAGCTGGCGATGTCGCTGCGGCCGTCACCGTTGAAGTCCTTGCGGACATGGGTGCCCGACGACCACAGGGCATGCCCCTTGGCGTTGTGGATCACCAGGTTGCCGCGGTCCTGGAGGAGGGCGTAACCGTTCGCGGCGCTGGTCTTCGACTGCCAGGCGACGGTCGAGTCGTCGGCCTTGTAGAGCACCAGGTTGCCGTTGCTCTGCATGACGGCCTTGGTGCCGTCGGTGGTGTTGGTCGACCACAGCTGCTTGCCGGTGGCGTTGGCCTTGACCAGCAGCTTGCCGCTGTTGAGTTCCAGGGTGACGGAGGCGGAACTGTAGGTCTGGCCGGGGGTGATCGTGGTGCCGGAGGGGATCCGCACGCCGCCGTTGGCGCCGTCGATCAGGACCGCGGAGCCCAGGGTGCCGTCACTCAGTCCGGGAACGAGGTGCATGCTGTTGTCGGTCTTGCGGATCCACAGGTCGGCGAGGTCGTCTCCGTTGAGGTCTCCGACGGATCCGATGTCGGGAACGGACGCCTTGCTGAGACCGCCACGGAGCTTGACCCGTCCGGTGGTGCCCCAGGTGGCGAGGTCGAGCTTGCCGCTGGGGTCCTTGGTGCCGTAGGAACGCCAGATGTCACCGGTGGCGTCGTCGCGGAGCCAGATGTCAGGGACGGTGTCGCCGTTGGTGTCGCCGGGGGCGACGACGGTGAACTTGTCCCAGTCGGTGCCGCCGACCAGGGTGGGCGGCCCGAAGGCGTCCAGTCGCTTGTTGTAGTGACCGTAGTAGGCCCACAGCTTGTTGCCCTGCTTGACCAGCAGGTCGGGGATGGAGTCCCCGTTGATGTCCCCGGGGGCGACAACCTGCGAGGCGTCGTGCCAGTGGTTGTACCCCGCCTCGCAGCCCTCGGGGTCCTCGTCGCTGGGAGGGGTCGGGAAGGGGCAGTCCAGGTGCAGCTCCTGGCGGCCCTCGTTGTAGTTGGTGGTGGCGATGCCGGTGCCGTTGTTGGGGTAGGACCACAGACGCTTGCCACCGGTGGTGGTGTCGTCCTCCAGGGTGATCAGGTCGGTGTAGCCGTCCTGGCCCCAGTCGGTGCGGTAAGTGATTCCGACGGCGTCGAAGGACTGGCCGCCATTGGTTGCGGCGGAGAACTTGCCGGTGCCCTGGCCCGCGTAGGTCAGCAGGGTGCCGTTGGAGTCGACGGCCCAGATGTCCTTGTGGGTGTCCCCGTTGAGGTCACCGGGTGCGTCGCGGTCGCGGGAGCGTGTGGCGTAGAACAGGTACGTCGCGGTGTCCGAGCGGTTGCCGGCGCTGTCCACGGTGTAGGCGAACAACCGGTGCGGCCCGAAGCCCGGGGGCGAGAAGGTGACGGAGGCACTGCCTCCCTTCGCGACATCGACGCTGTTCACGTCCGGGTCGAAGTCGGTCCACCACCGGTAGGACACCACGTCCGTGACGCCGTTGGGCGTGAGGGTGAAGGTGCCCGGGGTACGGGCCTTGCCCGTGATGGTCGGCCACCCGGCGGAGCCGTCCGGGAACTGGGGGGAACCGATCTTCGGCGGGTTGCTGGGCCGGGTGCGGTCGATGGTGAACTTGCAGGTCTGGGACCAGGCGGAATAGGCGTTGTCGTGGTCCTTGGCACGCACCTTCCACGTGTAGGAGCCACTGGGGGTGTCCGCCGCGGGCAGCAGCAGGGTGACGGCCCGGCGCTTGAGGGTGGACATGGTCTCGCTGACCACCGGGGTGGCCGAGCCGGACTTGAAGACCTGGAACTCGGCGGTCAGGTTTCCCGCGTCGAGGTCGTCGAGGGTGGCGTGCACGCTGACGGTGGTGTTGCCGATGGTGCCGCCGGCGGAGCAGGAGGTCTTGGGGTTGGTGCCCAGGCCGTAGGGGGTCCTGGGCGGGTTGTTGTACTTGGTCTCCAGCACCGCGGTCTTCGGGTCGAACTTCTTCCACCCGAAGGTGTCGCCCTCGTTCGAGGCGTACATGCCCAGCGTGATGCTGTTCCACTTCTTGCCGGCCGCGTCGGCCAGCTTGGAGGTCACGTCGAACTCGAGGGCCCCGGCCGGGCAGTCGTCGCTGCCTCGCCAGCCCTTGGCGTCGTCGACCGTGGCGAGCCGGCTGTGCTTGGCCGGCTGCTGGTTCCACGTGGTCCGCTTGGTGATCTTCCCGGTGTGCCAGACCTCGACGGGCCGGTCCTGGCACGACCAGGACCACACGTTCCTGATCCGGAACGTTGACGACTTGACCTTCGCGCCCTTGATCTCACCGATGTCGAACTGGAAGAAGGACCGGGACAGACCGTTGGTCTCGTTCTCGTAGCCCACCCGGGCGACCTCGTTGGAGTCCCAGTACGAGTTGTCCGGGTACTTCTTGTACACCCGCGTCCAGTGATCCCGCTCGCCCCAGGCCCAGGACGGATCGATGTACACGGGGTAGGCCGTGTCGGCACCGGTGAGGAGCTCCTGGTCAGGGGTGATCTCCAGCGTGCTGCCGTTGACCGCGGTCGCCATCTCGGCGTCCTGGGCCCCCGGCGCGGGCTCGAAGACGTCCCCCGGCCCGGCGTCCTCGGCCAGCGCCTGCGACCGTACCGCCGCGCCCACCGCCGAGGTGGTGGAGGAGTCCCACATCAGCGGCGAAGGACTGGTGAACACGTTCTGCCCGGCCGGATCGGTGGCCTCCACCGTCTTCGTGGCGGCGTCCACCGACACGTTCAGGCCCACCGTGCTCATCCGATACTTCAGTGTGGCCAGAGCCGGATTCGCCGCGGCCTGCGCGTTCTTGACCACGATGAGCTGGGAGAAGCCCTCGATCTCGGCCTTCAGCTGCAGGTCCACCCCCGGCAGGATCTCGCTGTACATGGCCACGTTGCCCTGGAGCGTGGGCTTCGGCAACGCGGACGGCCAGCTCAGCGACAACGTCCGGCCGTCCTTGATCCCGGACAACAGCGGCCCCGTGCCGCCGCCCGAGAAGGTGACATCCACCGCAGCGGCCTTGGGTACCACGGTGCCGTCGGCGGCGAACTGCAGCGTCGGATCGGTCGCCACCCAGGCGCCACCGCGCATGACCCGCACCGGGGCGCCGTAGCGCCTGGTGGAGAAGGACCCGTCCGGGTTCGCCCACACATCGGACACCTCCGTGCGGGCGACGACGACCTCCACCGGCTGCCCGGCGGCCTGCGCCTGCTGCAGCGCGGCGTCCTCCTCCGACAGCGACCCGTCCTCCACGGAACCGCTCGGAGCCGTGGAAACGGACGACTCGGCCGCGGGCACCGGCATGGCCGCACCCGCGAGCATGAGACTCGCCGACAGCAGAGCCGTCATCCCCCGAGGGATCAGTCCGTGTCGCCCGAGAGGTCTTCTGTATTTCCAGTACATTCCCTACTCCTCGTGTTCTCAGGTAACGACCGGAGCCAGGCGCGTGCACAGCACCGGTGCGGGACTTTCTCGAATGAAGATGAGAGGTTCCTGCTTTCGGGACCGGCCCGGTGGCCGGCGCCGGCAGGACCGGCGCCACCGGTGTGCGGCTGCAGCGATCCACAGCACACCCCTGACGTGGTGCATGAGCCGTTCCGCTCGCCGGGGAAGCACTCCGTGGGCTCTGTTGAACAGCCGGTCGATCATTCCGTGGAAATGCACAGGGCCGTGATTCCGGTCAGGAGGATTACCGGAGTGACCAGGAACCGGGTCTCCGGACCGGCCACCCTGTCACCTGGGGTACTTACCGAAGTCGACCAGCGCGCCGAAGGCGCCGTTCACCTTGTCGGAAAGGAATCCTCCGGCATTCTTGGCAGCGTTCGCCAACGTTCCCCCCTTGAGGGACCAGTTGGCGGCGATGGAGAATCCCAACTTGGCACCCGGGTGGAATCCCGCCTGGGCCGTGAACACCGGGTTGCCCCTACTGTTCCTCTTGTCGTGCATATAGCCGGCGCTCGCGGTCAGTCCCACTCCGTTGAGAGAGGCGGTCCCCTCCGCTTCGAAGCTCAGGCCCTTCAACTGTTTCGGGTCGTCGGCATTGCTGACCAGAAGAGTCACTGCTGCTTCGGACCCGACATGAGCGCCCGTCTTCACACTGACGGTCTCCTCCGTGTAGAACTTGATCTTCCTGTCCGCAGTCAGCGTCATGTTCGTGCACACGCTGGCACCGCCCCCCACGGGGCCGGCCGACACACCTGCGGAGAGGCAGACACCCACGGTGGACACGCCGGTCAAGTCGACCATCTTGTGGTAGAGCGTCTCGGCATTCGCCGTATTTCTCCCCGACAGCATGTCCCACGCGACCTTCTTCAGCAGCTTGGTCACGTCCGGATCCCGCATGGCCGAGCCGACCTTGTTCTTGGTGTCTTCCATGCCTGGTACGTCACTCGGCGACGAAGCCGGGCGCTCACGCTCCGGGTGGTACTCGGAATCCTTGTCCGGGATGCCGTTGGAGCAGCCGGTGATCACTCCGGACATGCACTCGGCAACTCCCATGCCTGTCGGGTCGCTGAAGGCAAGGGGGTTCTGCATGCCGTAGGTGTAGCCGTTGATCGACTGCGGTTTGTCGAGCTCCAGCAACGGGTCGACGCTGATGAAGCGTCCGGTGGTGGGGTCGTACTCGCGCGCTCCGATGTGGACCAGACCGGTGTCCCCGTCGTTGGTGCCGCCCAGGAAGCCCTTGTCCCCTCTCCAGGACGTCGGGGAAGTGCCGCGGGGGGCTCCGAAGATGTGGCTGCGGCGGTGTGTGACCGCCTGGGTGGTGGCGTTGATCTGGGTGGTGGCGGTGTTGTGGTGGTCGGCGAGCAGGAAGGTGATCTTTCCCGCGGTGCGCACCGCGACCGTACGACCGGCGAAGGCGTAGTAGCGGGTGCCGGTCACCGTGCCGTTCTTCAGCGTCGCCTCGGTACCGTCCGGCAGGTAGAGGGTCGTACCGGTGCTGTCCCGGCGGATCAGCCGTTGCCCGTTGGTGTCGTAGAGGTAGCTGGTCGCCTTGGCGCCTTCGGTCGTCGTGGCCAGGTGGCCCTCGGCGTCCCAGGTCAGGTCCTGGCTGCCGGCCGAGCGCGCGCGTGCCGTGGTGTTGCCGGCGTCGTCGTACTCGTACCTCTCGGTCGTGGTGCCGGCCGGTCCGGTGGTGGTCACCGAAGGCAGCTCGTGCGTGCCGGTGGGCGGTGCGGCGTAGGTGCGGGTGGTGTCGCCGCTTGCGGCCCCGGTGGCGTGCTGGGTCTCCGTCCTGCGGTTGCCGATCGCGTCGTAGGTGTAGGACGTCCAGTAGGCGTCGGGCCCGCCGACGTTCGAAGTGCTCGGCGCCTTGGCGCAGTTGTCCGTGGCGGTCCATGCCTGGGTGATGCGGCGCAGTGCGTCGGTCGTGAAGCACTGCGTGTCCACCTGCCGGGTGGTGTCCTGCCCGGTCCCGGTGACGACCTTGGTGATGTTGCCCGCCAGGTCGTAGCTGTACCCGGTGTCGATCACGCGTTGGGGCGCGATGCTGCGGTCGGTGGTGGTCTGCGTCAGCCGGCCGGTGTGCTCGTCGTAGGTGTTGGTGGTGATCAGCGGACTGGCGAACTCGCCTTGCTCCACACGGATGTCGCGTCCGTAGTGGTCGTAGGTCGTGCTGCTGACCAGTGCGTCGGCGGCCTCGGCGCCGGCGTACAGAGTTTCCGGCAGACCGGCCGGATTGTAGGCGTTCTCGACCCGCTCGTCGGCCGGCAGGCCACCGATTCCCGGGTGCTTGGTCCACCTCACCTCGCCCGTCCGGAAGTACGAGGTGGTCCACTTGTACGTTCCGGCCAGGGCGCCGTTCGCCGTTGTGGCCGGGATCGTCACCTCGGTCACCGACGGCTTGTACAGCGTCGAGTACGCGGTGACCTTGGTGGTGTACGCGTCCGACCCGTCGTACCGGGTGGCCGTGCCCAGCCGGCCGAGGCCACCGGTCGCGGTGTCGTACTCCCACTTCGCGAGCAGCTTCGTGCCCTGCTTCAGTGCGGTCCTGCGCCCCAGTGCGTCGTAGTCGGTGTGCAGGGTGATGTCACGCGAGTCGGTGACGTCGGTCACCCGATCCCCGGCGTCGTGGACGCTGACCGAGGCGCCCTTGTCCGGGTCCACGGAACGTACCTTGCGGCCACGAACGTCGTACTCGTAGGTCCAGACCGCGCCGGACGCGTCCTCGACCCTGGCCAGGTGGCCGCGCCGATCGTAGCCGAAGGAGGTGGACTGGGTGGTGGTACGCCCGGCGTCGGTGTACTCGTCGACCCGTACGGTCCGCCCGAGTGCGTCATTGACGGTCCTGGTGGCGGGGGCGCCCGCCGGCGGGACCACCGTGGTGGAGTCCCCTGTGTAGGCGGTGGTGGTCCGCCTGGTCTCGTCCCCGTACTTCCTTGAGATCACAGCGGTGACCCGCCCCGCGCGGTCGAAGACGGATTCGGCGGCGGACGGGTAGTTGAGCTCCTGGCCCGTCACCATGACGCCCTCGGCCGCACCGGTGGCGTAGAAGCTGCCGGAGTTGTGCCAGGCCAGACCACGTGAGTCGTACAGGGTGCGGTTGACCAATCGGCCGGAGTCGTCGGGGGACGGCTCCTGGGCCTCCACCTGCCGCAGCAGGCCGTCGTAGAAGACGTATGACGACCGGTAGGCGTCCGCGTGGTTCAGCTCCTCGGACCTGACGACCACCGGTGCGTCGCGGCGCACTTCGTAGGAGAAGCTGTAGCTGGGCCTGTCCGGGTAGGCGGCCTCCGTGTGCGCCGGGGTCCACACCTTCACCAGTCGGCCCAGCGGGTCGTAACGGCTGGTGGTCACCCGGCCGTTGGCGTCGGTGACACTGGTCGGCTGACCGCGCCACGGCTCGAGCACACTCGTGCTCCGGTGGCCGAGCGGGTTGATCACCTCGACCTCGGTCGGCACTTCACCGGCCGCGGGCTTGTAGGCGGTGCTGGTGACCTTGCCGTGGACGTCGGTGACCTTGAGGGCACGGCCGTAGATGTCGTAGTCGCCCAAGGCGGTGGTGCTGACGGTGTCGTAACCGGTGCCGGCACCCTTGATCCGCTCCGTCCTGGTGACAAGTCCCTTGGACGGAGGAGTCGTCAGGCTGGTGGCGCCGTCGTGGTAGGTGCGGGTGTCACTCACCACGTCGCCGGGCCGGCTGACCGTGGACCCGCATGTGACCGCCACCGTCTCGACCCGGGCCACGGTGTTGAGGAGCCAGGCGGTCTCGTTGCGGTTGTACGTGGTGGTGGTGCACTTCTCGTCGCCGCTCCTGGCCTCGTCCCCCGTCTCGGAGACTGTGGCCACCATGCCGTGGCTGTCGAAGGTACGGGTGAGCGAGGTCTTCCGCACCCCGCCCGTCACCGTGGTGCGTGTCTGCTCCTTCTGGGTGCCGGTCCCGTGGGCCACCAGGTCCGGCAGAGCCTCGTCCCAGGCGGTCTTACGCACCTCGGTCGCGGTCGCGGCCGAGCGCCACGGCGTGTAGGAGGTGGCCGACACCAGCGCACCGGTGTCCCCGTTGTAGGTGGCCTGCTCGCGCGGCATCCCGGCGAACTGCTCGCGGTCCGTCACCGACACTCCGGCCGAGTCGGTCACAGCCGCGCCGTCCATGCCGCGGAAGTAGCGTGTCTCGGCGAGCGTGGTCGGATCCGTACCGGCACCCTTTCGCGTCTGCACCCGCCCGTAACCGCGGGCGATCGAGTAGGTGCGGTCGGCCGGCCTGGTGAACTCGTCCGTGCTCCTGGCCCACTCGGCGTCCCCGAGGTAGGAGTACTTCGTGGAGACGTGCGGGGTGTCCGCGAGGTTGTCGTCCTCGACGACCTCGGTGACGACGTAGGAGTTGAACCAGTCCGTCTTCGCGGCCGACCCCTCCGCTGCCCACTTGACCGGGTAGCACCGTGTGCCGTTGGCGGCGTCGGTGGGCGGCAGGGTGGTGGAGGTGCAGCCCGGCGGGCTGTAGTTGACGCCGATGCCACCGCCGGTCTCGGTGATGATCTGGTTCAGGCGCAGCCGGATGAACGGAGCCAGGCCGTCCCCCGTCCTGTCCACGCGGTTGGCCATCTGCTCGCCGGCGAACGTCACCGGCGGCATGGCCGCCGTACCGCCCGTCCTTCCCGTGCGGGTGATCGAGCGCAGCCACATGGGGGTGGATATACCGTCCCCCGCAGCAGGGAAGTCCTGGGCCAGTGTCCAGGAGTCCACGTCCTTGTACGTACCTGCGGTCAGCACCTTCGTGGTGATCTCCGTCAGACGCTTGCGGGTCCAGAAGCTCGGTGCGTACCTGTCGTTGCACTCGGTTCCGGACTTGCACTCGAGGTCCTGGGGGGTGTCCGGCCAGTTCGCGGCGTGCGCCTCGTCGAAGGCCGAGCACGCGGTCAGGCAGCGCTCGGCGACCGTGAAGTGGACCTGGCCCATCGCCTTGCCGGTGTAGACGGCGTTGGAGCGCAGTCCGTAGTCGATGTGGTCGAGGTGACCGCCGCGTATGTACGGGGTACTGGTCGAGGCGCCCGTGTACTCGTCCACGTTGCGGCCGTAGTGGTTGGTCTCCTTGTTCCAGTAGTACGCCATGGCGTTGCCACGGGGGTCCACCACGTAGTCCAGTTGCCAGCGCCATGCCTGCTGGCACCAGGCGGAGGCGAAGGATGCCTCGTGGCACGGCTCTCCGGACTGGTTGCCGAACACCGGCACGGTCCAAGCCGAGTTGGTCACGGGATCGTCCGCCGCGGTGCCGTGGTCCGACCAGCCGGGCAGCCTGTTCAGACCGAAGAAGTACTGCGTGCCGTCGGTCGTGGTGATCTTCCAGTGCTCACCCACGCCGTCCACTCCGGCCGTGCCCTCGTCGCCGTTGGAGGCGCCGGTGAGCTTCTCCACCTTCTCGCCCGAGTCGTCCGCGGGACGCCAGCCCTTGCCCGACTCGTGCACCAGTTCGGTGGACTTGCCGTTCAGCGACAGCACGGCGTTGTCGGAGTACCAGCACATGTCGCCCACCTTGGCGGTGTTCGTCGCCACGGGCTTGTCCTTGTCGTCGTTGCAGGACGTGTAGCGGCGCTCGATGTATCCCGGCTGCCAGTCCCAGCCGTCCCCGATCCAGCTCGGCTGGTTGTTCGATGCCGCTGTGCGGCCGTCCACAGCCTGCGAGGAGTAGCCGAGTGAGACGCCCGGCTGCAACCCGCCCGGCACCGCCGGCACCGTGATGGGATGCTGCCAGGAGAAGGCGCCGGTGGAGTTCCCGGCGCTCCACGTGCCCGACGGCTGCAGGGTGGTCGCCTTGTAGGTGCCCGACGAGCCTTCCGCCTCGGCTGTCACGGCCAGCACGGTCGCACGGGCCGGTGAGAGCCCCTCGGCGCCGCTCGCCGCCATCGCCGCGGACGGTGTCAGCGTCGCCGTCAGCGTTCCGGCCTTCGTGTCGTTGCGGGTCTCCAGGGGTTTGCCCACCCCACAGCGCTTGGCCGCGGGCGTGCTCCACCCGCACTCAGGCAGCTCCACAAGCCGCAGTCGGCCGGCGAAGTCACCGCCGAAGGCGGTTCGGTAGGCGGAGTAGTCCACCGTCACCTTCAACGGCTGCTTGATCGTGGCCTTGTCGGTCCGCCTGATGGAGACCAGGGCGCCGTCGGCACCCGCCTCGCGGGCCGTCACCCGGTCCGCGACGGACACTTCGAGCACCGCCCCCTCACCGGCACCGATGTCCCGGGCCGCACCCCCCGCGGGAGCGACGCGTACCGGCAGGTCGCCGGCCTGGAGCGCCTGCGCGGCCCCGGTGCGGAGAGCGACCTTGGCAGACCCTGCCTTCGGCCAAGTGCCCTTGGACGGCTCCCAGGGGTGTGCTGCCGCGTCGTCCGGCTTCTTCGACCTGCCCTGTCTCACGGCCTCGACGGGCACCGCCTTCGGCTGACGTAACGACGGTGCCGGACCCTTGTCACCCGGTCCAGCGGCCGCCGTCGCCTGAGCCGGCAGCAACACCGCCAAGACCGCTGCCGAAGCGGCAACCGCGCACGTACGTAAGCTCGTTCGTCTCACACCCACACTTCCCCCCGTTCTCCACCGGACATCCGGCCGCCCCGGCAACACCCCAGCAAGCGGCCGGGGTGGGGACGACAAGAGGGCGGACACCATTGCCATGGCGGCGTGGCAGGCCACGCCGCCGTGGTGCGGCTTCTGAAACGTCGACGATTGCTGAGAGCAGTGTGCTGTCATCATCTTTCAGACTTCTGTCACCCGACTCGGCCTCCACCTGTCAGCGGTGATCGCCGCCGGCGGGGATTGCGCCCTCGCGCCATTTGTTCGGCCGATGGTCGGGGGAGGCCGTCGCGTGTCTTGGCATCGCACGGCGGGGGCGCGGCGCGGACGCGACCACCATGCGGCGCGATGCGGACCGCGCCGACGACACACGCGGCCTGGGCTTGCTTCGCTTTGGCGGACATCCGGGATCAGGGGTTGAGGCCCCCGGAAGGATGTCCACCATGGAGAGCATGGGGGAAGAAGAAGCCACGCCCTCGCCGCTCGTTCACACCGGAGTTCAAGGCGGAGATCGTCGAGTTGTGCCGACGTGGGGACCGCACGATCGGTCAGGTCGCCCGGGACTTCGACCTGACGGAGACCGCGGTGCGGTTGTGGGTCGGCCAGGCCCGGGCCGACCACGGTGAGAAGGACGGCCTGAGCCCAGGCCAGAGCTGATTTTTCACGCCGACAGGGGCTGTCGGTACACCAGCCGGGAACTC
Source organism: Streptomyces abyssomicinicus (assembly GCF_008974245.1). GTDB lineage: Bacteria > Actinomycetota > Actinomycetes > Streptomycetales > Streptomycetaceae > Streptomyces > Streptomyces abyssomicinicus. The sequence goes on along the minus strand of NZ_BBZI01000014.1, from coordinate 146,454 downwards.
GCAGCCGCCGATCGCATGGGCATACGGCTGTCCGTGGGGCGGACCGGAGTCTGCTGAGAATTTCAGTCTGTTCGCACCGGATCCCGCAAGGATCGGGGAGCCCCGGCCGGGCGGTCGACGATCAACGCCAGGACACTCACGGGGTCGGTCAAACGCTCTCGCCGAGTCCTTCCTCGCTGCCCTCAAACGCGAACTCGTCCCCGCCGGCGGCCACGTGTGGACCAGCAGAGCCTCCGCCCGTACAGCGATCCTCGAGTACGTCGAAGGCTGGTACAACGTCCGCCGCCTGCACGGCAGCCTGGGCTGTCGCAGCCCCGCCGACTACGAATCCGCTCTCGCGGCCTGACCGGCACAACCACCGTGTCCGTCAAAGCGGAGCAAGATCAGCCGGAGCGTCGTCGGCTCAGGAGGATGTGATGAGGGTTTCCAGCTCGGCCAGCCTGGCCTCGACCCGCGACGCATCCGCCGGAGAGATGTTCCGGAAGAGGCTGATGGCCCTGCGCAGCGACCCCAGGGCTTCTTCGGACGAGCCCATCAGCAGTTGAGCTTCCGCCAGTTGGGCGAGGGTCTCCGCCTCATAGATGAGCTCGTGCCCGGCGCGCATCCGCAGGGCCTTCTGATAGTGCACGACCGCCTGGTCAGGTTCGCCGAGACTACGGTGCACGAACGCCAGGCTGTCCAGCGCCGCCGCCGCCCCCATGGGGTCACCCAGACGCTCGAACAGGACGTATGCCTGGGCACAGTCGTCGCGGGCCGCGGTCAGTTCCCCCAACTGTGCCTCGTACCAGCCCGCGTTGTTGAGCGCCATCGCCTCACCGGGCCCGTGCCCTATGAGACGGCAGACCTCCAGCGCTTTGAGGCTGTGCGCGAGGGCCTCCTCGTTCTCGCCCTGCTGGCCCGAGAGGACGGAGAGCTCGGTCTCGACCACGGCGACGCCAACGGCTTCGTCCGCGTCCCGGTAGATGCCCAGCGCCTGCTCAAGGTGGTCGCGGGACTCCGCGAAGCGGCCCAGCCTGTTGAACGCCTGCCCCAGCCCGAAGTGTGAGTAGGCGCGAGGCAGGGCCTCCCCGCTCCGTCGGGCTGCCGCCAGCGCGAGCTCGTGCATGCGTGCCTGTTCGGGCAGCCTGCCGTAACGATAGAAGTAGGTCCGAACGGCGCGGGCGAACTGCCACGTGAGGTTACTGCCGGACTCGGCGCTCTCCTCGACCGCACTGGTCAGCGCCCGGCGCTCCGCGTGGAACCAGTCGGAGACCGCCTCACTGTCGGTGAACTCGCAGACGGTCACTCCTTCCCCGGGGGAGGGAACGGGCAGCGGAATCTGAAAGAAGGGGTTCAGTACCAGATCACCGCGCATCGCCGAGTGCAGATAGTGCTCCAGAGCGCGTTGCCGGGCGGCATCCTTGTCGGCCCGGGCGATCTCCGTGGTGGCGACTTTGCGCGCATACGCCCACACCAGGTCGTGCACCACGAACCGGTCCCTGCCGAGCGGGTTGATCAGATGACTCCGGACGAGTTCGGACATCGCACGCCGCGCACGCGACAGGTCTGCGCCCAGGAAGCTGGCGGCGGCCGCCAGCGTGATCTCCGGATTGACGTGCATGCCCAGGAGGCGGAAGAGGCGGCCCGATTCGGGTGTGAGGGACCGGAAGGACCAGGAGAACACCGCCTCCAGATTGCTCCTGCCCTCTCCCTGGGAGAACGCTTCCAGCCGCTGCTCCGGATGGATCATGTCGTCGGACATGAGGAGGGCCAGGTCCTGGGAATGGGCGATCACCTGGGCCAGAACGATGTTGAGCGCCAGGGGCAGCCCTCCGCAGACATTCGTGATCTTCTGGATCGTGGCTCGTTCAGGGGTCGCCGCGGTGTGTTCCAGTCTCCGCGTGATCAGCTCACCGGCGTGCTCCGCGGTGAACGGATCCAGAGTGACGAGCCGTGCCCCGTGCCCGACCATGATGTCCGACAGGACGTTCCGGCTGGTGACGACGACCAGGGATCCGGGAGACCCGGGAATCAGCGAGCGGACCTGTTCCGAGTCCCGGGCGTTGTCCAGGACAATGATCATCCGGCGGTCCGCCAGGAGACTGCGAAACAGCCCGACCCGTGCGTCGAACGTCGCCGGGATGCGCATCGCCGGAACACCCAGCGACTCCAGGATCGTCCGCACCGCGTCGTTGGGGGCGACGGGTGCGTCGTCAGGGCCGAAGCCGCGCAGGTCCAGGTGGAGCTGGCCGTCCGGGAACAGTTGGCGGTTGGCGAGACACCAGCGCACCGCCAGCGCCGACTTCCCCACACCGCCCATACCGGTGATCAGACAGACCAGGGGGGAGGTGCCAAGCCCCGGCCTGAAGTCGTCGAGATGACTCTGCAGTTGCGCCATCTCCGCGCGCCGACCAGCGAAGTGCTCGACGCCGGGCGGAAGTTGGCATGGCGTCGCCCAGCTCGGTGCGAAAGGCGGGGTACTTGTCGGTCGGCCCGTCCCCGCCTCGCCGCCCAGGACCTCGATGTGCGCGCGCTGCAGCTCTTCCCCGGGTTCGAGGCCCAGTTCCGCGATGAACTGCTCGCGCACCCGTCTGTATGTCTGGAGAGCGTCCGCACGTCGGCCGGATCGATGCAGTGCCGTGATGAGCAGAGCGGACAGACGCTCCCGCAGCGGGTGATCGGGGTGCAGAGGCATGAGCGCGCGCACGACATGGTCGTGCCGCCCGGCTTCCAGGGCGAGCTCCGCGAGTAACTCCACGGCGCCCAGCCGCTCCTCCTCCAGCACGGGGACCATGGTGGTCGCGAGCCAGTCACCCGCCGCGTCGGCCAGCGGAGGACCACTCCACTCGTCCAAGGCGCGTTCGAGCAGGTCGACAGCGGTGGCCGGATGAGCGGCCTGTGCCGCACGGACCAGTTGCCGGAACCGGTGGAGGTCCACCAGGTCCGGCTCGGCTTCGAGCGCGTAGCCCGACGACGAGGTGATGAGCTCTGCCACATCGTGCTGCTTCAGGAACTGACGCAGCCTGGATATCTGCACCTGGACCGAATTGCGCGCCGTGCTCGGCGGATCCTCACCCCACAACGCCGTGACCAGTCTGGCGGCCGGCACCACGCGGCCCGGGGTGAGGAGCAGCGTGGCCAGGACGGTCCGCTGCTGCGGTGTGCGCGGACGGTGCACCAGCCCTCGACTACTCAGGCCGATCGGACCCAGCACCCGGAAGCGGGTGTCGTTCATGCGATCACCTTCTGCTCGACAGCACTCCAGGGCTGTGCTGGGCCCGGATCATACCCGGCTTTCAGCGCAGGATCAGCGGCTTGCAAGTGCCCCGGGAGAAAGTGTTTCAGCAGGTGGCGCGGCGGAACCGGGCGGCCCGCCCGGCGGCGGAACGCCGCCCGATTGCGCCGTTGCCGACAGCGAGTTCACCACAGGTGCAGGAGGCCAGGCCGGATGAAGATACGTCTACTGGGTGCGGTCGAAATTCACGGACGCGACGGAGCTGTCCGGCTGCCCTCGGAGAAGGCACGTGCGCTGCTCGCGCTACTGGCGTGGCGGCCGAACGCGTTCCTCTCGGACGAACGGGCGGCGGAGGAGATCTGGGGAGGCGATCAACCGGTGCATCCCACGGGCGCCCTGTACACATGCGCGACTCGCCTCCGCAGAGCGATCGCCGAGCCCGGGCAGTCGCCCAGATACAGCGTCGTGGCACGGCGGCGTGGGGGCTACCAGCTTCTCGTCGATCCTCAGGACATCGATCTCCACCGCTTCCGCGGACTGCTGGCCGAAGCACGGCATGCGGTGCGCCGCGATGACGACGCGGAAGCCCTTGAGATGTTCGACGCGGCGTGCGCCCTCTGGTCCGGCCTGCCCCTGCCGGATCTCTCCATCGAGTGGGCTGGGAGGGCACGTGCCGCCCTCGAGAGGGAGTGGCTCGGCGCACGTACGAGCAGGATCGCGGTCCTGCTGCGGATGGGCCGTCAGGGGGAGGCGATCCCGGAACTGTTCCAACTGGCCGAGCAGGACCCGCTCGACGAGAGGATCGCAGCGATGCTGATGCTCTCGCTGCACCGGGACGGGCGGCAGCACGAAGCGCTCCGGTGTTACTCAAGGATTCGTGCCGCGCTGGTCGAGGAACTGGGTGACGAGCCGGGTGCGGACCTCAGGTTCCTGCACACGAAGGTGATCGCCCGTGCTCCGGAGCTCGCACGGCCTGGCGGGATTCGCGTGGCCGGGGAGCCGGAGGACCAGCTCCTTCTTCGCTTTCTGGCGATGGCTTGACGAACACGTGCGGGGATATACGGCGCGGGCGTGCGGGAAGAACCTGCACCGAGATCAGGGGGCTCCTCGTGCGGCGGCGCGGGCCCGTGGCGTCCGCGCCTCCCCTTTCTCGCCCGGCGCAGGCAGGATCGCCGCCGCTTCCCCCGAACGGTCCGCCTTCTCGACGGGGACGCCGGGCCCTCGTTGATGGCGTGCGCACGTCACTGGAAGCGCCCCCACCGCTCCCTCGCACCTCTCGTCCCGTCCCGGCTCACGCGGATCCCTCACCCGGAGCGGCTCGCGGTGTTCCGGCACGCTCGTGCACAGGCTCACTCGTGCGTCCGCGCTCCTCTCCGGGCCTCGTCCCGACGAACGCACCCACAGGCGCACCCGTGAAACGCCACCCGATCGAAAGCCCGTGCCCTGCGCGATGGCCCTCAACATCACCCTACGTAATCAGAAGCAGTCGCCAGCGGTCGGGGCTCTCTCAGCCCTGATACAGGGGCGCTGCTCCTGGCAGGTGGGAGCACCCGCATCGGAGCCGCCGGCCCTCCAGCATGGCGTCATTTCGAGCGTCATATGAGCGTCAGGGTTCTCGGCAAGTCGGCCCACGACAGCTCTCACACGGGTCCCGGCAGCGGGAAACCGCAGGTGGGGGGTACCCCGCCCCACCTGTCGTGCACGGCAGAACACGTCGAGAGTCGACCCAGTGCGGAGAAACCGCAGGTCAAAGGCCCTTCTTCACCGGCTCAAGGATCGCGACGCACTCCACGTGGTGGGTCATCGGGAACAGGTCGAACACCCGCAGCGTCCGCACCCGGTAGCCGCCGTCGCGGAAGTAGGCGATGTCGCGGGCGAGGGCGGCCGGGTCGCAGGCGACGTAGGCGATGCGGCGGGCGCCGAGGGAGGCGAGGTGGCTGACGGTCTTGCGGCCGGCGCCGGCACGCGGCGGGTCGAGGACGATCAGGTCGACCTCGGTGATGCCGGTGCGCGGCAGCACCGCCTCGACCTTGCCCTGCTCGATGCGGACCCGGTCGAAGCCGTCCAGGTTGTGGCGGGCGTCCTCCACCGCGCGCTTGCCGGACTCGATGCCCAGCACCGCGCCCTCGTCGCCGAGGCGGTCGGCGAGCGCTCCGGCGAACAGACCGACGCCGCAGTACAGGTCGAGGGCAGTCTCGCCCTTGCGCGGCAGCAGGCCCTGCATCACGGCGGTGACCAGGGTGTCCGCGGCCTTCGGGTGGACCTGCCAGAAGCCGCCGCTGCCGACCCGGTAGGTCCGGCCGTCGGCCCGCTCGCGGACGAAGGGACGGCCGTGCACCCGGTGCACGCCGCCGTCCTTCTCGCCGACCCGCATCACCGAGACGGGCCGGTCCAGCTCGACGATCGGCAGCCGGGCGCCCTCGCGCGGGGTGAGGATGACCTGGCGGTCCTGGGAGCCGGTGGCGGCGATGGCCTCCACGCTCTCCATGCCGGACCACTCACGCCGCTCGATGCCCAGTTCGCTGACCCCCTCGGCGGCGATCATGCAGTGGTCGATCACCTGCACCTCGTGCGACCGGTGCTTGCGCAGACCGGCCTGCCCGGTGCCCGGGTCGACGGCGTACTGGACGCGGGTCCGCCAGGACGGGACCTGGCCGGCCGGCACCTTGTCGCCCTCGGCGGGCATCACGGTGCCGTCCCAGCCGGCCTCCTCCGGGGTGAGCCCGGCCAGCCGCTGCAGCTGCTCGGCGACGACCTCGCCCTTGAGCCGCCGCTGCGCGCCCGGCTTGGCGTGCTGCCAGTCGCAGCCGCCGCACTTGCCGGGGCCGGCGAACGGGCAGGGAGCCTCGACGCGGTCCTTGGACGCCTCGATGATCCGCACGGCGTCGGCGCGCAGGAACCGCGCGCCCTCCTCGCCCTCCGTCACCCGGGCCACGACGCGCTCACCGGGCAGCGTGTGCCGGACGAAGAGGACCTGGCCCTCGTCGGTCCGGGCGATGCAGTGCCCACCATGGGCGACGGGGCCGATCTCGACCTCGTACTCCTCCCCCACCAGCGACTTCTTCTCCTGTGCCTGCATGGCGGGGTGACTCCACAACCTCGGTGACGAATCGGGCACGCGCACCCGTGGCGCGCGTCCGGACAACAGCCGACCAGTCTACGCGCTCGGCGGGACGCGCCGCTCCGGCCGGCGACGGCGACGCGGGCCCGACCGGAGGAGGCGGACGGGGACCGGACGCCTCCTCCGGAACGGATAAGGACCGGGCCACCGCCGGAGCAGGAACGAACCGGCAGCCGCCGGAGACGGAGCGGGAGGGAACCGGCCGTGGTCAGCCGGTCCCGCCCTCCTCCGGCCCGCCCTTGTCCCGCCGCTCACCGTTGCGGGACGGCACGGCCGGACCGCGCCGCACCGAACCCGGCGCGTTCCAGTCGGCACGCCGACGTGCCCGGAGCCGGGCCGCCTCCGAGGACTCCAGCTGATACGGGACCGAGGTGACCATCACACCGGGCTGGAAGAGCAGCCGGCCCTTGAGCCTCAGCGCGCTCTGGTTGTGCAGCAGCTGCTCATACCAGTGGCCGACCACGTACTCGGGGATGTAGACGGAGACCATGTCCCGGGGCGACTCCCGGCGCAGGTTCTTGACGTACTCGACGACCGGGCGCGTGACCTCCCGGTAGGGCGAGTCCAGGACCTTCAGCGGGACGCCGATCCGGCGCCGGTCCCATTCGGCGCGCAGCTCCCTCGTCTCCGCCGGGTCGACGTTGACGGTGAGCGCCTCCAGGGTGTCGGAGCGCATCATCCTGGCGTAGCTCAGCGCCCGCAGGGCCGGCTTGTGGACCTTGGAGACCAGGACGACGGAGTGCACCCGGGAGGGCCGCCGGCTCTCGTCGCCGGGCTCGTCGGGCGCCGCGATCTCCTCGGCGACCCGGTCGTAGTGGCGCCGGATCGCCGTCATCGTGCCGTAGAAGACCACCATGCCCAGCAGGGCCACCCACGCGCCGTGGGTGAACTTGGTGAGCAGCACCACGACCAGCACCAGCCCGGTGAAGGTGGCACCGAAGGCGTTGATGGCGCGCGAGCGGTGCATCCGCCGGCGGGTGGCCTGGTCCCGCTCCGTCGCCAGGTGACGGTTCCAGTGCCGGACCATGCCGATCTGGCTGATGGTGAAGGACACGAACACGCCGACGATGTACAGCTGGATCAGCCGCGTGGAGTCCGCGTCGTAGACGACGACCAGCAGGGCGGCCGCGCCGGCCAGCAGCACGATGCCGTTGGAGAAGGCCAGCCGGTCGCCGCGGGTGTGCAGCTGGCGGGGCAGGTAGCGGTCCTGGGCGAGGATCGAGCCGAGCACCGGGAAGCCGTTGTAGGCCGTGTTGGCGGCGAGGAAGAGGACCAGCGCGGTGGCCCCGGCCAGGATCAGGAACGGCAACGTGTTGTGCCCGAAGACGGCCTCGGCTACCTGCGAGATCACCGGGTGCTGGACGTAGTCCGCGCCCACCGGCTGCCCGTCCTTCAGCAGCTCGTGGGCGGGCGACTCGGCCATCTTGACGCCGGTCGCCATGGCGAGGGCGATGATGCCGCAGAACATGGTGACGGCGATCGCGCCCATGAGCAGCAGCGTGGTCGCCGCGTTGCGGGACTTCGGCTTGCGGAACGCGGGCACGCCGTTGGAGATCGCCTCCACGCCGGTCAGCGCGGCGCAGCCGGACGAGAAGGCCCGCAGCAGCAGGAAGACCAGGGCGAAACCGGCGATCCCCCCGTGCTCGGCGTGGATCTCGTAGTCGGCGGTGGGGGCCTTGAGGTCGTCACCGAGGAGGATCCCGCGGAAGGCGCCCCAGAGGATCATCACGAAGACGCCCGTGACGAAGACGTAGGTCGGGATGGCGAAGAGCTTGCCCGACTCCTTCACGCCGCGCAGGTTCATCAAGGTGAGCAGGACGATCACCCCGACGGCGCAGGCGACCTTGTGCTCGACCACGAACGGCACGGCCGAGCCCAGGTTCTCGATGCCGGAGGCGATGGACACCGCCACCGTGAGCACGTAGTCCACCAGCAGGGCGCTGGCGACCGCCTTGCCGGCCCGGCGGCCGAGGTTGGTGGTGGCCACCTCGTAGTCGCCGCCCCCGCTGGGGTAGGCGTGGACGTTCTGCCGGTAGGAGGCCACGACCGTGAACATCAGCACCACGACCGCGGCGGCGATCCAGGGGCTGAACCGGTACGCCGACACGCCCGCGATCGACAGGACCAACAGCACCTCTCCGGGAGCGTAGGCCACGGAGGAGAGGGGGTCGGAGGCGAAGACGGGCAGGGCGACCCTCTTGGGCAGAAGGGTTTCCCCCAGCCGGTCGCTGCGAAGTGCGCGCCCGATAAGGATGCGTTTGGGCACGTCGGTCAGTTTGGACACGACAGAGGATCGTAGGCGGGCCCGGGGGGAGGTCCCAGCCAGGGACATCAGGAACGCGTTAAGGGAGTGAAAACATCACCAACCCTTTACCCGATGGGTGCGGGGGGTGGTTTGCTCCCGACGCTGCGTGTGTACCTTGGGCGGCTGTCTGAGACCCTGTTCCTGCCGACCGGTGACACCGGCCGGCCGTGACAACTCGGCCAACGCAGTGCAGTAGCGACAAATCGGAACACCGGAAGGACGGTCGTGCACATCGTCATCATGGGCTGCGGACGCGTAGGCGCCGCGCTCGCCCAGACCTTGGAGCAGCAGGGGCACACGGTCGCCGTGATCGACCGCGACCCCACGGCCTTCCGCCGGCTGGGTTCCGGTTTCGGAGGCCGCCGGGTCACCGGCGTGGGGTTCGACCAGGACACCCTGCGTGAGGCCGGGATCGAGGAGGCGGGCGCCTTCGCCGCCGTCTCCAGCGGCGACAACTCCAACATCATCGCCGCCCGGGTGGCCCGCGAGATGTTCGGCATCGAGCACGTCGCCGCGCGTATCTACGACCCCCGGCGGGCGGAGGTGTACCAGCGTCTGGGCATCCCGACGGTGGCGACGGTCCGCTGGACGGCCGACCAGATGCTGCGCCGGCTGCTGCCGTCGGGCGCCGAGCCGCTGTGGCGCGACCCGACCGGCGGCGTCCAGCTGGCCGAGGTGCACACCTCCCCGGCGTGGATCGGTCACCGGATCAGCAGGCTCCAGGACGAGACGGGCGTGCGCGTGGCGTTCCTCACGCGGTTCGGCGAGGCGATGATCCCGTCGTCGCAGACCGTCCTCCAGGACGGCGACCTGGTCCACGTCATGATGCGGACCGAGGACGTGGCCGAGATCGAGGCCGCGTTCGCCAAGGGTCCGGAAGAGGAGGCGGGGCACTGATGAGGGTCGCCATTGCCGGAGCCGGCGCCGTCGGCCGCTCGATCGCGGGCGAGCTGCTGGAGAACGGCCACGAGGTGCTGCTGATCGACAAGGCGCCGACCGCCATCTCGGTGGAGCGGGTGCCGCGCGCCGAGTGGCTGCTCGCCGACGCCTGCGAGATCACCTCGCTGGACGAGGCGGCGCTCCAGCGCTGCAACGTCGTCATCGCCGCGACCGGCGACGACAAGGTCAACCTGGTGGTCTCGCTGCTGGCGAAGACCGAGTACGGGGTGCCGCGGGTCGTCGCGCGGGTCAACAACCCGAAGAACGAGTGGCTCTTCAACGAGGCGTGGGGCGTGGACGTCGCCGTCTCGACGCCGCGTCTGATGTCGGCCCTGGTCGAGGAGGCGGTGAGCGTCGGCGATCTGGTCCGCCTGCTGCGGTTCAGCCACGGCGACGCGAACCTGGTCGAGCTCACCCTGCCCCCGGAGTCGGCGCTGGCCGGCACCCGGGTGGGCGACGTGGCGTGGCCGCAGGACACCTCGCTGGTCACCATCATCCGCGGCTCGCGGGTGCTGGCGCCCTCGCCGGAGGACTCGCTGGAGGCGGGCGACGAGCTCCTGTTCGTGGCCGCGCAGGACCGCGAGGAGCAGCTGGAGAGCCTGCTCTCGGTCCGCAACGGCGCCTGACCCACCGGAGCGGCCGGGCCGGGACACCCACCCAGGGTGTCCCGGCCCGGCCGCTCCGGCGTTACCCGGCCCCGTGGGGCGCGGGCGCGGTCAGCTGTCGCGCCGGTGCCGGCCGCCCTGCTCCGGCGCGGCCGCCTCACCGGACCCGGCCTCCGCGTCGGCGGCCTCCGCGGCCGCCTCCGCCCGCTCCCGCTCCTCCATCTCGGCGAAGACGTCGATCGGAGCGGGCGCCTTGGCCAGGAACACCCAGGTCAGCCAGACCGCCAGCAGGAACGGCGGGATCTTCAGCGAGATCAGCACCCAGCCGAGTTCGGTGGTGTCCGCCCACCAGTAGAGCGGGAAGAGAATGGCGCACTTGGCCAGCAGGATCAGGCCCCAGGCGACGCTCGCCTTCGCGTATGCCTTCTTCCGTCCGGGATTGCGCTTCCGCCAGGACAGGTTCTCCTTGAACAGCGGTCCCAGGATCACGCCGATCAACGGGAAGCCGAGCGCCGTGGAGAGCAGGTAGGCGACCGCGAGCCCCAGCGTGTAGAGCATGCCGGGCAGGTAGAAGTCCTTGGCGTTGCCCGTCATCATGGCGAAGACCACGCCGAAGGCCACGCCGAAGACGCCGCTGAAGGCGTGCTTGACGGTGTCCTTGCGGATCAGCCGGACCACGCCCATCAGCAGCGACACCGCGAGCGCGGCGATGGCCGAGATGTGCAGGTCCTTGTTGACGGTGTAGATCGCGACGAAGAGCAGCCCCGGCACGACCGTTTCGATCATGCCGCGGATCCCGCCGAACGCCTCGCCCAGCGCGGCCTCGGTCGCAGCCCGTGAGTCGTGCTCCGGCTGCTGCGTCTCTTCGGTCGGCTTGTCGAGCGACGTCACCGGCTACTCCCGTCCGAGGGGTCTCAGTTCGTAGTGGGGGTTGAACAGCACACGACGGCCGTGGATCAGGGTGATCCGGCCCGACGCGATCAGCCTGCGTCCGGGTTCGACGCCCACGATGGAGCGTCTGCCCAGCCAGACCAGGTCCAGGGAGGCGGAGCCGTCGAACAGCTCGGCCTCCAGGGCCGGGACCCCCGCCCGCGGGCGCAGGGTGACCGTGCGCAAGGTACCAGTGACCGTAACGACCTCACGGTCGCTGCAGTCACCTATTCGGGTCATTCCCGCGGTGTCCGTCTCCTCCTGCAGCTCCTCGCGCTCCAGGTCCTCCTGGGACGAGGAGAGCCGGTCGATCATGCGGCGGAACCGGCCCACCGGCTTGTCGGAACGGGGAACAGCGCTCATGTCTGCAGCCTACCGGGGGTGCGCAGACGCCGGAACCCAAGCGGAATGCGGCCTTCCACACGATTCGCCGGAAGCGGCGCTCACGCCTCCACGACCGCCTCCACCACCGATTCCACGACGTGGCCGTCGGCCAGCTCCAGCACCCGGTCGGCGAGGTCGAGCAGGGTGTTGTCATGGGTGGCGACCAGCGCGGTCACGCCCTCGCTGCGGACCACGGCGCGCAGCAGCTCCATGACCGAGTGGCCCGTCTCCGCGTCCAGCTGGCCGGTGGGCTCGTCGGCGATCAGCAGCGCCGGGCTGTTGGCGAGGGCGCGGGCTATCGCCACCCGCTGCTGCTGCCCGCCGGAGAGCTCGGCGGGGCGCTGGGCGGCGTGCCCGGCGAGGCCCACCAGGGAGAGCAGCAGTTCGACGCGTTCCTCGCGCTCGGCCGGGTCCGCGTCGCGCAGACGCAGCGGGACGCCGACGTTCTCGGCGGCGGTGAGGATCGGTATCAGCCCGAAGGACTGGAACACGAAGCCGATGCGGTCACGGCGCAGGGCGAGCAGCTTCTCCTCGCCCAGGGACGACAGGTCGTGGCCGTCCACCACCACGGTGCCGGAGTCGGGGCTGTCGAGGCCGCCGACGATGTTCAGCAGGGTGGTCTTGCCGGAGCCGGAGCGGCCCTTGAGGGCGACCAGCTCTCCCTCGGGTATGTCCAGGGAGACGCCACGGAGGGCGGAGACGGCCGCGGCACCCGTGCCGTAGGTCTTCCGCACGTCCTGGACCCGCACCATGCCCATGCGCAACCCCTCCCTGCCCCCGGGGTGTCCACCACCCCTCTCACGCCCTCCAACGCCCGGCACCGGCCCCCGGTTCCCGGGGTGCGGGCACGGGCCGCCCGCCCGCCCCCGACGCGTCGTGACGGCGCCGGGACGGGGTGGCCGGGGCATCCCGCGGCCGCGCCCCGCTCACGGGGGCGCGGCGGCGGGCCGGGGCGCTAGCGGACCTCGGAGATCTCCGGGCCCCGCTGGAGCTGGCCGATGCCGCCCGCGAAGCGGGAGCCCTGGTCCTCGGCCGGCGCCTGCATGCCCTCGGGCACCATCTGCGCGTCGTTCGGCAGCTTGAGGACGATCGGGTCACGCGGCGCCATCGGGCCCTCGCCGCGCACCACGACCGTGTCGCGGAAGATGTGCTCCAGCAGACCCGCGGCCTCGGGGTGCACGGCACCCTGGCCGGAGATCACACCGCGCAGGAACCACCGCGGGCCGTCGACGCCGATGAACCGGACGACCTGGAAGCCGCCGGTGCCGTCGGGCAGCTTCACCGGGACCTGGGCGCGCAGCTCCCAGCCCAGCGGTCCCTCGACCTCGTCGACGATGCCGCCCTGCTGGGTGATGCCGGAGGCGATCTCCTCGCGCACCTCGCCCCAGATGCCCTCACGCTTGGGGGCGGCGAAGGCCTGCAGCTGGACGGCGCTGTCGCGCAGCACGACGGTCGCGGCGACGATGGCGTCACCGGCGACCTCCACGCGCAGCTCCATGCCGTCGACTCCCGGCACGAACAGGCCGCCGAGGTCGACCCGGCCCTCGCCCGGCTCACGGACCTCGGAGCTGTCCCACGGGCCGTCGGGGCGCGGGGCCGGCTCCAGCCTCACCCGCTCCGCCTCGGCCTCGTCCGCCCCGCTGCCGACACCGCCGACGACCTGCTCGGCCTCGCCCGCCGCGCCGTCGGCGGCTGTGCCCTTCTTGCGACGTCCGAACACGTCACTGTCCTTCCCGGTCGGATACGACCGAACCGTATCGATTCCCACCCGCCAAGTCGCCCACCGCGGCATGACCGCCGGTGGACCCGAAGCCCCCTGCGGCCCGTACCGAGCCGGGAAGCTCCGCCACCTCCTGGAAGCGGACCCTCTCGACCTGCTGGACGACCAGTTGCGCGATCCGGTCGAAGCGCTCGAACCGCACGTTTTCGCGCGGGTCGAGATTCACCACGATCACCTTGATCTCCCCACGGTACCCGGCATCCACCGTCCCTGGGGCGTTCACAAGGGCCACACCGCACCGGGCCGCCAGACCCGAGCGCGGGTGCACGAAGGCCGCGTACCCCTCGGGCAGGGCGATCGACACCCCGGTGGGGAGCACGGCCCGCTCACCGGGGGCCAGCTCACAGGCCTCGGTCGTGCGCAGATCGGCGCCCGCGTCACCGGGGTGCGCGTACGCGGGCAGCGGCACCTCGGGGTCGACGCGGCGGATCAGCACCTCGAGGCCGTCGCTCACGGGTTGACCTCGAAGGCCCGTGCCTGGCGGCGGACGTCGGGGTCGTCCATCACCGCGCGGATCTCCTCCTGGCGGCCGTTCTCGATGAAGTGGTCGACCTTGACCTCGACGAACAGCGCGTCGGCGCGGACCGCCACCGGGCCGTCGGGGCCGTCCAGGCGCCCTTCGGCGGTGGCGTAGATCTTGCGCCCGGCCCGCGCCGTGACCTCGGCGGCGATGTGCAGCACGCTGCCCACCGGGACGGGGCGCAGGTAGTCGGTCTCCAGCCGGCCCGTGACCGAGATGGTGCGCAGCAGCCAGTTGAGGGAGCCCAGCGCGTCGTCCAGCGCGGTGGCGAGGATGCCGCCGTGGGCCAGACCGGGGGCGCCCTGGTGCTCGGGGCGCACGGTGAACTCGGCGGTGACGTCCACGCCCTCTCCCGCCCGGGTGGCCAGGTGCAGGCCGTGGGGCTGACCGGAGCCGCAGCCGAAGCAGTTCTCGTAGTGGGAACCGACGGGCTCGCCGGGGGCGGGCGCCTCGGGGTGCCGCACGGGGGCGGCGGCGTCGACGGGGGGCTGGACGGCCGTGTTCGTTGCACTCACGGCGCTGACCTTACCCGCGCGTACGCGAGGGGCCGCCACCGTGCCAAGCTTGGTTCCATGGAGCGTTCCCCCTCGCAGTCCCCCCAGCAGTCCGCGTCCCCGTCCGCCTCCTCGGCGTCGCCGTCCCCGTCCTCGGGACGGTCCGCGGTGCCGGCCTCGCCGGAGCCCGTGCCGGTCCGGGCCGCCGTCTCCTACGACGAGCGCCTGTCGGCGCCGTGGCACTGGTGGTTCTACTGCCTGCTGCTGGGCCTGGCGGCCGCCCTGGTGGTCTATCCGTTCGGGGTGCTGCCCATGCTGGGCGGTCTGGCGGTCGGCGCGGCCGGCTCGGCCATGGTGGTGAGTTCGTACGGTTCCGCGCAGATCCGGGTGGCGGGCGGCTCGCTGATCGCGGGCGACGCCCGGATCCCGGTGTCGGCGCTGGGCGAGGCCGAGGTGCTGGATCCGGCCGAGGCGCGCGCCTGGCGGTCCCACAAGGCCGATCCGCGGGCGTTCATGCTGCTGCGGGCCTACGTGCCGAGGGCGCTGCGGGTCGAGGTCGTCGACCCGCAGGACCCGACTCCGTACCTCTACCTGTCGACGCGTGAGCCGGATCGGCTGGCGGCGGCGGTGGAGGCGGCCAGGGCGACGGCCGCGTAAGGCCGCCCCCGTCATTCGCTCCGGGGGTTCCCGGGCCCGTGGTCCGGATCCCTCCGCTCGGGCGCGGAGTGGTCCGGAGCCGGGCTCCCCGGCCCGTCCGGAGCGGAGTGCCCCGGGCCGTCCGGATCAGAGAGTCCCGGTGCCTCCGGAGCGGAGTGTCCCGGCGCCTCCGGAGCAGGGTGCCCCGGCTGATCCGGGTCAGGGTGCCCCGGTGCGGGATGTCCCCGTCCGATCTCGGGCAGCGCCAGGGGCTGTGCGGGCTTCTCCAGCGGGGGCAGGCCCTCCAGCCGCTCCCACGGCACCTGCGCCTTCCGCAGGTCCGCGCGGATGTGCTCGGCGAACCGCCTGGTGTCCCGCCGGTTGATCACGGCGCCCACGGCGGCGCCCAGCAGGAAGGGCAGCAGGTTCGGCACGTTGCGGACCAGGCGTCTCTTGATCTGCCGCCGCAGCGCCTGCTTGAGGCCGCTGTCGACGACCTTGGGGAGACTGGCCGGGTTGCCGGCCTTGACGCCGTGCTCGGAGGACCAGGCCGTCAGATAGGCGGTGCTGCGGGCCCGGAGGTCGCCCGGAGGGCGTTGCCCGTAGATCTCGTGCAGTTCCGCCACGAGCTTGAGTTCGACCGCGGCCACGCCGGTGATCTCCGTGGCGAGGCTGGTCGCCATGGCCGGCGGGACCGGCAGCATGTTCACTGCGCCCACGCCCGCACCCACGGTCGCCGTGGCCCTGGCCGCTCCGGCGACGAGCCGGTCGGCGATCTCCTCGGGGCCGAGGCCCGGGAAATGCTTGCGCAGGGTGTCCAGGTCGCGCACCGGGATACGGGGCGCGATGGCGATCATCCGGTCGGTGACGGCGCCGAGGGCGGCGTGCAGCCGGTCCGCGGCCCGCCGCCGGGCGGCGGGGCCCTCCGGCGCGGCCGGCGCCGGGAGGCCGCCGCCGGCCGGTTCGAGCGGGGCTCCTTCGCCGGTCACGGCACGGGGGCCCCGCTCTTCGACGTCACGCGCGCCGTTCGAGCCGACGGGCGGCTCGGGGTCCGCTCCCCGCTTGCGGGGGCGGCGCTTCCAGGGTGGGGTCGAGCCGGTCACGGCCGACCCCGCCTCAGTCGCAGTCGCGGCAGATCGGCTGACCGTTCTTCTCGCGGGCCAGCTGGCTGCGGTGGTGCACCAGGAAGCAGCTCATGCAGGTGAACTCGTCCTGCTGCTTGGGCAGCACCCGGACGGCGAGTTCCTCGTTGGAGAGGTCCGCTCCGGGCAGTTCGAGGCCCTCGGCGGCCTCGAACTCGTCGACGTCCACCGCGGAGGTGGACTTGTCGTTCCGCCGCGCCTTCAGTTCTTCCAGGCTGTCCGAGTCGACGTCGTCGTCGGTCTTGCGTGGAGTGTCGTAGTCGGTTGCCATGTCGCTCTCCCCCTCTGGGTGGTCTTGGGTGTCTCCAGCGCACGTAACGCGTGAGAGGCCGGACTTGTGCCCGACCCGAGGCGGAGATTTTGCCTCACATCAAGGTCTGTTACTCAATCGACACCCAACCGGACTCCCGAAGAGTGACCGGCTCGGATGGCGAACCGGACCGTACACCCTGCGAATGCCCCAGTTCAAAGGCGTCTCTCCGTGTACTGCCCGGCATCAGGACGCCCGAAAACCCGGATTTTCCTCATTTTCGGAGCGGCTTTTCGTCACGGAGAGTAGAGGCTCTCCGTGACACATCTGTGATCGATCCCACAGCTTCCGTTCGGACGCGACACTCCGGGATTCAGCGCAGAGCGAACAGGGTGTCACTCGTTCAGAGGGGCAGAGTGACCCTCATCACCAGTCCGCCACCCTCCCTGGGGACGGCCGTGATGTGCCCGCCGTGCGCCCGGGCCACCGAGCGGACGATCGAGAGGCCGAGGCCGACACCCTTGTCGCTGCCGGTCCGCTCGGTCCGCAGCCTCCGGAATGGCTCGAACAGGTTGTCGATCTCATAGGCGGGCACCACGGGCCCCGTATTGGTGACCACCAGCACCGCCAGGCCCTGCTCGGCGCCGGTCGTGACCTCCACCCAGCCGTCCTCGGGCACGTTGTAGCGCACCGCGTTCTGCACCAGGTTCAGCGCGATCCGCTCCAGCAGGACGCCGTTGCCCTGGACCACCACGGAGGACCGTGCGCCGCGGAACTCCACGCCCCGCTCGGCCGCCTCGCCGCGCACCTGGTCCAGGGCGCGGGTCGCCACCTCCGCGAGGTCCACCGGCTTGCGCTCGACGATCTGGTTGTCGCTGCGGGCCAGCAGGAGCAGCCCCTCCACCAGCTGCTCGCTGCGTTCGTTGGTGGCCAGCAGAGTCCGCCCGAGCTGCTGGAGCTCGGGAGGCGCACCGGGGTCGGACAGGTGCACCTCCAGGAGCGTGCGGTTGATCGCCAGCGGGGTGCGCAGCTCGTGCGAGGCGTTGCCGACGAAGCGCTGCTGGGCGGTGAAGGCCCGCTGGAGTCTCTCCAGCATGTCGTCGAAGGTGTCCGCCAGCTCCTTCAGCTCGTCGTCCGGACCGTCCAGCTCGATGCGCCGGGACAGGTCGGATCCGGCCACCGCGCGGGCGGTACGCATGATCCGCCCCAGGGGCGAGAGCACCCGCCCGGCCATCGCGTAGCCGAAGGCGAACGCGATCACCGCGAGTCCCAGCAGCGCCAGCAGCGAGCGGCTGAGCAGGTCGTCGAGGGCGGCCTGACGCTGGAGGTCGACGCACCGGGCGATCTCCGTGTTGAACTGCTCGAGCGAGAGCTGGCCGGTGTTGACCGCGGGGCAGCGGTCGCTGCTCACCCGGATGGGTTCGATGTACTGGACGATCTTGAACGGGGGCTGGTTGCCCGTGGAGATCGCCTGGGCGGCCAGCAGGTAGATCATCGAGAGCAGCACGATGCCGGCGATCAGGAACATACCGCCGTACAGCAGCGTGAGCCGTATCCGGATCGTCGGACGCAGCCACGGGAAGGCGGACCGCTGTTCCTTGGGGTCCCAGCTGGGGCGCGGCGG
Organism: Streptomyces abyssomicinicus; assembly: GCF_008974245.1. Lineage (GTDB taxonomy): Bacteria > Actinomycetota > Actinomycetes > Streptomycetales > Streptomycetaceae > Streptomyces > Streptomyces abyssomicinicus. The sequence goes on along the minus strand of NZ_BBZI01000014.1, from coordinate 128,510 downwards.
GACGCGCGGCGGCGGGGGCAGGGGCGGGGTCGGGGTGGCGGCCACGGCGTCAGATCCGGTATCCGGAGCCCGGCACCGTGATGATCACCGGCGGCTCGCCCAGCTTGCGGCGCAGCGTCATCACCGTCACCCGCACCACGTTGGTGAACGGGTCGGTGTTCTCGTCCCAGGCCTTCTCCAGCAGCTGCTCCGCCGACACCACGGCGCCCTCGCTGCGCATCAGCACCTCGAGCACCGCGAACTCCTTGGGCGCCAGCTGGATCTGCCGGCCGTCGCGGGACACCTCGCGCCGGTTGGGGTCGAGCCGGATCCCGGCCCGTTCCAGCACCGGCGGCAGCGGCATGCTGGTGCGGCGGCCCAGCGCCCGTACGCGCGCCGTGAGCTCGCTGAACGCGAAGGGCTTGGGCAGGTAGTCGTCCGCCCCCAGCTCCAGTCCGGCGACCCGGTCGCTGACGTCGCCGGAGGCGGTGAGCATCAGCACCCGGGTGGGGGCTCCCAGCTCGACGACCCGTCGGCACACGTCGTCGCCGTGCACCAGCGGGAGGTCACGGTCGAGGACGACCACGTCGTAGTCGTTCACTCCGATGCGCTCGAGGGCCGCGGCGCCGTCGTACACGACGTCGACGGCCATCGCCTCACGGCGCAGACCGGTGGCCACCGCATCCGCGAGCAGCTGCTCGTCCTCGACGACGAGTACGCGCACGTCGGCCTTCCTTCCTGACTTCCACCGGCCTGACCTACCGGTGGGACCGCCTCCATCCTGCCTCTTGGGCCGGTAAGTCGGCCGTAAGGCGACAAGGGGCGCAGAAAGGCGAAGGGGCCCCGGCGGATGCCGGGGCCCCTTCCTGGTGCCGGTGTCTGCGTGGTGCTCGGGTCGCGACGCCCGGTGGGCTGTCAGACGCTCGCGGCGCCGACCTCCACACCGTGCTCGGCGGCCAGACGGCGCAGGTCGTCCAGCTCGCCCTGCTCCACCTCGGCGGCGAACTCGTCGCCCTCGTCGCGTGCCTGCGTGAGGTGCGACTCGGCAGCCCTTATGCGCTTCAGCAGCCCTGCGGTGAATGCGTCCATGCGGCGCCCCCTCGTCCTGGGTCGTGGGTCGGGAAGGGACGATCACGCGGGCGGTGCGTCCGGCCGTGCCTCCGGGAGAACGGGACGGGCGGACGACGGGGCCATGACGTGCCGCATGGTGGTACGGCACGTGCGGAGCGTGATCGCGGGGTTGGAAACCGTCCTCCCCACGCGTCACCGTGTGGAAACCTTCGGCGGCAAAGAAATCTGGCATAGGCCAGACGTTCGACTCCGGGCCTCCGCGGGTTCACGCCCGCGGGGCCGTCCGGTCCCCGACGGCTGCCGGGGCCGGCCCGGGACCGCGCGGTGGCAGGCGCGGCACCCTCAGTCGTGCCACGCCCCGAGCCGCTCCAGCAGGGCCTGCAGCGGCTCGAAGACCCCCGCGGTCGCCGCCACCGTGAGGTCGTCCGACGGGCGTTCGCCGGCCCGTCCGCCGGTGACGGCTCCGGCCTCCCGGGCGATCAGGTCCCCGGCCGCGCGGTCCCAGGGGTGCAGGCCGCGCTCGTAGTACCCGTCGAGCCGCCCCGCCGCCAGGTCGCAGAGGTCCACCGCCGCGGAGCCGCCCCGGCGGATGTCCCGCACCAGGGGCAGCAGCTCACGCGCCACCTCGGCCTGGTGGGCGCGCACCGCGGTGACGTAGTTGAACCCGGTGGAGATCAGCGCCTGGTCGAGGGGCGGCGACGGCCGCACCGCCAGCTTCCGCTCCCCCTCCCAGGCCCCGGTCGCCCAGGCGCCCCCGCCGAGCAGCGCGTGGAAGGACTCTCCGCGCATCGGGACCTCCACCACGCCCGCCACGGTCTCACCGTCCACCTCCGCGGCGACCGAGACCGACCAGGCGGGGAGGCCGTAGAGGTAGTTGACGGTGCCGTCGAGCGGGTCGACCACCCAGCGCACGCCGCTGGTGCCGACCGAGGACGCCCCCTCCTCGCCGAGGAAGCCGTCGTCGGGCCGCCGGGCCGATATGAGGTCGATGATCAGCTTCTCGGCGGCGAGGTCCATCTCGGTCACCACGTCGATGGGGCTGGACTTTGTGGCAGCCACCGCGAGGTCCGCGGGGCGGCCGTCGCGCAGCAGCCGGCCGGCCCGCCGGGCCGCCTCCCGGCCGATCTCCAGCAGTTCCTGGCGCAGATCCGTCTGGTGCAGGTCCGTCACGGTGTCCTCGCGTCCTCTCGGTCCGGTGTCGGGCAGGCGGGCGGCGGAGCGGAACCGGGCGGCGCACAGGCGCCGCCCCGCCGCGCTCAGGCGTACGGGCTGTCCGCCCCCACCGCGGCCGGCTTCGGGTCGCGCGCCGCCGGGCAGCAGCCCACCGGGCACACGTTGTGGCTCGCGCCGAGCGCGCCCAGCGCGCAGGGCGTCACCCGCTGTCCGCGCTCCACCGCGGCCCGCTCCACGATCATCTCCCGGATCGCGGCGGCGAACCGGGGATCGGCGCCGACGGTCGCCGAACGGCGCACCGCAAGCCCCAGTTCCCCGGCCTTCGCCCTGGCCTCGGTGTCGAGGTCGTAGAGGACCTCCATGTGGTCGGAGACGAAGCCGATCGGCACCATCACCACGGCCGGGACGCCCGCGGCGTGCCGCTCCTCGAGGTGGTCGCAGATGTCCGGCTCCAGCCACGGGATGTGCGGGGCTCCGGAACGCGACTGGTAGACGAGCTGCCAGGGCCGGTCCGCACCGGTGCGCTCGCGTACCGCGTCGGCGATCGACCGGGCGACGTCGAGGTGCTGCTTCACGTAGGAGCCGCCGTCCCCGTGCTCCTCGACCGGGCCGGAGCTGTCCGCGGCGGCGGTCGGGATGGAGTGCGTGGTGAACGCCAGGTGGGCGCCGTCCCGCACCTCCTCGGGGAGGTCCGCCAGGGCCTCGACCACGCCGTCGATCATCGGCTCCACGAAGCCCGGGTGGTTGAAGTAGTGCCGCAGCTTGTCCACCCGAGGCAGCTCCAGGCCCTCCGCCTCCAGGGTGGCCAGGGCGCCGGCCAGGTTCTCGCGGTACTGCCGGCAGCCCGAGTAGGAGGCGTAGGCGCTGGTGGCCAGCACCAGGATGCGGCGGCGGCCGTCCCGCACCATCTCGCGGAGGGTGTCGGTCAGGTAGGGAGCCCAGTTGCGGTTGCCCCAGTAGACCGGCAGGTCCAGCCCGTGATCCGCGAAGTCCTCGCGCAGGGCGTCCAGGAGCGCGCGGTTCTGGCCGTTGATCGGGCTCACGCCACCGAACAGGAAGTAGTGCTGCCCCACCTCCTTGAGGCGTTCCTTGGGGATGCCGCGGCCCCGGGTGACGTTCTCCAGGAACGGGACAACGTCCTCGGGGCCCTCCGGGCCGCCGAAGGAGAGCAGCAGCAATGCGTCGTAAGGGGAGGATTCGAGCACATCTGGCATGCCCCGATCTTCCCACCAGCGACCGGCGACGGGGAAACCGGGCCATCCGGCCCCCGGGAATCCCGGGAAACCGGCCGACCGGCCCGGGACGTCCTGCGGCCTGCGCCCCCTCTGCCTCCGCGCACCCTGTTCGAACGCCCCCGCACCCGGGGCACACCTGATCGAAGCGGCCGTAAGCTGTATTGGCCAACCACCTCCTGACCAGGGCAGCGACGCCCCTTTTTCCCCGGAGAGCCCGTGCCCACGCCCTACCGCGCCCTCTTCGCGCCGCCCGGCACCCGCGCCTTCGCCGCAGCGGGTCTCGTCGGCCGGCTGCCGCTGTCCATGATGGGCATCGGCGTGGTCACCATGATCTCCCAGGTGACCGGCCGGTACGGACTGGCCGGCGCCCTCTCGGCGACCATCGCGCTCTCCTCGGCCGTCCTCGGGCCGCAGATCTCCCGGCTGATCGACCGCCACGGCCAGAGCCGGGTGCTGCGCCCCGCGGTGCTCGTCGCCCTGACCGGAGCCGCCGGCCTGCTGGTGGCGACCCATTTCCGGTGGCCGGACTGGACCCTGTTCGTCTTCTCCGCCCTCGTCGGCTGCGTGCCCAGCCTGGGCTCGATGGTGCGCGCCCGGTGGGCGGCCCTCTACCGCGGCACCCCGCTGCTGCACACCGCCTACTCCTTCGAGTCGGTCGTCGACGAGGTCTGCTTCATCGTCGGCCCGATCGTCTCGATCGGACTGTCCACCGCGTGGTTCCCGGAGGCCGGACCGCTGCTCGCGGCCGTGTTCATGGCGACCGGCGTGTTCTGGCTGACCTCCCAGCGGGCCACCGAGCCGCGTCCGCACCCGCCGGAGGAGCACGTGCGCGGCAGCGCCCTGCGCTCGCCGGGACTCCAGGTGCTGGTGGCGACCTTCGTCGCCACCGGAACCGTCTTCGGCGCGGTCGACGTGGTGACGGTGGCGTTCGCCGAGGAGTTGGGGCAGAAGGCCGCGGCCAGCCTGGTGCTGGCCGTGTACGCGGCGGGCTCCTGCGTTGCCGGACTCGTCTTCGGCGTTCTGCGCGTCCAGGGCCGTCCGGAACGGCGCTGGCTGGTGGGTGTCTGTGCGATGGCCGCGAGTATGATCCCCCTCCAATTGGTCGGGAACCTGCCGTTCCTGGCCGTGGCGCTGTTCCTCGCGGGCCTGTTCATCGCTCCCACGATGATCACCACGATGTCCCTGATCGAACAGCACGTGCCACGCGCGCAACTGACCGAGGGCATGACCTGGATCAGCACCGGGCTCGCCGTCGGCGTCGCGCTCGGCTCGTCGGGGGCCGGCCTCGTGATCGACGCGGCCGGCGCGAGGGCGGGGTACGTGGTTCCGGCGGTCGCCGGAGCCGCCGCGGTGGCGGTCGGTTTCCTCGGGTACCGCCGGCTGTGCAGGCCGGCGCCGTGGCGGGGAGGGACCGTTGTCGAGCAGCACGGCGAGCGCACGGGCAAGGCGGAGCAGCACCTGGCATAACTGGGCGGGCAACGTCACCGCCCGCCCGGCGGAACGGACCTCGCCGGGCAGCGCCGAGGAGGTCGCCGCGGCCGTACGCCGCGCCGCGGAGAGGGGGCTGCGGGTCAAGGCGGTGGGCACCGGCCACTCCTTCACCGCGGCCGCGGCCACCGACGGCCTCCTGATCCGGCCCGAACGGCTGGCCGGCATCCACCGGATCGACCGGGCCGCCGGGACCGTCACGGTCGGCGCCGGAACCCCGCTCAAGCAGCTCAACGCCGCCCTCGCCGGCGAGGGCCTGTCGCTGACCAACATGGGCGACATCATGGAGCAGACGGTCTCCGGCGCCGTCGGCACCGGGACCCACGGCACCGGCCGGGAGTCGGGCTCGCTCGCCGCGCAGATCGCCGCCCTCGAACTGGTCACCGCGGACGGCTCGGTGCTCACCTGCTCCCCGCAGGAGAACCCCGAGGTGTTCGCCGCCGCGCGGATAGGCCTGGGCGCGCTGGGCGTCGTCACCTCGCTCACGTTCAACGTGGAGCCGGTCTTCCTGCTGACCGCCCGCGAGGAGCCGATGAGCTTCGACCGGGTCACCTCGTCCTTCGACGAACTCTGGGCCGGCAACGAGCACTTCGAGTTCTACTGGTTCCCCCACACCGGCAACTGCAACACCAAGCGCAACAACCGCAGCGCCGGGCCTCCCCGGCCGCTGGGCCGGGCGGGCGCCTGGTTCGAGGACGAGTTCCTCTCCAACGGCGTCTTCGAGGTGGTCAACCGGCTCGGGCGGGTGGCCCCGGCCGCCATACCCGCGATCGCCCGGGTGTCCAGCCGCGCGCTCTCCTCGCGCACCTACACCGACATCCCCTACAAGGTGTTCACCTCACCGCGCCGGGTGCGGTTCGTGGAGATGGAGTACGCCCTGCCGCGGGAGGCGGTGGTGGAGGCGCTGCGCGAACTGCGGTCCATGGTGGACCGGTCGGAACTGCGGGTCAGCTTCCCGGTGGAGGTGCGCACCGCGCCCGCCGACGACATACCGCTGTCCACGGCGTCCGGCCGGGACAGCGCCTACATAGCCGTGCACATGTACAAGGGAACTCCGTACCAGGCGTACTTCACCGCCGCGGAACGCATCTTCACCGCCTACGAGGGCAGACCCCACTGGGGAAAGGTCCACACCCGCGACGCGGAGTACCTGGACGGGGTCTACCCCCGTTTCGGTGAGTTCCGGGAACTGCGGAACCGGCTGGACCCCGAGCGGCGTTTCCAGAACGACTACGTGAGGCGGGTCCTCGGCGAGTGACACCGAGTGACGACGGGCCGCCGGAGGAGGAGATGGCGGTGCGGGAGATTGGAACACCGGGAACGGGGCAGGGATCAGGGGCGTGGACCGGGGCGTGAAGTACGCCACGTTTCAAGGGCCGTTGGGCCCTTGGGGCGTCGGGCCGTGACGATCTTGGGGCGACCCGCCCCGATTCGACCGGCGCGCCAATCCACGCACGTGGCCCAAATGGAGTAGTGTTCAGAGCCCTGGGCCCGGACTCCCGCCTGGGCGCCCGCGATCCGTCAGGAACGCCGGGGAGGGAGGCTGTTGCGCAGGGTGACCGATGTGGGTCACTTGACGTTGCAACCAGGTAACCGTGCCATGGCGGTGTGCCTGGGCCCGGCGCCCGACACGCCGGGCAACTCGGCAAGGTTGTGGCAGGCTGCACCCGGGCAGGCCACACTCGACTAGCGGAAGCAGCGACGCACGTGACGTCGGCAGGCACCACCCGGGAGGTCCCCATGCCCGAACTGCGTGTCGTGGCCGTCTCCAATGACGGCACACGGCTGGTGCTCAAGGCTGCGGACAGCACGGAGTACACGCTTCCGATCGACGAACGGCTGCGCGCCGCCGTGCGCGGCGACCGGCCCCGTCTCGGACAGATCGAGATCGAGGTGGAGAGCCACCTCCGTCCCCGCGACATCCAGGCCCGTATAAGGGCGGGTGCCACCGCGGAGGAGGTCGCCCAGCTGGCCGGCATCCCGGTGGACCGGGTGCGGCGTTTCGAGGGCCCCGTGCTGGCCGAGCGCGCCTTCATGGCGGAGCGCGCCCGCAAGACACCGGTGCGCCGCCCGGGCGAGAACACCGGTCCCCCGCTGGGCGAGGCGGTCGCGGAACGGCTGCTGCTGCGCGGCGCCGACAAGGACACCGTGCAGTGGGACTCCTGGCGCCGCGACGACGGCACCTGGGAGGTGCTGCTGGTCTACCGCGTCGCCGGGGAGCCCCACACGGCGAGCTGGACCTACGACCCGCCGCGCCGTCTGGTGGCCGCGGTGGACGACGAGGCGCGTTCGCTGATCGGCGAGTCCGACGACCTGGGACCGGCGGAGCCGGCGCATCCGTTCGTGCCGCGCATCGCGCGGCTGCCGCGTGACCGGGGAGACCGGCCGGAGCGTGCGGTGGTGCCGGCCCAGGCCCCGCCGTCGGATCCGGTGGAGGAGAGCGGGGACTCGCTCACCAGCCTGCTGGAGGCGGTGCCCAGCTTCCGGGGCGACCTGGTGGTGCCGGAGCGTCCCGGGGAGGGCCCGGACGGCCCGGACACCGAGCCGGACGTCGAGGAGCCGCCGGCACCGGCCGCGTCGGCGGGGGCGGGCGCGGCGTACGCGGACGTCCTGATGCCGCGGGCGGTCAGCAGCCACCGGGACCGGCTGATCGGGGCGACCGACCGGCAGGCCGAGGCGGACGGGGTCCGTCCGGGCCGCCGTGCCGCGGTACCGAGTTGGGACGAGATCGTCTTCGGCACCCGGCGCAAGAAGAACTCCGAGTAGGGCGTCCGCGGGCGCGCGGGCCGCGGGGCAGTCCCGCGGACGCGCGGGCCGTGGGGAGTCCTGCGGCGGCGCGGGCCGCGGGAGGGTCCCGCGACCCGCGGCCCTTCTACCGGGGATCCGGGCCGGTGGCCACGGGCCGCTGCGGATCGGCGGTCCACTCCGACCACGACCCCGCGTAGAGCGCGGCCGGGACGCCCGCCACCGCGAGTGCCAGGATCTCGTGCGCCGCCGACACCCCGGAGCCGCAGTAGACGCCGAGCCGCGTGCCCGGCGTCACACCGAGCGCCTTGAAGCGTTCGGCGAGTTCACCGGCGGGCAGGAACCGGCCGTCCACCGCCGTGTTCTGCGTGGTGGGCGCCGAGACCGCGCCGGGGATGTGTCCGCCCACCGGGTCGATCGGCTCGACCTCGCCCCGGTACCGCTCCCCGGCGCGCGCGTCGAGCAGCAGCCCCGAACCGGCGATCCGCGCGGCGCCCTCGGCGTCGAGCAGCCCGGAGCCGCCGGCACCCGGCACGGGCACGAAGTCGCCCTCGTGCGGGACCGTCTCCTCGGTGCTCAACTGCCCTTCCCACACGCCGAGTCCGCCGTCCAGGACCCGTACGTCGGGATGCCCGGTCCACTGCAGCAGCCACCACGCCCGGGCGGCTCCCCATCCGAGACCGCCGTCGTACACCACGACGGGCCGCCCGGCCGACACACCCGCGCGGCGCATCGCGGTTCCGAAGGTCGCCATGTCCGGCAGCGGGTGGCGTCCGCCCGCACCCGGCGGAGCGGCCAGTTCGCCGTCGAGGTCGACGAAGACCGCGCCGGGCAGGTGCCCCGCCGCGTACTCCGCCCGCCCGTCGAACGGCGGCGCACCGGAGGCCGACGCCAGGCTCAACTGCCAGCGCACGTCGAGCAGTACGGGGCGTCCCGGCCCATCCATCAGGCGGGCCAGCCTCCGCGCGGAGATCAGCGGCCGGGCGACGTCGGATTCGTCGTGAAGGATGTCGTCCATGGCCGCATCCTGCCCTACCGGCGGCACCGGGAGTGGCAGGTCCGCACGACATTGGCTAACCTGCTCCGCCACGGCCTTCCGTCACGGAACGCATCGCCTGGGCCACACTGTGTACCTGTCGGCATGGGTACGCGTTCAGCGGGCAGTGGGCACTTCGGAGAACCAACGCGCCGAGGACGGACGGGAGCCACCATGGGGACCGCGAGGGGAACAGGGACGGCCGAGGTGACCGAGACGACACGCGTGCCAGGCACCGCGAACGCGCCGGGCGCACCCGGCACACCCGGCTGGGTCACCTTGGTGGCGCCCCGCCCGGAGCGGCTCAAGGGCTTCTACGAGACGCTCCTCGGCTGGGAGTTCCGGCCCGGTCCGCCCAGCCTCGGCATGAATCTGCGGGCCTTCGTCGGCGACCGCCCGGTCGCCGCCATCGGGCAGGCGCCGCAGCACCGCGCCTCGCGCGCCGCCGCCTGGACCCCCTTCCTGCTCTCCGCCGACATCGACCTTGCGGCCATGGCCGTCGGAGCGTGCGGGGGAACCATCGGCGTCGGCCCGCTCAACGACCGTGAGGGCGGCCGCCTGGCGATCGGAGCCGACCCCTCGGGGGCCGTCTTCGGCATCCGCAGCGTCGCCCCGTTCGGCAGACCCGGCGAGGGTCCGGGCACCCCGGCCTGGCACGAGCTGCTGACCTACGAGCCCTACCGGATCGCCCCGTTCTACCAGCGCGTCTTCGGTCTCTCCTCGGTGCGGGAGACCAACCCGGAGGGCGCCGAGCGGGTGGTCCTGCACGCCGGAGGCCGGCCGATCGCCTCCATCCGTGGCCTTGGCCGCGGCGAGACCTTCGACCGTGGACCCCACTGGGTGACCTGGTTCCAGGTCCGGGACGTCGACGCCGACGCGCTGCGCGCGGTCGACCTCGGCGGCCGGATCGCCGAGGCCCCGCACGACGGCCCCTACGGACGGACGGCCACGGTCGTCGACCCGGAGGGCACGCCCCTCGGGCTGCTCGACCGGCGCCGCTGACGGGACGTCCGGCGGCCGGCTCAGTGGCCGACGTCGACCACGATCCGGTTCGGCGCCCCGAGGGCGAAGACGCGGTAGGAGGAGTACTCGCCGAGGGCGAGGCCCAGGTGGAACTCGCGGACCGACGCGTCGGCGTAGGCGAACTGCCCCTGGCCCTTGAGGCTGGGGAAGCCGTAGGTCCGGTGACGCGGGCCGGTGTACACGAGCCTGCCGCCGGAGAAGTCGAAGCCGGTCGCCCGGTGCAGCGTGATCTTCAGGTACTCCGCACCCTTGACGGGCACCGTCGCCCCCTCGCCCGCGGCGAGACGGCCACCGACCTGAAGGGCCGTCGTCCACCGTGGGACCGGGCCACGGCCGAGGTCGATCACGAGCCGGTCGTGGCCGGGGTGGGTGGCGGCGCGGACGCCGAGGACGCACACGTCCTGGCAGTCCGCGCCGGCGGAGGCCGTCCCGGTCGCCGTCGCGGCTGTCGTGGCGGTCGTCGTGATGGCCGCCGTCGTGGCCGCCGTCTCCGGTACGGCGGCGGCCTGCGGCGCGGTCGGACACAGAACCGCCGCGGCGAGCGCCGCGGCGGACGCGCGAAGTCGCCGGTATCCCTTGTGGTGCACGCAAGTCCCCCTCGGGGCATGACGGTCGGCTCCCCCACGAGACGGTACCCGGGAGGAGGGAGGCCGGAGACGGGAAGAAGGGAACAGGCCGCCCGGTGGCCCGCCGGAAGACCTGCAGGCCCGGGAGCCTTCGAGAAAGATCGAACGCTCGTAGCATGCTCGATCGAACTTCCGTACTATCCGCTGGTGACCACACATCCCACACATCCGGCCGGCTGGTACCCCGATCCCCATGGAGCCCTCCAGCTCCTGCGCTACTGGGACGGCGTCCGCTGGACCGAGCAGACCGCGCCGGCACAGGGCGCGCCCCAGCAGGTCCCCCAGATGCCCGACCCCCGCGTCGCCCAGCAGGTCCAGCAGCAGGCCGGGGTGCACGCCCCCGTGACCGGCACGGGCTCGCTCCTCACCGAACCGGTCCTGGTGGTGAACCAGAAGGCCAAGCTGGTCGAGCTGGTCAACGAGTACAAGGTGATGGACCAGCAGGGCAACCACCTCGGTTCGGTCGTCCAGGTCGGCCAGAGCGCGCTGCGGAAGGTGCTGCGCTTCGTCAGCAGCCTCGACCAGTTCCTGACCCACCGCCTGGAGATCCGCGACGCCTACGGCCAGCCGCTGCTGCTGCTCACCCGCCCCGCGAAGTTCATCAAGTCCCGGGTCGTCGTGACCCGCCCCGACGGTGCCCCCGTCGGCGAGATCGTCCAGCAGAACGCGATCGGCAGGATCAACTTCTCGATCAACGCGAACGGCGCCAAGCTCGGCGAGATCCGGGCCGAGAACTGGCGTGCCTGGAACTTCGCCATCGTGGACCACGCCGGCGTCGAGGTCGCCCGCATCACCAAGACCTGGGAGGGTCTCGCCAAGACCCTCTTCACCACCGCCGACAACTACGTCCTCCAGATCCACCACCAGCTCCCCGAGCCCCTGCGCAGCCTCGTCGTCGCCACGGCGCTCACGGTGGACACCGCCCTCAAGCAGGACTCCCGCGGCTTCGGATGACCCGGCCTCCGGTGGGGCACGGCGCCGGCCCGCCACGATGCCCCACCGGCCGCAGGTACACCGTCGCCGGCCCAGCCCTCCTCACGCCTCGTCCTCATCGCTCAGGGGACGGCGCCGGACGGCGGCAGGGCCCGCAGCAGCGCCTCGAGCGCGGCCCGGTAGGCGTGTTCCGCCGGAGCGGCGTAACCGACGACCAGGCCGTCGGCGGCCGGCCCGGTGGCCCGCGGGTGACGGAACGCGGCGAGGCCGTCCAGGGCGATGCCCTGCCAGGACGCGGCCTTGACGGCGGACGCCTCCGTGCCGGGCGGCAGCCGGAGGACCGCGTGCAGCCCCGCCGCGATGCCGGTCGCCGTGATGTGCGGGGCCTGTTCGGCGAGCGCGGTGACCAGCTGGTCGCGGCGGCGCCGGTAGCGCTGCCGCATCCGGCGGATGTGCCGGTCGTACTGTCCCGAGGCGATGAACTCGGCGAGCGTCAGCTGGTCGAGGGTGCTCGCCCACGCCTCCCGCTCGCCCTTGGCGGCCAGCACCCCCTCCACCAGCCGCTCGGGCAGGACCATCCAGCCGATCCGCACGGCCGGGGACAGGCTCTTGCTGACCGAACCGAGGTGGACGACCCGCTCCGGGTCCAGGCCCTGCAACGCGCCGACCGGCTCGCGGTCGTAGCGGAACTCCCCGTCGTAGTCGTCCTCCAGGACCAGGCCGCCGGTGACGCGGGCCCAGTCGACGGCCGCGGCGCGCCGGGCCGGGTGCAGCGGACCTCCGGTCGGGAACTGGTGCGCGGGGGTGAGCAGGACTCCGCGCACACCCGGTGAGGAGGCGGCCAGCTCCTCGACGCGGGCGCCCTGACCGTCCAGACCGAGCGGCACCGTGCGCACCCCTGAGCTCTCCAGGATCTCGCGGTGGAAGCCCAGCCCGTACGACTCCACGGCGAAGGGACCGCGCAGCACCCCGCCGCCCGCGCCGGGCGAACCCTCGAACAGCAGCCGCAGCGCGTGCGCGAAGCCGGAGCACACCACGATCCGCTCGGGCCCGACGCGCACCCCGCGAGCGCGCGCCAGGTAGTCGGTGAGCGCGCGGCGCAACTCGACGCGGCCACGCGGATCACCGGGGCCGAAGACCTCGTCGGGTGCGGCGCCCAGCGCCCGCCGGGAGGCCGCGAGCCAGGCGGCGCGGGGGAAGGACGCCGCCTCGGGAGTGCCCTGGCGCAGGTCGTGGACGGGGGTGGCGGGCCGTGCGGGGACGGGTTTCGGCGTGCGGGGGCGCTCGGGCGGCGCGGCGCGCTCGGCCACCCGGGTCCCGGAACCCTGGCGTGCGGTCAGCCAGCCCTCGGCGACCAGTTCGGCGTAGGCGTCGGCGACCGTGTTGCGGGCAAGGCCCAGGTCGGCGGCCAGCGAGCGGTAGGGCGGCAGCCGGGTGCCCGGAGCGAGGCGCCCCTCCCGGACGGCGTCCCGCAGGGCGCGGATGAGCACGGCGCGGCGGCTTCCGGGACCGGACAGGTCCAGGTGCAGGTCGCTGCCGATGCGCTCCGCCGAATTGACCCATGATTCCGGCACGGGAATGCACCTTAGCGGAGGTCTTTCCCGCCCCTAGATTCGTGGTCATGACGAACAGCACGAGCACCTCGACCGCTCTCCGCCCCGCCGCCCCGACCGCTCCCGCGCACACCCCGCGGATCAACTTCGCCAAAGCCGCCCCCAAGGCGTTCAAGGCCCTCATCGGCTTCGACGCCGCCGCCCGCGAGGGCCTCGACCCGGCCCTGGTCGAGCTGATCCAGATCCGTGCCTCGCTCCTCAACGGCTGCGCCTACTGCCTCCACATGCACACCTCCGACGCCCGCAAGGCCGGCGAGGACGAGGCCCGGCTGCACATGATCGGCGTGTGGCGCGAGGCGCGGAACTTCTTCACGGAGAAGGAGCAGGCCGCCCTCGCCCTGACCGAGGCCGTCACCCTCGTCCCGCACGCCGGCGTCCCCGACGACGTCTACGCGCGGGCGGCCCGCCACTTCGACGAGACGGAACTGGCCCGGGTCCTCGCGCTGATCTTCACGATCAACACCTGGAACCGCATCGCCCTGAGCACCGGAAAGGTCGCGGGCGAGGACGAGAGGACGGCCCGCTGACGGCCGTCCGGGCCGGTGGCGGCCGGCCCTCGAGCCGCCGCGCCGGGGCCCGCCGACCGTGCGGGCGTGGTGCGTGGCACGGGCGCCGCACCAGCCCGCACCGGCACAGCGCCTCGACGTCCGTCTCCACGTCGTCAGTCGGCCCCGGCCCGGCAGCCGACGGTCAGGAGGCCGGCGCCGGGCCGGCCCGATCGTCCTGGCGAGCCAGCAGGCCCGATGCGGTGACGGCCGTGGTGCGGCGGACCAGCTCCGTGAAGTCCACGCGCATGGCCGCCAGCGCCGGGTCGGAGGCGTAGACCGCCAGCATCGCCTCCGAAGGACGGCTGCATTGCCAGGCGGTCATGGCCATCAGCAGGGCCGATTCCACCAGGGCGGCGGCGCCGTCGTCACCGAGTTCGGGGAGGTGGCGCCCCACAACCTGGACCATGCCGTCGAGCGACTGCCGGGCCGCGTGCTTGTGCCGGACACCCACCTCCGTGGAGATGTTGTGCTCCAGGACCGCGCCCTGCGCGGCGAGCAGGTCGCACAGAACCGGCCTCCGTGCCAGGGAGGTCGCCAGGTGGTCGGCCAGCCCGTCCCCGCGCTCGCGTGCGCTGCCGGCGCCGGCCGGCTGCAGGTGCCGCAATTCGGCGACCCAGTCCTGGACCTCGGCGTCGAGCAACTCGAGCAGAATCGCCTCCCGCGACTCGAAGTAGCGCAGCACGTTGGCCTTGGCGAGGCCCACTCGACGGCTCAGCTCGTTGAGGCTCAGTTTCGCGACAGGCATCTCGGCGAGCATCGCGGCCGCGGTGTCCAGGATCTGGCGTCTCCGCTGCCTGCGCTGCTCGTCGGTGCGGGCGCGCTGGAAGGTCACCCGCCAATATTACATACCGGCGGTCCTTTGATTAAGTACCGGTGGTCCGTTACGGTGGGAACCCGAGACAAGATACCGGCAGTACGTAAAGGGTTTCGCCATGTACCAGGTTCCTGACCAGCACGGAAAGCTCGCCGTGGTGACCGGCGCGAACAGCGGAACCGGCAAGGAGGCCGCGCAACGGCTGGCCGGAGCCGGAGCGCGCGTCATTCTCGCCGTGCGCACACCGGCCAAGGGCGAGCAGGCCCGGGACGAGATGCTCGCCGCGCATCCCGGCGCCCGGATCGAGGTCCGCCCTCTGGACCTGAGCGACCTGGGTTCCGTCCGAAGCTTCGCCGACGGCCTGGCGGCAGAGGGCCGGCCGCTGGACCTGCTGGTGAACAACGCCGGAGTCATGAACGTGCCCCGGCGCACGGAGACGCCCGACGGCTTCGAGCTCCAGTTGGGGAGCAACTTCCTCGGCCCGTTCGCCCTCACCGTCCGGCTGCTGCCCCTGCTCCTCGACGCCCCCGCCCCCCGGGTGGCCACGATGAGCAGCGGAACCGCCAACCGGGCCCGCATCGACTTCGACGACCTGCAGTCCACCCGCGGCTACAGCCCTACCCGGGCCTACGCCCAGTCCAAGCTCGCCGACCTGCTGCTGATGCTCCACCTCGCCGGCCTCGCCGCCCGGCGCGGCCGCTCCCTGCTGTCGGCCGGCGCGCACCCCGGGTACACCCGCACCAACCTGATGACCTCCGGTCCCACTTTGAACGGCGGCCGGCCCGGGCGGCTGGAATCACTGCTGTACAAGGTCGTTCCGTCCCAGGGGCCCGAACAGGGCGCGGAACCTCTGCTGTACGCGGCCACCAGCCCCGCCGCGACACCCGGCGGCTACTACGGCCCGCGCTGGGGCCTGGTCGGCCCCACCAAGGCGGTTCCCCTGCCGCGCAGCGCCCGGGACAAGGCCGTCGCGGCACGGCTGTGGGCCGAGGCCGAGGAACTCACCGGCGTCTCGGCGGCCGGCACCCTCTGATCGCCCGCATCGACCCAGGGAAACTCTCATGAACATAGTCGTCTTCGGCGGCAGCGGCCTCATCGGCGACGGCTTCCTCCAGGAATGCCTCCGTGCCGACGACGTCACCAGGGTCGTCGCCGTGGGGCGGACGAGGCTGGACCTGACACACCCGAAGCTGAGCCAGGTCCTGCACGCCGACTTCCTGGACCTCGCCCCCGTCAGGAGCGACCTCGCCGGCGCCGACGCCTGCTTCTGGGCGCTCGGCGTCAGCTCCGCCGGCATGGACCCCGAGGACTACGAACGCATCACCTACGGATACACCACCGCCGCCGCGCAGACCCTTCACGACGTCAATCCGCACCTGACGTTCGTCTACGTCTCCGGCGGCGGCACGGACAGCACCGAACGCGGCCGCATGCGCTGGGCCCGCGTCAAGGGGCGCACCGAGAACGCGGTCATCTCCACCTTCTCCCACGGGTACGCCCTGCGCCCGGGCTTCGTCCTGCCTTCGCACGAGGCCCGCTCGAAGACCGCTGCCTACCGATGGGGCGGCGCCGCGGTCACCCCACTCGTTCCGCTCCTGAAGCTCCTGCGCCTGGGGCCGGTCCTGACGACCGACACCGCCCGGCTCGGCCGAGCGGCGCTGCACCTCGCCCGCCGGGGACACCACCGCCGCGTCCTCGAGAACCGGGACATCAACACGGCCGCCGCGCTCTGATGCGACGGCCGGGTGATCCGCGTCGGCGTCCCGATCGGCGTCCCGCAGCGATCACGGGGATCCGCCGGTTCAGGCGGAGCTGACCGGCAGCACGTCCGGGGACAGGGATCCCGCCCGCGCCGTGGCGCCGGTCATCTGGCGGCGGTGGTGGCGCCGGCACAGGACCTCGTAGCCGATCTCGTCGGGCTGGTTGGCCACGTCGCCCACCATGACCTGCTCACCCTCGACGACCATCACGCCGCCCACCGTGCGCGCGTTGTGCGTGGCGCGCGCCCCGCACCAGCACAGGGCCTCGACCTGCAACGTCTCGACACGGTCGGCGAGTTCGATCAGCCGCTGCGAGCCCGGGAAGAGCCGGGTGCGGAAGTCGGTGGTGATGCCGAAGGCGTAGACGTCCATCTCGAGGTCGTCCACGACACGGGCCAGCTGGTCCACCTGCTCGGGGGCGAGGAACTGTGCCTCGTCCGCGATCACGTAGTCGACCCGTCCGCCCCGCTGGAGCCGGTCCACCACGTGGCCGTACAGGTCGAACCCGGGACCCGCCTCCACCGCGTCGGTCACCAGGCCCAGGCGCGACGACAGCTTGCCCTCACCCGCCCGGTCGTCGCGGGTGAAGATCAGCCCCTCCAGCCCGCGAGCGGAACGGTTGTGCGCGATCTGGAGGGCCAGCGTCGACTTTCCGCAGTCCATCGTCCCGGAGAAGAACACCAGCTCGGACATCAGCAACGCGGGCCCTTCCCCGGCGAACTCACACGGACAACCCCGTCTGCACGAACAACCCCGTCGGCACGGACCGGACCTCGACCCGGCCGGCCCGCGCGCGGCGCATGCCCGAGGGGGTCGGTCGGCTTCCCGCGGGCCACGGTCCCCGAGAAGGACACCAGCTCTGGCATGACAGGTCGAACGCCTTTCGGTCAGCGTGCGGTGGAAGGGGCGGACGGATCGCGACGACGGCCGGGGGCCGTCAGGTGCGGACCTCCAGGAGGGGGACCAGCTGCTCGGCGGGGGTCATCGACCCGTGGTTGCCGACCATCAGGGACTCCTTGGGCTCGCGCCGCGAGGCGATCAGCAGGACGTCGTCGTGGGCGGCCGCGATCACGTCGCCGAGCCGGGCGTACACCCGGTCGTCGATGTGCGGGCCGAACCAGCCGGCCTCGATCGCCTCGTCCCGCGAGGCGATCCAGAACTGCTCGCCGAGGACCTCGCGCCAGACGGCGAGCACGTCGTTCACGGCGCCCGGCACCGCGTAGACGTGCCGGGCACGGCCCTCGCCGCCCAGCAGGCCGACGCCGGCCTTGAGCTCCCAGTCCTCGTCGACGTCGATGCGGTGCTCCTCGTCGAAGGGCACGTCGATCATGCCGTGGTCGGCGGTGACGTAGAGGGCGCTGCGCGGCGGGAGCTGTTCGGCGAGGCGCTGGACCAGGCGGTCGACGTAGCCGAGCTGGCCGCGCCAGGTGTCGGAGTCGACGCCGAACCGGTGGCCGGCGCCGTCGACCTCGGAGTAGTAGGTGTAGACCAGCGCGCGGTCGGCCGCGGCCAGTTGCCCGGCGGCGAGGTCCATCCGCTCCTCGCCGGCGAGACGGCCGTGGAAGGCTCCGCCGCTGAGCGCGATCTCGGTGAGCGGGGTGGACTCGAAGATAGGGGAGGACACCTGCGCGGCGTGCACACCGGCCGCCTCGGCCAGCCGGAAGACCGTGGGGTGGGGCTGCCAGAGGGCCGGGGAGGTCCAGGGCTTCCAGCGGAGCTGGTTCATCAGCTCGCCGGTCTCCGGGTTGCGGACCGTGTAGCCGGGCAGGCCGTGCGCACCCGGCGGCAGGCCGGTGCCGACCGAGGCCAGGGAGGTGGCCGTGGTCGCCGGGTAGCCGGCCGTCAGCGGGCGGCCGGTGCCGCCGCGTGAGGAGGCCAGCAGGGAGGTCATGAAGGGCGCCTCGTCGGGGTGCGCCTTCAGCTGCTCCCAGCCCAGCCCGTCGATCAGGAAGACGCAGGCCCGGTCGGCGGGCGCGAGTTCCGGTATCGCGGCGGTGACGCCCGGCACGCCCATCCCGGCGGCCAGGGTGGGCAGCAGGTCGGCGAGCGAGCCGCTGCCGTACTCGGGGACCGGGGCGGAGGACAGCGGCAACGGCTCCGGATGGCCGGGGGCGGACGCGGCGTTGGCGCGCTCCCAGTCGTCCCAGGCGGAGTGGGACATCAGCGGGCGGTGTCCGCGATCGCCTCGGAGAGCGCCTGCGCGAAGGCGAGCGCCTGGGCGACCGTCTCCGGTCCGTCGCCGGCCTCGCTGACACGGAGGCTGAGGTCGTCGGCGGTGCTGCTGCCGGTGTAGCCGTGGTCGGCGTCGCAGTTGGGGTCGCCGCAGGCGGCGGGCTCCAGGTCGATGCGGGAGACCGCGCCCCAGCCGATGGTCAGCACGACCTCCCGGGGCAGCCGGCCCGGCGTGTACGTCTCGGGGTCGGAGACGACGCGGCTGACCACCACCGAGGAGATCTTCTCCAGCTTCACCGACTCCGTGGACGTCGTCGCGTACGGCGACGGGGAGGTGCTGTCGGCGTTCTGCTCGTCGGTGTGGCTGACGATGAAGCGGTTTTCGGTGAGCACCAGCACCGTCACGTGGCGGCGGACCTCGTTGGCGTCGAACGTGGTCTCCTGATGGACCAGGAACGACCGGACGGGCTCCCCGCCGACGGCGGACTCCACCGCCTCGGCCACGAGGGCCGGGTAGTAGCCGCTGCGCTCGATCGCCGCGCGCAGCCCCTGGGTCGTCGTACTGGTCTTGGCCATGACGTCCATCCTACGGCGGCGCACCGGCTGCCCGGACCGCCCCGGACGGCCCGGAGCGCTTCGGTCAGTACTCCGGCAGCGTACGCGGCCCCTGGTCGTCCCGGGCCGGCGGGGGCGCCAGCCGCACCGAGGCGCCGAGCACACTCACGCCGCGCGGGGCGACGACCACGGGCTCCAGTGTGACGGCGACCACCTCGGGATGGTCGTCGACCAGCCGGGACACCCGCAGCAGGAGCCGTTCCAGGGCGTCGGTGTCCACGGGGGCGGCGCCGCGCCAGCCGAAGAGGAGGGGCGCGGTCCGCACCGAGCGGATCATCGAGGCGGCGTCACGGCCGACGACCGGGATCAGCCGGTGGGACAGGTCACCCAGCAGCTGCGAGGGGGCGCCGGCCAGGCCGAAGGACAGGACCGGGCCCGCCGCCGGGTCGATCACGGCGCGCACCACGGTGTCCACACCGCGCGGCGCCATCTGCTGGACGACGGGGCGGACCTGGTCGGCCCCGCCGAACAGGCCGGCGAGTTCGGCGAAGGCGCGGCGGACCTGCTCCTCGTCGGCGAGGTCGAGCCGGACGCCGCCGAGGTCGGCACGGTGCCGCAGGTGCGGGGCGGTGGTCTTGAGCGCCACCGGGAAGCCGAGCCGGCGGGCTGCGGCGACGGCCTCGTCCGCGGTGGGGGCGGGCACCGCCCGGCGTACCGGGATGCCGTAGCGGCGCAGCAGGGCCGCGGTGTCCTCGGGCCCGAGGTCGGGGCCGCCGCCCGGTACGGCGTCCGGGGCGGACGCGCCGCCCCGGACCGGTCCGGTGGCGCGGGCCAGGAGGCCGTCGATGAAGGACGCGGTCTCCTTCTCGTCGATGTCCTCGAACTCGGGCACCCGGCCGGGCTCGGCGGCCTCCCGGCGCCAGTCGGCGTACCGGACGGCCTCGGCGAGCGCGCGGACGGCGCGCTCGGCGGCGGGGAAGGCCGGGATGAGCCTGAGCCGGGTCTCGTCGGGCTTCTGCTCGCCGGCCGCCGTGCCGTCCTCCCCCGGCCGCGGGGCCTGCTCGCCGGTGGCGGCGGGCTCCCCGGCGACGCGGGCCCGGGGCGCGGTGCCGGCGGCGGCGGAGAGCGCCTCGGCGAGGCCGCCGAGCTCGACGTGCACGACGAGGACGGGCTTGTCGGGGGTCTGCGCCCCCGCGGTGCGGAGCGCCTCGGCGAGCGCGGCGTCGGCCGCCCCGCCGCCGTCGCCGGCCGCCTCCTCGATGCGCGGGATGGCGGTGACCACCACGGCGTCGCAGCCGGGGTCGGCCAGGGCCCGGGAGAGCGCCCGGTGGAAGTCGTCGGGTGTGGCGGCGGTGGTGAGGTCCTGCGGGCGCAGCGGCTGGAGGCCCTCGGCGAGGCAGGCGTCGTAGGTGAGCAGGCCGAGCGACTCGGAGTTGCCGAGGATCGCCACGCGCGGTCCGGCGGGCAGCGGCTGACGGGCCAGCAGGAGGCCGGCGTCGACCAGTTCGGTGATGGTGTCGACGCGGATCACGCCGGCCTGGCGCAGCAGCGCGGAGACGGTGTCGTGCGGAAGGCGGGTGGCGCGGACGGCGTGGCCCTGCGGGACGCCGCTGTGCCGGGCGCCCTGCACCACGACGAGCGGTTTGGCGGCCGCGGTGCGCCGGGCGAGGCGGTTGAACTTGCGCGGGTTGCCGATGGATTCGAGGTACATCAGCGCGACGTCGGTCTCCGGGTCGTCGTACCAGTACTGGAGGACGTCGTTGCCGGAGACGTCGGCGCGGTTGCCCGCCGAGACGAAGGTTGAGACGCCGGTGACGCCCGTGACGCCGCCGCCGCGCCGGTGGAGGCGGGAGAGCAGGGCGACTCCGATGGCCCCGGACTGGGTGAACAGGCCGATGCGGCCGGCGCGGGGCATCTCGGGGGCCAGGGAGGCGTTGAGCCGGACGCCGGGGGCGGTGTTGACCACGCCGAAGGCGTTGGGGCCGATGACGCGCATCCCGAAGGCGCGGGCCTGGCGCACCAGTTGGCGCTGCCGTTCGCGTCCTTCGGGCCCGAGTTCGGCGTAGCCGGCGGAGAGCACCACCAGTCCCTGGACGCCGTGTGCCCCGCACGCGTCGACCACCTCGGGCACCCGATCGGCGGGCACGGCGACGACGGCGAGGTCCACGGGGCCGTCCACGGCGCCGAGCGAGCGGTGGGCGGGGACGCCCTCGATCTCGGTGAGGTCCTCGGGGAAGGACGGGTTGACCGCGTGGAGTGCGCCGGTGAAGCCGCCGTCGCGCAGGTGCTCCAGCACGCCGCGGCCGACGCCGCCGGGAGTGCGGCTGACGCCGATCACGGCGACCGAGCCGGGGGCGAGCAGTCGCCGCACGGAGCGGGCCTCGGCGCGCTGTTCACGCGCCTGCTGGACGGCGAGCGACCGGCCGGTTGGCTCGAGGTCGAGGTGGAGGCGGACCACGCCGTCCTCGTAGCTGCGCTTCTGGGCGTAGCCGGCGTCGGTGAACACCTTGATCATCTTGGTGTTGGCCGGCAGGACCTCGGCGGTGAAGCGGCGTACGCCGCGTTCCCGGGCGACGGCGGCGATGTGCTCCAGCATCGCGGAGGCGACGCCGCGGCCCTGATGGGCGTCCTGGACGAGGAACGCGACCTCGGCCTCGTCGGCGGGCGCGGAGGCGGGCATGCCGGTGGCGTCGACCCGGTCGTAGCGGACGGTGGCGATGAAGTCGCCGCCGACGGTGGCGGCGAGCCCGACCCGGTCCACGTAGTCGTGGTGGGTGAAGCGGTGCACGTCCTTGGCGGACAGGCGCGGGTAGGGCGAGAAGAAGCGCAGGTACTTGGACTCGTCGGAGACCTGCTCGTAGAAGCTGACCAGGCGCTGCGCGTCGTCCTCGGTGATGGGCCGGACGTGGGTGATGCCGCCGTCGCGCAGCACCACGTCGGCTTCCCAGTGTGCGGGGTACTCGTGACGGTCCGACGGGTTCTGCATGCCGCCAGCCTACGGCGCGCGGCTGTGCGGGGCGCGGTGCGATGCCGGGTGACGGCGAGGACGAGGAGGGAACCGGGCATGCCGGAGTACCGGGTCAGGGTGGCGGGGCCGCACGGGCTGCACGCGCGGCCGGCGGCGCGCTTCGTGCGGGCGGTCCAGGAGTCGGGGCTGCCGGTGCGGGTGGACCGGGCGGACGGCGCCGGGGCGGGGCCGGTGAACGCGGCTTCGATCCTGGGCGTGCTGTCGCTGGGGGTGCAGGGGGGCGAGGAGATCGTGCTGACGTGCGAGGACGAGCCCGCGGGGCCGGGCGGGACCGGGGGCGGGGACGCGGCCGGCGGCGATGGCGAAGGCGCAGGCGGACCTGGGGGCACGGGCGGAGCCCGGGGCGCGGGCGGAACCAGGAGCGCGGGCGGACCTGGGGGCACGGGCGGAGCCGGGAGCGCGGGCAGGACCGGGGGCGCGGGCGAAGGCACGGGCCGGGGTGGCGGCGGGGGCATGGGCGGCGCGGGTGACGCCGAAGGGCACGCGGGCGGGCGCCCGGACGCGGGCGCGATCGCGCGAACGGACGGCGGCGGACGGGCCGAGGCGGTGCTCCGGAGTCTCGCGGACCTGGTCTCGGGGAATTCGCCGGAAGACCCGTCCCACCCGGCTCCCTGAGCGCGATCCGGTCTTTTCCCCGAGCGCCGGAACTACCTTTATTATCAGGCGCGCGAAATCACCGGAACCGGCCCACGGGAATTCCCTCGCCTCTTGTATACGGCCTCGCTGTTAATTCCGGAGGCCGCTCGTGTTTACGGCATGTTGCGAAGTCCTCACCGCACCCGGGCGCGCCGCGGTCCCGCGGTTCTGGCCAGGAATGCGCAGCCGGTGAAGGGCGAGGGAGCGCTCGGTGTGCGCGGCGGTCACCTGCCGGGCCCGCTCGCCGTCGCCCCGGGCCACCGCGTCGACGATGGCCCCGTGCTCGGCCCAGGTCTCGGCGGGGGCGGGCAGCGGCTCCACGGCGTACATCCAGGCGATCTTGTGCCGCAGCTGGGTGAGCGTCGAGGTCAGGGCGGCACTGCCGCACGCCTGGGCGAGAGTCTCGTGGAACCAGCCGCCCAGGGACCGCAGGTCGTCGCCGTACCCGCGCCGGGCCCGCTCCTGACCCAGCCTGACCAGGCCGCGAAGCACCTTCAGGTGGGCCTCGGAACGCCGCTGGGCGGCGCGGGCGGCGCCCAGCGGCTCCAGCAGCAGACGCATCTCGAGGAGGTCGGCGGCCTCCTCCTCGGTCGGCTCCGCCACACAGGCGCCGGCGTGCCGCCGGGTGACCACGAAGCCCTCCGCCTCCAGGGTGCGCAGCGCCTCGCGGACCGGGACCCGGGAGACGCCGTACCGGCGGGCGAGCAGTTCCTCGGTCAGCCGGGTCCCGCGCTCGTGGACGCCCGCGACGATGTCGTCCCGAATCGCCGTGCATACCGAATGCGCGGGAATACGCATGCCGACCTCCGCCTCGATGAATGAATTGACTCTAAGGCAATGGCCCTCGATTTCCGACGGCAAGCGGCGGTGGAAGGATATTTTTTGGCCGAACCCTGTCCGGACCACCGGGTTACGCCCGGATTCCGTCCGGTCCGTCCGGAGGGACGGAAAAGCCCCCGCCCGGAGTAAACCGGGGCGGGGGCTTTCACGGGTCGGCCGTCAGAGGTTCACGCCGTGGGACCGGAGATAGGCGACCGGGTCGATGTCGCTGCCGTACTCGGAGGTGGTGCGCGCCTCGAAGTGCAGGTGCGGGCCGGTGACGTTGCCGGTGGCGCCGGAGCGGCCGATGTGCTCGCCGGCGGTCACCGACTGGCCGGCGGCGACGCCGACCGAGGAGAGGTGGCCGTACTGGGTGTAGGTGCCGTCGTGCATCTTGATCACGACCTGGTAGCCGTAGCTGCCGCCCCAGCCGGCCTCCACGACGGTGCCGCGGCCCACGGAGCGGACCGGGGTGCCGGCGGCGGCGTGGAAGTCGACGCCGGTGTGGCTGCCGGAGGACCAGACGGCGCCGCCGGCCTGGTAGCCGGTGGAGACGTAGGAGCCGGCGATGGGGCTGACGAACATGGTGAGGCGGCGCAGGCGGTCGCGCTCGGCCTTGCGGGCGGCGCGGGCCTCGGCCTCCTCGCGCTCCTTGAGGGCCTTCGCCGAGGCGGCCGCCTCGGCGGCGGCCCGCTCCTGGGCCTCGGCCTGCTCGTCGATCTGCTCGGCGATCCGGTCGCCGATGGTGACGACCGGAAGCAGGCCACTGGTCTCGGCGGCGGGCTCGGCCGCGGCGGCGGGGGTTGCCAGGGTGCCGACCACGCCGGTGGTGGTGAGGGCGGCGAGGCCCGCCAGGCCGGCGGTGGTGCGACTGGTCCGGCCGGGGCGACGATGCCTGCCGGAGGCGCAGTTGAACGCCATGAAGTGGCTGAGTCCTTTCCTTCCCTCTCGCCTGCCGGGTTAGCTGTCGGGTTCGGAGCAGGAAGGTCTCCTACGGGTTCCTCCCGCGGTGCGGAAGGCGCCCGATTCACCCCATGGGTTCCGCTTGTGGGTCCCCGGCTCCCCTGGCTCGCGCCGTACGGGGATTAGGCGATGACTGCCCGGCGCCGCGGGCGCGGCGCACAGGTGTGGCGGACAGCCGGACCGAAGCTAGTGGGGTGATCATTCGGATAACAAACGGATCAAGGCTTTTGTAGCGCACGCCACAGGGCAAAACGGGCCCTTCACCACGCATCGCGCCCAGATCGACACAAAGCGGGCCCCGGTGACCACAAGGGTCACCAGGGCCCGAACCGTCCTGGAACGGCGGTTACTCGGCGCCCACCACCGTCACCTCGCCGATGCCCAGCTCGCGCACCGGGCCGGCGATCTGCTCGGCGTCACCGACCAGGACCGTGACCAGACGGTCCACCGGGAAGGCGCTCACCGCGGCCGCCGTGGCCTCCACCGTGCCGGTGGCGGCGAGCTGCTGATAGAGCGTCGCCTGGAAGTCGTCCGGCAGGTGCTGCTCCACCTGGTCGGCCAGGGTCCCCGCCACCGCCGCGGCCGTCTCGTACTTGAGCGGCGCCACGCCCACCAGGTTCTGCACCGCGGTGTCCCGCTCGGCGTCGGTCAGTCCGCCGGCGGCCAGGGTGCGCAGCACCTGCCACAGGTCCGCCAGCGCCGGACCGGTGTTGGGGGTGTCCACCGAGCCGCTGATCGCGAGCAGCGCCGCGCCCGAGCCGTCGGGCGCGGAACGCAGCACCTGCCCGAAGGCGCGCACGCCGTACGTGTAGCCCTTC
This sequence comes from Streptomyces abyssomicinicus, assembly GCF_008974245.1. Classification (GTDB taxonomy): domain Bacteria; phylum Actinomycetota; class Actinomycetes; order Streptomycetales; family Streptomycetaceae; genus Streptomyces; species Streptomyces abyssomicinicus. Next base: position 103,475 of record NZ_BBZI01000014.1, on the reverse strand, counting down.
TCCTCGCGCAGCACCTTGTCCAGCCGGGAGGTGAGGGTGCCGCCCAGGCAGTAGGTGCCGAGCACCTGGGCCGGCCAGACCCGGTCGTGCCGGTCCGGGCCGGTCCGGCCGATCAGCAGCTGGGTCTGGACGGAGCCGGGGCGGTCCACGATGACGACGCGGCCGGCGTCGTCGGCCGTCACGGCGGGCACCGGGCGCGGGGCGGCCTGGGAACCGGTCCACGCGCCCAGCGTCTCGGCGAGCAGGGCGTCCAGGTCGACGCCGGTGAGGTCACCGACCACCACGGCGGTCGCGGTGGCCGGGCGGACGTGCCGCTCGTAGAAGGCGCGCACGGCGGCCGGGTCGATCTTCTCGACCGTCTCCTCGCTGCCCTGGCGGGGACGCGACATCCGCGAGTTCGCCGGGAAGAGCTCCTTGTAGAGCTCCTTGGCCGCGCGGCGGGCCGGGTTGGCCAGCTCGTGCGGGATCTCGTCGAGCCGGTTGCGGACCAGCCGGGAGATCTCGTCCTCGGCGAACGCCGGGGCGCGCAGGGCGTCGGCCAGCAGGCCGAGCGCCTTGGGCAGGCGGGAGGCGGGCACCTCCAGGGAGACCCGCACGCCGGGGTGGTCGGCGTGCATGTCCAGCGTCGCGCCGCACCGCTCGAGTTCGGCGGCGAAGTCCTCGGCGGAGTGCTTGTCGGTGCCCTCGGCGAAGGCGCGCGCCATGATCGTGGCGACGCCGTCCAGCCCGGCCGGTTCGGCGTCCAGCGGGGCATCGAGCAGCACCTCGACGGCCACGACCTGCTGGCCGGGGCGGTGGCAGCGCAGGACCGTCAGGCCGTTGTCGAGCGCGCCGCGCTCCGGCGCGGGGAACGCCCACGGCTTCGGCGCGCCGGCCTGCGGCTGCGGGTGGAACTCCATCGTGGCCAGCTCGGTCACTTGGCCTCCTCCTCGTCCTCGTCGCCGTCGGCGTCGGCGTCGGCGCCCTCCGGGGTGGTCGGTTCGTACACCAGGACCGCGCGGTTGTCGGGGCGCAGCCGGGCCTTGGCCACCTCCTGGACCTCCTCCGGCGTCACCTCCAGCACCCGGTCGACGGCGGTCAGCGCGAGCTGCGGGTCGCCGAACAGGACGGCGTACCGGCAGAGTTCGTCGGCGCGGCCGGAGACCGTGCCCAGCCGGTCCAGCCACTCCCGTTCCAGCTGTGCCTGGGCACGCTCCATCTCCTCCGCCGTGGGGCCCTCGGCGGCGAGTCGCGCCAGTTCCTCGTCGACGGCGGCCTCGATCACCGGCACCTCGACGTCACCGGAGGTCTTGACGTCCAGCCAGCCCAGCGAGGGGGCGCCGGCCAGCCGCAGCAGCCCGAACCCGGCCGTCACCGCGGTGCGGTCGCGGCGGACCAGCCGGTTGTAGAGGCGGGAGGACTCGCCGTAGCCGAGGATGGTCAGGGCCACGTCGGCGGCGTCGCAGGCGCGGGTGCCGTCCTCCGGGAGGCGGTAGCCGGCCATCAGGGCGCGGGCCGGGACCTCCTCACGGACGACCTCGCGGATCTCCCCGCCGACGACCTCGGGCAGCGCGCCGTCGCGCGGGGCCGGCTTGCCGTCGTGGGAGGCGATGGAGCCGAAGTACTTCTCGATCCAGGCGAGCGTCTGCTCGGGGTCGATGTCGCCGACCACCGACAGCACCGCGTTGTTCGGGGCGTAGTAGGTGCGGAAGAACGCCCGGGCGTCCTCGAGCGTGGCGGCGTCCAGGTCGGCCATCGAGCCGATCGGGGTGTGGTGGTACGGATGGCCCTCCGGGTAGGCCAGCGCGAAGATCTTCTCGAACGCGGTGCCGTACGGGACGTTGTCGTACCGCTGGCGGCGCTCGTTCTTCACGACGTCGCGCTGGTTCTCCATCGACTCGTCGTCGAGGGCGGTGAGCAGGGAGCCCATCCGGTCGGCCTCCAGCCAGAGCGCGAGCTCCAGCTGGTGGGCCGGCATGGTCTCGAAGTAGTTGGTGCGCTCGAAGCTGGTCGTGCCGTTGAGGGAACCGCCCGCCCCCTGCACCAGCTCGAAATGACCGTTGCCCTTCACCTGGGCCGAGCCCTGGAACATCAGGTGCTCGAAGAGGTGGGCGAGGCCGGTGCGGCCCTGGACCTCGTGCCGGGAGCCGACGTCGTACCAGAGGCACACCGCGGCGACCGGGGTCAGGTGGTCCTCCGAGAGCACCACGCGGAGCCCGTTGGCAAGGCGGTGCTCGGTAGCTGTGAGGCCTCCTGAGCCTGCCTCGGCTGTGGCCGTGTGACCCATGGGCATGTACGTCCCTTCGCTCGCGGAATCTTGAACGCGTGAACACATGAAAACGCGGACTGCCTGTCACTGTATGCAACCGAGGGCGGGTGCCGTGAGGTTCCCGATACGTCACATTGACGCCCGATCCGGGGATCCGGTCCCCGGCGCGCGCCCCCGCGCCCGGCCCCGCACCGGTCCGCTCCCCGCGCTCCCGCGGTCCCGTTCCGGGCGCGCGCCGATCGCCCACCGCCGGGGGCGCGGTCCGCGCTGTCGGCGGCGAGGGCCACAATGGTGCGCGACAGTCCCCCGTTCATGCTCGCAAGACCGTGAAGGAGCCCGGCAGCGATGGCCCGCCGCAGCACGAAGACAGCGTCGCCCGACGATTTCGAGGAGCGGATCCTCGACATCGACGTCGTGGACGAAATGCAGGGCTCCTTCCTCGAGTACGCGTACTCGGTCATCTACTCCCGGGCCCTGCCCGACGCGCGCGACGGCCTCAAGCCGGTGCACAGGCGGATCGTCTACCAGATGAACGAGATGGGCCTGCGGCCCGACCGCGGGTACGTCAAGTGCGCCCGCGTGGTCGGCGAGGTCATGGGCAAGCTCCACCCGCACGGCGACACGTCGATCTACGACGCCCTGGTCCGCCTCGCCCAGCCGTTCTCCATGCGCGTGCCCCTGGTCGACGGCCACGGCAACTTCGGCTCCCTGGGCAACGACGACCCGCCGGCCGCCATGCGGTACACCGAGTGCCGGATGGCCGACGCGACGAGCCTGATGACCGAGTCGATCGACGAGGACACGGTCGACTTCCAGCCCAACTACGACGGCCAGGAGCGGGAGCCGGTGGCCCTGCCCGCCGCCTTCCCGAACCTGCTGGTCAACGGCGCCTCGGGCATCGCCGTCGGCATGGCGACCAACATGCCCCCGCACAACCTCGGCGAGGTCGTCGCCGCCGCCCGGCACCTGATCCGCCACCCGAACGCCGACCTCGACGCGCTGATGCGGCACATCCCCGGCCCCGACCTGCCCACCGGCGGCCGGATCGTCGGCCTGTCCGGCGTCCGCGACGCCTACGAGAAGGGCCGCGGCACCTTCAAGATCCGCGCGACGGTCGCCGTCGAGCAGGTCACCGCCCGCCGCAAGGGCCTGGTCGTCACCGAACTGCCCTTCGCGGTGGGACCCGAGAAGGTCATCGCCAAGATCAAGGACCTGGTCGGCTCCAAGAAGGTCCAGGGCATCGCGGACGTCAAGGACCTCACCGACCGCGAGCACGGCCTGCGCCTGGTCATCGAGATCAAGAACGGCTTCGTCCCGGAGGCCGTGCTGGAGCAGCTCTACAAGCTGACGCCGATGGAGGAGTCCTTCGGCATCAACAACGTCGCCCTGGTCGACGGTCAGCCGCTCACGCTGGGCCTCAAGGAGCTGCTCGAGGTCTACCTCGACCACCGCTTCGAGGTGGTGCGCCGCCGCTCCGAGTTCCGCCGCGGCAAGAAACGCGACCGTCTGCACCTGGTCGAGGGCCTGCTGACCGCGCTCATCGACATCGACGAGGTCATCCGTCTCATCCGCTCCAGCGACAACTCCGCCCAGGCCAAGCAGCGCCTGATGGAGAGCTTCTCGCTGTCCGAGATCCAGACGCAGTACATCCTCGACACGCCGCTGCGCCGCCTCACCAGGTTCGACCGCATCGAGCTGGAGGCGGAGAAGGAGCGGCTCACCGCCGAGATCGCGGACCTGACCCGGATCCTCGATTCGGACGCCGAGCTGCGCAAGCTGGTCTCCGCGGAACTCGCCGCCGTCGCCAAGAAGTTCGGCACCCCGCGGCGCACGGTGCTGCTGGAGTCCGCGGACACCCCCGCCGCCCTGCCGCTGCAGGTCGCCGACGACCCGTGCCGGGTTCTGCTCTCCTCCACCGGCCTGCTGGCCCGCACCGCGAACGCCGACCCGTTCCCCGCCCAGGAGGGCGCCAAGCGGGTCAAGCACGACGTGATCGTCTCCGTCGCGGACACCACCGCGCGTGGCGAGGTCGGCGTCGTCACCTCCACCGGGCGTCTGCTGCGCATCAACGTGGTCGACCTTCCGCCGCTCCCGGAGATCGCCGCGGGCACCGCGGCGAACCTGGCCGGCGGTGCCCCGCTCGCCGAGTTCGTCTCCTTCGAGGACGACGAGACACCCGTCTGCCTGACCTCGCTCAGCGAGTCCTCCCCCGGCCTCGCCGTCGGCACGCTCCAGGGCATCGTCAAGCGGGTCGTCCCGGACTACCCGGCGGGCAAGGACGAGCTCGAGGTCATCACCCTCAAGGACGGCGACCGGATCGTCGGCGCGGCGGAGCTGCGCACCGGCGAGGAGGACCTGGTCTTCATCACCGACGACGCCCAGCTGCTGCGTTTCCAGGCCTCCCTGGTCCGCCCGCAGGGCCGGCCGGCGGGCGGCGTGGCCGGCATCAAGCTGGCCGACGGCGCCAAGGTGATCTCGTTCACCGCGGTGGACCCCGGTCGGGACGCGGTCGTCCTGACCGTCGCCGGCTCGCGCGGCACGCTCGACGACTCGGTGCAGACCACGGCCAAGCTGACGCCGTTCGACCAGTACCCGCGCAAGGGCCGGGCGACCGGCGGCGTGCGGTGCCAGCGCTTCCTCAAGGGCGAGGACTGCCTCTCGGTGGCCTGGGCGGGCCCGGTGCCGGCCCGCGCCGGCCAGAAGAACGGCATGCCGGCCGAGCTGCCGGAGATGGACCCTCGCCGCGACGGCTCGGGCGTGGGCCTGCCGAAGACGGTCGCCGTCGTCGCCGGCCCGGCGTAACCGGGACCGGTCACCGTGCCTCCCGTGCGGGCCCGCACGGGAGGCGAGCGGCACGGGCCGCACGGGCGCGGGAGGCGGGGACGCGGGAGGCAGGGGGCCCGGGCGGCACGGGACGCGACCGGCACGGGGCAGTAGGCCCCGTAGGCCCGGTTGCGTTACTCCTCGGGGGCGACCAGGTCCGCGTCGTCCTCGCCCCGCACGTACCTCAGCACGCCCCACATACCGTCCTGGTCCGCCTCCGCGGGCGCCGCGCTCACACAGGCTTCCAGCTCCTTCGCCAGCCCCTCCGTGTCGATCCCGGACCCGATCAGCACCAGCCCGGTCCCCCGCCGCTCCCCGGGTCCCCACGGCTCGGGGTAGAAGCGCAGGAACCGCCCCACGGCGTGCACCAGGTACCGGTTGCGCGGGTCGTACGCGCCGAAGTCCACGTACCCCTTGATCCGGTACAGCCCCTCCGGCCGCTCGTCGAGGAACCGCATCAGCCGCCGCGGGTCCATCGCCCGCCCGGCCTCGAACGACACGCTCTCGTACCCGGCGTGCAGATGCCCGCCGTGCCCCTCGCCCTCCTGGAACACGTGCAGGTCGTCGAAGGACAGCTGCCCGATCCGCTCGCCCGACGGCCGGCAGTCGAAGAAAAACTCCGGGTCCACCCTCCCGTACGACGCCGGCACCACGGCGGCCCCGTCGGCCAGTCCGCCCACCGTGCGCAGCACCGCCTGGCGGTCCCCGGCACGGTCGATCTTGTTGACCACCACCAGGTCCGCCAGCGCCAGGTGCCGGTCGATCTCCGGGTGCCGCGCCCTGGTCTGCTCGAACTCGGCGGCGTCCACGACCTCCACCAGCCCGCCGTAGACGACCTCGGGCTGCTCGCTGGCCAGCACCATCCGCACCAACTCCTGCGGCTCCGCCAGTCCGCTCGCCTCGATCACGATGACGTCGATCCCCGCCGAGGGCCGGGCCAGCCTGCCCAGGTACTCGTCCAGTTCCCCGACGTCCACGGCGCAGCACAGACACCCGTTGCCCAGCGACACCGTGGAGTCGCCCAACGCGCCGGCCACCGCCAGTGCGTCGATCTCGATGGCGCCGAAGTCGTTGACCACCGCTCCGATGCGACTGCCGCCGCTGTGGTGCAGCAGGTGGTTCAGCAGGGTGGTCTTCCCCGCGCCGAGGAACCCCGCCAGCACGACGACCGGAATCTGCGGGGGCTGGTTGGTCTGCGGGGTCCCGCTGCTCATGTCGCGCCCTCTCTCACCGCACCGCGCACCCCGGCGCACGCTGCTCGCTTCCGAATGCCGCCGCCAGGATATGAGGCCACGTTCGCCGGGTGCTCGGGCGGTTGACAGGGCCCGGTTGATCGTCCGCCGGGTCACGGTGAAGTCCTGGCGGGGAAGCCGTTCTCGCAGATCCGGATGACACGGCGGATGCGGGCCGCGGTCAGGTGGTGGGTACCGCCCGGCAGGGCGGACGAGATCCACAGCAGCTTGCCCGCGGGATCGGGCACGCCCCGTACGTTCACGCCGTGGCGGCGTGCTTCCTGGAGGCGACGTCCCGGTCGCACTCGGCGAGCGTGCCGTCGAGCAGGACGTGATCGGGCCGGTCTCCCGCGGGACGCACCGCAGGCCGGGCACCCGTCTGAAATCAACGAGGCTCCTGCGCTGATGAGATGAGATGCCGAACATCTCTCTCGACGGCACAGGAGCCCCGTGCTGGTGCAGGACACCGGCCGGTTCGCCCGATCGGCGGCCACTCTGACGAGTTTCCCGTCTCGCGCATTTCCGCAGTTTGGGCGACGGCCTGGTGTGGGAGAAACTCCTCACTTCACGTGGGGGGGATATGACACATACAAGATTGCGGCCAATACTGACCACCGGCGTCTTGGTGCTCCTGACCCTGGTGGCCATTCCTCTGGTAGGCCTGGCAACAGTTGTCATCAGTGACTGGTTGCTGGAACGGGTGGTGCGCAGCGAGGGCGGCATACCGAAGGCTGTCGAAGTGGCTGCGGTCGGCGACTACTTCTCAGGAGGCAACACGGTTTTCGCCGGCCTCGCGCTACTTCTGGTCGTCACGACCCTGATCTACCAGCTCGTCCAGCTTCGCATGCAACGTGAAGAACTGCGTCTGCAACGCCAGGAACTGGCCGCCTCCCGCGCCGAACTGCGCAGGAGCGCGGCGGCGGATCTCCGATCACTGCACGTCCAGCTCACACAGATGCAACTCGACGACCCTTCCTTGGCGGAAGTGTGGAACGACTACCCCGACCTACCTCACACTGAAGTAAGGCAGTACCTCTTCGCCAACCTCACCTACGCCCACTATCTGCTGCACTTCCAATGGGGGGAACTCAGCGAGAGCGATCTGATCCCTCTCGCCCACAATGTGGTACGAAGCCCGGCCTTCCGGCGGTATTGGGAGCTCAGCCGCCCGAGCAAGGAACTGCTGCCGGTGGATAGCACGGAAGGCAGGTTTAACCGGTCCCTGGACCAAGCGGTTCGCGTCGCCAGCACGAATCCTCCCGCACCACGCACGAACCGTTGAATCGCACCGCGCCAATTCTCAGGTCTCAAGCATCGATTTGCGGGTTTATCGCGGCCCACCGTCCCTCTGAAGGACGCCCCCAAGCGTCACTTTCCCTCCGGTCAGGTTAGGCTCACCTGTGTGAGTAGGTGCGCAACCGTGTCACGGGTCCTGGACGAGCCGATCGCCGGGACCGCGGTGCACGCGAGGACGTGGCTGCTGCTGGAGCAGCCCGGTCCATGGGGTCCCGAGGCGCTCACGTCGAGCCGGCTGGACCCCGCGCTGGGGCGCGCCCTGGAGGACGCCGCGGCGGGCAGTGGGGTGCGGGTCGCGCTGATCCGGCGACCGGGACGTCACGCGGACCACGGTTCTCCCCCCGTGCGGCAGGTGTACGCCGCGCACACCGCTCCCGGCTACGGCTGGGTACGCAGCGCCGTCACCTCCGAACCCGAGCGGCTGCTGGACATCGACTTCGCGGCGCTCGGCCTGGGCGGAGCCGGGGCCTTCGACGCCGCCCTGCCCGCCGCCGTGCCCTACAACGGCTGCCCCCTGGCGTTCGTCTGCACCAACGGCCGCCGCGACCGCTGCTGTGCGCTCCTCGGACGCCCGCTCGCCGCCGAACTGGCCGCCTCCGGGGTGACGGGCACCTGGGAGGTCACCCACCTGGGTGGGCACCGCTTCTCACCGACCCTGCTGGTGCTGCCCCATGGATACGCGTACGGGCGCGTGGACGCCCCCGCGGTCAAGGAGATCCTGCACCGGGCCCGGGAGGGACGGGTGGTCACCGAGCACTGCCGGGGCCGCTCGGCGTGGCCGCGGCCGGGACAGGCCGCCGAGCTCGCGGTGCGGGCGCGGACCGGGGCGACCTCGGCGGACGCCCTGGACGTCATCGAGCTCAGGTCCCTTCCGGCCGGCGGCGACGCAGCCCCACCGCTCTGGGAGGCCACCGTGGCACACGCCGGCGGCCGCCGCTGGCGTGTGGTCGTGGCGCAGAACTCGGCCGGTCCGCCGCGCCCCGAGAGCTGCGGCGCACCCCTCGGCTCCCCCCTCCGGATGGACGTGCTGCGGATCGAGGAGGAAGAGGAGGAGGCGACGGACGGCCCGGCCTCCTGACGTGCCGCGGGACCCTCAACGGCCGGGCGCCCCGGCGCACTGGAGTGCGCGGGGCGCCCGGCCGTGGGGTTCCGGTGCGTCCTGAGGACGCACGGCAGGTGACGCGGTCAGACCGCTCCCGCTCCGGTCAGGGACCGGACCTCGGTCTCCGCGTGCTTGGCCTCGTCCGGCTCCTCGGAGGAGGTCACCGTGCCGAGCCACCCCGCCACGAAGCCCAGCGGGATGGAGATCAGTCCCGGGTTCTCCAGCGGGAAGAAGGCGAAGTCCGAGCCGGGGAACATGGACGTCGGCCTGCCGGACACCACCGGCGAGAACACCACCAGGGCCACCGCCGGGATCAGGCCGCCGTAGACCGACCAGACCGCGCCCCGGGTGGTGAAGCGGCGCCAGAAGAGCGTGAAAAGCAGCACCGGAAGGTTGGCCGAGGCGGCGACGGCGAAGGCCAGGCCGACCAGGAAGGCCACGTTCAGGCTGCCGGACAGCAGGCTGAGCCCGATCGAGACGACGCCGATGCCCACCGCGGCGACCCGGGCCACCGCCACCTCGCTGCGCTGCTTGGCACCCGCCCTGCGGAACGAGGCGTAGAGGTCGTGGGCGACCGACGCCGAGGAGGAGAGCGTGACGCCTGCGACGACCGCGAGGATGGTCGCGAAGGCGACCGCCGCCACCACCGCGAAGAGCACCGGACCGCCCGTCGAGTCGCTTCCGCCACCCAGGTCGAGCGCGAGCAACGGCACCGCCGTGTTGCCGGCCTCGTTGGACGCGCGGACCTCGTCGCTGCCCACGATCGCCGCGGCGCCGAAGCCCAGCAGGATCGTCATCAGGTAGAAGCCTCCGATGAGGCCGATCGCCCACACCACGGACCGGCGCGCGGCACGGGCCGTGGGCACGGTGTAGAAGCGCGAGAGGATGTGCGGGAGGCCCGCGGTGCCGAGGACCAGGGCGAGGCCCAGGCTGATGAAGTCCAGGCGGTCCGTCCAGCTCCCGCCGTACTCCAGGCCGGGGGCGAGGAACGCCTCGCCGAAGCCGCTGTTGTCGGCGGCCGTGCTCAGCAGCTCGTTGAAGTCACCGCCGAAGCGGACCATCACCAGCACGCCCAGGACCAGCGTGCCCGCCAGCAGCAGGACGGCCTTGACGATCTGGATCCAGGTGGTCGCCCGCATGCCGCCCAGGGACACGTAGACGACCATCAGGGCGCCGACGCCGATGACGGTCCAGGTCTGGGCCGCTCCGCCCGTGCCTCCGAGCAGCAGGGCGACGAGGCTTCCCGCGCCGACCATCTGCGCGACCAGGTACAGCACCGAGACGATCACCGAGGAGGTGCCGGCCGCAATCCGCACCGGCCGCTCCCGCATCCGCGCCGCGAGCACGTCCGCGAGCGTGAACCGGCCGCAGTTGCGCACGAGTTCGGCGACCAGCAGGAGCACCACCAGCCAGGCGACCAGGAAGCCGACCGAGTAGAGCATCCCGTCGTAGCCGAACAGGGCGATGAGACCCGAGATGCCGAGGAAGGAGGCGGCCGACATGTAGTCACCGGCGATGGCGAGGCCGTTCTCCACCGGAGAGAAGAGGCGGCTTCCGGTGTAGAACTCCTCGGCGGAGCCGTGCCGGTTGCGGCTCGCCCAGGTGGTGATGCCGAGTGTGACGGCGACGAAGACGCTGAACAGGACCAGTACGAGGGACTGGTGGTTGCCCGTCATGCGGCACCACCCCGGGCGCCACGCGTCAACTCCTGGGTGTCCCAGCGCAGCTGGAGGGCGGCACGGTCCCGGCGCAGACGGGCGTGGCGCGCGTACGCCCAGGTCAGGAGGAAGGTGCTGAGGAACTGGCCGAGGCCGGCGAGCATCGCCACGTTCACCGAGCCGGCCACCGGGGTGGCCATGAACTCTGTCGCGGTGGTGGCGGTCACCACGTAGGCCACGTACCAGAGGAAGAACGAGACGAAGGCAGGGACCACGAACTTGCGGTAGCGGCTGCGCACCTCCTGGAAGGCCGCGCTCCGCTGCACCTCCAGGTAGACGTCGGCGGCCGCGCGGTCGCTGGTCTCTTCCTGCGGCTGGCGCGCGGCCGGCACCGCGGGAGTCAGCTCTCCCGTGCCGTCCGTCTCACCCCAGCCGAAGGCGAGTGCGTCGTACCAGGGGTCGTCGAACCGCACCTCTCCGGTATCGCGACCGTCGTGCTTGTTCACCGAAATCTCCTTGTCCCACGGCTCCATTCGGCCGTAGGAACAATGATGGACAGACCGTGAACATCCCGGACTCTTTCGGCGGCTCTCTCACCCCATCAGGTGACCGAAAAGTCAACGGTCACAGGTGTATCTCCCGCACGGGTGATCCGCGGGGCCGGCCCGCGCGGCACTCCCGACCGGGGCCCGGCTCCGCCCGGCGCCCGGCGCCCGGCGCCCGGACGCGCCTGACCCGGACATGCCTCCGCCCGGGCGTCCGAGGACACCCGGGCGGAACACATGGCCGGCCCGCGGCGTACGACGGACCGGAGACCGGCGCGGCCGGCTCGCGGTCAGGCGTCGATCCGGGAGCGGTCGAGCGTCGCAGCGGAGCTGGAGATGAACTCCTTGCGGGGGGCGACGTCGTTGCCCATCAGCAGGTCGAAGACCTGCTCGGCCGCCTCCAGGTCGGAGAGGTTGATCCGGCGCAGCGTGCGGTGCCGCGGGTCCATCGTCGTCTCGGCCAGCTGGTCGGCGTCCATCTCGCCCAGGCCCTTGTAGCGCTGGATCGAGTCCTTGTAGCGGACGCCCTTGCGCTCGAACTCCAGCAGCGTCTCGCGCAGCTCGCGGTCCGAGTAGGTGTAGACGTACTTGTCCTGGCCGCGCTTGGGCTGGACCAGCTCGATGCGGTGCAGCGGCGGCACGGCCGCGAAGACCCGGCCGGCCTCGACCATGGGCCGCATGTAGCGCTGGAAGAGGGTCAGCAGCAGGCAGCGGATGTGCGAGCCGTCGACATCGGCGTCGGTCATCATGATGATCTTGCCGTAGCGGGCGGCGTCGATGTCGAAGGTCCGGCCCGATCCGGCGCCTATGACCTGGATGATCGCGCCGCACTCGGCGTTCTTCAGCATGTCGCTGACCGACGACTTCTGCACGTTGAGGATCTTGCCGCGGATCGGCAGCAGGGCCTGGAACTCGGAGTTCCGGGCCAGCTTCGCGGTACCGAGCGCGGAGTCGCCCTCGACGATGAAGAGCTCGCTGCGGTCCACGTCGTCGCTGCGGCAGTCGGCCAGCTTCGCCGGGAGCGAGGAGGACTCCAGGGCCGTCTTGCGGCGCTGGGCGTCCTTGTGCTGGCGGGCGGCGATCCGGGTGCGCGCGGCGGCCACGGCCTTCTCCAGGACCGCGCGCGCCTGCTGGGCGGCGTCCCGCTTGGCCGAGACCAGGAACGCCTTGAGCTCCTTGGAGACGACCTGGTTCACCACCCGGCGGGCCGCCGAGGTGCCCAGGACCTCCTTGGTCTGCCCCTCGAACTGCGGTTCGGCCAGCCGGACCGTGACCACCGCGGTCATGCCCTCTATGGCGTCGTCCTTGACGATGTCGTCCTCGGCGACGCGCAGCATCTTCTTGCTGCGCAGCACCTCGTTCATCGTGCGGGCGATCGCCTGCTCGAATCCGGCCACGTGGGTGCCGCCCTTGGGGGTGGCGATGATGTTGACGAACGAACGCAGCGTGGTGTCGTAACCGGTGCCCCAGCGCAGCGCCACGTCCACGCCGAGTTCCCGGGTGACCTCGGTCGGGGTCATCTGGCCGTGCTCGTCGAGGACGGGCACGGTCTCCTTGAAGGTTCCCTGGCCGGAGAAGCGCAGGACGTCGCAGATCGGGCGGTCGGAGGCGAGGTACTCGCAGAACTCGCTGATGCCTCCGTCGTAGCGGAAGGACTCCTCGCCCTTGCTGCCGCCGTCACCGAGGCCGAACTCGTCCCGCACCACGATGGTGAGGCCGGGGACCAGGAAGGCGGTCTGGCGGGCACGCTGGTGCAGGTTCTCCAGAGAAAGCTTGGCGTCCTTCAGGAAGATCTGGCGGTCCGCCCAGTAGCGGACGCGGGTGCCGGTCCGGCTCTTGGGGATCTTCCTCTTCTTGCGCAGCCCGCTGCCGGGCTCGAACTTCGCGTTCTCGCCCTGGCCGGAGAACTCGCCGGGGACACCGCGCCGGAAACCGATGGTGTGGGTGTGGCCGCTGCGGTCGACCTCCACGTCCAGGCGGGCCGAGAGGGCGTTCACCACGGAGGCGCCGACGCCGTGCAGACCGCCCGATGCGGCGTAGGAGCCGCCGCCGAACTTGCCGCCGGCGTGCAGCTTGGTCATCACGACCTCGATGCCGGAGAGGCCGGTCTTGGGCTCGACGTCCACGGGGATACCGCGGCCGTTGTCCCGGACCTCGACCGAGGCGTCGTCGTGCAGGATCACCTCGATGTGGTCGCAGTACCCGCCCAGGGCCTCGTCGACGGAGTTGTCGATGATCTCCCAGAGGCAGTGCATCAGGCCACGGCTGTCCGTGGACCCGATGTACATGCCAGGGCGCTTGCGGACGGCCTCGAGTCCCTCCAGGACGAGCAGGTGCCGCGCGGTGTAGTTGGAACCGTCCCGATCTGCTCCGGTCAGCAGCGCTGTGGACGGCACGGTCGTGTCGGCGGTCACGCGGTTCGCTCCTCGCTGAATTTTTCTGGGCATGTCTGGGCGTCGCCGGGGGACGCGCCACGGCTCGGTCACCGCTCCAGAGAGTACCGATGCCTGATGAGGCCGATGTAACGCCACCCTCGTCCTCGATCAAACCCTAAGCCAGAATCGTATGGACGTTCGATACCTCGGAGGAGTGAAGCACACATCACGTTCCGCGGCAGGCATGAACCCTTTAGGCTCCGGGCACGTCCTCCTCAACAAGCGGCGTTCAGCCGTCGGAGGACCGACACTGGAAGAAGCGCGAACCCGTACGACACGAAGACACGCACTACGGCACATTCGCCGCCAACCGGCAGCAGACAGCCGCCTCGCCAAGAAATCTTTCGAGGAAAAGCCGCGAGCGGGAACGTTTTCGGCCTGGTTGGATGTTGACCCTGGTACGACAGCTCGTCGAGCTAGAGAAGAGGCGACGTGACTACTGTTCTGACCCCCGCGAGCCCGCTGACGGCCGCCGATCGCTGCGACCGCTGCGGCGCCCAGGCATACCTGCGCGTCGTCCTGCTGAGCGGCGGAGAACTGCTCTTCTGCGCCCACCACGGCCGCAAGTTCGAGCCGGAACTCAAGAAGATCGCCGCCGAGATACAGGACGAGACGGAGCGACTGACGTCCTCCGGCCCGGCCGCAGCCGAACCCGACGGAGAGCGCTGAGAGCGCCGACACTCCACCCACGACGAGCTAATCCGGCACAGGCCGGGTGACAAGGGCGGCCGCCTCCCCCGCCAGGGAGGCCGGCCGCCTCTGCTCGTTCCCCGCACCTGGCCCTTGGCCGGCGGACCCCAGGGCCGCCGTGCCCGGTCCCTGGCCGCCCTAGGGTTGCCGGGCCAGTGCCCGCACGACCTCGGACACCCGGGTGTACACCCCCGGCTTCCGGGCCTGCCCGCAGCCGCTGCCCCAGGACACCAGTCCGATGAGCCGGCCCCTGGCCACCAGAGGGCCTCCGCTGTCCCCCTGGCAGGCGTCCGGGCCTCCCCCGGGCTCTCCGGCACAGAGCATCGCCCGGGGCGTGTAGGCGCCCTCCGAGCCCCCCGGATAGGCCTCCTCGCACGACGCGTCCGCCAGGACGTGCACCTGCGCCGCCCGCAGCGACGGGGAGTAGGCCCCCGAGCCGTTGACGTCACCCCACCCGTAGACCGTGGCGGAGGCGCCCGGGCGGTACCCGCTGTCGCCCGCGGGAGCGGCCTGCACCACCGCGCTCCTCGGCAGCGGCTCCGCCAGGGTGAGCACGGCGAAGTCCCCGGCATTGGTGACGTCGTCGTACCCCGGATTCACCCAGGTGTCCCGCACCCTGATCTCCCGGCCGCCCGCGCCGGTCAGCTCGGACCGCCCCGCGATCACCGCCAGGTCCGGCACCTGGTCGGGGGACGTGCCCAGAACCTGCTCGCCCAGGCAGTGCGCCGCCGTGAGCACGGTGCTCGCACCGATCACCGCGCCGCCGCAGAAGTGCCCGGCTCTCGTCTCGCCGAAGAGCCGGCGGCTGGAGATTGCCACGGTCCAGGGAGCCTGCTCGATCTCCACGGGGAACCCTCCGACGACGACACGGGAGGCCCCGCCCCGAACTGTTCCCGCGTCGGCGGCCGCCGGCACGGCCGGTACCAGCGCCGCCAGCGACGAGGCCACCGCCGCGACCCCCACGGCTGGGAGAAAACGCATGACATTCCTCACTCCGGGTCGACCATGTGTCGACCCAAAGTAATCCAGCCGGGCCCGTCGCCACAGGTGCGACGACGCGAAGGCCCGGCTCCCGAGAAGAGGAGCCGGGCCTTCGCCGCGCTTTCCGACCGGTTGTGACCGGTCCCGGTCAGTCGAGGTAGTCGCGCAGGACCTGCGAACGCGACGGGTGACGCAGCTTCGACATCGTCTTCGACTCGATCTGACGGATGCGCTCACGCGTCACGCCGTAGACCTTGCCGATCTCGTCGAGCGTCTTCGGCTGGCCGTCGGTGAGACCGAAGCGCATGGAGACCACGCCCGCCTCACGCTCGGAGAGGGTGTCCAGGACGGAGTGCAGCTGCTCCTGGAGGAGGGTGAAGCTGACCGCGTCGGCCGGCACGACCGCCTCGGAGTCCTCGATCAGGTCACCGAACTCGCTGTCGCCGTCCTCGCCGAGCGGGGTGTGCAGGGAGATGGGCTCGCGGCCGTACTTCTGGACCTCGATGACCTTCTCCGGGGTCATGTCGAGTTCCTTGGCCAGCTCCTCCGGGGTGGGCTCGCGGCCCAGGTCCTGGAGCATCTGGCGCTGGACGCGGGCCAGCTTGTTGATGACCTCGACCATGTGCACCGGGATACGGATGGTGCGCGCCTGGTCGGCCATGGCGCGGGTGATCGCCTGACGGATCCACCAGGTGGCGTACGTGGAGAACTTGTAGCCCTTGGTGTAGTCGAACTTCTCCACGGCGCGGATCAGACCGAGGTTGCCCTCCTGGATCAGGTCCAGGAAGAGCATGCCGCGGCCCGTGTAGCGCTTGGCCAGCGAGACGACCAGTCGGAGGTTGGCCTCCAGCAGGTGGTTCTTGGCGCGGCGGCCGTCCTCGGCGATGATCTCCAGCTCACGCTTGAGCTTGGGCGCGATCTTGTCCGAGTTCGCCAGCTTGTCCTCGGCGAACAGGCCGGCCTCGATGCGCTTGGCAAGCTCGACCTCCTGCTCGGCGTTGAGCAGCGGGACCTTGCCGATCTGCTTCAGGTAGTCCTTGACCGGGTCCGCGGTGGCGCCGGCCGCGGCGACCTGCTGGGCCGGGGCGTCGTCCTCGTCCTCGTCGGACAGCACGAAGCCGGCACTCTCGGCGCCCTCGGGCTCGTCACCGGCCTTGCCGGGAGTCTCCTCGAGCTCCTCCTCGACGAGGTCCGGGTCGTCCTTCTTGGACGCCGTCTTCTTCGCCGCGGTCTTCTTGGCGGTGGTCTTCTTCGCCACCGCCTTCTTGGCGGTGGTCTTCTTGGCGGCGGCCTTCTTGGCGGGCGAGGCGGCCTCCGCCTCCTCACCCTCCTCGACGGGAGCCGTGGGAGCGGCGGTCTTCTTCGCCACCGTCTTCGCGGCGACCGACCGGGTCGTGGTGCGCTTCGCGGTGCTCTTGGCGGCGACGCTCTTGCGGGCGCGCTTGGGCTCCGCCGCGTTCACCATCAGCGTCACACCCTCGTCCTCGAGGATCTGGTTGAGGCTGCGGAGAACGTTCTTCCACTGAGTGGCCGGAATCTGGTCGGCTTCGAAGGCGCGACGCACGTCATCGCCGCCGATCTGCCCCTCAGCCTTCCCACGCTCGATGAGCGCCATGAGAGAGACGGACTCGGCGATCTCCGGCGGGAGCGTACGGGATGTGCTGGCCGACACGAACAACCTCTCGGAACGTTGGAAAACGGCTTCCGGCCCCGTCCGCGAGGACAGGAGCCGACGACCGCCGACCTGGGGATGAGCCGACGGCGCGGGCTCGGGCCGGGAGGGGAAGCGCCGCGTACGGCGTCCGTATTCCTTCCTCGGCTGTCACCTATTAGGTCATCGCGCTGCTCCGCCGAGCGTTACGCCCAATCTGCGTGGCCCGAGTCACACCGCGAAAGGGTGCAATACCGAAGATAGTCGGTCATCGCCGGTCACGGACCGACCGTTTTCCGCAGATCTCGTGATGCAGGACACCCCGCCCGGAGACACCGGAGGGGAAGAGCCGCCATGGCCGGACGGGAGGGACCGCCGATGCCGGACGGGAGGGACCGCCGATGCCGGACGGGAGGGGCCGCCGGGACATCACCCCGGCGGCGCCCGGCCCCTCTTCCGTCAGTGCTCGCGGGGCGCCGGGACGACGGTGTCCGGGTGCACGGTGAGCAGCTGCCGCATGGCGGCCTCGGCGGCCGCGCCGTCGGCCTGCGCCAAGGCCTCCACGATGCGCGCGTGGTGGGTCAGCGAGGTCTCGTTCGGCCGGTCGCAGCCGGTGACGGGACCTCCCGAGACCTGGAGGGCGGACGAGACGATGCCCGAGAGGTGCTCCAGCATCCGGTTGCCGGCGACCTGGATGAGCAGGGAATGGAACTCGGCGTCGGCCCGGGAGAAGGTCAGGGCGTCGCCCTGGGCCACCGAGTGGTTCATGATCTCGACCATGTCGGCGAGGCGTTGCTGGACGTCCTCCCGGCCGTGCCCGGCGGCCAGCCGCGCGGCGAGCGGCTCGATCGTCCAGCGCAGCTCGGTCAGCTCCCGGCGCTGGTTGTCGCGCTGGGGGCCGAACGCCCGCCATTCGATGATGTCGGGGTCGAGCAGATTCCAGTCACTGACCGGCCGCACCCGCGTGCCCACGTTGGGCCGGGCGCTGACCAGACCCTTCGCCTCCAGCACGCGGAGGGATTCACGGACGACGGTGCGGGACACCTCGAACCGCTGACCGATCTCCTCGGGAACGAGCGGCCGGTCCGCCCCCAGATCACCGGAGACGATCATCTGTCCCAGCTGTTGCACGAGTTGGCCGTGCAGTCCACGGCCACGGCTTCCGGCCGCGCGGCGGGCGCCGACCCGGCCAAGCTCCGGTTCGGCGTCCCAGGAGGGCACGCCGACCCTGTCCGCCGTGGGGCCCTCGGCGTAGGGGTAGCGGTCGATTTCACCCGCGCCGGCCAGGCCGGAGTCGGCGGAGCGGGCGGCGGTCATCATGGTGTGCGCAAGGGTACTCACGGAATCTTTTGTCGGCGCCGGCGCCAACTCCCTTGAGCGCTTTGGTGAAAAGCACACGAAAGGGTGATCGCTCACCCCGTCTCAATTGACGCCTTATCGGAAAGAAATGTGACGTTCCATGGCGAGTTGGGGGTACGGGGGGACTCCGAAGCGTCGAGCGGTCACCTTCGGCCCCGTTCCGGACGCTGCCGGGCCACCCTGCGCAGCCCCGTGAACAGGTACGCGCACACCAGCGCCGCGAGCGACAACGCCATGGCAAGGCCCATGGGTTGGCCGATCACCCGCAGCGCCTCCCCGGCCGTTCCGGGGCGGCCGAGGTGCCACCGGGCGAGCAGTTCACCGCCCCACCGCAGCGGGCGTCCGGCCCCCGCGGCGGGCAGGAGGAGTCCGACGGCACGGTCGGCCAGGGGGGTCGCGACGACGGGGACGGCGAGCACCGCGGCCAGCCCTCCGGCGACGGACCGGAAGAGCCCGGCGGCCAGGACCCCCGCCCACGCGCACGCCGTCACCAGGGCGAGCCAGCCCGCCGCCAGGGCCGGCCACCCGGGGGGCAACGCGGTGTACTCCTCGCCGAGGAACAGCCGCAGCAGCAAGGCGTCGACGACCACGGCGACGAACGCGGGCACGGCGGCCGCCGTCGCCGAGACCAGCAACTTGGCGACCAGCAGACCCAGTCGCCGCGGAACGGTGCCCCGGTCGACGGCGAGGGCGGGGTAACGGAATTCGTGGCCGGAGGAGAGGGCCCCGAAGAGCCCGGCGGCCAGTGCGGCCGGCGGCAGGGGCAGCTGCGCGGGCCAGGCGGCGAGCAGTTGGGGGTGCGGGGTGTGGCCGATGCGGGCCAGCACCAGGGTGACCAGGGCGGAACTCAGGACGACGGCCAGGGCGGTACGCGCCCAGACACCGGTGCCGCCGGCCCGCCGGCACTCGTAACGCAGTGGCCGCGACGGCGAGAAGGGGCGGCGGACACGGCGCGGGGGGCGCCGCGGGCCCGCACCGGGGATGCCCTCCCCGGAGGAGGTCCCCTCGGGAGGCGGCCCCTCGGGAGGCGCTCCCTCGGGGGACGCGCCCTCGGGGGGCTGCCCTTTCGGGGAAACCATGAAGGGGGCCGCCGCGGGGAGGGACACAGCGGCGGCGTCGTCGGCGCGTGCGGCGGACCTCCCCGCGGCCCACGCGTCCCGCGGGATCCCGGTGGCCTTCCCGGTGGGCGGTACGGCGGCCGCCCCAGGCCCCATGTCCCCGGTCTCCTCGGCGAGTTGATGGATCAGGACACCGTGCCGGTAGGCGGTCTCGCCGATCTCGGCGCAACTGCCGCCGTAGACCGACAGGAGCGCACCGCCCTCCCGGACCACCTCCACCGGGCGACGGGAGGTCCGCGCCTCCTTGGCCAGCAGGTCCGCGAGGCGCGCGGCGTGCGGGGTGCGGACGGCGACGCGGCGGCGCAGGCGGGCGCGGGTGAACTCCTCGACGTCCTGACCGGCCACCACGCGGCCCCGGTCGAGGGTGACCACCCGGTCGGCGACGCGGGCCGCCTCCCGCGGATCCGCGGTGGTGAACAGCACCACACCTCCGTGGTCGGCGTGGCGACGCATCTCGGCGTGGAGCCATCGGGCGTCCTCGGGAGCGAGGTCGGCGGCAGGTTCGTCGAGGACCAGGGCGTGGGGCGCCGCCAGCAGGGCGCACGCCATGCCGAGCCGTCGGTCGGCGCCGCGGGAGAGGGAGTCGAGCCGCCGGTCGCGCAGTTCCACCAGGCCGGCCCTCTCCAGGAGTTCGTCGGCACGGGCGGCGGGCACCCCGGCGGCCGCGCAGACCATGCGGAGGTGACCGCGGACGGTCCTGGCAGGGTGGCCCGGGACGTCGCCGAGGACCGCCCCCACTTCGCGCAGCGGGGCCGGCGACGCGTGCAGGGGGCGGCCCCTGAAGTGGGTGACGCCGCGTCCCGGCCGCAGTTCCAGCATGAGTTGGAGAACCGTGGTCCGGCCCGCACCCGGCGCCCCGAGGAGTGCGGTGACACGGCCGGGAAGCGCCTCGAAGGAGACGTCGTCGACGGCGGGCGGAAGCTCCTTGCGGGGGGCACTGGTCAGTCCGATGGCCTTGATCACCCGTAGCAAGATAGCGCGATACGCGTTATCTGCTTACAGTTTGCCCGTTTTGCCTTGCCGTTGCCGGGAGAATTCCCCGAGCGTGCGACGGCATGAGGACGGCCGGGGCGCCTGGCCTCAGATCTCGGGGCGCAGCATCGGCGGGTTGAGCAGCGTGGCTCCGCCTGCGCGGAACAGCTGGGCGGGACGGCCCCCCTGACGGGTGGTGGTGCCTCCGGTCGGAACCAGGAAGCCGGGCGTGCCGGTGACCTTGCGGTGGAAGTTCCGCGGGTCGAGGGTGACGCCCCACACCGCCTCGTAGACACGGCGCAGTTCCCCGACGGTGAACTCCGGCGGGCAGAACGCCGTGGCCAGCGAGGAGTATTCGATCTTTGAGCGGGCTCGTTCGACTCCGTCGGCGAGGATGTGCGCGTGATCGAAGGCGAGCGGCGCCTCCTGGTCGGGGCCGCCGTCCCCGGACGGCTCGAGCAGTTCCTCCACGGGGGCCCAGCGGGCGTCTCCGGCGTCGCCGCCGGGGCGCGGGGCGGGGAGGTCGGGGGCGAGGGCGAGGTGGGCGACGCTGACCACCCGCATCCGGGGGTCCCTCTTCGGATCCCCGTAGGTGGCGAGCTGTTCGAGGTGGGCGCCGTTGTCCTGCGGGGGTTCCGCGGGGACGACGGGGTCGTGCGCCCGCAGGCCGGTCTCCTCGTGGAGTTCGCGCGCCGCGGCCTGGGTCAGGTCCTCGTCCTCGCGCACGAAGCCTCCGGGAAGGGCCCAGCGGCCCTGGAAGGGGGGCTCGCCGCGACGGACCGCCAGTGCGCACAGTGAGTGACGGCGCACGGTCAGCACCACCAGGTCCACGGTGACGGCGAAGGGAGGAAAGGCTGACGGGTCGTAGGGCATGCGGCGATCATAGTCGTCTGCCTGACGATAAACACCGCTTCGGACCGAACCCGCAGTTGGAGACAGCCGGCGCCCTGAGGCCGCCGGTGCGGCCCCGCGAAGCCGGGCCCGGCGGCCGGGACGGCACGGTTCGTGGGTCCCGCGGTCCGGGTCGGGAGAGACCTCGCCCATCGGTGTCACGCCTTGGCGGCGCAGAGTGACCGTGCCGGACGGGACCGTCAGGGCGGCCACCGACGTCGGCGGCCGGGACTCCGGCCGCCGGCGACCCGCGGACGGACGCCGGCCACCGCGGGTACGGCGGTCAAGCGGGCGGCAGCCGCAGGACGACCCGGCCTGTCAGGGGCACGGAAGCGCACGGCGAGGCACGGCACGGCGAGTGCATGGCACCGGGAGGCGAGGCCGAGCGCAGGAGAGGGCGCGGGACGACCCGGCACGGCGAGGAGAGGCACGGCCAGGCCAGGCCAGGCCAGGCCACGGTGCGGGACCGCCGGCGCGATCCTGGAGAACCGTCCGGCGGGGAGTGCGCGGCACCCCTCGCCGGAGGTCCCGGGCGGTCGGTGACCGATCACCTCGGCAGCGTCCGGCGAGCCCCGCGACAGAGGGCCACCATCCGTGAGAGGCGATCCCGCGCCCCGCACGGCCCGGTCACGGGGCGCCCTGGCGGTGGACCTGCCGAACACGGTTCCACCACCCGGCCGAACCGCGGATCGGCCCGTCGACCAGCGCTCCACGGGGCATCCGAACCGCCACTCACCTCTCCTCACCCGCCCCGCGCCCACCCCTCCCTCGCCTCACACCTCACGCCTCACACCCCTCGTCTCACATCCCTCGTCTCACATCCCTTCCCGCCGCCTTCCGCCGCGAGCCCGCCCCAGCGTTCCGGGTCCACCCGCGGGCCCACCTCCTCCGCGCGGGCGGCTGAGCCGGGCATCGGCACGGCCGGGACCACGCCTGTTGCCGTGGGGCCGGCCGCGCGGGGGGACGCGGCAGGACCGAGGGCTGCCGGTCGCCCCGCCCACGGGCGCCAGCTCGACGGCGGCCGTCTGCCCCGCGGCCTCCGCCTCCGGTGACGTCCCGCCGCCGGGCACCCCCGGCTCGTCCTCCGGACCGCCTGCCGGCCGGGGAGCCGGCGCCGTGGCCGCCGCGGAGGCGGTGCCACCACGGGCGCCGGCCACGCTCTCGTCGGGCACCGTCGCCACGGCCGCCGTGAACTCGCCCGCGCCCGCCCCGTCCACAGGATCGCCGACGGACGCCCCGCCCGGAGGCTGCTCGGTCGCCGTCCCACCCGAGGGCGCCCCGGCGGATGCCCCGCCTCCGCCGCTCCCTTCCGGGGGCGCGCCGCCCGCCGCGGACCGCCCGGCCGCGGCCCCGATCCGGCGTGCCCGTTCCTCGCGCAGGCAGCTGCGGACGGACTCGGGGTCCAGCCCTTCGTCGATGGCCCGGTGCAGCAGGCGGGCGAACAGGTAGCCGGGGTCGGCGGCGAGCGCCATCGCCAGGGCCTCCCGCGCCTCCACGTCGTCCCCCGTGGACCAGGCCACCCAGCCGGCCAGGGTGAGGGGCGGTGCCGCGTGCTCGCCGTAGGAGCCGACGCAGCGGCGGGAGAGCGCACGCCAGAGCCGGAGGGCGGGGTCCGCCTCGGTCCCCTCCATCCACTCCGCCGCCCGGTCCCGGGTGGCGCGGTCCTGGAGTCCGAGGATCAGCCCCGCGGCCTCCTCGTCGGTGAGGAGTGCGTCGTCCCGGAGGTCCGCGTCGAGCGGATCGGGCCGCGGCGGCTCGGCGGCGTAGCGGCGGTGGGCACGGGCCGCCAGTCGCATGGTCCGCTCCGCCACCTCCGAGCGGCCGTCCGCCTCGACCAGGCGCGGCAACAGCTTCGCGGCCGTCTCGTCCAGGGCGGTCTCCTGGGCCGCCACCGCCTCCCTCCCCTCCCACGGGCGCAGCCGTACCCGCATCTCGCCCAGGGAGCCGCGCACCCTCAGCCCGGCGTAGGTCGCGGCGGCGGCCAGCGCCGAGGTGCCGGGAAGGCCCATGGGTCTGCCCTCCGCCGGGCAGCAGTGCTCGTCCGAGCAGCAGTAGGACCAGTAGCGCCCTCCGGAGAGGCACAACGCCTCGACCACCGGCACGTCGAGCTTCCCGCACTCGGTGCGCAGCAGCTGGGCCAGCGGCCGCAGGCGTTCCATCACGGCCCGCCCGGTGCCGCCGGGCGCGGGCTCCTCGCACACGTAGGCCACCATGCCGGTGACCGCGGAGCCCCGGCGGGCGCTGCCGGTCACCAGGCCGAGGGCCAGCTGCCGGGCGGCCGCCTGCCAGTCGGAGGATGCGGCCGGGATGCCGAGCCGGGCCCTGCCCCCGAACCGCCCGTGGTCCCCGGAGTCGTGCAGGGCCACCAGGACCATGCTGTCCTCCGGCCGGTAGCCGAGCAGGTAGGGCAGGGCGTCGGCGAGCTCCCCGGTGCTCCGCAGGGTGACCTGCCGAAGGACGGAATCAGCCGAATCACCCCCGCTGGTCTCGTTCGTCTCGTTTCCAGAGGAACCAGTGATTTCGTCGCGATTTGTCATGCGGCGACGATACGGCCGATCGCCGCCTTCACCCGTTCGGCTGTGGACGACGGCCTGTGCACAAACTCCGTCTGTCGCCGCCGTCCTGTTTGATGGGGTCATGGACCAGCACCACGACACCACGGAACTGCGGAGCGAGGCCGACGCCGTCCTCGCCCGGCTCGTCGGCGACCCCACCGGACGGGCTCGACTGCGCGAGGACCAGTGGCGTGCGGTCGAGGCGCTGGTCGCGCACCGCCGACGCGCCCTGGTGGTGCAGCGCACGGGCTGGGGCAAGTCGGCGGTGTACTTCGTGGCGACCTCGCTGCTCCGGGCGCGCGGCAGCGGCCCAACGGTGATCGTCTCTCCGCTGCTGGCGCTGATGCGCAACCAGGTCGACTCGGCCGCGCGAGCGGGGATCCATGCCCGGACCATCAACTCCGCCAACCAGGAGGACTGGGAGACCGTCCAGGCGGAGATCGCGGCCGGCGCGGTGGACGTGCTGCTGGTCAGCCCCGAGCGACTCAACAACCCGGACTTCCGCGACCACGTGCTGCCCGCCCTGGCGGCCACGACCGGCCTGCTGGTGGTGGACGAGGCACACTGCATCTCCGACTGGGGCCACGATTTCCGCCCGGACTACCGTCGGCTGCGCACCATGCTCCAGGAGCTGCCCGCGGGCGTGCCGGTGCTGGCGACCACGGCCACCGCCAACGCCCGCGTGACGGCGGACGTCGCCGAGCAGCTCGGCACCGGAGCGGTCGGGGCGGACTCCGACGCCCTGGTGCTGCGCGGCCCGCTGGACCGGGAGAGCCTCAGCCTGAGCGTCCTCGAACTGCCGGACGCCGCGCACCGGCTGGCCTGGCTGGCCGACCGTCTGGACGACCTGCCGGGCTCCGGCATCGTGTACACGCTGACCGTGGCGGCGGCCGAGGAGGTCACGGCGTTCCTCCGCCGTCGCGGGCACACCGTGGCCTCGTACACCGGGAAGACCGAGAACGCCGATCGCCAGCAGGCCGAGGACGACCTGCTGCACAACAAGGTGAAGGCGCTGATCGCCACCTCGGCACTCGGGATGGGCTTCGACAAGCCCGACCTCGGTTTCGTGGTGCACCTGGGCTCGCCCTCCTCCCCGATCGCCTACTACCAGCAGGTGGGCCGCGCAGGCCGCGGTGTCGACCACGCGGAGGTGCTGCTGCTGCCGGGCCAGGAGGACGCCGCGATCTGGAGCTACTTCGCCTCCCTGGCCTTCCCCCCGGAGGAGACGGTCCGGCGCACCCTCGACGTGCTGGGCGCCTCCGAGCGGCCTCTGTCGCTGCCCGCCCTGGAGCCGCTGGTGGAGCTTCGCAGGTCCCGGCTGGAGACCATGCTCAAGGTGCTCGACGTGGACGGAGCGGTACACCGGGTGAAGGGCGGCTGGATCGCCACCGGGCGGCCCTGGAGCTACGACGCCGAGCGGTACGCGTGGGTGGCCCGGCAGCGCGAGGCGGAACAGCAGGCGATGCGTGCCTACGCCGCCACCGACGGCTGCCGGATGGAATTCCTGCGGCGTCAGCTGGACGACGAGGAGGCCGCGCCGTGCGGCCGCTGCGACAACTGCGCGGGGGCGCGCTTCACTGCCGACGCCTCCACCGGGTCGGTCGACGCCGCGCGTTCGAATCTGGCCCGGGCCGGCGTCGAGGTGGAGCCCCGCAAGATGTGGCCCACCGGCATGGCGGCCGTGGGCGTCGACCTGAAGGGGCGCATCCCGGCGTCCGAGCTGTCCGGCGAGGGCCGCGCGCTCGGGCGGCTGTCGGACATCGGCTGGGGCAACCGGCTGCGTCCACTGCTCTCCCCGCAGGCGGCCGACGGACCCGTGCCGGACGACGTGGCGCGCGCGGTGGTGGAGGTGCTGGCCGACTGGGCGAAGGGGCCCGGCGGCTGGGCTCCCGGGGTGGAGCGGGCCCAGCCCAGGCCCGTGGGGGTGGTGACGGTCGCGTCCCGTTCCCGCCCGCGGCTGGTGGGCTCGCTGGGCGCCAGGATCTCGGAGGTGGGCAGGCTGCCCCTGCTGGGCGCGGTGGAGTTCACGCAGGACGCCCCGCCACCGCACCGGAGCAACAGCGCCCAGCGGCTGAAGGCGCTGCACGATTCGCTGACCGTGCCGCCGGAACTCGCCTCGGCGCTGGCGGGCGCGCCGGGACCGGTGCTGCTGGTCGACGACTGGACGGAGACTGGATGGACGCTCGCGGTGGCGGCCCGGCTCCTGCGCCGGGCCGGTGCTCCGGCGGTGCTGCCGCTGGTGCTCGCCGTCCAGGCCTGACCGGACCGCGCCCGCCGGTGCGCCGCGGCCGCGGTGCCGCCGCCCCGGTGCCTGCCGATGCCACGGTGCCGGCCGCCCCGGTGCCGGCCGACGCCGCGGTCCCGGCGCGCGCGGCGCCGTCCGCCCCACCGCGAGTTCCGCCTCGCCATCGCCCGCCCGGCCTGCCGGGTTCCTCCGACCGCGTGGCCGCCGACTGCCCCAACCGCGCGCCCGCGACGCACCCGGACCCGGGATCCTTGGGGCGTCCGCCACGCACCGGACCGGGACATCCCCCGGGCACCCGTCGCGCACCGCACCGGGGCACCCGCGTCGCAGCCGCGGAGCCCCCGCGGGGCGTCCGGAGACGTCCCGGCCTCGACACCCGTGGCCGGTCTCCGCGACCTCCCGTGCGCCCGACGGGTCGGCGTCGCGCCTCGGGAAGGCGCAGCTCACCGGGGCAGTACACGGAACCCGAGCGTCCCCGTTACTCTGTGCGCCGGTTGGCGCGCCCACGCGGCGGGGATATTGGCGGCGGAACACCAGAAAGCGGTCAGCGGCCCCAATTGCTCGTTGCCGAGGTGCAGTTCGAGGGCAAGAATTGAGATCCGCCCCCGCGTTGACCCGCCGTCGAACGGTCGGGAGCCTCGTGGTGCGCGCTCCCCCGAATCCGACCCCGCCCGCGCAGTGGGCATTCTGCCGAAGGGAGGACCGTGACCTTCGGATTCGCCCCGTCCTCCGCGGCAGCCGTGTCGACGTCCGCCGACCCGTCCGCCGTGTCCGCCAGTCGCCTGCTAGAGCCCGCGGAGTGGAGCGCCGCCGGTGTGCCGCTGTTGCGCAATCCCCGCGAGGTCGTCAACGGCCTGCACTCCAGGCACCTGCCCGAATCCGGCACGGCCGTGGTGGCCGTCCTCGACCCCGACGAACGCATGCGCGCCAGCGCCTCGTTCACCCGCCGGCCCGGAACGACCGCGGACGGCTGGATGTTCCGCAACGCACTGCTGGCACAGCTGCGCCGGGTGATCCCCCATGACCTGCGCCGCCGCAGGCCGGTGCGCACGGCGGTGCTGTTGTACTGCCGGGAGGGCGACGGCCGCTGGACGGAGGAGGACGGCGCCTGGATGTGGGGTCTGCGCGACGCCTGCACGCTGCACGGGCTGCGCTGCGGCGCCTACATCACGCTGACCCGGGACGGCTGGCAGGTCCAGGGTGAGGGCCGCGGCGGCCGGCGTCCGCACACGGACTCGCCGCCCGAGCTGTTCGGCGGCGCGGCACCCGTTCCGCTCCCCCGCACGGGCGGAGCGGTGTCCGAGATGCTCCGGCGCGCGGCGGCCCGCTGAGGGGCGGGACCGCCGGGCGCACGGGACGACCGGACCCGCCCGCGACGCGGGCGGTCCGGGATCAGACCCCGGCGCCCAGCACCGCGTTGACCCGCTGCGGCTCGCCGCAGACGACCAGCAGGGTGCCCGCCCGGCGCAGCGCCGCCGGCAGGGCCGCCGCCACCGCCTCGTCGGTTCCGCCGTTGACGGCGATCACGGCCACCGGACGCGGCGTGAGCCGGTCCAGCGCGGACGCGTCGGCGTAGAACACGTCGTCGCCGGCGGCGTGCTGCGCCCAGTAGGCGTCCTCGCCGAAGGAGAGTTCGTGGACGGCCCACGGGTGGGGGTCGCCGGTGGTGATCACCAGGACCTCGCCCGGGGCACGGCCCGAGTCGAGCAGCAGGTCGACGGCCTCCTCCGCGGCGTCCAGCGCGCCGTCGAGCGGGGCCGGGATCAGCTGTATCTGTGGGGTGGCCACGGAGGCCGACGGGGCGGCCTGCGGTCCGGGCTCGGGGGTCGTGCGCTGCGCGGACGGCGCCGGGCGCGGACCCGGCCGACCGGGACGCGCGGCGGCCGCGGGGCGCGGACCGGGGACGGGGCGGGGGGTCGGCATGCTGTGGCTGGGGGCCGGAGCAGTGCTGGGACCCTGGGCGCGCTCGGGAATCTGGGGCTCCTCGGGACTGAGAGGCATGGCCTGATGTCTATCAAATGTCGGTGCGCCCCACGGGAGCGGGGGCATGTCAGGAAGGGAAACCGCGGGAGGCGGACCGGTCAGAAGTCGAAGCCCAGTTGGCCCTCGATCTCCGGAACGCTCGCCTCCGCCCAGGTGCGGACCTTCTTCAGGTGCCGCCACTGTGGCAGCGCATCAAGATACGCCCATGACAGTCGGTGGTAAGGGGTGGGGCCCCTTACCTCCAGCGCGGCCCGGTGGACCGGGGACGGATAGCCGGCGTTGGCGCCGAACGCGAAGTCCGTGTGCGATGCGCCGAGTTCCGCCATCATGGCGTCCCGCTCGACCTTGGCGATCACCGAGGCCGCGGCGACGGCGACACAGCTGCGGTCGCCCTTGATCACCGTGCGGACCTGCCACGGGCTGCCCAGGTAGTCGTGCTTGCCGTCGAGGATCACCGCGTCCGGCCGGACCGGAAGGTCCTCCAGCGCACGCACCGCGGCGAGCCGCAGCGCTGCGGTCATGCCGAGGTCGTCGATCTCCTCCGGCGAGGCGTGTCCCAGCGCATAGGCGGTGACCCAGTCGCGGAGCGTCCCCGCGAGTTCGTTGCGCCGCTTCACGGTGAGCAGCTTGGAGTCGGTGAGGCCCTCGGGCGGGCGGCGGAGACCGGTGATCGCCGCGCAGACGGTGACCGGACCGGCCCATGCGCCGCGGCCCACCTCGTCGACACCTGCGACGATCTTGGCTCCGGTCGTGGCGCGGAGGGAGCGCTCGACGCTGTGGGTGGGTGGTTCGTACGGCATGACGTCTTCAGACTACGCCGCCCTCCGGCGGGTGGAACCCCCGGCCTCGCCAATTCCTGCCACCTCCCGCCAGCGTTCGCTGCCGCACATACGACCACGGCGCGCGGGCCCTACCGGGGAGGGGCGGGAACCGGTCCGGACATCCGGGGGAACCGAGGCGCGGGTCGTGGAACAGCCGGTGACGAAGAGCCGATTCGGTGCGCGGCGTTCAAGGATCACGATCCCGCCCCTCGTCGGCCGACGGCACCGACGGCCAGCACGTCGCAGAAGCGAACGCCCGCCGGACGCCGAACACCGAGCGGGGCGGGGCGGAGGGCGGCCCGTCCGGCCGTCCTCCACCCCGCCCCGCTCCGGCCCCGCCCCGCTCCGGCCCCGCCCCGCTCCGGCCCCGCTCCGCCCGGCTCCGTCTGCGTGCGACCCCGGACCGCGCATCACCCGTGAGGGCTCACTCGTAGTAGTCGTCCTCCCAGCGGTCACCGGTCCGGCAGGCCGCGGAATCGAGTTCCACGGGCCGCTCGGCGAGAATGCCGCGGGCCTCGCGCTCACTCCAGCTGGTGGCGTACCAGGGGGTGCCGTCGTCCAGCTCGTCGGTGAACTCGGCCAGCAGACAGCTCCGCAGCGGCTCCTCCAGGCGGTCGAGGGCCGGGACCGCGTCGACGGACAGGCCCTCCAGGTAGGTCTGGTCCAGCTTGCCGTCGGCCGTGTACCGCTGGACGTTGTGTTCGGCGATCATCGCGTCGGGGGACATCAGGCCGAACGCCAGCACGCCGGCGGCCGCGGAGGCGGCGACCGCACGGGGCAGCCACCGGGCGCCCCACACTCCCGCCGCCATGACCAGCACGATGACCAGGCCCAGCCAGAACTCCATGGCGAACACCGAGATGCGCAGCCGGGTCAGCCCGTAGGCGTCGACGTACATGTCCATGCGCCGCACCGCGGACGCCACGACGACGAGCGCCAGCACGCACAGCACCCCGAGGACGCTCCGCACGAGGACGCGGTCACGTGGGCCCGACCTCGGGGCGGTGCGGGCGGCGACGACCACCACGACCAGGAACAGCAGCGTGACGACCAGCAGCTGCCAGAAACCCTGCCGTGCGTACTCGGAGTAGGTGAGCCCGGTCTTCTCCAGCACCGCGTCGTAGCCACCGAACAGCACCGCCAGCTGCACCGCGTTGAACGCCGCGAACAGCGCGGTGAGGACGACCAGCGGCAGCGCCCACTCGGTGCGGCCGCGCGGGCGCCCCTCGGGGATCCGGGTGCGGTCCCACGGGATGGGCGCGGCGGCGGTCCGGGCGGCGGCCAGCGCTCCCACCAGGCCGAGCGCGAAGGTCACCAGCCGCAGCGGCCCGTCGGCCGGCCCTTCCAGGTCGGGGACCAGGTTGCCGAGCAGGTCCGCGAAGGCCGCGTCGGCCCCGGCGAACAGTGCGCCGAAGACGACGAGCAGGACCACTGCCACGCCGGTTCCGCGGAGCACCGGCCCCAGCCTGCCCGACGTGCCGGCGGCCCGCGCCTTGACGCCCCTGAAGCCCCACGCGACGCCGTTGACGGCCGCCGCGCACAGCCCGAGCGGGGCGAGCAGCACGGCTGTCCAGGATCGCCCGCCGTTGAGGGCGAGCGCGCCCAGCGCGAAGGCCCCGGCGACGGCGAGGAACACCGGCCAGCCGGCGTCCCGCAGCGCGGGCACCGTCAGCAGGGCGAGCCCGGCCACGGCCCAGACCACCGTCCAGGGCCGTACCTCTCGCTCCGCGCGGCGGGCGGCCCCCCAGGCGGCCACCGCCGCGGGTACGGCCGCCAGCAGCAGATTGATCCCGAGGCCGTCGGCGAGCACCAGGCAGGCGACCAGACCCGCCGCCAGGGCGGCCCAGAGCGTGACCGTGCCGACGGCGGCCGGGGCTGCGCCCTTCACCTTGTCGAACCAGCCGGGCGCCGGGGGCGTCGGCGGACGCGGCACGGATCCGGGCGGTGGCGGTGGCCACGCGGCGGCCGGCGGCTGCCGCCTCTCCTTGGCGCCGGAGGTGTCCGGCCCACCGCCGTCCGGCCCGTCCTCGGGCTCCCCCTGCACCGGTATGTCGGACAACTCGACCCCTCCCCCACCGCATCGCGGGCGAAGCCCGGCGACCCCGGCGGAGGCACGCCGGTGCGGCGTGGGCGGGGGTCTCGGTGCGGTGTGTCGTCGTCGTGGACGCCGCATGATCGACAGGCGCCGGGCGCTCAGGCTAGCCGCGCCTCGCCGGGCTGCCTCCGGGCGGAGGATCCTGTGGCAACCCTGTGGCATGTCTGTGACACAACAGGGGGCGGATCGGGGCAGCGGCAGGCCGCACGGGGGCGCCTCCGGCCGCCGCGGCGCGCCGCGGAACGTCAGCCCACCGGCGCCGGCACCCACTCCGGCACCGCCTCGGTCCGCTCCCGCCACTCGGCGGGCGGAGCCCCGGCGGTGCCGGCCGCCGCGACGACGCCGCCGACCACGGCGCAGGTGGTGTCCACGTCACCGCCGGCCCGCGCGGTCGTCCAGAAGGCCCCGCGGAAGTCGCCCGCCGCCCGCGCTGCCGACCAGAGCGCGAAGGGCACGGTGTCCTGGGCGGTGCTGCGGCGGCCGCAGCCGACGACCGCGGCGACGGTGGCGGGGTCCTCGTAGTCGAGCAGCGTGCGCACCCGCTCCAGACCGAGGGCGACCATGCTCCGGGCCGGCAGCAGCGCCAGGACCCCGTCGATCAGTTCCTCCGGGCGGTACGCGCCGGAGGACCGGGCCGACAGCGCGGCGGCCGCCGCGACGGCCTGCGCTCCTGCCACGCCTTCGGGATGGCGGTGGGTGATCACCGCGGAGAGGGTGGCCTCGCGGACCGCGCGCTCGGGGTCGTCGGCGAACCAGGCGCCCAGCGGGGCGACCCGCATGGCCGCGCCGTTGCCCCAGGAACCCTGGCCGTCGAAGAGGGCGCCGGACAGCTCGCGCCAGTCACCGCCCTCACGGACCAGGCGCAGCATCCGGTTGACGGCCGGACCGTAGCCGCGGTCGAAGTCGTGGTGGCGTGCGAAGGCCGTGGCCAGCTCGTCCTGGTCGACGGCGTCGTGCGCGGCGAGGACGGCCACCACCGAGCAGGCCATCTCGGTGTCGTCGGTCCAGCCCCACCGGCCGGGCGGGAGTTCGCCGCCGTGCAGCAGCGGACCGTTGGCGGGGACGAAGAACTGGGAGCCGAGGGCGTCGCCGACGGCGAGGCCGGCCAGGGAGGCGAGGGCACGGTCCAGGCGTGCCCCCGGTGCGGGAGAGGGGTCATGGGTGGTGGTGGTCACGCTGCCATCCTGCCGATCGGCCCTGCTGCCGACCAGTGCCTTCCGGTACCGGCTCGCGCCAGCGGTCGAAGGGCCGGTCCAGGGCGTACTTGCCGTTCTCCCCGAGAACGAGCATGCGTGTCTCGCCGTTCCCCGGGTTGGAGAGCGACTCGAACTCGTCGACGGTCCAGTGGAACCAGCGCATGCAGAACAGCCGCATCGCCAGGCCGTGGGTGACCAGCAGGACGTTCGGCGGGTGGTTGGCGTCCTCGAAGCTGCGGAACAGGCTTTCCAGGAAGCCGCCGACCCGGTCGTAGACGTCGGCGCCCGACTCGCCCTGGGCGAAGCGGTAGAAGAAGTGGCCGTAGGCGTCGCGGTTGGCCTTCTGGCGCGCCACGTCCGCCCGGTCCTGCCAGTTCCCCCAGTCCTGCTCACGCAGCCGGGGTTCTTCCCGGATCCGCACCCGCGCGGGATCGAGGCCGAACGCCTGGAAGGTCTCGTGGGTGCGGCGGTAGGGCGACACGTAGACGCTCACCCGCTCCTGCCCGAACAGCTCACGGAGTCTGCGTCCGGTCTCCTCGGCCTGCCTCCAGCCCTGGGCCGTGAGGGGGAGGGCGTGGTCCGGGGTGCGCTCGTAGATGGAGTCGTCGGCGTTCCCCTCGGACTCGCCGTGCCGGACGAGGACGATGCGGCGTGGTCGGGCCATACCGGAACCCTAGATCGGGAACGTGACACATTCCTGTCGTGCGCTGGTCATGTCGCCCACGGGTCCCCCCGGGTCGGGTCCCTTGTCGCGGACCGTCACCCCCCGCTCGCGCCGCGTCGCCCCACGGTCGCCCCGGCCACGTCAGGGGCGGGCGGCGGGGACGACGGTCCAGCCGGGCTCCAGATCGACTATGTCGCCGTCGAGATCCGCGACGTCCGCCTCCAACTGGGCTCGCAGTGAGAGCCGCTCGATGCGCTCGGTGCGGTACTTGGCGCGCTCGGCCGCCGACTGCCACATGGAGAGGATCAGGAACTCGGGCCCCGGAGCCTCGGCGAAGATCCCCCGCACCATGCCCGGCGAACCGGCCATGGCCGGGTTCCACACCTTCTCCTGCATCAGCGCGAAGTGCTCGGCACGCTCCTCCCGCACCCGGCAGTGGGCCACGCGGACCCGGTCCGCCTCGGCGAACCGCGGCTGGAAGCCGGTCTTCACGTCGAACCGGTGGGTGAAGAGCCGGACCCGGGTGTCCCGGTAGGTGCCGGCCTGTGCGGTGGCCAGCCGGTCGTGGGAGAGCGCCATGAACGAGTCGTAGAGCACCCGGCTCTCCCAGAAGGAGAAGAGGTGCACGACGCCCGGCCGCATGCGGCTCCAGCCTCCACCCTGCCCCTGGAAGCCGGACTCGCCGCGCAGACCCGCCCATTTCCGCTGCCCCTGTTCGAACCCTCGGGGGTCCGTCACCGTGCAGCGAATCCACTTGACCAGCACCGCGCCATCGTAAGGCCACGGGACGCGCCACTGGAGGGCGCGAACTACCGGCGCACTTCCCGGTGATGACTCGCACACGCGTGGCAGGATGGACAACCGGCTTTCTGCGCGGTCCTGTTGGACCAGGGAAGTGGGCAACTCGCCGTTCCGCCAGGAGCGTCGGAAGGCCTCAGGGACCCAGACCCAGGGAAGGGGAGAGCATGTCCGGCAGCGCTTCCGGCATCGGCAAGGGGATCGCCAAGGTCGAGGTGTCACTGAAGTGGGATCCCAGCCCGATGGGGCAACCGGCCATCGACCTCGACCTGGTGGCGGCGGCCTACCGGCACGACGACCCGCACGGCGCGCCCGTGTACGTGGTGCACTTCGACAGCCGCTCGCCGGACGGCACGATCACCCTCCACCGGGACAGCCGGGACGGCAAGGGATTCGGCTGGGACGAGGTGATGACGCTGGAACTCGGCCGTCTCGCGGAGCGGTTCGGCCGCGTCGTGGTCGGTGCGGTCATCCAGCAGGGCACCGTGGAGCGCGCCTTCTCCGAGGTCCCCCACGCCCGGTACCGGGTGGCCGAGGGGCACCTGGCGCTGGCCGAGGACGACTTCGCGGCCGTCTCCGGCGCGCAGGCCGCCACGCTGGCCGAGTTCGTCCGGGAGGGCGGTCGCTGGCAGTACCGTCCGGCGGTCCGCGGCTTCGACGACGCGGAGCGCTTCCCCCAGGCCATGGGCGCCGTGAGCGGCGGCTGACGACCCGCCCCGACGCCTCCACGCCCCTGGCGGGCGCCGCCAGGGGCGTGGAGGCGGCACGGGGTCCTACGAGCCGCACGGCGCCTGGGCCTCGCCGGACGGGGCCGGCCCGTCGTCGAACGCCCGCAGTCCCGTACCGGACATCGTTCCGGACGCCGGTCCGACCATCGTCCCGGCGAGCCGGATCATCGAAGCGTCACCCGCCGCCAGGGCGTTCCGCGCCGTCCCGCACCAATCCTCCCGGTCTAGAAGCGCCAGGTAGCCGTCCCGGTGGACCTGCCACCGGCGGACCGGGGCGATCGAGCCCAGGTCCCCGCCCTCGCCGAGGTCTCTCACGAGGACGGCGGCGAGGTGGTAGCGGTCGGGAGAGGGCCCGAGCCGGTCGAGGTGACGCAGATGTGCCGCGAGCAGCGCCTCGGCGTCCGGACAGGTGCTGAGGGTCATGCCCATGCCTTGGCTCCACATGAGCACGTGCAGGAGCCTGCCGGCATGCTCCACGATCTCGGGGTCCACGTCCGCTCCGGCGAGAGCTTCCCGCAGACCGGCGGCCCGGGCGACCTTCCCGGCGAAGTACCCGTTGAGGAAGTCGCCGTCGACCGCTGCCCGCAGCAGCCACCGCCGGACGTCCGGGCGGCCGTCGACCAGCCGGCAGAGCGCCTCGACCACGTACACCCGCCCCCAGCCCGCCACGCGGTCGGCCAGCCAGAGCAGCGCCTCGGCGCCGCCCGGCAGCCGCTCCAGGGCGTGCGCGGTGAGCGGGGCGAACGTGTCGGAGAGCAGGCCGACGGTCTGGAGGTACGGGATGTCGTCGGCGGTGCCCACCGCGGCGAGCAGCGCGGTGCCGACGATCACGTCGTCCATGTCGGTGCCGCGCCTGACGAGCCGGCGCCCGGCCTCCCGTGCCCGCGCCGGTGCGCGCAGCGCGGCCTCACCGACGCACGGGACGGGATGGATGGGCACGTGCACGTCACGGAAGCGGCCCGCCAGACGCTCGGGCGGCGCCTGAGGGCGGGTGAAGTGCTCGTCGAGGACGGCAGCGACACCGACGCCGATCAGCTCACGCCTGGGCGGGTGCTCCGGCCGTGGCCGTCGGCGACGGTCCTCGTCGTCCGGGAAGGGCTCGCCGGCACGCGACAGCGGGGCGTCGGGGGTCAGCCGGTGCAGCCGGAGGGCGTGGTCGAACAGCGGGGTCCTGGATCCGGGAAGCTCAGTCCCGGTCGCCTCGCTCACCGGCGGAGGGAGGACTCGATTCTCTCGATCATGTCGATGAGCCTGCCAGCGCCTCACCCCGGTGGCAAGCCTGGGTGACACACGCGACGGCGGGAGGAGCTTTCGCTCCTCCCGCCGTCGGTGTGCTCAGCGGATCGCGTCACCCGTCGCGGTCACGCGACCTCGCCCGCCGTCAGCTGCAGCCGCTGGTGGAGCCGCAGCCCTCGCAGACGTAGCAGGAACCGGCGCGCTGCATCTTGGTGCCGCAGGAGAAGCACAGCGGGGCGTCGGCCTGGATGCCCAGCTGCATCTCGACCAGCTCCGCGTTGGTGTGCGACTCACGCGGCGCCGGCTTGGCGGCCGGGGCCTCGGCCTTCGGCGTCACCACGGGCGCCGACTGGGCGAGGGTCTCGGTGTCCAGGTCGTCCTCCTCGAAGATCGGCTCGTAGGAACCGGTCTCCAGGTGGCGCTGGCGCTCCTCGGCGGTGTGGATGCCGAGCGCGGACCGCGTCTCGAAGGGCAGGAAGTCCAGCGCCAGGCGGCGGAAGATGTAGTCGACGATCGACTGCGCCATCCGCACGTCCGGGTCGTCCGTCATGCCGGCCGGCTCGAAGCGCATGTTGGTGAACTTCGAGACGTAGGTCTCCAGCGGCACGCCGTACTGCAGGCCCACCGAGACGGCGATCGAGAAAGCGTCCATCATGCCGGCGAGGGTCGAGCCCTGCTTCGACATCTTCAGGAAGACCTCACCGAGACCGTCGTCCGGGTAGGAGTTGGCGGTCATGTAGCCCTCGGCGCCGCCGACGGTGAAGGAGGTGGTGATCCCGGGCCGTCCCTTCGGCAGGCGCTTGCGCACCGGGCGGTACTCGACGACCTTCTCGACCTTCGCCGGGGCCTCGGCGACGGGCTCGGCCTTCTTCTCCTCCTTCTTCTTGGCGGAGAGGGGCTGGCCGACCTTGCAGTTGTCGCGGTAGATGGCGAGCGCCTTGACGCCCAGCTTCCACGCCTCGAAGTAGATCTCCTCGACCTCCTCGACGGTCGCCGTCTCCGGCATGTTGACCGTCTTGGAGATGGCGCCCGAGATCCAC
This sequence comes from Streptomyces abyssomicinicus, assembly GCF_008974245.1. Taxonomy (GTDB): domain Bacteria; phylum Actinomycetota; class Actinomycetes; order Streptomycetales; family Streptomycetaceae; genus Streptomyces; species Streptomyces abyssomicinicus. Next base: position 67,113 of record NZ_BBZI01000014.1, on the reverse strand, counting down.
GGCTGGATCGCGGCCATCATGCGGACGTGGCCCATCGGGGAGATGGCGCGCTCGCCCATGGCGCAGTCGAAGACCTCGTAGTGCTCCGGCTTGAGGCTCGGGGCGTCGATCACATTGCCGTGCTCGGCGATGTGGGCGACGACCGCCTCGATCTGCTCCTCCTGGTAGCCCAGGCGGCGCAGGGCCTGCGGCACGGTGCCGTTGACGATCTGCATCGAACCGCCGCCGACGAGCTTCTTGAACTTGACCAGGGCCAGGTCCGGCTCGACGCCCGTGGTGTCGCAGCTCATGGCCAGACCGATGGTGCCGGTCGGGGCCAGGACGGACGCCTGGGAGTTGCGGAAGCCGTTCTGCGCGCCGAGGCGCAGGACGTCCTGCCAGGCCTCGGTGGCGGCGGCCCACACCGGGGAGTCCAGGTCGTCCATGCGTACGGCCACGGCGTTGGCGTCGGAGTGCTGCTTCATCACGCGCTGGTGCGGCTCGGCGTTGCGGGCGTAGCCGTCGTACGGGCCGACGACGGCGGCCAGCTCGGCGGAGCGGCGGTAGGCGGTGCCGGTCATCAGGGAGGTGATGGAGCCGGCGAGGGCGCGGCCGCCGTCCGAGTCGTAGGCGTGACCGGTGGCCATCAGCAGGGCGCCGAGGTTGGCGTAGCCGATGCCCAGCTCACGGAAGGCGCGGGTGTTCTCACCGATCTTCTCGGTGGGGAAGTCCGCGAAGCAGATCGAGATGTCCATCGCGGTGATGACCAGCTCGACGACCTTCTGGAAGCGCTCGACGTCGAAGGACTGGTTGCCCTTGCCGTCGTCCTTCAGGAACTTCATCAGGTTCAGCGACGCGAGGTTGCAGGACGTGTTGTCCAGGTGCATGTACTCGCTGCACGGGTTCGAGCCGTTGATCCGGCCGGACTCCGGGCACGTGTGCCAGTGGTTGATGACGTCGTCGTACTGGATGCCCGGGTCGGCGCACGCCCAGGCGGCCTCCGCCATCTTGCGGAAGAGGCTCTTGGCGTCGATCTCCTCGATGACCTCGCCGGTCATCCGGGCGCGCAGCCCGAACTGGCCGCCGGACTCCACGGCCTTCATGAACTCGTCGTTCACACGGACCGAGTTGTTGGCGTTCTGGTACTGGACGGACGTGATGTCGTCGCCGCCCAGGTCCATGTCGAAGCCCGCGTCGCGCAGGGCGCGGATCTTCTCCTCCTCCTTCACCTTGGTCTCGATGAAGTTCTCCACGTCGGGGTGGTCGACGTCGAGGATGACCATCTTGGCCGCGCGGCGGGTGGCGCCGCCCGACTTGATGGTTCCCGCGGAGGCGTCGGCGCCGCGCATGAAGGAGACCGGGCCGGAGGCGTTGCCGCCGGAGGAGAGGAGCTCCTTGGAGGAGCGGATGCGGGACAGGTTCAGGCCTGCGCCGGAACCGCCCTTGAAGATCATGCCCTCTTCCTTGTACCACTCCAGGATCGACTCCATGGAGTCGTCGACGGAGAGGATGAAGCAGGCGGAGACCTGCTGCGGCTGCGGCGTGCCGACGTTGAACCAGACGGGGCTGTTGAAGCTGAAGATCTGGTGCAGCAGCGCGTAGGCCAGCTCGTGCTCGAAGATCTCGGCGTCCGCGGGCGAGGCGAAGTACTGGTTGTCCTCGCCGGCCTTGCGGTACGTCTTCACGATCCGGTCGATCAGCTGCCGGAGGCCGGTCTCCCGCTGCGGCGTGCCGACCGCGCCGCGGAAGTACTTGCTGGTGACGATGTTGACCGCGTTCACCGACCAGAAGTCGGGGAACTCGACGCCACGCTGCTCGAAGTTGATCGAGCCGTCGCGCCAGTTGGTCATGACGACGTCACGGCGCTCCCAGGCCACCTCGTCGTACGGGTGCACGCCGGGGGTGGTGTGGATGCGCTCGATGCGCAGTCCCTGCCGGGCCGCAGCAGCCTTGGATCCCTTGGCTCGGGAACCTCGTGCCGGACCGCTCGCCGTCTCTGTCATGCCGCCTCCCTGTATCGGGCAAAACGCCCTGAAGTGCCGCGTTCTTCCCGTGGCACGGATCTGTCCTGTTCGCCGCGGAACGCCCTCGCTGCGTCCTCCGCGACCTGTCTTTCCTCCACCGCCGCCCGGCCGGCCTCCGGAGCCGCTGCCTCCGGTGCCGGTCCGCCGTTCAGTCGGCGGTGCTCACGGGCACGGGAGCCTTCTCCTGCTCCACCTGCCCGCGGTCGTCTTCCCGGGCGCGCTCGCCCGAAGCGTCCTCGCCCGACGCGTCCTCGTCGGGGGCGGGACGCGGCCTCGCTTCCCTGAGTTCCGCGATCGCGCCCTCGAAGTCCTCCAGGGACTCGAACGCCCGGTAGACGGACGCGAAGCGCAGATAGGCCACCAGATCGAGCTCCTGGAGCGGGCCGAGTATGGCCAGCCCCACATCGTGCGTCGTGAGCTCGGCGCTGCCGGTGGCGCGCAGCGCCTCCTCGACCCGCTGCCCCAGCTTCGCCAGCGCGTCCTCGGTCACCGGCCGGCCCTGGCAGGCCTTGCGGACGCCGTTGATGACCTTGGTCCGGCTGAACGGCTCCGTGACCCCGGAACGCTTGATCACCATCAGTGAGCACGTCTCGACGGTCGTGAACCGCCGGGTGCATTCCGGGCACTGGCGCCGCCTGCGGATCGACGTGCCGTCGTCGGTCGTACGGCTGTCGACGACACGGCTGTCGGGGTGCCTGCAGAAGGGGCAGTGCATGGCGTTCCAACCCTCCTCACAAGCAGACTCAACAGCCTCGCAGACCCCGTGGGCCCCTCGAAGCGAGCACCAGCATAGGCGATGCCGTGAGCCCCGAAGACCACACCCACCACAACTTCTGGGTCACGCCGCACATCCAACCACTAGATGTGGGGCCAGGGCGGGAAATGGCGGCACCAGCACTTCGGACGCGCATGTCGCCGGAAACCGGCCCGGGCGCCCGGCGGCCGGGCCGTACGGGCCGGCCTCGCGCACGCGCCCGCGGGCGCGGCGGCGCCCGGCCGGGCGCCCGGTTGAGGAGGTACCGTGACCGCCGCGCGGACGCGGCGCGGGCCTCCTGCGCGGATGCGGGGCCGAAGCGGGCCATGGGGTCGGTCCGACGGGGCACCGGATGGCAGACTGGGGCACGGCCCGGGCGCGCGCGGACCGGTGAAGCGTACCCCCATGCCCTCATTCGTCCCGGGACGGGGTGGTGTGGGGCCTTACACCCGGACCAAGGCAGGTGCCAGGTGGATCGGCATTTTTCACTCGAACGTGTGTTTGGCGCAACCTTTCGAAAGCCTCTACCGTTGTGCAGCAGGGAGACCATCGAGAGGGGCCGACGTGACCACCACCGCAGACAGCGCCACCATCACCGCCCAGGACCGCTCCCAGGGGCGTCTCGAGCCGCCACACGCGATGAACGCCGGGATCAACACCGCGATGAACGAAGCCACGCACCCAGAGGGGCCAAAGCGCTCCCTCCCTGGGCGACCTCCCGGCATCCGGGCGGACAGCTCGGGCCTCACCGACCGCCAGCGGCGGGTCATCGAGGTGATCCGCGACTCGGTGCAGCGCCGGGGCTACCCGCCGTCCATGCGGGAGATCGGGCAGGCCGTGGGCCTCTCCAGCACCTCCTCGGTGGCGCACCAGCTCATGGCGCTGGAGCGCAAGGGCTTCCTGCGCCGCGACCCGCACCGGCCGCGGGCCTACGAGGTCCGCGCCTCCGACCAGGCCGCCCCTGTGCAGCCCACGGACACCGCGGGCAAGCCGGCCGCGTCGTACGTGCCGCTGGTGGGCCGCATCGCCGCCGGTGGGCCGATCCTCGCCGAGGAGTCGGTCGAGGACGTCTTCCCGCTCCCCCGGCAGCTGGTCGGTGACGGCGAGCTCTTCGTCCTCAAGGTCGTCGGCGATTCGATGATCGAGGCCGCGATCTGTGACGGCGACTGGGTCACGGTCCGCCGCCAGCCGGTGGCGGAGAACGGCGACATCGTCGCCGCCATGCTGGACGGCGAGGCCACCGTGAAGCGTTTCAAGCGCGAGGACGGACACGTCTGGCTGCTCCCGCACAACGCTGCCTACGAGCCCATCCCGGGCGACGACGCCACCATCCTGGGCAAGGTGGTGGCGGTGCTGCGCCGCGTCTGAGACCAGCGGCCCTCCCGGCCGCGCTTGATCGGGCCCCGGAACCCCTGCGCCGGTTCCGGGGCCCTGCTGCGTCCGCCGCCGGGTCCTGCCGTGCCGGCGTGCCGCCGCCGCGTCCCGGTGGCCTTGGCCTGGAGGTCTCGGCCCGGTGACCTTGGCCTGGAGGTCTCGGCCCGGTGACCTTGGCCCGGTGGCCTTGGCCCGGTGGCCTTGGCCTCGGGGCCTTCCTACGCGGCGACCGAGGCTTTCGCCCGCGTGCGATCCCTCAGCCACCGATCGCGACGCACTGCCGCCGCCCCTATCGGGCATCGCCGTGCCGCTTCCCGACGGGCGCTCGGACGGCGACCGGTCAGGTCACCCGGCGGTCAGCTCCCCTCCGCCTGGGCGGTTGCGTCGATGGCGGCGAGCGAGCGGCGGACCTGGTTCCGGTCGGTCGTGTACCAGAAGTCGGGCAGTGAGGCTTTGAGGAAGCTGCCGTAGCGGGCCGTGGCCAGGCGCTGGTCGAGCACCGCGACCACGCCGCGGTCTCCCGTGGCCCGGACCAGCCGTCCGGCTCCCTGGGCCATCAGCAGCGCCGCGTGGGTCGCGGCGACCGCCATGAAGCCGTTGCCGCCGCCTTCCTCCACGGCCTTCTGCCGCGCGCTCATCAGCGGGTCGTCGGGCCGCGGGAAGGGGATCTTGTCCATCACGACCAGCTGGCAGCTGGGACCCGGCACGTCCACGCCCTGCCAGAGCGAGAGCGTGCCGAACAGGCAGGTCTTCGGGTCGGCGGCGAAGTTCTTGATCAGTTCGCCGAGCGTCTCCTCGCCCTGCAGCAGCACGGGGAACTCGGGGATCCGTTCCCGCAGCTCCTCCGCGGCGAGCTGGGCGGCCCGCATCGAGGAGAAGAGTCCGAGCGTGCGCCCGCCGGCGGCCTGGATCAGCTCGGTGAGCTCGTCCAGCATGTCCGCCCGGTCCCCGTCCCGGGCCGGCCGGGCGAGGTGCTTGGCGACGTAGAGGATGCCCTGCTTCGGGTAGTCGAACGGCGATCCGACGTCCACGCCCTTCCACTGCGGGAGGTCGTCGCCCTCCAGGCCCTCGGGGCCGAGCCCCAGCGAGCCGGCGACGCCGTTGAAGTCGCCGCCCAGCTTGAGCGTGGCGGAGGCCAGCACCACGCTGCGGTCGGCGAACAGCTTCTCGCGCATCAGCCCGGCCACGGACAGCGGCGCCACCCTCAGCGAGGCGCCGAAGCGGTCGTGCCGTTCGTACCAGACCACGTCCCACTCGTTGCCGTGGGTGATCCGCTCGGCCACGGCGTGCACGTTCTCCACCGACGCCAGGGCCTGCTTGCGGACCGCGTCCTCGTCCTGGACGGACTTGTCGCGGGTGTTGCCGAGGGCGGAGATCACCGACCGGCAGGCGTCCCGCAACGCGGTCAGCGCGTAGGCCAGGTCCTCGGGGATCTCCTCCAGGCGCCCGGGCAGCGCCAGTTCCATCACCCGCTCGAAGCCCTCCGAGGCGGTCTGGAGCTGGTCGGCGAACTTCTCGTCGACCAGCTTGGCCGCGCGGCGCACCGCACGGCCGACCTGGCCGGGGGTCAGCTCGCCGGTGGCGACGCCGGTGACCCGGGAGACCAGCTCGTGGGCCTCGTCGACGATCAGCACCTCGTGCTGCGGAACCACCGGCGCGCCCTCGATGGCGTCGATGGCCAGCAGCGCGTGGTTGGTGACGATCACCTCGGCGAGCTTGGCCCGCTCACGGGCCGCCTCCGCGAAGCACTCCGCGCCGTAGGCGCACTTGGAGGCTCCCAGGCATTCGCGGGAGGAGACCGACACCTGCTGCCAGGCCCGGTCGGAGACGCCCGGCGTCAGGTCGTCCCGGTCCCCGTTCTCGGTCTCGTCGGCCCAGTCGCGCAGGCGCAGCAGGTCCTGGCCGAGCTTGCTGGTGGGGGCGGCGGCCTCGAACTGGTCGAAGAGGCCCTCGTCCTCGTCCTGCGGCATTCCCTCGTGCAGCCGGTGCAGGCAGAGGTAGTTGGAGCGGCCCTTGAGTATCGCGTACTCGGGCCGACGGCGCAGCAGCGGGTGCAGGGCGTCCACCGTGCGCGGCAGGTCGCGTTCGACGAGCTGCCGCTGCAGCGCCAGGGTGGCGGTGGCGATGACCACACGCTCCCCGTGCGCCAGGCTGGGCACCAGGTAGCCGAGCGACTTACCGGTGCCGGTGCCGGCCTGGACCAGCAGGTGGGTGCCGTCGTCGATGGCCTCCGCGACGGCTTCGGCCATGGCCACCTGGCCGGGACGCTCCGTGCCGCCGACGGCGCCGACGGCGGCGTGCAGGAGTTCGGGAAGAGAGGGCTTCGTCATAGCCCCACCAACCCTAGTGCGTCCCTCCGACAACACCCCGCCCCCGGATCATCAGGGCGGCCCGCTTGCCGGGCAGCTCAAGGGTGCCCGCCCGACGGAATCCCGCCTTCCGGAAGGCGCCGAGGGAGGCGTGGTTGCGCAGGTCGGGCTCGGCGACCAGCCGCAGGCAGCCGGGACGCCGGTCGAGCACCAGGCGGGCCACGGCGTCCAGCAGCAGGGTGCCCAGTCCCCGCCCCCGGTCGGCGGCCTCGCCGATCAGCAGATGCACGCCGGTGTCGTGGGGGCGCGCGGCGTAGTGGTCCGCGAGCGGGTCGAGGTCGGCGCGGTAGATCTCCCAGTAGCTCGTCGGCCGGCCGTCGAGCAGCCCGAGGCAGGGCACGCTGCGGCCGTCGCCCCCGGTCTGCGCCCGCAGGTGCTCCTCGGTGCGCGCTGGCGGTCCTGCGAGGTCCCAGTACTCCGCCACCACGGGGTCGTTCATCCAGCGGTGCAGCAGGCCGAGGTGTTCCCGGTCCCGCACCGGCAGCAGCAGGAACGGGCCGTCGGGGGTCGCGACGGGGCCCCAGCCCGCCACGTCGCCCAGGCGATCGCTCCGGGCGCGCGCCGGGGCGCGGGTGCCCGACGGGGCGCTCACCGGGCGTGCACCGGGTTGGCGACGGTGACGTACACGGACTGGGTGTCGACCGGGCCGACCAGTTCGTCGAGGCCGCGCAGCCGGGTGAGCAGGTTGGCCTTGCAGCGCAGCAGGGGCTCCTCCAGCAGCCGGGCGGGCAGGGGGGAGCCGGTGGCGTCCGGTCCCGTGGCGGCATCGGCCAGGAAGCGGCGGAACGCGGCGAGCAGCAGACGTTCGTCGGTGAGTCCCTGAGAGCCGAACGCCCCGATGAGGCCCAGCACGTTGTTGACACCGAGGTAGTAGGCGAACCGTTCGTCGGTGACGTCGTCGTCCACGAAGGTGTCGCTGCGGTCGCCGACCCCGGGCAGCAGGGCCTCCAGCCCGGCGCGGCGGGACGCGCGGAAGTAGTAGCCCTGGTTGTCCCGGTAACGGCCGCCGACGGGCCAGCCGTCCGCGTCGAGGAGGAGCAGGGTGTTCTGCTGGTGGGCCTCCAGGGCGATGCCGGCCTCGCCGTCCAGCCGGAGGACGGGGCGCACGACGCACTCCAGGTAGCGCAGGAACCACTCGGCGCAGACGGCGGTCGGCGGCCGCCCGGTGCGGTCGGCGAGGGCGGTGACCAGGGCGGCCAGCCGGGAGACGGGCTCGCCGGGGCGGCGGGTGCAGGCGGGCCGGGGGGCGCAGAGCGAGGCGACGCAGCACACGTCGTCGGTCGGGCCGAACGGGTTGTGCCGGATCACCGCGTCCAGCCCGTGCACGGGGCTGCCGTCCGGGGCGTCCACGGCCAGCCAGGCGGGGTCGCGGACGATGTCGAAGCCGGGGTGCGCGGCGCGGACGCGCCGGCCGAGGCCGCCGCGCAGCAGCCGGTGGACCTCCACCCCGCGGTGGAGTTCCTTGCGCAGGTTCTCCCGGCGGGAGTTGGTGATGCGCAGGCCCAGCGAGAGCTTGAGCATGGCGGGCGCGCCGGTGCGGTAGAGGGTGCGGACGGAGGAGGTGGGGCTCCACGGGGCGCCGTGCGGGCCGAGATCGGTCAGCCGGCCGGCGTCGAGCAGCTCGGCCACCCGGTCGTCCTCGCGCAGGCGCCGCCACTGCCAGGGGTGCACGGGCAGCGGCGCGTGGCCGGCGGGGGCGTCGGGGGCGGGGCCGAGGAGCCGTGCGGTGAGGGCGGGGGCGGGGACCACCCTGCCGCGCTCGGTCCAGGCCGAGTCGGCGGCCAGCACGTCCGGGGCGACGGCCACCCAGTGGAGGGGGAAGGCCCCGCGGGTCTCCGGGGAGTGGCGTGCGAGTTCCTCGTCCGTCAGACCCTCTCGGCTCTTGGGCGTCGGGTGGAGGGGGTGGCCGAGGAGGAGCGCCTGCTCGGCGGTGAGGAAGAGGTCGGCACGGCCGGGCGCCGGGTCCTGTTCGCGGCGGGCGGCGCGGTCCGCGAGGAAGACGGCGGTGTTGCGGACCGAGTCGACCACCCGTGCCACCAGGTCCGGGCCGTGGACCCTCGTACCTGCGGCGTCCGCCCTGCCGGTCCCGTTCACGCTGTTGGCCGCCCCGTGGGCGCTGTCGGCCCCGTGTTCGGCGTTGGTTCCGCCCTCCCGGCCTTCTCCGTCCGCTGCCGCCCCCTCCGCCGTCTCCCGCGCCAGCAGAGCGGCCAGGAGCGCGGCGTCGACCGGGGCTGCCGTCTCGGCGCCGCCCGGCCGGACGGGACCGAAGCGGTGCAGCCCGGTGGGCGACCAGTGGCGGACCGGCACCACCAGTTCGGTGCCGGTGGCGGGCAGCGGCATCCGCAGCGGGCGTCCGGCCGGGGGCGCGGGCAGTCGCCGTTCCCGGACCCAGCAGCGCAGCAGGTTCTCCACGGTGGCGGCGTCGGCCACGGCACGGGGGTCCGGCCCCTCCACCGGGTCCGGCGCCAGGTCCGGGACCGGCCCCGGCCGCCGGGTCACGGAAGCGGCCTCGTCCGCCACCGGAACCACCACCGGCACGGGCACCACCGCCCCTGACGGCCCCGGCTCGGCCACCCCCACCGCACCGGAGTGCCGCCCATCACCGGCAACCACGTCTCCGTCCGCCCCGGCCCCGGGCCGCACCACCGCCACGGGCTCGGCCACTTCCACCGGAGCAACCGAAACCCGCGCATCCACCACCGGAACGGCATCCGGCACGAACGTCGGCATCCCCAAGGACCCGGACTCGGCAACCGTCACCGCACCGGCGTGCCGCTGCTGGTCACCGGCAATCACGAATCCGTCCGGCCCGGTTTCGGGCCGCACCACCGCCACGGGCTCGGCCACTTCCACCGGAGCAACCGAAACCCGCGCATCCACCACCGGAACGGCATCCGGCACCAAGGTCGGCATCCCCAACGGCCCGAACTCGGCCACCCCCACCGCACCGGAGTGCCGCCCATCACCGGCAACCACGTCTCCGTCCGCCCCGGCCCCGGGCCGCACCACCGCCGCAGGCTCGGCCACTTCCACCAGGCGGGCCGCAACCCGCGCGTCCGCCACCGGGACGGCCACCGGTCCATCGTGCTCCCCGGCAGGCGTCCACGAGGTCCCCGTCACCGCCGCGTCCGGAAGTTCGCTCTCGCAGGGTGACGTCCCGCCGGCCTCCGCACGCCGGGACGCCGCCGAGGACCCCGCGTCCGCCACCGCGCTCGCCCGCCCGTCCACAGCGGGCGCGGCCGCGTCGGCCGGAAGCTCCGCAAGCCCGGTCAGCAGCCCCGGGGCGCCCACCGGTCCGGCACCCGCCGGCCCCGTCCCAGGCGTGGTCCCCGTCGTCTCCGCGCCGGTGCCGGTCGACGACGAAGCCGCCGGGCACGCCAACGCCTCCGGCGGGTCCGCCTCGGCCGCGCCCTCCGCGGCGACCACCACCCCGCACGCCACCACCGCGGCGGACGGACCGGCCTGCGCACCGCCGTCCCAGGCGTCGGCCACGTCGCCATCGCTCCGCCGCGCAGGCGCGGTCTCGGTGTCAGCGGCCGTGGCCGTACCGCTCCGCGACTCGCCCCCTTCCGGGGAGTCCGCGCTCTCCCGCGCGCCGGGCGGCAGCGGATCGTTGCCGGCCTCGTCCGCCTCGAGGGGCGGCAAGGGGCCGGCGGCTCCCGTGGCACGGAGGACGGGTGCTTCGGTCTCGGTGGTGACGTTCAACTCGGGGGTGACGTTCAACTCGGGCCTCACTGGGTGTCGTTCAGGATCGGGCGGCGCCCGCCGCCGCTTCCACCGCGTCGGCCAGCCGCTCCAGCACGGCGTCCGCCTGCTCGTCGGTGACGGTCAACGGCGGCAGCAGACGCACGACTTCGGCGTGCGGTCCGCCGATGCCCACGATCAGTCCGCGCCGCAGGCACTCCCGCCGCACCGCCGCGGCGAGACCGGGCACGGGGAGACCGGGCACGGCAGCGGCCACCTCGGGCGCGGGCGCGGAGGCCGGGTCGACGAACGCGAGGCCCAGCATCAGCCCTCGCCCGCCGACCTCACCGACGCACCGGTGGCCCGCGGCCAGCGACCGCAGCCGGCGGAGCATGCGGGCGCCGACCTCACCCGCCCGGGCGGCGAGCCGCTGCTCGCGGACATGGGCCAGGGTCGCGGCACCGGCCGCCATGGCGAGCTGGTTGCCGCGCGGCACGTCGGCCGGCGGGCCCGCCGCCGGGGCGAGGTCCAGGTCCTCCCGGTGCACCACCACGGCCAGCGGCAGGCTGCCGCCGATCGCCTTGGCCAGCACCATCACGTCGGGCGTCACACCGCTGTGCTCCACGGCCCAGAAGGCGCCGGTCCGCCCGACCCCCGTCACCGTCTCGTCGACGACCAGCGGGACGCCCCGCTCGCGCGTGCTCTCCCGCAGTCGCCTCAGCCGGTCGTCCGACACCGGCTCGACGACCACCCCGCTCTCGACGACCACCCCGCCGGCCCCCCCGGCCGGACCGGCGGCCAGGGCGAGGGCGTCGGCGACCGTGGGGCCGCAGAACCTGACCCGGGCGCACCGCGCGAGCCCGGGCGGCAGCGTGGCCAGCAGTTCGGCGAGGAACCGCTCCTCCACCGGCGTGGACAGGTCCAGGACGCCGATGGGCGCGCCGGAGTCCAGCACCTCACGCACCGCCGCCAGCACCACGGGGTGGTTGTGTCCCAGTGCGAGCGCCCCGTCGCCGGAGAGGCAGTCCAGGTAGCGGCGGCCGTCCGCGCCCTCGACGGTCATCCCCCGGGCGCGCACCGGCACGATCGGCAGGGCACGCGCATAGGTCCGCGCCGACGACTCCCGCAGCGGTTGCCTGCGCACCGTCCCGGTCAAGGCCACCCTCTGGTCCTCCCGCCGCCTCACGACATCGGGGCCGCGCATGGACAGCCGTCCCCTCACCGCTACAACTGCCGTCCCTCCGTCGGGGACACGGGTGACAGTGAAGTTCCGGGGAAGCAGCGCGGGAGGACGTGTGCCGGAACCCCCTGGTGGACGCCTCAAGCCACCCCTCGTGACGGAACCGTTGCCTGCCCGTCGGCGACCACCCACAGCCACCCCCTAGGGTGGGGTGGCCGATCGGGCACCGTGGGTGACCGGTCCCACCATGTCCAAGCGCACACGCCAGGGGGAGTCCTGAACATGCGACCCATACGCCCGCCGTTCCCGACCGGCCGGGAAACCACCACGGGCCGGACAGCGAGCACGCGGCGCGGAGCCTTCCGCCCCTTCGCCGCCGTGGTCCTGGCCTCGGCCCTCGCCCTGACCGCGGGAGCCTGCGGTCCGGAGGACACAGAGGCCGCCGACAAGCCGCCCGTGTCCCTCCCGGACGAGGGCAAGATCAAGATCCCCCAGGAGCTGACCGACAAGCTCAAGGAACACGGGATCGACCTCGAGGAGTGGCGCGGCGGCGCCTGGAAGAACTGGGACAAGGACGACTGGCTGCGCGAGGCCGACCAGTTCATCAACCCGATCATCGAGGACCTCTGGAACCCCGACCGCATGCGGGAGGCCGAGGAGCCGGAGAGCACGGTCGACGAGAGCGACATCGCCGACGACCAGGGAGTGACCGACCCGACGCCCGCGCCGGTGGAGGCCGCCGAGGTCTCCGCCCCGTACGGCGACTCGGCGCCGACCGCGGGCAAGCTCTTCTTCGACGGGCCGCAGGGCACCATGGTCTGCTCGGCGACGGTCGTGGAGGACCCGGCCAACCCGGGGAAGTCCAACCTGGTGTGGACGGCCGGCCACTGCGTGCACGCCGGTAAGGAGGGCGGCTGGTACCGCAACATCGCCTTCGTGCCCTCCTACAACGACCAGGCCATGAGCGGGCAGGAGCTGGCCGGCGCCGCCCCCGAGAAGATCGCTCCGCACGGCCTGTGGTGGGCCCAGGTCGCGATGACCTCCGACCAGTGGATCGCGCAGGGCGGTCAGACCGGCGGCAACGGGGCTCCGTTCGACTACGCCGTGCTCAAGGTGACCCCGGAGAACGGCGGCGGGAAGTCGCTGGAGGAGACGGTCGGCGCCGCGACGCCGGTGGGGTTCGACGCCCCGGCGGTGCCGGACATCGACAGCATCACCGCGACCGGCTACCCGGCCGCGGAGCCGTTCGACGGTGAGCGGATGTTCCAGTGCCAGGACAAGCCGGGCCGCCTGTCCGTCGTGGCGAGTGACCCGACCATGTACCGCATCGGCTGCACGATGACGGCCGGTTCCTCCGGCGGTGGCTGGATCGCCGAGGTGAACGGCGAGCCGGCGCTGGTGTCCAACACCTCCATCGGCCCGATCAGCGCGGGCTGGCTGGCCGGACCGCGTCTCGACGAGCAGGCGAAGAAGCTCTACGAGTCCGTGAGCGCGCAGTAGTCCAAGGCGCACGGTAGTCCGTGAGCGGGCGGTGGTCGGCGGAAGCCGGCGCCTGCCCGCGCACGACGAGGGCCCGCCCCCCGGCCGGGGGGCGGGCCCTCGTCGTTGCCCGAAACGTCGCGTCCGGCCGGGTGGGCCGGGGCCGCTGACGGCTTACGCGGTGGCCGGCGTGTACGGAGCGAGGTCCGAGGCCAGCTCCTCGTGCACCCGCACCTTGAGCAGGGTGCCCTCCGCGGTGTGCTCCTCGGAGATCACCTCGCCCTCGGTGTGCGCCCGCGCCACCAGCTTGCCGTGGGTGTACGGGATCAGCGCCTCGACCTCGACGGCCGGACGCGGCAGCTCGGCGTCGATCAGCGCCAGCAGTTCGTCCATGCCCTGCCCGGTGCGGGCGGAGACGGCGATGGAGCGCTTCTCGACCCGCATGAGCCGCTGGAGTTCCAGCGGGTCGGCCGCGTCCGCCTTGTTGATCACGACGATCTCCGGCACACCGGTGGCACCGACGTCACGGATCACCTCGCGCACCGCGGCCAGTTGCTCCTCCGGGTTCGGGTGCGAGCCGTCCACCACGTGCAGGATCAGGTCGGAGTCACCGACCTCCTCCATGGTGGAGCGGAACGCCTCGACCAGGTGGTGCGGCAGGTGGCGCACGAAGCCGACGGTGTCGGCCAGCGTGTACACCCGCCCGCTGGGCGTCTCGGCCCGGCGCACGGTCGGGTCCAGGGTCGCGAACAGCGCGTTCTCGACCAGGACGCCGGCGCCGGTGAGGCGGTTCAGCAGCGACGACTTTCCGGCGTTGGTGTAACCGGCGATGGCGACCGAGGGCACCTTGTTGCGGCGCCGCTCCTGACGCTTCACGTCACGGCCGGTCTTCATCTCCGCGATCTCCCGGCGCATCTTCGCCATCTTCTCGCGGATCCGGCGCCGGTCCGTCTCGATCTTGGTCTCACCGGGACCACGGGTGGCGAGACCACCGCCCTTGCCGCCGCCCATCTGACGGGACAGCGACTGACCCCAGCCACGCAGGCGCGGCAGCATGTACTGCATCTGTGCCAGCGCGACCTGCGCCTTGCCCTCGCGGGACTTGGCGTGCTGGGCGAAGATGTCGAGGATCAGCGCGGTCCGGTCGATGACCTTGACCTTGACGACGTCCTCGAGGTGGATCAGCTGTCCGGGGCTGAGCTCACCGTCGCAGATCACGGTGTCCGCGCCCGACTCGATGACGATGTCCCGCAGCTCGTTGGCCTTGCCGGAACCGATGTAGGTCGCGGCGTCGGGCTTGTCGCGCCGCTGGATCACGCCGTCCAGCACCAGCGCGCCCGCCGTCTCGGCGAGGGCGGCCAGCTCGGCCAGCGAATTGTCGGCGTCCCGCGCCGTGCCCGAGGTCCACACTCCGACGAGTACGACCCGCTCCAGGCGGAGCTGCCGGTACTCGACCTCGGTGACGTCCTCGAGCTCGGTGGACAGACCCGCGACGCGTCGCAGGGCCGCACGCTCGGAGCGGTCGAACTGCTCACCGTCCCGATCGCCGTCGATCTCGTGGCTCCAGGCGACGTCCTCTTCCATCAGGGCATCGGCCCGAAGGGCGTGCGCGAAACGCTGGGAGTCCTGGGAAGTGGATGAAGAGGAGGTCATTGGGTCCTTACGTCGAAGGGTGGAGTGACGGCCGTGCGGTCCGTCACTGGTCACAACGTCCGGGTGCCCCGGGAGATTCCCGGGCAACCCGCCCGCACCCCACGATGGTCCCACGGCGCCGCCGCCCCGTCACCGGGTTATGCGCCGCGGCGGGCGGCGGTGCACCCGCGCGGCGGCATGCGCTTTCAATCTGCGTGCCCTCACCCCATGTGGCCACCCCATGTGGCCGTGACCCACGTGCCCTCACCCCACGTTGCCGTGGCCCACGTGGTCGTGACCCATGTGCGCATGCCCCAGGTGCGCGTGACCGTGCCCGTGCCCGTGCGCGTCACCGTGCCCGTGCCCGTGCCGGCCGAGTCCCGGCGCGGGCACGACCGCGCGTCCGGCGGCGGGCTTCCCCTCGGCCTTGGGGGCGTCCGACGTCCAGTCCGGGTGTCCCGGCATCGGCGGCGTCCGGGTGTCGTGGAGCCACGCCCGGAAGAAGCCGTCCAGGTCGCGTCCGGCGATCTCGGAGGAGAGCCGGACGAAGTCGGCGGTGGTGGCGGTCCCGTCCCGGTGCCGGTGCACCCAGGCGCGCTGCACCTGCTCGAAGGCGTGCCGTCCGATCTCCTGGCGCAGCGCGTACAGCACCAGTGCCGATCCGTCGTAGATCACCGGACGGAAGATGCCGATCTTCTGCCCCTCCGCGGGGACCTTGGGCGCCGCGGGCGGTCCGCCCGCGGCGCGCCACGTGTCGGAGGAGGTGTACGCGGCCTTCATCCGCGCCTCCAGCGTGCGGTGCCCGGTCTCCTCCCCGTAGAGCGCCTCGTACCAGGTGGCGTGGCCCTCGTTGAGCCAGACGTCCGACCAGGTGGCCGGGGTGACGCTGTCGCCGAACCACTGGTGGGCCAGCTCGTGCACCATGACCGATTCGACCAGCCAGGCGGGGATGGCGGGCTCGGTGAACAGGAAGCGCTCGAAGAGGGAGAGCGTCTGGGTCTCCAGCTCGAACCCGGTGGCGGCGTCGGCGATGAGGATCCCGTAGGTCTCGAACGGGTAGGGGCCGACCTTGCCCTCCATCCAGTCGATCTGGTCCGGGGTCTTCGCCAGCCACGGTTCCAGCTTCTCCCGGTCGGCGGCCGGGACGACGTCGCGCAGCGGAAGGCCGTGCGGGCCCTCGCGCCGGACGACGGCGGAGCGGCCCACCGAGACCTGGACCAGTTCGGTGGCCATCGGGTGCTTGCTGCGGTACGTCCAGGTGCGGGTCTGCGCGGCGCGCCCGGTCCCGGCGCTCTTCCCGTCCTTCTCGGGCAGGCCGTTGGCCACGGCCGTCAGCGCGGTGGGGGCGGTGACGCGAATGGTGTAGAGCGCCTTGTCGGACGGGTGGTCGTTGCAGGGGAAGACCAGGTGGGCGGCGTCGGCCTGGTTGGCCATGGCGAGCCCGTCCTTGGTCACCACCCAGCCGTGCCCCTGTCCCTTCGGCGGGCGCGGGTCGCTGGTGTGCCGGACGACGACGCGGGTGGTGTCGCCCGCCTCCGGCGCGGTGCGCGGCGTGATCACCAGGTCCTCCCCGGCGGAGGTGAACGCGGCCTTCGCGCCGTCCACCGTGACCGAGGAGACCTTGCCGTGCGCGAAGTCGAGGTTGAGCCGGTCCAGGCGGCGGGTGGCCCGGGCCTCGATGGTGGTGACCGCCTGCATGGGGCGGGTGTTGGAGCCCGGGTAGGCGAAGTGGAGGTCGTACGAGCGGACGTCGTACCCGGGGTTGCCCAGCTCGGGGAAGAGGCGGTCGCCGACGCCGAGCGGCGCGGCGGGCGTGGGGTCCGGGGCGGCGGCCGCGACCAGGCTGACGGAGACGGCGGAGGCCAGCAGGGCGCCGCGGACGGCGCGGCGGCGAGGGCGGTGCGAGAGCATCCCCCACGGCTACCAGGACGGGGCACCGCCCCGGGGGCGACTCGCACCCTTCCCACCCGAACGGGTTGCCGCCGGCCCTCGACACCCGGACCCGGCGGGCGGCTTCACTGCACGCCCAGGCCCGGCTGCCTCACCGCACGCCCAGAGCTGGCGGCCTCACCGCACGCCCCGGCTCGGCGGACTCTCCGCTCGCCCGGGCCCGGCTGCCTCACTGCTCGGCGGTGGCGGCGCGGCCGACGTCGAAGACGCCGGGCACGTCCCGCATGGCGCGCATCAGCGCGGGGAGGTGGGCGGCGTCGGGCAGGTGGAGCGTGTACGTGTGGCGGACACGCTGGCGGACCGGCGGTTCCACGGTGGCGGAGACGATGTCGACGCCCTCGGCGGCGATCGCCTCGGTGAGGTCGGCCAGCAGGTGGGGGCGGCCGAAGGACTCGGCGACCAGGGTGACGCGGCAACCGGTCGTCTCGCCCCAGTGCACGCCGACCGGCTCCCGCCCGGCCCCCCGCATCCGCACGGCGGTGGCGCAGTCCGCCCGGTGGGCGGCGATCGCGCCGCCGCGCACCGCGAAGCCCACGATCTCGTCGCCCGGCACGGGCGTGCAGCAGCCCGCGAGCCGCACCGGGGCACCGGACTCCTCCGCGATCACCCCCGTGCCGCGGAACGACACGTCCGGCTCGACGGAGGGCTCCGGCGCGGGCGGTACCTCGCGGATCGCGTCGTCGGGGCGGTTCTCGGTGGGCGCCTCACCCGCGGGGACCTCGGCGGCGCGGGCGGCGAGCCGGCGCTGGATGGCGATGCGCGCGGTGGGCGTGCGGGCGTGGTCGAGCCACTCCCGGGAGGGTTCGGAGGCCGGGTCCTGGCCCATCAGCAATTGCACCCGGTCACCGTCGCGCAGCACCGTGCCGAGCGCGGCGAGGCGGCCGTTGACCCGGGCCCCGATACAGGAGTGGGCGTCCTCCCCGTACTGGGCGTAGGCGGCGTCGACGCATGTGGAGCCCTCGGGCAGGCCCAGGGCGCCGCCGTCGGCACGGAAGACGGTGATCTCGCGGTCCTGGGCGAGGTCCTGACGGAGCGTGGACCAGAAGATGTCGGTGTCGGGGGCGGCGGCCTGCCAGGCGAGCAGCCGGGAGAGCCAGCCGGGCCGGGTCGGGTCGGCGCGCTCCCCGTCGGGCCGTTCACGCTCGGCGCCCTCGCCCTGCTCGTCCGCGCCGGGCGGCGTCAGGTGCGGGTTGCCCAGCGCGATCACACCGGCTTCGGCGACCTTGTGCATCCGGTGCGTGCGGATGAGGACTTCGGCGACCTGGCCGTCCTCCCGGGCGACCGCGGTGTGCAGCGACTGGTAGAGGTTGAACTTCGGGACGGCGATGAAGTCCTTGAACTCCGAGACGACCGGGGTGAAACAGGTGTGGAGTTCACCGAGCACGCCGTAACAGTCGGCGTCCTCGTTCACCAGGACCAGCAGCCGTCCGAAGTCCGTCCCCCGCAACTGCCCGCGTTTGCGCGAGACACGGTGGACGGAGACGGAGTGCCGGGGCCGGATGACGACCTCCGCGGCGATGTCGGCCTCGCGCAGCACCGCGCGCACCGACTCGGCCATCTCGGCCAACGGGTCGTCACCGGATGCCGTGTTGCCGGAGATCAGCTCCTGGGTGTGCCGGTGCTCCTCGGGGTGGAGGACGGCGAAGACCAGGTCCTCCAGCTCGGTCTTGAGCACCTGCACGCCGAGTCGTTCGGCGAGCGGGATCAGCACCTCGTGGGTGACGCGCGCGATGCGTTCCTGCTTCTCGCGCCGCATCACGCCGAGCGTGCGCATGTTGTGCAGCCGGTCGGCGAGTTTGATCGACATCACGCGGACGTCGTTGCCGGTGGCGACCAGCATCTTGCGGAAGGTCTCCGGCTCGGCGGCCGCGCCGTAGTCGACCTTCTCCAGCTTGGTGACGCCGTCGACCAGGTAGGAGACCTCCTCGCCGAACCCGTTGCGCACCTGCTCCAGCGTGACGGCGGTGTCCTCGACCGTGTCGTGCAGCAGCGAGGCGGTCAACGTGGTGGTCTCCGCGCCGAGTTCGGCGAGGATCAGGGTCACCGCGAGGGGGTGCGTGATGTAGGGCTCGCCGCTCTTGCGCATCTGTCCGCGGTGCGAGGACTCGGCCAGCACGTAGGCGCGGCGCAGCGGTTCGAGGTCAGCGTCCGGGAAGTGCGCCCGATGGGCCTCGGCGACATGGCTGATGGCGTCGGGCAACCGGTCGCGGCCCGTCGGGCCGAGCAGGGCCGCCCGGCCGAGCCGTCTCAGGTCCAGTCTGGACCGGGACCGCCGGCGGGGAGCCGGCGGGCTCTGGGGAACGGGCGTCACGGCCCCTGGGGTCGCGGCGTTCGTGGCCTCCGCGCTCATCGGCACCTCCGGCTGCGTCGACCGGCGGACGGGGACCCCGAGAGGCGACACGGCCAGGGGTGCGGTGTCGGTCCCCCGTCCGGACCGGTGCTTGATGCTATCGAGCCCATCACGTGCCGTTCACCGCCTCTCGCCGAGCGTGAACGGGATCACCCGTTCGAGCGAAGGGGGCGGGCGTCGCGGCGTGGCGTTCCACCGCGCGCGCGGCGGAGGGTCCCACGACCCCGACCCGCTCCCTTCCGCCCGGTTTCATACGTTCCGCACCACCGGGGTCTTCGCGGCGACGGCGCGCTCCAGCCAGTCGGCGTCGACGGCGCCCTCGGCGACGATCTCCGCCGGGCCGGTCATCTCGACCTCGCCGTCCGGATGCTCGGTGATCACCAGCCGGCCGCCGGGCAGGTCCACGGTGTACGTCACCGGGGTTCCGACGACGGCCGGGTCGGCGCCGTCCCGGCGGGCCGTGGCGACGGCCACGGCGCAGGCGCCGGTGCCGCAGGAACGGGTCTCGCCGGAGCCGCGCTCGTGCACCCGCATGGCGACGTGACGCGGGCCGCGGTCGACCACGAACTCGACGTTGACCCCGTCCGGGTAGACCGAGGCCGGCGTGAACGGCGGCGGGGTGTGGAGCGCCCCGGCGTGCGCCAGGTCCTCCACGAAGGCGACGGCGTGCGGGTTGCCCATGTTGACGTTGCGCGCGGGCCAGCTGCGGCCGTCGACGGAGACCGTCACCGCGTCCTCGGGCAGCACCGCGCGGCCCATGCGGACGGTGACGTCGCCGTCCTTGGCCAGGTGGACGGTCTTGACGCCGCCCCGGGTGGCCACGGCCACCTCACCGGCCGCGACGAGGCCCGCGTGCTGGAGGTACCGGGCGAAGACGCGGACGCCGTTGCCGCACATCTCCGCGACCGAGCCGTCGCCGTTGCGGTAGTCCATGAACCATTCGGCCTCGCCGGACATCTCCCGGGCCTCCGGGTGTGCGGCCGACCGCACCACGTGCAGCAGCCCGTCGCCGCCGATCCCCGCCCGGCGGTCGCACAGCGCGGCGACGGCGGCGGGGGGCAGGTCCACGGCGTTCTCGGGGTCGGGCACGATCACGAAGTCGTTCTCGGTGCCGTGGCCCTTGAGGAAGGCGATCCGCGTGCTCATCCTTCGATCGTACGGCCTGGACGGACCCGACGACGTGCGGGGACCGGGGCCGGCGGCGGCTGTCGGGCGGCCGGTGTCCATCGTCACCGGAGCCGGGCGACGCGCCAGACCGCGAGCGCGACGACGGCGATCACCGCCACCGCGTAGGCCAGCGCGATCCGCCAGTCGGTGGGCCGTCCGGAGCCCCGCGGGGGCAGGCCGGGCCAGTGCTGACCGACCTTGCGGGCGGCCACCAGGGCCCAGCCCGCGGCGCAGGAGCAGATCAGCACGCCCAGCATGGCGATCACGGCGCCGCTGTCACCGAAGTCGAAGGCGAGCGGGAAGGCGAACATCAGCGAGCCGGCGGCGGCGAGCCCCACCACGGGCGCGAGGTGCCAGGCGCTCAGCCTCCGCCGGGGGCGGATCTCGACCTCGACCTCTGGACCGGGGAACATCTCGTCGGGCGGCGGACCGTCGTCGCTCACACCGCCGTCGCCCACACCGTCCTCGTCGACCTCGTCGTCTCCGTCGACGCCCACGTCGACGCCGACCTCGTCGTCGGCCGCTACGTCGGCCTCCAGGCCGTCGGCCTCCGGCTCGGCCCCGGGGGCGGCGAGAGCTTCGTCAGCGGTGCGCGCCGTGGGCACACGGGGCAGGTCGGCGCCGGGCGCCGGGGCGTCGTCGCCGCGCTCCCTGTCGCCCTCGGCGACATGCCTCCCGTGTGCGGTGTCGCGAGGGCCGGCCTCCATCGCCACGCGCCCTCCTGACTGGGACTCCACTGGTCGATCGGATCACGATGATGGCACGGCGCCCGGGGCCCGAATGACGACCGGAGCGACCCGATGCCATGACGTGATCAGGCTGTAACCGGCCGTTCGAGCAGTGCGAGCGCACGCTCGGGCAGCTCGGTGGCGTCGTCCGCGGCCCCACTGAGCCAATGCACCCGCGGGTCCCGCCTGAACCAGGAATCCTGGCGGCGCGCGAAGCGTTTGGTCGCGCGGACCGTCTCGGCGCGCGCCTCGTCCTCGGTGCACTCCCCCGCCAGCGCCGCCAGAAGCTGCTGGTAGCCCAGCGCACGGGAGGCCGTGCGCCCCTCGCGCAACCCCTGTGCCTCCAGTGCCTTCACCTCGTCGACCAGCCCGGCCTCCCACATCCGGTCGACCCGGCGGGCGATCCGCTCGTCCAGCTCCGGCCGGGACACGTCGACGCCGATCTGCACGGTGTCGTACACCGACTCGTGGCCGGGGAGATTGGCGGTGAAGGGCTTGCCGGTGATCTCGACGACCTCCAGCGCCCGGACGATCCGGCGGCCGTTCGACGGCAGGATCACGGCCGCCGCCCCGGGATCGGCCTCCGCCAGCCGGGCGTGCAGGACGCCGGGGCCGCGCTGCTCCAGTTCCTCCTCCAGCCGGGCCCTGACCTTGGGGTCGGTGCCGGGGAACTCCATGCGGTCGACCGCGCCCCGCACATAGAGGCCCGAGCCGCCGACCAGGACCGGCCACCGGCCCTCGGCGAGCAGCGCCTCGATCCGGGCGCGGGCCAGCCTCTGGTACTCGGCGACGCTGGCTGCGACGGTGACGGCCCAGATGTCGAGCAGGTGGTGCGGGACGCCGCCGCGCTCCTCGGGGGTCAGCTTGGCGGTGCCGATGTCCATGCCCCGGTAGAGCTGCATGGAGTCGGCGTTGATCACCTCGCCGCCGAGCCGCTGGGCGAGGAAGACGCCGAGGTCGGACTTGCCGGCGGCGGTGGGGCCGACGACGGCGATGACGCGCGGGGTGGGACGAGTACTGCTCACGGCCCCAGTCTCCCAAATCCCGCGAGTGGTCCGGACCGGGGTGGGGCCCGGCCCGGGCGCCCTGCCGAATACGTCGGCCGGGCGCCCCGGGGCCCCTCGGAGGACGCCTCGGGGATGCCTCCGGGGGTACTTCCACCGGGTGCCTCGGTCGGACGCGCGCATCCGGCCGGTTCCGGCCCGCATACGTACGGTGTGAAACGGACAGGTGTGTACCGAGAGCACGGAAGGCGGACCATGAGCGGTTTCCTCGACAACCTGAAGAACAAGCTCGGTCCCGCGAAGGGCAAGGTCAACGACCTCGCCTCGCGGAACCAGGACAAGATCCAGCAGGGCATCGACAAGGCCGCGCGGATGGCCGACGAGCGGACCAAGGGCAAGTACTCGGAGAAGATCGAACGCGGCACCGGCAAGGCCAAGGACGCGGCCGCGCGGCTGGCGCAGCAGCAGGCGGGCGGTCCGCACGGGCACGGCACCGGCATGACCGGCGACGAGGGCCCGGGCCCGGTGCGCCGCCCGGAGAGCGGCGACGGCGGCACCACGCCGCCGTCCTCCCCGCCGCCGGGGCCCTGACGGCGGCCGACGGCGCCGACGGCGGGGGCCGCCCTGCCGCGCCCCGGCCGGGGCCGTCGGTCAGGTCCAGGAGGCCACGAAGTAGCCCACGCCGTACGGGGCGTCGTCGAAGAGCAGGCGGCAGTCCAGGTCGTCCTCGTGGGCCGCGGAGAGGATCTGCCACGGGGAGCGGCCCGAGATCATCAGGTCCCGGGCGAGCGTCTCGTCGAGGTCCCCGAGGAGGAATCCGTCGCGGTCCCCGTTCGCCAGGGCCTTCGCGATGGCGGCGTCCACGGCGGCGGCGCGCTCGTCCAGGTAGCCGGGGGCCTTCACGTCGCGGCGGGCGCTGCCGTCGCCCATCACCAGGAACCCGACGCGCTCGCCGGAGCCGGCCAGGTTGGTTCCGTCCTCGCCGTTGGCCGCGGTGGAGCGCCCGTGCGTGGAGACCTCGTAGCCGCGGACGGGTCCCGTCCAGCCGGAGCGGGACAGGAGCCAGGCGCCGACGGCGAGGGGCGGGGGCAGCACGGCGGGCCCGGCGTCGCCCCGGCCCTCGCCCAGCGTGACGTCCATGGGGACGCCGAAGCCGCGGAACGAGCCCGTGGAGCCGGCCTCGTGCAGGACGTCGCGCCCGCCCGTGCCGACGACCACGACGAGGTCGGGGGCGGCCTCGACGAGCGCCCGCACCGCCTCGTCGCAGGCGGCGCGCAGCGGGTCGAGTTCCGGTGCGGCACGCTGGGCGACGTCGGGCACGAGCAGCGGGGGGCAGGGGCAGACGGCGGCGGCGACAAGCATGATCGCAGCGTAACCGCTCCCCCTCGCACCCCGCTGCGGCCAACCGTGCCGCCGGTGCGCCCCGCGGACCCCGCCCCGGCCCAACTGTTCCGCCTGCGGCCACTCGTGCCGCCGTGCTGTACGCAGCCCACGCCCTCCCTCCCGTGCTGCGGGCAATCGTTCCGCCAAGGGCGATGGGGGTGGGCGCAGGCCTCACATACGCACGTGACGGCTCGCTTCGCGAAAGCCAAGCCCCTGGGAAGGGGGCGGGTCGGGGGATGAACAGTGCTGTCCGCCCCGGCTGAGCGCGAGCACGCCGCGATGAGGTCACGTGCGTACGGCACCGCCCGCTCAGGCCTGGTGGAGCGGACCGCTCGCCGCGGAGGCTCGGGCCTGCGCCCGCCCGTGCCGCCCCCTGGGCGGCCCAGCCGCCCGCAGAACGGTCGGGAATGCGCCCGCAGGGCGGCGGAGCATGCGTCCGCAGGACTGTCGGAGCAGGCACCCGCAGAGCGGTCGGGGCAGACGCGTGCGGGGCGTACTCCAGGGCCGTCAGCAGGCGCCGGCGCAGGGAGTGGCGGCACCTCGCCGCCCGCGTGGGCTTCCGTTGTCAGGCGCTGCCCGCGGAGGGGGCC
Source organism: Streptomyces abyssomicinicus (assembly GCF_008974245.1). Lineage (GTDB taxonomy): Bacteria > Actinomycetota > Actinomycetes > Streptomycetales > Streptomycetaceae > Streptomyces > Streptomyces abyssomicinicus. The sequence continues at coordinate 43,466 of NZ_BBZI01000014.1, read as the reverse complement.
CGTTGGCACCTGCCGCCCGCGCAGGGACCGTCAGGAGGCGCCGCCCGCGGAGGGGCCGTCAGGAGGCGGCGCCCGCGGAGGGGCCCGTCAGCACGTGCCGCCCGCGGAGGGAGTGTCGGCAGGCGCCCCCGCGCAGGGGCACGTTGGCACGTGCCGCCTGCGCGGGGGTGTCGGCGGGCGGTGCCCGTGGAGGGGGGTCAGTCGCAGCCGCAGGGGCTGGTGGGGGCGGCGACCGGCTCGGGCACCCCGACCTTGGGAAGCCCGAGCAGCACCCCCGCCGGCTTCGCCGCCTCCACCACGTTCCGCTTCTCCCACGCGTCGCCCGCCCGGGTACGGCGCACCGCCAGCACCGGTCCCTCCGCCAGCAGGTGGTGCGGCGCCGCGTACGTGACCTCGACGGTCACCACGTCCCCCGGCCGCACCTCCTCGTCCGGCTTGGTGAAGTGCACGAGCCGGTTGTCGGGGGCGCGCCCGGACAGCCGCTGCGTCGCGCCGTCCTTGCGGCCCTCGCCCTCCGCGACCATCAGCTCCAGCGTCCGCCCGACCTGCTTCTTGTTCTCGTCCCAGGAGATCTCCTCCTGGAGCGCGACCAGCCGCTCGTACCGCGCCTGGACGACCTCCTTGGGGATCTGGCCGTCCATGGTGGCCGCCGGGGTGCCGGGCCGCTTGGAGTACTGGAAGGTGAAGGCCTGCGCGAAGCGGGCTTCCCGCACCACGTGCAGCGTCTGCTCGAAGTCCTCCTCGGTCTCGCCGGGGAAGCCCACGATGATGTCGGTGGTGATCGCCGCGTGCGGGATGGCGGCCCGCACCTTCTCGATGATCCCCAGGTACCGGTCCTGCCGGTAGGACCGCCGCATCGCCTTCAGCACGGTGTCCGAGCCGGACTGCAGCGGCATGTGCAGCTGCGGCATCACGTTCGGCGTCTCGGCCATCGCGGCGATGACGTCGTCGGTGAAGTCCCGCGGGTGCGGGGAGGTGAAGCGGACCCGCTCCAGGCCCTCGATCGCACCGCAGGCGCGCAGCAGCTTGCTGAACGCCTCACGGTCGCCGATGTCGGAGCCGTAGGCGTTGACGTTCTGGCCGAGCAGGGTGATCTCGGAGACGCCCTCGGCGACCAGGGCCTCCACCTCGGCGAGGATGTCGCCGGGCCGGCGGTCCTTCTCCTTGCCGCGCAGCGCGGGCACGATGCAGAAGGTGCAGGTGTTGTTGCAGCCGACGGAGATCGACACCCAGGCCGCGTAGGCGCTCTCGCGGCGGGTCGGCAGGGTGGAGGGGAAGGCCTCCAGCGACTCGGCGATCTCGACCTGCGCCTCTTCCTGGACGCGGGCGCGCTCGAGCAGCACCGGCAGCTTGCCGATGTTGTGGGTGCCGAAGACGACGTCCACCCAGGGCGCCCGCTTCACGATGGTGTCGCGGTCCTTCTGGGCCAGGCAGCCGCCGACGGCGATCTGCATGCCGGGACGCGAGGCCTTCCTGGGGGCGAGCCGGCCGAGGTTGCCGTAGAGGCGGTTGTCGGCGTTCTCCCGGACGGCGCAGGTGTTGAAGACGACGACGTCCGCGTCGCCGTCCGACCCCTCGGGGGCACGGACGTAACCGGCGTCCTCCAGCAGCCCGGAGAGCCGCTCGGAGTCGTGGACGTTCATCTGGCACCCGTAGGTGCGCACCTCGTAGGTCTTCAGGCCCACCGCTGTGTCGTGGACGGCCGTGTCCACTGCCCCGCTCATCGCGTCGCTCCGGTCCATGCTGCTCATGGGACACAAGGGTAAGGGGGCGCCGGACCCGCCCGGCACGCGTCCCGGGGCCGCCCCGGCTCAGAGGCGGGCGCGCATCGACTCGCAGACGCCGTGCACGCCGTCCAGCGGGTGGTCGGCGCCGCCGGCCCGCAGCACGCCCTGGTAGCGGCCGTACATCTGGAAGTAGTCGATGGAGAGGAGGCCGAATCGGTGGCGGACCGTCTTGCGCCCCTCGGGTGCGAAGACGACGTCCAGCCGGCCGTCGCGGGAGGCGATCCGCCAGGGGGCGGCCGGGTCGTCGGGGCGCTCGGGGGTGAAGGAGATCTCACCGAGCGGCTCGCACGCGCCGGGCGCCCACACCGCCGACTCCTCGGGCTCCCCCGGCAGCTCGGGGCGGTCGGCGAAGTTGGCGCCGACGGGGCCGTCCGCGGTGGGCAGGGCGAACGTGCCCCACAGCCACCGGGTGCGGTAGGGCAGGAAGGAGCGGTGCTCGTCCAGGATCGCCAGGTCGCGTCCGGGCTCGAAGACGTACTCGGTGGAGCCGACCCTGAGCACGCCCTCGGCCGGGAAGACCGCCTTGTGCGTGTACATCCGGCCACCGCCGGGCAGGAGCGAGCCGACCGACAGGGGCGCACCGGCGCCCCGCGCGTCCAGGGTGAGCTCGGCTCTCATGGCCGGGGCGGTCGCGGTGGCGGCGACGTCGACGTGGATCGTGTGCCGTCCTTCACGCTCGGCGAAGTCGTAGACGAGACGGTGGCCCGGCCTGTCGAAGGCGCAGTGACCGCCGTCCAGCAGCTCCTCGGGCAGCGCCGGGGAGCCGCCCCGGGCGTTGGCGGCGTGCTGGTGGAGGGTGCCGGTGCGCCGGTCGTGGGCGTAGATCTCGCAGCTCGCGAGGTACTGGGCGTCCTGGATGATCATCGAGGACCACAGGTCCGGGTGGAGCAGCGTGAACCCGGCCCACTCCTTCAGCCGCAGCCGGCGCAGCAGGCGGGAGGGCCCGGTGAACTCGTCGAGCGGGTTGACGCGGACAGGCCGGGCGGGCAGCCGCCCGTGGCGGCGGACACCGCCCTCGACCAGGAAGGCGGGGGCGGCGTTCTGGTGGTCGTCGGGCACAACGCCGGAGCCAACCATCCTCCCCGGGGCCGGTCAATGGCACCGGCACCGCGGGGATCCGGGGACGCAGCCGTGATCGGGGGACGCCACGCCGGTCCGGGGACGCCACCCCACTCCAGAGCCGCCACCCCGGTCCGGGGACGCCACCCCGCTCCAGAGCCGCCACCCGCTCCGGGGACGCCACCCCGGTCCAGAGCCGCCACCCGCTCCGGGGACGCCGCCCCAGTCCAGGGACACCGCCCAGTCGGGGAACGCCGCTCCGGCCGGGGAGGGTGACCGGTCGCACAGGGCGGTGGAGCGCGTGCGTGATCCCCGGCCTACCGGTGGCGGGCGCCGAGCTGGCAGGATCGCTGGCATGTTCCCGGCTGTGACCCGTATCGGCAGACGAAGAGCCCTGACGGGTTCGTTCGTCCTCCTGGTCGTGCTGGTCGTTCTCCTGTGGTGGCTGCTGCCCCTGGGCAGGACCCCGCCGAGCGGGCGGACGGTCTTCGGCACGGGCACCCCGGCGGGCGTGTACCACGTCTACGGCGAGGAGCTGCGCAAGGACCTGGCCGTGGACATGCCGGACCTGTCGGTGCGCCTGAAGGAGTCCTCCGGCTCCCGGCAGAACGTGGCCATGGTGGCCGTCGGCAAGGCCGACTTCGCCATCGCCGCCGCAGACGCGGTGCAGGAGTACAAGTCCAACGAGAGCGCGCGGGCGGACCAGCTGCGGGGCGTTGCCCGCCTGTACGACGACTACCTGCACGTGCTCGTCCCCGCCGACTCCGACGTCCGGCACGTCGCCGACCTCAAGGGGCTCCGGGTGGGCATCGGCCCGAACGACTCCGGTGTGCAGCTGATCGCGGAACGGGTCCTGACGGCGGCGGGTCTGGACCCGCAGGACGACATCGTCCGGCACCTCGACGGCATCGACACCGGGCCCGACAAGCTGAGGCGCGGCGAGATCGACGCCCTGTTCTGGTCGGGCGGCATCCCCACGGCGGGCCTGACCGATCTGGCCAAGACCTTCGACTACCGCTTCGTCCCCGTCGACAGCGCCCTCGTGACCCGGCTGCACGAGCAGGGCAACAGGTACGGCCACTACCGGTCCACCACCATGCCCGAGTCCGCGTACCCGGAGGCGATGGACGGTGAGCCGGTGGAGACCCTGGCCGTCTCCAACCTGCTCATCACCCGTGCCGACGCGGACCCGGAGCTCACCGAGTGGCTCACCGGCACGGTGATCCGCAGCCGCGACGAGATCGGCGAGAAGGTGCACTCGGCCCAGCTGGTCGACGTGCGCACCGCGATAGACACCCATCCGGTGCCGCTGCACGAGGGCGCCCGGGACTACTACCGCTCGGTCAAGCCGTAGGAGCCGAGCGGGGCACGGTCACGGTCACCGCCAGTCCGTGGGGCCGGTGGTGGGCGACGTCCAGCGAGCCGCCCGCCGCGGCGAGCAGCGCCTTGGTGATGGACAGGCCCAGACCGGACCCGTTGATGTTCTGATGGCGGCCGCTGCGCCAGAACCGGTCGCCGACGCGGTCCAGCTCCTCGTCGGTGAGGCCGGGGCCCTCGTCGGTGACGACGACTGTGGCGGTGCGCCCGTTGGCGGCCACCGTGACCCGTACCTCGCCGCCCCCGGGCGTGAACTTGACCGCGTTGTCGATCACCGCGTCGAGGGCGCTGGAGAGGGTGACCGGGTCGGCCCAGGCCGTGGTGGCGGGGCACTCGCCGGTGAGCCGGACGCCCTTGGCCTGCGCGGCGGGGGCCCAGGCGGCGACCCGTTCCCCGGTGAGCGCGCCGATGTCCGCGAGTCCCAGCTCAGGCTCGGTGTGCTCGGCGAGGGCCAGGTCCAGCAGATCGTCGAGGACCTGCGCGAGCCGCTTGCCCTCGGTGCGCACCGAGGCGATCTCCTCGTTGCCCTCGGGGAGTTCCAGCGCCAGCAGCTCGATCCGCAGCAGCAGCGCGGAGAGCGGGTTGCGCAGTTGGTGGGAGGCGTCGGCCACGAAGGCGCGCTGCTGCTCCAGCACGTCCTCCACGTGGTCGGCCATCTCGTTGAACGACCGGGCCAGCCGCCGGAGTTCGGGCGGCCCGCCGGCGGCTGCGACCCGGGACTTGAGGCGGCCGGTGGCGATGTCGTGGGTGGTGGCGTCCAGGACGCGGACCGGTCGCAGCACCCAGTGGGTGAGCCGCAGGGCGGCGCCCACCGCGACCAGCATGGCGGCCAGTTCGCCCGCGGCGATCAGCAGCCAGCTCCGGAGCGTGCGCCAGCGCATCGCGTCGGTGGGCGAGTCGGTGACCACGACGGCGACCACGTCGCCGTCCCGGATCACCGGTGAGGCGACCACCAGCCGCCGGTCCTGCCAGGGCCAGACCTGTTCCGGGTCGTGGCTGGGGCGGCTGAGCAGCGCCTCCTCGAACGCGGCGCGCACCTCGCCGCCCGCGGGCAGTTGCCAGTCGTCGGGCGCGGAGGTCAGCAGTTCGTCGTTGCGCAGGAAGACACCCGCCCGGATGCCGAAGACCTTGTGGTAGCTGTCCAGTTCGCGGGCGAGGTTGTCGTCGCGCTCGCCGACCGCCCCGTCCGGGACGTCGCCGGGCGCGAGGGTGCGGACGAACTGGGCGAGGGCGGCGAAGCGCGCGGTGTCGTCGATCCGGTCCACCACCACGCGCTGCTGCTCGGTGGCGGCCACGCTCACCGCCAGGGGCACGCCCAGGGCGAGCAGCACGGCCGCCATCAGGACGATCAGCAGCGGAAGAAGCCTGTTGCGCACCCGTCCCCTAGGCGGCCGGGGCGACGAGTCGGTACCCGACGCCGCGAACGGTCTCGATCAGCGTCGGCCGGCGCAGCTTGGAGCGCAGCGAGGCGACGTGCACCTCGAGAGTACGCCCGGTCCCCTCCCAGCTGGTACGCCACACCTCGCTGATGATCTGCTCACGCCGGAAGACCACGCCCGGACGCTGGGCGAGCAGGGCGAGCAGGTCGAACTCCTTGCGGGTGAGGGCGACCACGGCCCCTTCGACGGTGACCTGCCGGGTGGACAGCTCGATCCGGACCGTGCCCAGGTCGATGACGCCGTCGTCGGCCCCGGGGGCGCTCTCCTCGGCGGGGCGGCGGCGGCTGACCGCGTGGATGCGGGCGAGCAGTTCCCCGGTGTCGTAGGGCTTGACCACGTAGTCGTCGGCCCCCAGATTGAGCCCGTGGATGCGGGAGCGGACGTCGGCCCGGGCGGTGACCATGATCACCGGGGTGGTGGTGCGCTTGCGGATCCGTCCGCAGACCTCGAACCCGTCCTGGTCGGGCAGGCCCAGGTCGAGCAGGACGACGGCGAAGGCCGGGCCGCCGGGCACCAGCGCGCGCAGCGCCTCCTCGCCGTTGCGGGCGTGGGTGACGCTGAAGCCGTGCCGGGCCAGGATCGCGGTCAGGGCCGCCGCCACGTGGTTGTCGTCCTCGACGAGCAGCAGTCTCATGTCGTTCGGCCCTCCCTTCGGCCGTCCCGTCCGGGCGCGCTTCCCGTCCGGACCTCCTTATCGGGTACCACCCCGCGAACAGGTTTAGGAGCGTCGCGAGGGGTTTCGTTACCCACCCGGTACGGATCAGGACGTCCCAACTACGGCATGTGTCCGGTTGCTATCCAATCGTGATGCTCAATTTCCGCTCAGAAGTAATGCGCTGGTAGGACCGGGTTATTAAGGTCCAGCGGAAACCGAGGAGGACGGAGCCAGCAAACGATGACCGATGTAACGGTGGCCAAGGAAGATGCGGCCCCGGTCGGCGATCTCGTGGTCTTGAAGGACGTCAACAAGCACTTCGGTGCTCTGCACGTGCTCCAGGACATCGATCTGACCATCGCCCGCGGTGAGGTTGTCGTGGTCATCGGGCCCTCGGGGTCCGGCAAGTCCACTCTGTGCCGCACCATCAACCGGCTCGAGACCATCGACTCCGGCTCGATCGCGATCGACGGCAAGCCGCTGCCCGCCGAGGGCAAGGAGCTCGCGCGGCTGCGCGCCGACGTCGGCATGGTCTTCCAGTCGTTCAACCTGTTCGCCCACAAGACGATCCTCGAGAACGTCACCCTGGGCCAGGTCAAGGTCCGCAAGGCCGACAAGAAGGTGGCCGAGGAGAAGGCGCGGGCCCTGCTCGACCGGGTCGGCGTCGGCGCGCAGGCGGACAAGTACCCGGCCCAGCTCTCCGGCGGCCAGCAGCAGCGCGTCGCGATCGCGCGGGCGCTCGCCATGGAGCCGAAGGTGATGCTCTTCGACGAGCCCACCTCGGCCCTGGACCCGGAGATGATCAACGAGGTGCTGGAGGTCATGCAGCAGCTCGCCCGCGACGGCATGACCATGATCGTCGTCACCCATGAGATGGGCTTCGCACGGTCGGCCGCGAACCGGGTCGTCTTCATGGCGGACGGGCGGATCGTCGAAGAGGCCGCTCCGGAGCAGTTCTTCAGCAACCCCCGCAGCGACCGCGCCAAGGACTTCCTGTCCAAGATCCTGCACCACTGAGACACCCGCCGGGAAACCCTCCGAGGCGCCCGCGCCACCTCCCGTCCCCGGACTCGTCCGGGGACGGGTCGCATCTCCTCATCACGCAAAGGATGTTCACCATGAAGCTCCGCAAGGTCACCGCCGCCTCCGCGGCCGTCATCGCCCTGGCCCTGACCGCCACCGCCTGCGGCGAGGGTGCCGCCGAGAAGGACGCCAAGGGCCCCGAGGGCGGCAAGGGCAAGATCACGGTCGGCATCAAGTTCGACCAGCCCGGCATCGGCCAGAAGACGCCGCAGGGCTACGCCGGCTTCGACGTGGACGTGGCGAAGTTCGTCGCCAAGGAGCTCGGCTACTCCGAGGACCAGATCGAGTGGAAGGAGTCGAAGAGCGCCGACCGCGAGAACATGCTCTCGCGTGGTGACGTCGACTTCATCGCCGCCTCCTACTCGATCAACGACGAGCGTGAGGCGAAGGTCGACTTCGCCGGCCCGTACCTGCTGGCCCACCAGGACCTGCTGGTCCGCGCCGACGACGACTCCATCAAGTCGCCCGAGGACCTGAACAGCAAGAAGCTCTGCTCGGTGACCGGCTCGACCTCCGCGCAGAACGTCAAGGAGAAGCTGGCCCCCAAGGCCCAGCTGCAGGAGTACCCGACCTACTCCGCCTGCCTGACCGGTCTGCAGAACGGCGCCGTCGACGCGCTGACCACGGACGACTCGATCCTGGCCGGCTACGCCGCGCAGGACTCCTTCAAGGGCAAGTTCAAGCTCACCGGCCTGAAGCTCTCGAACGAGAACTACGGCATCGGCGTCAAGGAGGGCAGCGACCTCAAGGCGAAGATCAACTCCGCCCTCGAGAAGATGGTCTCCGACGGTGCGTGGGAGAAGGCCGTCGCGGCGCACTTCGGTCCCGCGAACTACAAGAACGAGCCCGCGCCGAAGATCGGCGACATCAAGAAGTAACGTCCAGCGGCTTCACCACGGCGGCACCGTCCTCCCGGCTCCGGCCGGGGGGACGGGCCGCCTGCCCTGAGCCAACCGACACGCGGAAGCGCGGGAGATCGTGTTCGACTTTCTTGAAGGTTACGACCTGCTGGGGGCCTTCTGGGCGACGGTGCAACTCACCGTCTACTCAGCGATCGGCTCCCTGATCTGGGGAACTCTGCTGGCCGGCATGCGGGTGGGCCCGGTGCCGCTGATGCGCGCCTTCGGCACCGCGTACGTGAACTTCGTACGCAACATCCCGCTGACTGTGATCATCCTGTTCAGCTCGCTGGGGCTTTACCAGACGCTCGGTGTCGACCTCGGGGGCGACGGGATCGTCCAGGTCATCAGCTTCCGCCTGTCGGTGCTGGGGCTGATCGTCTACACCTCGGCGTTCGTCTGCGAGGCGCTGCGCTCCGGCATCAACACCGTGCCCGTCGGGCAGGCGGAGGCGGCACGCGCCCTCGGCCTGAACTTCGGCCAGGTGCTGCGGCTGATCGTCCTGCCGCAGGCCTTCCGCGCGGCGGTGGCCCCGCTGGCCAACGTGCTGATCGCACTGACGAAGAACACCACGGTCGCCGCCGTGATCGGTGTGGCCGAGGCTTCGCTGCTGATGAAGGAAATGATCGAGAACGAGGCGCAGCTGGTGCTGATCGGCGCGGTCTTCGCGTTCGGCTTCGTGTGCCTGACGCTGCCCACCGGTCTGCTGATGGGCCTGCTGGGCAAGAAGGTGGCGGTGAAGCGATGAGCGCGTCGGTTCTCTACGAGGCCCAGGGCCCGCGGGCCAAGGCCCGCAACGTCGTCTACACGGCCGTCTTCCTGGTCGCGGCGGCCGTGCTGCTGTGGTGGGTCTACAGCTCCCTGAAGGAGAAGGGCCAGCTCGACTGGGCCATGTGGTCGCCCTTCTTCGGCAGCGAGTCCTGGACGACCTACCTGCTGCCCGGCCTGCAGAACACCTTGCTCGCCGCGGCGCTGTCCCTGGTGATAGCCCTGCCGCTGGGCGCGGTGCTCGGCATAGCCCGGCTCTCCGACCACGCATGGGTCCGCGTTCCTGCCACGGTGGTCGTCGAGTTCTTCCGCGCCATCCCCGTGCTGATCCTGATGGTGTTCTGCGGGGAGTTCTACTACCTGTACACCGGCGTCAGCAGTGACTCACGCCCGCTGTACGCGGTGATCACCGGCCTGGTCCTGTACAACGCGTCGGTGCTCGCGGAGGTCGTGCGGGCCGGCATCCTCTCCCTGCCCAAGGGGCAGTCCGAGGCCGCCATGGCCATCGGTCTGCGCAAGAGCCAGGTGATGCGAGTGGTGCTGCTGCCGCAGGCGGTCACCGCGATGCTGCCGGCCATCGTCAGCCAGATCGTGGTCATCGTGAAGGACACCGCCCTCGGCGGCTACATGATGACCTTCCCCGAGCTGCTGTCCAGCGCCACCACGGCCAGCTCCTTCTACGGCGCCAACATCATCCAGTCCCTCACGGTCGCGGCGGTCATCTTCATCGTGATCAACTTCGCGCTCACCTCGTTCGCGAGCTGGCTGGAGAAGCGTCTGCGGAGGGCCAAGAAGTCCACCGGCGTGACGCTCGCACCCGACGGAGGAGCCGACCAGTCGGCTTTCGCGGCCCCGGGGGTCTGACCGGAACCGACGTCCCGTCAGTTTCCCGACGCCCCTGGTGACACGGGCGTTCGTCCGACGAAGGCAGTGGCGGCCCCGCCACTGCCGTCGTCGCTTGACGCGGACACCTGCAATGGGTTGCATAACCATGTGATCGCGCACTCCGCTCCACCTCCCTCCGCCCCTGTGCTCGTCGTGGGCGCGGGTCCGGTGGGGCTCACCCTCGCGCTCGCGCTGGCGCGCCTGGAGGTCCCCTCGGTGGTCCTCGACGAGGGGCAGGGCGGCGAGGAGCGACGAGCGGCCCGCACGGTCGTGCTGCACCCCGGCACCGCGGCGCTGATCACCCGGATCACCGGGGGCGGCCTCACCCGGCTGGGGCTGCGCTGGAGCGGCTGGCGCGCGACGCGCGGGCGCCGCACCGCCTTCGAGACGCGGTTCGACACGACGGACTCGGGACCCGGCGCCCCCCTGCATCTGCCTCAGCACGCGCTGACCGGCGCGCTGCGCGCCGCCGCCGAACAGGAGCGCCTGGTCACCCTCGCCCCGGGGAGCCGGCTGGACTCGGTGGAGCAGGACGGCACGGAGGTACGCGCCCGGGCCCGCGGCACCTGGTGGCGGGGCACCCATCTGGTCGGCTGCGACGGCGCCCGGTCCACGGTCCGCAAGCTGCTGGACATCCGCTTCCCCGGCCGCACCGCCGTGGAGCGGCACGCGGTGGCCACCCTGCGCGCCGAGCTGCCCTGGCCGGGGCAGGGCGTCCTGCACCGTTCCCCGCCCTGGCGGTCCTCGGCTCCGTTCGCCGGCGAGGTGGTCGCGCGCCCGCTGCCGGACGGGGCGTGGCGGCTGGACTGGCTGATGCCGCCGCCCCGCGACCCGGCGGCCGACCTGGTCACGCCGGACGTGCTGGTGACGCTGGTCCGGGAGACGCTCGCCGGCTGGCACGGTGCCGACCTTCCTCCCCCCTACGAACTGCTCGACACCGGCGTCCACACGGTCCACCACCGGCTGGCCCGGCGGTGGCGGCGGGGTCGGGCCTTCCTCGCCGGGGACGCCGCCCACCTGCTGGGCTCGCTGGGCGGCCAGGGCTTGGAGGAGGGGCTGCGGGACGCGGAGAACCTCGCCTGGAAGCTGGCCTTCGTCCTGCGCGGCAAGGCGCCCGAGTCGTTGCTGGACACCTATCAGACGGAGCGGCGGGCGGCGGTCGCCACCCGGCTGCGCGCGGCCGACCAGGCGCTGCCGATACTGCGCGGCGGCGGGCTGCGGACCTACGTGCCGGGAACGGCCCGCGCCCAGGACGCGCTGCTGGTCGACGGCCACCTCGGACGCGGCGCGCTCGGCGGGCCGGGCGGGTACGGCTCCTCGCCGCTGCTGCCCTCGCCGACCGACGCGGATGTGACGGTGGACACCGCGCCGGGCGAACCGGTGGCGGACGTGCGGGTCACCGCGGAGGACGGCTCCTCCAGCGGGCTGTGGGAGCTGCTCGGGCGGTGCGCGCTGTCGGTGGTGCTGGTCGCGCCCGGCACCGGGGTGTGGGAGCGGCGGCACTGGGCGGGGGCCGGGATCATGCCGGCCCTGGCCGAGGCGGTGCGGGCGCTGCCGGTACCGGCGGAACTGCTGGTCACCGAGGCATACCCGGGGGCGCCGGCGCACACCGTCCTGCTGGTGCGGCCGGACGGCCGGCTGGTCGCCGCCCTCGGCGGGGTCCGCCCCGCCCAGCTGCGCGCGGCGGCCGAGGCGGCGACCGGGGCGAACCTCACGGTCCCCTCCCCGTCCGCGCCGGAGCCGGACGCGGCGGAGCGGGCGGCGGCGCGTTCCTGACCGGCGCCGGGACGGGCACCGGTGCCGACCGGGCCGGTGCCGTGCCGGTGCCAGCCCGGCACGGCACCCGCACCCGCATCCGCATCCGCATGCGCATGCGCATGCGCATGCGCTGCTGACGGTTGTCACCGGTCCCTGCGGGGCGGCCCCTTCACGCCGCAAGGCAACCGCCCCCTCGTGTTGCACAGCACCGGCCCCGGGCCCAGGCCGCGTCCGGGGCGGCCCAATCGGATCACCGCCACCGTCGCCGGTCCGCGACGACCTGCCTCGTACCGGGGGCCCCAACCGGCCCGGAACGGTTGTCCGACGGCGACCGTACACTGCCGCCATGACCGGATCGACCAGGCAGGGCGGCCCGTCCGGGCCCGGCCACGCCCAGCGGCTGAGCGTTCTCTCCGAGGCCCTGACCCGGCGTCTCGGCCTGCCGGAGGTGAGGACGGAGCCCGCCTCGGCCACGGCCCCGGCGACCCTGGTGTGGACGGACGGACCGACCCTGGACGCGGTGTCGGCGGCGGCCCGGGACACCGACCCGGAGGCGGCCGGTCCTCTGTGCCTGCGGCGGGTCCTCTCGGAGCAGGCGGTCGCACTCGGCGCGGTCAGGCTGGCGACCTCTCCCTCCCCTCTCGGCTGCGGCCTTCCGCTGCCGGTGACCGCGGACGCGGTGGAGGCACTGTGGTGGGAGGTACCGCTGCCCGCGGCGTCCACCCCGCGGGAGGACGCGCTGGTGTACGCCCTGCTGTACCAGGCCCACGACGACCACCGGCGCAACAGCGTCAGCGCCGAGGAGATCTGCGCCGTGGTCCGTCAGGAGGGCATCGCCCCGCTGCTCCTGCGCTCGGGCGCCGAACTGACCCCGGCCGAGATCCTGACCGCCCGCTACGCCGCCACCCACGCCCACCCCGCCTGGCGGCACAGGCTGACGACCATGCCCGTGCCGACCCTGCTGCGGCTGGTCGCGGACGACGCCCAGGCGCCGCCCCCGTGCCTGACGGCGGGTCTGGCCCTGGCCCTCGCCTTTCCGGAGGACGACGCCTCCGGCGCGATCGCGGCCACCCTCAGGGCCCGCCTCGCCACACCGGACCGCCGGAACGGGGACCGATGAACCGGTGAACGCGCCTTGGACGGACGACCGCTCCGGACGGACCGGTGAACGCACCCCGGAGGGGCGGTGAGCGCGCCGCGGACGGAAGGGGACTAAGCCGTGCCGGAGTCCGGACTGCCCGCGGAAGGTGGCGCCGTCCGTCCCGGCGACGCCGTGGTCGCCGGCAGATCCCCCGCTACTGCGGTGTGGTCGCGATCTGGATCAGGTTGCCGCAGGTGTCGTCGAGGACGGCGGTGGTGACGGGGCCCAGCTCGACGGGGTCCTGGGTGAACCGGACGCCGAGACCACGCAGACGCTCGTACTCCGCCGTCACGTCCTCGACGGCGAACTGGGCGAGCGGGATGCCGTCCGCGACGAGCGCGTCCCGGTACGCCCTGGCCGCGGGGTGGCCGGCGGGCTCGAGGAGGAGTTCCGTGCCGTCGGGCTCGTCGGGGGACACCACGGTGAGCCACCGGTCCTTCTCGCCCACCGGGACGTCGTGCTTCTTCACGAAGCCGAGGACCTCGGTGTAGAAGCGCTCGGCCTGTGCCTGGTCGTCGACGAAGACGCTGGTCAGGTGAATCCTCATGAGGTGCTCTCCTCGGTTCCGGAGGGGTCGGGCACGGGCCATCGCTCGGCGATCCGCCGCAGCGGAGCGGTGTTCAGGTCGTGGAACTTGTAGCGGCCCTCCCGCCTCGTCTCGACCAGCCCCGCGCCCTCCAGCACCGCGAGGTGCTGGGAGACCGCCTGGCGTGAGATGCCGAGTCGGTGCTTCATGCTCAGCCGGGAGCAGATCTCGAACAGCGTCTGGCCGGACTTCTCCGTGAGCTCGTCGAGGATGGTGCGACGAGTGGGGTCGGCCAGGGCTTTGAAAAGGTCGTCGGCCACACCCCCACCATAGGCAAGTAGTCACTTGCCTATCAACCGGAGGTGCGGCTCGGCACGCCAGGTCGCCCGGGCACCGGCCCACGGCCACCCACCGACGTCAGTAGGCGTCGTCGCCCGGGTACCCGGGGAACTCGTCGAGGTCCGCGTCCTCACCCTCCCCCTCGAGGGCCTCGCGGACCACGCGCAGGGCCATGCCCTCCGGGTAGCCCTTGCGGGCCAGCATCCCCGCGAGGCGGCGTATGCGCTTGTCGCGGTCGAGCCCACGGGTGGACCGCAGCTTGCGCCCGACCAGGTCGCGGGCGGTCGCCTCCTCCTGATCGCTGTCGAGCTGGGAGACCGCCTCCTCGATCAGCGAGGACTCGACACCCTTGGTCCGCAGCTCGCGCGCGAGGGCACGCCGGGCCAGGCCCCGGCCGTGGTGCCGGGACTCCACCCAGGCGTCGGCGAAGGCACCGTCGTCGATCAGGCCCACCTCTTCGAACCGGGTGAGCACCTGGTCGGCGACGTCGTCGGGGATCTCCCGCTTGCGCAGGGCCTCGGCGAGCTGCTTCCGGGTCCGCGGGGACCCGGTGAGCAGGCGCAGGCAAATGCCCCGCGCCCGCTCGACCGGATCCCCGCGGTCACCGTCGTGAGCGATGCGATCGACCTGCTCGCCGCGCGTCCCGCGGCCTTCGCGACTGCCGCGACCGGGGCGACGGGCCGGACCGGGCGGACCGGCCTCGTCGTCGGGGCCGGCCTCTGAGGCCCATTCGGTTCGGCGTGTCACGGATCAGCTCTTGGCCGCCGCGGCCTTGGCCTTGGTGGCACGGGCGGCGGGAGCCGGGACGGCCTTGGCGGCGTCCGCGTTCTCGCCCCCGGCCGGGTCGGTGACAGCGGCGGCCGCGGTCTCCTCCTCGGTCGGCTTGATGACGCCCAGCTTGGTCTTGATCTTCCGCTCGATCTCCTCCGCCAGGGCGGGGTTGTCCTTGAGGAAGTTGCGGGCGTTCTCCTTGCCCTGGCCGAGCTGGTCGCCTTCGTACGTGTACCAGGCGCCGGCCTTGCGGACGAACCCGTGCTCCACGCCCATGTCGATCAGGCCGCCCTCGCGGCTGATGCCCTGGCCGTAGAGGATGTCGAACTCGGCCTGCTTGAACGGCGGGGCCACCTTGTTCTTGACCACCTTGCAGCGGGTGCGGTTGCCGACCGCGTCCGTGCCGTCCTTCAGGGTCTCGATGCGGCGGATGTCGATGCGCACCGAGGCGTAGAACTTCAGCGCCCGGCCACCGGTCGTGGTCTCCGGGGAGCCGAACATGACGCCGATCTTCTCGCGGAGCTGGTTGATGAAGATGGCCGTCGTCTTGGACTGGTTGAGCGCGCTGGTGATCTTCCGCAGCGCCTGGCTCATCAGGCGGGCCTGCAGACCCACGTGACTGTCGCCCATCTCGCCCTCGATCTCCGCGCGCGGGACCAGCGCCGCGACGGAGTCGATGACGATCAGGTCGAGCGCGCCGGAGCGGACCAGCATGTCCACGATCTCCAGCGCCTGCTCGCCGTTGTCCGGCTGGGAGAGGATCAGGTTGTCCACGTCCACGCCGAGCTTGCGCGCGTACTCGGGGTCGAGCGCGTGCTCCGCGTCCACGAACGCGACCTGGCCGCCGGCCTTCTGCGCGTTGGCCACCGCGTGCAGGGTCAGCGTGGTCTTGCCGGAGGACTCCGGACCGTAGATCTCCACCACACGGCCGCGCGGCAGGCCGCCGACGCCGAGCGCCACGTCCAGGGCGGTCGAGCCGGTCGGGATGACCTCGATGGGCTCCTGGGTGCGGTCGCCCATGCGCATGACCGCGCCCTTGCCGAATTGCCGTTCAATCTGCGCGAGGGCTGTTTCCAGCGCCTTCTCGCGGTCGGTTCCTGCCATGGGTTCCACCCGGTTTGCTTGAGTCGATCGCTTCACGTCAAAGACGCTAACGCCTGCCACTGACAACGCGCCCCGACGCCCGTCCACCCTGTGGAAAACTCGTGCGCATCTCACCTCAAACCGTACAGAAGTACCTCTGTGAGACGGATGCCCGAGCACCACCGGCCGTCCCATAAGAACGGCTGTTCGATTTTCGTGTCAAATCATTCCCGGTCCCGGCGGTGCGTGCCGGGTGTACGCGGGGTTCACACCCGGGAACCGCCCCAGAGCCGCCTGGCCCGCCGGAACAGCCCCCGGGCGGCCGCGTCCGCCGCTCCCCGGCGATGGCCGTGCACCCGCGGGTCGTCCGTCACGTCGTACCGCTTCACATAGGCGCCGAGGAACGCCTGGAGGGTGGCGACGGCCGGGATCGCGATCAGCGCGCCGACCGCGCCGAGCAGCGCGGTGCCGGCGATCACCGAGCCGAAGGCGACCGCGGGGTGGATGTCCACCGTCCGCGCGGTCAGCTTGGGCTGCAGCAGGTAGTTCTCGAACTGCTGGTACACCACCACGAAGATCAGCACCCACAGCGCGTACCAGGGGTTGACGGTGAAGGCGATCAGCATCGGCAGCGCGCCCGCCAGATAGGTGCCGATGGTGGGGATGAACTGCGAGACCAGTCCCACCCAGACCGCCAGCACCGGCGCGTAGGGCACGTCGAGGAACTGCAGCAGCACGTAGTGGGCCAGGCCCGACACCAGTGCCATCAGGCCGCGCGAGTAGATGTAGCCGCCGGTCTTGTCGACGGCGATCTCCCAGGCCCGCAGCACCTCGGCCTGCTTGGCCGGGGGCAGCACCGAGCAGAGGGCGCGCCGCAGCCGGGGGCCGTCGGCGGCGAAGTAGAACGAGAACAGCGCGACGGTCAGCAGCTGGAACAGGCCGCCGAGGACCTGGGCGGACACGTCCAGCACCCCGCTGGCGCTGTTCTCGACGTACTTGTGCAGCCAGTCGGAGCTGAGCAGGCTCTCCTGGACGTCCACCCGGCGCAGCTCGGTGTCGAAGTGCACGTTGATCCAGTTGATCACCGAGTCCAGGTAGGCCGGGAAGTCGTCGATGATCCGGATGATCTGGTCGGCGAGCATCGAGCTCATCAGGGTGACGAAGCCCGCCGCACCGGCCAGCACGCCCAGGAAGACCAGGCACGCGGCGACGCCCCGCCGCAGCCCTCGGGAGGCCATCCAGCTCACCGCGGGCTCGATGGCGAGCGCCAGGAAGAAGGCGATCAGCACGTTGATCAGCAGGCCGGTCAGCCGGTGGAAGGCCCAGCTGCCCAGCTGGAACACGGCGACCAGGGAGAGCGCGAGCACCATGGCCCGCGGCAGCCAGCGGGGCATCCTGGCGGCCTGCGGCGCCTCCGCGGCCGCCCGCGTCCGGTCCGCAGGTGGTGGCCCGTCCGCAAGTGGTGGCCCGTCCCCGGGTGGTGGCCCGTCGGCCGGTGGTGGCGCCGTCTTCCGCTGCGACGGCACCCCGGCGCCGTCGGCGGCCGGCGCCGCACCCGTGTCCCTGCCGCTCTCCGTGCCCTCAGCCCCTGTCACGCCGCAAGTCTCGCCCACCTCGCAAGGTTTCGGAGAATTCCGGTGGCTCAGCGCCTCTCGGCCGGCACGTTCATCGCGGTGCAGACCGCCCGCCACACGTCCTTCGCCTCCCAGCCGGCGTCCAGTGCCTGCTGGACGGTACGCCCGCCGAGTTCCGCCATCACGTGGTCGCGCGCGAAGGAATCGGCGTACCCGGGACCGAAGTGATCCGCCATCCGCTGCCAGAAGACCGTCAACCGCATGGCTCCAGTATCCGCCCCCGGATCTCAGAGCAGCGCGCGGACCCCGGCCGTGACGGCCACCGCGACCCCGACCACCACGAGGAACGGCGCCCGCAGCGCCAGCGCCACCCCTGCCGCGCCCACCCCCAGCACCCTGGCGTCGAGGACCAGCTCGCGCCCGTCGCCGAAGGTCTGCTGCGCCGTCAGCGCGGCCAGCAACGCCACCGGCAGCAGCGCCGCGAGCCGCCGCACCAGCGGCCGCTCCAGCACCGAGCCCGGAACCAGCAGCCCCGCGAGCTTCACGGCGTAGCACCCGACCGCCGTCAGCCCGATCGCGATCCAGACGTTCACCGCTGCTCCTCCTCGGATGCCTCGACCGTGGGCCTTCCACCGGGACCGGAGCCCCGTCGCCCCTGCACGTACAGCACGACCGGCGCCGCCAGCGCCGCCACCAGCACCGGCACCCCCGCCGGCAGCACCGGCAGCAGCCCCAGTCCGAGCGCCACCGCGAGCACGGCGGTCGCCCGCTCCACGGCGCTGCGCAGCATCGGCGCCAGCAGGGCCAGGAAGACGGCCGGACCGGCGGCGTCCAGCCCCCACGCCTCGGTGTCCCCGATCGCCTCCGCGCCCAGCGCGCCGAGCAGCGTGGTCAGGTTCCACAGCAGGTAGAGGGTGACGCCGGTGACGGTGAAACCGATCCGCGCCGCCCGGCGGGTCGGCTGCGCCAGGGCCACCGCCGTGGTCTCGTCGATCACCCACTGGGCCGCCGCCGGCCGCACCGCCGGCCGCAGCGCCAGCAGCTGCGACAGCCGCAGGCCGTAGAAGGCGTTCCGCACGCCGAGGAAGAAGGCCCCGGCCGCCGCCGTGAACGGGTTGCCGCCCGCCGCCAGCGCGCCCACCAGGGCGAACTGCGACGCGCCGGTGAAGATGAGCAGGCTGGTCAGGCAGGTCTGCAGCAGGGTGAGCCCGGCGCCCGCGGAGGTCACCCCGAAGGCGAAGCCGGACAGTCCCACCGCGACGCCGACCCCGAGGGCGTCACGGACCACCGCCGCGTCGGGCTTGGCGTCGGCGGGATCCGGCTGGTCAGGACGTTGCGTGTGCGCTGTCTCGTGTGCCACGCCCGCAGCCTAGGCAGGCTGGCCGCCTTCCGGTCAGCGTGTTCGATATTCGGGCAGGTCAGCGGCGAGTGTCGGTGGCGGGGTGCAGGATGGAGCCATGGCAGGCACCCCCCATCCCGCCCTGGCAGGTTTCTCCGCCGCGACCCGCGGCTGGTTCGCGGGTGCCTTCACCGCGCCCACCTCGGCCCAGGCCGGCGCCTGGCAGGCCATCGGCGAGGGGTCGGACGTCCTGGTGGTGGCCCCCACCGGTTCCGGCAAGACGCTGGCCGCCTTCCTCGCCGCCCTGGACCAGCTGACCTCCACGCCCCCGCCCGCCGAGCCGAAGAAGCGCTGCCGGGTGCTGTACGTGTCGCCGCTGAAGGCCTTGGCGGTGGACGTGGAGCGCAATCTGCGCAGCCCGCTGACCGGTATCCGCCAGGAGGCGGTGCGGCTCGGCCTGCCCGAGCCCGAGGTCCGGGTGGGCATCCGCTCGGGTGACACCCCCGCCGCCGAGCGCCGGTCGCTGGCCAACCGGCCGCCGGACATCCTGATCACCACGCCCGAGTCCCTGTTCCTGATGCTGACCTCCGCCACCCGGGAGGCGCTTACCGGCGTCGAGACGGTGATCCTCGACGAGGTGCACGCCGTGGCCGGGACCAAGCGCGGCGCCCATCTGGCCCTCTCCCTGGAGCGGCTGGACGAGCTGCTGCCCCGTCCGGCCCGCCGGATCGGCCTGTCGGCCACCGTCCGCCCGGTCGACGAGGTGGCCCGTTACCTCTCGCCGCAGCGCCGGGTGGAGATCGTCCAGCCGCCGTCCGGCAAGGAGTTCGACCTGTCGGTGGTCGTCCCCGTGGAGGACATGGGCGAGCTGGGCGGCTCCCCCGCCACGGACGCCGGCAAGGACGGCGAGCGGCCGTCGATCTGGCCCTCCGTGGAGGAGCGCATCGCCGACCTCGTGCAGTCGCACCGCTCGACCATCGTCTTCGCCAACTCCCGCCGTCTGGCGGAGCGGCTGTGCAACCGGCTCAACGAGATCGCCTACGAACGCGCCACCGGGGAGCCGCTGCCCGAGGAGCATTCCCCGGCCGAGCTGATGGGCGGCTCCGGCGCCGCCCAGGGCGCTCCCCCGGTGATCGCCCGGGCGCACCACGGCTCGGTCTCCAAGGAGCAGCGCGCCCAGGTCGAGGAGGACCTGAAGGCGGGCCGGCTACCCGCCGTGGTCGCCACCTCCAGCCTGGAACTGGGCATCGACATGGGCGCCGTGGACCTGGTCGTCCAGGTGGAGTCGCCCCCTTCGGTCGCCTCCGGCCTGCAGCGCGTGGGCCGCGCCGGGCACCAGGTGGGCGCGGTGTCCACCGGCGTCGTCTTCCCCAAGTACCGCGGCGACCTCGTGCAGGCCGCCGTGGTGACGGAGCGGATGCGCACCGGCGCCATCGAGTCGCTGCGCGTGCCCGCCAATCCGCTGGACGTGCTGGCGCAGCAGATCGTGGCGATGACCGCGGTGGACGGCTGGCAGGTGGACGAGCTGCTGGCGCTGGTCCGCCGGGCGGCACCGTTCGCCTCGCTGCCGGAGTCGGCGTTCACCGGCGTGCTGGACATGCTGGCCGGCCGCTACCCGTCCGACGCCTTCGCCGAGCTGCGGCCCCGCGTGGTGTGGGACCGGGTGACGGGCACGGTCACCGGCCGGCCCGGCGCCCAGCGGCTGGCCGTCACCTCGGGCGGCACCATCCCGGACCGCGGGCTGTTCGGCGTGTTCCTCGCGGGCTCCGACCCGAAGAAGGGCGGCGGCCGGGTCGGCGAGCTCGACGAGGAGATGGTCTACGAGTCCCGCGTGGGCGACGTGTTCACGCTCGGCACCAGCTCCTGGCGGATCGAGGACATCACCCGCGACCGGGTGCTGGTCTCCCCCGCGCCGGGCGTACCGGGGCGGCTGCCCTTCTGGAAGGGCGACCAGCTCGGCCGCCCGCTGGAGCTGGGGCGCGCGGTCGGCGCGTTCCTCCGCGAGGTCGGCTCGCTGTCCGAGGAGGACGCCCGGCTGCGGCTGCTCGCCGCGGGACTGGACGCCTGGGCGGCGGACAACGTCATCGCCTACCTGACCGAACAGCGCCAGGCCTGCGGCCACGTCCCCGACGACCGCACCATCGTGGTGGAGCGGTTCCGCGACGAGCTGGGCGACTGGCGCGTCGTCGTCCACTCCCCGTTCGGCGCGCAGGTGCACGCCCCCTGGGCGCTGGCCCTGTCCGCGCGCCTGTCCGAGCGCTACGGCATGGACGCCCAGGTGATGCACGCCGACGACGGCATCGTGCTGCGCCTGCCGGACGCCGATCTGATGGGCCTGGACCTGATGGACCAGGACCCCGCCCGGGCAGGCATGGAGTACGACGGCGAACAGGCGCCGGTGGGCGCGGCCGACGTCGCCTTCGAAGGGGGCGAGGTCGACCGGCTGGTCACCGACCAGGTCGGCGGCTCCGCCCTCTTCGCGTCCCGGTTCCGTGAGTGCGCCGCCCGCGCCCTGCTGCTGCCCCGCCGCAACCCGGGCAGGCGGACACCGCTCTGGCAGCAGCGCCAGCGAGCCGCCCAGCTGCTGTCGGTGGCGAGCGAGTTCGGTTCCTTCCCGATCGTCCTGGAGGCGGTCCGCGAGTGCCTCCAAGACGTGTTCGACGTCCCCGGGCTGACCGAGCTGATGGGCGACATCGAGTCCCGCAAGGTCCGCCTGGTCGAGGTGACCACGCCCGAGCCGTCGCCGTTCGCCCGGTCCCTGCTCTTCGGCTACGTCGCCCAGTTCCTGTACGAGGGCGACTCCCCGCTCGCCGAGCGGCGGGCCGCCGCGCTGTCGCTGGACTCCCGGCTGCTGGCCGAACTCCTCGGCCAGGCGGAGCTGCGCGAACTGCTCGACGCGGACGTGCTCTCCGAGCTGGAGAGTGAGCTCCAGTGGCTCACCGAGGACCGCCGGGTGAAGGACGCGGAGGGCGTGGCCGACGTTCTGCGGCTGCTGGGCCCGCTCACCGACGCCGAGCTGGCCGAGCGGGGCGCCGAGCCGGGCTGGGCCGAGGAACTGGCCTCATCCCGCCGCGCGATCGGCGTGCGGATCGCCGGCGCCGCACACTGGGCCGCGGTCGAGGACGCCGGGCGCCTGCGCGACGCCCTGGGCACCGCCCTGCCGGTGGGCGTTCCCGAGGCGTTCACCGAGCCGGTCAAGGACCCGCTGGGCGACCTGCTCGCCCGCTACGCCCGCACCCACGGCCCCTTCACCTCGACCGCTGCCGCCGCCCGGTTCGGCCTAGGCGTCGCCGTCACCGAGGGCGCCCTGCGCCGCCTGGCGGCCGGCGGCCGGGTGGTCGAGGGCGAGTTCCATCCGGCGGGCATCGGCCAGGAGTGGTGCGACGCCACGGTGCTGCGGCGGCTGCGGCGCCGCTCGCTGGCCGCGCTGCGCGAGGAACTCGAGCCGGCGCCGCCCGCCGCCCTCGCCCAGTTCCTCCCCCAGTGGCAGCACATCGGCAAGGGCCACGCCCTGCGCGGCATCGACGGCCTGGTGCGGGCGGTCGAACAGCTCCAGGGCGCCTCGGTGCCCGCCTCCGCCCTGGAGAAGCTGGTCCTGCCCTCCCGTGTCGTCGGCTACACCCCGGCGATGCTCGACGAGCTGACGGCGGCCGGCGAGGTGGTGTGGGCGGGCGCCGGCTCGCTGCCCGGCAAGGACGGCTGGGTCTCCCTCTACCTCGCCGACACGGCGCCCCTGCTGCTCCCGCCCCCGCACCCTCTGGAGCTCACCGCTGTGCACGAGTCGGTGCTGACGGCGCTGTCGGGGGGCTACGGCCTGTTCTTCCGGCAGATCGCCGACCAGGTCCGCGCCACCACCCATCCGGACGCCACCGATCCCGAGCTGGCCGACGCGCTGTGGGACCTGGCCTGGTCGGGCCGGCTCACCAACGACACCCTGGCCCCGATGCGTTCCCTGCTCGGCTCGGGGCGGACCGCGGGGTCCACCGCCCACCGCGCCAAGCGGGCGGTGCCGCGTGGCCGGTACGGCGGCCTCACCGCCTCGGCCCGCCGCCCCGCCTCGCGCACCGGTCCGCCGACGGTGGCCGGCCGCTGGTCGCTGCTGCCCGAGCGGGAGGGCGATCCCACCGTCCGGGCCACCTCGCTGGCCCGCGCCCTGCTGGACCGGCACGGCGTGGTGACCAGGGGCGCGGTCGGCGCGGAGGGCGTCGAGGGCGGCTTCTCCGCCGTCTACCGGGTGCTGGCGGCGCTGGAGGAGACCGGTCAGGCCCGGCGAGGCTATGTGGTGGAGGGGCTGGGCGCCGCCCAGTTCGCGATGGAGGGCGCCGTCGACCGCCTGCGCGCCACAGCCAACGCCCGGGAGCGGGGCGAGGCGGCACCGCCCACCGGCGACCCGTGGAGCGGCACCGCGCCCGGGGGCGCGGGTGGCGGCGGAGCTGACGGCTTCCCCGAGCCCTGGGGCCCGGCGCCGATCGCGGACCCGTCCGGCGGTCCCGGGCGGTTCGGCGGCCGCCCCGCCGACCGGTTCGGGGGCCGCCGCGACGCGGGCGCCTCCCGCGCGGTGGTGCTGGCCGCGGCGGACCCCGCCAACGCCTACGGCGCGGCCCTCGGCTGGCCCGAGCCGCCGGGCGGCGCGGGGCACAAGCCGGGCCGCAAGGCGGGCTCGCTGGTGGTCCTGGTCGACGGTGAGCTGGTGCTGTACATGGAGCGCGGCGGCAAGACGCTCCTGGCCTGGCCCTCCGAGCCGGATCTCCCCGCCGACCGGGACCCCCGGCTGCGGCAGGCCGCCGAGGCGCTCGCCGAGGCCGCCCGGTCCGGTTCGCTGGGCACGGTCACCGTGGAGCGGATCAACGGCGAGCCGGCGCTGGGCGCCGCGCTCGGCCCGTCGCTGGAGGAGGCCGGGTTCGTCGCCACACCACGGGGCCTGCGGATGCGAGCCTGAGCCCCCGGCGCGTCCCTCGCCCCCTCGGCGCCCCCTCGGCCTCCGGCGCCACGACGCCGCCGGCCCACGCACACCTCCCGTACCCCGCCGCGCCTCCCGGGTCCCGCTTCCGCGTGCCGCCCGTACCACCGCTCCCCCGGGCCGCGGCCTCGTCCCGCCCGCCGCCTCCTGCCGCCCACTCCCGCTCACCCGTATCGCCGGTCCCCGTGGCGCGCACCGCACGGTCCGGCTCAACCCGCGCCGCCCGTTCCCCCGCGCCTCCGTCCAGTCAGCTCCCACCACCCGCGCCCCGCACTGCCCGGTCCCGCACTGCCCGGTCCCGCGAAGCCCGGTCCCGCGCCGCCCGGGTCCCGCTTCCGCGCCCCGTCCCGCATTCCCGGTAAGGCCCGGTCCTGCTCGCCTCACGCGGCCCGGGCCCTCGGCCCGCGACGCCGCCCGTTCCGCGATGCCTCACATGCGGGGGCACCGTCCCGCGCGGCCGCCCTCACGCCCGGTGTCGTGGAGGAGGCGCCGCCCGGCGCGCACCGGGGACGGGACGCGCTGCCGTGCCGTGCGGTCCCGGGGGTCCGCTGCCGTGAGGCGCCCAGGCCGGGGCATGCTTGAGGCATGCCCGAAGGCGACACGGTATGGCTGACCGCGAAGCGGCTGCACGAGGCCCTCGCGGGCCGGGTGCTGCTCCGCAGTGACCTCAGGGTGCCCCGTTTCGCCACCTCCGACCTGACCGGACGGACCGTGCTGGAGGTCGTCCCCCGCGGCAAGCACCTGATGACCCGGGTGGAGGGCGGTCTCACCCTCCACTCCCATCTGCGGATGGACGGCGCGTGGAAGGTCCTCCCCGGCGGGGGGCCCTGCGTCCGGCTGCCCGGGCCGCAGCACCAGATCCGTGCCGTCCTCGGCACCGCCGAGAACACTGCGGTCGGTTACCGGCTGCCGGTGCTGGAGCTGCTGCGGACGTCCGAGGAGGAGCGGGCCGTGGGGCACCTGGGCCCGGATCTGCTCGGGCCCGACTGGGACCCGGACCTGGCCCTCGCCAACCTGGCCCGCGAACCGGACCGCCCGCTGGGCGAGGCGCTGCTCGACCAGCGCAACCTGGCCGGCGTCGGCAACGTGTACAAGTGCGAGCTGTGCTTCCTGCTGGGCGTGACGCCGTGGCTGCCGTTCGGTCTGCTGCCGTCGGAGCGGGCGGCCGCCCTGCCGGGAACGGCGCAGCGGCTGCTGGCCGCGAACCGGGAGCGGCACCAGCGCCGCACGACCGGGCCGGCGGGACCGGCCGGGCGTCCGACGGGGCAGAACCTCTATGTCTACGGCCGCGCGCAGCGGCCCTGCCTGCGCTGCGGCACACCCGTGCGCGTGGCCGACCAGGACGACCGTCCCACGTACTGGTGCCCCACCTGCCAGACGGGGCCGACGCCGTGACCCTCGCCCGCACCGTCCCGTCCGCAACGGCCGCTCAGCACCGTTACAACCGCCACCGCCACGGCCGCTCAGCACCGTTGCAACCGCCACCGCCACAACCGCCACGCACCGCCACAACCGTCACCGGTCGTGCGCGCGCCGCCCCCGCAGGGCCCGCACCCATCGCCCCGTGGCGACGACGACCCCGGTCGCCCGCTCCTTGGCCACGCAGTGCACCGGCAGCAGGCTGACGCTCCACCCGGCGAGCACCACGCCCGCCTCGACCGCCCCGGACGCCCGCGGGTCGAGGGCGAGCCGCAGCGCCGCCCACCACCACAGCAAGCCCAGCGCCACCCTCACCGCCGTGCCCATGGCGTACCTCCCGCTCCGCCCGGACGGCTCGCGCCCGGCACCCGCGAGCCCGGCGGCCCGGCCGCCACCGCCCGGACCGGAGGCCTACCCGTTCTCCGCCTGGAACATCCAGTGGTGCTTCTCCAGGTCCGCGGTGATCCCGATCAGCAGGTCCTGCGTGATGGGATCAGGCTTCTCCGTCGTCTCGACCCTCGACCGCATCCGTCCGATGACCGCCCCCAGCGCGTCCACCATGGTCCGCACCACGTCGCCGTCCTTGATCCATCCCTCGGACACCGTCGAGATGCCGGACCCGGAGGCCACCGTGGCCGCCCGCCCGTCCGGGGAGATCCCGAGCGCGGAGGCCCGCTCGGCCACCGAGTCGGAGTGCGCCCGGGCACTGGTCACCACGTCGTCGAGCTGCAGGTGCAACGACCGGAACCGGGGTCCGATCACGTTCCAGTGGACCTGCTTGCCGACCAGCGACAGATCCACCAGGTCGACCAGGGCGCCCTGGAGCGCTTCCGAGACCACCCTGAGGTCCGCATCCGGCAATGGGCTCTTGACAACGTACATGCGTTGCTCCTCGTCAGCCGACGTGTCCCTCCACCATGACCGCACCCCGACGACACGGCAAACGGGGCGTATCCGCACGATGTGCGCATACGCCCCGCTGTTCCCGCTGTTCGTTCCGGCCGTGTCCCGTCCGGTTGCCTCGGGACCGCCCGCGTCAGGCGGCGACCACGTCGACGGCCTCCGCGGGCGCCTTGATGGTGACCCGCTCCGGGGAGACACCCGTCACGGAGACGGACCCCAGCATCGGGCGCACCGGAGCCGGCACGGAGGAGTCGGTGGCGGCCGCGGACCGGGCCAGCTCGGCGAGAGCCAGCTCGTCGCTCACTTCCCGCATGAGTTCGGACATCCGCACGTCCAGCGCGTCGCAGATGGCGGCGAGCAGTTCGGAGGAAGCCTCCTTCTGCCCGCGCTCCACCTCGGACAGATAACCGAGCGAGACCCTGGCGGACGAAGAGACCTCGCGCAGAGTACGGCCCTGGCGCTGCCGCTGCCGACGCAGCACGTCACCCAGCAGGCGACGGAGCAGAATCATCGGTGGCTCCCTCCTCGGACCGCGTAGCCGCATCCTTCTCGCCCCACCGTACCGCCTCGCGCCGCGGCCGTGCGGGGAGCGATGTCGTGTTCACTCAGGGCTGCAAACATCAGATCCCCCCGTTCTGTTCCGTATCCTATGCCCGCTCGTTTCCTTGCCGTTGGTCCGTCTGCGCCGCGCCTCCGGCGTCGAGGAGCTCTTCCAGGAGCAGTGCGAGCACGCTCCGCGCACTCTCCATACGAATTTCCGCCCGTGTGCCGTTCAACCGCAGAGCGCGGACTTTCCCGCCCGCGGACGCCTCCGCACCGTGCGCCGCACCCGCCGCACCACCGGCGACGGCGACGAAGACGGTGCCGACCGGCTGCCCGTCCTGCGGCTCGGGTCCGGCCACCCCGGTGGTGGCGATGCCCCAGTCGGCGCCCAGCGCCCGCCGCACGCCCTCCGCCATCTGCCGCGCGACCCGCGCGTCCACGGCGCCGTGCTCGGCGAGCAGCCGTTCGTCGACCCCCAGCAGCCGGTGCTTGACCTCGGTGGCGTACGCCGTCACCGAACCGAGGAACGCCTTCGAGGCCCCCGGGACCTCCGTCAGCTCGGCCGCGACCAGTCCGCCCGTGAGCGACTCGGCGACGGCGACCGTCTCCCCGTGGTGGGTCAGCATCAGGACGACCTCGGCGGCCGCGGGCGTCATGCCGTGCTCCCCCTCGACGCGGCGCGCCGCTCGGCGATGCCCTGCCGGCGCAGCACGACCGCCTGACGGACGTAGTCCAGACCGGTGACCACGGTGAGCGCCACGGCCACCGCCATCACCCACCAGCGGAGGGTGGCCAGCGGCCCGGTCAGCGCCAGGATGTACATGCCGACGGCGATGCCCTGGGTGAGCGTCTTGAGCTTGCCGCCCCGGCTGGCCGGGATCACCCCGTACTTGATGACCAGGAAACGGATCACCGTGACGCCGAGTTCCCGGCCGAGGATCACCCCGGTCACCCACCACGGCAGCTCGTCCAGCCAGGACAGGCAGACCAGCGCCGCACCCATGATCGCCTTGTCGGCGATCGGGTCGGCGATCTTGCCGAAGTCGGTGACCAGGTTGTACGTGCGGGCCAGGTGCCCGTCGAAGAGGTCGGTGAACATCGCCACCGCGAACGCCGCCCATGCGAAGGAGCGCCACGCGGGGTCGTACCCGCCCTCGGCCAGCATCAGCACCACGAATCCGGGCACCAGCACCAGCCGGAACATGGTCAGCAGGTTGGCCACGTTCCACAGGCTGGCCTCGTTCACCGCGGCCGCCGCGATCTTCCCGCCTCTGGCCGCCGGCCTGGCGCCCAGGGGCTCGACGGGCTCCTCCATCAGGACCTCCGTCTCGGGCGAGGCGCCAGGGGCGGACGCCGGTACGCCGGTCATCCCGTGGCCTCCGCCAGCTCCGCCCGGGACGCCGGCGCGGACGCCCCCGGCAGCGGGCCGCCCAGCGGCTCGGCCACCAGGTCGACGCCCTCGGTGGCGATCACCTTCGCCTCGACGAACTGCCCCACCCGCAGGCCGGCGGCCTCGGTCAGCCGGACCTGGCCGTCGGTCTCCGGCGCCTGGTGCGCCGCTCGCCCGTACACGCCGTCCTCCTCGTCCACGGATTCCACCAGCACCCGGACCGTCTCGCCCACGCGCTCCTCGGCGCGCTGGGAGACGAGCTCCTCGGCCAGCCGGGAGACCCGGGCCAGACGCTCGGCGACGACGTCCTCGTCGAGCTTGCCGTCGTATCCGGCGGCCTCGGTGCCGTCCTCGTCCGAGTACCCGAAAACACCGATGGCGTCGAGGCGGGCGTTGTTGAGGAAACGCTCCAGCTCGGCCAGGTCCTCCTCGCTCTCGCCGGGGAACCCGACGATGAAGTTGGACCGCACACCGGCCTCGGGCGCCTTGGAGCGGATGGTGTCCAGCAGCTCCAGGAAGCGGTCGGTGTCGCCGAAGCGGCGCATGGCACGCAGCACGGCGGGCGCCGAGTGCTGGAAGGAGAGGTCGAAGTAGGGCACGACGCCAGGCGTGGACGTCAGCACGTCGATCAGGCCGGGACGCATCTCGGCGGGCTGCAGGTAGCTGACCCGCACCCGCTCGATGCCGTCGACGTCGGCGAGCTCGGGCAGCAGCGTCTCCAGCAGGCGGATGTCGCCCAGGTCCTTGCCGTAGGAGGTGTTGTTCTCGGAGACCAGCATGACCTCCTTCACGCCCTGCTCGGCCAGCCAGCGCGTCTCCCCCAGGACGTCACTGGGACGGCGGGAGATGAAGGAGCCGCGGAACGACGGGATCGCGCAGAAGGAGCAGCGCCGGTCGCATCCGGAGGCCAGCTTCACGGACGCCACCGGGGAGCCGTCCAGCCGGCGCCGCAGCGGGGCCCGGGGCCCGGAGGCGGGGGCCAGGCCGTCGGGAAGGTCGGCGGGGGCCGGCTCGGTGTCGGCCACGGCGCCGTGTCCGGGCAGCGCGACGTCGGTGGCCGCCTGGCGCTCCGCGGGGCTGATCGGCAGCAGCTTGCGCCGGTCCCGCGGGGTGTGGGCGGCGTGGATGCCGCCGGCGAGGATGGTCTGCAGCCGGTCGGAGATGTCGGCGTAGTCGTCGAAGCCGAGGACACCGTCGGCCTCGGGGAGCGCCTCGGCGAGTTCCTTGCCGTACCGCTCGGCCATGCAGCCCACGGCCACGACGGCCTGGGTCCTGCCGTGGTCCTTGAGGTCGTTGGCCTCGAGGAGGGCGTCGACGGAGTCCTTCTTGGCGGCTTCGACGAAACCGCAGGTGTTGACGACGGCGACGTCCGCGTCCTCGGCGTTCTCCACGAGGTGCCAGCCGTCCGCCTCCAAGCGGCCTGCGAGCTCCTCCGAGTCCACCTCGTTACGGGCGCAGCCAAGGGTGACGAGTGCGACGGTACGGCGTTCAGGCATGGGCTCAAGACTACTTCGTTCCGTCGGCGTCCCACGCCGACGGGGTTGGCCCGGCCGGGCCAACCCCGTGTGCGCGCACCCTCGGTCCCCCTGTACGGCGGCCCTAGCCGGCGGCCGGGTCGCCCTTGGTGTACGACAGGCGTTCCACCTGGCCGTTCTGGAAGTCGTCCTCGATCTTCTCGCCGTTGACGTGCAGCTCGAGGGCGCCGGCGTTGCCGAGGACCAGGTCGACGCGGGTGTCGTCCTGGAAGGTGCGGGAGTCTCCCTCCTCGAGGACGCCGTCCCACAGGACGCGCCCGTTGTGGTCCTTGGCGGAGATCCAGCTGCGCCCGTCGGGGGCGCTCACCGTCACCTCGACCTTGTCGCGCGGCGCGGCGGCGATGGCACTCTCGGTGGGCTCGGGCGCGGCGGGCTTCTCGGTGGGCTTCTGGGTCACCGAGACGCTGGGCTCGGGGCCCTCGGCGACCTGGGCGCGGTCGGTCCCGTCGCTGTCCCCGCCGAAGGCGGTGAAGCCGACGAAGCCGATCACGGCGACGATGGCGGTGACCATGGCCGCGGTCCAGTTCGGACCGCGGCGCTCGGGGCGGATGCGTTCCGCCTCGAAGAGGGGCGCGGCGAGGGTGGGCGCCGGGCGCCCGCCGTGCCTCTTGTCGTAGGACGCGATCAACGGGGCCGGGTCCAGGCCGACCGCGCGCGCAAGGGTCCGGATGTGGCCACGGGCGTAGACGTCACCGCCGCACGGGCCGAAGTCGTCCTCCTCGATGGCCTGCACGATGGCGACGCGCACCCGGGTGGCGTTGCTGACGTCGTCGACCGACAGCCCGGCCGCCGTGCGGGCACGCTGGAGGGCGTGGCCGATCGGCGGAAGGTCTTCACGGTCCTTGTCGAGGTCGTCCTGGAACGGACGCTCTTCTTCGGAGGGGTTGCCGAGGGACACGGGGGCGCCTTTCGAGGGTGTGGCCACCTGTGCTGGAGGTTCAGTCTAGGGGGGGTGCGAAAGGGTGGGGCAAGCGGGCGACGGCGGTTTGTAGGCCGCCGGGTGGGCACCCGCCTGTGCCCGGTTCGACGTGCGAGGGCGGGGAACGGTTGCCCTGCTTCCGTTACGGGAGGATCACGGTGAACCGGCCTGCCGGACGGGGCCGGCGGGACGTCCGCCTTGATGATCCCCCACGCCGCTCCCCTTCCACGTCCGGCTCTCGCCAAACCACCCGAAGGGCGCTCGGTCACCGCACAGTTCTGCGGCTCGGTCACCCCGGCGCCCTCCCGGGCCACGCCCGCCACCGGGCGCGTCCGCAGCCGGGCGCTTCTTCCTCAGCCGGGCGCGTCCGCAGCCGGCCGGCGGCGCGGGTTCCGCGTCCGCGCCCGTACGCCGTGCCGCACCCGCGACCGGCGGCTACCCGCCGGGAGCCTCGCCGCGGATCCTGGCGAGCGCCTCACCGAGTTCGTCGGCCTTGACCAGGACGTCGCGCGCCTTGGACCCCTCGCTCGGGCCGACGATCTGACGGGACTCCATCAGGTCCATCAGGCGGCCGGCCTTCGCGAAGCCGACGCGCAGCTTGCGCTGGAGCATCGAGGTGGAGCCGAACTGGGTGGTGACGACGAGTTCGGCCGCCTGGCAGAGCAGGTCGAGGTCGTCGCCGATCTCCTCGTCGATCTCCTTCTTCTGCTGGGTGCCCACCACGACGTCGTCCCGGAAGACCGGCGTCATCTGCGCCTTGCAGTGGTCGACGACGGCGTGGATCTCGTCCTCGGCGACGAACGCGCCCTGCATGCGGACGGGCTTGTTGGCGCCCATCGGCAGGAACAGGCCGTCGCCCTTGCCGATCAGCTTCTCCGCGCCGGGCTGGTCGAGGATGACCCGGCTGTCGGCCAGCGAGGACGTCGCGAAGGCGAGCCGGGACGGCACGTTCGCCTTGATCAGGCCGGTGACCACGTCCACCGATGGCCGCTGCGTGGCGAGCACCAGGTGGATGCCGGCCGCGCGGGCGAGCTGGGTGATGCGGACGATGGCGTCCTCGACGTCGCGCGGGGCGACCATCATCAGGTCGGCGAGCTCATCGACGATCACCAGCAGGTAGGGGTAGGGGCGCAGTTCACGCTCGCTGCCGGGCGGGGTCTGCAGCTTGCCGCTGCGCACGGCCTCGTTGAAGTCGTCGATGTGCCGGTAGCCGAAGGCCGCGAGGTCGTCGTAGCGCAGGTCCATCTCGCGCACCACCCACTGCAGCGCCTCGGCGGCCCGCTTCGGGTTGGTGATGATCGGCGTGATCAGGTGCGGGATGCCCTCGTAGGCCGTGAGCTCGACCCGCTTGGGGTCGACCAGCACCATGCGGACGTCCTCCGGCGTGGCCCGCATCATGATCGAGGTGATCAGGCAGTTGATGCAGGACGACTTGCCGGAGCCGGTCGCGCCGGCCACCAGGATGTGCGGCATCTGCGCCAGGTTGGCCATCACGTAGCCACCCTCGACGTCCTTGCCCAGCGCCACCAGCATGGGGTGGTCGTCCTCGGCGGAGTCCGCCAGGCGCAGCACGTCCCCGACGTTGACCATCTCGCGGTCGGTGTTGGGGATCTCGATGCCGACGGCGGACTTGCCGGGGATGGGGCTGATGATCCGCACGTCCGGGCTGGCCACCGAGTAGGCGATGTTCTTGGTGAGCGCGGTGATCCGCTCGACCTTGACCGCGGGACCCAGCTCCACCTCGTACCGGGTGACCGTCGGGCCGCGCGTGAAGCCGGTGACCGCGGCGTCGACCTTGAACTCCTTGAAGACGTTGCCCAGTGCGGCGGCGACGGCGTCGTTGGCGGCGGTGCGGGACTTGCCGGGGCCACCGCGGTGCAGCAGGTCGAGCGCGGGCAAGGCGTAGGTGATGTCGCCGGAGAGCTGCAACTGCTCGGCGCGCGGCGGCAGCTCGCGCTCGCGGGCGGGCGGCGCCTTGGTGAGGTCGGGGACGGTCCCGGCGGCCGTCGCGGGCTCCTCGGGCGCGGCGGCCGGCGGGTTCCCGGGCCGCGGCCGCGCGGTGGGCACGGACGGCTCGGACCGCTCGGTGTCCTCCTCGCGCCCGCCGCGCTCGGTGACGCCCTGGGTGAGTCCGGCGACCAGCGGCGACGGGGGCAGGCCGTGCAGGATCGCCCCGTCGAGGGCGGCGGCCGCCTGTGCGGCGACGTCCACGGCGTCCATCGGACGGTTCGGGTCGGGCCGGCGGCTTCCGCCGCGCCGGGCACGGACCTTGCCGGTGGGTGGCGCGTCCAGGCCGGCCGCCTCGGCCTCGTCGATCTCGTTCTCGGCCGCCGGAAGCGAGCGCCTGCGCCGGGTGGGCGGCAGCGACTCCCGCCACTGTTCCTCGTACCGCTCGTCGTCCTCGCCCGGCGTCGTGCCCCCGGTGAAGCCCTCGTCCACCGCCGGCGGGCGCACCAGACCCAGCCGGACGCCGAGGGCGCGCAGGCGCTGCGGGATGGCGTTGACCGGGGTCGCGGTGACCACCAGCAGGCCGAAGACGGTGAGCAGCAGCAGGAGCGCGACGGCCAGCGCGGCGCCGGTCGCGTAGATCAGCGGGGTGGCGGCCGCCCAGCCGATGAGTCCGCCCGCGTCGCGTATGGCCTGCATGCCGCCGCTGCGGGCCGGCGAGCCGCAGGCGATGTGGACCTGGCCGAGCACGCCGATCGCCAGTGCGGACAGGCCGATGACGATGCGTCCGTTGGCCTCCGGCTGCTCGGGATGGCGCACGAACCGGGCGGCCACCACGGCCAGCAGGATCGGCACCAGCAGGTCGAGGCGGCCGAAGGCGCCGGTGACCAGGATCTCCACCAGCTCGCCCACCGGCCCCCGCAGGTCGGCCCAGGTGCCGGCCGCCACGATCAGGGAGAGCGCGATCAGCAGCAGGGCGATGCCGTCCTTGCGGTGGGCGGGGTCGAGGTTCTTCGCTCCGGTCCCTATCCCCCGCAGTACCGCGCCGACGGCGTGGGCGACACCCAGCCACAGGGCGCGCACCAGCCGGTACACGCCGTTGGTGGGGCTGGGCGCGGGCTTGGGCGCGGGCTTGGCGGCGGCCTTCCTGGCCGGCGCCTTCTTCGCCGGCGCCTTCTTGGCCGCCGGTTTCGCGGCCTTGGCGGGCCGCGGGGCCCTCGGTGCCTTCGCAGCCGAGGACGCCTTCGCGGGAGCGGGCGGCTTCTTGGCTGCGGAGGGTCGTGAGGCCATGAGAGTGAGGTTACCGGGGGAGGCGCCTGTGGACACGCCTGCGCGATGCTTCACCCGTTCGTGTCGCATCGTGTCGCAGGGGAGCGGGCCGGGAGCGGGCCGGACGTCGGCTGGACGGTACTGACGCCCCCTCACCGCACGCGAAAGCTTCGGGCGTTCAGCTCTGCTGGGGCAGCCTCGGCGCGGCCGGACCGGTGCCCGGCTCCAGCGCGTCCAGCGCGCGGCGCAGCCCGTTCAGCTTGCGCTCCAGGTGGGCCGCCGTGGCGACCGCGGCGGCGTCCGCCGCGTCGTCGGTCAACTGCTTGGAGAGCGCCTCGGCCTGCTCCTCGACGGCCGCCAGCCTCGCGGACAGCTCGGCCAGCAGCCCGGAGCCGGCCGTCCCCTCCTGGGGGACGTCACCCACGGACCGGTCACTGCCCTCCAACTGGAGCCGCAACAGCGCGGCCTGCTCCTTGAGCTGGCAGTTCTTCATGTACAGGTCCACGAAGACCGAGACCTTCGCCCGCAGCACCCACGGGTCGAACGGCTTGGAGATGTAGTCCACCGCACCGGCCGCGTACCCGCGGAAGGTGTGGTGCGGCCCGTGGTTGATGGCCGTGAGGAAGATGATCGGGATGTCCCGGGTCCGCTCCCGCCGCTTGATGTGCGCGGCGGTCTCGAAGCCGTCCATGCCCGGCATCTGGACGTCGAGCAGGATGACCGCGAAGTCGTCCGTCAGCAGCGCCTTGAGCGCTTCCTCCCCGGACGATGCCCGGACCAGCGTCTGATCGAGCGCGGAGAGGATGGCCTCCAGCGCCAGCAGATTCTCCGGCCGGTCATCGACCAGGAGGATCTTGGCCTTCTGCACCATGGCCCGTCCTCCTCGCCCCGGCTTGGGGCCGCCCCTGTTGACAGGACTCGGGGCGGCCTCCTGGGACGCCGCCCGTGATGACGGCTTCCTTGCGCCGTCCGTCCTTGTGCCGGTCATCGTAGCCGCACCCCGGGTGCCACCACACCCTGTCACCGCGATGTCACTGTGCATGCAGCGGAAACGTGGCGCGGGACCAAATGGTTCCCGGTGGGACCTTTCGCCCACCGGGTACCGCCGGATCTCGGCCACCCTGCACGTTCGCATACCCCGGATGGCGCGTTTCTCACCCCCGGACGCGGATCACTTGCGGCCCATCCAGTCCTCCATCACCGCGAGCAGGTGGTCCGGGTCGACCGGCTTGGTGACGTAGTCGGAGGCGCCCGACTCGATCGCCTTGTCCCGGTCCCCCTTCATCGCCTTCGCGGTCAGCGCGATGATCGGCAGCCCCGCGAACTGGGGCATCCGCCGGATCGCCGTGGTCGTGGCGTAACCGTCCATCTCGGGCATCATGATGTCCATCAGAACGATCGTCACATCCTCGTGCTGCTCCAGGACCTCGATGCCCTCGCGACCGTTCTCCGCGTACAGCACGGCCACCCCGTGTTGCTCCAGGACGCTGGTGAGGGCGAAGACGTTGCGGATGTCGTCGTCGACGATCAGCACCTTCTCCCCGTGGAACCGGACACCCTTGCGCTGCCCCGCGGAGGGGGCCGGGAGCTGCTCCGCCTCGCCGCCGGCCCGGCCCTGGCCCTGCCCCTGAGCCGGCCCCTGATCCTGCGCCTGTCCGCCGGCCCTGCCGGGCGGCTGCTCGGCGCGCGGCGCGGGCGGGTGCTCCTCGCGGCGGCGGCGCCGGAAGAGCGCCGCGGGCCCGTTCTGTGTCTCCCGGTAGGAGTTGACCTCGGCCGGTGTCTCCCCGCCCGCGGGCAGCGCGGCCCGCGCCTCCGGCCCCTCCAGCGCCTCGTTCTCGCCCGCCCCCTGCGCCGGTGCCTCGTTCGGGTGCAGCGGCAGGTAGAGCGTGAAGGTGGAACCGCGGCCCGGCTCGGACTGGGCGTGGATCTCGCCGCCGAGCAGCCGGGCGATCTCCCGCGAGATCGACAGCCCCAGCCCCGTACCGCCGTACTTGCGGCTGGTGGTGCCGTCCGCCTGCTTGAACGCCTCGAAGATGACCCGCATCTTGCTGGCCGCGATACCGATGCCCGTGTCGGTCACCGAGAACGCGATCATCTCCGCGTCCGGCTCGCGCAGCGCGCCCGACTCCAGCAGCTGCTCCCGGATGGCCGACGGCACGTCCGCGCCCGCCTGCCGGATCACCAGTTCCACGGCCCCGCTGTCGGTGAACTTCACCGCGTTGGACAGCAGGTTGCGCAGCACCTGCAGCAGCCGCTGCTCGTCGGTGTGCAGCGTCGCCGGCAGCTCCGGCGAGACCCGCACCGAGAAGTCCAGGCCCTTCTCCGCGGTCAGCGGCCGGAACGTCGCCTCCACGTAGTCCACCAGCTGCACCAGCGCGATCCGCGTCGGCGAGACGTCCATCTTGCCCGCCTCGACCTTCGACAGGTCCAGGATGTCGTTGATCAGCTGGAGCAGGTCGGAGCCCGCTCCGTGGATGGTCTCGGCGAACTCCACCTGCTTGGGCGAGAGGTTGCCGTCCGCGTTGTCCGCGAGCAGCTTCGCCAGGATCAGCAGCGAGTTCAGCGGAGTGCGCAGCTCGTGCGACATGTTGGCGAGGAACTCGCTCTTGTACCGCATGGAGACGGCGAGTTGCTCGGCACGCTCCTCCAGGACCTGCCGCGCGTCCTCGATCTCGGTGTTCTTCACCTCGATGTCGCGGTTCTGCCGCGCCAGCAGCTCGGCCTTCTCCTCCAGTTCGGCGTTGGACGCCTGGAGCGCCAGCTGCCGCTGCTCCAACTCTGCGGATCGGTCCCGCAGTTGCTCGGTCAGCTTCTGCGACTGCTTCAGCAGCACCTCGGTCTTGCTGTTCACCGAGATGGTGTTGACGCTGGTCGCGATCATCTCGGCGATCTGGTTGAGGAAGTCCTTCTGGATCTGCGTGAACGGTGTGAAGGAGGCCAGCTCGATCACCCCGAGCACCGTGCCCTCGAAGAGCAGCGGCAGCACGATCACCTGTGCGGGCGGCGCCTCGCCGAGACCGGAGGCGATCTTCAGGTAGCCGCTGGGCGCGTTCTCGACCAGGATCGCGCGCTTCTCCTGCGCGGCCGTGCCCACCAAGCCCTCACCGGGCCGGAACGACGTCGGCATGGAGCCCATCGAGTAGCCGTAGCTGCCGAACATCCGCAGCTCGTAGGCGTCGCCGTCGACGGCCCCGACCTCCTGGGAGTCACCCGGCGGGATCGCCAGGAAGAACGCCCCGTGCTGCGCGGACACCACCGGCGTCAGCTCGCTCATCACCAGCGACGCCACGTCGTCGAGGTCCCGGCGGCCCTGCATGAGGGCCGAGATCCGGGCCAGGTTGCCCTTCAGCCAGTCCTGCTCCTTGTTGGCGATCGTGGTGTCGCGCAGGTTGGCGATCATCTTGTTGATGTTGTCCTGCAGCTCCTGGATCTCGCCCGAGGAGTCGACGTCGATCTTCAGGTTGAGGTCGCCGCGGGTCACCGCGGTGGCTACCCGGGCGATGGCGCGCACCTGACGGGTCAGGTTCCCGGCCATCTCGTTCACCGACTCGGTCAGGTCGCGCCAGGTGCCGTCCACGTCGCGCACCCGCGCCTGACCGCCGAGCCGGCCCTCGGTGCCCACCTCGCGGGCCACCCGGGTGACCTCCTCGGCGAACGAGGAGAGCTGGTCGACCATCGTGTTGATGGTCGTCTTCAGCTCCAGGATCTCGCCCCGCGCGTCGATGTCGATCTTCTTGGTGAGATCACCCTTGGCGATGGCCGTCGTCACCATCGCGATGTTGCGCACCTGACCGGTCAGGTTGGACGCCATCTGGTTCACCGACTCGGTGAGGTCCTTCCAGGTGCCGGCCACACCGGGCACGTGCGCCTGACCGCCCAGGATGCCGTCCGTGCCCACCTCGCGGGCCACCTTGGTGACCTGCTCGGCGAACGAGGACAGCGTCTTCACCATGATGTTGATGGTGTCGCCGAGCTGCGCGACCTCGCCGCGCGCCTCGATGGTGACCTGCCGGGTCAGGTCGCCGTTGGCGACCGCGGAGGCGACCTGCGAGATGTTCCGCACCTGGGTGGTGAGGTTCTTCGCCATCAGGTTGACGTTGTCGCTCAGGTCCTTCCAGATGCCGGTGACGCCCGGCACGTGCGCCTGACCGCCCAGGATGCCCTCGGTGCCCACCTCACGGGCCACCCGCGTCACCTGCTCGGCGAACGAGGACAGCTGGTCGACCATCGTGTTGACGGTGGTCACCAGCTCGAGGATCTCGCCCTTGGCGTCGACGGTGATCTTCTTCGACAGGTCGCCCTTGGCGACCGCCGTGGTGACCTCGGCGATGTTCCGCACCTGGATGGTGAGGTTGTTCGCCATGAAGTTCACCGACTGGGTCAGGTCCTTCCAGGTGCCGGAGACCCCCTGCACCTCCGCCTGACCGCCGAGGATGCCCTCGGTGCCCACCTCGCGGGCCACCCGCGTCACCTGCTCGGCGAAGTTCGACAGCTGGTCCACCATCGTGTTGAGGGTGTTCTTCAGCTCGAGGATCTCGCCCCGCGCGTCCACGTCGATCTTCTGCGACAGGTCACCGCGCGCCACCGCCGTCGCGACCTGCGCGATGTTGCGCACCTGCGCCGTCAGGTTCCCGGCCATGCCGTTCACCGAGTCCGTCAGGTCACGCCACACGCCGGCCACGCCGGGCACCTGCGCCTGACCGCCGAGGCGGCCCTCGGTGCCCACCTCACGGGCCACCCGCGTCACCTGGTCGGCGAAGGCGGAGAGCTGGTCGACCATCGTGTTGATGGTGTTCTTCAGCTCGAGGATCTCGCCCCGCGCGTCCACGTCGATCTTCTGCGACAGGTCACCGCGCGCCACCGCCGTGGTGACCTGCGCGATGTTGCGCACCTGCGAGGTGAGGTTGCCGGCCATGCTGTTGACGGAGTCGGTGAGCTCCTTCCAGGTGCCCGACACCCCGTCCACCCGGGCCTGACCGCCGAGGCGTCCCTCCGTCCCCACGTCCCGCGCCATCCGCGTCACCTGGTCGGCGAACGACGACAGCTGGTCCACCATCCGGTTCACGGTGTTCTTCAGCTGGAGCATCTCGCCGGAGACGTCCACGGTGACCTTCTGCGACAGGTCGCCGTTGGCCACCGCCGTCGTCACCTGCGCGATGTTCCTCACCTGACCGGTGAGGTTGCGGAACGCCGTGTTGACGGAGTCCGTCAGGTCCTTCCAGGTGCCGGCCGCCCCGGGCACCTGCGCCTGACCGCCCAGCTCACCCTCGACGCCGACCTCACGCGCCACCCGGGTCACCTCGGCGCCGAACGCCGACAGCTGGTCCACCATCCCGTTGACGGTGTTCTTCAGCTCCAGCATCTCGCCGGCCACGTCCACCGTGACCTTCTGCGACAGGTCGCCGTTGGCCACCGCCGTCGTCACCGCGGCGATGTCTCGCACCTGCGTCGTCAGGTTCCGGAAGACCGTGTTCACCGAATCGGTGAGGTCCTTCCAGGTACCGGCCGCGCCCGGGACGTTCGCCTGGCCGCCCAGCCGCCCCTCGGCGCCGACCTCGTTGGCGACCCGGGTGACCTCGTCGGCGAAGATCCGCAGCGTCTCGGTCATCTGGTTGATCGTGTCGGCGAGCTGCGCCACCTCGCCGCGCGCACTCACCGTCACCTTCCGCGACAGATCGCCGTTGGCGACCGCCGTGGTCACCTCGGCGATCCCGCGCACCTGGGCGGTGAGGTTGCCCGCCATCAGGTTGACGGAGTCGGTCAGGTCCTTCCACACGCCGGCCACGCCCGGCACCTGCGCCTGCCCGCCCAGCTCCCCCTCGGTGCCCACCTCACGGGCCACCCGGGTCACCTCGGCGGCGAACGCCGAAAGCTGGTCCACCATCGTGTTGACCGTGTTCTTCAGCTCGAGCATCTCGCCCTCGACGTGCACGGTGACCTTGCGGGAGAGGTCACCGTTGGCGACGGCGGTCGTCACGAGCGCGATGTCCCTCACCTGAAGGGTGAGCCGGTGCGCCATCGTGTTGACGGACTCCGTCAGGTCCTTCCAGGAACCGGACATACCGCGCACCTGGGCCTGCCCGCCCAGCTTGCCCTCGGTACCCACCTCGCTGGCCACCCTGGTGACCTCGTCGGTGAACCGCGAGAGCTGGTCGACCAGGTTGTTCACGGTCCGCGCGACCTTCAGGAACTCGCCCCGCAGCGGATGCCCGCTGCCGTCGGCGCCCCGGGTCCGCAGCTCCATCCGCGGCGACAGATCACCCTCCGCCACCGCGGACAGCACCCGTCCCACCTCGGACACCGGCCGCACCAGGTCGTCGACCAGCGCGTTCGACGCGTCGATCGCGGCTGCCCACGACCCCTCGCAGGCGCCGGTCTCGAGCCTTTCGGTGAGTTTTCCCTCACGCCCGACCATCCGCCGCACCCGGGCCAGCTCACCGGTCAGGTGCAGGTTCCGGTCCGCGACCTGGTTGAAGACGGCGGCGATCTCCGACATCACGTCGTCGCCGGACACCGTCAGCCGCTTGCGGAAGTTCCCGTCGCGCATCGCCACCAGACCGGACAGCAGCCTGTTCAGCGCGGCCGTGTCCACCTGGGTGGTGCCTCCGCCCTTCGCACGCGTCCTCGTACCCCGCGTCGCCGCGCCAGACTCCACTGTGTCCCTCCCGCAGGGATCGACCAACCTCTGCCGCTCGCGTGCCCGTGACCGGGGCCGCGCTCGCTCCGCCCGCCCGTCCGCAACCACGCGTCGGGGGCGTTACCGTCAAGCCTGCCCAGTGCAAGCCTGCCCAGTGTTTCACCTCGTCCGAACCAGGCCATAACAGTTCGGCAAGCCCGCACACCGTCCGCACACCCTGCGGACGGAATCGGCGTCAACCGGCATCCGCACGGACCTCGAAGGTAAGTAACCTTGCAGAACGCTGTCCGGCCGAGCGCGGTCCCGTCCGGTCCGGACGGTGGTGAGACCATGGTGCGGGCATCGGAGGGGCGGCCTCGGAGAACATGACGACCGGACTGATCTCGGGGGAGCAGCCCCCGGAGCACCCCGGGCCGGCAGACGCGTTTCCCGCTCAGCAGGGGCAGGCGCGGGACGACCGGCCGGATCCACACGCCCCAGAGCGCACGAGGAGTTCTGTGATCACCGCGCGGGCGGCCGCCAGCTTCGAGCCTGTGGGGCGTTCCGTCGCGACCGCCCGCTCCTTCGTCCGCGACACCCTCCAGGGCTGGGGATTCGCCGACATCATCGACGACGCCGTGGTCCTCACCAGCGAGCTGGTCACCAACGCCGTCGTCCACGCTGGCACCGCCGCCGATGTCGTCTGCCTGCGCAGCGGCGAGGGCGTCCGCATCGAGGTCGCCGACCATTACCCGGAGCGCGAGCTGCCCCTGCAGTCCGCCGCGCTGACCATGACCAACCCCGACCAGGAGGGCGGCCGCGGGCTCCAGCTCTGCGCGGCTCTCGCCACCCGCTGGGGCGTCGACTACACGACGACCCGCAAGCAGGTCTGGTTCCAGCTCGACCTCCCCGACCGCGCCGTCGGCACCCGCTCCGCGGGCCCGGCGCTCCCGGTCGAGATGCTGCCGGCCGCCGACGGCCGGGTCAGGGTGGCCGTCGTCCAGATCGACCGCGACGGCACGGTGACCTCGTGGAACGAGGACGCAGAGGACCTCTTCGGCTACCGGGCCGCCTCCGTGACCGGCAAACCGCTCACCGACCTCGCGGCCTGGCCGCACACCCCGGGCACCAGCACCGGCATCGCCGAGGCCCTCCAGCTCTCCCGCTGGGAGGGCAGCTACGGCATCCGCGACGCCGCCGGCCGCGTGGTCCCCGTGTACGCCTCCCATCTGCGCGTCCGCGACCCGCAGGGCGAGCCCTCCACGGTGTGCCTGCTGGTCCGCAACGAGGAACGCGCCGTCCTGCAGAGCCCCGCCCGGGGCGCCACCGGCGACACCGGCGGCCACGACGGCCGGGACGCCGACCCCTTCGAGGTCTTCATCGGCTCCCCCGCCCCCGACGACCTGGACGGCCTCCTCCAACGCACCGTCGAGCGCGCCCGCGACATGCTGGATGCCGACGCCGCCTTCCTGCTGCTGGCCACCGACGACGAGACGGAGCTGGAGGTCCGCGCGTCGACCGGCCTGCCCTCGGCCCGCCAGCGTTTCGCCCGGGTCCCCGTCGAGGCCGGTCCCGGCCGCTACGGCTCGGCCCGGATGCCCGCCGTCCACGACGACCTGGCCGCCGCCCCGGGCGCCATCCCGCTGCTCAACGGCACCGGGATGCGCTCCGTGGTCACGGTCCCCCTCAAGGTCGAGGGCCGCCTCACGGGCTCCCTCGGCGTCGCCGCGGAGTCTCCCGGCCGTTACTCGAACGAGGAGGCCCTGCGTCTGCAGTTCGCGGCCGACCGGATCGCGCTCGCCGTCGAGTCCGCCCGTCTGGGCGAGCTCGAGCGGCTCCGCCGTGGCTCGCTGAGCTTCCTCGTCGAGGCCTCCGACCTGCTGGCGGGCACCCTGGACCGCGACCAGACGCTGGCCCTGATGGCCCAGATGACCGTGCCCACTCTGGCCACCTGGTGCGCCGTGTACACGATCAACGACCCGTCCTCCGAGCCGTACCTGTCGTACGTCCTGCACGAGGACGAGGACCGCATCGACGGCCTCAAGGCCCTGCTTTCCAAGATCTCCCCGCCGGACCCGGTCCCGACTCCGGGCGCCCGCGTCTGGACGGCCCCGTTCGAGGCCGCCCACGAGGCGGCCCTGCGCAGCTCCATGCGCAGTCTCGGCCTGGGCGAACCGACCACCGTCTCCTCCGGCATCGGTCCCACGCTCGCCACCGCGTCGGCGGTGGGCGGCGAGACCGTCGTCCTGCCGCTGGTGGCCCGCAACCGCGTCATCGGCATGCTCACACTGGGCAAGCCGACCGACGAGCACTTCCGTCAGGAGTCCCTGGAACTCGCCGAGGACCTGAGCCGCCGGGCCGCCCTGGCGCTGGACAACGCGCGCCTGTACTCGGAGCGCATGGCCATCAGCCAGTCCCTCCAGCGCAGCTTGCTCCCCCCGGAGCTCCCCAGGATCGACGGCGTCGAGGTGGAGGTCATCTACCAGGCGGCCGGCGAGGGCAACGAGGTCGGCGGCGACTTCTACGACCTCTTCCCCATCCGGGACGGCGCCTACGGCTTCGCCATCGGCGACGTGTGCGGCACCGGCCCCAACGCCGCTGCCGTCACCGGCCTCGCCCGGCATGCGCTGCGCCTGCTGGCCCGTGAGGGCCTCAGCGGCCCCGCGGTGCTCCAGCGCCTCAACTCCGCGATCCTCGACGAGGGCGAACGCAGCCGCTTCCTCACTCTCCTCTACGGCGAGCTCTGGCCGCAGGAGGACGGCAGCGCACTGCTGAAGGTGGTCTGCGCCGGCCATCCGCTCCCCCTGCGCCTACGCCAGGACGGCACGGTGGAGCCCGCGGCGGAGCCGCAGCCGCTGCTCGGCGTGATGGACGACCTGGAGCTCTACGAGGAGACCCGCGTCCTCGACCCGGGCGACGTCCTGCTGTGCGTCACCGACGGCATCACCGAACGTCGCGAGGGGATGCGCATGCTGGGCGACGACGGCCTGGCGGACGTCCTCACCACCTGCACCGGCCTGACCGCCGGAGCGGTCGCGGCGCGCGTCCTGCGGGCCGTGGAGCGCTTCGCCTCGGAACCGCCGTCGGACGACATGGCCATCCTGGCGATGCGGGTACCGGGCCTCCAGGCGGACTGACG
The DNA here is from genome assembly GCF_008974245.1 of Streptomyces abyssomicinicus. Lineage (GTDB taxonomy): Bacteria > Actinomycetota > Actinomycetes > Streptomycetales > Streptomycetaceae > Streptomyces > Streptomyces abyssomicinicus. The sequence goes on along the minus strand of NZ_BBZI01000014.1, from coordinate 343 downwards.
CCGGGAGCCGGACCACGGCGATCGGCACGGCATACGAAAGAGGCCCCGCCCGAATGGGCGGGGCCTCTTTTTGGCTGAGCCCCCAAACGGAATCGAACCGTTGACCTTCTCCTTACCATGGAGACGCTCTACCGACTGAGCTATAGGGGCCTTGTCGTTTTTGAGGTTTCCCTCGCGGCGACACATGAATACTAACCCACGACCTGCACGGATTCCAACTCCGGATGTACGGGCCGGAGGACGACCGAACCGATCACCCGCGCCCGAAATCACCGCCAATGACCCCACTTTCCGGGCACACCACGCAGGAAGGCCGGCAGCATCTGCGTGGCTGCCGTACAGC
>NZ_BBZI01000013.1 GCF_008974245.1 Streptomyces abyssomicinicus | reverse complement strand
TACCTTTGGTGCGGGGCTTTCCGCATTTCCGGACACGTTTCGGATGGACGAGAAGTGCGGCTGAAAAAAGGGGGGTGCCCACAGCGGGCACCCCCCTTTTTTTTGGCTCTACAGCCGTCCCGCTGCCTTGAGTGCGAGATACGCGTCGGCGAGGGCCGGCGCGAGGTCGTCGGGTGTGGCGTCGACGACGGTGACGCCGTGGCGGCGGAGCTGTTCGGCGACGTGGTGGCGTTCCTCCTGGGCCTGCGCGGCGGAGGCGGCGTCGTAGACGGCTTCCGGCGTGCCGCGGCCCTTGGCCATCTCGGCGACGTGCGGGTCGGCGACCGAGGCGACCAGCAGGGTGTGCTGCTGCGTCAGGCGGTTGAGGACGGGAAGCAGGCCCTGTTCCACGGCGGCCCGGTCGAGAGAGGTCAGGAGGACGATGAGGGCGCGTCGAGGCGCTGCCGCGATGGCGGCGGTGGCGAGGCCCCGGGCGTCGGTCTCCACCAGCTCGGGCTCCAGGTTGGCCATCACGGCCACGAGGGAGGCAAGCAGGTCGTCGGCGGTGTGGCCTTGGACGCGCGCCCGTACGCGGCGGTCGTAGGCGAGGAACCCGACCCGGTCGCCGGCCTTGGAGGCGAGGGCGGCGAGCAGCAGGGCGGCGTCCATGGAGGAGTCCAGCCGCGGTGCGTCGCCGACCCGGCCGGCTGACGTGCGGCCGGTGTCGAGGACCAGGTGGACGTGCCGGTCCCTTTCAGGGCGCCAGGTCCGGACGGCGACGGTCTGCTGCCGGGCGGTGGCCCGCCAGTCGATGGAGCGGGTGTCGTCGCCGGGGACGTACTCGCGCAGGCTGTCGAACTCGGTGCCCTCGCCGCGGGTGAGGAGGCTGGTGCGGCCGTCCAGCTCGCGCAGGCGGGCCAGTTTGGACGGCAGGTGCTTGCGGCTGTGGAACGGAGGCAGCACCCGCACGGCCCAGGGCACCTGGTGAGTGCCCTGGCGGGTCCAGAGCCCCAGCGGGCCGTACGAGCGGATCGTCACCCGGTCCGGAGTGCGGTCGCCGCGGCGGGTGGGGCGCAGGCGGGTGGTGACCCGGCGGCGTTCACCGGCGGGCACCTCGAGGACGTGCCGTGAGGCGGCGGCCTCGGTGCCCGCCGGCCAGCTGCTGGGCGGCCAGGCGTCCCGCAGGCGGCCACGCAGCGGGCGCCGGGTCGCGTTGGTGACGGTGAGGGTGACCTCGGCGGTGTCGCCGAGGCGCACCGAGGTGTCGCCGGAGCGGCTCAGGCGCAGGCGGCGGACGGGGGCAGCCAGGGCGAAGTCGCAGGCGCAGGCCGCCGCCAGGGCGCCGTTCACGGCGAGCACACCGGTCCAGCCCGGTTCCAGCAGGCCGACCGGGAGCGAGCCGATGGCCGCCAGCAGGGCGGCCCGTCCGGTGAATCCCATCAGCGCGGCACCGGGACCTGGGCGAGGACGGCGGTGATGACGGAGTCCGCGGTGACGCCCTCCATCTCGGCCTCCGGCCGCAGCTTGATCCGGTGGCGCAGGGTGGGCAGGGCGAGGGCCTTCACGTCGTCGGGGATGACGTAGTCGCGGCCGGTGAGCCAGGCCCAGGCGCGGGCCGTGGCGAGCAGGGCGGTGGCGCCGCGCGGGGAGACGCCGAGGGCCAGCGAGGGCGACTCGCGGGTGGCGCGGCAGACGTCGACCACGTAGGCGGCTATGTCGGGGGAGACCGTGGTCTTCGCGACGGCGGCGCGGGCGGCCTCGATGTCGGCGGCGGTGGCCACCGGGCGGAGGCCGGCGGCGTTCAGGTCGCGCGGGTCGAAGCCGGAGGCGTGCCGGGTGAGGACGTCGATCTCGTCCTGCCGGGACGGCAGCGGCACCGTGAGCTTGAGGAGGAAGCGGTCGAGCTGGGCCTCCGGCAGGGGGTAGGTGCCCTCGTACTCGACGGGGTTCTGGGTCGCGGCGACCAGGAAGGGCTCGGGCAGCGGCCTCGGGGTGCCGTCGACGGTGACCTGGCGTTCCTCCATGGCCTCCAGGAGGGAGGACTGGGTCTTGGGAGGGGTGCGGTTGATCTCGTCGGCGAGCATCAGGTTGGTGAAGACCGGGCCCGGCTGGAAGGAGAACTCGGCGTTGCGGGTGTCGTAGACCAGCGAGCCGGTGACGTCCGCGGGCATCAGGTCGGGGGTGAACTGGACGCGCTTGGTGTCGAGCCGCAGCGAGGCCGCGAGGGAGCGGACCAGGAGGGTCTTGGCGACGCCGGGGACACCCTCGAGGAGGACGTGGCCGCGGCAGAGCAGGGCGACCACCAGGCCGGTGACGGCCGGGTCCTGGCCGACGACGGCCTTGCCGATCTCTGCGCGCAGGCTCTCCAGGGCGGCCCGCGGGTCGCCGGAGGTCGCGGTGGTCCCGGTGGTCCCGGCCGTCGGGGTGGGCTGCCAGGAGCCGGGGGTGATGTCAGCGGTCGGGTCCGTCATGGACGGCTTACCTCTCTTTCGAGGGCGTCGAGTCGGTCGGCGAGGGAGACGAGGGCCGCGTCGTCGCCGGGCGGCGGGCCGAAGAGGAGGTCCTGGAGGCCGGCTGCCTGGGCCGGGTCGTTGATGCGGGCGGCCACGGCGGGCAGCAGCGCCTCGGCGGCGTGGGCCCTGGCGGCCGGGACGCCGGTCAGCGGGGCCAGGCGCAGCCGTGTCGCCGTGCGCAGGGCCTCGGCGGCGCGGTCGCGGGCCTTGGCCGCGTGGTAGAGGCGGGCGCGGCCCTCGGTGGTCTCGGAGGCGCGGACGACCACGGGCAGTCGCTCGGCGACCAGCGGGCCGAAGCGGCGTCCGCGCCACAGGGCGGCGACGACGGCGGCGAGGAAGAGCTGGAAGGTACCCCAGAGCCAGCCGGACGGCATCAGGTCGAACAGGCCCTGCTGTTCGTCGCCGGTCGTGGCGGAGGCGTCGGCGAGGGAGGGGATGTACCAGACGAGGTCGGGCCGTGAGCCGAGGAGGTTCATGGCCAGGGAGGCGTTGCCGTGCTCGTCGAGGCGGTCGTTGATCAGGAAGGCCGGTGATCCGACGACCACCGTGTCGCCGCCGGGGTTGCCGGGGTCGCCGGGGGTCTCGGCGGGGACGCGGACGAGGGTCGGGAGGCCGTCGCTGGGGTAGCAGGAGTCGGCGTCCGGGGCGTCGACGCGGTAGCGGATGCCGGTGGTCTCCGCGGTGCCGGCGTCTTCGGCGGCCGGCAGGGCGCAGGAGGGGGCGGCGGTGTCGTCGAAGGCCGGGGTGAGGTCGGCGGTGACGCCGGGGACGAGTGCCGGGGTGGAGACGTCGGGGGCGATCAGCAGCAGGCGGCCGCCGGTGCCGGTGGTGGCCTCGCGGACCGCGGTGAGCTGGGCCTCGGTGAGGAGGTCGGGCACGGCGACCACCAGGGTGGTGTCGGGCCCGGTGGCGGTGGTGGCCTCGGCGAGGGTGGTGACCACGCGGGTGTCGACGCCGTGGCCGCGGAGGATCTCGGCGACGGCGCGGGCGCCGTTCGGGCCGGGGGAGCGGGGGTCGAGCGGACCGTGGTCGTCGGCGCGGGTGGCGGCCAGGGCGATGCCGGCGACGACGAGGGCGACCAGGCCGAGCAGGACGCCGCGGCCGCGGGCCCACAGGTGCCGCGCGGTGGGTGAGGTGGAGGTGCTTGCGGTGGTGCTCATACGGCGGCTCCCGGGCTGGTCCAGCCGCCGCCCGCCGGGCCTGCGCCGTCGGTGAGCAGCGGCTTGGCCTTCCGCAGCTCCTCGTCGAGGCGGGCGGTGCGCCGGTAGGTGTCCTCGACGGCGGTGCGGCCGCCGTAGGTGACGTCGTCGAAGTCGCGGGCGGCGGTGCGCAGCCGGTCCGCGTGGCCGGGCAGGGCGCGGCCCGCCTCGGCGGCGGCCTCGTCGGCGGTGCGGCCGGGGCGGGCGTCGAGCAGGGCGCGTTCCTCCAGGGAGCGGACCACGGCCCGGGTGCGTTCCTGGACGGCGCGGGACCAGTCGCCGCGGGCGGCGGCCTCCTCGGCGGCCTCACGGTGTTCGGCGGCGCTGCGGGGGCCGTCCGTGAAGAGGGCTTCCTCCTCGGCGGCCTTCGGGCGGCGTCCGGGCAGGCCGAGGCGCATCGCCAGCAGGATCAGGACGAGCAGCAGGCCGCCGCCGACGACCCACAGGCCGGTGTGTCCGCCGGGCGCGACGGAGGCGGCCCGGTCGAGGAGGTCGGAGATGCCTTCCCAGACCCATTTGACGGCACGTTCGAACAGCCCGGGGTCGTCCTGGTGGTAGATGCCTTCGGACAGTTCCCTCTCGGCCTCCTCCCGCGCGGGGTCGCGCGGGAGGGTGACCGGAGGTTCGCCGTCGTGCGTGGTGTGTGCGGCGGCCACGAGGAGCGCGGCCGGAATTCCCCCCGCCCAGCTCACCCCATCAGCTCCCCGCGCCCGGGGCGGAGCCGGAGGCGCGCGCGAGCTCCAGGTCGAGGGCCTCGCGGCGGATGCGGCGGTCGATGTAGAGGAGCACGGTCACGCCCGCGGTGATGGGCAGGGTGACGGTCGTGGCGAACATGCCGCCGATGCCGGTGAAGACGTAGTAGAGCGGTCCGAACTCGGCGGTGCCGCCGCCGAGGAAGGAACCCAGCGACATGCCGCTCATCGACATGCCGACGAGTTCGAACGGCACCGCGATGACGAAGGAGACGAAGGCGGTGATCAGGTTGGTGAGCGCCAGGATGCCGAAGATCCGCCACCAGGAGCCCTGCACGAGCTTGGCCGAGCGGGTCATGGACCGGAGCACCGGCTGCTTCTCGAGGATCAGGGCGGGTGAGGACAGGGCCCACCGGATGTAGATCCAGGCGGACAGCGCGACGGCGGGGAAGATGCCGAAGAAGATCAGCAGTCCGCCCCCGACGGCGGAGCCGCCGAGCCCCACGAGGATGCCGGGGAGCAGGCAGGCGACGAAGACCACCGCGACGGCCAGGGGGATCAGCAGGACCAGACCGAGCAGCCGCAGCGCCTGGGGCCTGGAACTCTGCCATGCCTGCCGCACGGTCGCGGGCCGGCCGAGGACGGCCTGGCTGGTCACCGGGGTGAGCAGCGCGGTCGCCGTGGCGTGGCCGATCACGCCGACCAGCAGCAGGACGAACGAGGCGAGCATCGACTGCCCCATGAGGGAGGTGTACTCCTCGCCGCCCATGGTGATCGGGTCGGCGTTCAGGGACGCGGTGGTGATGTCGTTCAGCAGGAAGATGTTGAGCAGGACGACGACGGTCTGGGTGACCGCGGCGACGACCAGGGAGATGCCGAGGACGGGGCGCCAGTAGGTGCGCATGGTGGTGACGGCGCCGTCGAGGATCTCGCCGAGGCCGATCGGGCGCAGCGGGATGACGCCGGGCTTCGGCGCGGGCGGCGGGCCCCAGGAGGGCCCTCCGGGGACGCCGTGGTGGCCGCCGCCGTGGCCGCCGCCGTAGGGGCCGCCCTGCTGGGGGGTGCCCGGGTACGGGCCTGCGGGAGGTCCGGGCTGGGGCGGGACGGCGGGGGGTGGCTGTTCCTTGGACCACTGGGCACCCGGCTGGTCGCCGCCGGGGCTTCCGGCCGGAGATGATCCGGGCGAGGTCCAGCCCGGAGAGTCGTTCATCGTCGCTCCTTCAGGGTGCTGCCCGCGGATCACGGCGCAGGTCAGGTCATCGTGCCATGTGCACGTCGGCGGGTGGGCGGGGCGGGGGCGATCGGGACGGGACCGAGACAGTGGGCGCTGCGCGGCGGAGAACGCCTTCTTGGCGGGCCGGATCCGGGGCAGACTGACAGACATGGCGGATCACGGCGTGCGACCTGGCGGCAGTGGACGGACCGACGGCATACCCATGATCCCGGCGCTGCGCTGGGAGGAACCTCCGGAGGGGCCGGTGCTGGTGCTCCTCGACCAGACCCGGTTGCCGGCGGAGGAGTCGGAGCTGGTCTGTACGGACGCGGCGGCGCTGGTCGCGGCGATCCGTTCGCTCGCGGTGCGCGGGGCTCCGCTGCTGGGCATCGCGGGCGCGTACGGGGTGGCGCTGGCCGCGGTGCGCGGTTTCGACGTGGAGCAGGCGGCCGCGGCGCTGGCGGGGGCGCGGCCCACGGCCGCCAACCTGGCGGCGGGGGTGCGGCGGGCCAAGGGGGCGTACGACGCGGCGCTGGTGGCGGGCGACGGCCCGGCCGGGGCCGCGCGGGCGGCACTCGGGGCGGCGCGGGCGCTGCACCGGGAGGACGCGGACGCCTCGGCGGGCATGGCGGCGCGCGGGCTGACGTTGCTGGACGAGCTGCGGCCGGGTGGCGGGCACCGGATCCTGACGCACTGCAACACGGGCGCGCTGGTGTCGGGCGGTGAGGGCACGGCGTTCGGTGTGGCGCTGGCGGCGCACCGGGCGGGGCGGCTGCGCAGGCTGTGGGTGGACGAGACGCGGCCGCTGCTGCAGGGGGCGCGGCTGACCGCGTGGGAGGCCGCGCGGCAGCGGATGGCGTACACGCTGCTCGCCGACGGCGCGGCGGGTTCGCTGTTCGCGGCGGGGGAGGTGGACGCCGTGGTGGTGGGGGCGGACCGGATCGCGGCGGACGGGTCGGTGGCCAACAAGGTGGGCACGTATCCGCTGGCGGTGCTGGCGCGGTACCACCACGTGCCGTTCCTGGTGGTGGCGCCGTGGACGACGGTGGACGTGGGGACGCCGGACGGGGCGTCGGTCGAGGTGGAGCAGCGGGCGGGGCGTGAGGTGACCGAGATCGGGGGTGCGGTGGTGGCTCCGCTGGGGACGCGGGCGTACAACCCGGCGTTCGACGTGACGCCGGCGGAGCTGGTGACGGCGATCGTCACCGAGCGGGGGGTGCTGTCGCCGGTGACGGCGGAGGGCATTGCCGCCCTGGAGGGCGGGGCGTAGGGTCCGGCGGCGCGTGCCGCAAGCCGTCCGCGTACGGTTCCGGGTACGGACCACGGTCGTGCCGGTGTGGGCGGCGCGGGGTGGACCACACGTGACCTCGCTCACCAAGCGTCCCGGTCACCGTTATCGGAATGGGATGATGTGGTTTATGAAGGGACGAGTCCTTGTCGTCGATGACGACACCGCACTGGCCGAGATGCTCGGAATCGTGCTGCGAGGGGAAGGCTTCGAGCCTGCGTTCGTGGCCGACGGCGACAAGGCGCTGGCCGCTTTCCGGGAGGCGAAGCCCGATCTGGTGCTGCTGGACCTGATGCTGCCCGGGAGGGACGGCATCGAGGTGTGCCGGCAGATCCGGGCGGAGTCGGGTGTGCCGATCGTGATGCTGACCGCGAAGAGCGACACCGTGGACGTGGTGGTGGGGCTGGAGTCCGGCGCCGACGACTACGTGGTGAAGCCGTTCAAGCCGAAGGAGCTGGTGGCCCGTATCCGGGCGCGGCTGCGGAGGTCGGAGGAGCCCGCTCCGGAGCAGCTGACCATCGGCGACCTGGTGATCGACGTGGCCGGGCACTCGGTGAAGCGGGACGGCCAGGCCATCGCGCTGACGCCGCTGGAGTTCGACCTGCTGGTCGCGCTCGCCCGCAAGCCGTGGCAGGTGTTCACCCGCGAGGTGCTTCTGGAGCAGGTGTGGGGTTACCGCCACGCCGCGGACACCCGGCTGGTCAACGTGCACGTGCAGCGTCTGCGCTCCAAGGTCGAGAAGGATCCGGAGCACCCGGAGATCGTGGTGACCGTGCGCGGTGTCGGCTACAAGGCCGGGCCGAGCTGACGTGCCCGCGGTTCTGCTCTCGGGCGGGCTGCTGCAGGGCGGCGTCCAGGGCAGTCCGGTCCTGAGGCTGTTGCTGCGCTGGGTCCGTCGGCCGCTGCTGCCCGTCATACGTCTGTGGCGGCGCAACATCCAGCTCAAGGTGATCGTCACCACGCTGCTGATGTCGCTCGGCGTGGTGCTCATGCTGGGCTTCGTGGTGATCGGGCAGGTCCGCAACGGTCTGCTCGACGCGAAGGTGAACGCCGCGCAGAGCCAGGCGGTCGGCGGTTTCGCGGCGGCCAAGGTGCGTGCCGACGAGGCGGCGAGCCTGACGTCGGGCGGCGCGGCGGCCGAGGTGTCCGGGACGGACGAGGCGGCCTCGCCGAGCCCGGTCCAGTGGACCAACGACCTGGTCGACGCCCTGTCCAGCGGTGGGCAGGGCGCCTACGACGTGGTGACCCTGCCGGTCGAGGACGCCTTCGCCAGTCCGCGGTCCTCCGGCACCGTCGACGCCAACGCGTCGATACCGGAGGCGCTGCGGGAGCGGCTTGAGCGCAGTCCGCTGGCCGCGCAGAGCTACACGCGGGTCGTGTACAAGGAAGGCAAGGTTTCCCAGCCGGCGCTGGTCATCGGCAAGCAGATCAACGATCCGGACGGTGAGCCGTACCAGCTGTACTTCCTCTTCCCGCTGACGCAGGAGGAGAAGTCGCTGAGCCTGGTCAAGACCACGCTGGCGACCGCCGGGGTGTTCGTGGTGGTGCTGCTCGGCGCCATCGCCTGGCTGGTGGTGCGCCAGGTGGTCACGCCGGTGCGGATGGCGGCCGGGGTCGCCGAGCGGCTGTCGGCCGGGCGTCTGCAGGAACGCATGAAGGTCACCGGTGAGGACGACATCGCGCGGCTCGGCGAGGCCTTCAACAAGATGGCGCAGAACCTTCAGCTGAAGATCCAGCAGCTGGAGGAGCTGTCGCGGATGCAGCGGCGGTTCGTCTCCGACGTCTCCCACGAGCTGCGTACCCCGCTGACCACGGTGCGGATGGCGGCGGACGTCATCCACGAGGCGCGGGAGGACTTCGATCTGGTGACCGCGCGGTCCGCGGAACTCCTCGCCGACCAGCTCGACCGGTTCGAGTCGCTGCTGGCCGATCTGCTGGAGATCAGCCGGTTCGACGCGGGCGCCGCCGCGCTGGAGGCCGAGCCGACCGACCTGCGGGACGTGGTGCGGCGCGTGGTGGGCGGCGCGGAGCCGCTGGCCGAGCGCAAGGGCACCCGGATACGCGTGGTGGGCGACCAGCAGCCGGTCGTCGCCGAGGTCGACGCCCGGCGGGTGGAGCGGGTGCTGCGCAATCTGGTCGTCAACGCGGTCGAGCACGGCGAGGGCAAGGACGTCGTGGTGCGGCTCGCCGCGGCGGGCGGCGCGGTCGCCGTCTCGGTCCGCGACTACGGCGTGGGTCTCAAGCCCGGTGAGGCGACCCGGGTGTTCAGCAGGTTCTGGCGGGCCGACCCGGCGCGTGCCCGGACCACCGGCGGTACCGGCCTGGGGCTGTCGATAGCCCTGGAGGACGCCCGGCTGCACGGTGGCTGGCTCCAGGCGTGGGGCGAGCCCGGTGGCGGATCGCAGTTCCGGCTGACGCTGCCGCGTACCGCGGACGAGCCGCTCCGTGGCTCCCCGATACCGCTGGAGCCGCGCGACTCCCGGCAGTCCCGCCGCGCCCGTGAGGCGGCGCGGGCCGGGCGTCCGGTGGACGCGGCCGGTGTGACCTCGTCGTCGGCGCACGGCGGTGGCGGGGCGAGCGTGCCCGTGCAGCCGGTCGGCGACCGGCTGCCGCCGCGGGACGCGTCGGCGGGCCGGCGGCACGGGGCGGCGGCCGACCCGGCCGCGCTGCCCGGCAGCAGCGCGCGGGTGGTGTCCTGCCCGTCGGTGCCGGCCCAGCCGTCCGGCGGCCGCCCGTCGGCGGCGACGGCCCGGACGGGTGACGGAGCGGCGGCGGACGCCGCGCGCGACGCCGCGGACGGCCGGAACGGCGACGTGGCGGGCGACGACCGGGTGGTCGACGACCGGGCGGAGGGCCGCAGGGACGGCCGGGCGCACGGACCTGTGACCGGACCTGTGACCGGACCGGTGGCCGGACGGACGACCGGGCGGACGGGCGCGGTGGGGCCGGAGCGGACGGATTCCGGGCCGGGCGCCCCGGTGGAGCAGGAAGAGGCGACTCGTGGGCACTGAACGCCTGGACAGGGGCCGCGCGGGCCGCGGCCGGGGAGGACCGGGGCGGGTGGTGGCGGCAGCGGCGTGCGGCGTCGTGCTGCTCGCCGGCTGCGCGTCGATGCCGGACAGCGGGGACCTGCGGGACGTGCAGTCCACGCCGCGGCAGGACGCCCAGGTCCGGGTCTTCGCCGTGCCGCCGCGCGACGGGGCCTCGCCCGAGCAGATCGTGCGCGGTTTCCTCGAGGCGCTGACCAGTGACGACCCGCGGTACGAGACGGCGCGGAAGTACCTGACCGCCGCCACCGCCCGGACCTGGCGGCCCGAGCGGTCGACCACCGTCCTCGCCAACGGCCCCACGCCGCAGCCGAGGCAGTCCGGCCCGCGGGAGGACCCCGACGAGCTGAACTACACCCTGTCCGGCACCCGGGTGGCCACGGTGGACGCCCAGCAGGCGTACGAACCGGCCGACGGCGAGTACCAGGAGGTCGTCAGCCTCCGCAGGGACGCCAGGACGCGGCAGTGGCGCATCGACCGGCTGCCCCAGGGCATCGTGATGGGGCAGTCCGACTTCCACCGCAACTACACCTCCGTCAGCAAGTTCTACTTCCCGGCGGACAGCGCCGAGGGCAGTGGGCGTCCGGCCGCCGTGGCCGACCCGGTGCAGGTACGCAAGGTGGACCCGCTGACCGGGATCGTGCGGGCGCTGCTGGCCGGTCCCACCGACTGGCTCGCGCCGGCCGTGCGCACCGGCTTCCCCGCCGGGGCGGGGCTGCGCGACGGCGTGAAGTCGCTGACCCCCGACGACGAGGGGCGGCTGACCGTCCCGCTCGACGCCCAGGCCCGGCGGGCGGGTCACGGCGCCTGCGAGGAGATGGCGGCGCAACTGCTGCTCACCCTCCAGGACTACACCCCGACCGGCGTGAAGTCGGTGGAGCTGACGTCCGGTGGGGACCGGCTGTGCGGACTCGACGAGAAGCGCGCCGTCCTCTACGCGCCGCACGGTACGGCCCGCCCGCCGGAGTACCTGTACTTCGTCGACGGCGAGCACCGTCTGGTGCGGATCCCCGCCGAGTACCAGGAGGCGCAGGAGCGGGGCCCCGGTGACGCGGAGGACTCCGGTGACGCGGAGGACTCCGACGAGAAGACCCCGGCCACGCCGGAGTCGGGGAAGCCGGACGACCCTGACGACCCTGAGGACCCGGGCGGCGACGGCGCGAAGAGCGATCCGTCCGCCTCCCCGGAGGGCGGGGCGGCGGCCGACGACGCGGCGCGGGCCGAGGCCGCCGGTGTCGAGCCGGTGTCGGGCGCCTTCGGCGACGGCACGACCCCGCTGCGGTCGGTGGCCGTCTCCCGTGACGAGCACACCGCGGCCGGCGTCCACCTCGACGGCAGCCGGCTGTACGTCGGCCCGCTGATGACGGAGGGCGAGGACGACGGCGCCGGGGAGCCCGTGGTGAAGAGCGCGGGCCGGTCCGAGAGCGACCGGCTGACCGCGCCCAGCTGGGACGCCCGCGGGGACCTCTGGATCGCCGACCGCGATCCCGGCGACCCCCGCCTGCTGATGCTGCCCGGCGGGACCCGCAAGCCCGTCGAGGTGCACGTGCAGGGCCTGGACGGCCGGATCGAGGCCGTCCGCGTCGCGGCGGACGGGGTGCGGATCGCGTTGGTGGTCGCCAAGGACGACAAGCGGTCGCTGTGGATCGGGCGGATCGACCGGCGGACCGACCGGGGCGGCACCCAGGACCGGCCGGTCGTGTCGGTGCTGGAGCCGCGGGTGGTCGCGCCGCGCTTCGAGGACGTCGCCGCCATGTCCTGGGCGGGCGCGGGCCAACTGGTCGTCGCCGGACGGGAGCAGGGCGGCGTGCAGCAGATGCGGTACGTGCGGGTCGACGGGTCGGCGGTGGCCGGTATGGCGCCGGTGGCGCTCTCCGGGGTGCGGGAGATCGCCGCGTCGGAGGACGAGCGACTGCCGCTGACGGCGTACTCCGGGACCGACGGGCTGGTACGGCTGCCGTCGGGGGCGCAGTGGAAACAGATCGTCACGAAGGCCATGAGTCCGGTATATCCCGGCTGAGCGAGGGGCCCGGAGTTGTCCACAGGCGGGGTCCGGTCGGTCGACCGGGCCCCGCCGGGGTTTTCCACAGGCCTGCGCGGGGATCGCGTCCGGGGCGCACAGTGGCCTCATGAGGGAATGGTGGCGAGCACTCGCCGAACTGATGCTGCCCGGTGAATGCGCGGGCTGCGGAGCGCCGCGGACAGTGCTCTGCGAAGGGTGCCGGCATGCGGTCCGCCGTGGTCCGCCCCGGCCGGTGCGGCCGCGGGACGCCCCGGCGGGGCTGCCGCCGGTGTGGGCGGCCGTTCCGTACGCCGACGCGGTGCGGTCCGTGCTGCTGGCGCACAAGGAGCGCGGGGCGCTGCCGCTGGCGGCGCCGCTGGGCGAGGCACTGGCCGGTGCGGTGAGGGCGGCGCTGGGCGGGACGCAGGGTGGGGCGTCGGCCGGGGCGGGCGGGCCGCGGGCCTCCGGTGGAGGTGGTGTCCGGGACGGGCCGGTGGTGCTGGTGCCCGTGCCGTCGGCGCGGCGGGCGGTGCGGGAGCGGGGGCACGACCCGGCGCGGCGGATCGCCGTCGCCGCGGCGGGCGCGCTGCGGCGGTCGGGGACGCCCGCGCGGACCGCGGCGGTGCTGCGGCAGCGGCGGGCGGTGGCCGATCAGACCGGGCTGGACGCCGCCGGACGGCTCGCCAACCTGGACGGGGCCCTGGAACTGCGGCCCGGCGCGGCCGCGCTGCTCCCGGCGTCCGGACGGCTGCTGGTGGTGGACGACGTGACGACCACCGGGGCCTCCGTCGCCGAGGCGGCCCGGGTACTGAGAACGGCCGCCGAAAGGAAGGGAACAGGCGTTCCCTTTGCCGCGGCGGTGGTCGCGGCATCACCAGGATTCTTCGTTTGAAACCGGAACCGATTGAAATTCTTCGAATGCCCGGGAGTTGGTTGAAACAGTCAACCGAACTGGCGGTGAGCTGCGGATATGGACAGGGTTAATTCACCGGAACGGAGGTAAGTGGCGTTAACGGGTGACGACATCGCGCCGGGCGAGATATGTTCGGTAGTGAGGGAAAAGGCGCAGGCCATGCCCCTCTTGTCGCAATGCCGAGCCACGGGATTTCCTGCCCGTCCCGGCCCTCCCCGGGATGGGTGACGCACCCGTGGGGGAGGAGGAGGTGGAGTCACCGAGTCCGAGGTTCCGGTGGTCATCCGGAACCTGGTGCGATTGGGAGAGGTTCCGCCGGTGAGGCGGGCGATCCGGGAACGGAGTTCTGCGTGGACATCGTCGTCAAGGGCCGCAAGACCGAGGTGCCCGAGCGGTTCCGTAAGCACGTGGCCGAGAAGCTGAACCTGGAGAAGATCCAGAAGCTCGACGGCAAGGTGATGAGCCTCGACGTCGAGGTGTCCAAGGAGCACAACCCGCGGCAGGCCGACCGCAAGGACCGGGTCGAGATCACGCTCCGTTCCCGCGGTCCGGTGATCCGCGCGGAGGCGTCCGCCGCCGACCCGTACGCCGCGCTCGACCTGGCGGCGGAGAAGCTGAGCGCGCGGCTGCGCAAGGAGCACGACAAGCGCTACACGCGGCGCGGCGTGGGCCGGGTCCCGGCCGCCGAGGTGGCCAGCCACGTGCCGGACGCCGCCACCCTGGACGCCAACGGCGCGGTGGTGCCGTCCTACGAGGAGACGGAGGCGGTGCCGACCAAGCGGATCGGCTCCCTGGAGGTCCAGGGCGAAGGACCCCTCGTGGTCCGCGAGAAGAACCACGTGGCCGCCCCCATGAGCCTCGACCAGGCGCTCTACGAGATGGAGCTGGTCGGCCACGACTTCTACCTCTTCGTGGACTCCGAGACGAAGGAACCCAGCGTCGTCTACCGGCGGCACGCCTACGACTACGGCGTGATCCACCTGCGCACCGACCCGATGGTGGTCAACGGCGAGCCCTCCCCGGACGCGGGCGGGACGCTCGGCGGCTGACGTCCGCAGGTGCCGGTGGTGCCCCTGGTGGGTGCGTGCGAATGCGCCCTCAGGGGCACCGTTATGCGCCCCCGTGCGACCGGGCGCGGTGCTGCGGTCGGCTCATCGCCGGTCCGGGCATGGAATCATGGCCACACGGCCCAACGGGCTGTTCACCGCCACGTGTTGACCGGCGGCGGGGAGGAACAGGCCTCAGCCTCATGGGGGAGGAACGATGGCGGACACCTTCGGACCGATGCGGGACGGGGGCGCCGGCGACAGCATGCCCGGCACCGAGCCGGCCGCGGCCGGAGGGCGCGAGGAGCCCATCCGGGTCCTGGTGGTGGACGATCACGCGCTCTTCCGGCGAGGCCTGGAGATCGTGCTGGCCGCCGAGGAGGACATCCAGGTGGTCGGTGAGGCCGGTGACGGCGCGGAGGCCGTGGACAAGGCGGCCGACCTGCTCCCCGACATCGTCCTGATGGACGTCCGCATGCCGCGCCGCGGCGGTATCGAGGCCTGCACCTCGATCAAGGAGGTCGCCCCCAGCGCCAAGATCATCATGCTGACGATAAGCGACGAGGAGGCCGACCTCTACGACGCCATCAAGGCCGGCGCCACGGGCTACCTCCTCAAGGAGATCTCCACCGACGAGGTGTCCACCGCGATCCGCGCGGTCGCCGACGGGCAGTCCCAGATCAGCCCCTCGATGGCCTCCAAGCTGCTCACCGAGTTCAAGTCGATGATCCAGCGCACCGACGAGCGGCGGCTGGTGCCGGCGCCGCGGCTCACCGACCGTGAGCTTGAGGTCCTCAAGCTGGTCGCCACCGGGATGAACAACCGGGACATCGCCAAGGAGCTGTTCATCTCCGAGAACACCGTGAAGAACCACGTGCGCAACATCCTGGAGAAGCTTCAGCTGCACTCCAGGATGGAGGCCGTGGTCTACGCGATGCGGGAGAAGATCCTCGAGATCCGCTGACTCCGAGTCCCCGGGGTTCGCGGGCCGGATGCCGGGCCCCGGTCCCGCCCCCGCCCGCGGTCTCGCCCCGCGGCCTCACCCTCACCCGCGGACGTGGCTCAGGCCGTGAGGGCGTCCAGTTCGGCGACCAGGGCGTCGCGCAGCTCGGGCGGGTCCATCCGTTCCACCCGGACGTCGGCGCAGTCGACCCAGCTCGCCGCCTCGACCAGTGCCCGGGCGACGTCCGGCACCGCGCGGCGGTTCTCCATCGTCACCTGCCGGGCCACCAGGGTGCGGCCGCTGCGTGCGGGGTCGACCCGGGCGACCAGCCGCCCGCCCGCCAGCACCGGCATGGCGAAGTAGCCGTACACCCGCTTCGGCCTGGGCACGTACGCCTCCAGCCGGTGCGTGAAGCCGAAGATCCGCTCCGTGCGGGCGCGTTCCCAGATCAGGGAGTCGAACGGCGAGAGCAGTGTGGTGCGGTGGCGGCCGCGCGGCGCGGTGGCCAGGGCCTGCGGGTCGGCCCAGGCCGGGCGGCCGCCCCAGCCCTCGACGGTGACCGGCACCAGGCCCGAGCCCTCGATCACCGCGTCGACCTGGTCCCCCTTCAGCCGGTGGTAGTCCGCGATGTCGGAACGGGTACCGACGCCCAGGGCGCGGCCGGCCTGCACGACCAGGCGGCGCACGCACTCGGTGTCGTCCACGTCGTCGTGGAGCAGGTCGCCGGGGACGGCGCGTTCGGCCAGGTCGTAGACGCGCTTCCAGCCGCGCCGCTCGACGCAGACGACCTCGCCGTACATCAGGGCCCGTTCCACCGCGACCTTGGAGGCGGACCAGTCCCACCACTCGGAGGTGCGCTTCGCGCCGCCGAGTTCGGTGGCGGTCAGCGGCCCCTCCGCGCGCAGCTGCTCGATCACCTGCTCGTAGGCGCCCTGGGGCAGTTCGTGGTTCCAGTGCGGACGGGAGCGGTAGGCGCGGCGGCGGAAGGCGAAGTGCGGCCACTCCTCGATGGGCAGGACGCAGGCGGCGTGCGACCAGTACTCGAAGGAGTGGGGGCGGCCGTCGCGGTCCTTGCTCCAGTACGCCGACTCCACGGGCCCGCGGCCGACGGCGCCCAGGCGGGCGTAGGGGACGAGCTCGTGGGAGCGGGCCAGTACGGAGATGGTGTCCAGCTGGACCGCGCCGAGGTGGCGGAGGATGCCGCGGACGCCGCCGCGGCGGTCCGGGGCGCCCAGCAGCCCCTGGGCGCGCAGGGCCGTGCGCCTGGCCTCGTCGGCGGAGAGCTCGGCTACCGGGCGGGGACGAGAACGCGCAGACATGACGGCCATGGAGGCACCCTAGAGGGCCCCGCCGACAGCCGTTCCCCGGCACGGGGATCAGCCCGACAGGTCCGGGGATCAGCCCGACAGGTCCGGGGGGATCAGCCGGACAGGTCCGAGGGGATCAGGGAGGCGATCCAGGCGTCCCGCTGGCCGCCCCGGCTGAACAGGGCCTGGCGCAGGGTGCCCTCCTGCACGAAACCGCAGCGGTCGGCGACCGCGCGGGATGCCGTGTTGCCGACCTCCGCACGCCATTCGACGCGGGCGGCCTGCCGGTCGGTGAGACCCCAACGGCACAGGGCGCGGGCCGCCTCGGTCACCAGGCCGCGGCCCCGGTGCTCCTTCACGGACCAGAAGCCGAGTTCCAGGACGCCCGGGCCGCGACTCATCAGACCCAGGCAGGCCACCAGTGGGCCCTCGGCCCGCGCACCGCCGTCGCCGTGCCCGCCGTCACCGTCGCGGTGTCCGCCGTCGCCGTGCCCGCCGTCGCCGTCGCCGTCCTCGTCGGCGAGGAAGGCGCCGAAGGTGTACTCGGTGTCGCCGGCCCAGCCCTGGGGCACCATCTCCCGGACGAATCCCCGCGCGTGCTCGGCGAGGTAGGGCGAGGGCACGGTGGTCCAGTACTGGATCTCCGGGTCCTGGCAGGCCGCGAAGACGGCCCCCGCGTCGGCGGGGCCGAGCGGGCGCAGGATCAGGCGTTCGGTGGTGAGGGTGACCGGCTCCATCGCCCGATTGTGCGGTCCGGGCCGGTGGGTGGCCAGCAGATTTTCGCCCACAGTGATATCGCGGTCCGAGAGGCGGAGGTTCCCGGCAATTCGGTCACCTCGCGCGGCACTATCGGACGCTCCCACACGTTGTGTCCTGTTGGGAGCAGCTCACGGCGGCCGTCCGCCGCGGAGTTCTCCGCTCCACCGGGGCGAAGCCAGACCTCCCGGCGTGGCGGGGTCCTCGCATACGATGGCCGTTGCTCACACGTATTTGGTAAGCGAGTACCAGCAAGCGACCGTCCCAGGCCCGACCGGCAAGGAGACCAGCCCCCGTGTCCGTCCTCTCGAAGATCATGCGTGCAGGCGAAGGCAAGATCCTGCGCAAACTGCACCGCATCGCGGACCAGGTCAACTCCATCGAAGAGGACTTCGTCAACCTCTCCGACGCCGAGCTGCGAGCCCTCACCGACGAGTACCGCCAGCGGTACCAGGACGGTGAGAGCCTGGACGACCTGCTCCCCGAGGCGTTCGCCACCGTGCGCGAGGCCGCCAAGCGCGTCCTCGGCCAGCGGCACTACGACGTGCAGCTGATGGGCGGTGCCGCCCTCCACCTCGGCTACGTCGCCGAGATGAAGACCGGTGAGGGCAAGACCCTCGTCGGTACCCTGCCCGCCTACCTCAACGCGATCTCCGGCAAGGGCGTCCACCTGATCACGGTGAACGACTACCTGGCCGAGCGCGACTCCGAGATGATGGGCCGGGTCCACAAGTTCCTGGGCCTGACCGTTGGCTGCATCCTGGCGAACATGACGCCGGCCCAGCGCCGCGCGCAGTACGCCTGCGACATCACCTACGGCACCAACAACGAGTTCGGCTTCGACTACCTGCGCGACAACATGGCGTGGTCGAAGGACGAGCTGGTCCAGCGCGGCCACAACTACGCCATCGTCGACGAGGTCGACTCGATCCTCGTCGACGAGGCCCGTACCCCGCTGATCATCTCGGGCCCGGCGGACCAGGCCACCAAGTGGTACGCCGACTTCGCCAAGCTGGTCACCCGTCTCAAGAAGGGTGAGCCGGGCAACCCGCTCAAGGGCGTCTCGGAGACCGGCGACTACGACGTCGACGAGAAGAAGCGCACCGTCGCGATCCACGAGTCCGGTGTGGCGAAGGTCGAGGACTGGCTGGGCATCGACAACCTCTACGAGTCGGTGAACACCCCGCTGGTCGGCTACCTGAACAACGCCATCAAGGCCAAGGAGCTCTTCAAGAAGGACAAGGACTACGTCGTCATCGACGGCGAAGTCATGATCGTCGACGAGCACACCGGCCGTATCCTCGCCGGCCGCCGCTACAACGAGGGCATGCACCAGGCGATCGAGGCGAAGGAAGGGGTGCCGATCAAGGACGAGAACCAGACCCTCGCCACGATCACGCTGCAGAACTTCTTCCGCCTCTACGGCAAGCTCTCCGGCATGACCGGTACGGCCATGACCGAGGCCGCCGAGTTCCACCAGATCTACAAGCTCGGCGTGGTGCCGATCCCGACCAACCGGCCGATGGTCCGCAAGGACCAGTCGGACCTCATCTACCGCACCGAGGTCGCCAAGTTCGACGCGGTGGTCGACGACATCGCGGAGAAGCACACCAAGGGCCAGCCGATCCTGGTCGGTACGACCTCGGTCGAGAAGTCCGAGTACCTGTCGCAGCAGCTGTCCAAGCGCGGTGTCCAGCACGAGGTGCTGAACGCCAAGCACCACGAGCGTGAGGCGGTGATCGTCGCCCAGGCCGGCCGCCGGGGCGCCGTGACGGTCGCCACCAACATGGCCGGCCGTGGTACCGACATCAAGCTCGGCGGCAACCCCGAGGACCTCGCCGAGGCCGAGCTGCGGCAGATGGGCCTCGACCCCGAGGAGCACATCGAGGAGTGGGCCGCCGCCCTGCCGGCCGCCATGGAGCGCGCCGAGGCCGCGGTCAAGGCGGAGAAGGACGAGGTGGAGCGCCTCGGCGGTCTCTACGTCCTCGGCACCGAGCGGCACGAGTCGCGTCGTATCGACAACCAGCTGCGCGGTCGTTCCGGCCGTCAGGGCGACCCGGGCGAGTCCCGCTTCTACCTGTCGCTGGGCGACGACCTGATGCGGCTGTTCAAGGCGCAGATGGTCGAGCGCGTGATGTCCATGGCGAACGTGCCGGACGACGTGCCGATCGAGAACAAGATGGTCACCCGGGCGATCGCCTCCGCGCAGTCGCAGGTCGAGCAGCAGAACTTCGAGGCGCGCAAGAACGTCCTGAAGTACGACGAGGTGCTCAACCGGCAGCGCGAGGTCATCTACGGCGAGCGCCGCCGCGTGCTGGAGGGCGAGGACCTGCAGGAGCAGATCCAGCACTTCATGAACGACACCATCGACGCGTACGTGTCCGCGGAGACCGCCGAGGGCTTCCCGGAGGACTGGGACCTGGACCGGCTGTGGGGTGCGTTCCGCCAGCTGTACCCGGTGAAGGTGACGGTGGAGGAGCTGGAGGAGGCGGCCGGCGAGCGTGCCGGTCTGACCGCCGACTTCATCGCCGAGTCCATCAAGGACGACATCACCGAGCAGTACGAGGCGCGTGAGGCCCAGCTCGGCTCGGAGATCATGCGCGAGCTGGAGCGGCGGGTCGTGCTGTCGGTCCTGGACCGCAAGTGGCGTGAGCACCTCTACGAGATGGACTACCTCCAGGAGGGCATCGGCCTGCGGGCGATGGCGCAGAAGGACCCGCTGGTCGAGTACCAGCGCGAGGGCTTCGACATGTTCACCGCCATGATGGAGGGCATCAAGGAGGAGTCCGTCGGCTACCTGTTCAACCTGGAGGTCCAGGTCGAGCAGCAGGTCGAGGAGGTCCTGGTCTCCGACGAGGCGCCGTCGCTGTCGAAGGAGGACGCGGTTCCGGCGGGTGCCCGCCCGGAGATCCGCGCCAAGGGCCTGGAGGCGCCGCAGCGGCCGGACCGGCTGCGCTTCTCGGCGCCGACGGTGGACGGCGAGGGCGGTGTCGTCGAGGGTGAGCTCACCAGCGACGGCGAGCCGGTGCGGTCCGCGGCGGACGGCCTGACCCGCGCCGAGCGTCGCAAGCAGGCCAAGTCCTCGGGGCGTCGCCGCAAGAAGTGACGGCCGCGGGCCGGTGACGGCGAAGCGGTGAACGACCGTGGTGGACGACAGGGGCCGGGCGCGGACAGCGCCCGGCCCCTTCGCGTTCGCCGTTCCGGCACGCGGCCACCTGGGCGGTGGCTATTCTGCGGTCCATGACAAATCGGGGGACGGCCGCGGCGTGGCGGACCGATGCGGTGCCGCCGCGGGAGTCGGACTTCGCCGCCTGCCGGGCGAGCCGGAACGGGCAGCCCGGCCGTGACCTGAGCACCGGTGCTGTGCGGGTGTGGGTGCGGGTGCGGGTGCCACGGGGGTGCCCGGTGGCGGTGTCGGGGTCCACCGCGGTGCGGGTGGCCGGTCCTGCGGCGGTGCGGTGGCAGACCGTGCGGCCGCTGTCGGCCTGACGCGTCATGGCGGGCGGCGGGGTGTGGCGGGCAGGCGTGTGGCTGTCGTGTCTGCTGGCGGTTGTGGCGGGCGCGTTCGTGTGGACCCGGCAGCTCAACGGGATGCCGCTGGTCGGCTTCGACATCACGTACGTGACGGACGACGTGCGGGGTGCGACGCATCCGGTGGCGTACGAGTACGTCAGGCACTTCGCCGGGCTGGTGGAGTGCGTGTTCCTGGTGGGGCTGACCGTGGGCGCGCGGGGCCCGCGGGCGCGTCTGGCCGCCTGCGGTGTCCTGCTCCTGGTGTGCGCGGTGCTGGTGACGACGGGCGTGCGGACCCTGGGGGACGCCTCGTCCCATGTGGACCTCTCGCGGGCGGCGGCCGACCGGTTCGCCGCGGCGGTCGTGTTCACGCTGGCGCTGTCGGCCCTGGGCGGGGCCGTGGCGCTGGTGTGCCGGAGGTTCGTCTTCCACGACGGTTTCGTCGCCGGTCTCCTGGCCGGTGCGGGTTCCCTGCACCTGGTGGCCGTCTTCCTGCTGGCCTCGGCCCTGGACCCGCCGATGCAGCTCACCGGGTGGGCGTGGGTGCCGGGGGTGTGCCACCTGGTGGCGGCCGGGTGTGTCGCGGCGTGGGTGGCGGGCCGCCGGGAGAAGGAGCCGTTGCCCGGCTGACGCCGCGGCGCGGTGTCCGTCCGGCCCGCCTTCTGGCCGCCTGCCTGTCCGGCCCGCTTGTCCGGCCCGCCGCGGGTGAGGCAGCCAGGCGGACCGCACGGAGCGGTGGCGTGCCGGCTCTGGCCCGCCGCGGTGTGGCGAGTGGTCTCCCGCTGGTGCCGCTGATGCCGTTGACCGGTCGACGGGGCGTGTGGCCCGGCTTGGTCGGTGCGGTGCGGTGCGGTGCGGTGCGGTGCGGTGCGGTGCGGTGCGGCCGGTCGGTCGGGCCGGCGTCGCTGGGGCGAGGAGCTGCGCCCGCTCGGTGCCGGGACCGTGGGGCGGGCGGCTTCCTCCTGCGGTGGGACGGCAGCGCAGGGCGGTGCCGTCCGCCGGGGCGGGGCCCGGAGCGGGTCAGGAGGCCGCGCGGCCCACCGCGAGACGTTCCGCCAAGGAGACGGCCTCGGTGAGCGAGTCCACGACGGGTACGCCGGCTTCCTCCAGGCCGGCCCGGCTGTGCGAGCCGCCGGTGTAGAGCACCGCTCCGGCCCCCGCGCTGCGGGCGGCCAAGGCGTCGTCGAGGGCGTCGCCGATGACCACGGTGGTCGAGGGACGCACGCCGTGGACTTCGAGGGCGGCGAGGTGGCGGACCATGTGCTCGGCCTTGGTGCCGCCGGAGGGGCCGTCGCGGCCGTCGATCCGCAGGAAGTGCGGTGCGATGCCGAAGCCGTGGACCAGCGGGACCAGTTCGTCGTGGCCGTGCATGCTGAGGATGGACTGGCTGCGGCCGGCCGAGTGCCAGCCGTGCAGCAGTTCGCGGACGCCCTCGGTGAGGTCGCAGGCGCTGAGGTGGGCCTTGTAGTGGTGGTGGAAGAGGCCGTCCATCACCTCCCACTCGCCCTGGGTGGGCGTGCGGCCCATCAGCCGCTCGTAGAAGCGGGGCACCGGGACGCGGTAGAGCGCGCGGTACTGCTCCAGGGTGATGGGCTCCAGACCGACCTCGGCGAAGGCGGTGTTGGTCGCCCGGATAGTGGCGTCGAGGTCGTGGAAGAGGGTGCCGTTCCAGTCCCAGACGATGTGCGGGCGGGGCGGGGGTATCGCGGTCACGCGGGGTGGCCTTCCTCGCCCTCGCCGCCCGTGCCGGCGTCGATCAGGGCGGGAATCTCCTGGGTGGCGAACCACAGCAGGTCGTGGTCGTCGGCCAGGTCCACGGTGTCCAGCGCGTCGGCGTCGTCCTTGTCGGCGGCGTCCAGGGCGGCCGCGGCGGCGGTGACGTCCCGCTCCGCCTCCCCGGCGTCGACGTGCACGGCGGCCGCCTTGGCGAGGCGGAGCGGGCCGGGGACGAGGGCCTCGCCCATCTCCGCGGGCGACAGGTCCACGGCGCGGTCCGCCACGTCCACCGCGACGACGACCCGGCGGCGGGGCGCGGCGGGGTCCGCGGCCAGCAGGCGCAGCGAGGCGTGCGCGGCGAGGCCGAGGGCGGCGTACTCCAGTTCCTCCGAGTCCTGCGACTCGTACCAGTCGCTCAGCGCGGGGGTGGCGGCGTACGCGGTGACGCGGGCGGCGCCCAGTTCGCCCGTCCGGTACGCCTCGGCGAGCCCGGGGAGGGTCAGGGGTACGTAGACGCGCATGCGGGCCGCCGCTTTCGGTCGGGGACGGGTGGGTCAGCTCAGGATACGTGCGGGGTACGGGGGCGGTCCCCTTTCGGGGTGGGGTGGGGCGGCGGTGGGCGAGGGGTGCGGACCGTCCTGTTCGCCGTCGGGGCCGTGCGGCCACCGGGCCGACGGGGCGGATTGGGCCTGATAGGTGAACCGTGGGGACGGGGCGCGGGCTCGTGTCGGTCTTTGGCGGTGGGTGCGGACCGCTCTACAAGATCCACAGCGGGGTTACTCGCCGGTATGTGTCACTCGCGGAACGGGGATGTGTGCGTGAACAAGGTCATGACGAGGGTGCGGAGCGGGTCGGGTGGGCCGGTCGGCGTGGGGGAGCGGACCGCGGTGGGGGAGCGGCCCGGGGCGGCCGGGCGGAGGAGGCCGCCGGGGCGGAGGGACGCGCGGCGGCCGGGTGGCGCCGGAGCGGGGGCGGGTGCGGGTGCGCGGGTGGCGGTGCCGCCGCCGGCGCGGCCGACGGATGTGTTCGCGGAACGGCTGGTGGGGGTGCTGAGCGGGCAGCTGCCGGTGCACTCGATGCTGCGGCACACGGTGGGGCGGGCGTACGACGACCTGGCGCGGCTGGCGGAACGGGGCGTGCTGCGGACGCGGGGCGGGGTGCGGCCGGTGGTGCGGGACATCGGGTACTACGTGGCGCGGGCGGGGGCGCTCGAGGTGTTCGTGCGGGTGGGGGCGGGGGACAGGGTGCGGGCGCTGGCGTTCCGGCTGGAGCGGGGAGAGGACCGGCGGTGGCGGTGCGTGGCGGTTGAGGCGGGTCCCTGAGGGGGCTCGACCCCTTCCTGCGGGCCGGCGGCGTGACGGTGCGGTCGTTCTACCTCCCGGTCGCCACGGGGCGGCGGCCGCCGGGGTGGCGGGGCGTGGGGTCGCGCATACGGCGCCGTGGGGCCTGACGCCTGGTGGAGCGGGCCGCTTGCCGGGGGGGCTGGGGCCTGCGCCCGCCCTCCCCCAAGCTCTCGACTTCGCTCGAGCAGGTGGGGGTGCCCCCGGACGGAGTCTGGGGGAGGACCCCCATCGCCCTCTGGGCGGCCCAGCCGCCCGCGGGGGCGGGACGGTTCACCGTGAGGCGTGGTGTCCGTGCCGTGGGGCCTGACGCCTGGTGGAGCGGGCCGCTTGCCGCGGGGGCTGGGGCCTGCGCCCGCCCTCCCCCAAGCTCTCGGCTTCGCTCGAGCAGGTGGGGGTGCCCCCGGACGGAGTCTGGGGGAGGACACCCATCGCCCCCTGGGCGGCCCCCCGCCCGCGGGGTGGGTGGTCAGAGGGATTTGAGGGCGGCTGTTGTGGCTCGGGTGAGGGTGGGGAGGTGGGACTTGGGGAGGCGGGGCTGGCGGAGGATGACGGTGCGCCAGTACAGGGGGCCGGTGATGAGGTCGAGGGCGAGGTCCTCGTCGAGGCCGCGCCGGAGTTCCCCCCGCTCCACCGCCGCCGCGACGATCCGCAGCGCCACGCTCTCCTGGCCCGACCGCACGGCCTTGCGCAGGGCCTCGTCGATCTCCGGGTTGCGGGCCGCCTCCGCCTGCAGGTCCGGGATGATCTGCGAGGCCACGGGGTGCCGCAGGGCACGGGACGTGAACTCGTACAGCAGCCGCAGATCCGTCTCCAGCGACCCCGTGTCCGGCGCGGGGAGCCCCTGCACGGCCAGCGCGGAGACGATGTCCAGCACCAGGTGCAGCTTGCCGCGCCACCGCCGGTAGACCGCGGTCTTGCCGACGCCGGCGCGCCGCGCGACGCCCTCGATCGAGGTCCGCGCGTACCCCACCGCCGCCAGTTCCTCCAGCACGGCCGCGCGGATGGCCTCCGTCACGTCCTCGCGGAGCACCGCCGCCCCGGCCGGGGCGCGGCGACGACGCTCGGCGGACCCGGACCCGGACCCGGACCCGGACCCGGACCCGGACCTGGTACCGGCCCCGGCGCCGTCGGCGGCTTCGGCTGCGGTCGCGGCTTCGGCATGGGCGTCAGTCATGCCGACCAGCATAGGGCGAACGAGCCCGTTACGACGGGACGGTTGCGTTCCGGCGTGCCCGCGCCTAGGCTCCATTCGCGACCGACGATACGGTCCCGTTCCGTCGTCGGTCTCCTCCTCCCGCTCGACCGCTCGAAGAAAGGCCGCGGATGTGAGCCAGGTTCTCGACGCACCGCATCCCGCCGGTCCGGCGGTCCCCGACCACGGGGACCTGTCCGCGCTGGCAGCCCGGTACGGCCTCTCGGTCAGCGGGGCGCGCCCCAGCCTGACCGGCTACGTCCGGCAGCTCTGGGCGCGACGGCACTTCATCACCGCCTTCGCCACCGCCAAGCTGACCGCCCAGTACAGCCAGGCCAAGCTGGGCCAGCTCTGGCAGGTGCTCACGCCGGTGCTGAACGCCGCGGTGTACTTCTTCATCTTCGGCGTGCTGATGGGCACCTCCCGCGGCGTGCCGGACTTCGTGCCGTTCCTGGTCACCGGCGTCTTCGTGTGGACGTTCACCCAGACCTCGCTGATGACCGGCACCCGGTCGATCGCGAGCAACGTCGGTCTGGTGCGCGCGCTGCACTTCCCGCGGGCCTCACTGCCGATCTCCTACTGCCTCCAGCAGCTCCAGCAGCTGCTGTTCTCGATGGCGGCGCTGGTCGTCATCCTGCTGATCTTCGGCGTTCCGGTGGCCTGGTCCTGGCTGCTGGTACTGCCGGCGCTGACCCTGCAGTTCGTCTTCAACGCGGGCCTGGCGATGGTGCTGGCCCGGCTGGGCGCGCACACCCCGGACCTGGCGCAGCTGATGCCGTTCGTGCTGCGGACCTGGATGTACGCCTCGGGCGTGATGTTCAGCCTGACGCAGGTGGCGCAGCGCACCGACCTGCCGGGCTGGGTCTTCAACGTCCTGCAGTGGAACCCGGCGGCGGTCTACATCGACCTGATGCGGTTCGCGCTGATCGACAGCTACACCGCGAGCCAGCTGCCGGACCACGTGTGGCTGATCGCCGCCGGGTGGGCGCTGCTCGCCGGGCTCGGGGGATTCGTTTTCTTCTGGAAGGCTGAGGAGACCTACGGCCGTGGCTGAGCAGCGGATGGACGTCGCCGAGGAGCAGGTACCCACGGTCGTCGTCGACCACGTGGACATCGTCTACAAGGTCAACGGCGCCGGTGGCGGGCGGGGCGCGGCCACGGCGGCGCTGAGCCGGATCGTGCGGCGCAAGGAGAAGGTGGAGCGGGCGTCCGGGGTGCGGCGGGTGCACGCCGTGAGGAACGTGACGTTCGTGGCGCACCGCGGTGAGGCGATCGGGCTGATCGGCACCAACGGCTCGGGCAAGTCGACGCTGCTGAAGGCGGTGGCCGGGCTGCTGCCGGTGGAGAACGGGCGGATCTACACCGACGGGCAGCCGTCGCTGCTGGGCGTCAACGCGGCGCTGATGAAGGACCTCACCGGGGAGCGGAACGTCCACCTGGGCGGGCTCGCCATGGGGATGTCGCGGGAGCAGATCCGCGAGCGGTACCGGTCGATCGTGGACTTCTCGGGGATCAACGAGAAGGGCGACTTCATCACCCTGCCGATGCGGACGTACTCCTCTGGCATGTCGGCGCGCCTGCGGTTCTCGATCGCCGCGGCCAAGGACCACGACGTGCTGCTGATCGACGAGGCGCTGGCCACGGGTGACAAGAAGTTCCAGAAGCGGTCCGAGGCGCGGATCCGCGAGCTGCGCAAGCAGGCCGGAACGGTCTTCCTGGTCAGCCACAACAACAGGTCGATCAGGGACACCTGCGACCGGGTGCTGTGGCTGGAGCGGGGCGAGCTGCGGATGGACGGCCCGACCGAGGACGTCATGCGCGAGTACGAGAAGTTCACCGGCAAGTAGACGGGCAGCCCGCGGAGAAGGGGTGGTCCGGGGCGCACGCCCCGGACCACCCCTTCCGGCCGTCCCGGGCCTTCCCCGCCCGTCCCCGACCTCACGTTCCGCTCAGTTCCCGGCGGGCGAGGGCACGGCACGGGCCCGCGGGACCTACGCTCGGGGCCGGTCGTGGAGCAGGGGGCGGAGCATGCGGGGTCGGTGGGGTTCGGTGGCGGTGGTGGTGGCCGTGCTGGGGCCGGCGGGGTGCTCCGCCGGGCCGTCGCCGGACGAGGTGAGGACGCGGCCCTCCGTGGAGAGCGCGGGCGCGGACGCGGGGGCCACGGAGCCGGGCGCGGACGCGCGGACCACGGAGCCGGACGCGGGGGAAGCAACCGCCGCGTCGGACGTGGACCTGGACCGGCGGGGGAACGGGCGCGTGGAGTATCCGGCGGGGCCGGCGGGCAAGGACCTGGCCGTCGCGATCTCCTGCCAGGGGGACGGGACGATCGAGGTGCGGCTGCCGCGCGTCGGGGCCTCCTTCTCCGAGGACTGCCGGGAGGACGAGGTGGTCCCGTACGAGCACCGGCTCGGCGTCGACGGTGCGGAGCGCGCCGGGACCGCCGTCGTGGAGGCGCCGGAGGCCGTGCGGTGGACGGTCACCGTGAAGCGCCGGGAGCCGCTCGCCGCGGAGTAGCCGCGGCTGCCGGCCGGGCGCCCGAGGGCCGGTGCCGGTGCGGCCGGGCACCCTCGGGCTGCGCCCCGACGGCCCGCCCCGGCCGCTCTCCCGGGCTGCGCCCGACGGCCCGCCCCGGCCCTGGCCCGGTGGCCCGCGCCGGTCGGGTGGACCGGGGTCCGGCCGCCGCCGCGGTGTGCGGGGCCGGCCGGGCTCCCCGTCCGCCGCCGTGTGGGGCGGCGGACGGGGCCTCGGTCCGGGCTACGACCGGAGCAGGGTGCGCATGGTGCGCATCGCCACCGAGAGGTTGGCCAGGTCGAAGCTGTCGGAGGAGTGGATCTCGTCCAGCGTCGTCCGGGCGCGGCTGAGGATCGCCGCGTGGCGCTGCTCCCACGCGTCGAAGCGCTGCTCCGGGGTGGCGGAGGACTCGCCGGCGGCGAGGATCTCCGCGGTGAGGGCGGCGTGGGCGGCGTACAGGTCCTCGCGGATGGAGGCGCGGGCCATGGACTGCCACCGGTCGGCCCGCGGCAGTTCGAGGATGCGGTCCATCAGCTGGGTGATGCGGAGGCGGTCGGCGAGGTCGTAGTAGACCTCGGCGACCTCCAGCGCGTCCTTGCCCGTGCGGTCGGCCACCGCGACGATGTCCAGCGTCGGGAAGGCGGAGGAGAACCCGGCGACCTGGGTGGCCAGCTCCTCCGGCACGCCGGCGCCCGACAGCTCGTCGTGGATGTGCTGGTACCAGGCCAGGTCCGCGCCGCGCAGCAGCTTGGGCAGGTGACCCCAGACCTGCTCGACGCCCTCGGCGAAGAACTCGACCGTCTGGGCGATGGCCAGCGGCTGCGGCCGGTTGTTGAGCAGCCAGCGGGTGGCGCGCTCGACCAGTCGGCGCGAGTGCAGCCGGATCCGGGTGAGGACGGCCGCCTCGACCTGGTTGTCCAGGTCCTCGACGGCGTCCCAGACGCGGCCGCAGTGGAAGATCTCCCGGGCCACGGTGTGCGCCCGCACCACCTCCTCCAGCGACGCCCCGGTCTCCTCGCGCAGCCGGTGCAGGAAGGTGGTGCCGCCGGTGTTGACGGTGTCGTTGACCAGGACCGTGGTGACGATCTCGCGGTGCAGCGGGTGGTTGTCGATCTGCTCCTCGAACCGCTCGCGCAGCGCCGCCGGGAAGTAGGCGTGCAGCAGGCGGCGCAGGTACGGGTCGTCGGGCAGGCCGGTGGTCACCAGTTCCTCGGCCGCGGTGATCTTGGTGTAGGCGAGGAGGACGGCGGTCTCGGGACCGGTGAGGCCGTGTCCGTGCTGGAGCCGCTCGCGGATCTGGCGGTCGGTGGGCAGGAACTCGATGGCCCGGTCCAGGCGGCCGGAGCGCACCAGGTGGCGCAGGAAGCGCTGCTGGGAGGGGAGCATGTCGTACGCCTGGGCGGCGGCGTTGGCCAGCGCGGTGTTCTGCGCGTAGTTGTTGCGCAGCACCAGCGAGCCGACCTCGTCGGTCATCTCGGCGAGCAGCTTGTTGCGCTGCTTGACGGTCATGTCGTCGGCGCGGACCAGCCCGTTGAGGAGGATCTTGATGTTCACCTCGTGGTCGGAGGTGTCCACGCCGGCGCTGTTGTCGATGGCGTCGGTGTTGACCCTGCCGCCCTCACCGGCGTTGCCGGCCTGCGCGTACTCGATGCGGCCGAGCTGGGTCAGGCCCAGGTTGCCGCCCTCGCCGACGACCTTGACCCGCAGGTCCTGGCCGTCGACGCGGATGGCGTCGTTGGCCTTGTCGCCGACGTCGGCGTGGGACTCCACGGACGCCTTGACGTAGGTGCCGATGCCGCCGTTCCACAGCAGGTCGACGGGGGCGGTCAGGACCGCCTTCATCAGCTCGGCCGGGGTCATCTTGGTGACGCCGGCGTCGATGCCCAGGGCCTCGCGGATGTGCTGGTTGAGCGGGATCGACTTGGCGGTCCGGGGGAACACGCCGCCGCCCGCGGAGAGCAGCCCGGTGTCGTAGTCCGCCCAGGAGGAGCGCGGCAGCTCGAACAGGCGGCGGCGCTCGGCGTAGGAGACGGCCGCGTCCGGGTCGGGGTCGACGAAGATGTGCCGGTGGTCGAAGGCGGCCACCAGCCGGATGTGCTCGCTGAGCAGCATGCCGTTGCCGAACACGTCGCCGGACATGTCGCCGACGCCCACGACCGTGAAGTCCTGCGTCTGGGTGTCCACGCCCAGCTCGCGGAAGTGCCGCTTGACGGACTCCCAGGCGCCGCGGGCGGTGATGCCCATGCCCTTGTGGTCGTAGCCGGCCGAGCCGCCGGAGGCGAACGCGTCGCCCAGCCAGAAGCCGTACGCCTGGGCGACCTCGTTGGCGATGTCGGAGAAGGTGGCGGTGCCCTTGTCGGCGGCGACCACCAGGTAGGTGTCGTCGCTGTCGTGCCGCACCACGCCCTCGGGCGGGACGACCTCGCCGCCGACCAGGTTGTCGGTGATGTCGAGCAGCGCGGAGATGAAGGTGCGGTAGCAGGCGACGCCCTCGGCCAGCCAGGCGTCGCGGTCCACCGACGGGTCGGGGAGCTGCTTGGCGACGAAGCCGCCCTTGGCGCCGACCGGCACGATGACGGTGTTCTTCACCATCTGCGCCTTGACCAGGCCGAGGACCTCGGTGCGGAAGTCCTCACGCCGGTCCGACCAGCGCAGACCACCGCGGGCGACCTTGCCGAACCGCAGGTGGACGCCCTCCACGCGCGGCGAGTACACCCAGATCTCGTAGGCGGGCCGCGGCGCCGGCAGGTCGGGGATGGCCTGCGGGTCGAACTTCATCGACACGTAGTCGTGCGGCCGGCCGTCGTCGGTGAGCTGGAAGAAGTTGGTCCGCCAGGTCGCCTTCACGACCGTGAGGAAGGACCGCAGGATCCTGTCCTCGTCCAGCGAGGCCACCTGGTCCAGGGCGCCGTCGAGTTCCTCCAGCAGGCCGTCGGTGATCTCCAGCCCGGCGCTCTGCCGCTCCGGCGACAGCCGCGCCTCGAAGAGGGAGACCAGCAGGCGGGTGGTGTGGACGTTGTCGCGGAGGGTGTCCTCCATGTAGTCCTGCGAGAACGTCGACCCGGCCTGCCGCAGGTACTTGGCGTAGGCGCGCAGCATCATCGCCTCGCGCCAGGTGAGACCGGCGCTCAGGACGAGGGAGTTGAAGCCGTCGTTCTCGGCGCGGCCGGTCCAGGTCGCGGCGAAGGCGTCCTGGAACCGTTCGCGGGCGTCGTCGCCGCCGAGGAACTCGCCGCTCGCGGTGAGCGCGGTGCGCGGCAGGCGCAGGCCGAAGTCGTAGATCCACGCGCCGGAGACGCCGTCGTGGCCCTCGGGGCAGCGCAGCTCGTAGGGGCGTTCGTCGGTGACCTCGACGCCGAGCCGGGTGAGGACCGGCAGGACCGCGGAGAGCGAGACCGGGGCGCCGTGGCGGTAGATCTTGAAGCGGCGCTCGCCGGGGGCGGCGCCCACCGGCTCGTAGAGGCTGAGCGCGAACTCCTCCTCGACACCCTCGGCGACCAGGTGCTCCAGCCGGGCGATGTCGGAGACGGCGGCGCGCGGCGTGTGGTCGGCCTTGTAGCCCTCGGGGAAGGCGTTGCCGTAGCGGCGCAGCAGTTCGGCGGCGCGCTCCTCGCCGAACTCGGCGTGCAGCGCCTCGGCGAAGCCGTCGGCCCAGGAGCGGGCGGCCTCCGCGAGCCGGCCCTCGATGCGCTCCTTGTCGGCGTCCGACAGGTGCGGCAGCTCGGTGCCGAGCGGCACGCGGACCACGAAGTGCAGCCGGGAGAGGATCGACTCGGTGTTCCAGGCGGTGAAGTCGACGCTGGTGCCGCCGAGTTCCTCCTTGAGGATGTCGATGATCCGCAGCCGGACCGCGGTGGTGTAGCGGTCGCGGGGCAGGTAGACCAGCGCCGAGTAGTAGCGGCCGTACTCGTCCTGCCGCAGGTAGAGCCGCAGCCGGCGGCGCTCCTGGAGGTAGAGGACGGAGGTGACGATGGATCGCAGCTCGTCGGCGGGCGTCTGGAACAGCTCGTCGCGCGGGTAGGTCTCCATGATCTGGAGCAGGTCGCGCCCGCCGTGGCTGTTGGGGGAGAAGCCGGTGGCGGCCAGCACCTCGGCCACCTTGCGCCGGATCACCGGGACGCGGCGCACGGACTCGGTGTAGGCCGCGGAGGAGAACAGGCCGAGGAAGCGGCGCTCGCCGACCACCTCGCCGTTCTCGTCGAACTTCTTGACGCCGATGTAGTCCAGGTAGCTGGGCCGGTGCACGGTGGCGCGGCTGTTGGCCTTGGTGAGGACCAGCAGCCGGTGCTCGCGGGCCTTGGCGCGGGCGTCGGCGGGCAGCCGCTCGAATGACGGGGCGGACGGGTCGTCGCCGCGGTCGCCGGGGACGTTCCCGTCGGCGTCGGGGGTCTGGTGCGGGTCGGAGCGCAGGATGCCGAGGCCGGTGCCGGGGACGGCGGCCAGGGTGTCGTCGTCGACCAGGCGGTACTCGCGGTAGCCGAGGAAGGTGAACGCGTCGGCGGACAGCCAGCGCAGCAGCTCGCAGGCCTCGTCGACCTCCTCCTGCGGCAGGTCGGAGGCGAGCGGCTCGAAGGGCAGCTCGTCGGCGATGCGGACGGCCGCGTCGCGCATCTTCTCCCAGTCCTCGACGGCCTCGCGGACGTCGGACAGCACGCGCTGCAGGTCGGCGGTGATCTGCTTGAGGTCCTCGCGGTCGGTCTCGCGGTCCATCTCGACGTGGATCCACGACTCGACGTGCGCGTCGTGCGGCAGGTCCGCGGTGTCACCGGGGGCGGGGGTGTCGAGCACCTCCAGGAGCTTGCCGGTCAGGTCGCGGCGCACCACGAACTGCGGGTGGACCACGAGGTGGATGCCGCGGCCCTGGCGGGAGAGCTCGTTGGTCACCGAGTCGACCAGGAACGGCATGTCGTCGGTGACGACCTCGACCACGGAGTGGCTGCTGGTCCAGCCGTTCTCCTCGACGGTCGGGGTGTGCACCCGCACCGCCGCGGTGCCCTGCGGCCGGAGGCCCGCCAGCCGGTAGTGGGAGTAGGCCGCGCCCAGGACGTCGACCGGGTCGCGGTCGCTGAGGTCCTCGGGCGCCGTGTGCAGGTAGTAGCGCTGGAGGAACGACAGCACGGCGGCCCGGTCCGGGCTCCTTCCGCCGTCGTCCGTCGCCCCCGCCGGAAGGCGTCCTCCGGCCGGGCTGTTCTCAGCTACCCGGGCGGCCCTCTCGAGCAGCTCGGCCTTGGCTTCGTCCAGCTTGGTCTGCATTGTTCTCTGGCTCCTGTCGCGCGCCGTTGCGTGACGTTGAAGGGAAGTCGGCCGGTGCGGCCGTGATGCTTCCGGCAGCACGTCTCGACGCCGGGTGTCCGGTTCGTTCCGACGCTATGCCTGAAGGGGAGACGCGCGTGGGGATTCCGGCCATGCGCGACAGCGATGTCGCGGCCCCCCTCGCCGTCCCCGCGGAGATGTCGGCGAGCGGCGCCCGGTCCCGGGTGTCCACCGGGTGCTCCGGGCGCGTCGCGAGGGCTGGAACGCCCGCGCCGGCTATCGCGCTGATCACGGCACCAGGCTATATCCCGGGGTGAGGGGGCCGTCATGAGCCGTATGTGTACAAAAGCGGGGGTGGAACTTTGCCGGTCCGCACAGCGTCGGAGTGCTGCGCGCGGAGGTATGGGGGTGGGGCGCGCGCGGGCGCGGGGCGGGGATCTCAGTCGCGCGGGACGGCGCGGTTCTCCGTCGCCGGTGGCTCCTGCGGCCGCCGCGCGCCGCCGGGGGACGGGGCGTCCGCGCCGTCCGGCGTCCCGGAGCACCGGGCGTCCGCCGGGGGCAGGGGGGTGCCGGGGGCGGGGGTGGGGCGGGAGAGCCGGGCGACCCGCACGCAGGACAGGACGGCGGCGGCCACCAGCAGCCCGTTGCGGACGGTCATCACCAGGCAGCCCGTCCAGCTGCGGGCCATGACCTCCTCGTACAGGACGGGGTAGGCGAGCGCGCTGACCGCCGTCGCCGCCGTGACCAGCAGCGCCACCGGCCGCTGCGTGGTGGAGGGCAGGGCGAGGCAGACGGCGGCCAGGCCGAGGAGCCAGATCATGTACTGGGGGCTGATCACCCGGCTGGTGACGGTCAGCAGGAGCACGGCGGCCAGGGCGGCGTCACGGCTCAGGGACGGGGGCCAGTGGCCGTGCGGCAGGGCCGCGCGGGCCGCGCGCAGCCGCAGGACGGCGATCAGGGCGCAGACCGCGAACGTCAGCGCCAGCGAGGCCGCCGCCACCGCGCCGACGCCCGGGCCGACCAGTTCCATCGCGCCGTACTGGTAGCGCACCTGCCCCGGCCAGCCGGCGTGGGTGGCGAGGGAGAGCAGGGTGCCGCCCAGCGACTCGATCTGCACGCCCCGCTCGCCCTGCTGCCGGACGAAGGACAGCGTGCCGGTGAAGAGCGAGGCCAGCAGGGCGAGCAGGGTGACGGCGGTGACCGCGGCGGACGTCCAGGCGCGGCGGGTGGTCCGGCCGGGCTCGGCGCCGATCAGGATGAGCAGCGGCCAGGCCTTGGCGAGCGCCCCGAGCGCGGCCAGCGCTCCGCCGAGTCGGGGCAGGCGGTCCAGGGCGAGCAGGGCGAACACGGCGAGGGCGGTGACCTGCACGTCGAAGCGGGCCAGCGGGAGATGGAGCAGCAGGGGGAGGCCGGCCGTCCACAGCAGCGCGCCCAGCAGGCTGCGGCCGCCGGGCACGTCGCGACCGGCGGGCAGGCCGCGGTTGCCTGGCAGGCGGTGGCTGCCGGACAGGCCAGGGCCGCCGGTCAGGCCGCGGTTGCCGGGGACGCCGGGCATGCTGCGGTTGCCAGGCCGGCCGCGGTTGCCGGGCAGGCCGGGGACGCCGGGCCGGCCGTGGGTGCTGGACAGGCCGGGGCCGCCGGTCAGGCCGCGGTTGCCGGGGACGCCGGGCATGCTGCGGTTGCCAGGCCGGCCGCGATTACCGGGCAGGCCGGGGACGCCGGGCACGCTGCGGTTGCCAGGCCGGCCGTGGCTGCTGGACAGGCCAGGGCCGCCGGGCAGGCCGCGGTTGCCGGGTAGGCCGGGCGCGTCGAGTTCGCCCTGGCCGCCCGTCCGCCCGCGGTCGCCGCCCGGGACCGCGGCAGCCGTGGCGGTCGCGGCAGCCGTGGCCCGGCGGGGCAGGCCGGCCCGGACGAGGGCCGCCGTGACGGCGGCGTCGGCGGCCAGCGTGACTGCGGTGAACGCCCACGGGTAGGGCAGCCGGGGCATCAGCAGCCCGGGGACCAGCAGGGCGGGGCCGGCGCCGGGCGGGTACTGCCAGAGCGGGTCCCCGGCCGGGTAGGCGCCCCGGTCCAGGGTCTCCCGCCAGCGGGTGTAGAGCCGTTCGAGCTCGTGCGAGACGCTGCCCGAACCGAGCCACGGCAGGTGGTCGTGGGCCAGCAGCCAGACCATGGCGGCACGGGTGAGCAGCCAGCCGGCGGCCAGGGCGGCCACCGCGACGGTGGCGCGGGTGCGCGGCGTGGTCAGGGGCACGGCGTCACCGCCCGACCCGGGCGAGCACCTCGCCCGTCTCCCGGCTCCACGCCACCACCACGGCCTCCTCGGGCGTCCTCTTCCAGCGGGTCAGCAGCACCCAGCGGACGTGGTACCGGCGGGCGATCGCCTCCCGGCCGGCCCGCCCGGTGGCCGGGTCCAGGTAGCGGGCGGTGGCCGCCAGCCGCCGTCCGCGTTCCGCCTCGCCCAGCGCCGGGTCCGGCCAGGGCGGCGCGACCAGGTCGGCGCCGTAGCCGGGGAGCAGGCGGGGTGCGAAGTAGCCGTCGCTGAGCACCGGTTCGCCGCGGCCGATGTGCCGGGCCGCCCAGTCGTACGACGGCCAGTGCGGTGGCTGGCCGAAGCGGTCCGAGGGGACCAGGGCGCCCGCGTGCACGGTGAGCAGCCCGCACACCGCGCCGGCCGCCGCCGCGGTACCCAGGGCCGCGCGCCACCGGGGCCACGGGCGGGGCGCGGCCAG
This sequence comes from Streptomyces abyssomicinicus, assembly GCF_008974245.1. Classification (GTDB taxonomy): domain Bacteria; phylum Actinomycetota; class Actinomycetes; order Streptomycetales; family Streptomycetaceae; genus Streptomyces; species Streptomyces abyssomicinicus. Next base: position 271,206 of record NZ_BBZI01000013.1, on the reverse strand, counting down.
TTCCACGGCCAGGGCCAGCTGGAGGGGCAGCAGGGACGGGCCGAGTAGACGGGCGTAGGTCCAGTGGCCGCTGAACCAGCCGTACGCGAGGGCCGCGCAGTCCAGGGCGAACAGCAGGACCAGCGGGTCGCGCCAGGGGCGGCCGGCCCGGTGGGCGCGGACGCAGAGGGCGGGGAGCCCGAGGACGACGGCCAGCCAGAAGCGCTGCGGCAGGCGGTCGTAGAGCTGGCGGTGCATCGCGTCGAGGCTGGGGTCCCCGGCGAGGGCGAGCACGTCGGCGTACGGCCAGGCGAGGGCGACGGCGAGCGCGGTGGCCGCGGTGAGGGCCCAGCGGGCGAGCAGCGCTGGGCCCGGGCGGCCGTGCCCGAGCGCGACGACGAAGGCCACGGCGCCGAGCGCGGCGGCCACGAAGGTGACGGGGTGGGTGAGCAGGATCAGCCCGTACAGGGCGCCCAGCGCGGTGTAACCGGGGAGGCCGGGCAGGCCGCCGGGGCCGACGAAGCGGACCGGGCGGGCGCCCCGCCCGTCGGCGGCGCGGACCCGGTCGGCGGTGAGGGCCCAGGCCCACAGGGTGGCGCCGAGGGCGAAGGCGGAGGGGTAGCCGAGGTTCCCCGTCATCGAGAAGAGGTTGAGGAACCCGCTCCACCAGGCGCGTTCGGTGCCCCACAGGAGGGTGACCGCGGCGAGCGCCCACACCGGCGCCCACGGGCGGGGGGTGAGGGCGCGGACCAGGCGGGCCAGGCCGGTGAGCAGCACGGCGAGGTTGAACGGCGTGGCCAGGCGGACGGTCTCGATGCCGTTCAGGCCGGTGAGGCGGGCGAAGGCGCCCTGGGCCAGCGCGTAGGGGGAGTAGTACGGGTTGCCGTCGCCCGGCAGGTCGGCCAGTGGGTGGCGGGGGTGCAGCAGTGCCTCGCGCAGCCGCTCCACGACGGCGGCGTGCTGGCCGAAGTCGCAGCACATCGGCACGCGCCAGGAGGCCAGGGTGAGCACCGTCCAGGCGAGGCCGCCGGCCAGCAGGTAGGGGGACGGGTACCACGGGCGGAAGCGGCGCAGGGCCGTGGAGCCCTGCGCCGCCGCCGTGCGTGTCCGGGTGGGGGTGACCGTCACGTCGCCGGGCCCCCGGGGTCCTGCGCCGGTGACTGCTCGGGTTGTGGCCGGGGCCGTGCGTCGGCCTCCGGCTGGGGCTGGGGTTGGGGTTGGGCCTCCGGCTGCGGCTGCGGCTGGGTCTTGGCCTGGGGCTGCGGCTGGGCCGGGGGCTGTCGGGGCGCCGCGGGGCCCGGGTGGGCGGTGCCGTCGGTCACGGCGAGGGGCGCGAGGTGGGCCGGGGGGTGGTGGGGCGCCGCGGTGAGGGCACGGGCGGAGGCCGTGCGGCGCGGCGGGAGCCCGGTCCCCTTCCGGCCGGCCCGGCCCTCCGCGTGCGGTCCGGCGGGTCGCGGGGCGCGGGGGCCGGGTGGGGCGGCGGCCGGGGCGGGGCCGGGGACGCCGGCGGCTCCGGTGGCGTTCTCGACGGGCGTGGCGTCGGCGCCGTCCGCGAGGTCGGCGAAGTCCGCCGGGCCGGCCGGGGCGCGGCGGGGGGACGGGGTGACCGGGAGACGCTCCACGGTGGTGGCCGGGACGGGGAAGCGGAGCGGGACGCTGACGGGCGTGAAGGGCCCCTGGCGGGTCGTGAGGCACTCCAGGAGCAGCGGGAGGCCGACCACCGGCAGCAGCCAGGCCAGCACGAACAGCCGGCCGCCCCAGATGGTGATGTCGGGGTGCGCCGCCTGGGTCAGCATCCCCGTCGCGGCCGCGGCGAGCAGGAAGACGCCGAACGCCGGACGACGCCGCAGCGCGCCCCACGCGCCCGCGGCCAGCGCCGCGGCGAACAGCGGCTCCCACAGTTGGCGGCGGGTCCACTCGACCCAGAAGTTCAGCTCCAGGTGCAGGAACTCCCGCCACGGGTCGGCGCGGTCGGGCCGCTGGAAGTGGTCGGTGAGCAGGTCCTGCACGCTGTCGGTCGTGGACGGGTGGTCCAGCGCCCAGGCGGCCACCACGGTGGCGAGCGCCCCGTAGGCGGAGGCCGCCACCACCGCGACCACCCCGCGTCCCATCGGGCGTCGGCTCCGCAGCCGGCGCAGGGCGACGGCCAGGCCCGCCGCGGCCAGGCACAGCCCGAGGAACAGGGCCTGCGAGTGCTTGACGGTGAACAGCGCGGCCAGCGACAGGGAGACCAGCACCGTCCCCGGCCAGCCGCGCCCGCGCAGCACCAGGGCGCAGCCCCACAGGGCGGTCAGGGTGAACAGGAGCAGCAGCCCCTCGGTCATCGGCCGCATCGCCGTCGCACCGCAGGGGAGTACGTGGAACAGCGCCTGGCCGGTGAGCGCCAGGGCGCGCCGGACCCGCAGGGTGCGCAGCACCAGGAAGGCGAGCACCCCGCACGAGGCGGTGATGGTGACGCCGGCCGCCCACAGGCCCCACTTGACGCCGAGCAGGGCGACGAAGGGGACCAGGAAGGCCGGGTAGCCGGGACGGACCTCGAAGATGCGCTGGAAGCGCTCCGACATGAAGGGCGTGGTGTGCCCGGCGGTCTGCCCGGCCTTCAGCCGTTCGCCGACGGCCTTCCAGTGGTCGGAGCGGCAGGTGGCGGTGACGTCCTTGGAGGGCGAGGCGCGGTGGAAGCGTTCCACGTCGACGCTCTGGGCGCGGCGGGCGACGGAGGCCTGGCCGGCGCAGGCGTACTCGATGGTGATGCCCGCCGCCTCCCGCTTGTCCTGGCCGAGCAGGCTGAGCGTGTACGACAGGTAGTTCTTGGTGTCGGGGGTGTCCCGGCCGCTGACGTTGGCGAGCTGGAGGACGGAGAAGACGGCGGCCAGCAGCAGCACCCAGCCCCCGGTCCGGCGCGGACGCAGGGCCGCGCGCAGCGAGGTCTTCGGCATGGTCTTCGGCATGTCCTTCGGCGTGGTCCTCGGTCCGTTCGCCGGGCGGGTCGTCGGCGTCGTCGGCGGGTTTTCCGGCGTGGTGTTCGCCGGGGTCCTGAGCGGGGCGGCGCTCATGACAGCCGCTGGAGGTCGTCGCGGCCGGTGGCCGGGGCGGGCAGTGCGGCCGTGGTGCCGGCGGGGCCGGACCCGCCGGTCGCGGCGGGCATCGGCTCGCCGAGCATCAGGGTGCGCACCACCCGCTCGGCGGCCCGGCCGTCGTCGAACTCGTTGTAGACGGCGCGGAACCGTGCGCGCAGCCGCGCCGACTCCTCGTCCCGCCAGGTGTCCGAGGCGAACAGCGCGGCCAACTCCTCGTAGGCGCGCGTCACATGCCCGGGCGGTTCGGCGGTGATGTCGAGGTAGAGGCCGCGGCTCGCCGCGACCGCGGGCAGGTCGTCGGCGTGCACCACGATCGGCCGGTCGAGGTTGGCGTAGTCGAACATCAGCGACGAGTGGTCGGTGACCAGGACGTCGGAGGCGAGCATCAGATCCTCCACATGGGGTTCGTCGGTCGCGTCGACGAGGACGCCCCGCCGGTGCAGTTCGGCGAGGCCGAGGCCGCGGGCGGGGCCGTCGGCGAGCGAGGGGTGGAGGCGGACCACCAGAGTCCGCCCGGGGCCGAGGTCGGCGGCGAAACGCGCCGGGTCGAACGGCTCCACGTGGCCGCCGCGCGTGTGGTCGCGGCGGGCCGGTGCGTACAGCACCACGGTGTGCCCGGCGGGGATGCCCAGGCGGGCCCGGGCGGCCGCGCCGCGGGCCGTGTCGCCGCGCACCAGCACGTCGTTGCGGGGGCTGCCGGTGCGCCGGGAGGTGAAGTGGCAGGGGAAGGCGCGGTCCCAGACCCGCTCGGAGTGCCGGTTGGCGACCAGGCTGTGGTCCCACCGGTCGGCCCGCCGCAGCATCCGCGGCACGTCCAGCCCCCGGCGGGCGCCGGGCTTGGTCAGCAGGTCGGCGCCCTGGTACCTCAGCGGGGTGCCCCGGTGGGTGTGGATGTGCACGCTGCCGGGTCGCTTCACCGGCATCCAGGGCCAGTTGACGTCGTTGACGAACCAGGTGGCGCGGGCCTGGAGCGCCAGGTGGCGGGGTGAGCCGGGGGCCACGTGCTCGACGCCCTCGGGGACCTGGCCGGCGTGCTCCGGGCGTACCACCCACACCCCGCGGATGTGCGGGGCGTATTCGAGCGCCGCCCGGTGGATCGCCGCCGGGTCGCCGAGCACGCCGCGGTGGTGGAACGCCGAGTACAGGGCGAGTTCGCCGTCCAGGGCGCGGCGCCGGTGCGCGAACTGCCGGATCCGGTCGCCGCGTCGGGCGGCGACGGCGCGGAGGCGGGCGGCCGCCGCGCCGGCCCGGTGGCGGGCGGCACTCGCCTTCCGGCCCAGCAGGTAGGCGGCGTAGGGCAGTCGCAGCACCCGCGGAGCGGCGTCCGTCCAGGCGCCCGGCGGCCGGTGCTCGCGCAGGAGCCGGGCGGTCGCGCGGAAGAACTCGCCCTTGGCGGAGGGCGGGAGGCGGTCCGGTTTGCCCAGCACGTCCAGGCAGTGCTCGCCCGCCTTGCGGTGCAGGTACGGCTTCCAATGGGCGAGTTCGGGGCGCTCGTCGAGGAACGCGAAGACCCGGCGGTACTGCTCGTGCAGGTCGAAGTGCTTGCGGCTGGTGGTCGAGAGGATCGAACCGGTCGGCCGCTGGCGGTAGTTGAGGCAGACGCGGTCGAGGGAGGCGATCCGCGCGGCGGTCAGCAGGACCGGGAAGGTCCAGGGGGTGTCCTCGTAGTAGCCGGGAGGGAAGCGGAAGCCGTGCCGCTCGACGAACTCGCGGCGGTAGGCCTTGTTCCAGACCACCATCAGCAGTTCGAGGATCTCCGGGTGTTCGGCCGCGGTGAAGGCGCCGCCCGGGACCGCGCGGGTCCGCGCCAGCACGTGGGCCAGTGCGTTGCGGCGGACGCCGCCCCACCAGTGGGCGCGGACGTAGTCGAAGACGAGGACGTCCGGGTCGCCGGTCTCGTCGAGGCGGTCGGCGATCGCCCGGAGGGCGCCGGGGGTGAGGGTGTCGTCGCTGTCCAGGAAGAGGAGGTGGTCGCCGGTGGCATGGGGGAGCGCGGCGTTGCGGGCGCGGCCGAGGCCGGCGTTCTCCGGCAGGTGCAGCACCGTGATCCGCGGGTCGCGGGCGGCGTAGGAGTCGAGGATCTCACCGCTGCGGTCGGGGGAGCGGTCGTCCACGGCGATCAGTTCCCAGTCGGTGAACGACTGGCCGAGGACCGAGTCGAGGCACTGGCGCAGGAAGCCCTGTACGCGGTGGGCGGGGACGATGACGGTGAAGCGGGGCACGGGGTTCAGCTCCTCACCGGGCGGTCGGTGGCGGGGTCCGGTGCCGCGGGAGGGGGCACCGCCGCCTCATGCCCCCCGGTGGGCGCGGCGGCGGGCGCGCAACGGCCCGCGGGGACGTGCGGGTCCGCGGAGGGGCCCGCGGGCGGTGGTGGCGGGGCGGCGGAGGGGGCCGGGGTGCGGGCGTCGAGGGGGACGACCGGGGGGAGGGCTTCGGGGGGCTCGCCCAGGAGGACGCGGCGGACGACCCGTTCCGCGGCGTGCCCGTCGTCCCAGGGGCAGAAGCGGCGGCGGAACGCGGCACGCAGGCGGGCGGACTCCGCGGTGGCGTGGGCGCCTTCGGCGAGGAGGCGGTAGAGACCGTCGGCGGTGCGGGAGACGGGCCCGGGGGGCTCGGCGAAGAGGTCGAAGGTGAAGCCCCGGGTGGCGCCGTAGACGTCCCGGTCGGGGGCGTGGACCACGATCGGGCGGTCGAGGACGGCGTAGTCGAACATGATGGAGGAGTAGTCGGTGACCAGCACGTCCGCCGCCAGGCACACCTCCTCCGCCGAGCGGTGGGAGGTCACGTCGATCACCAGCGGGGAGGCGGCGGCGCGTTCGCCGCCGGCCCGGTCGTGGAAGTAGTGGGCGCGCAGCAGCACCACCGCGTCCTCCCCGGCCGCCTCGGCCAGCCGTACCGGGTCGACCCCGGCGGGGTCGAACCCCTGGGCGTGGTCGCGGTGGGTGGGGGCGTGGAGCACGGCGGTGGCGCCCTCGGGGACGCCCAGTTCGCGGCGGATCCGCGCCACGTCGTGCGCGGTGGCCGTGCAGTACACGTCGTTGCGGGGGTAGCCGTACTCCAGCGTCCCGTGCCCGCCGGGGAAGACGCGCTCCCAGGTTTCGGTGGAGTGCGGGTTGGAGGAGAGGTTGTGGTCCCAGCGGGAGACCCGGGCCAGCAGCTTGGTGAAACTGCCGGTGGCGGCGGCCACCACCGGGTGGGCGGCCTGGTCGAGCCCCATCCGCTTCAGCGGCGTGCCGTGCTGGGTCTGGAGGTGGACGGTGCCGGGGCGCTTGACGACGGCGTCGGGGAGATTGGCGTTGGAGACCAGGTAGGTGGCGCGGGCCAGCAGGTCCCAGTACTTCCGGGTGCCGGTCACCGCGTGCTCCACGCCCGGCGGCAGCGTGCGGACGGCGTCCCGCTCCACCAGGAAGACCCCCCGCAGGTGCGGGGCGAGTTCGCGGGCCTTGGCGTGGATCGCCGCCGGGTTGCAGGCGTAGCCGCGGCCCCAGTAGGCGCAGTACACCGCGAGGCCCGGGTCCAGCGGGCGGCGCAGGCGGCGGCGGTAGTACAGGCGGGTGCGCAGCCCGCGCAGCCGGCGGGGCGGGGCCGCGAGCGCCCGGAGGCGGCCGGCGGCCCGGCGGCCGGCGCGCAGCAGCCGGAACGCGGTGTGGTTGCCGGCGGCGAGCAGCCGGTGCTGCACGCCCAGGCTGCCGCGGGGCGGGCGGAACCCGGCGGGGCGGTGCCGGCGGTACAGGCGGGAGGCGCGGCGGAAGAAGGCGCGGCGGTGGGCCGACGGCAGGCGGCGCGGGTCTGCGGCGGTCCGCAGGACCAGCGCGATCACGTCGGCGAAGAGGGGTCCCGTCCGGGCGGCGGGCAGACCGGCCGCGCGGCGCAGCAGTTCCTCGGCACGGTCCAGCAGGTCCAGGTGGTGCGCCCCGGGCTCGTGGAGGCGGCTGCCCTGGCGGCGCACCCGGTGGGAGACGACGGTGCGGTTCAGCACGGCGGCCCGGTCGGCGGCCAGCAGCGCGGCCGGGGTCCAGGAGAGGTCGGTGTACCGGCCGGGCGCGAAGCGGAGGCGGTGCCGTGCGAGGAAGTCGCGGCGGCAGGCCGCGCTCCAGGCGGGCAGCCGCACGCCGGTGAGGTGCGGGACCTCGGCGGGGTGGAACGGCCCGTCGGGCGCGGACCGTTCGGGCGGTTGCCCGCCTGGAGCGGGAGGGCGGGCCGGGGTCCACCAGGGGACGCGTTCGTGGCCGAGGACCAGCACGTCGGGGTCGCCGGTGGCGGCGAGCCGGGCGTCGACCGCGGCCAGGGCGCCGGGGGTGAGGGTGTCGTCGCCGTCGAGGAACAGCAGGTACTCCCCGCGGGCCGCGGCCGTCCCGGCGTTGCGGGCCGCGCCGAGTCCGGCGGCGGGCGGCGAGGTGACGCGGCGGACGCGCGGGTCCTGGCCGTGGCGGCCGGCGAGGACGTCGGCGGCGGGGGCGTCCGGGCCGTCCAGGACCACGATCGCCTCCAGGTCGCGGCGCGACTGGGTGAGGACGCTGTCCAGGGCGTCCGCCAGGCGGTGGGCGGTGCCGTGGGTGGGGATCACGACGGAGAACCGGGGCATGGTTCGTGCGCCTCCTGGTCTCGGATGGTCCCGGGCGGCTTCCCGGGGGTTCGCGGGCGGGCGTCTTCTCGCGGTGGGTGCGGTGGGTGCGGTGGGTGCGGTGGGTGCGGCGGGCGCTGCGGACGCGGTGGGCGCTGCGGAAGCGGCGCGGTGCCGTGCGGCGCGGTGCGGCGCGGCGGGTCAGCGGCCGCGGTGCGGCCCCGGCGGGCGGCCAGGCGGGCGCCAGGTGGACGGGCGGGTCGGGGTCGGACGTGACGTGGGCATCGGTGAGGCTCCCTCAGCGCTGTTCCGCCAGGCCGTATCCGGCGGTGGACCGCGCGGCGGGCAGCGCGGCCGGGCCGGGGGCGGACGCGACGACCGGCACGGCGGAGGGGACCGGGCGGCGGGCGGCGGGCGGGGTCACCGCGGGGAGCCCGGATCTCTCGCCGAGGACCACCCGCCGCACGACCCGTTCGGCGACCCGCCCGTCGTCGTAGGGGCAGTGGCGCTCGCGGAAGGCGGCGCGCAGTTCGGCGAAGGCGGGTCCGTCGCAGGCGCCGGTGGCCAGCAGCCGGGCCAGCGCCGCCCGGTCCGCGGCCACCGGGCCCGGCACCTCGACGGGGTACAGGCCGCCTGCGGCGTCCAGGGCCGCGCGGTCCGGGCCCCAGGCGACCACCGGCCGGTCCAGTGCGGCGAAGTCGGCGACCAGCGGCGAGCCGTCGGTGACCAGGACGTCCGCCGCCAGGCAGAGGGCTGTCTGCGGCGCCGCCGTGGCGCAGACGTCGATCACCCGCCCGGCCGGGTAGGTCCCCGGGTCGGGGACGGTGGTCAGCAGGACGAAGTGCTCGCCCAGCCGTCGCGCCAGTTCCTCCACGTCCAGCGTCGGCGCCGGGGCGGGCCGCCGCGCGGGGGCGTAGAGCACCGCCGTGCGGCCGTGCGGAACGCCCAGCAGGGCGCGGGCCCGGCGGACGTCCTCCGGGGTGGCCCGCTGGTAGACGTCGGTGCGGGGGCGGCCGAACTCCAGGATGGTGTACCGGCCGGGGTAGCCGCGTTCGTGGACCAGCGTGGTGTGCGCGTCGCCGGACAGGCACAGGTCCCAGCTGTCGGCGTCGGCGAGGACGGCGGGGACGTCGGGCCGGGCCGCGTCCAGCCCGGCGCGGGTGAGCGGGAGGCCGTCGGCGGTGCGCAGCAGGATCTGGCCGCGCCGGGTGCGCACCGGTGTGCCGAAGCCGGTGTCGGTGACCAGGTAACGGGCCCGGGCCAGCGCGGTCCACCAGGCGAGGCCGCCGGGAGTGAGGTGGAGGGTGTCCGGCGGCACGGTCCCGGCCAGCGCGCGCGGCGCGGCCCAGGCGGTGCGGGTCCGTGGCGCCCACACCCGGAACGCGGTCTCCAGCGCCCCCGGGTCGCCGCCGTGGGCCGCCGTGCCGCCCCCCGCGGTGAACAGGGCCAGGTCCCGCGGGGGGAGGAGCCGCTGCGTGGCGTAGTGCAGGCGCAGCAGTGCCGCGCGGGCGGCGCGGGCGGCGGCGCGGGCCAGGTGCGCGGTGCGGCGGGAGGCGACGAGGGTGAGGCGCAGGAGCCGCCAGAGCCGGGGGCTGCCGCTGCGGATCACCAGGTGACGGGCGCTCTCCCGCCAGGTGGCGGGGCGCAGCCCGGGCACGCGGCGCCGCAGGTGCTGGGCGCGGGCGCGGCGCAGGAACTCCCGGTGGCTGCCGGGCGGCAGACGGTCGGCGCGGCTCAGGACGGTGAAGCAGTGGTCCGTCATGCGCTGGAAGAGGGGCCCCCGCCAGTGGGCCAGGGCGGGGCGGGCGTCGAGGAAGGCGAAGACGCGGTCGTACTGGGCGAACACGTCGAAGTGCTGCCGCCCGGGGGTGCCGAGGATGTTGCCCAGGCGCCGCTGCCGGTAGTGGAGGCAGACCCGGTCGAGGGTGGCCAGCGAACCGGCGGCCAGCAGGGCCGGGTAGGTGAAGGGGATGTCCTCGTAGCAGCCGGGCGGGAAGCGGAGGTCCTCCCGTTCCAGGAAGGCGCGCCGGTAGGCCTTGTTCCAGACGACCATGAGCAGGTTGAGCAGCCCGGGCCGGTCGTCCAGCCGGAACGGCGCGGGGCCCTCCTCGCCGAGTTCGGCGGCGAGCCGGTTGCGGACGATGCCGCCGTCCAGGTGGAGGCGGGCGTAGTCGTAGACCAGGACGTCCGGGTCGCCGGTGCGCTCCAGCCGTTCGGCGACGGCCCGCAGGGCGTGCGGGGTGAGGGTGTCGTCGCCGTCGAGGAAGATCAGGTAGTCGCCGGACGCCTGCTCCATGCCGGCGTTGCGGGCGGGCCCCAGGCCGGTGTTGCGGTCCAGGTGGACGGCGCGGACGCGGGGGTCGCGGGCGGCGAACTCCTCGATGATCGCCCCGCACCGGTCCGGGGAGCCGTCGTCGACCGCGATCAGCTCCAGGTCCGCGTACGACTGCCCGAGCACCGACTCCAGGCAGGAGTGGAGGTAGGCCTGGACCCGGTACGCGGGCACGATGACACTGAACCTGGGCAACGGCACATCCAGGGGGTGACGGGGGCGGTCGGCCGGAGCGGAGACATCCGAAGGTGTGACATGGATACGCTCCGCCGCCCTGCCGAGTGGCCACGCCGCACGCGTGTCGGGGCGGCCCGTTGACCGGACCGCCCCTTCAGGTGAACGGATTCGCCCGCATGACGGACGCTTCCGATCGAGTGATGTGCGTGATCGTTGCTCGGTGTACGGCCGCCGCGTGACGGGCCACGTGACGAGCCGCGCGACGGACCACTTGACGGACTACTACTTGACGGGCTACTTGACGGCGCCCGCCATCACACCGGAGACGAACTGGCGCTGGAAGGCGAAGAACACCGCCAGCGGGATCGCCATGGACAGGAAGGCGCCCGGCGCCAGCACGTCGATGTTGTTGCCGAACTGCCGCACCTGGGTCTGCAGCGCGACCGTGATCGGCTGGCTGCCGGAGTCGGCGAAGACCAGCGCCACCAGCATGTCGTTCCACACCCACAGGAACTGGAAGATGCCCAGGCTCGCCACCGCCGGACCGCCCAGCGGCAGCACCACCCGGGTGAACAGCCGCAGTTCGCCCGCCCCGTCCAGCCGGGCGGCCTCCAGCAGTTCGCGCGGAATCTCCGCGAAGAAGTTCCGCAGCAGGAACACCGCGAAGGGCAGGCCGAACCCGGTGTGGAACAGCACCACGCCCGCGATCGACCCGAAGAGCCCGAGGTCGCCGAAGAGTTCGGCGATCGGCAGCAGCGCCACCTGGACCGGCACCACGATCAGGCCGACCACGCCCAGGAACCACCAGTCCCGCCCCGGGAACTCCATCCAGGCGAACGCGTACCCGGCGAGCGCCCCGATCAGCACCACCAGCAGGGTGGCCGGCACGGTGATCAGCAGGGTGTTGAGCAGCGAACCGGTGATGTCGCCGTTGCCCAGCAGGTTGGCGTACGACTCGAAGGTCAGCCGCGAGGGCTCGGTGAGGACGGTCCACCAGCCGCTCTCCGCCATGTCCTGCGGCGAGCGCAGCGAGGAGAGCAGCAGGCCGATGGTGGGAACCAGCCAGAACAGGCCGACCACCACCAGGAACAGCCGGACCAGCGTGCCGCCCAGCCCGGAGACCAGCCGGGAGGCGAGGGAGGGCCTGGCGCGCCCCGCGGCCGGGGCCGGTGCCGGGGTCGCCGCCGGGGTTGTCGCCGTCGACGTCATCGCTGTCGGCCCTCCTGCCTGATCCGCCGGACGTTGAACCACATCACCGGGACGACGAGCAGCAGCAGGAAGACCGAGATGGCGCTGGCGACCCCCGGCTGGTCCTCGGCGAAGCCCTTCCGGTAGAGCTCCAGGGCAAGCACGTTGGCGTCGTCCTGGGCCGAGCCCGGCGGGATGATGAAGACCAGGTCGAAGATCTTCAGTACGTTGATCATCAACGTGACCAGCACCACGCCCAGCACCGGTGCGAGCAGCGGCACGGTGATCCGGCGGAACACCTGCCACTCGGTCGCCCCGTCCACCCGGGCCGCCTCCAGCAGCTCCCGCGGCACGCCCGCCAGGCCCGCGGCGATCAGCACCATCGCGAACCCGGCCCACATCCACACGTACGCCCCGATGACCGCCGGGGTGACGAGGGACGGGCCGAGCCACTCCAGCCCGTTGTAGGGCTGGCGGAAGTTCTCCGCGGGCAGCCGCAGCAGCGCGCCGTCGGCCTCGGACGACAGGCTGAACGAGCCGTCGGCGGCCGCCGTGGCCCTCTCCACGACCTTGCCGTCCTTGACCGCCTCGATCCGCATGCCCGGATAGCCGACCTCGGTGGCGTCGGGCTCGTTGAGTGTGCCCACGCCCTTGCCACGGGTGAAGTCCTGCCAGGTCACTCCGGTGATCCGCGCCGGGTCCGCGGTGGCCGGGCGGGCCGGGGCGGCCTCCTCGGGCATCACGTCGGGTGCGACGCCCACCAGGGGGAGCGACACCGGCGTGCCCGCCCGCACCGGGTCGGTGGTGGTGAACGATCCGCCGCCGGACGGCTCCAGGGGCGACTCGCGGCCCGGGTGCGCCTTGGGGAAGGCGGACGACTCGGCGAAGGTGTCGTGCACCCCCACCCAGACCGCGTTGGCGATGCCCTTGTCCGGGTCCTGGTCGTAGACCAGGCGGAAGATGATGCCCGCCGCCAGCATGGAGATCGCCATCGGCATGAAGACGACCAGTTTGAACGCCGTTCCCCAGCGCACCCGTTCGGTGAGGACCGCGAAGACCAGACCGAGCGCGGTGGCGACGGCCGGGGCGACCACGACCCAGATCAGGTTGTTGGTCAGCGCCGTCAGGATGCCGTCGTCGGTGAAGAGCTCGGCGTAGTTGTCGAAGCCGACGAAGTCCTCGCCGGTGCGGTCGAACAGGCTGCGCAGCAGCGAGTACCCGATGGGGTACAGCACCAGCGCGCCGAGCAGCACCAGGGCGGGCAGCAGGAACAGGAAGGGCAGCGCGGACGTCCGTCTGCGGGACGCCCGGCCGCGCGGGGACCGCTCGGCGGGGGCGCCCCCGGCGGGCCTGGCCGCCGGGGTACCCCCTTCTTCCTTCGTCACGGCCGGTTCCATCGGGCCTCAGTCCCCGTAGGCCTTGGCCGCCTCGGCCTCGAGCTTCTCCTGGGCGCCCTCGACGTCCTTCGGGTTCTTCAGGAAGTCCTGGAGGATCTTCCACTCGCCCTTGCCGGGCGTGCCGCCGAACGCCTGCGGCGCCTGGTCGGACATGTCGAACCGGAAGTCGTCACCGGCCTCCACCAGCGCCTCGGCCATCTTCCGCTGGACCTCGTTGGGGTAGGCGGACGAGTCCACCGCCTTGTTCGGCGAGAGGTAGCCGCCCAGCTTCGCCTGGATGCCGGCGGCGTCCGGGGAGGCCAGGAAGGTGGCCAGGGCCTGTGAGGCCTGCGAGTCCTCGAGGATCACCGCGGCGTCGCCGCCGGAGACCACCGGCGCGATGTCGCCCACCGCCGGGAACGGGAACACCTTGGCGTCGGTGCCGACCTCCGCCTCGGTCTCGCCGATGTTGACCTGCACGAAGTCGCCCTCGTAGACCATGCCGGCCTTGGGCTGGTCGCCGCCGGTGAAGGTCTGGGTCACCGAGGCCGGGAACTCCGTCTGCAGCGCGCCGTCGGCGCCGCCCGCCACGTAGTCGGCCTTGCCCCACACCTGCGCCAGGGTGGTCAGCGCGTCCTTGACCGAGGGGTCGGTCCAGGGGATCTCGTGCGCGGCGAGCTGGTCGTACTTCTCGGGGCCCGCCTGGGAGAGGTAGACGTTCTCGAACCAGTCGGTGAGCGTCCAGCCGTCCGCGCCGCCGACCGAGAAGGGCGTGACGCCGGAGTCGTAGACGGTCTGCGCGGTGGTCAGCAGCTCGTCCCAGCTCTTGGGCTCGCTCGCCCCGGCGTTCTCGAAGACCTGGGCGTTGTACCAGATCAGGGACTTGTTGGCGGCCTTGTAGTAGACGCCGTACTGCTTGCCGTCGACGGTGCCGAGGTCCTGCCAGCCCTTGCTGTAGTTCTTGGCGAGCTGCGCCTGGGCGTCCGCGCCGAGGGGCTTGGCCCAGCCCTTCTCCACGGCCTGGTGGATCGCGCCCACCTGCGGCAGCATCGCCACGTCCGGCGGGGAGCCACCGGCGATCTTGGATCCGAGGAAGTTGATGATCGGGTCCTGGGCGGGAACGAAGGTGACCTTGGCGCCGGTCCGCTTCTCGAACTCGGCGAGGACCTTCTTGAAGTTCTCCTGCTCCGTGCCCGTCCAGACGGCGGCGACCTCCAGGGTCTGCCCGTCCAGCTTCGGCAGCTTCACGGTCTGCCCGGCGGCGCCGGTGCCGCCGCCCTCGTCCGTCTTCTTCTCGCCGTCCCCGTCACCGCCGCACGCGGTGAGGGCGAGTGCGAGGGTGGTGGCCACCAGGGCGGTGGGGACCCGGGAAGTGGCCAGCGCCTTGCGTATGCGCATCGTTGCCCCGTTCTTCGTTCGTCCTTGAACGTGTCGGTGGACGCGTTTGCGCCAAGCGCATTCCCAACAGGTGGGCGGTCTACGCCCGTTGAGGGGCTCCGGTCGCCCGGCGGCCGGGCGCGGCCCCCGATCGTTGTCCCGCCGTGACCTTTCCCGGGACCAGCCGTGGCCGGGCCGGGGCGGGCGGGACCGGGAGGGGGCTGAGATGCTGCCGGTATGAGCGAGTACGGCGCGGTGGGCGTAGTGGGTCTGGGGCGGATGGGGCTCACCCTGGCCTCGGGTTTCGGCATGGCGGTCGGGCCCGGTCGGGTGTACGCGTCGGTGCGGTCCCCGGCCGGCGCCGACCGTCTCCGCGAGACGGTGCCCGGGGCGACGGTGGTCCCCCTGCCGGAACTGGCCGGCCACGCCCGCCTGCTCGTCCTGTGCGTCCGCAACGCGGACCTTCCGGAGGTCCTCGGCACCCTGCGGCCCCGGCTCACCGAACGGCACCTGGTGATCACCGTCAACAACGGCCTGCCGCTGCGGACGCTCGCGGAAGCCGTGCAGGGGCCCGTCGCCAAACTCGTCCCGAGCGTGGGCAACGAGATCGGTGCCGGCGCGACCCTCCTGGTGCCCGGTCCGCGCCTGACCGACCGGGGCACCGAGGAACTGCTCGGCCTGCTGCGGGCGTTCTCGGAGCCGTACGTGATCGAGGAGGGCCAGGGGAGGACGGCGACCGACCTCGCGTCCTGCGGTCCGGCCCTGCTGGCCGGGGCGGCCCGGGCGATGGTCGCCGCGCAGCGGGAGGGCGGCGCCCCGCTTCCCGACGACCTGGCGGAACGACTCGTCACGCAGAGCCTGCACGCCCTCAGCCGGCTGCTCGAGGGCGGCGCGCGCCTGGACGACGTCGTGGACCGCGTCGCCGTGCCCGGCGGCAACACGGCCGCGGCCCTGGACGCGAGCGGCAGCGCGCTCGTCGAGTCCTGGCGCGCCGCGTTCCGGGCGTCCGCGGAGAACGAGCGGGCCAAGCCGGCCCCGCGCCTGGGCCCCGAGCCGGGCCACCGGGCCACCACCGACCCCGACCGCTAGCGGAGCCGCCCGCGCGGAGCCGCCTGTGAGCCGGGGCCGCCTCGAACCCGGGGCGGTTGCTCTGCGCCGGGCCACCGGGCCCCTGCCGAGGCCGACCGGTAGTGGCGCCGCCCGCGAGCGGCGACCGCCGGTGGGTCGGGGCGTCCGCGAGCGGGGCTTGTCCTGGACCGGGGCTTGGGCCTGCCTGAACCTGGCCACCGGGCCACGGCGGAGGCCGACCGCTGGTGGTGCCGTCCGCGAGCGGTAGCCGCCGGTGGGCCGGGGCCGCCTTGAACCTGGGGCTGCCATGCGCCGGGCCGCCGGGCCGGTGCCGAGGCCGACCGGTAGTGGCGCCGCCCGCGAGCGGCGACCGCCGGTGGGCCGGGGCGCCCGCGAGCGGGCCTTGCCCTGGATCTGGGCTTGCGCCTGCCTGAACCCGGCCACCGGGCCACCGCGGAGGCCGACCGCTGGTGGTGCCGTCCGCGAGCGGTAGCCGCCGGTGGGCCGGGGCTGCCTTGAACCTGGGGCTGCCTTGAACCTGGGGCTGCCATGCGCCGGACCACCGAGCCCCTGCCGAGGCCGACCGGTAGTGGCGCCGCCCGCGAGCGGCGCTTGCCCTGGACCTGCCTGAACCCGGCCACCGGGCCACCGGGCCACCGCGGAGGCCGACCGGTGGCGGGCCGCCTGTGAACGGGGCCGCCGGTGGGTCGGGGCGTCCGCGAGCGGGCCTTGCCCTGGATCTGGGCTTGGGCCTGCTGAACCCGGCCGCCGGGCCCCTGCCGAGGCCGACCGGTGGCGGGCCGTCCGCGAGCGGGGCCGCCTGTGCGCCGGGGGTGCGCTGAACCGGGCCACCGGGCCGGTGCCGAGCCGCCCGGATGAGGGGCGCCCGCGAGCCGGGGCCGGCCTGGCCCGGGGGGCCGGCCCAGGTTCGGTGCGTGGGCCGGGCGCGGGCCCCGGGGGCCGTCCGCCGTGGGTCAGCGGGCCGCCGGGGACGGGACAGTGGGGGCGGTGTGCTGGGCGGCGGCGCGGGTGAGGGCGCTGGTGAGCAGGGCGAGGTCGGTGGGGCCGTTGCCCAGTTCGCGGATCGGACGGCGGGTGGGCGGGTCGCCCATGCGGGACCAGTCCAGGGGCTGGACCGTCGGACGGAGGGTCGAGGTGCGGGGGATACGCCCCGTCACCCGCCCGCCCTGGAAGGGCGTGACCGGTCCGCCGGGGGACAGCGACCGCCCCCGGCCCACCGGCGCGCCCTCGTCGAGCAGGACCCGCACCGCCTGCCGCGCCGCCTCGGCCCCCTCCGCGGAGACCGCCGCCGCGACCAGGTGGACGCCCAGCCGGTCACCCTCCCGTGCCACCGCGTCCAGCGCCCGCACCACGGACCCGGCGGAGGGCCGCCCCGGTGCGCCGAGCGCGGGACGCAGCAGTGCGTCGAGGTCGTCGACCACGACCACCAGCCGCGGCATGGCCACCCGCTCGCCCGCCGCCACCGCGGCGGCGGACCCCCGCTGCGGCACGATCCGCGTCGGCATCCCCCGCCCCGCGTGCCAGGACGTGAAGTCCAGCACCCCCAGGACCTCGCTCCGCCGCTTCAGCTCGGCGGTCAGCCGCTGGGCGAACTCCCGCATGACCAGCGGGTCGTTGGCGACGAGGTGACCGGTCACGTGCGGGATCTCGGCACACGGCTCCAGCCCCTGCGTCCGCGCTGAGCCGGAGCCGTCGACCAGTAGCAGCGCCAGCCGCTCCGGCCGTTCCGCGGAGGCCAGCGAAGCCGCCACCGCCCGCAGCAGCTCCGTGCGCCCGCTGCCGGGCGGGCCCTCGACCAGCAGGTGCGGCCCTTCCGCGGCGAGGTCCACGCCCACCGGCCCGTGCGGTCCCGCGCCGAGAACGGCCACCGCGCGGCCACCGGGGCGGTCCGGGTCGTCCGCGGCGTCGGCCCAGCGGGCCAGCAGCGAGGCCGGGGTGGCGCGGGCCAGCCCCAGCTCGTCCAGCAGCCGCGCCGAGTCCGGCAGCGGCGCCGCCGGGCCGGCCTGCGGCCCGCGGACCCCCGCCACCGGTGACGGCGGCGCGTCCACCCGCAGCGGGGCCAGCGCGCGGGCGAACCGCTCGGCCCACTCCAGCGACACCGCGTCGACCGTGCCCACCGTGCCGTGCCCCACCGGCGCGGTCCGCGGCAGCACCGGAGCCGTTGCGAAGGCCGTCGATCCCGGCCCCGACCGCGGCGCCGGAACACCCGCCACCGGGGCGATCCGCAGCAGCCGCAGCGCCGTGGCGACGTCACCGCTGAGCAGCGCCACCGCCCCGCAGGCGCGGAAGGCGGGCACCAGGGAGCAGGCCGCCTCGTAGGTGTCGGTCACCGGGGAGGCGGGTGAGGCCGGCGCGGTCTCGGCGAGGCACAGCACATGGATGCCGGCCCGCGGACCGGCGAGGGCCAGCCGGGACACCGCGTCCCGCACGTCCGCGCCGCCGGGATCGCCGTCGACCACCAGCACCGTGGAACGGACCGGGCGCGCCGCCGGGCCGGAGCCCGGGTCGCGCCCGAGCGCGGCGGTGGTGTCGGCGACCCGGCGCAGCAGCTCGTCGGTGCGGGCGGCGGCCTGGTCGCGGTCGTGGGCGAGCAGCAGCCGGCAGTCCTGGCCCTGGGTGGGGCGTACCTGGGGGAGCAGCCCCAGCCAGGCCCACTCGGCGGTCCGCTCCTCCGGCGCACGGGAGCGGTCGGCGCTGATCAGCACGATCTCCAGGGTGTCCGGCGAGTGCAGCGCGGCGAGCTGCGCCAGCACCGCGCGGGCCAGCCCGGCCAGCCGCGGCCGGGGCCCGGCCAGACCCAGCGACCCCGCCTCCCGCAGCGCGGCGGTCACCGGGACGGCGGGCAGCAGCCCCTCCCCGTCGGGGGACGGCCGGTCCGCGGTGCCCAGCCGGACGGTGAGCGCCTCGGGGTGGTCGTGGGCGCGCTCCCAGAGGCGCGGGCCGGGGGTGAGCGCGGTGAGCAGCAGCTCCGCCGGGTCCGGCCAGGTGTCGGGGCGGCGGGTGACGGCGGCCCAGCCGTCGGTGTGCGCGGTGGGCCCGGCGGAGGCGGCGTCCGGCTGCGCGCCGGTCGTGCGGCCGGGGGTGAGCCGGCGGCGGGCCCATGCCGTTATGCCACGGCGCCGGGCGGGCTCCCCGGCGGCGGTACCGGCGGCCGTTCCGACGGTGCCGTCGCCCGCGCCTGGCGCTTCCGCGGCCCGGTGGCCCCCGGCGGACCGGGCGACAGCCGCGTCGCCGGGGCCCTCGGCGGTGCCGGTGGGACCACTGGGGGCGCCGGGGCCGCCGAGGGCAGTGGGACCACCGGGGCCGGCGTCGCCGACGGGGCCCGGCGCGGCCAGCCGCAGGCACCCCTCCCCGTCGGGGGTCACCGGCGCCGGGACCACGGAGGCGGGCAGCGTGAGCCGGAGCGTGGACTCGCCGACCCGCAGCAGCGCGCCCGGCGCCAGCGGGACCGGGTCGCCGTCCACCGCGCGGCCGTCGAGGCGGGTGCCGTTGGTGGAGCGGAGGTCGGCCACGGTGACCGAGCCGTCCGGGGCCACGGTGACCGCGCAGTGCAGACGGGAGACGTCCGGGTCGTCCAGCGGGATCTCGGCGTCGGCGGAGCGGCCGACGCGGATCCGGCCGCCGTGCAGCAGGTGGACGCCGCCCGCGTCGGGGCCCGCGACCACGTGCAGTTCGGCGACCGCGGACGGCCCGATGCCGTCCTCCGCGCCGAGGTCCTCCGGGTCGGCGGGCGCGCCCACCGACAGCACCGCGCCGTCCACCAGGGGAGGCTCGCCCAGCACCCTGCGCTGCGGGTCGAGCCGCTCCGCCCCGGCGTGCAGGGGGGCGCCGCCGCCGTCCCCGGACACCGCCGCGGCGAGGTCCGCCGCCACGGCCGCCAGCGGGGTGCCGGCGGGGGCGGTGACCAGCACGTCACGGCTCGCGGCGGGCGGGTTCAGCGGGTCTACGACGGTCAGCCGGATCTGCATCGCCGTCAGCGATCCCTTCCGCTCGGGCGCCCGTGGCAGCGGTCGATGCGCCTCACGGTCCCCCACCGCGCCATCCCCACCGCACACACACGAGCGCGTCGGCCTGTAGCTGTAGCAGGGTGCATCCTCGCACCCGGCACCCGGGGCGCGCCCCTCGGCCGCCCTCAAGTGATCTTGATTGGTCACCTCTGCCCGGGAAAGTGGCCCATTCGACTCCCCTTTGTGACCGATACCGCTCCTCGACGGAAACCATGCGACCGGGTTGCACGTCTTTTCTTCGGGGACCCGTCCTGGACCGGTAAGTGGCCCCGTCGGGGGCGCCCACCGCGGAGCCCCCGCCGGCCCCCGTCACGGGCCGTGTCCGGACCGAGACGATTCCGGGCCTGTGGACGACCGCCGCCACCGGCCCCCATCGCACTACAGTGGGCGGGACCGGCCGTGAGCGCCGGTGCGAGTGATCACGACCAGCAGGGAGCGCATGACGTGCGGCCGGTAGGCAGCAAGTACCTGCTCGAGGAGCCGATCGGACGCGGCGCCACGGGCACCGTCTGGCGTGCGCGCCAGCGGGAGACCGCGGGGGCCGAGGCCGCCGTCGCCGGGCAGCCCGGTGAGACCGTCGCCATCAAGGTCCTCAAGGAGGAGCTGGCGAACGACCCGGACGTGGTGATGCGGTTCCTCCGCGAGCGCTCCGTCCTGCTCCGGCTCACCCACGACAACATCGTCCGGGTCCGCGACCTGGTCGTCGAGGGCGACCTGCTCGCCCTGGTGATGGACCTGATCGAGGGCCCCGACCTGCACCGCTACCTGCGGGAGAACGGTCCCTTCAGCCCGGTCGCCGCCTCGCTGCTCACCGCGCAGATCGCCGACGCGCTGGCCGCCAGCCACGCCGACGGCGTGGTGCACCGCGACCTGAAGCCCGCCAACGTCCTGCTGCGGCAGACCGGCGGCGAGCTGCACCCGATGCTCACCGACTTCGGCATCGCCCGCCTCGCCGACTCCCCGGGCCTGACGCGCACCAGCGAGTTCGTCGGCACGCCGTCCTACGTGGCCCCGGAGTCCGCCGAGGGCCGCCCGCAGACCTCCGCCGTGGACATCTACGGCGCCGGCATCCTGCTCTACGAGCTGGTCACCGGCCGCCCGCCGTTCGGCGGCGGCAGCGCGCTCGAGGTGCTCCAGCAGCACCTGAACGCCGAGCCGCGCCGCCCCTCCACGCTGCCCGAGCCGCTGTGGACGGTCATCGAGCGCTGCCTGCGCAAGAACCCCGACGAGCGCCCCAGCGCCGTCAGCCTGGCCCGCGCGCTGCGCGTGGTCGCCGACGGCGTCGGGCTGCGGGCGGGGTCCGCGCAGATCGTCGCCGCCGAGAACGTCGGCGCGCTGCTCGCCCCCGACCCGGCCCCCGCGCCGGTGCCGGGTTCGCCCGGGCCCGCCGGGGCCTCCGAGCCCACCCAGGTGCTCCCGCAGGGCCAGGGGGGCCAGGGGTACGGCCAGGGGGGCCAGGGCTACGGCCAGGGCGGCGCCTACGACCCCAACGCGGCGACCACGGTGATGCGGCACCCGCCGGGCGGCCAGGGCGGTCCCGCAGACGCCGACCCCACCCAGGTGATGGGGCAGGGCCAGGGCCAGAACCCGGACCAGCCGCACCCCTGGCAGACCCAGCTCAGCGCCGCCCGCGAGCGCAACGAGCAGACGCAGGTCCAGAACTACGTCGACCCCGACCAGGACCCGCTGCGCCGCCGCCGGCCGCAGCGGCAGGTGGCCCCGCGTCCGCAGCAGCCGCCGCGTCCCCAGCAGCAGCAACAGCAGCAGTACGGCTACCCGCAGCAGGGCCAGCAGCCCGTGCAGCGGCCCGTGCAGCGACCGGTCCAGCGGCCGGTGCAGCGCCCCGTGCAGCAGCCGCCGCAGCACTACGCGCCCCCGCCGCAGCAGCCGCCGGCCGCGCCGCGGGAGCGCCGCGGCAGCGCCAACCCGGTCCGCATCCCGGGGCTGGGCTGCCTCAAGGGCTGCCTGATCGTGGTCGTGGTCTTCTTCGTGGCGGGCTGGATGGTCTGGGAGCTCTCCCCGCTCCAGGAGTGGATCGGCACCACCAAGGGCTGGTGGGACCAGCTGACCACCTGGATCGGCGACATCTCCGACTGGGTCACCAGCATCGGCGACACCGCCCAGGACGTGCAGAACTCGGTCGAGGACGTGAAGGACTCGGTCCCGACCGAGGTGCCGTAGGCCGGTGCCGGTGCCGTCGGGCGGCCGGTGCCGTCGCGCGGCGGCGCGGCGGCGTGCCGCCGCGCCGGGCGCTGCGGCGGGGCGGTGGCGGGTGAATTCGCCGGCTGTTGTGAGGGAGGGCCCCGTGGGCGCGTAGGTTTGGGCCAACACGCGTTCACAGGAGCTCTCTTGGCACGGAAGATCGGCAGCCGGTACACCGCCCACCAGATCCTCGGACGGGGCAGCGCCGGCACGGTGTGGCTCGGCGAGGGGCCCGAGGGGCCCGTGGCGATCAAGCTGCTGCGTGAGGACCTGTCCTCCGACGAGGAGCTGGTCGGCCGGTTCGTCGGCGAGCGGACCGCGCTGCTCGGACTGGAGCACCCCCGGATCGTCTCGGTGCGCGACCTGGTGGTCGACGGCAACGTCCTCGCCCTCGTGATGGACCTGGTGCGCGGCACCGACCTGCGCACCCGGCTGGAGCGCGAGCGCCGCCTGGCGCCCGAGGCGGCGGTCGCCGTCGTCGCGGACGTCGCGGACGCGCTGGCGGCCGCGCACGCCGCCGGGGTGGTGCACCGGGACGTCAAGCCGGAGAACGTCCTGCTCGACATGGACGGCCCGCTCGGCCCCGGCAACTCGCACCCGGCGCTGCTCACCGACTTCGGCGTCGCCAAGCTGATCGACGCGCCGCGGCGCAGCCGGGCCACCAAGATCATCGGTACTCCGGACTACCTCGCCCCCGAGATCGTCGAGGGGCTGCCGCCGCGCGCCTCGGTCGACATCTACGCGCTGGCCACGGTGCTGTACGAGCTGCTGGCCGGGTTCACGCCGTTCGGCGGCGGCCACCCCGGGGCGGTGCTGCGGCGGCACGTGACCGAGACGGTGGTGCCGCTGCCGGGGATCCCCGAGGAGCTGTGGCGGCTGATCGTGCAGTGCCTGTCCAAGGCGCCGGCCTCGCGGCTGAGGGCATCCGAGTTGGCGGAGCGGCTGCGCGAGGTGCTGCCGCTGCTGGCGGGGATGCCGGCGCTGGACGTCGAGGACGTCGAGCCCGAGGAGGAGCCCGCGGCCCCCGCCGCGCCGCTCGCGCCGGCCGGCGACGGCCAGGGCACGCCGCCGTCGCCGGCCGCGGCACGCCGGGGCGTGGTGCCGCTGGTCCGCGGCTCGCGGCCGGACTCGAACCGGGACACCCACACCTCCATGCGGGTGCCGGAGCCCGACGAGCTGGCGGGCGGCGCGCTGGGCACGGCCCGGGCCCCCCGGGCGCCGGGCGCGCCCCGCCCCGGCTCGGCGCGCAACCGGCCCGCCGCCGCGCGGCGCCGCGCCGTCACGGCGGCGGCCCTGGCGGTGGCCGCCGCGGCGGCGGCGACGGTCTGGTGGCTCACCTCGCCCGGCGGCGGCGACGCGGAGCCCCCGACGGCCCCTGGCGTCTCCTCGTCGGCCCCCTGACCCTCCCCGGTCCTCCCCGGGCCTCCCATGGCCCTCCTTCCCGTACCAGGGGTGTGGCCCTGGCCACCGGGGGGAGCCGTTACGCTGGAGGGCGTGGCAGTCGTCGATGTATCCGAAGAGCTGAAGTCCCTCTCCTCGACCATGGAGTCGATCGAGGCCGTCCTGGACCTCGACAGGCTGAGGGCAGACATCGCCGTGCTCGAGGAGCAGGCGGCCGCGCCCTCCCTCTGGGACAACCCGGAGGAGGCGCAGAAGATCACCAGCAAGCTGTCGCACCTGCAGGCGGAGGTGCGCAAGGCGGAGGCCCTCCGTGGCCGCATCGACGACCTCGCCGTCCTCTTCGAGATGGCCGAGGAGGAGGACGACCCGGAGACCAAGGCCGAGGCCGAGTCCGAGCTCGTCGCCGTGAAGAAGGCGCTCGACGAGATGGAGGTCCGTACCCTTCTCTCCGGCGAGTACGACGCCCGCGAGGCGCTGGTCAACATCCGCGCCGAGGCCGGCGGCGTCGACGCCGCGGACTTCGCCGAGCAGTTGCAGCGCATGTACCTGCGCTGGGCCGAGCGCCACGGCTACAAGACCGACGTCTACGAGACCTCCTACGCGGAGGAGGCCGGCATCAAGTCGACCACCTTCGTCGTCCAGGCCCCGTACGCCTACGGCACCCTCTCCGTCGAGCAGGGCACCCACCGGCTGGTCCGCATCTCCCCGTTCGACAACCAGGGCCGCCGCCAGACCTCCTTCGCGGGCGTCGAGATCCTGCCGGTCGTCGAGCAGACCGACCACGTCGAGATCGACGAGTCCGAGCTGCGCGTGGACGTGTACCGCTCCTCCGGCCCCGGCGGCCAGGGCGTCAACACGACCGACTCCGCGGTCCGCCTGACCCACATCCCGACCGGCATCGTCGTCTCCTGCCAGAACGAGCGGTCGCAGATCCAGAACAAGGCCACGGCGATGAACGTCCTCCAGGCCAAGCTGCTCGAGCGGCGCCGCCAGGAGGAGCAGGCCAAGATGGACGCCCTCAAGGGCGACGGCGGCAACAGCTGGGGCAACCAGATGCGGTCTTACGTCCTGCACCCGTACCAGATGGTCAAGGACCTGCGGACGGAGTTCGAGGTCGGCAACCCGCAGTCCGTCCTGGACGGCGAGATCGACGGTTTCCTCGAGGCCGGCATCCGCTGGCGCAAGCAGCAGGAGAAGTAGCCGGTAGCCCGGTCCGCACGATCACCGCACATTTTTACGCAACTGCCGCCTTCCGGGCGGCAGTTGTCGTTTTGTGCACGTGACGTGAAGTAACTTGACGGCGCTTTGGTTTATCGGAAGGGTTAGGTTTGGCATGCGTTGACGGGGGCGCATGTGAACCGGGGGCCGGTCGAGACGACGCCCCCGTCGATCACCACCCCCAGGACGCGGCCTCCCTGACTACAGCTACTGGGGGTAGCAGACACATGAGCAGAAAGACACGGGTCCGCGTCGCGCGGATCGTCGCGGGCGCGGTGATAGCGGCCGGCGCGTCGCTGACCGCGGCGGGCGCGGCCTCGGCCTTCGGCGGCGACGACGTCGAGATCGGGATCAACAGCGGTGAGTCCGACGGCGGCACCTCCGAGGGCGGTACCTCCGAGGGCGGTACCGAGGGCAGCACCGACGGCGCCTTCGGCGGCGTGATCGAGGGTGCGATCGGCGGGGACGACTCCTCCGGCACCTCCGACGGTGCGGTCGGTGGCGACGACTCCTCCGGCACCTCCGACGGTGCGATCGGCGGGGACGACTCCTCCGGCACCTCCGACGGTGCGATCGGTGGCGACGACTCCTCCGGCACCTCCGACGGCGCCGTCGGCGGCGACGACTCCGAGGGCAACGAGAACGGCGGCGGCACCGGCAACGGCGGCAACGGCAACGGTGGCGGCAACGGCAACGGTGGCGGCGGCAACGGCGGCAACGGTGGCGGTAACGGCAACGGTGGCGGCAACGGCGGCCTGGACCCCGACCTCGGCGGCCAGGAGCCCCAGGGCGGCGAGGGCAACCTCGTCGACACCGGTTCCGAGGACTCCACCGCCCCGCAGGGCGGCGGCGACGAGCTGGCCGAGACCGGTGCCGCGGAGACCACGTTCCTGCTGATCGGCGCCGCGACGATGATCGCCGGCGGCATCGGCTTCCGGGTCCTCCCGCGCCTGATGGAGGGCCGCGGCGGCGCCGCTGCCGCCTGACGGACGGCGACCCGCCGAACGGGCGAAGGGCGGGGCGGGACGGCATCGGCCGTCCCGCCCCGCCCCTTGTCGTCCGCTCCAGGGAACGAGGCTCGCTCCCGCTCACGCCGGGCAGGCGGGCCCTCAGCGCACCAGCAGCGCCGCCGCCGTGGCCAGGACCACCAGGAGGACCAGCAGCGCCCCCGGAGTCAGCCCACCGAACGGCTGCTGCATCCGCTCACGGTTCGCCCGGCACGTGGGGCAGCGCCCCTCGCTGACCGGCGCCGCGCAGTTGGCGCATACCAATCGGTCGTACGTCATGCGCCCGCCCTCCTCGCGCCGCTTCCGTCATGCCCAACGTTCACGGGAACGATGCTGTTCCCTCTTCCACTGTGCCAGGTCCGGCGCGAGGCGGTCCCCCAGTTACCCCCGCATCCCTTCCACAAACTGTTCCGAATGCGACGACAAAAGGGGCAAGGCGCGCGCAACCAGGTCCGGCGACTGCGGCCGGTACCCGCATTCGCGTATGGTCACGCACATCTACCCCCGGCGACTCGTGGTGTTTCCGTGATCCGATTCGACAACGTCACCAAGGTCTACCCCAAGCAGAACCGCCCCGCCCTGAGGGACATCACCCTCGAGGTCGAGCGCGGCGAGTTCGTGTTCCTGGTGGGCTCCTCCGGCTCCGGAAAGTCCACCTTCCTGAGGCTGATCCTCCGCGAGGAGCGGACCACCCAGGGACAGGTGCACGTGCTGGGCAAGGACCTCGCACGCCTCTCCAACTGGAAGGTGCCCCAGATGCGCCGCCAGCTGGGGAACGTGTTCCAGGACTTCCGGCTCCTCCCCAACAAGACCGTCGGCGAGAACGTCGCCTTCGCCCAGGAGGTGATCGGCAAGTCCCGCGGCGAGATCCGCAAGTCCGTCCCGCAGGTGCTCGACCTGGTCGGTCTGGGCGGCAAGGAGGACCGCATGCCGGGCGAGCTGTCCGGCGGTGAGCAGCAGCGGGTGGCGATCGCCAGGGCGTTCGTCAACCGCCCCAAGCTGCTCATCTGCGACGAGCCCACCGGCAACCTCGACCCGCAGACCTCCGTCGGCATCATGAAGCTGCTCGACCGGATCAACCGGACGGGCACCACCGTGGTGATGGCGACGCACGACCAGAACATCGTGGACCAGATGCGCAAGCGCGTCATCGAGCTGGAGAAGGGCCGCCTCGTCCGCGACCAGGCGCGCGGCGTCTACGGCTACCAGCACTGATCCCCGTCCACGGAAAGGCCTGACAAGAGCCATGCGGCTTCAGTTCGTCATGTCGGAGATCCGTGTGGGTCTCCGCCGCAACCTCACGATGACCTTCGCGGTCGTCGTGTCCGTCGCCCTTTCGCTCACCCTGCTCGGCGGCGCCATCCTGCTGCGCGACCAGGTGAGCGCCATGAAGGGCTACTGGTACGACAAGGTCAACGTCTCGATCTTCCTCTGCAACAAGAGCGACGCCGAGTCCGACCCCAACTGTGCCAAGGGCGCCGTCACGAACGACCAGAAGGAACAGATCAAGGCGGACCTCGCCGACATGGCGATCGTCGACGACGTGGTGCACGAGACGCAGGACCAGGCGTACGACCACTACAAGGAGCAGTTCGGCGACTCCCCGCTGGCGGCGACCCTCACCCCGGACCAGATGCAGGAGTCGTACCGCATCAAGCTGACCGACCCGGAGAAGTACGAGGTCATCGCCACGGCCTTCGACGGCCGTGAGGGCGTGCAGTCGGTGCAGGACCAGAAGGGCATCCTCGACAACCTCTTCACCATGCTGGGCATGCTCTCGACGGCCGCGCTGGCGCTGATGGCGGTCATGCTGATCGTCGCGATGCTGCTGATCGTCAACACGGTGCGCGTCTCCGCGTTCAGCCGCCGCCGGGAGACCGGCATCATGCGGCTGGTGGGCGCCTCCGGCTTCTACATCCAGGCCCCGTTCATCATGGAGGCGGCGGTCGCCGGCCTCATCGGCGGCGCGCTCGCCTGCGTCTTCCTGGTGCTCGGCCGGTTCTTCACCATCGACAGCGGCATGGCCCTCTCCGAGCGGCTCACGCTCATCAACTTCGTCGGCTGGGACGCCCTTCTGACGAAGCTTCCGCTGATCCTCGCGATCAGCTTCCTGATGCCCGCGCTGGCGGCCTTCTTCGCCCTGCGCAAGTACCTGAAGGTGTGACGCATCCCAAGAGGGCCGCAGGCGCAACCGCCCCTGCGGCCCTCTCGCGTTGTCCTAGACTCCCCCTCATGTCAGGCCCCGACCCGTTCTGTCAGACCCGCACCACCCGCCCCACCCGTCCGATTCGTCGCGGGGCGGCCCTGACGACCCTGGCCCTCGCGGGCGTCCTGGTGGCGTCAGGTGCGGGCGGCGCCGTCTCCGACGGACGCGGCGGCGACGGGCCGGAGGCAGCCCGGTCCGGGGGCGCCGCCGGGGACACCGCGCTGGCGGCGCGGGAGGCCGCCGCGGAGGCGCTGGTCGACGGGAAGTCCCCGGTGGAGGCCGCCGAGCGCGCCGTCAGCCGCAGCGGCGACCGGTGGGGCGTGGTGTACACGCCCGGGGAGTACCAGGAGTTCGAGGAGGCGCTGGACGGCCGCTACACCGGCGTCGGCGTCTGGGCGGCGCGCGGCAAGGACGGCGGCGTCACGGTCACCCGGGTGCGCGACGGCTCGCCCGCCGACGAGGCCGGGCTGCGCGCGGGGGACCGCGTCCTGACCGTCGACGGCAGGTCCACCGAGGGCCTGCCGGTCACCGAGGTGCTGGCCCGGCTGCGCGGCGCGACCCCCGGCGAGGAGCCGCAGAACGCCGGCAGCACGGTGCGGATCGGCCTGGAGCGCGACGGACGGCGCTGGAGCGAGACCCTGCGCAGGGCGCTGCTCCCCACCGATTCGGTGACCGTGCGGCGGACCGCCGGCGGGGCGACGCTGATCAAGGTGAGCGCCTTCACCAAGGGCGCGGGCGACCAGATCCGCGCCGCGGCCTCCGAGGCCCCGGACGACGGCATACTGCTGGACCTGCGGGGCAACTCCGGGGGCCTGGTCACCGAGGCCGTCGACGCCGCCTCCGCCTTCCTCGACGGCGGGCTGGTCGCCACCTACGACCTGCGCGGCGAGCAGCGTGCCCTGCACGCCGAACGGGGCCGCAGCACCTCGGGCCCGCTGGTGGTGCTGGTCGACTCCGGCACCATGAGCGCGGCGGAGCTGGTCACCGGGGCGCTCCAGGACCGCGGGCGCGCGGTGGTCGTCGGTTCCCGCACCTTCGGCAAGGGCGCCGTGCAGATGCCGACCGAGCTGCCGGGCGGTTCGGTCGCCGAGCTGACCGTGGGGCACTACCGCACGCCGTCCGGCCGGGGCGTGGACGGGGAGGGCATCATGCCCGACCTGGTGGCCGGGCCGAACGCCGAGGAGCGGGCCGAGCGGGTATTGACTGGCCTCGGGGGCCCCTCCTAGTGCCAAAATGGGCGGCACTATGGCCAAGGAAAAAGGGCGCAAGCTCATCGCGCAGAACAAGAAGGCGCGGCACGACTATCTCGTCATCGACACCTACGAGGCGGGCCTGGTCCTGACCGGCACGGAGGTGAAGTCGCTCCGCCAGGGGCGGGCGTCGCTGGCCGACGGCTTCGTCCAGCTCGACGGCGGCGAGGCGTGGCTGCACAACGTGCACGTGCCGGAGTACAGCCAGGGCACCTGGACCAACCACTCGGCGCGCCGCAAGCGCAAGCTGCTGCTGCACCGGGAGGAGATCGACAAGCTCGCCTCGAAGTCGCAGGAGACCGGCCACACCATCGTGCCGCTCGCGCTGTACTTCAAGGACGGCCGGGCCAAGGTCGAGATCGCGCTGGCGAAGGGCAAGAAGGAGTACGACAAGCGCCAGACGCTGCGGGAGAAGCAGGACCGCCGCGAGACGGAGCGGGCGATCTCGGCGGTGCGGCGCAAGCAGCGGGCGTGACGCCGGTCTCCTCCGTCCCGGGTGCCGCACGGGAACAAGGTGGCATCCTGCGCCGTTGCTCAGTACGATGGCACTTGCACTCCCCAGCGGAGCGCAAGCGATTGAAAAATCAACATGGGGATGATCGGTTTCGACAGCGGCTGTCGAAGCAGGGGAAGCGTGTCGAGGAAGCGGCCATGATCTCGTAAACCACAGGCCGAAAAAAATAATCGCCAATTCCAAGCGCGATCTCTCCCAGAGCCAGCTCGCTCTCGCTGCCTGATCCAGGTAGCGTGACGCAGCTCTCTACTTAAGGGAGTGTCAGCCCGGGGGTGTTCCCGACCCGGATCCTGGCATCAACTAGGGAACTAAACCTTGATCCCGGTCACGGGGTGAAGAGGGAAACCAAACAGTGACTGAGCCCGTCGGAGACTTGTCCGCGTGATCTCCGGGGCTGAGAAAAGCACAGCGGACTGCACACGGAGAAGCCCTGGTTCCGCACCGTTGGACGCGGGTTCGATTCCCGCCATCTCCACCACCCCATGTGTGACGGCCCCCGTCCTGCGTTCAGCAGGGCGGGGGCCGTTTTTGTCTGCAGGGCCCGTGCGGGACGAACGGCGGGCGGTAGGCCGAAGGGCGGGCGGGAGGCCGAAGGGCGGTGGCTCCGACGTGGTGTCGGGGGCCACCGCCCTTCGGTACGGCCGGCCGGCCCGGGACTCACCGCTGGGGGTCCGCGTTGAACTTGGCGGTGGACCAGAAGTAGCCGAGGACGGCGAGGCCGGCGCACCAGGCGAGGGCGAGCCAGCCGTTGTGGCCGATCTCCGTGCCGAGGAGCAGCCCGCGCAGGGTCTCGATGGCCGGGGTGAAGGGCTGGTACTCGGCGATCGGCTGGAACCAGCCCGGCATGGTCTCGACCGGGACGAAGGCGCTGGACAGGAGCGGGAGCAGGATCAGCGGCATCGCGGTGTTGCTGGCGGCCTCGGCGTTGGGGCTGATGAGGCCCATGCCGACGGCGATCCAGGTGAGCGCGGTGGCGAAGAGGACGAGCAGGCCGAGCGCGGCGAGCCATTCCAGGACGGTGGCGTCGGTGGACCGGAACCCGATGGCGACGGCGACCGCGCCGACCAGGACGACGCTCGCCACGGACTGCAGGACGCTGCCGATGACGTGCCCGACGATGACCGAGCCCCGGTGGATGGCCATGGTGCGGAACCGGGCGATGATCCCCTCCGACATGTCGGTGGCGACGGACACGGCGGTGCCGATGGTGGTGGAGCCGATGGTCATCAGGAGCAGACCCGGGACGATGTAGGCGATGTACGCCGCCCGGCCGCCGTCGCCGCCCACGCCGGCGCTCATGGTCTCGCCGAAGATGTAGACGAAGAGCAGGAGCAGCATGATCGGCGTGAGCAGCAGGTTGAGGGTGAGCGACGGGTAGCGGCGGGCGTGCAGGAGGTTGCGGCGCAGCATGGTGGTGCTGTCGCGCAGGGCGAGGGAGAGGGTGCTCATCGCGCGGTCTCCTTGTCGGTGGTGGTGTCGTCGGTGAGGGCGAAGAAGACGTCGTCGAGGTCGGGGGTGTGGACGGTGAGTTCGGTGGCTTCGATGCCGGCGGTGTCGAGGTGGTCGAGGAGGGTGCGCAGGGCGCGTTGGCTGCCGTCGTTGGGGACGCGGAGGGTGAGGGCGTCGTCGTCCCGGGCGGCGTCGGTGAGGAGCGCGGTGGCCTGCTGGTAGGCGGCGGGGTCGGTGAAGCGGAGCTGGACGTGGCCGCCGGGGATGATGCGCTTGAGTTCCTCGGCGGTGCCCTCGGCCGCGATGGTGCCGTTGTGGAGGACGGCGATGCGGTCGGCGAGCTGGTCGGCCTCCTCGAGGTACTGGGTGGTGAGGAAGACGGTGACGCCGCCGGTGACGAGTTCCCTGATGATCTGCCACATGGTGTGGCGGGAGCGGGGGTCGAGGCCGGTGGTGGGTTCGTCGAGGAAGATGATGCGGGGGCTGCCGACGAGGGTCATGGCGATGTCGAGGCGGCGTTTCATGCCTCCGGAGTAGGTGGAGGCGGGCTTGTCGGCCGCGTCGAGCAGGTCGAAGCGCTCGAGGAGTTCGGCGGTGACGCGGCGGCCCTCCGCCTTGGGGAGGTGGTGGAGGTCGGCCATGAGGAGCATGTTCTCCGCGCCGGTGATCAGGCCGTCCACGGCGGAGAACTGGCCGGTGACGCCGATCGCCGCCCGCACGGCCTGCCCGGCCGTGGCGACGTCGTGGCCCGCGACCCGCGCCTGTCCGCCGTCGGCCGCTATCAGGGTGGAGAGGATCTTCACGACGGTGGTCTTGCCGGCGCCGTTCGGGCCGAGCAGGGAGAAGACCGTGCCTTCCGGGACGGTCAGGTCGATGCCGTCGAGGACGGTCTTGTCGCCGTAGGACTTGCGCAGGCCGTTCGCCGCGATGGCCGGGCTGGTCATGAGGGGTCCCCCTTCGTCGTCTGCTCTGCGTGGGCGGTCACAGGCTGCGGGCGCTGATGTCGCCGTAGCCGGTGGTGGCGTGGATGTTCAGGCCGGCGGCGGAGCCGTCGGCGTTGCGGAGCGCGTTGTCGATCCGGCCGGCCCCGGTGCCGGCGTCCAGCGTGGCGGAGACGCCGGAGGCGGCGCCGATCCTGATGTCACCCATCTCGGTGCGCACGGTGACCGTGCCGCGCCGGGCCTCGGTGATGTCGATGTCACCCTTCTGGGTGCTGATCTCGGCGGGACCGGTCAGGCGGGCGATGGTGACGCCGCCGGCCAGGACGGTCACCCGGGCGCCGTCGCTCTCGTCGAGGGTGACCGTCCCCTGGTCGGCCTCGACCGAGACGTCGCCGAGCCGGCCGACGCCACGGAACTCGATGTCGGAGGCCTTGATCCCGACGTGGGAGCCGGCGGGCAGGTGGACCGTCACCTCGACGGAGCCGGGGTGTCCGACGATCCGGTTGCGGGGCTCGCCGGCCTCGATCCGCAGGGTGCCGCCCTCGAAGGTGATCCCGGTCCGCTCGGCGGCCTTGACGTCGCGGCCCTTGGCGGCGTCGGCCGGCAGCACCTCGACCGTGGTGTCCGGCCGGTCGGAGGCGACGAGCCGGACGCGGCCCGCGGGGATGTCCAGGACGGCCGAGATCGTGGCGGGGGTGTCGAAGTTCCGCATGGTGCTCTCCTTCGTCTGCCTCATGCCGAGGCGTTGTTTCCGATGATGGAAAGCTACGTTGCGTTCACGGTTTCTGGCAACAAGGTTGTTGCAAGGGTCGAGTCAAAGTGCAGGTGGCAGGCGCTATTTCGTTGCATTGATTCTGTGAGGAATGCAACGCGGGCTTCGTGTTCGTTGCACCCAAAAGGGGCGGGAGGTACGGTGGAGGCACCTCACATGCACCACAAAGGAGTCCTCGATGCCGGGTGGCAGGCTTACTCAGCAGGAGCGTCAGCAGATCGCCCTGGGGCTGGCCGACGGGCTCGCCTACGCGGAGATCGCCAGGCGTCTGGACCGTCCGACCTCGACCGTCACCCGCGAGGTCATGCGCAACGGCGGACCGACCGCCTACCGTCCCGACCTGGCCCATCGGGCCGCCGAGCGGCGCACCCAGCGCCGGCGGACGGCCGCGCCGAAGGACGCGGCACCGCCGCGTGAGGTGGACGGGCGTGACGGCGAGGCGGTGCGCGAGTTCGAGGAGATGTTCACCACCGTCCTCATGCAGTCGGGCCTGCCCAAGATGATGGCGCGGGTGGCGTCCTGCCTCTACACGACCGACGAGGGCAGCCTGTCCGCCGCGGACCTCACCCAGCGCCTCCAGGTCAGCCCGGCGTCCGTCTCCAAGGCCGTGGCGTACCTGGAGAGCCAGGGGCTGGTCCGCCGCGAGCGTGACGAGCGCCGTCGTGAGCGCTACTTCGCCGACGAGGACGTCTGGTACCAGTCGATGCTGGCCAGCGCCCGGGGGACCGCGGCGATGGGCGACGCCGCGCGGGAGGGGGTCGGCGTCCTCGGCCCCGGCACACCCGCCGGCCGCCGGCTGGAGAACATCGCGCGCTTCGTCGACTTCGTCTCGGAGAGCATCGTCCGCGCCGCCGAAGAGGCCCGCGACCTCCTCCACACCAAGCCCGCGGCACCCGCGGAACCGCACACGGGTGACACGGGTGACACGGGTGACGGACACGGGCACGCGTGGTGAGCGCACCGGCCGGGCGGGGGTCGGGTCGCCGCCCGGCCGGGCGCGGTCGGGGGGCGCCTACGCGGCGGGCGAGGCGGGACCGGCCGGGTCGGTGCTGCGGCGACCGGTGAGGAGGGCGTCCGCCGTGTGCCAGGCGGCGGGGGAGAGCAGCGGGCGCAACCGGAGCAGCAGGGCCATCAGGTGAGGGCCCTGGCGGATGCGGAAGCCCGGGTCGGCCCGGGCGATGTCCAGCTCGTTGGCGGCGGTCAGCTCGGCCAGGTCCCGGCGCTGCTGGAGGGAGAGCGAGCGGGTCCGGCCGGTGAAGCGCTCGACGTAGCGGCCCGACGGATGGGTGAGCGTCGGGTAGGTCGCCATCCGGTCGCAGACCGCGTAGAGGTGGACCAGCGCCTCCGCCTCCGTGCCGATCACCAGGGCGAGTTCCGCGCGGCGGGCCAGACCCAGTACGGCCGGGGTGAACGCCTCGGTGCCGTAGGCGGCGTGGCAGAGACCCGCCAGCTGCAGCGCGGGCCGGGCGTCCCAGAGCACGAGGAGCGCGCGGACGCGTACCAGGTGCTGGAGGAGCGTGCCGCCCGGGTGGGCGATGGCGTCCGCGCCGAGGCGGCGTAACAGCACGACGGCACGGTCGGCCGCCGGTGGGGGAGCGGGCACGGCTGCGCCTCCTTCGAAGCGGGGCCTTTCGGCGGGGGATCGGGTCGGCACCCGCGCGCGTGAGGCTGCCCGCCGGCCGTCGTGAACCGGTCAGGTGCCGGGGTGACGCGGGTTGCCGCCCGGGGCTGCCCTTCACCACGATCGTCGGGCCTGGGGGCGAGGCAGGTCAATCCTTGGGTTTGCTTCCCAACCCTCAGTGTCCGCTTGGGTGTTGCTAGCGTGTGCCGGGTGACTCTCGACGACCTCAGGGTGTTCGTGGCGGTGTGCCGGGCCGGCTCGCTCAGCGCGGTGGCCCGCGAGCTGGGCTGCACGCAGTCCGCGGTGAGCCAGCACGTGAAGCGGCTGGAGCGGGAGACCCGCGTCAGTCTGCTGGAGCGCCAGCCGCGCGGCGTGGTCCCGACGGCGGCCGGGCGCATCCTGTGGGACGCCGCCTCCGACGGCCTCGCGGGGCTGGACCTCGCGCTGCGGCGGCTCGGCGACCTGGTGGACGGCGAGAGCGGCGCGGTGCGGGTGACCACCGGCGGCACCACCGTGCGGCACTTCATGGCCGACGCCATCGTCGATTTCCGCCGCCGGCACCCCCGGGTGAGCCTGGAGTTCCAGACCGAGACGTCCAGCCGCCGCTGCTTCGACGCATTGCTCTCCAGCAACCTCGACCTGGCGTGGATCACCATCGGCGAACCGGTGCGGGGCATCGAGCAGCGCCCGGCGGTCGAGCTGCCGTGGGTGCTGGCGGTGCGGGAGGACGACCCGCTGGCGGGGCGGGAGAGCGTGACCGTCGCCGACCTCGCCGACCTCCGCCTGGTGCGGCTCCCGTCCAACTCCACCTCCGGTGAACAGCTCGACGTGGCGCTGACCGGGTCGGGCCTGCGGGCCGGGTCGGGCACCAGCGTGGCCGACTGGGACACCGCGCTGCTGCTCGCCGAACTCGGGCTGGGGCACGCGGTGATCCCCGAGCTGCCCGGGCTGCGAGGGCCGGGCGCGGGTGCCGCGGCCGGCGCGGGCGGGCCGCTGCGGCTGGTGCCGATACCCGAGCTGCCGCCGCTCCAGGTGGGGTGGGCGGTGCGGCGCTGGGACGCGCTGCCCCCGCAGGCGCGGGTGTTCGCGGACACGGTCGTGCGGGCGCTGACGGTCTGACCTGCCCGGCCCGGCCCGGCGCGCCGGGCCGCTCACCTCAACGGGTGAGGGGGTGCCTGTCGTCGTGTGATCGCCTTTCGCTGGTGCGGGTGATGCTCGGGGCGGTCGCACACCGCTTTTCCACAGGCCAGTTCCGGCCGGATGGCGTGGTTCGAACGGTGGTCGGGTCCGGTCGCCCGCCGGGTGGGTGGGGAAGATTTCTGGCCTCACGCAGTGTGATCGCTTCCTTACTCGACCGACTCTGTCCGTCGGTGTCGCACTCTGATCGGGGCGGGTGAATACGGCACATAACGTGCGGTTGTTTTCAGACATCGAACGGCGTTCGAGACGCCCGTGCACCCCTCGCGATGTCAGTAATCTCCTGGTTCGGAGCAGTGTGATAGAGGGGCGCGGGTCCGGAGGGGGCCGTTTCCGGTCCGGGTTTGCACCGATGCACCCGGGGACGTACGCCCGGCCCGGCTGCCCCGTTGGGGGGATTGCGTGCAGCTGAAGAATTGGCGTGAAGACATCCGTGCCGGACGCTCGGCGTTGCTGTCCAGGCCGTGGGAGACCGCGGACCGCGCGGGCCACACCCACGACCCGAACGAGGTCACGGTGCAGCTCGACGGCGTGGGCAGGGAGGTCGAGGAGGAGCTCGAGGCGGCGGCGTCGGCGTCGCCGGGCGGCGCGGTGCTCGGGGAGGGGGCCGACGGCCCCGTCTTCGTCGACGAGTCCGGCCGTCGCAGCCGGCGGTACCGGCGCATCGGCATAGGGGTGGGTGTCGCCTGCGCGGTGTACGCGGTGGTCATCGTGGCGACGCTGCTGTCCGGAAACTCCAACGCGCCGTGGATGCCGGTTCCGGGGCGGCAGCAGGAACAGGGGACGGGCGCGGACAGCGCGGTCACCGGGCCGCTGCCGGGCGACCGCGCCGGGCCGTCCGGGGCGCCGGCCCGGCTGCCCGGTGGGCGGCCGAGCGGGTCCGAGGGCGGCCAGGGCGCCTCGCCCGCCGCGGGCGGGCGGTCCGGGAGCCCGGCGGACGACCGCCGGGCGGCGGCGGGCGGGGACGAGGCCGCGCGGCCGGGCAAGGGGGAGGCGAAGCCGGCGCCGGCGGGGCCGAGCGCGGTTCCCGAGCCGAACCCCGGTGACGTGCCGGAGCCGGGGCCGACCACGCCGGCGCCGGACGCCACCCCCACGGAGAGCGCGCCGCCGGGTCCCGACCCGACGGAGAGCGCGGCTCCGGCCGACACCACCACCGTGGCCGCGGGTCCCGCGGCGCAGGCCCCGTATCCGCCGGCCTAGGCGACGGTGAGGCCCCCGGACGTGGCGGGCACGGCGGGCACGGCGCCGCCGTGCCGCGCCCGGCGGCGGGCCTGACCTCCGCGTACCCCGGGGCCCGGTGCCGGGCCGCCGCCGGTGGCCCGCGATCCGTCCGCGTCCGCGGGCACGGGCGCCGGTGCCGTTCCGGGCGGCGGCGAGTCCGCCCTTGCGTCCCGCATCCCCCGTCCCGCATCGCGTGGGCCGGTGGGCCCTGTCCGGCGGCGGCAGCGGGGAGAGCGCCGTGCCGTCCGCGGCAGGTGGGCCGTACCGGCAGAGGCCGGGCCGGCACTCCCGTGCCGTCTGCGCGCGGTCGCGCTGCCGAGGGCGATGGGGCCGGGCGAGCGTCGCGCCGCACGCCCGCACAGGAGAACGGCCCCCTCCCCGGCACCCGAGCCCTCCGGGAGGACGGCGGGCCGGGGGACGCCCAGTGCTGTCCAGGGTCCCCGGTCCCGGCCCGCGCCCGCCGTGGCGCGGTCACACGTGAGGCGCCGCGACCGTCATCGAGTTCCGTCTCATCGAGTTCCGTCTCGTCAGAGAGAGAAAGTCCGTTATCCCATGGCAACACCACCCGGCCGCCGCGCCGGCCCGACCGCCCCCGTCCCGCGTCCGGGATCCCACCGGGCGGAGGCGGACGCCGACCCGCCCACCCGCCCGGTGCCGACGGTCAGCCCGCCTGCGGAGGAGCCCCGCCCCCGCCGCGCCCACGGACCAAAGCCCAAGGCGGGACCCGAACCCAAGGCGGGAAGCAAGCCCAAGGGCGGGCCCAGGGCGAAGGCAAGGCCCGCCCGCCGCCCGCGCCGTCTGCCGCTGCGCTACCTGCTGCCCTCGCTGATCCTCCTCGCCCTGTCGGCGATGCTGATGCTCCGCGGCTACGTGAACAGCGAGATCCTCGCCGACCACCGTGTCCGCCCGCCCGCGCCCACCGACGAGGTGCCGGACGAGATCCTCTCCGGCGGCCCCGTCATCGACACCCGCGGCGGCCGCGCGGAGACGCTCCGCGTGCCGGACCGGCGTCTGGTGCTCACCTTCGACGACGGCCCGGACCCGGAGTGGACCCCCAAGGTCCTCGACGTGCTGAGGAAACACGACGCGCACGCCGTCTTCTTCATCACCGGGACCATGGCCTCCCGCCACCCCGGCCTGGTGGAGCGCATGGTGGCGGAGGGGCACGAGATCGGGCTGCACACCTTCAACCACCCCGACCTCTCCTACCAGACCCCCGAGCGCATCGACTTCGAGCTCTCCCAGACCCAGACCGCCCTGGCCGGCGCCGCCGGCATCCGCACCTCGCTGTTCCGCCCGCCGTACTCCTCGTTCGCCGACGCCATGGACAACAACGGCTGGCCGGTGACCCGGCACCTCGGCGAGCGCGGCTACCTCACCGTCCTCAACAACACCGACAGCCAGGACTGGAAGCGTCCCGGTGTCGACGAGATCGTCCGCCGGGCCACCCCGGAGCACGGGGCCGGGGCGATCGTCCTGATGCACGACTCCGGCGGCGACCGCAGCCAGACCGTGGCCGCGCTCGACCGGATGCTGCCCGAGCTCAGGAGCCGGGGCTACACGTTCCAGAACCTCACCGAGGCCCTGGACTGGCGGAGCGCCCACACCCCCGTCACCGGGGCCGAGCTGTGGAAGGGCAAGGCGTGGGTGTGGCTGGTGCAGGCGTCCCAGTCCGTCACCACCGTGCTCGTCACCGGCCTGGTCGTGGTCGGCGCGCTGGTCATCGGACGGTTCGTGATGATGCTGGCGCTCTCCGCGTTCCACGTCCGCCGGGTGCGCCGCCGCAAGGGGCGCTGGGGCGCGCGGCCGGTCACCGAGCCGGTGACGGTGCTGGTCCCGGCGTACAACGAGGCCAAGTGCATCGAGAACACGGTCCGTTCGCTGATGGAGAGCGAGCACCCGATCGAGGTGATCGTCATCGACGACGGCTCCGCCGACGGCACCGCGGACATCGTGGAGGCGATGGGCCTGCCCAACGTCCGGGTGGTCCGGCAGGCCAACGCCGGCAAGCCGGCCGCGCTCAACCGGGGCATCGCCCACGCGAGCCACGACATCATCGTGATGATGGACGGCGACACCGTCTTCGAGCCCGCCACGGTGCGGGAACTGGTGCAGCCGTTCGCGGACGCCGGGGTCGGGGCGGTGGCCGGCAACGCCAAGGTCGGCAACCGGGACTCGCTGATCGGGGCCTGGCAGCACATCGAGTACGTGATGGGGTTCAACCTGGACCGCCGGATGTACGACGTGCTGCGCTGCATGCCCACCATCCCCGGTGCGGTCGGGGCGTTCCGGCGCACCGCGCTGGAGCGGGTCGGCGGGATGAGCGAGGACACCCTCGCCGAGGACACCGACATCACCATGGCCATCCACCGCGACGGCTGGCAGGTCGTCTACGCGGAGGACGCGCGGGCGTGGACCGAGGCGCCCGAGTCGGTGCAGCAGCTGTGGTCGCAGCGCTACCGGTGGTCCTACGGCACCATGCAGGCCATCTGGAAGCACCGGGGCGCGGTCCTCGACAAGGGCTCGTCGGGGCGGTTCGGCCGCGTCGGACTGCCGCTGGTCTCCCTCTTCATGGTCCTGGCGCCGCTGCTGGCCCCGCTCTTCGACGTGTTCCTGGTCTACGGCCTGGTCTTCGGCCCGACGGGCGCGACCGTCGGCGCCTGGCTGGGCGTGCTCGCCGTCCAGGCGGTGTGCGCCGCCTACGCCTTCCGGCTCGACAAGGAGCCCATGCGGCACCTGATCTCGCTGCCGCTCCAGCAGATCCTCTACCGGCAGCTGATGTACGTGGTGCTCCTCCAGTCCTGGATCACGGCGCTGACGGGCGGCCGGCTGCGGTGGCAGAAGCTGCGCAGGACCGGTGTGGTCGGTGCCGCGCCGGGCACGGGCGCGGGCACGCGGGGGGCGGCGGCATGAGCGCGGAGACGACGCGCACGGCACCGGCCGCGGAGGTCCCCGGGCAGGGCGGAGCGCCGGCCCCGGGAGGGGCCGGGGACCTGGCCCCGGGAGGGAGCAGGGACCGCTACCTGGACCTGCTGCGCGCCCTGGCCCTGCTGCGGGTGGTGGTCTACCACGTCTTCGGCTGGGCCTGGCTGACGGTGCTCTTCCCCTCCATGGGCGTGATGTTCGCGCTCGCCGGCTCACTGACCGCGCGGTCGATGCGGCGGCCGGGGAGCTCGGCGCGCCAGGTGGTCGCCTCGCGGCTGCGGCGTCTGCTGCCCCCGCTGTGGGTGTTCTCCGTGGTCGTGCTGGCGCTGCTGCTCCTCGGCTCCGGCTGGACGCCGCAAGGGCCGTGGGGAGTGGCCGGGACGCTCAACTACCTCGTCCCGGTCGGCGCGCCGCCCTACCCGGAGCGGATCGGCTCCCCGTCCGGCGTGCTGGACACCGACTGGGCGAGGGACGGCGCCGGACCGCTCTGGTACCTGCGCGCCTACCTCTGGTTCGTGGTGGCCTCGCCCCTGCTGCTGTGGCTCTTCCGGCGTGCGGCCTGGCCCACGCTGTTCGCGCCCCTGGCGCTCACCGCCGTGTTCGGCACGGGGCTGGTGACGGTCCCCGGCGAGACGGGCGAGGCCGTCAAGGACTTCTGCGTCCACGGCGCCTGCTGGGTCCTCGGCTTCGCCCACCAGGACGGGACGCTCGCCCGCGTCCCCCGCTACGTCACCGTCTCCGGCGCCTCCGCCCTGATGGCCCTCGGGCTGTGGTGGGCCTCCGGACACCAGGGGGAGGAGCGCTGGGACCTCAACGACGTCCCCCTGGCCCAAGGGCTGTGGTCGTTCGGCTTCGTGGTGATCCTGCTGGTGTACGCACCGGTGTGGACGGAGCTGCCGGGGCGGCTGCGGCGCTGGGACGGGCTGGTCACCCTGGCCAACAACCGGGCGGTCACCGTCTACCTGTGGCACAACCTGCTGATCGCCCTCACCTTCCCGCTGCTCGACCTGGCGGGTATCGGCGAGGCGGCCTCGCTGCCGGCCGCGTTCCTGCTGCTCTGGCCGCTCCTCGCGCTCGCGGTCCTGGCGTTCGGCTGGGTCGAGGACCTCGCCGCGGGCCGCCGGATCCGCCCCTGGCCCACCGGGAGGAGACGCCGCCGCGTGGCCGGACGGCCGGCCTGACCCCCGCCGCGGTGGGGCCGCGCACCCGCGCGGCCCCACCCCGGCCCCCGGCCACGGCGGGTGCCGGATTCCGCGCCCGGCACCTCTCAGCGGGAGCCGCCCTCGGGTGAGTGCAACGTTCCACCGCGGTCACCGCGCCGCGCCGGGGGCCGAAACGCGGGATGCCTAGCGTCGGTGGCGTCAGTCGGTGAACCACCGTGGAGGCGTCATGAGCACAGCCCCCGTCACGAGCGCGGGCAAGAGGTCCGGTCGCTGGATCGAGCACTGGGACCCGGAGGACGAGACGTTCTGGAAGGAGACGGGCGAGAAGGTCGCCCGGCGGAACCTGTTCTTCTCCGTGCTCTCCGAGCACATCGGGTTCTCCGTCTGGACGCTGTGGTCCGTGCTGGTCCTCTTCATGGGCCCGGAGTACGGCCTGACCCCGGCGGACAAGTTCCTGCTGACGTCGATGGTCACCCTGGTCGGCGCCGTGGTCCGGGTGCCGTACACCTTCGCGGTGGCGGTGTTCGGCGGGCGGAACTGGACGGTGATCTCCGCGAGCCTGCTGCTGGTGCCCACCGTCGCCGCCTTCCTGGTGATGGAGCCGGGGACGTCCTTCTCGACGTTCCTCCTGGTCGGCCTGCTGGCCGG
Organism: Streptomyces abyssomicinicus; assembly: GCF_008974245.1. Classification (GTDB taxonomy): domain Bacteria; phylum Actinomycetota; class Actinomycetes; order Streptomycetales; family Streptomycetaceae; genus Streptomyces; species Streptomyces abyssomicinicus. Next base: position 230,305 of record NZ_BBZI01000013.1, on the reverse strand, counting down.
CGTCGGCGGCGGCAACTTCGCCTCCAGCATGACCAACATCAACGCCTTCTTCCCGCTCCGCAAGAAGGGCTGGGCGCTCGGGCTCAACGCGGGCGGCGGCAACATCGGCGTGCCGGTGATCCAGCTGGCCGCGCTCGCGGTGATCGGCGCGGGCGGCGGCCCCCGGCTGCTGCTGGGCGTGTACATCCCGCTGATCCTGCTCGCCGTCGTCCTCTCCTGGGCCCGCATGGACAACATCGCCTCGGTGCGCAACGACACCGGCGCGGCGCTCGACGCCGCCAGGGAACGCCACACCTGGATCATGGCGGTCCTCTACATCGGCACCTTCGGCTCGTTCATCGGCTACAGCTTCGCCTTCGGCATGGTGCTGCAGACGCAGTTCGGCCGGACCCCGCTGGAGGCGGCCGGCGTCACCTTCATCGGCCCGTTGCTCGGCTCGCTGATCCGCCCCGTCGGCGGCCGCCTCGCCGACCGGTTCGGCGGGGCGCGGATCACCCTGTGGAACTTCGTCGCCATGGCGGCCGCCACCGTGGTGCTGGTCCTGGCCGGCACGGCCGGCCAGCTCGCCCCCTTCACCTGCGCCTTCGTCGTGCTGTTCGTGCTGACGGGGCTGGGCAACGGGTCGACGTTCAAGATGATCCCGGGCATCTTCCACCGCAAGGCGCTGGCCCGCGGACTGCGCGGCGAGGAGGCGGACGCCTACGGGCGGCGGCTCTCCGGCGCCTCCATGGGGCTGATCGGCGCGGTCGGCGCACTCGGCGGCGTGGGCATCAACCTGGCGTTCCGCCAGTCGTTCATGACCACCGGCTCCGGCACCGGCGCCTTCCTCGCCTTCCTCGCCGTCTACGCGGTGTGCATCCTGGTCACCTGGGCGGTATACCTTCGCCGTCCGGCCGTTCCGGCCGCCCCGGCGGCCGGAACGGGGACCGGCGGCGAGGCGAAGCCCCAGCTCAGCTACGCCGAGGTGTGACGTAACGACGCGGAAATCAGGAAGATCCGCTCCTGTCACGCGCCGTTGACAGGCTCGGTTCGCATGCGGGGGTGCCCGCACCCCCGCGGCAACCGGGAACGGTACGAGCGGGACGAGCGGTACGAGCGGAACAGGAGCGGGACGAGAGCAGATGGAAGACGCAGAGCAGCAGCTGGAAGGCGAAGAGCAGCAGCGGCCGGCGGCCGGCCACGGCCCGCTGGCCGGCTTCACCGTGGGCGTGACCGCCGCCCGCCGCGCCGAGGAGCTCGGCGCGCTCCTCCAGCGCCGCGGAGCGACCGTCCTGCACGCCCCCGCCCTGCGGATCGTGCCGCTCTCCGACGACGGCGAACTGCTCGCCGCCACCAAGGAGCTGCTCGGCCGCGCGCCCGACCTGGTGGTCGCCACCACCGCCATCGGCTTCCGCGGCTGGGTGGAGGCCGCGGAGGGCTGGGGGCTCGGCGGGGAGCTGCTGGAGGTCCTCGGCGGTGTCCGCATCCTGGCCCGCGGCCCCAAGGTCAAGGGCGCGGTGCGGGCCGCCGGGCTCACCGAGGAGTGGTCGCCCGCCTCCGAGTCGATGGCCGAGGTCCTGGACCGGATGCTGGCCGAGGGCGTCGACGGCCGCCGCGTCGCCGTCCAGCTCCACGGCGAACCGCTGCCCGGCTTCGTGGAGGCGCTGCGCGAGGCCGGCGCCGAGGTGGTCGGGGTGCCGGTCTACCGGTGGATGCCGCCGGAGGACATCGGCCCCGTCGACCGGCTGCTGGACGCCGTCCTGGCCCGCGCCGTCGACGCCGTCACCTTCACCAGCGCCCCCGCCGCCGCCTCGCTGTTCTCCCGCGCCGGGGAACGCGGTCAGCTCGACGCCCTCCTCCACGCGTTCGCCCAGGACGTCCTGGTCGCCTGCGTCGGCCCGGTCACCGCGCTGCCGCTGCACTCCCGCGGGATCCGCACCGTGCAGCCGGAACGCTTCCGTCTCGGCCCCCTGGTCCAGCTCATCTGCCAGGAACTCCCCTCCCGCGCCCACGCCATGCCGCTCGCCGGGCACACCGTGGAGATCCGCGGCCACGCCGTCCTCGTCGACGGCGAGCTGCGCCCCGTGCCCCCCGCCGGGATGGCGCTGCTGCGCGCCCTCTCCCGCCGCCCGGGCTGGGTGGTCTCCCGCGCCGACCTGCTGCGCGCGCTGCCCGGCACGGGCCGCGACGAGCACGCGGTGGAGACCGCGATGGCCCGGCTGCGCACCGCTCTCGGCGCACCCAAGCTCATCCAGACCGTCGTCAAACGCGGCTACCGGCTCGCCCTGGACCCGGCGGCGGACACCAAGTACGCGGATTGACCCAGGTCGCGTACTGTTGACGGCCGCCAGTACGCATGAAGGGGACACCGGTGGCCGCTCAGGCACAAAAGGGAACCGCGGTCGACACGGCCCGCAGCACGGCTAGCGGGACGGACGGCGACGCGGCGGGGGACTCCGCCAGAGAACGCGAGATCGCCCTCGAGCAGGAACATCTCGACCGGGTGTACGTCCGCCTCGAGGAGAAGATCTCCGAGGCGGAGTTCCTGATGCGCGACGCCGCCCGCAAGGGCCACGTCGGCACGCCCGGCGCGCTCGCCGAACGCGACGCGCAGGTCTTCCGGGCGGGCGTCCGCCTCAACCGGCTCAACAACGAGTACGAGGACTTCCTCTTCGGCCGCATCGACATGCTGGAGGGCAGGGACGGCAAGAAGGGACCCGACGGCGCCTACACCTCCGTGGAGCCCGCCGAGGGCGCCATCCGCGACGACGACACCGCGGACATCGGCGAGACCCTGCACATCGGCCGGATCGGCGTCCTCGACGAGGACTACGCGCCGCTGGTCATCGACTGGCGCGCCCCGGCGGCCGCGCCGTTCTACCGCGCCACGCCCGTCGACCCGGGCCGCGTGGTGCGCCGCCGCGTCATCCGCTCGCGCAACCGCAAGGTGCTCGGCGTCGAGGACGACCTGATGCGCCCGCGGCTCACCGCCCACCTGGACGGCCGCGAGCTGGCCGTCATCGGCGACGGCGCGCTGATGGCCGCGCTGGGCCGCGCCCGCGGCCACACCATGCGGGACATCGTCTCCTCCATCCAGGCCGAGCAGGACCAGGTGATCCGCGCCCCCGCCGCGTCCGTCACCTACGTCGAGGGCGGCCCCGGCACCGGCAAGACCGCCGTCGCCCTGCACCGCGCCGCCTACCTGCTCTACCAGGACCGGCGGCGCTACGCGGGCGGCATCCTGATCGTCTCCCCCACGCCCCTGCTGGTCGCCTACACCGAGGGCGTGCTGCCCTCGCTGGGCGAGGAGGGGCAGGTCGCCATCCGCGCCATCGGCTCACTGGTCGACGGCGTCGAGGCCACGCTGCACGACTCCCCGGCCACCGCCCGCGTCAAGGGCTCCTACCGGATGCTCAAGGTGCTGCGGAAGGCCGCCCGGGGCGCCCTGGAGCTCGGCCCCGGCGGACGCGGCGACGCTCCGGCCCCCGAGCGGCTGCGGGTGGTCGCCTTCGGCCGCCGCCTGGAGCTGGAGGCCGACGAGCTGGAGCAGGTCCGCCGCACCGCCCTCGGCGGCACCGCCCCGGTCAACCTGCTGCGCCCCCGCGCCCGCAAGCTGCTCCTGGACGCCCTGTGGCAGAAGTCCGGCGCGGGCTCCCGGCACACCGACCCCGAGCTCGCCGCCGAGCTGCGCTCCTCCTTCGACGAGGACGTCACCACCGAGGACCCGTTCATCGAGTTCCTCGACGCCTGGTGGCCCGAGCTCGCCCCGCGCGCCGTGCTCCGGGTGATGGCCGACGAGCGGCGGCTGGGCCGCTGGGCGCGCCGCGTCCTCAACCCGGGCGAGGTCCGCAAGGTGGCCCGGTCGCTGCGCCGCGACGGGCTCACCGTCCACGACATCGCCCTCCTCGACGAGCTGGAGGCCGTGCTCGGCACGCCCGTGCGCCCCCGCCGCAAGCGCGAGCTGGACCCGCTGGACCAGCTCACCGGCCTCGAGGAGCTGATGCCGGTCCGCGAGGAGTCGCAGCGAGAGCGCGCGGAGCGGCTGGCGCAGGAGCGGGTCGAGTACGCCCACGTCATCGTCGACGAGGCGCAGGACCTGACACCGCTGCAGTGGCGGATGGTGGGGCGGCGCGGCCGGCACGCCACCTGGACCGTGGTCGGCGACCCGGCGCAGTCCTCGTGGTCCGACCCCGACGAGGCCGCGCAGGCCCGCGACGAGGCGCTGGGCAGCCGGCCCCGCCGGCGGTTCACCCTCACCGTCAACTACCGCAACCCCTCGGAGATCGCCGACCTGGCCGCCAGGGTGCTGGCGCTGGCCATGCCGGGCGCGCAGGCGCCCACCGCGGTGCGCTCCACCGGCGTCGAGCCGCGGTTCGCGGTCGCCGAGGGCGGGATGGGCGCCACCGTCCGGGCCGAGGCGGAACGGCTGCTGGGTCTGGTCGACGGCACGGTGGGCGTCGTCGTCGCCATGAACCGCCGCGAGGAGGCGGCCCGTTGGCTCGACGGGCTGGGCGACCGGGTGGTCGCCCTGGGCAGCCTGGAGGCCAAGGGCCTGGAGTACGACGCCACGGTGGTGGTCTCCCCGGCCGAGATCGCCGACGAGTCCCCGGCCGGGCTGCGGGTGCTGTACGTGGCCCTCACCCGGGCGACGCAGCAGCTCACCGTGGTCTCCGGGGAGCGGGACGAGCCGTCCGCCGAGGGCGTGCCGGACCTGCTGCGCGACTGACCCGCCCGTGACGGCGAGGAGGCCCCGGACCGCGCCGCGGTCCGGGGCCTCCTCACGTCGGGCGCGGCGTCAGCGGTGCGTGGCCGCCCCGCGGTTGCGGACCGCGATCGCGCCGCCGGCGGCCAGCATCAGCACCGCGGCGAAGCCGAGGCTCACCGTCGTGCCGGCGCCGGTCTCCGCGAGGTCGCCCCGGACGGGCGCGGGCGACCCGGTCGCGCCCGCCGCCGGTTCCCCGGCCGGGGAACCGGCCGGCTCACCGGCGGTGCCGCCCTCGGTGCCGTCGCCCGGGCTCTCCTCGCCGGTGTTCTCCTCACCGGTGTTCTCCTTGCCGGTGTTCTCCTCACCGGGGTTCGCCTCGCCCGGCTGCTCCTCGTGGGGCTTCTCCTCCCCGGGGTTCTCCTCGCCTCCGCCGGTGGCGGCGGGGCAGGTGTGGGAGAGGTTGAAGTACGAGACGTCCGCGCCCTCGGTCCGGGCGACGGCGGACACCAGCTCCGCGCCGGGCTCGGAGACCGCGTAGGCGTGCTTGCCGGTGGGCGGTCCGAAGGCGGTGACCACCTGCTCGCCACCGGGCTCGAAGGTGACGGTGAGCTCGGTGAACACGGTCGCGCCGCCGGGCAGCACGAAGTGCCAGCCGTCCTCGCCGGCCGGGACGGTCGGGCAGTCGCCGTGCCGGAAGCCCTCGGCGGTGACCGGGAGGCCCTGGCGGATCTCCTCGGTGTGGTGCGCCCCACCGGTGGCGGCGGCGGGGACGGCCGCGCCGGCGAGGAGGAGGGCGGCCGCGGCGGGGACGGCGGCAGCCCGAAGGGGGAGGGAGCGGAGTGACATGGGGGTACCTCTGACACAGAAGTGGGTGAGTGAGGTGGAAGTGCGAGCTTCCGCCTCCCCGGTGATCAAGGTCAAGGCGTCTACGGATCGGTTGGCGGCCTCTGTCCGGCTTTGCCTCGCGCAACGATTGGGTAACGTCAGGTTTGGGCGGCGGCGGAAGGTGTTCGGTCCGGCGCGGAAGGCGTTCGGTCCGTCCGGGCGGCCGGTCGGGCGGACCGGTCCGGAAAAACGTCCGCGAGGGAATGGCGTGGCCGGATCGGTTTGTTAGCCTGGACGTGACACCGGCCCGATCCAAGCCCCCGGGCCCAACCTTCGTCGCTACGAGCGACCACTTGCCGCGAGGCGAGCATGGCGGGTCGGTGTCACTTCTCCACTTGAGGGAATCCGAGACCCGTGTCGCCCACGCCGGCGGCATGGGTCTTCGCCGTTCATCGTCCGCCGTATCCGGGCAATTCGCAGCGAATCGTCCCCGGCTAACGCCTACTCGTCAGTAGGTGCGACGATCGGACAGCACATTCGATCCTGCCACCGCCTCGGCGCCTGCCCCACCTCGCGGCGCCGCAGGTCCCGCGGCGATCGCACAGCAGTACACGCGAAAGCAGAGGAAGTCCGCAATGGCAACGGCGCCCAGCGTCTCCTACTCGATGACCATCCGGCTGGAAGTGCCCGCGAGCGGAACCGCCGTGTCGCAGCTCACCACCGCCGTCGAGTCCTCCGGGGGCTCGGTGACGGGTCTCGACGTCACCGCCTCGGGCCACGAGAAGCTCCGGATCGACGTCACCATCGCCGCGACCTCCACCGCGCACGCCGACGAGATCGTCGAGAACCTGCGCACCATCGAGGGCGTCACGCTGGGCAAGGTCTCGGACCGTACCTTCCTGATGCACCTCGGCGGCAAGATCGAGATGGCGTCCAAGCACCCCATTCGCAACCGTGACGATCTTTCGATGGTGTACACGCCGGGTGTGGCCCGGGTGTGCATGGCCATCGCGGAGAACCCCGAGGACGCCCGCCGCCTGACCATCAAGCGCAACGCGGTCGCCGTGGTCACCGACGGTTCCGCGGTGCTCGGCCTCGGCAACATCGGCCCCAAGGCCGCGCTGCCGGTGATGGAGGGCAAGGCCGCCCTCTTCAAGCGGTTCGCGGGGATCGACGCCTGGCCGATCTGCCTGGACACCCAGGACTCCGACGCCATCGTCGAGATCGTCAAGGCGATCGCCCCGGGCTTCGCCGGCATCAACCTCGAGGACATCTCCGCCCCGCGCTGCTTCGAGATCGAGGCCCGCCTGCGCGAGGCCCTGGACATCCCGGTCTTCCACGACGACCAGCACGGCACCGCCATCGTGGTGCTGGCGGCGCTCACCAACGCGCTGCGGGTGGTCGGCAAGAACATCGGCGACGTCCGCGTCGTCATGTCCGGCGCCGGCGCGGCCGGCACCGCGATCCTCAAGCTGCTGCTGGCGGCCGGCGTGAAGAACGCGGTGGTCGCCGACATCCACGGCGTGGTGCACGCCGGCCGGCACGACCTGGTCGACGCCGCCCCCGACTCGGCGCTGCGGTGGATCGCCGACAACACCAACCCGGAGAACCTCACCGGCACCCTCAAGGAGGCCGTGCGCGGCGCGGACGTCTTCATCGGCGTCTCCGCCCCGAACCTCCTGGACGGCGAGGACGTGGCCGCGATGGCCAGGGACTCCATCGTCTTCGCGCTCGCGAACCCCGACCCGGAGGTCGACCCGGCGGTGGCCCGGCAGACCGCCGCGGTGGTCGCCACCGGCCGCTCCGACTTCCCCAACCAGATCAACAACGTGCTGGTCTTCCCCGGCGTCTTCCGCGGCCTGCTGGACGCGCAGTCGCGCACCGTCGACACCGGCATGATGCTGGCGGCCGCCGCGGCGCTGGCCGACGTCGTCACCGAGGACGAGCTGAACGCCAACTACATCATCCCGAGCGTCTTCAACGACAAGGTCGCCGGAGCGGTGGCCGGGGCGGTCCGGCGGGCCGCCGAGTCCGTCCAGGGCTGACGCCGCCGTCGCCCCGCCCCCGCCCTGCGGGGCGGGGACCGGCGGGGCGGGGCGGGCGCTGTCCGTGGCAGGACGTAACGTGGTGGGGCACCGCGGTCGGAGCCGCCGTGCGTGGCGGCCACGCCACGCGTCCGTGTGACTCCCCGCCGTGTTCGTCGGTACCGGATTGGCTTTAGCGCCGCAGGTGGGGGCAGGATGCCTCTCTGGGCGCGAGGGTCCGACCACGGACCCGGGTGCGGGGACCTCTCCGGTGACCCTGGCAGCATCGGCTTCGCTGTGCCCGACATGCGGCTCCGCCGCGTGGCACGCCTCAACGGCAAGAAGAAACACGGGAGTAAGAACATGAACCGCAGTGAGCTGGTGGCCGCGCTGGCCGACCGCGCCGAGGTGACCCGCAAGGACGCCGACGCCGTTCTGGCCGCGTTCGCCGAGGTCGTCGGCGACATCGTCGCCAAGGGCGACGAGAAGGTCACGATCCCCGGCTTCCTGACCTTCGAGCGCACCCACCGTGCCGCTCGCACCGCCCGCAACCCGCAGACCGGTGAGCCGATCCAGATTCCGGCCGGCTACAGCGTGAAGGTCTCCGCGGGTAGCAAGCTGAAGGAAGCGGCCAAGGGTAAGTGACCCCGGCCCCTCAGGCAGCGTGAAGGGCGGCCACCCCACCTCGGGGCGGCCGCCCTTCACCTTTTCCCCGGACGCCCGGCCCCGGACGTGCGTGAGGCCCGGCCAGGGGCCGGGCCTCACGTCCGAGGAGAGGGGCGGGTCAGCCGAGCGGCTTGCCCGGGAGCTCCACCTTCGCGCCGAGGTCGACGAGCTTCTCCATGAAGTTCTCGTAGCCGCGGTTGATGAGCTCGATCCCGTGGACCTTGGAGGTTCCCTCCGCCGCCAGCGCCGCGATCAGGTACGAGAACCCGCCCCGCAGGTCGGGGATGACCAGGTCCGCGCCCTGCAGCCGGGTGGGCCCGGACACCACCGCGGAGTGGAGGAAGTTCCGCTGCCCGAACCGGCAGTGGGAGCCGCCCAGGCACTCCCGGTACAGCTGGATGTGCGCGCCCATCTGGTTGAGCGCCGAGGTGAAGCCGAGCCGCGACTCGTACACCGTCTCGTGGATGATCGACAGGCCGGTCGCCTGGGTCAGGGCCACGACCAGCGGCTGCTGCCAGTCGGTCTGGAAACCGGGGTGGACGTCCGTCTCCAGCGCGATCGACTTCAGCTCGCCGCCGGGGTGCCAGAAGCGGATGCCCTCGTCGTCGATCTCGAAGGCGCCGCCGACCTTCCGGTAGGTGTTGAGGAAGGTCATCATCGACCGCTGCTGCGCGCCGCGGACGTAGATGTTGCCGCGGGTGGCCAGCGCCGCGGAGGCCCAGGACGCCGCCTCCAGGCGGTCCGGCAGGGCGCGGTGCGTGTAGCCGTTGAGCTTGTCGACACCGGTGACCCGGATGGTCCGGTCGGTGTCCATGGCGATGATCGCGCCCATCTTCTGCAGCACGCAGATGAGGTCCTCGATCTCCGGCTCGACCGCGGCGTTGGAGAGTTCCGTCACACCCTCGGCCAGCACGGCCGTCAGCAGCACCTGCTCGGTGGCGCCCACCGACGGGTAGGGCAGCTCGATCTTGGTGCCGCGCAGCCGCTGCGGGGCCTCCAGGTACTGGCCGTCCGCGCGCTTCTCGATGCGCGCGCCGAACTGCCGCAGCACCTCGAAGTGGAAGTCGATCGGCCGGCCGCCGATGTCACAGCCGCCCAGGCCCGGGATGAAGGCGTGGCCGAGGCGGTGCAGCAGCGGACCGCAGAGCAGGATCGGGATCCGGGAGGAGCCGGCGTGCGCGTCGATGTCGGCGACGTTCGCGCTTTCCACGTGGGACGGGTCCATGACCAGCTCGCCCGGTTCCTCGCCGGGTCGGACCGTCACGCCGTGCAGCTGCAGCAGCCCCCGTACGACGCGCACGTCGCGGATGTCGGGGACGTTGCGCAGCCGGCTCGGTCCGGAACCGAGGAGGGCGGCGACCATGGCCTTGGGCACGAGGTTCTTCGCACCGCGGACACGGATCTCGCCCTCGAGCGGGGTTCCGCCGTGGACAAGCAGGACATCGTCGTTGACGGTCATGAATCTCGCGTTCCGATCGGATGGGCAGTGAGCCGGATGGCCGTTTCTGGGGCGCGTCCGGAAAGCAAGCGTAATGGCCGCCCGCCACCTTGAAGGAAGTCCGCGCACGGGAGCGGGTCAACTGCCGCCCCCGGCGATCACCGAGGTGAACAGGGTGGAGCGGGGTGCGTACGGGGCGTCACCGGCCGAGGGGGGTCGGCCCCGCCGGCCGGAGGACGTTCATCCTGGTACCCCCGTCGGGGGTTCCCAGTGCCGCCGGATGCGGAATCATGGCGGGCATGACCGAGGTGTCCTCGCTCACAGGACGGCTGCTCGTGGCGACTCCGGCGCTGACGGATCCCCATTTCGCCCGGGCCGTGGTGCTGATGCTCGACCACGACGGCGAGGGATCGCTGGGTGTGGTCCTCAACCGGCCCACGCCGGTCGGCGTGGCCGACATCCTGGACGACTGGGCGGACTACGCCGGGGAGCCGGGGGTCGTCTTCGAGGGCGGCCCGGTCTCCCTCGACTCCGCGCTGGGCGTGGCCGTGGTGCCCGGCGGCGACGGCCCGGTCGGCTGGCGCCGGGTGCACGGCGCCATCGGCCTGGTCGACCTGGAGGTCCCGCCCGAGCTGCTGGGGGCGGCGCTGGGCTCGCTGCGGATCTTCGCCGGGTACGCGGGGTGGGGCCCGGGCCAGCTGGAGGACGAACTGGCCGACGGCGCCTGGTTCGTCGTGGAGTCGGAGCCCGGCGACGTCTCCTCGCCCGCCCCCGAGCGGCTGTGGCGGGACGTGCTGCGCCGCCAGCGCGGCGAGCTGGCGATGATCGCGACCTACCCGGACGACCCGTCCCTCAACTGACGTCCCCGACGTCGCCGGACCGGCCCTCCCGCGGTGGCGTTCGGCCCTGCCGCCACCGGCGGGCGTCCCGGTACGCTTGGCACCCATGAGCACTCTCGAGCCCGAGCGCGGCACCGGCACCGGCACGCTGGTCGAACCGACCCCGAAGACGTCGCACGGCGACGGCGACCACGAGCGCTTCGCCCACTACGTCCAGAAGGACAAGATCATGGCGAGCGCGCTGGACGGCACGCCCGTCGTGGCGCTCTGCGGCAAGGTCTGGGTCCCGGGTCGCGACCCGAAGAAGTACCCGGTGTGCCCGATGTGCAAGGAGATCTACGAGTCCATGGGCGCCGGCGGCGACGACCAAGGCGGCAAGGGCGGCAAGGGCGGCAAGTAGCCGGTACGGCAAGGTGAGCAGCGGCGACGCCGGGTCCCGTCCCGGCGGCATCGACCCCGGTCTCGTCCCACTGCCCCGTGCCGCGGAGGTCCGCGGCACGGGGCGTGGCTTCGCGCTCGACGAGCGCACCGTCCTGGAGGCGGCACCCGGCACGGAGGGCACCGCCCTCTGGCTGCGTTCGGTCCTGGGCGCCGCGTACGCGCTGCAGCTCCCGCCCGCCCCCGCCGGGGGCGGGGGCGAGGGCCCCGCAGTGCGTCTGGTGCTCGACGACGCCCTGGAGCCGGAGGCCCACCGGCTGGACGTCGACCCGGTCACCGGCGTGGAGATCCGCGCCGGCGGGCCGGCCGGGGTGTTCTGGGGCGCGCAGACGCTCCGCCAGCTCCTCGGGCCCGACGCCTTCCGCCGGGCGCCGGTCCGCCCCGGGGCGACGGCCGTCGTGCCCGAGGTCCGGATCGAGGACGCGCCCCGTTTCCGCTGGCGCGGCCTGCTGCTCGACGTGGCGCGGCACTTCATGCCCAAGGACGGCGTGCTGCGGATCGTCGACCTGATGGCCGGGCACAAGCTGAACGTCCTCCACCTCCACCTCACCGACGACCAGGGCTGGCGGATCGAGATCCGCCGCCACCCCCGGCTCACCGAGGTCGGCGCGTGGCGTCCGCGGACCAAGCTGGGCCACCGTGCCTCGCCGCTGTGGGACGAACGCCCGCACGGCGGGTACTACACGCAGGACGACCTGCGGGAGATCGTCGCCTACGCGGCGGCGCGGCACGTCACCGTCGTCCCCGAGATCGACATCCCCGGCCACTCCCAGGCCGCGATCGCCGCCCACCCCGAGCTGGGGAACACGGACGCGGTCGACACGGCCGCGCTCGGCGTCTGGGACACCTGGGGCATCAGCCCGCACGTCCTCGCCCCCACCGAGCGGGTGCTGCGCTTCTACGAGGAGGTGCTGGAGGAGGTTCTGGAGATCTTCCCGGCGCCTTTCGTGCACCTGGGCGGGGACGAATGCCCCAAGGAGGAGTGGCGCGCCTCGGCGACCGCGCAGGCGCGGATCCGGGAACTGGGCGTCGGCGACGAGGACGGGCTCCAGGCCTGGTTCACGGCGCACTTCGCGCGGTGGCTCGCCGGGCGCGGGCGGCGGATGGTCGGCTGGGACGAGATCCTCGACGGGGGACGGCCGCTGCCGGAGGGGACCGTGGTGTCCTCCTGGCGGGGCTACCAGGGCGGTGTCGCGGCGGCGAAGGCGGGCCACGAGGTCGTCGTCTGCCCCGAGCAGCACGTGTACCTCGACCACCGGCAGGCGGCGGGGGACGGGGAGCCGGTGCCGCTGGGCTTCGTCCGCACGGTGGAGGACGTGCACGGGTTCGAGCCGGTGCCGGTGGAGCTGGACGCGTACCGGGAGCGGGTGCTGGGGGTTCAGGCTAACCTCTGGACCGAGGTGGTGGAGGACGGGCGTCGTGCCGACTACCAGCTCTTCCCGCGGCTCGCGGCGTTTGCGGAGGTCGCCTGGTCGTCCGGCCGGCGGGGCTTCCCGGCGCGCCTGGCCACCCACCTCGCGCGCCTCGACGCCCTCGGCGTCGAGTACCGCCCGCTGACCGGCCCCCACCCCTGGCAGCAACGCCCCGGCCTCCTCGGCCGCCCCCTCCCCGGCCCCTGACCCCCGCCGCCGCGCGGTGCCGGGGGCAGGGCCTTCCCCCTGCGGGGGCGCCTTGCGGTGCGTGGCGGCGTGGTGCCGCCGGCGGCGGTCGTGCCTCCGCGTGCTGCGCAGCCCACGCCCTCCCTCCCGTCCGCGGAGCCGCCGTGCGGTGGGTGAACCGTGCCCGTTCCGTCTGCGGGCAATCGTGCCGCCGTGCGGTGCGGAGCTCCCGCCCTTCCGTCTGCGGGCAATCGTGCCGCCAAGGGCGATGGGGGTGCCCCCTGCTCGAGCGAAGTCGAGAGCTTGGGGGAGGGTGGGCGCAGGCCTCACGTGCGCACGTGACGGCTCGCTCCGCGGAAGCTGAGCCCCTTGGGAAGGGGGCGGGTCGGGGGATGAACAGTGCTGTCCGCCGGGGCCCGGCTTGTGCACGCCGCAGTGAGGTCACGCCGTGTACGGCGCCGCCCGCTTGGGCTTGGTGGAGCGGACCGCTCGCCGCGTACGGCGCCGCCCTGCGCCCGCCCGTGCCGCCCCCTGGGCGGCCCAGCCGCCCGCAGAGCGGCGGGTGTGGCGCGGTCACCGCGGGACTGTGGGGTGTGGCCCAGCCGCCCGCAGAGCGGCGGCGGGGTGTGGTGCGGTGACCGCGGGACGGTGGGGTGTGGAGCGGACCGCTTGCCGCGAGGGCGCCGCCCTGCGCCCGCCCGTGCCGCCCCCTGGGCGGCCCAGCCGCCCGCAGGGCGGCGGGTGTGGCGCGGTCACCGCGGGACGGTGGGGTGTGGCCCAGCCGCCCGCAGAGCGGCGGCGCGGTGTGGTGCGGTGACCGCGGGACGGTGGGGTGTGGTGCGGCGGCCTGCGGGAGGGGCGGGGGGCGGCGACAGGTGGGAGGGATGATGTGCCAGAGTTGCCACGTCCGCCCTGTCAGCACGTACCGTACGGTCACAACGCCGAGGAACAGGCACAAGGCGGTTCCAGGCCGGGGGAAGCGGGAAGGGGCAAGCCGGTTTGACCACGCACACACCGCACGTGCCGCACGCGCCACACGCGCCGCAGGCCGTGACCCTACCCGCGTCACTGGACGAGGCCGTCGACGCGCTCGCCGCAACGCCCACCGCCGTCCCGGTCGCCGGCGGCACCGACCTGATGGCCGCCGTCAACTCCGGTCGCCTCCGTCCCTCCGCCCTCGTCGGCCTCGGCCGCATCGCCGAGATCCGCGGCTGGCAGTACCAGGACGGCCACGCCCTGCTCGGCGCCGGCCTCACCCACGCCCGCATGGGCCGCCCGGACTTCGCCGCGCTGATCCCCGGTCTCGCCGCCGCCGCCCGCACCGCGGGCCCGCCGCAGATCCGCAACGCCGGCACCCTCGGCGGCAACATCGCCTCGGCCGCGCCGACCGGCGACGCGCTCCCGGTGCTGGCCGCGCTGGAGGCCACGGTGATCGTGGCCGGCCCCGGCGGCGCCCGCCGCGAGGTGCCCGTCTCGCACCTGCTGGCGGGTGTGGAGATGCTCCGCGGCGGTGAACTGATCGGCTACGTCCGGGTCCCGCTGCTGCACGCGCCGCAGGTGTTCCTGAAGGCGACCGGCCGCACCGGCCCCGGCCGGGCCACCGCCTCCGTCGCCCTGGTCCTCGACCCGGGCCGCCGCGCCGTGCGCTGCGCGGTCGGCGCGGTCGCCCCGATGCCGCTGCGGCCGCTGGAGGCCGAGCAGTGGATCGCCGGCCTGATCGACTGGGACAACAGCCGGGCCCTGGTCCCGGACGCCGTCACCGCCTTCGGCGACTACGTGGCAGCCGCCTGCATCCCCGACCCGGTCCCCGCCGAGGACGGCACCGTGCAGAAGCTGCCCCCCGCCGTCCAGCACCTGCGGCGCACCGTCGCCGCGCTGGCCCGACGAGCACTGGGGAGGGCTCTGTCGTGACCGACGAACAGCACGAGGGGAACGGAGCCCCGGGCGGTCCGAGCCGCTGGGACCCGCTGCCCCAGGGCGAGTACGACGACGGCGCCACGGCCTTCGTGGAGCTGCCGGAGGGCGGCATCGACGCCCTGCTCGCCGCGCCCGGCCACGGGTTCGTCCCGCCGCGCATAACGACGGTCCCGCACGCCGCGGAGACCGCCGACCCCGCGGCGCCCACGGCGCCCGCCGCCTGGCACCAGCCGGACGCCGCGGCGGCGCCCCCGGCCGCCCCGCCGGGACAGGAGGGCGCCCGCCAGTGGTCCGACGCGGCGGTCTACCCGGACGCCGGCTCCCAGTGGGGCCAGGGGGAGAGCCCGTACGACAGCGCCCAGTGGGACTCCGCCCACACCGGCCACACCACCGGTGCCTGGGAGTCCGACCACGCCCAGGCCTGGGTCCCGCAGCAGCACGAGCACGACGGCGGCGACGCCGCGGAACCGCGCGAGGCCGCCGCCGAGGCGGTGCGGGCGGAGGAGCCCGCGCCGGAGGTCCCCGGCGACGCCCCCCACGAGGCCGGCGACGCCCCGCACGGGGCCGGCGCCACCCCGGGCGAGGAGCCCGCGGCGCCCGCGGAGCCCGGCGCGGACGTGGAGGCGGACGCCGACGAGCAGCCGCCGCTCCACGCGCCGCTCCAGGACGACCGCCCCCTCGCCTCCTACGTGCTCCGCGTCAACGGCGCGGACCGCCCGGTCACCGACGCGTGGCTCGGCGAGTCGCTGCTGTACGTGCTGCGGGAGCGGCTCGGCCTGGCGGGCGCCAAGGACGGCTGCTCGCAGGGCGAGTGCGGCGCCTGCAACGTGCAGGTGGACGGCAGGCTGGTCGCCTCCTGCCTGGTGCCCGCCGTGACCACGGCCGGCAGCGAGGTGCGCACCGTGGAGGGCCTGCCGGACGAGACCGGGCAGCCCTCCGACGTGCAGCGCGCGCTGGCCCGCTGCGGCGCCGTGCAGTGCGGCTTCTGCATCCCCGGCATGGCGATGACCGTGCACGACCTGCTGGAACGCAACCCGGCGCCCACCCGTCTGGACGCCCGCACCGCGCTCAGCGGCAACCTGTGCCGCTGCTCGGGCTACGGCGGCGTGCTGGACGCCGTCGAGCAGGTCGTGGCCGAGCGCCGCGCCCTCCAGGACGCCGAGGCGGAACTCGACGACGGGACGCCCTTCCGGGACGCCGGCGACACCGCGTACGGCGAGTACGCCGACGACGCCGAGGACGGAGACCACGCGTGAGCTTCGACACCGTCACCGCCGCCGCTGACGGGACCGGTCCGCTCCACGGCATCGGCGCGTCCCTCCCGCGCGACGACGTCGACGCCAAGACGGCCGGCACCTTCGCCTACGCCGCCGACCTGTGGGCCGAGGGCCTGCTGTGGGCCGCCGTGCTCCGCTCCCCGCACCCGCACGCGCGGATCCTGTCCGTGGACACCACGCACGCCCGCGAGATGCCCGGCGTGCACGCCGTGATCACCGCCGAGGACGTGCCCGGCGAGGCGCTGCACGGGCGCGGGCCCGCGGGCCCCGACCGGCCGGTGTTCGCCTCCGGGGTGGTCCGCCACCACGGCGAGCCGATCGCCGCGGTCGCCGCCGACCACCCCGACACCGCGCGGATGGCCGCCGCCGCGGTGATCGTCGAGTACGAGATCCTCGACCCGGTCACCGATCCCGAACTCGCCTTCGAGGCGGAGCCGCTGCACCCCGACGGCAACCTGATCCGGCACATCCCGCTGCACCACGGCGACCCGGAGGCCACCGGGGAGATCGTGGTCGAGGGGACCTACCGGATCGGCCGGCAGGACCCGGCTCCGGTCGGCGCGGAGGCCGGGCTGGCCGTGCCGCGGCCGGACGGCGGCGTCGAGTTCTACGTCGGCTCCACCGACCCCCACGCCCACCGCGACGCGGCCGCCGCCTGCTACGGGCTGGAGCCGGAGCGCGTCCGGGTCGTCGTCACCGGAGTGCCGGGTGCGGACGCCGACCGTGAGGACCCCGCCTTCCTGCTGCCGCTGGGCCTGCTGGCGCTGCGCACCGGCTGCCCGGTGAAGCTGGCGGTGAGCCGTGAGGACTCCTTCCTCGGCCACACCCACCGCCACCCGACGCTGCTGCGCTACCGGCACCACGCCGACGCGCAGGGGCGGCTGGTCAAGGTGGAGGCGCAGATCCTGCTGGACGGCGGTGCCTACGCGGAGGCCTCCGCGGAGGCGCTGGCCGCCGCGGTCGCCTTCGCCTGCGGGCCGTACGTGGTGCCGCACGCGTTCGTCGAGGGCTGGGCGGTGCGCACCAACAACCCGCCGTCCGGGTACGTGCGCGGCGAGGGCGCCCTCCAGGTGTGCGCGGCGTACGAGGCGCAGATGGACAAGCTGGCCCGGAAGCTGGACCTGGACCCGGCGGAGCTGCGGGCCCGCAACGTGCTGGCCACCGGCGACGTGCTGCCCACCGGGCAGACCGTCACCTGCCCGGCGCCGGTCGCCGAGTTGCTGGCCGCGGTGCGTGAGGCGCCGATGCCGGAGCTGCCCAAGGACACCCCGGTCGAGGAGTGGCTGCTGCCCGGCGGCCCGGAGGGGCCGGGCGATCCGTCGGCGGTGCGGCGCGGCGTCGGCTACGGCGTCGGCATGGTGCACCTGCTGGCCGCGGAGGGCTCCGACGAGGTCTCCACCGCGACGGTGAAGGTCAAGGACGGCGTCGGCACGGTGCTGTGCGCGGCGGTCGAGTCCGGTCAGGGCTTCGCCACGCTGGCCCGGCAGATCGTGCAGGAGATCCTGGGCGTCGAGGACGTGGTGGTCGCCCCCGTGGACACCGACCAGCCGTCCGCCGGCGCGGGCAGCAGGGGCCGGCACACCTGGGTCTCGGCGGGGGCGGTGGAGCGGGCCGCGAAGATGGTCCGCACGCAGCTGCTGCAGCCGCTGGCCCACCAGTTCGGCATGTCCACCGAGCTGCTGCAGATCGCCGAGGGGAAGATCACCTCGTACGACGGGGTGCTGTCGACCACGGTGGTCGAGGCACTGGCCGGCAAGGAGCTCTGGGCCACCGCCCAGTGCCGCCCCCATCCGACCGAGCCGCTGGACGCGAACGGGCAGGGCGACGCCTACGTGGGGCTCGTGTTCTGCGCGGTGCGGGCGGTGGTCGACGTCGACGTGGAGACCGGCGCGGTGCGGGTCGTCGAGCTGGCGGTCGCGCAGGACGTGGGGCGGGTGCTGAACCCGGCGCAGGTGCGGGCGCGCATCGAGTCGGGCCTCACCCAGGGCGTGGGCATCGCCCTCACGGAGAACCTGCGCACGCAGCGCGGCGCGGTCCGCCACCCGGACCTCGGCGGGTACGCCCTGCCCACGGCACTGGACGCGCCCGACGTGCGGCTGGTCCGGCTGGTCGAGGAGCGGGACGTGGTGGCCCCGTTCGGCGCCAAGTCCGTCTCCACGGTGCCGGTGGTCACCGCCCCGGCGGCCATCGCGTCCGCCGTCCGCGCCGCCACCGGACGCCTCGTCAACCGCCTCCCCATCCGTCCCCAGGCCGCGGTCGTCACCGGCGGCTGACTCCGCGCCGCCCCGCTCCGCCCCGCGCTCCCCGGTATGCCGGGGGCGCGGGGCGGCGTCATTCGGCAGCAGGTGTCGGCAGCAGGTGTCGGCGGCGGGCGTGGGCAGCGGGCCGCGGCGGGGGAGCGCCGGCAGGGGCCCGGCCCGGAAACGCGGCGCGCCCCGCCGGGTTGACCTCCGGCGGGGCGCGCCGCGGTGGAGACCGCGGCGGGATTCGAACCCGCGTGCCTGGATTTGCAGTCCAGTCCCTGGGCCACTCGGGCACGCGGTCCTGGTGGCGACGTCCATGACGCTACGGGCCCCGCGCGGCGCGGCTCAAGCGATCGGGCGGGCCCGCAACGGGACTGCCACACCCCGTTCATGAACGGTTCGCGGCGGACCGGGCGGAGAGACAGGAGCGACCGTCCGGCTCGCCCCTTACGCTTGCGGCATGACCAGCCGCCCCCTCGACTCCTCCCGCGACAACGACGTCGTCCCGGACCCCCTCGACACGCACCCCGAGGAGTCCGTCCTCGGCCGCTCCCACCGGGCGCTCAGCATCGGCATCGTCTCCGTCGTCCTGCTGATCGCCTTCGAGGCGACCGCCGTCGGGACCGCGATGCCGGTCGCGGCCCGCGAACTGAACGGCGTGGAGCTGTACGCCTTCGCCTTCTCCGCGTTCTTCACCACCAGCCTCTTCGGCATGGTGGTCTCCGGCCAGTGGGCCGACCGGCGCGGCCCGCTCGGTCCGGTGGCGCTCGGCATCGCCTCGTTCGGCGCGGGCCTGGTGATCTCCGGACTGTCCGGGACGATGTGGGTGTTCGTGCTCGGCCGCGCGGTCCAGGGCCTCGGCGGCGGGCTGGTGATCGTCGCGCTGTACGTGGTGATCGGCCGGGCCTACCCGGAGCGGCTGCGGCCCGCCATCATGGCGGCGTTCGCGGCGAGCTGGGTGGTGCCGTCGGTGGTCGGGCCGCTGGCCTCCGGCACCGTCACCGAACACCTCGGCTGGCGCTGGGTGTTCCTCGGCATCCCGGTGATAATCCTGCTCCCGCTGGCGCTGGCCCTGCCGGAGATCCGCCGCCGCGCGTCCGGTCCGACCGACGAGGGGGCCGCCGCGACGGCCGACCCGCGCCGGATCCGCCTCGCGCTCGCCGTCTCGATCGGCGCCGGCCTCTTCCAGTACGCCGCGCAGGACCTGCGCTGGTTCTCCCTCGCCCCCGCGGTCCTGGGCCTCGCCCTGCTGGTGCCGGCCGTCCTCGGCCTGCTCCCGCCCGGGACGTGGCGCTCGGCGCGCGGCCTGCCCTCGGTGGTCCTGCTGCGCGGCGTGGCGTCCGGCGCGTTCATCGGAGCCGAATCGTTCATCCCGCTGATGCTGGTCACCCAGCGGGACATGTCGCCCATCTGGGCCGGCTTCTCCCTCGCGGCCGGCGGCCTCACCTGGGCCACCGGGTCCTGGGTGCAGTCCCGGCCCCGCCTGGAGCGGCACCGGGAGCGGCTGGTCACCCTGGGCATGACGCTGGTCGTCCTCGCCATCGTCGCGGTGCCCGCCGTGCTGATCGAGGCCGTGCCCGCCTGGTGGGTGGCCCTGGTGTGGTCGTTCGGCTGCTTCGGCATGGGCCTGGTCATCGCCTCCACCAGCGTCCTGCTGCTGAAGCTGTCCCCGCCGCACGAGGCCGGCACCAACTCCGCCGCCCTGCAGATCTCCGACGGCCTGGCCAACGTGATGCTGCTCGCCGTGGCGGGCGCCGCCTTCGCGGCCCTCGGCGGCGGCACCGTCGCCCACGCCACCACCGCCGCGTCCGGCGGCTCCCACCCGGCCGCCTTCGCCGCCGTCTTCGCCCTCGCGGCCCTGCTGGCCCTCGGCGGCATCCAGGTCACCCGCCGCCTGCGCGCGTGAGGGGGCGGGCGGCCCCGTCCCCGCGGTCCTGAGCGGTGCCGCCGGTCCGGGCCTGCCCGACGAAGCGACCCCGCTGTCCTCGGCCGACGGTGACCGGACGGAGACCCTGTTCCGGTACCAGTCTGGTACCAGGAGTGGTACCGTTGTGGTATGGCTATGAACCTGCGTCTCCGCGACGACCAGACCGAGGCCCTCAAGCTGCGCGCCGAGGAGGAGGGGGTCAGCATGCACGCCATACTGCTCAGGGCCGTCGACGACTACCTGGCCCGGACGGCGCACGACGCGTTGGTCCGCAAGGCCGCCAAGGAGCAGACCGCCAAGTGGGCGGAGCTGCTGGAGCGGCTCAAGTGAGCGTGGTGTATCTCAGCTCCGAGAACGTCCTGGAGATCGCCGACGCGGCCGTCGACGACCAGCAGGTCCGCCTCCGCGACGTGGGCCTGCTGGAGTCCGCGGTACACAGGCCCTCGGCCGCGATGTTCGGGGAGGAGGCCTACCCGGGCCTGCTCGAGAAGGCGGCGGCGCTGCTTCAGTCGCTCGCGGTGAACCGTCCGTTCGTCGACGGTGACAAGCGCACCGCCTGGGTGTCCTGCATGGTCTTCCTCGCGATCAACGGTGTGCAGCTACGGCCTGACATCGACGCGGGTGAACGCCTGGTGATCGCGGTTTCGACCGGGCGCATGGAGGAGCTCAAGGACATCGCCCAGGCCCTGGGGGACCTGGCGGACGACGGGTCCGCGGCCGGCGCGGTGTGAGGTCGGTCCCATCGGGGGTGGGCGCGGTGTGGTAGCGGCGGGGAGGCGGCCGGGCCACCGATAAGGTTGCTCGGTCGTCCTCGCGTAACCGATCCCCCGAACCGGAGACCGTGACTACTTCCGCCGGATACAGCGTCCCCGCCCCCTCCACGCACCTGTCGCCAGCGTTCCCGGGCCGTGCCCCCTGGGGCACCGCCGGCAAGCTGCGCGCCTGGCAGCAGGGGGCCATGCAGAAGTACCTGGAGGAGCAGCCCCGCGACTTCCTCGCGGTGGCCACCCCCGGCGCCGGCAAGACGACCTTCGCCCTCACCCTGGCGTCCTGGCTGCTCCACCACCACGTGGTCCAGCAGGTCACCGTGGTGGCGCCCACCGAGCACCTGAAGAAGCAGTGGTCGGAGGCCGCCGCCCGGATAGGCATCAAGCTCGACCCCGAGTACAGCGCGGGCCCGCTCGGCCGGGAGTACGACGGCGTCGCCGTCACCTACGCCGGCATCGGCGTGCGCCCGATGCTGCACCGCAACCGCGTCGAGCAGCGCAAGACCCTGGTGATCCTCGACGAGATCCACCACGCCGGCGACTCCAAGTCCTGGGGCGAGGCATGCCTGGAGGCGTTCGAGCCGGCCACCCGGCGGCTCGCGCTCACCGGTACGCCGTTCCGGTCGGACACCAACCCGATCCCCTTCGTCACCTACGAGGAGGGCAACGACGGGATCCGCCGCTCCTCCGCCGACTACACCTACGGCTACGGCTCGGCCCTCGGAGACGGCGTCGTCCGTCCGGTGATCTTCCTGTCGTACAGCGGCAACATGCGCTGGCGCACCAAGGCGGGCGACGAGATCGCCGCCCGTCTCGGTGAGCCGATGACCAAGGACGCGGTCAGCCAGGCGTGGCGGACCGCCCTCGACCCCAAGGGCGAGTGGATGCCCGCGGTGCTGCGCGCCGCCGACCAGCGGCTCAGCGAGGTCCGCAAGGGCATCCCCGACGCGGGCGCCCTGGTGATCGCCTCCGACCAGGAGTCGGCCCGCGCCTACGCCAAGCTGATCCGCGACATCACCGGGGAGAAGGCCACCCTGGTCCTCTCCGACGACACCGGCGCGTCCAAGCGGATCGACGAGTTCAGCCAGAGCGAGGAACGGTGGATGGTCGCCGTCCGCATGGTGTCCGAGGGCGTCGACGTCCCGCGCCTGGCGGTCGGCGTGTACGCCACCACCATCTCCACGCCGCTGTTCTTCGCCCAGGCCGTCGGCCGCTTCGTGCGGTCGCGGCGCCGGGGCGAGACCGCCTCCGTCTTCCTGCCGACCGTGCCGGACCTGCTGACCTTCGCCAACGAGATGGAGGTGGAACGGGACCACGCCCTCGACCGGCCGAAGAAGCACGGCGAGGAGGACCCGTACGCCGAGTCCGAGAAGGAGATG
This sequence comes from Streptomyces abyssomicinicus, assembly GCF_008974245.1. Classification (GTDB taxonomy): domain Bacteria; phylum Actinomycetota; class Actinomycetes; order Streptomycetales; family Streptomycetaceae; genus Streptomyces; species Streptomyces abyssomicinicus. Next base: position 208,283 of record NZ_BBZI01000013.1, on the reverse strand, counting down.
GCGGAGGCCAACAAGGAGCAGGACGAGGACACCGGCGAGCAGGACATGCTGCCGTTCGAGGCGCTGGAGTCCGACGCGGTCTTCGACCGGGTCCTCTATGACGGCGCCGAGTTCGGCATGCAGGCCCATCCGGGCAGCGAGGAGGAGCAGGACTACCTCGGCATCCCGGGGCTGCTGGAGCCCGACCAGGTCCAGCTGCTGCTCCAGAAGCGGCAGCAGCGGCAGATCGCGCACAGCCGGCGCAAGCCCTCCGAGGAGGCCGACCTGCTGGAGCTGCCGGCGGACCGGCGGCCGGTGGTGAGCCACAAGGAGATGATGGAGATGCGGCGGCAGCTCAACAACCTCGTCGGCGCGTACGTCCACCAGAGCGGGAAGCCGCACGGGGTGATCCACACGGAGCTGCGCCGGGTCTGCGGCGGGCCGCCGGCCGCCGAGGCCACCGCCGGTCAGCTCCAGGCGCGGATCGCCAAGGTCCAGGAGTGGGCCACCCGCATGCGCTGACCCCGCCCGCCGTGTCCCGCGTGCGGTGGGGTCAGCCGAGGGCCTCGGCGACCTCGCGGGCCGCTTCGACGACGCGGGGGCCCACCCGCTCGGGTACCGCGTCGGAGAGCATCACCACGCCGACGCTGCCCTCCACCCCCGTCACCCCGAGCAGCGGCGCCGCCGCCGCGCAGGTACCGGTGTCCCCCTCCCCGCGGACCAGCGTGAACCCGGGGTCCGCCTCACGCCGGGCGGCGAGGATGGCCCGCCCGGCGGCGCCCTGCTCCAGCCGGTGCCGGTGTCCCGGGCGGTGGGCGACGTGGAAGTCCGTCCAGGTCGGCTCGGCCACCGCGACCGTCAGCGCCTCCGCGCCGTCGACGAGGGTGAGGTGGGCGGTCGCCCCGATGTCCTCGGCCAGCGACCGCAGCGCCGGCAGGGCCGCCTCGCGGACCAGCGGATGGACCTGGCGGCCCAGCCGCAGCACGCCCAGCCCGACCCGGGCCCGCCCGCCGAGGTCGCGGCGTATCAGCGAGTGCTGCTCCAGCGTGGCGAGCAGGCGGTACACGACCGTCCGGTTGACCCCGAGCCGCTGCGACAACTCGGTGACGGTCAGGCCGTGGTCGGTGTCGGCGAGCAGCTTGAGGACACGTAGTCCCCGGTCCAGGGTCTGGGAGGTCTCCGCGGTCACGACGCCCACTCCTTCGTTGGTGAGGTCGGCGGCCGGCGCCGGCAGGCGAAATTCGCGAGAACCACGCGCCGGGCGACGCTGCCGCGGGCCGTGTTCGTGGGCGCGACAGTAGCGAAGCCGGTCCGCTGAGCGGAAGATGCCGTCCAGAATCCGGGCAGGCCGACCGGCTCGCCGCGGTGCCGGCCCACGGCGCCCGCCGCCCGCGCGTCGGCCGCCCGAGGGTTCCCCCGCCGCCCGCCCGCTGCCACCCTGGGCCCATGAGCCGTGACCTGATCACCCGACTGCTGGACGGCCTCCCCGAGGACGCCGTCCTGACCGACCCCGACGTCACCGCCTCCTACTCGCACGACATGGCCAGCTTCTGCCCGGCCGGCACTCCCGCCGTCGTGGTCCTGCCGCGCACCACCGAACAGGTCCAGCACGTGATGCGCACCGCCACCGAGCTGCGCGTCCCGGTGGTGCCGCAGGGCGCCCGGTCCGGACTCTCCGGCGCGGCCAACGCCACCGACGGGTGCGTCGTGCTCTCGCTGATCAGGATGGACCGCATCCTGGAGATCAACACGGTCGACCGGTACGCGGTCGTGGAGCCCGGCGTCATCAACGCCGCCCTCTCCCGCGCGGTCGAGGAGCAGGGCCTGCACTACCCGCCGGATCCCTCCAGTTGGGAGATGTGCACCATCGGCGGCAACATCGGCACCGCCTCCGGCGGCCTGTGCTGCGTGAAGTACGGGGTGACCGCCGAGTACGTTCTCGGCCTGCGGGTCGTGCTCGCCGACGGCCGGCTGCTGACCACCGGGCGCCGCACCGCCAAGGGCGTCGCCGGCTACGACCTGACCCGGCTCTTCGTCGGCTCCGAGGGGACGCTCGGCGTGGTCGTCGAGGCGGTCCTGGCGCTCAGGCCGAAGCCGCCGCAGCAGCTCGTGCTGGCGGCCGAGTTCAGCTCCGCGGCGGCGGCCTGCGACGCCGTCTGCAGGATCATGGAGGGCGGCCACGTGCCCTCGCTGCTGGAGCTGATGGACCGCACCACCGTCAAGGCGGTCAACGACCTGTCCAGGATGGGGCTTCCGGAGGAGACCGAGGCGCTGCTGCTCGCCGCCTTCGACACCGGCGACCCGTCCGCCGACCTGGCCGCCGTGGGCGCCCTCTGCGAGGCGGCCGGCGCCACCCAGGTGGTGCCCGCCGACACTCCGGCCGAGTCGGAACTGCTGCTCAAGGCGCGGCGCTTGAGCCTGATCGCGCTGGAGGCGGTGAAGGGCACCACGATGATCGACGACGTGTGCGTGCCCCGCTCCCGGCTCGCCGAGATGCTGGAGGGCGTCGAGCGCATCGCGTCCAAGTTCCAGCTCACCATCGGCGTCTGCGCCCACGCCGGCGACGGCAACACGCACCCCACCGTCTGCTTCGACGCCGCCGACCCCGAGGAATCGCGGCGCGCCCGGGAGTCGTTCGACGAGATCATGGCGCTGGGGCTGGAACTCGGCGGGACCATCACCGGTGAGCACGGTGTCGGCGTGCTCAAGAAGGAGTGGCTGGCCCGGGAGGCGGGGCCGGTCGCCATGGAGCTCCAGCGGGCCGTGAAGGACGCCTTCGACCCGCTCGGGCTGCTCAACCCCGGGAAGCTGTTCTGAGGGCTCGCTCCGGCGACCACTCCCAGCCCCGATCCGGGGCCCACTCCAGGGCTCGATCCGGGGCTCATTCCAGGGCGAGCAGCTCGGCCAGCGGGCCGTCCAGGTCGAGCAGCTCGCCCTCCCGGCCCCGGGGCACCACGCGCAGGGTGTGCGCCAGCCAGGTGGCCACCTCGCCCGCCGGTGCCTCCAGCAGCGCGTCCCCGCAGGGCGAGGAGAGCGCCAGCAGCACCACCGGCGCGCCCCCCTCCACACCGCGCCCCGGCCACACCCGCACGTCGCCCTGCCCGCAGGCCCGGAACCGGCCCTCCATCAGCAGGTCGCGGGCGAACGACCAGTGCACCGGCCGGTCGGTGCCGGAGTGGAAGGCGACGTGGACGGCGAACGGGTCGTCGGTGGCGTACCGCAGCCGGGCGGCGACCGGCGCGTACCGGTCCGACGACATGATCATCTTCATGGTCAGCTCTCGTTCCACCACGGTGCGCATGATGGGGCTCCTCTCCCAGCGGCTCTGTGTCTCTGTGGAAGGAGAGGGCCGTGCGCCCCGGGCATTACGCGACTCACGGAAACTTTTTCGCCGCGCCCGCGTCATGCCCGCCTTCACGTCCCAAGGGACCACCGATCCGGGTGAACCCGCAGCGAAGATCAACCCGTTCGGGGCTCGTACGGCCGGACGGGCAGTGCCGGGTGCGCCGTTCTGGTATGTGTGGGTAACCCCGATTCGAATCCCGAGCAGATACCGGACACGACGGACATGAGTGCGCCCACCCCGGCCCCCGGTGACGACACGCCCCGTGAGGGTTACTACCCGGACCCGTCCATTCCCGGATACGTCCGGTACTGGAACGGCTCGGCCTGGGTGCCGGGCACCAGCCGCCCGGCCCCGGCGGACGGACGGCCGCTGCCCCCGCCGCCGGGGGTGGTGCCCGCCGCGCCGCCGGCCAGGCCCGCTCCGGCCCCCGCGCCGGCTCCGGCTCCCGCGCCGGCTCCGTCCCCGGCTCCCGCCCACGGCTCCTACTCCGCGGCCGGGGCCGCTCCGTCCGCCCCGGTCCCCCCGGCGGCGTCCGTCCCCCAGGCGCGGGGCGTGGAGGAGACGGGGCCCCAGTTCCTCGACGACAGCGACGAGATCGTCACCGAGATGGCGCCCGAGACGGGCCGGACCCCGGTGCTCCCGGCGCCCGCGCCCGCCCCGGCGGCGCCCGCGCCGCAGCGCCCGGCCCCCGCCCCGGCGCCCGAGGCGGGCAACTTCCCGCCCGCCGCGACCGGTTCGGGCTGGGACGCGGTGCGCACGGGCGCGGCGGAGCGTCCGCGGCCGGTGTCGTGGGGTTCGCCGGGGCCGGAGGCGTCCGACCCGCGGGTGGTGGAGGACGGGAGGCCCGACCAGGGGCCCTCGCGTGAGGGCACGATGGTCTTCGGGACCCGCCCGGCGGCCGGGCAGTCGCCCGCCGGACCGCAGGGCCCGCAGCAGGCGGCCCCCGCTCAGGCACCGGCTGCGGCACCCGCCCCCGCCCCCGTCCCCGCCCCTGCTCCGGCCCCCGCCCCGGTCCCGGCCCCCGCCCCGGTCCCCGTCGCGACCACGCAGTGGCCGCCGCAGCAGGCCGGACCGCAGCAGGCCGGGCAGGCGCCCGCGCCCGCTCCGGCGCCGTGGAAGCCGGTGACGGAGGACCCGTTCACCGCGGCCGCCCGGCGCCAGGCCTCGGCCCGTCCGGCCGGGCTGGGCCGGCGGATCGCGGCGCGGCTCATCGACGCCCTGCTGGTCGGCGCGGTCACCTCGGCGGCGGCGGTTCCGCTGGGCATGCGGGCGTGGGAGCACATCGAGGCGAAGGTGGAGGCCGCCCGGCTCTCCGGGGAGCAGGTCACCGTCTGGCTGGTGGACGGCACCACCGGCGTCCACCTGGCGGTCGTCCTCGGGGTGCTGCTGCTCGCGGGCGTGCTGCTGGAGGTGCTGCCGACGTCGCGGACGGGGCGGACGCTGGGCAAGAAGGCGCTCGGCCTCCAGGTCCGCGACATCGAGGGCCACGAACCGCCGTCGTTCGGCGGCGCGTTGCTGCGGTGGGCGGTGGGGACGATTCCCACCCTGCTGGTGATCGGCGTGGTCGGGCTCTTCTGGGCGGTGGTCGACCGCCCCTGGCGGCAGGCGTGGCACGACAAGGCGGCGCACACCTTCGTCGCCGGGGACTGACGCCGAGGGGGCGCCCCGCCGTCGTGGCGGAGCGCCCCCTCGGACCGGGCGCAGTCGGGGTCAGAGGTTGCCGCGGCGCTCCTGCTCGCGCTCGATGGCCTCGAAGAGCGCCTTGAAGTTGCCCTTGCCGAAGCCCATGGAGCCGTGCCGCTCGATCATCTCGAAGAAGACCGTCGGCTTGTCCTGGACCGGCTTGGTGAAGATCTGCAGCAGGTAGCCGTCCTCGTCGCGGTCCACCAGGATCTTCAGCTCGCGCAGCGTCTCCACCGGGACCCGGGTCTCCCCGGCCCACTCGCCGAGGGTGTCGTAGTACGAGTCCGGGGTGTCGAGGAACTCGACGCCCGCCGCCCGCATCGTCCGCACGGTGCGGACGATGTCGTTGGTGTTGAGCGCGATGTGCTGCACGCCCGGACCGCCGTAGAACTCGAGGTACTCGTCGATCTGCGACTTCTTCTTCGCGATCGCCGGCTCGTTGATCGGGAACTTCACCTTCAGCGTGCCGTCCGCGACGACCTTGGACATCAGCGCGGAGTACTCGGTGGCGATGTCGTCGCCGATGAACTCCTTCATGTTGGTGAAGCCCATGACCCGGCGGTAGAACTCGGTCCACTCGTCCATCCGGCCGAGCTCGACGTTGCCCACGCAGTGGTCGATCGCCTGGAAGGTACGCTCCGCCGGCGGCTCCACGACCGGCGCGGCGGCCCGGTAGCCCGGCAGGTAGGGGCCCGAGTAGCCGGCGCGCTCGACCAGCGTGTGGCGGGTCTCGCCGTAGGTGGCGATGGCGGCGATCACGACGGTGCCGTGCTCGTCCTTCGTCTCGTACGGCTCGGCGACCGAGCGGGCCCCGTGCTCCATGGCGTAGGCGTACGCGGCGCGGGCGTCCGGCACCTCGAGGGCGAGGTCGATGACGCCGTCGCCGTGCTCGGCGACGTGGCCGGCGAGGAAGCGGCCCCAGTCGGTGGACGGCTTGATCACCGAGGTGAACACGAACCGGGCCGAGCCGTTCTCCAGGACGTAACTGGCCGTCTCCCGGGAGCCGTTCTCCGGTCCGGAGTAGGCCACCAGGCGCATGCCGAAGGCGGTCGAGTAGTAGTGGGCGGCCTGCTTGGCGTTGCCCACGGCGAAGACGACCGCGTCCATCCCCTTCACCGGGAAGGGGTCGGCCTGCCGTGCGGTGTCGGGAGCGTGGTGTGTGGTCTGCGTCATGTGGGCAGGGTCACCCCGAACCGCAAGGTGCGCAATCCATGGCTTTTTCGCTGCGCAGGTTGCACAGTCATGGGACCGCCAGGGCGGCGGTTGTGTACAGGATGACCATCGGTGGGGGCGGTCCATGGGGATCGACGGTCTGGACGGGCGCATCATCGCGCTGCTGGCGAGGGAGCCGAGGCTGGGGGTGCTGGAGATGTCACGCCGTCTCGGTGTGGCCCGCGGCACGGTGCAGGCGCGGCTGGACCGGCTCCAGGCGCGCGGGGTGATCCGCGGGTTCGGCCCCGACGTCGACCCCGCGGCGCTGGGCTATCCGGTGACGGCGTTCGCCACGCTGCAGATCCGGCAGGGGAGCGGGGCGGCGGTGCGGGTGCACCTGGCCTCCGTCCCGGAGGTGCTGGAGCTGCACACCACCACGGGGAGCGGGGACATGCTGTGCCGGCTGGTCGCCCGGTCCAACGCCGACCTCCAGCGGGTGATCGACCTCGTCGTCGGCTTCGACGGCATCGTCAGGGCGTCCACGGCCATCGTGATGGAGAACGCGGTTCCGCTGCGCGTCATACCCCTCGTGGAACAGGCCGCCCGGCTGCCGGCCGCCCGGGAGGCCGAGGCCCTGTAGGGGGTCCGGGGGGACGTGCCGGGAGGGTCAGCAGGAGGGGACGTCGCCCTTGCCCGTGCGGAGGGCCTCGAGGGAGGTGACGGCGCCGCGGAGCGTGGTGACCGGGACGAGGCGCAGGCCCTTCGGGAGTTCGGTGAGCGCGTCACGGCACTCGGCGCGCGGGACGAGGAACACCGTCGCCCCGTCGCGTGCGGCGGCCCGCGTCTTCAACGCGACACCCCCCACGGTCCCCACCGCGCCCTCGGGGGAGATCGTGCCGGTCCCGGCGACCACCGTGTCGCCCGCGAGGTCGGTGCCCAGCTTCTCGACGATCCCCAGCGAGAACAGCAGGCCCGCGCTGGGCCCGCCCACGTCCGCCAGGCGCAGCGTCACCTTCACGTCCTCGGGGCTGCGCCTCAGGTATCCCAGCGCCGCCTCCGTCGCGTCGTCCTGCGACTGCCGCATCTGCTCGGCGTTGTACCGCTCGATCTCCTCGACGTCGTCCCCGCTCGGGTAGACGGCGTCCGTCGGCATGACCGCCTCGTCGGTCCGGAACCACCCGTCGACCACGTCGGCGAGGCGGACGTCGGCGTCGGGACCGGTCGCCTCGATCGTGGTCATCCGCAACTGCCCGTCGGCCGGCACCGTGCGGGCGCCCTCGATGGAGATCACCGGCTTGCCGTCCCGTTCGCCGAGGACGTTCGCGGTCATCCCCGGGCGCGCCACCGTGAACGGCAGCGGGGCGAGCGCCGCGACCGCGATCAGCGCGACGGCGGGCAGGGCGCAGAGGGCGGCGGCCTTGGGGCGTGAGAGGCGAGAGAACACGGGGTCAATCTAACGGCCCCGTCCCCCTGCCCGGTGAGGCCGCCTCCCCCGGACGGCCCCCTGCCGGATGCGGGCGTCCTCCCGGCGCGGTCGACTCGGGCCATGAGCAGCGAACCCCCGCCCCCGCCGCCCCCGGACGACGACGACCCGTTCCGCAAGCGCCCGCCGTCCGGCGGCGCCGAGGGTGGCGCGGGTGGCGCGGGTGGCGCAGGTGACACGGGTGACACCGCCGGCTCCGGCAGTCCGTACGACACGCCCGCCGGCGGCCAGGGCCCCTACGACGGCCAGGGTGGCCAGGGCCCGTACGACGGCCAGGGCCCGTACGACGGCCAGGGCGGCCAGGGCGGCGGCGCGCAGCCGCACGGGAACGCGGGCCCCGGCGGCCCGTACGACCCCGGCGGGACCGCCTCGCCGGGCGGCCAGTACGGCCGGTACGGCCCCACCGGCGCGTACGGCCCCGGCGGCCCCTACGACGGCGGAACCGCCCCCGACCCGCTCGCCGGGATGCCCCCGCTCGCCGACAGCCTCCGCCGCGTGCTGGCCCGGCTGATCGACCTGGTGCTGGTCGGCATCGTGGTGGGCCTGCTCGCCTGGGCGTTCGACGTCGACGAGTACGAACTCAGCGCGGACCGGGTGGACGCCGCCAAGTTCTGGATCCGCGACATCATCGTCGTCGTCCTGTACGTCGGCTACGACACGCTGATGACCGCGCGCAACGGCCAGACCCTCGGCAAGAAGCTCTTCAAGATGCGCGTCGCCAACCTGGACAACGGCAGCACCCCGTCGATGACGACCTCGCTGCTGCGCGCGGCGGTGCTCTGGGTGCCGTTCGCGTTCTGCTGCGCCTGCCTGTGGCTCGCCGTCGCGGGCGGCTGGAGCTTCTTCGACAAGCCGTTCAAGCAGGGTCTGCACGACAAGGCGGCCAAGACCGTGGTGGTCAGCACCAACGACGCCTGAGCGCGCCGCCCGGCGGGTCAGCGCCGCGCGGGCTCCCGGCGCCGCTCGGCGTCCGCCGCGTGCCGGGTGGCCGGAACTCGACCCCCGCCGTCGCGTCCGCCGGTTCCGGTGGCCGTCGCCGCGAGCACGCCGGCCACGAGCGAGAGCACGGCGATCAGCGCGACCGCCGGGACCGAGCTCGCCCCGGTGAGTGCCAGGAGCGCCGTCGTACACAGCACCGCCGCGCCGGTCCCGCGGACCAGCTGCGCGAGGGAGGGAGTCACGGGGGGAATCACGGACGGACGGGCCATGGCAATCGTGTCCTCGGACGTGGGCGACAGGGGCGGCTTGCTTCGGCACGGTCTCCCCGGCACATGCCCGAGCCACCTGCCGGTCAAGCGCGGCACACCTCGACGGGCGGGTGCACCGGGGGGCGCACGCAGGCACGAGCCTCGCACGCGGAGCGCGCCCACGCGCCCGACCGAGCGACCGCTTACAGGAAATGCTCACGACAAGTCAAGGACTGGTTTTTCCACCGAACCTCCGGTCAAATGTTCCCACTTGACACACGCGTAGCACCGCGCGCGACTCCTGCCTGCCCCGAACAGCAGGACTCGGTACCTCCGTACTCAGGACATCTGTCTACGCGCGTTGGGGACGCGGGGGAGGAATTCAAGTGGCATCCAGATGGGCGCTTCGAGCGGCCGCTACTGCCGTCGCCCTGGCGACGGCGAGCGCGGGTCTCTCGACGTTCGCGGTGGCCCAGCCCGACGCGGGCGTGGCCATCAACGCGAAGGCGGACTCGCCGACCAAGGGCGAGCACCGCCAGCACGACTTCGACGGTCCCCTGACCAAGAGTCAGGAGGCCAAGAAGGAGCAGGCCCTCCAGAAGGTCCTGGCCGGCAAGGCCGAGGTCAAGGAGAAGGGCGGCTCCAAGGTCGTCAAGCTCCAGGAGCGGCACGGCAAGAGCAAGTACGTCGAGCTGGGCCGGGAGAAGACCGACAAGATCTTCACCATCCTGGTCGAGTTCGGTGAGCAGGTTCACCCCACGTACGGCGGCACCCCCGGTCCGCTGCACAACGAGATCGCCGAGCCGGACCGGTCGAACGACAACTCGACCGAGTGGCAGCCCGATTACGACCAGAAGCACTTCGAGGACATGTACTTCGGCGAGGGCGAGTCCCTCAAGACGTACTACGAGAAGCAGTCCTCGGGTCGCTACTCGGTCGACGGCGAGGTCTCCGACTGGGTCAAGGTGCCCTACAACGAGGCCCGTTACGGCTCGAACCTGTGCGACCCCTGCGCCTGGAACGCGGTGCAGGACGGTCTGAACGCCTGGTTCGCCGCCGAGACCGCGAAGGGCGCCACCGCCGCGGAGCTCAAGGCCCGGCTGGCCGAGTACGACCAGTGGGACCGTTACGACTTCGACGGCGACGGCAACTTCAACGAGGCCGACGGCTACATCGACCACTTCCAGGTCGTGCACGCCGGTGAGGACGAGTCCGCCGGTGGCGGCGCCCAGGGCGAGGACGCCATCTGGGCCCACCGCTGGTACGCGTTCGGCACCGACGCCGGCCGCACCGGCCCGGAGGGCAACAAGCTCGGCGGCACCCAGATCGGTGACACCGGCGTCTGGGTCGGCGACTACACCATCCAGCCCGAGAACGGCGGCCTCGGTGTCTTCGCCCACGAGTACGGTCACGACCTCGGTCTGCCGGACCACTACGACACCCAGGGCGGCGAGAACTCCACGGGGTTCTGGACGCTGATGTCCTCGGGTTCGTGGCTCGGCACGGGTGACGGCCAGATCGGCAACCTCCCCGGCGACATGAACGCCTGGGACAAGCTGCAGCTGGGCTGGCTGGACTACAAGCTGGTCGACTCGAAGTCCACGTCGAAGACCACGCTGGGCGTCCAGTCGTACAACACCCGCGAGGACCAGGCCCTGATCGTCGAGCTGCCGGAGAAGGAGGTCTCCACGGAGGTCTACCCGCCGGCGCAGGGCGAGAAGCAGTGGTGGACCGGCAGCGGTGACGACCTGCGCAACACGCTCACCCGTGATGTGGACCTGACCGGCAAGTCGACCGCGGCGATCAGCTTCGACGCCTGGTACGACATCGAGCAGGACTACGACTACTTCTACGTCGAGGTCTCCACCGACGGCGGCGCGAACTACACGCCGGTCGACGGCACCATGAACGGCACGGCGATCCCGCGCGACGGCAGCGGCGCCCCGGCGCTGCACGGCACCATCTCGCAGTACGAGTCCTTCGAGTTCCCGCTGGACGCGTACGCCGGCCAGGCCGTCAAGGTCCGCTTCCGCTACGCGACCGACGGCGGCTACATGCTCACCGGGCTCGTGGCCGACAACATCGCGATCACCGCGGACGGTTCGGCGGTCTTCTCCGACGACGCCGAGACCGAGGCGGCGGGCTGGACCTCCAACGGGTTCACCCGCGTGGGCGACAAGATCACCGGTCTCTACGAGCAGTACTACATCGTGGAGAACCGCCAGCACGTCGGGTACGACAAGACCCTCAAGACCGGTCCGTACAACTTCGGCTGGTCCACCACCCGTCCCGACTGGGTCGAGCACTACGCCTACCAGACCGGCATGCTGATCTGGAAGTGGGACACCTCGCAGGCGGACAACAACGTCAGCAAGCACCCGGGCGCGGGCCTGATCCTTCCGATCGACGCCCACCCGGACGCGCTGCGCTGGACCGACGGCACCCTGCTGCGCAACCGGATGCAGGCGTACGACTCGCCGTTCAGCCTGAAGCGGACCAGCGGCATCACCCTGCACAAGGCCGGCGTCCCGGTCGTCGTTCCGTCGCTGCGCGGCGTGTCCGTCTTCGACGACACCAGGAACGACTACTACGACGAGGCCAACCCGCAGGGCGGCGTCAAGGTCAGCGACACCAACACCCGGATCGAGCTCGTGAAGCAGGCCAAGGACGGCTCCACGATCACGGTCAAGGTGGGCCCCGCGGCCCGGTAGTCCGCCGAGCACTCTCGGTGACAACTGCATAACCGCAGGTCAGACTGCGTTCGGCGGCGTTCCCCTGGCGGGGGCGCCGCCGGACGTGTTCAGATGCCTCTCATCGAAATTTTCGGAAGTTCGACGGGAGGCATCGTCATGTCCTCAGGATTCGTGCGCCTGCCCAGTGGCAGCGTGGTGGTCGCCCTGACCCTCCCGCGGCCCGGCGACGGGGGCGCGCCCGAGCGGGTGCGGGTCCTGGTGCATGCCCGGAACCGGGCGCGGGCGCTCACACGGCTGCGGAACCTCGGGCTGCGGGCCGTGTACCTGCGCGGGAACACGGCGCCCCCGACACCCGACGAGGTCACCGCGGTCCTGCACCACCCCGACGGGCTCATATGGCGCGAGGCGCCGGTACGGGGCGTCGCCTACCACCCGTGGCACCCCATCCGCAGCCTGGTGGGCCGGCCGCCCGCCTGGGCGTAGCGCGGGCCCTCGCCGGGGCGCTCAGCCCCCGGCGACCACCGGGTCGCCCGTGAGGTCGACCCCCGCGCCGCGGAGCTCCTCCAGCGCGCGCTCCGTGGTCTGCCGGGCCACCCCCGCCGTGAGGGGGAGCAGCACCCGTGTCCGCAGCCCGGCCTTCACCGCGTCCAGCGCCGTGGCCCGCACGCAGTGGTCCGTGGCGATGCCCACCACGTCGACCTCGTCCACCTCGCGTACCCGCAGCCACTCGGCCAGCCCGACCCCGTTCTCGTCGGCGCCCTCGAACCCGCTGTAGGCGGCCGCGTAGGCACCCTTGTCGAAGACGGCGTGCACCGCACCCGAGGCCACGGCGGGCGCGAAGTTCGGGTGGAATCCGACCCCCTCGGTCCCCGCCACGCAGTGCGCCGGCCACGAGTTCACGAAGTCCGGGTCGTCCGCGAAGTGCCCGCCCGGCGCGACGTGGTGGTCACGCGTGGCCACCACGTGCTGGTAGGCCCCGGCCGGCGCGGCCTGCCCGATCAGCTCGGTGATGGCCGCGGCGACGTCCGCGCCGCCCGTCACCGCCAGGCTGCCCCCCTCGCAGAAGTCGTTCTGCACGTCCACCACGATCAACGCTCGACGCATCGCCCCGCACCAACCCTTCGATCTTCACCGTAGAAAAAACGACCGGAACAGCGACAAGCGGCGACAAGCCGCCGTCGGCTGCATACCCCGGCCCCGTGCCCGCCGCACGTCGTCAGAGGACGTACTCCGTGGCGAGGACCGGCTCGCCCCGCGACAACTGCGTCGCGGACATAGGCAGCGCGCCACGGGCCGCCGTGTGGCGGTCACGGGCGGCCTCCAGCGGCTCACGCCCCACGACCTCGCCCTTGCGTACCAGTTCCACCAGCAGTTGCCCGGCGGACAGCTCCTCGGGGACCTCGCCCGTACCGATCACCTCCGCCTCCGCCACGCCGTACGCGTCGAACCGGCGTGCGGCCCACTTGCGTCCGCCCAGGGTCTGCTTGCCGCCGCTCGACCTCTTGGCCACCGGCTCCAGCGGCGCGTCCGCGTCGTCCGAGGTGGCCCGGGCGACCAGCTTGTAGACCATCGAGGCGGTCGGGTGCCCGGAGCCGGTGACCAGCTGCGTGCCCACGCCGTAGGCGTCCACCGGGGCCGCGGCCAGCGAGGCGATGGCGTACTCGTCGAGGTCGGAGGTCACCACGATGCGGGTGCGGTCGGCGCCCAGCTCGTCGAGCTGCTGCCGCACCCGGTGGGCGACCAGCAGCAGGTCGCCGGAGTCGATCCGGACCGCGCCCAGCTCGGGGCCGGCGACCTCCACCGCCAGGGCGACCGCCTCGGCGACGTCGTAGGTGTCCACCAGCAGGGTGGTGCCGCGGCCCAGCGAGTCGACCTGGGCGGTGAAGGCCTCCCGCTCGGTGTCGTGGACCAGGGTGAAGGCGTGCGCGCTGGTGCCGATGGTGGGGATGCCGTAGCGGAACCCGGCGGCCAGGTCCGAGGTGGAGGAGAAGCCGCCGACGTAGGCGGCGCGCGAGGCGGCGACCGCGGCCAGCTCGTGGGTGCGGCGCGCGCCCATCTCCATCAGCGGCCGGCCGCCGGCCGCCGAGGCCATCCGGGAGGCCGCCGCGGCGATCGCGGAGTCGTGGTTGAGGATCGAGAGGATCACCGTCTCCAGCAGCACGCATTCGGCGAAGGTGCCCTCGACCCGCAGGATCGGCGAGCCGGGGAAGTAGACCTCGCCCTCCGGGTAGCCCCAGATGTCGCCCTCGAACCGGTACCGCGACAGCCACTCCAGGGTCGTCGCGTCGACGATGTCGCGCTCCCGGAGGAAGGCCAGCTGGTTCTCGTCGAACCGGAAGTTGCGCACGGCGTCCAGCAACCGGCCGGTGCCGCAGACCACGCCGTAGCGGCGGCCCGGGGGAAGGCGCCGGGTGAAGACCTCGAAGACCGAACGCCGCCCGGCCGTACCGCCCTTGAGGGCGGCCTGCAGCATGGTCAGTTCGTAGTGGTCGGTGAACAGCGCCGTGGACGGCACGTCCACCGGCAACCCAAGCTCCGCTGTGTTCATGGAACCGATGCTACCCCCATTTCGTCAATTTGACGATTAGTGTCCGGGGCCAGGTCCGCGGCGATCCCGCGGCGATCCCCCGGCGACCCGGCGGCGACCGCGGGACCCGGTCCGTGCGGGTACCCACCTGTGGTGGCAGCATGGTTGTTGTGACGTCACCCGCTCCCGCTCCCATGGAAACCGAACGCACCGAGTCGGCCGAGGACACCTACGCCGTGCCCGAGCCGGACGTCCCCTGGGTCACGATCGTCCACAACGACCCGGTCAACCTCATGAGCTACGTGACCTACGTCTTCCAGACGTACTTCGGTTACTCGAAGGACAAGGCCACCAAGCTGATGATGGACGTCCACCACAAGGGCCGGGCGGTGGTCTCCAGCGGCAGCCGCGAGGAGATGGAGCGCGACGTGCAGGCCATGCACGGCTACGGTCTGTGGGCCACCCTCCAGCAGGACCGCCGGTAAATCCCGTACGGCCCCCGACATCCCGCAGGGGCCCGGACCGACCGCCCGCCGAGCCGAAAAGATCTGCCATCCCATGCCCGGAACCTTCGAACCGCTCCCCGGCGGCGGCGCGTCCGTCGCGCTCGACGACGTCGAGATCTCGATCATCCGGTCGCTGGCCGCCCAGCTCCTGGAGCTGATCGGCCCCGGCCCCGCCGAGGACGCCTCCGCCGACCCGCTCGCCGAACTCTTCGCCGACGGCCCCAGCGAGCCGCCGTCCGACCCGGTCCTGCGCCGGCTCTTCCCGGACGCCTACACCGACCCGGCCAAGTTCCCGGACACCGCACAGCAGGCCGAGGAGGCCAAGGCGTCCTCCGCGGAGTTCCGCCGCTACACCGAGAACGATCTGCGGGCCGGCAAGCGGGAGGACGCGCTCGCGGTCGTCCGCGGCCTCGACGAGCTGACGCTGGAGTCCGGCGGCGCGGGGACGGGCGGGGGAGTCCTGAGGCTCACCCCCGAGCGGTCCCTGCGGTGGCTGAAAGCGCTCAACGACATCCGCCTCGCCATCGCCGCCCGCCTGGACATCACCGACGAGGAGGACAGCGAGATCCTCTACCGCCTCCCCGACACCGACGAGCGGAAGCCGCTGGTGATGGCCTACCTCTGGCTCGGAGGGCTCCAGGAGAGCCTCGTCGAGACACTGATGCCGTAGACGGGCGGGACGTCGAAAGGTTGCCCCGGCGTTCGGTAAACGGACGGCAAAATCCGATTTCCGGACGCCGTGAATCAGACATATAGGGAATAATCGGCCGCCGCGCTGTGGAATCCACCACAGCGCGGCGTCGTGCTTCTCCGTACCTTTGAGCCAACTTTCTCGCTCCGGCCGGATACCACCCCTGTCCGCCGGAGCGGCGCCAGCAGGCCCGACCGACCGTCGGCAGGCAGAGAACTCCCCTTGGCCCCACGCGGGGCATGCATCCCCCGGCCCGGGTCAACAGTCGAAGACGACGCGTGACGGGCCGGTCCCTGGAGAAAGGCGCACCACCATGACCTCATCGCAGGTCGCGAGCAACCACGACGGCAGTGAGGCCGTGCGCGGCGACGCCCCCGAGGAGGGGTACGAGCGAGGGCTCGGCAGCCGGCAGGTCCAGATGATCGCCATCGGCGGCGCCATCGGCGTCGGCCTCT
Organism: Streptomyces abyssomicinicus; assembly: GCF_008974245.1. Lineage (GTDB taxonomy): Bacteria > Actinomycetota > Actinomycetes > Streptomycetales > Streptomycetaceae > Streptomyces > Streptomyces abyssomicinicus. The sequence continues at coordinate 192,581 of NZ_BBZI01000013.1, read as the reverse complement.
TCCTGGGGGCCGGGGCGAACATCGCCAAGGCCGGTCCCTCCCTGATCCTGATGTACGCCCTCGCCGGCGTGATCATCTTCTTCATCATGCGGGCGCTCGGCGAGCTCCTGCTCTACCGCCCCGTCTCGGGTTCCTTCGCGGAGTACTCCCGGGAGTTCGTCGGCCCGTTCGCCGGGTACTTCACCGGCTGGACGTACTGGCTGATGTGGGTGGTCACCGGCATGGCCGAGCTCACGGCCGCCGCCATCTACATCCACTACTGGTTCCCGGAGATCCCGCAGTGGGTCTCGGCGCTGGTCTTCCTGGTCGTCCTCTTCGGCGCCAACCTGATCTCCGTCAAGCTCTTCGGCGAGATCGAGTTCTGGTTCTCGATGGTCAAGGTCACCGCCATCATCGGCATGATCGTGATCGGTCTCGGCGTGCTGACCTTCGGCTTCAGCGCGGCCGGCGACACCGCCCAGGTCTCCAACCTGTGGGCGTTCGACGGCTTCTTCCCGAACGGCATCGGCTCGTCCCTGATGACCCTGCAGGGCGTCATGTTCGCCTACCTGGCCGTCGAGCTGGTCGGCGTCACCGCCGGTGAGTCGGAGAACCCCGAGAAGACCCTGCCCAAGGCGATCAACACCCTGCCGTGGCGCATCGCCCTCTTCTACGTGGGCGCCCTGACCGTCATCCTGTGCGTGGTCAAGTGGACCGAGTTCGCGCCCGACGTGAGCCCGTTCGTCGCCGCCTTCGCCAAGATCGGCATCCCGGCCGGCGCGGCCATCGTGAACTTCGTGGTGCTGACCGCGGCCCTGTCCTCCTGCAACTCCGGCATGTACTCCACCGGCCGCATGCTGCGCACCCTGGCGGACAACGGCGAGGCCCCCAAGGTCTTCAACAAGCTCTCCTCCACCAAGACCCCGGCCGTCGGCATCGCCGTCTCGGTGCTGCTGATGGGCATCGGCGTGGTCCTGAACTACGTCGTCCCGGAGAAGGCCTTCGGCTACGTCACCTCCGTCGCCACCGCGGCCGGCATCTGGACCTGGCTGATGATCTGCGTCAGCCACGTGCTCTACCGCCGCGCGGTCGCCGCCGGCCGGGTGCGTGCCTCGTCCTTCCCGGCGCCGGGCGGCTCGGTCTGCAGCTGGATCGCCATCCTCTTCCTGCTGATGGTGACCGTGATGATCGCGCTGAACGCCGAGTCCCGGATCTGCCTCTACGTGATGGCCGGCTGGGCCGTCGCGCTGGGCATCGGCTGGCTGGTCCTCAAGGCCCGCTCGCCGGAGGTCACCGAGCGGCGCGAGGTCGCCCTGGACAAGGTCGGCTGACCCGACCGCCGCCCCGACCGCCGCCCCGGACGCCGGTCCGGTCGCGTCCCGGACCGGCACCCCCGTGCCGTCCCGCATTCCGGCCCCGCCGTCTCGCCACGCGAGAGGGCGGGGCCGGCCCGCGTTCGGCACCGCATATCCTGCCGCCATGCTGACCATCACCCAGGCCCTCGTGGACCAGATCGTCGAGCACGCCCGCCGGGACCACCCGGACGAGGCGTGCGGCGTCGTCGCCGGCCCGGTGGGCTCCGGCCGGCCGGAGCGTTTCATCCCCATGCTGAACGCGGCCCGGTCGCCGACCTTCTACGAGTTCGACAGCCAGGACCTGCTGAAGCTCTACCGGGACATGGACGACCGCGACGAGGAGCCGGTCGTCATCTACCACTCCCACACCGCCACCGAGGCCTACCCCTCGCGCACCGACATCTCCTACGCCAACGAGCCCGGCGCCCACTACGTGCTGGTCTCCACGGCCGACGCCGACGGTCTGGGCGAGTTCCAGTTCCGGTCCTACCGGATCGTCGAGGGCGAGGTCACCGAGGAGCCGGTCCGGATCGTGGACGCCCACCCGGCCGCCTGACCTGCGGATCCGCTCCGCGTCCGGTCCGTGTCCGCATCGTGGCCCGAGCCGACCGCAGGGTGAGACGTCCTGTCGGTCAGGCCGTCGGGAATCGATACGATGACCGCATGGTTCTCCACGACGTGAGCGAAATGACGCCGGGCACCCAGCTGCTCGTCGCGCGGCTGCACGTCGACCTGTGCCGCCTGAACAGCGCCCTCTGTCCGCGCTGACCGCGCGTGGCCGCCCTCCGGCGGTCCCCAGGCGCCCGGCCGGGCCCGCGTCCCGGCCGAGCCACGGGCCGCCGCCCCGGCAGCGGACCGCGGCAGCGAAACCGCCGCACAGCCCCAGCCCGCCGCACCACCATCCGACAGGAGCCCTGACATGGCCATCGAGGTCCGCATCCCCACCATCCTCCGCCAGTACACCGACGGGCAGAAGGCCGTCGAGGGCTCCGGTGAGACCCTCGGCGCCCTCATCACGGACCTCGAGTCCCGCCACCCCGGCATCCAGGCGCGCATCGTGGACGGCGAGCAGCTCCGCCGCTTCGTGAACGTGTACCTCAACGACGAGGACGTCCGTTTCCTCGAGGGCATCGACACCAAGCTCTCCGACGGCGACAGCGTCACCATCCTCCCGGCCGTGGCCGGCGGAATGGTCTGAGCGGGCCGGGTCAGCGGCGACATGCGTTACGACTCCCCGATCGCGGCGGTGGGCGACACCCCCCTGGTGCGCCTGCCGCGGCTCTCCCCGTCCGAGAACGTCCGCATCTGGGCGAAGCTGGAGGACCGCAACCCGACCGGCTCGATCAAGGACCGCCCCGCGCTCCACATGATCGAGCAGGCCGAGAAGGACGGCCGCCTCACGCCCGGCTGCACCATCCTGGAGCCGACCTCCGGGAACACCGGCATCTCGCTCGCCATGGCGGCCAAGCTCAAGGGCTACCGCATCGTCTGCGTGATGCCGGAGAACACCTCCCAGGAGCGGCGCGACCTGCTGTCCATGTGGGGCGCGGAGATCATCCCCAGCCCGGCCGCGGGCGGCTCCAACACCGCCGTGCGGATGGCCAAGGAACTCTCCGAGCAGCACCCCGACTGGGTGATGCTGTACCAGTACGGCAACCCGGACAACGCGGGCGCCCACTACGCCACCACCGGTCCGGAGATCCTCGCCGACCTCCCCTCGGTCACCCACTTCGTCGCGGGCCTCGGCACCACCGGCACCCTGATGGGCGTCGGCCGCTACCTGCGCGAGCACAAGCCGGACGTGAAGATCGTCGCCGCCGAGCCGCGCTACGACGACCTGGTCTACGGCCTGCGCAACCTCGACGAGGGCTTCGTCCCCGAGCTGTACGACGCCTCGGTGCTGACCACCCGCTACTCGGTGGGCTCCGCCGACGCGGTCGTGCGCACCCGGGAGCTGCTCCAGTTCGAGGGCATCTTCGCCGGCATCTCCACCGGCGCCTCCCTGCACGCCGCCATCGGCGTCGGGAAGAAGGCGCTCAAGGCCGGCGAGGAGGCCGACATCGTCTTCGTGGTCGCCGACGGCGGCTGGAAGTACCTGTCCACCGGCGTCTACACGGCTGCCACCACCGACGAGGCGGTCGAGACGCTGCAGGGCCAGCTCTGGGCCTGACGAGGCGCACCCCCGCGCGGGCGGGTACGGCGCCGGACCCGTGGCCGGGTCCGGTCGCGGACCCGCGCGGCACGCACGACACGGCGGCCGGCGCCCCTTGCGGGGGGTGCCGGCCGTCGTCGTGCGCGCCCCGTGCGCCCCTTGTGCCCCACGACCAGCCGAACCGGTGACAAGGCAGGTGAGTTCCCCCACAACGGAGCCTCGGCGAGGAGCCACGGGCGTTCCGGCGGCTTAGTCTCGACGGACCGCACGAGCCCCGTCGTCCCACCCCTGCCTACGGAGGTTCCCGCTCCATGAAGCTCACCGTCGTCGGCTGCTCGGGGTCGTTCCCCTCCACGGAATCGGCCTGCTCGAGCTACCTCGTCGAGGCCGACGGCTTCCGGCTGCTCCTCGACATGGGCAACGGCGCCCTCGGCGAGCTGCAGCGTCACATCGGCCTGTACGACCTGGACGCGATCTTCCTCAGCCATCTGCACGCCGACCACTGCATCGACATGTGCGCCTACTTCGTGGTCCGGTACTACCGGCCGGACGGCGGCCGCTGCGAGCCGATCCCGGTCTTCGGACCCGAGGGCACCGAGCACCACCTCACCACCGCGCACGCGGACACGCCCTCGGCCAGCTCGATGAGCGAGGTCTTCGACTTCCACACGGTCAAGCCCGGCACCTTCGAGATCGGCCCGTTCACCGTGCACACCGAGCTGATGGCGCACCCCGTCGAGGCGTACGGCATCCGCCTCGAGCACAACGGCAGCTCGCTGACCTACTCCGGCGACACCGGGCCCTTCCCGGCGCTGGAGGACCTCGCCCGCGACACCGACCTGTTCCTCTGCGAGGCCGCGTTCGCCGACGGCCGGGAGGAGATCCCCGACCTGCACCTCAACGGCCGCCAGGCCGGCGAGGTCGCGACGCGCGCCGGGGCGCGCAGGCTGGTCCTCACCCACATCGCGCCCTGGACCGACCCCCAGGCCAACCTGGCCGCCGCCGCGGGGGCCTACCGGGGGCCGGTCGAGCTGGCGAAGGCCGGCGCCGTCTACGACATCTGACGCCCCCGCCCACCGGCATGCCGCCGGCCGCCCGACCCTCTACCAGCCGCCCGACTGCCGGCGACCGGCCCACCGACCGACCCACGGACCGCCTGTCGGCGACCGACCGCCTATCGGTAACTGACCGTGCACCGGTCGGCCGATTGCCTACCGGCGGCCGGTTCACCGACCGGCCGACGGACCGCCTGTCGGCGACCGACCGCCTATCGGTAACTGACCGTGCACCGGTCGGCCGATTGCCTACCGGCGGCCGGTTCACCGACCGGCCGACGGACCGCCTGTCGGCGACCGACCGCCTGCCGGCCGACGGACTGTCTGTCGGCTGTCCGACCGTGCACCGGCCGGCCGATTACCTACCACCGACCGGCCGACGGACTGCTTGTCGGCGACCGAGCGCCTTTCGGCAACTGACCGTGCACCGGCCCACCGACCGTCTACCGGCCACCGGCCCACGGACTGCCTGTCGGCGACCGACCGCCTGTCGGCTGACCGACCCGCTGACGGGGCCGACCCGCTGACGGGGCCGAGCCGCTGACGGGGCAGTCGCTGATGGGACGGGCCTGCGGACGGGGCCGGGCCGCCGCCCCGGCGGCCCCGGTCAGGGTGTGCAGACCTTGGCCAGCTCCCCGGAGGCGTCGGTGATCGGCGTGATGTCCGGAGTGACGTCACCGCCCTCGACGGCCTTGCGGACCTCCTCGACGCCGCTGCGGAGGTCGTCGACCGCCTTGCCGACGTCGGCGTCACCCGTGGAGTCGTCGAGCTCGGCCAGGTTCTGGTCGATCGAGGCCAGCGACTCCTCGAGCTGCGTCGGGTCGTTGCTCGCGGCGTCCACGGCCTGCTGCAGTTCGGCGACGCTGTCGGATATGGCGGCGGCCGTCCGCGCGCAGTCCACAGCTGTGGACAGGGCGTCGCAGCCGGTGGTCAGCAGGGCGGCCACCGCCACCGCGGCGATCGCCGCCGGAACCCTCTTCGCGGTACGCGCCGCGGGAGCAGACATGGAAACCGGTCCTCCTTCTTGGGGGGCCGGAACGCACGACGGCCGCCGCACGTCCCCACACATCAGGACGCGCGGCGGCCAGGTGAAGTTCCCCGCCTGCCGTCCCCCTAGAGGGTGAGTTCCAGCGCGGCGCGCTGGGCCGCGGCCAGGTCGCCGCAGCCGGCCACCGCCAGGTCCAGCAGCGCGTTCAGCTCCTCACGGGCGAACGGCTCGGCCTCCGCGGTGCCCTGCACCTCGACGAAGCGGCCGTCGCCGGTGCACACCACGTTCATGTCCGTCTCGGCGCGCACGTCCTCCTCGTAGCAGAGGTCCAGCAGCGGCACCCCGGCCACGATGCCCACCGACACCGCCGACACCGTGCCGGTCAGCGGCTGCCGGCCGGCCTTCACCAGCTTCCTCCCCTGCGCCCACGCCACCGCGTCCGCCAGCGCGACGTACGCGCCGGTGATCGCCGCGGTGCGGGTGCCGCCGTCGGCCTGCAGGACGTCGCAGTCCAGCACGATCGTGTTCTCGCCCAGTGCCTTGTAGTCGATCACCGCGCGCAGAGAACGGCCGATCAGCCGGCTGATCTCGTGGGTCCGGCCGCCGATGCGGCCCTTGACGGCCTCGCGGTCCCCGCGGGTGTTGGTGGCGCGCGGCAGCATCGAGTACTCGGCGGTGACCCAGCCCTCGCCGCTGCCCTTGCGCCAGCGCGGCACGCCCTCGGTGACCGAGGCGGTGCAGAACACCCTGGTGTCGCCGAAGGAGACGAGGACGGAGCCCTCCGCGTGCTTGCTCCACCCCCGCTCGATGGTCACCGGGCGGAGCTGGTCGGGGGTACGGCCGTCGATACGAGACATGCGCCCGAGCCTATCCGCCCCGCACCCCTCGCCCGGACGGGCGGCGACGATACTGATGCCCATGACCCGCATCGTCCTCGCCACCCGCAACGCCGGGAAGATCACCGAACTCCGCGCCATCCTCGCCGAGGCGGGCCTCGCCCACGGACTCGTCGGCGCCGAGGAGTTCCCCGAGGTTCCCGACGTGAAGGAGACCGGCGTCACCTTCGCCGAGAACGCGCTGCTCAAGGCGCACGCGCTGGCCCGGGCCACCGGTCTGCCCGCGGTCGCCGACGACTCCGGTCTCTGCGTCGACGTCCTGAACGGCGCGCCCGGCATCTTCTCCGCCCGCTGGGCCGGCCGTCACGGCGACGACCGTGCCAACCTCGACCTGCTCCTCGCCCAGCTCTCCGACATCGCCGAGGAGCACCGGGGCGCCCACTTCGCCTGTGCGGCGGCGCTGGCGCTGCCGGACGGGACCGAGCGCGTCGTCGAGGGCCGTCTGGAGGGCACCCTCCGTGTGGCCCCGGCCGGCTCCGGCGGCTTCGGCTACGACCCGATCCTCCAGCCGCTGGGCGAGACCCGCACCTGCGCGGAACTGACCGCCGACGAGAAGAACGCCATCAGCCACCGCGGCAAGGCCTTCCGGGCGCTGGCCCCGGTCGTCCGCGACCTGCTGGGCTGACCGGCGGGCGCGACGTCAGGAGGGGCCCCGCCGTGTCGCGTGTGCGACAGGGCGGGGCCCCTCCCGGTCGCGGGTGCCCGGCCGGTCAGGACCAGCCGTTGTCGTCCTGGAGCGTGTACGTCCCCGGGGTCTCGGCGAGCGTCACGGCGCTGCTCGCGAGGACGGCTCCAGACGTGCTGGAGACCGGACCGGAAGCGCTGGACGCCATGGCGGGGGCGGCAATAATCGAACCGAGAGCGGCGGCGGAACCGGCGACGACCAGGGCGACACGGGAAGAGATGGACCGCATTGTCAATCCTTTTCTCGGAGGACCTGACGTCTTCACGCAGGCCGACTTCGCTGAGTGTTCTTGACCGACCGGGGTCGGGCCTCGCGTCGACTGTTCGGCGCGGCGCCTGAATTCAGACTGCCCTGCTCGAGGAACGCTGGGGAGACCACTCCGCCTGCGGTGTTCACGCCTGTCGCAAACACGAAGGGGGGACTACGCGGTGGAGGAGCACGAGGAACACGGTCCCGCGGCCGCGCTGACAGCGGCCGGCATGCGGCTCTACCGGTTCGCGGCGGCGGTGCCGTCGTTCACGCCGGAGGAGGCGGCGGCCGGGGCCGGGCTGGCGGACGAGGAGCTGGCGGTCGCCGTCCTGCGGCTGGAGGAACTCCGGCTGCTGCGCCGGGACGCGGACAACCCGGGACGGCTCGTCGCCGTGTCGCCGCAGTTCGCGGCGGGTCAGGCGCTGGGGCCGATGGAGCGGCGCATCCGGGAGCAGACCGAGGCCGTGGAGCGCGTGCGCGCCGCCTTCGTCGGCCTCACCCCGTACTACGAGGCGGGTCAGGAGCGCCAGCAGAGCAAGGCGGTGGAGCTGCTGACCGACCTGGGTGACGTGCGCCGGCTGATCGACGGGCTCGCCGACGGCTGCCGCACCGAGGCGCTGCACGTGCAGCCGGGCGGTGCGCGCGATCCCGAGGCGCTGGAGAAGGCGCGCGGCAGCATGGGACGGATGCTGGCCCGCGGCGTCAGCAGCCGCACCATCTACCAGCATCCGGCGCGCTACAGCCCGCACACGGTGGAGTTCGTGGAGTGGATGATGGAGCGCGGCGCGGAGGTCCGCACCCTCGCCGACGGCCCGGACCGGATGCTCATCTACGACCGCAAGACGGCCGTGGTCAGTGTCCAGGGCAACTCCGCCCACGCTCTCGTCGTGTACGAGTCCAACCTGGTGGCGTTCATGGTGGACTCGTTCGAGACGGCGTGGCGCGCGGCGGACCCCTTCCCGGTCGGCTTCGACCGCGAGTGGGCCAAGCAGGTCTCCGACGATCTGCGGCACTCCATCGTGCGGCTGTTGACGGAGGGTCTGGACGACAAGGCCATCTCGCGCCGGCTGGGCATGTCGGTGCGCACCGTGCAGCGGCACGTGTCCGAGATCATGCGCACCCTCGACGCCAGGAGCCGATTCCAGTCCGGTTACCTGGTGGGCCTCGAGGAGGCCGGCGCGTCCGCCCGGGCGGCCGGGGCCGTCACCACTGGGTGAGCACCCTGGCGGGACGCAGCGAGGACCGGCCGTGGCCCACGGTCAGGGCGCGCACCACCTCGGCGGTGATCCGCCCCTCGAGCAGGGCGTCCAGCACCGAGCCGAGGGCCGCCGCCAGCTCGAGGGTCTCGTCCTCGGGCTGCGTCCACCCGAGGGCGGACTCCGGCTCCACCCAGGTGAGGCCTCCGGAGGCCGGTTCGGGGAGCGTCATGACGAACTCGTGCTCGGCCGACCAGGGGCCGCCGGCCGGGGCCGTCGCCCACCAGCGCGCGGAGTGCGGCCCCGGGTCGTCGAAGAGGGGGACCGGCGGGGGGACCAGCCGCGGGTCGCGGCCGGTCAGCCCGCGCACGGTGCGCCGGGCCTGCTCGCCCGGTTCCCCCGTCCCCTCCAGCGGGCCGCCGGGCAGGCGGGGCGGCACGTCGGGGATCAGGCCGAGCAGCCACGGCCCGGGCCGGCCGGAACGGGTCGGACGGCGGGCGTACACGTAGTCGCGGTGGCCCCTGTCATGGCTCACGCCTGCCGCCTTGAGGACAGCGAGAGCAGCACCAGGGCGAGGTTCACGCCCGGGCGTCCGAGTTCGTGGCGGTAGTGGTCGATCATGCGGTTCTCCTCGGCCAGTGAGGTGCGGGACCCGCCCGCGGACGCCCTGGCCCCGGCGAGTTCTCCGGCGATGGCGGCGCGACGGCCGACGAGGGTGATGATCTCCCGGTCGAGGGCGGCGATGTCTTCGGACACAGGATGCTCCAATCGGTGCGTGTGTGGGTGGGTGGGGTGCGGATGTGCCAGGTGTGCAAATCCGGGTGTGGGAAGCCGGGTGTGGGAAGCCGGGTACGGCGTGTCAGGTGCGGGGCGAGGCAGTTCTTACGGGGGCCGGTCAGGCCGTGGGGGCGACGCCGGCCGGTGTGGGAGCCGCGTCCTGGGCCACGTCCCGGGTCACGGCCCGGGCCCCGCGGCGCAGGGTGGTGAGGGCGACCAGGGCGCACAGCGCGGCGAGCGGGAGCCAGACCAGGGCGGGTTCGCCGAGGCCGATGAGTCCGACGCCGATGGACGGGCCGAGGAACATGCCGACCCCCATCATCGAGTTGCACAGGGCGCTGGCCCGGGTCAGTTCCCGTTCGGGGACCTTGGAGATCAGCCAGGGGTGGAAGGAGCAGGAGTAGGCGCACTCGCCCAGGGCGAAGAAGACGGCGTACGCCAGCAGGCCGCCGAGCTGCACGGGGGTGGGGCCGAGGCCGGCCAGGCCGGCCAGGACGAAGCCGGCGACCCACAGGCCGACGGCGATGCGCAGGCCGAGCTCCTCGGGGCGGTTCTCCAGCCAGCGGGTGACGTGGCGCTGGGCGAGCACGATGACGGCGACGTTGAGGGTGAGCATCAGGGAGATCCAGCCGATGCCGGTGTCCATGAGCTGGTCGGCGACGAGCGGCGCGGTGGCCTCGAACTGGCTGTAGCCGATCAGGTAGGCGCCGAACTGGAAGAGGGCGACGCCCATCGAGGCGCGGATCAGCATGCCGGCGCCGAAGGCCGCGGCGGGCTTGCCCGGCGCCGCCGCGCCCGCCGCGTCTCCCGGCTTCTCCGCGTCGGCCGCGTCGGCCGCGGACTCGGCGGACTGCGCGGACTGCGCGGACTCGGCGTCCTCCTCGGGGACCGACGGCACCCCGCGGGCCAGCCAGAGGGCCACCGCGACGGGCAGGTACCCGGCGGCGTTGGCGACCAGCAGCCAGACGATGGCGTCGCGGGAGAAGACGGTGAGGAGGAGGCCGGCCAGCAGCGAGCCGGCCGCGAGGGTGGCGTTGAGGATCTGGTACCGCCGGGCGAAGACCGCGCGGCGTTCCTCCGGCGGTACCAGGGAGTTGACGATCGGGATGATGGCGGCCATGAAGCAGCCCTGGCCGGCGCCGCCGAGGACGGCCGCGGTCGCGGTGGCGGGCACGGCCGAGGCGTCGGTGAGCACCAGGAAGCAGCCCAGCCACAGCACCAGGCCCCCGATGCCCAGGGCGTGCCGGGGAATCCGTGCGGACGTCGCCGTGAGCAGCAGCGAGACGGCGAGGTTGGCCACCCCGGAGACGCCGTAGTAGACGGCGACTCCGGCGGTGCCGATGTCCGGCTGCCCGGCCAGGTGGATCCCGATGAACGGGAAGACCATGCCGTAGCAGAACGACGAGAGGCCGTGCAGGAACAGGATGCGGTTGACCGACCGGCGGCGCAGCGCGGCCAGGGCGTCGCCCGCCGGTGCCGCCGGTACGGATTCCGTGGGGGTCATGAGGGTGCTCGCTTTCCGTCAGTCGCCGGCCACGAGGGCGAGGACGCGTGCCGGGCTGCCGGAGCCGCCGACGATGGGCAGGGGCGCGGCGATCAGCAGGGCGCCCTGCGGGGGCAGCCGGTGCAGGTTGCGCAGCTGGGTGAGGCCGTACTTGTCGGCGCCGTGGAAGTACCAGTGGCAGGGGTAGGGCTGGTCGTCGAACTCCCCGGCCAGGCCGGCGTCGGTGCCGACGGTCTCGACCCCGATACCGACCAGCGGCGTCTCCTGGGCCAGCCATTTGGCGCACTCGGGGGCGATGCCGGGCGTGTGCCGGTCGTTGAGGAACTTCCCGGGGTCGTCCTGGCGGTCCGCCCATCCGGTGCGGTAGAGCAGCCAGCCCTGCTCGGGGAGCGGGCCGTGCTCCTTCTGCCACGCCTCGACGTGGTGGCGCTGCAGCAGGAAGTCGGGGTCCTCGGCGGCCTCCGCGGAGAAGTCCAGGACCGCGGCCGGCCCGAACAGGCGCCGCGGCGGGACCTTGGACACGTCGTCGTGGTCCTTGCCGGGGAGCCAGTGCACGGGGGCGTCGAAGTGGGTGCCGGTGTGCTCGGACAGGCGGATGTTGTTCCAGTAGACGGTGGGTCCCGCCTCGTCGTAGTGGCTGATGACCTCGCGCTGGAACGGCCAGGGCTGGCCGCGGTCCGGCGGGAGCTGGATGAGCGGGGTCTCCTCGGAGAGGGGCGAGGTGAGGTCGACGACCTCGACGGAGCCGTCGGCGAGGGCGCCCAGCAGCGGGCCGAGAGCGGTCATGTCACTTCTCCGTGGGGTGCACGATGGTGGTCCAGTGGCTGTAGTCGGGGTGCTGTCCGCGCACCACCGCGTCGTACAGCTCCTGGAGCTTGCGGGTGGTCACGCCGGGCGCGCCGTCACCGACGGGGATGCGGTCGACACTGGTGACGGGGGCGAGCTCGGCGAGGGTGCCCGCGACGAAGACCTCGTCGGCGGTGTAGAGCTCGGTGCGGTCGATCTCGCGGCGCTCCATCGGGATGCCGAGCTCCTTGGCGGCGAGCTCGCCGACGGTGGCGACGGTGATGCCCTCGAGGACGCCGCTGGTGCCGGGCGGGGTGATGAGCTTGCCGTCGCGGAGCATCACCACGCAGGAGCCGGGGGCCTCCGAGACGCTGCCGCGCTGGTTGAGCAGCAGCGTGGTGTCGTAGCCGTTGCGGATGGCCTCGTGGTGGGCGAGGCGGCTGTTGTGGTAGTTGGCGCCGGCCTTGATGCGGGGCGGCATGCTGTCGTCGCTGATGCGGCGCCAGGAGGCGATGGTGGCGGCGAGCCCGCCCTCGAAGCCGCGTCCGCGGGGGGCGCGGGTGGAGGTGATGTGGACGCCGGCGTCGTCGGTGTGGCTGAGCGGGTCGAAGTTGGGGCCCATGTTGAAGTACGAGACGACGCAGATGTGTACGTCCTCGTCGAAGGCGTTGGCCCGCAGGACGTCGGTGACGCCCTGCTTGAGCTCGGCCTCGGTGAAGGGCACCTTCATGTGCAGGCTCTTCATGGAGCGCCCCAGGCGGGCCAGGTGCTCGTCGACGCGGAAGACGGCCAGGCCGTCCTGGCCGGGGCGGCGGTAGGCGCGCAGCCCCTCGAAGACGTTGGCGCCCCAGAAGGCGCCCTGGGAGCGGGCGTGGACGGTGCAGTCCTCCCAGGCGACGATCTCGCCGTCGAGCCAGGCGTGGGTGGGTGGCAGCGGTGTGCTCATGTGCGGACTCCTGTGGTTCCGGTGCGGAAGAGGGCGGGAGAGGGCGGGAGAGGGGGGTCGGGCGGCGGTCAGGCGGCGGCGGCGACGCGGGCGGCGACGGGCGGGGTCACGGCCTGCGCGCAGCGGGCCAGGGTCGCGCCGAACCGCTCGGGACGCGAGGTGTCGGACAGGGCGGCGATGTGGCCGTCGGGGCGGACGATCAGGCAGGTCCCCTCGGATGCCTGGTACGCGTGGACGATCACGCTGTCGCGGTCGCGCAGCACGGTGACGCCGGCGGGCATGTCGGACGCGTCGCCGGCCGTGGGCACGGCGCGCTCGCCCTCGCGCAGGACGACGACCAGGCGCGCGTCCAGGCCGCGGGTGTCGGCGAGGGCGCGCTCGGCGAACTCGCGGGCGGCCGCCCGGTCGGGGGCGAAGTACAGGCCGGTGAAGCCCTGTCCGTACAGCTCGCGGACGCGGCGGGCGCCGGGGGCGGTGATGCGGGCGTCGGGGGCGAAGGAACCGAGCAGCGGGTGGCGGTCGGTGGACTCGACGACGGGGGAGGCGGTGTAGGAGTGCGGCTCGGCCATCTTGCCGCTGTTGACGTGGTCGCGGACGCGCTGGAAGGGGTGCGAGAGGGTGAGCAGCACCTTGCGGGCCACCCGGCGCGCCAGGGTGGGCGGCACCATGAACTTGATGGTGGCCTCGGTGACGGCCAGGTTCTCCTTGGCGGCGGCGTAGCGCTCGTCGTGGTAGGTGTCGAGGAGGCTGTCCTCGGCCTTGCCGTCCATGACCAGGGCCAGCTTCCAGGCGAGGTTGTCGGCGTCCTGGATGCCGCTGTTCATGCCGCGGGAGCCGTAGGGCGGCAGGGAGTGGGCGGAGTCGCCGGCGAAGAAGATCCGGCCGAGGCGGAACTTCTCGACCACGCGCTGGTGGAAGCGGTAGGTGGACACCCAGTCGATCTCGTAGTCGACGTCGCCGATGACGGCGCGGACCCGCCGGTCGAAGCGGCCGTCGGCCCGCTCGGCCTCGATGTCGGTCTCGGGGGCGAGCTGCCAGTCGATGCGCCAGATGTCGTTCGGCTGCGGGTGCATGACGAGCTGGCGGCCCGGGTTGAACGGCGGGTCGTAGTGGAAGTGGCGCTCCTTGGGCAGCGGGAGCTTCACCTTGAGGTCGGTGATGAGGAAGCGGTCCTTGTGGCTGTAGCCGGTCCAGGCGACGCCGGTCATCTTGCGCATCGGGCTGCGGACGCCGTCGCAGGCGACGACGTACTGGCAGGTGTAGCTGCGGGGTCCGTCGGGGGTGTCGGCGGTGATGGTGACGGTGTCGTCGTCCTGGGACACCGCGGTGATCTCGTGGGCCCAGTGGACCTCGGCGAGCGGGCTCTCCTGGATCTTCTCGAGCAGCAGCTGCTCGATGCGGAACTGCGAGATGTTGACGAAGGGCCCGTAGCCGATGCGGCGCGGGTACTCGGCGGCGCGTATCTCACGGCCCTGGACGTAGGTGCGGGCGGTGGTCCAGGTGACGCCCTCGGCGCCGATGGTCTCGGCGGCACCGAACTTGTCGAGCACCTCCAGGACGTCGCCCTGGATGAGGCAGGCCTTGGAGCCCTGCTTGCGCAGCTCGGGGTCGCGCTCGAAGAGGACGGACGGGATGCCGAAGGAGGCGAGGCGGGCTGCGAGGGCCATGCCGACCGGGCCGGCTCCGACGATGCCCACGGGGATGAGGTTGGTGGTCATGCGGCTTCGTTCTCCGTCTTCGTGTGGTCGGTGGTGGTCTGCGCTTCGGTGTCCCCGGCCTGGGCGGTGTCCTTGACGGACCGGAAGACGGGGATGGTGCGGACGTGGCTCAGGTAGGGCGTGCCCTCCGTGTAGCCGGTGCCGGAGCGGGTGCCAAGCATCCGCACGGCGATCCGGTAGTGCGTCTGGCGCCAGCGGCGCAGCGCCGACGCGAAGGTGAGCATCGCGGCGGTGAGACGCTCGCGGTCGGCCGCGTCGAAGCGGCCGTCGGCGAGGGCGGTGGCGCAGGCGTCGTCGAGGGTGGGCTGGCCGGCCAGGATCCGCTCGCGCACCTCGGGGGTCGAGCGGTAGGCGGCGGAGTCCAGCCGGTCCGGGTCGGGGGTGCGGCACAGCGACTCGACCAGCTTGTAGTTGCGGGACTGGATGGCGCTGGCGCCCTCGGTGTACTCGCGGAAGGTGCGGAAGGACTCGATCTGCATCGTGGCGAGCAGCGAGAACAGCGGGGCCGACTCGGCGAGCGCGGTCTCCGCGACGGCCAGGTGGCCGACGGCCGGCCCGGTGCGGGCCGAGCCGAGGTCGGTGATCGCGGTCCGCAGGCTGAGGGCGAGCAGCGCGAAGGTCGTCTCGAAGGTCTGGAGCACTCGGATGAACATGTGCTCGTCGTGGGAGACGTAGACCGGCAGCATGCTCAGGCGCAGCACCCGGCGCTCGTGGTCGTCGAGCAGCCCGCCGTCGACGAACTCCCAGAGCTGGGCGGCCTGGGCGACCGGGTCGGTGGCGGTCAGCGCGTCGCCGTGGCCCAGCCGGTCCAGTGCCGGGCGGGCGACCCGCAGGGCCAGGCGGCACCGCTTCTCCACCAGGCGGGCCTCGGGCCGGGCCTCCGGGAGGAGGTCGGTGCGGCCCTCGACCGCCGCCAGCTCGAAGCGGAGCAGGTCGGCGAGGAGCTGGACGACGAGCCGGTCGCGGCGGGCCCGCGCCGCGGCGGCGGCCTCCGGGCCGTCGTCGGCGGTGGGCAGCCCGAGGACCGACAGCGAGGTGTAGGTGGGGTAGTCGTAGCGGCCGTCCCACTTGTCGAGCGCGGTGTCGAGGAACCGGGCGAGCAGCCCTTCCTCCTCGACGGCGGTGCCGGCGCCGCCCGCGGTGATCGCCTCGGCGAGCCGTTCGCGCGCCACCGCGAGGTCCTTGAGGAGCTGTTCGGAGACGAAGTGCTTGCCCACGCGGTGGTACTGGTCGACCACCGCGTCGTAGGGGAACCGGCTCGGCACGGGGTCGGCCAGCCAGTCGGTCAGTTCGTTCACGATGCGGGTCTCACCTTCGGGAACGGGACGGGGTAGCGGGGCCTGCCAGTGCCCGGAACTCGCGCATGGCCTGGCAGAGGGCCTCCACGTCGTCGGTGGAGTTGTAGTAGTGGAAGGAGAGGCGGACGACGGGTCCGCGGGGACTGACCGCGATGCCCTGGCCGGCCAGCCAGCCGGCGAGCGCGGGCGGATCGTTGTCGTAGAGGCCGAGGTGGGCGCCCTGCCGTTCGGGGCTCTCGGCGCGGCGGACCCGTTCGCCCTGGGAGGTGAGGGTCCGGGCGGTGCGTTCGATGAGCGCCTCGATGTGGCGCCGCACGTCCGCCAGGTCGACGTCGGTGAAGAGCGCCAGGGCGGCGTTGGCGGCGTAGAGCGCCGGTACGGCCGGGGTGCCGGTCTCGAAACGGCGGGCGATGGCGGGGAAGTCGAGCCGCAGCGGGTCGAACGCCATCGGTTCCACACGGCCGAACCAGCCGGTGAGCTGCGGGTCCTGGTCGGGCTCCACGCCTTCGCGGGCGTAGAGGAAGGCCACGCCGGGGAGACCGGCGAGGTACTTCATGGTCCCGGCGACCAGGTAGTCGCAGCCGAGTTCGGTGACGTCCACCGGCATGACGCCGACGGCCTGGTAGGCGTCGACGAAGGTGAGCGCCCCGGCCTCGCGGCCGGCCGCGACCACCTCGGCGACCGGCGGCCGTTCGGCGAACTTGTACGTCGACAGCGGGACGGACACCAGCGCGGTGCGGGCGCCCACGACCGCCGTGTAGTCGGCGAGCCGCACCCGGCCGGAGTCGTCACCGGTGAAGAGCACCCTGGCGCCGCGCGGTTGCTGGGCCAGCCAGACGTGCGCGACGGACGGGAACTCCTCGACCGTGGTGACGATCTCGTCGCGGGTCTTCAGCGAGAGCGTCGAGACGACCTGGTAGGCGCCGACGGAGGCGTTCGGCAGGACGGCGATCTGGTCCGCGCCCGCCCCGATCAGGGAGGCGAAGCGCTGCCGGGCGTCGTCCACCTCCTGCTCGAACCGGTGCCAGGGGGCGCCGTGACGGGCTATCGCCTCCTGCATCCGCTCCAGCGCCTCGTCGACGGCGTCGGACCGGGCGCCCAGGCTGCAGCTCGCCAGGTGGACGGTGCGTTCCAGCATCGGGAAGCCGCGGCGGAAGGCGGCGGGCGTGACGAGGACGGGCCGTGTCCGCTCCGCCTCGCCCAGCCGGGGCGACGCGGTGGTCACGGTCATGACGCACTCGCCCCGGCAGTGGGCGTGCCTTGGGCCCCGGACATCGGGCAGACCGGCGCGGCGGCCTGCTCGGCGTACTCGGGAGCGGGCTCGGCATCGCCGAGGGGGCCGCTCAGCGTCAGCTCGGTGCGCAGCTCCCACAGTTGCGGGAAGAACTTGTGGCTGATCAGCTTGGCCAGGAAGTCCACGGGGGCGCCCTTGGTGCCGACCGCGGAGTCGCCGAGGATGCGGCAGGTCATCTTGTAGTGCTGGACCCGCCACAGCGAGATGCGTTCGTCCCAGTCGATCAGTGCCTCGGCCAGGCGGTACTCGGCGGTGTCCTGGCCGTTGCGGTACACCTTGGCGAGGTCGGTGCCGCGGGCCTCGACCAGCCGGCGGAAGGCCTTCTCGAGGTCCTGGCCGGCCTGGCGGGCGGCCTTCCAGCCCGGCGACTCGAAGCCCGAGCCGTGCCCGAGGACGGTGCGGATGATCTGGAAGTCCCAGGGCGCCAGGTGGCGCATCATCTCCAGGCCCTCGGTGCACATCAGCACGCCCAGCGAGGCGCGGCCGAGCAGCCGGGTGGCCGCGTCGAGACTGCCCGCGTCGATGAGGCGGCGGGCCTCCTCCGCCTCGTAGCAGGAGTGCTTGAGCCAGAGCTCGGTGGTCTGGTGGACGATCTGGAACAGCATCTCGTCCCGGTGGATCATGTCCTCGGGACGGCGCTGGAGTGACAGCAGTGTGTCGGTGCGCATGTAGCGCGCGTAGTCGTTGGTCCCTTCGCCGTCGAGTACGGCGACCGAATAGTCCTTGGCAGCCACGATGCTCCTGCTCAGGCGGTGGTGGTGGAAAACGTCAGGGGTTCGGCGTGGACCCGGAAGTCGCGTGCCGTGGTCGTGACGGAGGCCTCGACGTCCGCGGCGGCGGCGCCGCGGAACCGGAAGCGGCCGCCGACGTGCTCGTAGTAGGCATCGGCGTCGGGCAGGACCTCGCCGGGCCGCAGCACGACCTCGGCGTAGGGGCCCTGGTGACGGCCGGTCATCGACGTCGACTCGGTGATGCGGCACGGCCGCTCGGCGGGGGCCGGGACGAGCATCCAGCCGGCCACCTCCTCGGTGGCCGAGGGCGCGGCGGCGGAGGCCGGCACGGGCGGCAGCGGCCCGTCGACCTGGAGCTGCCAGGCGGCGTGCATCAGGTCGTAGCCGTGGACCTCGCGCCACAGGAACGGGATCTCGGCGCCGCCGACGCGCGCGCCGCACTCGAGGAAGCGGGCGCGGGGCAGGCCGTCGGCGTCGCGGTCGTCGTCGTCGAGGAAGACCTCGAGGTGGAAGACGGTGGCCCGGCCGGGGGAGAGGGCGCCGAGGAAGCCGGTGGCGGCCTTCTCGATCGCGGCGTTGACCCGGGGGTCGTCGATCTCCACGGAGCCGAGGAAGCTGCCGACGCGGAAGCCGAGGCAGGTGTTCAGGTAGCGGGAGGCCCGCCAGGTCAGCAGCCTCTCGCCGTCGAAGACGCCGTCGACGTGGCAGATGGCCGCGTCGACGAAGGCCTGGACGAGCATCGGGTCGGCGTCGAGGGCGAGCGCGGCGACCTGCTCGGGTCCGTCGACGCGGACCACGCCGGCGCTGGAGCTGCCGGTGCGCGGCTTGACGATGACGGGCCAGCCGTGCGCCTCGCCGAACTCCAGCACGGCGTCGGCGTCGGTGGCGGCGGCGAAGTCGGGGACGTCGAGGCCGGCGTCGTGGACGGCCCGGCACATCACGTACTTGTCGCGGAAGACGATCTGCTCCGGCTGGCGCGGCCCGGGGACGTTCCACTCCTCCCGGAGGGCGGCGCCGACCAGCAGGTCGTCCTCCTTGAGGGCGACGATCCGGTCGGGGGCGCCGTGCCGGGCGGCGAGGGCGCGCACCTCGGCGCGGACCCGCTCCAGGTCGTCGGTGGCGGGGACCAGGACCACGTCGTGGGCCTCGTCGGGGACGGAGCCGGTGCCGACCTCGGTCGTCACGTAGCTGACCCGGTTCGCCGCGTGGTCGATGTAGCGGGTGAATTCCGCGTACCGCTCACGCCAGCGGTTGACGACGACGACGTGCGGGCGGGAACCGGAGGCCGCGAATTCCTCTGGCGACGGTTCCGGATGGGATTGTTCCGTGGCGCTCATATTCCGTTCTCCTCTTCCGGGAAGGTGAATACGCACGTGCCCCGGGTGCCGGGATTCGCGTAGGTGATGACGGATCCGTCCTCCGGCTTCAGGGCGCGGCAGAATGCGCCGCCGAATCCCTGACCGGTGACGAAGATCCCCCAGTTGGCGACCCATTCCTCCGTGCGTCCGGTGTGCGGATCGACGACCTTTTCCAGGGCGGGCACGACGAGTTCCTGGGCGACGTAGTCGCGGTGTTCGGTGGCGGCCAGGGCGGCCTCCCACTCCTCGTCGGTGACGTCCCGGCCGATCACCACGCCGTCGGCGCTGTAGCCCATGCCGGGCTTGAGCACGAGGGCGGCGCGGTGCGCGCGGGCGTACTCCAGGGCGTCCTCGGTGCCGTCCGCGCCGAGGACCCAGGTGCGGGGCAGCACCCGGTCGACGAGGGCGCGCTCGTCGTCGGTCAGGGCGGCCCGCACGGCGGGCCGGTGCAGCAGGCCGAGGGCGGCCTTGCTGGTGAACAGCGCCCCCTCCAGCGGGGTGAAGAGCGCGGTGCGTCCCGCGGCGTGGGCCCGGTTGACCCGGGTCAGCGCCGCGCGGGCGACGGGGTCGCCGGCGATCTGGTAGGTGGCGAAGTAGCGCAGCACGACGTCGAGCGGGCGGCCGCGCAGGCTCAGCTTGCCGTCGGCCTCCTCGGTGACCTCCTGGATCTCGCCCAGCAGCAGGTCGACGCCGTGGCCGCGCAGGTCCTCCTGGATGGAGGTGAAGACGCCGCTGTGGTCGTCGAGCGCGCCGGGGCCCTCCAGCAGCGCCACCACGGGTGCGCCGTCGGTGATGCCGGCGGCGGCCCGGCGCAGCTCGCCGGCGAGCAGCTCCATGGTGTCGACGTGGCCGAGCCGGTTGCGGCCGGCGAACTCCCCGAAGGCGGGGTCCGCGAGGAAGGCGCGGTTGAGCTGGGCGGTGTCGACGCCGCCGAGCTCGCTGCCGACGTTGAGTTCCAGCAGCCGGAAGCCGGTGCCGTCGTGGAAGGCGTCGGCGCGGGCGTACAGCAGCGGGTCGCCGGTCGCGCCCTCCCGCATCACCTCGGTGAACTCGGCCGGCAGGCCGATCGCGCCGGCGTAGCGGTCCAGGTCTCCGCCGAAGCAGCGCTCCGGGAGCCCCGTCAGGAGGCGGAACACCGCGGCCAGGTCGTCGGCGAAGGCGTGGATCGCGTTCTCCGGGACGAATATCGGGCGGGCCAGCAGGACGTTTCCGTATGCCTTTGCGTATTCCTGCGGAATGTCGGCACGTTCGGCCAGGCCGGGAAGTTCGCTGTCGGGCCGCGCGGATTCCTCCACGTAGCGTTCGGTGGCGGTGTTCGCCATGGGCGGATCTCCATTTCTGCCGGCTCACGGCATGCCGGACCGGGGCGCGAAGGGAAAGCCGCCGGAAACGGGTGGCGGCGCCGGAAAGTGCGGGAGGTGCGGATTTCCTGCGGCGGGCAGCCGGGCTGAGGAGCGGTCCGCGGTGACGTGAATTCACTGTGGCACCGGACGGGCCGCACCGGCGCGGTCCCGAGGAGTGCGCGTTTACGACTGTCGTGAATGCGCCAGGGCGTTGCCGGGCGACAGAAGCCCGCAAAGGGGACGTAATGCCCGACGGGTGGGCTGCGGCTGTTGCGTTCCCCCGCCAGGCGCTGCTTACCTACTCATCACTGCCGGGCAGCAGCAGTGCCCCTGGACGATCCGCGGTGACGCACCGGAACCGTCCGAACAGGGAGAACCCCCATGCCCCGCCTGCAGTTCATCGTCGCCAGCACCCGCCCCGGCCGCGTCGGTCCCGCCGTCGCCGCCTGGGCCGCCGAGGAGGCCCGCCGCCACGGCGGCTTCGAGGTCGAGGTCGTCGACCTCGCGGAGATCAACCTGCCGTTCTTCGACGAGCCGGAGCACCCCTCCAGCGGTGCCTACGTGCACCAGCACACCAAGGACTGGAGCGCCACCGTCTCCCGCGCGGACGCCTTCGTCTTCGTGATGCCGGAGTACAACTTCTCCTTCACCGCGCCCCTGAAGAACGCCATCGACTTCCTCTACGAGGAGTGGCAGTACAAGCCCGTCGGCTTCGTCAGCTACGCCAACGGCTCCGCCGGCCTGCGCGCCGTCCAGGGCATCAAGCAGGTCGTCACGACCCTCAAGATGACGCCGGTCACCGAGGCCGTGCCGATCCACTGGATCGGGCAGCGCATCGACGCCGAGGGCGTCTTCCAGCCCGCCGACGGCATGGACGAGGCCGCCAAGTCCATGTTCGACGAGCTGCTCCGCGTGTCGAACGCCCTCGCCCCGCTGCGCGCGACGGCGCAGGACTGAGAGGAGACCCCCATGACCGCCCCCAGCACCCGCTCCGCGGGCCGGCTCGTCGTCGTCGGCAGCGGCGGCCGCGCCTACCGCGAGTACTCCTTCCGGAGCCTCCACGAGGACTACACCCTCTCCGCCGTCCTCCCCGCCGAGCCGACGTGGCAGCGCCGCTACCTCGACTCGTACACCGTCGCCGACCTCAGCGACCCGGTCGCCATCGCCGACGCGGTGCTCCACCTCGTCGGCCCCGACCCCGAGCCCGGCTCCTTCGCCGTGCTGACCTGGGACGAGACGGCCGTCGAGGCGACCGCGGAGGCCGCCGCCAAGCTCGGTGTGCCCCATCTGTCCCCCGAGGCCGCCCGGCACTGCCGCGACAAGTACGCCACCCGGTCCCTGATGGCCGAGGCCGGACTCGCCGCGGTCGGCCACCGCCTCGTGACCACCGTCGACGAGGCGTTGGCCGCGGCCGCCGACCTCGGCTACCCGGTCGTCCTCAAGCCGCGGGCCCTCGCCGGCAGCATCGGCGTCACCCGCGCCGACGACGAGGGTGAGGTGCGCGCCGCGTTCGCCCTCGCCGACGGGGCCGCCTTCGCGACCCTGCCCACCGGCCACGGCGTCCTCGTCGAGGAATACCTCGACGGCGACGAGATCAGCGTGGACAGCGCCGTCCACGACGGCGCCGTCGACGTGGTCCACGTCGCCCGCAAGCGGCTCGGCTTCGCGCCGTACTTCGAGGAGGTCGGCCACCTGGTCGCCGCCCGGTGCGACGAGGAGTGGGCCGGCCGGGTGAGCGACCTGGTCGTCGCCGCGCACCGGGTACTGGGCGTCACCACCGGCGTCACCCACGCCGAGGTGCGCCTCACCTCCCGCGGACCGCGGCTCATCGAGCTCAACGCCCGGCTCGGCGGCGACCTCATCCCGTTCATCAGCGCCCTGGCCTCCGGCGTCGACCTCGTCAAGGCCGCCGCGGAACTCGCCTTCGGCCGCCGCCCCGACACCACCCCCACCCGCCAGGACACCGCCGAGATCCGGTTCCTCTACCCGGCCGTCGACGGGCGGGCCCGCCCGCTGGACCTGTCCGGCGCCGACGCCACCGACGGCATCGCCCACACGGTCGTCATCGCTGAGCCCGGCGAACGGCTGCTCCTCCCGCCGCGCCAGGCCATCCCGCGGCTCGCCGCGCTGGTCGCCGTCGCCGCGGACGAGACCGCGTGCGCCGACGCCCTGGACCGCGCGGCCGGAACCGTCGACCGCGCGGTCGACCCCCTGCCCGGCCCCGCCGTCGTCCTCGGAGCCGCCGCATGACCGCCCCCATCCTGCACCCGGCGCTCGCGGCGGTCCTGCCCGCGCCGGGTGGCACGACGAACAGGGCGGCGCAGGCCGCCGGGGTCGTCCCCGGCCCGGAGGAGGTGCGCGCCATCGCCGCCGTGCACGCCTTCGTGCCCCTGCGCATGGAGCTGCTGGCGGACACCGTCACGCCCGTCACCGCGTTCGCGCGGCTGTGCCGGCCGGGGGAGACCGGCCTGCTGCTGGAGAGCGTCGTCGGCACCGACAGCAGCGTCGCCCGCTACTCCTACATCGCCTGCCGCCCGCAGCCGGTCGACCTCGGTGACGGGGACCCGCTGGCCGCGCTGCAGCCGCTGGCGGACCGGGACGTGGCGCCGCTGCCCGGGCTGCCGCCGTTCCACGGCGGGGCGGTGGGCTACCTCGGCTACGAGAGCGCCCGCCACTTCGAGCGGCTGCCCGTGGCCCCGGAGCCCGGACCCGGGATGCCGGAGTCCTCGTTCCTGCGCGCGGACGACCTCGTCGTGTTCGACCACGCCACCCGCCGCCTGCTGATCACCACGCTGTACGACACGGCCGGCGAACGGTACGAGGACGCGGTCGCCCGCCTCACCGCCATGCGCGAGCGGCTGGTGGGCGAGCTGCCGGCCGGCGTGCTCGACGCCCGGCCGCTCGCGCCCGCCCGCACCGCCGACGAGCAGGACCGTTCCGCCTGGCGCGCGCACACCGGCGAGGAGCGGTTCCTGGAGATGGTGGAGCGGGCCCGCGAGTACATCCGGGCCGGCGACATCTTCCAGGTCGTCCTGTCGCAGCGGTTCAGCAAGCCGCTGCGCGCCGAGCCGTTCGACGTCTACCGGCACCTGCGCGCCGTCAACCCCTCCCCGTACATGTTCCACCTGGTGCTCGGTGGCGGCCGTCACGTCATCGGCGCCTCCCCGGAACTGCTGGTGAAGGCCGAGGACGGCCGGGCCGAGACCCGTCCGCTCGCCGGTACCCGGTGGCGCGGCGTCGACGCCGCGGCGGACCGGGCGCTGGAGGACGAGCTGCTGGCCGACGCGAAGGAGTGCGCCGAGCACGTCATGCTCGTCGACCTCGGCCGCAACGACATCGGCCGGGTGGCCGCGCCCGGCAGCGTGCGGGTGGAGCGGCTGATGGAGGTCGAGCGCTACTCGCACGTCATGCACCTGTCCTCCACGGTCAGCGGCGACCTCGCCGAGGACCGCACCCCGCTGGACGCGCTGCGGTCCACCTTCCCCGCCGGTACCGTCTCGGGCGCCCCGAAGATCCGCGCCATGGAGATCATCGCCGAGCTGGAGGAGGAGCGGCGCGGCGTCTACGGCGGCGCGCTCGGCTTCGTCGGCACGGGCGGGCGGCTGGACACGGCGATCGCCCTGCGCACCCTCGTCATCGCCGACGGACAGGCATACGTCCAGGCCGGCGCCGGCGTGGTCGCCGACTCGGACCCGGCGGCGGAGTACCGCGAGACGCTGAACAAGGCCCAGGCGCTGTTCGCCGCCGTGGAGAGAGCGGAGGCGCACGCGTGACCGTCCTCGCCACCGCTCCCGCGCCCCGGGCCGCCCGGGCCGGCGGCGCGCCCCGCGTCGTCGTCGTCGACAACTACGATTCCTTCACCTACAACCTCGTCCAGTACCTGTCCGAGGCGGGCGCCGAACCCGTCGTCCGCCGCAACGACGCCGTCACCGTCGAGGAGCTCGCCGAGCACGACGCCGTGCTGATCTCGCCCGGACCCGGGGCCCCCGGCCAGGCGGGCGTCAGCCTCGCCGCGGTCCGGGAACTCAGCGGGCGCATCCCGCTGCTCGGCGTGTGCCTGGGACACCAGACGATCGGGGAGGCGTTCGGCGCCGCGGTGGTCCGGGTCGGACCGGTCCACGGCAAGACCGACCGCGTCCGCCACGACGGCACCGGCGTCCTCGCCGGGCTGCCCGACCCGTTCACCGCGACCCGCTACCACTCGCTGGCGGTCGACCCGGACACGCTGCCCGCCGAACTCGTCGCCAACGCCTGGGCCCAGGACGGCACGGTCATGGGCCTGCGCCACCGCGAACACCCCACCTACGGGGTCCAGTTCCACCCCGAGTCCGTGCTGACCGAGCAGGGCCGGGACATCGTCGTCAACTTCCTGCAGGAGGCAGCCCGATGAAGACGGCCCTGCGCACGCTGGCCGACGGAGGCCGGCTCAGCCGGGAACAGGCGGGCCGGGCGATGGCCGCCGTGCTGGGCGGCGAGGCAACGCCCGCCCAGATCGCCGGTTTCGCCATGGCCCTGTCCGCCCGCCCCGCCGACGTCGAGGAGATCGTCGGACTGGTCGCCACCGCACGCGCCTTCGGCACCGTGCTGCCCGGCGACGGACACGTCCTCGACACCTGCGGCACCGGCGGCGACGGACACGACACCTTCAACATCTCCACCACCGCGGCCGTGGTGGCCGCCGCCTGCGGGGTGCCGGTCGCCAAGCACGGCAACCGCAGCGCCTCCTCGTCGTGCGGCAGCGCCGACGTGCTGGAGGCCCTGGGGGTGGGCATCGACCTCGGCCCCGACGAGGCGGCCGCGTGTCTGACCGCGACCGGCATCACGTTCCTGTTCGCCCCGGTCTTCCAGCCCGCGTTCCGCCACGCGGCGGGCCCGCGGCGGGAACTGGGCGTGCGGACCGTGTTCAACGTGCTCGGTCCGCTGTGCAACCCGGCCGGCGCCCGCTACCAGACCCTCGGTGTCTCCGACCCGGCGCTCATGGACGTCATGGCGGAGGTCCTGCACCGCCTCGGCACCGAACACGCCCTCGTCTTCTGCGCCGAGGACGGCCTGGACGAACTCAGCACCTGCTCCCCCTCCCAGGTCGTCGAACTCGTCCGCGGCCGCACCACCCGCTACCGCCTCGACCCCGCCGACCTGGGCATCGCCCCGGCCACCCTCGCCGACCTGCGCGGAGGCGACGCGGCGGAGAACGCCGAGACCGTCCGCCGGGTCCTGTCGGGGGAGCCCGGCCCGCGCCGGGACGTCGTCCTGCTCAACGCCGCCGCCGCCCTGCGCGCGGCGGGGGTGAGCGAGGACTGGCGGGAGGGCCTCGCCCTCGCCGCCGACGCCGTCGACGGCGGACGGGCCCGGGCACTGCTCGACGACTGGATCACCGCCACGGCGAAGCCGGCCCCGGCCGCCGTACGACGAGAAAGGACCACCTCATGACCGCGGTGTCCTCGCCCCCGGCACCGGGGACCGCTGCGGCGGCGCCCGCCGACCTCCTCGCGCGCCTGGTGGAGGCCGCGCACCGGCAGACCGAGGAGCGGCGCGCCGCCGTCCCCCTCGCCGAGGTCGAACGCCGGGCCGCCTGGGCCGCCCAGGCGGCACCGGTACGGGACTTCGGCGCGGCCCTGCGGGCGCCGGGGCTGTCGGTGATCGCCGAACTCAAGCCGCGCAGCCCGCTCAAGGGCCCGCTGACCGACGACTACCGCCCCGCGGAGCTCGCCCGCCGTTACGCGGCGGGCGGCGCCGCCGCGCTGTCGGTCCTCGCGCACACCGAGGGCTTCGGGGGCCGCCCCGAGGACCTCGCGACCGTCCGGGCCGCCGTCGGCCTGCCGGTCATGCGCAAGGACTTCATCGTCGACGAGTACCAGATCGCCGAGGCGCGGGCGTTCGGGGCGGACGCCGTCCTCCTGGTCGTCGCCGCCCTGGCGCCCGAGCGGCTGTCCGCACTCCACGCGTACGCCCTCGGTCTCGGCCTGCACACGCTGGTCGAGGTGCACAGCGTGGAGGAGGCCCGCGCCGCGCTGCTCCTCGACGCGCCCAACATCGGCGTCAACCACCGCGATCTGCGGGACTTCCGCATCGACCTCGGGCTCACCGCCCGGCTCCGCGCCGTGGTGCCGGACGACCGCGTCCTGATCGCCGAGAGCGGCGTGCGGGGCCCGGCCGACGCCCGCAGGCTCCACACCGACGGCGCGGACGCGGTGCTGGTGGGCGAGACGCTCATGCGCTCCGCGGACCCGGCGGCCGAGGTGGCCGCCCTCATCCAGGAAAGGTCATGACAGCCGTGACGACAGGAGGCTCCTTCCACCCCGACCCGGCGGGTCAGGTCCCGAGCGCCGAGGGCTACTTCGGCGCCTTCGGCGGCAAGTTCATCCCGGAGGCGCTGGTCGCCGCCGTGGACGAGGTCGCCGTGGAGTACGAGAAGGCGAAGGGCGATCCGGCGTTCGCGGCCCAGCTGGACGACCTTCTGGTGAACTACACGGGCCGGCCGAGCGCCCTCACGGAGGTGCCGCGGTTCGCCGAACACGCGGGCGGCGCCCGGGTCTTCCTCAAGCGCGAGGACCTGAACCACACCGGGTCGCACAAGATCAACAACGTGCTGGGCCAGGCCCTGCTGACCCGGCGGATGGGCAAGACGCGGGTGATCGCGGAGACCGGCGCGGGTCAGCACGGCGTGGCCACCGCCACCGCCTGCGCGCTGTTCGGCCTCGACTGCACCATCTACATGGGGGAGATCGACACCGAGCGCCAGGCGCTGAACGTGGCGCGGATGCGGATGCTGGGCGCCGAGGTGGTCCCGGTGGCCTCCGGCAGCCGGACGCTGAAGGACGCCATCAACGAGGCGTTCCGCGACTGGGTCGCCAACGTCGACAGCACCCACTACCTGTTCGGCACGGTGGCCGGCCCGCACCCCTTCCCGGCGATGGTGCGCGACTTCCACCGGGTGATCGGCGTCGAGGCGCGCCGGCAGATCCTGGCGCGCGCCGGACGGCTGCCGGACGCTGTGGTGGCGTGCGTCGGCGGCGGGTCGAACGCCATCGGCCTCTTCCACGCCTTCATCCCGGACCGCGGGGTGCGCCTGGTGGGCTGCGAGCCGGGCGGGCACGGCGTGGCGACCGGCGAGCACGCGGCGACGCTCACCGCGGGCGAGCCGGGCATCCTGCACGGGTCGCGGTCGTACGTGCTCCAGGACGAGGAGGGACAGATCACCGAGCCGTACTCCATCTCCGCGGGCCTCGACTACCCCGGCATCGGCCCGGAGCACTCCTACCTCAAGGACTCCGGACGCGGCGAGTACCGGGCCGTGACGGACGACGAGGCGATGCGGGCGCTGCGGCTGCTGTCCCGCACCGAGGGGATCATTCCGGCGATCGAGTCGGCGCACGCGCTGGCGGGGGCTCTGGAGGTGGGCAGGGAGCTCGGCCCCGATGGCCTGCTGATCATCAACCTGTCCGGCCGCGGCGACAAGGACATGGACACCGCCGCCCGCTGGTTCGGGCTGTACGACGAGAGGGAGGGGACCGGCTGAGCGGAGTCTCCCCGGCCGCCGAGGCCGCCGGGGCCGCCGATCGATGGCCTGCGAACCGTTCGCCCCGGTTCGCGGGCCATCCGTGGTACGGCCGGTGGGATTCGAACCCACATGGACTTCCGTCCACAACATCCTAAGTGTTGCGCGTCTGCCATTCCGCCACGGCCGCGGGGCGGTGCCCCGCCATCGTACTCGGCGTCAGAGGGTCGCCGTGGTGCCCCGGGAGAGGACACTGGTGTCGAAGCGCTGCGCCATCCGGCGGTAGCCCGCGTCGTTGAGGTGCAGGTGGTCTCCGGAGTCGAGGTGCCCGGCGAGGCGGTGCGGGGCGTAGGGGTCGCGCAGGGCCGCGTCGAGGTCGAGCACGGCGTCGAAGATCTCGCCGCGGCGGATCTCGGTGTTGACCGCCTGCCGGGCGCTCTCGCGGACCGCGTCGTAGCCCGCGTGGCCCTCGAACGGCATCAGCGTCGCCCCGACGACCGGGACGCCCCGCGCGTGGGCGCGGGAGACCAGCGAGCGCAGTCCGGCGGTGACGGCGGCGGGGTCGGGCGTGCCGTCGGGGTCGCGGAGGATGTCGTTGATGCCGAGGACCACGACGACCGCCTTGGTGTTGGGCCGCGACAGAGCGTCCCGCTCGAAGCGGTTCAGGCCGCTGGGGCTGTCGGCAGGGCGGCCGAGGCCGTCGGTGAGGAGCTGGTTGCCGCTGATGCCCGCGTTGGCGACGCCGTGGCGGAAGTCCAGACGTTCGGCCAGCACGTCGGTCCAGCGGGCGTCCTGGCCCGTCGTGGAGGTGATGCCGTCGGTGAGGGAGTCGCCGATGACCACCACGGTGCCCCGGGAGTCCTTGCTGAGGACGTCTACGGCGGTGACGTACCGCCAGTGCGGGGTGGGCTCGGTGTAGGCCAGGGCGCGCGGGTCGAGGACGTGGTCCCCGGTGGCGACGTACGAGATCTGGCGGGCGTGCCGGTGGTAGGTGACCGGGCCGGAGGGCGTCGGGGAGTAGGTGGTGACCAGCAGGTCGCTGTCCGCATGCACTCGCAGGGCCACCGCGTCGCTGACCACCTGGCCGCCCGGTGGGACGGTCACCGCGGGGGCGCCGGAGAAGGTCAGCGGGCGCAGCGTGTCCGGGACGGCCTCCGCGGCGTTGTCCTGGGCGGCGACGCCGACCGAGGCGGAGGTGATGCGCAGCGGCAGCTGCCCGTAGTGGTTGGACAGGGTCACCCGTGCGGCCGAACCGCCGGCGCTGGTGTGGACGATGTTGCGCACGGACCGTCCGGCGATCCCCGTCAGTTCCGTGCCCGGTTCGGCTCCGGAGGGCGCGGCGGCCCAGCTGCCGACCCACGTGCCGGTGGAGGCCGGCGCGGCGGGGTTGTGGGGCACGCGGCCCCCGGACAGGCTGGTGTCGCGGGCCTCGGGCCGGGCACTCGCCTGGCGGGCCACGAGATATATGCCGGCGCTGACGGCGATTATCAGGGCGGTGAAGGCCGCCAGCAGGGCGCAAGCGTGACGCCTGGTCATGCGGGGCTCGGCTCCTCGGGCTTTTCGAACGACAGAACGACTGGAACGGCGGAAGGTGCGAGACATCCCCGGCGGCTTCCTGAGCGTCCTCGAGGACAGACGTCGGGAACGTTTGTTGCGTTCCCGGAGTCGGTCAAGCAGGGACGTTTCTTTCCTGACGGGGCATGTGACACAGGTGGACGGGCGACGAATGGGACGACAGGACGACAACGGCGGGCACCCCGCCGACCTCGCCGGGACCGCCGACGGCGGCGACGGGCGCGGCGGCGGCGCCGGCGGCATCGGTGGCACCGGCGGCGTCGGCGGTGCCGGGAGCGACGGTGGGGGGCACGGCGAGCATGCCCGCCCGCCCGGAGGCGGCAATCGCGGCGTCCCCCGTTCGGCCGCACGCACCATGGATGGTTTCACCCTCGCCGACGAGGAACGCCAGCGGGGTGTCCGTCGGATGAAGGCCCTGGCCACGGGGCTGCTGCTGGTGGTCGCGGTGATCTACGCGCTGGCCACCTGGGCGGAGCACCAGGGCGCGGGCGCCTGGGCGGGCTACGTCGCGGCGGCCGCCGAGGCGGGCATGGTGGGCGCGCTGGCCGACTGGTTCGCCGTGACGGCCCTCTTCCGGCATCCGCTGGGGCTGCCCATCCCGCACACCGCGATCATCCCCACCAAGAAGGACCAGCTCGGCGAGTCCCTGGGCGAGTTCGTGGGGGAGAACTTCCTCTCCGCGGACGTGGTGCGGACCCGGCTGCGCGCCGTCGGCATCGGCAACCGGCTGGGCACCTGGCTGGCCGAACCGGAGCACGCAGACCGGGTGACGGCCGAACTGGCGACGGCACTGCGGGGCGCGCTGACCGTGCTGAAGGACCGTGACGTCCAGGACGTGGTGGGCGAGGCCGTCACCCGCCGGGCGGAGGCGGCGGAGATCGCCCCGGTGCTGGGCAAGACGCTGGAGCGGGTGGTCGCGGACCACGGGCACAACCGGACCGTCGACCTGGTGGTGGCGCGGGCCCACGACTGGCTGGAGCTGCACGGCGACCGGGTGATGAACGCGGTGCAGGGCGGCGCCCCCGGCTGGACGCCGCGGTTCGTCGACCGGAAGGTGGGCGAGCGGGTCTACAAGGAGCTGCTGCGGTTCGTCACCGAGATGCGGGACATGCCGACCCATCCGGCACGGGACGCGCTGGACCGGTTCCTCGCCGACTTCGCCGTCGACCTGCAGTCCGACACCGAGACCCGGGCGCGCGTGGAGCGGCTCAAGAACGAGGTCCTGAACCGGGACGAGGTCCAGGACCTGATCGCCTCGGCCTGGTCGGCGGTGCGCCGGATGATGGTGGCCGCCTCCGAGGACGAGCAGAGCCGGCTGCGGCTGAGGGTGCGCGCCGGGCTGCTGTCCCTGGGCGCCCGGATGAAGGCGGACCAGCGGCTCCAGGAGAAGGTCGACGGCTGGGTCGAGGGCGCGGTCACCTACGTGGTCACCACCTACCGGGGCGAGATCACCGCCCTGATCACCGACACGGTCGCCGGCTGGGACGCCGAGCACACCACCCGGAAGATCGAGGCGCACATCGGCCGCGATCTCCAGTTCATCCGCATCAACGGCACAGTGGTCGGCTCGCTCGCCGGGCTGCTGATCCACACCGTGTCCCGCATGCTGGGGGCATAGCCGTAACGGGCGGGGCAACAGGGAGGGGAACCGCCGCTCGCTCAACGGAGAGGGAGACCACGCGATGGCAGTTGCTGCGACACCCGAACCCTCGGAGATCCCGGAGGAGACAGGAACCGTCACCACCGCCGTGCCGGCCCGCCTGGACCGGCTCCCGTGGTCCCGCTGGCACTGGATGATCGTCATCGGGCTGGGAACCGTATGGATCCTGGACGGCCTGGAGGTCACCACGGTCGGCAACATCGCCGGCCGGCTGGCCGAGGAGGGCAGCGGACTGCCCATCACCTCCGCCCAGGTCACCGGAATGGCGGCGGCGCTGTACGTCGCGGGAGCGTGCGCCGGAGCGCTGTTCTTCGGCTGGCTCACCGACCGCTTCGGACGCAAGAAGCTCTTCATCACCACCCTGGCGGTCTATCTGGGGGCGACGGCCCTCACCGCGGTCTCGTTCGACGTCTGGTGGTTCTTCCTCTTCCGCTTCCTGACCGGGTTCGGCATCGGCGGCGAATACGCGGCCATCAACTCCGCCATCGACGAGCTGATCCCCTCCGAGTACCGCGGCCGGGTCGACCTGATCATCAACGGCAGCTACTGGCTCGGCGCGATCGGCGGCGCGCTGCTGTCCATCGTGATGCTGGACACCGACATCTTCGCCGCGAACATCGGCTGGCGGCTGACCTTCGCGCTCGGCGTCGTGCTCGGCCTGGTCATCCTGCTGGTGCGGCGAAACGTTCCGGAGAGTCCACGCTGGCAGTTCATCCACGGTCAGGGAGACAAGGCGGAGGCGCTCGTCTCCGACGTCGAGCGGCAGGTCGAGGAGGAGAAGGGCCACAAGCTGCCCCCGCCGGCCGGCGAGATCACCATCCACCAGCGCAAGTCCATCGGCTTCGGGCTGATCGCCCGGACGGTCTTCACCAAGTACCCCAAGCGCACGGTGCTGGGGCTGGCCCTCTTCATCGGCCAGGCCTTCCTCTACAACGCGATCACCTTCGGCTTCGGCGCGATCCTCACCAAGTTCTTCGACGTCCAGGTGGGGCACACCGGCTACTACTTCGCGGTGATCGCGGCGGGCAACTTCCTCGGCCCGCTGCTGCTGGGCAGGCTGTTCGACACGGTCGGCCGCCGGATCATGATCTCTTCCACGTACATCCTCTCGGGCCTGCTGCTGTTCGTGACGGCGTGGCTGTTCGGCCAGGAGGTGCTGACGGCGACGACGCTGACGGCGTGCTGGTGCGTGGTGCTGTTCTTCGCCTCCGCGGGCGCGAGCAGCGCGTACCTGACGGTCTCGGAGATCTTCCCGATGGAGACGCGCGCGATGGCGATCGCCTTCTTCTACGCGGTCGGCACGGCCGCGGGCGGCATCGCCGGTCCGCTGATCTTCGCTGACCTCACGGAGTCCGGGGTCATCGCGGACACGGTGCTGGCGTTCCAGATCGGCGCGGGCCTGATGTGCGCGGCGGGGCTCGTCGCGGTCTTCCTCGCCGTCAAGGCGGAGCGGCGCAGTCTCGAGGACATCGCGAAGCCCCTCTCCACCGTCGACACCCCCACGGCACCAGCCGGCTGACCCACCGCACCTCCCTCTCCGGTCGACACGAGGCCGCGCCGCAGCCCCCACTGCGCCGCGGCCTCGCGTCGTCGTGCCCCCGGCCGCGCTCCCGAAGACGCGCCCGCCGGCCCAACACCCCCGCGCGCCGCACGGTGGTGCGGGGCAGGGACGTGGAGCCGGCCACCGCCCGGCGGTCCCGACGGGCCGCCCCGGTCGCCGCTACCGCCTCGCGGCTCCGTCGCCAGGTCGCCCCTGCCCCGCCGCCGCACCGCGGGGGCCGTGCGTCGGCCCCTGGCCGGCGCACCCGAAGACGCGCCCGCGCGCCTGACGCGCCCGCCGGCCCGACACCCCCGCGCGCCGCACGGTGGTGGGGGGGCAGGGACGTGGAGCCGGCCACCGCCTGGCGGTCCCGACGGGCCGCACCGGTCCCGTCGTGCCGCGTACTGCGGGCCGCCGGGGTCGAGGGGTGGGGACAGCACCCCCGCCTCCCCGGCTGTCAGCACCAGTGACCGCCCCCGGCCGCGGAAGGGAGGCTGACCGGTGCAGTCGTGGAGAGCGGTTTTCGGGAAGGGCATGCGATGCCGGGCGAGGAATCTGTCATGGTGCGGACGGCGAGATGGGGTGCCCGGCACCCGGGGCGCGCCGTCCTCGGGTGGCTGCTGTTCGTCGCGCTGTGCGTGGGCGCGGCGGCCGTCGCCGGCACGAACAAGGGCACGTTCGAGGACTTCTGGATCGGGGAGGCCGGGCGGGCCGAGTCGCTGGCCGCCGGGAGCGGACTCACGCCACCGCCCGTGGAACACGTGCTGATCGAGGGCCAGGATCCCGGACCGGCCGCCCGCGAGACCGAGCAGCGGATGCGCCGGCTGCCCGCCGTCGTCGCCGTCGCGGAGCCCCGTCCGGCCGAGGACGGGTCCGCCCTCCTGGTCTCCGTCACCCTGCGGGGCGACCGGGAGACCGCCAAGGAGGACGTCGGAGCGCTGCTCGCCCAGACCGCCGCGGTGCGGGCCGCGCACCCGGACGTCCGCGTCGGCCAGACCGGCAGTGCCTCGATCTCCGTCGGGGTCAACGACAAGCAGGGCCGGGACCTGCAGCGCACCGAGATGATCAGCCTGCCGGTGACCTTCGTCATCCTCCTCGTGGTCTTCGGCACCCTGCTCGCGGCCGGTATCCCCGTCATGCTGGCGCTCACGGCCTTCGCGGGAGCCACCGGGCTCTACGGTCTCGCCTCCTGGGTGTTCCCCGACGCCGGAGGCGCCGTGCTCAGCACGACGTTCATGCTCGGCATGGCCGTGGGCGTCGACTACTCGCTCTTCTACCTCAAGCGCGTCCGCGAGGAACGTGAGCGTTCCGGCGGGGCGCTGAGCCACCCGGCGGCCGTCGAACTGGCGGCACGGACGTCAGGTCGCGCCGTGGTCCACTCGGGGCTGGCGGTCGCCGTGGCGCTGGGCGGGCTGTACCTGATGGAGGACGTCGTCTTCTCCTCGATCGCCACCGGCGCGATCCTGGTGACCTGCGTCGCCGTCGCCGGTTCCGTGACCGTCCTGCCGGCCCTGCTGGCGAAGCTGGGGCCGCGGATCGACCGGAAGGCGGACCGGGCGCGCGGCGGGCGGCCCGCGGCCGGCAGAGGGAACGGCGGCGGGGTGTGGGCCGCAGCGCTCCGGCCGGTGATGCGCCGTCCGCTCGTCACGCTCCTCGCCACGCTCACCGCCACGGCGGCCCTGGCCCTGCCGGCGCTGTCCATGAAGCTCGGCACCGAGGGCAAGGAGACCTTCCCCGACAGCGTCCCGGCGGTCGCCACCTACGACCGGCTGGTGGACGCCTTCCCGTCGGAGGGGCCGGCGCATCTGGTCGTCGTGCGCGGCGAGGACCCGGCTGCACCGCTGCGCCGGCTCGTGGAGCGGACCCGCGGGGACGCCCTCTTCGCCCAGGACCGGACCCCCCGGCCGCGGATCGCCGAGGACGGACGCACGGCTCTGCTGGCGCTGCCCGTGCCGTACGCCCAGAACTCGCCGGAGGCGGCACGTTCGCTGCGGCACCTCAGGGGCGAACTGCTGCCGGCGACGGTGGGGCCCGCCGACGGGCTCGAGGCCGCCGTCACCGGTGAGATCGCGGCGGGGGCGGACTACGCGGCCCACCAGGGCGAACGGCTGCCCTGGGTCGTCGGGTTCATCGCGCTCGCCGCTGCCGTGATCATGTACGTGGCGTTCCGGTCCGTCGTCATGGCCCTGCTGGGCACGCTTCTGAACATGTCCACCGTGCTGGTCTCCTGGGGCGTGCTGACCCTGGTCTTCCAGTACACCTGGGCGGAGGAACTGCTCGGGTTCGAGTCCCTGGGCTTCGTGGGTTCCCGCACGCCGCTGATGGTCCTCGCCATCCTGGTGGGTCTGTCCACCGACTACCAGATCTTCGTGGTCAGCCGGATCCGGGAGGCGGTGCGACGCGGTGTGCCCACCCGTCAGGCGGTCGTCGAAGGCATCGCGGGATCCGCGAGCGTGGTGACCAGCGCGGCCGTGATCATGGTCTCGGTCTTCGTCAGCTTCCTGTTCATCGACCGCGTCGAGATGAAGCAGATCGCCGTCGGCCTCACGGTCGCCGTGCTCTTCGACGCGTTCGTGCTGCGCGTCCTGCTCCTGCCCGCGGCGATGGCGCTGCTCGGGGAGCGGGCGTGGTGGCCGGGGCCGAGCGCGGGGCCGGGGCCCGCGGGGGTGCCGTCGCCGCCCCGGGCGGTACCGGACGGGGCGGCCCGGGCGGGTGCGCACCGGGTTTAGCGCCGGGGCAGCGCCGGGTGTACGCAGGGGACAGCACCGGGGACCGGCCCGCGGGCGGCCCCCGGTGGCGGGGTCGGGCGGGGGTCAGGCGGGGGGCAGGCGGCGCTTCTTGGAGCGCTTCGTGCGGACGCCGACACCGCCCCACAACGCGAACCCGGTGACGACGACCCGCGGCGCCCCCGGTTCGGGGCCCGTGTCGTCGCCCCGTGTGTCGTGGTCGAAGCCGCCCATGAGCCCCGTGCCGCGCATCACGACCTCGACACCCGGCGGGACGATGACGTCCACCCCGCCCATCACCGCGACGCAGTTGAGCACGACCTCACGGTCCGCGAAGTAGGCGTCGCGGAGGTCGATCACCCCGCCGCCCATCACCGCCACCGCGTTGAACCGCCGCGGCGCCACCCACCGTCCGACCCGCTGGAAGCCCGACATCACCGCGATCCCCCAGTCGGAGGAACCCTCGCCGCCGGTGATCCGCGACGCCAGGTCCAGTTCGCCCCCGGCGTTGGCGGCGGGCCGCTTCACCAGCGGGACGGCGGGCCCGCCGGGCGCCGGCAGGTCCCGCGTGACCGGCTCCAGTTCCCCGTACGTCTTCGCCCGGTACACGACGTCCAGCCGTTCCTGGAACTCGTCCATGTCGAGCCGCCCCTCCGCGAGGGCGTCCCGCAGCCGCTCCGCGACCCGTTCACGGTCGGCGTCACCCGCCCGGAGCTCGGGCAGCGGCACCTCCCGCCGTTTCCCCCGTGCTGCCCCGTCCCCGTCCCCCTCGTCCCGCTGGTCCCGCTCGTTCCGCTCGTTCGACGCGTCGGCCATGGCGCGCAGCATACGAGTTCGGGACGGCCCCGGTAACGGGGGACCGGGAGGTGGACGCGACGCCGCGGCCCCGACACAGCCCAATTCTGCGGGCGCGTATCGGTCATACCGGTACATAGTGGGCGCATAGGGTATCGGCGGAACGCGGAGGAACGGGAGCCGGAGCACGCGATGAAGAACGACCGCAGGAAAGAGCCGTTCCCGGGCTGGGGCCCCGAGCGGCCTCCGGACACGCCCGCCACCGCCCGGGACCCGGAGAGGCCCGCTCCCGCCGCCCGGCGGAAGGGCTGGCGCCGCGCCCTTCCCACCTGGCGTTTCACCCTCCTGGGTCTGGTCGCCGTCATCCTGCTCGGCGCGGCCTCCCTGGCGGCCGGCTACCACCTGGTCAAGATTCCCCGCGCCAACGCCGCCGCCACCATGCAGAGCAACGTGTTCCTCTACGCGGACGGCTCCCGCCTGGCCCGCGACGGGGACGTCAACCGGGAGAGCGTGGAGCTGTCCCAGGTCTCGGAGGACGCGCGGCACGCCGTGCTGGCCGCCGAGGACCGGGACTTCTACGACGGTTCCGGGGTGGACCCGCAGGCGATGGTCCGCGGCGCGTGGAACACCGTCACCGGCAAGGGCAGGCAGTCGGGTTCCACGATCACCCAGCAGTACGTGAAGAACTACTACCTCGGCCAGGAACAGACCCTCACCCGCAAGGGCAAGGAGTTCTTCATCGCCATCAAGCTGGACCGGGAGAAGTCCAAGGACGACATCCTCCAGGGCTACCTGAA
Organism: Streptomyces abyssomicinicus; assembly: GCF_008974245.1. Taxonomy (GTDB): domain Bacteria; phylum Actinomycetota; class Actinomycetes; order Streptomycetales; family Streptomycetaceae; genus Streptomyces; species Streptomyces abyssomicinicus. Next base: position 155,680 of record NZ_BBZI01000013.1, on the reverse strand, counting down.
CACCAGCTACTTCGGCCGCAACACCTACGGCATCCAGGCCGCCGCCCAGGCCTACTACGGCATCGACGCCTCCGAGCTGGACGCCGCGCAGGGCGCCTACCTGGCCGCGCTGCTGAACTCCCCGAACGCCTACGACGTCGACGCCCACCCGGAGAACCGGGAGAAGGCCCTGGTCCGCTGGAACTACGTGCTGGACGGCATGGTCAAGGAGGGCTGGCTGAGCCGGACGGAGCGGGCCACCCTGGCCTTCCCCGCCCCGCGCCCCAACCGGGCGAACACGGCGCTCTCCGGCCAGCGCGGCTACGTCGTCAACGCCGTCAAGGCGTACCTGGCGGAGCACGGCATCCTCCGGGAGGCCGACCTGGAGGGCGGCGGCTACCGGATCTGGACGACGCTCCGCAGGCCCGCCCAGGAGGCGCTGGTGGCCGCGGTCGAGGAGGAGGTGCTGGAGAACCTGAAGCCGGAGGTGCGGGACGCGGACAGGAACGTGCGGGCCGGGGCCGCCGCGATGGACCCGCGCACCGGCAAGGTCGTCGCGATGTACGGCGGCACCGACTACGTGAAGCAGTACACCAACAACGCCACCCGCCGGGACTTCCAGGTCGGCTCCACCTTCAAGCCGTTCGTGCTGGCGGCCGCCCTGGAGCACGGGGCGCACACCCACGACGGACGGCCCATCACCCCGCAGACCATGTACGACGGGACCAGCAAGCGGGCCGTGGAGGGCTGGCCCGGGGCCCGGTACACGCCGGAGAACGAGGACGACCAGAGCTACGGGGAGATCTCCGTCAGCGAGGCCACCGACAAGTCCGTCAACGCGGTGTACGCCCAGATGGCGGTCGACGTGGGCCCCGACCGGGTGCACCGGACGGCGGTGCGGCTCGGGCTCCCCGAGCGCACCCCGGACCTGATCGCCTCGCCGTCGATGGCGCTGGGCACGGCCACGGCGAGCGTGCTGGACATGACGCAGGCGTACGCCACGCTCGCCGACCACGGGCGGCACCGGCCGTACACGCTGGTCGAGAAGATCACCCGGAGCGGGTCGGGGACGGTGTCGCTGCCGGACCGGAAGCCCAGCCAGGCGATCGACCGGGTCGCGGCGGACACCACGACCTCGGTGCTGCGCGGGGTCGTTGCCGGGGGCACCGCCACCGCCGCGCAGGCGGCGGGGCGGCCCGCGGCCGGCAAGACGGGCACCGCCGAGGAGGACACCGCCGCCTGGTTCGCCGGGTACACGCCGGACCTGGTCGCCGTGGTGTCGGTGATGGGGCAGGACCCGAAGACCGCCGCGCACAAGCCGTTGTACGGGGCGATGGGCCTGGGACGGATCAACGGCGGCGGAGTGCCGGCGCGGGTCTGGGCGGAGTTCGTGAAGGACGCGACGAAGGGCGAGCAGGCCGGCGCGTTCGACCTCCAGGTGCGGTCGGGGAGCGGCGACCTCAAGCTGCCCTACGCGGTACCGAGTGACGGGGCGTCGGCGTCCGCGTCGCCGTCCGCGGAGCAGGGCGACGGGTTCCCGGAGTCCGGTACCCCCGAGGGCGACGGCGACGGTTCCTCCGAGGACCAGGGCGAGGCCTCGGAGTTCAGCGGCGACGGCCACGGCGACGAGGACAGCACCGGCCCGGCCGCCGGACCCGACGGCGAGGGCACGGTCCTCCCGTCGCCCGGGTACGACCCCGGGTACGACCCCGGACCCGGCGCCGACGGCGTCCCCGGCGACGCCGCCCCGCCGGCCCACCAGGCGTCGCCCCCGGGGGAACACCACCCGCACGGCCACCAGCCGCACGACCAGCCCCCGCACCACCAGGCCCCGCACCACCCGTCCTCGCAGGGCGGCGCGCACCTCCCGCCCCACGAGCAACAGGCGTGGCCCTGGCCCCACCTGGCCCTGTAGCCCGCCCGCCGGGACGCCGAAGGGGCCGGTGACCGCCGCGGCGGTCACCGGCCCCTTCGTGCCGTTCGCTAGAGGTACAGGCCCGTGGAGTCCTCCGCGCCCTCGAAGCGGTCCGCGGCGACCGCGTGGAGGTCCCGCTCCCGCATCAGCACGTAGGTCATGCCCCGCACCTCGACCTCCGCCCGGTCCTCCGGGTCGTACAGGACGCGGTCGCCGGGCTCGACGGTGCGGACGTTCTGCCCCACCGCGACGACCTCCGCCCACGCGAGACGCCGGCCGACCGCCGCCGTCGCGGGGATGAGGATGCCGCCGCCCGAGCGACGCTCACCCTCCGAGTTGTCCTGACGCACCAGCACGCGGTCGTGCAGCATCCGGATCGGAAGCTTGTCGTGCTGGGTGTCGCTCACAGTTCTGTTGACGCTCACGGTGTGAACCTACCTGCCCCTCGCCCCCGGCCGTCCGATCGGGTGGGGGGTCAGCGGCGGCGTCGGCAGCGTCCGCCGCGCGAGCGGCCGGAGCCGCCCGGGCCACGGGTGCCGCCCACCATCAGCAGCCCGACCACGCCGACCGCGACCAGCGCCACCGGCAGGATGCGCTCCATCCGCGGCGACCCCTCCTCGTCGACGAAACGCCCCCGCACACCGGTCAGGGTCCGGTTGACGCTGACGTAGGCCCGCCCCAGGGTCTGGTCGACCTGGCCGCGTGCCCGGGCCTTGGCGTCGTCCACCACCGTCTTCGGGTGCATCCGCACCCCGATCTCCTCGAGCGTCTCGGCCAGCAGTGCGCGGCGCCGCTCGATGTCCGCCTTGATCTGCGCCGGTGTCCTGGTGTCCGAGGTGTCCGCCACCGTGCCGCCTCCGTGATCGTCTCGCCGTCGGATGTCCGTACGTACTGCGTACTGCTTCCCGTGTTGCTGCCCACCAGTCTGTCAGCTCGTGGCCGCGCCGCATGGTCAAGCCCCCGGTTACGCTCGTACGCGCCCACCGGTAACGAGCGACCCAAGGAGCACGACCCGATGTCCGAGCGACTCCAGCCCGGCGACACCGCCCCCGCCTTCACCCTTCCCGACGCCGACGGGAACGAGGTCTCGCTGGCCGACTACGCGGGCCGCAAGGTCATCGTGTACTTCTACCCCGCCGCGCTCACCCCCGGCTGCACCAAGCAGGCCTGCGACTTCACGGACAACCTGGAGCTGCTGGCCGGCGCCGGGTACGACGTCGTCGGCATCTCCCCGGACAAGCCGGAGAAGCTGGCGAAGTTCCGCGACAAGGAGTCGCTGAAGGTGACCCTGCTGGCCGACCCGGACAAGAAGACGCTCGAGGCGTACGGGGCGTTCGGCGAGAAGAAGCTGTACGGCAAGACCGTCGTCGGCGTCATCCGCTCCACGGTCGTGGTCGGCGAGGACGGCACGGTGGAGCGCGCGCTCTACAACGTCAAGGCCACCGGTCACGTCGCCAAGATCATCCGCGATCTCGGGGTCTGACGGGCGGTCCGACGCCCCCTTCGACGGCCCTTCGACGCCCCTTCGGCGTCCCGGGCGCGGGCCCGGGACGCCGGGGCCGCGCCCGCCGGGGCCGCCTCCGCCCGGGGTCAGGCCTCGCGGCGGTCGGCGAGGACCCAGGAGGCCGCGGCCACACCGGCCGTGACGGTGAGCACGGACGTCCACGCGCCGAGCCGCTTGGCCAGGGGGTGCGACCCGGCGAACGCGGCCACGTACGCCGTGGTGAGCCCGGCGGCCACACCGGCGCCCGCCTGCCGCCGCCACCGGTTCGCCGCCGCGGCCCCGGCCGCCGCCAGCACCACTCCGCCCAGTTCACGCCGCTTCGTCCAGCGGGCCACCCCGTACCCGCCGACCAGTCCGGTCGCCGCCAACGCGGCCGTGGGCACCGTCGCCATGTCGTCCTCCTCTGCAGGTGTCTCACGGCCAACGATGCCGACCGGCCCGTCGGCAGTCAAAGCGTGCCGGGCGGGGTGTGAGCCGCCGACCCCGTCCCGGCCGGCACCCCGCCCCCGCTGACGCCCCTTGGGGCCCGCCTCGCGGTCCGCACGCCGTGTGCACGGAGGAATACGCGCGGCGAAGGGGGGCATACGGGCGCAGTACCGGGCCGGGACAGGCCGCCGCCCGGCCCGGCAGTCATCTGACGGGAGCTGAGGAGGAGCAGTCCCCTTGACCATTCCCATGATCCGGAGCGACGCCACCATGACCGCCACCGCCACCGCCACCCCCACCGACACCATGCTCGAGACCCCCGTCGCCGTGCCGGAGCCGCGTGACGCCGGGGTCGTCGACGTGGTGGCGGGTCACTCGTGGGACGACCTGGTCGCCCAGGTCCGCGAGGCCGGGCTCTACCCCACGCAGGAGCAGGCCGAGCGGGTGACCCGCGCGGTGCTCGCGGCGCTCGGTGAGCAGGTCGTCGGTGACGAGCGCGTCGACCTGGCACGGGCGCTGCCGGAGGAGGCGGCGCGGATCGTCGCCGCCCAGGTTCCGGCCCACCGGCCGCCCGCCGCCGCGGAGTTCGTGGACGAGCTGTCCCGCCGGCTGCCCAACGCCACGCAGGCCACCGCGCGCTGGGACACCACGTCGGTGCTCGGTGTGCTTCCCGGACTGGTCGGCGACGACCTGACCCACCGGCTCCTCGCCCAGCTCCCGGCCGGCTACGCCCTGCTGTTCGGCCAGGCCGAACTGTCGCGCGCCGTCTGAGGACCGACGCCCCTCGCCGTGGCCGTCGGCCGCCGGACGGCCTTCAGCCGAGGTAGTCCCGGGCCAGCAGTCTCCGGCAGGAGGTGCGCCACCCGGCCCGGTACCACCGGACCTCCCGGCGCAGTTCCAGCCCGTCCGGGCGCGGGACCAGCAGTGCCACCGCGCACGCCCCCACGGGGGCGTGCGCGGTGGCCCGTGCGGGGTCCAGCGGGACGCGCCAGGCCCGGCCCGGTCCGGCGGTGAAGGCGGCCTCGGCGGGGAGTTCGCGGAGACCGGTGGCTCCCTGGGCGACGTCGACGTAGAAGAGCAGCCGATCGAAGCGGTTCCCGCGCCCCAGCGCGACGTCCACCGCCGCCCCGTCGGGCGAGAGGGAGACGTACGGCCAGGCGTCCAGGGCCCCCGCTTCCGCCGTGGGGCCGGAGGCGGGCCGGGGCGAAGGGTGCACGGCGCAGGTCCGGCCGTCGCGGGTGCGGACCAGGCATCCGGGACGCACGGCCGCCTCCGCCGGAGGGACAGGGGGGTGCAGCGCCATGCGCAGCACGCCCCGCGCCTCGGTCAGGGCGAGCGGTGCCTCTTCCGTGAGGGTCACCGGGCCGGCGTCGGCGGCCTTGAACAGGGCCGGCGTGAGCCGGATCGCCCTGCGCGGCGCGCGCCCCTCTTCTCCGCCCATGCCTCTCCCGGAACTCGCCTGCGGGAGATCCATCATGCCTGCCGCCGTACGCCGGGCGTACGCGGGGAGCACGGAGGAGGACGCCGGAGCGGCGGAGCGGCGGGACGCGGCGGCGGCGTCACCTGGCGGGTGGTCGGGCGAGCGGGTGATCACGCGAGCGGGTGGTCGGGCGAGCGGGTGGCCGGGCGAGCCGGTGGTCAGGCGAGCAGGTGGTCCATCTGGCCGGCGGCCTCCCGCATGCCCTCGGCCATGCCCATGTCGGACATCTGCCGCATCTCCTCCTGGCTGCGGAACCGGGACGAGAGCTCCATGTGGGTGCCGGTGCCCGAGGTGCCCCGCCGGGTGAGGGTGACCCGCGTCTCGATCTTGGGGGAGTCGGACAGCGGCCGCCCGTCGTCGTCGGCGAACCCGTCGGTGAACTCCAGATGGGTCGGCGGGGCCACCGAGCCGACCCGCCACCAGCCGTGCGGCTGATCCCCCTCCGGACCGGTCATGTGATAAGTGACCGTGCCGCCGGGGTTGAGGTCGAAGTCGTCCACGGTGGCCGGGTAGGTCGGCGGCCCCCACCACCGCTCCAGCTTCCGCGGATCGGCCCACAGCTGCCACACCCGCTCCACGGGGGCGTCGAAATCGGCGGCCAGGGTGAGATTGAGCTGGTCGAAGTCCTCGTTGACGCTGGTGACGGTCATGATCTCCAGTCCTTCGGCGCGGGACGCGGACGTGCTGCTCCTCCCAGGAGAACTCCGCGTCCGCGCCCCCGCCACTCGATCACGGCGCCACCGCGGTCAGGGCGCCACGCCGTCGATCTCGTCCCGCACGAACTCCCGGAGCCAGCCGCGGAACTCCGGACCCAGGTCCTCCCGCTCGCTGGCGAGCCGCACGATGGCGCGCAGGTAGTCGCTCCGGTCGCCGGTGTCGTAGCGCCGCCCGCGGAAGAGCACGCCGTGCACCGGCCCGCAGATCTTCTCGTCGACGGCCTGTGTCTGGAGGGCGTCGGTCAGCTGGATCTCACCGCCGCGGCCCGGCTCGGTCCTCCGCAGCACGTCGAAGAGGCCCGGGTCGAGCACGTACCGTCCGATGACCGCGTAGTTCGACGGCGCGGTCCCCGGCGCCGGCTTCTCGACCAGGCCGGTCACCCGGACGACGTCGCCCTCCTCGGTCGCCTCGACGGCGGCGCAGCCGTAGAGGTGGCTCTGCGCGGGGTCGACCTCCAGCAGCGCGACCACGCTTCCGCCGTGCCGCGCCCGGACGTCGATCATGCGGGAGAGCAGCGGGTCGCGCGGGTCGATCAGGTCGTCGCCGAGGAGCACGGCGAACGCCTGGTCGCCGACGTGCGGGGCGGCGCAGAGCACGGCGTGGCCGAGCCCCCGCGGGTCGCCCTGGCGGACGTAGTGGATGGTGGCGAGGTCCGTCGACTCCTGCACCCGGGCGAGCCGGTCGGCGTCGCCCTTGCGCCGCAGGGCCGACTCCAGCTCGTAGTTGCGGTCGAAGTGGTCCTCCAGGGGGCGCTTGTTGCGCCCCGTGATCATCAGGACGTCGTCGAGCCCGGCGGCGACGGCCTCCTCGACGACGTACTGGATCGCCGGCTTGTCGACGACCGGGAGCATCTCCTTGGGCGTCGCCTTGGTGGCGGGGAGGAACCGCGTGCCGAGACCGGCCGCGGGGATGACCGCCTTGCTGATGATGGAACGCATCGGGTGTCCTTCGTGGAGGCCCCGGCCCGGCCGGGGGTGGGGGTGACCCGCCTGCGGAGAAGTGTCGCAGGGTCACGGCGCGATGATCGGGCGTTGCCCGATTCACCCCGCTCCCGCCCCGCTCCCGCCCCGCTCCCGCCCCCCCGGCCGAAGGCGCGAGGGCTCGGTCAGAGGGCCTTGGTCATGAAGACGCTGTTGGGGTCCTCGGTGTAGTCGGCGAACGGTCCGCACTCGGTGAACCCGTGCCGCGCGTACAGCCGCCGGGCCGCCGCGAAGTAGTCCTCGACGCCGGTCTCCAGGCTCAGCCGCCGGTACCCGCCGCGCTCCGCCAGCGCGGTGAGGTGCTCCAGCACCGCGGAGGCGACCCCGCGGCCCCGGGCCGCGGCCGTGGTGCGCATCGACTTCAGCTCGCCGTGGCCCTCGCCCAGTTCCTTGAGCGCTCCGCAGCCCAGCAGGGCGCCGTCGGCGGCGCGCGCGGTCACGAAGACGATCCCGTCACCCGCCAGCGTGCCGTGGTCCAGGGCGTGCACGGACTCCGGCGGGCTGGTCGCGTACATGTCCTGGAGGTGTTCGTCGAGCAGCGCCGCCACGTCCTCCCGCAGGGGCGCGTCGGCGGCGATCTGTATTCCGGTACCGGTCAGCATCAGACCATGTTCGCAGGTCCGGCGGCACCGGGTCCGCGGGTGCTCGGGTGGAGCCGGGCCGCGTCCAGGAGCCGGGCGGCTCCGCGCACCGCCGCCGTGTGCGGGGCGGGAACGACGTGGACGGGGGCGTGCAGCCGGCCGGTGAGGCGGTACGTGATCTCCGGCCGGAGCGCGCCGCCGCCCGCCAGCAGCACCCCGCGGGCGAGCGCGGCCGGCACCAGCGAGGCCTCGTCCTGCCGGAGCGTCGCGGCCACCATCCTGGTCACCGCGTCCACGAGGTCGCCCGGCGTGACGGCGCCGAGGTCGCCGGTGCCCAGCGCGACCCGGCGGGCGTCGGTCACCGCGCCGTCGTCCAGCAGCACGACCTCGGTGAGGTGCGCGCCGACGTCCACCACCAGCAGCGGCCGGGACAGGTCGGCCCCGGCCGCCACCGCCACCGCGCGCGCCCCCGGCACGGTGAGCACGCCGCGCGGCCGCAGCACCTCCAGCACGGCCCGGGCGGACGCGCGGTAGGCCGGCAGGTCCAGCACCGGCGCGGTGAGCACCACCAGCGGACGGGAGGCCCGGGGCAGCCGGTGCCCGAGCAGCCGCCCCAGCAGCGCCGCGCATCCGGCCTCGTCGACGATCGCGCCACGGCGCACCGGATGCCGGCCGGCGTCGGGGAAGGCGACGGTGGGCACGTCGAGGACCTGCCCGCTTCCGGTGAGCAGCGCCCGGGTGCGGGCGCTGCCCAGGTCCAGGGCGACGTCCCAGGCCGGGCGCGCCGGCCCGGGGCGGCGGCGGAACGCGGCGTCCGCGCCGTCGAGCCCTGGCACGGTCACCGGCCCGTCACCCGGTGGTCCGCCGCCGCGGACCGGGTGCCCCCGCGCTCCGTGCCGGCCCGGTGGACGGCCCGCACCCGCTGGCAGGGCGCGCAGTAGCGGGCCTGGGGCTCGACCAGCAGCCGCTGCCGGTCGACCGGCAGCCCGCACAGGTGGCAGCTGCCGTACCGGCCCTCGTCCATGCGGCGCAGGGCGGCCTCGACGTCCGCGAGGACCATGCGCGCCGGAGCCGGGGCGGCGCGGCGGCCGCTCCTGGACCGCTCCCGGTGGAACCGGAGCTGCTCGTCGAGGCCGGCGCGCAGGCCGGAGAGGTCCTCGGGGGTCAGGTGCCGCGCGGCGGTGTCACCGGCGACGGTCGGGGAGTTCACCACTTCTCCTCTGGTGGGCAGAACGGGGCCGAAGGGAACGACGGGCGCGCGGGGCGCCGGTCAGGCGACCCCGCGGCGGCAGCCGACGCAGTGGTGGGTGTACGGGAGGATCTCCAGCCGCTCCTCGGGGATCGCCTCACCGCACCGCAGGCAGCTCCCGTAGCTGCCGTCCTCGATCCGGGCGAAGGCGTCCTCGATCTCCCTGAGGACCTTGGCGATGGCCTCCTTCTGGGTGGACATCAGGTGGTCGTCCGCCGTCTGTCCGTTGCCGGTGAGGGAGCGCAGCTGGGCCAGCCGGGTGCCGCGCTCGTGCTCGAGGCGCTGCCGGGCACGGTGCGAGTCGGGGTGCTGGGGGCGGGGTTCGGGAGGGGCGGCGTCGAGGGCCATGGGGTGTCCTTTCCATCGGGTGCGACCGGCCGCGGCACGTCGCGGCGGGCGGTCGGCGGTCGGTGTGCGGTCGGTGTGCGGGGTGGGCGTCGTGGAACGGCCCGGCGGGGCCGGGCGCACGTCGCCCGGCCCGCGGCGGCGAGGGACCGACGGCAGGAGGCGGCGGACCCCCGGCGGCGGGGCCGAGTGCCTGGGTCCGACGGCCGTGCGGGCCGTGGACCCTCTCCACCCTGGCCGTCCGCCCGCCCGGCGGCCATCGGCCGCACAGCCCATTTCCGCCCGTCGGCCCCCACACCGGCATGGGTGCCGCGACCCACCCGCAATGGGTGCCGCGACCCATCGACGCGGGCCCGGCGGCCCGGCAGGCTGGAGGGCCGGCCCGGCCGCCCGCCGGCCGGCCGGGGCGAGCCCTCCGGGGAGCCGTCCGGGGAGCCGCGGCGTGTCCGGCGACCGCGATGCCCGAGAGTGGTGGGCGACGCATCGCTGAAGGAGGCGTGACCCCGGTGTCCCTGTTCTGGCGCATCTTCCTGCTCAACGCCGTGGTGCTGGGCGCCGCCACGGCGCTGCTGCTGTGGGCGCCGGTGACCGTGTCCGTCCCCGTGCTGCTGACCGAGGCGGTGATCCTGGTCGGCGGTCTGGCGGTCATGCTGGTGGCCAACGCCGCCCTGATCCGCTGGGGACTCGCCCCGCTGGTCCGCCTCACCCGCCGGATGACCACCGTGGACCTGCTCCGCCCCGGGCAGCGGCTGCCCGAGCACGGCACCGGCGAGGTCGCCGACGTCATCCGCACCTTCAACGCCATGCTGGACCGCCTGGAGCAGGAGCGGGTCGCCAGCAGCGCCCGCGTGCTCATCGCCCAGGAGTCCGAACGCCGGCGCGTCGCCCAGGAGCTGCACGACGAGGTGGGGCAGAGCATGACGGCGATCCTGCTGGCGCTCAAACGGGCCGCGGACACCGCCGAGCCGCCCCTGCGGGACGAGCTGCGGCTGATCCAGGAGGCCACCCGCGGCAGTCTGGACGAGGTCCGGCGCCTGCTGCGGCGGCTGCGCCCCGGCGTCCTGGAGGACCTCGGCCTGGTCAGCGCGCTCACCGCGCTGGCCGGGGACTTCGCCACCCACACCGGTCTGGCCGTGCGCCGTGACTTCGACGGCGACCTCCCGCCGCTGGAGCCCGGGACCGAACTGGTCGTCTACCGCGTCGCCCAGGAAAGCCTGACCAACGCCGCCCGCCACGCCGACGCCGAGACCGTGACCGTGCGCCTGCGGCGGCTCGCGGACGCGGTCGAACTGTCGGTCACCGACGACGGCCGCGGTGTCGGGCGGCTGAGCGAGGGCGCCGGCATCCGCGGCATGCGGGAGCGGGCGCTGCTGGTCGGCGCCTCGCTGGAGGTCCTGCCGGGGCAGCCGGGCACCGGCACGCCGGGTGCGGGGACGACAGTGCGGCTGACCGTGCCGGTGCCGTCCACGGCGCCCACCGCGGCGGCCTCCGTGCCGTGGGCGTTCCCCGTGCCGCCCGGGCTGCCGGGGATACTGCGGCCGCCGCCGGCGTCCGGCGGGCGCGTGCCGCCGGGAGGTGAGCCGTCGGCCCACGGCCCGACCGCGGGAACCCCGCCCGGGGACGTCCCGCCCGCCGGGGACCCGCGCGCGGAGCCCCGGTCCGAGCCGTCCGATGCCGCCCCACCCGACGCCCAGGACACCTGATGCAGCACGACAACCCCGTCACCCCGCTCACGCCCGAGCCCGCCGAGACCCCGGCGACGCCCGGCACCCGGCCGGCCCGCATCCTGCTCGCCGACGACCACGCCCTGGTGCGGCGCGGCGTGCGGCTGATCCTCGACCAGGAACCGGACCTGGAGGTGGTCGCCGAGGCCGGCGACGGGGCCGAGGCGGTGGAGAAGGCCCGCGCCCTGGACCTGGACCTGGCCGTGCTGGACATCGCGATGCCCCGCATGACCGGGCTCCAGGCCGCCCGCGAACTGGCGGCGCTCAAGCCGGACCTGCGGATCCTCATGCTCACCATGCACGACAACGAGCAGTACTTCTTCCAGGCCCTCAAGGCCGGGGCCTCCGGGTACGTGCTCAAGTCCGTCGCCGACCGCGACCTGGTCGCCGCCTGCCGGGCCGCGATCCGCGACGAGCCCTTCCTCTACCCCGGTGCGGTGACCGCCCTGATCCGCCACTACCTCGACCGCGTCCGGCAGGGGGAGGAGGCCCCCGGGCAGATCCTCACGCCTCGGGAGGAGGAGGTCCTCAAGCTGGTGGCCGAGGGGCACTCCTCGAAGGAGATCGCCGAGATGCTCTTCATCAGCGTCAAGACGGTGCAGCGCCACCGCGCCAACCTGCTGAGCAAGCTCGGCCTGCGCGACCGGCTCGAACTCACGCGGTACGCCATCCGGGCCGGACTCGTCGAACCCTGACCACCCGGGGCTCCGGCACCACTCCCGGGCCGGAGCCCCGGGTCCCTCCAGCGGGCGTCCCGGCACGCCCGCCCGCCAGCGACCCGGAACGTCCGGAGAGGAGGACGACGCCATGCCGCCGCGCCCGCGGCCCCCGCGCCGCCGCCGTGCGACCGCGTTCCTCCTGCCGGCCGTTCCCCTGCAGAACGTTCCCCTGTCGGCTGTTCCCCTGTCGGCTGTTCGCCTGCCGGTCGTGCTGCTGCCGGTCGTTCTCCTGCTGGCGTTCCTCACCGCCCTCGCCCCCGGCGCCCCGCACCCGGTTCCGGCCCTGGCCGGGGCCGTGCGGACCGGGGCCGTGCAGACCGAGGCCGTGCGGACCGGGGCCGGCGCCGTCCACGGCACGGTTCCGCACGCCGGCGACCCGTGCGCCGCGGCCTGCCTCACCCCCGCGGCGATCCGCCAGAAGCTCCCCGGCGACCACCCACCGTCCCCGGGTCACCCGGCCCTTCCGCGCACCGCGGCCACCCTGGTCCCGCCCCCTTCCGCCCACGAGGCCGCCCGGTCCGCCGCGCGGCCCCCCGCACCCCGCGAAGCCCTGCCGCACCGCGGACGGTCACCCCCCCCTCCGGCGTCTGACCGCCCCCGACCCTTCCCCGTTCCCTGACGTGCCGCGGCCGCGCCGGCCGCCGCCGAGGCATGCCCTGCCGGAGGCTTCCGTTGTCCAGAACGAAACGTTCCACCCGCGTGAGGGCGCTGATCGCCCTCGCCGTGGTCGCCCTGTCCGTCCTCGTCACCCTCACCGTGCCGGTCCGTCTCGGGCTCGACCTGCGCGGCGGCACGCAGATCGTGCTGGAGACCCGTTCCCCGTCCGCGTCCACCGCCGAGTCCGACCGCGAGGCCACCGACCGCACCCTGGAGGTGCTGCGCGGACGCGTCGACGCGCTCGGCGTGGCCGAACCGACGCTCCAGCGTTCGGGGGACCGGCGGATCATCGTCGAACTGCCCGGTGTCCAGGACCCCGCGGAGGCCGCCGAGGTCCTGGGCCGCACCGCCCAGCTCACCTTCCATCCGGTCCGCGGGGTCGAGGACCCGGACGCGGCGAAGGACCCGGACGCGGCGAAGGACCCGTCCGCGACCCCCGCCGCGGGCGAGCCCGCCTCCGGCGAGCGGGTGCTGGCCGGCGAGGCCGGGGAGCACCTCCGGGTCGGTCCCGCCGCCCTGACCGGCGGCGACGTCGAGACCGCCGAGGCCCGCCACGACGCGCAGACCGGCGCCGGCTGGCACGTCACGGTCGACTTCGACCGCGCCGGAAGCGACCGCTGGGCCCGCCTCACCGGCGAGGCGGCCTGCGCCGTGCCCGGTGACCCGGCCCGCCGCGTCGCCATCGTCCTCGACGACCGGGTCATCTCCTCCCCGCAGGTCGACCCCTCCGTGGCCTGCGGCGACGGCATCCCCGGCGGCGCCACCCAGATCACCGGCGCCTTCACCGACGCCGAGGCCCGCGAACTGGCGCTGCTGATCAGCGGCGGCGCGCTCCCCGTGCCCGTGGAGACGGTCGAGCAGCACACCGTCGGCCCCACCCTGGGCGCCCGCGCCATCGAGGCCAGCGCCTGGGCCGCGGTCATCGGCACCGCGCTGACCGCCCTGTTCATCGTCCGGGCCTACCGGCTGCTGGGCGTCCTGGCCGTCGTGGCGCTGCTCTGCTACGGCGTGATCTCCTACGCCGCGCTGGCCGCGCTCGGCGCCACCCTCACCCTGCCCGGCCTGGCCGGCTTCGTGCTCGCCATCGGCATGGCGGTGGACGCCAACGTCCTGGTCTTCGAACGCGCCCGCGAGGAGCACTCCGCCCGCCTGCGGCCCAGCGTCCGCTCCGCGCTGACGGCCGGGTTCCGCAACGCCTTCAGCGCGATCGCCGACTCCAACGTGACGACGCTGATCGCCGCCGCGCTGCTCTTCCTGCTGGCGTCCGGGCCGGTGCGCGGCTTCGGCGTCACCCTCGGCATCGGCGTGCTCGCCTCCATGGTGAGCGCGCTGGTGGTCACCCGCGTCCTCGCCGAGTTCGCCGTCTCCCGCCGGTGGGTGCGCCGCCGCCCGGCGGTCACCGGCATCGCCACCGCCGGACGCGTCCGCGAGGCCCTCGCCCGCCGTGACCCCCACCTGATGCGCCGCCCGCGCCGCTGGCTCGCCGCCTCCGCGGCCGTGCTGGTCCTGGCCGGTTCCGGCATCGCGGTGCGCGGCGTCGACCTCGGCATCGACTTCACCGGCGGCCGGCTCCTGCAGTACGCCACGACGCACCCCGTCGACCCGGAGCGCGCCCGGGCCGCCCTCGCCGACGCCGGCTTCCCGCAGGCCGTCGTCCAGTCCTCCGGCGACACCGGCCTGACGGTGCGCACGGAGCGGCTGACCGACGCCGAGGCGGACACCGTCACCCGCACCCTCGCCGGACTGGGCGCCGAGGACGCCAAGGGCGGCGGGAGCGGCGGGAGCGGCGGGAGCGGCGGGGGAGGTGCGGGCGACGCGGGCGGCCCGGGCGGCCCGGGCGGCCCGGGAGACGTGGAGAAGGTCCGCGACGAGCTGATCGGCCCCAGCCTCGGCGAGGAGCTGAGCCGCAACGCCCTGATCGCGCTGGCCGTCGCCCTCGGGGCCCAGCTCCTCTACCTCGCCGCCCGTTTCCGCCGCCTCTTCGGCGCGGCCGCGGTCGGCGCGCTGGCGCACGACGTGGTCGTCGTGGTCGGCGTCTTCGCCTGGCTCGGCAAGCCGGTCGACGGCGTCTTCCTCGCCGCGCTGCTCACCGTCATCGGCTACTCGGTGAACGACTCCGTCGTGGTCTTCGACCGGGTCCGCGAACTGCTGCGCGGCGGTCGAGGGGGAGAGACGGGGAAGACGCGGGCCCTGCCGGACCTGGTGAACACCGCGGTCCTGCAGACCCTGCCCCGCACCGTCAACACCGGCCTGGGCGCGGTCCTCGTCCTCACGGCGCTGGCCGTCCTCGGCGGGGACACCCTCACCGACTTCGCCCTCGCCACCCTGATCGGCGTGGTGGTCGGTACGTACTCCTCCGTCTTCGTGGCCGCGCCGCTCGCGCTGGAGACGGTCCCCGGCCCGGCCACCGCCGCCGGCGGCGTCCGCCGGGCCCGCCGCCGCCTCGCGCGGCGGGCGGTGGCGCGGACCGGCGTGCGGTGAGGCGGGGCGGCCCGGCCGAGGGGAGCGTGCCTCCCCGGCTGCCGGGCCGCCGTGCCGCGCGTGGCCACGGCCCGAGCGCCGCCGGACGGTGCTCGGGCCGCGGTGCCGAGGCCGCTGTTGTCGGGCCGCGGCGCTGAGGCGGTGGCGCTGAGGCGGTGGCGCTCAGGCGGTCGCGTCGGGGGCCGGGAGGACCCCGACCCCCTCCCGCCGCTCGAAGATCAGATGCGTCTCCGTCTGCCGTACCACCCGGTGGACGGTGACGTGCTGGAGCACGAAGTCCCGCAGCGCCTCGGCGTCCTCCACCGCGACGTGCAGGTAGAAGTCGTCGGCCCCGGCCACGTGGAAGACCTGGATCACGCCGGTGGTGCGCACCAGGCTCGCGTAGAGCCGGTTCACGTGCTCCGCGTTGTGCCGCTCCAGCCGCACCTTGATGAGCGCCTGGAGCGGGTGCCCCAGCGCCGCCAGGTCGAGCCGCAGCGTCGTCCCCTCCACCACGCCGCGCTCCCGCAGCGCCCGCACCCGGTAGGCGCAGGTCGACTCGGCGAGACCCAGGCGGCGGGCCAGGGCCTTGTTGGTCAGCTCGGGATCGTCGGCGAGCAGACCGACGATCCTGCGGTCCAGCTCGTCGACGAGTGGCCGCTGCTCTCGCTTTTTCAACGAAATCCCCTGGGCGACGGACGGCCGGTCTTGTCGGCGACCTCCGATGTCGCCGTGTTCGCCGCCGATTCTGCAGCGATCATGCTGCGATCCTGTTCCCGGTGCAACGCTCCCGCCATGGGCATCTCTTCTGAGCGCTTCGAGACGCTGGCCGTCCACGCGGGCCGCGCGGACCTCACCGGACTGGGCGTGCACGCGCCCCCGATCGACCTGTCGTCCACCAACCCGCTCCCGGACATCGAGCGCGGCGGGGACTCCTACGAGTCGATGGCCGGCGGCGGCCGCCCGCTCCCCGACGGCGGCGCCGTCTACCAGCGCCTGTGGAATCCGACCGTCGCGCGCTTCGAGTCCGCCCTCGCCGACCTCGAACAGGCCGAGGCGTCGGTCGCCTTCGCCTCCGGCATGGCCGCCACCACGGCCGCGATCCTCGCCACGACCGGCGGGAGCGGCAAGCGCCACGTCGTCGCCGTCCGCCCCCTGTACGGCGGCACCGACCACCTGCTGGCCTCCGGTCTGCTCGGTGTCGAAGCGTCCTTCTGCGGCCCCGCCGAGGTGGCCGGCGTCCTCGCCGCCCGCCCGGACACCGCCCTGGTGATCCTGGAGACCCCGGCGAACCCGACCCTGGACCTCGTCGACATCGCCGGTGTCGTACGGCAGGCGGGCCCGGTCCCGGTCATGGTCGACAACACCTTCGCCACCCCCGTGCTGCAGAATCCGGTCACCCTGGGCGCGGCCATGGTCCTGCACAGCGCCACCAAGTACCTGGGCGGGCACGGCGACGTCGTCGGCGGCGTCATCGCCTGCGACGAGGCCACCGCCGAGGCGCTTCGCAGGGTCCGGGCGATCACCGGGGCCCTGCTGCACCCGCTGGCCGGTTACCTCCTGCACCGGGGCCTCGCCACCCTGCCGACCCGGGTCCGCGCCCAGCAGGAGACCGCCCGCGAGCTGGCCGGCCTGCTCGGCCGGCACCCCGCCGTGGAGCGCGTCTTCTACCCCGACCTGGACGCCGCCGTGCTGGCCGACGGCCGCACCGGCTCCCTGCGGCACCAGATGCGCGGCCCCGGCGCGATGATCTCCGTCGCCCTGCGCGGCGGCTACGAGGCCGCCGAGCGCCTGACCTCCTCGCTCTCCCTGTTCACCCACGCCGTCTCCCTCGGCGGCGTCGACTCCCTCGTCCAGCACCCGGCCGCCCTCACCCACCGTCCGGTCGCCCCCGAGGCCCGCCCGGCGGCCAACGTGGTCCGGCTCTCCATCGGCCTGGAGCACGTCGACGACCTGGCCGCCGACCTGGAGTCCGCCCTCGCACCGGCGGCCGCCGGGCCCTCCCTCCCGCCGCGGGCGGCCCCGGTCCTCCCCCTGGCCGCCCACGCGGCGCGCACCCCCGTGAGCTGACCGACCGCGTCGACGGCGGCAGGGCATCGCAGGAGGGGAATGCCCCACCGCCGTCGGCGCCCCCACCCGCCCGCGGGGGCCGCGGGGGTGACGGGTCACGGGGGGTCACGTGTTCTCGACGATCGTCCCGGCCCGGCCACAAGTCGGCCTCAACCGCCGTACACCGCTAGCCAGTTCTGCCATGCTCACGACCTCAACCGATGGCGTCGCGGGCAGACGGAGGGCCGATGAGGGGCAAGCGAACGGCACGCTGGAGCTGGGTGGTCTGGCTGCTCCTCCCCACCCTGTTCCTGGTGGGCTGCGGCAGGAGGGGCGGCGGGAACGACCGCGGCGGGGGCCTGGAGATCCCGGGGATCGGGATCGAGATCACCAGCGGCGGCGGCAGCAGCGGCGGCGGCGACACGAGTGGCGGTGACACGAGTGGCGGCGGCAGTGGTGGCGGTGACGCGAGCGGCGGCACCGTCGGCGGCTCCGGTGGCGACCCCGGGGACGCCACCCGGGCACCCGCCGCGGAACGGACCGACCCGGCCCAGGAGGCGTTCCGGGCGGTCGACAGCGGCAGCTGCCTGCCGGTGCACAGGAACGGCGAGGAGTGGAGCGCCGACGTCCCGCCCTCCCCGGTGAGCTGCCACACCGAGCGGGCCGACCTCTTCCACGTGACGGCCGCCCACCCCACGTCCACGAGCTGTCCGACCGGCGTGGGCCGCACGGCGTGGAGCCACCGGTCGTCCGTCACCGGCGAGAGCACCACCCTGTGCCTCAACCGGGTCTGGGTGAAGAACTACTGCGTGCTCGCCCAGCAGGAGGGCGACGCGATCACCTCCATCGGCGACACCAGCGCCGTGGACTGCGACGCCACCCAGGTGCCCGTCCCCTACAACCAGGTGCTCGTCGTCGACGCCGCGTACAAGGCCCCGGCCGGCGCCGACGCCGACAACTGCGTGACCGGGGCCAACGACCGCCGCCGGTACTGGTCCCTGATCGCCGACGGCGGCGACACCCTCGTCTGCTTCCGGGGCCGCTCGTAGGTCCGCCACGCCCGCCCGCCGGGCCGGGGACCGGTTGACCGAGGGCCCCTCCCTGCCCCTAAGGTCGTTGCCCTGCGGGGAAGTTGGGGGTGGGGCGGATGAACCGGGGCGGACCGGTGGGGCCGACGTGGCGGAAGCCGTCGCCGCTCGGCTTCGGGGCGGCCGTCGACGCGGTCACCAACGTCGCCGCGCCGCTGCTCGCGGGCTTCTCGGTCGCCGCGATCGGCGTCGTCGGCGCGGACAGCGACAAGTTCCGCTGGCCCGGCCCCTCCCTGCTGTGCCTGACCGTGTCGGCGCTCCTGTTCGTCACCTGCGTGCAGTTCGGCTTCCACGCCCGGCGGCACCTGTACTCGTACGCGGACCTCACCGCCTGGTGGACCGAGGAGGAACTCGCGGACGACGACCGCAGGCGCCTGCTCCGCGCGGAACAGCACCACAACTTCGACCTGTGGGACCGCTGGCGCGGCCGCGCGTACGTGGCGTACAGCGGCGGGCTGGTGATGCTGTGGACGGGGGTGGCGCTGGTTCTCGCGCCCCCGGGCTCGGGTACGGCCTCCGGGGCGGCCTTCCGATGGGTGGCCTCCGCGGTCGCGGCGTGCGCCGCCGTGGGCGAGGTCGTGTGGAGCACGTACGAGCCCCTGCGCCGCGGGCTCGGCAGACGCCGGCTTCTGCGAGGGAACCCATGACCGACGACCCGACGGTGCCGGCGGAGCGGGACGACGAACCGTCCCCCCGGGTGACACGGCGGACCGCCCCCTACGGAGGGGCGTCCCCGGTCGTCCCGTGCCCTGCCTGCCACCACGCGCGGACGCACCACCCCGACTGCGAGCTGGCCTCCCTCCCCGTGGCGGAAGCGGCCCTGCTCGGCCACGAGGAGGCGCTCCGACGCGTCCGGACGCCGCGGGACGACGGGTCGCGGGTCACCGGGGCGCCGCCGCCCGGAGCGCAGTGCCCTGCCTGCCACCACGACGTGACGCACCACCCCGGCTGCGAGCTGGCGGCCCTGTCGGTCGAGGTCGCGGCGGCCCTCGGGTACGAGGAGGCGCGCCACCGCGTGTGGCTCCTCGACGGCGTCGTCTCCTGGGGCGCGCCCCCGCCCGCGCCGCAGTGCCCGGGCTGCCACCACTCCGGCGACCACGGTCCCGGCTGCGACCTGGCGGCCCTGCCCGTCGGCGACGCGGCCCTCCTCGGGTACCAGGCGGCGCTGCGACGCGTCCTGGAGCTCCGCGGCTCGCGGCCGCCGGCCGTCGGCGCCGGTGAACCGGTCTGCCCCGCCTGTCTCCAGGAGGGCCGACACCGGGGCGGGTGCGAGCTGGAGGCGCTGCCCGTGGTGACGGCGGCCCAGCTGGGCCACGAGGAGGCCCGCGCCCGCGTCCGCAACCTCACCGGGACGCCCGCCCCCGGGCCCGAGGCCCCCGCGCCCGGGCCCGAGGCCCCCGCGCCTGGTCCCGAGGCGCCCGCGCGGCCCGCCCCGCCGCCCTCGGGCGGCATCCGTGCCCGGCTCCGCCGGCTCCTGCGGCGCTGACCTCTCGTCGACCGGTCCCCTGATCAGCCCGTGGTCGTTCCTGGTCCTGGTCCTGGTCCTGGCCCCGGTCCTGGCCCCGGCCCTGGCCGGCCGTGCAGCAGCAGGCCCGGGCATCGCCGACGGCATCGAGACCGAACCCGGCGTCCTCAACATGACCTTCGCCCGCAAACGGCGCCTTCCTCCACCTCGCCGGCCCCGGCGGAAGGGTCTGGTGGGCGGCACAGATCCCTTCTCCCGCCCAGCCGGACCTCACCCTCACGGACGAGGAACACCCGTGACCCGCACCGGGCCGGTGGCGCAGCCCTGTGACCCGCACCGGGCCGGTGGGGCACGCCGGGAGCCGGGGCCGTGCCCGCACCCGCCCGGTGCGGAAACCGGCCGTGACGTCCGGTCACACACCCCGCACATTTCCCCGGTCCCGTCACCGCCCCGTGCGGCTTCCCCACATCGCTGGGCGGGTGCGCCGAACCTTGCCATGGTGATGGCCGTCGGAGGTCACACGCGGCCCCCGGTGAACGGCGACCACTCCCATTCCTGCTGCGACGGCTCGAGTCGGCCTCCGCACACGAGAGATCCCGGGGTAACCATGTCTCTTCGCACCAAGCTCACGCGCCGTGCCCAGGTCGCGCTCGTCGGAGTCACGGCAGGCGGTCTCGCGGCCGCCGCGGTCGCCTTCGGGCCGTCGCTCGTCGGCGCCGACGCGGACACGAAGCCGGTCGCCGCCGCGGAGGCCGCCTACGGGCCGGAGCCGGAGGCGGACAGCGCGCTCGTCACCCAGGCCGACGCGGTGCAGACCATGGCCGCGGCCACCATCACCCGCGACCAGATGATCGCCCGGGCCAAGACCTGGCTCACGGCCAACAACGGCAAGCCGGTCCCGTACAGCATGGAACGCAACTGGAAGGACGGCTACCGCCAGGACTGCTCCGGCTACGTCTCCATGGCGCTCGGGCTCGGCAAGCCCGGCCTGAACACCGTGGGGCTGGCCACCACCAGCAGCGTCACCAAGCGGCTCAGCAGCGTCAGCCAGCTCAAGAAGGGCGACCTGCTGATCGACTACAGCACCTCCGACGGCGACTTCCGCCACGTGGTCATCTTCGAGAAGTGGGCCAACACCTCGCACACCGCCTACTGGGCGTACGAGCAGCGCGGCACCTACGGCACCACCCACCGGCAGCTCAAGTACGGCATAGGCAGTGACAACTACGACCCGTTCCGCCCGGTCAAGTTCGGTGACGGCAGCGGCGGCGGATCGGCCCCGGCCCCGGCCCCGAGCGTCGCCTGGCCCGTCCTCAAGAGCGGCTCCCAGGGCGCGGACGTGCGCTCCGCCCAGCACCTGCTGACCGCCCAGGGGTACAAGGTCGACGCCGACGGCAGCTTCGGCCCGAAGACCAGGTCCGCCGTGATCGCGTTCCAGAAGTCCCGCTCCCTGGCCGCCGACGGCGTCATCGGGCCGAACACCTGGGGCAAGCTGATCAAGACCGTCAAGTCCGGCTCCACCGGCTCGGCGGTCAAGGCGGCCCAGACGCAGCTCAACGTCTACAACTACGGCCTCGCCGTCGACGGGTCCTTCGGCACGAAGACCAAGTCCGCGACGACCGCCTTCCAGTCCAAGCACAGCCTCGCCGTGGACGGCGTCATCGGCCCGAACACCTGGCGCACCCTCCTCGGCAGCCGCTGACCCCGCGCCCACCCGCCCGCCGGCGAGCCCCTCCCCTCCCCACCGCACCGCGGCCAGGAGGCGAGGGGCTCGCCCCCGAGTGGGCGGGCCGGCGCATCACTCCGTACCTCACCGCATTTCCCCCGCTTTGCCCATCGATGGGAGACTGTCCAGGGGCGGCTGACGGACAATCAGCGGTCCGTGAAGACGGGGACGGAGGGGAACGCGTGAGCCGCTGGTACCAGCCGCACGAGCAGTGGCCGAAGCACTCGAAGCCTTGGTGGCGGGAGACGATCCAGGAGGCACGGTCCGCCGGCTGGCGCCTCAAACGCCTTGACGGACACACCTGGGGCCACCTGGTCTGTGATCCGAGCCTCGACGAACCGTGCAAGATCCCGATCTTCAGCACCGGTGCCGCCGGTGAGAGCGCGGCGCGCAACAAGCGCCTCCTGATCAAGCGGTGCCGTCACGGCGTCGCCGCGGGCGCCACGCAGACCCTGGCGCGAGCCGCCGCCCTCCTCGACCAGGCCGAACGGCTGCTTCAGGCCGCGGCCCACTGCCTGGAGGCCGCGGACAAGCAGGACGAGTTCGACGACCTGGTGAACGCCGCGCTCTCGGCCGGTGCCGAGGCAGAACGGCGCCTTTCCGAGGCGGAGGCCAGCGAAGCTGACGGGGACCGGCTGCTGGCGCAGGCCTTCGCCGTCCTTCCCGACGGCAGCACGCTCGACTGCCCTCCTTCCGAGCCCCAGATCAAGGTCCTGATCGCCGACGCCGGGGCGCGTGCGGAGGAGGCGGAGCGCTTGATCGACGACATGCCGGGCGGTCAGGATCAGGACGCCCTCAGGGGCAGACTGCTCCAGGTCAGGCAGAGTGCGGACGATCTCTCCGTCCGGATGGCCCAAAGCCGGAGTGCGAGTGGGTCGTCTGCCCGTTAACGTGTTGGAGAACCCCAACATCTGGGTATCGTGTAGCCAGGAGCGAGGGGGTACTCCGTGGAAACGCACATTCCTCTGATCGTCCGTAACGTCGACATCGATGACGACGCGACCGCCGAGCAGATCGCACTGCGGTTGTCCGACCTCGGATGGCACGAGGCGGCCGGCGAGACCGTGGCCACCGTCTACACGACCGGCGCGGACCCGGTGACGGACGCCGCCGCGGGGGCGACCAGCATCCGACGCGCGCTTCCCCAGGCCGTCATCGAGCGTGTCGACGAGCAGTTCGTCTCGCTGGCCGACATCGCCGAGCGTACGGGGCTGAGCCATGAGGCGATCCGCCTGTGGGCCGCCGGCAAGCGCCGCTCATCCGGCGTGCCGTTCCCGCGGCCACGCGCCCAGGTGGGGGGCCAGGGGCGGTCCGCGACGAAAATCTGGTCGTGGCCGGAAGTGCTGGTATGGCTCAAGGCGCAGTACTGCCTCGACGTGGAGCCTGACACGGCCTACCTCACCCCGCAGCAGGTCATGCGGGTGAATGCCCTGCTGTGCGACCCCTCGCCGTGGCAGCGCGTGCAGTGCGCCGATCGCACGCCGGCAGTGGTCGACGAGACGCTCCGGGAAGCGACAGCGACTCCACTGGGGCGCCGCTTCGCGCTGTCGGGCAACGGGTCATGACCACCACGCACCCTGCCGCGGACCCGTCCGTCGAAGCGTCGGACGCGTTGGCGGCGCAGGTCCGGGAGTTGCACGAACGTCTCCACCTCAGTGATGTCCGGGTACAGCGGCTGAAGGCGGAGGCGTTCGAGGATCCGCCGGTGGCGGTCGACCGCATCCAGGTGCGCGTCAGCCCGTACGAGGTCCGGCTCGAGCCGCCGCGCCTGGCTGCCCGCTTCACGCAGACAGTGACGCTGCGCGGCGGCGACGAGCAGCCGCTGGCCGAGGTCGAGGTCGTGCTGGTGATCGACTACGAGCTGGACGACGGACCCGCCCCCTCCCAGGAGGCGGTCGGCGCGTATGTCGAGCACAACAGCTACTTCACCGCGCACCCCTACCTGCGCGAGACCCTCCAGAACGCCACGCTGAAGCTCGGCTTCGAGCCAGTGGTGCTCGGCGTCCTGAGCAGGGACAAGGACAGGCCGGCGGAGATCACCCTGGTGCGCCGTCGGCCCTCCGACGAACGTGGCGGAGAGCTGCCGACGTCGGCGGCCGACGGCGAGGACTGAGCGCCCGCACCGGGGGAGCGGGCGGAACAGTCCTCGCCGGGGTGGTCAGGTGGGGCGGCCGAGGACGCAGAACTCGTTGCCCTCCGGATCGGCGCGGACGACCCACGGAACGCCGGCGTCACCGAGGTCGACCTCGGTCGCGCCCAGTGCCTTCAGCCGGGTCAGCTCCGCCGGGCGTTCCTCCGCGGGCCTCGGCAGCAGGTCCAGGTGGACACGGTTCCACACGGTCTTCGCGTCCGGCGTGCGGACGAACTCGAGGTACGGGCCGACCCTCTCGGCAGAGCGCAGCGACGCGTGGTCGTCGGCCACCTCCCGCACGTTCCACCCGATGGCCTCGCCCCAGAACCGGGCCATGGCCCGCGGATCCGCGCAGTCGACCACCACGGCGGCGATCGGCCCGGTGTCCCGGTAGATCTCCCGGGGCTCCAGCACGCAGAACTCGTTGCCCTCCGGGTCCGCCAGGACCGTCCACGGCACGTCGTCGCCCTGGCCCACGTCCGCGGGCGTGGCGCCCAGCTCCCGCAGGCGCGCCACCAGTTCCTTCCGGTGGGCCTCGGAGGTGCTGGGGAGGTCGAGGTGCACCCGGTTCTTGACCGTCTTGGGTTCGGGATTCGTGACGATGTCGATGCACACGGCGGTGGGGTCCGGCCAGTCGAAACCGACGGGCTCGAGGTTGAGCACGCCGGGCTCCTCGACGGAAACCGCCCAGCCGAGCGCTTCCGCCCAGAACTGCCCGACCTTGGCGGGGTCCTGCGCCTTCATGTTCACCTGGACGAGTTGCAGCGTCATGCGGGCGATCCTAGGTCGGTCGCGCCCACGGGTCGACGCCTCGTCAGCAGCCTTCGGCGGAGTCCCCGGAGCTGTCCCCGTTCCCTCCGCAGGCCCGCGCGGGCACCCAGGTCGGCTTGAGTACGGGTGCTCAGGCGGGGCCCTCTCCCCGGCGGCGAGGATCGGTGCAACGGCGCGGCACCAGGGCGCCGGCCACCACCGTCGCGCCACCGCACAAGGGAGTCACGTCATGTCCCGTCGCACCGTCGCCTTGTCCATGGCCGTCGCGGCGCTCGTCCTCGGCGGCGCGGGCGCCTTCGCCGTCACCCACACCGGGGACCGGTCACCCGCGCTCCGGAACACCACCGTCCGCTACACGGCCCCCACCGCGGACCGTGACGGTTCGCTCGTCCTCACCACCGAGGTCACCGCGTCCTCCGGCGTGCAGAGCCTCAAGGTGCTGGCCTGGCCGGAGGCGGGCGCCTTCGCCGAGTCGGCGCCGACCGAGAAGGAGATGACGGAGGTCGAGTCCGCCACCTGCGCCCCGGCCGGCGACGACACCGCCCGCTGCACGTACAAGGTGCCGGTCACCCCGGAGGAGGCCGCCGACTCCCCGTCCGGCCCCTGGCACATCGCCACCCTCGCCACCGCCGAGGACGGCGCCACCGCCTTCTCCGCGAAGACGGCCCGCTTCACCGTCGCCTGACGGCGCCCGACGACGGCGCCCGACGACGGCGCCCGACGACGGCGCCCCGCAGCGAGCGAGCGAGGAAGCGGGCGGACGCCGCCGTCGGAGTGCCCCCTTCGGGCCTGAGGCCCGGAGGATCAGGAAGTGGTCCCGATGGGGATCTCTGTGACGTAGTAGCCGCCGTCCGAGACGAGGGAGCCCGCCGGGCAGTACACGGTGTCGCGCGAATCCGTCTTGACCCACTCGCCGAGGACGGTCCTGCCGGGCAGCTTCGGGTCGAGGTTGTCGCAGCGTGCCCACACCTTGAAGTACCCGGTGCCGCCCTCGCAGCTCACGGTCACCCCGTTGGAGATCCGGCCGAGGGAGGTCTCACAGGCCTTGGGCAGCGCCTGGGCCGGCCCCGCGGTGAGGCCGACCAGGGCTAAGGAGGAGGCGGCGGCCGTGGCGAGGGAGAGTATGAGGGCGCCGCGGGTGTGTCGTCCGTGCATCGGAACGTCCTTCCGGTCGAAGTGGACGGGAGGTGCCAACCGTGCTGGTTTTCCTGGCTGTTCGGTGCAGCCAGAGCTTAGGGCCCGAAGGCGGCCGGGCGGAGGCGTCGCGTCCTTGATTCTTCCCGCAGACGGCGGCTGCGGCCCCGGCGCCGAAGCACCACCGCGCTCCGCCGGAACGGTCGCCCCCGCGAGGGCGTCCGCTCCGACGGAGCGCGGCGCGGCCGGCCCGGTGACGGATCACCGGTGCCCGACGGCGGACGGCGTGCCCGCCTCCGCGTCAGCTCAGCCGAAGTCCACGTCGCTGCACATCAGGTAGGCCTGGTCGAGGTGCGAGGCCTGCCAGATCGTGAAGACGATGTGGTGTCCGCTGTAGCCGGAGGTCTGGACGGGGAACGTGATGTCCTGCGCCGGGGCGAAGCGGCCGGTCTGCGTGATGAAGTCGAGGTCGTCCCAGCCCAGGCTCTGGGTCTTGGGGTCGAAGCCCTGCTTGCTCACGTAGACCTTGAAGTAGTCCGCACCGTGGGACGCCTGGTCGTGCAGGTGGACGGAGAAGTTGTCGCCGACGGTGGTCGTCTTCCACGCACCGGGCTTGTTGAGGCTCTCGAAGTTCGCGAGGTTGTTGCTGCAGAGCTTCCCGTCGGGAATCCGCGACTCGAACTGGCCGCCCAGACCGTCCTGGAGCATGCTCATCCAGTTCCACATGGTGTTGGAGTTGGCCTGCCAGGCCTGCCAGCACATGGGGTCTTCCTGGGCCATGGCCGGGTTCATGTGGTCGTCACCCCACTCCTCCCAGCAGTGGTACGAGCGGGAGGCGGGACCGACGACGGAGCCGTGAGCCTGAGCGGTGCCCGTCCAGGTCAGCGCGCCGGCGATCACGGCGAGCAGCAGGACGACTGCCTGGAGGGGACGGCGGAGGGCCGACCGGGAACGCCCGGAGGGTAAGTGGGACCTACTCATGTGGGGGGACTCCAATTCCAGTTGACGAAGAACGGTTGGGAGCGCTCCCAAAGCTACGTCGAGTGGCGTGAGGGGCGGAACAGCGAATTCCCAGACCTCACATGCCCCATACAACTATGTGCGGTATGCGCATGCCTTCTGGACGGGAGGTGAAGATCCATCCGGCGGAGTCGGGCGCGCCCGTACGCCCGCCGGCGGAGTCGGGCGCGCCCGCCCGGCAGCGGTCAGGTGCTACCCGCACGCCGACGGGCGTACGGGCGGCGTCATCCACGACGTCACCGCGGCGCGCGGGCGGCACCGGCCGTCGAGGTCCGGGCCCGGGGCAGGGTGATGCCCTGTTCCTGTGCCGCCGGCCCCGGGCGGAGGGTCCAGGGCACCTGCCCGGTGGTGGTCAGCCACCCGTTCGACGTCAGGCGCCCCACGGCGAAGGCGCGTAGCTGGGGGCGCTTGGGCACGTCCCAGCCCAGCTCCGCGAACAGTTGTCTGAACGACGGCCCGTGCCCGTGCTCCGCCCGGAAGGCGACGGTGAACTCGGCGGACCGCGGGCCCCGGTCCGGGTGCGCCTCCTTCCACCGGCCGTAGGCGCTCTCGGTGCTCGGGCGGAACACCACGGGCTCCGCGGGGACCATGAACGCCTCCGCGACCCGATCCCGCGGAAGAGCGCACAGGGGGCAGCCCTCGACGCTCTCCACGTGCCGGCGCAGGGCGGGAGTGCCCGCGTCCTTCCACGCCGCCCAGGCCTCTTCGGTGAACACGAAGGCCCGGGCCTTCGTGGGGTCCGCCTTCTGCTGCTCCTCCTCGTACGGACGCAGTCCGTTCAGGTGACGTACCTGCGGGGACAGCCGGTACCGGTCACCGGAGAGTTCGGCGAGGAAGCCTCTCTCCAGCAGCTCGGGCAGGAGGGGCCGGCACGCCTCGGGAAGGTGGGGCGGGAGCTCCCCGGGGAGTTCGGGGGCGCCGTGGGCGGCGAGGAACAGGCCGGCCAGCCGCCCGGCGGGCGGCAGTTTCCTGACCGGCTTGGCGGACAGTGTCCGCGACACCCACCCGGACACCCGCGAACGCATGTCCTTCCCGAACGGCAGCGGGTGTTCCGCCGTCCTGGCGGTCAGTTCGGGAACGACGACGGTACCCGCCGGCGCTGCGGGGTCGCCGTCGAAGACCGCCTCGTCCACCTGCCAGCCGACGCCGCGAAGGGCGTCGACGGCCGCCCGGGCGTCGCCCAGGCGCAGCGCGGCCAGGTCGGCCCCGGTGACATGGCCGACCCCACCGCGTGCGGCCCTGATGGCTGCCACGACGGCCAGGAGCTGTGCGGCGGGTCCGGGCAGTGGCAGCGAGGTCACGTAGCTCAGCAGGGTGCGCGCCGCTTCGCCCTGCCGGGCGGTCAGGAGGAAGGGACGGGGCTGGGTCTTGTCGGACGGGGCTGTCGTCGTCCTGCTGGTGCTGGCGGAAGGATGTGGCACAACACCTCCAACGCGGTTCGTCGGCCGGGGGTTACCGGTTCCGTTGGTTCTCGTCCTGGTTCTGGTCCGGGGCCTCGTCCGTGAAGACGTGGTGGGTCGTGGCGGCGGTGATGGCGCGGGTGAACCAGGTGTCGAGGGTGTCGAGGTCGGTGCAGCCGGTGACGCGGCTGCGGTCGTCGGGGGAGATCTGCAGGCCCCGGTGCTCGAGCAACTGGAGGATCAGCTCCGCCTTGCCTTCCGCCTTGCCTTCCGCCTTGCCCCGGGCTCGGCCCTCGTCGCGGATCTCCTCGGAGAGGGGGGAGGTGAAGAATGAGAGGTCGTGGGCCACGAGGTTCCTCCAGATGTCGCCGGCCCAGCCGTTGCCGAGGCCTTGAGCGGTCAGTTCGGTGTAGCAGCGGGCCTGTTCTGCGTCGACGCCCTCCAGGTCGTGGAGGGCCTGGGAGAGGGCTTTCAGTATGGCGGGGCAGGCCTCGTCGTCGCGGTGGAGAATCGCCGAGAGCACGGTGATCGCGATGTCCTGTGCTGCCTGCTCCGGGCTGGTGACGACCGCGGTGTTGTGCGGGCCGAGGACCATCGGTTCCAGCGTCAGCGTGGGCCGCTTCCCGATCCCGATGCGCACCGGTTCGCGGGCCCATGCGGCGGTGGACGCCTTGTTGCAGACGACGAGGAGAACCGGCGGCACGCGGTACTTGGCGTAGAGGTAGCCGAGGTAGTAGGGCCAGCTGAAGTGCTTGTCGGCGTCCTCCTTGCCCTGGGCCTCCACGACCAGCAGGTAGTCGCTGCCGTCGGGGTCGGTCAGACGGAGGACGGTGTCGATGCGCCGCTCCAGCGGCTCGACCGTGGTCGCGTCCGTGGGCAGCTGCGTGCAGGAGACGGGCTCGGCGATGTCCAGGCCGTGGGGCCGCATCGCCCGGGCGAACAGCCCGGGATCCTGGGCGAAGATCCGGTGCATCGCCTCGTGTGGGGAACTCACCATGACCGCAACGTAGGCTCTGCCCCGCCGTCGCCACCGGCATATGCCCCTGGCTCACCTGATCGTGTGAACCCGCCTTGCGCGCGCCTGGGAGGGAACCTGACGCTCGTCACCCCTCGGGAAGCTCGAGGAACCGGCCCGCCCATGCCCGGAACCGGTCGTCGAGCCCCTTCCGCCCGGCCCGGCCCGGCCCGGAGCGCGTGCGGGCCCTCCGGTGGCCGCAGGCTGAAGTTCTCCTCCAGCCAGTCGAGCAACTCCGCGTGCCCTGACGCCACCTCGCCGGCTACTTCGTCGCCCACACCCACTCGAGACCGAACCCGTACGCCCGGTCGATCTGCTGCTGGTTGGAGGCACCGGACAGCGGGCTGAACCATCGGACCTCACGCGTCAGGTCGAGGCCGTCCGTCCCGGGCACGAGGCGGGCGATGGCGCATGCCGTCGCACCGGCGGGGGAGTCGTCGAGGTGGATGCGCCAGGTGCCGCTCGGCGCGGTCACGGTGACCACCCCGCCCAGGGTGCGGAAGTCCACCGCGCCCTCGTAGACGTACACGTAGACGACGAGCTGCTCGAACTCCCGCCAGTGCTCGAGGTTGACCCGCAGCGTCTCACCGTCGGACTCCCCGCCCGTGCGGTCGTCCTGGTCGAGCTCCACGTACGGCCGGCGCTGGTACGAGCCGAAGTTGGCGCCCAGCGGCTGGACGGCCTCCCCCTGGCCGTCCCGGGTGCGTACCAGGCATCCGAGGTCCAGGTCCGCCGACGCGGACGCCGACCAGTTGAGGTTGACCTGGAGTCGTCCCCGCCCGGCGATCCTGGCGTGCGGTGACCGCGAGGTCAGCTCGACCGTGCGCCCAGGGCCCGCCGGCGCCCGCCCGGACAGCTCGGGCGCCCGCCCGGACCGCTCCGGCGCGCGCTCCGGCTCGGCCGGCGGAACGACGCCCCGCGGCCTGTCCCCCGTCGGCTTCAGCTGGATGACTCCGCGCCGCCGTCCGTCACCGCTCATGATCCTCACGCCCCCTCAGCAGCAAGCCCGAGCAACCGAGTTGCGGCTTCTCGCGTATCTCATACAACCCTGTATTACTCTCGCATGTCTCATGTGGAGGACGTGAAGATCCGTCCGATCGAGGTTCATGCGGCATGGGGGGACATGCGCGAACCGACCAGTCGCGCCGACGTCGCCCGAACTTCGATCCGTCACGACTGCCGGCGTCGGAGCCGGAGGCAAGGCAGGGGGCCCTGTGGGGGTTTTGCACGAAAAGCTGGTGGCCTCGCACCACCTCGAGGACCGGGCCCAGGACCCGGCGCTGGCCCCGCGACGCGAGGAACTCCGCGCCCTCGCACGGGCGATGGCCTCGCACGACGAATCCGCGCTCGACCCCTGGGCCGACCTCGACCTGATGGCCAACTTCGCCCGCCCCGAGAGCGTGGCGCGTGACGTGGCCCCGGTGGAGGGCCGCCGCGCCAGGTGGCTGTCGAAGACCGTCGACGGACTGGACTGGTTCCTCGGCGCGCTGGTCTTCCTCCCGCTCCTCTTCACCTGGACCGGCCTCGCCATGGCGACGAGCGCCTACGGTGATCTCACCGCCCAGAGCCCGAAGGCGGCCGCGCGCCCCTTCCTGCAGCTCTGGCAGACCGGCTTCGAGGGGCACCTCCACAGCTGGTTCGAGTTCGGCCATGTGGCCGTCTTCGGCTGCGTGGCCCTCCTGGCCCTGCTGACGCTGACGCTGCTCCACGGCAACCGGCGCGCCGCCGCCGACCGCGCCGAGGAGAAGGCGGAGCAGGACACCCGGGCCGCGCTGGCCCGTCTCGTGCCCGTGCTGACCGAGGCCCAGCTGATCCTCAACGCGCACCGCTTCGCCTCGCCCGTGCGGTTCGCGGAGGAGCTCAACAAGGCCGGCGGCAAGATCCAGCGGATGCACTCCAAGGCGCTGACGACCCAGCAGCAGCTCACCGAGGCCGCCGCGGCGGTCCGCGAGTCCCTGGAGAAGGCGGAGGAACGCCTCGCCCGCGCCGACGAGAAGATCCGTCCGCTGGAGGACGCCGTCACGCGGATGGCCGACACCGTCCGCGACAGCGGCACGATGATCCGCACGGCGGTGCGCGAGCTGGACCAGCCGCTGTCCCGGCTCGGCGACGAGCTGAAGGGCGCGGTCGACGGCCACCGCGAGGCACTCGACCGCAGCCGCGACAGCCTGGTCACGGCCGGCGAGGAACTGCGCGACAACGTCCGCGCCGCCTCCGGCGACCTGCGGGACGTCCTCACCGGCACCGTGGACAGGCTGGAGGCCACGGTCTCCGGCAACGGCGACGACGTGCGCACCGCACTCACCGACGCGGCCCAGCGGGTCGAGGACTCCCTCACGCTGCTGGCCGCCACCCAGCGCGGCTTCACCACCAGCGTGGAGGTCGTCGGCGACCTGCACAGCCAGCTGATCGACGGCCTCAAGGCGGTCGCCGCCCGCACGGAACAGGCGGCCGGGGACTCCCGGCAGGCCGTCTCCGGCATCGCCGACCGCACCCGCTCCCTCGACCAGGCCGCGCAGCGCTTCACCACCGTGGTCGACGCCCTGGACCGTGCCGCGAAGGGTGGCGAGGCCGCCACGGCGGCCGCCGAGAGGGCCCGCCGCCGCACCGAGGAGGCGCAGGCGCAGGCCCGGGAGACACTCGCCGAGGCCGAGGCGCGGGCACAGGAGGTGCTCAGGCAGGCCGAGGCGCACGCGCGGGAGATGCTGGCGCGGGCCCAGGAGGTCCTCGACCGGGCCGCGTCGTCCGCGTCGCAGGCATCGCAGGCATCGCAGGCACCGCCCCCCTCGCCCGCGTCGTCCGCGCCCACGTCGTCGCCCGCCTCCTCGGCCTCGCCGACGCCCGCGGGCAGTTCGCCGGTCCCGTCACCCCCGCAGCAGCGGTCGGAGGCTCGGCCGCACCCGTCGTCCGAGCCCTCCTACGCCCAGCGGCAGCCGGTGAGCCTGGACAAGGCGTCGTGACGGCGTCGTCCAAGGCCGCCCGCAGGGGGCGCCGGTTCAACCCGCTGCACCTCGCCGGATGGCTCTTCGCCGACATGCTGCTCGTCCTGGCCCTGGTCTCCATGGGCGACCGGGCCGATCCGCTCGCGGCGGAGACGGCGGCCAGGCCGAAGCCGTCGGCGTCCGGGCAGGCCTCCGCCTCCCCCTCGCCCTCCCCGACGCCCACCGGGCCCCGTTCGCTCGAGCTCAAGCCGGTGAAGATCCGCGTCGTGGCGGCGGCGGGCGACCGGTCCGCCATGGTCGCGCGGCTGCGCGAGGCCACCGAGCGCCACGACGGCCGTGAGGCCGCCCTGATCCTCACCTTCGGCGAGGCCCCGGACACCGGACAGGGTCAGGCCTACGCCGACGAGATCAACAAGGCGCTGGAGAAGGCCCGTCCGGACATGTTCGGCGAGGCCGTCAAGCGCTCCTTCTGGCAGGGCAGCCGCAGCTCCGGCAGTGCCGCGCTCGAAATCTACTTCTACACACGCTGACGGCCGGGCGCCGTCGTCACCGTCGTCACCCACGTCTCCCACATCCGAACGATCCAGGAGAACGCAATGCAGCTTCTTCCCTTCTACCTTGTCTGCGACGAGTCCGGCTCCATGGCCGCCGGCGGAGTCGACGCCATCAACGGCGCCCTGCCCGATCTCCACGACGAGATCAGCTCCAACCCGGCCGTCGCCGACAAGGCGCGCTTCGCCATGATCGGCTTCTCCACGGACGCGACCCTGCTCCAGCCGCTGGTCGACCTCAGCGAGATCGACTCCCTGCCGTCGCTGTCGGCGGGCGGCGTGACCTCCTTCGCCGCGGCGTTCCGGCTGCTCAAGTCCACCATCCAGACGGATGTCGACCAGCTGAAGGCCGAGGGCCACTCCGTCTTCCGGCCCGTCGTCTTCTTCATGTCCGACGGCGGTCCGACCGACACGGACGCGGACTGGCGGGGCGCGCTGAAGGAGCTCAACGAGTCCCGCTACGCCCCGAAGATCATCGCCTTCGGCATCAGCACCGCGGACGTCGCCACCATCACCGAGGTCGCCAACTTCAAGGCGTTCATCCAGGAGAGCGACAACATCTCGCCCGCCGCGGCGCTGCGGGAGTTCGCCTCCAGCCTGACCCGCTCGATCGTGAACTCGACGACCAGCATCTCCGCCAACGGCGGGGAGGGCTTCGACCTCCAGGTCGACGACCACGTGCCGGGCTTCACCAGCCTTTCCCTGGACAAGATGTGAGCGGCCCGGTGGACCACCAGAGCCAGAGCCAGGGCCACGACCTGGGCCAGGGCCACGAGCTGGGCCAGGGCCAGAACCCGCACCAGTACCAGCGCCAGCGCCCCGACCGGCCGGAGGCGGCCGACGAACTCTCCACGCACTACGCGGACATCACCGCGGTGCTGCGACCGGAGCCACCGGATCCGCGGCGGTCCCTGGCCGCCGGGCCGATGCCGGAGGCGGCCGCCCCGTCGGCCTCGCCGCCCGGGCCCGTCGGCGGGGACGTGGTGCCGCGGCCGCCGCAGTCGCGGGTTCCGGCGGCCCTGACCGTGATTCCCGTGGTCCAGGCCGTGCCCCCGGCGTCCCTGGCCGCGGCTCCCGGGGCCCTCGGGGCGCCGGGGGCGCTCCCAGGCGCGGCTCAGGGTGCGGCTCCCGGTGCGACGACCGGGCCGACGGGGTATCCGGCGACCCCTCTGGCGCACCACCCGGAGGGGGCGGGGCCCGCCCCGGACTCGGCCACCCTGACCGGGCCCTCGGCGGACCCGGCGGCCATGGCGGCGCCTTCGGTGGCTTCGGCTCCGACGGCCGCGCCGCCTGCGTCCGTGCCGGCCGTCCCGACCGCAGCCGCAGCCGCAGCCGTGTCGACCGACGCGACGGGGTTCCCCGCGACGGCTTCCCCGGACCCGGCAGACCGGGCAGACCCGGCGGCACCTGCCGGGGCCCTGCCGACGCCTTCGGCGACCCCGCCCGCGGTTCCCGCGTCCTCCGCGTCCCCCGCGACTGCCGGGGCCCCGGCGGCCCCAGAGGCAGCTTCGGTGAACCCGGCGGGCCCGGTGAACCCGGCGGACCCGGTGAACGCGGCGGACCCGGCCGCGCCCCCCGGCACGCCCTCCGCCGCTCCCGAACCGGAACTGCCGGCGGTCGTCCCGGAGCAGGTGCGGGGCCTGCCCGAGCACGTCGGCAAGCGCCCCCCGGCGTACCCGCCCTACCCCAAGGCCAAGCCGTCCCTGAACGACGGCGACACCTTCGCGGCGCTCACGCCGGAGATCGTGCTGGACGGCCTGCTGACCGACGGGCTGGCGGTCCGGGGCGTCTCCGTACGCGGCGACTCCCACCGCTGGGACGGCAGCTGCCGCCAGGACGCGATGACCATCACCCGCATCGGCGCGCCCGGCAAGGAGCTGCTGGTCCTCGCCGTCGCCGACGGCGTCGGATCGTCCAAGCGGTCCCACGTCGCCGCCCACGACGCGACCCGCAGGGTGGCGGGCCGGCTGCACCAGTTCGCCGCCGACCTGCACCAGGCGTTGGCGCAGGAGGACCTCGCCACGCTCAACGGCCTGGCGAACCGCGTGATCGCCACCTCGGTGGAGGATCTCCGCCGCTCCTGGGGCGCGGGTTCCGACCCCGACTACAGCGACCGGGACTACGCGACCACCCTGCACGTCCTCCTCGTGCCGTCCGACCCGGCTCTGCGGCAGCGCGCGCTGATCGGCGTCGGCGATGGCGGCCTGCTGATCCTCCGCGACGGCCGCTGGTACGGCGGGAGCGGGACGGGCGCCGACGAGGCCATGGTCGACACCCGCACCGCCGCCCTGCCCGCCTCCTACGGCAGCGCCGTCACCAACATCGTCACCACGGCCCCCGGTGACGTCCTGGTGCTCGGCACCGACGGCATCGTCAACCCGATCAACCAGGAACGCGAGGTCGCCGAGCGTCTCGCCGGCTACTGGGGCTCGGGCGAGGTTCCGGCGCTCTCCGACTTCCTCTGGCAGGCCCAGCTGCGTGCCAGGACGTACGACGACGACCGCACGGTGATCTGCGTCTGGGAAGGGGCGACCCGATGAGCGCCGACGACGGCCAGGACGTGCCCCGCACGTCGCTCGTCCTACGCGACCGGATGGGCAGCGGCGGCCAGGGCGACGTCTACCCGGTCGAGGGCGCCGGCGACCTCCTGTTCAAGGAGTACAAGAACCCCCACACCGTCGACCAGGCGGCCCTGTCGGTCCTGCCCGCCTTCCGGCAGTCGCTCGCCGCGGCCGATCTCGCACGCCTCGACGCCGTCGCCGCCTGGCCCCTGTGCCGGGTGACCGACGGCGGCCGGGCCGTCGGCTTCCTGATGCGGCGCGCCCCCGACCGGCTGACCTGGCAGGCGCCGAGCGGACGGACCAAACTGCTCGAGCTCCAGCACGCCCTCCACCCGCCGAAGGCCGGCACCCGGACCGTGCCGCAGCCCTCACCGGAGCAGCGCCGGGCACTGGCGGCGGCCTGCGCCGACGCCGTCGACTGGTTCCACGCCGCCGGCATGGTCATCGGGGACATATCCCACGCCAACATCCTCTGGTCCCTCTCGCCGGAACCGTCGGTCCACTTCCTCGACTGCGACGGCTTCCGGCGCGTCGGCGGCGCCGCCGTCCAGGCCCAGGCCGACACCCCGGACTGGGGCGACCCGCTGACCCCGCCGTCCCAGGCGTGCGTGGACAGCGACGCCTACAAGACGGCGCTGGCCGTCGTCCGCATCCTCACCCAGGATCCGTACGTCACCCCGGGCGCGACCCTGCGGCTCGTCCCCGGCTGCCTCAACGACCGCCAGGAGGACGCCGTCCGCAGCCTCTTCCAACAGGCCACCGGCCCGCGCGGCACCCGCCCCAAGCCCGCCGAGTGGCGCAACGCCCTCAGCGACCGCGGCACCATCCAGCTCCGCGCCACCACCCCCCGCCAACGGCCGACCGTCGACACATCCGTCCTGGACGGCGTCCGCAACCGCAAACCGATCCCCTTGCGGGGGCGATAACCGAATGGCCGGAGGGTTGCGGCGCCCGCCCGACCTGTTCGACGTCTCGTGGATCGGACAGTGATCGTTCGGGGCTGACGGCTACCCGGGAGGCACAACCATTCAGCCCGACTGCGGGCAGAATGGTTGTGTGAGTAGTGCAGCTCCGTCCACTCCCGCCGTCTCGGCCCGCATGAGTCGGCAGGGCCGTCGTGACACGGCACCGGAAGTAGCGGTAAGGCAACTGCTTCATGCGGCGGGGCTGCGTTACCGGGTCAATGTGCCGGTACCGGGGATGCGGCGGCGAACCATCGACATAGTCTTCACCCGCCTCAAGATCGCTGTCTTCATGGATGGGTGCTTCTGGCACGGTTGCCCGCAGCACGCCACGCAGCCGAAGTCCAACGGGGAGTGGTGGCGAGTGAAGATCGCGACGAACAGGGCGCGGGATCTGGAGACGACCAAGTACCTGCAAAGCGAAGGGTGGACCGTTTTCCGCTTCTGGGAGCACGAGCCGTCGGGTGAGGTTGCTCGAGTGGTACGAGAGTCGGTCATGTTGGCGAGGGAACCGAAGGATCGCTGATCGCGGGCAGCCGACCAGGAATCGACCCGTCCAGCCATGGCTTCATCGCGGGGTCCGGTACACATAGGAAATCGGTGTGAGGTCTGCTTCCTCCACCTCCCACCCGGTGGTGCACTCGACCACCCCGCCGAACGCCAAGAGCCTTCCGTGCCTGCGATCCAGCTTGATCGAATGGACTACCGCCAATGCGTTGTGCGGGAAGTACCGCCGCTGTTTCTCCACCTCCGCGCGAGTCAGCACGACGTGATGTCCGCGGCTGGTTGTCCCTTTCACCTCTGCTCGGCATTCCTCGTTGCCTCGACGCAGAAGAAGGTCGAAGGATTCCACCGCGCCCACGTCCTCGACCGACCATCCGAGCTTCTCGAAGTACCCGGTCGCCATGTGCACCGCGTGCAGCTCGATCAGCTTCCGCTCGGGCCCGGTCAGCCCGAAACCCTGCCCACGGGCGGCCGTGCCGCTCATGCGACGGCCAGCGGCGCGAGCCGCGCTTTCCTCAGCCTCCACCACCTCGGGCGCCGGCATCTCCGGACGAGGTGTGATCTCGGCCTCGGCTGCGTAGAGACGGCCGAGCAGGCCTGCCATGAACCGGAGGTCGTTCCGAAGGACTGACTCCGGTGGGATGGCGTCCCAGGTGTACTCGAAGGCCACCAGATTCCCCGGAGGGTAGGTCTTTCCTACCTTGGAGCTGGAATCAAGGTGTACCTCGCTGATCAGATCCGTCCGATCGGCCATCGCATCGCTGACAACGGGTCTGGCCCAGTTGGCTCGAGTCCTCAGGTCATGCTGGGGCCGCGACTTGTAGACCTTGTCCTCGCGAATCCACATCGTGGTGCTCTGCATCAGGGACAGGTAGGCCCGCTCACCTGTGGCGCTGAAGAGGTAGACGATGCACCAGCCCTCCCGCACGCTGGGTGACTGCTCCAGACCGAACACGCGGACCCACGGTATTTGGCTCTTGGCCCCCGTTGCGTCCCGGCCTTCCACGCCCAATTTGTCGAGCGGGAGACCGATGGCGTCGGCCAAAAAGGGCAGGTCGGCCGTGATGGCTCTCGGAAGATCCAGCCGGATCAGCTTGCCGCGCTCGTCCATCTCCGGTGTGTTCTTCGCCGACCACGACCGCTGAAGCCCAAGCACCTTGCGAAGAAGTACGTCCACGGGCGAATACTAGATCCAGAAACTATGATTGACAGCTCATCAGTCGAAGTGCGGTCGTGCAAGCGGGGGTGGGCTGTGGCCAAGACGGACTGGACGCATGACGAGTTGATACTCGCTGGCGCCCTCGTGGTGCGTAACGGATGGCGTGAATTGCGCACGGCCGACCATGAGGTCGTGGCCCTGTCCGTGCTGCTCCGCTCTCTCCCGATCCACGACCCGGACGCGCTGGCCGATCCGAAGTTTCGGTCACCCGGCAGCGTCAGTCGTAAGACAGGCGATTTCGCCTCAAATCACCGGACCTATGCAGGCAAGCCCACCCGGTGCGGCGAGGCGACCCGGCTGATGGTTACCGAGTTCACCGCTCGTGAGACTGAGATGCTGGAACTCGCACGCACCATTGAGGAGAACGCGCTCTCGGGGCGCTTCGAGGGTCTGCCGTTCGAACCGGAAGAGGTGGAGGAAGAGGCCTCCGGTCTGGAAGGTGTTCTGCTGGCCCGCCTTGTACGGCAGCGGGAGAGGGACCCGAAACTTCGTAGGAAGAAGATTGAACAGGTTCTCCGCAGCCGTGGTTCGCTCGACTGCGAGGTTTGCGGTTTCAACTTCGGTAGGAGTTATGGGCCGCTCGGCGGCGCGTACATCGAGGTCCACCACGTAACGCCGTTGCACGTCGTCGGCAAGCGCGAGACGAAGCTCGGTGACTTGGCTTGCCTGTGTTCCAACTGTCACCGCATGTGCCACCGACCTCGCAACGGCGAGCGCTGGCGTACCCCCGACGCGCTTCGGCGGATGATGAGGGATGCGGCTGGTGGAGTCTGAATGCCCTCTGGGGTTGCGGTCCGACGGCCCTGGCTTGACCGTTGCGCGTCCGGCACCCTGCGAAGAGTCCACTTGGTGGTAGTCCGGGACGACCCTGGTCGAGACACCTGAGGAGGCAAGGCGTCGAAGTGCGCAGGTGTGGCTCAATGTCATTACCCGTGTCATGGCCTTGGGCGTGAAACGTGAGAGGTGTCCGAGATCGTCGCCTTCTCGCGGTCGTTCATGTGTCCCTCCCCCCCCCATGCGCGGGCGAAGGGGGCCTGCTCCGTCAGACCGGCCATCACCCGCGCCCGCAGGCAGTGGTGGTGGAGTCGACACGCTGGCCGATAATCGGAGTATTTCGGGAAATTCGCCCATGCGGCAAAGGCTTGGCAGTATGGCCTAACAAGACGCGCGAGAGCGCGGCCACAGGTGACCCCGGCGGTGCTACCAACACCCCGGGGCCCGGCATCAGGAGCAGGACCTCCCCATGCAGATTCATCGTATCCCGGTGCATGACCGGGACTTCGTGATCATCGCCAACCAGGCCATCCAGGACCGGCGGCTATCCCACACCGCGCGTGGCATCCTCGCGTTGATCCTGTCCCTCCCGAACGGCATCGGGGAGAACGTCCGGACCCTGAGCGACGACTACCCGCAGGGCAGGGGCGCCGTCGCCAAGGCGGTCGCGGAGCTGCGGAAGCTCGGGTACTGGGTGACGAGTACGCGCCGTGACGGCGAGACCGGGCGGATCCTCTCCCGGGTGGACGTGTACGAGCTGCCTGGCCTCGCCGGGGCGGTGGCCGTGAGCCCGGCGGGCGGGCCGGCCCCGGCGGCCGGGCTGCCGGTTGCCACCCGTCCGGGTACCGGTGACGTGGGCGCCGGGAACGCGGGCACGTCCCCTTGCGCGGGAAAGGAACGGGGGAAGGACGGGGAAAAGCCCTCCCTGATCCGCCGGCGGCGACGGGACCGGGGGAAGCGGGACCGCGGGCAGACGGACCGGGGGACCGGGCGGGCGGCGGCGGACGTCGAGGGCGCGGCGAAGGCCGTCGTGGGTGGCGGGGAGGGAGGGGCGGGCGAGCGGTGGGGCCCGAGCGGGGTGGAGGAGGACGATACGGCCCGGGCGGCGCACGAGGTGGAGGCCGCGCGGGTACTGAGGCGGCTCGAAGCGGTGGAGCGCCCGGCTGCGGCTCGGTGAACGGCAGGTCCGCGAGCTGGTGCCCGCCGTGTGCCGGTGGCTGGTGCGCGGTGCCACCGTCGTCGAGATCACCGACGCGCTGACGCAGGGCCTGCCGGGCAAGGTCTACAGCGTGGGGCGTCTGCTCGCCGACCGCCTGGAGCGCAAGCTGCCCGCTGCCCGGCGGCGGTGGAAGAGCTACGCCGAGTGCGGCAGCCCTGGGTGCGGCGGCCTTCTCCCCGACGGGCAGGAGACGGGGATCTGCACCGGCTGCGCGGTGGGGGGCGTCGAGTACTTCGCGATCGACTGTGCCACCGGGGTCGTGACCGATCGCGCGACGGATCGCGGGGCGGATGCCGAGCTGCCGGGTGGGGTGCCCGTACCCGTGCCTCTGCCCGCACCCGTGCTTCCGCCCGCGGCCTTGCCTCCGCTCGAGCCTCCGCACGTGGCGGCGCCCGTCGAGGTCGGGCGGGAAGCGGGTCCGGTCGTCCCTGATCCGGCGGGACGGGTGGCCGAGCTGCGGGCTCTGCTGCGGGGGGCCGCGGCCCGGGCGGCTACCTGACCCATCGCCCACCCTCGGTGCCCGCGACGTCCTCGCAGCCGGGCCCCGCCGACCGCCCCGGCCTGCCGACCGCCCCGCCCCGCCGACCGCCCCGGTCCCGCTAACCGCCTTGGTCGTCCTGGCCGCCGTGGCCGTCCCGATCGTCCTGGCCGTCGAACCACGCACCGGTGGGCGTGTTCAGGGTGTCGGGGTGGTCGGGTCCCAGGACGCGTTCCCGGTCGGCGCGGACCTCGGCCAGCAGTCGCGCCGCCTCCGCGTGCTCGCCCGAATATCCCAGGCTGGAGGCGTGCAGGCTGCGGGCCGACAGCGTGTCGGGGTCGTCGGGGCCGAGGGCGCGCGCCGAGTCGACGGCGATCCCGGCGTACAGGCGTGCCGCCTCCGGGTGCTCTCCCGCGCGGTGGAGTTCCCAGGCGTGGTGGTGGCGGGTGAGCAGCGTTTCCCAGTGGTCGGGTCCCAGGACGCGTGCCCGGTCGGGGGTCAGGGCGGCGTGCAGGCGGGCCGACTCCGTGTGGTCGCCGGTTCCTCCGATCTGCGAGGCGTGGCAGGAGCGGGCGTACAGGGTGTCGGGATGGTCGGGCCCCTGGACGCGCGTGCGGTCCGCGACGATCCCGGCCAGCAGCCGCGCGGCCTCGGCGTGCTGCCCCGACTCCCCGAGGTTCCACGCGTGGGCCTGGCGGGTGGCCAGGGTGTCGGGGTGGTCGGACCCCAGTCGGCGGGTCCGGTCCGGGATGAGTTCGGCCAGCACGCGTGCGGCCACGGCGTGCTCGCCCGCCTTGCCGAGGTTCCAGCCGTGGAAGTGGCGGGCGCGCATCGTCTTCTCGTGGACGGGGCCGTCCACGCGGACCCGGTCCGCGACCAGGACGGCCAGCAGGCTCGCGGATTCGGCGTGTCGTCCCGCGTCTCCGAGGCTGACGCAGTGGAGGTGTCGGGTGTCGAGGGTGTCCCGGTGGTCCGGACCGCGTCGGCGGACGAAGTCCGGGACGAGGTCGGCCAGCAGGCGCGCGGCCTCCGCGTGCTCGCCCGCGTCCGCGAGGACCCGGGCGTGGTACTGACGGACGTTCAGGGTGTCCCGGTCGTCGGGGCCGCGCAGTCGGGTGAGGTCCGAGACCAGGTCGCCCAGCAGGCGCGCGGCCTCCGCCGCCTGTCCCAGCTCCCACAGGGTCAGGGCGTGGTGCTTGCGGGCGTTCAGGGTGTCGGGGTGGTCGGACCCCTGGACGCGCGTGCGGTCGGCGACGACGTCGGCCAGCAGGAGCGCGGCCTCGGCGTACGCGCCCGACCGTCTGAGCCGGAGGGCGCGCCAGTGGCGGCGTCCCACGGCGCGGCGACGGTCGGCCCTCGGCGTGTGCGACGAGTGCGCGGCCGCGGGGCGGGCCGGCCGGCCCGGGTCCGGGGGCCCCTCGTCCGGCCGCGTCGGGGGGTGGGGCGGGGGAGCGGTGGCCGTGGCCGCGAAGTGGTGGGACAGAGGCGGGGGCGGCGGAGGGCTGCCGTGCTCGGTGTACCACGCCGTGGCGGGCGTGGCGGGCGTGGCGGGCATGGCGCCCTCGTCACCCGCGGCGGGCGTCCCGGGCTCGGCGGGTGCCCCGGGTGCCCCGGGGCCTGGTGCGGCCGGGGCCACGGGTGTCGTGGGCGCGGCGTGCGTCCGGATGAGGCTGGTCACGGCCTCGGGCCACGGAGACGCGGGAGGGAACACCTCGGGCGGCTCCCAGTGCGCGGCGATCCGCCCGAGAAGCTGGGCGGGGGTGGGCCGGTCGTCGGGGTCCTTCGCCAGGCACGCGAGGACCAGGGCGCGCAGCCGGTCCGACAGGCCGTCCAGCCGGGGCTCGGCGGTGACGACCCGGTGCAGGACCGCCAGGGGCGGACCCTGGCCGAAAGGCTCGCTGCCGGTGGCGGCGAACGCGAGCACGGCGCCGAGGGCGAAGACGTCACCGGCCGGCCCGACCCGGCCGCCCTCGGCCTGCTCCGGGGACATGAAGCCGGGTGTGCCGATGGCCACGCCGGCCTCGGTCAGCACGGTGGCGTCCATCGCGAGGGCGATGCCGAAGTCGATCACCCGCGGACCGTCCGCGGCCAGCAGGACGTTCGACGGCTTGAGGTCGCGGTGCAGCAGTCCTTCCGCGTGGATCGCCTGCAACGCCTCGACCAGACCGGCAGCCAGCGGCCACAACGAGTCCTCCGGCAGCGGCCCGCAGGCGGCCACGGCCTCGGCCAGGGAGGGCCCGGGCACGTAGACCGTCGCGATCCACGGCGGGTCGTCGTCCGGACCGGCCGCCACGACCGCGGCGGTGAACGCGCCGCTGACGGTCCGCGCGGCCGTGACCTCCCGCCGGAACCGGCTCCGGAAGTCCGCCTGCCGGGCGAGATGCGGGTGCACCACCTTCACCGCCACCGCGCGCCCACCCGGCGACCGGCCCAGGAACACCTCTCCCATACCTCCGGCACCCAGCCGGCCGCGTAACACGACATCACGCACCCGCGTCGGGTCCCCGGCCGCCAGCGGCTCCATCCCGCGCTCCTCCCGTGCCAGAACAGGTCTCCTCCACCACCGTGCGGTTCTCCTCGACCGCCGTTCGGGGCTTACCCAACCCTCGGGCCTTCGGCATCCGGGTCCGGCGGCGGGCGTGCGATACAGGCCACGTGGGACGGGCGTGCGGGGCGGGCCGTGCGGGGCGGGTCGGACGCCGCCTGGGGGCGGGTCGGACGAGGGCCGTGCGGGGCCGGTCCGAGGAGCCGGAAGTGCGGCGGAAGGACGGCGGAGGGACGGCGGAGGGACGGCGGCGGAGGGGCGTGCGCGGGCGTAATGTTCCCCGAACCCATGATCACATTGCGTGATCATCCGCTCACCCACCATGCTGACTACCCGTCACCGCCGAAGGCGTGTTCGGTCGGCGGAGGCGGATTCATCTGTCTGCACGATTTCGGATGTGAGCGATGTCCGCAAGGCAAGTCTGGCCGTACGTCGTGCTGGTGGCCACGTTCGCGTGGAGCACGGCGATGGTCCTGATGGATCACGCCGCCGTGGCGGCGGCGGTGGTCCCCGCGGTGGTGCCCGCCCTGCTGCAACTCGCGGGGACGAGGCGCGAGCTCGCGGGGACGAGGCGCGCCGCGAGGGGCGACGCCCGGCGCGCGGTGGGGCGGGCGGGAGAGGCCGGGGGGCCGGAGCCGGGCGCGGAGCCCGAGCGGAACAAGGAGCAGCCCTGTTGAACAGATCCCCGGTACAGGACGCCGACGAGCCCGCGAAAGCCCGCAAGCGGGGCCGCAGGCCCAGTGAGGTCGATCCGCGTGTCGTCGGCACCCACCTGATCCTGCTGTCCGTCCTGCGCGACCGCTACCAGCGCGACGGGCACACCATCGACCAGCTCAGCGGCGACTGCAACTTCGTCAGGTCCAAGATCTCCGAGCTGCTCCGGGGCTACGGCGGGAAGTATCCGCGCTGGGAGATCACCAGGGCCGTGGCCACCGCCCTGGGGCTGCCGCTCGCGCCGATGTGCCGCCTGTGGCTCGCCGGGGCGCGGGAGGCGCGCAAGAAGGAGGAGTGGATCGAGCGGAACGCGGGGGTGGAGGACGACTGGCGCGCCCCGCTGCCGCGGGCCCTGGAAGGGCTGCGGGACCTGCACGGCGCGACGTACCGCGCCTATGCCCGCGTCTACCTGCGGCCGGACGTCGCCGACGGGGTCGTGCAGCAGGCGCTGACCGTGGTGTGGGCGCGCATGGACGTCGTGTTCTCCAGCGCCAGCGTCGCCGGCCACGTCTGGGCGGTGCTGCGTGAGCTGGTCATGGCATGGGCCGACCCGTCGACGGCGCACGGTGTCGCCGCGTCGCGGACGGTGTCCGTCCGCTGGGGCTGCGACCCGCTGGAGCCGGCGGATCTGCCGGACCTGCCGGATCTGCCGGATCTGCCCGACCCGCGGGACGCGTTCGTCCGGCTGACCGAACAGACGGATCTCTTCAGGGCGATGCGCGAGCTCGCCCCCCACCACGCGGACGTGCTGATCCTGCGCTACGTGCTGGGCCGGAGCGCCGAGAAGACGGCGGACGTGCTCGGGACCGATCCCGGCATGGTCGGCCTGTGGGACCGGCAGGCCCAGGAACACCTGGAGCATGCCCCGCACCTCAGAACCACCCTGGGAGGGATGACGACATGAGCCGTGTCCAGCAGTTGCTCGCGGGAGCCCGGATACCGGACGGGGACCCTGTGCCGCCGGACATCGTCCCCGTCGGCGGTGGGCCGGGCAGACCCCGGGCCGCGGACCCGGCGCGGGACCCGGGGGAGAGGCGGGCGGACGGCCAACTGGAGGTGCTGTGCGAGCTGTTGCTGGTGCGCTACGCGCACACCGCGCTCCGGTCCTTCCTCACCGACCGGCTTCCCGAGCCGCTCGGCGCCCGGCTCGTCGGCTGCGTCCTGCAACTGGCCGACGACGAGGACGGCGCGCGCGCCTGGTGGCAGTACGCCGCCGGGGCGGAGGACGAGCTGTCGCCGTACTGCCTCCACCTCCAGCACCGGAAGTACGGGGACCGGGACGCCGCCGAGTGGTGGCTGGACCGCAGCCGCGTCGAGCGGTGGGCCGGCGTGGCCGGACGGCCGCAGGGCGTCCGCCTCGCCTTCGACGTGACGTTCCCCGCGATGCTGGACCTCCTCGCGGGGCTCCGGCCCCAGTTGGAGGAGCGGTCACGGGACGCGGTGGTGGAGGCGCTGCTGGAGTTCATCCCGGACGCCGTCGCCCCGGGACACGCCCGGCACCCGGCGTTCGACCTGCCGGTCCCCGGGCCGGGGTTCGAGGACCGGATCCGCGCCCTGCTGAGCGGGGGCCCGGGGCGCCGCTCGCCCTCACCCGGTTCGGAGGGTGACGGGGGCGGCGGCGCCGGGGACGGGCGGCTCCCGGCGCACCCCCGCACCGAGGGGCCGGCCGAGGGGTAGGAACGCGGCGGGGCGCCGCGACCACCCGTGTCGTGGCGCCCCGCCCGATGCCTCGGGCCCGTCTCGGGGCCGCTTCGGGGCCGGAGGCCGTGGCCCGGTGCGTCGCGCCGGGTGACCGGCCGTCGGTCACTCACCGCGCACGGCAGTGGAGCCCTCGCCCGCCGCCCCCCTGCCGGTCCCCTGCCCCCTCCTGTCGGCCACCCGCCCCCCTGCCGGTCCCCCGCCTCCGCCTGCCCGGTCCCCTCGCCGTT
This sequence comes from Streptomyces abyssomicinicus, assembly GCF_008974245.1. GTDB lineage: Bacteria > Actinomycetota > Actinomycetes > Streptomycetales > Streptomycetaceae > Streptomyces > Streptomyces abyssomicinicus. The sequence goes on along the minus strand of NZ_BBZI01000013.1, from coordinate 110,748 downwards.
CCTTGTCGGCCCGTGCGTCTACGGTGTGCCGGTGATGTTCAGCAGAAGACAGAAGCCGGCAGGCCTCGACGCACTCGTGACCGAGCTGGAGCAGGCCGTCGAGGCCCGCGACGGCGCCCGCACCGAGAAGACGTTCGCCGCCGTGATGCGCGCCCTGCAGCAGGCGCCGGACGACGAACTCGTCCCGGCCGGACCGCGGCTGGCCGCGCTGCTGCCGTCGTTCCCGCCCGTCGGTCCCCGGCCGTACCTGGCGAACGCGGCCGGTTACTGCGTCGAGCGCGGCGCCGACCCGCTGGCCTGCGCGGGGCCGATCCTCGACGCCGTGCGGCGGGACCTGCTCGACGCGACGGAGTTCGCGCGCCGCTGGACGGCCGCCGGCGGCGTCGAGGACCAACTGCCCGAGCCCGACGAGAAGATGATCGACGACGCGCTCCTCGCGCGCCTCGGCGACGACGAGTACGAGGCCCTGCGACTGGCACTCGCCTGGTGCTCCACGGACGGCTGGCAGCCGCCCGCGCTGGCCGTGCTGTGCCGCAGCGCGGAGGTGCGCCGCCGGTACGCGGCCGCGCTCCTTCCCGTCGCGCGCGACCTGGCGGCGCTGGAGTCGCACGACCTCAAGTGCCTGGTGTACGCGCTGGCGGTGCTGGACGACGAGCCCTTGATCGTGCTGCACCGGCCCACCGGGCGCGGGTTCGAGGTGCGCATCGGCGGGATCGGGGACAACTTCCAGTTGCACACCCTGCTCGCCCACGTCCTCGTCGGCGGCGGTCACGTACCCGGTGACGCCCCGTCGGCCGAGAGCGTCCTCCTGGCCACGGACCCCGCGCCCGCCCAGGGCCGCACCGACGTCGTGGCGACCGGGGCCTTCGAGCTCCTCGCTCCGGACGGCGAGCGGATCTGGAACGAGGGGCTGCCCGACGACATACCCGTGGTCGAGGGACGCCGTCTGCTCGTGCTGGACGAGCCGACGTACCGGCGGAGTTGGAACGCCGACCGGTTCTTCCCCCACCTGCCGGGAGCGGCGGAGCTGACCCGTGTCCTCTCCGCGGACGAGACGCGCACCTGGTTCGCCCGCACCTCGGCGGACGCCGCGAGCTGACACCGCCGGCCGGACGCCCCCCCCGGTGCGGCGGGGCGGTCCCGCGGGAACCGTACGGCGCCCACCGCCGGTCACCGCCCGGAGGGCGCCGCAAGGCGGGGGAGAATGTACCCGGCAGGCCTGAGCCGGCCGCCGGAGCCGGGCCGGAGCCCGAGGCGGCCGCCGGAGGAGGGGGTCACGTGAAGACCGTCAGCGAAGTCGACGCGCTCGCGTCCGCGGCCCACGCCGGGCAGACCGACAAGACCGGCGTGCCGTACGTGGAACACGTCCGGGCCGTGGCCGCCGGGCTGGCGGCGTTCGGGGACGACCTGGTCATGGCGGGGCTGCTGCACGACGTCGTCGAGGACACCGCCTGGACCGCCGAGCGGCTGCGTGCCGCGGGAGTCCCGCCGCGCGTCGTCGCGGCCGTCGAGGCGGTGACCAACCTGCCGGGCGTGCCCTACGAGGAGAAGATCCGCCGCATCGCCACCGACCGGGATGCCACCCTGGTGAAGATCGCGGACAACGCCCACAACAGCCGGACCGACCGCGCGGAGCGGCTCCCGGAGGAGAAGCGGGTCCGCCTGGCCGCGAAGTACCGGGCGGCGCGCGACGTCCTGTGGGCCGCGGCGGACGAGCGTGACATCGAGGCCATCGTCGGCGTCGTCAATCCGCCGCTGCTGGAGGAGTTGCGGGAGCGGCGGCAGCCGCGGGAGCGGCGGCGGGCGGTCTGACGCTCAGGGCCTGAGCCCGTAGAACCGCATCGGGGAGTTCGGCACGAAACCGATGCGCGGGTACACCGGCGCGCCCGCCTCGGTGGCGTGCAGGGTGGCGCGGGTGAGGCCGGTGGCGCGGGCGCCCTCGTGGAGGGCCCGGCGGGTGACCGCCTCGCCGTAGCCGCGGCGCTGGTGGCCCGGATCCGTGGCCACCAGGGCGACGAACAGCCGGCCGTCCGCCTCGACCGCCGCGGCACAGGTCACCGGCACGCCGTCGCGCAGGCCGAGGAAGGCGAACACCTCGCTCTTCCACAGCGGGGAACCCGCGAGGCCGTCCCGGCCGGCGGCCGGATCGAAGCCGTACGCCAGCGAGTTGAGGTCGGCGTAGTCGCGCAGGTGGTCGTCGGTGGTCACGCGGACGAAGGTGAGGTCGGGGTGGCGCGGCTCCGGCACGGGCAGCAGGTCGCCGGCCATCCCGGTGCCGGGGAAGGCGTACTCCAGGCCCGCCCGTTCCGCCGCCGCGGGCAGCTCCGCCCGGGCGTCCTCGCCGAGCAGGCCCTCGAAGAGCCAGAGGAAGCCCGGCTGCCGCTTCGCGCGCATCACGTCCGCCGCCTGCCGCAGGCGTGCGTCGAGGAGCGGCACGTCCACGCCGTCCTCGGTGAGGGTGACGGCGTTCCAGAAGGGGAACCGGCAGTCGGCCCAGCGGACGGCGACGCCGGGGAGGTCCCGCACGTCCGCTTCCGGGGTGCGGTCGAGCACCATGGCGCGCCACACGGTGGTGAGCTGGCGCATCGATTCGATCGTGTCCGCGAGATCCGTCACAGCCCAGCAGCCCTTCGCCTCGTCGAGCGGATGGTGGGCCGGCCGCGTCCATGCCGTGCCCGCCCCCCGGTCCAACGCCGGAACCCCCCGGAGGCCACGGCCCGAACCGGCCATGCACCGCCGGCCGCGCCGCGCGCCGGTCCGGTCACGTGTCCCCGCGCCCGCGTGCCTTCCGCTGCAGGGCCTCCCGCCGCCGGCGCAGCGCCTTCTGCCGCTTCCGGCTCTCCGCGCGTCGCCGCGCCCGCTCGCGGGCGGCCGGGCTCCTCAGTTTCGAGGAGTCCGGCAGCCACAGGAGCGCCCCCACCAGACCGGCGATGAGCAGCAGCAGCAACACTCCGAGCGCCGCCGCGAAGGCAGGCGGAAGGTCCCCGATCTGCTCGATCCGGTACCGGATCATGGCCACCACCCCTTGTCTCGAACACCTGCACGGCAGGACCGCACTGTAGCCACAGGGCAGCCACCCCAGGACGACCGCCCGCCCACCGCGGGGGCCGGGCGGTGTCGGGCGGGCGGCGCGTCGGCCTCCGGCCGGGGCTTCAGCCGGTGCCACGCGTGACCGCACCCGTCGGCGCAGGTCTTCCGTCGGCGCCGCGCATCGGCGACGGCCAGGACCTGGACGAGCAGACGGAATGCCTTGATCCGCTCGTGCCGCGGCCGCAGCCCGGCGATGGCTCCCAGTCGCTGCTAGACCCGGCCTCGCATGATCATCACGCAGGGCGTGTGGCTCGGCCGGAGCCCTGAGCGCCGTATGGCCTCCCGGGTCTCTTCCCCGGTGGGACGGGCCTGGTGACAGAACTGGCCGAGGTCTCGCAGCGCGAGGGTCTGTTCGCTCTCGTCCAGGCCTTCGAACCACGCGAGGCCCTCGTGAAGCGGGCGCATCCCTTGGGTCGTCTCGTTCAGGATCACGGCGCGCTCGTCCATCCGTGGGGCCCTCTCGCCGGGTGTCGGGGTGGGAAAGGGACTGTGCCGCCCCCGGCGCCGGGTGGCAACGGCATTTCGTCGCGGGTCGGGCCCCGGGCGCCCCCGGCTCTCGGCGGTACGCCGGGGCCGGGCGGTGTCCGAGCGGTGTCCGAGCGGTGTCCGGGCGGCGCGTGGTGCGGGGTTTCCGGTCGGCGATGCACGGTACGCAGACGGCATGGGAGTGTCCGAGATGATGCGTGCCGTGCGGCTGACCGCGCACGGAGGGCCGGAGGTCCTCGTGCCGGCGGAGGTGGCCGTGCCGACCCCACGCGCGGGGGAACTGCTGATCCAGGTCAGCGCGGTGGCGCTGAACAACACCGACCTGTGGACCCGGGACGGCGCCTACGGCCGCCCGGGGGACCCGAGGGCGCTCTCGGGGTGGCGGGGGCCGATCGACTTCCCGCGCATCCAGGGGGCGGACGTGGCCGGCCGGGTGGTGGCGGTCGGGTCCGAGGCGGACGCGGGGCTGCTCGGACGCCGGGTGGTCGTCGACCCGGCGATCTACGACACCGACGGGCCGGACGCGTACCCGGTGGGCCTGATGGGGAGCGAGCGCGACGGCGGTTACGCCGAGTACGTGACGGCCCGGGTGGAGCGGGCGCACGACGTGACGGACTCCCCGCTCACCGACGCCCAGCTCGCGGCCCTGCCCACCGCCTACGGCACGGCGCTGGGCATGATCGAGCGCGGGCGGCTCCGGCGGGGGGAGACCGTCCTGGTGTCGGGGGCGTCCGGCGGTGTCGGTCTCGCGCTGGTGCAGATCGCGCGGGCGCGGGGCGCGCGGGTGCTCGCCGTCAGCCGGGGTTCCAAGATGAGCCTGGTGCGTGAGGCGGGCGCGCACGAGGTCATCGACCGCGGCCGGGACATCGACGAGCAGGTGCGCGTGGTCGCCCCGGACGGTGTCGACGTCGCGCTGGACGTCGTCGCCGGGGACCTGCTGAGCGAGGGGCTGCCGTGGCTGCGCGAAGGGGGCCGGTGGGTCGTCGCCGGCGCGCTCGGCGGGTACGACGTCGCCTTCGACGTGCGCCGTCTCTACCTGCACAACGCGCAGGTGATCGGCTCCGCGATGCACACGCCCAGGCACTTCGACCTGCTGATGGAGATGGCGCGCAAGGCCGAGGTGCAGCCCGTGATCGCCGCGACCTACCCGCTGGAGGAGGCCGCGCTGGCACAGGAGGAACTGGCCCGCCGGGGACACGTGGGGAAGATCGTCCTGCATCCCTGAGCCGGGCGGCGCGCCATAAAAGAACGATCGTTCTTGACTGATCGTTCTCGAACTGCGTACGATCACCGGCATGGGAAGACCACGGGCCTTCGACGCCGACCAGGCCGTCGCGGCCGCCGCCGTCCTGTTCGCCACGCACGGCTTCGAGGGCACCTCGGTGGACGACCTGGTGTCCGCCACCGGCGTGCACCGGGGCAGCCTCTACAAGGTGTTCGGATCGAAGCGGAGCCTGCATCTGACCGCTCTGCGCGCCCACCTCGCCCAGGAGATCCGGCCGACCACCGAGGCCATCGCCTCGGTCACCGGACCCGAGCAGGCGCTCGCGGCGGCGATCGCCTCGTTCGACGACGGCCCGGCCGCAGGGCTGCTCCTGCTCGCCGCCACCGAGCGCGCGCCTCACGACCCCGAGGTGGCCGCGCTGGTCGCGGAGGGTGTCACCGCCCTGGAGGACGCCCTGCGCCCCACCCACGGCGACGCCGCGCCTCAGCTCGCCTCCACCGTTCTCGGTGCCCGCCTGCGTCTGCGCGCCCGGCCGGCCGACCCCAAGGAGTACTGACATGGCCCTGATATCCATCGACAACGAGCGGAACCTGCTGATCGTCGAGATCCAGGGCCTCGACAAGCTCTGGGCGCTCAAGAGCCGCCTGGAGGTCCCGCTCGGCAACGTGCGCGGTGCCACCCACGACCCCGGCATCGCGCGCGAGTCGAAGGGCATCCGCGTGGCCGGGACCCACATGCCCGGCGTGGTGACCGCGGGACGCTTCCGCCGGCAGGGCGAGTGGCTGTTCTGGGACGTGAAGAACCCCGAGAAGGCGGTCGTCGTCGAGCTCGCGGACGCGGAGACCTACGACCGTCTCGTGGTGGAGGTCGACGACCCCCGCGCCACCGTCGCACTCGTCGAACGATCTCTGCCGCGCGGCGACTGAGCCGGGCGCGGCCGGGTTGTACGGCAGAACTGTGATGAACGACACCCAAATGGAGGGCAAACTTCCGGTGGAGACGAGCGTCTGATAGTTACAAGTCCGATTTCCCTAAGCCTGTGATCACGATGCCGCCGTCGCGGGGGCGGTCGTCGGGGTGGCCGACGGCGAGGGCAGTAGCCAATCGGAAAAGCATCCCGTGTGACGAGGAGCCATGAGTCAACTTTCCCTCAAAGCTGTTCAGCAGCTCACCTGCAAGAAGCGTGACGCCTGGTGGACGGTGTTTCTCGTCGATCCTCTGGCCACCCGGATGCTCCTGGTGCTGGCCAGGTTCCGGTTCATCACGCCCAACGGGGTGACCTGGGCCGCGCTGATCTTCGGTCTGGTCTCGGCCGGGTTCTTCCTGGCGGCCGACCCGGTGTCGCTGATCATCGGCGCGGTGCTCTACCACTTCAGCTTCGTGCTCGACTGCGTCGACGGGAAGCTGGCCCGGCTCAAGAACAACGGCTCCCTGTTCGGCGGCTGGCTGGACTACGTCTTCGACCGGGTCCGCGTGCTGTTCTGCGCGGTCGGCCTGATGGGCGGGCAGTACCTGCGCACCGGTGAGGGGATATTCCTCCTCGCGGGCCTGGTGATCGTCTTCCTGGACAGCCTCCGGTACCTCGACGCGCTCCAGATCTACAAGATGCGCGCGGGCATGCGGAGCAAGATCAAGAAGGCGATGCGGGCCCGCCGTGCGCAGGAGATGGCCGCCGCGATGGAGGCGGGCGTCGTCACGGACCCGGCTTCCGGGAACGGGCCGGCGGCCGACGGCGAGTCCGCGGTGGACGCGGGCGTCGTGTTCATGGAGGACCTGCTCCGCGACAGCGAGACCGAGAGCGACGGCGACGACGCCGACCGCTCCGAGGAGCAGCTGCGGGCGGCCCAGGAAGCCCCCGACCGCAAGGTCATCGACCTGCACACCGAGTTCCGCACCAAGTTCCCCTGGTACACCCGGGTCCGCACCGCGCTGCTGAACCGCCGCGTGCGGCCGCACCTGGTCAGCGGCATCGAGTTCCAGATGTTCGTCTTCATCGTGGGCCCGCTGATCGGTCAGCTCCTGTGGACCACCGCCGTCGCCGCGGCACTGATGCTGGCCTTCGAGCTCGTGATCATGTACAAGTTCTGGCTCTCCACCAAGGACTTCGACCGGGTGATGGCCGAGCTGAGCCCCGCCCCGGCGAACACGGTCGGCGTGATCGTGCCCGAGGCGTTCAAGGGCTACGTCGCGCCCGCGCCCGAGCCCGTCGCCGAGGACGCCGCGTCGTTCCTGCCTTCGCAGTCGCGGACCGAGGCGGCCGACGTCCCGGCCGCCACGTCCGGCAAGTTCTGACCGGGCTCACCCGCGTCTCCTGGCGACCCCGAAGGTGGCGCCAGGAATCGTGATCACCCGGCCCGCCGGCCGACTCACCGGCGCGCACAGGACCGGCACCCGCGTTCGCGGGTGCCGGTCCTTCGTGTTGTGCCCCTGCCGGGAAGCGGGTCCCGTGGCCGGGAAGCGGGCCTCGTGCCGGGAAGCGGGCCGCCGTCGGCCCCGCACGGCTCTGGCCTGTGCGGCGCGGGGCCGACGTGTCGATCCCACCAGGGGCCGCCGCCCGCCGCACGCCCGTGGGGCCGTCCGGGCGACACCGCGGCGGGCCGCCGGTCAGCAGGTGACCGTGCGCTCGTAGGCGCCGGTGATCGACTCGTGCGTGTGGATCACGGAGTCCTTCGGCGCCAGCCGGAAGCAGGGGCTGTCGCCCGCGTTGTCCACGACGACGCGGACCCGCGCCGTCCTCGCGCAGTCGTTGGTGAGGTGGACGTCGAAGCCCGCGGGGGTCGGGTTGACGTACTGCCGCACACAGGCCGGGGCGGTCGGGCCGGCGGCCGCGGCCGGGTCGGAGGGCCAGAGGGCGGCGGCGGTGGCGCCGACGGTGACCCCCGCTGCGGCGATCACGGCGGTGCGGCGGGTGGACGGGCCGCGTACGCGCTTCGGTGACATGGGCGCTCTCGCTTCCTCGCGGTTCTCGCAGGGGCTGAGGCTGAGGTGCGTCCATCATCCGGCGGACACGCGGACGGCGGCATCCGCGCTGGGCGGAACGGGTGATGTCCTGCGTGCTGGGCCGAACGGGCGAAGCGGTACGGCGCACGCCGCGTCACCGGGCCCGTCGTCCCTCCCCCGGAAGGTGCCGGGTTCACGGTGTGAGCTTGTCCTGGTGTCCTCCGCGCCACTCGGTGAGCAGCACCGTGGCGTCGTCCGCGAGGACCCCGCCGTGGTGCTCCGTCACGGCGGCCATCAGCCGGCGGAGCGTCTCGTGCAGGGTGAGCTCGCCGGAGTGGTGGCGCAGGATGAACTCGACGAACCGGTCCAGGCCGAACTCCTCGCCGCCGGGCCTGCGCGCTTCCACGATGCCGTCGGTGTAGAGCAGCACACGGTCGCCGGGCTCCAGCTGCTCGGTGCACTCGGTCACCGGAAGCCCTAGGTCGGTGCCCATGGGGCCGGCCGGCGGGCAGCTCAGCTCGGTGGTCCACCGGTTGCCCCGCAACAGGATCGGCAGGTGGTGACCGCGGTTGATCCAGGTCAGCCGACCCGTGTTCATCCGCAGCTCGGCGATGATGCCGGTGACGTAGCGGCTGGTGCTGAACTCCCGCACCAGCGTGTTCTCCACGTGGCGGCTGGTCTCGACGAGGGACGCGCCCTGGCGGCGCGCGTTGCGGCAGGCCGCCACCGCGACGTTGGCGGTGATACCCGCGGTGGTGTCGTGGCCCATCGCGTCGAAGATGCTCAGGTGGAGCGTGCCGTCGGCCACGGCGTAGTCGAAGGCGTCCCCGCCGACGTGGTAGGCGGGCTCCACCGCGGCGCCCACGGTCACCTCGTGCCCGGCGTACGCCGGGGGCGGCGTGAGATTCCACTGCATCTCGGCCGCGACGTTCATCGGCTCGGTGCGGGTCAGCCGGGCGTAGGAGTCGCTGTAGGAGCGCTTGCTGAGCAGCAGCAGGGCCGTCGTCGACGCGAGATCGCGCAGGGTCTCCCGAACGTGCTCGCCGTCGGTGTCGGTGTCGCTCCGCAGCACGCCCAGCCGCTCCACCCCGTCGGTGATCGCCACCCACCAGCGCCGCCGGCCGGTCTCCGTGGGCGCGAGCCGTTCCGGCAGGACGTCGACGCGCTGGTAGGCCTGGCCGGGCAGACTGCCGTGGATGGTGAACAACTGCCCGCGGTGGCCGGCGTCCGGCCCCTCGCCGGTGAGCTGGCGGAGCACCTTCTCGCGCAGGTCCACGAGGAACACGGCCGTGTCGTGCAGCCCGGCGGCGGTCGCGTGCCGTGTGATCAGCTGGGGCAGCTGATCCAGGGTGACGGTGTGGCTCTCCTCGATCAGGCGCACCCATTCCAGCGCCGCCGCCGCTCGCTCGTCCACGGTTCGCCCCTCTCACCGACGCCTCCGACGCGCCCACGACACCTTCAGCACCCGTCTCCCGCACCGCGAGCCGACGTGCGGCGCGGACCCCGCCGTGACGCGCCGCACCCCCGGTACCGTCGCGTCGCCGGACGCGTGGCCGCGGGGGTGCGGGGCGGGGAGTGGGCCTGACGTCAGCGCCGTCGGTGACGACGCGGCGCGGCCGTCAGTCGTCGTGACCGGCGTTGGCGGTGCCGTAGTTGCCCTCCTCGGAGGTCCACTGGGTGCCGGAGAAGATGTTCGGCGAGTGGTCGTCGTCGTTGCCGGCGACGGCGGTCCCGGCGCCGAGGCCGGCGGCGGCGAGGGCGAAGGCGGCCAGAACGGTGGCGGTGGCGCGGCGAACGCGCATGGTTCCTCCTCAGGGTTCGGTCCCCGGACGCGGAACGGTCGGGCGGGTGATCGCGTCCGGTGCCCTCATGCCACCAGCCGCGAGCCGTGCGGGTACGCCGCCGGCCCCGTGTCGCGCCCTCCGTTCACCCATCGGACCCAGCAGGGGGCGCTCACCTCCACCGGGTGCGCCCCCGCCCGCGCGCCCGTTCACCCCGGGGCCGCCGAGGCCGCGCCCGCCCTCGGGGCCGGGGTGTCACGCAGTCACGGTGCCTCGCGGGCCCCCGCGAGCACCGCGCCGTCGGCCGGCGCGGCGGCGGTGTCCGGGGTGGCGCTGTCCGGGGCGGTGGTGTCCGGGGCGGTGGTGTCCGGGGCGGCGGGCGGTCGCGGCCCGCGGGGCCGGCGGCCGGGTGCGGTGAGGACGGCGAGGCAGGCGACGACCAGGGTGATGCCGGCCCAGCCCGGCAAGGGCAGGCGCTCGCCGACGACCAGGACGGCGAGGACCGCCGCGACGGCGGGTTCCAGCAGGGAGAGGGTGGTCGCGGTGCTCGCCGGGACGTGGGCCAGGCCCCAGCCGAAGAGGACGTAACCGGTGAACATCGGCACCAGGGCCATGTAGAGGCCGACCGCCGCGTTGGACCAGGAGTCCAGCAGCGGCGCGCCGGTCGCCAGCAGCACCGGCATCAGCAGCAGGCCACCGAGGCCGAAGACGGTGCCCATGGCCGCGCCGGAGGTGACGCCCGCGCCGATCAGGCGGTGGGCGGCCCACGAGTACAGGGCGTAGGTGAGGCCGGCGACCAGGCCGAGCGCCACGCCGAGCACGGTCGCCCCCGGGGAACCGGCGCCCGCGGCACCGGTCCCCGCGTGCGCGGACCCGGCGTCCCATGCCTGGGCGGCGCACACCAGGACCGTGCCGGACAGACCGAGAGCGGCGGCGGCCGTCCAACGGCGGGTGAGGCGGCGGCCGTCGGCGAGACGCTCGATCAGGGCCGAGGCGAGCGGGGCGGAGCCGATCGACACCACCGTGCCGACGGCGACGCCCGCCAGATGCATCGAGGAGTAGAAGGCCAGCGGGTAGACCCCCACCGACAGCGCGCCGAGGAGCACCACACCCGTGCGGGTCCGCAGGACCACGGCCTCCCGCCGGATGCGGGAGGCGGCCACGAGGGCCTGCAGCAGGCCTCCGAGGCCCATGGCGACGGCCCCGATCGCCAGTGGCCCCACCGCCGGGGCGAAGGTCGCCGCCGTGCCGGTGGTGCCCCAGAGCACCGACGCCAGCAGCACGCACGCCGCCCCCACGCCGGCCGGACCGGCCGCCCGGCGGGCCGGCCGCCTCACAGCCGGTCCAGCAGGCCGGCCGCCATCGCGCGGGCGTGCCGCAGACGCGTCCCTGCGCCCTCCAGGCCGGCCCGGGCCATCGAGCCCTCCAGCAGGAAGGACAGGTGCTCGGCCACCGCGCGCGCCTCCTCCGGGCGGCCGGGAAGCAACTCCTCCAGGTGCCCGGCGAGCAGGTCCTCGACCTCCTCCTTGTGCCGGCGCACCACCTCCCGGCCCCGGTCCCCGGCGGGCAGCTCGGCGGCGGCGTTCAGCAGGCCGCAGCCCCGGAAGCCCCGGTCGTAGGCGAAGGCGGCGTGATCGGCGTACGCGTCGAAGACGGCCAGCACGCGGCCGCGGCCGTCCCGCGCCTCCTGGAGGCGCTGCCGGTAGAGGCCCAGCCACTCCTCGTGCCGTGCGTCGAGGTAGGCCGTCACCAGCTCGGCCTTGGAGGCGAAGTTGTTGTACAGGCTCATCTTCGCCACCCCCGCCTCGGCGGTGATCGTGTCGATGCCCGTCGCCGCCACGCCGTCCGCGTAGAAGCGGCGCGCCGCGGCCGCGAGCAGCCGCTCCCGGGCGGCCCCCCGCCGCCTGCCGGGACGCGCGGCGCCCGACTCCGTACCGCTCACCGGGGTCCCCTCTCCCTCGCTTGATTAGGTAGGTCAGTCTACCTAATGGTGTCCAGGTCGGTGCTCGCGCCCGGGTGCGAGCGTGCTCGAGGGGTCCCGGGCCCGTGGGCCCGTGGGTCCGTGGGTCCGTGGCGGGAGGCGTGCGGAGGCCGCGCGAGCCCGGTGCGCACGGCGTGACCGCTGGGGGAACAAGGGGTGCGGCGGGGCGCGGGGTGAGGGCGGTCTCCGGCCGTCCGGGTGAATAGGCGGTGACGGGTCTATGAGGGGCGTTGATCTGTGCTGATGCTTCGAGGACGGGCCCGGGTGATCCAGAAGGGGCCGTTCGTGGAAGGACCAAGCCGATGACACGAGGGAAGTTTCTGCGTCTGGCGGCAGGGCTGGCCGCCGGTTCCGTCCTGGGGAGAGGGCGGTGGCGCAAGGGCGCCGCGGGCCGGGCCAATCCGCGGTCGGAGGCCAGTCACGGCTGAGACCGCCCGCCGGCCGGGGCTCAGCGACGTGCGCGCGGGGCGCGTACGGACGGTGGGCTCCTGCCGTCCGGGTGACTGCCCCCGTCAGGCCTTCCGTGATGGGCCGCGCGGTGCCGATGCTGCGGCGGACGGCCGGTGAGGCGAGGAGCGGAAGGCGGGATCTCGGTGGCGACGGGGACGCGGTGGGTGCGGGGGATCTGCGGGGTGTCGGTGGTGCTGGCGGCCGCAGCGGGCGCGGCGGCGGTGACGGGGACGGCGGGGGCCTCGGCCGCGGCACGCCCGCAGGTCACGCTGGTGTTCGACAAGAACCCGGCGGATCCGGGCCGCTCCACGCTCACCGTTTCGCGCGACGGTGAACGGCAGGCCCGGTACCGGGCGGGCTCGGGGGACGGGAGCACCGACGACTGCGCGGCCGGCCGGGGATGGCTGCCCGACGGGGACTGGCGGATCGTGCTCAAGGACCGGCGCTTCAAGGGCGGCAAGGTGCGCGGGTACGGGATCCAGCTGGGGAACATGCGGTGCGCCGGGGGCACGGTGACGAGGACGGAGATGTTCGTCCACTCGGAGATGCACCGCGACGGCGGCCAGGGCGACACCGAGCCCCGCCGGTGGGACGGGGAGGAGGACTACCTCTCCGACGGGTGCGTGAAGCTCCGGCCGGAGGACATCAAGGACCTGTTCGCCCGGCTCGACGACCTCGGATGGCCGGAACGGCTGAGGGTGATCGCCTGAAGGGGATCGTCTGCGGGTGACCGCCTGGGGTCGGACGCACGGCGGCCGCGCTCCCCCCTCCGGAGGGGGGCAGCGCGGCCGCGGGTGACAGGGCCGGAGGACGGTCAGCTGTGGAAGCCGATGTACCCGTTCCGGTCGCCGTCGTGCGCGCTCCGGCTGTAGGCGTGGGAGTCCGAACCCGGACCGGACGGCTTGTACAGGTAAATCGTGTCCTTGTCGTTGTTCCACATGAAGTTGCAGTTGCCGCGGTAGACGACGTTCTTCGCGTCGGAGTCCGTGCCGTTGCCGCCGCGCAGGCGGACGTAGTCACCGGGCTGGAGCGAGTGGGAGGCCGTGAAGGTGAACCTGTTCCCTGCGGCGTCCTTCACGACGTATCCCCTGAGGTTGATCGTCGCGGTCTTCGAGTAGTTCTTCAGCGTCAGGTACTCCTGGGCGGTGTTGCCCGACGCGCAGCTGTTGCGGTCGGTGCCCGGGGCGTCGTACTGGACGCCCCGGATCTTCAGCGCGGAGCTGTACTCGGCGGCCTGCGCGGGAGCGGCGGTCAGGACGCCCAGCGAGACGGTGGAGACGGCGGCCAGGACGGCCGCGCGCGTGGTGGAACGGCGCATGAGGATTCCCCCCTCGGTCGTGCGGGTGCAGCGAGGGCAGGAGTCTATGGTGCGTGAAGATTGTGTGACGGACTTATGAAGTTTTTGGTTGTGTGGCGGCCCGCGCCCCGTTCAGCCGTGCTGCCCGTGACAGGTGGTGTACGGGTTGCCGGAGCCGCACCAGCAGGGGGCGGCCGGTTCCGGCGGCCAGGCGAGCGCGCGGCCCCGGGCGGCCAGGGTGGTGGCGTACTGCGGGAGCAGGGTCGCGTCACCGGGGGAAGCCGCCTCGGAGGCGGCGAAGGCCTCGTAGGAGGGGACCGTGCCCGAGACGATGCCCAGGTTCGGGGTGCCGGAGGCCGCCAGCTCACGGAGGCTGGCCTCTATGGCGGCCACGTGGGCGGAGTGGGAGGGATACTCCTCGGCCAGCTCCGGGTAGGCGGCGAGCAGTTCGTTCAGCTCGCGCTCCGGCCAGTGGAGCACCGCGACGGGGAACGGCCGGGAGATCTCCCGGCGGAAGGCCCCCAGCTCGGCGTGGAGCCGCGCGATCTCGGCGGCGAGCTCGCGCGGGTCGGAGGAGCCGAGGGACCAGACCCGCTTGGGGTCGTGCAGCTCGTCCAGGCGGACGGCGGACGAGGCGTCGTGCAGACGGTCGGCGAGCGAGTCCCAGGCGTCGTGGTCCGCGCCCAGCATCCGGCGCACCCGGTGCCGGCCGTAGAGAAGGGGGCGGGTCGCCGACGTGGGCTCCTGCGAGTCACCGATCAGCAGGTGGGCGCCGTCCGTGAACGTCTCCTCGGCGGAGTCCAGTTCGTCGTGCGACTCCAGGGCCTCCGCGACGACGACCCACGGACCGGGCGTCGCCGGCCTGGCCGCGCGCACGCCGATGATGATGGCGCGGGCCTCGGCGACATGGTCGTACTGCCACAGGTTGGACGCCTTCAGGGCGCGGACCAGGTGCGGGTCCTCCGGACCGGAGGGCGAGGCGAGCAGCCGGTCGTAGAGGGCGGTGGCGGCGGGCCGGTCGCCGGACAGCTCGTGGTGCGCGGCGGCACGCAGCAGCAGAGCTTCGGCGTCCTGCGGGTAGAGCGCGGCGGCGCGCTCCAGGCGTGCCGCTTCTTCGGTGTGGTCGACGGCGTTCTCTGCGGGCATGTCGGGACGCATGTCCTCACGGTAGCGCCGGGGTCCGACGCGGCGGGCGGAGTGGGGGCACGGTGTCGGCAGCGTCACGGTCGGCGGGCCGCGGTCGCGCGGACGCACGCCACCCGGCGGCCGGGGGGCCGCCGGGTGGCGTGCGCGTCGGTGACGGCTCGGGAGGACGTGGAAGGAGGAGGAGCAGGCGCCCGGGCGGGGAGCCGTACCCGGGTCGGGTCCGGGCGCCTGCGGACCGGAGGACGTCAGAAGTAGGTGACGTCCAGGACGCGGCGCTCCAGCTCGTACTGGACGTACGGGCGGCCGCGCTCGTTGTCGCGGTAGACGACGTCGTGGGTGCCGCGGACGCGGTCGGCGGTGCGGCGGATGTGGTTGACCAGGCAGCGGTTCTCGCGCAGGTCGACCTTGTGGCCGTTGGCGTGGCTGTAGCGGCTGCGGCGGTCGCGGTCGTTGCCCACCTCGGTGCCGTTGACGACGACCACCTGGCAGCGGCTGTCGCGCTTGAGCTTCACCAGGCCGCGGACGGTGTCCTCCTGGATGCCCTGGTAGCTGGTGCAGCGGGAGCGGTTGACGTTGCGACAGTCGCCCGGCGAGACGCGGCGCACGCCCGCACGGTCGAGGATGCGGTCCGCCTCGCGGTCGCTCAGACGGTCACCGGGCCGGGCGGACACGGAGTCGGCCGCGGCCGGGGTGGCGGAGGCGACCGGGGCGAAGGCCATCAGGCCGCCGGCCAGGGCGGTGGCGAGGAGGGCGGCGACGGCCCCCGTGCGCCGGCGGGCCGGCTTGCTGGACGGGGTGGCCTCGGTGGCCGGGGTGAGCTGCTCGGTGGCGTTGCGCACGGATGCGGGTCCTTTCGAACTGCCGTCGCGGTCGCGTCGTGGATCGCGTACGACGGTGGTTTCATCCGGCCGATGACGCTCGACCGGGTGGCTTGGACGCCTCAACACTGCCCCGGCAATTCCGGCGAGTTCTATACTTCCGGCGGGTCAGTTGATTCATGCACAAATCGGCTCCTATGCACGCGGCTGACCAGCGTTCATGCAGAGGAGCGTGGGGGAGGCGCATCAAATGCGTGAGGAACCGGGGCGGAATTGTGGGGAGTTCGCGAAGGCCGGAGTGGCCTCGGGGGCGGCTGCCCGGCTGAAGCTCGCGGCGACGCTGCGGAGTTGGTGGCAGGAGGACCCGGGGCGGGCCACGCAGTCCTCGCTGGCCCGTCGGCTGGGCGAGCGGGGTGTGAAAACCAGCCAGGAGATGCTTTCGCGCTACCTCCACCGGACCCGGCCGACGCTGGCACGGCCGGACGTGATCCGCGCGCTGCACGCGGTGCTGGGACGCGGGGAGGGGGAGCTGGAGGAGGCTCTCGAACTGCACGCCGTGGCGCGGGGGGACGGTGCGGCCGGGGCCGCGGAGGGGCCCGGCGCCGTCGGGGCCTTCGGGGGCGGCGGCGCCGGCGGGTTCGGTGGGGTCGCGGACACGGGCCCGGGGGTGAGGTCCGCGTACCCGGCGGGCGGCGGGGGCGCGTCGGTCGCCCCGCCCGGGCGGGACGCTGCCGCCGTCGTCCCCGGTGACGTGTCCCGACCCGGGGACGGCACGGCGCGGGACGCCTTCCCGACCGCCCAGGCGTTCCCGGCTGCCCAGGCGTCTCCGGCCTTCCGAGCCGCCCCTGCTTCCCAGGCCGCCCCTGCTTCCCCGGCCTCTGCAGCCTCCCAGGCTTCCCACGCCTGCCCGGCTGTCCCTGCGCTCCCCTTCTTTTCGGCTCTTCCGGCCTCCCAGGCCGTCCCTGCTCCTTCGGCCTCCGCGGACTCCCAGACGTTCCCGGCTGCCCCTGCTTCTCCGGCCTTCCCGGCCGCCCCTGGTTCCCCGGCGGCTCCAGCCTCCCAGGCTTCCCATGCCTGCCCGGCCGGGCCTGCCGTCCCGGCTTCCCAGGCCTTTCCGGCCTCCCAGGCCTTTCCGGCCTCCCAGGCCTTTCCGGCCACCCAGGCGTTCTCGGCCTCCCAGGCTTCCCATGTCTGCCCGGCTGTCCCTGCTGCCCCGGACTCCCAGATCCCTCCGGCCGCCCAGGCGTTCCGGGACTCCGAGGACTTCCCGGCCGTCCCTGCTTCTCCGGCCGTCCCGGCCTCTCAGGCATTCCCGGCCTTCCCCGGCCTGACCGGCAGCGGTCCGGCGGTGGGGGTCGCCCGGGGCGAGGGCGCGGCCGTGTCCGCCGCTGCCCATGTCCCCGGCGCGCGCAGCGGGACCGGGACCGGTGCCGGAGGTGGGCCGGCCGGCGGCACCGGGGCGGATGGCGGGGTGGCCGCCGCCCACGGCCCCCGCCCGTACGGGACGGGCGGTGCGCAGGACGCCGCGCACGGCGGGGGCGGCGGCAGTGTGGCCGGTGACCTCGCCCACGGGGCGGCCCAGGTCGTGCCCGGCGCCGCGGCCGGGGCGGGGGCCGAGGCCGCCGCGGCGGAGCTGCGGTGGCGCCGGTGGTCCGCGGTGGTCACCGCGGCCGCCGCCGCGGCGGCCGGCATGGTGCTGACCGCCGCCGTGACGCTGGGGGACGTGCGCGGTGAGGCACGGGTGCAGGCGCCGGTCTGCCCGGTGGCCCCGAGCGGCCCGGCGTCGCCGCAGCCCAGTTGAGCCGAGCGACTCCCGCCGCGGCCGGCGGTCCCGCGCCGTCAGTCGACGACGAGGCCCAGGAAGCGCTCCAGCGCCTCGACGACCAGCGCGTGGTCCTCGGCCTGCGGGAGGCCCGAGACGGTGACCGCGCCGATCACCCCGGAGCCGTCGACCCGGACCGGGAACGAGCCGCCGTGCGCCGCGTAGACGTCCGGGTCGAGGCGGGACGACTCCTCGAAGCTGCGGCCCTTGGCCCGGAACCGGGTGCCGACCAGGAAGGAGGCGTGCCCGTAGCGCATCACCACCCGCCGCTTGCGGTCGATCCACGCGTCGTTCTCCGGCGCCGAGCCCTCCAGCGCCGCGTGGAACAGCTGCTGGCCCGCGCGGTGGATGTCGATCGCGACGGGCGCCTGGCGTTCCCGGGCCAGCGCCACCAGCAGGGAGCCGAGCTCCCAGGCGTCCTCGGTGGAGAACCGGGGGAACACCAGGCGGCGTTCCTGAGCCTCGAGTTCCTCGACGGTCGGGGTGAGTTCGGGAGTCATCCTGGTCATGCCGGCTTCACCGTCCCGCCGTCACGGGCGGACCGGGCGGCCGCCTCCAGCACCGCCAGGGCGTCCGCCGCCTCCAGCGCCGTCACCGGGTTCTCCCCGGCGCCCGTCAGCGCGGCGGCCACCGCGCGGTAGTACGCCGGGTAGTCGCCCGGCAGGGTGGACACCGGCTTGCCGCCGCCGGTCAGCGGTGACTCACCGGCACCGACCGCGCCCCACATGCCCTCCGGCTCGTACCCCCAGCGCTCACCCTCCGAGGCCGGACGCAGGCCCTCGCGCAGCGCGTTCTCCTGCGGGTCCAGGCCGTACTTCACGTAGCCCGCGGTGGAGCCGAGCACCCGGAAACGGGGGCCGAGCTGGGCGGTGGTCGCGGAGGCGTACAGGTGGGAGCGGACACCGCCGGTGTGGGTGACGGCGATGAACACGTCGTCGTCGATCAGCGCGCCCGGCCGGCGCGTGTCGACCTCCGCGTAGACCTGCTCGGCCGGACCGAAGAGGTGCAGCGCCTGGTCGACGACGTGGCTGCCCAGGTCGTACAGGAGACCGCCGAGCTCCGCCGGGTCCGCCGACTCGCGCCAGCCGCCCTTCGGCTGCGGACGCCAGCGCTCGAAGCGGGATTCGAACCGCTGGACCTCGCCGAGGGCGCCGTCCTCGATCAGCTTGCGCACGGTGAGGAAGTCGCCGTCCCAGCGGCGGTTCTGGAACACGGAGAGCAGCAGGCCCTGCTCCTTCGCCAGCGCGGCCAGCGCACGGGCCTCCGCGGCGGTGCCGGCGACCGGCTTGTCCACGACCACGTGCAGGCCGCGGCGCAGTGCCTCGGTGGCCAGCGGGACGTGCGTCCTGTTCGGGGAGGCGACGACCACCAGGTCCAGCTCGTCGGCGCGCGGCCACAGCTCGTCGGCCGACGCGGCGATCCGCACGTCGGGGTACTCGGCGCGGGCCTGGGCGGCCCGCTCGGGGTTGGAGGTGACCACGGTGTCCAGGACCAGGCCCTCGGCGGCGGCGATCATCGGCGCGTGGAACACGGAGCCGGCCAGACCGAAACCGACCAGGGCCACGCGCAGCGGTGCAGTAGTCATACGACCACTCTGGCACGGGGGGTTCCCGCGCTGATCCGGGTGGGGGGTTCCGTACGGCCGTCCGGGTGGCGTGGCGGTGTGTCGGGGGCGCGGGAGCGTGGCGCGGGGAAGGCCACCGGCATGCGACGGTGGGCGGCTGCCGTGGCTCTGGCCGCGGCCGCGGTGGGTACGGCGGCGCCGACGGGACCGACCCCGCCGACGTCCGGCCCCTCCACCACGCCCACTCCCCCCGCCGCGTTCACGGCGTCCGCCGGACCCGCCGCGCTCACGGTTCGCGCCGCCGCGGCGGGGCGGGGATGCGAGGGGGTGGGGAAGGGGGCGCGGGGATTTCCGGTGGTGGCGCGGTTGCGGGGGCCGGAGGCCTACCGGGCGGGCGAGGTCCCACGGGCGTGGGTGCTGGAGCTCACCAACCGCTCGTCGCGCACCTGCGCGGGGCTGCACCCGGTGGTGGTGCTGACCGACGAACGGCGGGCGCTGCGCCCGGCACAGGCGGCGCTGTTCTTCTTCGACGGTGAGCGGCCCCGGGCCGTCGACTTCGAGGGGACGGAACGGGACGAGCTGGTGGGGGTGTTCGGCGAGGAGGGGCGCGAGCGGCGTGGCGACTTCAAGGGGTTCACGGTCGGGGCGGGAAAGACGGTGCGGGTGCGGGTGCTGCTCGCGCTGGCACCGGACGCGCTGTCCAACGAGGTGGCGGCGGAGGCGGTCGTGGTCCGGCGGGCGGGCCGGGACGGGGCGGACGGCGAGTGGGTGGGGCGGTCCGCGGACCCGTACCGGTTCCGGATCCGCGCGGCGGAGGCGGCCGGCGTACGCGGCGCGTCCGGGCCCGCCGCGGAGCGGGACGACCCGGTGCCGTGGGTTCCGGCCGCCGCCGGTGGCGCGGGAGCGGTGGCCCTCGCGGCCGCGGCGGTGTTCGCCGTGCGGCGCGCCGTCCGCCGGGCCGCCCACCGCGCCCCCTGACCTCCCGCCCCCGGCGTACCCGCATCCGGGCATCCGCGCCCTCGCGCCGCCACCCGTGCACGCCCCGCCCCGGGGCCGGCGGCACGATCCCCCGCACAGGGGTCCTCACGTGCGGCGGCGCGCACCAGGGCGGGCGGGCACCACGGCGGGTGCGAACAGCGGCGATCACCTCTGGGCCGGGAGCGGCGGGGCGCATAGGGTGGGCCTCCGGTGGCAGTAGAGGTTCAGGAGGCTGTGGATGTCGGAGCGGAAGCCCATCGAGTCGTGGCTCACCGACATGGACGGGGTACTCATCCACGAGGGCGTCCCGATCCCCGGCGCGGAGGAGTTCATCAAGCGCCTCAAGGACAAGGACCGTCCGTTCCTGGTCCTGACCAACAACTCCATCTACACGCCCCGCGACCTCCAGGCCCGGCTCCGCCGGATGGGCCTGGACGTGCCGGTGGAGAACATCTGGACGTCCGCCCTGGCGACCGCCCAGTTCCTCGACGACCAGCGGCCCGGCGGCACCGCCTACGCCATCGGCGAGGCGGGCCTGACGACCGCGCTGCACGACATCGGGTACGTGCTCACCGACCACGACCCCGACTACGTCGTCCTCGGCGAGACCCGCACCTACTCGTTCGAGGCGATGACCAAGGCCGTCCGGCTGATCAACGGCGGCGCCCGGTTCATCGCCACCAACCCCGACGAGACCGGCCCCTCCACCGAGGGACCGCTGCCCGCGACCGGCTCGGTGGCCGCCCTGATCACCCGCGCCACCGGCAAGCAGCCGTACTTCGCCGGCAAGCCCAACCCGCTGATGATGCGCACCGGCCTCAACCGGCTCGGCGCGCACTCGGAGAGCTCCGCCATGATCGGCGACCGGATGGACACCGACGTGCTGGCCGGCATGGAGGCGGGAATGCGCACATACCTGGTGCTCACCGGCTCGACCGGCAAGGACCAGGTGGAGAACTACCCGTTCCGTCCCTCCGAGGTCGTCGGCTCGATCGCGGACATCGTCGACCTCGTGTGACCCGCCCGGGCGGGGCCACCGCACCCCGCCCCGCCCGGCCCCGGCACCACCCGACACGCGCGCGCTGCTCCGAACGGGCGGCGCGCGCACGTTCGTTCGTGGCATACCCGGCACGGTCCCGATGCGGGACGGCGCGGTCCGGGGGAGCCTCCTGGTAACGGGAGGTTCGTGATGGGTGCACTACGTACGACGCTCAGCTGTGCGGGCGCCGCGGTGGCCGTCGCGCTCACCCCGGTGGCCGGCGGTCCCCACGCGGCGCCCCCGGACGCGGGCGACGACACGGTCGTGAAGGTGGCGCCGACCGCGCCGCGCCCCGGCGCCGACGTGCGGGTGACGGTGGACCGCTGCGGCGGCCGCACCGGCACCGCCGCGTCCGACGCCTTCGTGGCGGAGGCCAGGCTCACCGGTACCGGCGTCGACGGCAGGCTCACCGGGGAGACCCGTGTCCGTTCCGGTGTCCGGCCGGGCGCCTACCGGGTGCGGATCCGCTGCGACGGCGTCCCCGACCGGTTCGCCGAGGTCAGGGTGGCCGGCGTCCGCACCGGCGTGGCCCCGCCCACCCCGCCCGCCGTCTCGCCGACCGCCCCGGTCCCGGCCGGCGGTGGCGGCCTGGCCCGCGCGGAGGCCGAGGCGAAGGCGCAGGAGGACGCGGAGGCCGCCGCTCCCGGGGCCGCGCAGACGGTGACCGGCCTGGTGCTGGCCGGGGTCGCCGCGGCCGTCGTGGTGCTGGTGCCGCGGACCGCCCGGAGGCGACGTGCGAGGCAGCGGTGACGGTGCGCGGCGGACGACTGCTGCCGGTCCTGGCCTGGCTGACGCTGCTCGGCGGCACGCTGGTCTGGGCGGCGGAGCTCACCGACGTCGACCTGCCGCCGCCCTCCGGCCGGCCGGCGGCGGAACCCGCGGCGCCCGCCGCACCGGGGCCGGGTGTCCGTCTGCCCCCCGCCCGGCGGCCGCTGCCGCCGGCCGCGCCCCGGCGGATCGACGTGCCGTCGCTGGAGCTGAGCGCCCCCGTCGTGCCCCGCCCGCTCGACGCGTCCGGCGCGCCGGGGACACCGCCGATGGACATGGCGGGCGCGGTCGGCTGGTGGCAGCGCGGCCCCGCCCCGGGATCGGCCGGCCCGGCCCTGCTGGCGGGCCACCGGGACACCGCCACCCAGGCGGCCGTCTTCCACCGGCTCGGCGAACTGCGGCCCGGCGACGCGATCGACGTCTACCGCGGCGACGGCCGGGCGGCCCGCTTCACGGTGGAGGAGGTGCGGACCCTGGACCGTGACGGCTTCGATGCCCGCACCGCCTACGGGCCCCGCAGACCCGGCCGCGCCGAACTGCGGCTGGTGACCTGCGCCGGCGCATGGGACGAGGCGGTGCGTGCATACACCGCCAATGTGGTGGTCTCGGCCTATCTCACCGGATGAGGTGAACGATGATCCGGAACTTCCGTGTTGGTGCTCTCCGTTGGATTCGCGTGGGTGACAACTGAAATGTCAGGACTGAGAATGGGAACGACAGTGCGCCCAGGGGGGACAGCAGGGGGGAACGGGATGGACGCCATCAGGCGAGCCAGGAGGGTGAGACGGCTGTGCGCGACGGTGCTCGGCACGGCGCTGCTGCTCACGGTCGTGGGCTGCTCCGGTGACGAGGAAGGGGACCGGGAACGGCAGAGGGAGCGGGCGGGGGGCCCGGCCGTCGGGAAGGGGGCGCCGTTCTGGGTCAATCCGAACGGCAGCGCCGCCAGGCAGGTCGAGGCCTACGAGCGGGAAGGCCGGGAGGCCGAGGCCGAGGTCATCCGGCGGATAGCGGAACAGCCTGCGGGCGAGTGGGTCGGCACCTCCGACCCCGAGGGCGAGGCCCGTGCGCTCACCGAGGCCGCGGTGAAGGCCGACCGCAGGGCGCTGCTGGTCCTCTACAACATCCCGCACCGTGACTGCGGCAACTACTCCGGGGGCGGAGCCCTCGACGGCAACGCCTACCGGGCCTGGCTGGAGGGGGTGATGCGCGGCATCGGCGACCGCCCGGCGACGGTCGTGCTCGAACCCGACGCCGTGCTGCACCTGGTCGACGGGTGCACACCCGCCGAGTTCCACGAGGAGCGGTACGCGCTGCTCGACGAGGCGGTGACGCGGCTGAAGGGGCTGAAGAACACCAAGGTCTACCTGGACGCGGGCAACGCGGGATGGGGGCAGCCGGACCAGATCTGGGAGCCGCTCAGGAGGGCCGGGGTGGAGAAGGCCGACGGCTTCGCGGTCAACGTCTCCAACTTCTACTCCACCGCCGACTCCATCGCCTACGGCAAGTCGCTCTCCGCGAAGGTCGGTGGCCGGCACTTCGTCGTCGACACCAGCCGCAACGGCAACGGCCCCTACGAGGAGGGCGACCCCGGCGAGCGCTGGTGCAACCCGCCGGGCCGCGCCCTGGGCGAGACGCCGACGACCAGCACCTCGGACCCGCTGGTCGACGCCTACGTGTGGGCCAAGCGGCCCGGCGAGTCCGACGGCACCTGCAAGGGCGGGCCGAAGGCCGGCGAGTGGTGGCCGGAGTACGCGCTGGCGCTGGCGCGGGCGTCGGGGTGACGGCACGGACGGCGAAGGGGCGGCCCCGCAGTGCGGGACCGCCCCGTCCGTCCGCGGCGCTCAGGGCACCTTCACCCACCGTGCCGTCGAGGGCACCCCGTCCCGGTCGGTGAAGAAGAGCATGTACCAGCCCGGCTGCACCAGGTTCCGGTTCCCGGGCACGGTCACCGTCACCCCGTCGGCCGTCCGCTCCATCTCCAGGGCGATCGACCGCTGGTCCACGTCCGTGACGTGCGTGGAGGCGCTCGGGCGGATGAGCCGCGCCGTCGCCAGGCGGCCGGCGTCCGGGGAGCGGAACGTGGCCGACCCGCCGCGGCGCACGGTGTCCGGACCGTCCTTCACCACCGGCTGCTCGCCCCGGTAGAGGTAGGGCGGCGTGTAGATCTCCACGCGCTGCTCGAAGACGCCCGGCCTGGAGTCGGCCCGGTCCGCGAAGAGAGGGTCGGACCCGAAGAACATCACCCGCCCGTCCGGCAGCAGGATCGATCCCGAGTGATAGTTCCGGCCCACCAGCGGGTCGGCGACCCGGCGGAAGGCGTTCGCGTCCGGGTCGTACAGCCGGGCCTCCAGGATGTCGGAGCCCGACCGCCCCCGGTAGTCCTCCGAACCGCCGGACACCAGCACCGTGTCGTCCGGCAGGATCGAGGACTGCGGGTAGCGGGTGCCGCGGCCGAGCGACGGGCCGTCGGTGAAGCGCGGCTTGCCGGAGCTGAGGTCGACCAGCCGGGTCCGCTCCGTCGACGCGCGCGACTCGCCGACCCCGCCGCCGCCGATCACCAGGTACTTCTCGTCCTGCGCTGGCGGCAGCAGCACGGTGCCGGAGGTCTCCAGCTGGTCCGCGTCCCGCATGCCGGGGATCTTGGTGAACGTGTTGGTCCGCACGTCCCACACGCCGGGGTCGCGGCCCACGTCCGCGGGGCCGTAGCCGGCGTTGGAGCCGGAGTAGAACAGCTTGCCGTTCCGCATCAGGAACAGCGCCGGATAGGTGGGGAACTGACGCTCCTTCTCGGTGTACGTCCACTTCCTGGTCTCCGGGTCGTACACCTCGTTCTTGCCGGGCACCAGCTGCCCGACCTCGTCCAGGCCCGAGACGGAGAGGACCTTCCCGTCGGAGAGCGTGGTGAGCGTCGGGTACCAGCGGGCCTCGCGCATCGGATCGACCTTGATGTACCGCTCGGCGACCGGGTCGAACTCGTAGGCCTCGCGGATCCCCTGGAAGTCCTTCTTGTCCAGGGCCAGCTTCTGGGCGATGCCGTACGTGTTGCGGGCGTCGGCACCCTTCAGGCCCTGGACGCGGTAGTTGTCCTCGGCCCCGGTCTCGTGGCGGGCGCCGCGCCGCTCCGCCTCGACGTACACGCGGCCGAGGCCGGCGTCGTTGCCGAGGAACCTGCCGGTATCGCGGTCGAACCGCTTCTTCGCGCGCGGGACCAGGACCGAGTCCTGGGCGACGAAGGTCTTGCCGTTCTCCTTGCCGGTGAAGCGGGTGCCCGCCTCGATGGTCATCGGCTTGTCGGGGTTCTCGTTGTGCACCACCATCAGCCCGCCGGCCTTGGTGACGTCGCCCTTCAGCTTCTCGTAGCGCTGGGTGCCGCCCGCGATGAGCAGGTTGCCGTCGGCGAGCTGGGTGTGACCGGTGCAGAAGAGGTCGCTCGGGGTGGGGACCTTCTTGACCGTGCCCTTCACCGGGTCCCACACCCGGGTGTCGAACCGCTTGGCGTCGAAGTTCTTCTGGTCGTTGCCCGAGCCGGCGACCAGCAGCACCTTGCCGGTGCGCAGCAGGGCGGCGTGGATGGTGTTCTGGCGGTACCCCTCCGGGAACTCGACGATCTCCCAGCGGCCGTTCTCCGCCTTGTACGCGGGCCGGTCGATCGCGTAGGCGTGGTACTTCTCGGACCCGAAGCGGTACAGCCAGGGGCCGTTGGCGCCGGCCAGGGCCAGCACCACGGCGGTCGTGACGGCGATGCGGCGCACCCTGCGCCGCGAGGGGCTGGGCCGGTTCGGCGTCATCGCCGCGGTCCCTCCTCGTCCGCCGCACGCCGCGTCCCTGCCGCTTCCCCGCGGGCCGGGCCGCCGGTGGCGCGCCCGTCCTCCGCGGGCGGCGCGTCGGCCGGCTCGCGCGGGGGCGCGGTGGCGGCGGGCGGCGCGTCGGCCGGGCCGCGGGTCCGCGTGGTGCCGGTGGCGGACCTGACGTCGACGGGCACCGCGTCGGCGGGCCCGGTGGACGCGGAGGCGTCGGCACTTTCCGTGGCGGCGGCAGCGGTGGGCGCCGCGTCGGTGGACGCGGCCGCGGACCCGCGTGCGGGCCCGGGCCCGGCGTCGGCCGGTTCGGCGGGCGCGAACGCGGCGGGGGGCGCGTCCTGCGGGCCGGAGCCACGGGGCAGCGTGAGCGTCGGCGTGTCGCGCGGGGCGGCCGCCCAGCTGGGACGGCGCGCCGGACGCCGGGCACCCGGCCCCTCCGGATCCGCCCCGGGCCCGGCCCCGGGCCCGTCGCCCGTCTCCGGCACGGGTCCGCTCTCCGCCCCCGGCACGCGACCGGGCGCGGCCGCCGCGACCGGCGGCGCGGACACCTGGGACGGCATCGACGGGGCCGCCCCCGCGGCCGCCGCCCCCACGGCGGCCGGGACCTGGAGCGGCATCGGGCGGGCGTGGGCCCCCGCGGCGATCGGCGGGCGGGCGGCCGACCAGGTGGGCGTCCCGTGCGGCGGGGTCACGCGGGCGGCGATGGCGGCGGGCACCGCCACCGGAGCCGCGGCCGCGCCGGGCGTGCTCCGGCGGCGGCGCTCCGCGCGGAGGGTGAGGCGCCACATCACGATCGGCAGTGCCGTGATCAGCAGTGCCAGGGAGGCCCAGACCACCATCGCCGGGTGCGCGTGCCCCTGCCGGAAGCCCACACCGATCGCGCCGCCGAAGACCGCGATGAAGAACAGGTGGATCCGGAACGTCCCGAACAGCGTGTCCGGGCTCGCCGAGTCACCCTTCGGCGTCACCACGAACCGGCTCCTGCGCCGCAGGACCGAGTCCAGCATCGACCGCGCGTACACCGGCGCCGACAACGCCGACATCACCATGCCGGCGACGCCGCCCGAACCCTCCGGCTCGTGCGGCGAGACGTTGTGCCGCCGGTTCCACACGTACAGCCCGATCTGCAGCGCGGAGGCGTTCCCGTACAGCATCAGCCAGACCACCGGGTCGATGTCGACGCCCGACGCGCCCAGCCCCATGAAGAGCGCGCAGCTCAGCGCCGCCAGGATCCAGTTCAGGGCGGAGATCGGATAGAAGATGATCATCATCGTGTAGTTGAAGAGCTTGCCCGGCGGCATCGACCAGAAGCCCTTCCAGTACTGCGTGAGGATCGTCTCGTACGTGCCCCGCGACCAGCGCAGCTGCTGGGTGAAGAAGTCGGTCCAGGAGTTCGGCCCCTCGCCGACCGCCAGCACGTCCGGGGTGTAGACCGACCGCCATTTGCGCCCGGTGGCCGGGTTGCGGTGGCGGTGGATCTCGAAGCCGGTCGCCATGTCCTCGGTGATCGAGTCGTACAGCCCGCCGATCTGCCGCAGCGCGGAGATCCGCACCGCGTTGGAGGTGCCGACGAACATGGGCGCGCCGTACCGGTTCCCGGCGCGCTGGATCAGCGCGTGGAACAGGAACTGCTGCGACTCGGCGGCCTTGGTGACGAAGGTGTCGTAGTTGCCGTACACCTGCGGGCCGATGACGAAGCCGACGTCCGGGTCACGGAAGAAGCCGAGCATCCGCTCCAGGTAGTTCGGCAGCGGCACGTGGTCGGTGTCGACGGAGGCGAAGAAGTCGTATGCGTCGCCGTGCGCGTCCAGCCAGGCGTTGTAGTTGCCGTGCTTGGTCTTCGCACGATGCGGCCCCTTCGCCCGGTTCCACCGCTCGACGCCCTTGCGGGAGAAGTGGCGCACGCCGAGCCGGGCGCACACCTCCTTGACCTCCGGATCGTCGCCCTCGTCGAGCAGCCAGACGTGCATCACGCCCCGGTGGCGGATCCGCACCGCCGCCTCCAGGGTCTTCGTGACCATCGCCAGCGGCTCCTTGCCCGGCACGAAGGAGGTGAGGAACGCGACCCGCGTCCCCGCCTGCGGAACCACCGGAACCGGGTCCCGGGCGACCAGGGTGGCGTGCGCGTTGGAGAGCACGTTGGCGCAGCGGAACAGCTCGATCAGGCCGATCGACACCAGCATCACGACGTCCAGCGCCGGCAGGAAGTCGTACGTCGGGTAGTCCCGTTTCGTCCAGTGCGACGGCTGCAGCAGCCAGGCCAGCAGGCCCAGGGACAGCAGCGGTGCCGCGAGCAGCATCAGCGCGACGCGGATCCGGTGCGGCTCCTGCGAGAGGAGGGACCGGTAGCGGACCGTGTACGGCTTCTCCGGATCCGGGCGGGTGAGCGGTCCGGCGAGCCGGCTGTAGTGCTCGTAGTCGTAGGCCGGCAGGGTCCGCCGCAGCCTGCGGAAGACGCCGGTGGTGGTGGTCGTGCCGGTCGCCGGCGTGTGGCCGCCCGCCGACCTCTGCTGCGGTGCGGCCACCGGCGCTCTGCGCGGCGGTGTGGTCGTGGACGCGCCGAAGTCCTGCGCGGCGCCTGTCGGCGTCGACGTCATGAAGTCATCCCCCCGCACGCCCCGTGGCGGTGCCGCGGCGCGTGTCCCGTTACGTCTCGTCCCCCCTGGCCGGCTGCTCCACGACGCCCCCCAGCGTCCGTATCGGTGCGGGGCCCCACCCCCGCCGCGGCGGCAACCGTGCGCCGCGCATGCCCAACGGCCGCGTCGACGCGGCCACTTGTGTCCAGGGTTCTACGGGTTTGAGCATGATCGCAAGATGCGCAACGCGGTCGTAACAGGTCATACGAGCCCAATGGGGCGGCCGGGGGTGAGGTTGGGGCAACTGGGACACGTGTGCGCCCCCCGGTGCTGCCGCGCTCCCACCGTGCGGGCACAGCAAAAGGCCCTCGCTTGCGCGAGGGCCTCGTCGTGCGCCGCCAGGGACTCGAACCCCGGACCCGCTGATTAAGAGTCAGCTGCTCTAACCAACTGAGCTAGCGGCGCCTGCTGACAGAGAAAACTCTACCCCACGTGGCGGGGTGCTCCCGACCACCTCACCTGCCCCTTTCGCCCCCCGTTCGTCCCGTGGAGTGGCCACGTACATCATTCGGACCGTCAACATGCGGCACGGGCGCGGGGTTGCGAGACTGGCGAACGTGCAGAAGCGCGGACATTTCCCTACGAAATGTGAGGCAGATCGCATGACGGAGCCGGCCTTCGAGGAGTTCGACCCCGCCGGAGCGTGCGACTGCGCCGGGTGCGCCCACTGGCGGCGGGCGATGCCGGGCGGGGCGGCGGGTTCCGTGCGGCATCCCGCCGGGGCCCGTGTCGTCACGGTCACGGCGGCCGCCGCCACGGCGATGACCGCGGCCCCGGCCGCCGCGGTGGCCGTCGCCGCGCCCGCTCCGGAGGCGTCCGCGCTCGCGGCGCGGGCGGAAGCGGCGCAGGTCGGCGCGTCCTCGGACGGGGACACCGCGACCGAGCCCGCGCGGGGTGGGTCTACCGAAGGCGGAGGGTCGTCCGAGCAGCCCGGGCCGGTGCGGGAGCGCGAGCACGGCGGGCCCGCCGGGGGCGGGGCGGGCTCCGAGCAGGCCGCGCAGGACGGACCGGCGCGGGGAGTGCCCGAGCAGCCGTCCGGGCCGACCGGTTCCGCTCGGGGTGACGCCGCCCGGCCGGGGACCGCGCCCGCCGGGCAGGCTCAGGCCGAGCCGGGTGGGTCCGCCGGAGAGACGGCCCCGGAGTCCGCGCCGGTGCGCAAGCGCGAGCACGGCGGGCCCGCCGGGGGCGGGACGGCCCGTGGGGAGGCCGCGCGGGGCGGACCGGCGCGGGGAGCGCCCGAGCCGTCGTCCGGGCCGACCGGTCCCGGCCGAGGCGACGCTCCCCGGCCCGGGGCCACGTCCGCCGGGCAGGTTGAGGCCCAGCCCGTGCGGGGTGGGTCCGCCGGGAGTGGGGCTGCCGAAGGCGGGCCGGCGCCCGCCGGAGAGGCGGCCCCGGAGTCCGCGCCGGTGCGCAAGCGCGAGCACGGCGGGCCCGCCGGGGGCGGGACGGCCCGTGGGGAGGCCGCGCGGGGCGGGCGCACCCAGGGCGAGGCCCCTCTCGCCGCGCCCGGCGGGCAGGCTCAGGCGGGGGCCGCGAAGGGGGCCCGCGAGGGAGCCGCGCGGGGCGGGGCTCCGTCGTCGGCGGCCGTGCCCCGGTGGCAGTCGGCGCGGCCCGGGGCGGAGACGGCGCGGCCCGGGGCGGAGACGGGGCGGGGCGGGGCGGAGACGGGGCGGGGCGGGGCCGCCTCCGCGCGGGCGGAGAAGGGGGCGGGGGAGGGCCGTGCGCTGCGGGCGGTGTCGCGAGGGGAGATCATCGAGCGGGCGCGGACCTGGGTCGAGGCCGGGGTGCCGTACGACATGGCCCGGAACTGGAGCGACGGCTACCGCCAGGACTGCTCCGGCTTCGTGTCGATGGCGTGGGACCTCCCCAGCAGCGCGTGGACCGGGAATTTGGACGACTACGCCGAGCGGATCGAGAAGGACGAACTCCGGCACGGCGACATCCTGCTCTTCCACAACCCCTCCGACCCGCAGAGCGGCTCGCACGTCGTGATCTTCGGCGGCTGGACCGACTACACCCACACCCGGTACGTCGCCTACGAGCAGACCCGTCCGCACGCCGTGCGCCGGGTGCTCGACTACCCGTACCCGGTGAACGGCGGTCGCTACGTCCCCTACCGCCACCGGGCCCTCGCCCCCGGCGGCGCGGGTGAACCGGCGTCCGCGGGTCCCGGACGGGCCGCGGCCGGCTTCCCGGGCCGGGCCCATTTCGGCCCCGGCGCCAGCAACTCCCACGTCGCCCGCCTGGGCAGGCTCCTCACCGCACGCGGCGGCGCCCGGTTCGACGCGGAGGCGGCCGGGCCCCGCTGGACCGACGCCCACCGCCGGGCCACCCGGGCGTTCCAGCGCGCCCAGGGCTGGGCGGGCAAGGAGGCCGACGGCATCCCCGGCCCGCACACCTGGCGGCTGCTCGTCACCGGCGGCGGCCGCGACATCCCGCCCGCGGGCACGCCCTCCTCCCACGGCGTCACCGGCTATCCCGGCCGGGCCGCGTTCCGCCCGGGCGCGAAGAACGCCTACGTCACCCAGCTCGGGCGACAGCTGGTGCGCAAGGGGTACGGCCGCCACTACGCCGTCGGCCCGGGGCCCGAGTGGACCGACGCCGACCGCAGGGCGGTGCGGGCGTTCCAGCGGGACCAGGGCTGGCGCGGCGGTGCGGCCGACGGCTACCCGGGGCCGGAGACCTGGCGCCGGCTCTTCTCCTGAACCGAACGAGACGCAAGCGAGACACGAGGGGCAACTGGCATGACAGCGACCACCGACGAGATCCCGGCCACGGGACCCGACCCCGACCCCGATCTCCGTGCCGGGGCCGACGCCGGGACCGGTGCCGACACCGGCTCCGTCCGGCTCGGCGCGCAGGACGGTCCCGTGCCGTCGGCCGTCCCGGCGTCCCCCGCACCATCGCCGCTGATGACGGCCCCGGCGGCGACCCCGGCGGCGACCCCGGTGCCGCCCCCGGTCGTGCCCCCGGCGCCGCCCCCGCCGGCGCCTGCCGCGGTGCCCCCAGCGGCGGTCGCCGTGGTGGGCACGGCGGCGACCGCAGCGGCGACCGCCGCCGCGACCGCCGCCGTGCCCACCGCGGCGACCGCGACCGCGACCGCCGCCGTGCCCACCCCCATGCCCACCCCCATGCCCACCCCCGTGCCCGCCGGGACGGCGACCCGGCCGCCGGGCCGGCTGATCCAGAACGAGGCCACCACCGAGATCCCCGTCCACCTGCTCTTCCGCGACGACCCGGCGACCGGCGCCCGGCCCGCCGCCGTTGCCCGCGTCGAGACCAACGGGACCATCGGCCCCCAGCGTCCGCAGCGCCCGTTCCGGCGGCGCCCCGCCCCGCTCCCCGCGGTGGCCGCCGACATCGACCCGGCCCTGGAGGAGCGGGCCGGCCGGGCCCTGCCCGGCGCGCTCGGGGCGCTGGCCGGCTCCGTCGGGGTCGCGGGCGGCGTGCTGACCACCTGGTGGACCGGCGTCGTCCCGCCGGTCGCGCTGGAGGTGGCCGGCCTGCCCGTCCCCGACGGCCAGGGGACCGGCCTCGGACTCACCCAGTGGGCCGCCTTCGCCGGCTCCGCCGCCCTCGGACTGTTCGGCTTCGGCGGTCTGGCCCGCGGCAACACCGGCCGCGCCTGGGTGCTCGGCATGTTCGGCCGCTACCGCGGCACCGTCCGCCGCACCGGGCTGCTCTGGGTCAACCCGCTGCTGCTGCGCCGCAAGGTCGACGTCCGCCTGCGGCACTGGCGCAGTGAGCCGCTGTGCGCCAACGACCCCAACGGGGTGGCGCTGCGCGTGCGGACCCTGGTGGTGTGGCGGGTGAAGGACACCGCCCGCGCCGTGCACGCCGTGGAGGACCACGAGGAGTACCTGCGCCGCTGCGTCGAGGCCGCGCTGGCCCGCATCCCGGTGGACCCGCCGATGGAACCGGCCGACGAGCGACCCGAGCAGGGCGAGGAGGAACCCGGCCTGGAGGAGGCGCTGACCGGCCAGGTCGCCGCCGACGCGAAGGCGGTCGGGCTGGAGGTCTTCGCGGTGCGGCCGATCCGCGTCGAGTACGCCCCCGAGGTGGCCGCCGTGATGCAGCGGCGGCGGATCGCCGCCCTGGACGCCCGGCAGCGCGCCGGGGTGCTCAGCGCGGTGGTCGACTCGGTCGAGGACACCGTCAACCGTCTGACCCTGCGCGGACTGGTCGAGCTGGACGACTACGAGCGCAAGGTCCTGGTGAAGGACCTGACCGTCGCGTTCTGCGCGGGACGGGGGGAGGGCGCGCCGTAACGGCGGGAGGGCCCGGGAGGGGCCGGGCGGGCCGTGGCCGCCGTCACTGCGGAAGTCGAAGGTTCCGCGCGAATCCGTAGAGCGGCCGAGATTGGTATGGACATGTTCAAGCTCCGCTTCTAGCTTGGTACTTGGTCTAGACCAACAGCACGACTCGAGATGCTCGGCACTGCTCAACGACCCCCCCTCCCTCAGGAGCGTCGGCATGCGCAAACGCACGAAGATGTACGCGGCCTCGGTCGGCCTGGCCACCGCGGGAGCCATGGTGCTCTCGACCGGTGGCGCCAGCGGCCACGGCTACACGGACCTGCCCGTCAGCCGGCAGAAGCTCTGTCAGAACGGCTCCGTCACGAACTGCGGCTCCATCCAGTGGGAGCCGCAGAGCGTCGAGGGCCCCAAGGGCTTCCCGGCCTCCGGCCCCGCCGACGGAGACATCTGCTCGGCCGGCCACTCCACCTTCAACCAGCTCGACCAGCCGAAGACCCCCTCGGGCGCGGCCTGGCCGGCCACCAAGGTCACCTCGGGACAGAGCTACACCTTCCGGTGGCAGTTCACCGCCCGGCACTCGACGACCGACTTCAGGTACTACGTCACCAAGCCAGGCTGGAACCAGAACCACGCGCTGGCCCGCTCGGACCTCAACCTGACGCCGTTCCTCACCGTGCCGTACAACAACCAGCAGCCGCCGCAGACGCTCTCGCACAGCGGAACGCTGCCCGGTGGCCTCAGCGGCCGGCACGTGATCGTGGCCGTCTGGACGGTCGCGGACACGGCCAACGCGTTCTACGCCTGCTCGGACGTCACCTTCTGATCCGTACCGACGGACGGAACGACCGCCGACCGGCGTGGACGGCAACGCCGAAGGGCCCCTCGCGAGGCGAGGGGCCCTTCTTCCGTGCGCCGCCAGGGACTCGAACCCCGGACCCGCTGATTAAGAGTCAGCTGCTCTAACCAACTGAGCTAGCGGCGCATGACTCCCGCCTTCCGCTTCCGCGGCCGGCGACGAAGAAAATACTACCCGGTCCCCGGGGGTGCTCGTGACCAGCCGGGTGGCCGGCCCGGTGACCGGCCGGTCACCCGGCCGGAGCCGGGCCATGATCAGGGCTGGAGGGACAGCGAGAGCAGCACCGGCGCGGCCTCCTGGTGGAGCCGGTCGGCGGCCCGCCGGAGGCGGTGCGCCTGGCTCACCGGCATCGACAGGGCGAGGCTGCCCACCCGCTCACCCGCGGAGAGCGCGACAGCCGCGCAGACCGTGCCCACCGCGTACTCCTGGAGGTCCAGCACCGGCGCGGACGGCGGCTGCGCCTCCAGGTGGGTGAGGAGCAGCCGCTCGCTGGTGATGGTGCGCGAGGTCAGGCGGGCCATCCGGTGGCGGGAGAGGTGGTCGCGGCGGCCGTCGCGGTCGAGCTGCCCCAGCAGGCTCTTGCCCACCGCGCTGGCGTGCGCCGCCCAGCGGAAGTCCACCCATTCGTTCACCGCGGGCGCGCCGGGACCCGCGGCGCACTGCGTGACCCGCACCTCTCCGTCGTCGTAACGGCTGAGATAGATCGCCGCCCCGACGTCGTCCCGGAGCCGGTCGAGGGTGCGCTGCAGCTTCTCGCGGAGCGCCTCCTCGTGCCCGTCCGTCGAGGTCAGGCGCGCGAAGGTGTCCCCGACGGCGTACGCGCCGTCCGGGAGACGCAGGACGTAGCCCTCACGCCTCAGCATCCGCAGCAGCGTGGTCAGGCGCCGCGGGCCGAGGTCGAGCTGACGGCCGAGTTCTGCGTCGGTGATTCCGGCGGGGTGCCGCGCCACCACGTCCAGGGCCCGCAGGGCCTCCTGGACCGGGTGGCGCGACTCGGCCGGTTCGTTCAGCGCCACGGTTTCCCCCTGCGCCAGCGTGTTCGGGCCGTTGATCCGGTCGATCGACGCGACTCACGATACCGGGGCGTACCGATCCGGACAGGGTCTTACGGCCCCGGTCGGCCCACGGGCCGCGCTTTCGCAGGTGGCATATGACAAGGGCACGCACCAATTCGGGTACCGGCGGTAATAGGCCAGGAATGAGAGGAACGGCCCCGCGTCAGACCTGCACCAGAGGCTCACGGGTGAAGAGCGCGCCCAGCTCCGGAGCGTTCACCCTGCGGTCCGTGAGGCGCAGCGCCTCCCAGGCCGCCACCTGGTTCGCCGTGAGCACCGGCTTGCCCACGGCGGCCTCCAGGGCCGGCAGCGAGGAGACCGTGTGCAGCGCGCTGTCCGGAACCAGCACCGCCTCGGCCTCCGGACGGTCGGCGGCCAGCACCAGCTCGTGGACCCGGTCCGGGCCCCACGCCGCCACATCGGCGGCCGTGGCCGCGCCCGCGCCGTGCACCGAGGTGACCCGCACCCCCGCCCCCTCCTCCAGGAAGCGGACGAACAGCTCCGCGACGTCCTCCGGATAGGTGGCCGCCACCGCCACCCGTCGCGCCCCCACCTCGCGGACCGCGTGGGCGAAGGCGAAGGAGGCGGAGGACGCCGGCATCCCCGCGGCCACCGCCAGCGACCGCACCTGCTCGCGCGAGGCGTCCCAGCCGTCCACGAAACTGCCCGCCGTGTTGACCCAGACCACCGCCTCGGCGCCCGACAGCCGCAGCTGCTCGCAGGCCTCCGCCAGCGGTCCCGGCGCGCCCGTCTCCCGCAGGACATCGACCCGCCGCACGTCCTCTCCGAGCTCGGTGTGGACCACGTCGACGCGGATGTCGCTGCCGAGCAGCTGCTCCATGCGCGGGTAGTCGTCCTCGGCCGAATGGCCCGGGTAGATGAATCCGAGTGCGGTCATGTCCAGCCTCTCCGTCACCGTCACGTGAACCGTCACCGTCGTGCGTCGCCGCAGTACCGGTCCTGTCCGGGTACCCAGCACCGCCCGGGAAACCGATCGGATTAGGCCATGGAAGCCCGGGTAGGCGCGCCGCCATGTCTTCACCTCCCTTCAAGAAGGAAAGACCACTCACCCGGCGGAGCGTGCTGGCCGCGGGGGCCGCCACGGCCGCCGCGCTCGGCGTCTCCGCCTGCAGCCGGGTCCCCACCGAGGACTCCGGGAACGGCGGTGACCTGCTGGAACGCCTGCGCGCACAGGGCGTGGTGCGGGTCGGCATCGCCGGCGAAATACCCTTCGGCTACATCGACAAGGACGGCGGCCTCACCGGCGAGGCCCCCGAGCTCGCCCGGGTGATCTTCAAGCGCCTGGGTGTCGGCTCCGTCCAGCCGGTGCCGACCGAGTTCGGCTCCCTGATACCCGGGCTCAACTCGCAGCAGTTCGACGTCGTCGCCGCCGGCATGTACGTCAACAAGGAACGCTGCGGCCAGGTGATCTTCGCCGATCCCGACTACCAGATGCTCGACTCGTTCGTCGTCCGCAAGGGCAACCCGATGGGGCTGCGCGACTACCAGGACGTCGTCGGGAAGAAGGCCAGGTTCGCCACCGGGACCGGCTACGCCGAGATCGAGTACGCGGTCGCGGCCGGCATCCCGGAGAACGAGATCCTGATCGTGCCCGACCAGGTGGCCGGACTGAACGCCGTCGAATCCGGACGCGCCGACGTGTTCGCGGGCACCGCGGTCACCACCCGCGAGGTGGTCAAGAAGTCCCGCAAGGCCGAGGCCACGAAGCCGTTCGCGCCCGTCGTGGACGGCAAGCCCCGGATCGACGGCGGCGCCTTCGCCTTCCGCCCCACCGAGACCCGGCTCCGGGACGCCTTCAACGCCGAGCTGCACAGGATGAAGAAGAGCGGCGAACTGCTGCGCGTCCTGCGGCCCTTCGGGTTCACCGAGTCGGAGATGACCGACCTGACCGCGAAGGAGCTGTGCGCCCGATGAACAGCTCGATGACCTCCGGACTCTGGGAACTGGTGCTGAACGGTGTGTGGATCACCGTCCAGCTGCTGGTGCTCAGCGCCGTCCTGGCGACCGTCGTCGCCTTCGTGGCCGGAATCGCGCGCACCCACCGGCTGTGGATCGTCCGCTTCCTGGCGGGCCTGTACACCGAGGTGTTCCGCGGCACCTCCGCGCTGATCATGATGTTCTGGGTCTTCTTCGTGATGCCCACCGCCCTCGGCTGGCAGCTGGTCCCGCTCTGGGCCGGCACGCTCGCCCTCGGCCTGACCTACGGCGCGTACGGCGCCGAGGTGGTGCGCGGCGCGATCGCCGCCGTGCCGCAGGCCCAGCGCGACGCGGGCATCGCCCTCAGCCTCACGCCCTGGCAGCGGACGCGGCTCATCCTGCTGCCGCAGTCCGTGCCCGAGATGATCCCGCCGTTCTCCAACCTCCTGGTCGAACTGCTCAAGGGCACCGCCCTGGTGTCGATCATGGGCATGGGCGACCTGGCGTTCAGCGGCAACCTGATCCGGCTGGCGCTCCAGGAGAGCACCGAGATCTACACCTACATCCTGCTCATCTACTTCGTCCTCGCCTTCCTGCTCACCCGTCTGATGCGCGGACTGGAGAAGAGCCTCAAGGTCCGGACCGGCAAGGTCGTGAGGACCGGCTCGCCCGAGGCCACGGCCGACGTGAAGGCGGGTGCTGCCGCGTGAACTGGGACTGGAACGCCGTCGCGGAGTTCATGCCGCACTTCTGGGACGGCCTGGTCGTCACCCTCCAGGCGCTGGTGCTGGGCTCCCTGCTCTCCTTCACCCTCGGCCTGGTGTGGACGCTGCTGATGCGGGTCCCCACCCGATGGGTGCGCTGGCCCGTCGGCGTGTTCACCGAGTTCGTCCGGAACACGCCGCTGCTGGTGCAGCTCTTCTTCCTCTTCTACGTGCTGCCGGAGTGGGGCCTGACCTTCTCCGCCCTCACCATGGGCGTCATCGGCCTCGGCCTGCACTACTCGACCTACACCATGCAGGTCTACCGGGCCGGCATCGAGGGCGTGCCGGTGGGCCAGTGGGAGGCGGCCAAGGCGCTCAACCTGCCGCTGCGCCGCACCTGGACCGCGGTCGTCCTGCCGCAGGCCGTCCGGCGGGTGGTGCCCGCGCTGGGCAACTACGTGATCTCCATGCTCAAGGACACGCCGCTGCTGATGACCATCACCGTCCTGGAGATGCTCGGCGAGGCGCGGCTCTTCTCGCAGCACGCCTTCGAGTTCACCGAGCCGGTCACGGTGATTGGTGTGGCCTTCATCGTCATCTCCTACCTCGCCTCCCTTCTCCTGCGATCCCTGGAGCGACGCCTTGTCTGACACCCTCCCCACCCCCGATCCCGCGGCGCCGGCGCCCGCCGCCACCGCGCCCGCGGGCGAGCTGATCCGGTTCGACGGCGTGACCAAGCGGTTCGGCGAGAACACGGTGCTGGACCGGCTGGACTTCTCCGTCGAGGCCGGCAAGCACGTCACCCTCATCGGCCCCTCCGGCTCCGGCAAGACCACCATCCTGCGGATGCTGATGACGCTCACCAGGCCCGACGAGGGCACCATCACCGTCGACGGCAGGCGGCTGTACCCGGCCAAGCGCCGCGAGGTCGCCGAGGTGCGCAAGAACATCGGCATGGTGTTCCAGCAGTTCAACCTCTTCCCCAACATGAAGGTGCTGCGCAACGTCACCGAGGCGCCGGTCACCGTGCTGGGCCTGTCCAAGGACGAGGCCGAGGCGCGGGCGCGCGAGCTGCTGGAGCTGGTCGGGCTCGCCGACAAGTGCGACGTGTACCCCTCGCAGCTGTCCGGCGGCCAGCAGCAGCGGGTCGCCATCGCCCGCGCGCTGGCGATGCGGCCGCAGGTGCTGCTGCTCGACGAGGTGACCTCCGCGCTCGACCCCGAGCTGGTGGCCGGCGTGCTGGACGTGCTGCGCGACATCGCCCGGTCCACCGACATCACCATGCTCTGCGTCACGCACGAGATGAACTTCGCGCGGGACATCTCCGACGACGTGCTGATGTTCGACGGCGGCAAGGTCATCGAGTCCGGCCCGCCGGAGCGGATCTTCGAGGACCCGACGCACGCGCGGACCCGGGAGTTCCTGGGCGCGGTGCTCTGACGCCCCCGGGCGGACCCGACGCGGCGGGGCGGTGGCGGAATAGGCCACCGCCCCGCCGCGTTGTCCACCTCCGCACGGCGAAGCGGCGAAGAGGGAGTACGACGGTGACAGATACGACGGTGACGGAGCAGGCGGAAGAGATCCGCGGCACGGTCCACGGCAGCGCGCCCGTCCCCCTCTCCGTCCTCGACCTGGTCACCGTCGGCGCGGGCCACACCGCGAGCGACGCGCTGGCCACCTCGGTGCGGATCGCGCGGCTCGCCGAGTCGCGCGGGTTCGAGCGGTACTGGGTCGCCGAGCACCACTCCATGCCGGGCGTCGCCTCCAGCTCGCCGGCGGTGATCCTCGCCTACCTGGCCGCGCGGACCGAGCGGATCCGGCTGGGCTCCGGCGGCGTCATGCTGCCCAACCACGCCCCGCTGGTGATCGCCGAGCAGTTCGGCACGCTGGAGGCGATGGCCCCGGGGCGCGTCGACCTCGGCCTCGGCCGCGCCCCCGGCACCGACGGCGCCACCGCGGCCGCGCTGCGGCGCACCGACCGGCTGCACGAGGGGGCCGACGACTTCCCCCAGCAGCTTGCCGAGCTGCTCCGCTTCCTCGACGACGACTTCCCGGACGGCCACCCCTACGCCCGCATCCACGCGGTGCCGGGCCCGGTGCAGGCGACCTCGCCGGGCGGGGTGCAGTCGGCCCACCGCCCGCCGGTGTGGCTGCTGGGATCCTCCGGGTTCTCCGCGCGGCTGGCCGGCGCGCTCGGGCTGCCGTTCGCCTTCGCCCACCACTTCTCGGCGCAGAACACCGTCCCGGCGCTGGACCTGTACCGGGAGTCGTTCCGGCCGTCGGCGGTGCTGGACCAGCCGTACGCGCTGATCGGGGTCTCGGCGCTGGCCGCCGACGAGGAGGGCGAGGCCCGGCGCCAGGTCAGGGCGGCGGCGCTCAACATGCTCCGCCTCCGTTCCGGACGCCCCGGGCTCGTCCCCACGCCGGAGGAGGCGGAGGCGTACCCCTGGACCGAGGCGGAGTCGCTCTTCGTGGAGTCCTGGAACGAGAACGTCGTGCACGGGACGGGGCAGCAGGTCCGGGAGGGGCTGGACGCGCTGCAGAAGCGCACCGGGGCCGACGAGCTGATGCTCACGGCCAACGCCCACGGCCCCGACGTCCGCGTCCGCTCCTACGAGCTCATCGCCGACGCGTACAGCCTCCCCGGCACCTCCTCCTGACCCTTCGGGCCCGGCCGGCCCTTCGGCCCGCCCGGCCCGTCCGACCCGATCGTCGGACCTGACCCGTCCGGTCCTGGTTCTCCCGGCGGCCGTGGCCCGCCCGCCCGCGCCGGGGCGGGCGGGCGCGCCGGGGTGGGGAAGCCGGGGCCAAAGGCGGGGGTTGCGGGGGGCGGGACAATGGATGGCGGTGGACGAGAACGCACGCGAGGAAACGGAGAACCGCATGGCGGAGCACACGCCGCGACAGCACACCCCGCGGCTACGCCCCGCGCCCCTGCTCTTCGAGCCGACGGCCGCGGCCGCCGACCCTGAGCACTTCTTCGATCTCGAGTCGATCGAGGACCCCCGGGCGCTGCTCTCCCGGGCGACGGAACTCACGCTCGCCTTCCGCGCGGCCGCCGACCGCGCGGTCGAGTACCAGGCGATGGCCGCCGCCCAGCTCGCCGACCCCCGCCGCTTCGACCGGCTCTCCACCGCCGACATCGCGGCCCGCGCGGACTGGACCGAGGACTACGCGCTGAAGATGGTCGAATTCGGCCGTGACCTGCTCCGCGGCGTCGAGGACGCCCCCGGCCCGGCCGGTCACCGCGGCTCCGCCGGACCTGCCTGAATATCGATTTCTCGTCACGCGGATCGGGGTGCTAATGTCTACGACGTCAGCAGGCGCCGCTAGCTCAGTTGGTTAGAGCAGCTGACTCTTAATCAGCGGGTCCGGGGTTCGAGTCCCTGGCGGCGCACCGACACCGGAGGCCCGGTTCACGGAAACGTGGACCGGGCCTCCGGCGTTTCCGGCGTCCCGCGGCGCTCCGGGGGGCCCAGGCGCTCCGGGGAGGCATCCCCGGCCGTCGTCGGCGTGATCTGCACCGTCCACGCCCCCGACGCCGTGCGCCCCTCCACCCGTACCCGCACGCCCTCCTGCGCCACGGTGAAGGTCTCCCCGGCGGCCACCGGCGCGTCGGCGAGCGGCGGGTACACCGAGCTGTCGTGGCAGGCCGAGGTCCCGGGATGGGAGTCCACCACCTCCACCGGGCCCTTCCCGGAGTCGGTGCCCCCGTTCACCCGGTACACCAGCACGCCTTCCGCGCACGTCGTGGCGTCGTTGCCGACGGGCCCGCGCGCCTCGAAGGCCAGCACGCTGTCCGGCCCGGTCCGCACCACCGCCAGCTTGGTGCCGCCGCCCAGGCCGAAGTACGGCACGGCGGCGCCGGCGCCGGACGTCGCGAAGGCGTCCGCGCCGAACGCGCCGGCCTCCTGCGGACGCCGTCCCGGCAGCCGGTTCTCCGGCCCGGCGGCGGCCTCCGCCGGGTCCGGTGCGCCGGGTGCGCCGGGCGCGCCGGACCCGGGGCCGCCCACCCCCAGTGGCTCCAGGGTGAGCCGGGTGGAGCCCTGGACACAGCTGATCTGGTCCGGTTCGAGCCAGCCCAGCTTCCACTTGTGCCAGCCGAGGAGGTCCGGCGCGAGACCGAACTGGCTGCCCATGAGGTCCCAGTCGCCCACATGGGTGTCCCAGTCGCCCTTGCCGTCCACCGGCCGGTGGTACAGGTCGGGCAGGTCCAGCACGTGACCGGTCTCGTGGGCCAGCACCAGCCGGTCCGGGGGGTGCTTCTCGAAGACCGTGACGACCCGCCGCAGGTCCGTGCCGTCGGCCCGCAGCGGGGTGGAGAGGTTGACGACCTTCGTGGCGTCCGCGTTCACGCCCGGCGCGTCCGGGTCGGCGACCAGGTACACGATGTCGTACCGCGAGAAGTCGACCACCGGGTCGGCGACGGAGAGCGCGTCGCGCAGGTAGGCGGCGCGCCGGGAGGAGCTCCAGTCGCGCTCCATGGCGTACTCCGTGGAGGCCTGCGGCATGCGCAGCCAGGTGCGCTCCGGGTGCGGGCGGACCGTGAAGCGGCCGTAGGAGGCCCGCTCGAAGTACCGACTGGTGAGCGGAAAATGGTCGGCCACCAATTCCCCGGGAGTGGTGAGCGGGTCCGAGTCTGGGAAGGAAAGAAACACCATCACCGCGTCGAGGGGCCGCGTGGGGCGGGGGTAGTGGGCGTTCCAGGTGTCCAGCCCCTCGGAGTGGTGGGCCGAGGTGCGCTCCAGCGCACAGGGTTCCAGGCCGGTTCCTGCGGCGGAGGGGTGGGCGACGATGGATGTGGCGGCGAGAGCGGACAGGGTGGTGGTCACGGCCGCCGTGGTCCGCATGCCCGGACGACGGCGGAACCCCTTGAGGAAGGGGAGTGGACACGGCACGTCTACCTCCGGGCGCGATTTCCGGGACACCGCACCCAGACTGTGTGATGGTGTTCAGAGATGCCCTGTTCGTCTGACCCGGAAGGGTGAGCGGCGACCTGTGCACACCGGTGGCCCGGCCGGGACTCGAACGGAGCTTCGGTCACGGAACGTCACAATTGATCGGCCGATGAAGCAACGTGTCCATTTATGGACGCAAGCGATCTGTCGCTGGGGTGGTTTGCCCCGGTGCGGAAATGAACGGCTGGAAGGGCCTGAGGGCTGCCTCTATGATCGGCACACTTTCCAGACTCTTCCTGACCCGGACTACCCATACGAAGATCGAGTGCACTGCGGGAGCAAGCGGTGAGCGGAACGTCCGAAGGTCCGGCTCCGGCTCCGGATCGCCAGGGCCAGGCCGTCACGGAGCGTGGCGCCGGGCCCTCGCCCGCGGCCGACGGGGAGGCGCTGCCGGCGCTCGCCCCCGCCTACCGGTCCGCCTTCACGGCCGCGCCGCTGGCCATGGCGGTGGTCGCCCCCGACGGCCTGGTGATCGGCGCCAACGCCACGCTGGCCAGGCTGCTCGGCGCGGCCCGACCGGACGCGCTGGCCGGGAAGGTCGCCGCCGACCTGGTCGACCTGGCCGCCGACCCGCGCAGCTGGCAGGCGTACCGCGAGGTGCTGCGGGGCCGGCAGGCGGTGCTGCGCTGCACCCGCCGCCTCAAGCACCCCGACGGCCACTCCCTGTGGGCGCAGGTCACGGTGACGCCGCTGACCGGGGGCGACCAGGGCGTCCTGCTCTCGGTCGCCGACATCTCCGCCCGCCGTGAGCTCCAGGCCCGGCTGCGCCACCTCCAGATGCACGACCCGGTCACCCGGCTGCCCAACCGCAGCCTGTTCTTCGAGCGGCTGACCACCGCGCTGGAGACCGCCCTCACCTCGGACACCGGAACCGGCCGGGTCGGGCTCTGCTACCTGGACCTCGACGGGTTCAAGGCGATCAACGACACCCTCGGCCACCGGGTCGGCGACCGGCTGCTGGCCGCCGTGGCGGAACGTCTCACCCGCTGCGCCGACGAGGCCGGCTTCAACAGGACGGGCGCGCCGCTGGTCGCCCGGCTCGGCGGCGACGAGTTCGCGCTGCTGGTGGAGGACTCCACCGGCACCGAACAGGTCGCCGACCTCGCCGAGTCCGTCCTCACGGCGCTCCAGGCGCCCTTCGACCTCTCCGGGCAGCGGCTCTCCGTCTCCGCCTCCATCGGCGTCGTCGAACGCCACGCGGAGGGCACCAACGCGACCGGGCTGATGCAGGCCGCGGACACCACGCTGTACTGGGCGAAGGCCGACGGGAAGTCCCGCTGGACCCTCTTCGACCCGGAGCGCAACGCGCACCGGATGACCCGGCAGGCGCTGGTCTCCACGCTGCGGCCGGGGATCGAGCGGGAGGAGTTCGTCCTCCAGTACCAGCCGCTGGTCGGCATGTCCGACGGGCAGGTACGGGGGGTCGAGGCACTGGTCCGGTGGGACCACCCCCAGTTCGGGATGCTGTCCCCGAACCGGTTCGTGGGCCTGGCCGAGGAGGACGGCTCCATCGTGCCGCTGGGGCGGTGGATCCTGCGGACCGCCTGCCGACAGGCACGGCGGTGGCAGCTGGACCGGCCCGGGGAGCCGCCGCTGTTCGTCAGCGTGAACGTCGCGGTGCGGCAGGTCTGGGACTCCGACCTGGTGGCGGACGTGGCGCGGATCCTCGCCGAGACCGGACTCGAACCGGGGCTGCTGCAACTGGAGCTCACCGAGTCGGCGCTGATGGGGTCGGCGGGGCGGCCGATCAAGGCCCTGCAGGCGCTCAGCGACATGGGGGTGCGGATCGCCATCGACGACTTCGGCACCGGGTACTCCAACCTGGCGTACCTCAGCCGGCTGCCGGTGTCCGTGCTGAAGCTCGACGGCTCGTTCGTGCGGGGGTTCCAGTACGAGGACGCCCTCGGGGGCCCCGGCGGCGACGGGGACCGGGCCGCGCCGAACGCGGCGGACGAGGTGATCGTCGAGGCGATGGTGCAGCTCGCGCACCGGCTGGGGCTCAGCGTCACCGCGGAGGGGGTCGAGACGGCGGCGCAGGCGGCGCGGTTGCGGCGGATCGGCTGCGACACGGGCCAGGGCTGGCTCTACAGCCGCCCCGTCCCCCCGGACCGCATCACCACCCTCCTCACCGACAAC
The DNA here is from genome assembly GCF_008974245.1 of Streptomyces abyssomicinicus. Taxonomy (GTDB): domain Bacteria; phylum Actinomycetota; class Actinomycetes; order Streptomycetales; family Streptomycetaceae; genus Streptomyces; species Streptomyces abyssomicinicus. The sequence goes on along the minus strand of NZ_BBZI01000013.1, from coordinate 67,024 downwards.
GCGGCCCTCCTGTAACCCCCTCGGCACCCCGGTCCCTACCACGGCGGCCGGACCCCTCCCGCCCTCCCATGCGGTCACCCCACCGTGCGGTGCGGAGCTCCTGCCTTGCCGTTTGCGGGCAATCGTGCCGCTAAGGGCGATGGGGGTGCCCCCTGCTTGAGCGAAGTCGAGAGCTTGGGGGAGGGTGGGCGCAGGCCTCACGTACGCACGTGACGGCTCGCTCCGCGCACCTTGGCCCTCTGGGAAGGGGGCGGGTCGGGGGATGAACAGTGCTGTCCGCCTGGGGCCGGGCTTGGGCGCGCCGCAGTGAGGTCACGTGCGTAAGGTGCCGCCCGCTTGGGCGTGGTGGAGCGGACCGCTTGCCGCGAGGGCGCCGCCCTGCGCCCGCCCGTGCCGCCCCCTGGGCGGCCCAGCCGCCCGCAGAACGGCGGGGTGTGGCGCGGTGACCGCGGGACGATGGGGTGCGGCCCGGCCCTGCGCCCGCCGTCCCCCAAGCTTTCGGCTTCGCTCGAGCAGGGGAGGACCCCCATCGCCCCCCTGGGCGGCCCAGCCGCCCAGGGAACGGTCGAGCAAGCGCCCGCAGAAACGGCAGGCACGCCCCCGCGGGGCGGCAGGCACGCCCCCGCGGGGCGGCGGGGCGGCGCCTGCGGGGGCGTGCGCCCGGCGGGGCGGCGCCTGCGGGGGCGTGCGCCCGAGGAGACGGCAGGGGGGCGGGGCAGGTCCTGTGGGGGTGCGGGGGGCGCTCGGTCGGTGTGCCCTTCCGGGGCGGGACGGGGGTGTGGTCAGGGGCGGTGGGGGACGCGGTGTTCGGAGAGGTGGGAGAGGACGGCGTGGTTGGCCTCCCAGCCGTCGGGGAACTTGACGGTGACCCCGAGCCGCACCGGCTCGGTGGAGGGGTGATCGTCGAGCAGATCGGCGACGCCCGCGCGGCAGACCACGATGCACGCGTGCCGGTGCCGCGACGCCAACACACACAGCCGCCCCGTCTCCAGGTGGAACGCCGTCGCGTCCGGCCGCCCGGACAGCGGATGCAGCACCACCGTCACGTCGTACTCCCGCCCCTGGAGCCGGTTCGCGGTGTCGACGACCACGTCCCGCACCCCCAGCTCGGCCAGCGCCGCCCGCACCGCGGCCGCCTGGTCCCGGTGCGCCGTGCCGACCGCCACCCGGTCGGCGGTCAACGGCACCGGATCGGGTGACCGCTCCGACACCGCAGCCCCGCCCCGGTCCAGCAGCCGCCGCACCACCGCCGCCACCGCCCGCACCGCCTCCGGGTCGGTTCGCGGCGTCAGCCGGGGCGGCAGCTCCAGCAGGCCCCACCCGGAGACCGCCGCCTCGTCGATCACCCGGTCCGGCCCGGACCCGTCCGACGGCACGCCGAACGACAGCCGCCGGTCGTCGGACCCGGTGCCCGCGCGGAACGGCGTGTACGGGTAGAACGCGTCGGAGACCAGCGGCGCCGCCGAGGCGGGGAGCCGCCAGGACACCGGCAGCCGGTGCTGCGGCAGCCCCGGGTTGTGCGCCAGCAGCGTGGTGACCGCCGAGGCGGACGGGTCGTACGACAGCCCCGCCCACTGCTCGGCGCCCACCACCGAGAACGGGTCCAGCTGACCGGGGTCGCCGACGAACAGCGCCCGGTCGAACAGCCCGGCCACCGTCAGCAGCGCGTCCGACCGCATCTGGTACGCCTCGTCGACGATCGCCTGCTCCCAGTGCGCGTCGGACGGCTTCACGTGCCCCCACTTTGCGGCCGTGGAGATCACCACCGGCAGCCCGGCCAGCGCCGGCGCCTTGTCGGAGAGCAGGACGTTGTCCAGTCCCTCCAGCGCCCTGTCGAAGGCGTCCGCGTCACTGCTGTGCAGCCGGCCCACCGGCAGGTCGGGCCGCTTCTCGTGGAGCCGCAGCACCAGGTCGTCCACCTGCGCGTTGGTCTGCGCGACGACCATCAGCGGACGTCCGGCGTCGGCCAGCTCCAGCGCGGCCCGCACCACCAGCGTGGACTTGCCCGCGCCGGGCGGGGAGTCAACCACCACGCCGCGGTGCGCGCCCGACATCGTGTCGCGCAGGATCCGCTCGGTGACCCGGGCGGCCGCCGCGCCGGGGTCGAAGGCGGCGTCGGCGGCCCCGACGGACGTGATCACAGCAGGTCCTCCTCGGTGACGGGATCGGCGGCGGGCAGCGGCGACGGGTCGGTGGGCGGCCCGCCGTGCGTCCACGGGGTGTTCTCCGGGTCGGGCAGCTTGGGGCCGCCACGCGGTTCGTGCTCGAAGAGCGTGAAGCAGACCCGGTCGCCCTTCTCCGGCACCGAGCCGAGCGCCGGTTCCCTGCCGCGGCCCATCCTGTCGACGATCCGCAGGACCACCAGCAGCGGGCCGCCGCCGGGATCCTCCCCGCCGTCCTCCTCCTCGGCGCCCACGAACTGCGCCGTCTGCGGCTTGCCGTCGAGGGAGCGGTGGACCTTCGCCTTCTCCCCGAGATGGGGCCGGTCCTCGGTGCGCACCGTGATCAGCGGGCGGGGGCTGGGGCGCTTGCTCTCCGTGTACGTCATGGTCACGTCGACGACCTCGCCGACGAAGGCCTCCCCGCCGAGCCGCCGCGCCGCCAGCACCAGCGGATCGTCCAGCGCCTCCTGGGCGTCCAGCTTCGCCTGCTCCTTCTCCCGGCGGGCGAGCTTCTGGGCGGCCGTTACCGCGTCGTCGATCCGCGGCTGCGGCGGCTCGCCGGAGGCCACCCGGTCCCGGTGGGCGGTGAACGACCAGCGGTCGCCCTTCCAGCGGTCCGGCACGTGCGCCGCCTCCGGCAGCTCACGCAGCAGGTCCAGGCCGCGCCACACGCTCTCCCAGGTCGGCAGCGTCCGGGAGCGGACCAGCTCGCCGATCTCCCGCTCGGCGGCCGACAGGTTCGCCAGCAGCGCGTCGGCGGCCACGCCGTCCTCCGCCGCCGCCAGCGCGGAACGCGCCCGGTCGTAGCGCTCGATCGCGGGGGCCAGCAGCCGGTTGTCGAAGGCCGGGTCGGTGGCCGGACCGGCCGGCGGGCAGAGCAGCTGCCCCTCGGCGTCCCGCCCCAGCTCGGCCCGCAGCGCCGCCTCGGCGCCGGTCGGGCCGTCCGCCCCGGGCGGGTCGATCCACGCCAGCAGGGCGCCCAGGTGCTGGTCCTCCAGGCTGGACTGCCCGGTCGCCCAGTGCCGGGAGAGCAGGTCCGTCATGGCCAGCAGCAGCGACGCCCCCGGCACCCGGGACCGCTCACCGAAATGGGTGAACCAGCGGCCCAGCAGCGGCACCCGCGGCGGCGCCGGATACGCCGTCTCCGGGTCCTGCTCGGCGGTCCGGCGGAACCGCGTCGACCGGCCCAGCAGCCGCACGAGGTCCACGCCCGCCCGGCTCGGCACGATCAGCTGCGGGGCGTCGGCGCACAGCTCCCGCTCCACCGTGACCTGCCGGCCCGTCTCCGGGTCGGCCTCCTTGCCCTCCACCAGCTCCACGTCGTCCGCGAACGACTCGAGGTACGGCAGCACGATGTCGGCCAGCTCGGCCAGGAAGACCGACCGCAGGTCCCGGTCACGCGGCTGCGGTACCACCAGCAGGCGCGGCGCGTCCCGGTCGCGACCCACCAGCGCGCCCAGCGGGGCGCCCGCCTCACCGGCCGTGGTCAGCGGCACGAGGACCAGCGGACGCTCCGACAGGTGCCTGTGCCGGACCGTGGCGGCGGGCTGGGCGCGGCCCGCGCGGATCGCCTCCAGCCGGGCCAGCGTCGTGATCAGCGACATGCCAGCGCCTCCTCCCGCAGCCGGGCGGCCCGCCGCAGCGCGGCCACCGCCGGGTCGGCGGCGTCGCCCGCCTCGCCGTGGGCCGCCGCCAGCACCGCGTCCACGCCCGACAGCTCGCCGAGCTCGGCCCGCGCCGACCGGCCCAGCACCGTCACCGCGCCGTCCTCACGCGCCCGGGACCGGCAGTGGAAGGCCAGCTCGCAGGTGGCCAGGCACTCCGGGGTGTACACCGCGCGCACCGACTCGACCGTCTCGGCCAGCCGCTCGGCCGGCAGCTCCGGGGAGAAGCAGGCGCCCGGGGCGAGGTCCGCCGCGATCTCCTCCACCCGGGTCAGCCGGCCCAGCTGCCGCGACGTCACCGCGCGCTGCTTGCGGACGTCGACCGCGGAGGCGGTCGGCAGGTTGGAGAAGTCCTTCGGACAGACCAGCAGGATCCGGTGCCGCACCTGCGGCGACGGCTCGAGGCGCGCCGCCACGTCCTCCAGCGCCAGCACGTACACCGCCGCCTGGCGGGCCGCCGCGCCCACCTTCGCGGCGTCGGCGGACCCGTCGAGCATCGGGAACGACTTGATCTCCACGACCGTCCAGGTGCCGTCCGGGTGGACCACCACCGCGTCCGGCTCCAGGAAGGCGGGGGTGCCGGCCACCTCGAGGGCGAGCATGGGGTGGTCCAGGAGCGTCCACGCGCCGTCCTCGGCGGCCGCGGCGGCGGCCTCGCGCAGCGCGAGCGCGGTGCGGCCGGTGCGGCCCTGCGGGCCGGTCGCCGCCAGATCCGGGACGCGGGCGCCGCCGGGCGGCGGCTCCGGGGCGGACGGGTCCAGCCGCTCACGCACCAGCCGGAGCAGCTCCGCGCCGCCGTCGCCCTTCACCCGGGCCTCGAAGGCGTGCCCACGGGTGAACGCGAACTGGGACTGGCCGAACGGCGCGGGGGCGCCCAGCGCGCTCGCCAGCGCGGTCTTGTCCACGCCGGCGCCGTCCAGCAGCGCGCGGCGCTCGCACCCCGGGTTGGCGGCCAGCGCCGCCAGGGCGCGGGCGTCCAGCGGCTTGGCGGACACGCCCGGGCCGCGCAGCTCGGCCAGCCGCTGCCGCAGCGCGGGGGCGCCCTCGGGGCCGTCGCCGTGGACCGCGCCCAGGGTCCCGGCCGGGCCGGCCGACTGGTTCGGCTCGGGGCCCGGACCGCCCCGACCGGGGCGCGGGCCGCTCAGGTATTCGCTCACCCGTGGAAGTCTGGCATCTGCCACCGACAACGCGGGGGGCGCGTGGGACGCGGGACGCCTTCCGGGGCGGGCGGCCGGATTGCGAGGGGTGGCGAAGGGGAGCGGATTGGCGGGATCGGGCGTCGCTCCGTGTCCCCCGGGGGTTCACTGACGTTGAATCCCCACATGGGTGACTGCCGGTTCTTGAGCGATTGAGGTCCCTGGAGGCCGCGAATGCAGAACAGCCGACTGACGGTGCGGGGTGACGTGGTGACCGTGCCCACGCGGCAGGGGCTCGAGGCGGTGGACATCCTGCGCCGCCACCACTTCGAAGCGGTGGGACCGGTGCTGCACGACGACCGGGGGGAGACCCTGGGGTTCGTAGTGCCGACCGGCACGGCGGAGGCGTGGAACGTTCCCGGCAGCCGGTGCGTCCACCGGGTCGAGGGCACGGACTGGCTGCTTCCGCCGGCGCGGGAGGGGCTCGCCACCGATCCCGCGGTGCTGCGCCGTGCCCTGAGGGAAGCCGCCCGGCTCATCGCCGCGGCGGACAGCTGCGAATAGCCTCCGGCTCCTCCCCGGCCGCCCCTCCCCGGCCCCGGCCTCCGGCCCCTGCGCGCGCCACCACCCCTGCCGGCGCTGCCCCGGCCCCGCCGGCCGACGAGCGCCGCCCGCACCGAACTCCCCTCCGCGCCGCCGCCGCGTGGTGGCGGGCCGGCCCCGGCCCTGTTGCGAGGACCGTCGGCCGACGTGTGCCGATGGCGCCGGGTTTCCCTCCGCGCCGCCGCCGTCCTGTGGTCCGGTTCTGGCCCCGTTGCGGGGCTGCCGGTCGACGAGAGTTGCTTGTGCTGGGCTTCCCTTCGGGACGTGGCCGTTCGCCGTCCGGTGGGCGGAACCCGACCCCGCTGCGGGGCCGCCGCAAGCGTTGCCGCCTCCGGCCGGCGGCACGGCCCCGGCCCTGCTGCCGGGGGTTGGCGGCCGACGGGTGCCGCCCGCGTCCGGCTTCCCCCGGTTGCTCCGCCGCCCCGCCCCGCCCGGTGGGCGGAACCCGGCCCCGCCGCCGGGAACGCCGGGTCCGTTCGCGGTCGCCCGGGTGGAAGCCGCATGGGCCGGAGCGGGTGAGAATGGGCGTATGGGCAGGAAGGCGCGGGGCGGTGCGGCGGCGGGGGTCAGCGAAGAGGTCGACGGGGGGACGGCGGAACTCGTGCCGGACCGTGAGCGGCCCCGCGGGTGGACGCTCACCATCGACGGCGCGCCGCAGTCGCACGTGGACCTGGACGACCCGACGCACCTCGCCTTCGGCTACCAGCGCCGGATCGGCCACGTCATCGACCTCGCCGCCCCGCCGGGACGGCAGATCACCGCGCTCCACCTCGGCGGCGGCGCGTTCACCCTGGCCAGGTACGTCGCCGCGACCCGGCCCCGCTCCACCCAGCAGGTCGTGGAACACGACGGACGCCTCGTCCAGCTGGTGCGCCGCGAACTCCCCCTGGACCCCGCCGCCCGGGTCCGCGTGCGGACCGCCGACGCCCGGGAGGGTCTGGCCAAGGCCCCGGACGCCCGGGCCGACCTGGTCGTCGCGGACGTCTTCAGCGGCACCCGCACCCCCGCCCACCTCACCTCCGTCGAGTTCCTGGACGAGGTGCGCCGCGCCCTGGCGCCCGGCGGGTGCTACGTCGCCAACATCGCCGACGGCGCCCCGCTCGCGTTCCTCCGCGGGCAGATCGCCACCGCCGCCGCCCGGTTCCCCGAGCTCGCGCTGATCGCGGAGCCCGCCGTGCTCCGCGGCAAGCGGTTCGGCAACGCGGTGCTGGTCGCCTCCGACGCCCCGCTGCCGGTGGCCGGCCTCACCCGCCGCGCGGCGGGTGACCCGCACACCGCCCGGGTGGAGCACGGCCGGGCCCTGCTGGACTTCACCGGCGGCGCGTCCCCCGTCACCGACGCCACCGCCGTCGCCTCCCCGACGCCGCCGGCCTCGGTGTTCCGGTAGGGCACGAGGGGAAGCGGGGCGCGGGGACGCGCAGGCGCCGGGAAACGCGAGAACCCGCCTCCGGCGGCCTCAAGCGCCACCGGAGGCGGGTTCCCACCCGCGCGGCCCTCGCCTCCGCCGGTGGCGGGGAGGGCCCGGAGGAGATCCGGACCGCACGTCCGTGAGGGCGGCCCGTCCCCTCGCGCGGGCCGCCCTGTCCGGTCAGGCGTGATCGCCACGCCGGACCGTGTCAGCCGGCGTCGGCCACCGGCTCCGCGGCGGCCCCGGCCGCCGGCTCGCTCACCGGGTCGACCGCCGGCGCGACCACGACGTCCACCGACGGCGCGGCCGCCGGCTCGACCACCGGCTCGGGCAGCGTGCCGCTGCGGGCCGCCTTCGCGTACCACAGGGCGCTCGCCTTGGGCGTGCGCTTCTGCGTGTCGTAGTCGACGTGGACCATGCCGAACCGCTTCGAGTAGCCGTAGGCCCACTCGAAGTTGTCCAGCAGCGACCACAGGTAGTAGCCGCGCACGTCCGCGCCGTCGGCCATCGCCCGGCGCACCGCGGACAGGTGGCCGTGCAGGTAGGCGACCCGCTCCGGGTCCCGCACCTGGCCGTCCTCGTCGACCTGGTCGTCGTAGGCGGCGCCGTTCTCGGTGATGTAGAGCGGCAGGCCCGGCGCCTCGCGGTGGTAGCGCAGGAGGAGGTCGTACAGGCCGGTCTCGTCGACGGACCAGCCCATGGCCGTCTGCTCGCCCGGAGCCTGGTGGAAGACGACGTCCTCGGCGCCCGCCCACGGCGAGAAGTCGCCCGTGCCGTGCGCGTCCGAGGCGGGGCCGTCCTCCGGCGCCGTGCCGGCGTGGCCGACCAGGGCCGGCGTGTAGTAGTTGAGGCCCAGCGCGTCCAGCGGCTGGTGGATCAGCTTGAGGTCGCCGTCCTCGACGAAGGACCAGTCGGTCACCGAGGCGGTGGCCGGGAACAGCGTCTCCGGGTAGGCGCCGTGCAGCATCGGACCGTGGAAGATGCCGTTGGCCAGGTCGTCGATGCGCTGCGCGGCCTGGAGGTTGAGCGGGTCGTCGGAGACGGTGCGCACCACGTGGGAGTTGAGCGCCACGGCGACCGAGTTGCGGGCCGGCATCACCGAGCGGAGCGCCGAGGTGCCCAGGCCGTGGGCCAGGTTGAGGGTGTGGGCGGCGCGCAGGGCGAGCTCGCCGTCGGTGCGGCCCGGTGCGTGGACACCCGAGCTGTAGCCGAGGAAGGCGCTGCACCAGGGCTCGTTGAGGGTGATCCACCGCTCGACCCGGTCGCCCAGGGCCTCGCCGACGATGGCCGCGTACTCGGCGAACCGGTGGGCCGTCTCACGGGCGGGCCAGCCGCCGGCGTCCTCCAGCTCCTGGGGGAGGTCCCAGTGGTAGAGGGTGACGGCGGGCGCGATGCCCTTGTCCAGCAGCTCGTCGACGAGACGGCGGTAGAAGTCCAGGCCCTTCTGGACGGCCGGGCCGCGGCCGGTGGGCTGGACACGGGGCCAGGCCACGGAGAAGCGGTAGGTGTTGAGACCGAGGTCCGCCATGAGCGCGACGTCGTCGCGGTAGCGGTGGTAGTGCTCCACCGCCACGTCGCCGTGCTCGCCGTTGTGCGTTTTGCCGGGGGTATGGCTGAACGTGTCCCAGATGGAGGGAGTGCGGCCGTCCTCACGGACCGCGCCCTCGATCTGGTAGGAGGACGTGGCCGATCCCCAGAGGAAGTTGGGGGGGAAGGAGACCGAAGCGGAATCGGGCATGGAAGCGCTCCCATGAGAGGTCACGGCCGAGGCCGTGAGCGGAGGGGGGAAGGGTTCGGGCACCACCCGGGCGGGGCCGGCCGCTGTGCGGGAGGGCCGGCCCCACTGCCGGATCAGCCCTTGACGGCGCCCTGCATGATGCCGCCCACGATCTGCTTGCCGAAGATCGTGAAGACGAGCAGCAGCGGCAGCGTGCCGAGCAGCGCGCCGGCCATGATGAGGGCCTGGTCGGGCGTGTAACCGCGGCCGAGTCCGGCCACCGCCACCTGCACCGTCGGGCTGCCGTGCTGGGTGAGGACCAGGAACGGCCAGAGGAAGTCGTTCCAGGTCTCCACGAACTTGAGCATGGCCAGCACCGCCATGGCGGGCCGCGCCACCGGGAACACGATGTGCCACATGATGCGCCAGGTGCTCGCGCCGTCCACCCGGCCGGCCTCGATCAGCTCGTCGGGCAGTGCCTGGGTCAGGTACTGGCGCATGAAGAACACGCCGAACGCGTTGACCAGGGAAGGCAGCAGGACCGCCTGGAGCTGGTCGGACCAGTCGAGCTTGGCCACCATCATGTAGAGCGGGATCACGCTGAGCTGCGGCGGCACCATCATCGTGCCGATCACGACCAGCAGCAGCGCGTTGCGCCCCTTGAAGCGGAGCTTGGCGAAGGCGAAGCCCGCCATCGCGGACAGGAAGCACGTCACTATCGCCGAGGTGCCCGCCACGAAGGTGGTGTTGAGGAAGGCCTCGCCCAGGTTGGCGTCCTCCCAGGCCACCGCGAGCTTGTCGCCGAGGTTGGCGCCGAACCACAGCGGCGGCGGCGTCTCGGCGAGACGGGCGTTGTCACGCGAGGCGGCGACCGCCGTCCAGAACAGCGGGAAGAGCGATCCCAGCGTGAACAGGCCGAGGATCACATAGGTCAGCGGCCCGGCGTGGAACTGGCCGCCGGCCCGGGCGGAACGCGGTCCGCGGGCCTTGCGTGCCTTGCCGTCCGGTGCCTTTTCGGGCGCCGGCTGCTGCGGCGGGGTCAGGGTCGTCGTCACGGCCGGGTCTCCTTAACTACTGGCGCGCAGCCGGCGCGAGATGACGGAGTTCGCGAGCCCGATGATGATCAGGAGGGCGAACATCGACCAGGCGATCGCCGAGGCGCGGCCCAGGTGCTGGTTGATCCAGCCCTGCTCGTACAGGTAGAGCCCGAGGGTCTGGAACTGGTGGGTGCCGCCGCCAGAGGCGCCCTTGCTGGCGTCGAAGAGGAGCGGCTCGCCGAAGATCTGAGTGGCGCCGATGGTGGAGACCACCACGGTGAACAGGATCGTCGGCCGCAGCGAGGGCAGCGTCACGTGGAAGAACTGCCGCCACCGGGACGCGCCGTCGAGGGCCGCCGACTCGTAGAGGTCATGGGGGATCGCCTGCATCGCGGCCAGGTAGATCAGCGCGTTGTAGCCGGTCCAGCGCCAGATGACGATGGTCGAGACGGCGAGCTTGGAGGACCAGCTGCCGTTCTGCCAGTCGATCGCGTCCAGGCCGACGTAGCCGAGCGCCCAGTTGATCATGCCGTAGTCGCGGCCGAAGAGCAGCACGAAGACCAGCGCCGCGGCGGCCACCGAGGTGGCGTACGGGGCGAGCATGGTGACGCGCCAGAAGGTGGAACCGCGCAGCTTGTAGTTGAGCAGGTGGGCGATGCCCATCGCCATGGCGAGCTGCGGGACCGTCGAGATGATGCCGATGATCAGGGTGTTGCGGGCGGCGTTCCAGAAGAACTCGTCGTCGAAGATCCGGATGTAGTTCTTGAGGCCGGCCCACTCCATGTCGGTGGGCGCGGTCAGCTCCACCGTGTGGAGCGACGCCCAGCCGGTGTAGATCAGGGGGAACAGCCCGAAGGCGATGAACAGGGCGAAGAACGGCGCGACGAACGCGTAGGGGCTCCAGCGCAGGTCCCGCTGCCAGCGGCGGGACAGCTTGGCCCGACGTCGCTCGTCGTCGGTGGCGGGGCCGGCCGGCGGTGAACCGGCCGGGGCCGCGCCCCCCTTGACGGGGGACGCGGCGACGGAGTGCCGGGAAGACATACCGGTCACTTCTCCAGGTTGTTGTCGATGGTCTTGACGGCGTTGTTCCAGGCGTCCTCGGCGGACTTGCCCTGGGTGACCAGGATGACGCCGTTGTCGGTCAGGCCCTGCTGGATGATCTGGTCCTTCGGGCCGATGACCTGGACCGGGGAGGACTTGGCGGCGTCGCCGAAGATCTGGCCGATCGGCGCGTCACCCGTCATGTCGTTCTTGGCGTTGAGGACCTCTTCGCCCTCGTAGGTGGACGGCGCGCTCGGGAAGGAACCCTGCACCGCGAAGAGCTTCGCCTGCTGCGCGGGGGCGGTCAGCCAGGCGGCCAGCTTGGCGGCCTCGTCGGCGTTCTTGCTCGCCTTCGGGACGGCCAGGAAGGAACCGCCCCAGTTGCCGGACTTCGGCGCCTTGGCGACGTCCCACTTGCCGGCGGCCTCCGGCTTCGACTTGCCCTTGATGTAGCCGAGCATCCACGGCGGGCAGGACATCGCGGCGAACTTGCCGTTGGCGATGGTGGTGTCCCAGGCGGGCTGGAACTGGACCTGCTTGCCGATCAGCCCCTCCTTGGAGGCGGCGGAGGTGAGGTCGAAGGCGTCCTTCACCGCGGGGTTGGTCTTGTAGATGACCTCGCCCTCGGCGTTGTAGAACTTCTCGGTCTCACTGGAGAGGATCGCGTTCAGCAGACCGCCGGGGGAGTCCATGAAGGTGACCCCCTTCGGGGCGCCCTTCTTGAAGTCGCGGCCGACCTCGACGAACTTGTTCCAGTCGCCCTCCCACAGCTTCGCGAGCTCCTCGCGGTCGGTGGGCAGGCCCGCCTCCTCGAAGAGGTCCTTGCGGTAGCAGATCGCCATCGGGCCGACGTCGGTGCCGAGACCGACGGTCTTGCCGTCCTTGGTGGTGCCCTGCTCCCACTTCGACGCGAGGAAGTCGGCCTTCTTGCCGACCTTGGAGAGGTCGACCAGCTTGTCGCCCTGGGTGGAGGTGATCTCGGCGATGTTGCCGACTTCGACGCCCTGGATGTCCTGGAGACCGCTGCCGGTGGTCAGGTGGTTGACGAGCGCCGGGTAGTAGTTCTCGTTGCGCTCGATCACCGTTTCCTTGATGTTGATCTTCGGGTTCAGCTTCATGTACTCGTCGTACAGCCCGGCCTCCTTGAAGCCGAACGTGCCGAACAGACCAACGGTGATGGTGGTCTTGCCCTTGGCGTCGCCCGAGCCGGCGGACTCCTCGTCCTTGCCGTCGTCGGCGCAGCCGGCCAGCAGTCCGGCGCCGAGCGCCGCGACCGTTGCGAGAACCACTGCCCTACGGCGGGCGGTTCGAATGGCGCGCATGGTCGTCCCTCCTGATTACCCTGACGTGCCGACCCCCCGGCCAAAGGCCACTGGATGACCTTTGATTTCCTTGCTGCGGCTCGGGTGGGGAACGCGTGGGTTGGGTTTGGGTCAGGTAGCGTGAGAGCGCGTGGGAGCGCTCCCAGCAGTGATGTGTTGAAGAGTCCCGGGTCGCGGCGGGGGTGTCAAGGGCAGTGACGCCGTGATCTCCGCGGGGTTATCAGGGTGTTACCGAATGGGGAGAACCCGGTCAACGGCAGGCGGTATGCGGATACTTGGAAGCTCCGCGCGTAGACCCAGCTCTCGCAAGGCATCGTCATCACATCGGGACCGACCGGCCGCGCACCGCATGGTGGCGGTCGGCCCGGGGGAGGGCGAGCACGACTGTTAGATTCCAGGATCCGGTACGAATTGGAGGCGGCGGATGGCGGTCCACGGACGAGGCCGAGGTGGCGGGCGACCAACCCTCGAGGAGGTCGCGGCCCGGGCGGGCGTCGGCCGCGGCACGGTCTCCCGCGTGATCAACGGCTCGCCGAGCGTCAGTGACGCCACCCGCGCCGCCGTCGAGGCGGCCGTGGCCGAACTCGGTTACGTGCCGAACACGGCGGCCCGCGCGCTGGCCGCCAACCGTACCGACGCGATCGCGCTGGTGGTGCCGGAGTCGGAGACGAGGTTCTTCGCCGAGCCCTACTTCTCCGAGATGCTGCGCGGCGTCGGCGCCGCGCTGGCCGACACCGAGATGCAGCTGCTCCTGATATTCGCGGGCAACGACCGCGAGCGGCAGCGCCTCGCCCAGTACCTGGCCGCGCACCGCGTGGACGGCGTGCTGCTGGTCTCGGTGCACGCCGACGACCCGCTGCCCGACATGGTCGCCGAGCTGGGCATCCCCGCCGTGATCAGCGGTCCCAGGTCCGCGGACGAGCCGCTGGCCTCCGTGGACTCCGACAACCACGGCGGCGGCCGCTCGGCCACCGCCCACCTGATCGCCCAGGGGCGCCGCCGGATCGCCCACATCACCGGCCGCCTCGACGTCTGGGGCGCCCTGCGCCGCACCGAGGGGTACCGGAGCGCCCTCGTCGAGGCGGGCATCGAGGAGGACGAGGGGCTGGTCGAGCCCGGCGACTTCAGCGAGGAGGGCGGCCGCCGCGCCATGGCCGCCCTGCTGGAGCGGCGGCCCGACCTGGACGCCGTCTTCGCCGCTTCCGACGTCACCGCGGCCGGGGCCCGGCAGGTGCTGCGCGAGGCCGGGCGGAGCATCCCGGACGACGTGGCCCTGGTCGGCTACGACGACTCGGCGATCGCCCGCCACATGGACCCGCCGCTGACCAGCGTGCGGCAGCCGATCACCGAGATGGGCCGGGTGATGACCGACCTGCTGCTGGAGGAGACGGCCACCCGCGAGCCGCGCCGGCGGACCCCCGCCGGGGTGCGCCGCCCGCAGACCGTGCTGCCCACGCAGCTCGTGCGGCGCCAGTCCTCCTGAGACGCCGTCCTCGGGACGGCCGCCGCCGGGGTTCCCTGCCGGCCGGGCGGCCGTCCCGGGAGGCCGGAGGCACTGTTCCCGGCGACCGCTCAGGGGGCCGGGATCCCGGACACGAGGAAGGCCCCCGGGCGGTGTTTCCACCGGCCCGGGGGCCTCTCTCACTTCAGGGTGAGTGACGGGACTTGAACCCGCGACATCCTGGACCACAACCAGGTGCTCTGCCAGCTGAGCTACACCCACCATGACCGGCGGTTCGGTACCTTGCGGTTTCTTTCCGACCGGCCGAGAAAAAGTGTACAGGGTCTGAAGGGGTGCTCGCGCCGCCCTTTTCCCGGCGCCCCCGGAAGGGGCGCCGGGCGGGGCGTCAGCCGCCGGACACCACGTGCTTGGCGGCGATGGTGCGGGCGGTGGCGGAGTCCGGTCCCGGCTGGGGGACGAAGACGGCCTCGCGGTAGTAGCGCAGCTCGGCGATCGACTCGCGGATGTCGGCCAGCGCCCGGTGGTTGCCGGCCTTCTCCGGGGCGTTGAAGTACGCCTGCGGGTACCAGCGCCGCGCCAGCTCCTTCACCGAGGAGACGTCGACGATCCGGTAGTGCATGAAGGCTTCCAGCGTCGGCATGTCCCGCAGCAGGAAGCCGCGGTCGGTACCGACGGAGTTCCCGCACAGCGGGGCCTTGCCGGGGTCCTTCACATGTTCACGGATGTAGGAGAGGACCCGCTCCTCGGCGTCGGCCAGGGTGGTCCCGCCGGCCAGCTCGGTCAGCAGACCGGACGCGGTGTGCATCTGACGCACCACCTCCGGCATCGTCTCCAGCGCCGAGTCCGGCGGACGGATGACGATGTCCACCCCCTCGCCGAGTACGTTCAGCTCGGAGTCGGTGACGAGGGCGGCCACCTCGATGAGAGCGTCGTCGGACAGCGAGAGACCGGTCATCTCGCAGTCGATCCACACCATGCGATCGTTCATACGTCCACCCTACGGGGCGGGAAGGTGACCGTACGCGCCGCGTTTGCCCGCCGGTCCGGGCGGAGGACCGCCGGTAACGCCTCGGGGGGCGTGCTCACGCACGCCCCCCGAGGTCGTTCAGGCCTTTACGGCCGGGCGCCGGCCCGGGCCCGCCCGGCGGCCGGCCCGCGCGCCCGGCCGGCGGCGGACCGGGCGCCCGCTCAGCGCCTGCCGGGCAGCGTCGGCCGCGGCACGGCCTCGCCGTTCTCCGAGGGCCGCCGGGACTGGGCGGGAACGGCGGACGCCGCCTGGTCGCCCGACGGCACCGGCACGGAGCCATGCCCGTGCCCCTGCGCCTGCCCCTGCGCCTGCCCCTGCGCCATGGCCGGGGCCGCGCCGTTCTCCGGTACCGCGCTCTTCTCGCCCTGCGGGCGCCGGGCGCGGTACGCCGCCCGGTAGGCCGCCGGGGAGGCGCCGAGCTGCCGCCGGAAGTGACCGCGCAGGGCCACCGGCGAACGGAAGCCGCAGCGCCCGGCGACCTCGTCGACCGAGTAGTCGGAGGTCTCCAGCAGCCGCTGTGCCTGGAGCACCCGCTGGGTGATCAGCCACTGCAGCGGTGCGCTGCCGGTCAGCGAACGGAACCGGCGGTCGAAGGTACGCCGGGACATGTAGGCGCGCGCCGCCAGCTGCTCGACGTCGAACTGCTCGTGCAGGTGCTCCAGTGCCCAGGCGACGACCTCGGCCAGCGGGTCGGCGCCGATCTCCTCGGGTAAAGACCTGTCGAGGTAGCGCTCCTGCGCCGCCCCGCCTCCGGCTCCGCCCGCGTGCCCGGTGCCGCCGCCCCTGCGGGGCGGGACGACCAGACGGCGGGCCAGCGCGTTGGCCGCCTCGTTGCCGTGGTCCGAGCGGACGATGTGCAGGCACAGGTCGATGCCCGCGCCGGTGCCGGCCGACGTCAGCACGTCGCCGTCGTCGACGAAGAGCTCCCGCGGGTCGACGTGGACCGACGGGTAGCGCTTGGCCAGCGTGGGCGCGTACATCCAGTGCGTGGTGGCCGGACGGCCGTCCAGCAGGCCGGCGGCGGCCAGC
The DNA here is from genome assembly GCF_008974245.1 of Streptomyces abyssomicinicus. GTDB lineage: Bacteria > Actinomycetota > Actinomycetes > Streptomycetales > Streptomycetaceae > Streptomyces > Streptomyces abyssomicinicus. Next base: position 51,416 of record NZ_BBZI01000013.1, on the reverse strand, counting down.
ACGAACGCGCCGGTGCACAGGCCGACGATGCGGGCGCCCTCCTCGTGGGCCCGGCGCAGCACGTCGAGCGCCTGCTCGGGCGGTGGCGAGGTGATCGAGCGCCACGCGGGCACCACGACGGTGCCGGCCCGGCCGATCGCGTCCAGGCCGTGCGGCGCGGAGAGCTCCAGGCCCCCCGTGGTCCGCAGCGGCCCCTCCTCACCGGCGCACACCAGCAGCCGGTAGCGCGGCACGCCGGCGTCCTGCCGGTCGATCCCGAACACCGAGAGCGGGATGGAGCTCTCGAAGATCGGGCCGCCGCTGAAGAGCAGTACCGCGACGATCTCCTTGCGTCGCCGTCCGGACAGCTTTCGGACGGCCGTCTCCTGCACGGCGGTGGAGTCGTGGCTCATCCTGCTAAGCCCCCCTCGGTGGTCGCGGCGCCTCTCACTGGACGGGTCTCTCGCTCCAGCACGTTTCCCCTCGGTCCTGAACGAATCCCCCGCCAGACGACAGTCAAGATCGAATCTACTGTGTCCGACGCCGACGGAAAGCCCAGTTCGGCAAGCCCCGGAATGTCGACATGGCAACTTGGCGTGAAGCATTCGATCACGAAGGGTGGCGGCGCGGGAGGGGGCGGGGAAGCGCGCCGTGCGCGGGTGGCCAATCCCCGTAGGGTGCCCGAGGGCGCCCGTACCCTTTTTGCCCTGGTGGAACGGCGGTTGGGGGGACGTTTCGCCAGGGGTGGGCCGCTGCGCGGAAGTTGGCCGAAACTGTGCGGCTGCTGGAGCGGAAACCGGTCAGTCGCAGGGGGGTGCGGTGGCGGCGGTCGGATGTGCCTCCGTGCGCCCCGCGTGCCCCGTGGTGAGCGGGGTGCCCGTGGTTCCTGGGGCGGGTGGGGCGCCCGGCGGCCTCGGCCGCCGCCCTGGCCGTGGCCCGGAACCGCCGCCTCGTGGAGGCGTTCGCGGCCAGGAACCGTGGGGCCGGGGCGGGTTCGCGTGCGGGTTCGACAGGGTCCGCCGCGGGCCCGGCGGGGGGTGCGGACGTGTGCCCCGGAGGCGGCGGGACACACGGCGGGCCGTACGCCGCGGGCGGCAGGCCACGCGCGTACGGGACGGTCCGCGCCGGCCACGGCGGACCGTCGGTGCGCCCGGGCACGCGGAGTACCCCGGCCGAGGTCCGGGGGCAACCCCGGCCGTCCCCTGTTCGGCCCAGCCGCCCGCCGTCAGGGGGCGGAGAACCGCCTGTACGGGGCAGGCAACGTTGCGCGGGGGGTGGTGCCTCGTGCATGCTCCGGAGGATCCCGGTGGGCCGTGCGGAGCGGGCGCCCGGGAGAAGCCTTGCCACCGGCAACTGCCGGTACCCGTCCGGACCTGCGGAACTCACGCCGGGACCCGCAGAAAATGAGCCCGGGGACGCTTGCCGCCGTACCCTGGAGGGTATGGGGACGGGAAGACGAATCCCGGACACAGCTCCGCCGCTCACGTCACCCGAAGAGGATCACAACGCCGAGACAGCCATGGCCGGTCACGAATACACCGATCCCGCGGACCGCAAGCCGCCGGTCGCCGAACCGACGGCGTCCGATCCCCTGGCGGCGGACGAGGTGCGCCCCCGCCCCTGCGATCCCGCCTTCAAGCACGGGGTGGTCGTCGGGTTCGACGGCTCCACGTCCAGTGAGCGCGCCCTCGCCTACGCCGTCGGCATGGCGGCCCGGTCCCGCTCGGGCCTGATCATCGTCCACGTCGCCAACCGCCTGCCGACCACCGTCTGGGCCGGCTGCGAGCCGCCCGTCTTCGTGGACGTGCCGGACCACCGCACCGAGGTGCTGGGACTCGAACTCGCCTGCTCCGACTTCCTGGCCGAGCTGCCGTGGATCCTGGTGGAGCGCGGCGGGGACATCTGCCACGAACTGGAGGAGGTCGGCCGGGAGTACGAGGCCGACGCCATCGTGGTGGGCTCCACGCACGGGCTGCTCAGCCGTGTCTTTGGCTCGGTCGCGGGCCGGCTGGCCAAGCGGGCGCAGCGGCCCGTGGTCGTCATTCCCTGAGCGCGGGGCGGCGTGATTCCCTGAGCGCGGGGGGTGTGCACCGTGCGCCGGCGAACTCCGTCGACATCAAGCCGAGTTGTGTACGGCGGAGCCCAAGCTACCGGCGCGTACGGCGTGTTCGGCGTCCTCACGAGGGAATGAACCCCGCACGGAAACCGGCTGCCCGCCGCCGTGGGGTGACGGCCACCGCGAACGGCAGCCAGGGCCGAGGGTTTCGGGCGGCTCCGGCCCGGTCAAGGGAACGGTCCCTGTGCATGGTGGCGCACAGGGACCGTTTCGTCGTTCCAGGGGCACCGGCCCCGGGCCCGTCGGCTACTCGACGGTGACCGACTTGGCCAGGTTGCGCGGCTTGTCGATGTCCCGGCCCAGCGCCAGCGCCGTGTGGTAGGCGAGCAGCTGCAGCGGGATGCCCATCAGGATCGGGTCCAGCTCGTCCTCGTTCTTCGGGACGACGACGGTCCGGTCGGCCTTCTCCTGGTCCTGGTGCGCGACCGCGAGGATCTTGCCGCTGCGGGCCTTGATCTCCTCGAGGGCGGCGCGGTTCTTCTCCAGCAGGTCGTCGTCCGGCACGATCGCGACGGTCGGCAGGGCCGGCTCGATCAGCGCCAGCGGGCCGTGCTTCAGCTCGGAGGCCGGGTAGGCCTCGGCGTGGATGTACGAGACCTCCTTCAGCTTCAGGGAGGCCTCACGGGCCACCGGGTAGCCCCGGACGCGGCCGATGAAGAGCATCGAGCGGGCGTCGGCGAACTCCTGCGCCAGCTCCTTGATCTCGTCCTCGGTCTTGAGGATCTCGTTGATCTGCTCCGGCAGGCGGCGCAGACCGGCGATGATCCGCTTGCCGTCGGCGACGGACAGGTCACGGGTGCGGCCCAGGTGCAGGGCGAGCAGCGCGAAGGCGACCGTGGTGTTGGTGAAGCACTTGGTGGAGACCACGCAGACCTCGGGGCCGGCGTGGACGTAGATGCCGCCGTCCGACTCGCGGGCGATGGCGGAGCCCACCACGTTGACCACGCCGAGGACGCGGGCGCCCTTGCGCTTGAGCTCCTGGACCGCGGCCAGCACGTCGTAGGTCTCGCCGGACTGGGAGACGGCGACGTACAGGGTGTCGGGGTCGACCACCGCGTTGCGGTAGCGGAACTCGGAGGCCGGCTCGGCGTCCGCGGGGATGCGGGCCAGCTCCTCGATCATCTGGGCGCCGATCATGCCCGCGTGGTACGAGGTGCCGCAGCCGAGGATCTTCACGCGGCGGATCTGGCGCGCCTCGCGGGCGTCCAGGTTGAGGCCGCCCAGGTGCACGGTGGAGAACCGGTCGTCGATGCGGCCGCGCAGCACGCGGTCCACGGCGTCGGCCTGCTCGTGGATCTCCTTGTGCATATAGGTGTCGTGGCCGCCCATGTCGTAGGAGGCGGCCTCCCACTCGACGGTGGTCGGCTCGGCGGAGGTACTGGTGCCCTCGGTGGTGTAGGTGCGGAAGTCCTCCGCCGTGAGGGTGGCCATCTCGCCGTCGTCGAGGGTGACGATCTGGCGGGTGTGGGTGACCAGCGCGGCGATGTCCGAGGCGACGAACATCTCCTTCTCGCCTATGCCGAGGACGACGGGCGAGCCGTTGCGGGCGACGACGATCCGGTCCGGGAAGTCGGCGTGCAGCACGGCGATGCCGTAGGTGCCCTCGATCAGGCGGACCGCCTGGCGGACCTTGTCCTCCAGGGTGGTGGCCTGGGAACGGGCGATCAGGTGGGTGAGGACCTCGGTGTCGGTCTCGGAGAGGAACTCGACGCCGTCGGCCTCCAGCTTCCGGCGCAGGTCCGAGGCGTTGTCGATGATGCCGTTGTGGACGACGGCGACCTTCTCGTCGGCGGAGAGGTGCGGGTGCGCGTTCTCGTCGGACGGCGCGCCGTGGGTCGCCCAACGGGTGTGGGCGATGCCGGCCGTGCCCTTGAAGCGGGCCGGCACCTTCGCCTCGAGCTCACGGACGCGGCCCTTGGCCTTGACCATCCTCAGCCCGCCCTTGGGGGCCGTGACGGCGATGCCCGCCGAGTCGTAACCGCGGTACTCGAGGCGCGCGAGGCCCTCGAGGAGCAGCGGGGCGATGTCACGCTTGCCGATGTAGCCGACAATTCCGCACATGTGGTTGGGTTCCCTCAGCCATAGACGATGCGGCGGAGCTGCCGGAGCGAGAGCTCGGGCGGCGCCACCGCGCGGTACTGGAGGTCCGCCGCGATCCTCGTGAAGATCTCCGCGTTCACCAGGCCCTGCGCCTGGAGCTCGCGGTGGCGGCGACGGACGTAGTCCTCGGTCGTCTCGTCGAAGTAGGCGAGAACGTCCTGGATCACCCGGACGGCCTCACCCCGGGTCAGCGAGGAGGACCGCGTCAAATGATCGACGAGTTCGTCGTGCATGCCTGATCCTCCGATACGACGAATGGCTTCCGCAACAATCCTGCCCGATATCGGGCAGGATTCTGCTCTTCGGGTGTGCGACGACACAAGACGGCGCACGAGGGGATTGTCGCGCCTCCCGCATGGGGAGGGTGTGGTCCAGACCTTCTTTCCGGTCCAGGGTCCAGCGCATCCGAACGCACAGGAACGAGCCCGAGGAGGGGACCGACCATGGCGGGACAACGGCACACGGCCTTACGGCTGGCGGCGTCGCTGCTGCTCCTGACGGTGGCGGCCGGCGGATCCGCCGGAGCGGCGCCCGTGCCCGGCACCGACGCCGGCGGTGCGGACGTGCCGACCGGGGGGTTCGGCGCGCTGGTCCCGGCGCCGGCGTCGGCGGAACCGGGCGGCTCCCCGTACCGGATCACCCGCGGCACCCGGATCCTCGTCCAGGACACGCCGGAGGTGCGCGGGATCGGCGCGTACCTCGCCGGGCTGCTGCGGCCCTCCACCGGCTACCGCCTCCCGGTCACCGCGCTGGGCCTCGCGGTCACCGGCCCGGGGGGAGCGCTGGGGGACGGCCCGGGGGAGGGCCCGGGCGGGGCCCTGGGGGAGGGGCCGGGCGAGGACCCGGGCGAGGCCCTGGGGGAAGACCTGGGCGAGGACCCGGGCGAGGAGGGCTCCGGCGGTATCCGGCTGCGGCTCGCGGACGGGCCCTGGGGCGAGGAGGGCTACCGGCTCACCAGCGGCCGCTCGGGGGTGACCGTGACCGCCGCGCGGCCCGCCGGGCTGTTCCGCGGCGTGCAGACCCTGCGCCAGCTGCTCCCCGCCTCGGTGGAGTCGCGCGAGGCCCGGCCCGGCCCGTGGGAGGTGCCCGGCGGCGTGGTCGAGGACCACCCGCGGTACGCCTACCGCGGCGCGCACCTGGACGTGGCACGGCACTTCTTCACCGTCGGCCAGGTGAAGCGGTACATCGACCAGCTCGCCCTGTACAAGATCAACACCCTGCACCTGCACCTCACCGACGACCAGGGCTGGCGGCTGGCGATCGACTCCCGGCCGCGGCTGACCGCCGTCGGCGGCGCCACCGAGGTCGGCGGCACGCCCGGCGGGTACTACACGAAGGACCAGTACCGGGAGATCGTCGCCTACGCCGCCTCCCGCTACCTGGAGGTCGTCCCGGAGATCGACGTGCCGGGCCACACCAACGCGGCGCTCGCCTCCTACCCGGAGCTGAACTGCGACGGCGTGGCCCCGCCGCCGTACACCGGGATCAAGGTGGGCTTCTCCTCGCTGTGCGTCGGCGAGGAGGCCACCTACGACTTCGTCGAGGACGTGGTCCGGGAGGTCGCCGCGCTCACCCCCGGCCGGTACCTCCACATCGGCGGCGACGAGGCCCACTCCACGCCGGACGAGGACTACGCCGCCTTCATGGCGAGGGTCCAGCCGGTCGTCGCCCGGTACGGCAAGACGGTGATCGGCTGGCACCAGCTGACCGCGGCCGAACCGGCCCCCGGGGCGCTCGTGCAGTACTGGGGCTACGACGACACCGACGCCGCCGAGCGGGCCCGGGTGGCGGAGGCGGCCCGCGCCGGGGCCGGGATCATCCTCTCCCCGGCCGACCGGGCGTACCTCGACATGAAGTACACCGCCGACACGCCGCTCGGACTGGACTGGGCCGGGCCGGTGGAGGTCCGGCGCGCCTACGACTGGGACCCGGGCACCTACCTGGCCGCGTCCGGGGTGCCGGAGAGCGCGGTGCGGGGCGTGGAGGCGCCGATCTGGACGGAGACGCTCACCACCTCGCGGGAGCTGGAGTTCATGGCGTTCCCGCGGCTGCCGGGCATCGCGGAGCTGGGCTGGTCGCCGGCGTCCACGCACGGCTGGGAGGGCTACCGGGAGCGGCTCGCCGCGCAGGCGCCGCGGTGGGACGCGATGGGGGTGGAGTACTACCGCAGCCCGCAGGTCCCGTGGCCCTCCGGCTGACACGGGGACGCCCCGGGGTCCGGGGGCCCGGCGGAGGGCGGGGTCGCGGACGCCCCCCGGAGGACCGTCTCCGGGGGGCGTCGACGCGGCTGCCGGGCCGCGGTGGGTGCGGACGGGGGGCCGAGGGGTCAGGCCACCTTCTTGGCGTTCTCGATGGCCTCGGCGAGGTTGTTCAGCAGCGGCGTGCACTTGGCGTAGGACAGGATCGGCTCCGGCGAACGGGCGATGACCTGGCCGGCCTTGACGGCGGGCAGCTTCTTCCAGGTCGCCTCGTCGATGTCGGCGGGCTGGATGGCCTGCGCGCGGTCGTCCATGATGATCACGTCGGCCTTGTACTTGTCGACGTTCTCCCAGCTCAGGCTCTCGAACCAGCCGCCGCTCTCCTCGATGGCCTTGGCGTCCGGCTCGACGATGTTCACGCCGAGGGCCTTGTAGTACTCCAGGTCGATCGAGAGGTTGTAGGTGGAGACGTAGAACAGCTCGGCGGAGGCGGAACCGGCCAGGACCTTGATCTCGGGCCGGGCCTTGGCGGCGGCCTTCAGGCGCGCGGCGGCATCCTCGAACTTCTTCTTCGCCTCGACGACCGCGGCGGCCTTCATGTCGGCGCCCAGCGCCTCGGCCAGGGCGGCCGTGCGCTCCAGCGACTGCGTCAGCTGCACGTCGAAGACGGAGATGCCGACGCTCGGGGCGAACTTGGCGATCTGGTCCTTGGACTCCTCCGGGACGTACCAGAGGGTGCCCGCGCCGTCGAACATGGTGGAGACGAGGAGGTCCGGCTTGAGGGCCGCGTACTTCTCGACGTTGAACTCGCCCCAGACGTTGCCGATGACCTCGACCTTGGAGACGTCCATGTCGCCGGCCTGGACGTCGGGCTTGCCGTCCTTGGTCGTGGTCGGGCCGAAGACGCCCTTCACCTGGACGCCGTAGTCGTGGAGCGCGGCGGCCGCACCGGTGAACGCCACGATGTTCTTCGGCGCCTCGTCGAGCTTCACCGTCTCGCCGCGGTCGTCCTTGAAGGACCACGGGCCGGACGCGGCGTCGGCGCCCTTGTCCGAACCGCCCTTGGCCGAAGCGTCGTCGTCGCCGCACGCGGCGAGGACGGCGCCGAGACCGAGAACACCGCCGGCAGTCAGGATGCCGCGGCGGGTGGGGAGGGAAGCACGGACCTGGGACATGGTGACTGCTTTCGAACAGGGCGGACGGCCGCCGGACGATTCGCAGGAAGGTTAGCCTAACCTCAACAGGGCTTGTCCAGGGGGTGACCGGAACTGTTTTCCGCCGTCGCGCCGGAGCGGGGCGGTCCGGGCGGCCCGCGCTAGGGTCGGGCCGGTCCGCAGTGCGGGACGCGAGGGCGCGGGGGCGCGGGGGGTGGGCACGTGGTGACGCTGCCGAGGCAGGGCGAACGGGCGCGTACGGAACGGCACATGCTGGTCTGCGGGGACGACGGGCTGGCCCGGCGGCTGGCCGCGGAGCTGCGGGACGTGTACCGGCAGCGGGTGGTGCTGGTGGTACCGGGGGAGCGGCCCGAGGACACCGGAACACTCGCCTCCACCGTCTCCCGGGCGGCCGCGCTGATCGGCCGGTTCGGCCAGACCCCCGTCCAGGCGGGGCCCCACGACTCGGGGGCCGGGCCCAGCGCGCCCGTCCTCGAACTGCACGCCGCACGGCCGGACGAGGACGTGCTCACCGAGGCCGGGGTGGAGCGCGCCACCGCCATCGCCCTGCTCTACGAGGACGACGAGACCAACCTGCGCGCCGCGCTCGCCGCACGCCGCCTCAACCCCTCGGTGCGGCTGGTGCTGCGGATGTACAACCGCAAACTCGGCCAGTACATGGAGGAACTCCTCGACCAGGCCGCCCTGGTGGCCGAACCCGCGCTGGACCGGGCCACCCTGGAGGCCTCCACCACGGTGCTCTCCGACGCCGACACCGCGGCCCCCGCCCTCGCCGCCACCGCGGTGGCCGACACCCGGCGGGTGGTGCAGGCCGACGGGCTGCTGCTGCGCGCCGCCGAACGCGTCCCGCCGCGGGCCGGCGAGACCGCCGACCCGGGCCTGTGCACGCTGGCCCTGCTCTCCTCCACCACCGCCGACCCGGCCGGCGCCGAGGGCTCCGACGCCAGCGGACCGCAGGGACCGCTGCTGCTGCCGGACGACGCAGAGGTCCGCGCCGCCACCGGGCGCGGCACCGTGGTGCTGGACGCGGTGCGCCGCACCGGCCCCGCCGTTCCGACGCGTCGGCTGGCCGGCCGCGGGGCGCCGCTGTCGCAGCTCTTCTCCCGGCGGCTGCGCTGGGCGACGGCGGGGGTGGTCGCCTCGGTGCTGGCCCTGGCCGTCGCCACCACCGTGCTGACGGACCTGGGGTTCCTGTCCGCGACCTACCTGTCGCTGCTCGACCTCCTCGGCATCGGCGATCCCGCGGTGGGCGATTCGGCGGCGCGGCAGATCCTGCAGCTGCTGTCCGGGCTGGTGGGCCTCGCCCTGCTGCCGCTGCTGGTCGCGGCCGGGCTCGAGGCGCTGGGCACCTTCCGCGGGGCGGGCGCGCTGCGCCGGCCGCCGCGCGGGCTCTCCGGGCACATCGTGCTGCTGGGCCTCGGCCGGGTCGGCACCCGGGTGCTGTCGCGGCTGCGGGAGCTGGACATGCCGGTGGTGTGCGTCGAGCAGTCCGCCGAGGCGCGGGGCGTGCCCCTGGCCCGGGACCTCGGGGTGCCGGTGGTGCTGGGCGACGTCACCGAGACGGGGGTGCTGGGCGCTGCGAAGATCCACCGGGCGGCCGCGCTGCTGGCGCTGACCAGCTCCGACACCACGAACCTGGAGGCCACCCTCGCGGCCCGCACGATCGCCCCCGAACTGCGGGTGGCGCTGCGGCTGTACGACGACGAGTTCGCCACCGTGGTCTACCGGACGCTGCGGGCGGCGCACCCGGACGCGGTGACCCGCAGCCGGAGCGTCACCCACCTCGCGGCGCCCGCGTTCGCGGCGGCCATGATGGGGCGGCAGGTGCTGGGCGCCATCTCCATCGAGCGCAAGGTGCTGCTGTTCGCGGCACTGGTGGTGGGCGGGCACCCGCAGTTCGAGGGGCGCACCGTTGCGGAGGCGTTCCGCGCCGGGGCGTGGCGGGTCATCGCGCTGGACACCCAGCGGCCGGAGGCCCGCCGTCCGGACCTGGCCCGCGACGCCCGTCACGACGGGCCCCAGCTGCTCTGGGACCTGCACCCCGGGTACGTCCTGCGGTCCGACGACCGCATAGTGCTCGCCGCCACCCGCCGGGGCTACGCGGAGATCCTCAGCGCCACGCGCGCCGCCAGAACCTGAGACCCCGCGGGAAGCGCGGGCCTGACCCGTGCCTCGGGGAGTCCGGACCTGACGCCAGCCCCGGGGAGTGCGGGCCTGACGCCCGCGGGAAGTACGGGCCTGACACCCGCGGGAGTGCGGGCCTGACGCCCGGCCGCGGGGAGCCGGGCCCGAGACCCGCGGCGAGGGTGCGGCGGGGCCCTCGGGTGCCGCGGGGGCGCAGGCGATCCTGCGGCCCCGGCCAGGCGCGGTGACCCGAGGGGACGTGTCAGTCCGAGAGGCCCAACTCGCGGGCGATCAGCATCCGCTGGACCTCGCTGGTGCCCTCCCCGATCTCCAGGATCTTGGAGTCACGCCACATCCGGGCCACCGGGTACTCGTTCATGAAGCCGTACCCGCCGTGGATCTGGGTGGCCTCACGGGCGTTGTCCACGGCGACCGTCGAGGAGTACAGCTTGGCGATGGCCGCCTCCTTCTTGAACGGCTGTCCCGCCACCATCCGCGCCGCCGCGTCGTGCCAGGCGAGGCGGGCCGTGTGGGCCTTCATCTCCATGTCGGCGATCTTGAACTGGATGGCCTGGTTGGCGCCGATGGGACGGCCGAACGCCCGCCGCTCCTTGGCGTACTTCACCGACTCGTCCACGCAGCCCTGGGCCAGGCCGGTGGCCAGCGCGGCGATGGCGATCCGGCCCTCGTCGAGGATGCGCAGGAACTGGGCGTAGCCGCGGCCCTCCTCGCCGACCAGGTTGGCGGCCGGGACACGGACGTCGGTGAAGGAGAGCTCCCGGGTGTCCGAGGCGTTCCAGCCGACCTTGGAGTAGGGGGCGGCGACCGTGAACCCCGGGGTTCCGGAGGGAACGATGATCGCGGAGATCTCCGGCCGCCCGTCCGGCTTGCGGCCGGTGACGGCGGTGACCGTGACCAGGCCGGTGATGTCGGTGCCGGAGTTGGTGATGAAGCACTTGGAGCCGTTGATCACCCACTCGCCGGTGGCCTCGTCGAGCCGGGCGGTGGTGCGGGTGGCGCCCGCGTCCGATCCGCCCTCGGGCTCGGTCAGACCGAAGGCGCCGAGCACCTCGCCGGAACACAGACGCGGCAGCCACTCCCGCTTCTGCGCCTCGGTGCCGAAGAGGTGCAGGGGCATGGCGCCCAGGGAGACGCCGGCCTCCAGCGTGATGGCGACCGAGGAGTCGACCCGGGCCAGCTCCTCCAGGGCGACGCCCAGGGCGAAGTAGTCGCCGCCCATGCCGCCGTACTCCTCGGGGAAGGGCAGGCCGAACAGGCCCATGCGGCCCATCTCACGGACGATCTCGTAGGGGAACTCGTGCCGCTCGTAGTAGTCGCCGATCTTGGGGGCGACCACGTCGTGGGCGAACTCCTCGACGGTACGGCGCAGTTCCTCCAGCTCCGGGCTGAGGCGGCGGTCCATCGGGGTGGCGGTGGTGGCGGTCATCGCGTCACTGCTCCTGGTGGGAGAGGGCTCGGACGGTGCGGGACGGGCTGGGCCGGCCCAGCTGTTCGGCCATCCACACGCTGGTGGCGGTGAGACGGCCGAGGTCGACACCGGTCTCGACGCCGAGGCCCTGGAGCATCCACACCAGGTCCTCGGTCGCGAGGTTGCCGGTGGCGGACTTCGCGTAGGGGCAGCCGCCGAGGCCTCCGGCGGAGGCGTCGACGGTGGTGACACCGAGCTGGAGCGCGGCCAGCGTGTTGGCCAGGGCCTGGCCGTAGGTGTCGTGGAAGTGGACGCCGATCGCCTCGGTGGCGACGCCGGCCTCCCGCAGCGCGGTGAGCACGGCGCGGACATGGCCCGCGGTGGCGACGCCGATCGTGTCGCCCAGACTCAGCTCGTCGGCGCCCATGCCGAGCAGCGCCCGGCAGACCTCCACGGCCTGGGGGACGGCGACGGGCCCCTCCCACGGGTCGCCGAAGACCATCGAGACGTAGGCGCGGACATGGAGCCCCTCCGCCTTGGCGCGGGCGGCGACCGGCTCGAACATGGCCAGCGACTCGGCCACCGTGCGGTTGAGGTTGGCCCTGGCGAAGGACTCGGTGGCGCTGGCGAACAGCGCGACCGTGCGCGCGCCGAGCGCCAGGGCCCGGTCCAGGCCGCGCTCGTTGGGCACCAGCACCGGCAGCTCCACCGGCAGGTCGCGCACCATCGGGAACAACTGCTCGGCGTCGGCCAGCTGCGGCACCCACTTGGGGTGGACGAAGCTGGTGGCCTCGACCGTCGACAGGCCGGCCGCGGCGAGACGGCGGACGAACTCCGCCTTCACCTCGGTGGGGACCGTCTCCTTCTCGTTCTGCAGGCCGTCCCGGGCACCGACCTCGTAGATCCGCACCCGGGCGGGCAGGCCCTCGGCAGGCACCCGCATGGGCAGTCCGGCGATCCCGGCCGGTCCGTTCGCGGTCACCGCGCTCCCTCCCCTTCGGCGCCGGAGGCGGCGTCGGACGGGGCACCGGAGGGAGCACCGGACGCGGCGTCGGGTTCGGCGTCGGGCGTGATCACGGCGAGGACCTGGTCCATCGCGACCGAGGTGCCCGGGGTGACGTCGAGCTCGGCGACCGTGCCCGCGTGCGGGGCGGAGATGACGTGCTCCATCTTCATCGCCTCCACCACCAGCAGGCTCTGTCCGGCCTCCACCCGGTCGCCGACGGCGGCCTTGACGACCGTCACCGTCCCCGGCATGGGGGCGGTGAGCGAGTCGGCGCCCGCGCGGGCCGCGCCCGTGAGCGAGGCGGCCACCGGGTCGTGGTCGCGGACCTGCCAGGCGTCACCCTCCCGGCCGAGCCAGTCGCCGGCCCGGTGGAAGGTGTGGCGGACGCCGTCCAGCGTCACCGAGACCTCGGCGGGGCCCACCTCGTGGTGGGCGCCGCCCCGCACGGTGTGGGTGACCGGGTCCAGCCCGGGGACCCGGAGCGGGAAGCCGAGCGGCCGGTGTGCCTCGGGGCCGCCGGCCCGCCAGCCGTTGGGCACGGAGAACGGGTCCGTCCAGCCGCCCTCGGCGGGCTCGGGCGCCAGCTCCGCCAGCCGGACCGCGGCCGCCGCCTCGTAGACCTCCGCCGGCACCCCCTCCGGGACCAGCGACTCGGCCTCGCGCTCCACCAGCCCGGTGTCCATCTCGCCCGACACCACGTCGGGGTGGGCCAGCAGACGGCGCAGGAACCCGGTGTTGGTGGGCACGCCCAGCACGACCGTGTCGGCGAGGGCGGCGCGCAGCCGGCGCAGCGCGGTGGCCCGGTCCGGGCCGTGCGCGATCACCTTGGCCAGCATCGGGTCGTAGAGGCTGCCCACCTCGGACCCCTCACCCAGCCCGGAGTCGGTGCGCACACCGGGGCCGGAGGGCTCGCGCAGGGCGAGCACCCGGCCACCGGACGGGAGGAAGCCGCGGGAGCCCTCCTTCACGGACACGGTCTCGGCGCAGATCCGGGCCTCCACCGCGTGGCCGGTGAGGGTGACGTCCTCCTGAGTGAAAGGCAGCGGCTCGCCGGCGGCCACCCGCAACTGCCACTCGACCAGGTCCAGGCCGGTGACCAGCTCCGTCACCGGATGCTCCACCTGGAGGCGGGTGTTCATCTCCATGAAGTAGTAGGAGGAGGGGTCGCCGCCGGGGACGATGAACTCCACCGTCCCGGCGCCGACGTAGCCGCAGGAGCGGGCCGCCTGGACGGCCGCCTCACCCATCGACGCCCGGGTCCGCTCGTCCAGCAGGACGCTGGGCGCCTCCTCGACGATCTTCTGGTGGCGCCGCTGGAGCGAGCACTCGCGCTCGCCCAGGTGCACGACGTTGCCGTGGGCGTCGGCCAGCACCTGGATCTCGATGTGCCGGGGGCGGTCGATCCAGCGCTCCACCAGCAGCGTGTCGTCACCGAAGGAGGACCGGGCCTCACGGCGGGCCGCGGCGATCTCCTCGGCCAGCGCGGACTCCTCGCGGACCAGGCGCATGCCCTTGCCGCCGCCGCCCGCGCTGGGCTTGAGCAGCACCGGCATGCCGATCTCCCGGGCCGCGGCCGCCAGCTCGGCGTCGGTCAGACCGCTGCCGCTGGAGCCCGGCACCACCGGGACACCGGCCGCGCGGACCGTCTCCTTGGCGCGGATCTTGTCGCCCATCAGGTCGATCGCCGAGGCGGGCGGGCCCAGGAAGACCAGCCCGGCGTCGGCGCAGGCCTGCGCGAAGGAGGCGTTCTCCGCGAGGAAGCCATACCCCGGGTGCACGGCCTGCGCGCCGGTACGGGCGGCGGCCTCCAGGATGCGGTCGGCCCGCAGGTAGCTCTCGGCGGCCGGCGCCGGGCCGATCCGCACCGCGGTGTCGGCCGCCCGGACGTGCGGGGCCTCGGCGTCGGCGTCGGAGAAGACGGCGACCGAGCGGATGCCCAGCTCGCGCAGCGTGCGGATCACCCGGACGGCGATCTCGCCGCGGTTGGCGACCAGCACCGTGTCGAACATGGCGGGCGCCCCCGGGGGTGTCGTCGTGGCGCGCGCCTTCATGGCGTGCGGCGTCCTGGCGTGCGTTGTCATCGTCTGCGTCACGTGTCCCACCCCTTACATCCGGAAGACGCCGAACTTCGGCTCGCCCAGGGGGGCGTTGCCGCAGGCGGTCAGGGCCAGGCCCAGGACCTGCCGGGTGTCCAGCGGGTCGATCACGCCGTCGTCCCACAGGCGGGCCGTCGCGTAGTAGGCGTTCCCCTGCTCCTCGTACTGGGCGCGGATGGGGTCCTTGAAGGACTGCTCCTCCTCGGCCGGCCACTCCTCGCCGCGCGCCTCCAGCTGGTCCCGCTTGACCGTGGCCAGCACCGAGGCGGCCTGCTCGCCGCCCATCACGGAGATCTTGGCGTTGGGCCACATCCACATGAACCGCGGCGAATAGGCGCGCCCGCACATGGAGTAGTTGCCCGCGCCGTACGACCCGCCGACCACCACGGTCAGCTTGGGCACCCGGGTGCAGGCCACCGCCGTGACCATCTTCGCGCCGTGCTTGGCGATGCCGCCGGCCTCGTAGTCCCGGCCGACCATGAAGCCGGAGATGTTCTGCAGGAACACCAGCGGGATGCCGCGCTGGTCGCACAGCTCGATGAAGTGGGCGCCCTTCTGGGCGGACTCGGCGAAGAGGATGCCGTTGTTGGCGACGATGCCGACCGGGTGGCCGTGGATCCGGGCGAAGCCGGTGACCAGGGTCTGCCCGAACTCCGACTTGAACTCGGCGAACCGCGAGCCGTCGACGATCCGGGCGATGATCTCGCGCGCGTCGTACGGCGTGCGCGAGTCGACCGGCACCGCGCCGTAGAGACCGTACGGGTCGGCCTTGGGTTCGACGGACGGGACCGTCCGCCACGGCATCTCCCGGCGGGCGGGCAGCGTGGAGACGATGGTGCGCACGATGCGCAGGGCGTGCGGGTCGTCCTCGGCCAGGTGGTCGGTGACACCGGAGACCCGGGAGTGCACCTCGCCGCCGCCCAGTTCCTCGGCCGTCACCACCTCGCCGGTGGCGGCCTTCACCAGCGGGGGGCCGCCCAGGAAGATCGTGCCCTGGTTGCGGACGATGACCGCCTCGTCGCTCATCGCCGGGACGTAGGCGCCGCCGGCCGTGCAGGAGCCCATCACCGAGGCGATCTGGGGAATGCCGGCCGCGGACATCCGGGCCTGGTTGTAGAAGATGCGCCCGAAGTGCTCGCGGTCGGGGAAGACCTCGTCCTGCATCGGCAGGAAGGCGCCGCCGGAGTCGACCAGGTAGACGCACGGCAGGCGGTTCTCCAGCGCGACCTCCTGGGCGCGCAGGTGCTTCTTCACCGTCATCGGGTAGTAGGTGCCGCCCTTGACCGTGGCGTCGTTGGCCACGACCACGCACTCGCGGCCGCTCACCCGGCCGATGCCGGCGATCACGCCCGCGGCGGGCGCCTGGCCGCCGTACATCCCGTCCGCCGCGAGCGGTGCCAGCTCCAGGAAGGGCGAACCGGGGTCGAGGAGTGTGTCGACCCGGTCGCGGGGAAGCAGCTTGCCGCGCGCGGTGTGCCGCGCGCGGGCCTTCTCGCCCCCGCCCAGGCGGGCCGCGGCCAGCTTGGCCCGCAGCTCCTCCACCAGGGCGCGGTGGGCCGCTTCGTTGGCCCTCCAGGCGTCCGAGGCGGGATCCGCCGCGCTCTTCAGCTCCGGTGCGTCGTCCATCAGGCGCTCCCTCAGGTTAGCGCTCGTTAACCCATTTCCCTCAGGTTAACGAGCGCTAACCGCTCTGTCTACAATTGATGGCATGGCCACCAGGACGGACGCCTCGACCCGCCGTGAGCAGATCCTCAAGGAGGCCGCGCGGCTCTTCGCCGAACGCGGCTTCCACGGCGTCGGCGTCGACGAGATAGGCGCTGCCGTGGGCATCAGCGGCCCCGGCCTGTACCGGCACTTCCCCGGCAAGGACGCGATGCTCGCGGAGCTGCTGGTGGGCATCAGCGGTCAGCTCCTCACGGGCGGCAGGCGGCGGGTGGAAGAGGCCGGGGCCGTGGCCGAGGGCGGCCCCGGGGCGGTCCTCGACTCGCTGATCGAGGGGCACATCGACTTCGCGCTCGACGACCGCCCGCTGATCACCCTGCACGACCGCGAGCTGGACCGCCTGCGGGACAGCGACCGCAAGCTGGTGCGGCAGCTCCAGCGGCAGTACGTCGAGCTGTGGGTGGAGGTCGTCCGCGACGTCCACCCGCGGCTGGCGGAGCCGCCGGCGCGGGCGGCGGTGCACGCCGTCTTCGGGCTGCTGAACTCGACGCCGCACCTCAGCCGGCCCAAGCTGCCGGGGCGGGCGGCCACGGCCGCGCTGCTGCACGCGATGGCCCGGGGGGCCTTCGCCTCCGCCGCGGAGGCCGCGGCCAAGGCCTGACCCCTCGCCGCGCGAGCGGTCGCGAACCGCCGCGGGCCGCCGCGGGCCGTCGGGGGTGACGGTGCGGCGGGGTCGCGGCCGGGGCCGGTCCGTGGCCGCGTGACCGTCACGTCCGGGCGGGTGTGCCCGGCGGCCGTGCGGCCGCGGGCGGTCTGCGGTGAGGTCGGGCTGTCGCGCGCGTACGGCGCCGCATGCGGTCGCGTCCCCCCTCGGTCAGGGAGCCTGCGCCCGGCCCTCGGCTTCGCGTGAGCGGTCGCGGGCCGCCGCGGCTGGCTGCGGGCCGTCGGGCGTGACGGTGCGGCGGGGTCGCGGCCGGGGTGCCGGTCCGTGGCCGCGTGACCGTCCGTGCGGCGGGTGCCCCCGGCGGCCGGGGTTGGCGTCGGGCCTGTGGTGAGGCGGACCGGCATGCCCGGGCGGGTGTGCCCGGCGGCCGTCCGGGCGGGTGCCCCAGGCGGCCGTGGCCGGTCCGCGGTGAGGCGGGCCGTCGCGTGCGTGGGGTGCCGGCCGCGCCCCTCTCGTCCAAGGGGCCTGACCGGAGTCCCTCGGCTTCGCCCGAGCTCGGGTGCCGCCCCGTCGCCCGCGGGGGCCCATCCGTCCGCCGGGGCGGCTCGTGCCGTGCGGGTGCTCCCCGGGCCGTCCGGCGGGTGGGTCGGTGTGGCGTGATCAGCGTTACGGACCCGTTCGGCGGTGCATCTCTGGACGAGTGTCCTACTCGCCGGTACGGTAAAGACTGAGCAAGCGCTTAGCTAGATCGCGCTGCTCGGAAGCGACAAGCAGCCAGGACGAAGGCGGAGGTGGCGGCGGTGCGCCGTACGGTGTTCAACGAGGATCACGAGGCGTTCCGGGAGACCCTGCGCGCCTTCATCGAGGCCGAGGTCGTCCCGGTCTACGACGAGTGGTTCCAGGCGGGCATCGTGCCCCGCGAGTTCTACTACAAGCTCGCCGAGCTGGGCCTCTTCGGCATCAACGTCGACGAGGAGTTCGGCGGGGCCGGCCTGGACACCCACAAGTTCGAGGCCATCCAGTACGAGGAGACCGCCCGCGCGGGCGTCACCTTCGGCGGCTCCGGCGTGCACGTGCTGCTCGCCCTGCCGTACATCAAGATGCTGGCCACCGAGGACCAGAAGAAGCGCTGGCTGCCGAAGTTCGTCTCCGCCGAGGAGATGTGGGCCATCGCGATGACCGAGCCGGGCACCGGTTCCGACCTCGCCGGCATGAAGACCACCGCAAAGCTCTCCGAGGACGGCACCCACTACGTCCTCAACGGCGCCAAGACCTTCATCACCGGTGGCGTCCACGCCGACAAGGTGATCGTCTGCGCCCGCACCGCCCCGGCCACCGCCGAGGACCGCCGCCACGGCATCTCCCTCTTCGCCGTCGACACCAAGTCCGAGGGCTACTCGATCGGCCGCAAGCTGGACAAGCTGGGCCTGCGCACCTCCGACACCGCCGAGCTGGCGTTCGTCGACGTCAAGGTGCCGGTCGAGGACCTGATGGGCGAGGAGAACAAGGGCTTCTACTACCTCGGCAAGAACCTGGCCTCCGAGCGCTGGGGCATCGCCTTCGGCGCGTACGCCCAGGCCAAGGCCGCGGTGGACTTCGCCAAGAAGTACACCCAGGACCGCACGGTCTTCGGCCAGCCGGTCGCCGCCTTCCAGAACACCAAGTTCGAGCTGGCCGCCTGCAAGGCCGAGGTGGACGCGGCCGAGGCCGTCGCCGACCGCGCCCTGGAGGCCCTGGACGCCGGCGAGCTGACCGCCGCCGAGGCCGCCTCCGCCAAGCTGTTCTGCACCGAGGTCGCGCACCGCGTGATCGACCGCTGCCTCCAGCTGCACGGCGGCTACGGCTACATGAACGAGTACCCGATCGCCCGCCTGTACGCGGACAACCGGGTGAACCGCATCTACGGCGGTACCAGCGAGATCATGAAGACGATCATCGCCAAGGACATGGGTCTGTAAGGTCTGCGAAAACTCTGTCCGGTACCACTGACGACATGAGTCAGGCACTGCAGTCGCTGCTCGATCTGCTCGACCTCGAGCAGATCGAGCGCGACATCTTCCGCGGTCGGTCCAGGTTCGCCGTCGTCCCCCGGGTGTTCGGGGGACAGGTGGCGGCCCAGGCGCTGATCGCCGCGGGACGCACCGTCCCCGCCGACCGGTTCGCGCACTCGCTGCACGCGTACTTCCTGGTCGCCGGGGACCCGGGCGCCCCCATCGTCTACGACGTCGACCGCATCCGCGACGGACGCTCCTTCACCACCCGCCGGGTGGTCGCCATCCAGCACGGCCGGCCGATCTTCCACCTCTCGGCGTCGTTCCAGGCGTACGAGGAGGGGCTGGACCACCAGACGGCGATGCCCGAGGTCCCGGACCCGGAGACGCTGCCGACGTTCGAGGAGATGATGCCGCGCTACGCGGACGCCTACGCCTCGCCGGAGATGCTCGAACGGATGGTGGCCGCGCGCGCCGCGGTGGACCTGCGGTACGTCAATCCGCCGCCGTGGGGCAGTGTGGGCGAGCCGCGGGAGCCCCGCTCCCAGGTCTGGTTCCGCACCGCCGGCAAGCTCGACGGGTCCCTCGACGACCCGCTGATGCACGTCTGCCTCGCCACCTACGTCTCCGACATGAGTCTGCTGGACTCCGTGCTCCTCGCGCACGGACGCGGCGGCTGGGCGGCCGGGGACGTGGTGGGCGCCTCCCTGGACCACGCCATGTGGTTCCACCGCCCGTTCCGGGCCGACGAGTGGCTGCTCTACGACCAGGAGTCGCCGTCCGCCTCCGGCGGGCGCGGACTCGGCCAGGCGCGCATCTACACCCGGGACGGCCGGCTCGCCATCTCCGTCATCCAGGAGGGCGTGGTGCGGGTCCCCCGCTGACGCCCCGGCATCCCGCCCCCCGGGAGGCCCACCCGCCCACGGCGGGCACCCCGCCCGCGCACCGAAGCCCCGTCACCGCCGCAAGGCCGGTGTGGCGGGGCTTCGTCGTCCGTTCCATTGACGTGTCCACTCCATGGCCGGTATTGACGCTCAGGTAACGAGTCAGAGCCGGAACGGACATGACGAGCCCTCAGGATCGGTGCGCCCGGTGAGTCCGTCCCCGTGAGAAGGAGCCGACGGTATGGATCTGCCCGCAGCGCGCACGACCCGGACCACGAGACCGGGGCACCGGCACCGGCACCGCCCGCGCCTCGCCGCCGGAGTGGTCACCACGGCGGCCCTGCTGCTCGGCGCCCTGGTGGCCGCTCCCTCGGCCACCGCCACGCCGGACGCCGCCGCGGTGGTGGCGGAGACCGTCCCGCTCGCCGGCACCGGCGCCCGGCTGGGCGCGGACGGCGGGACCGCCCCGGTGCACGACTACGCGAAGGCGATCAAGGAGTCGGTCTGGGTCGAGGCCCCCGACCTCGACGGCGACGGCTCGGGGGAGCGGATAGCCGTGGACGTCATCCGCCCCGCCGAACTCGACGGCGTCGAGCGGGTTCCGGTGATCATGGACGCCAGTCCTTACTACTCCTGCTGCGGCCGCGGCAACGAGAGCGAGAAGAAGACCTACGACGCGGACGGCACCATCGAGTCCTTCCCGCTCTGGTACGACAACTGGTTCGTGCCGCGCGGCTACGCGGTGGTCCAGGTGGACATGGCCGGCACCGGCCGCTCCACCGGCTGTGTCGACCAGGGCGGACGCTCGGACATCCTGTCCGCCAAGGCGGCCGTCGACTGGCTGAACGGCAACGCCACGGCGTCCTTCGCCGACGGCTCCCCGGCGGACGCGTACTGGACCACCGGCGCCACCGGCATGATCGGCAAGTCCTACGACGGCACGCTCGCCAACGGCGTCGCCGCCCTGGGCGCCGAGGGCCTGGAGACGATCGTGCCGATCGGCGCGATCAGCTCCTGGTACGACTACGACCGCTGGCAGGGGCTGCCCGTCTCCTACGGCTACCCGAACTACCTGTCGACCTACGTGGCCGGCGGCCGCCTGCTGGACGTCGACTGCTCCGCGCAGCTCGCCCGGATGCGGGCCGACGCGGCCGACGAGACCGGTGAGCACACCGCCTTCTGGGACGAGCGCGACTACCGCGAGGGCACCCTGGGCGACGCTTCCCGGGTCCGGGCCTCCGCGCTGATCGCCCACGGCCTGCAGGACACCAACGTGGACACCCAGAACTTCTCCCGCTGGTGGGAGGCGCTGGGCGAGCACGGGGTCGCGCGCAAGCTGTTCCTGACCCGGCTGGGCCACGTGGACCCGTTCGACTCCGACCGGGCCGAGTGGGTCGAGACCCTGCACCGCTGGTTCGACCACGAGCTGTACGGCGTCGACAACGGCATCACCGAGGAGCCGCCGGTGCGCGCCGAGATCGCCCCGGGCCGGGTCGTCCACTCCGGGACGTGGCCGGTGACCGACCGCGTCGCCGCGCTGCGGCCGGGGACGGACGGCACCCTGGCGCTGGGCGCGCGGGGGAAGAAGGGGGAGGCCACCTGGACCAACAACCCCGGCGGCCGGCTCGCGCAGATGCTGGGATCCGGCGCCTCGGACTCCCGCCTCCTCTTCACCACCGGTCGGCTGGCCGACGACCTGCGCCTGTCCGGACCCGCCTCGCTCACCACGACGGTCACCACCGGCGCGCCCACCGGGCAGCTCGCGGTCGCCCTGGTCGACTACGGGCCGGCCCAGCGCGTCTCCGCCTCCGGCGACGGGGCACGCACCCTGACCACCGAGTCCTGCTGGGGCGCCTCCTCCGCCGTGGACGACGCCTGCTACCGCGACGTCGAGCGGCGCACCGAGCAGTCCGACCTGCAGGTCCTCGGCCGCGGCTGGGCCCGCCTGGCGGGCGGCGGGGAGCACGCCCTGACCGTGGAGCTGCAGACCAACGACGTCCTGGTCCCGGCCGGACACCAGCTCGGGCTGGTCGTCACCAGCTACGACGGCGGGACGGTCCGGGTCGACGGCGCCGCCTCGGCGTACCGGATCGACCTGGGCGCCACCACGCTGAACCTGCCGGTGCAGGGGCCGATGCGGTCCTTCGCGCCGGGGAGGACGCTGGTGCCGGAGACCGTCGACGCGGCGGTCGTGCCGTCCGACGCGCGGAAGGTCCCGCTGAGCTGAGCCGAGCTGAGCCGAGCTGAGCCGAGCCGAGCCGGACGGAGCCGGACGGAGCCGGTGGTGTGCGGGGCGGTCGCGGTCGGCCGCCCCGCACCGCGCCCCGCACCGCGGGGTCCGCGCGGAAGCGCGCCCCGGGTCCGCGGGCGAGAATCGGCACATGCCGAACCTTCCGGGCAGCACGGCCGAGGCGTCCTCCGAGGGCGGCGGGGAGAGCACCGTCACGGTGATCGTCGCCGCCGCGGCCAACCTCGGCATCGCCCTCGCCAAGGCGGTGGCCGGGGTGATCAGCGGATCGAGCGCGATGCTCTCGGAGGCCGCCCACTCGGTCGCCGACACCGTCACGGAGCTGCTGCTGCTCACCGCGCTGCGGCGCAGCGAGAAACCGGCCGACCAGGCGCACCCGCTGGGCCACGGCCCGGAACGGTACATCTGGGCGCTGCTGGCCGCCGTCGCCACCTTCGTCGGCGGGGCGGTCTTCTCCCTCTACGACGGCGTCCACACCCTGGTGAAGGGCGAGGACCTGGGCGACCCGCTGGTCTCCTACATCGTGCTGGCCGTGGCGTTCGTCCTGGAGGGGGTCTCGCTGCGCACCGGCCTGCGGCAGACCCGGGCCGAGGCCCGGCGGTACGGGGCGAGCATGGGGCGGTACCTGCGCCACACCCCCGACACCGCGGTCAAGGCCGTGGTCATGGAGGACACCGCCGCCCTCGTGGGACTGACGCTGGCGGCGCTCGGCCTGCTGGGCGGGCAGCTCACCGGGTCCGGTGTGTGGGACGGCGTGGCCTCGCTGCTGATCGGCGCGCTGCTGCTGTACGTCGCGTGGGTGCTGGGACGCTCCAACGCCGAGCTGCTGGTGGGCCGCCCGCTGCCGCCCGCGGTACGGGACGGCATCCGCGCCGAGCTGCGGGCGGTGCCGCACATCGAGGAGGTCCTGGAGCTCACCACGCTGCTCCAGGGGCCGCGGGAGGCCCTGGTCGCCGCCAAGGTCGACTTCCGGGACGTCTCCACCGCGGCCGAGGTCGAGTGGGCCTGCGAGGCGGCCGAACGGCGGCTGCGGGAGGTGTTCCCGGTGATCAGCCGGGTGTACCTGGACCCGACGCCCGCGCGTGGAAGGGGCCCGGGGCAGCCCTCGAAGAGGAGGCCCGGGTCAACCTCGTGGAGGCCTGGCCCGGGTCAGCCCTCGTAGAGGCCGGCCTCGCTCAGCAGGTAGGCGGTCATCGGGTCGTAGTACCGGGGGCTGTGGACATGGTCGTCGAGCGGCACGGCCACCTGGAGGGTGCCCTCCGCCTCGGCCACGAACAGCGCGGGGTCGTTGCAGTCCGCGTAGCCCACCGCGTCCACGCCGTGCTGGGCCGCCGCCCCCGCCCAGCCGTGGTCGGCGACCACCAGGTCGGGCAGCGGACGGCCGTCCTCGGCCAGCGCGAAGAGGATGGCCCGCATCGGGTCGCCCGAGTGCGTGTGCCACAGGCTGGCACCGCGCTCCACCACGGCCACGTCGGCGAACTGGACCACCCGGCCCTCCACCGTGCCGAGGTCCTCCGGGATCACCACGATCTCGCAGCCCGCCGCGCGCAGGGCGGCCGCCGTGGCCCGGTGGACGTCCAGCAGACCGCCCGGGTGCCCGGTGGCCAGCAGCACCCGCTGCCCGTCCTCCGCCGCCTTCCGCAGCCGGGCCGCCATCCGCTCCAGCCCGGCCACGGTCAGCTCCGGGTCGATGGTGTCCTGCCCGGCCCGGTGCGCCGGGTCGTCGTCCACCCCCACCCGCTCCGCCATCACGGCCAGCACGTCCTGCTCGTCGGCCCAGCGGTCGCCGAACTCCAGACCGAACCAGTAGTAGCGGTCGCCGTTGGCGAGGGCGCGGTAGTGGGACAGGTTGTTCTCACGCGGCGTGGCGACGTCCCCCGCGATACGGGTGCGCACGAGGTGCTCGATCAGCTCGTCACGGCTGGGTGTCGGGGTCCCGGGTATCGGCATGTCACCCATTCTGATGGACCCCGCCCCGCGCGTCCTGGGGATTGTCCACAGGTTTCGAACCGGCGTCCGAAACTTGTGCGGCCGCCTCCGCCCGGGTGGCCCACGCGGTCGTCCGGTCACCGTGCCGATGCGGGCGGTCACGGCCAATTGTTGCGGAGGGATGAAATCCGCATCGTCCGTGGTTGGTGCCTGGAGGCAGATCAGGACCGGCGGAGGGCACCCCGAGTGACGGAGCGGCAACAGGAGAGCGGCGGTCCCGGCTGGGCACGCCGGCTGGGGGCGTACGCCTGGCGGCACCCCAAGGACGTGATACTCGCCCTGGGCTCCTCCCTGGCCGGCATGGCGGTCATGGCGCTGATCCCGCTGATCACCAAGGTGATCATCGACGACGTGATCGGCGACCGCACCCGGGAGATGGCCACCTGGGCGGGCCTGCTCGTCGGCGCCGCGTTCGTCGTCTACGTGATGACGTACATCCGCCGCTACTACGGCGGACGCCTCGCCCTCGACGTGCAGCACGACCTGCGCACCGACATGTACCGCACCATCACCCGCCTCGACGGCCGCCGCCAGGACGAGTTGTCCACCGGCCAGGTGGTCGGGCGGGCGACCAGCGACCTCCAGCTGATCCAGGGCCTACTGTTCATGTTGCCCATGACGATCGGCAACATCCTGCTCTTCCTGATCTCCCTGGGCGTGATGGCCGCCCTCTCCCTCCCGCTGACCGCCGTCGCGGTCGCGGTCGCCCCCGCCCTGTGGTGGATCGCCCGCCGCAGCCGCACCAAGCTGCACCCGGCCACCTGGTACGCCCAGGCCCAGGCAGCCGCGGTGGCCGGCGTGGTCGACGGGGCGGTCACCGGCGTCCGCGTGGTGAAGGGCTTCGGCCAGGAGGACCAGGAGACCGGCAAGCTGCGCGCCGTCGGCCGCCGGCTCTTCGCCGGCCGGCTGCGCACCATCAAGCTCAACGCCACGTACACCCCCGCCCTCCAGGCGGTGCCCGCGCTCGGGCAGGTCGCCATGCTGGCCCTCGGCGGCTGGCTGGCGGTGGAGGGCCACATCACGCTCGGCACCTTCGTCGCCTTCTCCGCCTACCTGGCCCAGCTGGTGTCCCCGGTCCGCATGCTCGCCATGGTCCTCACCGTCGGCCAGCAGGCCCGGGCCGGCACCGAACGCGTGCTGGAGCTGATCGACACCGAGCCGTCGTTCCCGGACGGCACGGCCGAGCTGCCCGCCGACGCGGCCGCCACCGTCGAGTTCGAGGACGTCTCCTTCGCCTACCACGACACCCGCCCCGTCCTCGACGGGCTGTCGTTCACCGTCCGCCCCGGCGAGACCCTCGCCGTGGTCGGCACCTCCGGCTCCGGCAAGTCCACGGTCTCGCTGCTGCTGCCCCGCTTCTACGACGTCACCGGCGGCCGGGTCAGGATCGGCGGCCACGACGTGCGCGAGCTGACCCTCCAGTCGCTGCGCGACGCGATCGGACTGGTGCCCGAGGATTCGTTCCTCTTCTCCGAGTCGGTGCGCGACAACATCGCCTACGGCCGCCCGGAGGCGACGGACGAGGAGATCGAGCGGGCCGCCCGCGCGGCGCAGGCCCACGACTTCATCGCGGCGCTCCCCGACGGCTACGCCACCAAGGTCGGGGAGCACGGCCTCACCCTCTCCGGCGGCCAGCGCCAGCGCGTCGCACTCGCCCGCGCCATCCTCACCGACCCGCGCCTGCTGGTCCTCGACGACGCCACCTCCGCCGTCGACGCCCGCGTCGAGCACGAGATCCACGAGGCGCTGCGCCACGTCATGGAGGGCCGGACGACCCTGCTGATCGCCCACCGCCGCTCCACCCTCAACCTCGCCGACCGGATCGCCGTCCTCGACGCCGGCCGCCTCGCCGACATCGGCACGCACGACGAGCTGACCGAGCGCTGCGCCCTCTACCGGGGCCTGCTCACCGACCCCGACGAACTCGGCGGAGTCTCCCCGGGCCACGTCCGCGCGGCCGCCGGGGAACCCGACGCCGAGGCCACCGACACCACCGTCCGCGACGAACTGGACGCCGAGTTCGACGCCGAGCGCGGCGTCACCCCCCGCCTGTGGACCGGCGACCGCGAACCACGCGACGCCGCCTTGGAGGGCATGCCCGCCACGCCCGAACTGCTGGCCAAGGTCGACGCCCTGCCCCCGGCCACCGACACCCCCGACGTCGACGAGGAACGCGCGGTCCGGCCGGAGAAGGAGTACAACCTCCGCCGCCTGCTCCGCGGCTTCGGCGCACCGCTGGCGGTCAGCCTCCTGCTGGTCGCGATCGACGCCGGCACCGGCCTGCTGCTCCCGGTGATGATCCGCAACGGCATCGACGACGGCGTCCAGCGGGCCGCGCTCGGCGGCGTCTGGGCGGCGTCACTGGTGGCGCTCGCCGTGGTGCTCGCCCAGTGGGCGGCGCAGATCGGCGAGATGCGGATGACCGGCCGCACCGGCGAACGGGTGCTCTACGCGCTCCGGCTGAAGATCTTCTCCCAGCTCCAGCGGCTCGGCCTGGACTACTACGAGCGCGAGCTGACCGGCCGGATCATGACGCGGATGACCACCGACGTCGACGCGCTGGCGACCTTCCTGCAGACCGGCCTGGTCACCGCGTTCGTGTCGGTGGTCACCTTCTTCGGCATCATGGGCGCCCTGCTGGTGCTCGACGTCGAACTGGCCCTGGTCGTCTTCGCGACGCTGCCGCCGCTGATCGTCGCGACGTACTTCTTCCGCCGCGCCAGCGTGAAGGCGTACGAACTGGCCCGCGAGCGGGTCTCCACGGTCAACGCCGACCTCCAGGAGTCGGTCGCCGGACTACGCATCCTCCAGGCGTTCGGCCGGGAGCGTTCCGGCGGCGAGCGGTTCACCGCCCGCAGCGACCTGTACCGGCGGGCGCGGATCCGGGGCCAGTGGCTGATCTCGGTGTACTTCCCGTTCGTGCAGTTCCTCGCCACGGTCGCTTCGGCGGCGGTGCTGTGGGTGGGCGCCGGGCGGATCGCCGCGGGCACGCTCACCGCGGGGGCGCTGGTCGCCTACCTGCTCTACATCGACCTGTTCTTCGCCCCGGTGCAGCAGCTCTCCCAGGTCTTCGACGGCTACCAGCAGGCCACCGTCTCGCTGGGGCGCGTCCAGGAACTGCTGCGGGAGCCGACCTCCACCGAGGCCGCGGAGCGGCCGGTGCCGGTGCGGGAGCTGCGGGGGGAGATCGTCTTCGACGACGTCCACTTCGCGTACGGCGGTGCGGGCGGTGCGGGCGGCCCGGGCGACGCGGAGGGGTCGAGCGCGGGCGGGAACGCGCTGACCGGGATCGGTCTGCGCATCCCCGCCGGGCAGACGGTCGCGTTCGTGGGCGAGACCGGCGCCGGAAAGTCCACGCTGGTGAAGCTGGTCGCCCGCTACTACGACCCGACCTCCGGGCGGGTCACCGTCGACGGTCGCGACCTGCGGGAACTCGATCTCACGGCGTACCGGCGGCGGCTCGGCGTCGTGCCGCAGGAGGCGTACCTCTTCCCCGGCACGGTGCGCGACGCCATCGCCTACGGGCGGCCGGACGCCACCGACGCGGAGGTCGAGGCGGCGGCGCGTGCGGTCGGGGCGCACGAGATGATCGCCACGCTGGAGGGCGGCTACCTGCACGAGGTCGCCGAGCGCGGACGGAACCTGTCGGCGGGCCAGCGGCAGCTGATCGCGCTGGCGCGGGCCGAGCTGGTGGATCCGGACGTGCTGCTGCTCGACGAGGCGACGGCGGCGCTGGATCTCGCCACGGAGGCGCAGGTGAACGCGGCGACGGAGAAGCTGGCCGGGCGGCGGACCACGTTGGTGGTGGCCCACCGGCTCACCACCGCGGCGCGGGCGGACCGGGTGATCGTCATGGATCACGGGCGGGTTGCCGAGGACGGTACGCACGACGAGTTGCTGGTCCGTGGTGGGCGGTACGCCGCCCTCTGGCAGACCTTCATCGGCACCCCCGAACCCGCCCCCGACCCCCACTGACCCACCTTCCCCGTCCCCACCCCCTGCGACCAGCCGTGCCGCCGTGCGGCGCGGAGCTCCCGCCCTTCCGTCTGCGGGCAATCGTGCCGCCAAGGGCGATGGGGGTGCCCCCTGCTCGAGCGAAGTCGAGAGCTTGGGGGAGGGTGGGCGCAGGCCTCACGTGCGCACGTGACGGCTCGCTCCGCGGAAGTTGAGCCCCTTGGGAAGGGGGCGGGTCGGGGGATGAACAGTGCTGTCCGCCGGGGCCCGGCTTGTGCACGCCGCAGTGAGGTCACGCCGTGTACGGCGCCGCCCGCTTGGGCTTGGTGGATGGGACCGCTCGCCGCGTACGGCGCCGCCCTGCGCCCGCCCTCCCCCAAGCTCTCGGCTTCGCTCGAGCAGGGGGGACCCCCATCGCCCCCTGGGCGGCCCAGCCGCCCGCAGAGCGGCGGGTGTAGCGCGGTCACCGCGGGACTGTGGGGTGTGGCCCAGCCGCCCGCAGAACGGCGGCGGGGTGTGGCGCGGTGACCGCAGGGCGGTGGGGTGCGGCCCGGCCGCCCGCGGGACGGCGAGGCGTGCGCCCGCAGGTGCGGCGGTGCGGCTCCGTGTGCCTGCCTGGGCCGGCCCGCCCGCCCGTAGGGCGGTCGGGGCATGCTCCCGCCGCCGGCCGCGGGTGACACCTGGCCCTGTTGCCCGCGGGTTCGCGGGGCGTGGGTCCACGGGGGTGACTGTCGCTGGGGGGCGGAGAGGTGAGGTGGGGTCAGGGAGAGGCGGGAGTCGGGGGTACGGCTCTGGTGGCGCGGAGGTGGCGCGGGTAGGTTCGGGCCACCTATGTCTCCAGGGGAGGGTGCATGCGCAAGGCGCTCAGAGGAGCGACGGCACTCGGCGTGCTGATGGGCACACTGGGCACGGCGGGGACGGCCACCGCCGTCCAGCCCGGAGCCGTCGCCACCACCACGGCAACCGCCCAGGTCACGACGGCCACGACGGCCGAGGCGGACATACTGGACCGGCTCCTCGCGATACCCGGGATGAGCCTGATCCAGGAGAAGCCGTACACCGGCTACCGCTTCTTCGTGCTGAACTACACCCAGCCGGTGGACCACCGCGACCCGTCCAGGGGAACGTTCCAGCAGCGCATCACCGTGCTGCACAAGGACGTCTCCCGCCCGACGGTCTTCCACACCGGCGGCTACGGCGTCTCCACCACCCCGAGCCGCCGTGAGCCCACCCAGATCATCGACGGCAACCAGGTCTCCATGGAGTACCGCTTCTTCACGCCGTCCCGCCCGGACCCGGCCGACTGGTCGGACCTGGACATCTGGCAGGCGGCCAGCGACCAGCACCGCATCTACCGGGCGCTCAAGCCGCTCTACGGCGGGAACTGGCTGTCCACCGGCGGCTCGAAGGGCGGCATGACCGCCACCTACTACGAGCGGTTCTACCCGCGCGACATGGACGGCGTCGTCGCCTACGTCGCCCCCAACGACGTGGTGAACAAGGAGGACTCGGCCTACGACGAGTTCTTCGAGACCGTCGGCACCAAGGAGTGCCGGGACCGCCTCAACGGCGTGCAGCGCGAGGCGCTGGTCCGCCGGGACGCGCTGCTGGAGCGCTACGCCGCGGCCGCGGCCGACAACGGCTGGACCTTCACCACGATCGGCTCCATGGACCACGCCTACGAGGCCGTGGTGCTCGACTACGTCTGGGGCTTCTGGCAGTACAGCACCCTCGCCGACTGCGAGTCGATCCCGGCCGACGCCGCGAGGGCCACCGACGAGGAGATCTGGAACTCGGTCGACACGATCGCCGG
Source organism: Streptomyces abyssomicinicus (assembly GCF_008974245.1). GTDB lineage: Bacteria > Actinomycetota > Actinomycetes > Streptomycetales > Streptomycetaceae > Streptomyces > Streptomyces abyssomicinicus. The sequence goes on along the minus strand of NZ_BBZI01000013.1, from coordinate 21,988 downwards.
GTTCTCGTCCTACACCGACCAGGGCCTGACCCCGTACACGCCGTACTACTACCAGGCCGGCACCCAGCTGGGCGCTCCCACGATCACCTTCCCGCACATCGAGGACGGGCTGATCCGCTACGGCTACCAGCCGCCGCGGAACTTCGTGCCGCGCTCCATCCCGATGCGGTTCCAGCCGTCGGCGATGCGCGACGTGGACAACTGGGTGCGCAGGAACGCCCGTCAGATGCTGTTCGTCTACGGCGAGAACGACCCGTGGGGCGCCGAGCCGTTCCACCTGGGCAAGGGCGCGAAGGACTCCTACGTGCTGACCGCGCCGGGGATGAACCACGGCGCCAACGTGGCCGGCCTGGTGCCCGAGGAGAAGGCGCTCGCCACCGCGCGCATCCTCGAGTGGGCCGGGGTCGCGTCCGCCGCCGTCCAGGCGGACCCGTCGCGGGCGAAGCCGCTGGCGAAGTTCGACGCCACGCTGGACCGGCGGGACGTCGAGCGCGAGCGGAACCTGCGCCCGTGACCTGACGTCACCGGGCGGCGGCCGGCCGCGCCGTGCGGGGAAGCCCCGCGCGGCGCGGCCGTCGCGTCGTCACAGCTCGCGCGCGCAGCCCACCGGCCGGTCGCCGCCCAGCCGTACGTAGAGGTCGGTGGACGGCGGGCACCGGTCTCGCCCGGTCACGGCACGGGTGACCTCGTACTCGGGCGCGTTCTCGCCGCCGCCGTCGCAGGCCGTCTCCCGGACCTCACCGTCGCCGGTGCCGTAGAGGCAGTCGCCGACCAGCGTCAGCGGACCGCCACCGCCGCCCGGGTCGCCCGGATGCGGCGGCTGGAGGTTGCGCATGCAGGCGTACCCCCGCGGGGTGACCCCGTCGCCGTCCTCGTCGGTGACCGGCCGCCGGTCGCTGACGTGCAGCACGAAGTCGGTGGTCGCCGGGCACGCCGGACCGGCGGCCGGTCTCCCCTCGTGCCGGGCCGTCACCTCGGCCACCGCGCGCTCGCCGGTGCACGGCACCTCGGTGAAGCCCCTGCTGCCCGACGAGCTGCACTCGCCGACCGCCAGGAACACCGGGCCGTGCCCGGTCGGCGCAGCTCCCGGCGACGACGGGGCGGACACCCGCCCCTCCCCGGCCGGCGAGGCCGGCGCGCAGCCCGCCGTCAGCACCGCGCCGAGCAGCAGCGCGCCCGCCACCTCCACAGCAGACAGTCGCATCGGCCCATCCCCCCGCAGCAGCGTGCCCGCGGGGGAGCGGGCCACGCCAGTGCGCGTGGACGATTCGGGCCGGGCGGTACCCGTGAGGCGATGACGGGCGCAGGCCGCGTACGGCGGATGACGGCCGGGCCGGTACGTCGAACCGGCACTCCGGTCCGGTCATCCGGGGCCCGGCACTCCGGACCGGCCGACGGGGCCCGGCACTCCGGTCCGGCCGGTCGGACCGGTCAGCCGTCCTGGCCGGCCGGACCGGTCAGCCGTCCCGGCCGGCCGGGCCGCCTCAGTACCTCAGGCCGTGTCCGATCGGGAAGAGCACCTCGGCGGGGGCGTCGGCCCGCTGCACCGGCACCGGCAGCCTGCCGCTCGGCGAGACCCGCCCGGCGATGACCCGCGCGGCCGCCCGTACCTCCGTGTCGGTCCACGAGTACGAGGCCAGCACCGCCCGGGCGCCGGGCAGGTGCGCCACGTCGTACGGGTTGCGCACCGCCAGCACGACCACCGGCCTCCCGGTCTCCAGCAGCCGCTGCACCAGCGTCTTCTGGGTGCTGCTCGCCGTCACGTTGTAGGTGGCGACGACCACCGCGTCCGCGTCGGCCGCGGCGGTGACCGCGTCCGCGATGGCGGTCGCGGTGGGGGCGGTGCCGGTGGTGCGGGCGGTGGTGGTGAAGCCAGCCTCGGCCAGCGCGGCGGCGATCACCTTGGTGGTGGGGCCGTCGGAGAGCGACGGGGAGGCCGGGTCGGGGCCGACCACCAGGACCCTGCGGTGCCGCAGCCGGTTGAGCGGCAGCAGTCCGCCCTCGTTGACCAGCAGCGTGGTGGTGTTGTCGGCGATCCGCTCGGCCGCCTTGTAGTGCGCGTTCGTGCCCACCGCCCGGTCCACGCCGTGGTGGGTGACGTACGGGTCGTCGAAGAGACCGAGCTTGGCCTTGAGCCGGAGAATGCGCAGGATCGATTCCTCAAGCCGCGCCTCGGACAGCTCGCCGCTGCGGACGGCGTCCAGTACCGCGTTCCACGAGACGCCGATGTCCGGCGGGTTGAGGAGCTGGTCGACGCCGGCCTGCACCGCCATCACCGCCACCCGCGCGTCGCCGTACTTGCTCCGCACGCCCTGCATGCCGAGGGAGTCGGTGACCACCACGCCGTCGTAGCCGAGCTCCTCGCGGAGGATGCCGGTGAGGATCGGCCGGGACAGGGTGGCCGGATCACCGGACGGGTCAAGCGCGGGCACCATCAGATGGGCCGTCATGATCGAGTCGATGCCGGCCCGGATCGCCGCCCGGAACGGTGGGGCGTCCAGCTCCTCCCACTCCTCACGGCTGTGGGTGATGATCGGGAAGCCGTAGTGGCTGTCGACGGCGGTGTCGCCGTGGCCGGGGAAGTGCTTGGCGGTGGCCGCCACCCCGGAGTTCTGGTAGCCGACCACCTCGGCGGCGGCCAGCCTGGCCGCGGCCTGCGGGTCGGCGCCCAGCGAGCGCACGCCGATCACGGGGTTGGCCGGGTTGACGTTCACGTCGCAGACGGTCGAGTAGTTCTGCCGGATGCCCAGCGCGGCCAGCTCGGCGCCCGCGACCCGTCCCAGCGCCTTGGCGTCGGACCGGGAGCCGCTCGCGCCGAGCGCCATCGCGCCGGGCAGCAGGGTGGCGGGCTTCCCGACCCGGGCCACGATGCCGTGCTCCTGGTCGGTGGCGATCAGCACCGGCAGCCCGCGCGGGAGGTCCAGGGAGGCCTTCTGGATGCCGTTGGAGAGGTCGGCGATCTGGTGGGGGTCACGCGTGTTGTGCGCCCAGGCGAAGTAGATGATGCCGCCCAGACGGTACTTCTCGATCAGCTCGGCCGCGGTGCGGACGCCGATCTCCCGGAGGTTGGCGTCGACGTCCGCCTGGTCAGGGGCGGTCGCCGAGTGGCCGTAGACCCGCATCACGAAGAGCTGGCCGACCTTCTCCTCCAGGGTCATCCCGGAGATCAGCGCCCGCAGCCGCTGGTCGGACACCGGCGCGGTGCCGTCCGAGGCGAGGGCGGGGGAGCCGACCGCCAGGGCCGCGGTGACACCGGCGGTGGCGGCGAGAACGGTACGTCTGGAGGGTCGAGCGGTGTTTCCTGAGGCGGTGCTTCCTGCCACATGTGCCGAGCCCGTGCTGGAGTCGCTCACGTGCGCCCCTTCCTTGGTGAAGGAAACTTCCGAAGGGCCACGAATATCGGGGAAGTTTCTTTCGGTCAAGGGTTGCGGCGGCGCCACACGGCCCACGGGGCCGCCGGGGAGGCCCGGTGGCCCGTCACCGGCACCCTGGAGGGGTCGGCGCCGGTGACGGCCCGGGCTGCCGGCCGCAGGCGGAGGGGAGGGGGATAACCGGCCCCCACAGGTGGCCGGTCGACCGCTCTGCGGTGACTCGTCCGGCAGTACGGCCCTTGGACGTGCCACCCCGGCTCACGGTTCCCCCGCCACGGACCCCCACCGCGCCCGCAGGGCCCGGACCGTCTCCGCCACGGCCGGACGCCGGGCCGCCTCCTCACGCCACACCGCGTACAGCCGCCGTACCGGAACCGGGTCCATCGGCACCGTCACCACGCCCTCGGGCAGCGGTCCGCGGCCCAGCCGGGGGATCACCGCCACCCCCAGCCCGGCCGCCACCAGGGCGACCAGGGTGGGGTTCTCGTCGGCGGTGTGCACCACCCGCGGCTCGTGCCCGGCCGCCCGCATGGTCCGCACCAGCCAGTCGTGGCAGACCCGCCCCGGCGGCTGGCAGACCCACGGCTCACCGGCCAGTTCCTCGCTCCGCACCCGGTCACGGCCGGCCAGCCGGTGGCCCCGGGGCACCGTCAGGTCGCTCAGGTCCTCCCCGATCCCGTGCCGGGCCAGCCCGGGCGGCAGGGTCATCGGGGCGACGTCCCAGTCGTGGGTCACCGCCATGTCCACGCCGCCCTTGGCCACCATCCCCACCGACAGATGCGGGTCGACCTCGCTGAGCCGCAGGTCCAGCGCCGGGTGCCGCGCCGCCAGATCGGCCAGCACCCCGGGCATGAGCCCGCGCGCCGCCGAGGGGAACGCGGCGACCGTCAGCCGTCCCGCGGGCTCCCCGCGCCGCTCCTCCAGCTCCGCCTCCGCCCGCTCCACCAGCCCCAGCAGCTCGCGCGCCGTCCCGGCGAGCCGGCGGGCGTCCTCGGTCAGCCGCACCCCACGGCCCTGCCGTTCCAGCAGGACCGTGCGGGTCTCCCGTTCCAGCTTGGCGATCTGCTGGGACACCGCGGAGGGGGTGTAACCCAGCGACGCCGCAGCGGCGTTGACGGTGCCGTGCACGGCGACCGCGTGCAGGGCGCGCAGTCGTTGCAGGTCCAGCATGCCGGGCCCTCCAGGGGTCTTGGGCGGGACCGTCGTGCGGGGACGGTCCCGGTGCCATCGTTCAGTGTTGCTACATCCGCCGGTGCAGCAATCATCGCTGGTGCTACACGGTGGCGACAGCGGATCCTCGGACCATGCGACCTACTCATCTCCTGCTGGCCGTGTGCGTCGCGGCGACCTGGGGCGTCAACTTCGTGGTGATCGAGATCGGCCTCGACCACTTCCCGCCGCTGCTGCTCTCCGCGCTGCGCTTCCTCCTCGCCGCGCTGCCGGCCGTGTTCCTGGTGGGGCGGCCCAAGGTGGCGTGGAAGTGGATCGTGGGTGTCGGACTCGCCCTGGGCGTCGCCAAGTTCGGACTGGTCTTCGTCGGCATGGACCAGGGCATGCCCGCCGGTCTGACCTCGCTGGTCCTGCAGATCCAGGCCGTCTTCACCGCGCTGATCGCCTTCGCGGTGCTGGGCGAGCGCCTCACCGGGCTGCGGGTGGCGGGCATGGCGGTCGCGGTGGCCGGCATAGCGGTGGCCGCCGTGGACGAGGGGTCCACCGGACCGCTCCCCGCCTTCGCCCTGGTGGTGCTCGGCGGCGCCTGCTGGGGCGTCTCCAACGTCCTCACCCGCAAGGCGTCCCCGCCGGACGCGCTCAACTTCATGGTCTGGGTGAGCACCGTGCCGGTGCTGCCGCTGCTGGCCCTCTCGCTGCTCACCGAGGGCGCCGACCGCGACCTGGCCGCCCTGCGCGCGCTGGACATGGAAGGCGTCGGGGTGATCCTCTTCATCGCCTGGGTCAGCACCGTGTTCGGCTTCGGAGCCTGGGGCTGGCTGATCAAGCGCCACCCGGCGTCGACCGTGGCCCCCTTCTCGCTGCTGGTGCCCGTCTTCGGCATGGCCTCCGCCTGGCTGCTGCTGGACGAGGCGGTCAGCCCGCTGCGGTGGGCCGCCGCGGCCCTGCTGGTGACGGGCGTCGCCATGACCTCCCTCGCCCGCCCGGGCGGAAACCGGGTCGCCGCCGCCGCGGCCGGTGGGGCAGACTCCGCCGCGGACGGTGGGGCAGGCTCCGCCGCGGACGTCCCGACGAAGGAGGCCCCGGATGGGATTCCGGCTGACCGCCCCGCCGCTGGAGGGCTCGCTGGTGCGGCTGGAGCCGCTGGAGGCGCGTCACGCGGCTGACCTGGCCGTCGCCGCGGAGGCCGACCGGTCCACCTTCGGCTACACCTGGGTGCCCCGGGCGGACGAGGTCCCCGCCTACATCGCCACCCAGCGCGAGCGCGCCGGGGAGGGGACGGTCGCGCCCTACGCGCAGATCTCCCGGGCCACCGGTCACGCGGTCGGCTGCACCTCCTTCTGCACGCCGCGTGCCTGGCGCTCCCCGCGGAGGCTGGACGCGGTCGAGGTCGGCTGGACCTGGCTGGGCCGTTCCGCGCAGGGCACCGGCATCAACACCGAGGCCAAGCTGCTGCTGTTCCGGCAGGCGTTCGAGGGCTGGGGCGTGGGCCGGGTGGACCTGATGACCGACGCCCGCAACACCCGCTCGCGCGCCGCGATGGAGCGGGTGGGGGCACGGCCGGAGGGCGTGCTGCGCGGGTGGGGCGTCTCCCGGGTCGCCGGGGAGGAGGGCCGGCTGCGGGACACGGCGGTGCACGCGGTCCTCGCGGCGGACTGGACGGAGGTCAGGGAGACGCTGGAAAAAATCCTGGCGGAGCGTACAACCCTTGCCCCACCTCGCCGGTCTTAGTCGGCGTCAGGAGTTCTGGAGGGGGACCCGGGGGGGTCGGAAGGCTTCTGGCGGGGGGAGAACCGAGGGGGCCCGGTCCACAGGACCGGGCCCCCTCGCGTACGTCCGGGAAGCGCCGGACGACCCGCACGACCCGCACGGCCCGCACGACCGCGCGGGCTAGAAGAACACCCCGCACCGCAGCAGCACGTTGGCGTACGGGGCCGCCTCGCCGGTGCGCACCACCAGCCGGGCGTCCCGCGAGCGCACCTTGAGCTCCTCGTGCGGGACCAGGTGCAGATCCGGCAGCCCGGCCAGCAGCGCCGCGGCCGCGGGATTGGCGTCCCGCACCTCGCGCGCGGCGACCGCGCCCTCCACCACCAGCTCCTCCAGCAGCCCGTCCAGCACCTCCGCGAAGGACGGGACCCCGGCGCGGAACGCCAGGTCCACCACCCTCGGCCCCGCCGGTATCGGCATGCCCGCGTCGCAGACCAGCACCTGGTCGGTGTGGCCCAGCTCGGCGAGGGCGCCGGCCAGATGACGGTTCAGGATTCCGGACCGCTTCACAGCGCCGCGACCTCCTCCGCCGTCGGGTAGGACGCCTGGGCGCCCTCCCGGGTGACCGCCGCCGCGCCGACCCGCGCCGCGTACCCGGCGGCGACGGGCAGGGACTCGCCGAGCCCCAGCCGCCAGGCCAGGGCCGCCGTGAACGCGTCGCCCGCGCCGGTGGTGTCCACGGCGTCCACCGTCACCGACGGCACCCGCGTGACGCCTCCGTCCGCCTCCGCCGTCACCGCGCCGCCGGCGCCCAGGGTGACCACCACCGACCGCGGCCCCAGTGCCAGCAGCGCCCGGGCCCACTCTTCGGGGCCGTCGCCCAGCGTGCCGTCGCCGGCGATCACCCGGGCCTCGTGCTCGTTGACGATCAGCGGGTCGCAGGCCTCCAGCAACTCGGCCGGCAGCTCCCGCGGCGGCGACGGGTTCAGCACGAACCGCGTCCCGGGTGCGAGCAGGCGCACCGCCTCGGTCACCGTCTCCAGCGGGATCTCCAGCTGGGCCGAGACCACCGGCGCGGACCGCAGCACCCGCTCGGCCGCCCGCGCGTCCCCGGGCGTCAGCCGCCCGTTGGCGCCGGGCGACACCACGATGCTGTTGTCGCCCGACGGGTCCACGGTGATCAGCGCGACGCCCGTGGGCGCCCGGCCGGCCGCCACCGCGGAGGTGTCGACGCCGGCCGAGGACAGCGAGTCCAGCAGCAGCCGCCCGTGCGGGTCCTCGCCCACCCGGGCCACCAGCGCCGTCCGCGCCCCGAGGCGGGCGGCGGCGACCGCCTGGTTGGCGCCCTTGCCGCCCGGGTGGACGGCCAGGTCGGAGCCGAGCACCGTCTCACCGGCGGCGGGCCGGCGCTCGACGCCGATCACCAGGTCGGCGTTGGCCGAACCGACGACCACCAGGTCGTAGTCGTACATCACTGTCTCCCTCACTCGGACCACTCGGACCCGTCAGCCGCCGAACGAGCCGACGTTCTCCTTGGTGACGACCTTCACCGGCACCTTGACCAGGTCCTTGAGGTCCTTGCCCTGCGCCGCGTCCAGCGCGTTGCGCACCGCGATCCTGCCCAGCTCGGTGGGCTGCTGGGCGACCGAGGCGTAGAGGGTGCCCGCCTCGACGGCCTTGAGGCCGTCCGGGGTGCCGTCGAAGCCGACGACCTGCACGTCCTTGCCGGCCTTGGAACCGAGCGCCTTGGCGGCGCCGAGCGCCATCTCGTCGTTCTCGGCGAAGACGCCCTCGATGTCGGGGTGGGCCTGCAGCAGGTTGCTCATGACGTCCAGGCCCTTGGTGCGGTCGAAGTCCGCGGGCTGCTTGGCGACGACCTCGATGCCCGGGAACTCCTCGAGCCCCTCGGCGAAGCCCTGGCCGCGCTCACGGCTGGCGGAGGTGCCCGCCTGGCCCTGGAGGATCACGATGGAGCCCTCGCCGCCCAGCTTCTCGCCCAGCGCGCGGGCCGCCATCCGGCCGCCCTCGACGTTGTCCGAGGCGACCAGCGCGTCGATCTCCGCCTTGTTGACGCCGCGGTCCACGGCCACCACCGGGATGTCCGCCTTGTTGGCCGAGCGCACCGACGGGCCCGCCGCGTCCGAGTCGACCGGGTTGACCACGATGGTGGACAGGCCGGAGCTGGTGAAGTTCTGCAGCTGGTTGGCCTGCTGGGAGGCGTCGTTCTGCGCGTCGGTGACGGTCAGGTCCACGCCCAGCTTCTTCGCCTCCTGCTCGGCGCCCTGGCGGATCTGGACGAAGAACGGGTTGTTCAGGGTGGAGAGCGACAGGCCCACCTTCTGCTTGGCGGCCTGGTCGGAGCCGTTGTGCAGGAAGGACATCGCGGCCACCACCGCGGCCGCGACCACGGCGGCCAGCAGGTAGGTCAGCGCCTGCTTGCCGCGGTTGCCGCCGCCGCCCGCCGCACCGGCCGCCGCCGGGGTGGCGCCGGCCTTGCGGCGGACGGTGTCCAGCAGCACGGCGAGCGCGATGACCACGCCGATGACGACCTGCTGCCAGAAGGCGGAGACGGAGAGCAGGTTGAGGCCGTTGCGCAGCACGGCGAGGATCAGCGCGCCGATCAGCGTGCCGGAGGCCTTGCCGACGCCGCCGGCCAGCGAGGCGCCGCCGATGACGACCGCCGCGATCGCGTCCAGCTCGTAGCCCTGCGCGGCCTGCGGCTGCGCGGAGGAGAGGCGGGAGGCCAGCACGATGCCCGCCGCGGCGGCGAACAGTCCGGACAGGGCGTAGATCGCCAGCTTCTGCTTCTTGACCTTCAGGCCGGAGAGGCGCGCGGCCTCCTCGTTGCCGCCGATGGCGTACATCGAGCGGCCGATGTAGGTCCGGCCCAGCACCAGCGCCGTGATCAGACCCATGACGATCATCACCAGGACCGGCACCGGCAGCCAGCCGCCGAGGGTGTCACCGAGGTGCGAGACCGAGTCCGGGAACGGGATCGGGCTGCCCTGCGAGATCACCAGCGACAGACCGCGGGCGATCGACAGCATGGCCAGGGTGGCGATGAACGGCGGCAGCTTCCCGTAGGAGATCAGCACGCCGTTGACCAGGCCGCAGGCCAGACCGGTGGCGACGGCGAGGATCACGGCGATCCACACCGGAACGCCCTCGGAGGTCGCCGTCCACGCCAGCACGGTCGCGGACAGCGCGGCCACCGAGCCCACCGACAGGTCGATGCCCGCCGAGACGATGACGAAGGTGACGCCGAACGCCAGGATGGCGGTGACCGCCGCCTGGACGCCGATGTTCAGCAGGTTGTCGGCCGTCAGGAAGTCGCCGGACAGCGCCGACATGGCGACGACCAGGACGATCAGCGCGGTCAGCGCGCCGTTGTCGAGAAGAATGCGGCGCAGGCCGCCGGCGCCACTCGCGCCCGGCTTGCTCTTGAGCGTGTCAGTGGCCACGGGGGGCCTTCCCTTCCTCGTCGCCGGCCTCGTCGCCGGTGGTGTTCGTGGACTGCGTGGAGACGGCGAGCGCCATCACCGCGTCCTGGGTCGCCTCGTCGGCGGGCAGTTCGCCCGCGATCCGGCCCTGGGCCATCACCAGCACCCGGTCGCTCATGCCGAGCACCTCGGGCAGGTCGCTGGAGACCATCAGGACCGCCGCTCCGGCGGCCGTGAGTTCGTTGATCAGCTGGTAGATCTCGACCTTGGCGCCCACGTCGATGCCGCGGGTCGGCTCGTCGAGGATCAGCACCCGGGTGTCGGCGAGCAGCCACTTGCCGATGACGACCTTCTGCTGGTTGCCGCCGGACAGGGTGCGCACCTGCTGGTCGAGACCGGCCATCCGGACGCCGAGCTGCTCGGCGATCCGTCCGGCGGCCCGCCGCTGGCCCTTGCGGTCCACCAGCCCGGCCTTCACCGACGACCGGAGGGTGACCAGGCCCAGGTTCTCCGCCACGGAGGCGTCGAGCACCAGGCCCTGGCCCTTGCGGTCCTCGGGGATCAGCCCGATCCCGGCGTCCAGCGCGGCGTTGACGTCGTGACGGCGCACCGCCTCGCCGGCCACCGTCACCGAGCCCGCGTCGTAGGGGTCCGCGCCGAAGACGGCGCGCACCACCTCGGTGCGGCCCGCGCCGACCAGGCCGGCGATGCCGACGACCTCACCGGCGCGGACCTCGAAGGACACGTCGTGGAAGACGCCGTCCCGGGTCAGTCCCGTAACCCGCAGCAGCGGCTCGCCGGCCCCGGCCCGCTCGCGCGGGTACTGCTGCTCGATGGAGCGGCCCACCATCAGGCGGACCAGCTCGTCCTCCGGGGTGGAGGCCGGCACCCGGCCGACGCTGCGGCCGTCGCGGATGACGGTGACGCGGTCGCCGAGGGCGGCGATCTCCTCCAGGTGGTGGGTGATGAAGACGACGCCCACGCCGTCCTCGCGCAGCCGGCGGACGATGGAGAACAGCTTCTCCACCTCCTCCGAGGTGAGCACCGCGGTCGGCTCGTCCATGATCAGCACCCGGGCGTCCAGGCTGAGCGCCTTGGCGATCTCCACCATCTGGAGGCGGGCGATGCCGAGGTCACGCACCCGGGCGCGCGGCGAGACCGGCACGCCGACCCGCTCCAGCAGCTCGGCGGCCTCGGCCTCCATGCGGCGGCGGTCGATCATGCCGAACCTGCGGGGCTGGCGGCCCAGGAAGATGTTCTCGGCCACGGTCAGGTCCGGGACCAGGTTGAACTCCTGGTAGATGGTCGCGATGCCGAGCTTCTCGGCGTCCTGCGCGCTGCCGATCGTCACTTCCCGGCCGTCGACCAGGATGCGGCCCTCGTCCGGGCGGTGGGCGCCGGAGAGCGTCTTGATCAGCGTGCTCTTGCCCGCGCCGTTCTCACCGAGCAGCACGTGCACCTCGCCGCGCCGCAGGTCGAAGTCGACGCCGTCGAGCGCGACCACGCCGGGGAAGGCCTTGCGCACTCCTTCGATGCGCAGCAACTCGTCCGTGTCGCTCACGGGTCGCTCCTCTTCTGGGGATGGGTCTCGCCGTCCTCGCCGCACGAGCGGCGCACGACGAGCCGGGCGGGGAGGGTGACGGACCGGGCGGTCCGGCCCTCGATGCGGTCGACCAGGGCGCGCACCGCCGCGCGGCCGAGTTCGCCGGTGGGCTGGGCGATCGCGGTCACCGGGGGGCCGGTGTGGACGAACCAGGGGATGTCGTCGAACGCCGCCAGCGCGATGTCGTCCGGCACCCGCAGGCCCCGCGCGCGCACGGCGTCCAGGGCGCCGAGCGCCATCAGGTTGTCGGCGGCGAAGACGGCCTCGGGGGGTTCCGGCAGGTCGAGGAAGCGCTCGGTGGCGCGGCGGCCGCTGCCGGCCTGGAAGTCGCCCTGGCCGATGTAGGCGTCGGGCAGCTCCAGTCCGTGCGCGGCGAGCGCCTCGCGGAACGCCTCGACGCGCTCGCTGCCGGTGGTGGTGGCCGCGGGGCCCGCGATGATGGCGAGCCGGCGGTGACCGAGGCGGTGGAGGTGGGCGACCAGGTCCCGGACGGCGCCGCGGCCGTCGGAGCGGACCACGGGGACGTCCACGTCGTCGGCGCCGGGGATCCACCGGTCCACGAAGACCACGGGGGTCCCGGCCCGCGCCGTGTCCAGCAGCAGCGGGGTGCCGCCGTCGGTGGGGGAGACCAGCAGGCCGTCGATCCGGCGGTCCACCAGATTGCGGATGTGGTGGTCCTGGAGCTCGGGGCGCTCGTCGGCGTTCCCGATGATCACGCTGTAGCCGAGGGCGCGCGCCTCCTCCTCGACGGCCCTGGCGAGCTCGGTGAAGTAGGGGTTCATCACGTCGCTGATCACCAGCCCCAGGGTGCGGGTCTGGTCGGTGCGCAGGGACCGGGCGACGGCGTTGGGGCGGTACCCCAGCTCCTCGACCGCGGCCAGCACCCTGGCGCGGGCCTCCTCGCTCACCGACGGGTGGCGGTTGAGCGCCCGTGACACGGTGGCGACGGAGACACCGGCGCGCGCGGCGACATCCTTGATGCCAGGCATCCGCGGTTCCACCTCCTTGTGGAAACGATTACAAGAGGGATTGGAAACGATTACACCGTCGGATGACAAGACCCTGACCCTGGTTTGTGACGTAGCTCGCTCATGTGAGCAGAGACGATCTTGGGTGAGCGGGGTGGGTCCTGGGTGATTGCAGCGATCACTGCCGCCCGGCCCTTACCGGCGAGTAGCATCGCGGCGTCCCGTTCGGCGGAGCACCCTCGGAGGAGAACACGATGTCCCGCTCGCCCCTCGCCCTCGCCGCCCTCCTCGCCACGGCCGGCGCCGCCCACTTCGCCCGCCCCCGCGTCTTCGACGGCATCGTCCCCGCGAGCCTGCCCGGCTCCGCCCGCACCTGGACCTATGTCAGCGGCGCCGCCGAACTCGCCCTGGCCGCGGGTCTGGCCGCGCCCCGCACGCGGCGCGCCGCCGCCCTGGCCGCCACCGCCTTCTTCGTCGGCGTCTTCCCCGCCAACGTGAAGATGGCCCGGGACTGGCGCCACCGCCCCGCTCCGCTCAGGGCCGCCGCGTACGGCAGGCTCCCCCTCCAGATCCCTCTCGTCCTGTGGGCCCGCGACGTCGCCCGCAAGAGCTGACCATCCGCTCCTCCCCGGTTTTCCACAGGCCCGCGGCGCTGTCGTCCCGCGGCGGTAACGTCGGACCATGGCAACTGAGCCCGTCCGCAAGCCCGCCGTGCTCGAAGGCGTGCTCGAACGCGTCACGTACGCCAACGAGGAGAACGGCTACACCGTCGCCCGGGTGGACACCGGCCGCGGCTCGGGCCCGGGCGAACTCCTCACCGTCGTCGGCGCGTTGCTCGGCGCGCAGGTCGGGGAGTCGCTGCGCATGGAGGGCCGCTGGGGCTCCCACCCCCAGTACGGCAAGCAGTTCCACGTCGAGAACTACACCACCGTCCTGCCCGCCACGGTCCAGGGCATCCGCCGTTACCTCGGCTCCGGCCTGGTCAAGGGCATCGGCCCGGTCTTCGCCGACCGCATCACGCGTCACTTCGGCCTGGACACCCTCACGGTCATCGAGGAGTCGCCGGACCGCCTCGTCGAGGTCCCCGGCCTCGGCCCGAAGCGGACGCGCCGGATCGCCGCGGCGTGGGAGGAGCAGAAGGCGATCAAGGAGGTGATGCTCTTCCTCCAGACCGTCGAAGTGTCGACCTCCATCGCGGTGCGGATCTACAAGAAGTACGGCGACGCCTCCATCTCCGTGGTGAGGAACCAGCCCTACCGGCTCGCCGCCGACGTCTGGGGCATCGGCTTCCTCACCGCCGACAAGATCGCGCAGTCCGTCGGCATACCCCACGACAGCCCCGAGCGCGTCAAGGCGGGCCTCCAGTACGCGCTCTCCCAGTCCGCCGACCAGGGCAACTGCTTCCTCCCCGAGGAGCGCCTGATCGCCGACGCCGTCAAGCTCCTCCAGGTCGACACCGGCCTGGTCATCGAGTGCCTGTCCGAGCTGGCCGGGCCGGGGCCGGACGGCGAGGAGCCGGGCGTGGTCCGCGAGAAGGTCCCCGGACCGGACGGCGGCGCGGGGGCCGACGGCGGCCTCGTCACCGGCGTCTATCTGGTCCCGTTCCACCGCGCGGAGCAGGCGCTGGCCTCCCGGCTGCTGCGGCTGCTGCGCGCCGAGGACGACCGGATGCCCTGGTTCCAGGGCGTCGACTGGGGCAAGGCGCTCGGCTGGCTGCGCACCCGGACCGGCGCCGACCTGGCGCCCGAGCAGGAGGCCGCCGTCCGGCTGGCGCTGACCGAGAAGGCCGCCGTGCTCACCGGCGGGCCGGGCTGCGGCAAGTCGTTCACGGTCCGCTCGATCGTGGAGCTGGCCCGAGCCAAGCGCGCCAAGGTGGTGCTGGCCGCGCCCACCGGCCGGGCCGCCAAGCGGCTCGCCGAGCTCACCGGTGCCGAGGCCTCCACGGTCCACCGGCTGCTCGAGCTCAAGCCCGGTGGTGACGCCGCCTACGACCAGGACCGCCCCCTCGACGCCGACCTGGTCGTGGTCGACGAGGCCTCCATGCTGGACCTGCTGCTCGCCAACAAGCTCGTCAAGGCGGTCGCGCCCGGCGCCCACCTGCTCTTCGTGGGGGACGTGGACCAGCTCCCCAGCGTCGGCGCCGGCGAGGTGCTGCGCGACCTGCTGGCCGACGGCAGCCCGATCCCCTCCGTCCGCCTCACCAGGGTGTTCCGTCAGGCCCAGCAGTCCGGCGTGGTCACCAACGCCCACCGGATCAACGCCGGACAGCATCCGGTCACCGACGGGCTGAAGGACTTCTTCCTCTTCGTCGAGGACGACACGGAGGGGGCGGGCCGCCTCACCGTCGACGTCGCCGCCCGCCGGCTGCCCGCCCGGTTCGGCCTCGACCCCCGCCGCGACGTGCAGGTGCTCGCCCCGATGCACCGCGGCCCGGCGGGAGCGGGCACGCTCAACGGGCTGCTGCAACAGGCGGTCACCCCGGCCCGCCCCGGTCTGCCGGAGAAGCGGTTCGGCGGCCGCGTCTTCCGCGTGGGGGACAAAGTCACACAGATCCGTAACAATTATGAAAAGGGGAAGAATGGGGTGTTCAACGGCACGGTCGGCGTCGTCACCTCGCTCGACCCCGACGAACAGCGGCTGACGGTGCTCACCGACGAGGACGAGGAGGTGCCCTACGACTTCGACGAACTCGACGAACTGGCCCACGCCTACGCGGTGACCATCCACCGCTCGCAGGGCAGCGAGTATCCGGCCGTGGTGATCCCGGTGACCACCGGCGCCTGGATGATGCTCCAGCGGAACCTGCTCTACACGGCGGTGACCCGCGCCAAGAAGCTCGTCGTCCTCGTTGGCTCGCGCAAAGCCATCGGTCAGGCGGTGCGCACCGTGTCGGCCGGCCGGCGGTGCACGGCGCTGGATTTCCGGCTCTCGGGGCGGCTCTCGGTACCCCGCCCGCCGGAGTGAGGAATCTTTTCGATAAAAATGATCGATCAAATGGGTCGCAAAGGTCACAGGGACCTTTCGCATCCCGCCCAAGACGGGCAGGATGAACAGGTTGACGGCACTGAGTGCCGCCGATGGGCCCGATGGTCGACCCCGAGTGCACTCGCCAGAGCCAGTTGGGGGAAGGTAGAGGCGGTCAGGGCACCTCGAAGATGAGGACTAGGTCGGTGAGGGAAGACGTGAGCGACAACTCTGTAGTACTGCGGTACGGCGACGGCGAGTACACCTACCCGGTGGTCGACAGCACCGTCGGTGACAAGGGCTTCGACATCGCGAAGCTCCGGGCCCAGACCGGCCTGGTGACACTGGACAGCGGTTACGGCAACACCGCGGCGTACAAATCCGCGATCACCTACCTGGACGGTGAGCAGGGCATCCTGCGCTACCGCGGCTATCCGATCGAGCAGCTCGCGGAGCGGTCGACCTTCCTGGAGGTCGCCTACCTGCTGATCAACGGTGAGCTTCCGACGGTCGACGAGCTGACGACGTTCAAGAACGAGATCACGCAGCACACCCTGCTGCACGAGGACGTCAAGAACTTCTTCCGCGGCTTCCCGCGGGACGCCCACCCGATGGCGATGCTGTCCTCGGTGGTCTCCGCGCTGTCCAGCTTCTACCAGGACAGCCACAACCCGTTCGACGAGAAGCAGCGGCACCTCTCCACCATCCGCCTGCTCGCCAAGCTTCCGACGATCGCGGCCCACGCGTACAAGAAGTCGGTCGGCCACCCGTTCGTCTACCCGCGCAACGACCTCGGCTACGTCGAGAACTTCCTGCGCATGACGTTCTCCGTGCCGGCGGAGGAGTACGAGCTCGACCCGGTCGTGGTCTCGGCCCTCGACAAGCTGCTGATCCTGCACGCGGACCACGAGCAGAACTGCTCCACCTCCACGGTCCGCCTGGTCGGCTCCTCGCAGGCGAACATGTTCGCCTCCATCTCGGCCGGCATCAGCGCCCTCTGGGGCCCGCTGCACGGTGGCGCCAACCAGTCGGTGCTGGAGATGCTCGAGGGCATCCAGGCCAACGGCGGCGACGTCGACGCCTTCATCCGCAAGGTGAAGAACAAGGAGGACGGCGTCCGCCTGATGGGCTTCGGCCACCGGGTGTACAAGTCCTTCGACCCGCGCGCCAAGATCATCAAGGCTGCGGCGCACGACGTCCTCTCGGCGCTCGGCAAGTCCGACGAGCTGCTGGACATCGCGCTGAAGCTCGAGGAGCACGCGCTCTCCGACGAGTACTTCGTCGCCCGCAACCTGTACCCGAACGTGGACTTCTACACGGGTCTGATCTACCGGGCGATGGGCTTCCCGACCGAGATGTTCACCGTGCTCTTCGCGCTGGGCCGCCTGCCGGGCTGGATCGCGCAGTGGCACGAGATGATCAAGGAGCCGGGTTCCCGCATCGGCCGCCCGCGCCAGATCTACACGGGCATCGTCGAGCGCGACTTCGTCCCGGTGGAGGAGCGCGGCTGACCTCGGCCGCCCCACGCCTCACAGGAGCCGCCCCGGCCTCGCCGGGGCGGCTTCGCCGTGCCGGGCCGAGGCGGCAAAGGCCGCGGCGACTCCGCCGCGCGCGGGCGCGTAGAAGGCAATTCGGAGAGAGCAGTGCGGAGAAAGCGGTGCGGAGAAAGCAGCGCGGAGAAAACGAAGGGCGCCCTGCCGCCGGTCCCCCCACGGGCCGACGAACAGGGCGCCCTCCTGTGCCCCGGAGCGGATTCCCCCCACGGGATCCGGGCCCGGGCGTCTGCGGGCAGCGCCTGAATCGCTGCGCGCGCCGCCGTGGGCGGCACGCCGTGTGCGGTCTGCCGGGACCCGCACCTTCGGGGGGGCCGCTCAAAGCTCCCCGGTTGCACGCGCCCCGGCAACGCAGCTCCGGAGACGTCCCCCAAGACGTCCCCGCAGTCACCGGTCGCACCCCCCAAGATGCTTCCGGCACTGCCAACTTAGACCCTCGAATGGCTCCAAGGGTTACGTTGACCCCACTGTGATCTGCATCTCTCGCGGCTTCCCCTCCGCGGCCGGGGTCCGGCGTGGGGCCGTACGGCGGCGCTTGAAGATACTGCGGGAGACTTGTGAAGAGCTTATGTGAGGAACAGGTGACAGATCCAGAGGTCGGCGGATTTGCCGCAAGCGGTTTTCCGGCCAGGTGGCAGGGCCGTCCGGCCCGGCCGGACGGCCCTGCCACCTGGTTCTTTCACGCCTCCCGGCCGAAGCCGCGCAGCCGCAGGCTGTTGCTGACCACGAAGACCGACGAGAAGGCCATCGCACCGCCCGCGATCACCGGGTTCAGCAGTCCGGCCGCCGCCAGCGGCAGCGCCGCCACGTTGTAGCCGAAGGCCCAGAACAGATTGCCCCTGATGGTCGCCAGCGTGCGCCGGGAGAGCCGGATCGCGTCCGCCGCCACCCGCAGGTCGCCGCGGACCAGCGTCAGGTCGCTCGCCTCGATCGCCGCGTCGGTGCCGGTGCCCATGGCCAGGCCCAGGTCGGCCGCGGCCAGCGCCGCCGCGTCGTTGACGCCGTCGCCCACCATGGCGACCGTGCGTCCCTCGGCCTGGAGCCGGCGCACCGCCTCCACCTTGTCCTCGGGAAGGACCTCGGCGAGGACGTCGGCGTCGTCGATGCCCACCGCGCGCGCCACCGAGGCCGCGACCCTGCGGTTGTCACCGGTCAGCAGCACCGGCCGCAGCCCCAGGCGGCGCAGTTCGGCCACCGCCTCGGCACTGGTCTCCTTCACCGTGTCGGCGACCACCAGCACACCACGCGGCGCGCCGTCCCAGGAAGCCACCACCGCGGTGCGCCCGGCGCCCTCCGCGGCGTCCATGGCCCGCGCCAGCGCCTGAGGCAACTCGAGGGCCGCCCCGTCCGCCGTGAGCCGGCCGACGGTCACCTCACGCCCCTCGACGCGCCCCCGCACGCCCCGTCCGGGCAGACCGGCGAACCCCTCCACGGCGGGCAGCGCGCCCACCCGCTCCTCGGCGCCGGCGGCGATCGCCCGTGCCACCGGGTGCTCGGAGGCGTGCTCCACCGCGCCCGCCAGGCGCAGCAGTTCCCGCTCCTCGACCCCGTCGGCGGGGTACGTCCCGTGCAGCGTCATCGAACCGGTGGTGACCGTGCCGGTCTTGTCCAGCACCACGGTGTCCACCCGGCGGGTCGACTCCAGCACCTCCGGGCCCTTGATCAGGATGCCCATCTGGGCGCCGCGCCCGGTGCCGACCATCAGCGCCGTTGGCGTGGCCAGGCCCAGCGCGCAGGGGCAGGCGATGATCAGCACCGCCACGGCCGCGGTGAACGCGGCCGTGACCCCGCCGTCCACCAGCAGCCAGGCGGTGAGCGTGCCCAGCGCGATCAGCAGCACCACGGGGACGAAGATCCCCGAGATCCGGTCGGCCAGCCGCTGCACCTCGGCCTTGCCGCTCTGTGCCTCCTCGACCAGCTTCGCCATCCGGGCCAGCCGGGTGGCCGAGCCCACCCGGGCCGCCTCGACGACGAGCCGGCCGCCCGCGTTGACGGTGGCGCCGGTGACCGGGTCGCCCACCGAGACGTCCACCGGCGCGGACTCGCCGGTCAGCAGCGAGGCGTCCACCGCGGACGACCCCTCGACCACCACGCCGTCGGTGGCCACCTTCTCGCCCGGCCGCACCACGAACCGGTCGCCGATCGCCAGCGCGTCCACCGGGATCCGCACCTCGCGGCCGTCGCGCAGCACCGCGACGTCCTTGGCGCCGAGCTCCATCAGCGCCCGCAGCGCCGCCCCGGCGCGCCGCTTGGAGCGGGCCTCGAGCCAGCGGCCCAGCAGGATCAGCGCGGTGACCCCGGCGGCCACCTCCAGGTAGAGCGTCCCGGACGCCTCGCCGCGGGAGACGGTCAGGCTGAACTCGTGCCGCATGCCGGGCATGCCCGCGTCACCGAGGAAGAGCGCCCACAGCGACCAGCCGAACGCCGCGAGCGTGCCCAGCGAGACCAGCGTGTCCATGGTGGCCGCGCCGTGCCGGGCGTTGGTCCAGGCGGCGCGGTGGAAGGGCAGCGCCCCCCACACCACGACCGGGGCGGCCAGGGTGAGGGAGAGCCACTGCCAGTTGTCGAACTGCAGCGCCGGGACCATCGCCAGCAGCACCACCGGGGCCGCCAGGACGGCGGAGACGGTGAACCGCGTCCGCAGCGCCGACACCGCGGGGTCGTCGTCCCCGCCGGTCCTCCCGTCGGCCGCCTGCCCGGTGGCGGTCTGCCCGGTTGCGGTCCGCCCTGAGGGGGCCTGCCCGGAGCCCGCTCCCGGGGCCGCGGCCGCGGCCGGTGCCGGTTCCGGCGCCGGCGGGAGCTCGGCGGTGTACCCGGTCCTCACCACGGTGGCGATCAGGTCCTCGACCGGCGTCCCCGGAGGACAGGAGATCCGCGCCTTCTCGGTGGCGTAGTTGACCGTGGCCTCGACGCCGTCCATGCGGTTGAGCTTCTTCTCGACCCGGGCGGCGCACGAGGCACAGGTCATCCCGCCGATCAGCAGCTCGACGTCGGCGCGTTCCGCCCGGGCGGCCGGATCGGCCGTCCGGGTCGTCCCGGTCGTCGTGACGGTGCTGGTCATAGGGCCTCCTCGGCGGTGGCGGAATTCTGCGGCGGTGCGTGGGGATCAGGCGACGCCGGCGTACTCGAACCCGGCCTCGTCGATGGCGGCGCTGACCGCCTCCTCGTCCAGCGGGGCGGCCGAGACGACGGTGACCTCGCCGGCCGAGGCGACGGCCTTCACCGACTCCACGCCCGCGATCTGCGAGATCTCTCCGGAGACGGCGCCCTCGCAGTGGCCGCAGCTCATGCCGCTCACCTTGTAGACGGTGGTGACGGCGCCCTGGGTGTCGGTCGACTGGGTCATGTCGTTACTCCTGATCGAGTGGATGCACTGGTTGCCTTCCGATACCCAGGCTATACCCCTAGGGGGTATCAACCCAAGGGGGGTGGTCGGCGAGGCGCGCCCGGGCGGCGGGTCCGCGCATGGCCGGACGCGGCCGTCCGCGTCCGACGAGTGGCGCGCACCGGCCGGACAGGTCCCGCGCGGGGTGTCCACCAGGCGGCCGGTACGGCCCACACTGGGGTCGGGGGCGCCCCCACGGGCCGGTCCGGGCGGGACGGACCGGCGAGCCGTCGACTGCGAAGGAGTCCGGGCATGACGAAGACCCTCCACCACTGGATCGGCGGCAGGACCGTCGAAGGCACCTCCGGAACGTACGGACCGGTCACCGACCCCGCCACCGGCGCCGTCACCACCCGGGTCGCCTTCGCGGGCGCGGCGGAGGTGGACGCGGCCGTGGCCTCCGCCAAGGAGGCGTTCGCCGGCTGGGGCCGGTCCTCCCTCGCCACCCGCACCTCGGTCCTCTTCGCGTTCCGCGCCCTGGTGGACGCCCACCGCGACGAGCTGGCCCGGCTGATCACCGCCGAGCACGGCAAGGTCCACTCCGACGCCCTCGGCGAGGTCGCCCGCGGCCTGGAGATCATCGACCTGGCCTGCGGCATCCCCGTCCAGCTCAAGGGCGAGCTGTCCACCGAGGTGGCGAGCCGGGTGGACGTGGCCGCGATCCGGCAGCCGCTGGGCGTGGTCGCCGGCATCACGCCGTTCAACTTCCCCGCCATGGTGCCGATGTGGATGTTCCCCCTCGCCATCGCCTGCGGGAACACCTTCGTCCTCAAGCCCTCGGAGAAGGACCCCTCGGCCTCCGTCCGGCTCGCCGGGCTGCTCGCCGAGGCCGGCCTGCCGGACGGCGTGTTCAACGTCGTGCACGGCGACAGGGTGGCCGTCGACCGGCTGCTGGAGCACCCGGACGTCCAGGCGGTGTCGTTCGTCGGCTCCACGCCCATCGCCCGCCACATCCACACAACCGCCGCCGCGCACGGCAAGCGCGTGCAGGCGCTCGGCGGGGCCAAGAACCACATGCTGGTGCTGCCCGACGCCGACCTGGACGCCGCCGCCGACGCCGCGGTGTCCGCCGCCTACGGCTCCGCGGGGGAGCGGTGCATGGCGGTCTCCGCGGTGGTCGCGGTCGGGGCGACCGGCGACGAACTGGTGCGCAGGATCCGCGAGCGTGCCGAAAAGGTCGTGATCGGCCCGGGCCACGACCCCGTCTCCGAGATGGGCCCGCTGATCACCCGCGCCCACCGCGACAAGGTCGCCTCCTACGTGCGGGGGGCTGCCGCCCAGGGCGCCGAGGTGGTCCTGGACGGCACCGGTTTCACCGTCGACGGGTACGAGGACGGCCACTGGATCGGCATCTCGCTGCTCGACCGGGTGCCGGTCACCGCCGACGCCTACCGTGACGAGATCTTCGGCCCGGTGCTGTGCGTGCTGCGGGCCGAGACCTACGAGGAGGGCCTGGCGCTCGTCAACGCCTCACCCTTCGGCAACGGCGCGGCGATCTTCACCCGGGACGGAGGGGCGGCGCGGCGGTTCCAGCTGGAGGTGGAGGCCGGGATGGTGGGCGTGAACGTCCCGATCCCGGTGCCGGTGGGATACCACTCGTTCGGCGGGTGGAAGGACTCGCTCTTCGGCGACCACCACATCTACGGCAACGACGGCACGCACTTCTACACCCGGGGCAAGGTCGTCACCACGCGCTGGCCGGACCCCGCCGACACGCCGGCCGGCGTCGACCTGGGCTTCCCCCGCAACCACTGACCGCCGCCCCGCGCCCCGGTCCTCGCCCCCGGTCCGCGCGCCCCGGCCCTCCCGTCCGTTCCCCGGGCGGGG
>NZ_BBZI01000012.1 GCF_008974245.1 Streptomyces abyssomicinicus | reverse complement strand
TTTCGCGCTTTCCTTTCCGGCGGTTCCGACTCTATCAGTCTTTTTCCTTTCCTCGACCACCGCTCCCGGAGCATGCCGGAGGCGAGATCTTGGAGGAAGATCTGAAGGAGTTGGGGTGCTGCCCGGGGGCGGTGGTGCGATCTCTCGCAGTCGCTCGTTCCCGAACAGGTGTAAGACTCTACACACCTCCAGGCCCGTGAGGCAAATCGCTCAGGGGGGCCCTCTTCAGGCATCAGAGGGGGGCAAGAACCGGATCCGGACATCCCGGGACATAGGGTGCCTTTGCGCGTACCGCCCACCACCCACTGTGACTGCTGTCGGCCATGGGAGGCCTCCTTGATGCTCACCGTGACGTCCCCCCTCCCGGGCAGGGTCATCGCTCTGGAGACGGTGCCCGACCCTGTCTTCGCTGAGGCGATGGTGGGGCCGGGGACGGCGGTGGATCCGACCGGAGGAACAAGGGGGCTGGTGATCGCGGGGGCTCCCATCGACGGGACCCTGGTCTCCCTGCACCCTCACGCGTTCGTCGTCGTGTCGGACGACGGCCGCGGCGTGCTGGTGCACCTGGGCATCGACACGGTGCAGCTGAACGGCGAGGGGTTCGAGCCGCTGCTGCGGAAGGGCGACCCGGTCCGCCGTGGGGAAGGCGTCGTGCGCTGGGACCCGGAGGCCGTGGAGGTGGCCGGCAGGTCACCGGTGTGTCCGGTGATCGCGCTGGAGGCGCTGGCCGGCTCGCTCACCGGCTTCGCGAACGGTGCCGGCGTCGAGGCCGGTGACCAGCTCTTCGTCTGGGAGTGACGCCGGGGGCCCAGGGCGTTCCTGCTTCTGCCGAGTGCGGGGAGGGCCGTCACACTGGCATGCAGGGATCAGCCGGGCGCCACCGACGGGTGCCGCTCCAGCACGAGTGGACGGGTGAGATGGAGACGACGCTGCGGGGCGTAGGAGTCAGCCATGGTGTCGCGGTCGGGGAGGTGCGGCACATGGGGACCGCCGTGCTGGAGCCGCCGGCCAGGCAGATCCCCGGGGCCGACGCCGAACGGGAGCAGCGGCGGGCCCGGCAGGCCCTGAACGCAGTCGCCGCCGACCTCACCGCGCGGGGGATCCTCGCCGGCGGTGACGCGCAGGCGGTGCTGGAGGCCCAGGCGATGATGGCCCGCGACCCGGAACTGCTGGCCGACGTCTGGCGGCGGATCGCGGTGGGGAGCACCGCGGAGCGCGCCGTGTACGACGCCTGCGCGGCGTACCGGGACCTGCTGCTGGGAGCGGGCGAGTACCTGGCCGGCCGGGTCGCGGACCTCGAGGACGTGCGCAACCGCATCGTCGCGCGGCTGCTCGGCGTTCCGATGCCCGGCGTCCCGGACAGCGACGAGCCGTACGTCCTGGTGGCCCGGGATCTCGCGCCCGCGGACACCGCGCTGCTCGACACCACGCTCGTGCTCGGGATCGTCACCGAGGAGGGCGGGCCGACCAGCCACAGCGCGATTCTCGCCCGCGCCCTCGGGGTGCCGGCGGTGGTCGGGGTGCCCGGGGCGGCGGAGCTTCCCGAGAGTGCCGTGATCGCGGTCGACGGGAGTACGGGCGAGGTCGTCGTCGATCCTTCGGAGGAACGGCAGGAGGGGCTGCGGGCTCTGGCGGAGCGGCTGAAGTCCGAGCTGGCCGCCGCCAGGGAGCCGGGGCGCACCTCCGACGGGCATCTGGTCCCGCTGCTCGCCAACATCGGCGGACCGGCCGATGTGGTGGCGGCCGTGGAGGCAGGCGCCGAGGGTGTGGGGCTCCTCAGGACCGAGTTCTTCTGTCTCGACGACAAGGGGGGCACGGGTGAGGCTCCTTCCGAGAGCAGCCAGGCCGAGGCGTACCGGGAGGTGCTGGCGGCCTTCCCCGGGCAACGCGTGGTGGTGAGGGTGCTGGACGCCGGCGCGGACAAGCCCCTCGAGTTCCTGACGGCCGGCGACGAGCCCAACCCGGCGCTCGGCATGCGCGGGGTACGGACCCTGCTGCAGCACCCGGAGGTGCTGCGCACCCAGTTGCTGGCGCTGACGAGGGCGGCGGAGGGGCTTCCGGTCCACCTGGAGGTCATGGCGCCCATGGTGGCGGACCGGGCCGACGCGCGCGCGTTCGCCGAGGCGTGCCGGGCGGCGGGACTTCGCGCCTCGGTGGGAGCGATGGTGGAGACGCCGTCGGCCGCGTTGCGGGCCAGGTCGTTGTTGCGCGAGGTCGAGTTCCTTTCCGTGGGGACGAACGATCTGGCGCAGTACGCCTTCGCGGCGGACCGGCAGGCGGCGGCCCTGTCCCGTCTGCAGGATCCGTGGCATCCCGCGCTGCTGGACCTGGTGGCGATGGCGGCCGAGGCCGCCCGCGCGGAGGCGAAGAGCTGCGGCGTGTGCGGCGAGGCGGCGGCGGATCCGCTGCTCGCCTGTGTGCTGACGGGGCTCGGGGTGACCTCCTTGTCCATGGCGCCCGCGGCGCTGTCCCGGGTCCGGGCCGCGCTGGCCACCTGCACCCTGGCGCAGTGCCGGCGGGCGGCCGCGGCGGCCCGGTCCGCGGACAGCCCCGAGGAGGCGCGGCTGGCCGCCCGCGCGGTGCTGTCCGGCGAATGAGCCCGGCCGCGGGTACGGGTCGCGTGCCGGCCGCCGCCGGGGGGTCGCGGTCAGGCGGTCAGGCGGTCAGGTCAGTGCGGGTGATCGGGGCGCGCTGCCGGTTCGATCGCCAGATCGGGCGGCGCGCAGTAGTCGACGTCGGACTCGGGGGCGATCGGTTCTCCGGTCGTGACGTCGGTGCAGTAGGCGTCGAAGACCTCCCCTGCGGTGAGCGGCTCCAGGCCCTCGGGCCTGAGACGCCAGCCGTACACGCGGTCGGGTCTGCCCGGAGCGACGGTACGCATCACCAGGCCGCCCGGGCTGCGGGTGGCGATGCCCAGGGCCAGCACGGCGGTCAGTTCCAGGGCTTCGCCCTCGTCGACGTCGACCGCGCCGTCCTCCCGGCGGCCGGCGTCCAGGACGCTGAACAGCGACTGCGGGAGGGTTCCCACGCTGCAGACCAGGTGCAGGGAGCCGGCGGAGGCCGAGCCGAGGACCGCGCCCAGCAGCCGGGTGGCGCGGGCGAGGGCGAGACGCCCCCGGTCGTCGTCGCAGAGCGGACAGGGTCCGAGCCCGGCCAGCGCTTCCGTCGCGTACTCCCAGGTCGCCTGCCGGACACTCTCGGCGACCAGGTCCGGGAGCAGGTCGGAGAGTGGGCGGCCGTCGTAGGGGACGGTCGGGCTCGTGGCGGCGAGTTCCGCGGTGTAGCGGGCGCGGCTGGTCACGGCGTCCGGTTCGAGTCCGGCGTCGACGCAGTACGTGACGTACTCGTCCGGGTCGAACAGGGCGACGCTGGTGTGGTTGCCCTGGGAGGCCCTCGACCTGAGGAGGGCCTCCATCTGGTCCAGGTAGGTCTGGTGGTCGTCGAAGGCGAAGGTGCGGTAGCGCCGCATGGCCGCGAAGTCGCGCTCGTCGGTCAGGAGGCCGACGGTGCCGGCGATCTCCCTGCGCAGTACGCGGCGCAGGCTCTGCGGGCCGTTGCCGCCGGTCCGGGCTGTCCGGGCGGTGCCGGTGGTGCGGGCGGTGGTACGGGCCATGATTCCCCCAGATGTGCGAGCGGTCGAACATTGCTCACTCACCGTAACCGTCGGCACTGACAGTGAGGGTGCCGGCGTTGCGGCAGCGGCCCGTACCGGGCCGGCTCAGGACCGCTTGCGGGCGAGTTCCTCGTAGAAGGCGAGCAGGCCGATGTCGTCGATCGACCCCGGGTTGACCGCCTTCTCCATCGGTACGCCCTGCAGCAGACGCTTCACGGGGACCTCGATGCGCTTGCCGGTGAGGGTGTGCGGAACCCCCGGCACTTCGATGATCTCGTCGGGAACGTGGCGGGGCGACAGTTGTTCGCGGATGGTACGCCGCACCTTGTCGACCAGCGCGTCGTCCAGCGCGGCTCCCGGTGTCAGCTGGACGAACAGCGGCATCCAGTAGCCCCCGTCGGGCTCTTCGACGCCGATGACCAGGGACTCCTTGATCTCCGGAAGCCGCTCGACGGCCTCGTAGATGTCCGCGGAGCCCATTCGGACGCCCTGCCGGTTGAGGGTGGAGTCGGAGCGGCCGTGGATGACCACCGAGCCGCGCGAGGTGATGGTGATCCAGTCGCCGTGGCGCCACACGCCGGGGTAGGTCGAGAAGTAGCTGTCGTGGTAGCGGCTGCCGTCGGCGTCGTTCCAGAAGCGCACGGGCATCGACGGCATGGGGAGGGTGACGACGAGCTCACCGACCTCGTCGACCAGCGGATCGCCGCTCGGGTCCCAGGACTGGAGGTCGGTGCCCAGGCCCGCCGCCTGGAGTTCGCCGATGTGGACCGGGAGGGTCGGGACGGCGCCCGCGAAGCAGGAGCAGACGTCGGTGCCGCCGCTGACGGAGGCGATCCACAGGTCCTCGCGGACCTCGTCGTGCAGCCAGCGGAAGCCGTCGGGCGGCAGCGGGGATCCGGTGGTGGCGACGCAGCCGACGCGGGAGAGGTCGTGGTCGCGCCCCGGGTGGACGCCCGCCTTGCGGCACGCCATGACGTAGGCGGCCGAGGTGCCGAAGAACGTGGCGCCGGTGCGCTCGGCGATCCGCCACTGGGCGCCGGTGTCCGGGAAGCCGGGGCTGCCGTCGTAGAGCACCACGGTGGTGCCGGTGAGCAGGCCGGAGACCAGGAAGTTCCACATCATCCAGCCGGTGGAGGTGTACCAGAAGAACCGGTCCCCCGGGCCGAGGTCGCAGTGCAGGCCGAGCTGCTTGAGGTGCTCGACCAGGATGCCGCCCTGGGACTGGACGATGGCCTTGGGCAGACCGGTCGTCCCGGACGAGTAGAGCACCCACAGCGGATGGTCGAAGGGCACCTGTTCGAAGGCGGGTGCGGTGTCCGACGAGGTCACTGCCGACCACTCGAGGGCGCCCTCGGGGGCGTCGGTGCCGAGCAGCGGGATGTGCACGACGGCGCGCACCGTGGGCAGTTCCCGGCGCAGTTCGGCGACGGTCTCCCGGCGGTCGTGCTCCTTGCCTCCGTAGCGGTAGCCGTCGACGGCGAAGAGGACGACGGGCTCGACCTGCTGGAAGCGGTCCAGCACGCTGCGGGCACCGAAGTCGGGGGCGCACGAGGTCCACACGCCGCCCACCGCGGCGGTGGCGAGGAGGGCGACGACGGCCTGCGGGACGTTGGGCAGGTAGCCGCTGACGCGGTCGCCGGGGCGGACACCCAGGCCACGGAGTTCGGCGGCCAGGGATCCGACCTGCCGGCTGAGCTCGGCCCAGGTGACGGGGCGCGGCTCCTGGCTCTCGTCGACGTGGAGCAGGGCCGGTTCGTCGGGCCGTTCGGCGGCGGCGCGCAGCGCGTGCTCCGCGTAGTTGAGGGTGGCGCCGGGGAACCACTCGGCACCGGGCATCGAGCGGTCGCCCAGGACGCGCTCGTAGGGGGTGGAGAAGCGGACGTCGAACCACTCGGTGACGGCCTTCCAGAAGGTCTCCAGCTCGTCCACGGACCACCGGTGCAGTGCCGGATAGCCGCCGTCCGCGGGGGCTCCGTGCCGTTCGGCGGCCCAGGCCTGGAACCGGGTGATCCGTGCTTCGGCGGCCCGCTCGGGCGTGGGCTGCCAGAGCGGGGCGGGGTTCTGGGTGGGCATGGGGTCGCTCCCGGGATCCAGCGCCTGATGGGCGCATGACGCGGCTGATACGGACGATGTCATGTGATCGTCTTTCGTACCAGGGTGGGCACCACATAGTCACCAGCCAGTGTGTGGGGCGTGGCACTACGAGTCGGTGCTGGGTCAGGAGTAGCGGCCCTGGAACCAGTTGCGTACGGCCTGGGTGTGCAGCGGGAAGGCCAGGTCGACCGGCTCGCGCAGAAGGGCCCGTGCGCTCGTCTCGGCGGTGGGGACGAACGGCGGGAGGGTGTCTGCCGGGCGTTCGGGGAGCAGGCCGAACACCAGCAGGTGGCCGTTGGGAGAGCTGAGCACGTCGGCCGGCCGGAGGTCGTCGGGGTCGGCCACGATGCCGGTCTCCTCCCGGAGTTCACGTACCACGGCCCGTCGCCAGTCCTCGGCGTGGTCGACGAACCCGCCGGGCAGGGCGGTCCCGCCGAGGGCCGGTTCGATGGCACGGACGATCACGACGAGACCGGTCCCCCGTTCGTCGCGGACCGGCTGGAGGGCCACGGCGACCGGGAGCGGGTTGCGGTAGGCGACCGTCGCGCAGGCGGGGCAGGTGCGGGGCCAGCCGGTGCCCCCCTCGCCGTAGGCGGCTCCGCAGGCTGAGCAGTGGGAGCCCGGCGGGTGGACGGCGGTGGGGTGCGAGGAGGCAGACACGGCCGGAATGTATCCGACCGCGTGCGAGGGCGTCTGCGGTTCGGCCGAGGGAAGTGCCGTGGGCCTGCGGTACGGCGGGCGGGGGCAGAACGGCCGGCCGCTCGTGACCGTGGCCGGGCGGGCGTCCCGCCTGCCGTGGTTCGGCGGGCGTGCGGCCTGCCGTGGTTTCAGCGGGCGGGGGTGAGGGATGCCTTGGAGACCGGGAAGTCGAAGTAGGTGTCCGGGTAGAGCTCCGGCTTGAAGGTGTAGTGCCACCACTCGTCGGCGTAGTTGACGAAGCCGAGGTCTTCCAGGGTGTCCTTGAGCAGCAGCCTGTTGGCGCGCTGCTCACCCTGGACGCGCGGGTCCAGCGTGTGGGACAGGGTGTCGAAGCAGTCGTAACCGGTCCCCATGTCCAGGGAGTTGTCCGGGAAGCGCCGGCTCTGCGGCGCGAAGCAGGGCTGCAGGGGCCGGCTGGGCACCCACGGCTTGTCGGGGGTCGCGGGCAGCCTGACGACGGTCAGGTCCACCGTGGAGCCGCGGCTGTGGCCGGACTTCTCGGCTATGTAGCCGTCGGGGAACAGGCGGGACTTGTCGAGGTTCGGGTAGAACTCGGCCTTCATCTTCGTGTCGTCCACGTCCTTGGCCCAGCGGACGAAGTGGTCGACGGCACGCTGGGGGCGGTAGCAGTCGTACACCTTCAGGCCGTACCCCTGGGCGCGCAGTCGGGTCTGGGCCCGGCTGAGCGCCTCGGCGGCCGGGCGCGTGAGGATGCAGATCGGCTGCTGGTAGCCGTCGACGCGCTCCCCGACGAAGTTGTGCCGGGTGAAGTAGCGGATCTCCTCGATGATCGTCGGGTCCACGGCGCTCAGCGCCACGAAGCCGTCCGGCGCGTGCGGTTCGGGAGCGGCCTGCGCGGTGGCGGCGCCCGCGCCGACGGTGAGCAGTGCGGCGGAGGAGACGGCGAGGGTACGGGCGGTGACGGGAAGGCTCTTCATGGTCCCTCCGTCTATCAGGATCCTGATCCGCGGGGGAAGGGATCACCAGGACGGGACGATCGGGGCCGGAGAGAAAAGTTGCCGAGTCTTGAGGCATACATCGGCGCAGAGCGGGAACAAGTGCGCCACGCCCGGCACTCGTGCCGGGCGCGGCACGGCCCGTACCCCAGTCGGCGGGGGTACGGGCCGTGTTCGTTCCTCTTGGCTCCGTCTACAGGGCCCGCAGGCCCGCGATGACGTCGCGCAGCACCGTCTCGTCGACGGCCTCGACCAGGCGGACGGGCGGCTGGACGCGGATCAGTTTGGCGTCGAGCAGGTCGGAGAGCAGCACCCGCACGACCCCGACCGGCAGGTCGAGGTCGGAGGCCAGGTCGGCCACCGACCACGCCTGCTCGCGGCAGAGACCGAGCACCGTCAGGTGTTCGGGGACCAGAGCGGCGAGGACCTCCGGATCGGTCGTCCGGCCCTCGTCGTCCGCCGAGCGAGTCATGATCATGGCGGTCAGCGACAACCACTCGCCGGCCGACCCGGCCGTGCGGCCCCTGGTCATGGCATACGGGCGGACGACCGGGCCCGCTTCGTCGTCGAACCACTGGCGGGAGTCCTCGTCGGCGTGACCGTCTGCGTTCATGCCAGGCCCTACCCGCCGGCGGCCACGTCGTCGCGGGGCGCCGTGCTCAGGTGCGAACCGACCTTCCGCACCAGGAGGGTCATCTCGTAGGCGACCTGACCGATGTCGGCGTCCGCGTCGGCCAGGACGGCCAGGCAACTGCCGTCGCCGGCGGCGGTGACGAAGAGGAAGGCGTCCTCCAGTTCCACCACGGTCTGCCGGACGGCGCCCGCCTGGAAGTGGCGTCCGACGCCCTTGGCGAGGCTGTGGAAGCCGGAGGCCACCGCGGCCAGGTGCTCTCCGTCCTCACGCGTGAGTTCCCTGGACACACCGGTGGCCAGTCCGTCTCCGGAGAGCACCACGGCCTTGCGGATGTTGGTGACCCGTTCCACCAGGTCGTCCAGCAGCCAGTTCAGTCCCCCCGAGGCCTTTCCCGCCTCGTCGAACGGGTGCGCGGCTGTCATCGATCATCTCTCTTCGTCGTTGCTGGTACGGTTCCGGTCCGCGCTCCCCCGGTCGCTTCCCGGCACGCGGTTCCCGGGCCGGCGTCCCGGCCGGTCGCGGTCACCACGGCGTCGTTCTCCTCACGGCCACGCTGCCAGCCGTGCTGGAGCGAGGCCATCCTGTCGCGGAGTTCCTCCGCGTCGCGGGCGGCGGGATCCGCCGCCTCGGACCGGGCCTGGCGCCGTGCGGCGGGGTCCTGGTCCGGAGAGTCCTTGAGCTGGGGCGCCAGGCTGGCCTGGCGGACCCGGCGGGGCAGGCCACCGGCTGTCCGGGGCTCTTCGACCACCGGGCGCACCGGCCCGCCGGCGGCCTCCTCACTGTCCGGGACGGCGGCGTGCTCGGTCGCCGGTTCGGTGTCGGGCTCGTCCCGCGGGACACGGAGCCCGCCGCGGGAGGACGGCTCCCCGCCCAGGGGCTCCTCCAGCGTCTCCTGCAGCGGGATGACCTCGACCAGTTCCAGCTCGCCGGTCCGCTCGGCCTCGGAGATCCTCTTCCGGGTCGCCACGCGGGCCCGGTCCAGGCGCAGGCCCGAGCCGTTGCTCTCCGGCTCCTCCTCGGTGAGCAGGCGTTCCGGGAGCAGCACGACGGCGGTGGTGCCGCCGTACGGGGACGGCTGGAGGGAGACCTTGACGTTCTGCCGCCGGGCGAGCCTGCTGACCACGAAGAGGCCGAGCCGGTCGGTGTCGGAGAGTTCGAAGTCCGGGGTCTCGGCGAGGCGTTCGTTGGCGTCCTGCCGGGCCTCGGCGGACATGCCGAGGCCTCGGTCGTGGATCTGGAGGAGGAATCCGGTGCTCAGCCGCTCGCCGATCACCTGCACCGCGGTGTGCGGCGGGGAGAACACCGTCGCGTTCTCGAGAAGTTCCGCCAGCAGGTGGGTGAGGTCGGCGACGGCCGGGCCCTTGACGGAAAGCCGGGGCAGGCGGCGGACCTCGACGCGCTCGTAGTCCTCGACCTCGGCGGCCGCGGCACGCACCACGTCCATCAGGCGGACCGGCTTGCGCCACTGCCGGGCGGGGGCCGCTCCGGAGAGGATCACCAGGCCTTCGGCGTGGCGGCGCATGCGAGTGGTGAGGTGGTCGAGGCGGAACAGGTCGGCGAGTTCGTCGGTGTCCTCGGCCCGCCGTTCCATGGTGTCGAGCAGGGTCAGCTGCCGGTGCAGCAGGACCTGGCTGCGGCGGGCCAGGTTGACGAAGACCTCGGAGACGCCGGAACGCAGTTCGGCCTGCTTGACGGCGGCCTCGACCGCGGCGCGCTGGAGGGAGTCCAGCGCGCGGCCGACCTCGCCCATCTCGTCGCCGGGGAACTCCCGGGGCGGCATCTCGGCCTCGACGTCGATCTTCTCGCCGCCGGACAGGCGCCGCATGACGCTGGGCAGCCGGACCCCGGACGCCTCGTGGGCCTCCCGGCTCAGGCCGCGCAGGTCGCGGACCAGGCCGCGGCCGACGCGCACCGACACCACGATGCTGGCCAGGACGGCGAGCAGGCCGAGGATGCCGCCGGCGACGACCTTGAGGATGATGTTGCGGGCGACCGGGCCGACGCGTTCCTGGTAGCGGTCGGCGGTTTCGTCGTTGAGCCGCTGGAGGTTGGCGAGCGCGGTGCCGGCGATCGTGTCCCAGGAACGGGCCGTCATCCGGTCGCCGTCCATGGCGCGGAGTTCGGCCTTGCCGAGGGCGGTCGCCGCCTCGCTCTCCTGCCAGTAACTCTCGTGCCGGGCGCGGTCCGACTGCGGCAGCATCGGCAGGCTGACCTCGACGAGCATCGAGCGCTGTGCGACCAGGTCGCTGATCTGGTCGATCTCCTTGCCGGTGGCTTCCCCCACCACCAGGCCCGATCCGAGCAGGGCGTCCTCGCGGGCCAGCAGTTCGCGGACCCGGAACAGGTTCACCACGGCCCTGGCCTGCTGGTCGAGTTCGACGGTGTCGGCGGCCGGAAGCGCGGTGAGGAGCGTGAAGCACTCGTCGATCAGGGTGTTGTAGGCGGCGTAGGCCTCGGTGCGGTCGGAGGCCCCCCGGTCGACGGCGCTGCGCGCGGTCTCCACGCGCCAGAAGGTCTCCAGGACTCCGTCCAGTTGCAGGCCGGAACTGGAGCCGAGGGCCTCGCGGACCTCTTCCTTGGCCGCGTTGGCGCGGACGACCTCCATGGCGTCGTCGGTGATGGCCCAGCTCTGCATCAGCAGCTCGATGTCCGAGGAGTCCGGGCTGGCCAGGTGGACGAGGGTCTGGCGGCGCTCCGCCTGGAGCGCGACGACCACTTCCTCGACCGGGTAGCCGATCTCGTCGACGGCGGTGGCCACCGTGAACATGCGGTTGGCCTCGGTGGTGGTCAGCACACTGGTGAAGGCCCAAATGCCCGTCAGGGACATCAACGGCACGATCAGCAGCGCCACGATCTTCCTGCGGATGGATGTCCCGCGAAAGCGCATGGCCTCCCCCATTTGTTCAGCCCCGCCCGTGCCGGGGTACACCTGTGCGTCAATCAAACGGCGTGAGCCTACTACTGCGGGGGACCCCTCGAAGAAGGGATCGTACGGTCGAAAATCCCTGGCCACTGCCGGGCATGGGTAGCAGTCAGGTGATTGCGGGAGATTTGTCTCCCGTTTCGGGAATCCTGTGCGCACGTCGATCGTCCACTCGATGTGGGGGTATCAGCGTGCGGACGAAGGGGGTGTCGCGTTGTCGGACACTGCGGAGAAGTTCGGGAAGTCCGAGAAGTCTGAGAGGCCCGAGACGTCCGAGGGGACCGAGGGGTTCGAGGGGTCCGAGGGGTCCGAGAGGGCCGAGGGACGTGGAGGGCTCGAAGGGATCGAGTCGGAGGCGCGGGAGCGTCCGTTGTGGGTGGAGGTGCCCGCCCGGCGGCCCCGGTTGCCGGATCCCGTCCGGACGGCGGCGGTACGCGCCGTGCTCGTCATGGCGGTCACCGTCCTGATGGCGTTGGTCGCGTTCCTGCTCACCATGGCCAAGGCGCTGCTGGCCTTCCCGGCGGTGATCGCGGCGGTGGCCGGCATCGTCGCGGCGACCTGGGCGGTGCTCGACGTGTGGGTGACGCGCCAGGTGTGGAACCAGCGGCACGGGGTCGTGTCGGAGCCGAGCAGCACGGCGCGCCGGCTGCGGCGCGAGCGGCGTGCGACACGACGTCAGGAGCGGGCCGCCGAGCGGGAGTTCGGGCGAATACGCCGACGCAGCGGGCAGCCGGCGGGCATGGCGTGAGGACGCCGTCGGCACGCCGCTCCGGCGGTGGCCTTGTGGCCGTCGTGGCCTGAGCCACGGCCACCGGAGGGGCGTCGCGCCTCGCCCTTTCCGCCAGGGGCCCTTTCCGCCAGGGGCCCTTTCCGCCCGGCGGCCGTGCCGCCCGGCGGCCGTGCCGCCCGCCGTGACGACGGAACGGCCCGGCGCCGGCACGTGCGGACGCCCAGGCGCCTTCAGGTAACGACGCCCAGCGCCTTGCGGTTCGGCCGCCCGGCGCCTTGAGATTCGGCCGTCCGACGGGTCAGGTGGCGGAGGACCGGCGGAACATGCGGGTCGCGGTGATCTCGCTGTGCACCGTCTCGCCTTCCTGGACCTGCTGGGGCAGCCCGGGGCGCAGGTGCTCCTCGACGCTGATGTACTTCAGGCCCGCCCGCAGGTCCGCGTCGTTGCGCATCCGGATGACCAAGGGGAACTCCGCCAGCGCCGTCGTGTCGAACAGACCGGTGGTGTAGAGGAGTTGGACACCCAGCGCGTCGGCCACGGCCCGCTGGAGTTCCAGCAGGTAGGTGGCGTTGGCGCGGCCGATGGGGTTGTCGAGGAACAGTGTTCCGGCGTGCCGGTGCTTGTCACGGCCACGGTCGTTGGAGCGCAGGGCGGCCATGGTGCAGTACAGCGCGATGGCCGCGGTGAGCAGCTGCCCGCCCGAGAAGACGTCGCCCATCTGCCCGACGGGGACCCGCTCGGCTCGGAGCACCGCGTCCGGCTTGAGGATCTCCACGGCCACCCCCTTGGGGTGGAGTGCCGCCGCCACACCGCGCAGCAGCAGTGACATGCCGTCGCGGCGCAGGTCGGAGTTCTTCTTCAGGGCGGACCGGGTCGCCTCGTCGACGACTTCGCCGAGCCGTTCGGTCAGGGTCGCCTGGTCGGGCTCCTCGAAGCGGATGCGCAGGAACTCCTGGCCGGACCATTCGCCGAGGCCCTCGGGCAGCCGGGAGAGCCGCTGGGCGGAGCGGAGGGTGGCGAGCGAGGTCTCCACCAGGCCGCGCAGCCGGTCCACGATCGAGTCGCGGTTGCGTTCGAGCTGCTCCAGCTCGTCGGTGAGGACGCGCAGCCGCGGGGCGAACGCCTCGGCCCAGGCGCGTGCGTGGTCCGGCAGGGCAGCGGCGGGCAGTTCGCGGATCTGCTGCCGGGCGGGGGTCCGGACCTGCTCGTAGCGCACCGAGTTGGCGTGCCGGACGAGGATGTCGCTCGCCTCGCGCACGGCTGCCTCGGCGGCCGAGAGGTCGGCCGCGCAACCGCGCAGCGAGCGGCGGGCCTCGGCGGCCGCCCGGCGGGCCTCGGCGAGGTCTCCCGGGTAGGGCTCCGGCTCCTCCTCGTCCTCGTCGGCCGACTGGTCGCGCAGCAGGTCACGCAGGA
This sequence comes from Streptomyces abyssomicinicus, assembly GCF_008974245.1. Taxonomy (GTDB): domain Bacteria; phylum Actinomycetota; class Actinomycetes; order Streptomycetales; family Streptomycetaceae; genus Streptomyces; species Streptomyces abyssomicinicus. The sequence continues at coordinate 415,283 of NZ_BBZI01000012.1, read as the reverse complement.
GTGCGGCGGTCTCGTCGAACCCTGCGGCGGCGTCCTCGGCGGCGTGGTGGTTCTCGAGGAGGGCCGCGTGGGCCTCCCGGGCCTCGCGCAACGCCTCGGTGTGGGCGGCCAGTTCGGTCGTGGCGGCGCGCAGCAGCGTCTGGGCGTGCCCGGCGTCGCGCGGGAGCAGGTCCTCGGGGAGTTCGGTGTGGTGCCCGCCCTCCTCGGGCGCCAGCCGTTCGGCGTCGCCGCGCAGGCGGCCGAGCTGCTCGCTGGCCTGGGACATCCGGGCCTCGAGGACCTGCACGAGTTCCTCGGCGCGGGCGGCGGCGGCCTGCCGGGACGGGCCGTCGGCACCGTCCGGGGAGGACAGCAGCTGCTCCGCGCGGGTGCGGACCTTGTTGCTGAGGCGGTCGAGTTCGGCGCGCGCGGCGCTCTCGTCACTCTCCGCCCGGGCCTGTTCGGCGCGCAGGTCGGCGCCGACGCCCACCTTCTCGTAGAGCTGGGAGGCCGCGCGGTAGGCCTCGCGGAGGGCGGGCAGCGAGGCGGCCGGCGCGTCGCCCGCGGGCTCGGCGGCCGCCTCCGCGTCCTCGGGGGCTCCGGCGATCTCGGCACGCTCCGCGCGCAGGGCGCGGGCGGTGCGCCGGGCGTCGTCGGCGCCCCGCTGGACGGCGCGGCGGTCCTCGTCCGCGGCGTGGGCGCGGTCCAGGCACTCCTGGGCGCGGGCCTCCGACTCGGCCGCCTCCTCGGCGAGTTCGCGCAGCCGTGCCTGCCATCCGGCGCGTTCGCGCAGCCGGGAGGCGAGGCCGGCCAGGGCGTCGGCGGCGCGGCGGGCGCGCTGGGCGGCGTCCTGGCGTTCGTCGCGGATCCGGGCGGTCTCGGCCGCGGTCTCCTCGGCCTCGGCGCGGACCGTGCGGGCCTCGGAGAGCTCGGCCTCGGACTCCTCGGCGAAGGCCGCGGCGGCCTCGGCCGCCAAGGCCAGCTCGGCGAGCCGTCCGGCGGGGCAGCCGTGGCGCCAGGAGGCGAGGCGGGAGGCGAGTTCGCGGTCCTTGGTGAGGCGGGCGGCGAGCGCCCGGATGTCCTCGTCCCGGCGCATGGCGCGGGCGCGCAGTGCCTGGCGTTCCTCGTCGGCGGCGTGTTCGTCGTGCATGGCCGGGTTCGGCGGCACCAGGAAGACGGCCCGGTCGTCCGACGCGGGGTCGGGGGCCGGCGCGAGGAGCGCGGCGGCGGTGCCCACGGCGACGGTGGAGCGGGGCAGCAGGGCGGCCTCGGCCAGCGCCTCGCGGGCCCGGGCGTGCGAGTGGGGGTCGGTGATGATCACGCCGTCGACCAGTTCGGGCCGGGCGGCGAGGACACGGGCGTGGTCGGCCGGGTCCACGGCCTGGGCGAGGTAGCGCCACCCGGGCAGCGCCGGGATGCCCTGCTCGCCGAGGAACTCGACGGTGGCGAGCACGTCGGGGCCCGGTGGCAGCAGGCCGCCGTCGCCGAGTGCGCCCAGGATGCGGGCGTCGTCGGCGGCCGCGGTGCGCAGGTCGAAGAGCTGACGCTCGGCGGAGGCGACCGCGTCGTCGAGCATGCCGCGCAGGTCGTCGGCGAAGAGGTCGAGCTGTTCCGCGGTGAGGCGGCCGTCGGTGAGCGTCCGGCCGGCGGACGGCACGGTGGCGGTGCTCCCGGCCGGCCGGCCGTAGGCGGCCGCGGCCGTGGCCGTGGACCCGCCGGGGCGTGACGTGGTGGGCACGCCCCCGTCGCCACCTCCGCCGGCGCCCCCGTCGGCCGGTGCGCCCTCGCCCGTCGCGCCGGCCTCGCCCTGGCGCGGCCCGGGGACCGCCGGGCCGCCGGAGCGGGCGGCGGGGAGACCGAGCAGTTCGGTTAGCCGTTCCTCGGCGGCCAGGGTCTCCGCGGTGCGCCGTTCGCCCTCGTGGGCCCGGCGGGCGGCGATGGCGGCGTCGGCGGCGCGGGCGGCGGTCAGCTCGGCACGCGACTCGGTGGTGGCGGCCTCGCGGGCCCGCTCGGCGGTGCGGCGGGCGGTCTCGCGGGCCTCCTCGAAGGCGGCGACGGTGCTCTTCGCGGCTTCACCGGCGGCCAGCGCGGCCTTCGCCGGGTCGGCGTCGGGGGAGCTGTCGTCGATCCATCCGGCGCCGACCGCCTCGGCGGTCTCCCGCTCGACCTCGGCGAGCCGCTGGCGCAGGTGTCCGGCCTCGCTGCGGGCCCGCTGGGCCTCGGTGGCGGCGGAGGTGCCGTCGCGGTAGGCGGTCTCGCCGAGTTCCTGGAGGGCGCCGGAGCGCTCCTCCTGCTCGTTGGCGAGGCTCTCGGCGCGCTCGGCCTCGGAGTGCAGCGCGCGGACCAGGTCGCCCGCGGCCCGGGCGCGGGCTGCCAGCGCGGGGGCGGCGTCCCGTTCGGCCTCCCGGATGGCGGCGGCGACCCGGGCGGAGCGGTCGGCGGCGGCGCGGTGGCGCAGGACCGACTCGGCCGCCTGCCAGGCGGCGTGCAGGGTGCGGGCGTCGGCCAGCTCACGCTTCTGCGCGGCGGCCGACTTCTCGGCCGCCGCGAGCGCCAGCGAGGCGTGGCGGTAGGCGAGTTCGGCGGCGACCAGGGCGTTGCGGGAGCGCGCCCGCTCGGCCTCGGTGACCGCGTGGGCGGCGGTGGTGACCCGCTGGGCCAGGTCGGCGGCGCGGGCGCGTTCGCGGCCGCCGCGCGCGGAGAGCCGCCGGGCGAGGGCGCGGGTGCGCCGCTCGGCGCCGGTGTGGATCTCGCGGGCGCGGGCCCGGGCGTCGGTGGCGTCGACGATGCGCTGGAGCAGGTCCAGCGAGCCCGCCGTGAAGTCGCGTTCGGCGATGAGTTCGGCGCGGCGGCCGAGTTTGTTGCCGAACCCGGCGACCAGGTCGGCGAGTCCGTCGGTGTCGCGGGTGTCGGTGACCGCGCGCAGCAGCAGGTCGGTGAAGTCGGAGTCCTTCTTCACCGCGAAGAGGCCGGCCGCCTCGCCCTCGTCGGCGTTCATCTCCCGCTGGTAGCGGAAGAGTTCGGGATCGAGGCCGAGTTCGCCGAGGTGCTCGGTCCAGCGCTCGTGGATCTCCTCCCAGTGCGCCTCCAGGTGCGGGTAGAACTTGCCCGCCTCGGTGAGGGCGTCCCGGAAACCCTTCATGGTGCGGCGGCGGCCACGGGCGCCGGAGGCTCCCTCGGCGGCCGGGCGCATCGCGGTGGACTCCGCCACCGGCAGGCTGTCCAGGTTCAGGCCGGGGCCGGGCCGGAAGGAGTACCAGGCCTCGGCGAACTTCCTCGGGTCGCTGGAGACCTGACGGCCCCGCCACTCGCTGACCTTGCCGACGACGACCAGTTCCCCGGTGCGGGTGTGCTGCCATTCCAGGGCGACGTGGCCGCAGTCCTCGGCGAGCAGGAACTTGCGCAGCACGCCGGAGCTGGCGCCTCCGAGCGTGTTGCGGTGACCCGGCAGCATCACCGAGAAGATCAGCTTGAGCAGGACGGACTTGCCGCCGCCGTTCTCCAGGAAGAGCACGCCCGCGGGGGCCGGGCGGCGCGGCGGGCCGGAGGGCTCGTCCTGGAAGAACTCGGCCTGCGCGGGCGCGGGGTCGGGCACGGGATCGCCCACGCCCCGCAGGTCCAGCACGGTGTCGGCGTACCGCGCGCCGGCCGGTCCGATGGAGTAGAGGCGGATCCGGGACAGCTCGTACATGGGGGGCTCTCGTCAGTCTTCCGTGCGCCGGTGCGGGCAGTGCGGGCGTCGAGCGGTGGGTCGTCGGGCGGTGGGACGTCGGGCGTGGGACGTCGGGGCGTCGGGCGGTGGGGGCCGGCCGCGGGCGGCGCGGTCAGGAGTGGAACGGCAGTCCCGCGTCGGCGACCAGGTCGAGGTCGTCGGTCTCGTCCGGTGGCAGCAGGGTGGCGGTGCCGTCGGAGACCGGGACGACGCCCAGCTCCAGCAGCTCGCCCATGGCGGCGCTGCTCGCCATGTCACGGACCTGGAGCTGGTAGCGGGCGGTGGTGCGGTAGGTGCCGCCCCCGTCGTCGCCGGTGCGCTGGAGGAAGCCGGAGTCGGCGAGGAAGGCGACCGCCTTGGCGACGATGCCGGTGGTGGAGCCGGCCAGACGGCGGGAGTCCTTGGTGGCGCCGGTGGCGCTGCGCCGGGACCAGATCCGCCAGGCCGCCTCGAGTCCGGGGGCGTCGCTGGCCGGGTCGGTGTTCTCGCCCTGCTCCTCGGCACGCTGCTCCAGGCGCCGGCACGCCTGGCGGACGAAGGCGTCGACGCCGTTGACGGTCAGCCGCCCGATGTAGCCGTCGTCGGCGAGGTCCTCCGGGCGCGGGAAGGCGAGCGCCGCGACGGCCAGGTGGGCCAGGCCGTGCAGGAACCGGTCGGCCGTGTCGGAGGAGGCGCGGCGGGCGTAGTCGCCCATCCGGACGGCGAAGACGGAGCCCTCGGCGGCGGTCACCGCCATGCCGGCGCGCGGGGACACCTCCAGCACGATCAGCCCGAGCCCGGTGGCGACGGCGTCGGCGAGGCGGGCGAACGGCGGGTCCTCGCGGTAGCGGCGCAGCAGGTCGGCGTACTCCTGGTCGCGGGCGGGCTGCAGCTTGGGCTGGAGCCCGAAGGCGACGAGGCGGGCGGCGTCGGACGTGTCCGCGGGCGACACGGCGGGCGCCGCCGCGGCGCCCAGGGGGGCGGTCGCCGCGGGGTCGCTCCACTCGGCGGACTCGGTCACTGCTGGTGCTCCTCGGTGCGGTCGTACAGGTGCGGTCGTACAGGTACGGGAAGGCTGGGTGCGCGGGCGGACTGCGGCGCGTGCGGTCAGCCGGTCAAGCGGTCAAGCGGTCAGGCGGACTCGAGCCGGTCGGCCGCCATGCCCGCCGCGTCCAGCAGGGCGGTGCCCACTATCAGGTCGGCGCCGCCGAACTCGGGGTCGTCCAGTTCGGTGCCGTCGTCCACCGCGAACAGCAGGCGTGGCTCGCCCTGCCGGTAGGCCGTGCCGACCGGCGGGCTGGCGGCGTGGATCGCGAGCAGGGCGACCAGGTAGGGCAGGTCGGGGTCCCGGCGCCGGGCGTCGGCGAGCAGACCGGAGAGGCGGCGGGGAGCGTCGGGCGGCAGGTCGAGCAGCTCGGTGGCGGCGCCCAGCTGCTCCTCGCTGAACCGGCTGTCGTCCGGGGTGGCGATCAGGTCGGGCTCGGGCATCTCGGCGCCCAGGTGCTCCCGCTCGGCCGGCGGGGTCAGCAGCAGGTCGACCAGGTCGCCGAGGCGGACCGAGCCGGGGGTGCGCAGGCCGGTGCCGTGCGCGAAGAAGGCGTCGGTGACCCGGATCGACCGTTCGACCGGCAGCGGCAGGACGGGCGCGAGGAGCTGGCCGTAGAGGTCGGTGCCGGCGGTGCGGGCGGGGGCGGCGAAGGCCTGGCGGTCCTGCTCGGCGCGGAACAGCGGGCCGGCCTCCAGCAGCCGGGACTGGAGCTGGGTGTGGCGGCGGATGCAGTCCTTGACGATGTCCACCAGCTCGGCGGCCCGGCGCTTCTGCCCGGGGTCCTCGGACTCGTCGCGCGCCTTGCGGATGTTGGTGAGGATCGCGTTCTCGTGCCGGTAGCGGTCGGCGACGTGGTCCAGCGCCTCGGCGATCATGTCGGGCACGGTGTTCAGCCAGTCCACGGCGCGGACGTTGCGCCGGGTGGCCTCCAGGGCACGGCGCAGGGTCTCGGAGTACTGGACGGTGCGGTAGCGGGCCTGCTCGGCGGCGAGCTGGGCGTCGGCGAGGCGACCGCGGTTGATCAGCACCTCGAGCTTGACCTCGGCGGCGATCTGGGCGCTGGTGACGTCGGTGTCGAGGGCGCCGACGAGGACGTTGACCGCCTCGTCGGTGGTGCGCAGGTACACGCCCCCGCCGGGGCCGGGCACCTCCTCGATCAGCTTGAAGTCGTAGTCACGGCGCACGTAGACGCCGTCGGCGGTGAAGGTGCCGTAGACGGCACGGAAGCCGCGGTCCACGCTGCCGACGTTGATCAGGCTCTCCAGCACCCAGCGGGCCACCCGCTCGTGTTCGGTGGTGGGACGGCGGGGTGCCTGGGCTGCGACGCGGGGGGTGAGGCGGGCGACGATCTGCTCGTGGTCGGCGCCGGTGTCGAAGTCCATGGTGAGGGTGACCAGGTCGATGGCGGCGAGCGCCACCTCGGCCATGCCGTAGACCGTGAACTCGCCCGAGAGGTTGACCTTGCGCGCGTCCAGGTCGTGCAGCGGGGCGGTGCAGGCGAGGGCGCGCAGACGCCGGGCCAGGCCCTCGTCGGCGGCCGGGCCCACGGCCAGGCGCGGCAGCGCGGAACCGGGGTGCGGCAGTTCGACGGGGGTCGTCACGGGCGATGTCACGGTGCACAGAGTAGGTCCTCGGGGTGACACCGGTCGAAACGGCGCGTATGCGACGGCCGTCACGGACACGGTGCGGACGGTGGGGTGACGCCCGCGAGCGCCGAGGTGACGGCGCGGGAGGCCTCCAGGTCCAGGCGTGCGGTGGAGCCCGGCGTCCGGTGCCCGGCCTCGGCGGCGGCCAGCCGCAGCAGCTGGGGCAGCAGATCCACGCTGCGGCGCGCCAGCCATGCGGTGCCCCGGGTCGCCATCCACCACGCTCCGGCGCCGCGCGCCGGCTGCGGGGACCGGGGCTCGGTCCCGGGCGGCGAGCCGGTGGCGAGGCCCGCGTCGGCCAGCAGGCCGTGGAACGCGCGGGCCAGCGTCCGGTGGCCGCGTTCGCCCGGGTGCAGCCGGTCCACGCTCCACATCGCCGGGTCCGTCGTCCACTCCCCGTCGGCGGCGTGCAGGTGCAGCGCGCCGTAGCGCCGGGACAGGACGTGCACCACCTCGTTGACGCCCCGCTGGCGCCGGGCCAGCGGGGCCGCCAGGGCGCGCGGCAGCCGCAGCATCGCCCCGGGGTCGGGCAGGCAGGCGGTGAGCAGGACGGCCCGCCGGGCGGTGACGGCCGCGTAGACGGTGTCCAGGCGGCGGGCGACGGCGTGGAGGTCGAAGGAGCCGCGCAGGGTGTCGTTGACCCCCACCAGGACGGAGACCAGGTCGGGGCCGAGGTCCAGGGCGGCCGGCAGTTGCCGTTCGGCCACGTCGAGGGTGAGCGCGCCGCTGACGGCCAGGTTGGCGAACTCCGTCCGGTCGCCGAGGGCCTCGGCCAGCAGTGCGGCCCAGCCGCGCCGGCCCCGGCCGACCGGGTCGCCCACGCCCTCGGTGAGGGAGTCGCCGAGGGCCACGAAGCGCAGGGGCGGGTCGCCGCGGTGCGGGAGGCTCCGCTGCTCGGGCAGGGCCGGGGGCCGGCACCGGTCCCGCGGCTCAAGCCGGCCCGGCGGCGCGGGCAGATCCGGCGGCGCGGGCAGATCCGGCGGCGCGGGCAGATCCGGCGGCGCGGGCACGCCCGGCGGCTCAGGCAGGCCCGGCAGCGCGGGCGGCAGCGGCTGCCCCGGGGGGCGCGGCGGCGCGGGCGGGAACGGGCCGCCGTCGACGCCCGGCCGCGCGGGCGCGGTGACGGGCGTGGGCGGACGGGCGGTCGCGGGCAGTTCCTCGTGGATGCTCATGGGGTCCTCACCCTCGGGGCGGCGTCGTGGGCGGCGAGGAAGCCGCGGACCGCGGCGTCCCGGCCGAAGCGTTCGGCGCGGGCCCGGGCGGCGGCCCGCCGGGTCGCCTCGGGGACCGCGAGCAGTCGGCGCACCCCGGCCGCGAAGGCCTCGCCGTCGTCGTGGGCGGTCGCGCCGGACGGGCCGATCACCTCCGGCAGCGCGGAGGAGGCGCTGGCGACCACGGGGGTGCCGCACGCCATGGCCTCCAGGGCCGCGAGCCCGAACGTCTCGGCGGGTCCCGGCGCGAGACACACGTCGGCGGACGCCTGGAGCGCGGCCAGCCGGGCGCGGTCCTCCACGTGGCCGAGGAAGACCACGGGCAGCACGTCCCGTGCGGCCCGCCGCCGCAGTCCTTCCCGCAGCGGTCCCTCGCCCGCGACGACGAGGACGGCGCGCTCGCCCCGTCGCAGCAGGGCGTGCAGGGCATCCAGCGCCGTGCCGGGACGTTTCTCCACCGACAGGCGGGAGCAGAGCACCAGCAGCCACTCGTCCGCCCGGGCGTACCGGGCCCGTTCGGCGGGGTCCCGGAGCGCGGGACGGTGGTGCCGGAGGTCCACGCCGAGCGGGGCGCGGACCACGTTGCGGGCACCGGTCCGCAGGAACTCCCGCTCGGCGTACCCGGTCGTGCACACCACGCGCGCGTAGGCGCGCGCGGTGCGGGTGTTGAGGTGGTCGGCAGCGCGGCGCGCGGCGTCCTCCGGCAGTCCCCAGGTGCGCAGCACGCCGTCGGCGCTCTCGTGGGCGACCATCACCGCGCGGACGCCCGCTCGCCGGGCCCACTCGCCGGTCCAGCGCAAGGTGGTCCGGTCGCTCACCTCCAGCCGGTCGGGATCCAGCTCCCGCAGCAGGATGGCCAGGCGTCGTCTGCCGGTGAGCACCCGGTAGCCGCCGGTACCGGGCACCACGGGGGCGGGCAGGGTGATCACCCTGCCCTGCTCGGTCTCCCGGTCCCCGGCCGTGGCGCCCGGCACGATGAGCACCGGGCGGTGACCCGCGGCCGCGTAGCCGGCGCCGAGTTCGCGCAGGGCGGTGCGCAGTCCGCCGGAGGACGGGGAGACGAAGTTGGCGAGCCGCACGATGGTCAGCGGCCCCTCGGCCGGACGGTCGGCGGTCACGCGGCCACCGCCGTCCTGGCCCGCAGCACCTCGGTGTAGTGGGTGATCAGGCCGTCCCCCACGGCCTGCCAGGTCCGCCCCTCGACGGTGGTGCGGGCCGCGGCCCCGTAGGCGGCACGCCGTGCGGGGTGGGCCGCGAGCAGGCGGACCGCCTCGCGCAGGGCGTCGGCGTCGAGCGGCGGGACCAGCAGACCGGTCCGGTCCGGCTCCACCAGGTCGAGGGGTCCTCCGGCGGCGGGGGCGATCACCGGCAGGCCGCTGGCCATCGCCTCCTGGACGGTCTGGCAGAAGGTCTCGAACGGGCCCGTGTGGGCGAAGACGTCGAACGAGGCGAAGACCCTGGCGAGTGCGTCGCCACTGAGGGCGCCGAGGAGGACGGCGCCGGGCAGCGCCCGTGCCACCGAGGCGCGGCTGGGGCCGTCCCCGACCACCACCACCTTGACGCCGGGCAGGGCGCACACACCGGCGAGCAGTTCGACGTGCTTCTCGGGGGCAAGGCGGCCGACGTACCCGACGATCAGCTCGCCGTCCGGGGCGAGGCGCCGGCGCAGCCCCTGGTCGCGGCGGGCGGGGTGGAAGCGGTCGGTGTCCACACCGCGGGGCCACAGCCGCACGCGCGGGACGCCGTGCGCCTCCAGGTCCGCCCGGGCGGAGCGGGACGGGGCGAGGGTGCGGTCGGCGGCGGCGTGGACGCGCCGTATGCGGCGCCAGGCGGTGCCGGAGCCCGCCCCGACGTAGGTGCGGGCGTAGCCGGCGAGGTCGGTCTGGTACACCGCGACGGCGGGTACGCCGAGGCGGGCCGCGGCGGCCATGCCGCGCACGCCGAGGACGAACGGGCCGGCCAGGTGCACGATGTCGGGACGGTGGTCCTCCAGGGCCGCGGTGACCCGTCGGCTCGGGAGGGCGACGCGGACCTGCGGGTAGCCGGGGAGGGGGATCGACGGGACGCGGACGACGGGGCACGGGGCGAGGCGGTCGGCCTCGGTGTCCGCCGGGGTGGTCGCGGGAGCGACGACGAGGGGGGTGTGCCCGCGCGCGGCGAGGTGCCGGGCGGTCTGGTGGGCGCAGTGGGCCACACCGTTCAGGTCGGGCGGGTACGACTCGGTGACGATGACGACACGCATGTCCGCGTTGTCGCCATCGTGGGCGTGGGGCGGTCGTCCGGGACGTGTCCGTCCGCGGAACGTCCCGTGAGCGTTGTTCCTCGCCGCCGCCGGGGCGCTCGGCCGCGCCGGCACCGCGGACGCCGCGGGCCGCCGCCGGGCCCTGCGCGGGCGGACGGCGCCGCTCATGCCCCGGCCTCCGCCCCTTCCCGGGGCTCCGCCTCCTGCCGGAGCGGGCCCTCCTGCGCGCCCGCGAGGCCCGCGCCGCGCCCCCTCCCCCGTCGTCCCGGCGCCACGGCGTGCGCGGGACGGGAACGCCGTGGCCCGTGTGCGGCCTCGCCGCACCCCGCGAAGACGGGCGCGGGGTGCGGCGGTGGGGTCAGGCGGCGGACTTGTCGGTGGCGATGCGGGTGCGGACGGCGAGCTGGACGTCGTCCTCCTCGGCGGGGTCGGCGGCGAGGCGGCGGAGGCGTTCGGCGACGCGGGCGTCACCCGTCTCGGCGTGCCGCGCGGCCAGTTCGCGCGTGGTCTCCTCGCAGTCCCACAGGCACTCGACCGCGAACCCCGCGGCGAAGGAGGGGTCGGTGGCGGCCAGGGCCCGCGCGGCCCGCCCGCGCAGGGAGGAGGAGGCCGTCTCGCGGTAGACGTGCCGCAGCACCGGGGCGGCGCAGGCGATGCCGAGGCGTCCGGCGCCGTCGACCAGGGTCCACAGGGTGGGCGCGTCGGGGCCCTCGGTCCGCACGGCGGTGCGCAGCGCGGCGAGCACCAGCGCGCCGTCCCGGGCGTCGCCGCGCAGCGCGAGCACCCGTCCGGCCGCCGCGCCGAGCGGATCGGGCCGGTGGGACCAGGCGCGGGCCGCGTCGACGGCCCCGGCGGACCGCATCCGTTCGAAGGCGTCCACGGCGGCCTCCTGGACGACGCCCGGGCCGTCGGCCACCGCGGCGTCGATCAGGGCGAGGATCTGCGGGTCGCCGGTGTCGGCGAGGTGACGCAGGGCGGCACAGCGGGCGCCGTCGGGGCCTGACCGGGCGGCCTCCAGCAGTTCGGGACGGTCCTCGGGGCCGGCCACGGCGAGCAGGCACCGCGCGGCGGGCGCCTGGAGCTGCGCGCCCCGTTCGGCGCCCTGCTGGGCCCAGTCGAGGATGGCGCGCACGCTCCAGGAGGGCCGTGGGCCGGTGGAGTCGAGCTGGCGCTGCCAGCGGTCGAAGCTGGCGGCCTCGCGGGCGGCGCGGATCCGGTCGCGGACGGCGGGGCGCGGGTCGTCGGCCCACAGCCGCCAGGGCCGCGGTTCGAAGGCGTCGCGCACCATGGCGGCCAGTTCGGCGTCGCCCTGGGGATGTGCGGGGAAGCGGGCCAGCACGGGCACGGCGAGGGCACGCAGGCCCGCGTCGTCGTCGCGCAGGGCGAGCTCGTCGAGGGCCCACGCCCAGTTGGCGCCCTGTGCGGCGTAGCGGCGCAGCAGGTCCAGGGCGTCCCGCCGGCCGTAGGAGGCGAGGTGGCCGAGGACGGACAGGGCGAGCCCGGTCCGGTTCTCCTCGGGGTCGAGGACGTCGTCGGGGCCCAGCAGGTGGGCCTCGAGCGCCGCCAGGCCCCCGTCGAGGTCGAGGTAGAGCCGGGCGTAGTACAGGGAGCGGTTCTCCAGCTGCCAGTCGTGGCGCGGATCGTGGAGCACGCACCGGTCGAGGGCCTCGAGCGCCTCGGCACGGGGGGCGGTGAGCGCGTGCAGGGTCCCGTCGCCTCGGCCCCGCTGAAGCAGGCCGAGCAGGGTGCCGCTGGGCGCTATGACCGGATCGAACATGGGAAACAGCCTCACATCAAGCGTCGACGCAACCGGGAGATCACTTCACCTGGCCGCGACAACACGTCCGGGCTCCCGCCGTTTTCTGCTCGTGGTAGACCATTTTCCTCTGCCTCTCGTCGGTGGTCCTTCCGGACCGGTCACGGTCCACGCGGTTCGGCAACTCCTGCCCAGCCGTCGCGTCCGTGAATCACCTGGCCATCATGACTCGCCGGTTCACCGCGTGGCGACCGGATTTCGGTGCGGCCATCCGGATCCTCCCGTTGGATCTTCCTGGTGGGACGTCCGGTGTCGCCCGAGGTCAGCGCGGTGCGACCGGTCAACGGTCAGGCGGCGCCGAAGAGTTCGAGCACCTCGGTCCGCCCGAACATGCGGGCGGTGTCGACGGCGGAGGGGGTTCCGGCGGCCGGGTCGGCGCCGCCCTCCAGCAACGCCTTGACGACCTCCGTCTCCCCCTTGAAGACGGCGCCCGCCAACGGCGTCTGACCACGGTCGTTGACCCGGTCGGCCTGCGCGCCGCGGTCCAGCAGGGCGCGCACCGCCCCGGGGTGGCCGTGGTATGCGGCGAGCATGATCAGGCAGTCGCCCCGGTCGTTGGTGAGGTCCGCCGGAACGCCCGCGTCCAGGTACGAGACGAGCGCCGCGGTCTCACCCTTGCGCGCCATCTCGAAGATCCTGGTCGCGAGCTCCACGACCTCCGGGTCGGGGGCTTCGGTCATCGCCGGGTCCGCCTCTCTCCTCCGCGCGGCCGTCCGGTGCGCCGCTGCCTGCCTGCTCGCCTGTCGCCTGTTCCGCCGTCCGGCGCATTCGGCCGGCGGGCGGGCGTCCGGGTGACCGGACCACGCAGAGCCTACGGCCTGCGGGGAAACCACCGGGCGACGGATCTCCCACGGGCGTGCGCACCGGCACACGCGCTCCACCGTACGAGTGAATCGGCGACATGCCGGAGATCACTGCCCGGCCCCCGGCCAGGGGGCGGTGAAGATCGTCGACGTCCGCCCGGCCCCGGCGCGGGGCGTCCGTACGCCATCGGGCGGCCGGAACCCGGCAGAACACCTCCACCAGGCGGTGGAAATCAGCGGTAAATCACTCAGTTGCACCTTTTGTCGTATCGATACATGCTGTGATCCTGGAACAACTCGTGGTGACTGTCCCCACCCGAACACCAGGAGAACCTCATGATCCTGTCCATCTCCGGCGTCGTGCTCTTCGGCATCATCGTCTTCCTGTTCTTCAGGAAGGACGGCCTCAAGGGGTCGCACGCCGTCGTCTCGGTCCTGTTCGGCTTCTACCTGTCCAGCACGGCGATCGCGCCGAGCATCAAGGCCGGCGGCGAAAGCCTGGCGAGCCTGCTGGGCGGACTGAAGTTCTGACCCCGGAGGTGCACCCGGGCGGACCCGCCCCCGCTTCCCATCCCGCGAGAACCCTTCGGCACGGACATCAGGAGACCTCAGTGGCCCGGCGCCCCCTCCCCCGCATCCTGCGCTACGGCGGCGAGCACCTCGCACGCGGCCGGGAGCTGGCCCGGACAGCGGGCGCCGGCGCCACGGACGTCCTCCATCCGCTGATCACGGTGGCCCGCGGGCTGGGCCGCCTGGCCTCCGCGGCCCGGCGGAGGTGGGCGGGCACCCCCAAGGACCGGCGCGGACCCGTGCTGTTCCTGGTGGCGTCGGTCCTGTTGGTGATCGTGCTGACGCCCCACGGCGCCGTGCTGGCCGCCGCCACACTGCTGGCGGCGGCCGGCTGGCGGGGCCGGGACCGGGCGGAGCGGCGGCCGGCGGGAGTTCCGGACGAGGAGCAGGCCCAGCGCCTGAGGTCGCTGTACGAGGCGCTGGTCCCCTACTTCTCCACCGTGGAGGACCCCGCTCCCCTCTACTCGCACGGCGGGGAGTGGCAGGAGCCCTTCGAGACGCACGAGTTCGACGACACCGGCCGGATCTCCCGGCTGGTGCTGCGCTATCCCGCCTACTTCACCGACGGGGAGGCCGCGGCCCGTGCCCGCGTCGAGCAGTTGCTGCACGCCAAGGCCGGGCGGGGGCGCGAGTACCGGTTCGGCTGGGACGAGGAGGCGAACCGGCTCACCCTGGAGGTGCTTGCGCCCCTGCCCACGGACGTCACGCCCGAGACGTTGGTCAACTCGCCGGGCGAGACGGTCCTCGGCTTCACCGACCCCGCCGGGCCCGCGGACCCCGCCCATCCCGCGCACACGCCACCGGCGGCCGACGGCGAGCGGGGCGGGGACGTTCCTCCGGTGGTGTGGCACACCGGCCCCCGCTCCACCGAGCCGCATCTGCTGGCGCTGGGCTCCCCCGGCACCGGGACGTCGACGCTGCTGCGGTGCGTCGCCCTGCAGGCGCTGCGCCACGGTGACGTGCTGATCGTGGACGGCGGCGCCGCCGGGGAGTACGCCTGCCTCACCGGGCGCAGCGGTGTGATCGCGGTGGAGTGTTCCGCGGCGGGCGCCCGGGCCTCGCTGGAGTGGGCCTCCCGCGAGACGGAGCGCCGGCTGATCGCCGCCAACCGGGCGCGGCAGTCCGGCCGGCCCGTGCCGGAGGACACCCGGCGGCCCCTGTGGATCGTGGTGGACCGCCCGGCCGCGCTGGGCCATCTGGCGGCGGCCGAGGGCGGCGGCGACCCGCAGGCGCTGCTCCAGGTGCCGCTGCGGCACGGCCGGGCGGCCAACGTGACGGTGGTCGTGGCCGAGCACCTGGAGAGCGCGCAGGCCCTGAGCGAGGCGGTGCGGCAGCACACCCGGGCGCGGGTGCTGCTGGGGCCGTCCTCGGTGGAACAGCTGACGGCGGTGCTGGGCATGGCGCCCCGCTCCACCCCGCCCTCGCTGGTGCCGGCCGGGCGGGGCTACGCGCGGCTGGGCGCGGGGCCGGTCCTGCGGGTGCAGGTGCCCGCGACGCCGGACCCGTACGACGAGACCGCCGAGGTGAGGCACCGCGAGGCGGTGCGTGAGCTGCTGCCCCCGAGGGCTGCCGGGGCGGGGGCGGCTGCCGCCACCGCCTCGACGGCCACCGCGAAGGACGCGGACAGCGACACCGACACCGACACGAGCACCGACACGGAGACCAGCACCAACGCCGACGCCGACGCGAGCGCCGAAGCAGACACCCGGACCGACGCCGACACCCATACCGACACCGCGGCCGACACCGACACCGAGGCCGAAGCCGAGGCCGACACCGACACCGAGGCCGAAGCCGAGACCGACACCGAGGCCGACACCGAGGCAGAGGCCGAGGCAGCGGCCGAGGCAGCGGCCGAGGCAGACAACGACGCCGACCCGAGCACCGACGGCCGGACCGACACGAACACCGTCGCCGTGAACCAGGCCGCCGAGCCCCCGGAGGTGGCGGGGGTGGCGGCGGTCGACTTCATGAAGGACCCGGCCCACCTGGACGAGCCGGGCATGCCCTCCGAGGCTGACGCCGACCCAGGGGAGCCCGCCCGGGCCGAACTCTAGGCGGCCGGGCGGCCGGGCGGGCGGCGCGGCCCGCCCGCCAGGCCCGCCCGTCAGGCCACGAACGCGCGGGTCGCCTCCACGCCCAGCGGCGCCCCCGTCTCCACCAGGCGGACGGCGTCGGCCAGCCGTGAGGCCGCCTCCTCGGCCAGCGCGCCGCCCACCGTGAACGGCAGCCGGACGTACCCCTCGAACGCCCCGTCGACCCCGAATCGGGGGCCGGAGGCCACCCGGACGCCCACCCGCTCCCCGGCGACGGCGATCCGTGAACCGGAGAGCCCGCCCGCCCGGACCCAGAGGGTGAGCCCCCCGGCCGGCACCGTGAACTCCCAGGACGGCAGCTCCCGCCGGACCGCTGCGACCAGCGCGTCCCGGTTCTCGCGGGCCTGGGCGCGCCGCCAGGCGACGGCGTCCTCCCACTCCCCGGTGTCCATCAGCCAGGCCACCGCGAGCTGTTCCAGCACCGGCGTGCCGAGGTCGGCGTAGGCGCGGGCGGCGACCAGCGACCGGATGATCTCGGGCGCGGCCCGGACCCAGCCGATCCGCATCCCGGCCCAGAACGCCTTGCTGGCGGACCCCACCGTGATCACCGAGGAGCCGGCCGGGTCGAAGGCGCACATCGGCCGCGGCAGCTCCACGTCCTCGTCGAGCCGCAGCTCCCGCATGGTCTCGTCGGCGACCACGACCGTGCCCGCCGCCCGGGCGGCATCGACCAGGAGCCGCCTGCGCTCCTCGTCGGCGAGCGCGCCCGTCGGGTTGTGGAAGTCCGCGACCACGTAGGCGAGCCGCGGCGCGGACTCGCGCAGCACCTGGCGCCAGCGCTCCATCTCCCAGCCCGTGACGCCCTTCCCCATCGCGACCGGCACCAGCCGCGCGCCGGCCTCACGGATCAGCTGGAGGATGTTGGCGTAGCTGGGCGACTCCACGGCGACCCGCTCGCCACGCCCGGCGAAGAGGTGGCAGATGGCGTCGATCGCACCCATGGCGCCCGTGGTCACCATGACCTGCTCCGGCATGGTGGGCACGCCGAGCTCGGTGTACCGGCGCGCG
This sequence comes from Streptomyces abyssomicinicus, assembly GCF_008974245.1. Taxonomy (GTDB): domain Bacteria; phylum Actinomycetota; class Actinomycetes; order Streptomycetales; family Streptomycetaceae; genus Streptomyces; species Streptomyces abyssomicinicus. Next base: position 399,173 of record NZ_BBZI01000012.1, on the reverse strand, counting down.
ATGGTGGCGCGCAGCGCCGGCAGGCCGGCCGGGTAGTCGCCGTGGGTGGTGGCGTACGGCGGCAGGTCGCCGAGGGCTCCCTGGACGGCACGGGTCACCCACGGCTCGGGGGCGTTCAGCGCGGCGGTTCCCAGGTCGATGAGGGTGCCGAGGGACTCCGGCGGCAGCGGCTCCAGACCACGGGCGGGCAGCGGGTTGCCGGGCGGGACGGCGGTCCAGCTGCCGGCGCCGCGCCGTGACTCCAGGAAGCCCTCGGCGCGCAGGGCCTCGTAGGCGGCGGCGACGGTGGTGCGGCTGACCGAGATCGCCGAGGCGAGTTCCCGCTCCGCGGGCAGCCGGGCGGCGACCGGGACCCGGCCCTCGAGCACCAGCAGCCGGATGCCGTCGGCGAGAGCCCGGTACGCGGGCAGGCGGCGGTCTCCCGGCCGGGGCGGCCGCTGCTGCTGCGAGGCGAGCTGCCGGGCCAGTTGGGGGGCGCCCACCACCGAGGTCCACCGTTGCATGCGTCCAGTCCACCTTCCCCGAATTGGCCCTGTCGAGCCGTAGCCCACAAGCCACAGAGTGGCACGCACCGGTCCACGATCACCACAGGGGGTTCCTCTTGCTCGCCCGCCGCCTCGTCCAGCTCTACCTCGGTCTCACCCTCTACGGGGCGAGCTGCGCGCTGCTGCTGCGCGCGGAACTCGGTCTCGAGCCCTGGGGGGTCCTCAACCAGGGCGTGTCCGAACTGACCGGCCTGACCGTCGGCACCGTCTCCGTCCTGGTCGGCGCCCTGGTCCTGCTGCTCTGGATCCCCCTGCGCCAGCGCCCCGGTCTGGGCACCGTCTCCAACGTCTTCGTGGTGGGCCTCACGATGGACGCCACCCTCGCCCTGGTCCCCGCCGCCGACGGGCTCCCGGCCCGCTGGTTCCTGCTGCTCACCGGGCTGGTCCTCAACGGCCTCGCCTCCGGCCTCTACATATCCGCCGGCTTCGGTCCGGGTCCGCGGGACGGCCTGATGACGGGACTGCACCGCCGCACCGGCCGCTCCATCCGCCTGCTGCGCACCGGCATCGAGCTCGCCGTCGTGGTAACCGGGTTCCTGCTGGGCGGCACCGTCGGCGCGGGCACGGTGCTGTACGCGCTGGCCATCGGCCCGCTGATCCAGTTCTTCCTCCGTCTCTTCACGCCCGCACGCGCGGCACGGCCCGACTCCGAGCGGGAGCCGGCCCCTGACCCCGACGAGGTCACCGCGGGCCCCCTCTCGGCCCCGGCCCCCGAGGGCGCGATACTGCGTCCGTGACGACGACCCGCACCCGCCACCCGTATCTGGACCACCCCGGCCCGATCGCCTTCGCGCACCGCGGCGGGGACGCCGACGGGCTGGAGAACACCGCCGCACAGTTCCGGCGCGCCGCCGACGCCGGTTACCGGTACATGGAGACCGACGTCCACGTCACGGCCGACGGCGTGCTGGTCGCCTTCCACGACGACACCCTGGACCGGGTGACCGACGGCGCCGGCCGGATCTCCGGGCTGCCGTGGAGCGAGGTCCGGCAGGCACGGGTGGCGGGCCGGGAGCCGGTGCCGCTCCTCGGGGAACTTCTGGAGACCTTCCCCGACGTCCGATGGAACGTGGACGTCAAGGAGGAGGGGGCACTGCTCCCGCTGCTGGAGCTGCTGGAGGCCACGTCCTCCTGGGACCGGGTGTGCGTGGGGTCGTTCTCGGAGTCCCGGGTGGCGCGCGCCCAGCGGCTGGCCGGCCCCCGGCTGGCCACCTCGCTCGGCACCGCCGGCGTCCTCGGTCTGCGGCTGCGCTCCTGGGGGCTGCCCGTCGGCCCGCGGACGTCCGCGCTGGCCGCCCAGGTCCCGGTCGCCCAGTCCGGGGTCCCGGTGGTGGACCGCCGCTTCGTCCGCGCGGCACACGCCCGCGGCCTGCAGGTACACGTGTGGACGATCAACGATTCCGTAGAAATGCACAGGCTCCTCGACCAAGGGGTCGATGGCATCATGACCGATCACATCGACACGCTGCGCGCGGTGATGGAGGACCGGGGCGTCTGGGCCTGACCACGCGCGGCTCCCATCGGCGCGAAGCGAGGTTCGGGTGGGCAGCATCACAGTGCGGACGGACGGGGCCGGCACGGCCGACGGACGTCGGCGCGAGCAGCGCGGCTGGTACTTCTACGACTGGGCCTGCTCGGTCTACTCCACCAGCGTGCTCACCGTCTTCCTCGGCCCCTACCTGACCTCGGTCACCAAGGCCGCCGCCGACGAGGAGGGGCTGGTCCACCCGCTCGGGATCCCCGTGAGCGCGGGCTCGTTCTTCGCCTACACGGTGTCCCTGTCGGTGGTCGTCGCGGTGCTGGTGATGCCGGTGGTGAGCGCCGTCGCGGACCGCACCGGCCGGAAGAAGCCGCTGCTGGGGCTCTTCGCCTACCTGGGCGCCACCGCGACCACCGCCATGTTCTTCCTGGACGGCGACCGCTACCTGCTGGGCGGCCTCCTCCTGATCGTCGCCAACGCCTCCCAGTCGGTGGCGGCCATGCTGTCCAACGCCTTCCTCCCGCAGATATCCACGCCCGAGGAACGCGACGCGGTCTCCTCGAAGGGCTGGGCGTTCGGGTACGCGGCGGGCGCGCTGATGCTCGTCCTGAACCTGGTGCTGTACACGATGCACGACTCCTTCGGTCTCACCGAGTCGACCGCGGTCCGCATCTGCCTGGCCTCGGCGGGTGTCTGGTGGGGCGTGTTCGCCCTCGTTCCGCTGCGCCGGCTGCGCGACCGCAGGGCGCCGGACGCGGAGTCCTCCGCGTCCACCCCGCGCCGCCTGCTCGAGACGCTGCGCGACATGCGCCGCCACCCGCTCACCCTCGCCTTCCTGCTGGCCTACCTGGTCTACAACGACGGCATCCAGACGGTGATCTCGCAGGCGGCGATCTTCGGCTCCGAGGAACTGGGGCTGGAGCAGTCCACGCTGATCACGGCGGTGCTGCTGGTGCAGGTGCTGGCCGTGGCCGGAGCGCTGGCGCTGGGCCGGATCGCCAGGCGGCACGGCGCCAAGCGCACCGTCCTCGGCTCGCTGGCCGCCTGGACCCTGGTGGTGGCCGCCGCCTACTTCATGCCCTCCGGGAACGCGGTCTGGTTCTTCGCGCTGGCGTCCGGCATCGGCCTGGTCATGGGCGGCAGCCAGGCGCTGTCACGTTCGCTCTTCTCCCACCTGGTCCCGCCGGGCAAGGAGGCCGAGTACTTCGCCGCCTACGAGATCAGCGACCGCGGCACGAGCTGGCTCGGCCCCCTGGTCTTCGGACTGACGTACCAGCTGACCGGCAGCTACCGGGACGCGATCATCTCCCTGGTGGCCTTCTTCGCACTCGGATTCCTGCTCCTGGCTCGTATTCCTGTGCGGCGTGCAGTCGCCGAGGCGGGGAACACGGTTCCGGAGAAGCTCTGATGCTTTTGGACCCGGAGACGGCGGGGCGGTAGTGTACGCGTTTGGCCTGCCAGGCGTACCGTTACTGCGCGACAAAGGCGCCGCGACGTCGAGTGACATCTCCCGCCAGATGTGACAAAGCGGGCGATGGTGGGTACAACAAGGGGCGGCTACGACGGCGACGCATTCGCGTGGAACGGGAATCTTTACCGCCGACCGGACGTTGAGCCGGATGACGACGACAGCGACACCTGTCCTGTGGGCGACAAGCCCGGGAGGCACGATTCATGAGTGAGCGAGCTCTTCGCGGCACGCGCCTCGTGGTGACCAGCTACGAGACCGACCGCGGCATCGACCTGGCCCCGCGCCAGGCGGTGGAGTACGCATGCGAGAAGGGGCATCGGTTCGAGATGCCCTTCTCGGTCGAGGCGGAGATCCCGCCGGAGTGGGAGTGCAAGGTCTGCGGGGCCCAGGCACTCCTGGTGGACGGTGACGGACCGGAGGAGAAGAAGGCGAAGCCGGCCCGTACGCATTGGGACATGCTCATGGAGCGCCGTACCCGTGAGGAACTCGAGGAAGTCCTTGAGGAGCGTCTCGCGGTACTGCGTTCCGGGGCGATGAACATCGCCGTTCATCCTCGCGACACGCGACGCAAGTCGGCGTAGCCCTCGGCTCGAGCGTCGCGACCCGCGCAAGCACGGCCGCGGGCGCCGCACGTGATCTCACGTACGGCGCCCGCGGCCGTGTTTTTTGGTGGCGCCGGGTTCGCCGCGGTGCCGGGGGCCTCGCGGTGCCGAGGATCTGGCGCTGCCGCGGGTCTTCGCGCTGCCGGCGGTTCCTGCGGGTCCCGCCCCGTGTGCGGTGAGGGCCGCCGGACGGCCTCAGGCTGTCCGGCGGCCCTCACGGCTGCCCGGGGGTCAGAGGATCAGGGGGGTCAGGGGATCAGCGGCGGGCGCTGGTCCTGGGCGCCGGGGCCGTGTTCGTCGCGGACGGCCTCCTCGCGGATGACCTCGCCCTGGACGACCTTGCCGTCGGGGCGGTGGATGCGGGCCTGCTGGAAGAGGCCCTCCATGCCCGTCGTGGCCCGGGCCAGCCGGCGTTCCAGGGACCGCTCCAGCGCGGCCCGCACCTTGCGCTGCACCGGCGGCACGAGGAGCAGCAGCCCCGCCACGTCGGTGATCAGCCCGGGCACGATCAGCAGGATGCCGCCGAGCATGGTGAGGCCGTTGCCCTCGCTGTCCGGCGCGTCCCCGCCGCCCGGCCCCTGCCCGTCCTGCCGACCGCGCATCGCCGCGTCCAGCGAGCGGAAGGCGCGTCGCCCGGCCCGCTTGACCACCGCGGCGCCCAGCAGCACACCGGCGACCAGCAGCAGGAGGACGGTGAGGCCGCCCGCCGCGTCCGCGACCAGCGTCAGCAGCCAGATCTCGAGCACCAGCCACGCGGCCACGCCGAGCGGCACTGCGGTGCGCGCCCGGGAACGGGGCTGCCGGGCCGGGCGCGAGGAGGAGGCCGAGGAGCCGGAGGAAGTGGTGGGAGGGAAGGAGCGCTGAGGGCCGGTCGTCATGCCTCCAGTGTGCCTGGTGGCCCCCGTCACCCGCGCCGGGGCCGCCCGAGAACCCGTCCGGCCCGCTCCCCCACGCCCCAGGCGGTGACCCGCCAGAGCGCCTCGACCAGGATGTCGCGGCTCATCTTGGAGTCGCCGTGCTCGCGCTCCACGAAGGTGATCGGCACTTCGACCACGTGGTAGCCGGCCCGCACGGCGCGCCGGGCCAGGTCGACCTGGAAGCAGTACCCCTGGGAGGCGACGTCGGAGAGCCCGAGCCCCTCCAGGGTGGCGCGGCGGAAGGCGCGGAACCCGCCGGTGACGTCGCGGATGGGGACGTCGAGCAGGACCCGGGAGTAAAGGCTTCCGCCGCGGGAGATGAACTCGCGCGAGCGGGGCCAGTTGACGACCCGGCCTCCGGGCACCCAGCGGGACCCGAGGACCAGGTCGGCGCCCTTGAGCGCGGTGAGCAGCCGGGGCAGTTCCTCCGGCTGGTGGGAGCCGTCGGCGTCCATCTCGATCAGGACGTCGAAGCCGTGCTCGATTCCCCAGCGGAAGCCTGCGAGGTAGGCGGCGCCCAGCCCCTCCTTGCCCCTGCGGTGGAGGACCTTGACCTGGTCGTCCTCGGCCGCCAGCTCGTCGGCGATCTTGCCGGTGCCGTCCGGGCTGTTGTCGTCGGCGACGAGGACGTGCGCCTCGGGGACGGCGGCCCGGACGCGGCGGACGATCGGCGCGACGTTGTCGGCCTCGTTGTAGGTCGGGATGATCACCAAGGCCTTGCCGAGCGGGCCGAACCGTCTCTCCTGGCCACCCGCGGCGGGGGCACCGACGCCGTCCTCGTTCACTGCTGCCCTTTCGTCTCCGCGCCGTCGACCGCGCGGAGGCGGGCGCCGTGCGCAGCCAAGTCCCTACGCCGGGGACCACCTTAGTGGGCGGCCTCCGGGCGGACACGACGGCGCGACGGGACCGGTGTCCCGGCGGGACGGGGGCCGGGGCCGCGGAAGCGCGCAAAGGGGTCGTACCCGGGACAGGACGACCGCAGCGCGGCCACGGGACGCGCGGCCGTGGGCCTGCCCGCTCCGCCGGGGCGGTGCGGGCACGGGGCGCCGGTCGCCGGAGGCGGGGGTCGCGCGTCACCGGCAGGTACACGCGGGCGAGGAAGTCCGGCCCCGCCGAACGGGCAGCGCGGGCAAGCGGCGACGGAAGCCCGGGAAACGACCGGACAGGCCCCGGCACGGGGCACGGCGGACGAGGCCCGGACACGTCGCGAAGGCCCGCGCACCGCGGCGGGCGGAAGCCCGGGAACAGGGTTGTGCGCCGCGCGGCAAGCCAGGGAACGGGACGCGGCGGGCTGAAGCCCGGGTAACGGCTGCGGGGAAGCCCGCGCACCACGACCGACGGAGGCCCGAGGCAAGGAGGTGCGCGGCGCACGCGAGCCCGGCAACAGGGTGCGGGCGGCGGACGGCAGCCTGGGCATCGGGGCTGTGCGGCGGGCGGGAGCCCGGGGTCGGGGTGTGCACGCGACGGGCGGGGACGGCACGGGGTGCGCGCACGCGACGGGCAGGGCGGACCGGGTGCGCGGACGCCTGGCGGGGGCGACCCCGGGGCGGGAGCGCCGGGCGGGGGCCGTCGTCCTTCGGGCCGGCCCGGGACCCGCAGGCTGCGGATCCGCCGAAGGCCGTTGTCTGTTGAACGCCGGCACCCCGCCTGGTCCCACCTGCCGACCGGCAACGACCCCCCTCGGGACGTCACGGCCGCTGGACCTGGCACAGCGGGCCGGTGCGCCGCCCCGGCGCACCGCCCCGACCCAGCGGCGGCGCCCCGAGTGCGCGGGGGCTCCCGGTCGGGCGTCCGTCGGTGGACCCGGCCGAACCTACCCGGCGCCCGCCGCGCCGTGTCAAACCCGGGCCATTGCTGCGCGGACCCCGTTCGGGGAACGTTCCTTCCCCCGCGCCCGCACGGGGCCCGGCACGTCCGCCCCGGGCGCCCGGGGCGGACGCCCGGCGGCGGAGATCACTCGCCCGGCCGCACGAAGACCGTCTCGCCGCCCACCACCGTGCGCAGACAGACCGGCAGGGCGGAGCCGGGCGTGAGGTCGGGCAGGCCCGGGGTTCCGGAGCGCGGGTCGGTCGACCAGCGGGCCACCCGGTCGTCGGGGGCCTGCACGATCAGTTCCCCGGTGTGCCAGACCGCGTAGTCGGCGGGGGCGCCGGGCACCAGCACGCCCGCGTCGTCACGTCCGACCGCCCGCCAGCCGCCGCGGGTGTGCGCGGTGAATGCGGCGCGGACCGAGACCCGGTGGCCGGGCGTGCGGTGGAAGGCGGCGGCGCGGACGGTGCCCCACGGGTCGAGCGGGGTGACCGGGCTGTCGGAGCCGAACGCCAGCGGCACGCCCGCGCGCAGCATGGCGGCGAACGGGTTGAGCGTGCGGGCCCGCTCGACGCCGAGGCGCTGGGCGTACATGCCCTCCTCGCCGCCCCAGAAGGCGTCGAAGGCGGGCTGCACGGAGGCGGTGAGGCCGAGTTCGGCGAAGGCGGCGATCGTCGCCTCCGTCATCATCTCGGCGTGCTCGACGCGGTGCCGGGCGGCGCGGATCCGGGCGAGGCCGACCTTCTCGGCGGCGGCCCGGACGCCCTCGGCCACGGCGGTGACGGCGGCGTCGCCGATGGCGTGGAAGCCCGCCTGGAGGCCCGCCTCGGTGCAGGCGGTCACGTGGGCGGCCACCGCGGCGGCGTCCAGGTAGGGCGTGCCGCTGTGGCCGGCGTCGGCGTAGGACTCGTGGAGGCAGGCGGTGTGCGAGCCGAGGGAGCCGTCGGCGAAGAGGTCGCCGGCCGCGCCCAGGGCGCCGAGTTCCCGGGCCTTGTCGACGTCCTGCTCGGCCCAGTAGCCGACGACGCGCGGGCCGGGCTCCTCGGCGGCGAGGCGCAGCAGGCCGGTGAAGTCGTCCTCGGAGGAGATGTGCGGGCCGCCGCACTCGTGGAGGGTGCCGATGCCGACGGAGGCGGCGTGGGCCCGGGCGGCACGCTGGGCCTCCGCGCGCTGGGCGGGGGTGACGGCGCCGAAGGCGGCGGCGCGGACGGCGTGGTGGGCGTCGCCGGTGAGCGGGAGGTCGGCGGCGAAGCCGGTCATGGCGGTGACGCCGGGGACCAGGTCGAGCAGCGCGGTGGTCACCACGGCGGAGTGGACGTCCACCCGGGAGAGGTACAGCGGGCGGCCGCCGGTGGCCTTGTCGAGTTCCTCGCGGGTCGGCGGGCGGCCGCCGGGCCAGCGGGCGGCGTCCCAGCCGTGGCCGAGCAGGACCCGGTCGCCGGGGCGGGCCGCGGCGAAGTCGCGGATCCGGTCGAGGGCCACCCCCAGCGAGGCGGCGCCGGACAGGTCGAGGCCGGTGAGGGCGAGACCGGTGCTGGTGGTGTGCACGTGGGCGTCGGTGAAGGCGGGGGTGACCAGGGCGCCCTCCAGGTCGACCACCTCGTCGACCCCCTCGGCGAAGGCGTCGGCGGCGCCCTCGGAGCCGACCCAGGCGACGTGGCCGCGCTCGACGACCATGGCGGTGGCGAAGGGGTCGGCGGGGCTGTGGACCTCACCGCCGCGCAGCAGGACGGTGCGGGAGGTCGGGGCGGTGCCATTACTCATGGGGAACAGTCTCTCGCCCCGCCGGCGCGGTCGGCGCGCGGGGGTGGAGCGGCCCGGGCGGGTCAGAGGCGGGGCGGGCGGCTCTCGTAGGGCGTGGAGAGGACCACGGTGGTGCGGGTGGAGACGCCGGCCAGGGCGCGTACCCGGGCGAGCAGTTCCTCCAGCTCGTGGGGGGTGGAGACGCGCACCTTGAGGATGTAGTTCTCGTCCCCGGCCACGCTGTGGCAGGCCTCGATCTCCGGCACGCCGGCCAGCCGGTCGGCGATGTCGTCGGGCGCGCTGGGGTCGAAGGGCTTGACGGAGATGAACGCGGTCAGCGGCAGTCCCACCGCCTCGGCGTCGACGACCGCCGCGTAGCCGCGGATGACGCCGCGTTGTTCCAGCCGGCGCACCCGCTGGTGCACGGCCGACGTGGACAGGCCCGTGGCCTTGCCCAGGTCCGTGTAGCTCATCCGCCCGTCCTCGACGAGCAGCCGCACGATCTGTCGGTCCAGCTCCTCCATGCGGCAAAAGCTACAGGGCCGGCGATCGGCGGGCACAGACGCGTCCACGGACCGGCCGGTCCGGGCCGCGTGAGTGGGCGGTGTGAGGCCTTTGTGCATGACTATGTGACGAAGGACACACTTCCTGACCGGCCTCCATGATGTTCACGTGATTACCTGCCCGGGGCGCAGGGAAATGCTTGCTGTGGTCGAGGCCGCAGAGCCTTACGGCCCAGCCCGAGGGGGAGTACCCGATGCACAGTCTTCAGCGCCCTGGCCGTTCCGCGTCCAGGAGGCCCCAGGTCGTCGAACCCGAGCCGGAGGGCGTCGAACCGGACGCCGCGGACGACGAGTTCGACGCCTACGACACCTTCGAGATGTACCGGGTGATCTGCCCGGACTGCGCGCAGCCCATCGCGCTCCTGGCGGACGAGGCCGTCCTGCCGGAGCACGCGCTGTGCGCCTCGCCGTGGAACCCGTTCGGCCTGACCGTGTGCGCGGGCACCGGGCGGACGGCCGCGGAGGCCGAGCCGGCGGACGCGGGGACGGACCCGCAGGAGCAGGAGACCGGTCTGCTGCTCACGCTGCCCGCCGGCCTGGACTGGCGGACGCAGCCCTTCTCGCACGTCGGCGGTCCGGGGTCGCGCCCCCTGCGCGCGCCGATGACCCGCCGCCTCATGGGCCGCGCGGCCTGATCCCGCGCCCGGGCCGGGCGGCCCGGGCCCGTGCCCGAACTGATGCGCTGACGCCCGGCGGGGTGACGTGTCGCCGCCCCGGGCGTTCTCCCGGTATGACCGCAACCTCTTCGGCCATGGCCAGGCGGCGAAGTGTGTTCGTCCCGGGCCCGGCGGAGGCGCCGGCGGCTCCGGCGCCCGCGTCCGAGGACCCTCCCATCTACCGCGACCTGATGCGCAGCTGGGCAGAGGGAGGGCGGACCCTTCCCGGCCGCGACGACCCGGAGTGGGCCCGGCTGGCGACGCCGCCGGGCCGGCGCGCGGCGGTCAGCGGGACTCGGGGCCCAACAGGTGACGGCCGATGACCATCCGCTGGATCTGGTTGGTGCCCTCGACGATCTGCAGCACCTTGGCCTCCCGCATGTGACGCTCCACGGGGAAGTCCGCGGTGTAGCCGTAGCCGCCGAGGACCTGGACGGCGTCGGTGGTGACCTTCATCGCGGCGTCGGTGCAGAACAGCTTCGCCATGGCCGCCTGCCGGGAGAACGGCCGCCCGGCGTCCCGCAGCCGTGCCGCGGCCAGGTAGAGGGCGCGGCCCGCCTCGACCTGGGTCGCCATGTCGGCGAGCAGGAACCGCAGGCCCTGGAAGTCGCCGATGGGCCTGCCGAACTGGCGGCGCTCGCCCGCGTAGGCGGTGGCGGCGTCCAGCGCCGCCTGGGCCACTCCGATCGCGCAGGCCGCGATGCCGAGCCGGCCGGAGTCGAGGGCGGCGAGGGCGACGGCGAAGCCCTGGCCCTCCTCGCCGAGCCGGCGGTCGTCGGCGAGCCGGACGCCGTCGAAGTGGACCTGGGCGGTGGGCGAGCCCTTCATGCCCATCTTCTTCTCGGGCGCGGCCGCGCTCAGCCCGGGGGCGTCGCCGGGGACCAGGAAGGCGGTGATCCCGCGGGGCCCGTCGACGCCGGTGCGGGCCATCAGCGTGTAGAAGTCGGCGACGCCGCCGTGGGTGATCCACGCCTTGGTGCCCTCGACCACCCAGTCGCCGTCGGCGCCCTCGCGGACCGCCCGGGTGCGCAGCGAGGCGGCGTCGGAGCCGGAGGCGGGCTCGGAGAGGCAGTAGGCGCCCAGCAGGCCGCCGCCGAGCATGGCGGGCAGGTGCTCCAGACGCTGCTGCTTGGTGCCGAAGTGGGCCAGCGCGTGGCAGGAGAGGGTGTGCACGCTCACCCCGAGACCGACGGTGAGCCGGGCCGCGGCCAGCTCCTCCAGGACCTGGAGGTAGACCTCGTAGGGCTGCTCGCCGCCGCCGTACTCGGCGGAGTAGGGCAGGCCGAGCAGTCCGGAGGCGGAGAGCAGCGCGAACAGCTCCCGGGGGAAGTGCCCCGCCTCCTCCTCGTCGGCCGCCTTCGGGGCGATCTCACGCTGGGCGATCTCGCGGACCAGCGCCAGCAGGTCCCGGGCCTCCTCGGTGGGCAGCGCGCGGTCGACCGGCTGCGGGGCACCGTGATCGGTCATGGCGGTGTTCTCCTCCCTGTACGGGCACAGGGCGGGCGACCGCTTGGATGACGCGGGTCCCGCCGGCTCACGGGCAGGGCCGACGCCCTTCCGGATCACGGAAGAAAACGGCAGGTCGGCGGCTGCGCGCTGTGAGTATGCCCGGTCGCCGTCGCCACGTCACCGGTTAACGGTCGCTTACTTGTAACGGATGGGAAACAGGTCCGCGGACGACGGCAGGGCGCGGCGGGAATCCGGCCGGAGACCGGCAGGGCATGGACGAAGGACGGGCGGCGGACGCGCCGGGCAAGGACGGGAGAAGGGCCGGAGGGCCGACGGAGGACGGGCTGAGGACAGGTGGAGGACGGGCTGAGGACAGGGTGGGAGACCTGCGGAAAAGCCGGTGGAGCCCGGCCGGTGGCCGGGCTCCACTGCTGTTCGTTCTCGTGTTCGTTCTCGCGGGCCGCTTCCGCCCGCGTCGCCGGTGCGGGTCAGACCAGGCCGAGCCGGGTGACCAGCATGGCCATCACGACGACCAGGACCCAGCCGGCGATGTGCTCGACGAGGTTGTTGTCGTCGTCGTCCTTCGGGCCGCCGGTGAGGGTGCGGGTCAGGGTGGCAGTCGCTGCGCTCATGGTCTCTCGCTCAGGTCGCGTGCGGTGGTTCCCCCCGGGAACCGGCCGCGTGACCGGACCCGTTCTTCCACCATGCCATCGCATCGGGCTCGCGGTGCGGAGAGCTTCGTCACAGAACCGCAGGTCAGCGGATGCGTCAGCGACTTCGTCAGCGGATTCCCACCGCCCCCAGGGCCTTGCGCTGGGCGGGCGTGGGGTGGGCCGGGAAGTACAGGTAGCAGACGCCGCCGGTGCCCGAGGCCACCTTGCCGCTCGCGTTGTAGCGCTTGGTCCGCAGCCAGATGTTCTCCCACTCGCGGCGCTGGTAGACGCGCCGGACCGCCTCGTTGCTCGGTGAGGCCGGGTCGTTGGCGACGACGTCCCCGTCGGCGGTGAAGCCGATCACCGTCATCAGGTGGCCCGAGGTGCCGTATCCCGCGCCGGTGAGCTCGCTCGCCAGGAAGGACTGCGACGTTATGACGGGGATGCCGGCCGCGATCAGCGTCTCCAGGTCGGTGAGCGACCCCAGCCGCGTCACCACGCCCTGGAGGCCGGGGTAGGTGGCGGCGTAGGCGGCGTTGAACGGCCAGTTGCCGCAGCCCTGGTACTGGTGGTCGTAGGTGAAGCGGGCCGCGTGGCAGACCTGCGGGTCGGCGAACTCGGGGTTGACCCAAGCCAGTTGTTCGGCCGTGGGCTTCCGGCCCCAGTACTCGATGATCATCTGCGACGAGGTGGGGCTGCACCACGCCTCGCCGCCGTTGTCGTACTCGGGGTACTGGCCGACGTGGGTGTTCTGCGAGTAGCGCGGCACCGGCAGTTCGCGGGTCACCCTCGGGGTCGTGGCGGCGACGGTGAAGCGGTCCGGGACGTCGGAGCCCATCGCGCCGAGCCGCCACACGGTGGGGGTCGCTCCCGAGCCCGGGCGGCGGTAGAGGGTGAGGCGCAGGCGGTAGGAGACCAGGCGCAGCCCGGTGGAGGCGTCGTCCACCGAGAAGGTGTCGGTCCAGACGGTGCTCTTGTTGTCGGTCTGGTCGTCCACGGAGGTCCGGCGGATGTCCTGGTCGCCGGCGGCCCAGCGGCCCATCACGTACCAGGGGGTGTCGGTGCCGTCGTTGTACCTGCCCTGGAGTTCGACCTGGATCCAGGTGCCCGCCGGGGTGTCGGCGTTCCAGCTGGGGATCACCTCGGTCGCGGGGACCTTGAGGCGGTGCGACGGGGAGGTCCAGGTGGCGTACTCCCAGGGGGCGGAGGTCCCGGTGTGCGGGTCGGTGTACTCGGTAACGCCGGCCGGAACGGCGAGGGCGACTCCGGGACGGGCGCCGGAAAGGGTACGCACACCGTGGGCGCGGCCCTCGCGCCAGTCGGTGTAGGTGACCCAGGCGCGGTTGTCCACCAGCCGCCCGGCGGCGGCCGCCCCGGCCTCGGGGGCGCGGGCGTCCGCCTCGGCGGCGGTCGCCGGGACCGCGGTGGTTCCGGCGACGGCCGCGGCGACCGCCGCGGCGAGAACGGTTCTGCGGGACGGCGATTGGGCTCTGTTGCTCATGGCTGATCGGCCCCCAGGGGTGAGCTTCGGGTGATGGTGTCCACGGCTCCGGGCCCCACTATGGCCAAGCGGCCCGCCGCCGATCCAGTACCTCGGCCGTTCCGGACGGCGGCAATATTGGTATCTACCTCTGGTAGCAGCGGTCATGACGGAGCCGGCGGACCGGCACGGTGCCGGCCCCCGGACCCTCCGGCCGGTCCCCGGCCGGGCGGCCGTACGGGGTGACCGGCGCCTAGAGTGGAACCGTGTTCGACGCCCTCGCCTCCGCCCTGCTCCGGCTGCCGCCGTCGTGCGGGCCGGTGCGGCTGATCGGTGTCGACGGGCACGCCGGGTCCGGCAAGACCACCTTCGCCGCCCGCCTGGCGGAGGCGCTCGGGGGCGCGCCGGTGCTCCATCTCGACGACATCGCCACCCACCGGGAGCTGTTCTCCTGGACCGCCCGGTTCGCCTCCGAGGTGCTGGAGCCGCTGCGGGAGGGGCGCACGGCCCGCTTCGCGCCCTACGACTGGTCCGCACGCCGCTTCGGCGCGCCACGTCCGTTGCCGCCCGCCCCCGCGGTGGTCGTCGAGGGGGTCGGGGCCGGCCGGCGCGCCCTTCGCCCGTGTCTGGCCCGTCTGATCTGGATGGATGTGCCGGCCGAGGAGTCCTGGCGGCGTGGCCGGCTGCGGGACGGCGAGGAGCAGCGGGCCTTCTGGGACCGGTGGGAGACGGCCGAGCGCGCGCACTTCGCGCGCGATCCCTCGCGCCCCCACGCGCACCTGCTGGTCCGTGGAGCGGCCTTTGGCTACGAGGTGACGGAAGGCCCCTCCCCCACTTTCCTCACGGTCGGTGACGACCCGTCGGCACCATGCGAACCCCTGCGTCCCGGGCGGTACGGAACCTCCGAACGGGACGCCGGCACGGCTTGACCCCGGGGCCGTGCAGGTCTTACGTTCTCAAGGAACGGCCCTCGGGCCGTCCTCACACGCGAAGCCCCCGGTTGTTCCCCCGTGACCGGGGGCTTCGTTCTGCCCGGAACCGGTTTTCCGGACTCCCCGCGCCCCATTTCGCGCACCGTGGGTGACCGCGCGGGTGCCGCAACGGTGCGCCGGTGATGCCCCGAGCGCCCTCGTCGCACCCGTAGGGCCACCACGGCCCCATGGGTACGATGCCTTCGGTGCGTCCGTCGGTCCGCCGCCGTGTGGCCAACCGAGGCCGGTGGGTGGGCGGTTCGGCCGAGGCGGCAGCCGGGGCCGGCCCGGCGGCGAGGGACGGGGGCACGGTTTGTGGGGGACGACGACGTGAGGGAATTCGGCGCACGGGGCCCCGGCGCCCCTGCCGATCTGGCCTGGCTCCGAGGCGTGGACGCCTACAGCATGGGCGCATATCCGCAGGCGGAGGAGGAGTTCCGCGCCGCGGTGCGCCTCGACCCCGGCATGGCCGACGGCTGGCTCGGTCTGCACGCGCTGCGGGTCGACACGACGACCGCGCTGCTGCGGATGCACCAGTACCGCGACCGCTTCGGCGAGCAGCGCACCCGGCACGGCCGGCCGCTCAACTCCTGGTACTGGCTGGGCTGGTGGGTGCAGCCGGTGCTGGAGAGCCGGCGCGACCTGCTGCTGGCGCACGCCTCGCACTGGCTGGACGGCCGCCATGTGCCCGAACTCGACCGCGCCCTCGGCGGGTTGCCTTCGGCCGACGCCGATCACCAGGTCAGGTTCCTGCACGCGTGCCGCGCCTACCTGGTGAAGGACTGGGACCAACTCGTGCGGCACACCGAGCCGTTGGTCGACGACCCGGTGCTGGGCATCGAGGCCAGGCTGTTCGGCGGTATGGCCCGGGTCCGGCTGGAGATGTACGGGCAGGCGGAGCCGCTGCTGTCGGCGGCCCTGATGCGCTGCCGCAGCGAGCAGCCGCAGCGCAAGGAGCTGCGCTACTGGCTGGCACGGGCCCACGAGGGCACCGGCCGGACGGCGGCCGCGCTGCCGCTGTACCGCGCCGTGCACCATGTCGACCCCTCGTTCATGGACACCGCCGCGCGGCTGGCGGCGATCTCCGAGGGGGACGGCTGGGACGAGGACGCGGAGCTGGGCATGGACGGCTACGCGGGCTTCCCCCTCTCCTCCGCGGCCGACGGGACGGAGGGACTGGACCCGCTGGCCGGCACGGCGGGACGGGACGTGGGGGTGAAGATCTCCGACCCGGACGCCGGGACGGCGTCGCTGTCCTCGCCGGACACCGTGCGGGAGAAGGCGTTCGTCCCGCTCCAGCCCTTCCCGCCGGGGCCGGCCGATCCGGTGCTGCTGGAGGAGGCGCTGGCGGAGCTGGAGCGGATGGTCGGCCTGGAGCCGGTCAAGCGGCAGGTGAAGGCGCTGTCCGCCCAGCTCAACATGGCGCGGCTCCGTGCCGACCAGGGGCTTCCGGTGCGGCCGCCGAAGCGGCACTTCGTCTTCTCCGGCCCGTCGGGCACCGGCAAGACCACGGTGGCCCGGATACTCGGGCGGGTCTTCTACGCGCTGGGGCTGCTCGGCGGCGACCATCTGGTGGAGGCCCAACGGGCCGATCTGGTGGGCGAGTTCCTGGGGCAGACCGCCGTGAAGGCCAATGAGCTGATCGACTCGGCGCTGGGCGGGGTGCTCTTCGTCGACGAGGCGTACTCACTGGTCAACACCGGTTACGGCAAGGGCGACGCCTACGGCGACGAGGCGCTCCAGGTGCTGCTGAAGCGCGCGGAGGACAACCGGGACCATCTGGTGGTCATACTCGCCGGCTACCCCGAGGGGATGGACCGGCTGCTGGCCGCCAACCCCGGGTTGTCCTCCCGGTTCACCACGCGGGTGGACTTCCCCTCCTACCGGCCCGACGAACTCTGCGCGATCGGCGAGGTCCTCGCCGAGGAGAACGGCGACGGGTGGGACGAGGAGGCGCTGGAGGAACTGCTGTCGATCAGTACGCACGTGGTCGAGCAGGGGTGGATCGACGAGCTGGGCAACGGGCGGTTCCTGCGCACGCTGTACGAGAAGAGCTGCGCGTACCGGGATCTGCGGCTGTCGGCGGTCCCGGGGGCGGGGGAGCTGTCCCGGGAGGACCTGTCGACGCTGCGGCTGCCGGATCTGATGCAGGCGTACGGGGAGGTACTCTCCGGCCGCGAGCCGGCCGGCCCCGAGTGACGGGCCCGGCCGCGGCCCGGTCCGCCGCGGGCGGTCCCGGCACGGCCACGGGCGGGTCACGCGCCTCCGCGCGCAGGCGTGAGGCGTGGTGCCCGCACGGAACCTCACCTGCCCCACCTCCCCGCGCGTCGACCGACGGCCCGGGGCGGCCTCGGCCGGCCGGCACCCGCCCCATCGCCCCGGAGACCCGTCAGCCCGTCGTACCGTCGCCTCGGCCCTTGCCCCGGCCCCCGTCCCCGGCCTCGTTCGACCCGGCCCCGTCGCCCCGGCAGCGGTCCCCCGGCAAGGCGGCGCGGCACACCGGCAGCACCCCTGCGGCACCCCGGCACGCGGGAAGGGGCACGCCCCTCCCGCGGGCCGGCGCGCCGCGGAGGGCGGCTCGGCAGGACGTGGGGCGACCGCTAGGACGCCACCCGGTGGGCCGGGTCGCGGACCTCGCCGACGAGGAGTTCGAGGACGTCCTCGAGGGCGACCAGCCCCACCGCCCGTCCCGTCGTGTCGGTGACCGCGGCAAGGTGGGCGGCGGCCCGCCGCATGACGGTGAGGGCGTCGTCCAGCGGCAGGGCGGCCGGCAGCTCGGTCATCCGGCGGCGGACCCTCGGCGGGACCGGCCCGTCCGCGTCGTCCAGGTCGAGCACGTCCTTGACGTGCAGGTAGCCCAGGTAGACGCCGCCCTCCCCCACCACCGGGAACCGCGAGTAGCCGGTGCGCGCGGTGAGCGCGACCACCTCGCCCGGGGTGACCTCGGGTCCGACCGTGACCAGGGACTCCCGTGGCAGCAGCACGTCCGTCACCGGGTGGGAGCCCAGCCCGAGGGCGTCCTCGAGCCGCTCGGCGTCCTCCGGGTCCAGCAGTCCCGCCTGGCCGGAGTCCTCCACGAGCCGGTTCAGCTGCTCGCTGGTGAACACCGCCTCGACCTCGTCCTTCGGCTCGACCCGGAACAGCCGCAGCACCGCCCCCGCGCAGGCGCCGAGCGCGGAGGTCACCGGTCCGCACAGCCGCGCGAAGGCGACCAGTCCCGGTCCCAGCCACAGCGCGGCCTTCTCGGGCGCGGCCATCGCCAGGTTCTTCGGCACCATCTCCCCGATCACCAGGTGGAAGAAGACCACCACGGCGAGGGCGAGGACGTAGCCCAGCGGATGGACCATGGCCTCCGGCAGCCGGACGGCCGTGAACACCGGCTCCAGCAGGTGCGCCACGGTGGGTTCGGCGACCGCGCCCAGGGTGAGCGAGCAGACGGTGATGCCGAACTGGGCGGCGGCCATCATCCGCGGCAGGTGTTCCAGCCCGTACAGGACCTGCCGGGCGCGGGCGGTGCCCAGTGGTTCGACCTGGCTGCGCCGGACCGACACCAGCGCGAACTCGGCCCCCACGAAGAAGCCGTTGCCGAGTACCAGCAGGGCCGCGAAGAGCAGTTGCAGCGCGCTCACCGGGCGGCCTCCGCGAGCGGTCCGCGGGGGGCGGCCGGCAGGCCCTCGACCGGCAGGCCCTCGGCTGGGACCACCAGCACCTCGGGCGCACCCGCCGGCGCCGCCACGGGGCCCGCCCTGAGCAGCCGGACCCGTTCGGCGCGGTTGTGGCCGACCTGGAGGACGCGCAGCCGCCAGCCCGGCAGCTCCACGGTGTCGCCCTCGGCCGGAATGCGCCCCAGCAGGTCGGCGACGAGCCCGGCCACGGTCTCGTAGGGCCCCTCGGGCGCCCGGAGTCCGGCCCGGCCCAGCACGTCGATCCGGCAGCCGCCGTCGGCGTCCCAGGCGGGCGCGCCGTCCTCGGCGGCGGCGGGGGCGAGTTCGGGCAGGTCCAGTCCGTCGTGCTCGTCGCGGACCTCGCCGACCAGTTCCTCGACGATGTCCTCAAGGGTGACCACGCCGGCCGTGCCGCCGTACTCGTCGACCACCACCGCGATCGGCTGCTCGCTGCGCAGCCGGGTCAGCAGGGGCCGCACCGGAAGGGTTTCGGGGACCAGCAGGGCGGGCCGGCACATCCGGGTCACCGGGGTGCGCAGCCGCTCGGCCGCGGGCACCGCGAGCGCGTCCTTGAGGTGGGCCATGCCGACGATCTCGTCGATCCGCTCCCGGTAGACGGGGAAGCGGGAGAGGCCGGTGGCCCGGGTCAGGTTGATCACGTCCTCGGCGGTGGCCGAGGCCTGGAGGGCGGCGACCCGCACCCGCGGGGTCATCACGTGCTGGGCGGTCAGGTCGCCCAGCGAGAGGGTGGCCAGGGTGCGCACGAACAGGTCGGCGGTGTCCTGTTCGAGGGTGCCGGCCCGGGCGGAGTGCCGGGCCAGCGAGACCAGCTCGCCGGGGGTGCGGGCGGAGGCCAGCTCGTCGGCCGGTTCGAAGCCCAGGGCCCGCACCAGCCGGTTGGCGACCGCGTTGAGCCCGGCGATCACCGGGCGGAACAGGCGGGCGAACCGGTGCTGGGGTCCGGCCACGAAGCGGGCCACCTGGAGCGGCCGGGAGACCGCCCAGTTCTTGGGCACCAGCTCGCCGATCACCATCTGCACCGCGGAGGCGAGCAGCATGCCCACCGCCACGCAGACGCCGGGGACGACGCCCTCGGGCAGTCCCAGGGCGGTGAACGGGCCGTGCAGCAGACCGGCGAGCGCCGGCTCGGCGAGCATGCCGACGACCAGGGAGGTGAGGGTGATGCCGAGCTGTGTCCCGGAGAGCTGGAACGACAGTTCCTTGAGGGAGTCGACCACGCGCCGGGCGCGCCGGTCGCCCTCGGCGGCCGCGCGTTCCGCCTCGGGGCGGTCGACGGTCACCAGGCCGAACTCGGCGGCCACGAAGAATCCGTTGGCCAGGATCAGCAGGAAGGCGGCTGCCAGGAGCAGCAGGGGGATGGTCATGTGGCCGCCGCCTCCGGGACGACGCGGAGCGGGTCCGCGTCAGTTAGGGCAGGGGCGGCGCAGGTACTGCAGGACGGTCCGTCCATCGCCGGAGTTCGTCACTCCTCGGATCGCAGGAGCCCCCGGGCGGCGGCCGGCGGGCCGCGCAGGGCGCGGGGGCGGAGACGTCACCGTGACGTCCCAGCCCACAGGTTAATCAAGAGAAGGCCCTTCGTGGCAGGGGCGACTGCGCCGGGCGGGGGGTGCCGGCGTCCGCGCGCGCCCCCCGCGGCCGGTGTGCGTCAGGGGCGGTCGGCGGTGGACCTGGCCTCCACCAGGGCCCTCAGGGCGCGGGCGTCGCGCAGCGCCTGCTCCCTGGCCACGCCGGGCTGGATGCCGAGAACGGGCAGGCTGGTCCCGTCGGAGAGGTCGAGGAAGACCCACGGGTCGCCGGGCCGCAGCCGGACCTGGACGATCTCCGCCCACTCCAGCCGCCGGCCGGACGCGATGTTGACCACCGTCACGCCGGCCCCGTCGGCGACGACCCGGGGCCGGGCGAGCACCCACAGCACGGCGAACACCAGCGCGCCGGTGAGGATGAAGCTCAGCCGCTCCCCCGGGCCGAGGCGGGGCAGCAGCACGGCGACGGCGGTGAGGACCGTGAACATCGCGGCGCCGAGCGCCAGCAGCACCGCGCGGGTGCGGCCGGGCCGGAAGGTGACGGGGAGCTCGGGCGTTTCCGGCGTGGTCATGCGGTCTTCCTCAGGTCCTCGGGGTGGGTGCGACGGCCCGCTGGGGGCCGCGGCGGCCTCAGAGGCGGCAGGCGTGGATGGCGGTGGTCAGGATGGCGCGGGCGCCGATGTCGTAGAGATCGTCCATGATCTTCTGCGCGTCGGCGGAGGGGACCATGGCCCGGACCGCGACCCAGCCCTCGTTGTGCAGCGGCGAGACGGTCGGTGACTCCAGGCCGGGGGTGAGCGCGACGGCCTTCTCCAGCTGCTCGACCCGGCAGTCGTAGTCCATCATCACGTAGGTCCGGGCGACCAGGACGCCCTGCAGGCGGCGCAGGAACTGCTGGACCTTGGGGTCCTCGGTGTCGGCGCCGGTGCGGCGCACCACGACGGCCTCGGACTTCATGATCGGGTCGCCGAAGACCTCCAGGCCCGCGTTGCGCAGCGAGGTGCCGGTCTCCACGACGTCGGCGATGACCTCGGCGACGCCCAGCTCGATCGCGGTCTCCACCGCGCCGTCGAGGTGGACCACGGAGGCGTCGACGCCCTGTTCGACCAGGTACTTGTCGACGATGCCCTCGTAGGAGGTGGCGACGGTCTTGCCGGCGAGGTCCGCGACGTCCTTCACGGCGCCGGGCTTGGCGGCGAACCGGAAGGTGGAGCGGGCGAAGCCCAGCGGGAGGATCTCCTCGGCGTCGGCGCCGGAGTCGATCAGCAGGTCGCGGCCGGTGACGCCGATGTCGAGGCGGCCGGAGGAGACGTAGATCGCGATGTCCCGGGGGCGGAGGTAGAAGAACTCCACCTCGTTGACCGGGTCGACGATCCGCAGCTCTTTGGACTCCCGGCGCTGCTGGTAGCCGGCCTCATGCAGCATGGCCGCCGCAGGGCCGGAGAGGGAACCCTTGTTGGGGACGGCGATGCGCAGCATGGAACGGCTTCCTTCGGTCGGATTCGCGGGGTGTCGCGGACGGTGCGGGCGGACAGGCGGGAGCGGCGCCGCTCGGGCGGCGCCGTGCGGGGCGCGGGGACGCGCGGGGCAGGGCGGCCTAGAGGTGGGCGTACACGTCGTCCAGGGAGATGCCGCGGGCGACCATCATCACCTGAACGTGGTACAGGAGCTGGGAGATCTCCTCGGCGGCGGCTTCCTTGCTCTCGTGCTCGGCCGCCATCCAGACCTCGGCGGCCTCCTCGACCACCTTCTTGCCGATGGCGTGGACACCCTTGTCCACCAGTTCGGCGGTGCGGGAGGTGGCGGGGTCGCCGTGCGCGGCCTTGTGCTGGAGCTCGGTGAAGAGCTCCTCGAAAGTCTTCTTGGACATGGTGGCTCCACCCTACGCGTCCCCGGGAGGTGTCACCGCCAGGGTTCGGATACTGAACGCAGGGTGGTGGCGGTGGCGACGGCCGCGGTGACGGCTTCGTGCCCCTTGTCCTCGTTCGAGCCGGGCAGGCCGGCCCGGTCCAGGGCCTGTTCCTCGGTGTCGCAGGTGAGCACGCCGAAGCCGACGGGGACGCCGGTCTCCACGGAGACCTGGACGAGGCCCTGGGTCACGCCCTGGCAGACGTACTCGAAGTGCGGGGTGCCGCCACGGATGACGACGCCGAGGGCGACCACCGCGTCGTAGCCGCGCTGGGCCAGCACCTTGGCCACGACGGGGAGTTCGAAGCTGCCGGGGACCCGCAGCAGGGTGGGCTCGGTGATCCCGAGCTCGGTCAGGGCGCGCAGGGCGCCGTCGACGAGTCCGTCCATGACCTTGTCGTGCCACTGCGCCGCCACGACGGCGACCCGGAGGTCTCCGCAGTTCTCGACGGTCAGTTCGGGTGCGCCCTTGCCGCTCACGTTCGCTCCTGGGTTGGTTCTGGGTGGTGGTCGAGTCCGGGGATGGCCGCGAGGCCCGGAATCACTGGTCGTCGCAGCCGGCCACCGCGGCGCCGTCCTGGTCCAGCCAGGGCAGGTCGTGGCCCATCCGGTCGCGCTTGGTGCGCAGGTACCGGGCGTTGTGCTCGCCGGCCTGCACGGGCATGGGGATCCGGGAGAGGATCTCCATGCCGTGGCGGGCGAGGGCGTCGGTCTTGTCGGGGTTGTTGGTCATCACGCGCACGGTCCGCACGCCGAGGTCGGCGAGGATCCGCGCGCCGGCGCCGTAGTCGCGGGCGTCGGCGGGCAGGCCGAGCTCGAGGTTGGCGTCGAGGGTGTCGTGGCCGCGTTCCTGGAGTTCGTAGGCGCGCAGCTTGGACATCAGGCCGATGCCGCGGCCCTCGTGCCCGCGCAGGTAGACCAGGACGCCCCGGCCGGCCTGGTGGATGCGTTCCAGCGAGGCCTCCAGCTGGGGGCCGCAGTCGCAGCGCAGCGAGTGGAAGACGTCGCCGGTGAGGCACTCGGAGTGCAGCCGGACCAGCAGGTCGCGGCCGTCGCCGATGTCGCCGTGGACCAGCGCCACGTGCTCCACGCCGTCGACGGTGGAGCGGTAGCCGTAGGCGGTGAAGTCGCCGAACCGGGTGGGCAGGCGGACCTCGGCCTCGCGCCGGACGGTGGGCTCGGCGGAGCGCCGGTAGGCGATCAGGTCCTCGATGGAGACGATGGTCAGCCCGTGCTTGCGCGCGAAGGGCACCAGCTCGGGCAGCCGCAGCATCCGGCCGTCCTCACCGGCGATCTCCACGATCACGCCGGCCGGCCGCATCCCGGCGAGCCGGGCCAGGTCGACGGCGGCCTCCGTGTGGCCGGGGCGCTCCAGCACGCCGCCGGGGCGGGCGCGCAGCGGGAAGACGTGCCCGGGGCGGACGAAGTCCTCCGGGCCGGCCGTGCCGCCGGCCAGCAGCCGCAGGGTGGCGGCGCGGTCCTCGGCGGAGATGCCGGTGGTGACGCCGTGGGCGGCGGTGGCGTCCACGGAGACGGTGAACGCGGTCTTCATGGACTCGGTGTTCGCCTCGTCCTGCACCATCTGCGGCAGGCGGAGCCGGTCGAGATCCGCGGCCTCCATGGGGGCGCAGATCAGGCCGCGGCACTCGCTCATCATGAACGCGATGACCTCGGGGGTGGCCGCCTCGGCGGCGATCACCAGGTCGCCCTCGTTCTCGCGGTCCTCGTCGTCGACGACCACGACCGGACGTCCCGCCGCGATGTCGGCGATCGCCTGTTCGACGGGGTCGAGGGCGAGGATCAGGGCGTCCGGGTCCTCGGTGCGGGGGTTCGGGGTCCAGGCGGGTGCCGTCATGCCGGCGTTCCTTCCAGGGTCGGTCGCTGGGCGGCGCGCGACCGGAGCCACCAGTCGCGCATGCCCCACAGGACGAGTGCCCCGTAGACGAGGTAGATGAGACCGGAGAAGGCGAGTCCGCTCGCGAAGTTCAGCGGGACGCCGACCAGGTCGACCAGGAGCCAGGCGAACCAGAACTCGACCATGCCCTTGGCCTGCGCGTACATGGCCACCAGGGTGCCGACGAAGATGTAGGCGTCGGCCCAGGGGCTCCAGGACAGGGAGGGGAAGGCGGTGAACAGTCCGCCGACCGCCAGGGTGCCGGCCGCGGCGCCCGCGACCAGCACGAGACGCTCACGCGCGGTGGCGAACCGGACCTGCACGGTGCCGTCGGCGGACGCCTTGCGGCCCAGCGTCCAGGCGCGCCAGCCCCAGACGGCCACCGCGATGACCACCAGCTGCTTGCCGACGCCGCCGCCCTGCTGGACGGCTATGTTCGCCGCGATCAGCACCAGGCCGGACAGCAGCTGCAGCGGCCAGGTCCAGACGTTGCGCAGCCAGCCGAGGGCGAGCGCGGCCAGGCCCAGGGTGTTGCCGATCAGGTCGGACCAGATGATGTGCTGTCCGAGGACCGCGAAGGCCTCCGCGTTGAGCCAGTTCACTCCCCGTCCTCCGTCCGGCCCGCCGTGAAGAGGCGCTCCACGTACTTGGCGACGATGTCGACCTCGAGGTTGACCGGGTCGCCGGCCTGCTTGAGGCCGAGGGTGGTCAGCGCCAGGGTGGTGGGGATGAGGCTGACGGTGAAGAAGTCCTGGCCGGCCTCGACGACGGTGAGGCTGATGCCGTCGACGGTGACGGAGCCCTTGCCGACCACGTAGCGGGTGAGTTCGGCGGGGAGGGAGATCCGGACGATCTCCCAGTGCTCGGAGGCCTGGCGGTCGAGGACGGTGCCGGTGCCGTCGACGTGGCCCTGCACGATGTGCCCGCCCAGACGGCCCCCGACGGGGGTGGGGCGTTCCAGGTTGACGCGGGAGCCGACGGTCAGGGCGCCCAGGCTGGACCGCTTGAGGGTCTCGGCCATGACGTCCGCGGTGAACTCGTCGTCCTCGTGCTCCACGACGGTGAGGCAGACGCCGTTGACGGCGATCGAGTCGCCGTGCCGGGCGCCCTCGGTGACGACGGGGCCTCGCAGCCGGAAGCGTGCGGCGTCGGCGAGCTGCTCGACGGCCGTCACCTCGCCCAGCTCTTCGATGATGCCGGTGAACACTTCCCGGGTCCTCCTGCCGTGGCGGCACGGACTCCGGGGCTGCCGACGAGGGCAGGGAAACACGGGCGTACGGCCCGCCCGGTGTACGCGCCGGAGACCAGGCCCTCCGCGGTGCGTGCCTGCCGGCCACGCCGAGGCGCGGCCAGGGACGACCCACGGGTGGATACCCGAATCCGGCGGACGACACGGATGTGCCTGCCCGCCGCGCACTGCCTCCCATCCGGACTTTAACCGTCGGTCCAGGAATTTCACCTGGTCAGCCGGCCGCTGGAGGCGGCCGGGTCGCGGACTGTAACCGCCGGTTCGGATTTTCACCGACCCCGGAGTGCGCTGTTGGTCATTGATCTGACGCGCCCAGTGTGCCATGACCGCGATGGCCGAAGACAGGGCGTCCGTGTGGACTGGCTCACACCGGCCGTTCGCGCACGTGTACGGTCACGTCGGTGCATGGTGCACCGGACAGGACCCCGGGGAGGACCGCGTGTCGCAGACGTCGTCGGGCGGGCAGGTCTACGGGCCTGGTCAGGTGCGCGGCGCCCGCCATGCCGTGGCCGTGGTGTTCGCGGTGCACGGCGCCGTGGCGGGATCGTTCGCCTCCCGCGTGCCGTGGGTCGCCGACCACGCGTCGGTCGGCGCCGGCCAGCTCGGGCTGGCGCTGGCGATGCCGGCGCTGGGCGCCTCGCTGGCCATGCCGCTGGCGGGCCGGATCTCCCACCGGCTCGGGGCCCGGACCTCGCTGCGCCTGCTGCTGGCGGCGTGGACCCTCTCCCTGGTGCTGCCGGGCCTGGCGCCGAACCTGCTCGCGCTGTGCCTGGCCCTCTTCGTCTACGGCGCCACCTCCGGCATGGCCGACGTGGTGATGAACGCGCTCGGCGTGGAGGTGGAGAACCGGCTGGACCGGTCGATCATGTCGGGCCTGCACGGCATGTGGAGCGCGGGCGCGCTGCTGGGCTCGGCGGGCGGCACCCTCGCCGCGCACCTGGACGCGGACGGCCGGCTGCACTTCACGGTCGCGGCGGCCGTGCTCACCGCGGTGGGCCTGGTGGCCTGCGCCTGGGTGCTGGACATCAGGGCGGCCGTGGACGAGGAGCCGCCGCCGCGGTTCGCGCTGCCTCCCCGCTCCGCGCTGCTGATCGGCGCGATCGGGTTCTGCGCGGTCTTCGCCGAGGGCGCGAGCCTGGACTGGTCCGCGGTCTACCTGCGCGACGTGCTCGGGTCCTCGGCGACCCTCGCCGCGGCCTGCACCACCGGCTTCACGCTCACCATGGCCCTGGCCCGGTTCGCCGGCGATCCGGTGGTCGACCGCTTCGGAGCGGTGCGCACGGTGCGGGTGAGCGGCGCGCTGGCCGCGCTGGGCGGGGTGCTGGTGGTGACGGCCCCGCATCCGGCCCTCGCCATGGGCGGGTTCGCGCTGCTGGGACTGGGCATCGCCGTGGTGGTGCCCCTCTGCTTCGCGGCCGCCGGGCGCAGCGGCCCCAACCCGAGCCAGGCCATCGCGGGCGTCGCGACCATCACCTACACCTCCGGGCTGGTGGCCCCCGGCGCGATCGGCGTGCTGGCCGAGACGACCAGTCTGGTCGTCTCGTTCGCCCTGGTGACGCTGCTGGCCTTCGGGGTGGCCGGGCTCGCCGGGGTGCTGCGCGCCGGGGACCGGAACCCGGCGGGGTCCGCGAAGTCCGGCACGTCCGGTTCCTCCCTTCCCTCGGAGCATCCCGCAGGGTGACCGCGGTCGGCATCCGCCACAATGATGCGGACAGCGATCTTCCGGGTGAACAGAATCGGTCAGAGCCGGAGATCTTGAGAACCTGAGAAAGCGGAACCCCTATGGACCTCGGCGTGCGCTGGAAACTGCACGGTGACGGGCGTACGCCCGCGCCCGGAGCAGTGGTACGCCCGGACGAACGACTCTCCTGGCCGCGCACCGCCGGGCTCGGCGCTCAGCACGTGGTCGCGATGTTCGGCGCCTCGTTCGTGGCCCCCATCCTGATGGGCCTGGACCCGAACCTCGCCATCATGATGTCGGGTGTCGCGACCGTCATCTTCCTGCTGATCACCCGGGGCCGGGTGCCGAGCTACCTCGGCTGCTCGCTCTCCTTCGTCGGCGTCGCCGCCGTGATCCGGGCGCAGGGCGGCTCCAGCGCCACCGTGACCGGCGCGGTGTTCTGCGTGGGCGTGGCGCTCTTCCTGGTGGGTCTGGCGGTCCAGAAGTTCGGCGCCCGGATCATCCACTCGGCGATGCCGCCGGTGGTCACCGGCGCCGTGGTGATGCTCATCGGCTTCAACCTGGCCCCGGTCACGGCCACCACCTACTGGCCGCAGGACCAGTGGGTGGCGCTGCTGACCATGCTGTTCACCGGCTTCGCGGTGATCGCCCTGCGCGGTTTCTGGTCGCGCGTGGCGATCTTCCTCGGCCTGCTCTTCGGTTACGGCATCTCCTGGGTGTTCGACGCCGTCTTCGGCCAGATCCACTCCGCGGACGCCTCCGGCAAGATCGTCGACCACTGGCGGCTGGATCTGTCCGCCGTCCAGGACGCCGCCTGGTTCGGTCTGCCGGACTTCCACGGCCCGGCGTTCGACTGGTCCGCGATCCTGGTGGCGCTGCCCGTGGTGATCGCCCTCGTCGCCGAGAACACCGGCCACATCAAGGCCGTCGGCGAGATGACCGGCGACCCGATGGACGACAAGCTGGGCAAGGCGATCTCCGCCGACGGCATCGGCTCGATGCTCTCCACCGCGGTGGGCGGCCCGCCGAACACCACGTACTCCGAGAACATCGGCGTGATGGCGGCGACCCGCGTGTACTCCACGGCCGCCTACTGGGCCGCCGCCTTCTTCGCGCTGCTCTTCGGTCTCTGCCCGAAGTTCGGCGCCGTCGTCGCGGCCATCCCGGGCGGCGTCCTGGGCGGCATCACGGTGATCCTCTACGGCATGATCGGTCTGCTCGGTGCCCAGATCTGGCTCAACGGCCGGGTCGACCTGCGCAACCCGCTCAACCTGGTGCCGGCCGCGGCGGGCATCATCATCGGCGTCGGCAACGTCTCCCTGCGGATCAGCGACAACTTCACCCTGAGCGGCATCGCGCTGGGCACCCTGGTGGTCATCACCGGCTACCACGCCCTGCGCCTGTTCGCGCCGGCCCACATGAAGACGCAGGAGCCGCTGCTCGACGAGGGCACCTCCCGCTACGACGCCGAGGAGGCGGGCGCCGCCGACGGCAGGGCCGGCGGCGGCGAGGGCGACGGCGACAAGGGCGAGGGCGGTCAGCGCGCCAGTTCGTAGGCGTAGGACGGGCTGAAGGCGCCTGCCTCACCGCGGCAGCCGTCGGACTCGCCCGGCAGTTTCACCCACAGATAGGCGTCGACACGGGCCTCGCCCGGGGCGAGCGCGGGCGCCCGGCCCACCTTCCGGCCGGGCGGATCGCACCACTTCCCCTGGGGCGGAGGCCCGTTGCCGTTCCGGCTGGTGTCGATGACCGCGCCGTGGCTCGCCGGGGCGTCCATGGCGGCCAGCACCTCACGGACGTACCGGGCCTCGTCGCGGGTGCGCCGGAAGTTGGAGACGTTGCTGAAGACGCCGTCGGAGGACTCCGGCGAGGCGGCCCCGGCCTCGCGCAGCAGCCCCGCCTGCTTGCGGGCGGCGTGCCAGCCGGAGTGCCCGGCGTCGTGGTAGACGCGGGCCCCCGGAGCGACGCGTTTGATCACCCGCCCGGCCCGGGCCAGCGAGGCGAAGCGGGCCCGCCGGTCCTCCTCGGACAGGCAGTAGGCCTGGGCGACCGAGTCGGGTTCCAGGATCACGATCACCCGGCCGGTGCCGATTCCGGTGGCGAACCGGTCGATCCACCGGTCGTACGCGTCGAGGTCCACGGCGCCGCCGGCGGAGTACTGACCGCAGTCCCGCTGGGGGATCGTGTACGCCACCAGCACGGGGACTTGGCCCTGGCCGGCGGCCCGCGAGGTGACCGCGCGGACCCGGGCGGTGACGGTGGACGCGTCGGGGTCGGCGAACCAGACGGCGGCCGGGCGGGAGGCGATCCGGGAGTCGATCACCGCCTGGCGCGGGTCGTCCGGGTTGCCCCGCACCCACTCCCCCACCTGGGAGTCGGGATGGCGGTAGAGCCGCCCGTCCGGGGCCGGGGTGGCCGCCCTCGGCCCGGAGCCGGGCCCGCCGGTGCTCTCCGGCCGCGGCGAGGAGGTCGCCCCGATCTGCGGTGCGCGGGACGGGGGCGCCTGTCCGTCCGCCGTCCTGGCCTGCTGCGCGCCCTCGGCGCGCGATGCCTGGGTGTGCGGGGCCTGGGCCACCAGGCCGGCCGTCAGTGCCGCCGCGACCACGGCCGCGGAGGCCCCGGCCGTCAGCCACCGCCCGCGGGCCGGGCGTCGCCGCGGTGGTGTTCCGGCCCGGTCTGCTCGGTCCACGAATGGCACTCCCCTGTCGCGCTGCCTCGCCGAGGCGTCATCGGCCCGTGGTCACGGGTCCCCCGCAGGGAGGAAGCGACCGGCACGGCGACACCGCGGTCAGCCTAGGACTGGGACCCTGCTCCCATGGCCCGGAACGCAGAAATCCCGACTTCTCTTGACACGGTGGGCTGCGCGCCGGTACGCGCGGTTGACGTCGTGGTCGAACGGATGCGCGCCCTGGAGGCGTCGTTGCACCCCAGGGACGGGGTCGCCGTCTTCAACCGGGTGTATCTCACGGTGACGTCGGAGTTCGCCGACCTGCTCGACGACGGCCGGTTCCCGGACCGCCGGTCGGCGGCCACGCTGGGCGCCCTCTTCGCCGAGCGCTACCTGGCGGTCGCCGAGGCGGACCGCCGGGGCGGCCGGCCGCCCGCCTGCTGGCGTCCGCTCTTCCGGCTGCGCGGGCATCCGGGGGTGCGGCCGGTGCAGTTCGCGCTGGCCGGCATCAACGCGCACATCGGGCACGACCTGGTGCTGGCCGTGGTGGACTCCTGCCGGGCGATCGGCTGCCGCCCGGCCGATCTGGAGGACGAGTTCGAGCGGGTGGGCGACATCCTGGCCGCCCTGGAGGAGCGGGTCCGCGAGGAGCTGATGCCGGGCCCGGACCTGTTCCAGGTCGCCGACCCGCTGACCCACCTGGCGGGCGCGTGGAGCCTTGACCGGGCCCGGGACACCACCTGGTCGATGGCCCGGGCCCTGTGGGCGCTGCGGCGGATGCCGGAGCTGGCCTCGGAGTTCACCGATCGGCTGGACGCGGCCGTGGGCGTGGTCGGGCGGATGCTCCTCACGCCGCTCGACCGCTGAGCGCCGGCCGGGCGCGGGTCGCCGGACGCGGGTGGCGGGCGCCGGACGTGGCTGGCGGGCGCGGGCGCCGGGCCCGCCCGGACCCGGCTCAGTCCTCCGGGAGTTCGACGGGGGCGATCTCGTCGAAGACGTCGCCCGGTCCCGGGTTGGCCGGGTCGGTGGCGCCGCCGAGGTGACGCATCACGCCCCACACCGCGTTGAGGGCGGTCTGCACGGCGCCCTCGGCCCACCCGGCCGTCCAGGAGATGTCGTCGCCCGCGAGGAACAGTCCGCGCCGGTCCTCCGGCAGCCGGTCCTGCACGAAGTGGGTGAACAGGCGGCGCTGGTAGCGGTAGTGGCCGGGCAGGTTGGCCTTGAACGCGCCCATGAAGTAGGGCTCGTTCTCCCAGGAGACGGTGACCGGGTTGCCGATGACGTGGCTGCGGATGTCGAGGTCCGGGTAGATCTCGCCCAGCGACTTCAGCATGACCTCCATCCGCTCGTTGGCGGAGAGCGGCAGCCACTTGAGGCTGTCGTCGCACCACGTGTAGGAGAGGCAGATGGCGGCCTGGCCGTCGGGCCCGTTGTCCAGCAGGTAGGTGCCGCGGGTCATCCGGTCGGTGAGGGTCATCGACATCAGGTCGCGGCCCGTCCGCGGGTCCTTGTCCCGCCAGAACGGCCGGTCCACCGGCACGAACAGCTTGCTGGACTCCATGTAGTGGGTGCGCTCGACGGCGGTCCAGTGGTCGATCGGCAGCAGCGCGTCGTCGCACTGGATCTTGGAGAGCAGCATCCAGGACTGGGCGGTGAACACCGCCGCGCGGTAGGTGCGGATGTCGCCGTTCGCGTCGGTGACGGTGATCCGGTTGCCGGCGGTGCGGTGCAGCCGGGTGACCGCGGGGCGGGGCTCGCCGGCCGGGTGCAGGGAGCTCAGGGAGGTTCCGTAGGGCCAGTGGACGATCTTCTCCGGCTCCCTGGTCCACAGCCGCAGGGGCAGTTGCTGGGAGCCTCCGACGATGCCGCGGTGATGGTCGTCGGCCTCGGTGTAGACGACGCGGAGGATCTCCAGGATGGAGTTGGGGAAGTCGGTGTCCCAGCCGCCGGTGCCGAAGCCGACCTGGCCGAAGATCTCCCGGTCGCGGAAGGAGGAGAAGGCCGGCGAGTCGCAGAGGAAGCCGTAGAAGGTCTGGTTGTCCAGCTTCTCGACCAGCCGTGCCCAGATCTCGCGGATGCGCGGGACGTCGCGCTCGCGGATGGCGCGGTTCATGCCGGAGAAGTCGGCGCCCTCCTCCAGGCAGCGGGCCCAGGCGTCGGCGACCCGGCGGTAGACCTCGGGGAGGTCGTCGGCGCTCTCCGCGTAGTGCGTCTCGCCCTTGAGGTCGACCACCGTGGAAGGGGTGCACGGGGCGAGGGGGTTGGGGAACGGCTCGGTCTCGAGGCCGACCAGGTCGATGTAGTGCCGCAGGGCGGTCGAGCTGGGCGGGAAGCGCATCGCGCCCAGTTCCGCGGTGAGTTCGGGGTCGCAGCCGTCGAAGCCGACGGTGCGCAGGCGTCCGCCGAGCTGGTCGGCCTCGTAGACCACGGGCCTGAGGCCCATCTTCATCAGCTCGTACGCGGCGACCAGACCGGACAGGCCGCCGCCGATGACGGCGACCTCGGTGCCGTGCTCGGTGGCGGGCACCTGGCCGAGTCCGGCCGGGTGGGCCAGGTAGTCGTCGTAGGCGTACGGGAAGTCCGGGCCGAACATGGTGACCGGGGGCAGTCCGTCACCGGGGTGCGGGACGGCGGTGGGCACGGTGGACGTCATCGGGGTGCGGACTCCTGAGGCTACGGACGGCGCGGGACGGTCGGGGTGGGGCGGGGCGGGGTGGGGAGGGGAAGGGAGGGCCGGTTCAGGCGAGCGCACCGTAGAGGCCGGGGCGGCGGTCCTCGATGTAGGGGTTCGCCTTGCGGGAGGCGGCCGGCAGCAGCGGGTCGACCTCGGCGAAGAGCAACTCCTCCCGCTGCCCGGCGCGGGCGGTGACGGCGCCGTCCGGCCCGGCCAGCGTGGAGAGGCCGACGAAGTCGAACTCCCCTTCCGGTCCGGTGCGGTTGACGTAGGCGACGTACATCTGGTTCTCGAACGCCCGCACCGGCACGAGGGATTCGGCGACGAAACGGTACGGGTGCATCAGGGCGGTGGGCACCAGGAGGAGGTCGGTGCCGGCCAGGGCGTGGGCCCGGGTGTTCTCCGGGAACTCCACGTCGTAGCAGATCAGCAGCCCGACGGTGAGGGCGCCGACTTGGGCCTGGACGACGGGGTCCTCGCCGGGGGTGAACAGGGCGCGTTCGAAGTCCCCGTAGAGGTGGGTCTTGCGGTAGTTGGCCAGCGGTGTCCCGTCGGCGGCGATCAGCCGGGCCGCGTTGTAGGTCGCCGCTCCGTCCCGCTCGGGGTAGCCGTACGCGATCGCGATGCCGTGGCGGGCGGCGACGGCGGCGAGCGCCTCGGCGGACGGCCCGTCGGCCGGCTCGGCGAGGCGGGGGAGGTCGTCGCCGACGGCGTAGCCCGTCAGGAACATCTCGGGCGCGGCGATCAGTTCCGCCCCCGCGCCCGCCGCGCGGGCGGCCGCGGCGTCGAGGGCGGCGACGTTCGCCGCGACCTCGCCGGGACGGCCGGAGCTCTGGAGCAGGGCGGTGCGCATGTCGGGGTCTCCGGCGGGAAGAGGTGGGGTGGGCTGCGGTGCGGTGCGGCCGCGCCACGACAGTACGGCGGCGGTGACGGGGCGGACAATACGCATCCGTTGCGGACAACCACCCGAAACGTTGCGTGCGTGGGCCCCTCACCGTCGATTCGTTGCGCCTCCGCGGCCGGGGGGTCGGCGGCGCAGGAGCAGCAGCGCCGCCGGGACGGCGTAGGCGCAGGCCAGGACGGTGAAGGCGAGGCCGTGCGGGGCGCCGAGGGCTCCGTAGGCGGCGTAGGTCGCGATCACCACGAGGTCGGTGCCCATCCCCGCGACGGAGGTGACCGTGGCCCGTCCGGGCCCCTGGATCGCGTCCTGCAGCCGGGCGTCCGCCAGTACCGTCGCAAGCTGGAACCCGGCGAAGGCGAGCCCCACCAGCGATGCCGTCCCGAGCGGGGTGGCGAGCCACGCGCCCGCGGCCAGCAGCGCGGCGGACGCGACCAGCAGCAGGGCCAGGCCCCGCCTGCCGCACCACCGTCCGGCCCATCCGGCGAGCAGTCCGCCGGCCGCCGCGCCGGCCCAGACGAGCAGCAGGTACCAGGAGACCTGTCCGTCCCCGGCGCCCGCCTCGCGGACCAGCAGCGGGGTGTACTCGTCGAGCGCGCCCCACACGCCGGCCACCGCCGGCACCAGCAGCAGCGCGCCGGCCGGCCACCGGGCGGGCCTCACCCGGCGCTCGTCCCCCTCGCCGGAAGGGGTGCGCCCGTCCGCCTCGCCGGAAGGAGTGCGCCCGTCCGCCTCGCCGGAAGGAGTGCGCCCGTCGCCCGGACCGGTGGGGCCCCGGTGCTCCGGCATATCCGTGGGGCCCCGGTGCTCCCGCATCGTGTGGGCCACGGCCGACGCCAGGACGCACGCGGCGACCGACACCGCGCCGACCAGCGCGTAGCCGCCCGCCTCCAGCAGCGGTCCGGCCACCGCCATGGAGGCGACCACGCCCAGGGTCTCGGCCGTCCGGGCCCGGCCCATCACCGCCGGATACCGCGCGGCCGCGCCGGCGCGCGTCAGTTCGTCGTGGACCAGCGCCTCCAGCGCTCCCGAGGCGAGTGCCCCGCCCACCCCCCACAGCGCGAACCCGGCGGCGAAGGACCCGTAGGAGGGCGCCCACACCCAGAGCGCGAACCCCGCCGCGGTGAGCAGCGGTCCGGCACGCAGCGCGGCACGGCGCGAGTGGGCGTCCGCCCATGCCCCGGACGGCGCCTCGGCGAGGACGCCGCTGACCGCCCACAGTGCGAAGAGGGAGGAGACCTGCCCCACGGAGAGCCCGGCGTCGGCGAAGAGCAGCGCGTACACCGGGTACAGGACGACGCAGTCGCCCAGGAATGAGTAGCCGTACAGCGCCGCCGTCAGGCGACGGCGGTCACGCGCGGCCTCGGAAGGTCAATGTCGTCGGCGCTTCATACCGTCGAGGGTAGCCCGGAACCGCCGGAGAAGCGCCGCAGAAGGGGGGAGAGGACCAGCACCGATTTGGTCCGCTCGACGAACGGCTCCCCCGCGATCCGTTCCAGCACCTGTTCGAAGTGGCGCATGTCCGCGGCGAACACCTGGACCACCGCGTCCGCCTCCCCCGTGACGGTGGAGGCGGACACGACCTCGGGATAGCGCTCCAGGCCGCGCCGGATGGTCTCCGGCGAGGTGTTGCCGCGGCAGTAGACCTCGACCAGGCCCTCGGTGGACCAGCCGAGGGCGGCCGGGTCCACGCGGACCGTGAACCCGGTGATCACTCCCGTCGCCCGCAGCCGGTCCACCCGCCGCTTCACGGCGGGCGCGGACAGGCCGACCATCTGGCCGATGTCGGCGTAGGACCGGCGCGCGTCCTCGGCGAGGGCGCGCACGATGCGTTCGTCGAGCTCGTTCAGCAAGGCGGGTGGATCACTTCCGTACGAGGGCTGTACGGGCAGTAGAACAGATCAGTTCCAGCTGGCGTGCAGCGGCTTGCCCTCGGCGTAGCCCGCCGCGCTCTGGACGCCGACCACGGCCTTGTCGGCGAACTCCGCCAGGTCGCCCGCGCCCGCGTAGGTGCAGGAGGAGCGGACGCCCGCGACGACCGAGTCGAGCAGGTCCTCCACGCCCGGCCGCGCCGGGTCGAGGAACATCCGCGAGGTGGAGATGCCCTCCTCGAACAGGCCCTTGCGGGCGCGGTCGTAGGCGGACTCCTCGGAGGTGCGGTTGGCCACCGCACGGGCCGAGGCCATGCCGAAGGACTCCTTGTAGAGCCGCCCGTCGGGGGCCTGCTGGAGGTCGCCGGGGGACTCGTAGGTGCCGGCGAACCAGGAGCCGATCATCACGTTGGACGCGCCGGCCGCGAGGGCCATCGCCACGTCGCGCGGGTGGCGGACGCCGCCGTCGGCCCAGACGTGCTTGCCGTGCTTCCTCGCCTCGGCGGCGCACTCCAGGACGGCGGAGAACTGCGGGCGGCCCACGCCGGTCATCATCCGGGTGGTGCACATGGCGCCCGGGCCGACGCCCACCTTGACGATGTCGGCGCCCGCCTCGATCAGGTCGCGCACGCCCTGCGCGGAGACGACGTTGCCGGCGACGACCGGCACCTTCGGGTCGAGCGCCCGGACGGTGCGGACGGCGCCGATCATCGACTCCTGGTGGCCGTGCGCGGTGTCGATGACCAGGGTGTCGATCCCGGCGTCGAGCAGCTGCTTCGCCTTGCCCGCGACGTCGCCGTTGATGCCGACGGCGGCGGCCACGCGGAGCCGGCCCTGCCCGTCGACGGCGGGGGTGTACAGGGTGGCGCGCAGCGCGCCCTTGCGGGTGAGGATGCCGGCCAGGCGGCCCTCGGCGTCGACCGCGGGGGCGTAGCGGCGGTTGGCGGAGTCGAGGGTGTTGAACGCCTCGCGGGGGTCGATGCCGGCGTCCAGCAGCAGCAGGTCACGGGACATGACCTGGGCCAGCTGGGTGAACCGGTCGACGCCGGAGAGGTCGCGGTCGGTGACCACGCCGACCGGCTTGTACTCGGCGTCGACGACCACGCCGGCGTTGTGCGCGCGCTTGGGCAGCAGGGCGAGCGCGTCGGCGACGGTCTGGTGCGGGGAGAGCACGATGGGCGTGTCCAGCACCAGGTGGCGGCTCTTGACCCAGCCGACGACCTCGGTGACGACCTCGATCGGGATGTCCTGGGGGATGACCACCAGCCCGCCGCGGCGGGCGACGGTCTCCGCCATGCGGCGGCCGGCGACGGCGGTCATGTTGGCGACGACCAGCGGAACCGTGGTGCCGGTGCCGTCCGGCGAGGAGAGGTCGACGGCCTGACGGGAGCCGACGGAGGAGCGGCTCGGAACCATGAAGACGTCGTCGTAGGTGAGGTCGTACGTCGGCTGGACGTCGTTGAGGAATCGCACGTGCACATCCCGAAAACACAAGATACGGCCCTGCGGCGTGGACCGCCGAGGGAAAAAGGCACGTACTTCAGGTTCCCCCGGCGGGTGCCGGGGGAACCAGAGGCGGATCATCCGGAACCGCGTCCCTCAGCCTTGTACGTTCCTACCAGGAGTGGGTGCGGGCCGGCAGGGGTCGAGGAGCGGGAAGTGCTCCCTGGCGTGCCAGCCGAGCTGGATGCGGGTGTTGACGCCCGCGGTGTCCATCATCTGCCGGATCCGCCGCTGCACCGTCCGCCGCCCGACGCCCAGGCGCAGGGCGACCGTCGTGTCCGTGTAGCCGTCGAGCAGCATGCGCAGGATCTGCGAGTCCAGGCCTCCGGCGTGGCCCCCGTGTGCTTCCATCCGCTTTCTCCTCTCCCACACCGCGTACGCCCTGGGGCCCGCCCCGCCGCCGGCTGCGGTGGGACGGGCCCCAGGGTCGTCGCATCAGCTCAGGTCGGGGCGTTCGGTGACCTTCAGCGCGTTGACGAGCGTCTTGCCCTCACCGGCGACGAAGCGCAGGTTCAGCTGGCCGTCGGTCACCGTGACCTGGAAGGTCTTGGTGAGCGCGGTCCGCTGGCCGGTCTCCAGGGCGATGTCGACGTTGTCCACGACGGTCCTGCCCTCGGCCATCACGTCGAAGACGCGCTTGCCGGGGGCCTTGCCGCCGATCTCCGCGAGGTCCACCTCGATCTCGTAGACGCCGTCCACCACGTCGTCGAAGCGGTACTCCAGCGCGCCCTCGCGGGCGGTGGCGAAGCGGGCGTCGTCCACGGTGCCCGCGATGCCGCCGGAGATCCGGCTGACGGTGGACCTGCCGACCCAGCCGTAGGAACCGGCCTTGTACTCACGGTCCGCGGTCCAGGAGGCGCCGTCGGAGTCCTTGCCCGGGGCGGTGGCGGCTCCGGCGTCGAGCGCCCTGCTGTAGCCCGGCACCACCAGGGTGACCGGAACGGTGACCTCGGGGGCCCGGCCGGAGAGCGAGTGGACGGTGACCTCGGTCGTGTAGACCTGGCCGGCGGTCAGGCCCTCCGTGGAGACGGCGAGGCCGACCTCGGCCCGGGCGCCCTTGGCGAGGGTGCCGGCGGCGCCGTCCAGGGTCAGCCAGTCCGCGTTCTCGGTCACCGTGAAGTCCGTCGCCGAGCCGTCGTTGCCGAGCCCGAGGCTCCGCTCGCGGTCCTCGCCCAGCGGGACGACGACGTCGAGCTTGTCGACGGAGGCGCTGACGTCGCCGGTGGTGAGGGCGGCGCCGACCTCGACCAGTTCGCCGGGGCCGACGTCGACGGTCTTCTCGAAGGTGCCGTAGGCGGGAGCCTGGACGACGACCTTGGTCTCCCCCTCGGGAACCCGCAGGGTGTAGCCGCCGGTGGCACCGGTGACCGCGGTGACGCCGCCGGCCTCGACCGTGGCGCCGTCGACGGGCAGGCCGTCGTTGGCGTCGGTGACCACGCCCTGGATCCGGGCGCTGGTGTCGCGGAAGGTGATGCTCAGGCCGTCCTTGAGCACCGCCTGGTTGTACGAGTACTGGAGGGCGACGGTGCCGTTGGCGTTCTCGATGCCGACGGTGGCGCTGTTGCCCTGGAGGCGGGCGTTGCCCTCCGGGACGTCCTTGTACCGGTAGGTGATGTCGCCGCTCTCGCTGACCTCCACCGAGAAGGAGAAGTAGGTGGTGGTGCCGCGCGGGGCGACGTCGCGCCATTCCACCAGGAACTTGCGGTTCGGGGCCTCGCCGTAGGACTTGGTGTGGACCGAGCCGGTGGCGGTGACGGCCAGGTCGTCCCAGAACGGGTAGAGGGCCGCGTTCGGGGCGGCGGACGCCGGGAGGGCGACGTTGGAGTAGGCGGTCGAGCTGCCGCCGAACGTCAGCACGCCGTTGGTGTTGACGTGGCCGGAGGCGTACCGGGTGCCGTACAGCGGGAAGGAGAACGGCAGGGTCACCGCGGCCACCGCGTCGTCGCCGGTGAGGGCCAGCGGGGTGTCGCCGGCGACCCAGTCGGCGGAGCCCGTGGAGCACGCCATGCCGAAGGAGTCCTTGCGGGCGGGCAGGGTGATGTCGAGCGTCAGGTCGTCGCCGACGGTGATCTCCTCGGTGGCCTTGGACAGGCAGAGGGAGGAGGAGACGGCCTCGACGGTGTAGTCGCCGTTGGGGATGACGGCGGAGTACGTGCCGTCCTCCTCCGTGGTGGCGGAGACCGGGGTGTCCGCGAAGGAGACGGTGGCGCCGGCGACTGGGCCCTCGGAGGAGGAGACGGTGCCCGAGACGGTGGAGGACGGGGCCTGGTCCATCTCGATCGCGGCGGAGGCGGTGGCACCCTCGGTGACGGTGACCTGGGCGGTGCCGTTCAGGTAGCCGTACTTCGAGGCAGTCAGCGTGTACTCGCCGACCGACAGGACGGGCAGCTGGTAGCCGCCGTCCGCGCCGGAGGTGACGGAGCGGTCGATGGGTCCGTCCACGACGATCCGCGCGCCGGCCACCGGCTCGCCGCCGGAGGTCACGGTGC
Source organism: Streptomyces abyssomicinicus (assembly GCF_008974245.1). Classification (GTDB taxonomy): domain Bacteria; phylum Actinomycetota; class Actinomycetes; order Streptomycetales; family Streptomycetaceae; genus Streptomyces; species Streptomyces abyssomicinicus. The sequence continues at coordinate 360,790 of NZ_BBZI01000012.1, read as the reverse complement.
CGGACAGGGAGCCCACCGCGCCGCGCGGCGCGTTCTCGACCGCGGCGAACGCGTCGAGCTTGCCCTCGCCGAACACGTTGTTGCGTTCGGCGGTGCCGCCGCACTGCAGGTTCTCGGTGTCGACGGCCGTCTGGTCGAGCAGGGCCTCGGTGGCCTCGACGTCACCGAGCATCTGGGGCGAGGCCGACCAGATCAGGGCGACGGCGCCCGCGGTGTGCGGGGAGGCCATGGAGGTGCCGTTGTAGCTGCTGTAGCCGCCCGGAATGGAGGAGCGGACGTTGACGCCGGGCGCGGCGATGTTCGGCTTGACCGTGCCGGCCTCGCCGGGGCCGCGGGACGAGAACGTGGCGATGGTGCCGTTCACGTCGAAGGCGCCGGTGGAGTAGCTGGAGATGTAGGTGCCCGGCGACCCCGAGGTGTTGCAGGAGGAGCCGGAATTGCCGTTGGAGAACGCGGGGAAGATGCCCGCCGCGCGCCAGGCGTCGACGATCTCCTGGTACCAGTCGTCGAAGCCGCTGCCGCCCCAGGAGTTGTTCACCACGTCGGGCGCCAGGTCCGGCCGCGGGTTGTCGCCGGCGCGGTCGGTCGGGGCGACGATCCACTCGCCGGAGGCCAGCAGGGAGGCGTCGGAGCAGGAGTTGGACTCGCAGCCCTTGGCGGCTATCCAGGTGGCACCGGGGGCCACGCCGATCTGGTTGGCGCCTCCGTCGTCGCCGACCATGGTGCCCATGGTGTGGGTGCCGTGGCCGTTGTTGTCGCACGGGGTGCCGCCGGCACAGACGGCGGCCGGGTCGAACCAGTTGTAGTCGTGGCTGAAGGTCCCGTCGCCGTTGTTCCCGCGGTAGGAGCCGGCCACGGCCGCGTGGGTGTGGTTGACGCCGCTGTCGACGTTGGCGACCACGACGCCCTCGCCGCGGACCCCGTGGTCCGCCCAGACGTCGGGGGCGTTGACGGCGTCGATGTTCCACTCGACGCCGGAGACGGTGTTCTGCCGCTCGCCCTTCATGGGCTCGTCGAGCTTGATCTCCCGGTCGGCCCTGATCGACTCGACCTCGGGCAGCTCCGCGATCTTCTTCGCCACCGCCTCGGTGGCGGTTACCTGGACCGTGTTGATGATCCAGAACGAGCGGGCCTCCGCGCCGTTCTCCTTGGCGATCGAGAGGACGTCGGCCTGGCTCTCCTTCGCGGTCTCCTTCTTGGACCGCAGCACCTCGGCGCCGCGGGCGGACTTGCCGGTGAGCCTGTTGGCCCTGGTCAGGTCCGCGTCCTGCCCGAGGTTCACCCAGAAGGTGGTCTTCCCCCCGTCCTCGAATTCTTCGAGGACCTTCTTCTCGGCCTTGGCCGGCAGGCTCTCGTCGGCGGCCGCCGCCGGCGCGGCGGCGGCGAGGGCGCCGAGGGGCAGCAGTGCCATGGACGTCAGGGCCACGAGAGCGGCTCTGAACGGTCTCCGGTTCGGTCTCAACAGGTCTCCATCCCACGTGCGGCGGGGATCTCCCGCCCCGACTTGCTGCAGTCGTGCTGAGTGACGGAACGCCGAAGCCGGGCAGTCTTGGGCCCGGCAACCGGGCCATTCTTCGATCATGTGCATGACTGCACAAGAATGGAATGCGCCTTCCGGGCGGTGCTGGCCCAAAGTCGCCAACCCGCCGCGGGGGGAATGGATCCGCTTCGGCCGGGGTAGCGGCGGCCGCCCCGGAGAACGCGAACGGCCCGCGCCGGAGCGCGGGCCGTCGGAACACCGACCGGGTTCTCCGGACGGGACGGGAGGACGTCACATGCCGTCCGGGTCCGCCCGGTTGAGGGCGGGGGTGGGCGCCGGACCCGCGGTCAGCAGGTAGTCGGCGGCCGAGGTGTCGGTCACCAGGCTGGTGACCAGGCCGGACCGCAGCACCGCGTCGATCGCGGCGCCCTTGCGGGCGCCTCCGGCGATGGCGACCACCTCGGGGATCCGGCGCAGCTGCTCCGCCTTCACCGTGATGCACCGTTCGCCCAGGTCCCGGCCGACCCGCCGGCCCTGCGCGTCGAAGAGGTGCGCCGACATCTCCGCCGCGACGCCCAGCGAGGCGTAGTGCTCCCGCTCCTCGTCGCTGAGCATGTCGTGCACCGTGGACACGCCCGGGTCCCACGAGCCGATGGAGACACAGGCGACGGTGACCTTGTCGAAGTACTCGAAGGCCCGGGCGATTCCGGTCTGGTTGCGCAGCGCGGCCGCGGTGGCGGCGTCGGGCAGCAGCATCGGCGCGTAGATGGGGTGGGCGTCGCCGCCCGACACCTGGGCGGCGCGCCGCACCGCCTCCACCGAGCCGCGCTCGGCGGTCCCGGCGTCGTAGACGCCGGTCAGCTGGACCACCGTGCACTGCGGCAGCTTGTTGAGCGCCACCGCCATGTGGATGGTGGACCGGCCCCAGGCCAGCCCCAGGACGTCCCCCTCGTCGACCAGCTCACCGAGGAGGTCCGCGGCGACCTCGCCGAGGTTCTCCGGGTCCGGGGAGTCCTGGGCCTCGGCGGGGGACTCGACCACGACGGCGTGCCGCAGGCCGTACCGGGCACGGAGCGCGTCGGAGCGCTCGGCGTCCAGTTCGGCCGGGACACGGATCTCGATCCGCACGAGGTCCCTCTCGAGGGCGGTCTCCAGGACCCGCGCCACCTTGAAGCGGCTCACGCCGAACTCCTCGGCGATCTGGATCTTGGATTTCCCCTCGAGGTAGAAGCGGCGGGCCATGGCCGCCGCCTGCACCAGCTCAGCGGGTCCCATCCGCATGGCTGACCGGCCCGCCGACATACCCGACACGGCGCTCTCCTCACTGCTGTTCACATCTTGGACCTGCCGTCCATCCTTGCAGATGTGGCAGGACGGGTCCGCCTCTAAGGGCGTCGTTCACGTTCTGTTGGCCTGGCTCCCGCCCGTGCGCGGTGGCCTTCGCTCAGTGGGCGCACGCCCAGGACGCGGAGGCGGTGGCCGATTCCGCCTGCGCCCGCAGCCCGCGGACCGCCTCGGCCGGGTCCTCGGCGCCGTACACCGCGGAGCCCGCCACGAACACGTCCGCGCCCGCCTCGGCGCAGCGCTCGATGGTGGACGCCGAGACACCGCCGTCGATCTGCAGCCACAGTTCGAGGCCGTGCTTGGAGATCAGCTCACGGGTGCGGCGGATCTTCGGCAGCATGATGTCGAGGAACGCCTGGCCGCCGAAGCCCGGCTCGACCGTCATGATCAGCAGCATGTCGAGCTCGGGGAGCAGGTCCTCGTAGGGCTCGATCGGCGTGGCCGGGCGCAGCGCCATGGAGGCGCGGGCGCCCTTGGCGCGGATCTCCCGCGCCAGCCGGACCGGCGCGGCGGCGGCCTCCACGTGGAAGGTGACGGATCCGGCCCCGGCCTCCACGTACTGCGGGGCCCAGCGGTCCGGCTGCTCGATCATCAGGTGACAGTCCAGCGGAGTGTCGGTCGCCCGCGCCAGGGACTCGACCACCGGCACGCCGAGGGTCAGGTTGGGCACGAAGTGGTTGTCCATCACGTCGACGTGGAGCCAGTCGGCTCCCGCGACAGCCTCCGCCTCGTCTGCGAGACGCGCGAAGTCGGCGGAGAGGATGCTCGGGTTGATCTGCACGGCCATGCCCACAGCCTGCCATGGAGCAGACCTTTCGGGGGCATCCGGGTGCCTCCTGATTTCCGCCCGGGCACCCGGGCGGGGCGCGGTCCGGGCCGCGCCCCGCGCCCGGACGTCACGCGAGGCGGCGCACGAGTGCCAGGTACATGGCGTCGGTGCCGTGCAGATGCGGCCAGAGCTGCACGTCGGGCCCGTCGCCGAGGTCCGGCACGCCGGGCAGCAGGGGCCGCGCGTCGAGCAGTTCCGCCTCGCCGTCGCGCTGCTTGAGGACGTCGTCGACGACGGCACGGGTCTCGGCCAGGTGCGGCGAGCAGGTCACGTAGCCGACGACGCCGCCGACCCGCACCGAGTCCAGCGCGGTCCGCAGCAGCGCCCGCTGCAGCGGGGCGAACCCGTCCAGGTCCTCGGGCCTGCGCCGCCACCGCGCCTCCGGCCGGCGCCGCAGCGCGCCCAGGCCGGTGCACGGCACGTCCATCAGCACCCGGTCGAAGGAGCCGGGCCGCCACGGCGGCCGCGTCCCGTCGGCGGCGATCACCTGGTACGGACCGGGGTTGCCCTCCAGGGCCCGCGCCACCAGTCCGGCGCGGTGCGGCTGCTTCTCGGAGGCGAGCAGCACGGCGCCGCGCCCGGCGGCCAGTCCGGCGAGCAGCGCGGCCTTGCCGCCGGGACCCGCGCAGCCGTCCAGCCACGCCTTGTCGGGGCCCTCCAGCGGCGCGTTGGCCAGGGCCAGGGCGACCAGCTGGCTGCCCTCGTCCTGGACGCCGGCCCGGCCCTCGCGGACCGCCTCGACCGCGCCGGGCTCGCCGCCCTCGGTGAGCCGGACCGCGTACGGGGACCAGCGCCCGGGCGCCGCGGCGTCCTCGCCCAGCGACTCCAGCAGCTCCGCGGCGGTGGCCCGCCCGGGGCGCGCCACCAGTGTCACCTCGGGCCGCTCGTTGTCCGCGGCCAGCAGTTCCTCCACTCCGGCCCGGCCGCCGCCGAGCGCGTCCCACAGCGAGGAGACCACCCAGCGCGGGTGGGAGTGGACCACCGCGAGGTGGTCCTCGGGGTCCTCGTCGTAGGGCGGGGCGACCCGCTCCAGCCAGCCGTCCAGGTCCTGCCGCGCGATCTTGCGCAGGACCGCGTTGACGAACTTGGCCCGGCCGTCGCCGAGCACCACCCGGGCCAGCTCGACGGTGGCCGAGACCGCGGCGTGCGGCGGGATCCGGGTGCCGAGCAGCTGGTGCGCGCCGAGCGCGAGCACGTCGAGCACCGGCGGGTCCACCTCGCGCAGCGGCCGGTCGACGCAGTCGGCGATGATCGCGTCGTAGGTGCCCTGGCGGCGCAAAGTGCCGTAGACCAGTTCGGTGGCGAGAGCGGCGTCCCTGCCCTCGAAGCCGTCCTTCTCCCGGGCCTTGCGCAGCAGCGGCGGCAGGACCAGGTTGGCGTACGCGTCCCGCTCGTCGACGGCGCGCAGCGCCTCGAAGGCGAGGATGCGGACCGGGTCCTTCTGGGGCCGGCGGTACGGCTTGGCCGGTTTGCGGGGCCGGCGGGAGGGGTCGCTCACGAAAAAGGTGCTCCGGATCGCAGAGATCGAGGCTTCGAAGACATCGGGGCTCGGGGCTCAAGGCTCGGGGCTCAAGGCTCGGGGCTGGGCTCAAGGCTCGGGCGGGACTCGGGCTCGGGGCTCGACGCTTCAGGGCTTCGAGGAAGGGGTGATACCTCCCCAGACTACGTCCCGCCGGTGCCGCCCCGCCCGGCCCCCGCCCGCCCCGGCCCCGGCCCGGTCTCAGCCGCCCAGCGTCTCCCCGGCCGTGATCCGCGCGCCGCGCGCCCAGTCGGCGGCGCGCATCGGCTTCTTGCCCTGGGGGCGCACCCACACCAGCTCGACGGCGTGCGAGCCGGTCCCGACGTACACGTTGTTCTTGGCGGCCGCGATCTCGCCGGGCGCCAGGTCGGTCCGGTCGGCGACGAGGGCGACCTGGGTCAGCTTCAGCCGCTCGCCGCGGAAGGTGGTCCAGGCACCGGGCGCGGGGTTGCAGCCGCGCACCACCCGGTCCACGCGCAGGGCGGGGGCTGCCCAGTCGACGCGCGCGTTCTCCACCGTGATCTTCGGTGCCAGGCTGATGCCGTCCGCGGGCTGCGGGACCGGCTCGAGGGCGCCGTCCTCGATGCCGTCCATGGTGGCGGCCAGCAGTCCGGCGCCGGCCAGCGAGAGCCGGGTGAGCAGGTCTCCGGCGGTGTCGGTGGGGCGGACCTGCTCCGTGAGGGTGCCGTAGACCGGGCCGGAGTCCAGGCCCTCCTCGATCAGGAAGGTGGAGGCACCGCTGATCTCGTCGCCGGCCATCACGGCGTGCTGCACGGGGGCGGCGCCGCGCCAGGCCGGCAGCAGCGAGAAGTGCAGGTTCACCCAGCCGTGGGCGGGGACGTCGAGGGCGACGCGGGGCAGCAGGGCGCCGTAGGCCACCACCGGGCAGCAGTCCGGGGCGATCTCCCGCAGCCGGGCGAGGAACGCCTCGTCGCGCGGGGAGGCGGGCTTGAGCACCTCGATGCCGGCCTCCTCGGCCCGCTCGGCCACCGGGCTCGCCACCAGCCGGCGGCCCCGCCCCGCGGGCGCGTCGGGACGGGTGACGACGGCGGCCACCTCGTGCCGTCCGGAGGCGATCAGTGCGTCCAGGGCGGGGAGGGCGACCTCGGGGGTGCCTGCGAAGACGAGCTTCATGGGTGGCGTAGGGCCTCTCGGGGCGGGGATGCGGGCGGCGCACCAGTCTAGGAGGCCGCGGGAGGTCCCGGGCGACGCGGTGGGGCGACCGCGTGTGCGGCGCCTCCAGGGCGCGCGGCGGGCACCGAGCGCCCCCGCGACCGTGACCCCCCGGGGGTCGGGCGCGTTGGTCAAAGGAGAGTTGACCACAACGGGCCGCCATCGCCGCGGCCGATCCTTTCATCGCCGGTTCGAGAGGCTTGTTCATGGCCGACCACGCAACCCACGACGCCCAGGCTCGGGCCAGCCTGCACCTGCTGGTACGGGACATCGAGCGGGTCCGCCGGCAGGTGGACGCGCTGCGTACGCTCACCGCCCAGCTCGGGAACGTCTACCGCCCGCGGCGCACGGGTTCCTCCGCCGGATTCGTCGTCTACGGACGGGCGCCGGCGCCGACGGTCCGTCTCGCGCAGGAGCTGCGCGACAGTGTCGAGACGCTGGTCACGGCGGCGGTCGACTTCGACCGGTCGCTGGGGTTCTCGTGGGACGCGGTGGGCTCCGCGCTGGGGGTCACCAAGCAGGCGGTGCACCGGCGGTACGGGGCGCGGCGGGCGGCGCAGCAGGCGGCGGCCGAGGCGGAGCGTCAGGCCCGGCAGCAGCCCTCCGCGCAGGGCGACCCGCCCGCCGTCCCCACGGTCCCGGCGGCCCGCCAGCCCCTCCCCGACCGCCCCACCCCCTTCCCTTCGCCGCGCAACGGCACCTGACCGCACCGACACCCCGTGCCCGGCCGCCCCTCCCGACCTGCGGGCGGCCGGGCCACCAGAGGTCAACGGGTCCCCTGCTCGAACGAGCCGAGACCTTGGGCGAGGGGGGACGCACGCCTCACCCCCTGCGGGCGCAGGGGAGGGCGGGCGCAGGCCTACCCCCCTGCCCCTGCGGGCGGCTGGGCCGCCCAGGGGGCGGCACGGGCGGGCGCAGGCCCCAGCCTCCGCGGCAAGCGGTTCCCCTCCACCACGCGCAAGCCCGCGGTGGCGTACACACGTAACCTCACAGCGGCGCGCCCAAGCCCGGGCCCGGGCGGACAGCACTGTTCATCCCCCGACCTGCCCCCTTCCCAAGCCCCCAAGCTCTCGACTTCGCTCGAGCAGGGGGCACCACCATCGCCCCAGCGGCACGATTGCCCGCAGCACGGGAGGACCTGGGCTGCGCACCGCGCGGTGGAACGGCCGGGCGGTACCGCGGGGGCCAGGCGGCGCGGGTCAGCCGATGTCCGGGGGGTCGATGCGGAGGCGGACGGGGGTGGCGCCGCCGCGGGCCATGCGGGCGGCCTGGGCGGTCTTGAGGGCGGTGGCGAGCACCGCCCCCCGCCCGGGCGGCACCCGGACGAGGGCCCGCTCCCAGATCTCCCCCGGCGGCGGCGCCCCCCGCCGCACCGCCCGCCCCGCGGGAGTGACCGGCAGCGGCACCGGCCCCAGCACCTCCGCCTCGGCCGGCAGCTCCGCCCCCGTGAGGAACTCCGCGACCGCCTCCGGCGGCCCGGACACCGCCGCCATCCGCGACACCGGCGGAAACCCGAGCTCGGCCCGTTCGGACAGTTCACGCAGCGCGTGCCCCACCGGGTCCCACCGCACCAGCGCCTGCACCGGCCGCAGCGTCGGCTCGGCGACCACCACGACCGCTCCCCCGGCCTCCTGCCCCCGCACCAGCGCCGCGGCCGCGATCCACCGCCGCAGCGCCTCCTCGTCGGAGCGCAGGTCCTGGCGCCCCAGCATGGCCCAGCCGTCGAGCAGCAGCGCGGCCGCGTAGCCGCCCTCGGCCACCGGTTCGGCCCCCGGCGTGGACACCACCAGCGCCGGCGTCCCCGGCACGGTGTCCAGCACCTGCTCGCGCCCGGAGGTGCGCACCGGCACGGAGGGGAACGCCCGCCCCAGTTCCTCGGCGGTCCGCCGGGCCCCCACGACGCTGGCGCGCAGCCGGAACGCCCCGCACTCCGGGCAGCGCCACTCCGGCTCGGCGCGCCCGCACCAGCCGCAGGCCAGCCGGGTCTCGTCCTGCCCCTCCAGGGGGCCCGCGCAGTGCCTGCAGCGCGCGGGCGCCCGGCAGCCCGCGCAGGCCAGCCGGGGCAAGTAGCCGCGCCGCGGCACCTGCACCAGCACCGGCCCGTGCCGCAGCCCCTCGCGGGCGGCCTGCCAGGCCAGGGTGGGCAGCCGGGCGACCCGCGCCGCCTCGTCACGGGCGAGGTCCTGGTCGCCCACGGTCCGCACCAGTGGCGCGGCGGCCCGCACCAGCGCCCGGTCCGCCACCAGCGGCCGCGCCCAGCCGCTCTCCACGAGCTGCGCGGCCTCCACCGTGGTGCTCCACGCCCCGAGCAGGAACCCGCAGCGGTGGTGCGTGGCCCGCAGTTCCAGCACCTCGCGGGCGTGCGGCTGGGGCGCGTGCGGCTCGCTGTGGCTGTCGTCGCCGTCGTCCCAGATCACGACCAGGCCGGGGTCGCGGACCGGGGCGAACATGGCGGCCCGGGTGCCGACCACCGCGCGCACCGCGCCGCGCCGCACGGCGAGCCACTGCCGGTACCGCTTCTGCGGCCCGGCGTCGGCGGTGAGCAGGACGTGGCGGCCCTCGCCCAGCAGGGCGGCGAGGGCGGCGTCGACGCGGGCGGCGGTGCGGCCGTCGGGGACGACGACCAGCGCGCCCCGGCCGGAGGCCAGCGTGGCGGCCACCGCGCGGGCGATCTCCTCGCTCCAGGCGGGGCCGGGCAGAGCGTTCCAGACGGCCCGCGGGGCGCCGCCGGCGGCCAGGCTCTCCAGGAACGCCGGCCCCTGCTCGTAGCGGCTCCACGGACCGGGGGCGGGCGCCGGGGGCGGCGGCAGCGGCTCCGGCGACGGGGCGCCCTCCGCCTTGGCGTTGCGGGGCGGGACGGCGAGCTGCAGCACGTCGGCGAGGCTGCCGGCGTAGCGGTCGGCGACGGCGCGGCACAGCGCGAGCAGGTCGGGGCCGAGGACCGGCTCGGGCGACACCACCTGGGCGAGGGCGGCGAGGGGGCCGCTGTAGTCGGACTCGGCGAGCCGTTCCACGATGAAGCCGTCGACCAGGCCGCCGCCCTCGCGCCGGCCGCCGCGCACACGGTTGCGGCCGGCGCCGAAGCGGACCCGGACGCGGACACCGGGACGCGCGTCGGCGTCCAGCTCCGCCGGGACGGCGTAGTCGAAGTAGCGGTCGAGGTGCAGGACACCCTTGTCGACGAGGACGCGGGCGACGGGGAGGCGTTCCGCGACGGCGGCGCCACGCCAGGTCCGCGGCTTGGCCCGGGGCGCCTTCTCCTTCGCCTCGCGCACGCTCTCCCGGATCAGCGCGAGCTGCTCGGGCGGCGCACCCTGCGCGCCGCCCTCCCCAGGGGTCTCTTCGCTGCTCACGCCGCCATTGTTCCACCGGGCTCGGACAGCGTGCCGTGCCGTGCGGGGCGAACGGACGGCCGCACGGCCGAGGCCCGGCACCCCGTCGGAACGGGGTGCCGGGCCTCGGCCGTGCGGCGCCGGGGGGAACTACACCCCCGCCGCCTCCTTGAGCGCGTCCACGCGGTCGGTCCGCTCCCACGTGAAGTCGGGCAGCTCGCGGCCGAAGTGGCCGTAGGCGGCCGTCTGGGAGTAGATCGGGCGCAGCAGGTCCAGGTCGCGGATGATCGCGGCGGGCCGCAGGTCGAAGACCTCGGAGATCGCGGACTGGATCTTCTCGACGTCGATCTTCTCCGTGCCGAAGGTCTCGACGAACAGGCCCACCGGCTCGGCCTTGCCGATCGCGTACGCGACCTGCACCTCGCAGCGCGAGGCGAGACCGGCCGCGACGACGTTCTTGGCGACCCACCGCATCGCGTACGCGGCCGAGCGGTCCACCTTGGACGGGTCCTTGCCCGAGAAGGCGCCGCCGCCGTGGCGGGCCATGCCGCCGTAGGTGTCGATGATGATCTTGCGGCCGGTGAGACCCGCGTCACCCATCGGGCCGCCGATCTCGAACCGCCCGGTCGGGTTGACCAGCAGGCGGTAGCCCTCGGTCTCCAGCTTGATGCCGTCGTCGGAGAGCGCCTTCAGCTCCGGCTCCACCACGTACTCGCGGATGTCCGGGGTGAGCAGCGAGTCCAGGTCGATGTCCGAGGCGTGCTGCGAGGAGACGACCACGGTGTCCAGACGGACCGCCTTGTCGCCGTCGTACTCGATGGTGACCTGGGTCTTGCCGTCCGGGCGCAGGTAGGGGATGGTCCCGTTCTTGCGCACGTCGGACAGGCGCTTGGACAGGCGGTGCGCGAGGAAGACCGGCAGCGGCATCAGGGTCGGCGTCTCGTCGGAGGCGTAGCCGAACATCAGGCCCTGGTCGCCCGCGCCCTGCTTGTCGAGCTCGTCCTCGTCACCCTCGACGCGGGCCTCGTAGGCCGCGTCCACGCCCTGGGCGATGTCGGGGGACTGCGAGCCGATGGAGACCGACACGCCGCAGGAGGCCCCGTCGAAGCCCTTCTTGGAGGAGTCGTACCCGATCTCGAGGATCTTGTCGCGCACCAGCTGCGGGATCGGGGCGTAGGCCTTGGTGGTGACCTCGCCGGCGACGTGCACCAGGCCGGTGGTGATCAGCGTCTCGACCGCGACCCGGGAGGTCGGGTCCTCGCGCAGCAGCGCGTCGAGAATGGTGTCGCTGATCTGGTCAGCGATCTTGTCGGGGTGACCCTCGGTCACGGACTCCGAGGTGAACAGGCGACGGGACACAACGCTCCCTGGGTTTGCAGCGGCTGCTGGCTGAATTCTTGGCGACGAATCGGGGCTGCGCCCGGACGTCCGGCACAGTCTAGTCGGTCCTGCCCGTCTGGCGGGCCACCGATCTCACCCTACGGGCGGAGAGCGGCTGGACGGACGAGGACATCCGGGTCATTCTCCCCCGGACCGCCCCGGGACTCCCCGGCGCCGCCCTCCGGGCGGGCCGCCGGTGGGCCCGGGGCCCTCGACCGATCCGGTCATCCGGCCAGGCGGCCGGCGACCAGGTCCCACACGGTGTCGGCCAGGTCCTCCTTGGGACCGTGCGGCACCGGCGTCTCGCCGCCGTCGGCGCCGAGCACCAGGGCCTCGTTCTCCTCCGACCCGAAGGTCAGGTTCTCCCCCACCTGGTTGACGACGAGGAAGTCGCAGCCCTTGCGCCTGAGCTTGGCCCGGCCGTTGGCCACCACGTCGTGGGTCTCGGCGGCGAAGCCGACCACGACCTGGCCGGTGCGGGCCCGCCCGGCGGAGATCTCCGCCAGCACGTCCGGATTGCGGACCAGGGCGACCGGTTCCGGGTCCTGCCCGTCCTTCTTCTTGATCTTGCCTTCGGCGTAGGCGGCCGGCCGGAAGTCGGCGACGGCGGCGGCCATCACCACGGCGTCGGCGTCCCGGGCCGCCTCCACCACGGCCCGGCGCAGCTCGACGGCGGTGCCGACGCGGACCACGTCGACCCCCGCCGGGTCGGGCAGGGCGGTGTTGGCGGCGACCAGGGTGACCCGGGCGCCGCGGGCGGCGGCGGTGCGGGCGAGGGCGTAACCCTGCTTGCCGGAGGACCGGTTGCCGAGGAAACGGACCGGGTCCAGCGGCTCGCGGGTGCCGCCGGCACTGATCACCACATGGCGTCCGGCCAGGTCGGCCGGGGCGGGACCGCGGGTCAGGACCCGGCGGCAGACCTCGAAGATCTCCACCGGGTCGGGGAAGCGCCCCTTGCCGGTGTCCACGCCGGTGAGCCGCCCCACGGCCGGCTCGATCACCACCGCGCCGCGGCGGCGCAGCGTCGCCACGTTCTCCTGGGTGGCCGGGTGCTCCCACATCTCGGTGTGCATGGCCGGCGCGAAGACCACCGGGCAGCGGGCGGTGAGGAGCGTGTTGGTGAGCAGGTCGTCGGCGAGGCCGTGGGCGGCCTTGGCCAGCATGTCGGCGGTGGCAGGGGCGACGACGACCAGGTCGGCGTGCTGCCCGATGCGCACGTGCGGCACCTCGTGCACGGACTCCCACACCTCGGCGGAGACCGGGTGGCCGGAGAGCGCGGACCAGGTGGGCGCGCCGACGAAGTTCAGCGCGGAGGCGGTGGGCACCACCCGGACGTCGTGGCCGGACTCGGTGAACCGCCGCAGCAGTTCGCAGGCCTTGTAGGCGGCGATGCCGCCGCTGACGCCCAGGACGATCCGCGGCCGGCCGTCCGTCTCGTGCACCGTCGTTCCCACCGTGTCTCTCCCTGAAGTGACTGGCTGCGTACTCCGAGCCTACGGGGACCCGGGATCCGTCCCGGAAAGGAGTTCCCGGCGAACGGGCAGACCACAGGCCCGGCAGGTCACTGCCGGGCCTGTGGTCGCTGACTGTGCCGCTGGAAGCGGGTGGCTCCGTGGGAGCCGGCGCCTCAGCGCGTGGGGTCCGTCGCCGGGCCGTCGACGGCCTCGGAGGTGAGCAGACCGGCGTTGATCTCGCGCAGGGCGATCGAGAGGGGCTTCTCGTGGACGTGGGTGTCGACGAGCGGGCCCACGTACTCGAGGAGGCCCTCACCGAGCTGCGAGTAGTACGCGTTGATCTGGCGGGCACGCTTGGCCGCGTAGATGACCAGGCTGTACTTCGAGTCGGTGGCCTCGAGGAGCTCGTCGATCGGCGGGTTGATGATGCCCTCGGGCGCGGTCATGGAAGAGGACACGCTCTGACCTTCCGATAAGGGTGAATGAGATCTGGAAGCACTCCCGCCCGGATCGCTCCGGCGGGGTTGGCGGGCACCGGGTGTCCGCCCCTACGACGGTCCTCCCGACCGCCGGGCAGGTCCTGGACCTGCCGCGTGCCGGCGTGCACGTTCTGGACATGCGCGTCCGGCCGACACCCCGGAGTATAGCCGCGCGGCCGGGCGATCCGCGCAGCGTACCTCGGACCGGCCCCTCGCGGGAGGGGCCGGTGAGGTGCGTCAGACGGCGCCCATCAGCGTCAGCAGCTCGCGGGCCACGGCGTCGACGGCGGTGTTGACCAGCGTCACGTCGAACTCCGGCTCGGCGGCAAGTTCGACCTTGGCGGCCTCCAGCCGGCGTGCGATGACCTCCGGCGACTCGGTGCCGCGCCCGGTGAGCCGGCGCACCAGCTCCTCCCAGGACGGCGGCGCGAGGAACACCAGCTGGGCCTGCGGCATGGACTCGCGCACCAGGCGCGCGCCCTGGAGGTCGATCTCCAGCAGCACGGGGCTGCCTGCCTCCAGCCGCTCCATCACGGCGGCGCGCGGTGTGCCGTAGCGGTTGCCCGCGAACTCGGCCCACTCGAGCAGCTCGCCGTTGGCGATCATCTTGTCCATCTCCTCGTCGGTGACGAAGAAGTAGTGGACACCGTCCTGCTCGCCCGGTCGGGGCTTGCGGGTGGTCGCCGAGACGGAGAGCCACACGTCGGGGTGCTCGTTGCGCATATGGGCGACGACCGTGCTCTTGCCGACCCCGGAGGGGCCGGAGAGCACGGTCAGACGCGGACGTACGTCCTGGGGGACGGGGGTGGTCGTCCCCCGGGGTGTTGCAGCCATGCGCCGATTATTCCAGTAATCCCGGGCAGGCCGGGACTCAGGAGGCGGCGCCGCCGAACTCCCGCTCCAGGGAAGCGATCTGGTTGGAGCCCAGGCCACGCACCCGGCGGCTCTCGGAGATGCCGAGCCGCTCCATGATCTGCTTGGCGCGGACCTTGCCCACGCCCGGCAGCGACTCGAGCAGGGCGGAGACCTTCATCTTGCCGATGACGTCGTTCTCCTGGCCCTGCTTGATGACCTCGTGAAGGGAGGCGCCGGAGTGCTTGAGTCGATTCTTGACCTCGGCCCGCTCCCGGCGAGCCGCGGCGGCCTTTTCGAGCGCGGCTGCGCGCTGTTCGGGGGTAAGGGGCGGAAGAGCCACGCCTACGTCACCTCGGATGTCGAACTGTCGGATACGGACCGGTGAGGAACCTGCTTGCCCCACACCTGGTGAGCCACACACCACAGTTGGCCTGTGGCTCTGGTCGGAGACTAGCGGTCCGGACAGCGAGAGTCAGCGAGAACGACGGAAAAGTCCTGGTCAGACTCGCCAGCGGCTCGATCACGGCCGACATTTACGACAAACCGGAGCGGTTTCGCGCCTCAGGAGGCGGACATACGGATGGAGCGCGTCCGCCGCGGGGGGCCTTCCCCGCGGCGGACCGTGTGTCCCGGCGTGCCCTCAGCCCGCCACGGCGGCGCGGATCTCGTCCGCGTAGCGCTGCGCCGCGTCCCGCAGCGCGCCGGTCGACGGGCCCTCGCGCAGCACGCCGCGGCTGACGTTGGGCACGACCGCGCGCACCGCCGCGCCGAAGACGCGCGGCAGGTCCGCTGGGGTCGCCCCCTGCGCGCCGATACCCGGGGCCAGCAGCGGGCCGTTGATGTCCAGGTCGTAGGAGGACAGGTCGCCGAGCGTGGCGCCGACCACCGCGCCGAAGGAGCCGAGCGGCTCCTCCCCCGCGTTCTCCTCGGCGAGGTGCGCCAGCATGGTGGCGCCGACCCTGCGGCCGTCGGCGCGCACGGCGTGCTGGACCTCGCCGCCCTCGGGGTTGGAGGTGAGCGCCAGGACGAACAGCCCGGCGCCGTTCTCCCGGGCCAGGTCCATGGCCGGCTTCAGCGAGCCGTAGCCGAGGTACGGGGAGACGGTCAGGGCGTCGGAGAACAGCGGGGCGTCCTTGCGCAGGAACGACTCGGCGTAGGCGGCCATGGTGGAGCCGATGTCGCCGCGCTTGGCGTCCATCACCACCAGGGCGCCGGCGGCGCGGGCCTCCTCGACGGACTTCTCGAGCACGGCGAGGCCGCGGGAGCCGAAGCGCTCGAAGAAGGCGATCTGCGGCTTGAGGACGGCGACCCGGCCGGCCAGCGCCTCCACCACGGTGCGGCTGAAGCGCTCCAGCCCGGCGACGTCGTCGGCCAGGCCCCAGGAGCCGAGCAGGGAGGCGTGCGGGTCGATGCCGACGCAGAGCGGCCCGCGCTCATCCATGGCGCGGCGCAGCCGGGCGCCGAAGGGCTCGGTGGGGGTCATACGGCCTTCTCCTTGTCCTCGTCGGCCTTCACACCCGCGCCGACCGCGTCGGCGAGGGTGGCGTACGGGCTCTGGCGCAGGCGCCGGGCCAGGCCCTGGTGGATCGAGCGGGCCCAGAAGGGGCCCTCGTAGATGAAGGCGCTGTAGCCCTGCACCAGCGTGGCACCGGCCAGGATGCGCTGCCAGGCGTCCTCCGCCGTCTCGACGCCGCCGACGCCGACCAGGGTGATCCGGTCGCCGACCCGGGCGTAGAGGCGGCGCAGCACCTCCAGGGAGCGCTGCTTGAGCGGCGCGCCGGACAGGCCGCCGGTCTCCTGCACCACGGCGGGCGACGACCTCAGGCCCAGTCCGGCGCGGGCGATGGTGGTGTTGGTGGCGATGATGCCGTCCAGGCCCAGCTCGACGGCGAGGTCGGCGACGGCGTCCACGTCCTCGTCGGCGAGGTCGGGGGCGATCTTCACCAGCAGCGGGACCCGGCGCTCGGGCACCGTGCGGTCGGCGGCCTCGCGGACGGCGGTGAGCAGCGGGCGCAGCGCCTCGGTGGCCTGGAGGTTGCGCAGGCCGGGGGTGTTGGGCGAGGAGACGTTGACGACCAGGTAGTCGGCGTGGCGGGCGAGCCGCTCGGCGGACTTCACGTAGTCGGCGGCGGCCTCCTCCTCGGGGACGACCTTGGTCTTGCCGATGTTGACGCCGACGACCGGCTTGAAGACCGGCCGGCGGGCGGCGAGGCGGGCGGCGACGGCGGCGGAGCCGTCGTTGTTGAAGCCCATCCGGTTGATCAGCGCGCGGTCGGCGACCAGCCGGAAGAGGCGCTTCTTCGGGTTGCCGGGCTGGGCCTCTCCGGTGACGGTGCCGATCTCGACGTGGTCGAAGCCGAGCATGGCCATGCCGTCGATGGCGACGGCGTTCTTGTCGAAGCCGGCGGCCAGGCCGAACGGGCCGTGCATGCGCAGGCCGAACGCCTCGGTGCGCAGCTCGGTGTACCGGGGGGCGAGCCAGGCGGCGAGGAACGTGCGCAGCACGGGGACGCGGGCCGCCAGCCGGATCCAGCGGAAGGCGAGGTGGTGGGCGCGCTCGGGGTCCATGCGGCGGAAGACGAGGCGGAAGAAAAGCGAGTACATCGAAAGGCTCCTCATGAACTCCTCATGAAGAGGGGGACACCGTTTCCGGTGTCCCCCTCGTCGGTCACTGTCCGCGCGACGCGGTCAGCTGTTCCGCGTGTTCCTGGAGGGATCGGACTCCGACGTCGCCCTTGGTGAGGGCGTCGATGCCCTGGACCGCGGCGGCGAGCGCCTGGACGGTGGTGAGGCAGGGGACGCCGCGGGCCACGGAGGCGGTGCGGATGTCGTAGCCGTCGAGGCGGCCGCCGGTGCCGAACGGCGTGTTGACGATGAGGTCGACCTGGCCGTCGTGGATCAGCTGGACGATCGTCTTCTCGCCGCCCGGGCCCTCGCCCTCGGACTGCTTGCGCACCACGGTGGCGGGGATGCCGTTGCGGCGCAGCACCTCGGCGGTTCCGGAGGTGGCGAGCAGCTCGAAGCCGGCGCCGGCCAGCTCGCGGGCCGGGAAGATCATCGAGCGCTTGTCCCGGTTGGCGACCGAGATGAACGCGCGGCCCTTGGTGGGCAGCGGGCCGTAGGCGCCGGCCTGCGACTTGGCGTAGGCGGTGCCGAAGACCGAGTCGATGCCCATGACCTCGCCGGTGGAGCGCATCTCCGGACCGAGGACGGTGTCCACGCCGCGGCCGTGCACGTCGCGGAAGCGCGACCACGGCATCACGGCCTCCTTGACGGAGATCGGCGCGTCCAGCGGCAGGTCGCCGCCGTCGCCGGTCCTCGGCAGCAGGCCCTCGGCGCGCAGCTCGGCGATGGTGGCGCCGAGCGAGATGCGGGCGGCGGCCTTGGCCAGCGGCACCGCGGTGGCCTTCGAGGTGAAGGGCACGGTCCGCGAGGCGCGGGGATTGGCCTCGAGGACGTAGAGGATGTCGCCCGCGAGCGCGAACTGGATGTTGATCAGGCCGCGGACGCCGACGCCCTTGGCGATGGCCTCGGTGGAGGCGCGCAGCCGCTTGATGTCGTAGCCGCCGAGGGTGATCGGGGGCAGGGCGCACGCCGAGTCGCCGGAGTGGATGCCGGCTTCCTCGATGTGCTCCATGACGCCGCCGAGGTAGAGCTCGGTGCCGTCGTAGAGGGCGTCGACGTCGATCTCCACCGCGTCGTCGAGGAAGCGGTCGACCAGGACCGGGCGGTCCGGGGAGATCTCGGTGGACTCGGAGATGTAGGCCTCGAGGCGGGACTCCTCGTAGACGATCTCCATGCCGCGGCCGCCGAGCACGTAGGACGGGCGGACGAGGACGGGGTAGCCGATCTCGTCGGCGATCTTCTTGGCCTCGGCGAAGGTGGTGGCGGTGCCGTGCTTGGGGGCGGGCAGGCCGGCCTCGGCGAGGACGCGGCCGAAGGCGCCGCGGTCCTCGGCGGCGTGGATCGCCTCCGGGGAGGTGCCGACCACGGGCACGCCGTTGTCCTTGAGCGCCTGGGACAGGCCCAGCGGGGTCTGGCCGCCGAGCTGGACGATCACGCCGGCGACGGGGCCCGCCTGCTGCTCGGCGTGGACGATCTCCAGGACGTCCTCCAGGGTGAGCGGCTCGAAGTAGAGCCGGTCGGAGGTGTCGTAGTCGGTGGAGACGGTCTCCGGGTTGCAGTTGACCATCACCGTCTCGTAGCCGGCGTCGCTGAGCGCGAAGGAGGCGTGGACGCAGGAGTAGTCGAACTCGATGCCCTGGCCGATGCGGTTCGGGCCGGAGCCCAGGATGATCACGGCGGCGCGCTCGCGGGGGGCGACCTCGTTCTCCTCGTCGTAGGAGGAGTAGAAGTACGGGGTCTTCGCGGCGAACTCGGCGGCGCAGGTGTCGACCGTCTTGTAGACCGGGCGGACGCCGAGGGCGTGCCGGACCTGGCGGACGACGTCCTCGCGCAGGCCGCGGATCTCGGCGATCTGCTGGTCGGAGAAGCCGTGGCGCTTGGCCTCGGCGAGCAGCTCGGGGGTGAGCTCGGAGGCGGCGGCCAGCTCGTCGGCGATCTCCTTGATCAGGAAGAGCTGGTCGACGAACCAGGGGTCGATCTTCGTGGACTCGAAGACCTCCTCCTGGGTGGCGCCGGCCCGGATGGCCTGCATCACGGTGTTGATCCGGCCGTCGGTGGGCCTCACGGCCTCGCGCAGCAGCTCGTCCTTGTCGCCCGGCTCGCCGGTGAAGGTGAACTGGCTGCCCTTCTTCTCCAGGGAGCGCAGGGCCTTCTGCAGGGCCTCGGTGAAGTTGCGGCCCATGGCCATGGCCTCGCCCACCGACTTCATGGTGGTGGTGAGGGTGGAGTCGGCGGAGGGGAACTTCTCGAAGGCGAAGCGGGGCGCCTTGACCACGACGTAGTCGAGCGTCGGCTCGAAGGAGGCCGGGGTCTGCTCGGTGATGTCGTTGGGGATCTCGTCCAGCGTGTACCCGACGGCCAGCTTGGCGGCGATCTTGGCGATCGGGAAGCCGGTGGCCTTGGAGGCCAGCGCGGAGGAGCGGGAGACGCGGGGGTTCATCTCGATGACGATGACCCGGCCGTCGGCGGGGTTGACCGCGAACTGGATGTTGCAGCCACCGGTGTCGACGCCGACCTCGCGGATGACGGCGATGCCGATGTCGCGCAGTACCTGGTACTCGCGGTCGGTGAGGGTCATCGCCGGGGCGACGGTGATGGAGTCGCCGGTGTGGACGCCCATCGGGTCGAAGTTCTCGATGGAGCAGACGACCACGACGTTGTCGTGCTTGTCGCGCATCAGCTCCAGCTCGTACTCCTTCCAGCCGAGGATGGACTCCTCCAGGAGGACCTCGGTGGTCGGGGAGAGCGTGAGGCCCTGGCCGGCGATGCGGCGCAGCTCCTCCTCGTCGTGGGCGAAGCCGGAGCCGGCGCCGCCCATGGTGAAGGAGGGGCGGACCACGACGGGGTAGCCGCCGAGCGTCTCGACGCCCGAGAGGACGTCGTCCATGGAGTGGCAGATGACCGAGCGGGCGGACTCGCCGTGGCCGATCTTCTTGCGGACCTCTTCGACGACGACCTTGAACTGCTCGCGGTCCTCGCCCTTGTGGATGGCCTCCACGTTGGCGCCGATCAGCTCGACGCCGTACTTCGCGAGGACGCCGTTCTCGTGCAGGGAGATCGCGGTGTTGAGCGCGGTCTGGCCGCCGAGGGTGGGCAGGAGGGCGTCGGGGCGCTCCTTGGCGATGATCTTCTCGACGAACTCGGGGGTGATCGGCTCGACGTAGGTGGCGTCGGCGATCTCCGGGTCGGTCATGATCGTCGCAGGGTTCGAGTTGACCAGGACGACGCGCAGGCCCTCGGACTTGAGGACGCGGCATGCCTGGGTGCCGGAGTAGTCGAACTCCGCGGCCTGGCCGATGACGATCGGGCCGGAGCCGATGACCAGGACGGACTGGATATCGGTGCGCTTAGGCACGCTGGCCCTCCATGAGGCTGTTGTTCATCAAAGCGGCGAAGCGGTCGAACAGGTAGGCGGCGTCGTGGGGACCCGCTGCCGCTTCGGGGTGGTACTGGACGCTGAACGCGGGCCGGTCGAGGAGCCGCAGGCCTTCGACGACGTCGTCGTTGAGGCAGACGTGGGAGACCTCGGCGCGGCCGTAGGGGGTGTCGGAGACCTTGTCGAGCGGGGCGTCGACGGCGAATCCGTGGTTGTGGGCGGTGACCTCGACCTTGCCGGTGGTGCGGTCCTGGACCGGCTGGTTGATGCCGCGGTGGCCGTACTTCAGCTTGTAGGTGCCGAAGCCGAGGGCCCGGCCGAGGATCTGGTTGCCGAAGCAGATGCCGAACAGCGGGGTGGAGCGCTCCAGGACGCCCCGCATCAGCTCGACGGGGTGCTCGGCGGTCTCCGGGTCACCGGGGCCGTTGGAGAAGAACACGCCGTCCGGGTTCACCGCGTAGATGTCGTCGAGGGTGGCGGTGGCGGGCAGGACGTGCACCTCGATGCCGCGCTCGGCCATCCGGTAGGGCGTCATGCCCTTGATGCCGAGGTCGATCGCGGCCACGGTGAACTTCGCGCTGCCGATGGGCAGGGCTTCGCCGCCGGGCCCCTGCGCCGGGACGACGTACGCCTCGGTGGTGGCGACCTCCTCGTAGAGGCTGGCGCCCTTCATCGGGGCGGCATCGCGCACCTTGGCCAGCATGGCGTCGTCGGAGGCGACGGTCTCGCCGGAGAAGATGCCGACGCGCATCGCGCCGCGCTCGCGCAGGTGGCGGGTGAGGGCGCGGGTGTCGACGCCGCTGATGCCGACGACGCCCTGGTCGGCGAGCTCGTCGTCGAGGGTGCGGGTGGAGCGCCAGTTGGAGGGCACCCGGGCGGGGTCACGGACCACGTAGCCGGCCACCCAGATCTGGTGGGACTCGCGGTCCTCCTCGTTCATGCCGGTGTTGCCGACGTGCGGCGCCGTCATGACGACCACCTGGCGGTGGTACGACGGGTCGGTGAGGGTCTCCTGGTAGCCGGTCATGCCGGTGGAGAAGACGGCCTCGCCGAAGGTCTCCCCCACGGCCCCGTAGGCGCGGCCGCGGAAGATCCGGCCGTCCTCCAGGACGAGTACTGCGGGAGCCTTGGCTCCCCTGGTGGAGGTCGTCATCGTGCGCCTTCCGTCTGCTTCTTGTGCTGTTCGATCATGTCGTTGAGGGCGGCGACCCACTCGGTGTGTTCGGCCGATCGGTCGGAGCGGAATCCGGAGTCGATCAGCCGGTCGCCGTGCTCCCAGGTCACCACCAGCAGTCCGCCCTCGGTGAGGACCTTGCCGGCGATGCCCTTGTCCAGCCGGGCCTCGCGCAGCCGGCCGGCCGGGACGAAGAAGTCGTCCGCGCCCGGGCGGCCGACGGCCAGTCCGGCGTCGGTGAGGGTGAGCTCGGCCCGGCTCCGGGTGCCCAGGCCGCGGGCCACGATGCGGTCCAGCCACTGGTGGGCGGTGGTGGAGCCGTGGTAGCGGCCGGTGAGCGTCAGCTCCGGCTCGCCCGCCGGCTCGGGGGCCTGTGGCAGTTCGGGCAGGTCGCCCTGGAGGGTGCTCCGCCACTTCCAGCCTTCGCGCATCAGCCAGTAGACGAGCGCGACGAACAGGGCGAGGCCGATGACCGCGGCGATACGGCCCGGCCAGTTGGTGACCTCGGCCGACCTGCGTTCGGTCTCGGCGGCGAGGTGTACGAGGAGGAGGGGGCTGGAGGACGTCACGCGAGCTTCCCGTCGGAGTAGGTGGCCTTGCCCCGCAGCCACGTGTGGGTGACACGGCCCGGCAGCTCACGGCCCTCGTAGGGGGTGTTGCGGCTGCGGGAGGCGAAGCCCGCGGGGTCCACGTCTCCACGGTATGCGGTGTCGACCAGGACGAGGTTGGCGGGCTCACCGACGGCCACCGGGCGGCCGTGCCCCTGGGCCCGCCCGATCCGGGCGGGCGCGGCGGACATCCGGTCGGCGACGCCGGCCCAGTCCAGCAGCCCGGTCTCCACCATGGTCTCCTGCACCACGGACAGGGCGGTCTCCAGGCCGACCATGCCCATGGCGGCGGCGGCCCACTCGCAGTCCTTGTCCTCGTGCGGGTGCGGGGCGTGGTCGGTGGCGACGATGTCGATGGTGCCGTCGGCCAGCGCCTCGCGCAGGGCCATCACGTCGCGCTCGGTGCGCAGCGGCGGGTTGACCTTGTAGACCGGGTTGTAGCTGCGCACCATCTCGTCGGTGAGGAGCAGGTGGTGCGGGGTGACCTCGGCGGTGACGTCGATGCCGCGGGACTTGGCCCAGCGGACGATCTCGACGGAGCCTGCCGTGGACAGGTGGCAGATGTGGACGCGGGAGCCGACGTGCTCGGCGAGCAGGACGTCGCGGGCGATGACCGACTCCTCGGCCACCGCCGGCCAGCCGCCGAGGCCGAGTTCGGCGGAGACCACGCCCTCGTTCATCTGGGCGCCCTCGGTCAGCCGGGGCTCCTGGGCGTGCTGGGCGACGACGCCGCCGAAGGCCTTCACGTACTCCAGGGCGCGGCGCATGATCACCGCGTCGTGGACGCACTTGCCGTCGTCGGAGAAGACGGTGACGCCGGCCGCGGACTCGTGCATGGCGCCGAGCTCGGCGAGCTTCTCGCCCTCCAGGCCCACGGTGACGGCGCCGATGGGCTGCACGTCGCAGTAGCCGTGCTCCTGGCCGAGCCGGTAGACCTGCTCGACCACGCCGGCCGTGTCGGCGACGGGGAAGGTGTTGGCCATGGCGAACACCTGGGTGTATCCGCCCTTGGCGGCGGCGCGGGTGCCGGTGAGGACCGTCTCGGAGTCCTCGCGGCCGGGCTCGCGCAGGTGGGTGTGGAGGTCGACCAGGCCCGGCAGGAGGACCTTGCCGTCGGCCTCGACCACCGTGTCGACGCCCTCGGTGTCCAGGCCGGTGCCGACGGCGGCGACGGTCGTGCCGTCGATCAGCACGTCCTGCGGGTCTCCGCCGAGCACGCGCGCACCGCGGATCAGGGTCTTGCTCATGGGTTCTGCCTTTCCTCGGTGCGGGTGTTACTGGCTGGGCGTGGGCTCGTTGGCGTTGCCGCCGAGCAGCAGGTACAGGACGGCCATCCGGGTGAAGACGCCGTTGGCGACCTGCTCGGTGACGGTGCAGCGCTCGGAGTCGGCGACCTCCGCGGTGATCTCCATGCCGCGGACCATCGGGCCGGGGTGCATCACTATGGCGTGGTCGGGCATCTTCGCCATCCGTTCGCCGTCCAGCCCGTAGCGGCGGGAGTACTCGCGCTCGGTGGGGAAGAAGGCGGCGTTCATCCGCTCCCGCTGGACGCGGAGCATCATCACCGCGTCGGCCTTGGGGAGGGCGGAGTCGAGGTCGTAGGAGACCTCGCAGGGCCAGGTCTCCACGCCGACGGGCAGCAGGGTGGGCGGGGCGACCAGGGTGACGTGGGCGCCGAGCGTGTGCAGCAGGTCGACGTTGGAGCGGGCGACCCGGCTGTGCAGGACGTCGCCGACCAGGGTGACGTGCTTGCCGGTGAGGTCCTGGCCGAGGCCGGCGTCGGGACCGATCAGGCGGCGGCGCATGGTGAAGGCGTCCAGCAGGGCCTGGGTGGGGTGCTGGTGGGTGCCGTCGCCGGCGTTGATCACCGGGGCGTCGATCCAGCCGGAGGTGGCCAGGCGGTAGGGGGCGCCGGAGGCGCTGTGGCGGATGACCACCGCGTCCACGCCCATGGCGGCCAGCGTCTGGGCGGTGTCCTTGAGGGACTCGCCCTTGGAGACGCTGGATCCCTTGGCGGCGAAGTTGATGACGTCGGCGGACAGCCGCTTCTCGGCGGCCTCGAAGGAGATCCGGGTGCGGGTCGAGTCCTCGAAGAAGAGGTTGCAGACGGTGCGGCCGCGCAGGGCGGGAAGCTTCTTGACCGTGCGGTCGCCGACCCGTGCCATCTCCTCGGCGGTGTCGAGGATGTGGACGGCGTCGTCGCGGGTCAGGTCGGCGGCCGAGATGAGGTGGCGCTTCATCGGGCAGGCTCCGTGGGAAGGATCATCTGGGAGATTTCGGGCAGGCGCGGACGCGTGTGCGTACCCCGGTGGCGCGGGTACGCCGGCGGGTCTACTGCCGTTGGCCCTGGGAGGCCGGCTTGGTGCCGAGCAGCACGGTGTCACGACCGTCCTCCTCGGCGAGCTGGACCTTGACCGTCTCCCGCAGCGACGTGGGGAGGTTCTTGCCGACGTAGTCGGCCCGGATCGGCAGTTCGCGGTGGCCGCGGTCGACGAGGACCGCGAGCTGCACCGCTCGCGGGCGGCCGATGTCGTTCAGCGCGTCGAGCGCGGCGCGGACCGAGCGGCCGGAGAAGAGCACGTCGTCGACGAGGACGACCAGGCGGCCGTCGATGCCGTCACCGGGGATCTCGGTGCGGGCGAGCGCTCTCGGCGGCTGGAGCCGCAGGTCGTCGCGGTACATGGTGATGTCGAGGGAGCCGACGGGGATCTTCCGCCCGGTGATCTCCTCGAGCTTGTCGGCGATCCGCCGTGCGAGGTAGACGCCCCGGGTCGGGATGCCGAGCAGCACGACGTCCTCGGCGCCCTTGGCGCGTTCGACGATCTCGTGCGCGATGCGGGTCAGAACCCGCGCGATGTCCTGGGCCTCGAGCACGGCACGTGCGTCGGCCCCCTGCGCCGCTGACGCGGAGCTGTTCGTGTCCATACGAAAAGGACCCCCTTCTCCGCCTCACGGGACGGACTTTAAAGGACGTCGTGTTTACGCCCTCTACCCTAACAGGCCCGCAAACGGCCCAGCTCACCCCCCGCCCCTCCGCGGATTCACCCGCAGGCTCACCCTTTCGGAGCAACCTGGCGAACCGATCATCGAACCGTCGGTCCGGACCATTCCGCTTGACGGGGCAGAGTAACGCTGCGTAACCTTACAGTGAGTTACCAACCGTGCGGCACGCCCCGTGAAAGCGCCGCTGACCGCACGTGCCGCCGACTGTCCGGGAGCTTTATGTCCAGCGAATACGCAAAGCAGCTCGGGGCCAAGCTCCGGGCCATCCGCACCCAGCAGGGTCTGTCCCTCCACGGTGTGGAGGAGAAGTCCCAGGGCCGCTGGAAGGCCGTCGTGGTCGGTTCCTACGAGCGCGGGGACCGCGCCGTGACGGTGCAGCGCCTCGCCGAGCTGGCGGACTTCTACGGCGTCCCCGTCCAGGAGCTGCTCCCCGGCACCACGCCGGGCGGCGCCGCCGAGCCCCCGCCGAAGCTGGTCCTCGACCTCGAGCGCCTCCAGCACGTGCCGGTGGAGAAGGCCGGCCCGCTGCAGCGCTACGCGGCGACGATCCAGTCCCAGCGCGGTGACTACAACGGCAAGGTGCTGTCGATCCGCCAGGACGACCTGCGTACCCTGGCCGTGATCTACGACCAGTCCCCCTCGGTGCTGACCGAGCAGCTGATCAGCTGGGGCGTGCTCGACGCGGACGCGCGCCGCGCGGTCGCCCACGAGGAGAGCTGAGGCCCTCCCCGCCACCACGGGCCGGGCGGAACCCGGCGCGGCACGCGCGTGCAGAAACGAAAATGCCGAAGGGCCCCAGCGTCACGCTGGGGCCCTTCGGCAATGCGGCGTCGTGGTGGAGCGGGCGACTCAGGCCTCTTCCCGTCGCAGCGACGGCTTGAGGTCCTTCAGCCGGCCCAGCAGTCCGTTGACGAACGCGGGCGAGTCGTCGGTCGAGAACTCCTTGGCGAGCTGGACCGCCTCGTCCAGCACCACCGCGTCGGGGGTCTCGTCCATCCAGATCAGCTCGAAGGCGCCGAGCCGCAGGATGTTGCGGTCGACGACCGGCATCCGGTCCAGCGTCCAGTCCACCGCGTACTGGGCGATGAGCTCGTCGATCCGGCGGACGTGGTCCGCGTACCCCTCGACCAGCTGCATCGTGTACTCGCTCACCGGCGGCTGCCGGGTGTCGTTCCGGGAGTGCCGGACCCAGTCGGCGAGGACGGACAGCACGTCGGCGCCGCGCTGGTCGGCCTCGAAGAGGATCTGGAAGGCCCGCTTGCGAGCCGTATTGCGGGCAGCCACGGTTAGCTGTTCACCCGGCCGAGGTAGTCGCTGGTGCGGGTGTCGACCTTGATCTTCTCACCGGTGGTGATGAAGAGCGGAACCTGGATCTGGTGACCCGTCTCCAGGGTGGCCGGCTTGGTGCCACCGGTGGAGCGGTCGCCCTGGACGCCCGGCTCGGTCTCCTGGACGACCAGCTCGACGGCGGCCGGCAGCTCGACGAAGAGCACCTCGCCCTCGTGCTGGGCGACGACGGCGGTGAAGCCCTCGATCAGGAAGTTGGCGGCGTCGCCGACGGCCTTGCGGTCGACCATGAGCTGGTCGTAGGTGTCCATGTCCATGAACACGAAGTACTCGCCGTCCATGTACGAGAACTGCATGTCGCGCTTGTCAACGGTGGCCGTCTCGACCTTGACGCCGGCGTTGAAGGTCTTGTCGACGACCTTGCCGGAGAGCACGTTCTTGAGCTTGGTGCGCACGAAGGCCGGGCCCTTGCCGGGCTTGACGTGCTGGAACTCGACGACGGACCAGAGCTGGCCGCCTTCGAGCTTGAGCACCATGCCGTTCTTGAGGTCGTTCGTGGAAGCCACGGTTGCGGAATCTCCTGGACTGACGTGGACGACCCCGGGGCAGGAGCGCCGCGGCCCGGAGGCTACAGCGCGAGCAGCTCCTTGGTCGTGATGGTGAGTAGCTCGGGTCCGCCGTCCGCCTCGGGGCGCACGACGAGCGTGTCATCGATCCGGACCCCGCCCCGACCGGGGAGGTGAACCCCCGGCTCGACGGTGACCGGCACGCAAGCGTCCAGTTTACCCATGGCCGCGGGGGCCAACTGCGGGTCCTCCGCGATTTCCAGTCCCACCCCGTGTCCGGTGCGGGCGGGAAGGGCGCTGCCGTAGCCGGCGGAGGCGAGGACCTGGCGCGCCGCCCGGTCCACCTGCCGGTGCTCGGTGCCCGGCAGGAGCGCCTCACGGCCCGCCCGCTGGGCGGCGAACACCACGTCGTAGAGCTCGATCTGCCAGTCCGCGGGGGTGGTCCCGATGACGAAGGTACGGCCGATCTCGCACCGGTAGCCCCGGTAGGCGGCGCCCATGCAGACGGAGAGGAAGTCGCCCTCCTCCACCCGGCGGTCGGTGGGCCGGTGGCCGGGCCGTCCGGAGTGCGGGCCGGTGGCCACCGAGGTGGGGAACGCCGGGCCGTCGGCGCCGTGGTCGACCAGGCGGCGCTCCAGCTCCAGCGCGAGGTGGCGTTCGGTGCGGCCCACCAGGATGGACTCCAGCAGCTCGCCCAGCGCCTGGTCGGCGATCTCCGCGCCCGCGCGCAGGCAGGCGATCTCCTCCTCGTCCTTGACCACCCGCATCTGCTCCACGGCGGTGCCGAGGTCGGTGAGCCGGAGCCGGGAGGCGACCGAGCCGATGGCGCGGTGGCGGGCCACCGTGAGGTGGTGCTCCTCCACCGCGAGCGAGTCGGCTCCCTCCTCGGCCGCCAGCCCGGCCGCGGCCACGGCCGCGTCGCCGCCCTCCGGGGAGAGGCTGCCGCCCAGCGGGCGGATCCGCAGCAGGTCGTCGGGCCGGCCGCCCTCGCGGGCGCCGGCCGGCTGCTGCTCCTCCAGCGGGTGCGGGCACAGGAGCACGTCCTCGGCGCCGTCGCGGGGCGCGAGCAGCAGCGCGGCGCCCGGCGGGGCCGCCCCCGCCAGGTAGCGCACGTTGGCGGGGCGGGTGACCAGCGCGGCGGCGCTGCCCACAGCGTGGCAGCGTTCCCTCAGCCGCGCCCGACGGGCGGCGAACACCTCTGGCATGGCCCGAGCGTATGTTCCGCGGCGTTCGACCGCGTCCTGAGCGCCGCCGGTCGGGGGTGCGCCGCGTTCCCCGCGCCGACGGGCGGACGGCGGCGTCCTCCCCCGGCCCGCGTCCGCGGCGGCCTCACCGCTGCGGGCTCACCGCTGCGGCCTCACCACCGTGGCCTCACCACTGCGGGGGCGCCGCCAGGGAGCGGGCCAGCACGTCGTCCAGCAGCTTGGCGGTGGTGGGGACGTCCAGCTGGGAGTTGTCGACGATGGGCAGGCCCGAGCCGTACCAGCCGGCCATCCGCCCGTGGATGCGGGCGACCTCCTCGTCGGTGAGCCGCCGGTTCCCCGAGCGGCGGGCGTTGCGCTCCAGCACGACCTCGAGCCCGGGCAGCAGCACCACCGGCAGCAGTCCGGGCCCCACGTGCCGCTTCCAGCCGCCGAGGCCGACCACCGGGCGGTCGGGGAAGACGGCGTCGTCGATGACGCAGGAGATGCCGTTGGCGAGGAAGTTGCGGGCGGCGAAGCCGCAGGTGCGGCGGGCCAGCCGGTACTGGGTCTCGGACTGCTCGTTCCACCCGGTCTGCGGGTCGGCGAAGCCGGACCGCACCCATTCGCGGACGTCGTCCAGGCTGACGTGGGCGGTGGGCACCCGGCGGTGGCCGGCCCAGTACTTGGCGACGCTGGTCTTGCCGGCTCCGGCCGGGCCGATCAGCAGGACCGCGAGGGTGGCCGTCCGCGGATCGGGCGGCACGGGCGCCACCGGGGCCACCGGGTGGACGCCCCCCTGTGCCAGGGGCGCTCCCGGCGCGTGCACCGGGCCTCCTTGGGGCAGGGGCATCTGACCGGTCGCCTCGGGCGCCTGCCCCGCCCAGGCGGCCTGCCCGGGCCCGTGGGGAGGCGGCAGTTCGGACCCCACCGCGTGCTGCATCGCCTGCCACTCCGTCTCGTGGTCGCATCCGTCGTACCGGCCTCGGAACGGTACCGCCCCGCGCCGTCTGGTGGGGAACGGGCGGGGCGGCGGGAAAGTGCCCTCCGGCCGGGGAGGGCGGCGGCTTCCGGACTACTCGGCGACCTCGCCGTAGGCGGCGAGCAGCACCGCCGGGTCCGGGCCCTCCAGCACGGTCGGACGGGCCAGGCCGTCGAGGACGATGAAGCGCAGCAGGTCGCCGCGGGACTTCTTGTCGACCTTCATGTTCTCCAGCAGCTTGGGCCACTGGTCGTAGCGGTAGGTCAGCGGCAGGCCGAGGGAGCGCAGGATCTCGGTGTGCCGGTCGGCGGTGGCGTCGTCGAGCCGCCCGGCGACCCGGCCGAGTTCGGCGGCGAACCGCATGCCGACGGCGACCGCCGCGCCGTGCCGCCACTTGTAGCGCTCGTTCTTCTCGATGGCGTGCGCCAGGGTGTGGCCGTAGTTCAGGATCTCCCGCAGGCCCGACTCCTTGAGGTCGGAGGAGACCACCTCGGCCTTGACCCGGATGGCGCGCTCGATCAGCTCGGCGGTGTGCGGGCCCTCGGGGGTGCGCGCGGCCTCCGGGTCGCCCTCGATCAGGTCGAGGATCACCGGATCGGCGATGAAGCCGGCCTTGACGATCTCGGCGAGGCCGGAGACGTAGTCGTGCACCGGCAGCGAGTCCAGCGCGGCCAGGTCGCACAGGACGCCGGCCGGCGGGTGGAAGGCGCCGACCAGGTTCTTGCCCTCGGCGGTGTTGATGCCGGTCTTGCCGCCGACGGCCGCGTCCACCATGGCGAGCACCGTGGTGGGGACGGCGATCCAGCGCACGCCGCGCAGCCAGGTGGCGGCGACGAAGCCGGCGAGGTCGGTGGTGGCGCCGCCGCCGACGCCGACGATCACGTCGGTGCGGGTGAAGCCGGTCTGGCCCAGCGCCTTCCAGCAGTAGGCGGCGACCTCGGCGGTCTTGGCCTCCTCGGCGTTCGGCACCTGGATGGCGACGGCCTCGTAGCCCTGCTCGGCCAGGTCGGCGCGGAGCGCGTCCCCGGTGTCGGCGAGGGCCTCCGGGTGGATCACGGCGACGCGTTTGGCCTTGCCGCCCACCAGAGCGCCGAGCTCGCCGAGCAGCTGCCGTCCGACCAGGACCTCGTAGGACTCGGTGCCGGCGGTTCCGGCGACCTCGATCCGGGTCACGGCCTCGCTGGTGCTCATGCTTCGTCCTTCTCCAGTGCGTCGAGGACCGCCTCGGCGACTTCTTCGGGGGTGCGCGCGTCGGTGGGGACCACCACGCGGGCGACCTCGGTGTACAGGTGGCGCCGGGCCTCCATCAGCTCCCGCCACTGCTTGCGCGGGTTGACCGCGAGCAGGGGCCGGGCGACGTTCAGGCCCGTGCGCCGGGCGGCCTCCTCGACGTCCATCGACAGATAGACGACCGGGTGGCCGGCGAGCAGCGCCCGGGTGTCCGCGTCGAGGATCGCGCCGCCGCCGAGGGAGAGGACGCCCTCGTGCTCGGCGAGGGCGGACCGCACGGCGGCCTTCTCCAGGGCGCGGAACCGCTCCTCGCCGTCGTCGACGAAGATCTCGGCGATGGCGCGGCCCTCGGCGGCGACGATGTCCTCGTCGGTGTCCCGGTAGGCGACGCCCAGCCGATCCGCGAGCAGGGCGCCCACGGTGGACTTGCCGACGCCCATCGGGCCGACCAGGACCAGGCGCGGCCCGGCGGTCGCCGGACTCATCGGACGGTCAGGCTGTCGAGGTACGACCGGACGTTGCGGCGGGTCTCGGCCACGCTGTCGCCGCCGAACTTCTCGGCCACCGCGTCGGCCAGCACAAGGGCCACCATGGCCTCGGCGACGATGCCGGCGGCGGGCACGGCGCAGACGTCGGAGCGCTGGTGGTGGGCCTGGGTGGGCTCGCCGGTGGTGACGTCGACGGTGCGCAGCGCGCGGGGGACGGTGGCGATGGGCTTCATCGCGGCGCGCACCCGCAGCAGCTCGCCGGTGGTCAGACCGCCCTCGGTGCCGCCGGCGCGGCCGGTGGCGCGGCGGATGCCGTCCTCGGTGGGGAGGATCTCGTCGTGCGCCTGGGAGCCGGGGACGCGGGCCAGGTCGAAGCCGTCGCCGACCTCGACGCCCTTGATGGCCTGGATGCCCATCAGCGCGGCGGCCAGACGGGCGTCCAGGCGACGGTCCCAGTGGACGTGCGAGCCGAGTCCGACCGGCACGTCGTAGGCCAGCACCTCGACGACGCCGCCGAGGGTGTCGCCGTCCTTGTGCGCCTGGTCGATCTCGGCGACCATCCGCTTCGACGCGTCGGCGTCGAGGCAGCGCACCGGGTCGGCGTCCAGCTTCTCGGTGTCGGCGGGGGTCGGGTACACGCCGTACGGGGCCTTGGCGGAGGCCAGCTCGACCACGTGGGAGACGATCTCGATGCCGGCCGTCTCCTTGAGGTAGGAGCGGGCGACGGCGCCGAGGGCGACGCGTGCCGCGGTCTCGCGGGCGGAGGCGCGCTCCAGGATCGGGCGGGCCTCGTCGAAGCCGTACTTCTGCATGCCGGCCAGGTCGGCGTGGCCCGGGCGGGGGCGGGTCAGCGGCGCGTTGCGGGCGAGCCCGGCGAGGATCTCCGGGTCGACCGGGTCGGCGGACATGACCTGTTCCCACTTGGGCCACTCTGTGTTGCCGACCATGACCGCGATCGGGGAGCCGAGGGAGAGGCCGTGGCGCACGCCGCCGAGGAAGGTGACCTCGTCGCGCTCGAACTTCATCCGGGCGCCGCGGCCGTAGCCGAGGCGGCGGCGGGCGAGGTGGTCGGCCACCAGCTCGGTGGTGACCGGCACGCCGGCCGGAAGTCCTTCCAGCGTCGCGACGAGTGCGGGTCCGTGGGACTCCCCCGCGGTCAGCCAGCGCAACCTGCTCAACGGTGCTCCTCCTGCTCGCGCCAGTGGTGAGGCGACGGCGCGCACAGGTCCTGACCTGACGCACCTTGCCCCCGATCCTCCCATGCCGGGGGATGCGGACGGTCCACCGGTCCACCGGTCGGACACGGCGTCCCACGGGAGGAGACGCCGGACACACCGGGCATCCGCGCCCGGACGGCGGGCTCGCGGCCGCGGACCGGTGGCCCGCCCACCGCACACTGGCGCCGGCGCCTCGACCCCCGCCGGATTCCGGGTGGACGACGGGCACCCCCACCGCCGCGGGCACCCCACCGCCCGCCGGGCTCCCGTCCCCGCACCGCGGGACCGGCCACCGCGGACCGTGCCGCGGCGCAGGCGGGCGTCCTGGGCCGCGGCCCCCTGGGCGGTCCTCGGTCCGTTGCCCTGGCGCCCTCGCCCCGGTGCCTGAGGCTGGGCCTGATGCCTGGGGCCGGCGCCCCTGACCTGATGCCTGGGCCTTGCTGTCCGGCCCTGAGGCCTGGCCCGGGCACCGGGCCGGGTTTCCGACGTCCCGGCGCATGGCGCCGGGAACCAAGCCCTCCGGCGCCTCCGGCCCGGCGACCGGAGGTGGGTGGTTCCGGTGCCGCGGGAGCCGAGGTGCCGGCACGAGCGTCCCCGGCGTCAGGTGCCGTATGGGAAGCACTCGCGGGCGTTTCCGGCCGAGGGGTCGGCGGGCCGTGCTTCCGGCGTCCTCGGGCGAGGGCTCGGGTGGCGCGGGCAGGGGCCCGTGCGAGGCCGGGGCTCCGGTGGCCCCGGACCCTGTCCCCCGACCGTGGGCGGGGACAAACTCCGGGGCGGCGGATCGTGGGGCGGGGTCAGCGGGCGGCGAGGGCGCGTTCGCCCGCCTCCCGCATGGCGGCGAGCGGGCCCGGGGACCGGCCGGTCATCTGCTCGACCTGGAGCACCGCCTGGTGGACCAGCAGGTCGAGCCCGCCGACCAGCGCGCCGCCCGCCTCCGACCAGCGCGCCGCCAGCCGGGTCGGCCACGGTTCGTACAGGACGTCGAACAGCGCCCCCGGACGCTCCGGCAGCGCATCGGCGAGCGCGTCGGTGGCGCCGGCCGGCGTGGTGGCGATCACCAGCGGGGCACGCAGCGCCTCGGCGGCGTCGTCCCAGGCCGCGATCCGCACGTCCGCCGCGAGCCGGGCCCCCCACTCCCGCATCTCGGCGGCGCGCGCCTCGCTGCGGACGTACACCGTGATCTCGCCCGCGCAGATCCGCGCCAGCGCGGCCAGCGCGGAGGACGCCGTGGCGCCGGCGCCGAGCACCGCCGCCGTGTCCGCCTTCTCGATGCCCCGCTCCCGCAGGGCGGCGACCATGCCGGGGATGTCGGTGTTGTCGCCGACCCGGCGGCCGTCCTCGGTGAACACCACCGTGTTGACGGCCTCCACCGACGCCGCGGTCTCGCTGACCGAGTCGAGCAGCGGAATCACGGCCCGCTTCAGCGGCATGGTCAGCGAGAGCCCCGCCCACTCGGGGCCGAGTCCGTCGAGGAAGCCGGGCAGGGCCTCCTCGACGGTCTCGAACCTCTCGTACGTCCAGCCGTCCAGACCGAGGGCCGCGTACGCGGCCCGGTGCAGCTCGGGCGAGAGGGAGTGGGCGATGGGCGAGCCGAGCACGGCGGCGCGGCGGGGCCCGGCGGTCATTCGCCCTCCTTGAGGCTGTCCTGGAACTTCCTCTCCCAGACCAGGTGCTCCTCGTAGGTCTTGGTGAAGTGCGTCGTCCCGTCCAGCGAGACGAAGAAGTACCAGCCCTTGTCGGTGGGGCTGAGCGCGCCGTTGAGCGCCTCCTCACCGGGGTTGCCGATCGGGCCCGGCGGCAGGCCCCGCACGTAGTGCGTGTTGTACGGGTGATCGGTGTTGCGGAGGTCCTGGGCCGAGATGTCGAGCTCGGTCTGGTTCTTGAAGTAGTTGTACGTCGAGTCGAACTCCAGCCGCCCCGCCGTCTGGTCGTTCTGGGGGGACAGCCGGTTGTAGACGACCTCGGCGATCTGGGTGAAGTCCTTGTGGTCGATGCCCTCGGCCTGCACCAGGCTGGCCACGGTCACCAGTTCCAGGGGGCTGTCGAGACCGTGCTTCTTGTACTCGGTCTCCACCCCGTGCTTCTCGTAGACCTCGACGGACCGCTTGATCATGTCCTTCAGCAGGTCCTCGGGCTTGGTGTCCTCGGAGGCGGGGTAGGTCGCCGGGAAGAGGAAGCCCTCCAGCGGGTCCTTTATGTCCTCGTCGCCGGCCGCCCACTCGGGCAGGCCGAGCTCGTCGGCCTTCGTCTCGGCGATCTTCTGGGTCGCGCCCTTGTCCAGCCCGAGCTTCTTGTCGATCGCCGCGTAGACGTTGACGTTGCGCATGCCCTCGGTGACCACCACGCCCTTGGCCTGGCTCTTCTTCGGGTCGAGCAGCCACTCCACGGCGCTCTCCGCGGACATCTCCTTCTCGAGCTGGTACGCGCCCGCCTGGAGGTCACCGCCGTTCTCGGTGAGCGCCGCGACGAAGCCGTCGACGCTCTTGACGATGCCCTTCTCCTTGAGGATCCGGCCGACCTCGGCGCCCGCGGAGCCCGGCGGGATGGAGATGGTGACGACCTGGCCGTTGCCGTCGCCCGAGTAGTCCGGGGGCGCGGCGAAACGTTCCTGGTAGAGGTAGTAGCCGCCGCCGACGACCACCGCGCCGATCACCAGCAGGGCGATCAGGCAGCCACGGCCGCCCTTGCGGCCCTCGTCGCGGCCGCCGCCACGGCCTCTGCGGTCCGACCGGCCGCCGCCGCCGTCCGAGCGGCCGCCGCGGCCACGGCGCCCGCGCGGCTCCTCCTGCTCGTCGTCCTCGTCGCCGCCACCGGCGAAGAACGGGTGCTGCTCCTCCTGCGGCTCGGCGTCCCAGTCGGTGTGGTCGGGACCGGGGCCCGGCCGGCCGGCGCCCTGCTGCACGTAGCCCTGCTGCCCGTAGCCGTCGTCGTACTGCTGCTGGTGCTGCTGCGGGTGCTGGTTCTGGTGCTGTTGGTGCTGCGGGTGGTGCTGCTGGTGCTGCTGCTGGCCGTAGGGGTCGTGGCCCGCGCCGTACTGCGGCTGCTGCCCCGTGCTCCAGTCACCGCCGTACTGCTGCTGGTGGTGCTGCTGGTGCTGCTGGCCGTAGCCGTCGTCGTACTGCTGCTGGTGCTGCTGCCCGTACGGGTCCTGCTCCGGGTACTGCTGCGGCTGGCCGCCGTACGGGGACTGCTGCCCCTGGGGGTGCTGGTGCTGCCCCTGCGGGTGCTGTCCTCCCCATCCGTCGTCCCCGTAGTACGGGTCACCGGGATGCCACGGTTCGGAGCCTTGGCCCCGGCCATACTCAGTCATCGATCCCCTAGAGCCGCGAGGCGGTGTCACCCGGCACCGGTCGGCACGGAGCCGCGCCGCCTCTACTGTGCGACGGCATTCGAACGCGCCGCATCGCGCGGAACGTTACCGTACCGCGATCAGCCGGCCACCTCGACTGCTTCCCCCGGCGCAGCGCCGGAGACCCGTTCGGACTCCAGTGCCTGCTGCAGGATGATGACGGCGGCGGCCTGGTCGATCACGGAGCGTCCCTTCTTGGACCGCACGCCCGACGCGCGCAGCCCCTGGCTCGCCGTGACCGTGGTCATCCGCTCGTCGACCAGCCGGACGGGCACCGGCGCGATGCGCCGGGCCAGCTCCTGGGTGAAGCCGCGCACCTTCGCGGCCGCGGGGCCCTCCCCGCCCTTGAGGGAGCGGGGAAGGCCGACCACGACCTCGATGGGCTCGTACTCCTCGACGAGCTGCGTGAGCCGCCGGTGGGCCGCCGGGACGTCGCGTCCCGGCACCGTCTCGACCGGTGTGGCGAGGATCCCGTCGGGGTCGCACGAGGCGACCCCGATCCGGGCGTCCCCGACATCGACGGCCAGCCGACGTCCTCTGCGCATGATCGCTCTCTTCCCGCCGTCTCGCCGCTACTTGGCCGTGTCGGCCACGAGGCGCTCGACGGCGTCCACGGCCTCGCCGATGGCGGCCGGGTTCTGGCCGCCGCCCTGTGCGACGTCGGGCTTGCCGCCACCGCCGCCGCCGAGGGTCTTGGCGGCGACGCGGACCAGGTCGCCGGCCTTGAGGCCGCGGTCGCGGGCGGCGTCGTTGGTGGCGATCACCGTCAGCGGCTTGCCGTTCGCCACGGTGAACAGGGCCACCACGGCGGCCCGGCCGCCCTGGATCCGGCCGCGCACGTCGAGGACCAGCTTGCGCAGGTCGTCGGGGGTGGTGCCGTCCGGCACCTGACCGGTGACCAGGGCCACACCCTGGACGTCCTTGGCGGACCCGGCGAGCCCGGCGGCGGCCTGGAGCACCTTCTCGGCGCGGAACTTCTCGATCTCCTTCTCGGCGTCCTTGAGCTTGCCGAGCATGGCGGAGACCTTCTCCGGAAGCTCCTCCGAGCGGCCCTTCAGCAGCTCGGTGAGCTGGTTGACGACCGTGTGCTCGCGGGCCAGGAAGTTGTACGCGTCGACACCGACCAGGGCCTCGATGCGGCGCACGCCGGAACCGATGGACGATTCGCCGAGCAGCTTCACCAGACCGAGCTGGGCGGTGCTGTGGACATGCGTGCCGCCGCACAGCTCCTTGGAGAAGTCGCCGATGGTGACCACGCGGACCCGCTCGCCGTACTTCTCGCCGAACTCGGCGATGGCGCCCTGCTTCTTCGCCTCGTCGAGGCTCATCACGTCGGCGCGCACGTCGAGGTCGCGGGAGAGCACCTCGTTGATCTTCTGCTCGACGTCGGTCATCACGGCCGTCGGGACGGCGGCCGGGGAACCGAAGTCGAAGCGGAAGCGGCCCGGCTGGTTCTCCGAGCCGGCCTGGGCGGCCGTCGGGCCGAGCGCGTCACGCAGCGCCTGGTGGGTGAGGTGGGTGGCCGAGTGGGCGCGGGCGATGGCGGTGCGGCGGCGGTGGTCGATGGAGGCCTCGGCCTTGGAGCCGAGGGTCACCTCGCCGACCTGGACGACGCCCTTGTGCACGTAGACGCCGGGCACCGGCTTCTGGCAGTCGCGGATCTCGATCACGGCGCCGGAGTCGGCCTTGATCCGGCCGGTGTCGCCGATCTGGCCACCGCCCTCGGCGTAGAACGGCGTGCGGTCCAGGACGATCTCGACCTCGTCGCCCTCCCGGGCGGCCGGGGACGAGACGCCGTCGACCAGGATGCCGACGACGGTGGACTCGCCCTCGGTGTGGGAGTAGCCGATGAACTCGGTCTGACCGGCGGCGTCGGCGATCTCGCGGTAGGCGCCGAGCGAGGCGTGGCCCGTCTTCTTGGCCTGGGCGTCGGCCTTGGCGCGCTCCCGCTGCTCCTTCATCAGGCGGCGGAAACCGTCCTCGTCCACCGAGAGGCCCTGCTCGGCGGCCATCTCGAGGGTGAGGTCGATCGGGAAGCCCCAGGTGTCGTGGAGCAGGAACGCCTTGTCGCCGGCGAGGACCGTGCCGCCGGCGGCCTTGGTGTCCGTGACGGCGGTGTCGAGGATGTTGGTGCCGGCCTTCAGCGTCTTGAGGAAGGCGTTCTCCTCGGCGAGGGCGACCTTCTCGATCCGCTCCCGGTCGGTGACCAGTTCGGGATACTGCTGGCCCATCATCGCGATGACGACGTCGATGAGGTCCTTGACCACCGGGCCGGTGGCGCCGAGCAGGCGCATGTTGCGGATGGCGCGGCGCATGATGCGGCGCAGCACGTACCCGCGGCCCTCGTTGCCCGGGGTGACGCCGTCGCCGATGAGCATCACCGAGGTGCGCATGTGGTCGGTGACCACGCGCAGCGAGACGTCGGAGGAGGAGGCGTCGCCGTAGCGGACGCCGGTCAGCTCGGTGGCCTTCCCGATGACGGCCATCGAGGTGTCGATCTCGTACATGTTCTGCACGCCCTGCAGGATCATGGCGAGCCGCTCGAGGCCGAGACCGGTGTCGATGTTCTTGCTCGGCAGGTCGCCGAGGATCGGGAAGTCGTCCTTACCGGTGCCCTCGCCCCGCTCGAACTGCATGAAGACGAGGTTCCAGATCTCGACGTACCGCTCGTCGTTGACGGCGGGGCCGCCCTCGACGCCGAACTCCGGGCCGCGGTCGTAGTTGATCTCGGAGCAGGGGCCGCAGGGGCCGGGAACGCCCATGGACCAGAAGTTGTCCTTCTTGCCCAGGCGCTGGATCCGCTCGGCGGGCACGCCGACGACGTCGCGCCAGATCTGCTCGGCCTCGTCGTCGTCCTGGTAGACGGTGATCCAGAGCTTCTCGGGCTCCAGGCCGTAACCACCCTTGTCCTGGGGGCTGGTGAGCAGCTCCCAGGCGAGCTTGATGGCGCCTTCCTTGAAGTAGTCGCCGAAGGAGAAGTTGCCGCACATCTGGAAGAAGGTGCCGTGGCGGGTGGTCTTGCCGACCTCTTCGATGTCGGGCGTGCGCACGCACTTCTGCACGCTGGTGGCGCGCGCGAAGGGCGGCTTGACCTCACCCAGGAAGTAGGGCTTGAACGGCACCATGCCCGCGGGGACGAGCAGCAGAGTCGGGTCGTCCGCGATGAGCGACGCCGAAGGGACGACGGTGTGCCCGCGCTCCTCGAAGAAGCTCAGCCAGCGGCGGCGGATCTCGGCCGACTCCATCAGTGGTCCTCATTCCGGTTGTGCGAGTACGTCTTGTAGGAGTACGTCTTGGCGTACTTCTCGTTGCTGCGGTGGTCCGCGGCGGTGACCGGTCGCGGACCGGCCGGCCGCCCCGGCTCCAGGGCCGCCGGGCGGGACGCGTCGTCGACCGAGGCGCGCAGTCCGAGCGCCTCGCCGAGTTCGGCCTCCCGCTGGGCCATGTTGTCGCGCACGTCGAGTGCGAAGTCCTTCAGCCGGTGGCCGGCCTCGACGGCCTTGTTCGCCGCCTGCGCGGCGAGGCTCTCCGGGGTCAGCTGTTTCAGCTTGCGGTTGACCTTGGTGGTGGCCCACACACCGGCGGCAGCGCCGGCGGAGAACCAGAAGGCTCGACGGAACATCGGTGGTTCGGTCCCTACTTCCGCTTCGTCCGGCTGGCCCGGCCCTCGGCCGGGAGGGTTCGGCCCACGATCACGGTGCGCCGGGATTGGCGCGGCGCCCCGGGCGCCGCGTCGCTCCGGCTCAGCGCGCGGCGCACGCCGTAGCCGAACGCCGCGACCTTGACCAGGGGGCCGCCGAAGGTGGAGGCGACGGTCGTCGACAGCGCGGACGCGTTCGACGTGACCTCCTGGACGTCCGATGCGATGGCGTCGACCCGGTCGATCTGGGTCTGCGCGGAGCGCACGGCATCGGAGGCGTCGGCCAGCAGCGGGACGGCCTGCTCGGTGACGTCCGCCACCAGCTTGGTCGTCGCCCTGAGCGTCTGGGCCAGCCTCACCAGGGCGACGGCGAGGAAGGACACCAGGATGGCCCAGAAGACGGCCACCAGGATCCCGGCCACCTCTCCACCGGACACTGCGCACCCGCTCCCTGACATCGGAAAAGTCGTGCCCCGAGCCTATCGCGCCACGAGCCGGGCCCCGTACCGGATTACCCGCCGCGCCACGGGCCCCGGGCCACCGGCCGCGGGGCCGGCGCGACGGGCCCCGCGCAACGGCGACGGCCCGCCGCGTGCCGGAAGGGCACGACGGCGGGCCGGGGCGCGGAGTGCTACGTCAGCCGAAGGATCAGCGGGCGTAGTACTCGACGACGAGCTGCTCGTCGCAGATCACCGGGATCTCCTTGCGGTTCGGCTCGCGGTCCAGGCGGAACGCCAGGGCCTTGAGGTTCACCTGCAGGTAGCGCGGGGTCTCGCCGTCGGGGGCGAAGCCACCCTCGCGGGCGACCTGGAAGAGCGTCTTGTCCTTGGAGCGGTCGCGGACCTGCACGACGTCGTCCGGACGGACACGGAAGGACGGCTTGTCGACCTTCTGGCCGTTGACCTGGATGTGGCCGTGGACGACCATCTGGCGGGCCTGGTAGATCGTGCGGGCGATGCCCGAACGCAGGACCAGCGCGTCGAGACGGCGCTCGAGCTCGATGATCAGGGCCTCACCGGTCTTGCCCTGCACCTTGGAGGCACGCTCGTAGGCGCGGACGAGCTGGCGCTCGGACACGTCGTACTGCGCGCGCAGACGCTGCTTCTCGAGCAGACGGACCTTGTAGTCCGAGTTCTGCTTGCGGCCGCGGCCGTGCTCACCCGGCGGGTAGGGGCGGGCCTCGAAGTACTTGACGGCCTTCGGGGTCAGCGCGATGCCGAGGGCACGCGACTTCTTGACCTTGGGGCGGGACTGGTTCGCCATGGAACCGACACCTCATGTTTCTGTGTGAATACGGCTTCACCAGGGTTAGGGGAGGTCGCAATCCGCAGCCCGGGAAACCCTTCGGGCTCCGAGGAACCCGGCGGGCAGCCGCTCCCAGGTCTGGGCACATACGTGCAGCACGCGAGTGGCCCACCGACCGATTCCCCGGGCGCGTGGACCGGGGGCGGTGGTGGGCTGCCCGCGACACCTTCGACGGTGCGCGACGCTCCTGGATCCCTGGACCTCGCGGTCCGGGGTTCCGGCTGGATGTCCCGCCTGGTGGAGTCCGCCGGGGCGGACAACGGGACGCAGCACTTCGGGTCAGTCTACAGGCGTGGGCGGAGTGCTCCGGACCGGGCCGGTCACGACCGCCCGCGGCCGAGATGCTGCCTGGTCCACTCCACCGCGTCTGCGTACCGTGCCTCGGCGCCGTGGCGGGTGGGGGTGTAGTACGCACGGTCCTTGATCGCGTCCGGCGCGTACTGCTGCGCGGCGATCCCCTCGGGCAGGTCGTGCGGGTAGACGTACCCCTGGGCATGCCCCAGCTTGGCGGCGCCCTTGTAGTGCCCGTCGCGCAGGTGAGCGGGCACCGGGCCGGCCAGTCCCTTGCGGACGTCCTCCAGCGCGGCGCCGATCGCCGTCGTGGCCGCGTTGGACTTGGGGGCGAGCGCCAGCGCGATGGTGGCGTGGCTCAGGGTCAGGGCCGCCTCGGGGAAGCCGATCATGGCGACCGCCTGCGCGGCGGCCACGGCGGTGGGCAGCGCGTTGGGGTCGGCCAGGCCGATGTCCTCGCTGGCGGAGATCATCAGCCGGCGGGCGATGAACCGG
Source organism: Streptomyces abyssomicinicus (assembly GCF_008974245.1). Classification (GTDB taxonomy): domain Bacteria; phylum Actinomycetota; class Actinomycetes; order Streptomycetales; family Streptomycetaceae; genus Streptomyces; species Streptomyces abyssomicinicus. Next base: position 320,128 of record NZ_BBZI01000012.1, on the reverse strand, counting down.
GGGTCCTCCCCCGCGTCGATCATGCGGGCCAGGTAGTGCAGCGCGGCGTCCACGTCGGAGCCGCGGATCGACTTGATCAGGGCGCTGGCCACGTCGTAGTGCTGGTCGCCGTCCTTGTCGTAGCGCACGGCGGCGCGGGCGACGGAGTCCTCCAGGGTCTCCAGCGTGATCGCCTCCTCGCCCTTGGCCAGGGCCGAGCCGGCGCCCGCCTCGAGGGCGGTCAGCGCGCGGCGGGCGTCGCCGCCGGCGATCCGCAGCAGGTGCTCCTCGGCGTCCCCGGGGAGCTCCACCGAGCCGCCGAGCCCGCGCTCGTCGGCCACCGCGCGGTGCAGCAGGCCGCGCAGGTCGTCGTCGGTGAGCGGCTCCAGGGTGAGCAGCAGGGAGCGGGAGAGCAGCGGCGAGATCACCGAGAAGTACGGGTTCTCGGTGGTGGCGGCGATCAGGGTGACCCAGCGGTTCTCCACCGCGGGGAGCAGTGAGTCCTGCTGGGCCTTGCTGAACCGGTGGATCTCGTCGATGAAGAGGACGGTCTCCTTGCCGAAGCCGCCGGTGGCGCGGCGGGCGCCGTCGATGACGGCCCGGACCTCCTTGACGCCCGCGGTGATCGCGGAGAGTTCCACGAACCGCTTGTCGGTGGCCTTGGAGATCACGTACGCGAGGGTGGTCTTGCCGGTGCCCGGCGGCCCCCAGAGGATCACCGAGGAGGGACCGGCCGGGCCGGAGGCCCCTTCGCCGACCAGACGGCGCAGCGGGGCCCCGGGCTTCAGCAGGTGCCGCTGCCCCACGACCTCGTCGAGCGTGCGCGGGCGCATCCGGACCGCCAGCGGACTGGCGGCCGGGTCCTTCTCCTGGCGTTCTTCGGCAGCGGCGGTGAACAGGTCGGGCTCCACACGGAAACCCTAAGCCACGGCTAGGACAGAGCGGCGGGCCGACCGGTCAGGCCCAGAGGGCGCTGCCCCAGCGCGAGAAGATCAGGATCGCGACGACGCCGATGTGCACCACGGGGAGCACCCAGGTGAACTCGTCGAAGAAGGTCCGCAGCCCCTTGGGGGCGGGCAGGAAGCCGTTGCGGACGTTGAACGAGGTCACGTACCAGAACATGACGATGGTCGCGGTCCAGGCGAGCATGCACCACAGGCACAGGTTGTGGATCTCGTACAGGGACTGGATCATCAGCCAGGTGCAGAACCCGACGCCGAAGAGCGTGCCGGCGTTGAGGGTGAGCCAGTACCAGCGGGGGAACCGGGCCCCCGCGATCACGCTCATGCCCACGCAGACGACGACGGCGTAGGTCACCAGGCCCAGCAGCGGGTTCGGGAAGCCGAAGACCGAGGCCTGGTCGCTCTGCATGATGTTCTTGCAGGAGAAGATCGGGTTCAGGCTGCAGGCCGGGGTGAAGTCCGGGTCCTCGAGCAGGTGGAACTTGTCCATGGTGATGATCCACGAGGCGAGCACACCGAGCGCGCCGGTGATGGCCAGGAGCACGCCGAAGCCCCGGCTGCCGCCCAGTCGGCGCGGACCGTCGTCCCCGGTCCGGGGCGCCGGCACGTCGTGGACCGTCGTCATGCTGCTCATCACACCGATTCCCTGCATCGAAGAGGTTGAGGCACGGCCATTGTGCCGCACTCTGCCCCTGCGGCCGTCGGACTGACGTAAACAAGGGCCGCCCGGATGCCCCGAAGGCCCCGCCCGCCGGGGACGTCCGTTCCGGGGGCGCACACGTGGACGAACAGGGGGCGTACGCGCGGACGGCACGGGGGCGTGCGCGGGGAGGACGGACACGGGGACGGACACAGGGCCGCGGAACCACGACGGGGCGCCCCCTCCGTGGAGGGGACGCCCCGGGAGAACCGCGGGAGGCGGCGGGCCTCAGCCGAGCCGGGCCTCCAGCTCGGCGATGATCTCGCCCACACCGATCGCGCTCTGCTCGCCGGACTCCATGTCCTTGAGCTGGACGACGCCCTCGGCGAGGTCGCGCTCGCCGGCCACGATCGCGAAACGTGCGCCGGAGCGGTTGGCGGCCTTCATGGCGGCCTTCAGCCCCTTGCCGCCGTAACCGAAGTCGGCCGCGATGCCGACCTTGCGCAGCTCGGTGACCTTGGCGAACAGCAGGCGGCGCGCCTCGTCGCCCATCGGCACGGCGAACACGCTGGTGGTGGCGGGCAGGTCCAGCTCCACGCCCTCGGCCTCCAGGGCCAGCACCGTGCGGTCGACGCCGAGCGCCCAGCCCACCGACGGCAGCGCGGGGCCGCCGATCATCTCGGAGAGGCCGTCGTAGCGGCCGCCGCCGCCCACCGCGGACTGCGAGCCGAGGCCGTCGTGGACGAACTCGAAGGTGGTGCGGGTGTAGTAGTCCAGGCCGCGGACCAGCTTGGGGTCGTCCTCGAAGGCGACGCCCGCCGCGGTGATCAGCTCGCGGACCTCCTCGTGGTAGGCCTTGCAGGCCTCGCACAGGTGGTCCTCGAGCAGCGGGGCTCCCACGAGCTGCTTCTGGACGTCGGCCCGCTTGTCGTCGAGGACGCGCAGCGGGTTGATCTCGGCGCGGCGCAGGGTCTCCTCGTCGAGGTCGAGGCCGCGCAGGAAGTCCTGGAGGGCGGCCCGGTAGGCGGGGCGGCACTCCTTGTCACCCAGGCTGTTGAGCAGGATGCGGAAGTTCCGCAGGCCAAGCGAGCGGTACGCCTGGTCGGCGAGGATGATCAGCTCGGCGTCCAGCGCCGGGTCCTCGGCGCCGATGGCCTCGGCGCCGACCTGCGAGAAGTGGCGGTAGCGGCCCTTCTGCGGACGCTCGTAGCGGTAGTAGGAACCCGAGTACCAGAGCTTCACCGGCAGGTTCCCGGCCTTGTGGAGGTTGGCCTCCAGCGCGGCGCGGAGCACGGAGGCGGTGCCCTCGGGGCGCAGGGCGAGACGGTCGCCGCCCTTGGTCTCGAAGGCGTACATCTCCTTGGTGACGATGTCGGTGGACTCGCCGACACCGCGTGCGAACAGCTCGACGTTCTCGAAGCCGGGCGTCTCGATGTAGCCGTATCCGGAGTTGCGCAGCGGGGCGGAGATGGCCTCGCGCACCGCCAGGTAGCGGGCGGAGTTCGGCGGGATCAGGTCGTAGGTGCCCTTGGGGGCCTTGAAAGTGCTCACGGGTGTTCTCTCGTCACATTCCTCGTCGGGGGGCCTGGAAGCCCTCCGGGCCGGCGGCCACCTGCCGCAGATAGGGGTTGGTGGCGCGCTCCTGGCCGATGGTCGTCTGGGGGCCGTGGCCGGACAGGACGACGGTGGTGTCGTCCAGCGGCAGGCACACGCGGGCCAGCGACCCGAGCATGTCGTCCATGTCGCCGCCCGGCAGGTCGGTGCGTCCGATGGAGCCGGCGAACAGCAGATCCCCGGAGAAGAACACGGACGGGACGTCCGCGGCCTCGGGCATCCGGAAGGTCACCGACCCCTTGGTATGGCCGGGAGCGTGCGCGACGGAGAACTCCAGGCCGGCCAGCTCCAGCCGCGCGCCGTCGGTCAGCTCCTTGACGTCGTCGGGCTCCCCGACGGCCAGCTCACCCATGAGCGGCATGCCGATGGACCGGCCGAGCGCCTTCTCGGGGTCGCTCATCATGTACCGGTCCGCCGGGTGGATCCAGGCGGGCACGTCGTGCGCGCCGCACACCGGGACCACCGAGGCGACATGGTCGATGTGTCCGTGGGTGAGGACGACCGCGACGGGCTTGAGCCGATGCTTCCTGAGCGTCTCCTCGACTCCCTGGGCGGCCTGGTGGCCGGGGTCGATGATCACGCATTCCTCGCCGGCCCCGGGGGCGACGAGATAACAGTTCGTCCCCCAGGCACCGGCCGGGAACCCGGCAATGAGCACGATCGTCCCTCGTTGTGTCGATACGGGCGGGTGGTCATCCGGCCACCCTGGCGTCAGCAGCCTACCGGCGCTGCCGATTACTCGGTGAACCCATATACGGTACGGGGCACACGCACGCGGTCGGCTCAGGAGGCCCACGCGGCCCGGTCGACGCACGATTCGCACGAGGAGTGAGACCCGGTGGTCAGCCAGGAACAGCGGCGGCGTCAGCTCGCCCGGGAGAAGTTCTTGCGCCAGCAGCAGCGGCGCACCGCCGCCCGCCGCAAGGCGCGCATGCGGAACGCGGTGATCGCGTCGGTCCTCGGCGTGGTCCTGGTCGGCAGCCTCGCGCTGTACACCACGGGCACCCTGCGGGACGACGGTGAGAACACCGCGGCCGGCGCTTCGGCGTCGCCGAGCGCCGAGCCGAGCAAGGCGCCGGACCCCTGTGAGAAGCCGGCCGAGGGCAAGGTCGAGGAGCTCCAGTTCGACAAGGAGCCGCCGATGAAGATCGACGAGTCGGCGAAGTACACGATGACGCTGGACACCACCTGCGGCGAGATCTCGGTCGCGCTGGACGCCAAGGGCGCCCCGCACACCGTGAACTCGTTCGAGTTCCTGGCCGGCAAGGGCTACTTCGACCACACGAAGTGCCACCGCCTGACGACCCAGGGCATCTACGTGCTCCAGTGCGGTGACCCGACGGGCACCGGTTCCGGCGGTCCGGGGTACGAGCTGAAGGACGAGAACCTGAAGTCGGACGCCCTCAAGAAGGACACGTACCCGACGGGCACCGTCGCCATGGCCAACGCCGGCCCGAACACCAACGGCAGCCAGTTCTTCCTGGTCTACCAGGACAGCCCGCTGCCGCCGAACTACACGCCGTTCGGGAAGCTCGACGACAAGAGCATGGCCGTCCTGGAGAAGATCGCCAAGGCCGGCGAAAGCACCGGCATGGGCGACGGCGCCCCGAACGCGACGGTGGTCCTCGACAAGGCGACCGTCACCAAGTCCTAGGCACTGCCGCGGTCCCGCGGGCCGATATTCGGTCGCGCGGGATGCGGACAGGCCACCCGCCGGTCGCCTATGTTGACCGGTGACGAAACTGTGGAGGATGCCCGGGGCCTCGAAACCCCCCGCGGCATCATGTGGAGGAGGCGCTGTGAGCAGCGACCCGTGGGGCCGCGTCGACGAGACGGGGACCGTGTACGTGCGTACGGCCGACGGCGAGAAGGTGGTCGGCTCCTGGCAGGCCGGCTCCCCTGACGAGGCGTTGGCCTACTTCGAGCGCAAGTACGAGGGCCTGGTTGTCGAGATCGGCCTCCTCGAGCGGAGGGTGCGGACCACCGACCTCGCCGCGAAGGACGCCCTGGCCGCCGTCGAGCACCTGCGCGAGCAGATCGACGCCCATCACGCGGTGGGCGACCTGGACGCGCTGCGGGCGCGTCTGGACAAGCTCACGGAGACGGTCGAGTCCCGTCGCGAGGAGCGCAAGGCGCAGCGGGCCAAGCAGTCGGAGGATGCCCGCAAGTCCAAGGAGGCGCTGGTCACCGAGGCCGAGGAGCTGGCGCAGTCCGAGCAGTGGCGGGCGGCCGGCGAGCGGCTGCGGGCGCTGGTGGACACCTGGAAGGGGCTGCCGCGGCTGGACCGCAAGTCCGACGACGAGCTGTGGCACCGCTTCTCGCACGCCCGCAGCGCGTTCTCCAAGCGCCGCAAGGCCCACTTCGCGCAGCTGGACTCGCAGCGCGAGGACGCCCGCAAGGTCAAGGAGCGTCTGGTCGCCGAGGCCGAGTCGCTCTCCGGGTCGACCGACTGGGGTCCGACGGCCGCCCGTTACCGCGAGCTGATGACCGAGTGGAAGGCCGCGGGCCGCGCCCAGCGCGAGCACGAGGACGAGCTGTGGAACCGCTTCCGCGGCGCCCAGGACGTCTTCTTCGCCGCCCGCAGCTCGGTCTTCGCCGAGCGGGACGCCGAGCAGGCGGAGAACCTGAAGCTGAAGGAGGAGCTGGCCGGCGAGGCCGAGAAGCTCCTGCCGGTCACGGACCTCAAGGCGGCGCGGGCCGCGTTCCGTTCGGTCAACGAGCGGTGGGAGGCCATCGGTCACGTCCCGCGGGACGCGCGGCCGAAGGTCGAGGGCCGGATGCACGCCGTGGAGCGGGCGATCCAGGAGGCCGAGGAGGCCGAGTGGCGTCGCACCAACCCGGAGGCGCGGGCGCGCGCCGCGGGGCTGACCGGTCAGCTCCAGGCCGCCGTGGACAAGCTGCGCGGCCAGATCGAGCAGGCCCGCGCGCAGGGCAACACCGCCAGGGCGGAGAAGCTCGAGCGTGAGCTGGAGGGCCGTCAGGCCCTGCTGGACCAGGCTCTCAAGGGTCTCCAGGAGTTCGGCGGCTGACGGGCCGCCCGACCGTACGACGAAGCCCCCGGCCGCCACGGCCGGGGGCTTCGTCGTACGGGCTGCCCCGTCGGGCGTCAGCGGGTCTGCCGGGCGGAGGTGACGCGGTAGACGTCGTAGACGCCCTCCACGCCGCGCACGGCCTTCAGGACGTGCCCCAGGTGCTTGGGGTCGCCCATCTCGAAGGTGAACCGCGAGGTGGCCACCCGGTCCCGGGAGGTCTGCACCGCCGCCGACAGGATGTTGACGTGCTGGTCGGACAGGACCCGGGTGACGTCGGAGAGCAGCCGGGACCGGTCCAGCGCCTCGACCTGGATGGCGACCAGGAACACCGAGGACTGCGTCGGCGCCCACTCCACGTCGAGCATCCGCTCGGGCTCGCGGGAGAGCGAGTCCACGTTCACGCAGTCGGTGCGGTGCACGGAGACGCCGCTGCCGCGGGTGACGAAGCCGATGATCGGGTCGCCCGGCACCGGTGTGCAGCACCGCGCCAGCTTGACCCAGACGTCGTCGACGCCCTTGACCACGACGCCCGGGTCGGCGTTGGAGCGGCGCTTGCGGCTGCGCGCCGGCGGGACGCTCTCGTCGATCTCCTCGCTGGCCGCCTCCTCGCCGCCCATCGCCTGGACCAGCTTCTGCACGACGTTCTGCGCGGCCACGTGACCCTCGCCGATCGCGGCGTACAGCGAGGAGATGTCCGGGTAGCGCATCTCGTGCGCGATGGTGACCAGGGAGTCGCCGGTGAGGATGCGCTGGATCGGCAGGTTCTGCTTGCGCATGGCCCGCGCGATGGCGTCCTTGCCGTGTTCGATCGCCTCGTCGCGGCGCTCCTTGGAGAACCAGGCGCGGATCTTGTTCCGGGCACGCGGTGACTTGACGAAGCCCAGCCAGTCGCGGGAAGGCCCGGCGTTGTCGGCCTTGGAGGTGAAGACCTCGACGGTGTCGCCGTTGTCCAGGGTGGACTCCAGCGGCACCAGGCGGCCGTTGACCCGGGCGCCTATGGTGCGGTGCCCGACCTCGGTGTGGACCGCGTAGGCGAAGTCGACCGGGGTCGCCCCGGCGGGCAGCGCTATCACGTCGCCCTTGGGGGTGAAGACGAAGACCTCGTTGCGCGAGAGGTCGAAGCGCAGCGAGTCCAGGAACTCGCCCGGGTCCTCCGTCTCCTTCTGCCAGTCGAGGAGCTGGCGCAGCCACGCCATGTCGTTGACCGCGTCCTTGTCCTTGCCGGACCCGCCGGAGCGCGGGGCGTCGGTGCGGACCTTGGAGGCGCCGGCCACGGCCTCCTGCTTGTACTTCCAGTGCGCGGCGATGCCGTACTCGGCGCGGCGGTGCATGTCGAAGGTGCGGATCTGCAGCTCGACCGGCTTGCCGCCGGGGCCGATGACCGTCGTGTGCAGCGACTGGTACATGTTGAACTTGGGCATCGCGATGTAGTCCTTGAACCGGCCGGGGACCGGGTTCCATCGCGCGTGCACCGTGCCGAGGGCCGCGTAGCAGTCGCGGACGGTGTCCACGAGGACGCGGATGCCCACCAGGTCGTAGATCTCCGCGAAGTCGCGGCCGCGGACGATCATCTTCTGGTAGACGCTGTAGTAGTGCTTGGGCCGCCCGGTGACGGTCGCCTTGATGCGGGCGGCGCGCAGGTCGGCCTGGACCTCGTCGATGACCGTGGCGAGGTACTCGTCGCGCTTGGGGGCGCGCTCGGCGACCAGGCGGACGATCTCGTCGTACATCTTGGGGTAGAGGATCGCGAAGGCGAGGTCCTCCAGCTCCCACTTGATGGTGTTCATGCCCAGCCGGTGGGCCAGCGGTGCGTAGATCTCGAGGGTCTCGCGGGCCTTCTTCTCCTGCTTCTCCCGCTTGAGGTAGCGCATGGTGCGCATGTTGTGCAGGCGGTCCGCAAGCTTGATCACCAGGACCCGGGGGTCCTTGGCCATCGCGACGACCATCTTGCGCACCGTCTCGGCCTGCGCGGCCTCGCCGAACTTGACCTTGTCCAGCTTGGTCACGCCGTCGACCAGCAGGGCCACGGTGTCGCCGAAGTCCTGACGCAGCTGCTCCAGGCCGTACTCGGTGTCCTCGACGGTGTCGTGGAGCAGGCCCGCCATCAGCGTCGCCGGGTCCATGCCCAGCTCGGCGAGGATGGTGGTGACCGCGAGCGGGTGGGTGATGTACGGGTCGCCGCTCTTGCGCTTCTGGCCGCGGTGCCAGCGTTCGGCGACCTGGTAGGCCTTCTCGATCTGGCGGAGGGTGGCCGTCTCGGTCTTCGGGTCGTTGCCGCGGACTATCCGCAGCAGCGGCTCCAGGACGGGGTTGTACGCGCTGGAGCGCTGCACGCCGAGGCGGGCGAGGCGGGCCCGGACGCGGCTGGAGGAGCCGGAGCGGGAGGGGGCGGCGTTGGTGCTGCTGGCGCCGGCGGGCCCGGTGGTGCGGGAGGAGGGCCTCGGGCGGGCCTCCTCCGACGGCGCCGACGCCGTCCGGTCATGGGCGCCGCCGGCCCGGGGGCCCGGCTCCTCACGGATGTCCTGCGCGTCCGTGTCCGGCGCGGGGCTCGCCGCGTCGCCCTTCGCCCGCTCGGGCTGGGCGGCGGTCAGTGACTGGGCCTCGTCTGGCAAGAGGACTCCTCGGGCGCGGTCCGGGTCACCCGGTCGGGCCCCGGAGATCCCATGGTAGCGAGCGTTCCCCCTCGAACGCCCGTCAGCCGGGTGAGCGCCCGTTTTCGCACCCCGCCCCCACCACTCCCGCACGCCGCCCGCCACCCCCGCGTACGCCCCCGCGGGGCCTTGTTCAGGGCCCGTGTCCCGCGGGGCAGGCCCGCCGGGGCGGCGTACGACGGAGCCGGGCCCCGCGCGGTGAGGCGCGGGGCCCGGCTCCGGTGCGGCCGCGTGGGCCGAGGGGTCAGACGACGAGGAGGGCGGCCAGGGGCGCGCCGTCGAGGGCCGTCTCCAGGCGGGCCCGGCCCTGGAGGAAGGCCAGCTCCATCAGCACGGCGAGCCCGGCGACCTCGGCCCCCGCCCGCCGCACCAGCTGGAGCGACGCCTCGGCCGTGCCGCCCGTCGCCAGCACGTCGTCGACGACCAGTACCCGGTCGTCCGCGGACAGGTCCTCCGCGTGCACCTCGATCTCCGCCGATCCGTACTCCAGGTCGTACGCCTGGCTCAGCGTCGCGCCCGGCAGCTTGCCGGCCTTGCGGACCGGGATGAACCCGATCCCGGCCCGCACCGCCGCGGGCGCGCCGAGGATGAAGCCGCGGGCCTCCAGGCCCACGATCTTCGTCGCCCCGGTCCGCACCGCGATGTCCGCCAGCGCGTCGGTGAGCGCGACGAACGCGTCCGGGTCCGCGAGCAGCGGCGTGATGTCCTTGAACCTCACGCCGGGCTCGGGGTAGTCCTCGACCTCGCGGATGCGGCTGAGCAGCAGCGCCTGGATGTCCGTCACGGCGTCATCGCCTCCTTCCGGAGGCCCGGCCGCCGCTCCGGCCGGCCCGCGGGCCGACCACGGCGGGCCCGGAGCCCTCCGGGTCGTTCGTGTTCTCCGCGTCCGCGCCGACCGCCGCGGTCGCGCCCTCACCGGCCTGCGCGCGCTTGGCGAGCACACGTCGGCGCAGGTCCTTCATCTCCGGCTCGCGCTCCTTGAGGTCGGCGACGAGCGGCGTGGCGATGAAGATCGACGAGTAGGCGCCGGCCGCGAGGCCGACGAAGATCGACAGGGAGATGTCGTTCAGCATGCCGGCGCCCAGGACGCCACCGCCGATGAACAGCAGGCCCGCCACCGGCAGCAGCGCCACCACGGTGGTGTTGATGGACCGGACGAGCGTGCCGTTGATCGAGCGGTTGGCGACGTCCCGGTAGGTCCAGCGGGTCTGCTTCGTGATCCCCTGGGTGCCCTCCTTGAGGCTGTCGAAGACGACGACCGTGTCGTAGAGGGAGTAACCGAGGATGGTCAGCAGACCGATCACCGTGCCCGGCGTGACCTCGAAGCCCACCAGGGCGTAGATGCCGACCGTGATGGTGATGTCGTGGATCAGGGCCACCAGCGCGGCGAGGGCCATCCGCCATTCGAAGGCGATGGCCAGGTAGATCACCACGAGGACCATGAAGATCGCCAGGCCCTGCCAGGCCTTGTTGGCGATCTGCTCGCCCCAGCTCGGGCCGACGAGTTCGGCGTTGATCTGCTCGGGGTCGACCTTGAGCTTCTCGGCCAGCTCCGTCTTGATCTTGTCGGAGGCGCCGGTGTCGATGCCGGCCACCTGGACGCGCATGCCACCGGTGCCCAGCCCCTGGACGATGGCGTCGTGGCCCGAGGCCTCCTCGGCGTACGTCTCGGCCTGGGAGACCGAGACGCTGGTCTTCGGGGTGGTGAAGACGGCGCCGCCCTGGAACTCGATGCCCATGTGCAGGCCGCGGGTGGACAGGCCGACGATGGCGACGATCGTGATCAGGATCGACAGGCCGTACCAGATCTTGCGGTTGCCGACGAAGTCGTAGCCGACCTCGCCGCGGTGGAGCCGGGCGCCGAGGGTGCCGAGTTTCGACATCTCAGGCCTCCTTCGGTTCGACGAGGGCGGAGGAACGACGGCTGCGGCGCAGCGGGGGCTGCACGCCGAGGCGCTTCGGGTCCAGGCCGGACCAGCGGTGGCCGCTCGAGAAGAACGTGGTGCGGGCCAGCAGCGTCATCAGCGGCTTGGTGAAGAGGAACACCACGACCACGTCGAGCAGGGTGGTCAGGCCGAGGGTGAACGCGAAGCCCTGGACCTTGCCGACCGTCACCACGAACAGGACCGCCGCGGCGAGGAACGACACGAAGTCGGAGACCAGGACGGTGCGCCGGGCACGCGGCCAGGCCCGCTCCACGGCCGGACGCAGGGTGCGGCCGTCGCGGATCTCGTCCCGGATGCGTTCGAAGTACACGATGAACGAGTCGGCCGTGATGCCGATGGCGACGATCGCGCCGCAGACCGCCGGCAGGTTCAGCGCGAAGCCGATGGCCGGGCCGAGCAGCGACATGATCGTGTACGTCAGCACCGCGGAGACGCCCAGCGACAGGAGCGCGACGAAGCCGAGGCCGCGGTAGTAGGACAGCAGGTAGATCACGACCAGCGCGAGGCCGATGGCGCCGGCGATGAGGCCGCCCTCCAGCTGCTCGCTGCCGAGCGCCGGGGTGACGGTGGTGACGCTGTCCTCCTCGAAGGTCAGCGGCAGGGCGCCGTAGGACAGCATGTTCGCCAGCGACTGGGCCTCGGGCTGGGTGAAGTTGCCGGAGATCTCGGCGTTGCCGCCGGTCAGCGCCTGGCTGACGTACGGGTCGGAGACGACCTCGCCGTCGAGCACGATCGCGAACTGGTTCTGCGGGCTGGGCTGGGTGGCGAGCTTGCCGGTGATGTCGGCGAACTTGTCGCCGCCCTTGGAGGTGAACTCCATGGTCACGGTCCAGCCGGCGCCGGTCTGGGTGTTGAGGACGGCCTGGGCGTCGTCGATGTCGGTGCCGTCGACCTCGGCGGGGCCGAGGATGTACTTCTGCCACTGGCCGGAGCCGTTGCCGCAGGCGACGATGGAGTCGCCCGGCTTGCTGCCCTTGCCTGCCGTGGCGCGCTGCTTGGGGTCGGTGCAGTCGAGCTTGGCGTACTGCTCCTGGACCACCGCGTCGACCGGCGCGGCCGTGTCGGCCGGCACCGGGCTCTCGGCCGGGGCCTCGGGCGTGCCGCTCGCGTCGGGCGAGGGGGAGCTGGTGGCGGCCTTGAGACCCTCGGTCAGGGCGCGGCCCTGCGGGGACGCCTCCTCGGACGGGTCGGTGGCGGCGGGGGCCGAGGGAGAGGCGGTGGACTTCCCCGTGGGCTTCCCGGAGGGCTCTGCCGACGGGGAGGCCCCGTCGGTGGCGCCCGGCGTCGGGACGGCGGCGTCGGCCCCGGAGAGCTCCGTCTGCAGCACGGGCCGGAAGTACAGCTTGGCCGTGGTGCCGACCTGCTCCCGGGCCTGCTGCGAGTTGGTGCCCTTGGGGATGTTGACGATGATGTTGCGATCGCCCTGGGTCTGGACCTCGGCCTCGGAGACGCCCAGGCCGTTGACCCGGCGCTCCATGATGTCGACCGCCGTGGCCATGTTCGTCGGGTTGATCGCCGATTCCTGGCCCTTCTCGGCCACCGCGCGAAGCGTGATGCTGGTGCCGCCGGCCAGGTCGATGCCGAGACGCGGGGTGGTGTGACCGGAGAGGAACATGCCTCCGGTGAGCGCCACCATGGCGATCAGGATCAGGGCGAGGGCGCGTCCCGGCTTGCTCGGCGCGTTCGCGCTGCGGCCCTTCTTAGGTGCTGCCACCTTCTCGTACTCCCTCTCGGGCCGCCGCACGCACCTCTGGGGCCGGCGGGCGGCCATGACAAGTTCGGACCCCGTACGGAACGCTGGCGTTCCCCCCCGGGGTGCGCGGGGCGCGACCGGTCACCCCCCACGCCGGAGCGTGCCTACTTGGCGTCGGACTCGCCGTCGGTCTTCTTCGGCGCGTCCTCAGCCTTGCCGAGGTCGACGGGCTTGTCGTCGGCGACGGCACCGGTGTCGGAACCGGCGGCCGCGTCGTCCGCGTCGGTGAGGGAGGAGGCGTCGTCGGGAACGACGTCGCCCTTCAGCTCGGCCTCGATGCCGTGCACGATGCGGTTGTACTCGTCATCGGTGAGGACGGCGCCGATGGAGTTCTTGGCGAAGAGCAGTTCCACGCCCGGGCCGGCGTCGAGCAGCACGGTCTCGTCGTTGACCTCCTTGACCGTGGCGTACATGCCCCCGATCGTCCGGACGCCGGTACCGGGCTGCATCGAGTCCCGCATCTCGGCGGCCTGCTGCTGCTTCTTCTTGGCCGAGCGGGTCATCACGAACATGAACCCGATGAGAATGATGATGGGGAAAAGGGTCAAGATATCCACGGGACGGAGAGTTCCTTCGCACGACCGCGATGGTGAGCGGCCTGTTGACGGGGGTGTCGGAGCGCCGCCCGACAGGGGCGGCATCGGCGGAGTCTAAGCGAGCCCGCGCAGATGGAACAACGCCCAGCATGTCACCGGGGTTCCTTCCGTAGCGAGCTTTACCTGCCGTCACACGCCGTCACGCCCCGAACAGGTCCCCTTGTCCCACTTGGCCCGCCCCTGCCGCGCCGGGCGCCCCGGCGTGCGGCGGGGTGAGCCCGAGGTGGGCCCACGCGGCGGGTGTGGCGACCCGGCCACGGGGCGTGCGGGCCAGCAGACCCTCGCGGACCAGGAAGGGCTCGGCCACCTCCTCGACCGTCTCGCGCTCCTCCCCCACCGCCACGGCCAGCGTGGACAGACCCACCGGGCCGCCGCCGAACAGCTTGAGCAGTGCCTCCAGCACCCCCCGGTCCAGCCGGTCGAGGCCGCGGGAGTCGACCTCGTACACCCGCAGCGCCGCGGCGGCCACCTCACGGGTGATCACGCCGTCCGCCTTGACCTGGGCGTAGTCGCGCACCCGGCGCAGCAGCCGGTTGGCGATGCGGGGCGTGCCGCGGGAGCGGCCGGCGATCTCGGCGGCGCCCTCGGCGTCGATCTCCACGTCGAGCAGCAGCGCGGAGCGGTGGACGACCCGCTCCAGTTCCTCCGGCGTGTAGAACTCCATGTGCGCGGTGAAGCCGAAGCGGTCCCGCAGCGGCGGCGGGAGCAGCCCGGCCCTGGTGGTGGCGCCGACCAGGGTGAACGGAGGCAGCTCCAGGGGGATGGCGGTGGCGCCCGGGCCCTTGCCGACGACCACGTCGACCCGGAAGTCCTCCATCGCCATGTACAGCATCTCCTCGGCGGGCCGCGACATGCGGTGGATCTCGTCGAGGAAGAGGACCTCCCCCTCCTGGAGGGAGGAGAGGATCGCGGCCAGGTCGCCCGCGTGCTGGATGGCGGGCCCGCTGGTGATGCGGATCGGCGCGCCCATCTCGGCGGCGATGATCATGGACAGGGTGGTCTTTCCCAGGCCGGGCGCGCCGGAGAGCAGCACGTGGTCGGCGGTGGCGCCGCGGGCGCGGGCGGCCCGCAGGACCAGGTCGAGCTGTTCGCGGACCTTCTCCTGGCCGATGAACTCGCCGAGGTCCTTGGGGCGCAGCGCGGCCTCGACGGCCTGCTCCTCGCCGTCCGCGGACGCGCCGACCAGCCGTTCGGGGGCGATGGCGTCGTCGGTGGTGTCGTCCCAGTTCACCCAGGGTCTCCTAGCGGGCTCGGTTCAGGGTCTGCAGGGCCGCCTTCAGCAGGCGTCCGACCTGCGGGTCGGCCTCCGCCTCGGCCTGCGGGGCCACCGCCTCGACGGCGTCGTCGGCCTCACGGGGCGCGTAGCCGAGGCCGACCAGCGCGGCGTGCAGCTGGTCGCGCCAGCCGGCCGGGCGGGCGGCGAGGGCCGCGGCGGCGGGGCGCGCGGAGCCGACCGGGGCGCCGAGGCGGTCCTTGAGTTCCAGCAGCAGCTTCTGGGCGCCCTTCTTGCCGATGCCGGGGACGGCGGTCAGCGCCTTCTCGTCACCGGAGGCCACCGCCAGGCGCAGTGCGTCGGGGGTGTGCACGGCGAGCATCGCCTGGGCGAGCCGGGGCCCGACGCCGCTGGCGGTCTGGAGCAGCTCGAACACCTGCCGCTCGTCGTCGTCGGCGAAGCCGTAGAGGGTCAGCGAGTCCTCACGGACGACCAGGGAGGTGGCCAGCCGGGCCGCCTCTCCCTGGCGGAGGGCGGAGAGTGTGTTCGGCGAGCACTGGACGGCGATGCCGATGCCGCCCACCTCGACCACGGCGGAGTCCGGGGCGAGGGCGGCCACCGGGCCGCTGACGAAGGCGATCATGACGGGCGGCCTTTCGGTTGCTGGGGTTCGGCGTGCGCCGGGTCGGTCTGCGCGGGTCCGCCCTGCGCGGGGCCGCCCTGCGCGGGGCCGGCCTGCGCGGGGCCGGCCTGCGCGGGGCCGGCCTGCGGAGAGGCGGTCCGCGCGGGGCCGGTACGGCGGAGGGCACGGCTTGCGGGACGCGGGGCCTCGGGGGCCGGGGCCTCGGCAGGCATGGCCTCGGCGGGGGCGGCCCCGGTGGCCGTGGCCTCGACGGGCGTGGGCCCGGCGGGCGGGGCCCCGGTGGTCGGAGGTCCGGCGGCGGGCGACGCCTCCGGGGGCCTGGCCTTCGCCGGCCGGGGTCGCCCGAGGGTGCGCGTGGTGTGCTGGTTCCGCAGCGCCTGCCGGGCCACCGCGACCTGGAGGCGGTTCTGTGCCGGCGCCCGCCAGATGTGGCAGATGGCCAGGGCCAGCGCGTCCGCCGCGTCGGCCGGTTTCGGCGGGGCGTCCAGCCTCAGCAGGCGCGTCACCATGGCCCCCACCTGCGCCTTGTCGGCCCGGCCGCTGCCGGTGACGGCGGCCTTGACCTCGCTGGGGGTGTGCAGCGCGACGGGGATGCCCCGCCGGGCCGCGCAGACCATGGCCACGGCGCTGGCCTGGGCGGTGCCCATCACGGTGCGGACGTTGTGCTGGGCGAAGACCCGCTCCACGGCCACGAACTCCGGCCGGTACTCGTCCAGCCACTTCTCCAGCCCCTGTTCCAGGGCGACCAGCCGCAGCGCGGGCTCGGCGTCCACGGGCGTGCGGACGACGCCGACGCCGCGCATGGTCAGGGGCCGTCCGGCGACCCCCTCGACCACGCCGACGCCGCACCGGGTCAGCCCCGGGTCCACCCCCAGTACCCGCACCGCGTTCGCCTCCTGGACCGTTCCGCGTTCGTTCACCTGTTCCCGCAGGCAGGAAGGCTATCGCGCCGCACCGACAGGAGCCGCGAAGCCGACGGCGGGCCGGCGGAACGTGTCCGTCCCGCCGGCCCGCCGCGGCGCTGCGTCCAAGGTGGCGCCGATCAGGCGTCGACCTTCTCCATGACCTCGTCGGAGACGTCGAAGTTGGCGTAGACGTTCTGCACGTCGTCGCTGTCCTCGAGCGCGTCGATCAGCTTGAAGATCTTGCGCGCGCCGTCCTCGTCCAGCTCGACCTGCATGGTCGGGACGAAGTTGGCGTCGGCCGAGTCGTAGTCGATGCCCGCTTCCTGCAGCGCGGTGCGGACCGCGACCAGGTCGGTGGCCTCGCTGATGACCTCGAAGGTTTCGCCGAGGTCGTTGACCTCCTCGGCGCCCGCGTCCAGGACCGCGCCGAGGACGTCGTCCTCGCCCAGCTCACCCTTGGGGACGATCACCACGCCCTTGCGGTTGAACAGGTACGACACCGAGCCGGGGTCGGCCATCGAGCCGCCGTTGCGGGTCATGGCGACCCGCACGTCGGAGGCGGCGCGGTTGCGGTTGTCGGTGAGGCACTCGATGAGCACCGCGACACCGTTCGGGCCGTAGCCCTCGTACATGATCGTCTCGTAGTCGGCGCCGCCGGCCTCGAGGCCCGCGCCGCGCTTGACCGCGGAGTCGATGTTCTTGTTGGGGACCGACGACTTCTTCGCCTTCTGGATGGCGTCGAACAGCGTCGGGTTGCCGTCCGGGTCCGCGCCGCCGGTCCGCGCAGCGACCTCGATGTTCTTGATCAGCTTCGCGAAGAGCTTGCCGCGCTTGGCATCGATGACGGCTTTCTTGTGCTTCGTCGTGGCCCATTTAGAGTGGCCGGACATCTGCCTGTCTCCTTCGCGTAACCCATCTCCGTACGAACGGCAGAGATCCTACAAGGCTCCCGCCGTCCGCTTCGCCCGCACCATCTCGGCGAACAGCGCGTGCACCCTGCTGTCCCCGGTGAGCTCCGGGTGGAACGCGGTGGCCAGGGCGTTGCCCTGGCGCACGGCGACCACGGCGCCCTCGTGCCGGGCGAGCACCTCCACGCCCTCCCCGACCGACTCGGCCAGGGGCGCGCGGATGAACACCCCCATCACGGGGTCACCCGTCACACCGGCCACGTCGAGCACGGCCTCGAAGGACTCGTTCTGCCGCCCGAAGGCGTTGCGGCGCACGGTCATGTCGATCCCACCGACGCTCTGCTGACCCGAGCGCGGATCGGCGATCCGGTCGGCGAGCAGGATCATCCCGGCGCAGGTGCCGTAGACCGGCATCCCGGCTCTCACCCGCTCCCGCAGCGGCTCCAGCAGCCCGAACAGCTCGGCCAGCTTGGAGATCACGGTCGACTCCCCGCCCGGCAGGACCAGGCCGTCCACGGCGGCCAGTTCCTCGGGGCGGCGGACGGTGACCGCCGCGGCGCCGGCCTCGGCCAGCGCCGCGAGGTGCTCCCGGACGTCGCCCTGGAGCGCCAGGACGCCGATCACGGGACGGTCGGACTCCGTCATCTGAGGTGTCACCAGCCGCGGTTGGCGTAGCGCTCCGACTCGGGAAGCACGTCGCAGTTGATACCGACCATGGCCTCGCCCAGGTTGCGCGAGGCGTCCGCGACCACCTTGGGGTCGTCGAAGAAGGTGGTCGCCTTGACGATCGCCGCGGCGCGCTTGGCGGGGTCGCCGGACTTGAAGATGCCGGAGCCGACGAAGACGCCCTCGGCGCCGAGCTGCCGCATCAGCGCGGCGTCCGCCGGGGTGGCGACGCCGCCGGCGGAGAAGAGCACCACGGGCAGCTTGCCGAGCTCGGCGACCTCCCGGACCAGCTCGTAGGGGGCGCGCAGTTCCTTGGCCGCGGCGTACATCTCGTGCTCGTCCAGGCCGCGCAGGCGGGAGATGTCTCCCTTGATCTGCCGCAGGTGGCGGACCGCCTCGACGACGTTGCCGGTGCCGGCCTCGCCCTTGGAGCGGATCATCGCGGCGCCCTCGGAGATCCGGCGCAGCGCCTCGCCGAGGTTGGTCGCGCCGCACACGAACGGGGTGGTGAAGGACCACTTGTCGGAGTGGTTGACCTCGTCGGCCGGCGTCAGCACCTCCGACTCGTCGATGTAGTCGACGCCCAGCGCCTGCAGCACCTGCGCCTCGACGAAGTGGCCGATCCGGGACTTGGCCATCACCGGGATGGAGACCGCCTCGATGATGCCCTCGATCATGTCCGGGTCGGACATCCGGGCCACGCCGCCGTCCTTGCGGATGTCGGCCGGCACGCGCTCCAGGGCCATCACGGCGACCGCGCCGGCGTCCTCGGCGATCTTCGCCTGCTCCGGGGTGACGACGTCCATGATGACGCCGCCCTTGAGCTGCTCCGCCATGCCGCGCTTGACGCGGGCGGTGCCGGTGACGGGGGCGGACCCGGAGCCGTTGAGGGTGGACATGAGCATGCCTCACAGGGGTGCGAAGGGGTGGTGTGACGACCCGGGGGCAGGGTCCCCGCGTCCCTGTGAGGAAACGCCGCGGGGCGGGTGCGGGACAAGAGCCAATGTGCAGGGCGTGGCCTGCCCGGGGCCCGGGGCCGTCGGCTCAGACGCGCTCGACGAGGGCGGCGGGGGCCTCGTCGTCCATCTCGAACGCCATCGGGAACGGGGCGTGGCCGGCCAACCGGAACCAGCGCACCTTGCGGTGCCGGCGCAGGGCGCGGGCGGCGCGCACGGCGTCGTTGTGGAACCGGCGGGCCATCGGCACGCGGCGCACCGCCTCGGCCAGTTCGCGCACCGCCTCCTCGCCGCCGCGCGCCTCGCGGACGCCCTCGACCTGCTGCGCCTCGGCGAAGACGGCGCGCAGCGCCTGGCTCAGCTCGCTCTCGGCGATCTCCCGGTGCTCCTCCTCGGCCTGCCGGGCCTCGTGGGCGGCCTCGTACAGCACGATGGAGGCGGCGGGGTCGAGCACGCCGGCGGTGGCCAGTTCCTGGGCGACGGAGGCACGGCGCAGCAGTTGGGCGTCCAGGGCGGCGCGGGTGGCGTCGATCCGGGCGTGCAGCCGGTCGAGCCGGCCGGCCGTCCAGCTCAGGTACAGCCCGATCGCGACGAGGGCGACGAGGATCCAGATCAGCGTTGCGGTCACCGCGGCAGGGTATCCGCCCCGCCCCGCCCCTCCGCGCCGGCCGCCGGTACACCCTGCGGGCAGTCGTGCGCCCGGGCGGCACGGGTGGGCGCGGGCCGGCGCGTACGCACGGGACGGTTCGCCCGGCGGAAGCCGAGCCGCCCCGGGCCGCGGTCCCACATGCCCGGAACCTCCGCGCCGCAGGGGCTCAGCCGTTCCGGGCCGCGGCCCCAGCCCCTGTGCACGGAGCGTCCGCCCCGCCCCCGTGGATCACGCTGCCAGGGAGGCGCCCCCGCGCGAAGGGGTCAGTCGCGGGCGAGGCCCAGCCGGGCCCGCAGCCCCGTCGCGCGGTCGTCCGCGGCCACCGCCGCCGCGCCCGCGGTCACCGTCTCGTAGACGGACATGATGTCGGCCCCGACCGTCGACCAGTCGAACCGCCGGACGTGCGCACTGCCCCGCTCCCGCAGCTCCTCCCGCCGCGCGGGATCGCCGAGCAGCCGGACCGCCGCCACGGCCAGCGCGTCCGCGTCCTCGTTGGCGAACAGCTCCCCCGCCGCGCCCTGGTCCAGGACCTGCGCGAAGGCGTCCAGGTCGGAGGCGAGCACCGGCGCGCCCGCCGACAGCGCCTCGACCAGGATGATCCCGAAGCTCTCCCCGCCCGTGTTGGGCGCCACGTACAGGTCGACCGACCGCAGCAGCCGCGCCTTCTCCTCGTCGCTGACCATGCCGAGGAACTCCACCCGGGAGCGCAGCTCCGCGGGGAGCGAGGCGACCGCCTCCTCCTCGTCGCCGCGCCCCGCGACCAGCAGCCGGGTCTCCGGCCGGGCGGCGAGGATCCGCGGCAGCGCCCGCATCAGCACCGGCAGGCCCTTGCGGGGCTCGTCGATCCGCCCTATGAAGCCGATCGTGCCGCCCTGCCACTCCGGCTTCGGCTCGGCCTTGGCGAAGAAGTCGACGTCCACGCCGTTGGGGATGACCACCGCGTCGCCGCCGAGGTGCTCCACCAGCGTGCGGCGGGCGTACTCGCTCACCGCGATCCGCGCGCTGATCTTCTCCAGCGCGGCCTGGAGGATCGAGTAGGCCGCGATCATCGCCCGGGACCGCGGGTTGGAGGTGTGGAAGGTCGCCACGATCGGCCCCGAGGCCGACCAGCAGGCGAGCAGGCCCAGCGAGGGCGAGGCCGGCTCGTGGATGTGGATGACGTCGAAGGCCCCGTCGTGCAGCCAGCGCCGCACCCGCGCCGCGGACAGGAAGCCGAAGTTGAGCCGGGCCACCGAACCGTTGTACGGCACCGGCACCGCGCGCCCGGCGGAGACCACGTAGGGCGGCAGCGGGGTGTCGTCGTCGGCGGGCGCCAGCACGGACACCTCGTGGCCCTGCCGCACGAAGTACTCGGCGAGGTCCCGGATGTGGAACTGGACGCCGCCCGGCACGTCCCAGGAGTACGGGCAGACGATGCCGATCCTCAACGGTCCTCCCCCTTGCCGCTAACGCCCCGGTCGTCGAGGTCCGCGAGCCACAGCCGCTGGAGCATGTGCCAGTCCTCCGGATGCTCGGCGATCCCCGACGCGAACGCGTCGGCGAGACGCTGCGTCATCACGGCGGACCTCTCGGCGCGCGTGCCGTGGTCGGGCACCTCCACCGGCGGGTGTATCCGCGCCTTCATCACCGGGGTGTCGTCGAACCAGAGGGTCACCGGGAGCAGCAGCGCCCCGGTCTGCTGCGCGAGTATCGCCGGCCCGGCCGGCATCCGCGCCTTCTCCCCGAAGAAGTCGACCTCCACGCCGGAGGCGGACAGGTCGCGGTCTGCGACCAGGCAGACCAGGCCGCCCTTGCGCAGCCTCCGCGCCAGGGCCCCGAAGGCCGAGCCGCCGGTGTGCGGCAGCACCTCCATGCCCAGGCCCTCGCGGTAGGCGACGAACCGGTCGTAGAGGCTGTCCGGCTTCAGGCGTTCGGCGACGGTGGTGAACGGGGTGCCCAGGTGCGTGGTGACCCAGGCCCCGGCCAGGTCCCAGTTGCCCATGTGCGGCAGCGCGAGTATCACGCCGCGGTCGTCGGCGAGGGCGTCCTTCAGCAGGTGGACGTCCTCGGCCTCCATCCCGGCGGCGATCCGCTCCTTGCTCCACGCCGGAAGCCGGAACGACTCCATCCAGTACCGCAGGTAGGACCGCATGCCGGCCCGGGACAGCTCGGCGAGCCGCTCCGGCGTGGCGTCGGGCACCACCCTGGCCAGGTTCCGCTCCAGCCGCAGCACGCCCGCGCCCCTGCGGCGCCAGGCGGTGTCGGCGATCGTCCGGCCGAGCCGCACCGCGGCCGGCTCGGGAAGCTTCTTCACGGTGGCCCAGCCGAGCCCGTAGAGGGAGTCGGCGAGCCTGTCCTTGAGGGCGCTCACGAGACCGTCCCGGCGTCCGCCTCGGCGGCCTCGCGGCGCACCGTGACCACCCGCTGGACCAGCGTGACCAGGCTGCCCACGGCGACGATCCACAGCGCCAGCGGCAGCAGCACGTCGACTCCGGGCACGCCGAAGGCGTGCAGTCCCGCGAGCCCGGCCGCGACCAGCGTCACCACCAGCCGCTCGGCGCGCTCCACCAGGCCGTTCACCGCGACCGGCAGGCCGATCGACTCGCCGCGCGCCTTGGTGTAGGACACCACCTGGCCGCTGGCCAGGCAGAAGATCGCCACCGCGCACAGCGTCACGCTGTCGCCGCCGCCCGCGTACCAGAGGGCGATGCCGCCGAAGACCGCGCCGTCCGCGACCCGGTCCAGCGTGGAGTCCAGGAAGGCCCCCCACCGGCTGGAGCGGCCGAGCTGGCGGGCCATGTTGCCGTCGACCAGGTCCGAGAACACGAACAGGGTGATGACGATCGTGCCCCAGAAGAACTCGCCCACCGGGAAGAGGACCAGCGCGCCCGCGACCACCCCTGCGGTCCCCAGCACGGTGACCGTGTCGGGGCTGACGCCGAGACGGATGAGAAACGCGGCGAACGGTGTGAGAACACGCGTGAAGAATGCACGCGCGTACTTGTTCAGCATGGCCTTCCCGAGGGTCGTTGCGGCCGGCGCCCCTGCTGGCCACCGGCCCGGCCCATCGTAGCCACGCCCTCCCCGACCCGGGGGCGGGGCACCCTCGGGGTCGGGTCACGTCCTGGCCACGACCCTCTCCCGGCCAGGTCACGCGGGGTGCCCGTCCCTCGTATGGACGACTCCCGGTGACGGTGCGAAGCTCGAAGGGAACCGCGGGCGCGCGCCGGGCGCCGCCGCAGCGGCCCCTGGGACCGTGCCCCGCGCCACCACCGACCTCACCGTGCACGGGAGGGCAGGACCATGGGCGACAGGAACAGCCATCACCCCGGAGCCGCCGGAGGGGCGGCGACGGTCGACCGCCCCGCCTCCATACGGAACGTGGCGCTGGTCGGCCCCACCGGATCGGGCAAGACCACACTGGTCGAGGCCCTCGCCCGGACCGCCGGCGCGGTCAACCGGGCGGGCCGGGTCGAGGACGGCGGCACCGTCTCCGACCACGACGAGATCGAGCAGCGCCGCCACCGCTCGGTGCAGCTCTCCCTGGTACCGCTCACCTGGGGCGGCTTCAAGATCAACCTGCTGGACACCCCCGGTTACGCCGATTTCGTCGGGGAACTCAGGGCCGGTCTGCGCGCCGCGGACGCGGCCCTGTTCGTCGTCTCCGCCTCCGACGGCGTGGACGCCGCCACCCGCGCCCTGTGGGACGAGTGCGCGGCGGTCGGCATGCCCCGCGCCATCGTCGTCACCCATCTCGAGTCCGCCCGCACCGGTGTGGAGGAGATGACCCGGCTGTGCGCCGAGGCCTTCGGCGGCGGCGACCCCGACGCCGTCCTCCCTCTCTACCTGCCGCTGCGCGGCCCCGCGGGGCCCGACGGGCAGGCCCCCGTGACCGGTCTGATCGGCCTGCTCACCAAGAAGCTCTTCGACTACTCCTCCGGCGAGCGCGCCGAGCACGACCCCGACGCGGACCGGATCCCGGTCATCGAGCGGGCCCGTGACCGGCTGATCGAGGGCATCATCGCGGAGAGCGAGGACGAGACCCTCATGGACCGCTACATCGGCGGCGAGGACCTCGGCCCCGACACCCTGATCGAGGACCTGGAGAAGGCCGTCTCCCGCGCCGCCTTCCACCCCGTCCTGTGCGCCGCCCCCGCCCCGCCCGGCGCCCGCCAGGGACTGGGCACGGTCGAGCTGCTCGACCTGATCACCCGCGGCTGCCCCACCCCGCCCGAACGCCGCGCACCGGTCGTCACCTCCCTCGACGGAACGCCCCGCGACCTGCGGCTCGGCGACCCCGCCGGGCCCCTGGTCGCGGAGGTGGTCAGGACCGCGTCCGACCCCTACGTCGGCCGGATGTCGCTGGTCCGCGTCTTCTCCGGCACGCTGCGTCCCGACACCGTCGTCCACGTCTCGGGGCACGGCCTGACCGACCGCGGCCACGAGGACCACGACGTCGACGAACGCGTCTCCGCCCTGACCAGCCCGTTCGGCAAGCAGCAGCGCCCCGTCACGCACGCCGTGGCGGGCGATCTGGTCTGCGTCGCCAAGCTCTCCCGCGCCGAGACCGGCGACACCCTGTCCGCCAAGGACGACCCGCTGCTGATGACGCCCTGGGCCCTGCCCGACGCCCTGCTCCCGATCGCCGTGGAGGCCCACTCCAAGGCGGACGAGGACCGGCTCTCCGAGGGCCTCGCCCGCCTCGCCGGCGAGGACCCGACCATGCGGCTCGAACACGACCGGGACACCCACCAGGTCGTCCTGTGGTGCCTGGGCGAGGCCCACGCCGAGGTCGCCCTGGAGCGCCTGCGCACCCGTTACGGCGTCCGGGTCGACGTCGTCCCGCACCGGGTGGCGCTGCGCGAGACCTTCGCCGCGCCGGCCGCCGCGCGCGGACGGCACGTCAAACAGTCGGGCGGGCACGGGCAGTTCGCGATCTGTGAGGTCAGGGTCGAACCGCTGCCGGCGGGCTCCGGCATCGAGTTCGCCGACGAGGTGGTGGGCGGCGCGATCCCCCGGCAGTTCATCCCCTCCGTGGAGAAGGGCGTCCGCGCCCAGGCCGCCAAGGGGGTCGGCTCCGGTCACCCGCTGACCGACGTGCGGGTCGTCCTCCTCGACGGCAAGTCGCACTCGGTGGACTCCTCCGACGCCGCCTTCCAGACCGCCGGCGCGCTCGCGCTGCGGGAGGCCGCCGCCGACGCCCGGCTCCACGTCCTGGAACCGGTGGCCGAGGTGACCGTGCTGATCGGCGACGCCTACGTCGGCGCCGTGATGAGCGATCTGTCCTCCCGGCGCGGCCGCGTGCTGGGCACCGAGCAGACCGAGGGCGGCCGGGTCCTGGTCCGCGCCGAGATCCCCGAGCTGGAGATCGAGCGCTACGCCGTGGAACTGCGCTCCCTGGCCCACGGCACGGCCGGCTTCAGCCGCCGGTACCTGCGCCACGAGCCGGTCCCCGAGCACGTCGTGCGGCGGCTGCGCGAGAAGGAGGCCGCACCCGTCTGATCCCGCGCCCCCGGCCCGCCGCAACAGTGCGCCCCGCGCCGGGGGTTGACCGGGCCCCCGTCCTGGGCAGTGTGTGTAGTGCGCGACCGGGCCCGGACCGGTCGGCCCCCGGGCGGACGATTCCGCCGAGGGCCCACCGGGCCCGTGAACCGGCCGTTAGGCTGACGAACCGGTCTCCGGTCGTGCGGGAAGGCCAGGACACACCGCCGTGGGAACACCGCGGCAGGGGGGCGGAAAGAACCGTGTCGAGCGACGCATTCGGGCCGATGGTCCCGGCAGCCGGCGGCGAGGGGCTGAAGGCGACCTTCGCGCTGGCCTCCGCGGCCTACCGGGACGACCCGGTCGAGAAGATACTCGACGCCGACAACGAGTGGCACCGGTCGAAGGTCAACCCCGGCAAGAGCTGGGCCAGGATCTTCCGCCCCAACCTCGGCGAGGCATTCTCCCGCGCCGTGGTCGACCGGCTCCTCGACCCCGGCCGCAAGCCGGTCGTCCAGTCCTTCGGCATGGACCCGCAGACCGTGGTCGTGCACTGCCTGGCCGCCAACGGACTGCGCCGCACCCGCGACCTCCGCCTCACCGCCGTGATGCTGCTCTGCGGGGTGCTGTTCCTGCCCGGCCTGCTGGCCTGGCTGCTGGTCTTCCAGATCCGGGCGAGCCTCGCCAAGGCGGAGAACCGCAGGACCTCCGGCATGGGCACCGTGCTGCTGGCCGCGTTCGGCCTGCTCGCCGTGGTCTTCTTCGTCCAGATGCCCTTCGCCGGCTTCTGGGGCTGGTACTCGCGCGGCGCGGTGATCGCCCCGGTGATCGGCTGGGTGGTCGCCAAGCGGATCTGCGAGACCACCGCCAAGGACCTCCGCGACCGCTGGGCGTCCCTGCTCTCGGGCAGCAGCATCGGCGCCAAGGTGCCCGAGGCGGTGCCCTCCAGCCCCGACGAGTCCGCCGACCAGCTCCGCCAGAGCCTCAACCGGCTCGGCTCCGAGCAGCAGTCCAACGTCACCTTCTACGCCGGTCCCAAGGGCATCCTCGGCATGGGCACCCGCTGGGGCAGCTGGCAGATGGCCGAGGACCTCGAACCCGCCGAGGAGGGCAAGGAGATCTACGCCTTCCGCAGCTGGGACGTGGTCCGCGCCATCCACGCCAAGCTGTCCTTGATGGAGCGCACCCCGGTCCCCACCGAGGGCATCCCCAAGCCGTCGGTGGAGCACTGGATCGTCTCCCCGATCGGCGAGGGGGCCGACGCGGTGGCCCGGCCCGACGGCACCGACGTCGACAACTTCCGGTACAAGTCGCACGCCATACAGCAGATCTGCAACCGCCAGCAGTTCGGCAGCGGCGACCGCCACTACCTGGGCGTCCAGTGGGTCCTCTGGGACGGACAGCTGGTCCTCACCATGCTGATCAACGTCACGGTGCTCTACCAGACCCTGCGGATCGAGGTCACCGGGCACGCCCTCGGCCCCGTGCACGGCCTGTTCAACTCCGGGCCGGCGGCCAAGGAGAAGTCGGTCGACAAGGCCTTCAAGCCCTGGGAGAAGCGCACCGTGGCGCTGCCGCTGGTCGACAGCGACGAGGTGGTGCGGCTGGCCGCGCGGGCGCCGCTGACCTGGTTCCACAAGCCGCTCAACTGGCTCGGCGGCAGCATGAGTCTCCCGGAGCCCTTCGGCCTGCGGCACTCCTGGGCGGAGCAGCCCTGGCGCCACCGGTTCATGGCCGACGACGCCATGCGCGTGGCCACGCCGGTGCTCCGCGCCGTGCACCAGGCGGCGATCGGCATGTTGCGCGAGCACGGGGTCGCCACCGAGAAGTTCGGGGCGCGCTCGTCCGTGGTCAGCGGCGCGGTGCAGGACCCGGCTCCGCGCAAGGCGGACAGCTACGACGCGTAGGCCCGCCCGGCCGGTCGCGCGCCGTCCCGGCCCGGCGCGCCGGGAGCGGGTCCGCGTCCGGTCCGCGCCGGGTGGTGTCAGGCCGAGGGCCAGGCCGCCGCGATCATCGCCCGGGTGTCGGCCAGCAGCTGCGGCAGCACCTTGGTGTGGCCCACGACCGGCATGAAGTTGGTGTCCCCGCCCCAGCGGGGCACCACGTGCTGGTGCAGGTGCGCGGCGATCCCCGCTCCGGCGACCGTCCCCTGGTTCATGCCGATGTTGAAGCCGTGCGCCCCGGAGCAGCGCCGCAGCGCCGTCATCGCCTGCTTGGTGAGCTCGCCCAGCTCGGCCGTCTCCTCGGCGGTCAGCCCGGTGTAGTCGGCGACGTGCCGGTACGGCACCACCATCAGGTGACCGCCGTTGTACGGGTACAGGTTGAGCACCGCGTAGACGTGGGTCCCGCGCCGGATCACCAGCCCGTCCTCGTCCGACTTGGCGGGGATCGAGCAGAACGGGCATCCGTCGCCGGCCTCGGGTCCGGTGGGCTTGTTCTCGCCCTGGACGTAGGCCATCCGGTGGGGGGTCCACAGCCGCTGGAAGGCGTCCGGCGAACCCACCCCGATCTGCAGCTCCGGCTCACTCGTCATACCAGGCAGCATATGGCGTCGCCCGTACGGAACGTGTCGCCGGGGGCGGCCGCCGCCCCCGGCCCGCCAGGCTGGCGGCATGGACACCCGTGACCCCCGCGAGGACCGCGCCGAGATCCCGCTCGCCGTGGCCTCGCTGCTGTTCCTCGCCGCCTACGCCCTCCTCGTCCTCAGCACCGGGCTGCCCGACGTGTGGCACAGCCTCGCCCTCGCGGTGATCGCCGCGGTGTGGCTGCTCTTCGCCCTCGACTACGCGGCCCGCTGGCGCCGCAGCGGCCAGGGCCCCCGCTTCGTGCGCACCCACTGGCTGGACACGCTGGTCCTGGTCCTGCCCCTGCTCCGACCGCTGCGGATCGTCCGGCTCTACGAGGCGGTGGTGCGGCGGCGGGGGCGGCCGCGGTTCTCCCTGCAGGCGCGGGTGATGTTCTACGCCGGGGTGTCCGTGCTGCTGATCGGGTTCGCCGGGGCGCTGGCCGTCTACCAGCAGGAGCGGGGCGCCCCCGGCGCCACCATCCGCACCTTCGGCGACTCCGTGTGGTGGACCTGCTCCACCCTGGCCACCGTCGGCTACGGCGACGTGACCCCGGTGACGTTCATGGGGCGGACCATCGCGGTCGCCCTGATGGCCTGCGGCCTCGCCCTGCTCGGCGCGGTCACCGGCTCCTTCGCGTCGTGGCTGATGACGGTCTTCGCCACGGACGAGGAACGCGAGAGGCCCCCGGGGAGCTGAGCTCCCCGGGGGCCGTTCGTCAGGGCGTCACACCTGGACGCGGCGCTCCACGACGTCCGCGATCTTGGCGATCGCCTCGTCCCGCGGGATGCCGTTCTCCTGCGAGCCGTCGCGGTAGCGGAAGGAGACCGTGCCGGCGTTCATGTCGTCGTCGCCGACGATGACCATGAACGGCACCTTCTGCTTCTGGGCGTTTCGGATCTTCTTCTGCATGCGGTCGGAGGACGCGTCGACCTCGACCCGCAGCCCCTTGCTCTTCGCCTCGGCCGCGAAGTCCTGGAGGTACTCCACGTGCGCGTCGCCGATCGGGATGCCGAGCGCCTGCACGGGGGCCAGCCACGCCGGGAACGCGCCCGCGTAGTGCTCCAGCAGCACGCCGAAGAAGCGCTCGATGGAGCCGAAGAGCGCGCGGTGCAGCATGACCGGCTGCTGCCGGGAGCCGTCCGCCGCGGTGTACTCGAGGCCGAACCGCTTGGGCTGGTTGAAGTCGACCTGGAGCGTCGACATCTGCCAGGACCGGCCGATCGCGTCCCGGGCCTGGACGGAGATCTTCGGCCCGTAGTACGCGGCGCCGCCCGGGTCGGGGACCAGCGGCAGGTTCTGCTTCTCGGCGGCCTGGCGGAGCGCCTCGGTGGCCTCCGCCCAGTCCTCGTCCGAGCCGATGAACTTGTCGGAGTCGTCGCGGGTGGAGAGCTCGAGCTCGAACTCGGTCAGGCCGTAGTCGCGCAGCAGGTCGAGCACGAAGGTCAGGAGCGTGTCGAGCTCCTGCGGCATCTGCTCCTTGGTGCAGTAGATGTGCGCGTCGTCCTGGGTGAACCCGCGGGAGCGGGTCAGGCCGTGCACCACACCCGACTTCTCGTAGCGGTACACCGTGCCGAACTCGAAGAGCCGCAGGGGCAGTTCGCGGTAGGAACGGCCGCGCGACTTGAAGATCAGGTTGTGCATCGGGCAGTTCATCGCCTTGAGGCGGTAGTTCTGCTCGTCGAACTGGATGGGCGGGAACATGCCCTCCGCGTAGTGCGGCAGGTGCCCCGAGGTCTCGAAGAGGCCTTCCTTCGAGATGTGCGGGGTGTTCACGAACTCGTAGCCCGCGTCCTCGTGGCGCCGGCGGGAGTAGTTCTCCATCTCCTTGCGGATCACGCCGCCCTTGGGGTGGAACACCGCGAGGCCGGGGCCGAGCTCGTCGGGGAAGGAGAAGAGGTCCAGCTCCGCGCCGAGCTTGCGGTGGTCTCGCTTCTCCGCCTCGACGAGGAAGTCCAGGTACTGCTTGAGCTCGTCCTTGGACGGCCAGGCGGTGCCGTAGATGCGCTGGAGCTGCGGGTTCTTCTCGCTGCCGCGCCAGTAGGCCGCGGCCGAGCGCATCAGCTTGAACGCCGGGATGTTCCGGGTGGTGGGCAGGTGGGGACCGCGGCAGAGGTCCTTCCAGCACAGGTCGCCGGTCTTGGCGTCGAGGTTGTCGTAGATGGTCAGCTCGCCCGCGCCGACCTCGGCGGCGGCGCCGTCGGCGGCCTGCGCGGCGTTGCCCTTGAGGCCGATCAGCTCCAGCTTGTACGGCTCGCCGGACAGCTCCTCGCGCGCCGCCTCGTCGGTGGTGACGCGGCGGGAGAAGCGCTGGCCCCGCTTCTGGATCTCCTGCATCTTCTTCTCGATGCGCTTGAGGTCCTCGGGGGTGAACGGCTCCTCGACGTCGAAGTCGTAGTAGAAGCCGTCCTTGATCGGCGGGCCGATGCCGAGCTTGGCCTCCGGGAAGAGCTCCTGGACGGCCTGCGCCATGACGTGCGCGGTGGAGTGGCGGAGGATGTTGAGACCGTCCTCGGAGGAGATCTCGACGCCCTCGACGCTCTCGCCGTCCTTCGGCTCGTACGCGAGGTCCTTGAGCTCGCCCCCGACGCGGACGGCGACGATCGAGCGCTCGCCGGCGAAGAGGTCGGCGGCCGTAGTGCCCGTCGTCACCACGCGCTCTTCCCGCTCGGAATCGCGTTGGATGATCACACGGACGTCTGACACCGGTCTCTCCTGACTGAAGGCCTGCTGAGGTGAGGATCTCGACACGTCACAGCTGACGTGTACGGGAATCCTACCGAGCCGCGCGCACCCCACGCGAAGC
Source organism: Streptomyces abyssomicinicus (assembly GCF_008974245.1). Classification (GTDB taxonomy): domain Bacteria; phylum Actinomycetota; class Actinomycetes; order Streptomycetales; family Streptomycetaceae; genus Streptomyces; species Streptomyces abyssomicinicus. The sequence continues at coordinate 290,185 of NZ_BBZI01000012.1, read as the reverse complement.
GGTTAGCCCTCGCAGTCCTCCCCGCACGCCTCCTCGAAGAAGTCGAGGTTCTCCTGCAGGGACTTCATCAGCCGCTCGCGCTCGGCCTCGTCCACGGTGACCGGGGTGACCCCGCAGGCGCCGGTGAGGCGGCGGAAGCCGGCCCGGCTGTCGAGCCGGCCGTCCAGTCGGACGGGCAGCCCGACCAGGTGTGCCTGTCCGGCGATCCGGTACGACTCCTCGTCCAGGGTGACGCGCACGTGCGGGACCTCCGCCCCGGTCAGCACCCGCAGCCGCACGGTTCCCGCCCCGTCGGCGCCGGTGCGGCGCAGCCGGTCCACGGTGCCGGTGAGCCGCACGGTGACGGAGGGCTCGGCACGCCGGTAGCGGACGCCGGCCTCGCGGAGGGCGGGCAGGTCCCCGGGCGAGAAATCGACCGGCTCGGCGTCGGGACCGCACCCCTCGGGGATCCCCGCGGCGGGAGCCCAGGAGATCGTCACGCCGGCTCCCTCGGTGCCCCGGACCAGGGTGACCAGGGCCTCGGTCAGCTCACGGCTCACCCCGGCGGCGACGGCGGCGTCGAAGGCGTCCATCCCGCCGGTGGCCCGTCGGTGGTCGACGGCCTCCCGGGTGGCGCGGAGCGCCTGGTGCAGCCGGACCGCCAGCGGGCGGGCCGGGGCGACCGGCGCGAAGGCGGTGAGCACCCGACCGCCGGTGGCGGTTCCGAGCAGCAGCACGTCCTCCAGCGCGGCCGCGGCGGCCCTGCGGTGGCGGGCCCCGTGGTAGCCGGTGCGGGCCCGTCCGGCCAGCGCGGCGGCGAGCAGGGTGTGGCGTGCCGCCGAGCGCAGCCCCTCCTCGGCCGTCCAGGGCGCCGCCGCGCCCGCGCGGGAGTGGCCCTCGGGGATGTCCCGGCGCCAGCGGATCTCGTCGCTGGGCACGGCGAGGGCGAGCAGGATCTCGCGGGCGGCGGGTTCCTCGGTACGGGCCAGGGCGTCCAGGGCCTCGCCGAGCAGGTCGGCGCTGTCGGGGAAGGCGCGGCTCTCCGGCACGAGCAGGCTGGTGCGCTCTCCGCGCGGCCCGGGCGGCGTCCACCGGCCGTATCGGCCGGCGGCTCCGCCGCGCCGCCGCCAGCCGTGGCGGGCCAGCAGTGCCGCGAGGACGGCGGGGTCCACCTGCCCCGGGTCGGGCGGCGTCCCGCCGGGACGCTGGTCGCCGGTCCTCCGGAGCCCGCGGGGGCGCGGCATCACGGGGCATGCCGCCTCCCCGTCGTCCGCGCCGTCCGCGGGATGGGGGCGGGGGCGCCCACGACGGGGGACGCGCCCCGGGTCGTCGATCGGCCGGTGCGTCACGGTATGCCTCCCCTTCCGACCCGGTTCATGATCTCGCAGAGCGCCCGGTCGTCGAAGATGCGCGAGGTCGGCACCCGCACGGTGGTGCGGGTGCGCCCGGTGACCGGATGTCCGGCGAGGTTGACCCAGTAGCAGCAGTGCCTGAGGTCCAGCCGGTCGTGCCCCGCGGTCAGCCACTGGTCGCGGGCGCGCGGAACCAGCATCACCACGAGGATCTTGTGCACGGTGACGGGTGTGCGGGCCAGCTTGGCCAGGTGGCCGTTGTCCAGCGTGAAGGAGAAGTGCCGTCCCGGCGGGCGGGGCGGTATCTGGTAGGTGGCCTTCAGCTGGACCTTGATGGTGACCTCGTCGTCCACGGTGTGGCCGGGCGAACTGTGGCTGACGTGCCAGTCGATGCCGTTGTCGGGGAACGGCTGGGACAGCGAGCACCCGGCCGCGGCCGCGACGGCGTGCAGGTATCCCACCTGGAGGGTCTCCATGCAGGCGGTCGTGGCGAGTGTGCCGCGTGGGTGCGCCGCGCGTTCGGGCAGCAGTCCCCCGCGCTCGGGCTGCGCCGTAGCCATGCCCAACAGCCTCTCCGGCCGGACGGTTCGAGGGCGGAGCCGCTGAACTGAGCGGACCCGTATCTCTGTTGTCTCCGTCCGGCGTACGGCGCAAACGGCCCGGGTATCACCGGTGCACGGTGGACGTTCCGTCTGCCGCCTTGCGTGTGCGGGGAGTTGAGCGAGGGGTTGCGGAGACATGACGTGCTGGTACGAGGGCCCACTGGTCGCCTTCGACACGGAGACGACGGGTGTGGACGTGGAGAACGACCGCGTGGTGTCGGCCGCCCTGGTGGTGCAGGACGCACCGGGCACCCGGCCGCGCGTGACGCGCTGGCTGGTGAACCCGGGGGTCCCGGTTCCGGCCGAGGCGACGGCGGTGCACGGGCTCACCCAGGACCATCTGGAGCGCAACGGCCGCTGGCCGGCTCCGGTGATGTACGAGATAGGCAGGGCGCTGGGCGAGCAGGCGGCCGCGGGCCGGCCGCTGGTGGTGATGAACGCGCCCTTCGACCTGACCCTGCTGGACCGTGAGCTCCGGCGGCACCGGGCGTCCTCACTGGACCGCTGGTTCCGGTCGGCGCCGCTGCGGGTGATCGACCCGCGGGTGCTGGACAAGCACTTCGACCGGTACCGCAAGGGCCGCCGGACCCTGGTCGACCTGTGCGGGTTCTACGGCGTGGAGCTGACCGAGGCGCACGACGCGGCGGCGGACGCGATGGCGGCCCTGGACGTCACGCGGGCGGTCGGGCGCCGGTTCGCCTCCCGGCTGGAGCGGCTGTCCCCGGCCGAACTGCACACGCTCCAGCAGACCTGGCACGCGGCGCAGGCGAAGGGTCTGGAGGCGTGGTTCGCGCGGAGCGGGACGCCGGAGGCGGTGGACCGCTCGTGGCCGCTGCGCCCGGGACTGACGGCGGCCGCCTGAGTGCTCGGCCGCCGGCGGGCGACTGCCGCCGGACGACGGGCCGGCGTCCGGGGACGCCGGCTGTCCGGAGGAACGACGGAGGCGACCCGGCCGCTGTGTCGCGGTCTCGGATCGCCTCCGGTGTTGTGGGCGATACTGGGTTCGAACCAGTGACCTCTTCGGTGTGAACGAAGCGCTCTCCCGCTGAGCTAATCGCCCGGGAACGCACTGAACAATACAGGCCCGACGGCCCTTCGTTCAAACCGCTTCCCCGCCGCCCGCCAGGAAGGCCTCCAGCCCACGGCGTCCGCCGCGCATCATCAGGGCGTGGTTGGCCCGCAGCAGCGGGCGGCCGGGCACGCCGAGCAGGCGCAGCACCGGCTTGGCGAGGACGGTGTCCTGGTCGTGGAGGACCAGCGTGCCGGTGCCCGCCGGGCGGACGGTCCAGCGCATCCAGCCCCGCAGGTCCCCGGACAGCTCCGCCTGGAGCACGCCGGCCGCCGGCTCGTGCCGGACGGCCCGGATGCCCAGGCGGAGGTCGTACGGGAGGAGCGAGCGGACGAGCACCTGCCCGGATGCCTCCCCGGTCCGCACCGCCCGTCGCACCTGCGGCCACCAGCGGGGGTACGCGTCGACGTGTTCCAGGGCCCGGTAGACGGCTCCGGGCGCCGCGGACAGGGTCCAGCGGCCGGAGAAGCGGTACCGGGTGAGCTCGCTCGGCCTCATGGCCCCAGTGTCCACGAGCCGTTCGGCGGCGGCCGACGGGCCCGGCGGCGAACACGCGGGGTGTCGCACCGAGTTGCCGCTTTCCCCGCGGAGGCCCCGGCTCCCATTGCCGTATTCGCGATGGCGCGGCGAATTGCCGGTCCTCGGCAGAGACTTGACGGAGCGCAGGATAAACGGAGGAAGCGGCTCCGTGAACGCGCCGGGAAATGTGCGGCGTTCCACGAAAACAATCGCCCAATTCCGGACCGAATTCACCGGCGCGGGCCCGGACAGCCGCCCCGGGAGGCCAAAAGGAGGAGGGTCCGCCTCCGCGTTTCCACGGAACCGGACCCTCCTCGTCGGTGGGCGATACTGGGTTCGAACCAGTGACCTCTTCGGTGTGAACGAAGCGCTCTCCCGCTGAGCTAATCGCCCGGGCGCAGGAAGAACATTACCCCATGTCAGGGGGTGCTCCGCACCACCCCCCAGGTCACCGCCGGTCGATGTTCCAGGGCATGGCCAGGCCGAACTTCCACAGGTAGATGCCGCAGAGCGTGGCCACGATCACCAGGGCGATCGCGGTGAGCGTCAGGTTGCGGCGGCGCACCTTGGGGTCCAGCGCCTTCTGCGCGGCCTCGGTGACCTTGCGCTTCGTCCAGCGGAGCACCAGCTGCGCCCAGACGAACTCGGTGGCCCAGATCGCCATGCCACCGAAGATCACCACCCAGCCGGGACCGGGGAAGACCAACATCAGCACGCCGGCCCCGATCACCGCGAGGCCGACCAGGAAGACGCCCACCTGCCAGCTCACGTGGAGCGCGCGGCGCCGCTGGACGAACTCGGGCGCCCGCGATCCCAGCGCCCGCTCGTGCTTTCCCTCCGGCTGCCCGGAGCCCTCGGTGTCCGCCACCTCACTCATGGTGGCACCGGCGCCCGGCGCGCCGCCTTCCGTGCCGTCGGCCGGGGTTCCACGATCGTCATGTGTCACGTCGGATTCCACCTCGCCCGCTGTCGTGCGCATCCCCCGCGTCTCCCCAGGTTCGTCACTCCCCGTATTCACTCGCGAAACCCTACCCGAGCGAAAGTGATCACCGGAATGGTCGCCTCTATCGAAGTACCCTCGGCCAGAAGAGGTACATAAACGCACGCAAAACCCTCAGAGGGGTTTACAACGGCATCGTGTGTGGCATGTCGATTTCGCCGACGTGCGAATCCCCGAGCGCACACTGAGCGAAAGGCCCTGGCGCTTATGAACACCACGGTCAGCTGCGAGCTGCACCTGCGCCTCGTTGTATCGAGCGAGTCCTCACTGCCTGTCCCCGCAGGCCTGCGGTACGACACGGCCGATCCCTATGCCGTGCACGCCACCTTCCACACCGGAGCCGAGGAGACGGTCGAGTGGGTGTTCGCCCGTGATCTCCTCGCCGAGGGGCTGCACCGGCCCACCGGCACGGGCGACGTCCGTGTCTGGCCGTCCCGCAGTCACGGCCAGGGGGTCGTCTGCATCGCCCTGAGCTCCCCGGAGGGCGAGGCCCTGCTCGAGGCCCCGGCGCGGGCCCTGGAGTCCTTCCTGAAGCGTACGGACGCCGCCGTGCCACCCGGCACGGAGCACCGTCACTTCGATCTCGACCAGGAACTCTCGCACATCCTGGCGGAGAGCTAGGAGCGGGAGACCCCCGGGGCGCCTCCGGCCCCGGCCGCACCACAGCTCGAGCAACCTCGGCCGTCCACTCGGGGAGACGGCCGGGGCCGGCACAGCCTCGAACGGGCCGGCACAACCGCATACGCACGCACCGGCGCCGTCGCCGCGGTTCTCCCCGCGGTGGACGGCGCCGGGGCGTTCCACCGACCGACCACCCCTTCCCCCCGGCCGAAAAGCCATTACGATCGGCCACCATCGGCGGGCGGCCCGCGGATGCCCAGGCAGGGAGCGATACGTGCTGATCACCCATGACACCAGGTGTGCCCTGGACGCCGTGGTGGACCTGGTGAACACCGCGCCGGAGGACGGCACGGCGGACGGGCTGGCGGACCTCCGCGCGCTCGAGGCCTTCGTGGCCGGCCACCGAATCAGCGACGTGGGGACCCTCACCGAGCTGGACCTGTCGGCGGTGCGGCGGCTGCGGGGGAGGTTCGCCGCCGTCTTCGCCGCCACCGACACCCGGATCGCCGCGGGCATGATCAACGAGCTGGTCGCGGCGGCGGGCACCACGCCCCGGCTGACCGACCACGACGACTACGACTGGCATGTCCACTACTTCGCGCCGGGCGCCTCGGTCGCCGACCACCTGGCCGCGGACTGCGGCATGGCGCTGGCGTTCTTCGTCGTCGCCGGGGAGCGGGAGCGGCTGCGGCGCTGTGAGGCCCCGGACTGCCGCCGCGCCTTCGTGGACCTCTCACGCAACCGTTCACGCCGCTACTGCGACAGCCGCACCTGCGGGAACCGGCTCCATGTCGCGGCCTACCGGGCGCGCCGCAAGGAGGCGGCGGGCTGAGTGCGGCCCTCCGCCCGCCCGCGGGCGGCTGAGAACGCCGCCCCCGACGGGTGTCGCCGGGGACGCGCGCGGCCGGCTCACAGCAGCAGCAGGTCGTGCAGCGCTGCCATGAGGAACAAGGTCCCGATCACCGCCAGGAAGATCATCAACGGCGGCTGGGACAGGGCGAAGAGGCACCCGCGGGGCTCGTGCTCGTCTCCTTCCGGAGGAGCGGCCCCGGTCCGTGTCGTGTCCAGCATCTCGCGGCCATCATGGGGCAGCGCCCGGTGCCGGGTCGATCAAGCCGCACGACCTGCACGGTAGTGGGTCGACCGTATGCCGACGGGCCCGCTTCCCGACCGGTTCGGACCGGTCGCGGAGCCGTGCGTGATCACCGGCCGAAACCGTCGGATCATACGACCGCCCGGCTTGACCCGGGCGGGGCAGGGCGGGGCGTGGGCAGGGCGGGGCAGGGCAGGACAGGGCAGGGGCTCAGATGCCGTGCTTCTTGAGGATCGCCTCGATGTCGCTGAAGTCGTCCTGGTCGCCGGAGCCGGCCGCGGGCGCGCGGCGGCCCGTCTCCGGGGCCGGGCCCACCGAGCGACGTTCGGGGGCGGCGGTGGCCGCGGGCTGCCGCCGCTGCCCGTCGGCGGCCGGGGCCTCGGCCCTGCGCAGGCGGCGCCGCTCCACCGAGCGGGTGATCAGGAACAGCAGCCAGGCGCCGCCGAGCAGGCCGAACCCGGCCCACGCCTTCGGGCTGAACGCGGTGTCCGCGGCCCAGGCGACGACGCCGGTCAGCACCAGGCCGAGCGGGACCAGGGAGTAGGCGGCGATCCGGGCGGCCGTCAGGAAGCGGCGCCGGAAGGCCGTGACCGCGGCGATGCCCAGGCCGGCCGCGGACACCGCGCTGCAGATGGTTTCGGCGAGCATCAATGCCTCCTGACGGACGGGGCGGCGGGTGGATGCCGCTCCCTCCATCGTGCCCCCGCCGCATGCCGCGACGCCACGGTCCACGGCCGGAACCGGCGGAATCAGGGACATCCCCCAGGCCGCCCCCGAGCCGCCCCTGATCCGTCCCTGACCCGCCCCTGATCCGCCCCTGATCCGCCCCTGAGGAGCGGGGGCCGTGCGGCGGCTGGGAGACTGGTCCCATGAGCGACGCCTCCTCCAGTACCCCCGTTCCTGTCGTGCTCGACGTCTGGTGCGAGCTGCAGTGCCCCGACTGCCGCACCGCCCTGGACGACGTCCGCGCGCTGCGCGCCCGCTACGGCGACCGGCTGGAGGTGCGGCTGCGGCACTTCCCGCTGGAGAAGCACAAGCACGCGTTCGCCGCCGCGCAGGCCGCGGAGGAGGCGCTGGAGCAGGGCAAGGGCTGGGAGTACGTCGAGGCCGTGCTCGGCCGGGTGGCGGAACTGGACCGCCGGGGCGAGGCGCTGCTGGTCGACGTCGCCCGTGAACTCGGGCTGGACGCCGAGGAGTTCGACACGGCGCTGGTGGACGGCCGGCACATCCTGATCGTCGACGCGGATCAGGCGGAGGGCAAGGCGATCGGGGTCACGGGCACGCCCACGTATGTGATCGACGGTGAGCGGCTGGACGGCGGCACGTCGCAGGACGGCCTCCGCGCCCGCATCGAGGCCACCGCCGACCGCCTCCTCGGCGACACCACCTGACGACCACGGCCTGGCCCCCGCCTGCCACCGGGCGGCGCGTGGGCGCCGCTCCACCCGCGGCACCCGTGCCGCCGCCCGGCACGCAGCTCCCGCCCTCCATGCTGCGGGCAGTCGTGCCGCTAAGGGCGGCACGGGTGGGCGCAGGCCTCACGTGCGCACGTGGCGGCTCGCTCCGCGGAACGTAAGCCCCTGGGAAGGGGGCGGGTCGGGGGATGAACAGTGCTGTCCGCCTGGGGCCGGGCTTGGGCGCGCCGCAGTGAGGTCACGTGCGTAAGGTGCCGCCCGCTTGGGCCTGGTGGAGCGGACCGCTCGCCGCGGAGGGTGCCGCCCTGCGCCCGCCCTCCCCGAAGCTCTCGGCTTCGCTCGAGCAGGTGGGGGTGCCCCCGGACGGAGTCTGGGGGAGGACCCCCATCGCCCTCTGGGCGGCCCAGCCGCCCGCAGAACGGTCGGGCATGCGCGCCCGCAGGGGGGCGGGCAGGCGTCCGCGGGGCGGCGAGAGGTGGCGTGGGGTCAGGGCAAGGGTTTGTAGAGGTGGTGGAGGGTGGTGCGGTAGCCGAGGGACGCGTAGAGCCGCTCCGCCGGGTCGTTGCCGGCGAACACGTTGAGCCCCAGCACGCACCGCCCCGCGCCCACGGCCCGCCCCTCCGCGAGCCGCATCAGCGCCCGCCCGTGCCCCCGGCCACGCACGGCCGGCTCGGTCCGCACCTGGTAGACGTACGCCGCCCCGCCCTCGCCCTCCCCCGCGCCGAGGGACAGCCACAGCACCCCGGCCCGCTCCCCCTCGTGCTCCAGCACGTGGAACTCCATCCCCGCGGTGGCGATCCCGTCCGGCAGGACCTGCCGCTGCTCGCGGCGGGACTTGGCCAGCGCCTCGGCCTCGCTCACCCCGCGCGCGATCCACTCACGCGCGTACTCCGCCGCGTCGACCTCGCGCCACGCCTCGAACTCCTCGGGCGTCATGGGCCGCGCACGGCTTCCCGCGGGCAGTCCGGGCGCGCCCCCGTCGAGCCGCTTCTCCATGTTCCGGTTCCGCAAGGTGTAGCCGAGCCCCTGCGCCAGCCGCAGGGCCGCCTCGGCGTCCGCCGGCACCGTGGCCTCGATCCGCCGGCAGCCCCAGACCCGGGCGACCTCCTCGGCGGCGAGCGCCGCCACCGTGGCCCGGCCGCGCCGTCGGTCCGCCTCGTCGATCCAGAGGTCCCGCACCTGTGCCACCGCGTCACCGAACACCGCCGAGGTGCCCAGACGCACGGCGCCGACGGGCCGGCTGTTCACACACACCTGGTAGCGGCGTGACCGGGTCCCGTCGGCCTCCTGCTGCAACGGCTCGATGGGCCGCAGGGTGGTCGTCATGTCGGTGGTTCTACCCCACCCGGCCGCCCTCGGCCACCACGATCAGGGGTCGAGGTCGTCGCCGGACCGCTCGGCGAAGATCCTCATGGCCTTGGCGGTCAACGGACCCTCCACGCCGGGAAGTTCACGGGCGTCCACCCGGTGCACCGCCTGGACGTCGCGGAGCGAGGAGGTCAGGAACACCTCGTCGGCGCGCTCCAGGACGTCGAGCGGGAGGTCCGTCTCGCGCGCCCCGGTCCACTCGGCCACCAGCTCGCGGGTGATGCCGGCCAGGCAGCCGGAGGCGAGCGGCGGGGTGAGAATCTCGCCGTCCAGGACGACGAAGACGTTGGAGCCGGTGCCCTCGCAGAGCTGCCCGACGGTGTTGCCGAACAGGGCCTCGGTGGCGCCCTGTTCGTGGGCGCGGGCCAGCGCGACCACGTTCTCGGCGTAGGAGGTGGTCTTCAGGCCGGTGAGCGCGCCGCGCTCGTTGCGGGTCCAGGGCACGGTGATCACGGCCGTGGAGTCGGGGCGGCGCTTGGCCTCGCCGAGCGCCACCACCAGCGTGGTGCCCTGGTCGCCGCGGTCGGAGCCGAGCGGGCCGTGGCCGCCGGTGTAGGTGATCCGCAGCCGGCCGAGGGCGACCCCCGGATTGGCGTCGATCACCGCGGCGCAGGCGCGGCGGACCTCGTCGGCATCCGGGTCGGGCAGGCCGAGGCCCCGGGCGGAGCGGGTGAGGCGGTCCAGGTGGCGGGTGAGCGCGAAGGGCTTCCCGTCGACCGTCTTCACCGTCTCGAAGATCCCGTCCCCCACGGTCAGGCCGTGGTCGAGGACGGAGACACGGGCGGACTCGATGTCCTTGAGCCCGCCGTCGAGCCAAATCTTCACGAAAGGGTCCCTCCACTGGTGTCGTACTCCCCCGACGCTACCGCGAGCAGCCGGGACGCCTTGAGCTCGGTCTCCGCCCACTCCCGTTCCGGGTCGGAGTCCCAGGTGATCCCCGCGCCGGTGCCGAACCGCAGCACGGCGGCGCCGGCGCCGTCCCGCTCGATCCAGAACGTGCGGATGCCGACGGCCAGCTCGGCCCGGCCGCGGTCGGCGTCCACCCAGCCGACGCCGCCGCAGTAGGGGCCTCGCGGGGAGCGCTCCAGGGCGGCGAGGACGGTCAGCGCCCTCTCCTTGGGGGCGCCGGTGACCGAGCCGGGCGGGAAGGCGGCGGCCAGCAGCTCCGGCCAGCCGGCCCCGGGCCGCAGCTCACCGCGGACCGAGGAGACCAGGTGGACCAGTCCGGGGTGCTTCTCCACCGCGCACAGGTCTGGCACGGTGACGCTGCCGGTACGGCAGACGCGTCCCAGGTCGTTGCGGACCAGGTCGACGATCATCACGTTCTCGGCGTGGTCCTTGGGCAGCAGGTCCGCCTCGGTCCGCCCGGTGCCCTTGATCGGGCCGGACTCCACGACGCGGCCGTCACGGCTGAGGAAGAGCTCCGGGGAGGCGGTGGCGATCTCCACGCCGTGCTCCGGGAGCCGGATCGTTCCTGCGTAGGGGGCGGGGTTGCCGCGCGCCAGGAGGGCGGTGAGGTCGTCGACGTCGGCGTGCGCGGCGACGGGCGCCGTCAGGACGCGGCAGAGGTTGGCCTGGTAGACCTCGCCGGCCGCGATGTGCCGGTGGATGCGCCGGACGCCCCGCGTGTACGCGGCGCGGTCGAGCGAGGACGTCCAGTCGCCGGGGGCGGGGGCCGGCCACCGGCCGGGGACGGGCGCGGGGACCGGCTCGGGGCGGACGTCGGCGAAGCGGGCGCAGGTCAGACGGCCCTCGTAGTCCGCGGCGACGGCCCAGAAGCCGCTGGAGTCGAGCGCGGCGGGGTCGTCGGTGACGTCGAGCAGGCCGGTGGCGACCATGCCGCCGAACCGGGCGAGGGGTGGGAGGTGCTGCACTCCGCCGAGTGTAGGTCGGGCTCCGGGCGGCCCTTCGGGGCCCATGGGGCAGGGCGCCGTGGGACCTGCCGGAACGGGGTCCGGCACGGTCCGCCGCGGCAGGCTGCGCAAACGCGTTTTTGTACTGGCCCGGGAATGGGCTAAAGTTCAACACGTCGCCGGGACGCGGAAGCGGACCGAACCGACAGGCGGACGTAGCTCAGTTGGTAGAGCGCAACCTTGCCAAGGTTGAGGTCGCGAGTTCGAGCCTCGTCGTCCGCTCGCAAGAGCAGGGGATCTTCCCGAGACCCTGTGCTCCTGGTGGAGTGGCCGAGAGGCGAGGCAACGGCCTGCAAAGCCGTCTACACGGGTTCAAATCCCGTCTCCACCTCCAAGGACGATTAGCTCAGCGGGAGAGCGCTTCCCTGACACGGAAGAGGTCACTGGTTCAATCCCAGTATCGTCCACTGGTCCGCGAGGACCTGATCCGCAAGGATCCCCGCGCGATTAGCTCAGCGGGAGAGCGCTTCCCTGACACGGAAGAGGTCACTGGTTCAATCCCAGTATCGCGCACGCGGTAGCACGGCCCCTGGGCCGCGCATCTGTCCCGAGGACGATTAGCTCAGCGGGAGAGCGCTTCCCTGACACGGAAGAGGTCACTGGTTCAATCCCAGTATCGTCCACACCGGCGCGAAGCCCCCGTCCACTTCGGTGGACGGGGGCTTCCGCGTTCCGGCGACTCCCGCGGTCAGGAGGAGAAGAGCATCCGGCCGAAGCTGTGCGGGCGGTGGTGCCCGCCGTGGTGGCCGCCGTGGTGGCCGCCGTGGTGGCCGCCGTGCGGCGCGCCCCAGGCCGGAGCGCCGGGGGCCGCGGGCGGGGCGGGCTGGGCCCACTGGGCCTCCAGCCGGGTCAGCGTCTCCAGCTCCCCGTAGTCCAGGAAGATGCCCCGGCAGCCCGAGCACTGCTCGATCTGGACCCCGTTGCGGTTGTACGTGTGCATCGGCGCGTGACACTTCGGACAGTGCATCGACGGATCAACTCCTTGTTTCGCGGTGCGTGTTCGTTCTTCGGCACGGGTTCCGTGCCGCTGTGGCCCCCGCCCTCACAGACTCTCCCCGGGGCGCGGCCGGTTGCACCCCCGGCGGCCGGATCCGTCACAGAACTCCGGTCCGTGGGGCCGTCATTCGGTCACAGGCGTCGACCAGCGCCTCCTCCCCCTCGTCCAGCGGCCGTCCGGCGAGGGCGGCCTTGGTGACGAACCGGGAGGCCGTCTGGACGGTGAGGGCGCGGGCCGGGACGTCCAGCACGGGCCAGGGGTCCCCCTCGGCCGGCAGGGCGGGGCCCCGGGCGGTCCGGTAGGCCCGCAGGAAGCGCCGCCATTCCCCGGCCGGGAGGAGCCCGCAGGCGTACCAGGAGGCGGGGCGGGCCAGGTCCCAGGCGGGGACGCCGACGCCGAGGTCGTCGACGTCTATCAGCCGCCACGGCCCGTACGGGGCGGGGTGGCGGACGAGCTGGCCGAGGTGGAGGTCGCCGTGGCAGAGCGCGGTGCCCAGTTCCGGCGGTGCGGGCTCCTCGGCGCGCGCCCAGGGCGGCAGGGAGGCCCAGGCGCGCAGCAGCACGGGCACGGCGCGGTGGTGCGGCGCCTCGGTGGTGAGCCGTGCCACCGCCAGGGCCGCCTTCTCGGGCCCGCGCATGGCGGGCAGCCCGGGCGGCGGCGGGGTGCGGTGCAGCCGGGCGGTCAGGGTGGCGGCGTCCTCCCAGGGGGCGGCGTCCGGGTCCTGCGGGTCGACGGGGAGGCCGAGCGGCCAGCAGGTCACCTGGCGCCCGTCCAGCACGGCGGGGGCCGGGTCCAGCGGCGGCAGCAGGATCTCCGGCAGGGCGGCGGCCACGGCGAGGCGGCGGCGCAGTGCGCCGGGGTCGGTGCCGGGGGCGTGTGCCTTGGCGACGGTGCGGTGGTGGCGGACGACGGTCGCGTCGGGGCGGTCGGCCAGGGTGCCGGTCGCGCAGCCGGGGCAGGGCGCGGCGGCGGGGTGGGCCGCGGCGCGGGCGTGGGCGTGGAGGTCTGCCGGCATGGCGGTGAGCGTACGCGGGCAGTGGATCACGGTGCGGCCGAGGACGACCTGGCGGGGCGAGGCCCCCGAAAACCCCACGCCGGCGCGACGATCGCGCCGCGCCGGCGTGGTGCCGTCCGTCGTACCCCCGTCCCCACGGGGTTCGTCAGGGCTGATGTCCCCACCCGGACCGCTCTTCCGGGCCCGGGACGCGCTCGGCGACCCGGCACCACACCCTCGGACGACGTCTGCGTGGCCACACTCCGCATCCTGTCGTGGAACGGCGTTCCGGTCGTCATGCCCCCGGATGAATCCGGCCGTCCCGGCTACTTCCCAGGGTGGAGAGGCGCAGGCCGCGGCTTCTGCTTCGGAGGGACGGCGAGTGACGTGGTTCACGTCCCGGCACGGTCGCCAAACCCCTTACGGGGGCGGCATCTTGGCAGCCTCGAGCCCACGAACGCGTTCCCGGAGGGGTGAGCGGGCGCGGCCTGAACGCGCGGCGCGGCCGGGAAACGTAAGCTGTTGGCTCGTCAGACGGACCGGGCAGCGGGGATGAACATGGCGATGATGCGCCTCAGGCGCGAGGACCCGCGCGTCGTCGGCTCGTTCAGGCTGCACCGGCGGCTCGGCGCGGGCGGGATGGGCGTGGTCTACCTGGGTTCCGACCGGCGGGGCCAGCGGGTCGCCCTCAAGGTGATCCGGCCGGACCTGGCCGAGGACCAGGAGTTCCGTTCGCGGTTCGCCCGTGAGGTGTCGGCGGCGCGGCGGATCAGGGGCGGCTGCACGGCGCGGCTGGTGGCGGCGGACCTGGAGGCCGAGCGGCCCTGGTTCGCCACGCAGTACGTGCCCGGGCCCTCGCTGCACGACAAGGTCGCCGAGGAGGGTCCGCTGCCGGCGGCGGAGGTCGCGGCGATCGGTGCGGCGCTCTCCGAGGGGCTGGTCGCGGTCCACGAGGCCGGGGTGGTCCACCGGGACCTCAAGCCGTCCAACATCCTGCTCTCCCCCAAGGGCCCCCGGATCATCGACTTCGGCATCGCCTGGGCGACCGGGGCGTCCACGCTCACCCATGTCGGCACGGCGGTCGGCTCGCCGGGGTTCCTCGCCCCCGAGCAGGTGCGGGGGGCGGCGGTCACGCCGGCCACCGACGTGTTCGCGCTGGGCGCGACGCTGGCGTACGCGTCGACCGGGGACTCGCCCTTCGGGCACGGGAGTTCCGAGGTGATGCTGTACCGGGTGGTGCACGAGGAGCCGCAGCTGCGGGGCGTGCCGGGGGCGTTGGCGCCGCTGGTGCGGGCCTGTCTGGCGAAGGATCCGGAGCAGCGGCCGACGACGTTGCAGCTGTCGCTGCGGCTCAAGGAGATCGCGGCGCGGGAGGCTCAGGGGCTGGGCGAGGTGCGGCCCGCGGGCCGGGAGGACGGGGCGGCGGGCGCGGCGACGGTACGGACGCCGGTGCCTCGGGGGTCCGGGCCTTCCGCCTCCGCCTCGGCCGGGCGGACCCCGGTGCGGTCCGGCGGGGTGGCGCCTTCCTCGGCGGCGGGCCGTCGTTCCGCGCCCACGCCGGCGAGGCGGCGGCCGTCGTCCGCGGGCGGGGCCCGCGGTGCGGCCCCGTCACGGGGCGGGCGTCCGGCTCCGGGGACGGGCGCGGGGCCGGGGGGCGGCCCGGGGAGCCGGGGCGGGGCCAAGCTGCGGCCGGCCAATCCCCGGTTGCTGCGGCAGCGGTTGATCGTGTTCGTGGTGGTGACGTTGCTGGCGGCGCTGGGGATCGCCACGGTGCAGGGGTGCCAGGGGCCTGCCGACGCTGCCGGTGTCGCGCCGGCGGTTGTCTCGTCCGATGTCGGTGGGGGTTCCTCGGCCGAGGCGCCGCCGGGGCGCTGACCGCGGAGCGCGCGGGTGCCGCGTGGCGTCTTCGGCGCCGCCCGGATCCACGGCCCGCCCCGGGCCGCCCGCGCCGTCGCGCCCGAACCCGCCGACCGCGGAGGGGGCGGGCGCGTTCAGCGTGCGCGACACCGCCCGGGGCCGCCCAGGCACGGCCCACCCCGGCTGCGCGAACCGCCGCACGAACCCGCCGGCAGCAGAGGGGGCCGGCTCGTTCCCGTACGCACCAACGCCCGTACACGGCCCACCCCCGGCCACGCCGGCCGCCGCGTGCAAGCTCGCCGGCCGCGGACGGGCCGGGCTAGTTCACCGTGCGTGGCACCGCCCGGGGCCGGCCCATCCCCAGCTGCCCGACCGCCGCGTGCGAACGCGCGGGCCGCGCCCGCCCGTGCCGCCCCCTGGGCGGCCCAGCCGCCCGCGGACAGGACCACTCAGGGGCAGGGCGCCGCCGCGCGGCAACCCAACCGCCCGCGGACCGGGCCGGCCGAGGGCAGGGCGCCGCCGCGCAGCGGCCCAACCACCCACCGACCGGACCGGCCGAGGGCAGGGCGCCGCCGTGGGGGAGTCCGGAGGGGGCTTGGGGCGTGGGGACGTGAGGGGGCCCGCAGGGGGCTCAGGTCAGGGTGGGGCGGGTGGCGTAGAAGGCGACGGCCGACGCGGCGGCGACGTTCAGGGAGTCGACCCCCTCGGCCATCGGGATGGTGACGTGGAGGTCCGCCGCGGCGAGCACGCGGGGACTGAGCCCGTCGCCCTCGGTGCCGAAGACTAGGGCGAGCCGCTCGTCCCGGCGCGCGGCCAGCTCGTCCAGGGTGACGGCCCGCTCGCCGAGGCAGAGCGCGGCGACCGTGAAGCCCCCCTCGCGCAGCCGCTCGACGTCCGCGGGCCAGGACTCCAGCCTGGTCCACGGCACCTGGAAGACGGTGCCCATGGACACCTTCACGGCCCGCCGGTACAGCGGGTCGGCGCACCGCGGGGTGAGCAGCACGGCGTCGACGCCGAGGGCTGCCGCGTTCCTGAACGCGGCGCCGATGTTGGCGTGGTCGACGATGTCCTCGAAGACGGCCAGCCGCCGCGCCCCGGGGAGGAGTTCACCGACGTCCCGCAGCGGCTCGCGCCGCATGGAGGCGAGCGCGCCGCGGTGGACGTGGTAGCCGGTGACCTGTTCGGCGATCTCGGGGGTCACCACGTGGACCGGGGCGTCGGTCTCCTCGACGAGGTCGGCCATCACGCCCGCCCACTTGGGGGTGAGCATCATGGACCGCATCCCGTGACCGCCGGCGACGGCCCGCCGGATCACCTTCTCGCCCTCGGCGATGAACAGGCCCTCGGCGGGCTCGCGGCGGCGGCGCAGCTCGACGTCGGTCAGGTTCGTGTAGTCGGCGAGGCGGGGGTCGGCGGGGTCGTCGACGGGGATGAGTTCGGCCATGGGAGGAGGGTGCCTTACGGGAGTGTGGTGGGGCCGACGGCGACCACCGGGCCGATGACGATGACGGCGGGCGGCCGGACGTCCTCGGCGCGGACCACCTCGCCGACGGTGGCCAGGGTGGCGTCCACGCGCCGCTGGGCGCTGGTGGTGCCTTCCTGGACCAGGGCGACGGGGGTGTCGGGGGCCTTGCCGTGGGCGATCAGCGTCTCGGCGATGCGGCCTATCTTGTCGACGCCCATCAGGATGACGAGGGTGCCGGTGAGCCGCGCCATGGCCGCCCAGTCGACCAGCGAGCGCTCGTCGTCGGGGGCGACGTGGCCGCTGAGGACGGTGAACTCGTGGGCGACGCCGCGGTGGGTGACCGGGATGCCGGCGGCGGCCGGGACGGAGATGGAGGAGGAGATGCCCGGGACGACGGTGCAGGCGATGCCGGCCTCGGCGAGCGCCTGGGCCTCCTCCATGCCGCGGCCGAAGACGTACGGGTCGCCGCCCTTGAGGCGGACCACGGCCTTGCCCTGCTTGGCGTGCTCGATCAGGGCGTTGTTGATGGCCTCCTGGGGCATGAAGCGCCCGTAGGGGATCTTCGCGGCGTCGATGACCTCTACGTGGGAGGGGAGTTCGTCGAGCAGGTCGCGGGGGCCGAGGCGGTCGGCGATGACCACGTCGGCCTCGGCGAGCAGGCGGCGGCCGCGCACGGTGATCAGGTCGGGGTCGCCGGGGCCGCCGCCGACCAGGGCGACGCCGGGGGACTTGGTGCGGTGCTGCGGGGCGACGAGGGTGTTGTCGCGCAGCCCTTCGACGACGGCGTCGCGGATGGCGGCGGTGTGCCGCGGGTCGCGGTCCTTGGCCTGGGTGGTGAGGACGGCGACGGTGACGCCTCCGGCGCGGCCGGTGGCGGGGGTCCAGGCGGTGGCGGCGTCGGCGTCGTCGGAGCGGACGCACCAGACGCGGCGGCGCTCGGCCTCGGCGGAGGCGGCGGCGTTGGCCTCGGGGTCGCTGGTGGCGACGACGGCGTACCAGGCGCCGTCGAGGTCGCCGTCGGCGTAGCGGCGGCGTTCCCAGGCGATCTCGCCCGTGTCGGCCATCGCCTCGACGGACGGAGTGGCGGAGGGGGAGACCAGGGTGACGTCGGCGCCGGCCGCGACCAGGGCGGGGAGGCGTCGCTGGGCGACCTGCCCGCCGCCGAGCACGACCACTCGGCGGCCGGTCAGGCGCAGGCCCACGGGGTAGGCGGGGTGTTCGGCCATGGGGGCGGCTCCCTCGTTGGGGTACCCCCTGCTCGAGCGGGGTCGAGAGCGGGGGCGGGCTGCATGGGACGCTGCCGGGCCGCTTCGGGGCATGCCCGGCAGGGATGGGAGCTGCGCCGTCGGAGCTGCCCTGACAGAGGGGAGTTTATGGCGTGCGGCGGACCCGTACCGGGGCCGGGCGGTGTGATCTTCGCACGATCTCCTGCCCGCCCCCGGTCACGGCGGCGTCGCTGCCCGGTACCGCTACTTCTCGGTGACTCCGGCGGAGTCGAAGGTGGCCACCTCGTGCATGGCGCGGGCCGTCGACTGGACCAGCGGGAGCGCCAGCAGCGCGCCGGTGCCCTCGCCGAGCCGCAGGTCCAGGTCGACCAGCGGGCGCAGGCCCAGCTTGTTGAGCGCGGCGATGTGGCCGGGCTCGGCGCTGCGGTGGCCGGCGATGCAGGCGGCCAGCACCTCGGGGGCGATGGCGCGGGCGACCAGGGCGGCGGCCCCGGCGCTCACACCGTCCAGGATGACCGGCGTGCGCAGGCAGGCGCCGCCGAGCAGCAGGCCCACCATGGCGGCGTGCTCCAGACCGCCGATCGCGGCGAGGACGCCGATCGGGTCGGCCGGGTCCGGCTGGTGCAGTTCGAGGGCGCGGCGGACGACCTCGGTCTTGCGGGACAGCGTCTCGTCGTCGATGCCGGTGCCGCGGCCGGTGACCTCGGCCGGGTCGGTCCCGGTGTAGACGGAGATCAGCGCGGCGGAGGCGGTGGTGTTGGCGATGCCCATCTCACCGGTCAGCAGCGCCTTGTTGCCCGCCGCGACCAGGTCGCGGGCGGTCTCGATGCCCACCTCGATGGCGGCCTTGGCCTCCTCGCGGGTCATCGCCGGGCCCTGCGTCATGTCGGCGGTGCCGGGCCGCACCTTGCGGGGCAGGAACCCCTGCTGGGTGGGCAGGTCGGCGGCCACCCCGACGTCGACCACGCAGAGTTCCGCGCCCACCTGGGTGGCGAACGCGTTGCTGACCGCGCCACCGCCGAGCATGTTGGCCACCATCTGCCCGGTGACCTCCTGCGGCCACGGCGTGACGCCCTGGGCGTGGACGCCGTGGTCGCCGGCGAACACCGCGACGGCGGCGGGCTCCGGGATCGGCGGCGGGCACTGCCGGGACAGGCCGCACAGCTGGGCGGAGATGATCTCCAGCATGCCGAGCGCGCCGGCCGGCTTGGTCATCCGCTTCTGCCGCTCCCACGCCTCGCCGAGCGCCTTGGCGTCCAGCGGGCGGATGCCGGCGATGGTCTCGGCGAGCAGGTCGTGCGGCTGCTCGCCGGGCAGGGCACGGCGGCCGTAGGTCTCCTCGTGGACCGCCCAGGACAGCGGGCGGCGCTTGGACCAGCCGGCCTGCACCAGTTCGGGCTCGTCCGGGAACTCGTCGACGTAGCCCACGCACAGGTAGGCGACGACCTCGAGGTACTCGGGGAGGCCGAGGGCGCGGACCATCTCGCGCTCGTCGAAGAAGCTGACCCAGCCGACGCCGAGGCCCTCGGCGCGGGCGGCGAGCCACAGGTTCTCCACGGCGAGCGCGGCCGAGTAGGGGGCCATCTGCGGCTGGGTGTGACGGCCGAGGGTGTGGCGGCCGCCGCGGGTCGGGTCGGCGGTGACGACGATGTTCACCGGGGTGTCGAGGATGGCCTCGATCTTCATCTGCTTGAACTGCTTCGCCCGGCCCTTGGGCAGCGACTTGGCGTACGCCTCGCGCTGGCGCACGGCCAGTTCGTGCATCTGCTGCCGGGTCTCCTCGGAGCGGATGACGACGAAGTCCCAGGGCTGGGAGTGGCCCACGGACGGCGCGTGGTGCGCGGCCTCCAGGACGCGTCGCAGCACCTCGTGCGGGATCGGGTCGGTGCGGAAGCCCTGGCGGACGTCGCGCCGCTCGCGCATCACCCGCAGCACGGCCTCACGTTCGGCCTCGGCGTAACCGGGGGCGGCGGGCTGGAACGCGTCCTCGGCCGCCGGCTCCTGTTCCGTCCCGGCGACGACCTCGGGGCGCTCCTCGCCCTCGCCCGCCGTCTCCGCCACCACCTCGGCCTGGGCCTGGGCCTCGGCCGCCGCCTCCGTCTCCGTCTCCGCGGGGACGGGCTCGTCGACGGGCGCGGCCTGGGCGGGGACCGTGTCGGCGGCCCGCGCCTCGTCCTGCGCGGCCTCGTCCTGCGGGGCCTCCGGCAGCGACGCCTGCGGCTGCGGCTCCTCGACGTCGGCGGCCTCGGCGGCCTCGGGCCGGGCCACGGCCGGCTCCGCGGGAAGGCTCTCGCCCTCGCGGGGGGCGGGCACGACGGCGACGGGGCCCTCGGGGGCGTGCGGCTGCTCCGGCCGCTCCGCCGGCGCGGACGCGGCGGCCGCCCCGGGGGCGGGCACGGGCTGCTCGGCCGGCTCCGTGGGGATCTCCCCGACGGCCTGCCCGGCGACGGCCTGCTCGGTCCCGGGCCGACCCGCCGGTGCCTGCTCCGTCAATGCCTGTTCGGCGACGCCCTGCTCGGCGACGGCCTGCTCCGCGGCTGCCTGCTCGGCGGCGGCCTGCTCCGCGGCGGCCTGCTCGACGGCCGCGCGCTCGGCGACGTGCTCCGCGGACTGCTCCCCCGTCGCCACCCGGGCGTCGTGGCCGACGTGCTCGGCCGTCTGGGGGGCAGGGGTCTGCGCGGGCCAGGCCTCGCCGCCGTCGGCCGCGGGGTACCCGGGGGCCGGGGCCAGGTGCGGCGGGGCGGGGACGGTGCCGGCGACGGGGACGAACTCGCCCAGCGGCTGCTCGGCGAGGGCGAACTGGCCGGTGGCGTCGGCTCCGTGAGCGGTGGTCTGCTGGAGGGCGGCCTGCTGGGCCGCGGCCTGCTGGACCACGGCCGGGTCGTGGACGGCGATCCCGTGCCGGCCGCCGAGGGTGCCCTGGCCGGAGAGGGTGTCGTTGGGGAACGTCTGCGGCTGGGCCGCCTCCTGGCCCGCGTACGTGTCCTGCCGGCCGATGTGGGCGTCCTGCTGAACGGCGAACGCCTGCTGCCCGCCGTAGGTGTCGTGCCCGACGGCCTCCTGCCCGGGGTACGCCTGCTGGTGGGCGGCGGCCGGGTACTGGCCGGTGCCCTCGGCCTGGGCCGCGTAGGCGGTGCCCGCGCCGAGCGAGGCGTCGGCCCCGTAGGCGTCCTGGGCCGTCGCGTAGGCGTCACCGGAGTGCTGCTGCGCGGCCTGCTCGGGGTAACCCTGGGCCGCGGCCTGACCGGTGGGCACGCCGCCCCACGGGGTGGGGTGCTGGGTGGTCGCGCCGGCGCCCTGGGCCTCCGGGTACTCCGCGGCCGGGGCCTGCTGGCCCAACTGCCGCACGACGGTGGCGGGGCCGCGGTCGGCGAGGGAGCGGACCGGGCTCATCGAGGCGTCGGGGGTCGGCGGACCGAGGTGCAGCGGGCGGCGGGGGGCCGCGGCCTGCGCGGACGCCTGGACGGCGGCGCCGAGGTCGTAGCTCCCGCTGTCGTGGACACCGGTGACGTGCGAGGTCTCCGCCCGGGCGTCCTGCGCCTGGCCGTGGAACCCCTGCTCGTGCGGGCCCTGCCCGCGCGTGCCCTGCTCGTGCGGGCCCTGCCCGTGCGGACCTTGCTCGTTCATGCCCTGCTCCTGCACGCCGTGCGCGGCCATGCCCGGCTCCTGGGTGCCCAGCGGCGCCTGCCCGGCGGCCTCCTGCTGGACCGTCCGCTGTTCGGCGTAGGTTTGTTCGGCGTAGACCTGTCCGGCGTAGGCGGCCTGATGCTCGGCGGGGGTCCCCTGCTGCCCGGCGTGGGCGTGCTGCTCCGGGTAGACCCCTTCCGGGTGACCGCCGTCCGGGTAGGCCCCCTCCGGGTACGCGCCCTCCTGCCCGGACGGCACTTCGTTGCCCCAGGCGCCCTGGGCGCCCGGCAGCAGCAGGAGATCGTCTTCCTCGGCGGTCGGCTCGGAGAGGTAGGTGTAGGAACCCGGCGTGGCGACGCCCGGCTGCTCCACCGTGCCTGCGCTCTCCGGCAGCCCCTCGCCCGGGACCTGGCCGGTGTCGGTCATGCGTACCCCTCGCCCATCGGTTGATGCCTCTTACGACTCGCTCGTCCGGAGCGGCGCGCGGTCCGCCCGTCCTGTTGAACGAGCGGGCCCGCCGAGCGGCACGAGAGACCCGCCCACTCGGACGAGGAGGCGTCGACTCGCATTGTCGCCGTCCCCCGCCTTCCGACGCAGGCCGATTCGGCAAGGTCCGTCCTGGAACTCACCCTCTCGTGCGCCTCCGGCGCCGTCGTACCCCACCCGTCGGTCCACCCGGTGGTCTTGTCCGGACATGGTCCGACGAGAACCGAAATCCAGGCGCGGTACAACGATCGGCCAGCCTACCCCGCGCCCCGACACCGTTCGATCACGGGGCGCTACTGGAGGCGGGTCGACGCGGGGCCGCCTACGGGCGGTTGCGCAGCAGCTCACCGCAGAGCAGGAAGCCGACGCTCCTGCCCTTCTCGGTCCACTGCTCGGCGTCCAGCGCGACGGACTGCAGGAGCGAGCAGTCGACCCGGTAACCGCGCTCGGCCAGGCGTCGGCCCGCGAGTTCGGCCGCGTCCCGGGTGGGGACGTGGGCGGCGATCCGCTCGGGGCGCCGGTCGGCGGCGGCGGCGATCACGTCCGCTCCCCCGCCGGTGATCCTCACCACATCGGGCTCCGGCAGGTTCTCCAGGACGTGCGGGGCGTCGCCCCGGACGATCTGGAGCTGGACCCCGGACCGCCGCGCTGCGCGCTCGGTGCGGGCGCAGGACTCCGGGTCCCGGTCGACGGCGATCACGGCCGCTCCGGCGCGGGCGGCCTCGACGGCGAACGCGCCGCTGCCGCAGCCGATGTCCCAGACCAGGTCGCCGACGTGCGGCCCCAGCCGGGACAGCTGGGCGGCGCGCAGCGGCTCCGCCTCGGCCTCGCCGAACGGGCCCTCGTAGGAGTCGGCGGGCAGGACCCAGCCGCGGGGCCCGGCGGGAGCGCGGCCGGCGATCCAGGGAGCCGATTCCGCGGTGGTGGGGGCGCCGATGGCGATCACCACGTTGGGGTCGCGCCAGACGTGGTCGGCGGCGCGGTCGGAGGTGACCACGCTGACCTGCTCGCGGTCGGTGCCGAGTTCCTCGCACACGACGAAGGTCCTCGGCGCGCCCTCGAGCAGCAGGCCCAGTTCGGCGGGCCCGGCGCCGGGGGCGGTGAGGACGGCGACCTTGGTGTGGGCGCGGCAGACGTTGACGGCCCGGCGCAAAGTGCGCGGATGCGCGACGACCACCTGGGCGTCGTCCCAGGGCATCCCGGCGCGGGCGAAGGCGGCGGCGACCGCGGAGACGGCCGGGACCACCTCGAGCTCGAGGCCGAACTCGGGGTCGCGCAGGGTGCGGACGACACCGAAGAAGCCGGGGTCGCCGTCCGCGAGGACGACCGCGGTGCCGCGGTGGGCGGCGATCCGGCGGGCGGCGAGGGGGAGACTGCCGAGGCGGATCCGTTCGGCCTCGGGGGGCACCTCGGGGAGTGCCAGGTGGTGGGGGGCTCCCGCCACCAGGGTGGCGGCGCCGAGCGCGGAGCGTCCCGCGGCGGTCAGCGGCGAGCCGTCCCAGCCGATCACCGTGACCCGGTCGGCCATCGTCGTCAGTCTCCAGAGGTGGGCAGGGGTGAGCGGGGGGAGGTGTCGCCGGTGGTCGGGGAGGCCCGGAACGCGGGCGCGCAGTGAGGTTACCCCGCGGACGGGAGGCCGGTGGTCAGTCCCAGTCCGCGTACTCGCCGACGCCCTCGAGGTCCTCGGGCAGCAGGCTCCAGACGATGAGGTCGGTCCGCACGTCGCCCCAGGCGCCGGTGTCGTCCTTGGCCCGGGCTATCCAGGCGCCGCGCAGGACGCCCTCGCTGACGCAGCCGATCTTCTGCGCGACCTGCTGGGAGGCGGCGTTGTCGGCCGCGGTGCGCAGTTCCAGGCGCTCGAACTTCTGGTCGCGGAAGAGCCACTGGGCGGCGGCCAGGGTGGCCTCGGTGGCGTAGCCCTCGCCGCGGGCCCAGGGGGCGATGACGTAGGCGGCCTCGGCGGAGCGGATCCGCCAGTCGGTGTGGTGGAGGTGGAGGGTGCCGACGAGCCGCTGGGTGAGGAACTCGGTGACGGCCAGGACGATGCCGCGGCCCCCGGTGCGCTCGGCCGGGGCGAGTTCGCCGATCCACTGCCGGGCGTGGTCCTCGGTGTAGGGGTGCGGGACGGAGGTCCAGGCGACGACCTGCTCGTCGTTCATCATCTCGGTGAAGGCGGGGACGTCCGCCTCCTCGAGCGGGCGCAGGACCAACCGCTCCGTGCTGATGGAGATGTCGGGGAAGGTGCCGTTCATGCGCCGCTCCGTAGCGTCGGGAAACCGTTCGGACCTGCTGAACTCTTCAGCATGCAGCATGAAAGCACCGATCAGGACGGCGGGGTCCACTCCGTGACCGGAGTGGACCCCGCGGGGTCCTGACGGTGCGTCGGCCGATGCCGCGACGTGTCCTAGAAGGTGGCGAGGACGGAGCCGGCGTACTTGTCCTCGATGAACTTCTTCACCTCGGGGGAGGTGAGCAGCTTCTCGAGCTTCTTGACGCGCGGGTCGTCCTGCGAGCCCTCCTTGACGACGAGGTAGTTGCCGAAGGGGCTGTTCTCGGCGGCCTCGAGGACGAGGGCGTCCTCGGCGGGCTTCAGGTCGGCCTCGATGGCGTAGTTGCCGTTGACCACGGCGGCGTCGACGTCGCCGAGGGCGCGCGGGGTCTGGGCGGCCTCGATCTCCTTGAACTCCAGCTTCTTGGGGTTCTTGGTGATGTCGGCCGGGGTGGCGTCGGCCTCGGAGCCCTTCTTCAGCTCGATCAGGCCGTTGTCGGCGAGGAGCTTGAGGGCGCGCGCCTCGTTGGCGGTGTCGTTCGGTACGGCGATCGTGGAGCCGTTCTTCAGCTCGTCGACCTTCTCGAACTTGTCGGAGTAGAGGCCGAGGGGCTCCACGTGGACCGAGACGACCGGCACGAGGTGGGTGCCGTTCTTCTTGTTGAAGTCGTCGAGGTACGGCGTGGTCTGGAAGTAGTTCGCGGTGACCGAGCCGTCCTCGGTGGCGGTGTTGGGAGTCACGTAGTCGGTGAACTCCTTGACCTCGAGGTCGAGGCCGGCGTCCTTCGCCAGGTTGTCCTTGACGAAGGTGAGGACCTCCGCGTGCGGGACAGGGGTGGCGGCGACGACGAGCGGGCCGTCGGTGGAGGCGGCCTCGTCGTCGGAGCCGCCGCAGGCGGTCAGGCCCAGGGAGAGGGCTCCGGCGGTCAGGACGGCGGTGGTGATCTTGGCGGTGTTACGCACGAAAAGTGCCTTTCCGTTGCGGCACGCGGGGCGTGCCTGGTGGTGCTCCCCCGCAAGGGGTGGTGCGGGGAGGTCTGTGGGGGGGGGTGGGGCGGCGGGCCTAGGCGGCCTGGCGGGCCTCGTCGGTGGCGCCGGCCGGGGCGTCGGGCTCCTTGGCCTTCAGCAGGCGCAGCCGGGGCGCGGGGCCGCCCCGTCCGCCGCGGCGGTGCAGGGCGCGGGCCACGGCGTCGCCCGCGTACTGGATGAGGGCGATGACCACGGCGAGGACCGCCACGGTGACCCACATCAGTCCGGTCTCGAACCGCAGGTAGCCCTGCTTGATGGCGAGGTCGCCGAGTCCGCCCGCGGCGACCGCACCGGCCATGGCGGAGTAGCCGATCAGCGCGACCACGGTCGTGGTGACCGAGGACACGAGGGAGGGCAGCGCCTCGGGGACGAGAACCCTGCGCACGACGGTCCAGGTGCTGCCGCCCATCGCCTGCACGGCTTCGACCAGCCCGTGGTCCACCTCGCGGACCGCGGTCTCGACGAGGCGCGCGAAGAACGGGATGGCGCCGATGGCCAGCGGCACGATGGAGGCGTCGCGGCCGATGTAGGTCCCCATGATCATCTTGGTGAAGGGGATCAGGGCGATCAGCAGGATGATGAACGGCAGCGAGCGGCCGAAGTTGACCACCTGGCCGACGACCTTGTTGACGACCACGTTCTGCAGCAGCCCGCCACGGTCGGTGAGGACCAGCAGGACGCCCAGCGGCAGACCGAGGACGACGGTCACCAGCGTGGACCAGCCGACCATGTAGAGGGTGTCCCAGCTGGCCTGGGTGAGCAGCGGCTGCATCTCGGACCAGGTCACTTGGCCACTTCCTTCACTTCGCTGCCGGCCGGGCGGGCCGGGGCGTCCTGGCCGACGAGCTCCACCTGGAGCCCCTGCTCGCGCAGGAAGCCGACGGGGACGACGTTGTCGTCGTAGCGGCCGGGCAGCTCGATGCGCATCCGGCCGATCTGGGCACCGCCGACGGTGTCGACCGCGGCGCCGAGGATGGAGACGTCCACGTTGTAGGTGCGGGCGAGCTGGGAGATCACCGGGCGGCCGGTGGACTCGCCGTGGAAGGTGATGTCCAGGACCGTGCTGTCCGGGCCGGAGGCGCCGCCGCCGACCGGGAAGAGCGCGGCGGCGAGCTGGGAGCCGGGCGTGGCGAGCAGTTCGTCGACGGTGCCGGACTCCACGACGCGGCCCCGCTCCATCAGCGCGGCGGAGTCGCAGACCGTCTTGACGACGTCCATCTCGTGGGTGATCAGCAGCACGGTCAGGCCGAGCTGCCGGTTGAGGTCGCGCAGCAGCTGGAGGATCGAGCGGGTGGTCTCCGGGTCGAGGGCGCTGGTGGCCTCGTCGGACAGGAGCACCTTGGGGTCGCCGGCCAGGGCGCGGGCGATGCCGACGCGCTGCTTCTGGCCGCCGGAGAGCTGGGCCGGGTAGGCCTTGGCCTTGTCGGCGAGGCCGACCAGGTCCAGGAGTTCCAGCGCCTTGGCGGAGCGCTCGCGGCCCGAGCGGCCGAGGATCTCGAGCGGAAGCTCGACGTTGTCCTGCACGGTGCGCGAGGAGAGCAGGTTGAAGTGCTGGAAGACCATGCCGATCCGGCTGCGGGCCTGCCGCAGTTCCCTGGAGGCGCGCTGGCCCCGTCCGGCGAGGGCGGTGAGGTCCTGGCCGTCGACGGTGACCGTGCCGGAGGTGGGGCGCTCGAGGAGGTTGACGCAGCGGATGAGCGAGGACTTGCCGGCGCCGGACTGGCCGATGACGCCGTAGACCTCGCCCTCGCGGACGTGCAGATCGACGCCGTCGATGGCGGTGACCTCCCGGCCGCCGGAGCGGTAGATCTTGGTCAGACCCGAGGTGGTGATCACAGGGGTTTCCGTCACTGTCGAGTGCCGGGGCTCGGTGGCGCCCGGACACGGGTGCATTCGGTCGGACCGCGGCACGGCGTGGCCCTCCGGCTCCGGTCACGGCGGTGTGACGGAGGGAGTGCGCGGGGATTCCGTGGTGCGCGGGCGGCACGGTGAGGCCGCGGGGCTCGCTTCGGGGCGCGAGGCCGGAACGTCTTGCGGGGGCCCTCTAACAGGCGCACATTCGACACATGCGACGAGCACCGGGCGTCGGGGTCGCCTCGGTCGCAGGAGTGGTGCCGCTCGTCGTGGTCATGCGGGTAAGTAAATCAGACGATCACTGGCAAGCGGGACAGGGTGTCCGGCATGCGGACACCCTGTCCCGCCGGTGGTGCGTTCCGGGCCGGTCCCCGGTCCGGTTCGGTCCGGCTCAGATGCGCGGGGAGACGACGATCCCGTCCGGCGTGACCTGCGCGGACAGTGCGGAGAGGTCCGGCACCACCAGGTCGGCGTCCAGTTCGTGTGCCGGGAGGGTTGTGGCCAAGGCCACCGTGCGCATCCCGGCGGCGCGGCCGGAGCGCAGGCCTGCCGGGGCGTCCTCGAAGACGACGCAGCGGGCGGGGTCGACGCCGAGCGCCTTGGCGGCGAGCAGGTAGGGCTCCGGGTCGGGCTTGCCGCGGGTGATGTCGTCGGCGGCGATCAGGGTGGTGGCCGTGAGGCCCACCAGGGCGAGCCGGGCCTCGGCGAGGCGGCGGGAGGCGGAGGTGACCACGGCCCACCGGTCGGCGGGCAGGCCGTGCAGGAACTCCCGGGTGCCGGGGAGCGGGACGACCCCGCCGTGGGGGACGTCCTCGAGCTCTATCTCCTCGATGCGGGCGAGGGCGGCGGGCACCCGCGGCGCGGGGAGCAGGTCCCTGATGATCTCCACGGCGGGGCGGCCGTGGAGTTCGATGCTCGTGAACCGTTCGTGGGTCACCCCGTGCTCGTGGGCCCACGCGGTCCAGGACCGGGTCACGGAGTCCAGGGAGGAGAGGAGGGTTCCGTCGTTGTCGAAGAGGAGCGCGTCCGCACGGAGGGTCGTCATGGGACCGACCTTAACCAAGCGGCGCGGCGGCGCTCCGGCGTCCTCGGCACCCCCTCCCACCAGCGGGAGCCGGGCCGGGCCGCGGAACCCCGGGGGCGGGCGGCGGGGGGACATACCCGCCGTAATAAGGTCTGCGCATGCTCGTAGCCCTGACCGTGGCGACCGCCGTGGCCGCACTCCTCCTCGCCGCCTGGTGCGGCTGGGCCGCCTGGCGGGACCAGCCGACCAAGGACTGGCACTTCATCGGCATGGGTGTGGTCGCGCTGCTGGCCACCGCGCAGCTGGTGGTCGGCATCGTGCAGCTGGCCCGCGGCGAGCAGCCCGAGCAGGGCACCGTGATCTTCGTGGCCTACCTGCTCGGCGCGTTCGCCTGTGTGCCGGTCGCCGGGTTCATGTCGCTGACCGAGCGCACCCGCTGGGGTTCGCTCACGGTGGCCGCGGGCGGTTTCGTCCTGGCCGTGCTGCAGGTGCGGCTCTACGACATCTGGGGAGCCTGAGATGACGTCGCGGCAGAAGCCGAGCTCCGGGCGGAGGGCGAGCTCCGGGCAGAGGCTGATCTCCGGGCCGGGCATCCTCCTGGTCTGGCTGTACGGCGTGATGGTGGTCGGCGCGGTGTCCCGCTCGGCGTACCAGATCTCCACCGAGTTCGACCGGGCCCCGCTGGCCTACTCGTTGTCCGCGCTGGCCGGTGTGGTCTACGGCTTCATCACGTACACGCTGGTGCGCGGCGGCGAGCGGGCCCGGCGGGCGGCGGTGGTGTGCTGCGCCGCCGAGCTGCTCGGCGTCCTGGTGGTCGGCGCCTGGACGCTGGCCGACCCCGGGGCCTTCCCCGACGCGACGGTCTGGTCCGACTTCGGGATGGGCTACCTCTTCATCCCGGTGCTGCTGCCGGTGACCGCGCTGTACTGGCTGGTCCGGGCCCGGGCCGCGGACCGTCAGGCGGTCGCCGCGTAGACCGCCGTCCCGGCGTCGGGGTCCTGCGCGGCGGGACCCTGGGCGGCGACGGCCGTGGTGCGCTCCAGCACGATCCGCGGGATGCCGTCGGGCCCGTCGGCGCGGCCGGTGGCCTCGTAACCCAGGCTGCGGTAGAGCCGCAGGCCGGGCTCGCTGCGGACGCCGGCGCTGAGCCGGAAGGCGGCGACGGGGACGGCCTCGGTCAGCGCGGCCTCGGCGGCGCGCAGCAGCCGGGCGCCGATGCCGTGACCCTGGAGGCGGGGGTGGACGCACAGCCCGTCGATCTCACCCGAGCCGTCGGCCGTGGCACGTCCGTAGACGGCGCCGATCACCTCCTCGCCCAGCCGGGCCACGCAGACGATCCCGGCGGTGATCCGGTCCCGGACGTCGGCGAGGGACTCGGTCAGCGGGCCGATGCGGTGGTCGCCGTAGAGCGCCGCCTCGCTCTGGAAGCACAGATACCTGAGCCGGAAGATCTGCTCGGCGTCCTGCTCGGCCGCCCTGGAGATGGTCACGCTCATGCCCATGTGTGCATGCCTCCCGCTCACTTGCTCACCAGTGGTCCTTCACACCTATCCCCGCCTCGGACGGGGCGCAACCTCCGGACCGAGGAGCCGACGCAGACATCCCAGACATCGGGAGCGTTCCGGGCCGAGACTGCCCTGTGAGATACCCAACTCCCGGGCGATCTCGCGGTAGGTGAGGTCTCGTGGGGAGAACAGCGCGCCGAGCAGCCGGGGGCAGCGGCCGGGCAGGCGCCGGACGGCGTCCTGAAGGGTCCGGCGGCGGGCGGAGGCCAGGGCGAGCTGCTCGGGGCCGGGGCGCGTCTCGTCGGCCGGGTCGCGGTGCAGGGCGCCCTCCCGGCGGGCGGCGCGGCGCAGCGCCCGGACCTCGGCGCGCACCGCCGCGCGCAGCCAGCGGGCGGGGTCGCGCGGCGGGTCCGACCGCTCCAGTCGTTCCAGCAGGCGGAGCCAGACGCCCTGTTCCAGGTCGCGGGCCTCGCCTCCGGCCGCCGCGGCCTCGGCCGCCGCCTCGGCGGCCAGCAGGGGGCGCAGCTCGGCCACCATGTCGTCCGGCTTCACATGGGCACAGGACGGCGGGCCGGCGGCGGCGGTTGCCGCCACCGGCCCGATTCACCCTGCGGGAGGGCTTCCAAGGCGTCGGGTTGACGCCCTGCGTCCTGGCGCGGGCCGGGTCAGCGGGCGGCGCGCCAGAGTTCGCGGGCCAGCAGGCCGGTGTCCGGCTGGTCGGTGAAGACGCCGTCGATGCCGGTGTCGAAGTAGGCGGCGAAGGCGCCGAACGCGTCGCCGTAGGCGTCCGGCCCGGTGCCGCGGCGGAATTCCGCGGGCAGGAACGGGTTCTCGTTGCGCATCGTGTACGGGTGGAGGACCAGGCCCGCCGCGTGCGCGTCGGCGACCAGGGTGGTCGGCGAGGTCAGGTTGCCCGCGGCGTCGCGCGGGACGATCAGGTCGAGGGTGGGGCCGATGCCGTCGGCGAAGGAGGCGATCCAGGCGAGGCCCTGCGGGGTGATCAGGTCGGAGACCTTGCGGGGGTCGCCCTGCCGCTGGAAGTCCCAGGGGCGGCTGCCGGCCGAGGAGAGCAGGACGGCGAGCGGGTTGTCGACCAGCTTCCGCATCCGCTGCACGCTGGTCGGCTCGAAGGACTGGAGGAGCACCGGCGAGGTGCGGCGGTCCTTGCCGTGCCGCCGGAGCAGCTTGGCGAGGCGCTCCTCCAGGGGCAGGCCCCGCTCGCGGAAGTAGGTGGGGTGCTTGAGCTCCGGGTAGACGAAGACCTGCTTGCCGCGCCTGCGGGTCTGCTCGTCCTGCCAGCGAAGCACCTCCTCGAAGGTGGGGATCCCCCACACGCCGTCGTAGAGCGTGTTGTGCGGGCGGTTGGCCGGGATCCGCTCCTTGGCGCGCAGGGTCTTCAGCTCGGCCAGCGTGAAGTCCTCGGTGAACCAGCCGGTCGTGGCGACGCCGTCGAGTTGCTTGGTGGTGCGGCGGGAGGCGAACTCGGGGTGGTCGGCGACGTCGGTCGTGCCGCCGATCTCGGGCTCGTGGCGGCAGACCAGGTGGCCGTCCCTGGTGATCACCAGGTCGCCGGCCTCGACGATGTCGGCGCCGAGGTCCAGGGCCAGGTCGTACGCGCCGAAGGTGTGCTCCGGGCGGTGGCCGCTGGCGCCGCGGTGGGCGATCACGGCGGGCTTCGGCAGCCCGGCGGCGCCGCGTCCGCGGCCCTTCCCGCCGTCGGCCGCCGCGGCGGTGCCGCCGGTGCCCAGTGCGGCCGCGGAGGCGCCCAGCAGGGCGGCGCCCAGGACGGCCCGCCGCCCGGCGCCGGGGGCGGGGGCGGTCTCTGCCGGTCCTTCGGACGCTGCGGGACCTGTGGTTCTCGCCATCGGTGCTCCCTCGTGAGGTCACGACTTCGGGTCGGCCGGATCGTAGGTGCGTGTACATGACGACTGAAGGTCTCCGGGAGGACGGGGCGGAAAACAGCGGGTGTCGTCTCTCCGCCCCGCCCGCCACCGCGCGCGTGTGACGGTCCGGTTTCGCCGTGTGCGGCGGGAGTGACTCCGTGTCAACACTGTGCAACGAGTCCGTCAACCGGATGTGCAACCTGGCCGCCCGCGCGAGTATCGTCCTCACCTGCACGGACTCGTCCGTTTCCGTCGGACCCCTTGACATGGGAGGGCTCGTTGTCCCGCTTCGCGCTCATCAAGGCAGTGCTCGGACCGATCATGCGCCTGATGTTCCGCCCACGCGTAGAAGGCGCGGAGAACATTCCCGGGACGGGGGCGGTGATCCTGGCCGGAAACCACCTCACCTTCATCGACTCCATCGTCCTCCCGCTGGTCACCGACCGGCAGGTCCTGTTCATCGGCAAGGACGAGTACGTCACCGGCAAGGGGTTCAAGGGCCGCCTGATGGCGTGGTTCTTCACCGGCGTCGGCATGATCCCGGTCGACCGGGACGGGGCCAACGGCGGCGTGGCGGCGCTGATGACGGGGCGGCGGGTGCTGGAGGAGGGCAAGGTCTTCGGCATCTACCCGGAGGGCACCCGCTCCCCCGACGGCCGCCTCTACCGGGGCCGCACGGGCATCGCGCGGCTGACCCTGATGACGGGCGCGCCGGTGGTGCCGTTCGCCATGATCGGCACGGACAAGCTGCAGCCGGGCGGCAAGGGCATGCCCCGGCCGGGGCGGGTCACGGTGCGGTTCGGCGAGCCGATGGAGTTCTCCCGCTACGAGGGCATGGACCGGGACCGGTACGTGCTGCGGGCGGTGACGGACTCGGTCATGACGGAGGTCATGCGGCTGTCGGGGCAGGAGTACGTCGACATGTACGCCACCAAGGCGAAGGCGGCGTGACGGGGGGCCTCCCCCGCCCCCGGTACGCGTGACCCGGACTTCACCCGGTGCCCGCGAACACCCCCACCACCGCCACGCCCCGTCCCCGTTCCGCCGGCGCGCGGCCGTACCACCGTGCGGTGGGCAACTCCCGCCCTCCCTCCCGTCTGCGGGCAGTCGTGCCGCTGGGGCGATGGGGGTCCTCCCCCAGACTCCGTCCGGGGGCACCCCCACCTGCTCGAGCGAAGCCGAGAGCTTGGGGGAGGGTGGGCGCAGGCCTCACGTACGCACGTGACGGCTCGCTCCGCAGAACGTAAGCCCCTCCGGGAAGGGGGCGGGTCGGGGGATGAACAGTCCTGTCCGCCCAGGCCCGGCTTGGACCCGCCGCAGTGAGCACCCGTGCGTACGGCACCGCGAGGCTTGCGCATGGTGGAGCGGACCGCTCGCCGCGTACGGCGCCGCCCTGCGCCCGCCCGTGCCGCCCCCTGGGCGGCCCAGCCGCCCGCAGAACGGCGAGGCAGGCACCCGCAGAACGGCGGGGCGGTCGTACCGCGGGGCGTCGGGGTGGGGGCAACCGGGGAGGCGTGGGGGGCGTCCAGGTGCGGTACGGCTTCGGCCTGCACACCACCCTGCTCCTGACGGTCTGCGTGCCCTCCGCGGTCTTCTTCGTCCAGTCGCGGGAGAACCTGCCGCTCGCACAGCTCCTCCTGGGTCTGCCGCTGTGCGGAGCCGGCGTGGCCATGGCGCTGGTGATCGCCTGCTCGCGCGAGGTGGCCCTGCGGGTGGACGCGTCGGGCATCCTGCTGGGCAGGCCCGTCCTGCGGCGCCGGGGGTCGGCGGTGCTGGTGCCCTGGGAGGACGTCCAGGAGATCTGCCTCTGGCGGCAGTGGGCGCTCGACAGCACCACACGGTGGGTCGGGGTGACCGGACGGCCCGATGCTCCCGCGTTCCCCGGAAGGGACGCGAAGGCCGCGGGGAAGAGGGACCGGACGGTCCCCGCCTGGGTGCCGGCCGAGGCCGCCCGGACGGGCGTCCCGGTGTACGGCTGGCGGCTGGACCGCGGGCGTCTCGACGCGGCGCTCGCCCACCACGCGCCTCACGTCCCCGTCAGGCGTGGCTGACTGCTCCTCCCCCGGACGGCTCCGGCCCCCGTCCCGCGCGGGCGGAACAGGGGCCGGGACCCGAGGCGCGGCGACGGTCAGCCGCGGCGCGCGCCGGACCAGGCGTGCTGGGCGGCGAGGTTCTGCTTGACCTCGGCGAGCTGGACGGCGACCGCGCTGGGGGCGGTGCCACCCCGGCCGTCGCGGGAGGCCAGCGCCCCGGGGACGTTGAGGACCGTCCGCACCTGAGGCGTGAGGTGCTCGCTGATCTTGGCGAACTGCTCGTCGGTCAGTTCGTCGAGCTCCTTGCCCTCCGCCTCCGCGGCCTTGACGCACTCGCCGGCCACCTCGTGCGCCACCCGGAACGGCACGCCCTGCTTGACCAGCCACTCGGCGATGTCGGTGGCGAGCGAGAACCCGGCCGGGGCCAGCTCCTCCATGCGCTCGCGGTGCACGGTGAGGGTGGCCATCATGCCCGTGAAGGCGGGGAGCAGGACCTCGAGCTGGTCGATGGAGTCGAAGACCGGCTCCTTGTCCTCCTGGAGGTCGCGGTTGTACGCGAGGGGGAGGGCCTTCAGCGTGGCCATCAGGCCGGTGAGGTTGCCGATCAGGCGGCCCGACTTGCCGCGCGCCAGTTCGGCGATGTCCGGGTTCTTCTTCTGCGGCATGATCGACGAGCCGGTGGAGAAGGCGTCGTGGAGGGTGACGAAGGAGAACTCCTTCGTGTTCCAGATGATGATCTCCTCGGCGATGCGGGAGATGTTGACGCCGATCATCGCGGTGATGAACGCGAACTCGGCGACGAAGTCGCGGGAGGCCGTGCCGTCGATGGAGTTGGCGGCGGAGCCGTGCTCGAAGCCGAGGTCCTTGGCGACGGCCTCCGGGTCGAGGCCGAGCGAGGAACCGGCCAGCGCGCCGGAGCCGTAGGGGGAGACCGCGGTGCGCTCGTCCCACTGGCGCAGCCGCTCGGCGTCCCGGGACAGCGCCTGGACGTGGGCCAGCACGTGGTGGGCGAAGAGCACCGGCTGGGCGTGCTGGAGGTGGGTGCGGCCCGGCATGGCCACGTCCGGGTGGGCCTCGGCGAGGCCGACCAGGGCGTCCTGGAGGTCGGCGATCAGACCGCCGACGATCCGGGCGTGGTCGCGCAGGTACATGCGGAAGAGCGTGGCGACCTGGTCGTTGCGCGACCGGCCGGCGCGGAGCTTGCCGCCGAGGTCCGGGCCGAGCCGTTCCAGCAGGCCGCGTTCGAGGGCGGTGTGCACGTCCTCGTCGGCGATGGTCCCGGTGAAGGCGCCGGAGGTGACGTCCTGCTCGAGCTGGTCGAGGCCGGCGATCATGCGCTCGAGTTCGTCGGCGGTGAGCAGACCGGCCTGGTGCAGCACACGCGCGTGCGCGCGGGAGCCCGCGATGTCGTAGGGCGCCAGCCGCCAGTCGAAGTGGACCGACGCGGACAGCTTCGCCAGCGCCTCGGCGGGCCCGTCGGCGAACCGGCCGCCCCAGAGGCGGACGTCACCGCTGTTGCTGCTCACTTGCTGTGCTCCTCGTTGCCGGAAGGCCGATGGGATGCGATCACCGTGGTACGTCGATCACCCTGGCACGTCACACGTCGTCGCTATGCATGATTATGCAGCTCTCCGCATGGGTAGTCAATCGGCCCCGTGCCGCGGGCCACCAGGATGCGGCGTCCACCCATCGGATATCGATGTACACGCCGCGCAACTCCGCTGGAGGATAGGGCACATGGGTAAGTCATACGACCGGATCGACGACCGGCTCCGCGCGTTCATCGAGGCACAGCCCGTCTTCTTCACCGCCACGGCGCCGCTCACCGCCGACGGCACGGTCAACCTCTCCCCCAAGGGCCTCAAGGGCTCGCTGGCCGTGCTGGACGAGCGGACCGTCGCCTATCTGGACTTCGCCGGCTCCAACGCCGAGACGGTGGCGCATCTGCGGGAGAACGGCCGGATCACCCTGATGTGGTGCGCCTTCCAGGGCCCGCCGACCGTGCTGCGGGTGCACGGCACGGGGGAGGCCGTCCTGCGCGACGACGCCCGCTTCCCGGATCTGCTGGCGCACTTCCCGGACATCGAGTCCGGGAACCACGGCCTGCGGGCGATCGTCGTGGTGACCGCGCGGCTGATCCGGGACGCCTGCGGGTTCGCCGTGCCGTACATGGCCTACGAGAGCGACCGGGAGCTGCACGCCCAGCGGTTCGCCAGGGAGGACGACGAGTCGCTGAGCGCCTACTTCGCCAAGAAGGACCACATCGCGACCAGCATCGACGGCCTGCCCGGCGTGCCGCTGCCGCTGCCCCCGGTGGCGCGCTGACGATGGGCGCATGCGCCTACGTGCCTTCGCGCTCGCCTGCTGCCTGCCCCTGCTCTGCGCCTGGACCGCGCCGGGCGCCCCGCCGCCGGACGAGACCCTGCCCGGGCGGATGGCGGACACCGGGGGCGGCTCCCAGCTGATCACCGCCGAGGCGGCGTCCACGGCGAGCACCACCGGCACGGTCACCTGGTGGGAGCGGACGGGCGGCGGCCGCTGGGAGCGGGCCGGCTCGGCGCCCGCGCGGTTCGGGGCGAACGGGCTCACCGACGGCGCGACCCGCCGTCAGGGCACCGCCACCACGCCCACGGGGCTTTTCGGTCTGCCGTTCGCCTTCGGCGTCGAGCCCGCGCCCGCGGGCGCCCGGTACCCGTACCGCCGG
This sequence comes from Streptomyces abyssomicinicus, assembly GCF_008974245.1. Lineage (GTDB taxonomy): Bacteria > Actinomycetota > Actinomycetes > Streptomycetales > Streptomycetaceae > Streptomyces > Streptomyces abyssomicinicus. The sequence continues at coordinate 254,301 of NZ_BBZI01000012.1, read as the reverse complement.
GTGGGGCCCGACGCGTGGTGGTGCCAGGACAACGGCTCCCGCGCGTACAACCGCTGGAGCGAGCCGCTGGCCGCCGACTGCCGGCCCGGCGAGGCCGAGCACCTGATCGGCTACCCGCGGCAGTACGCGCACGCGCTCGTCGTCGGCTTCAACTACCGCGAGCCGGTGCGGGAGCGCGGCGCGGGCGTCTTCCTGCACGTCGACGGCAGCGGCGCGACGGCCGGCTGCGTCTCGGTGCCGGCCGACGCCATGCGCCGCGTCCTGCGCTGGGCCGACCCCGCCCGGGCCCCGCACATCGCCATCGGCACCGCGGGCGGGCCGACGGCGATCACCCGGTACTGAGCCGCCGGCCGGCGGCCGTCACGGGGACGTGCGGCGGCTGTTCTGGGCCAGCGACAGCAGGTGGTCGGCGAGCGCCTGGCCGCCGGTCGCCTCGCGGCTGATCAGCAGCAGGGTGTCGTCGCCGGCGATGGTGCCCAGGATGTCGTGCAGCTCCGCCTGGTCGATGGCCGAGGCGAGGAACTGCGCGGCCCCGGGCGGGGTGCGCAGGACCACGAGGTTGGCGGACGCCTCCGCCGAGATCAGCAGCTCGCCGGAGAGCCGCCGCATCCGCTCCTCCTTGGCGGACTCCCCCAGCGGCGCCCGGGGCGTGCGGAAGCCGCCCTCGCTGGGCACCGCGTAGATCAGCTCGCCGTCGGTGTTGCGGATCTTCACCGCGTTCAGCTCGTCGAGGTCCCGGGAGAGCGTCGCCTGGGTGACGCTCAGTCCGTCGTCGGCGAGCAGCTTGGCCAGCTGGCTCTGCGACCGCACCGGCTGCCGGTTGAGGATGTCGACGATCCGGCGGTGCCGTGCGGTGCGGGTCTGCGGCACGGCGGGCCCGCCCTGCTGCTCGTGGTCCTGCGCCTGACTCATCGTGTTCTACGTCTCCGGATCCGGTCGTCCGCCCTCAGCGGGCTGTGGCATCGGCCGTGGCGAGGATGCCGGGGAGCGCCTGGAGGAAGGCGTCCGTCTCCGCGTCGGCGAGGGTCAGCGGGGGCATCAGCCGCACGACGTCGGGGGCGGGCGCGTTCACCAGGAACCCGGCCTCCTGGGCCGCCTGCTGCACCTGCGGTGCGAGCGGCCCGGTGAGCACGATACCCAGCAGCAGGCCCTCGCCCCGGACGTGGGAGACCAGCGCGCTGTCCAGCGCCTCGATCCCGGTGACCAGCCGCTCGCTCTGCCGCTTGACGTTGTCGAGCAGCCCGTCGTCCGCGATGGTGTCCAGGACGGCGAGGCCGGCCGCGCAGGCGACCGGGTTGCCGCCGAAGGTGGTGCCGTGGTGGCCCGGCCGGAACAGCTCGGCGGCGCGGCCGAAGGCGACGGTGACGCCCAGCGGCAGGCCTCCTCCGATGCCCTTGGCGAGGGTGACCACGTCGGGCAGCACGCCCTCGTGGGCCTGGTAGGCGAACCAGTTGCCGGTGCGTCCGATGCCGGTCTGCACCTCGTCCAGGACGAGCAGCGCGCCGCTCGCCGCAGTGATGGCGCGGGCCGCCTTGAGGTAGCCGGCCGGGGGCACGACCACGCCGTTCTCGCCCTGCACCGGCTCGATGATCACCATGGCGGTCTCGTCGGTGACGGCGGCCGCCAGGGCCTGCGCGTCGCCGTAGGGGACGTGGGTGACGTCGCCGGGGAGCGGGAGGAACGGTTCCTGCTTGCCGGGCTGGCCGGTGAGGGCCAGCGCGCCCATGGTGCGGCCGTGGAAACCGCCCTGGGTGGCCACGACGTGGCGGCGGCCGGTGAGCCGGCCGAGCTTGAAGGCGGCCTCGTTGGCCTCGGCGCCGGAGTTGCAGAAGAAGACCCGGCCGTCCCGCCCGAACAGTTCCAGCAGCCGCTCGGCGAGCGCCACGGGCGGCTCGGCGACGAACAGGTTGGAGACGTGGCCCAGCGAGGCGATCTGCCGGGACACCGCCTCCACGACCGCCGGGTGGGCGTGGCCCAGGGCGTTGACGGCGATGCCGCCGACGAAGTCGAGGTACTCCTTGCCCTCGGCGTCCCAGACCTTGGCGCCCTCGCCGCGGACCAGCGGCAGCCGGGGGGTGCCGTAGTTGTCCATCAGGGCGCCGTTCCAGCGCTCCGTCAGTCCGGCGTTGCTCACGACTGCCCCTTCTCGTCGGCGACGGCGGGATCGTCGGGCACGACCATCGTGCCGATCCCCTCGTCGGTGAAGATCTCCAGCAGGATCGAGTGCTGGACCCGGCCGTCGATGACGCGGGCGTTGCCGACGCCGTTGCGCACGGCGTGCAGGCAGCCCTCCATCTTCGGCACCATGCCGGAGGACAGCTCCGGCAGGAGTTTCTCGAGCTCGCTCGCGGTGAGGCGGCTGATCACCTCGTCGCTGTGGGGCCAGTCCTCGTAGAGCCCTTCGACGTCCGTGAGGACCATGAGCGTCTCGGCGTCGAGCGCCGCAGCGAGTGCCGCAGCCGCCGTATCAGCATTGACGTTGTAGACATGTCCGTCGTCCTGGGAGCGGGCGATCGACGACACGACCGGGATCCGGCCGTCGGCCAGCAGCGCCTCGATGGCGCCGGTGTCGATCGCGGTGATCTCGCCGACCCGGCCGATGTCGACGAACTCGCCGTCGATCTCGGCGAGGTGCTTGGTGGCGGTCAGGGTGTGGGCGTCCTCGCCGGTCAGGCCGACGGCGAGCGGGCCGTGCTCGTTCAGCAGGCCGACCAGCTCGCGCTGGACCTGCCCGGCGAGCACCATCCGGACCACGTCCATGGCCTCCTCGGTGGTGACCCGCAGGCCGGCCTTGAACTCGCTGACGATGCCGTGCCGGTCGAGCGCCGCGCTGATCTGCGGGCCGCCGCCGTGCACCACGACCGGCTTCAGCCCGGCGTGGTGCAGGAAGACGACGTCCTGCGCGAAGGCGGCCTTGAGCTGCTCGTCGACCATGGCGTTGCCGCCGAACTTGATGACGACGGTCTTCCCGCGGTGGCGGGTCAGCCAGGGCAGCGCCTCGATGAGGATCTGCGCCTTGGGCAGGGCGGTGTGCCGGCGCGTGGGGCCGCTGCCGTTCTTCCCGGTCGTCGTCATGAGGAGTACGCGCTGTTCTCGTGGACGTAGTCCGCGGTGAGGTCGTTGGTCCAGATGGTGGCCGTCTCGTCGCCGGCCGCGAGGTCGGCGACGATGTGCACCTCGCGGTAGCGCATGTCGACCAGCTCCCGGTCCTCGCCGACGCCGCCGCCCTTGCAGACCCACACGCCGTTGATGGCGACGTTGAGCCGGTCGGGCTCGAACGCGGCGCCCGTGGTGCCGATGGCGGAGAGCACTCGGCCCCAGTTGGGGTCCTCGCCGTGGATGGCGCACTTCAGGAGGTTGTTGCGGGCGATCGAGCGCCCCACCTCGACGGCGTCGGCCTCGGAGGCGGCGTTGACGACCTCCACCTTGATGTCCTTGCTGGCGCCCTCGGCGTCGCGGATCAGCTGCTGGCCGAGGTCGTCGCAGACCGCGCGGACGGCCTCGGCGAACTCCTGCCGGTCCGGGGTGACACCGGACGCGCCGGAGGCGAGGAGCAGCACGGTGTCGTTGGTCGACATGCAGCCGTCGGAGTCGACCCGGTCGAAGGTGACGCGGGTGGCGTCGCGCAGCGCCGTGTCGAGGACGGCGGGGTCCAGGTCGGCGTCGGTGGTGATCACGACGAGCATGGTGGCCAGGCCGGGGGCGAGCATGCCCGCGCCCTTGGCCATGCCGCCGACGGTCCAGCCGTCCTTGGTGACGACCGAGGTCTTGTGCACGCTGTCGGTGGTCTTGATGGCGATGGCCGCCTTCTCCCCGCCGTGCTCGGAGAGCTGGGCGGCGGCCGTGCCGACGCCCGGCAGCAGCTTGTCCATCGGCAGCAGGACGCCGATCAGCCCGGTCGAGCAGACCGCGACCTGGGCGGCGTTCAGGCCGAGGACCTCGGCGGCCTTCTCGGCGGTGGCGTGGGTGTCCTGGAAGCCCTTGGGGCCGGTGCAGGCGTTGGCCCCGCCGGAGTTGAGGACCACGGCGGACACCTCGCCGCCCTTGAGGACCTGCTCGGACCACAGGACCGGCGCGGCCTTGACGCGGTTGGAGGTGAAGACGCCGGCGGCGGACAGGCGGGGGCCGTTGTTGACGACCAGCGCGAGGTCGGGGTTGCCGTTCTCCTTGATCCCGGCGGCGATGCCCGCGGCCGTGAACCCCTTGGCTGCCGTGACACTCACGGTGCGACTCCGATCGTGGAAAGTCCGGTGGTCTCGTCCAGACCCAGTGCGATGTTCATGCTCTGCACCGCGCCGCCCGCGGTGCCCTTGGTGAGGTTGTCGATGGCGGCGACGGCGACGACCCGGCCGGCGGCCGCGTCGTGGGCCACCTGCACCTGGACGGCGTTGGAGCCGACGACGGAGCCGGTGGCCGGCCACTGCCCCTCGGGCAGCAGGTGGACGTACGGCTCGTCGGCGTACGCCTTGGCGTACGCGTCCCGCACGTCCTCGGCGGTGACGCCCGGCTTCACCTTGGCGCTGCAGGTGGCGAGGATGCCCCGCGGCATGGGCGCGAGGACCGGCGTGAACGACACGCCCACCCGCTGCCCCGCGACGGCGCTGAGGTTCTGGATCATCTCGGGGGTGTGCCGGTGGCCGCCGCCGACGCCGTAGGGCGACATGGACCCCATGACCTCGCTGCCCAGCAGGTGCGGCTTGGCGGCCTTGCCGGCGCCGGAGGTGCCGGACGCGGCGACGACCACCGCCTCCGGCTCGGCCAGGCCGGCGGCGTAGGCCGGGAACAGCGCGAGCGACACGGCGGTCGGGTAGCAGCCGGGCACCGCGACGCGCTTGGACCCCTCCAGCGCGGCACGGGCGCCCGGCAGTTCGGGAAGGCCGTACGGCCAGGTGCCGGCGTGCGGGGAGCCGTAGAACGCCTCCCAGTCGGCGGCGTCGGCGAGGCGGAAGTCCGCGCCCATGTCGACCACCAGCACGTCCGGGCCGAGCTGGTCGGCCACGGCCGCGGACTGCCCGTGCGGCAGCGCGAGGAACACCACGTCGTGCCGTCGGTCCCGGCCGGCGAGCACCTCGGGCGTGGTCTCCTCCAGCACCCGGTCGGCCAGCGGCAGCAGGTGCGGCTGCAGCGCGCCGAGCCGCTGTCCGGCGTTGGAGTTCCCGGTCAGCGCGCCGATCTCCACCTCGGGGTGCGCGAGCAGCAGGCGCAGCAGTTCCCCGCCCGCGTATCCACTCGCTCCGGCAACCGCCACTCGTACCGTCATGGGTCCTCCCTATCGATGGCACGACTATACGGTGGCCCGCATTTTTATGCAATGCCCTCATGGTGGGCGCGCCCCGGTCCCGGTCCCTGGGGCGAGGGCGGGGCGCGGGGGCCGGGTCCGGGTCCGGGTCCGGGGTCCGGAGCCCGGGGGCGGGGACCGGGGGGCGGGGCCCGGGGCCGCCTCACTTGGCGGCGGGGGCTCCTGGGCAGGTCTCCACCGCGATGACCGCCGTGGCCTCCGCCAGCGACACGCGCACCTCGCCCAGTTCCGTCCTCAGGACCAGCGTGCCGCGTTCCGCGCGTCGGGGGGTGCCGCACTCGGTGCCGGCCGGGGTCCTCACCAGGATGCGGGGCTTGTCCTTCCCCGGCCCGTACCAGGTGACCGCCACACCGGCCACGAGCAGCGCGCCGCACGCCATGGTGAGGGCCACGCCGCGGCGCATGGCGTCCACGGCCCGCATGGTCTCCAGGTGGTCGGCGGCCTGCGCCGTCGCGGGGCGGCCCGCTCCGGCGGTCGGTGTCGCCGACGGGGCGCCGTGCGCGGCGCGCAGCAGGAACAGGGCGCCCACCGCCCCGCAGACCAGGGAGACCAGCAGCATGGAGCCCACGACGGCGCCGTACGGCGGGGCCAGGGTGCCGACGTCGGCGCGCCCCTTGATCAGACCGAAGCTGAGCAGCCCGACGAAGAGACCGGCGAGGCCGTTGCGCCAGGCCGTGGCGGCCTCCCGGACCCGTGGCAGCTCCTCCGACAGCGCCTGGCGCATCCTGCGCGCCGCCTCCCGGTCGGCCGCGGTGGCCGGGCGCCCCGGGGCGAGGCGCGGCGGGGCCGGGGTCACAGGTCCTCCAGGCGGACGTTCCAGTAGGCGCCGCAGCCTTCCTCACCGGCCGGCCGGTCCTCGTGTCCGGTGGTGCAGGTGCACATCATCGGGATCTCGCGCACTCTCGGCCCGCGGCGGGGACTGCGGAAGGTGCGGGGCACGTGCTCGAAGACACAGGGGCAGCCGCACCGGGGGCAGGTCCCGCCGAGGACGGTCGCCTCGGGGTCGGACGAGAGGATCCGGGCGCCCCGCACGTACGCGGGCGCGTAGGCGTCGTCGGTGACCTCCTGGTAGGGGACGGACGGGCCGGCCGGCGGTTGTCCTGAGCTCGTCACGGTCGTCTCTCCCGGCATCGGGCCTCCCCCTGTGCTGTCTGCCTCGGGCGCCCCCAGCATGGCCGGAGGGGAGGCCGTCGTGCCACACCCTCCCCACAACCGCACGCGCGACGCCCCGAGGACGACCGGACGGCCCCCCGCCGGCCGGTGACGGACTCCGCGCAGGGTGAACTCCGGGCGGATTCCGGGCGGTTGGACGACTTCGGCGCAATGCGTCCCTCCGGGACGGTCGAATGGGCATGATGCCCTGGGGAGGAGCCGAGGATGAGCGACAGCGAGGCGACGGCACTGCCGGAGCGGGCCGGGGCGGCCCTGACGGCGACGGATTCCTGCCGGGTGCCGGACGATTTGGAGGCCTACGAAGGCCTGCGCGGGCCCGAACTGGACACATGGGTCACGCGGTGCGAGGCGCTGCTCGCCGAGGCGTCGGCCGCCGGCGCCCCGGCCGTGGAGCTGGCCGGCCGGCTGCGGGCCCGTCTGGGGCTGCTGGCCGGGATCCGGTGGGTGCTCGACCGCGCCGACGAGGACCGGCTGCGGGCGCTGGACCTGCTGGACTCGGCGCGGCAGTGCGACGCGCTGTCGCCCGAGGAGCGCGACACGGCGCGCAAGAACCTGATCCTCGTCCTGGTCCACCGGGTCAAGTCCCTGCCTCAGGCGTCGCAGACACGGTTCGACGTCGCCACCTTCGGCGAGTACCTCCGGGTGGGCACACCGGCCAGGTACGGCGGGGCCGGCTTCGTCGAGGACATGCAACTGCTCCTCCAGCTGGCCGCCGAGACCGGCGCGGACCGGCAGCTGCCCCCGCACCTGCGGGACCTGGCCCGGATCCTCCCGGTCCTCGCGGCGGGCCCCGCAGCCGACCCGGCGGCGATGACGGAGGCCGCCGAGCTGATGCTCGGCCAGGTGGACGCCTACCCCGCACCGCTGCGCCGCATGATCTCCGCGACGCTGCCGTTCCTGCGGAACCCCGCCCTCGTGCCGCCGTCGTCCGCCTCCCCGCCGTCGTCCGCCTCCCCGCCGTCGTCCGCCTCCCCGCCGTCGGACGGGCCCGGCCCGGTCGACGACCCGGAGTACCTGCGGGAGATGCTGGCCCTCCTCGAGGCGACCTCCCCCGGTGTGGTGGACAGCGACGAGGTCGGCGACCTCCTGCACCGGCTGTCCCAGGACGACGCCCCCTTGTCGTCCCGGATGAACGCCGTCATGCTGCACGCCGCGCAGGCCCTGCGCACCGGGGACCGGCGGCAGTTGCGGACCGCGATGGCCCAGCTCAAGGAGTCGGCCGGGGAGCTGGAGGAGGCGGGCCGCGCCGACTGGCTCCCCATCGCCACCTCGGTCCTCCTGACGGTCGCGGGCATGACCGGCGGCTCCCTGCAGGACATGGAGGCCGCGAGCCAGGTGCTGAACGCCCTCCCCCCGCTTCCGGAGGGCTCGGCCCCCGACCCGATGCGCACCCTCGCCGACGCGATGCGCCTCCAGATGCGCGTCGTCGCCGCGAACGAGAGCCGCGACCTGGCCCTGGTGGACGACCTCATCGCCCAGATGGAGGGGCTGCGGAACGGCCTCGAACCGGCGACCGCCTGGGAGGCTCCCGCGATCCTCACCTACCACCTGGGCTACGCCCATCTGGTGCGGGCCGGGATCACCCGTGACCGCGAGGACATGCAGAAGGCCGTCTCCCACATGGAGACCGCGTGGGCGAGCCTGGGCATGGCGGGCGGCACGCTGGAGAGCATGCGGGACGTCTCCTCGGCCCCGCTGCGGGCCCTGTCCACGATGCTCGGCTCGGACCCCGAGGAACTGCGGGCGGGCATCCGGCAGACCAGGGCCGCGCTCGAACGTCCCGACGCCACGGTCGACTTCCAGGTGAAGACCCGCACCGCGCTGGCGATCGGCCTGGACAGCCTGTACCTGCGCACCGGCGACCCGGCGGCCCTGGACGAGGCCGTGACCGAGGCCCGGGCGGCGTGCGCCGCGCTTCCGCCGGGCGGCGGGGCGCCCGACGGGTCGAGTGCGCACTGGCTGTACGCGTCGCTGCTCGCCGACCGTGCGGCCGCCCGCCCCGGCACCCCCGAGGCCGCGGACGACCTGTCGGCGGCCGTCACCGCCGCCCGCGACTCGCTCCGCGCCACGGCCGACGAGGTGCTGCTCCAGCAGGGGGTGCGGCACGGTCTTCAGGTCGCTCGGGGCGGCGCGGACCACGGTCGGGTGGCCGCCGCGTGGGCCCTGGGCGCCGGCCGCGTCGACGAGGCGGTCGACTGCCTGGAGGCGGGCCGCTCGCTGGTGCTCGCCGCCGCGGCCGAGTCACGGGGCGTCGCCGACCGGCTCGAGGCCCTGGGGGCCACGGAACTGGCGACGCGCTGGCGGGAGGCGGTCACCCCGCCGGCCGGCGGGGGATTTCCGCTCCCGGACCTCGGGGCCCTGTTCCCGGGCGACGGCCCGCTCGCCGAACTCCCCGGTGACGTGCGGCGGGAGGCCCTCGACCTGCTGCGGGCGCGGCAGGTCGGGGCCGAGCCCGCCTCCCCGGCCGAACGCGTGGCCGCGCTGCGGGCCGGCCTGGCCCCCGCGGGCGTGGACGTCATGGTCCACCTGCTGCCCGGCACCGGGACGAACGACGGCGCCGTGCTGCTCACCACGCCCGGCGGTCCCACCCGGGCCGTCGGACTGCGCGCCCTGTCGGCCGAGGGCCGCGCCTCGGTGGCCGGGCTGACGGAGGCCGGTGCGCGGTGGAAGGAGGTGACCCGTGGCGGCCGCACCGTCTCGCCGCAGGAGAGGAAGCGGGTGCACGCCCAGTGGCTGGACGCCCTCGACCAGGTCTGTGTCTGGGCCGGAACCGTCCTGGGCCCGGTCTTCGACGAACTCGGCCTGTGGGAGCGCGCGTTGTCCGAGCCGGAGCTGAGCGCCGCCTGGGAGGGCGGCGGGCTCGATCCGGTGCGGCTGGTGCTGGTGCCCTGCGGCGATCTGGGCGTGGTGCCCTGGCCCGCCGCGGTGCTGCGTCCGCCGGCCCTGCCTGGCGCGCCGCCGGAGGTCCGGGTCTTCGACGTCGCGGTCGTCTCGCACGCGGCGTCCGGTCAGGAGTTCCTCCGGGCCTCCGCCCGCAGCCGCCTCGAGCCGGGGCAGCGCCCGGCGCTGGTCTTCCACGGGGACGAGTACGGCCAGCTGGCCTGGGCGGAGAAGGAGAGCCAGCTCCTGCACGAGCACTGCTACCCGCAGGCCGAGACGTACGAGAACGAGGGCTCGCCCGCCACGCCGGAGGTCGTCCTCTCGCTGCTCGGAGGGCGCGCCGCGGCCCCCGCCTCGCTGGTCCAGCTCTCCTGCCACGGTGTCGCCGGCCCCGACCCGACGACGTCCGCCCTGGTGCTGGCCGGTCCGGGGCGGGACGGGGAGCCGGGTGAGGAACACCTCACGCTCACCGCCCTGCTGGAGACCCCGCACGACGGCGAGGCGTACCGCTCGCGCGGCCCGGTGGTGGTGTGCTCGGCCTGCGAGACCGACCTGACCACCCGCGACCACGACGAGGCCCTGACCGTCACCTCCGTGCTGGTGCACCGGCTGGCCGCCGATGCCGTCGGCACCCGGTGGGGCGTGGACGACATCGACTCGGTGGTCCTGACGCTGGTCCTGCACGACCGGATCGCGGCGGGCGTCGCACCGCCCGACGCCCTGCGCGCCGCCCAGCGCTGGATGGTCGCCGCGCCGGGCGACCGGCCCCCGGTGCCGGCGCTGGAGGGGTTCCCCCGGCGCTTCTGGGACCGGAGCTTCGACGAGAGCGACGTCTGGGCGGCGTTCGTCCACCACGGCAACCCCTCGGGAGGTGTGCGGAAGTGAACTCGGAGGAACTGATCGGCTTCCTGGCGGCCCATCAGGAGGCGCTGGTGAGCTGTCTCGCGGACGACGGCGTCTCGGCGGACGAGCGGGAGGAGGTGGTCGCCGCCCTGCGCGAGGTGAGGGACGCGGTGGCGGAGGGACGGCCGGCCGGCTCGGCCGTCCGGCGGCTGCGCCGGGCGCTGGCCGTCCTGCCCGAGGACAGCCCGTTGTCCGACGCCCTGACCGGTCACCGGTACGCGGTGACCGGAACCGGCGCCCCCTCCGTGCCGTCCGCCGAGGCCCTGACGTCGCTCCTGACGGGCCTGTCGGCGGGACTGTCGGCCGGGCTGTCGGCCGGGCCGCGCGGCGGACCGGCGGCGGGAGCGGCGGAGGGGCCGGCGGACCCGGGCCCGGAGGAGCTGCTGGCGCGGTCCCGGGACCAGCTGCTGGCGGCCCCCGCGCTGACCGAGCGGGAACACGCCGAGTTCCTCGCCGGACACGGCCCGGACCCCGCGCTGATCCGGCTCCGGTCTCCACGGTCACGACCGGACTCCCCGCCACGCTGTCCGCGGTTCCAGTTCCGGCCGGGCACGCTGGAGCCCGTCCCCGTCGTCCTGCGCGTCAACCGGCTGCTCCGCGCGGACCTGGACCCCTGGGGCGCCGCCGACTGGTGGCTGGGCAGGAACACCTGGCTGCAGGGCGTGCCGGCGGACCTGCTGGGCGTCCTGCCCGACGAGGAGATCGAAGTGGCGGCGCTCGAGCTGGTGGAGGCCGGCTGATGGCCCTCCAGGTCCCGCCCGAGGGCGTGAAGATGGAGCCGGTGCTCACCGTGCTCCCGGCCGGAACCCTCGTCTGGCGATGCCACTCCGAGGAGTACGGCCCGGTCGAGTTCAACCCCAACCCCGCCCATCTCTACTTCAAGGGCAACCGCTTCGACGCGACGGAGCGGGACCCGTACCCCTACCTGTACGCGGCGCTGGAGCCGCTGACCGCGCTGGCCGAGGTCTTCCTGCGGTCCGTGGAGTTCGACGGACCCGGGGCCGTCCGGCGGATCCCGTGGGCGCAGGCGTCCCGGTACCTGCTCACCGCGGTGCGCACCACCGCGGACGTGCGGCTGGTGGACCTCACCACGGCGGAGGGGCTGGCCACGGTGTGGCAGGACGAGTGGCTGGTCGACTGCGAGCACCGGGAGTACGACAAGACCCGCTACTGGGTCCAGGTGATCCGGGAGCACTGCTCCTCGGCGCAGGGGCTGCGCTGGGTCTCCAAGCGCTGCCGTCCCCGGGAGGCCGTGCAGTTCTTCGGCGACCGGGGCGAGCCGTTCGCGGGGGCCCAGGGCGCCGAGGCCCGCTACCACTTGGGCCGCACGGCCGACGTCCGGGAGGTCAACCGGATGCTGTCGCCGCTGCGCGCGGTCATCTCGGGTTCCGACGGTTCCGACGGTTCCGACGGTTCCGACGGTTCCGACGGTTCCGACGGGGAGTGAAGGCCGATGGCCCGGTCCCCCGCCTGCGCGGGGGACCGGGCCATGGGCGTTCCACGGGCCGGCCGGTCAGCTCCTGGTCATCGGCAGCAGGGGCCACTGGGCGGACAGCCGCATGGCCGCCTCGGTGACGGCGGGCTCCTTCGACTCCAGGAGGACGCCGTCGAGGTAGGCGTGCGCGGCCGCCTCGTGGAGTTCACGGGCCGCGCGCACCAGGTCCTCGGTGGCGGCCCCGCGGTCCTCCTTGCGCGCCTCGGCGGTGTCCGCCGTCGCCCGGCAGCGCTCGGACTCGATCACGCTCTCCTGCCGCTTGGCCAGCAGCCTGTCGCGCTTCTCCAGACCGCTGCGGTAGGCGTCGAGGAAGGGGTGCTCCCTGCTCAGGCCGAGCAGGAGGCCGATCCCCCCGGAGACCAGGAGCAGGCCGATGAAGAGCCAGTGCACGGTCCACGGTTCGAGGCCGAGCCGGTCGATCAGGCTGCCGGCCGCCTCCGTGGTGCCGGTGTCGTTCCACCCGTCGCCGGCGCCCGCGGCGGCCGGCTCGGGTTCGTTCTCCGGCATCACGAACTTCGCGCGGACGGTACCGAGCACACCGCTCAGGAAGATCCACAGCCCGACCAGGCCCAGCGAGGGGATCCAGCCCGCGCGGAACGATCCGGTGTCCGCCCGGCGCCGCAGGTAACGGGCCGCCAGGTGGGGCACGCCGACCATCAGGACGGCCGTGGAGACGGCCAGCAGACCCGTGAGGGAGTCGCTGACCTGGCCGACGCCGTGGAACGGCTGGTAGGCCATCCAGTAGATGGGCACCTCGACGGCCACCAGCAGCGCGAGGGCGAAGGCCATGTATCCCCTGGGCATGGCGGGACGCGCGCCCAGGCCCTCCCAGGCCCTGGCGAGGCCATCGCCGCCGCCCTCGGGTCCGGGCGGCGAGTCGGCCTCGGGGGCCGCGGGGGTCACGGAGGGCCGGTCGAGGTCGACGAAGCCGGAACCGCCGTCGTCCGGCCCGCCGTCGGGGCCGGCGTCCGGACCGGTGCCGGAGCGTCCTGCGGCCCGGCCGCCGTCGGGGCCGCCGTCAGGGGAGGCGCCGCGGGACCGGGTCCGGCTCCGCGCCGGGTCCCCGGCCTCCAGGGCGCGCTTCTCGACCCGTTCGCGGAGCGCGTCGCGGAAGCGGTTCCAGCGCGTCGAGCGCAGCGCGAGCAGGTCGAGCTGGCGCAGCGTCGTGGCGATCTGCTGCTCGTTCTCGGCGATCTGCCGGTCGATCTGCTGTGTCTCGGCCTGGAGACGGGCCACCTCGGCGACCGCGTGGGCGTCGTCGAACTTGGCCCGCTCCTCGGCGCGGTGGGCCTCCTCGCCGATGCCCCGCACCACCCGGTCGCGGACCGAGGCCAGGTGCGCGAAGTACGGCATCCGGTCCTCGCTGTGCAGGGTCAGCGGGTCGAGCGCGCCGGAACGGGCGGCCTCGGCGCCGCGGCGGCGGGCGTCCCGGAGGAATTCCTGTTCGGCCCGGGCCGCCAGCACCACGGGGCGGTCGCGCCGCTCGGGCCGCCGTGCCTCCCGTCCCGGACGGGGCGCCTGCGTGCGGCGTCCGGGCGTCAGCAGGGTCGGCAGCCGCAGCCGCCTCGGCCGGGGCGGCTCACTTGTAGTCGTACTGGACACGGGCCTCCGCCCTCCCCTCGATGGCTTCCGTCCAGAAGGCCTGGAAGTCGTCGTTCTCCTCGGGCCTGATGTCCTTGATCATGCCGAGGCCGACCGGGTACACCTCCATGCCCTTTATCCCGGGCATGCCGCGCGCCTCGACCATGTCGTCGATGACCTCCCCGCGGGCCGCCTCGGTCGAGAGCTCCGACGGCTCGATGGTGAAGTCCTTGTCCGCCTGCTCGAAGTCGCTGACCACGAGGATCTTGACGTCCGGTCCGCTCAGGACCTCACCGATCCGGTCCAGCGCTCCCCACACGTCGGAGCCGCCCTGGGTGCGCGCGCACTCCAGCTCCTCGATGGCCGCCTGCTTGGCCTCGCCGAGCGCCTTCCTCCGGGCGCTGTCGTGGTCGGTGGTCTCGTCACCCCCGGGGTCGAGGTCGACCTCGTCGACCCGGCAGGAGGAGGCCTCCGAGGAGCGTGTGATGGGCGCGAACTCCACCGAACCGCACTTCTGCTCGGTGAGGAACGGCACCAGCGTGTCCTTCAGCTTGGCCTCCGCGTCGAAGCCGCCCTTCCCGGCGTCGCCGGAGCCGGACCCGTCGATCACGACACCGCACGGCGCGGTCAGCGGGTCGGGCGGCTCGGTGCAGGAGGCCAGAGCGGCCAGCATCCCCGCCACGGGTATCAGGGCTGCCGCGCGACGGAGACAAAACTCGCGTCTTCCGTCATGGGCTGTGCGATGCACGGTGACCTTCCTTCCGGGAACCGGTCGGCCGGAGGGCCGGGTTCCGAACCATGGGGATGTGGGACCTTCGGGCAGAGGTGTCTTCGGGGGCGTCGCACGGCGTGCACGGGCGGCGCCGGGCGGTGCGGGGCCGAATCTGGCCGGGCCGCGCCGGGCTTGACCGAGCCGCGCCGGGCTCGGCCGAGCCGCGCCGGGCCGGGCCGGGCTGTGGGGGCTACGTCCGCGAGGTGGTGGGACCGGTGGTGCTCTGGCTGTCGAGCAGGGCCAGGGCCTGCTGCACGGCGGGCCGGTCCGCGGCGGACCGCGTCCCGTACCAGCTGTCGGTGTCGAGCCAGTCGTCGCACCGGTGCCAGCTGGCGTCGAGCGTCACCGCACCGGGCAGCCAGCCGGCGGGCCGGTGCTCGTCCAGGGGGCTGTCGTCCGGATCCATGTCACGGCGGGCCCGCTGCCAGGCGGCGTCCCAGTAGCAGGCGAGCAACTGGTTGGCCTGGTCGGCGAGTTCCTGGGCCTTGGCCCGCTGGACGGCGGCCCGGTTGCGCCAGTCCGCCACCATCTGCCCGTAGCGGGCCAGGGCGGCCGGCGCCGGCCTGCCGCGCACCGTGTACTGGGTGACGATGCGGACCGACTCGGACTGGATGGCGGTGACCAGCACGTGCCCGTCGACCAGCATCCGCCGCCTGAGCCGGGCGTTGCCCCGCTCCACCTCGGACCTGATGCCCAGGGCATGGGGCGGCAGGGCGACGTCCGAGGGGACCCTTCCCCCGCGGGCCTCGCGCAGCAACGACACCAGGTCCGCCGCGTCCCGCCTTCCGTGGAAACGGGCGGCGGCCCGGGAGACGAACCCCGGTCTCACCCGTCGAGGACGGCCTCCGGTACGGCCGGAGAAGTTCGCCATGGAAAGACCTCCCATTCCCGTCCGCACGGAACTCCCGGAACTCCCCCTGAGCTCCGCGCAGAAGGAGAGAGTAGCGGAGCACGACGACGGAACAGGCGGGAAATGGGCCGGAATTGATCGTTCCAGAGAAATGCTCCGGGAAACGCCCGGAGTTCGCCCCGCAGGCGGCCGGCAAGGCGCCCGTCGGCGATTGCGGGCGGCAGGCTGGGCCGTCGATACTTCTTGGCGTCGCCCGGAAGGAGACGTCATGAAAGCCCGGATCTCCGGAACCCATTTCCCTTTGCGGACCCTCGGTCCGGGGAAACGCCTGGGTATCTGGTTCCAGGGATGCGGGCTGGCCTGCCCGGGGTGCATGTCACGGCACACCTGGGAGCCCGGAGGGGGGCGTGCCACGGACGTCTCCGACCTGGCGCGGCAGTGGGGGGAGGCACTGGAGAAGGGGGCCGAAGGGCTCACCGTCAGTGGCGGTGAGCCCTTGGACCAGGCCGACGCGCTGGACGCCCTGCTGACGGACGCGGCCCGGCTCCGGGACCGGTTCGCGGCGGGCGGGGAGGGCGCGGACCTCCTGGTGTACACGGGCTACGAACCGGACGAGCTGACGGAGTCGCACCACCGGGCACTCCGCCACGCCGACGCCGTGATCACCGGCAGGTTCCGCGTCGAGCGGCCCACCCGGCTGGTCTGGCGCGGGTCGGCCAATCAGCGGCTGACCCCGCTGACCCCGCGCGGCGGTACCCGCTACGCCCCGCACCTGTCGCGGGAGAGCACGGGCTCCCGGCTGGAGGTGGCGGTGGAGGCCGGGTCGCCGGTGCGCGTGCGCGTCCACGGAGTGCCGCTGCGGGGCGAGCTGCGCGCGTTCGAGAAGGGGCTGGCGGAGGCCGGCGTGACGATCAAGGCTCCGAGTTGGCGCGCCTGAGCAGGTCGGCGCGGACCTCGCTGTTGTTCACCAGCAGCACCGACCAGCTGGGGTCCTGCCGCAGTTCGGCCCGTACGGCCCGCACCAGGTGCCGCGCGGCGTCGCCCGCGGGAAGCCCGCCGTGCCCGGCGCCGAGCAGGGGGAAGCAGATGCCCGTGAGCGGGAGCGCCAGGGTGGTCCGCTCCTCGCGCGCCAGCTGGAAGCACGCCCGGACGGCCGCGGCGATGTCGGAGGGGGAGACGTGGTAGCCCTCGCCGTCGTTCACCGGGGTGGCCACCGCGGCGTGGTAGACGCGGCGGACGCCCTGGCGGACCAGCGCTCCGGGCGAGGTGGGCACCACCGTTCCCGGCGGCACGGCCCTGCCGGTCCGGTGGTGCGTGCGGAGCCAGACGGTGAGTTCACGGGTGAGGACGTCGTCGACGGCCTCGCCGGCGCCGTCGCGCTGGGTGGCGGCCCGGCGCAGCGCTCCGGAGACCGTCGGCCGGAAGGTCTTGGACATCTCCAGGTACACGTTCTCCGACGAGACGAGGATGTCGACGTCACCGACCTTCTCGATCGCCCCGAGCCGGACCGTCACCCGGCCCACGGGCGGGCGTGGGGCGGGGGCCGCGCCCTGGAGCGGGACGGGGAAGGAGACGGGTGCGCGGGGCGAGGGGATCGTGGGCGCCGGGGTCGCGGGCCCGGCCTCCGGTCCCGCCGGGGCGCCGGAGCGGGCGAGGGCGAGCACGGCCGCCGCCACCCCTTCGATCACCTCCCGCTCCTGGCTCTTGCGGAACCGTTCCGTCGTCACCCCGTAGACCGCCGCGGCGGCCTTGCGCCGGTCGGCGGCCGCGGCGCCCCGGTGGAAGGCGAACAGGCCGAAGGCGTGGGCGGCGGCGCGGGCCAGTGGGTCGTAGTCGTGGGCGTCGCGGGGTTCGCCTCCCCCGCCGAGCCGCCGCACCGCCGCGCGCAGCAGGTCCTCTATGCCGTCGAGTTCGTCGTCCGGGCCGGTGCAGAAGCCGGCCGCGGTCCCGGCGGCGCGCAGCGCGTCACGGGGACAGAGTCTCAGCCGGGGAAACCCACGCTGCCTCAGTTCCCGCAACTCGCCCGTCAACTCCTCACGCGAGGGCAGCATGCTCATGGGATGCATGGTAAACCCGCATCGGCGCCTCTCGACCGAGTGAGGCCTTTCCGGATGATCACCTTCGAGTCGTGGCCTGATCTCGCCGGAATACCGCGCGCGACCCGGCCTCCGGGGCGATCCCGGTGATCCTTTCAATCACGCCTGACGGCCGGGCCATTTCGGCTAGTCTCCTGATCTCCACGCCCATTCCGGACCGCGGCACGGTCGCACCCGTCGGAAGGCCGGACCATGTCCCACACTGATCCCACCGATTTCGTCCCGTCGGACGAGAACGGCTTTTCCCGGGCACACGAGTTCGAATCCCGGGGTGTCGCCGCGATGGTACCCCCGGAACTCGCCGACCGGTTCGCCCTGCTGCGGGTCATCCAGCCGGCCACGCGGGTGTCGCAGGCCATGGTGCTGCGCGTGCGCGACCTCACCGGTCCCACGCCCGACCTGCCGCTCGTCCTCAAGTGGTACCACCACCGGCACGCGCCGCAGCCCGAGGTGGCCCGGGTGATGCGGGAGGAGGGGCCTCATCTGGAGCGCCTGCTGGAGCAGGGGGTGACGGACGGCAATCCCTACCACCTGTGCCGGTCGCACGGCGAGACCCACCTGGGCGACCACCGGCGGGCCCATCCCGACGGCATGCCGGCCGACCGGCTCACGGGACTGGTGCGGCAGTTGCACGCGGCCGTGGCCCACCTGCACGAACACGAGATCGTGCACCGGGACATCACCCCGGACAACATCGTGGTCCAGTCGCACGGGGACACCACCGAGGTCGTGCTGGTCGACCTCGGCGCCGCGGTGTACCGCCCCGGCCTCCGGCGGCACGTCGACTGGCGGGGCAAGCCGCTCTACCTGGCGCCGGAGGCGGGGGCCCGGCGCCAGACGGTCTCGGAGGCCGGGGACTGGTGGTCGGTCGGCATGGTGGTCGCGGAACTGCACCTGGGGCGCCCGATCCTGGACGAACGCGAGGACGAGGCGGTCCTCCAGGCGATCGCCACCCGGGACCCCGAGGTGGACCGGATCGAGGACCGCCGGATCCGTCTGCTGTGCGCGGGGCTGCTGACGCGCAACCCTGAGCACCGCTGGGGGGCCGACGAGGTGGAGGAGTGGCTGGACGGCGGCTCCCCGCCCACCGCGCCACGTGACACCGGTGCGGCGCGAAGGGCCGCCCCGGAACCGGAGGTCCGCCCGTTCGACTTCGTCAACAAGCAGTTCACCGTGCGGGAACCGCTGGCCATGGCGCTGGACCTCTACCACACGAACGCCCGGCAGATGCTGGCCGATCCGCAGCGGCGGGCCGAACTGTGCGACTGGCTACGGCAGTTCGTCCCGGAGGGAAACGCTGCCGGGGGTGCGGGCGGCGAGCCGGCCCGGCTGTGCGAGGAACTGCGTGAGGAACCCACCCCGGAGGTCTTCACGCGGCTCGTCAACTGGCTGGGTCCGGAGCTGGAGGCGTCCTGCTGGGGCTGGCCCCTCACCGTCCGCGGCATCCGCGACCTGGGCGCACGGGTCGCGGGGGGAGACGGCGGTGCCCTCCAGCTCGTCGAGCACCTGAGACGGTTCCCCGGCGTCCTCACGCAGCTGGCGCACCGCCCGGCCGGCGAGGGCCTGGCGGAGGTCGCCGCCCACTGGCAGGCCCTGGGCGCCGAGTGGCAGCACCTGGTGCGCGAACTGCTCGCCCTGCCGGACGTGCGGAGGCTGCGCGGAGTGCGGCAGACCCTGCGGCGGACCGCCGCGGTCGACATGCTGCTGCTCCAGCTCGCCCGTGAGCCCGAGCGGATGGAGGCCCGACTCGCGCAGGAGGCCGCGCGGTTCGAGAGCGATCTGCCCCGCGGCGGGGAGGTCCCGTGGTTCAGCGGGGTGCTGCGTCCGACCGACGACGACACCAACCGCCGTCTGCGGCTGATCGCCGCCAGGCTGCTCACCCCGCTCGCCGCACAGGACGCGGCCGAGCGGCACCGGCGGACGGAACTGGACGAGGCGGAACGGCGGTTCCGGGAGGACCAGGACGGGGCCATCGCCGTGCTGCAGCGCCTGGACCTGCTGCCCACCCTGGGCTGGGCGCTGCTGGGGGCCCTGCTGGTCACGTTCCCCTACAGCTTCCTGATCGGTCTGGCGGACGTCCTCGGCCGGGCGTCCCAGGAGGAGGTGGTGGTGGCCTGGATATGGAGTCTCGCGCTGACACCGCCGGTCTTCGCCGCCGAGATGTTCACCGCCGTCTGGATCCGGCCGCCCGCCTACCATCCGGACCATTCGCTCGCCGGCCCCCTGATCCGCAACGCGGAGCGGCCGGCCAGGATCGCGCTGTCCGGCCGCATGGCCCTGGTCCTGAGCACGCTGGTGGTGGTCGCACTGGCCTTCCTCGTCTGGACGACGCTGGCGCGCCTCCCCTGGCTCTGGCCGCTGGCCTCGACGGTCGCGGTGGTGGTGTGGAGCGCGGTCCGCTGTGTCCGCTGGAGCCTGCGCGGGCGCGTGAGCCGCCGGACCGCCCCCGCGTCACGGATCCCCCGGGTGCCGCCGCCCCGCCGCGGACCGTCCGGGATCACCGGGCGCACGCCGGCCGGCCGAGGAACAGGAGGGGACATATGAGTGAGGGCCTCGCCCTGTTCGCCCCGGAACTCGTGGCACCGGGACTGGAGTTCGTCCCGCCGCCGCCCCCGCCCGAGCTCGACGAGCTGGCGCACGCCGGAGGGGTGCACGTGGAGGGCATGGCGGAGGAGGCCGCCGCGCAGCTCGGTGAGCTGGCCGGCCAGGCCGCCGACGCGGCGCTCCAGATGCTCGGCTCCCTCAGTGGCGCGCTGCTGGCCGCCCGGGCGGCGATGGCCACCACCCAGGTCCTGGCCACGGCCGCGGTCCGCGCGGCCGAGCACCAGCGCTGCCTGGAGCGACAGCAGAAGCTGTCCGCCCAGGCCGCCGAGCAGTGGCGCGACGCCGCGTTCGCCGCGGCGCGGGCCAATGCCCGCCGCACCGCCCTGCGGGCCCGCGTCGCCCGGGCCGCGCGGCGCTCCCCCGGCGATCCGCCGCCCGGCCCGGACCTGCCCGGACCGCTGGCGCCGGCCGCCACCCGGCTGTGCGACTTCCGGCGGGAACTCGCGGCGTTCGAGGCCCGGTTGAAGGCGTGCGAGGACGCACAGGCGGTCTGGGAGTCCCGGTCCTTCGCCGACTTCCTCGCCGCGGCGGATCCCTCCCCGGACTGGCAGGACGCCGTACGGGCCAGGCGGGAGGCGATCACCGGGGCCGCGACCGCGCCCGAGGCCGCGCGGACGGTTCCCGACGCCCCGCAGCCTTCCGACCCGACGTCCGTGCCGCTCGTCCGGGAGCGCGGGGCCGACATCCTCGCCGCCCTCGACCCGCAGGCCGACGCGGGCGACGTGGAACTGGCCACGGACGCGGTCCGGCACGCCGTCCGGCAGGCGGCCGGCAATCCCCGCCGCGCCCGCACCCACCTGCGGGAGGCGCGCCTGTTCGTGGAGCGGGCCAACCGCACGGCCACCGAAGCGCGCGCGGCCGTCGAACGGGCTGCCGTGCGGCTCGACTTCCTGACCACGGAGCTGCCGCCGGACGACGACCTCCCGGAGCCGGATCCGGCGGCTGTCGCCGCGCTGCACCGGTGCGTGGCGGACGGCACGCCGCTCAGCCGCCAGGAGCAGACGCTCGTGGACCGTGTCGTGCGGGAGCACGGGGCCGCCCTGGAGGCGTTCGCGCTGAAACGCCGGTGCACGGACGTCCTGGCCCGCCTCGCCGTCGACACGCACGGCGAGGTCCGGGTCGGGGCCGTGGAGCAGGAGGCGCTGGTCCTCGACTGGACGCCCGGCGGCTGGGGTCCCGGCCACTGGCTGCGGATGGAGGTGCGCGGCGACTCCGTCCAGGTCACCACCATGCGGACGGCGAGCCGTGGCGAGCGCGGCGCCGCCGCGCTGGACCTGGACGCCCGGCGCTGCGCGGAGGCGTCGGAGCGGATGGAGGAGTTCTCGGAGCTGGCCCGCGCCTCGGGCCTGCCGCTGAAGTTCGACATGCGGGCCGGCGGGGTGCTCGCCGGGGAACCGGTGGCGCCGCCCGTGCGCGCCGAACGGCAGCCGGAGGCGCGGAAGGCGCGGACCGCGCCCGCCGCGGACCGGGCGGGCTGAGCGGACCGGCCGGGTCGACCCGGCCGGGCGGGCCGACCTGACCGGGTGGGCCGGGCGGGCCGGGCGGGACCTGTTCACGTGTACGACGAGCTGAGGAAGCGTTGTGGAACTGCAGAAGGAAGACCTGTACCAGGTGCCGCTGTTCGTCCAGGAGATCTCCGGCACCCTGAGCGTCCATGCCCAGTACGTGCTGCACGGCAACATCCACGATCTGCACCTGGTCCGCGACTCCGGCGGCCAGGAGCGCTGCTTCTCCCTGCTGACGGCGCTGGGGAACCATCTGTTCCGCATGGGCTACCAGGTGCTGCTGGTGTGCGACCAGATCAACGGCATCTCGCTGCGCCACGCGCTGCCCGACGTGACCGAGGCCGCCAAGACGCTGGCTCCGCAGCACCTGACCTTCCCCGGCTCCACCGCGGCCCAGCAGGAGAAGACCTGCGCCGAGCTGAGGAAGATCGTCGGCGGCTGGGCCGAGGAACGCCGCAGGGCACGGCCCGACGGCGTCGAACTCCCGCCGCTGCGGGTGGCCCTGGTGGTGCAGCACGCCTCACGCCTGGTGCAGGACGTGACCCGGCTCAGCCCCGACGAGCGGGACTTCTTCCTCGCCTGCCTTCAGCTCGCCGACTCGGTGAAACCGGTACGGGGAGCCCCGGGCTCGGCCGGCCGTGAACTGTACAACCCGGTGATCTGGCTCGCGGAGGGCGAACGCGACCTTCCCAACTGGTTCGTGAGCGGGAGCGAACGGATCCGCGCGGTGGCGGTGCCGGAACCCGACGCGGACGAGCGGATGCGCATGGCCCACCTGCTGCGCCGGGAGTACGAGCAGAAGCGGCGCACCACCTCCCTCGCCCCGTCCGCCACGACGAAGGAGAGCGAGGAGGCCGTCGAGTCCTTCGTCCGCGCCGCCTCCGGGATGCGCCTGGTGGGGATGCGGGAGAGCGTCGAACTGGCCCTGGACCGCGGCATCCCCTTCCGGGCCATGCCGGACGCGGTCCGCGTCTACCGGCTGGGGGTCGAGAAGAACCCGTGGAGCCGGGAGGAGATCCGCCGGCGCATCCTGCGGGGCGAGGACCCGGAGAACGAGCACTCGGTGCCCCGGCGGGTCCTGGGCCAGGAGGCGGCGGTCTCCAAGACGCTCGACATCCTCAAGCGTGCCGCGCTGGGTCTGTCGGGCGCGCAGGCGACCAGTCCCGGCCACCGGCCGCGGGGTGTCCTCTTCTTCGCCGGCCCCACCGGCACCGGCAAGACGGAACTGGCCAAGGCGGTCGCGTCGGTCCTCTTCGACAACGAACAGGCGTATCTGCGCTTCGACATGAGCGAGTTCTCCTCCTCGCACGCGGCCGACCGGCTGGTCGGGGCGCCGCCGGGTTACGTCGGCTTCGAGGCGGGAGGCGAGCTGACCGCCGCGGTGCGGCAGGACCCGTTCCGGGTGATCCTCTTCGACGAGATCGAGAAGGCCGACAAGGGTGTCCTGGACAAGTTCCTCCAGGTCCTGGAGGACGGCCGGCTCACGGACGGCCAGGGCGTCACCACCTACTTCAGCGAGTGCGTCCTGATCTTCACCTCCAACCTCGGGGTGCAGCGCATCGACCCCGAGACGCAGAACCGGGAGTGGATCGTCGCGCCCGGCACCCCCTACCCGCTTCTCGAGGTGGAGATCAAGAAGAACGTCAAAGCGCATTTCGAGAAGGTCATCGGGCGCCCGGAGCTGATGAACCGGATCGGCGGCAACGTCGTGGTCTTCGACTTCATCTCGGAGGAGGTGGCGCGCCAGATCTTCGACCTCCAGGTGGGCAACATCCAGCGGCAGCTCGCCGCCGGGCACCGCATCACGCTCGAACTCGCTCCACAGGCGCGTGAGGCGCTGCGGGAGGCCTGTACCGCCGACCAGTGGTCGGGCGGCCGCGGTATCGGCATGGGTCTGGAGACCCACCTGATCAATCCGCTGGCCCGCGCCCTCTTCGCCCGGCCCGCCCTGGAGCCGGGCACCAAGGTCGTGGTGTCCGAGGTGATGCGGACCGAGGACGGCCGGGCGGAACTCGTCGCCGACTTCGTCGGAGCGGCGGAGGGGCGGTGAGCGACGGGACGGCCGGCGAGGACTTCTGGATCGACCTGGACCAGCCTCAGCCCCAGTCCCGGTCCGAGGCGCCGGCCCGGCCTCAGCCCCCGGCGAACCGGGACGACGAGGCCGGTCACGGCGCGCCGGGGGGAGGGCACACCCGCGACGAGCCCGGCGCCCCCGACGAGGCCGGCGCCCGCACGGAACAGGCGGTCACCCCGCCCGGCCCCGCCGCAGGCGACGGCACGTGGATCGACCTCGACCAGCCCCGCGAACCCGCGCAACAGGCAGAGGCCCCGCCCGAACCCGGCCACCCTCGCCCCGCCACGGGCGACAGCACATTCATCGACCTCGACCAGCCCCCCGAACTCACGGAACAGGCGGAAGCGCTGCCCGAACCCGGCCGGCCCGGCTCCGCCACGGGCGACAGCACGTGGATCGACCTCGACGAACCCCGCGAAGCGCCGTCGCGCGGCGGGGCCGACGACCGCGTGGCGGCCTCACCGGCGCGCGCGGAGACCGCCGAGCTGTTGCTGGACTTCACCGGACTGGGGCGACACCTCCGGGTCGCGCGCGGCGGCACGGTCCGTCTCGGGCGGAGCACACGGTGGGCCACCCCCGATGCGGCCGACCTCCTCGCGGACGAGCGCACGGTCTCCGGCCGTCACGCCGAGGTCGAGTTCGCGGAGGACGGGCGGGTCTGGCTCACCGAGGTGCCGCGGGGTTCCTCCAACGGGACCCGGGTGAACGGGGGCCTGGCGCTGACCCCCGGTCACCGTCACGAGATCCACAACGGCGACACCGTGGAACTCGGCCCCCGGGTCGAGTTCCTGGTGCGTCGCCCCACGCCGCACCGTGGCGCGACCGCGCCCTGACCACCCGGACGCCGATGCGTCATCATGAGGGGCATGGTCGCAGCGCCGCCCGAGGGCCCCGTCGAACCGCCGCCCGTCGTCACGGAGTTGGCCGCGGGTCGGCCGGTACGGGCCGTGTGGCGCAACCTGCTGGGCGGGCTGACCTTCCGGATCGGCCCTGACGCCCCGGAGGACGGGGACGAGGCGGTGAGCTTCGTCAAGTGGGCCCCCGCCGGCAGCGGGCTCGACCTGGCGGCGGAGGCGGTCCGGCTGCGCTGGGCCGCCCGGTACACCGTCGTACCGCCCGTTCTGGCGGAGGGCGAGGACGGGAGCGGCACCTGGCTGCTCACCCGGGGACTGGCCGGGACGTCCGCCGTGGACGAGCGGTGGAAGGCGGATCCCCGCGCCGCCGTGCGGGCGCTCGGGACCGGGCTGCGGGCCCTGCACGAGGCGCTGCCGGTGGCGGACTGCCCGTTCGACTGGTCGCTGGAACGGCGGCTGGCCCGGACCCGCGCACGGGTGGCGGCCGGCGAGGTCGACCCCGCCGCCTGGCCGGAGGAACTGCGCCCCCTCGGCACGGTCGAGCGCGCGCTGCGGGTTCTGGAGGACCCGCCCCCGGCCGACCGTACCGTCGTCTGCCACGGCGACGCCTGCGCGCCCAACACCCTGGTGGGCGACGACGGGAGTCCCACCGGCCACGTCGACCTCGGCTCACTCGGCGTCGCGGACCGCTGGGCCGACCTCGCCGTGGCGACGTGGAGCACGGTGTGGAACTACGGCCCCGGGTGGGAGGAGCCGCTGCTCGACGCGTACGGGATCGAGTCGGACAGGGAGCGGATCCGGTACTACCGGGTGCTGTGGGAGCTCAGCGGCTGACCTGGCGCCCCGGCACCCGAAGTCCCGCCACCCAGATGTCCCGAAGCCGACGCCCCGACGCCCCGACGCCCGTCACAGCCTGCGCAGCCGGGGCGGTCGGCCCGGCCGCCGCGCCCCGGGCAGCAGACGCAGGCCGACACCGACGACCACCGCCGCGGCGATCAGCCACCCGGCGGTCCACAGTTCCCGGTGGTCCGTGCTGCTCGCGGGCTGCGGTGGGAGCCGGCCGTCGGGGTCGTAACTGACCCGCAGGGTCCGGCCTTCCCGCCCGGTGTCCTCGGTCGTGGACATCTTCCGGGGACCGTCCCCGGGGCAGCCGAGGGCGAGGTCGTAGTACGTGGTGGTCGTGGTGCTGGTGAAGCCGTTGGCGTCGGTGCTGGTGGTGGTCTCGACCCGGGTGTCCTTCGCCAGCACGGTGCAGGTGACCTCACGCCCCCGGTTCTCCAGCAGGAGGTCGCCGAAGCCCGCGGCGACCAGGCCCAGGGACCACAGGACGAGCGCGGACGACACGAACGGCATGTGGCCGTTGAGGAAGAAGAAGCCGAGGAGGCCGAACGCGGCCGCGAAACCCAGCACCGCCCACAGGAGGCCGCCCGGCACGTGCGCCCTGAGCAGCAGGAACCCCGCCTCCACCGCCACCACGGACAAGGGCATGACGACGGCCACCACCACGCCCAGGGCCCACTCGCGGCCTCGCCCCGCGGCCCGGTCCGCCGACGGCCTCCCCATGGCGCGCACCTCCCCCGCCGGAAGCATCCCCTCCCGGAGCGGGGCCTACGCGCCGCTCCACGGGTCCTACGGCGAGGCCCGCGGGGTGGCGGCCGGACGGCCGCCCGTTCAGAACCGCCGGAGCCAGGCTGCGACGCCGTGGCCGAGGACGAGGTACACACCGGCGGGCAGGACGTGGTTGAGGAAGACGCGGAAGGGCTCGGCGTCCATGGTGAAGATGTCCTGCGACCACCAGGCCAGCCCGCCGGCGACGCCCTTGACGAAGTCGACGAAGACGTTGCCCTGGTTGGCATCGGCGAGGTACAGCACGATCCACAACCCCAGGAAGGCCGCCGCGACGTCGGCGACGGTGTGGACCACCAGGGCGGCCCGGTGCTTCCCGGTGCCGCCGCCGTACGCCCTGCCCCCGGGAGCCGGGTCGGGAGCGGCCGCCGGGCGGGAGGAGGGAGGCGGGTAGGCCTGGACAGTGCGGCGCGCGTCGTGGCCGTATCCGTGCTGCTCCGGCGGCAAGGCCCTGTAGTCACTCATGGCGGTCACAATCCGGCGCGGTCACGGCGCCTTCGTCTGCGGTGGCATCGGACGGTTCTCCCGGCTCCGCATCGTTCAGCAGAAGCAAGGCGTTCCCGCCGAGACCCGGTTCAGGTCCGGGAAGGATCCGGTGCAGGACCTGTGCCCGGCGGGGGTGACCGCGTCGGCGGCGCTACTCGAGCGGGATGTCGACCCCCCGTTCGGAGGCCGGCCGCGGCCCGTGGATGCGCCGGTCGGCCTCCCGGATGGCGACGTCGTTGATGCTCGCCTCGCGCCGCCGCATGAGACCGCGCTCGTCGAACTCCCACATCTCGTTGCCGTGGCTGCGCCACCACCGGCCCTGCGCGTCGTGCCACTCGTACTGGAAGCGCACGGCGATCCGGTTGCCGTCGAACGACCAGAGACTCTTGCGCAGCGCGTAGTCCCGCTCGCGCTCCCACTTCTTCGTCAGGAAGGCGACGATCTCCTCGCGGCCCCTGACGAAGACGTCGCGGTTCCGCCACGTCGAGTCGTGCGTGTATGCCTGGGCCACCCGCCGGGGGTCACGGGTGTTCCACGCGTCCTCCGCGGCCTGGACCTTCCTCAGCGCGGTCTCGCGGGTGAACGGGGGGCGGGGCGGGCGCTCCTCCGGCGCGTCCGGCGTCGCGGGAACGTCAGAAGTGTTCGGGCCGTTCGGGCTGTTCGGGCCGTCGGGACTGTTCGGGACGTTCGGCACAGCGGCCTCCTCGAGTAGAGAACGGTCGTTCTCCATCACGCACGGGGACTAAGGTAGAGAACGCCCGTTCTCAACGCAAGGAGTCCCGATGCCCGCCCCGGTCACCGAGGAGCAGAACCGCCTGGCACGTGAGGAACTCCTCGACACGGCGGAGCGCCTCTTCTACGAGCGGGGGATCCAGGCGGTCGGCATGGACCAGGTCCGGGTGGCGTCCGGCCTTCCCCTGAAGCGGATCTACCGGCTCTTCGTGACCAAGGAGGACCTCGTGGTGGCGGTGCTCAGGCGTCGCGACCGGCGGTGGCGGGGCGGTCTGACCGCCCGGGTGAACGAGGTCGCGGACGCGCGGGAACGCGTCCTCACGGTCTTCGACTGGCTGGCCGAGTGGTTCGCCGAACCCGGCTTCCGCGGGTGCGCCTGGATCAACGCCTTCGGGGAACTCGGCTCCTCCTCCGAGGCGGTCCTGACCGAGGTGCGTTCCCACAAGGCGGCCTTCCGCGACCAGATCGCCCGGTGGGTCCGCGCCGCCGGCGCGCCGGCCGCCGTCGAGCCGGTCTTCCTGCTCGCCGAGGGAGCCATCGTGACCGCGGGCATCAGCGGCGACCCGTCGTCCGCCCGTCACGCCCGGACGGCCGCCGCGGCCCTGCTGGGAGCGTCCTGACGCGGGGTCTCGCCTGCTCCGTCCCCCTCACGCCGTGCCGTCGAGCAGGCGGCGCGGCACGTCCTCCAGCATGGTTCTGATCTGCTGGTCGGTCACCCCGAACTCGCGGACGTGGGGCAGGACTTCCTCTCCCAGGTGCAGGTGGTTCCACTGCGGCAGCAGCGGCAGGGCCTCCGGGTCGATCCAGTCGATGTAGCAGGCGGCGTCCTGCGAGAGCACCATGCTCCCGGCGTAGCCCCGCCGGCACATCTCGACCAGCGTCGCGGCCCGCTGCTTGAAGGTGACGTCCAGGTGGAGACCGAACCGGTCCATGCCCAGCACGAAGCCGTCGTCGGCGAGTTCGGCGAGGTAGTCGCAGTCCGTCGAGTCGCCGCTGTGCCCGAGGACGACCCGTGAGGGGTCCACCTGCTCCTCGTCGCACAGCACCCGCTTCACCTCGCCCGCGGTGCGGTTGCCGGGGTGGGTGTGGACGGTGACCGGCGCCCCGGTGCGGTGGTGCGCCCGGGCGACGGCCCGCATCACGCGCTCCACGCCGGGCGTCAGCCCCTCGGCGTCGATGGCGCACTTGAGCATCCCGGCCCGCACTCCGCCGCTGCCGGGGATGCCGCGGGTGATCTCGTCGACGAACAGTTCGTCCATCGGGTCCGGCGTCCCGGGCGCGAGACCGGGGCCGCGGTGCCGGAAGTAGAACGGCACGCTGTCGTAGGTGTAGATCCCGGTCGCCACCACGATGTTGAGCTCCGGCACCTGCTCCGCGACGCGCCCCACCAGCGCGACGTCCCGGCCCATCCCGAGCACCGTCGGGTCCACGATCGTCCGCACGCCCTGCGCCGCGAGCGCCCGCATCCTGCTCACCGCGTCGGCGATCCGCGTCTCGTCGTCACCCCACTCCTCGGGGCGGCTGCGCTGCACGTCGGCCGTGCGGATGAAGAGGTGCTCGTGCATGTACGTGCGGCCGAGCTCACCGGCGTCGATCTCTCCGCGAACAGTCGGGACGAGGCCCATGCTTCACGACTCCCTGGGTCACCGCGGGCAGGTCGGCGCACCGTACCGGCTGCCCGGCCGGGGATCAATCGGTCCGGGCGCCGGCCGGAGGGAGCCGAGGAGGCGTCAGTTGCCCCCCATCACTCATCCCCGCCCTTCACTCCCCCACCGGCGCGGCGACCGCCGGAGCGCTCTCAGAGCCCCGCCGTGACGGCGAGGTGGTACGTCGTGTCGACCACGAAGTTACCGGCCCTGCCGTTGATCTCGAGCACGTAGTGACCGGGGGCCAGCGGCTCCAGACCGCCCCAGACGCCCCAGGTCAGGCGCCGTTCGCCGTCGAGCCGGAAGCCGCCGCGGAACTCGCGCAGGGACAGGCGCACACCGTTCAGCGCGGCGTCGGCGCGTTCGAAGCGCATCACGAGGTGCTCCTGCGAGTACTCCCAGGTGTGCTGGACGTTGAGCACCGGGAAGAACACCGGCCGCCCCGCGGGTATCGCGCAACGGCGTTCCACGCGGCCGCCGTAGGTGCCGGCGAGGAACCACACGTCCGCCGGCTGGTCCCACGCGCCGTGCTCACCGGTGGTGTCCCGGACGGGGTTGCGGTGTTCGGGGGCGGAGAGCGCCCACTTCCACCACCGGCCGGCCAGGTGACCGCCGTCGTCCTCGTCCATCCGCCAGAGACTGCCGGCCGGCTGGGCACTGCTCATACGACGCCTCCTCGGGGGTGACGGTCTCAGCCCGGCGAAGCAGCCGGGGCGGCACCTGGGCCAGGTGCGGCGGCTCCGCGTCGCCGTCGTGACGGAGGTGAAGCTCCTCACGGGCGCGGGTGGCAAGAACGTAGTACGTCATGCGGAGCGCCGCCTCGGTGGGGTCGGTCGCGGCGTCGGTGTGGGTGTCGGTGGCCTGGGAGGAGTACAGCGGGACCCTGATCCTGCGCCCGGTCTTCCCCTGTCTCCTCTCCAGGCTGCCGAGCAGCGAGAACTGCGTTACCGGAGCCCCGGACGCGCAGTCAGGCCGCATGCTCCGCGACGGCACTTCCTTCGAACCCCGACCTGTCCGGGCGGCTTGAGACCTGCTTGCCCTCCGCCCAAGCCCATGGTCAGCTTCGAGCGTGGGGGACGAAGACGAAAATTCCGAGCACCTGGCACTCATCCGTCGCTGGCTCGCGGGCGAAACCGTCAACAACACCGTCGGTATCGAAATCGTCGGCGGCCCGTTCAACGGGCGGACCAAAATCGTCCACCTCGACCAGGCAGGAGTGCCGCCCGCCGGCTTCCGAGGCCGCCCCGGTCAAGCACCAGGCCCCTGGAACCCCACCGCCAGACACACCTACCTGGCAGTTCAAGCCGCTGACACAACTGCGGGCTGGATCTACGAATACACCGAGGCCGACACCACCACGGGAGACTGACCCGCCGAGCCTCCGCCGTCCCGCAGAGACTTGCCCAAACCCATAGGGCCCCCTCACCCCCGGCCCCGGCCCCGGCCCCGGCCCCGGCCCGGCAAGGTCAACTGGGCCGAACTCCACGCACCAACAGCTGCCCCACCACCCGAGAACGGCAGACCTCATCCGCTGCGGACCGGGAACTGCGGCCGGCAACCTGCCTAGGATCAACACAACTCCCGCTCCAGCGACCGTCGTTCAGGTGCTCGGCCGACTGGTCACGGGGGACGCCGATCGTGAAAGGACGCCGCCCGTGCCCTCACCCGTGTCCCCGAACGTCCCTCCCTCCGACACCAAGGTGCTCTCCATCGGACTGCACCCCCGCTCTCTCGACTACAGCGACGTCCCCGACGGCATCAACGAGGCCACCCTCACCGCCCGCATCGAGGCCGCCAACGCCGCGCTGCGCGAGGCGGAACCGAACATCGTCCCCTGCCTGGTGGACGCGGACCCCGACAGCGCCGAGGCCGCCGTCCGCACCCACCTCGCCGACGGCCCCTTCGGCCTGGCGATGATCGGCGGCGCGGTTCGGATGCTGCCGCAGTACACCCTCCTGTTCGAGCGCCTCGTCAACGTCCTCACAGCCGCGACCCCGGGTATCCGGCTGTGCTTCAACACCGCTCCCGAGAACACCCTCGAGGCGATACACCGCTGGCTGCCACGCTCCTAGCATGGGCGGTCACCGTCACCGATCCGGGGGGATTCGATGAGCGACGACAAGCAGCGGCGAGCCAACACCCTCGACAAGGAGATGCTCGCGCAAGGGCTGCCCGAGACAGCGCTGCGAGCCGTGGAGCGCTGGCTCTCCGGGCCAGGCGCTCCGTACGCGGCGGGGGTCGACGGCCACACCATCACCTACACACCATCCCGCTGGGCGGCGATCGCTCCTTGGCCGACGCAACTGGCCGAGCGGGCCGGCGGACAGCAGAACGCGTCCATAAGCCGCGGCGCGGTCACCGACGTCTTCCGCACCGCCCTCGCCGACAAGGCATGGACCGAAGCTCTGGTGGCGTCGTACGTATGGGGATCCAGAGAGACCGGCTACTACCCCTCCCGTCTCGAGGAGATCCTCCGCAGGCCCAACCTGCGCTCGTCACTCGACAGTGCTGCCAAGGAACTGCAGGCCGATGCCCCTGTCCAGGCGTACGCGCTGCTGCGGAACGCGGTGAAGGGCCTGGGCCCCGCCTTCTACAGCAAGTTCCTCCACTTCCTCGGCCGCGCCATGGAACCCCGCCCCCGCCCCTACCCCCTGATTCTCGATTCCGTCCTCGCAGGCGTCCTCCGCGAGCACGCCACCCGCGTCGGCCTGGCGGCCGGGATGGAGTGGGCCCCGGAGACAGCCGCGTGGATCTGGTCCAAAGGCGGCTGGACCCAGCACCGCTACGACGTCTACCTGCAGTGGATGCACGCCGCCGCCGACACCTGCGTCCAAGCGGGCCTGGGCACCGCCGACACCATGCCCGAGCTCCTCGAACTTGCTTTCTTTCACCACGCCTGGGACCCCACCACGGACTGATCCCGCCATGAACGCCGCGGCTTCGGCGGCGCCGGCGCCCTTCTCCCAGTACGGGTGGACGTCACGGCGTGCGGTGCGGTCCGCCGGGACGGTTCCGCTCAGCCTTCGTCCGGCCGCGGCCGCCCCACCGCCAGGTCCCGTACGGCCCGCTCCAGCCGCGTCCGCCGGGTCTCCGGCGTCGCGGCCTGGAGCAGTGGGAGCAGCACGAGGTAGCGGGCGGTGCGGTCGAGCGCGTCGAAGGCCGCGCCCGCCACCGGGTCGGCGGCGAGCGCCGCGGCGAGGTCGTCCGGGACGGCGGCCGTCGCCTGGGACGCGTACGCGCGGTCCCAGCGGCCGTCCTCCTGGGCCCGCCGGACCTCGGCGAGGCCCGGCTCCCGCATCCGGCCCTCCGCCGCCAGCGCCGCGACCTTCTCGACGTTCACCCGCGACCACAGGCTCCTCGGCCGTCGTGGCCCGTACTTCTGCAGGTAGTACCGGTCGTCCAGGCCCCGGCGCTGCCCGGAGATCCAGCCCCAGCACAGCCCCACGTCGACCAGTTCGCCGTCCGTGACCGACGCGATCCCCGAGGCCTTCTTCGCCACCTTGACCCACACGCCCTCGCGGCGGGTGTGGTGCTCGGCGAGCCAGTCCTCGAAGGCCGCCGCATCCGGGAACGCGACGACCTCCACCCCGTTGAAGTCCTCCATGAGGGCCAGGCTAGCCCGGCCCGTCCGGAGGAACGGAAGCCTGCCACGCGCAGGTCACCTGCGTCTCAGACCCGTTCCAGCGGCCGGTGGGGCGGGGCCGGGAGTTCGACCTCGACGGCGTCACCGGGGCGGACCGTCCCTCCCCGGCGGACCACGGCCATGACGCCGGCCTTGAAGGTGAACTCCCCGGTCCCGGGATCGATGGCGAACATCTCGCCGAGCAGCCCGTCCCGGAAGTCGTTGATCTTCGCGCACGGATTGCGCAGTCCCGTCACCTCGAGCACCGCCTCCTCGCCCAGGTGGAGCAGGGTGCCGGTGGGCAGGCGGAGCAGGTCCACGCCGCGAGTGGTGATGTTCTCGCCGAGCTGCCCCGCGGAGACCGCGTAGCCCTTGTGCGCGAGCTCGTCGAAGAGTTCCTCGTGCATCAGGTGGACCTGACGGAGGTTGGGCAGGTCCGGCTCGTAGGTCATGCGGAACTGGTGGCGGATCGTCTCGCCCGCGTGGACGTCGCCCTCCACCCCGAGACCCGCGAGCAGGGTGACGGAGGCATGGTTGGGCTTGCTGAACCCGTACGCCTCGTGGCGGCTCACCGCCGCGACCTGGCCACCGGTCGTCATCGCGCTCCCCCTGCCTTCGGTCTGCGACAGCCGAGTCTAGGGGCGCGGCGCACGGCCGGAGCCCCGGCCGGAGCCCCGTCCGGGTGCCCGCGGACGCCGATCGGGGCAACGGTTCCCGGCGGGGAGCCGTCCCGCGCGGCAGGCTGGAGGGGGCACGGCGGCGGATCCTCCCGCCAGGTGCCCCGGCCCGGGCGTACTGCCCGGCGGAACCGAGCAGGAAGCGAGCAGGAAGCGAGCGCCTCCGCCATGACCGCGTACGGCTATCACGTGTCGCACGAGCAGTTCCCCCCGGCGGAAGCCCTGCAACTGCTCCAGGCGGCCCAGGACGCCGGTTTCGCGACCGGGATGTGCTCCGACCACTTCGCCCCGTGGTCGGCCCGGCAGGGCCACTCGGGCCACGCCTGGGCCTGGCTGGGAGCCGCCCTCGCCTCCACCGGGCTGGCCATGGGCGTGGTCACCGCCCCCGGTCAGCGCTACCACCCGGCGGTGCTGGCCCAGGCGGCGGCGACGCTCGCCCAGATGTATCCCGGGCGCCTGTGGGTGGCGCTCGGAACGGGGCAGGCGCTCAACGAGCACGTCACCGCAGAGCGCTGGCCGTCCAAGGAGGAACGCACCCGGCGCCTGGAGGAGTGCGTGGGCGTGATGCGGGCGCTCCTGGCCGGCGAGGAGGTGTCCCACGACGGTCTGGTGCGCGTCGACCGGGCCCGGCTGTGGTCGCTGCCGGAGCGGCCGCCGATCCTCCTGGGCGCGGCCGTCACCCCCGCGACCGCCCGGCGCGTCGCCGCCTGGGCCGACGGTCTGGTCACCGTCAACCAGCCCGGTGACGCCCACCGGGAGACGCTCGCCGCCTACCGGGACGCGGGCGGCCGGGGCCCCGCGGTGCTGCAGGCCCACCTGTCGTGGGCGCCGACCCGGCGGGAGGCGCTGGACGCCGCGCACGACCAGTGGCGGGAGGCCGCGCTCGGCAGCGACGTCGGCTGGGAGCTCCCGCTGCCCGAGCACTTCGAGCAGGCCGCGGCCGTGCTAGAGCCGCACCGCATGGAGGGACCGGTGGTGGTCTCCGACGACCTCGGCCACCACACGGAGTGGCTGGCACGGCAGGGCTCGCTCGGGTTCGACGAGGTGATGCTCCACCAGGTGGGCAAGGAGCAGCAGCTGCGCTTCGTGGAGACCTTCGGCTCCGAGGTGCTGCCGGAGCTGAACGCGTGACCGCCCCGTCCGGGTCCGGAGTGTCCGGAGTATCCGGGGAGGCCGGGGAGGCCACGGGCGGGTGGCCGCCCATCGGCTCGCTGGCGTTCCTCTCCGACTGCCACGTGGCCGCGCTGATCGGTCCCGACGCGGCCGTCGAGTGGCTGTGCGCCCCCCGGTTCGACGGTCCGTCGGTCTTCGCGCGGCTGCTGGACCGGCGCTCGGGCGGCGCCTGGGAACTCCGGGTGGACGGCGCCCCGCCGCCCGAGCAGCGTTACCGTGACGCCACCCTGCTGGTCGAGAGCCGCTGGTCCCCGCCCGGTGGCACCCTGCTCGGCGAGGACTTCCTCGCCGTACACCGCCCCGCGGAGGGCGAGGAGGCCTGCGGTGTCGCCTCGCGCGGCGTCCTGGTCCGTCTCCTGCGCTGCACGGGCGGGCAGGCGACGGTCCGTCACCGTGTCGACGTGCGACCGGACTACGCGCGCGCCCGGCCGCGCTGGTCCGACGCCGGCGAGGAGGGCGCCCGGGAGGAGCGGGCCGCCGGGCTGTGGCTGGGCGCCGTCCGTGACCACGGTCCCGCGCCGCGCCTGGAAGGGGACGGGGACGGACCGGTGACCGTCGCGGCGACGCTCCGCGAGGGCGAGGCGCTGGCCCTCGTTCTCGGTTACGACGGCGCGCCGCACGGCCCGCTGACCGTGGAACTGGTCGACCGGATGCGGGACGAGACGCAGGACGCCTGGCGCGCCTGGGACGCCCGCAACAGCTACGAGGGGTTCGGGGCCGAGCACGTCCGGCGCAGCGCGCTCACCCTGCGCGGTCTGATGACCGCCGACACCGGCGCGCTGCTCGCCGCCGCCACCACCTCGCTGCCGGAGTGGGCCGGCGGCGGGCGAAACTGGGACTACCGCTACCTGTGGCACCGCGACGCCGCGCTGGTCGTGCTCTCGCTGATGCGCCTGGGACACCGGGCGGAGGCGGGGGTATACCTGCGCATCCTGCTGGACCACAGCGCCCGGGGCTCCGGCGCGCTGCACCCGATGCTCGACGTCGACGGGCGCGCCGAGGGCGAGGAGACCGTGCTCGGGCACCTGGGCGGGTACCGGGAGTCGCGGCCGGTGCGCGTGGGGAACAGCGCCTTCGCCCAGCACCAGCTCGACGTGTACGGCCAGGTGCTCGATGCGGCGTTCGTCTACCAGCAGGCCGTCCTGGGCACCGCCGAGGAGCTGACCGCCGGTGAGCTGAGCGCCGTGTACGCGGTGGTGGACGAGGCCGCCCGCCGCTGGCGGGAACCGGACGAGGGCCTCTGGGAGGTGCGGACGGGCCGGCGGCACTGGACCGTCTCCAAGCTGTACGCCTGGGTCTGCTTCGACCGGGGTGTGCGCCTCGCCGAGCTGACCGGCGACGGCCGTCCCGCCCTGGACCACTGGCGCCGGCAGCGGGACGAGGTCCGCGAGGAGGTCCTCACCCGGGGGTGGAACGAGTCCGTCGGCGCCTTCACCCAGAGCTACGGCTCTGCGAACCTCGACGCCTCGCTGCTGGCGGTCCCGCTGCTCGGCTTCCTGGACGGCACCGACCCGCGGGTGGTGTCGACGCTGGAACGCGTCGACGAACAGCTCGGCGAGGACGGCTGGCTGGTCCACCGCTACGACCCGGCGGCCACCGACGACGGCGTCGGCGGCCCCGAGGGCGGCTTCCTGCTCTGTTCCTTCGCCATGGTCTCCGCGCTGGTGCTGGCCGGACGCGTGGACGAGGCGCGCCGCCGCTGGGAGGAACTCTGCTCCCGCACCGGACGGTTCGGGCTCTTCTCGGAGGAGATGACCGCCGACGGCGTCATGCTCGGCAACTACCCGCAGGCGTTCACCCACCTCGCCCTGATCAACGCCGCGATGAACCTGGACGCCGCCGGGCACGAGGAGGCCCTGCGCGCCTGGGCCGCCCGCGACGGACGCCGCGACGGACGCTGAAAAGGCGGGGCCCCGGACCCGCGCCGGGCTACTCGTCCCCGCCGTCGCGGCGTGAGCGGGAGGCCCGGCTCGCGCTTCCGGCCAGCTCGCTGCCGAGCAGCGTCGCCCTGGCCACACCACGCGCCCAGCGGGGGGCGTCGCCCCGGGCCGCCCAGTAGACGCACCCGCAGCCGCCGAGGACGAGCAGGAGGAGACCCCCCAGTACGAGCACGAACACGCCGCCCCACCCCTTCCCCGCGTATGGGTCCTTGCCTCGATCCCTACCTCGGTCCCTGCCTCGGTCCGTGACTCGGTCCGTGACTCGGTCCGTGCAGTGACCCGTGTGATGGTGCGCGTGCCGGACCGGATCTAGCCGGCGACGTCGAGCGCCGTTCCGTACAGCCGGTCGACCTTGAGGCGGAGGACCACGCGGCGCTCGTCGACGAGCTGCCGGAGGAAGGCCTCCTCGTCCTCGGGCTTCGCCGCCTCGGGGACCATCCCCAGCAGTTCCCGCCCCACCGCGTCGCCGGGCGCCGTCGTGACGTCGGAGACCTCGGCGTCCCCCTCGGCCACGGCGAACGACCACACGTCGGCGCCCTGCACGTGCAGCGCGGCACGGGTGTTGCGGCGCAGGTGCGCGACCTTGACCCGCTCGGCCGTCGTCGAGAACCGCACGACGCGGGCTTCGGGGTCCCAGCTGTAGAGCATGGTCGTCAGGTGGGGGTGGCCACTGCGCTTGACGGTGGCCAGCGTGCCGAACTGCTGGGCGCCGAGCAGGCTGGAGAGGGCTTCGTCGGACAGTGGGCGAGGCGCGGGTCCCTGGGTCATGTCTGATGGAACGCGTGTGACGGCACATCAGTTCCCGTGCGGAGCCGCCTGGTTGTTCCGACCGACCACCAGATTGCTCGCCCGCAGCGCCTCCACCAGCCCGGGCGGCGCCGAGGCGGTGGATCCGGTGGAGTAGGGCGGCTCGGGGGCGTACTCGATGACCAGCTGGATCGCCTCGGCGACCTGCGCACCGCACATCCGGCCGGTCATGTGGAGCGCGAAGTCGATGCCGGCCGAGACCCCGGCCGACGTGCCGTACTTGCCGTCGACGACGATCCGCTCTCCCCCGACCGGGGTCGCGCCGTAGGCCTCCAGCATGTCGAGACAGATCCAGTGCGAGGTGGCCCGGCGGCCGGTGAGGAGGCCGGCGGCGGCCAGCAGGAGGGAGCCCGAGCAGACGGAGGTGGTCCAGGTGGTGGCGGCGTCGGCCGTGCGGATCCAGTCCAGCGTCGGCCGGTCGTCGAGGAGGGCCGCGCAGCCGGGGCCGCCGGGCACCAGCAGGACGTCCGGGTCGGGCACCTCGGAGAACGGCACGTCCGCCGTGAGGGCGAGGCTGCCCATGTCGGTGCGGACGGGTCCGGGGCGGGCGGCGGTGAAGACGACCTCCGCGCCGGGGATCCGGGAAAGGACCTCGTAGGGCCCGACCGCGTCCAGCGCGGTGAAGCCGTCGTACAGCAGGACGGCGATCTTCGTGGTCATCGGTTGCCTCCGTCGGGTGTGTGGGACAGGCGGGCGGGCACCGACGGCCGGAATCGGCGCCGGTACTCCGCGGGTGACACGGACAGCGCGCGCAGGAAGGCCCGCCGCATGGCCTCGGGCGTGCCGTAACCGCAGGCGCGGGCGACCTCGGCGACGCCGTCCCCGGTGTCCTCCAGACGCCGGCGCGCCGCTTCGAGCCGGACCCCGTCCACGTACCGTCCGGGCGTCGCCCCCACCTCGGCGGCGAAGGCGCGGGCGAAGTGACGGGGCGACAGCGAGGCCCGGCGGGCCAGCGCCTCGACCGACAGGTCGGCGTCGGGGTGCTCGGCGATCCAGCTCTGCACCTCCCGCAGCGGGTCGCGTTGCGCGAGCTGTGCGGC
The DNA here is from genome assembly GCF_008974245.1 of Streptomyces abyssomicinicus. Classification (GTDB taxonomy): domain Bacteria; phylum Actinomycetota; class Actinomycetes; order Streptomycetales; family Streptomycetaceae; genus Streptomyces; species Streptomyces abyssomicinicus. The sequence continues at coordinate 216,466 of NZ_BBZI01000012.1, read as the reverse complement.
GAGCTGGGTGCTGAACTGGGCCTGGCCGCCCGGCCGCCGCAGGAAGACCACCAGGTGGCGGGCCACCCGCAGCGCGACCTGGCGCCCGAGGTCCTCCTCGACCAGCGCCAGGGCGAGGTCGATCCCGGCGGTGACCCCGGCCGATGTCGCGATGGCGCCGTCCCGGACGTGAATCGGGTCCGTCACCACCTCGGTGTCGGGGAAGCGGCGCGCGAGCGTGTCGCAGTACGCCCAGTGGGTGGTGGCGCGACGCCCGGCCAGCAGTCCGGCCTCGGCCAGCAGGAACGCGCCGGTGCAGACGGACACGATCCGCTCGGCCCCGGCCGCCAGCTCCCGGATCCGCGGCACCACCGCCGGGTCGGGTTCGACGGTGCCCGCGCCGCCGGGCACCACCAGCGTGTGCGGCGGCGCCACGGAGCCCAGGTCCGCGTCGGGCAGCATCCGCAGCCCGCTCGACGTCCGCACCGGCCCGCCTCCGGGCCCCGCGGTGCTCACCCGGTACGCGTCCGGCCGTCCGGCGACCTCACCGGCTCCGTGGAACACCTCCAGGGGGCCGGTGACGTCGAGGCTCTGCACCCCGTCGTAGAGGACGACGAGCACGCTGCGGTCTCTCATGCCGACGAGCCTGGCAGCGGTCGCGTCATGGCCGCAACGACGGGTTTCCCACCTTTCCTGCCACGGGACGGCGGGACGACGGCGCGTCGGCCCGGCGGCGCGTCGGCCGCCGCCGGGCCGCGGCTCAGCGCCAGCCCAGCGCCGGGGCGACGTGGGTGAGGACGGCCTCCAGGACGTGCGCGTTGTAGTCGACGCCCAGCTGGTTCGGCACGGTGAGCAGCAGGGTGTCGGCGGCGGCGATCGCCTCGTCCTTGGCGAGCTCCTCGACGAGGACGTCCGGTTCGGCGGCGTAGGAGCGGCCGAAGACGGCCCGCGTCCTGGCGTCGATGTTCCCGAAGTGGTCCTCGGAGTCCCGTTCCCGGCCGAAGTAGGCGCGGTCCCGGTCGTCGACCAGGGCGAACACGGAACGGCTGACGGAGACCCGCGGCTCGCGTGCGTGGCCGGCCGCCCGCCATGCCTCGCGGTATGCCTCGATCTGCTTGCGCTGCTGGACGTGGAGGGGCTCGCCGCTCTCGTCGTCCTTGAGCGTGGAACTCTGCAGGTTCATGCCCAGCTCGGCGGCCCAGACGGCGGTGGCGTTGGAGCCGGAACCCCACCAGACGCGCTCCCTCAGGCCCTCGGAGTGCGGTTCGACGCGCAGCAGCCCGGGCGGGTTGGGGAACATGGGGCGCGGGTTCGGCTTGGCGAAGCCCCCGCCCTTGAGCACCTCGAGCAGCACCTCGGTGTGGGTGCGCGCCATGTCGGCGTCGCTGCCGCCCTCCGGAGGTTGGTAGCCGAAGTAGCGCCAGCCGTCGATCACCTGTTCCGGTGAGCCACGGCTGATGCCGAGCTGGAGGCGGCCGCCGGAGATCAGGTCGGCGGCTCCGGCGTCCTCGGCGAAGTACATGGGATTCTCGTATCTCATGTCGATGACGCCGGTGCCGATCTCGATGCTGCTGGTGCGCGCGCCGATCGCCGAGAGCAGCGGGAACGGCGAGGCGTACTGCTGGGCGAAGTGGTGCACGCGGAAGTAGGCGCCGTCCACGCCCAGCTCCTCCGCGGCGACGGCGAGGTCGATCGCCTGGAGCAGCGCGTCGGACGCGGTCCGGGTCCGCGAGTGCGGGGTGTCCGACCAGTGGCCGAAGGAGAGAAAACCGATCTTCTTCATACTGTCTTCAACACATACCGGCTGGCTGCATTCCGCTCGGCGGCCCTACGGCGGCGGCCCCACGGCGGCGGGCCGACGGCGGTGGCCCGGCACACGGGAGCGCGGGAGCGGGAGACGCGGCGGGAGAGGGAAGAGGAAGTGAACGTGGCGATGCCGGAGGAGTTGCGTCCGGTGCCGGACCTCTGGGCCTATCTGCCCGGGACCTGGCACACCGAGCGCACGGCGCGCGACCTCGCCTCCGGGGAGGAGGGCCGGTTCAGCGGCGTCACCGTGTTCGGGCCGGCGACGGCGCCGGAGGAAGGGCTGGTGCAGCGGGAGGACGGCGACTTCGTGTGGCAGGGCGTGTCACGCCCCGCCGGCCGGACGCTGCGGCTGCTGCCGGGGGCCACCCCCTCCTCGGCGGACGTGCGGTTCGCCGACGGGCGGGAGTTCCACACGCTCGACCTGGCGGAGGGACGGTTCACCGCCACGCACCCCTGCGCCGCGGACCTCTACGAGGGTGAGTTCACGGTGCTGGACGCGGACCGGTGGCGCACCGTGTGGCGGGTGCGCGGTCCGGCGAAGGACCTGGTGCTGACCACCCGCTACGCCCGTACCGGCGGCGCGTAGGGCACATCCAGCCGCACGCTCCAGCGACCGGGGCGGCCGAGGACGGTGACGGCGGCGAGCGGGCGGACGTCGACGTTCCAGTAGACGGACGGCGGCGCCTTGAGGGCGTAGGTGAGCGCCGCCCGGATCACGCCCGGCTCCGCCACGGCGGTGATGGTGGCCCCGTCGTCCGAGGGGCGGGTGTCGAGCCAGCCGCCGACGCGGGTGATGAAGCCGTGCAGCGACTCCCCGCCGTGCGGCGCGGAGCGCGGGTCGGCGAGCCAGGCGTCCACGGCCTGCGGTTCGCGGGCCATCGCCTCGCCCAGCGTCATGCCGCGCCACCGGCCCATGTCGCAGTCGCGAAGCGCGGGCTGCACCAGCGGGACGTAGCCCAGCAGCTCGCCGGTGGCCCGGCTGCGCGGGGTGGGCGAGCAGTAGCGCAGGTCGGCGGCGGCCAGCGGTGCGAGGCCCGGCACGGCACGTTGGATCCCCTCCCAGGCCTCCCGGTCCAGGGGGCTGTCGTCGTCGAATCGCTCGGCGATCGGGCGGGTGCTGCTCGCGGCTGCAACGAAGGTGACCCGAACATGCATGCGGTGATGTTCGACCCGCGCGATGGGCGGGTCAAGAGGGCGGGCACCGCCGGGTCCGGCGCCCGGGCGGTCAGCCGAGCTGGAGCGCCATCCAGTGGTCGGGGCGCGCGAGGGGCTCGAAGCCCAGGCGGGCGTAGACCCCGTGGGCGTCGTGCGTGGCGAGCAGGATCCGCCGCAGACCGAAGGCCCGCAGTTCCTCGCGGACCCGGGCCACCATGGCGGCGCCGATACCCTTGCCGCGAACCTCCGGATCGACGTAGACGTCGCAGAGCCAGCCGAAGGTGGCCCGGTCGGTGATCGCGCGGGCGTAGGCGGCCTGGACGCCGGTGACGGCGTCGTACACCCCGAAGTTCAGCGACCCGGCCATCGCGGCGTCGTGCTTGGCGCGGGTGCGGCCGAGCGCCCAGTAGGCGTCGGTGGAGAGCCAGTGGTGGACCCGGTCGGCGTCCACGCGGGCGGGGTCGGCGGAGAACTCGTACCCCTCGGGGAGGGGCGGCAGATCGCTCATGGCGGGAGGCTTCCAGCGCCGGCGCGGTCCCGCAACGCGATTTCGGCCGCCCGTCACGGGCGGGCCCCCACCGTGCACGGCCGCCGGCCGCTGCCCCTGCCGGACCCGGGACCCGCTCGTAGACTCGGAACGAGGGGGGAGCTCCTGGAACGGATCGCTGGACGACGAGACGAGGAGGCCCGCCATGTACGCGCAAGTGGGTGACATGCTGGTGACGCACGGCAGGGTGGTCGGTGCGGGCGACCGGACCGCCGAGGTGACCGAGGTCCTCGGTCCCGACGGCGCCCCGCCCTACCGCGTCCGCTTCGAGGACGGCAGCGAGGCGATGCTGTGGCCCGGCCCGGACACCGAGGTCAAGCACCTGACCACGGGCCCCGGCGTCACCGCCGCCGGCAGCCACCGTTTGTAGACCTGGCCGTTCGTAGACCTGGCCATCTGAAGTGCTGGCCGTCTGCGGACCTGACCGCCCGTGGACCTGACACGCGGCGGTCACGGTCGGCGGACTTGGCGGGGCCGGCCGGCCCCGCCGACGGGTCGGTCAGCCGACGGGGCGGTCAGCCGGCGTAGTGGTCCGCGACGACGCGGGCCAGCGCGCCGTTCCGGTCCGCCACGACCTCCTTCGCCGAGAAGAAGACGTGGCCCCCCACCTCGGGCAGTGCCGCCGCGAGCTCGAGGTGGCGGGAGAGTTCGCGCGGGTCCTGCCAGGCCGCGGCCTGCGCCGGGTCGCCGGCCTTGTAGAGCGCCTCTCCGAGGTAGAGGGCCGTCGGCGTGCCGCGCGCCGTGTCCGCCCACCATTCGGCGAGCACGGCGTAGTCGGCGGCGCTCTGTCCGATGTGCCAGTACAGCTGCGGCACGACGTAGTCGATCCAGCCCTCCCGCACCCAGGTACGGGTGTCCGCGTGCAGGTCGTCGTAGGTCTGCACCCCGGCACGGGTCTGCGAGCCGCGCGGGTCGGTGCTCGCGTTGCGCCAGACGCCGAACGGGCTGATCCCGAACCGGGTGCCCGGGCGGGCGGCGTGGACCCGCGCGGAGGTCTCCCTCACCAGCAGGTCGATGTTGTTGCGTCGCCACGCGGCGCGGGTGGAGAACGCGTCACCGTGCGCCTTGTGGGCGGCCTTGTCGTCGAAGGTCTGCCCGGCGACCGGGTACGGGTAGAAGTAGTCGTCGAAGTGGACGGCGTCCACCGGGTACCGCTCCACCGCGTCGAGGATCGCGTCCTCGACGAAGGCGCGCACCTCGGGCAGGCCCGGGTTGTAGTGCAGCTTGCCGCCGTACGGCACCACCCAGTCCGGGTTCCTGCGCGCGGGGTGCCCGGCCACCAGGCGGGACGGGTCGGTGTGCGTGGCCACCCGGTACGGATTGAACCAGGCGTGCAGTTCCAGCCCCCGGGCGTGCGCCTCGGCGACGGCGGTGCCCAGCGGGTCCCAGCCGGGGTTGCGGCCCTGGGTCCCGGTGAGGCAGGCCGACCAGGGCTCGTGCGGGGAGGGCCACAGGGCGTCCGCGGTGGGCCGCACCTGGAAGATCACGGTGTTCAGCCGCCGCTTCACCGCCGCGTCCAGGTACCACAGCAGCTCGTCGCGCTGACGTGCCGCGCTCAGCCCCGGCGCGGACGGCCAGTCGCGGTTGGCCACGGTCGCCAGCCACATCCCGCGCGTCGCACCGGCGGGCGCCGCGCGACCGCCGGCGGGCGCGGCCCCGGTACCCGCCGTCGGCACGGCGGCCGCCGCGGCTCCGGTCCCTGAGGCTCCGGCCCCAGCTCCGGTCCCTGCCTGTCCGGCCCTCGCCGCTCCGACCCTCGCGGTCTCGGCGCCGGCGGCTTCGGCTCCGGTGGCGAACAGCGCCGGAAGAGCGGCCAGCGCGCTGGCGGCGAACGTCCTGCGGGTGAGCCCTGCCATCAGCCGTACCTCCATCGGGTCACCCCGGCCCCGCGTGGAGACGGATCACGGACCCTCACGTTTCGCGGCCGCCCGGGCACGGGCAGTACCGCTGAGACATCGGTCACCCAGCATGCCCCACCCGAATGATCGATCGTCGGAGCCGCGAAGGTAACGTGCTCGATCGGAGCAGGCGCCGACCGACGGCACCCTGTCCGACCCGATGATGATCACGAAAGGGACGATGTGAGCGACATCGAACGCGTGGGAGTGGTGGGCTCCGGCCAGATGGGAGCCGGCATCGCCGAGGTCTGCGCCCGCGCCGGTCTGGACGTGAAGGTCGCCGAGGCCACCGGCGAAGCCCTGGAGATCGGGCGTACCCGCGTCTTCACGTCGCTCCAGCGGGCGGTGGAGCGCGGCAAGCTCACCGAGGAGGAGCGCGCGGCCACCGAGGCGCGCCTGGACTTCACCACCGACCTCGGCGAGTTCCACGACCGTGACCTGGTGATCGAGGCCGTCGTCGAGAACGAGCAGGTCAAGACGGAGATCTTCCAGGTCCTGGACCAGGTGGTCACCCGCCCGGACGCCATCCTCGCCTCCAACACCTCCTCCATCCCGCTCGTGAAGCTGGCCGTCGCCACCTCGCGTCCGGACCAGGTGGTGGGCATCCACTTCTTCAACCCGGCGCCCGTGCAGCAGCTCGTCGAGCTGATCCCCGCGCTGACCACCTCCGAGGGCACCCTCGGCCGGGCGCAGCTGTTCGCCGAGAAGGCCCTCGGCAAGCACTCCATCCGCGCCCAGGACCGCTCCGGCTTCGTCGTCAACGCGCTGCTGATCCCGTACCTGCTGTCGGCGATCCGGATGTTCGAGTCGGGCATCGCCAGCCGTGAGGACATCGACAACGGCATGGAGATGGGCTGCGCCCACCCGATGGGCCCGCTCAAGCTCGCCGACCTGATCGGTCTCGACACGGTGGCCTCGGTCGCGTACTCGATGTACGAGGAGTACAAGGAGCCCTTGTACGCCGCTCCCCCGCTGCTGCAGCGGATGGTCGACGCGGGCCGGCTCGGCCGGAAGTCGGGGTCGGGGTTCTACACCTACGGCTGACGCCTCAACTGTGGGCTCTGAGCGCGAAGTTCAGCCCAGAGCCCACAGCCCGATCTTTCCCCGCAGTCCTGCAGTCCGGCACGCCGTCGTCGCCTCTCGCGTGGTGCCGGACACTCCCTCACAGGCAGCCGGCTCTGACGGAGAACGGCTTCGCCTCGGAGTGTGGGCGTTTTTACGGGGCTGGGACGCGTGTACCGATCCTGACTCTGCTCAGTGCCGACGCGGGACTCGACGCCCCGCCCACGTACACCAAGCCGGCCCGCAACGTGGAGCTGCTCGCGCAACCCCAGCCGGACACACGGCGAATGGACCAGGCCCTCGTCGAACTCGCCCGGCAGGCATGGTGGAACCACTCGCGTGAGGTCGAGCTGACCGACACCTGGGTCGACCGGATCGCCCCGCTCGCGGACACCACCGACTGGCCGCCGACCATGCCCTGCAGATAGCCGCAGCCGACCGGCAGGCGATCGACCGGGGCGAGTGGCGAGCGGTGATCCGCCCCGACGGCCTCGCCCACAGCGGCCGGACCTTCGGGCGCTTCTCCGACCTGCTCGGCGAGACGTCGGTGGACCGACTGCGAGCCTACGCCCGGCAGGAGGAGCGCCTGTACCCCGACGCGGTCTACGCCGAACTCGCCCACCTTCCGCCCTACGGCAGGGCGGCCAACGTCGCTGTGCGCCCGGCGATCCGGCCGTACGAAATCCCCGTCCACACCCCTGCATCGGTTCCCGAGCACCGGGTGATCGCGCTGGACGACAACCTGGTGGGTGCCACGGACAGCCGCGTCTACCTGCGGTCCAGGCGGCTCGACCGCGAGATCGTCGTCGAGCAGCACCACATGCTCAACCCGTCGCTCGCCCCGAACGTCGCCCGCTTCATGCTCTAGGTCTCGCACGACGGGTACGTCATGCCCACCGGCTTCCATTGGGGGCCGCTCGAGTCCGCGCCCCTCCTGCCCCGGGTAACCCGGGGGCGGGTGACTCTGCGACCCGCCCAATGGCGGCTGACCGCCGAGGAGGCCACCGACCTGCTCGCCTGGCGGGCACGCTTCGGCGTTCCCCGGCACGTCTACATGGCCGAGTCGGACCAGCGGCTGCTGCTTGATCGGCCTGGGTGTGCTGCGGCCCGCGCTGGCGCGTGCGGCGGGCCGGGTCGCTGATGTCGCGATCAGTTGGATGACTCCACCAGGCTATGTCCGCGACGTCCTCGTGCCCGCTCTGGGCAAAGGGGCGGCCGAGGCGGGCGAGCCGTGCCGCGCCTGGTGACGGTGTGCACGCGGCACTGAAGCGGCCGGACCGCAACCCGTACCGCCTGGCGTTCACCGGCGCGGGCGCCCATCTCGGCACCCAGCACTACACGGACATGCTGCGCAGGGCGGGTCTGCGGGTGCATCCGGCCCAACCCAACCTCGGCGCACGCGCCTTGGTCAACTCCGGCACGTTCCTTTACGGCACGGCCGCGGAGGTGGCGGAAGGGCTGCTCGAATACGGTCGTGCGGGTGTCGACGAGGTCGTCCTGAATCCGGCCGGGGTGGCCGCCGAGCACGGATACGCCGCGGCGGCGCGGGATCTGGCCGAGATCCTCGCGCGATGACCGGGAGCTGAACGGAGCCCGTCGGCATGCTCCGTCTCCGGGGCGGGGAGGGAGCCGATATGGAAAGCGCAGGCATGGACGGCCGTACGACCGAGGAGGGAAACCTGCCTGACGGACTCGGGGCCTGGCTGTCCGCGAACGCCGTCCCTCTGACGACGCTCTCCGCGGACGGGCCGCTGGACGAACTGGAGCCGCTGCGACAGTGGTTCGGTAAGGTGCGCATCCTGGGCATGGGCGAATCCACCCACGGGACCCGGGAGTTCTTCCGGTTGAAGCACCGGCTGCTGCGCTTCCTCGTCCTGCGGATGGGATGCACGGCTCTGGCCATGGAGGCCAGCGAGTCGGCGGCACGCGCCATCGACGCCTATGTGCACGGTGGCCCGGGGGACGCCGCGTTGCTCGTCGACCGTCTGGGCTTCTGGACCTGGCGGACCGAGGAGATTCTCCACATGGTCGAGTGGATGCGGGAGCACAACCGCTCCGCGGCCGAACAGGTGAGCTTCGTCGGCATCGACCCGCAGCGCTGCGCGGACTCGGCCGCCGTGGTGCGGGAATTCCTCCGGAAGGTGGCCCCGGAGCGAGAGGCACCGGATCTGCTCGACGTACTGTCCGAGGCGCGACCTGGATCGCTGCCGGATCCCGGACAACGTCTACGGGCCGCGGCCGACGAGCTCGCCGCGTTCCTGGTGGGCCACCGCGAGGAGTTCGCCGAACGCACCACCGCCGACGCGGCCGACGAGGCGGCATGGCATGCGGGTGCCCTCGCCCGGGCCGCCGACCTCGTCACGCGGTCGGTGCTGACGGAGGATGCGGAACAGAGCGCTCTGGCCGTCCGCGACCGTCACATGGCGGAGGCGGTCACCTCGCTCGTGGACGCCACCGACGGGCGGGTCGCCGTGTGGGGGCACAACGGACATGTCGGTACGGGGACCTACGCGAACGGAGTTCTGTCACTCGGCAGTCGGCTGAGACGGCGACACGGCGAAGCCTATTACGCGCTCGGGCTGCTGTTCGGCAAGGGGTCCTTTCGCGCACGCCAGGGGAACGATCTGGAAGGGGACGCGATCGCCCACCGCGTCGGGCTCAGCCGCAGGACTGTGGAGTCACGGCTCGCGGCCGCCGTCCGCGGCGACTATCTCGCCGATCTGCGTGCCGCGGATCCCGGCTCCGATGCCGGACGCTGGCTACGCGCCCCCCGGTATCAGCGCAGTTTCGGGTCCAACGTCCCGCGGCTGACCTACCGGTTCCACGTGGCACCGCTGGTGCCCGCGCAGGAGTACGACGGGATCGCGTTCGTGGCCAGGTCGACCTGTTCGCGCCCGCTGCCATCCTTCAGGAGAACAGGGCGAGAGCCGCGTCCAGTGTGAGCTTCCACATGGGCTCAGCGCCCGTCCCGAAGGACGCGGCGAGGCTGTACCCCACGGCGGCATCCTGCGGTTCCTGCCCGGCCGCATCCTGCCACTCGGCAGTCACCGCCCCGTCGCCGGTGGAGGTGAACACCCCGAGGGCCACGCCGTCCCTGAGCAGTCGGCTCTCCCCGAGGGTGACGGGGATCAACCGGTAGTGCACCTTGTCATGGTGGACGTCCACACGGTAGGAGGTCCGGGTGAGAAAGCCCTTGGCCGGCGCCAGCCGGGCGGCGGATCCGCCGATCGTCATGGTGAGCCGGTCGGCGTCGCGGGAGCCGATGGGAACGTGCACCTCAAGCTGCGTTCCCTGCGCCCGACGCACGACGACCTCGGGGAGCGCCTCGCCCACGAGTCTCAGCTCGCCCGTGGCATCGTCCAGGCAGACGGCGAAGGCGCCGAAAATCGGATCCTGCACGTACCCGTGTTCAGCCTTGCCGTCACTCAACTCCTCGTTCGGTCAAGGTTGTCCGCCACCCTATCCGCGGATGGCGAACCCTCTCAAGGACGCGCTACAGGCGGGCCGGGTCCGCGGAGAGTCTCCGGGACGCCCCTACGCGAGTTTCCGTGCCGCGCAACCGAGATCGGGCGCCGCGTCTCGACTGCGCCGGCAGCGCGGGGTGGTGCCTCGTCTTCCCGGCGACAGGAACGGAGTGGACGCCTCGGCGTCGACGCGCATACCGCGGAAGGCTCCCGGCACCGTGGCCCCTGCTCCTCCCCCGTGCCTCGGCCCGCGACGGTCAGGGCCTAGGTGGGCTCGGCGGCGCAGAAGCACCTTCGCGCTCAGCGTCGGACTGCTCTGCTTCCTGCTCGCCGTCTCCAAGGGAGCCACCTGGGGCTGGACCGCCGCCTCGACCCTCGGCTGCTTCGTCGTCGCCGTGGTGACGCTGGGCGCCTGGGGCTGGTGGGAGCTGCGCACCCCCGATCCGCTGGCCGACCTGCGGACCACGGTCCGTCCGCAGGTGCTCCTCACCAACGTGGCGTCGATCTTCACGGGCATCGGCATGTACGCCACCATGCTGATCACCCCGCAGATCCTCATGCTGCCCACCCAGACCGGTTACGGTCTGGGCCAGTCGATGCTCGCCGCCGGCCTGTGGATGCTGCCCGGCGGCCTGATCCAGGTCTTCCTCTCCCCCGTCGGCGGCAAGCTCATCGACTCCCGCGGTGCCAAGTTCACCCTGGCGGTGGGCGCCACGGTCATAGCCCTCGGCCATGTCGCCGCCCTGTTCCTGATGGGCACCGCCCCCGGCCTGATGACCGCCCACATGATCACCAGGCGGGTGTGGGGATCGCCTACGGCGCCATGCCGGCCCTCATCATGGGAGTCGTCCCGCGTAGCCAGACGTCCGCGGCCAACAGCTTCAACTCCCTGATGCGCTCCCTCGGCAGCTCGGTCGGGGCCGCGGTGATCGGTGTCGTCCTCGCCCAGATGACGGCCACGACCCACGGCCACGCCCTCATCTCCGAGGGAGGCTTCCGTGTGGGACTGACGATCGGCTGCGCCGTCGGCGTTGTAGCCGCCGTGGTCTCGATCGCCCTGCCCCGGACCCGCCGCGTGGAAGGCTCCGCTGCGGCGGACCAGCCCAGCCCGGCTCCTGAATTCGTCAAGGGCTGACCAGCCCACTCCGCGTCCGGCTCGGCAGACAGTGATCCTCAGCCTGCCGAGCCGGACCTTGCCCACGATGCCGCCGAAGGGCGGCTGCCGTGCCGGCCCTCGCCGTCACCCGATCTCCTGATCACCGTGGCCCCCGGCGCGCGGAGCAAGGTGCTCACCTTCACCGCGTCGTCGCTGAGGGCGGCCGACGACGCCGTTGGCCACGCCCGACGCGCCCTGGTCACAGTCGTAGGCGTCTTCGTACGCCCCGTGAACCTCCCCGTACCGGGTCGCCGCCGGCGCCCCCCGTCGGACTGCGCGAGACGCACGACGCGTGTCGGCCGGAGGCCGCCGCCTACCTCGCCGGCCGCGCCCTGGAGAGCGTTCGCAGGTGATCAGCGGTTGCCCAGCCGACGACTCCGCGGGAAGCGACATCGATGACGGTGGCCAGGTGGAGCCGGCCTCACCGGCCGCTGCCGCCACCGGCACGACCGCGCCACCGTCCCCGACCCCAGGGCCGGCCGCCGGCCCGACCTCGTGGCCCGTGATGTCGCTCCGTTGAGCAGGCTGAACACGCGGTGGTGCGGCGACACCGCCTGCATCGCGACCGCCGAGGGCGCCGCCGAGAACGCCAAGGGCGGCGTCGACACCGTGAAGGCCGGCATCGACGCCTGGGTGCCGAAGTTCGCCGCCGCCCTCGAGCAGGTCCGGCAACGAGCGCCGCATGCCGAGGTGTTCGTCATCGGGTACGGCAACTGCATCCGCCCCGGCGGCTGCTTCCCCACCCAGCCGATCCGGGACGTCGACGCCACCTACATCCAGGGCGCCACCGACCACCTCGGCGCGACGCTCAGGACGACGGCGCGGCAACAGGGCGCGACGTTCGTGGACACCTGCTCCCTCGGCATCGGCCACGATGTGTGCGCGGCGCCCGCCGACCGGTACATCGAGGGCCTCGTCCCCGCCCACGCCGCCACCCCGCTGCACCCCAACGCGAGCGGTTCCCAGGCCATCGGCGACGCCCTCGCCTCCGCGGTCCTCTCCGCCACTCGCACCGGTTGAGTCCACGCGCCCTGAGCTGAGCAGGCACATCCTGCGGCGAAGGGGGCGCCGTTGACGCCTCCCCTCGCCATCAGCTCGGCGGTGGGTCAGACTCCAAGGCCATCGCCACGGACGCGATGGAACAGCGCCCGCCGCTCGAGGCCCGTCACACGGGCCGGAACGCGCTCGCCGTCCTCACCCCTCCCAACCTGAGAGACACCGATGAACGACTCAGCACTCATCACCACCGGCCTGCCGATCGCACTGGCGATCATCATGTTCGGCCTCGGGCTGTCCCTGACCACCGACGACTTCAGGAGGGTCACCCGGACACCGAAGGCGGTGGTCGTCGCGCTGGCGCTGCAGGTGCTGGTGCTCCCGCTCGTGGCGTTCGGGCTGGTCGAGATGTTCGATCTCTCCCCCTTGCTCGCCGTCGGCGTGATGCTGCTGGCCGCTTCCCCGGGCGGGACCACCGCCAACCTCTTCAGTCACCTCTTCCGCGGAGACGTGGCCCTCAACATCACACTGACCGCGATCAACTCGGTGCTCGCCGCCATCACCATCCCGGTCATCACCAACCTCGCCATCGGCCATTTCGACGCCCAGGGCGACCTCGGCCTGCAGTTCGGCAAGGTGGTGCAGGTGATCGCGATCGTGCTCATCCCGGTCGGACTCGGCATGGCGATCCGTCGGCGCTCCGCCGGCTTCGCCGCACGCGCCGACCGCCCGGTCCGGATCTTCTCCATCGCCGTGCTGGTACTCGTCTCGGTCAGCGCCCTGCTGGGTGAGCGGGAGAATCTGGCCGACTATTTGCAGCAGGTCGGATGGGTGACCGGCATCTTCTGCCTCGCGAGCCTCACCCTCGGTTACGGCGGTGCACGGCTGCTCCGTCTCGACAAGGGCCAGGCGATAGCAAGTTCCATGGAGGTCGGGATCCACAACACGACCGTGGCACTCACCATCGCGCTCAGCGTCCTGGACAGCACCGAGGTCGCGATCCCCAGCGCCGTCTACTCGGTCCTCATGTACATCCTCGCGACCGCCTTCGGTTACGTGATGGCCCGGCGGCACTCGGACACCGAGAGGAATGCGGCTCAACCGGCCGGATGACCGTTCCGACCCCGCGAGACAGGCGCCGAGTCCCGCGCCGCCCGGTCCTCTCACAGCCTCGCGGCGGACGCCGACCGGGCGGCGGACACCGACGTGATGCCGGAGTACGCCGCCCGGGAGCGGGCCGGCTGCGGGTGCCGCGGTCACGGGTCACGGCCCGCACGGACCGCCTTCTCAGACCGTCGCGAGGCCCAGCACCAGCGGAACCGCGGAAACGAGCGTGATGACGGCCGGCGCACCGACACCCTTCTTGTCGCCCGCGCGGAGATGCGTGATCACGGCGCCCACGAAGTAGAGGACGAGGCCGATCGCCGCCGCGACGCCCAGCGGGCGGTAGGCGATGCCGACGAGCAGCCCCAGCGCGCCCGCGATCTTGACGAGGCCGAGGGGCACGAACCAGCCGTCGGGCACCCCGACCGCCTTGAGCTGCTCCGTGACCTTCGGATCACGGGTGATGTCGCCACGGGCAGACACGAACAGCACCAGGGACAGCAGGACAGCCAGGACGACGTAGGCGATGAACACGGAGAGCTCCAGAACAGAACGGTGAGGGGCCGCCGATCGGGCCCGGGAAGACGGCGCGGCAAGCAATGCGCCTCGGCAAATAATGTAAGTGCATCAATGATTAATAGCAACCAACTATCCCTGGCTTGCTATGGTCGAGCCATGGCCCAACGATCCGGCGCTGCCGCCTCCCCCACCAGCACGCCCGTCAGCTCCTCCAGCTGCGACGAGGCCGCCGGGTCCGTGGGCCCGGAGTCCCGTCTCTCACTGCTCCTGGCGCGTCACGGGGGTTCCATCGACGCCCGGCTCCGTGCGGCACTCACCGCCTCGGGCGTCACCCCTCGCCACGCCATCGTGCTGATGCATCTCGCCGGCGGTCCGCTCGGCCAGCGAGACCTCGGCACGCGGCTGGGTGTGGACCCCAGCGTCCTGGTCGCTCTGCTCAACGCGCTCGAGGACCGCGACCTGGTACGACGGCGCCGGGATCCGGCCGATCGCCGCCGTCACATCGTGGAGATCACCGAAGCGGGTGCGACCGCCGTCACCAAGCTCGACGCCGCCATCGGCCACGTCGAGGGCGAGCTGTTCGGGGATCTCACCCCGCAGGAGCGCGACACCCTGCATTCGCTCCTGGCCCGCGTCCGCACCACCAACGGCGGTGCCTGCGATGACGTGGAGGACGAGGACGACTAACGCGTGCCCGCCCGGTCCGGCTCGCCCTTCACGGTGAAGTAACAGCGGGCCGCACCCGGGGCAGGAACCCGCGGGTGGCGGTCCGGCCCCGAGCGCAGCACGTCAGGGCAGAGGTGTACGGGCCGGAGCGGACCCGGGCGGGCGGAGTGACGAGGGGCGGGCCGCCGTTCGGCCGCCCGCCCCTCGTCACCTGCGGGTCAGACCCAGGTACGCAGGGTCTCGGCCAGCGACTCGGTCGGGTGACCGATGAGACGGGCCAGGTCTCCGGAGGTGGGGGCCATGGCACCGTCGCGCAGGTCGGCGTTGAGGGTCACCATGAAACCGGCGGCGCCCTCGTCGAGACCCAAGCCGAGGAGCTGCTCGAGCTCCTGCTCGTCGGTGAGCGCCTGGTAGCTGACCGGCTTGCCGAGGATCTCCTGCGCGGTGGCGGCGAACTCGGCGTAGTTCCAGGCGGTGTCGCCGGACAGCTCGTACACCTTGCCCTCGTGCCCCGGCGTGGTGAGCACCACGGCGGCGGCCTCGGCGAAGTCCTTGCGCGGGGCGGTGGCGATCCGGCCGTCACCGATGCTGTTGGCGACGACACCGTGCTCGCGGGCGGTGTTGAAGTCCTGCAGGTGGTTCTCGGTGTACCAGCCGTTGCGCAGGAACGTCGCCGGGATGCCGGAGGCGGTCACCAGTTCCTCGGTCGCCTTGTGGTCGGCGGCCAGCCGCAGGATCGTCGTCGGCGCCTCCAGACCGGACGTGTAGACCAGGTGGCCGACGCCGGCCTCGCGGGCGGCCTCGATCGCGTTGCCGTGCCGCGCGACGCGCGTGCCGAGGTCGCCGAAGGAGACGAGGAGCAGCTTCTCGACGCCGTCGAGCGTCTTGGCGGTGCCGTCGACGTCGTCCAGGTCGATGACGGCGGTGCGCAGCCCGCGCTCGCCGAAGGCGGCCAGACGCCCGGCGTCACGGCCGAGGGCGAGGACGTCACCCGCGGCGACGCCGCGCTCGAGGAGGAAGTCGACGGTGAGGGCGCCGAGCTTGCCGGTGGCGCCGATGATCGCGATGGTCACGAGTTCTTCTCTCTTTCCTGTGGTGCGGGGTTCATTTGCTGATGGCTGGCGCGCGGCCGGCATGCGTCCCGTCCTGGACCTGTTGGGCCGCGAACGCGGCGATGTCGGCGCGGCTGACGGGGAAGCCGAGCTTGTCCGTGCCGAGAAAACGACCCGGACCCGCGGCTGCTTCGGCCTGCCCTTCGGGGCGATGCACCGCACGATCGTCCGGTCCGGGCCGGAGGCCATGATCTGGCCGCACATGCCGGTGATCTCCTCGTAGGCGCGCGGCATGAAGGTGCGCGGCATGAACCGGATCAGCCGGGTGACGGGGGTCGGCTTCTCCTGCGGGTCGAGGATCGCCGGGGCTGCGTGGCCGACGTAGCGGCGCACGCCGTGGCGCCACACCCTCGCCGAGGGCCTCGACGGCGCCGGCGGAGTCCATGCCCACGACCAGCGGGAACCGGTGCTCCATCATTCCCTGCCGGTTGCCGCCGAGCACCGACAGGTCGAAGCCGTTCACCGACGAGGCCGCCAACTCCACCAGCAGCTGGCCCTCCGCGGGACGGGGGGTGTCGACCTCGGCCACGGACGGCTCGGCGGGCACCTCGTGCAGCGTGACCGCGCGCATGACACAACTCCTCGAACAAGTGGAACACCCTTCCCGTTTCCACGTCGCCAAGGGTAACAACGGAAGTGGGCCGGTTGTTCCACTTAGGTAGAATGAAGGCATGACAACCCCAGCGGCAGCCCCAGGCGACGACCCGAACCAGCAGCCCGGAGCCGGGCTGCGCGCGGACGCCGAACGCAACCGCGACCGCATCCTGGCTGCTGCCCGCCGTCTGTTCGCCGAGGAAGGGCTCGGCGCCTCCATGGCCTCCGTCGCCCGGGAGGCCGGCGTCGGCAAGGCCACGCTCTCGCGCCGCTTCGCCACGCGCGGCGAGCTGATCAACGCGGTCTTCGCCGACCGCATGGACGCCTACGCCACCGCGACCCGCGAAGCCCTCGCCGACCCCGATCCTTGGCACGGCTTCATCGGCTACATCCACGCCGTCTGCGCCATGCAGGCCGCCGACCGAGGCTTCGCCGACGTCCTCACCATGACCTTCCCCGCCGCCAAGGCCCTGGAGGCCCGCCGCGCCGAGGCGCACGAGGGCCTCCTCGAACTCATCGACCGCGCCAAGGCCACCGGCAACCTGCGCGAGGACTTCACCGATCGCGACATGCCGATCCTGCTCATGGCCAACGCCGGCGTCCTCAACGCGGCCGGCGACGCCGCCCCCGACGCCTGGCGCCGCCTGGTCGCCCACATGATCCGCTCCTACGCCACCCCGGACGCCCCGATCCCGCCGCTGCCCGAGGCCCCCGCCCCCAGCGCCCTCTACCGCGCGATGGTGCGCCTCACGCACAGCCCGGGCTGAACCAGTCGCCGGGGACAGTCGGTTGCCCCGCCCGTCACGCGGGCGACGATCGAAGCAGTGAGCCACCGACATCCCGGGCTCTGCCCCTGCGATGCCGCATTGCCCCTCTTACGCAGGGGCATGTCCCTGACGCGGTGCAGAACCCGGGCCCTGCACGCACATCTGCGCCGACGCGGCCTGACAGCACGTCGCGCACATCGCCTCGTCCATCGAAAGGTTCAGAGGTCACTCGTGAGTATCCGTACGACGTATCGCGCTCTGCTGAGCCGTCTGCTGCCCGACGACAGGCCGGACGACCTGGCAGTCCGTCAAGGTCAGTTCCACACCGTGGTCATCGGCTCGGACCGCGTCGTGTGCCTGCCTCGCACCCGGGTCCTGCAGATGGTCACCACCGGCATCGCCGAGGAGCCCGGCTGGCGCGACTTCGTCATGCCCATCGTGCAGGGGCCGTTACGGCCCGCTGTCCGGCACCCTGATCGTCGGCCCCTATGGGGGCTCTGACACCTCCCGCTGTTCCTCACCGAGTGGGGCTTCCCTCGGGTGACGTGGCAGCAGCCGCTGGAGTTCGTGCTCACCGCGATCGCCTTCAGCTTCGTGATGACGTGGGTGTTCAACCGCACCGGGGAGAGCCTGCCGCTGGCGATGCTGCTGCACGCCGGCGTCAACAACTACTTCTCGATCGCCGCGGCGGGGCTGTTCCCCGGACTGACCCATCAGGACACCGGGCGTGCCTTCCTGTTCGCCTCCGTCGCCGTGGCCCTCGTCGTCCTGATCGCCACCCGCGGCAGGCTCGGCCACCGGCCGGCCCCGTCGCCGGCGGTGGGTCCGCGTGAGGTGTCCGACCTGTGAAGTATCGTTCCCGCCGCCGAACGGATGGAAGGAACGACGAGTTGACCGACCTGCCCCCTTTCCCGCTGCCCTTTGCCGGCTCCCGCACCAGTGCGTCCACGGGACCGCGAACACTGCGGGAACTTCAGATCATGCGGTGCAGCGCGCAGATACGGGCGAAGCCGGAGTGGTTCACCAAGAGGAACGACGCCGCGATCGTCGCCCGCTGGACGCGGGAAGCGCTCGCCCAGGGTCTGACCGAGGCGCAGATGCGGTACGTGCTGGACGAGCTGGCGCATTACGCCGGGTTGCGGGACGAACACACCGGCATCGAGGTGTCCGCCGTCGACGGGGTGTGGCAGTCCGACACGCTGGTCGACGACGAGCTCACCTCCCGGCTGCGCGAGGCGGTCCGGGTCCTGGAGGAAGTCCCCGAGGCGGAGAAGGACTGGCATCCCGGATCCGACGGACAGGTACTGGACCTGGTCCATCCGTCGCTCTTCTGCCTGGTGCGCCGGGTGAGCGGCGTACCCGACGAGGCGTGGCCGGGCCCGGCGACCAGCCCTTCCCGCTACGAGTACTCCGAGCAGTTCCAGTGGCTGCCGACGGACCTCGAGGTCGACGGCGAGGGCGACGTCGTCTTCCGTTCGTACGTCAACAACGTCCACCCCGTCGCTCATCGTGAACTCGCCTCCGTCCTCCCCGTCCTGTTCGGGCGCATGCGACCGCTGCTGGAGAAGGTGCTCACCGATCTGCGCCACCAGCGGCCCCTGCGGATCGAGGCCGATCCCTACTCCTGGTACGACGAGACGGACGAGCCCGAGGAGCCGGACGACGACGCCGACGACGAGGCCCACGAGGCGTGGGAGGACGTCTGGGACGCATGGTGGAGGAACCGCCGTCTGATCGTCCCGGACGCCCCGGCCTTCGTCCCGCCCGCCCTGCCCGACGACTCCGCCCGGGTCGACCTGCGCGGTCGTCGTCTCCAGGTCATCGTCAAGCTCGCCACGATTCACCTCGACCCGGACAGGCCCGAGTACGCCGGCGGCTCCTGGCACGTCGAAGGGATGATGAACGAACGGATCGTCTCGACCGGCATCTTCTACTGGGACAGCCGGAACATCACCGAGAGCCGGCTGAGTTTCCGGACGGCGGTCCACGAGCCGGACTACGAGCAGAGCGACGACCGCGGAATCCGCGAGGTCTACGGTCTGGAGAACGACGGCCCGCTGAACCAGGTGCTGGGTTCGGCGGCGACCCCGGCGGGCCGCTGCCTCGCGTTCCCGAACGTCCTGCAGCACCAGGTCGGCCCGTTCCGCCTGGAGGACCCCACCCGGCCGGGGTACCGCAAGATCCTCGCGTTCTTCCTCGTCGACCCGACGGCGACGATCGTCTCGACCTCCGACGTGCCGCCGCAGCAGCCCTGGTCCGACACGTCGACCATGACGCTGGAGCAGGCCAAGGAGTACCGCGAACAGCTGATGAAGGAGCGCAAGTTCTTCGTCGACGAGCACAACGAGCAGCTCTACGAGCGGGAGTTCTCCCTCTGCGAGCACTAGACCCCCCGTCGCCGCGTCCGCGTGCCCACGACGGCGGCCTTCAGGCCGCCTGCTGGGACGCGGCCGCGGCGGGGCGCAGGTCGTCGAGGGTCAGCCGGTGGGCGGGGGGATCGGGCAGGGCGACCTGGCTGGTGACGCGGAGACCGGGGTCCACACGGAGCAGTTCGCCCGGTTCCATCGCGCGCCAGTGGGCGTCGTCGTCCATGCGCTCGCTGGCCACGACGACGGCCGGGTGCTCGGCGAGGGCCGAGGAGTGGACGCGCATGCGGCCGTTGCTGCCGCTGTGGTCGAGGTGCCGGTCGCCGTGCACGCCGCCGGCCCGGCGCTCGAGGACGTACAGCTCGTGGGTGTCGGGGTAGCGCAGCGCCCACAGTTCCCGCGGGCCGACGAGGATCAGGTTCAGGGCGTAGACGGGCAGGTGGGCGGCGATCCAGCGGGCGGCCTGCCGGATGCCCTCGGTGACGTCGCCGTCGTGCCGCCGGGTCTCCCGGGTGATCAGGGCGAAGAACCGCTCGGAGTCGGTGTCGCCCCGCACCCGCGAGCGGTCCTCGCCGAGGTGGCCGTCGAGCATGTCGAGTCCCTCGATGACGCCGTTGTGCGCGAAGAGGCGCCCGTCCTGCTCGAAGGGGTGGGTGTTGCGCGCGTCGAGGCTGCCGGTGGACGCGAAGCGGATGTGGGCGATGAAGGTGGACGACTCCTCCTCCCGGGCCTCCTGGGCGAAGGCGCGGTCGCGGTAGGCCGCGATGGGCGCCTTGTCGACGCGTGGGGCGCCGTCCGCGGTGAAGTGGCCGAGGCCGGTGCCGTCGGGGTCCCGGTGGCTCTGCCGGCTGAGGCTGTCGGGGGCGTCGAGGAGCCAGAAGGTGGCGTGCGTACGCTGTGGGGCGCTGCTGAGGCCGAGAAGACGGCACACGGCCTTCACCTCCGTGGGGTCGGCCGGCCCTTCGCGGTGCACGCCGCGTGGGGCCGGCGGTTCGGGGTCCGCCGCCGAGCGGTTCGGGGTCCGTCGTCCATGACGCCTGGGTCCGTCGTCCATGACGGCCCGGGGTCGATGACGGCCTGGGGTCGATGACGGCCTGGGGTCGATGACGGCCTGGGTCCGTGGTCGATGACGGACGGGATCGGTCGTCAATGACGGCCGGGGCGGCGGGGGTTGCGGGTCTCCGCGCCGTGGGCGAAGCCGCCGGCCTCCTCGTCCCGGTGGGGGTGGTGCTGGGTGTCCAACCGGGGCAGGAGGCGGCGCAGGTCCGCCAGGAGGAGGTCGGCCAGGTCGTGGCTGAAGCCGTTGCGGACCACGATGCGCAGGGCGGCGAGGTCGGTGCGGTCGGCGGGGAAGGTGTACGCGGGCACCAGCCAGCCGCGTTCCCGCAGGGCGGCGGAGACGTCGAAGACGCTGAAGTGGTCGATGCCCTCGCGCACCCGGAAGGCGAACACGGGGATGTCGCTGCCGTCGGTGATCAGCGTGAAGGGGCCGAGCCGGGCGATCTCCCCGGCCAGCCGGGTGGCGACGTCGCGGCAGGTCTGCTGGACCCGCCGGTAGCCGTCGAAGCCCAGGCGCAGGAAGTTGTAGTACTGGGCGACGACCTGGGCGCCCGGCCGGGAGAAGTTCAGCGCGAAGGTCGGCATGTCGCCGCCGAGGTAGTTGACGTGGAAGACCAGGTCGTCAGGCAGGGCGTCGGCGTCCCGCCACAGGGCCCAGCCGACCCCGGGCATGACGAGGCCGTACTTGTGGCCGGAGGTGTTGATCGAGGCGACCCGCGGCAGCCGGAAGTCCCACCGCAGGTCCGGGTCGAGGAAGGGGGCGATCATCGCGCCGGACGCGCCGTCGACGTGGATCGGGACGTCGTGTCCGGTACGGGCCTGGAGGTCGTCCAGGGCCGCGGCGATGGCCTCGACGGGCTCGTAGCTCCCGTCGAAGGTGGATCCGAGGACGGTGACGACGCCGATGGTGTTCTCGTCGCACCGCGCGACCGCCGTGTCGGGCGTGAGGTGGTAGCGGTCGCCCTCCATGGGCACGTAGCGGGGTTCGACCTCGAAGTAGTCGGCGAACTTCTCCCAGCAGATCTGCACGTTGCCGCCCATGACCAGGTTGGGCCGGTCGGTCGCCCTGCCCTCGGCACGGCGGCGGTGCTGCCAGCGCCGCTTGAGCGCCAGCCCGCCCAGCATGGCCGCCTCACTCGATCCGGTGGTCGAGCAGCCCATCGCCCGATGGGGGTCGTCGGCGTGCCAGAGCCGGGCGAGCATGCGCACGCAGCGGGCTTCGAGTTCCGCGGTCTGCGGGTACTCGTCCTTGTCGATCATGTTCTTCTCGGCGCACTCGGTCATCAGCCGCATCGCCTGGGGTTCGGCCCAGCTGGAGAGGAACGTCGCCAGGTTCTGCCGGGCGTTGCCGTCGAGCATCAGCTCGTCGTGAACCACCTGGTAGGCGGTGTCCGGCTCCATCTCCCCGTCCGGCATCGCGAACCGGGGCACGCGTACGGGTTCACGGCTGAACACGGGGTTGATCTGCAGGTCACGGCTCTCGCCGTGGGCATCGTGCCGGACCGCCATGCGCACTCGCCCTCTCCGCGGGGATGGGTATGCCTGCGGCGGGAGTCCCCTGTGGTGCCCGTCGTGAACCTGGCCGGGCCGCGCCGGCGGCTTCCGCTTGCGGAACGCCGTCCGCCCGCGCGGCCCTTCCGCGCGCCGGACGGCGGCGTCCCGGCAGGGGGCGAGCGGCGGTCGCGTTCCTCCGGCCTGGATCACCTGTCGGCACGGACGGCGACTTTTTTCACCCGTACGGCCGATGCCCCGTCGGGCGCGGGTCCCGTCCCGCCCCGGACGTCCACGGGCACCGCGATGCCCGTCGGCGGCCTGCCATCCGGGTGGTCGGGGACACGCGTGCCGGGTGCGGCGCCGGGTTGTACCGGCGTGCCGCAGGCGCGGGGTGCGACGGTGGGCGAAGCCCGGCCCCGCCCCACGCCCCCGCCCCGGCGCCTCCCCGCGCCCCGCACCGTGCCCCCGTGCACCGACCGGCCGATCACGCCCGAGGAGAGCCATGCCCGCCCTGTACACGTTCGACGTCTTCTCCAGTCTCGACGGCTACGGCGCCGCCGGCGGTGACTGGACCGGCTACTGGGGCAAGCAGGGCCCGGAGCTGCTCCATCACCGCCACGCCCAGTACAGCGTGGAGCAGCGGTTCGTCATGGGGGCGAACACCTACCGGGCCTTCGCGCGGTTGCTCTCCTCGGACACCGAGGAGCCGGGGGTGCACGACGCGTGGGTCACCCGGCTGCGGAACCTGCCGGCGACGGTGGTGTCGACGACGCTGGAGGCTCCCCTCGACTGGCGGGACGCGACGGTCGTGAGCGGTGACGCCGTCGACGTGGTGGCCCGGCTCAAGGAGGAGTCCGAGCTGCCGTTGCGCTCGCACGGCAGCCTGTCGATGAACCGGGCGCTGATGGCGGCCGGTCTGGTCGACCGCCTCCAGGTGACGGTCTTCCCGGTGATCACCGGCCGGACCGGCCTGGATCCGGTCTTCCGTGGCGCGGAGGACTTCGACCTGGAGCTGATCGAGAGCCGTACCCTCGACGGCCGCGTCCAGGAGCTGGTCTACCGGCCCGTCCTCCACTGACCCCGTCCGCCGCCCCGCCCCACCACGTCGCGGCAGGGCGGGGTCGGCGTCAGACGGTGGCCGGGCCGGTCACCGGGGCGAGGACCGGCGCGGCCGTGCGGTCGCGGAGTTCCCGCTCGGTGACGCCGGGGGCGAGCTCGACCAGGCGGAAGCCCTCCTCGGTGACGTCGAGGACGCCGAGGTCGGTGATCACGCGGTCCACGCAGGCCCGGCCGGTGAGCGGCAGGGCGCAGGACTCCACGAGCTTGGCCCCGCCGTCCCTGGCGGTGTGCTCCATGAGGACGATCACCCGGCGGGCGCCGTGGACCAGGTCCATGGCTCCCCCCATGCCCTTGATCATCTTCCCGGGAACGGCCCAGTTGGCCAGGTCGCCGCGGGCGGAGACCTGCATGCCGCCGAGGACGGCGACGTCCAGGTGGCGGCCCCGGATCATGCCGAAGCTGAGCGCCGAGTCGAAGTAGGAGGCGCCGGGGAGGACGGTGACGGTCTCCTTGCCGGCGTTGATGAGGTCCGCGTCGACGGCGTCCGGCGTGGGGTAGGGGCCGGTGCCGAGGATGCCGTTCTCCGAGTGGAGCACGACGTGGACGCCGTCGGGGAGGTGGTCGGGGATCAGCGTGGGCAGGCCGATGCCGAGGTTCACGTAGGCGCCGTCGGGCAGTTCGCGGGCTGCGCGGGCGGCCATCGCGGTACGGGTCCAGGTCATCGGGCGGCGCTCCCTTCGGCCGCGTCGGCGGCCTCGCGCACGGTGCGCTTCTCGACCGGCTTGGCGTTCCGGCGGCGTACGGCGACCACGCGCTGGACGTAGATGCCGGGCAGGTGGACCTCGGCGGGGTCGATCTCGCCGGGCTCGACGAGTTCCTCGACCTCGGCGACGGTGATCCGGCCGGCCATGGCGCACAGCGGGTTGAAGTTGGCGGTGGTCTTGTCGAACACGAGGTTGCCGTGGCGGTCGCCCCGGGAGGCGCGGACCAGCGCGTAGTCGGTGGTGACCGCCTCCTCCAGGACGTAGCTCCGTCCGCCGAACGCGCGGACCTCCTTCGCCGGGGACTCGACCGCCACCGAGCCGTCGGCCGCGTACCGCCAGGGCACGCCGCCCTCGGCGACGGCGGTGCCGACCCCGGCGGGGGTGTAGAAGGCGGGGATGCCCGCCCCGCCGGCCCGCAGCCGTTCGGCGAGGGTGCCCTGCGGGACGAGTTCCAGTTCCAGTTCACCGGCCAGGTACTGACGGGCGAACTCCTTGTTCTCCCCGACGTACGACCCGGTCACCCGCGCGATCCGGCCCGCGCGGAGCAGGATGCCGAGGCCGTGGTCGTCGGTGCCGCAGTTGTTGGAGACCACCTGCAGGGCGTCGGCGCCCTGGTCGTAGAGCGCGTCGATCAGTTCCTGCGGCACGCCGCAGACACCGAAGCCGCCGACGGCGAGGCGGGCGCCGGCGGGTATGTCGGCGACCGCCTCGGCCGCCGTCGCCACCGTCTTGTCCATGTTCACGCCTCCACGGCGGGCAGGACGCGGCCGCTGACCTCGCCGAAGCCGATGGTCGCGCCGTCCGCGCCGGGGGCGGTGGCGGTGATGGTGACCTCGTCGCCGTCCTCGAGGAAGGTGCGCTCGGTCCCGTCGGGCAGCGCGAAGGGCTCGGCGCCGCCCCAGCTCAGCTCCATGAAGGAGCCGCGCTGGTCCGCCTCCGGGCCGGAGACGGTGCCGGAGGCGTAGAAGTCGCCGGTGCGCAGGGAGGCACCGTTGACCGTCATGTGGGCCAGCATCTGGGCGGGGGTCCAGTACATGGTGGCGAACGGCGGGGTGGCGACCAGGTGTCCGTTGAGGCGGACCTCGAGGGTGAGGTCGAGGCCCCAGTCCTCCTTCTCCGCCAGGTAGGGGCGCACCTCGTGCTCGCGGGCGGGCGGTGCGACGCGGGCGGCCTCCAGGGCGTCCAGCGGGACGACCCAGGGGCTGACGGAGGTGGCGAAGGACTTGCCGAGGAACGGGCCGAGCGGGACGTACTCCCAGTTCTGGATGTCGCGCGCCGACCAGTCGTTGACGAGGGTGACGCCGAAGACGTGCTCGCGGAAGTCGTCGGCGGCCACCGGGCGGCCCAGTGCGGAGGGGGTGCCGACGACGAAGCCGACCTCGGCCTCGATGTCCAGGCGGGCGGACGGGCCGAAGCCGGGCAGGGCCCCGGCCTCGGCGGGCCGCTGCTGGCCGCGGGGGCGGACCACCGGGGTCCCGGAGGGCACGAGGGTGCCGGCCCGGCCGTGGTAGCCGATCGGCAGGTGCTTCCACTGCGGGGTGAGCGGGTCGCTGTCGGGCCGGAACATGCGGCCGATGTTGGAGGCGTGGTGCTCGGAGGCGTAGAAGTCGACGTAGTCGGCGGCCTCGAAGGGCATGCCGAGGGTGACGTCCGCCTGTGCGAACAGGTGCGGCTCGACGGCGGCGCGGTGGGCCTCGTCGGCGAGCAGGCGGGTGATCTCCGCGCGCACCTCCTGCCAGCGGGGGCGGCCCTGCGCCATGAAGGCGTTGAGCGAGGCGTGGGCGAAGGTGTCGTCGCCCAGGGCGGCCGCGAGGTCGAGGACCTGCGCGCCGATGGCGACGCCGACGCGGGCGGCGCCGCCGGCCTTCGGCGTGAAGACGCCGTAGGGGAGGTTCTGGATCGGGAACGGGGAGCCGTCGGGGACGGGGACCCAGGTGGTGGTCATCGGTGGTCCTTCACAGCGGGTCGATCCGGGTCAGGAGGGGGAGCCGAGGAGGAGTTCGGCCTCGCGGACGGGGGCCGCGGTCGAGCAGGAGCCGTAGGAGACCAGCGCGCGGCGCGCCGCCGCGGCCTCCGCTCCGGTCGTCTTCCGCGCCAGGGCGGCGAGTTCGCCGGCGTCCTCCGTCTCCAGGACGCGCCGCACCGCGTCCTGGTCGCCGCCGTTCGCGGCGGTCGCCGTGGCCGTGGCCGTGGCGAGCAGCAGGTTGAGGTACCCGTGGTGGGTGAAGCCGGTCTCGGGTGAGGTGTGGCGGACCGCCTGGTGGAGGCCGGCGGTCGCCTTGAACGGCACGCCCGCCGCGACGCAGGCGGTGATGAACGAGGCCACCTGCTCCGTGCTCGGGAACAGCTCGGCCCGCACGCCGCCGCAGCGGAGCTTGGCGCCGAGCGGGCGGACACCGGCGTGCCGGGTGAGCGCGGTGAGCAGCGGCTCGGGGCGGGCCTGCGCCACCGGCTCCGCGTACAGCGGGACGTCGGCGGGCACGTCCGTCAGCTCGGCCGACACGGCGTCCAGGGCGGACGCCTCGTCCTCGCCGAAGGCGGCGAGCGGCACTTCGAGGAGCGCGAGCCGCAGCCGCGGGTCGGCGGCGGTCTCCGCGCACGCCGCCGCCAGGCCCTCGGGGCCGCGGTCGGCGATCAGGCCGAGCTCGAACACCTCGTCCTCGCGCAGCAGTTCGCGCAGCTCGCCGACGCGGGAGGCGGGGACCAGGAAGCGGTGGGTGTGCATCGCCCCACCGGCCGCCGCGTCGGCGCGGTGGCGGGCGACGGCCCGGTCCATGGGGAGCGCGGTGGGCGGGAAGAGGCCGGCGTCGTCGACGAGCCGGTCCAGGAGCGCGGCGGGGGCGGTCATACGCGGCGGCCTCCCGCCCAGCTCCAGGCGTAGACGCCGTCGTCGCAGGCCTGGCCGCCCTCGCCGAGCTCCAGCGGCCGGAAGGTGTCGACCATGACCGCGAGTTCGTCGAAGAACTCGGCGCCGATGGACCGCTCGTACGCTCCCGGCTGCGGCCCGTGGGCGTGGCCGCCCGGGTGCAGGGAGATGGAGCCCTGGCCAATGCCGGAGCCCTTGCGGGCCTCGTAGTCGCCGCCGCAGTAGAACATGACCTCGTCGGAGTCGACGTTGGAGTGGTAGTACGGCACCGGGATGGCCAGCGGGTGGTAGTCCACCTTGCGGGGGACGAAGTTGCAGATGACGAAGTTGTCGCCCTCGAACACCTGGTGGACCGGCGGCGGCTGGTGGATCCGGCCGGTGATCGGCTCGAAGTCCGCGATGTTGAAGGTGTACGGGTAGAGGCAGCCGTCCCAGCCGACCACGTCGAACGGGTGGTGCGCCTGCACGAAGCGGGTGCCGACGATCTCCCCGCCCGAGCCGCGGTGCTTGACCAGGACCTCGACGTCCGTGCCGTCCTCGCGGATCAGCTCGGTGGGGCCGTGCAGGTCGCGCTCGCAGTACGGGGCGTGCTCGAGGAGCTGGCCGTACCGGGAGAGGTAGCGCCTGGGCGGGGCGATGTGGCTGTTGGCCTCGACGCAGTAGGCGCGCAGCGGCTCCTCGCCCTGCGGGACCCACCGGTGGGTAGTGGCGCGGGGGATGATCACGTAGTCGCCGGCGCGGACGGTGAGCACACCGAAGACGGTCTCCACCCGGGCGGCGCCGGACTCGACGTACACGCACTCGTCGCCGACGCCGTTGCGGTACAGCTTCGAGGCCTTTCCGGCGACGACGTAGGAGATCCGCACGTCGCCGTTGCCGAGGACCAGGCGCCGGCCCTCGACCACGTCGGTGTCCCGCCAGGCGTCGCCCTGGAAGAGGTCGTGCAGCTTCAGGTGGCGCGGCTTCATCGGGTGGTTCGGCACCGTCCGGGTGTCCGGCAGCTCCCACACCTCGGATCCGGTCATCGCGGACGGGATGTGGCGGTGGTACAGCAGCGAGGAGTCGGAGGAGAAACCCTCCTCCCCCATCAGCTCCTCGAAGGCGAGGGCGTCGCCTTCGGGACGGAACTGGGTGTGCCGCTTCGCGGGGACGGCGCCGAGGCTGCGGTAGTGGGCCATGTCCCGGCCTCCTTTCGGATCGGTGCTCCGTGGTTCAGCGTGCGTCGGTGGGGGCGTGCCCGGCGGACGGCTCACCGGCGTCCGCGCCGAGGTCCTCCGTCCCGCCCGCGCGGAGGACGGCCACGGCGCGACCCGAGCGGTGGTGTTGCAAATACCGAAACACGTCGTTGTGCATGTTGAGACACGATGCGAGCGGTAGGGTCGTCCCGTCAAGGGGGCAGCGGGAGATCGTCCCGTTTTCCCGAGTCGTCACACCCGGTGGGAGAGGTGGGAAGTGGCCGCGGAGGGGTCGCAGACGCTGGAGCGGGGTCTCATGGTGCTGCGCATGATCGCCGAGGAGCCCGCGGGCCTGACCGCCAGCGAGGTCGGGGCCCGGCTCGGCGTGCACCGCTCGGTCGCCTACCGGCTGCTGGGCGCGCTGGTGCGGCAGGGATTCGCGGCCAAGGACGCCGCGAACCGCTACCGGGTGGGGCTCGCGTTCTTCACCCTGGCCGAGCTGACCCGGCCGCCGCTGCTGGACGCGGCGCGGCCCGTGCTGCGGGACCTGGCGGCCGAACTCGGCGTCACCGCCTGCCTGGTGGTGCCGGAGGGGGACGACGCGGTGGCCGTCGCCGTGGTCGAGCCGCCCGGTTCGGGCGCGCGGCTGTCCTACCGCGTCGGCAACCGCGACCCGCTGGACCGCGGCGCCGGCGGCCTCGCCCTGCTGGCCGCGCTGCCGCAGCGGCCCGGCGAGGCCGAGCGGGTGGCCGAGGCGCGGACTCAGGGGTACGCCCTCACCCGTGAGGAACTCATCCCGGGCGTCTTCGGCGTGGCCTCCCCGGTCGTCCGCCGGCCGCACGAGCAGCCCGCCGCCGTCACGACGCTCACCCACCGCGAGGACCTCGCCGAGCGGGCCGTCCCGGCCGTCCTGGCGGCCGCCGAACGCCTGACCCGGGCGCTGGCCGCCCCGGGGCCGCGGGACCGCTGACCCGGCGGGCCCCCCGGTACGGGGTTCGCGGGGCGTCGCGGGCTACTGTCTGACCAGACGCCGGACGGCAGGAAGAGACGCGGAGACATGAGCAACACGCTGCAGACCTTGGACCGGGGACTGCGCGCGCTCGAGGTGATCTCCCGTGCGCCGAACGGCGTCACGGTGGCCGACCTGGCGAAGGAACTCGACGTCCACCGGGCCATCTGCTACCGGATCGTGGCGACGCTGCAGGAACACCTCCTGGTCACCCGCTCGGAGGAGGGCAGGCTCCGGCTCGCCGTGGGCATCGGCGTCCTGGCCTCGCGCTTCGAGCAGGGCTTCGCGGTCGAGGCACGCCCGGTGCTGGCCGCGCTGGCGAACGAGACCGGCGCCACCGCGTTCGTCTCCGCGGCCGAGGGCCAGGACTGCGTGGCCGTTCTCGTCGCCGAGCCCGAACACGCGCTGCTCACGGTCGGATACCGCATAGGCAGCCGCCATCCGCTGGACCGGGGCGCGGCGGGGGTCGCCATTCTCGCCGCCCGGCCCGAGTCGCCGTCGGATTCCGAGGCGGTGCGGCAGGCGCGCGTGAACGGCTACGCGCTCACCCGGGGCGAGCTCGAGCGTGGCGCGGTCGGCCTCGCCGCCGGCATTCCCTGCCGGAACCGGTTCGGGACCACCGAGCGCAGTGTGGGCGTGGTGGCCCTCGACGGTCTCGACATCGAGGCCGCCTCCCGCGCCGTCATCCGCACGGCCGGCCACCTGGAGCGCGTCCTCTCCGCCTGACCGACCAGGCCCCCGCCTTCCACCGGACCACCCTCGCCGGCCCCGCCGCCCCCGGCCGCTCCCCGCCGGGCCCCCCGGTCCCCAGCCGCTCCCGGCCGGGCCCGGGTCGCCGGGCCCGGCCCCGGGTCGCCGGTCGCCGGTCGCCGGTCGCCGGTCGCCGGTCGCCGGACCGATCCTCGCCGGCCTCGCCCTGCCAGGTCGGCCGTCGACGCACCCGCGCGGCTCCGCCCCGGCACCCCGCCCCTCACCGCCCTCCGACCCGGTTCCCCCCGCGCAGCCCACCGCCGCCCGGCCCTCGGCGCCCGGCCGTCGTCCACCGGTGCGAACCCATCGCCGCCCCGCCCGCACCCGGCGAACCGTGCCTCAACGGGCCTGCGCGCGCCGCGCCGCCCCTCGCCGGGCCGGCCCGACCCCCCGCCAGGACCGCCCTGACGAGCAGATCCGCCCCGGCACCCCGCCCCTCACCGCTCTCCGACCCGGCTCCGCCCCACCCCACGCACCGCCGGTCGGACCCCGCGCCCGGCCCGCCGCCCACCGCCCGGGACCCGGCGCCGCTCCACCCGGACCTGACAGACCGGTCCTCGACGGACGCGCCTCTGCCGGGCCACCGCCTGCCGGGCCTGCCCTCGCCGGACCGGTCTTCGCCGGACCGGTCTTCGACGGACCGGTCTTCGACGGACCGGTCTTCGACGAGGCGGTTCGCGACGGGCTGCCTGTGCCGGGCCGCCCCGCGCCAGGCCGGTCCTTGACGGGCGGGACCGGCCCGGGGCACCTCCTCGCCCCGTCCGGCCCGGGCCCGGTTCCGCCCGCCCGGCGCGCTGCCGGCCGGACCTCCGCCGACCGGGTCGGGGCCCGCGCCGACCGGGCCGGGGCCGGAGCGCCCCGCCCGCCCGGGCCCAGCCGCTCGGCGGTGACGGCACCGCGCCCCACCTGGGGCTTTACCCCGGGTGAGGGACACCCCCCGCACACACGTCCTCCCGCGCGACCCTTGACGCCGTCCGGGCCGCCTCATACTGTGCGCTGCGTTCCATAACCGAGACGACCTGTTCAGTATTGGTAAAAGCCCAGGTCGTGAATGTTGAGGCGATTCCATGAACGCAGAGTCGTGTCCGATGACAGGCCTGGTGTCGCGCGCCGACACGGAACCCACGGCCACCAGCACGGCCACCGGCCCCGGCGGCTGCCCCGTCTCCGCCCGCGCCGCCGCGTTCGACCCGTTCGGCGACGCCTACCAGCAGGATCCGCCGGAGGCCGTGCGCTGGTCGCGACAGGAGGAGCCGGTCTTCTACAGCCCGGCCCTCGGCTACTGGGTCGTGACGCGGTACGACGACGTCAAGGCCGTCTTCCGCGACAACATCCTCTTCTCGCCGTCCATCGCGCTGGAGAAGATCACCCCGGTCTCCGACGAGGCGACCGCCACCCTCGCCCGCTACGGCTACGGGATGAGGCGGACCCTCGTGAACGAGGACGAGCCCGAGCACATGCCGCGCCGGCGGCTGCTGATGGACCCGTTCACGCCCGCCGAACTCGCCCACCACGAACCGATGGTGCGGCGGCTGGCCCGGGAGTACGTCGACCGGGTCGTCGACTCCGGGAAGGCGGACCTGGTCGAGGAGATGCTGTGGGAGGTGCCGCTGACCGTCGCCCTGCACTTCCTCGGGGTCCCCGAGGAGGACATGGCGACCCTGCGCGAGTACTCCATCGCCCACACCGTCAACACCTGGGGAAGGCCCTCACCCGAGGAGCAGGTCGCCGTCGCCGAATCGGTCGGCAAGTTCTGGCAGTTCGCCGGCACCGTCCTGGAGAAGCTGCGCAAGGACCCCGACGGACCGGGCTGGATGCCGTACAGCATCCGCGCCCAGCGGGAGCAGCCGGACGTCATCACCGACTCCTACCTGCACTCGATCATGATGGCCGGAATCGTCGCCGCCCACGAGACGACGGCCAACGCCGCGGCCAACGCGGTCAAGCTGCTCCTGGAGAACCGCTCGGTCTGGGAGGAGATCTGCGCCGACCCGTCGCTGATCCCGAACGCCGTCGAGGAGTGCCTGCGCCACTCCGGTTCCGTCGCCGCGTGGCGCCGCCTGGTCACGGCGGACACGACCATCGGCGGCGTGGCGGTCCCCGCGGGCGCCAAGCTGCTCATCGTCAACTCCTCCGCCAACCGCGACGACCGGCACTTCGAGGACGCCGACGCCTTCGACATCCGGCGCGAGAACGCGGGCGACCACCTCACGTTCGGCTACGGCAGCCACCAGTGCATGGGCAAGAACCTCGCCCGCATGGAACTCCAGGTCTTCCTGGAGGAGTTGACGACGCGGCTGCCGCACATGGAGCTCGTCCCGGAGCAGCGGTTCACGTACGTGCCCAACACCTCCTTCCGCGGCCCGGAGCACCTGTGGGTGCGGTGGGACCCGGCGGCCAACCCCGAGCGCGGCGACCCGTCGGTGGTGGACCGCCACCGGCCCGTGCGGATCGGTGAGCCCGCGGCCCGCCGGATCACCCGCACCGTCACGGTGGAGGCGATCGATCGGGACACGGACGACGTCGTCGTCGTGACGCTGGCCGAGGGCACGGGGAAGGCGCTGCCCGCCTGGACGCCCGGCGCCCACGTCGACCTGGACCTCGGCGGCCTCTCCCGCCAGTACTCCCTGTGCGGCGATCCGGAGGACCGGCACCGCTACCGGATCGCCGTGCTGCGCGAACCCGACGGCCGCGGCGGCTCCCGCCACGTCCACGAGCGGCTCGCCCCGGGCGACACCCTGGCCCTGCGGGGCCCCCGCAACCACTTCCGCCTCGACCCGACGGCTCGGCGCTACGTCCTGGTCGCCGGGGGGATCGGCATCACCCCCGTCATCGCGATGGCCGACCGTCTGCGCGCGGCGGGCGCCGACTACCGGCTGCACTACTGCGGGCGTTCCCCGGAGGCCATGCCGCTGCTCGAGCGGGCCCGCCGCGACCACGGCGCGCGCCTGAGCGTGCACTGCGGCTCCGACGGCACCCGGCTCGACGTCCCCGCCCTGCTCGCCGAGCCGGAGGACGGCGTCCAGATCTACGCCTGCGGACCCCGGCGGCTCCTCGACGCCCTGGCGGAGCACACCGCCCACTGGCCCGAGGACGCCCTGCACGTCGAGCACTTCACGGCTGAGCACCGGAGCCTGGACCCGCAGCGGGAGCACGCCTTCGACGTCGAACTCGCCGACTCCGGCCTCACCGTCCGCGTCGCCCCGGACCGGACCGTCCTCGCCGCGCTGCGCGCCGCGGGCGTGGACGTGCAGAGCGACTGCGAGGAAGGACTCTGCGGCTCCTGCGAGGTCCCGGTCCTCGACGGCGCGGTCGACCACCGGGACAGCGTCCTCACCAGGACCGAACGCGCCGCCTGCGACCGGATGATGACCTGCTGCTCCCGCGCCACCGGCGACCGCCTCCGCCTGGCCCTCTGAGAACCCCGGCCCACTCCGCGTCCGCCGGCGGCTCCCGCCCCGCCGCTTCCGCCGGCCGCTCCCGGCCACCCCGAACCCGCCACCGCGCCCTGCCTCCGCGCGGACCCGGCCGCCCGAAAGGTACCGACAATGACGTCACTGGTGGACCGAACCGCCACTCCCCCCGCTCCGCCGCAGGCCTCGGCCTTCCGGCGGGTCCTGATCGGCAGCATGGCCGGCTCCGTGCTCGAGTGGTACGACTTCGCCGTCTACGGCATCCTGGCCGCGACGGTGCTCGGACCGCTGTTCTTCCCCTCGGGCGACGGCATCGTCGGCCTTCTCCTCTCCTTCGCGACCATGGGGCTCGGCTTCGTCGCCCGCCCCCTGGGTGGCATCGTCTTCGGCCACCTCGGCGACCGCCTCGGCCGCCAGCCCATGCTCGTCATCACCTTCCTGCTGCTGGGCGTCTCGACCGCGGCGATCGGGCTGCTGCCGACCTACGAGCAGATCGGGGTGTGGGCGACCGCGCTGCTGGTGCTGCTCCGCATGGTCCAGGGCTTCGCGCTGGGCGGTGAGTTCGGCGCCGCCGTCCTCATGGTCAGCGAGTACGGCGAGCCCCGGCGGCGCGGTTTCTGGGCCTCCTGGCCGCAGGCCGGGGCGCCGCTCGGCACCGTCCTGGCCACCGTCCTCGCCTCGGTCGTCGGGGCGCTGCTCCCCGACGGCGCCTTCGACACCTGGGGCTGGCGCCTGCTCTTCCTGGCGGCCCTGCCGCTGCTGGCGATCGGTTTCTGGATCCGCCGCGGCGTCGAGGAGTCCCCGGTCTTCCGGCAGGCCCAGGAGCGGGCCGAGGAGCGCACCGCCGTCTCCGGCACCGCCGCCGCCTCCGGACGCTCGAGCGTCCTGCAGGCCCTCGCCCGGCCCCGCGCCGTCCTGCACGGCCTGGGCATGCGGCTCGGCGAGAACATCGCCTTCTACATCTACACGGTCTTCGTCATCGCGTACGCGACGACCTCCTTCGACTACGCGCGCGAGGACGTCGTCCTGGCCGTGGCGTTCGGCTCCGCGGCTCAGTTCCTCGGCATGATCGGCGGCGGCCACTGGTCGGACGTGGTGGGCCGCAAGAAGGCGATGCTGACGCCCGCGGTGCTGCTGGTGGTGTGGGCGCCGGTCTTCTTCTGGATGGTGCAGCGCGAGAGCCTGCCGCTGCTGTGGACCGGCGTGTGCGTCGGCGCGTTCCTCCACGGTGTCCTCGCGGGCGCCGAGGCCGCCTGGATCACCGAGCTCTTCCCGACCAGGTACCGTTTCGCCGGCTCGTCGCTCGTCTTCCAGGGCTCGTCCATCATCGCCGGCGCCCCCGCTCCGCTCATCGCGGTGTGGCTGGTCACCTCGTACGGGGTCGGCACGGTGATCGCGTACCTCGTCGTCACCATGCTGGTCACCATCGTCGCGGTGGCGACCAGCCGCGAAACACGCGGCACCGACCTCGAGGCCGTCGAGTCCTGACCACCCGTCCGCCGCACCCCGCGTCCCCCTCCGCGCCACGAGCCCGGAGGGGGACGCGGCGCGTGGCGGCCCGCCCCGCCCCACCCCGGCCCATCCGTCCGACGGGACGGGACGGGGTCGCGTCTCGGGGCACGCCCCGGGCCCGGGAGGCCCGAGGCCGCTCCTACCCTGCGTCCATGACGACTGCTCTCCGGTTCCGCCCGGGCGATGTCCTGTCCATTGCCGTCCCCTTCACCGAGTGCCGGGTGGAACGGGGCCTGACGTTCCACGAGGTGCACCTCGCATGGCCGTGGTGGCGGCCCGACCCCGGATGCGAGTTCATCCACTGGAACGGTGTGGTGGGCCTGGGCGCCGACCACAGTGGCACCGCTCCGGAGTGGGGGATGTTCCGTACCGATCCGGCGCCGGAGCACCTTCGGGCGGGTGACCTCTGCCGGGTCGGTGTCCCGCCCACCGTCGTTCACGTCACCGCGGTGGAGGTCTACGACCCGCCCCGGGAGACCGGCTACCTCCCCCGCGAACGGGCGTGCGTCTCCCTGCTGCCCCGGGGGCGCTCCTACCGCGAGTATCCGGACCACACCCACCTCAACGGCGAGGGCCACGGCATCGACCCGGACGACGGCATTCCCTACGCGATCGACCTGATCCACCGGCCCTACGCGTTCCTCGAACCCGGCGACGAGGTCGCCGACGCCGCGGGACGGGCCTGGCGGTTCGACGGACCGTGGGACTGGCACGCCTTCGACCCCGAGGAGGCCGGACGCGTCCCCGCGTGGCCCCTGGAGTTGCTGACCCGTGACGGCCTCCCCCGCACCGAGCAGGCGGCGGCCGAGGTCGGCCGCGCCACCGCGGACGGCTCCCATCGCGGCGTCCTGCACCGTTGGACGGGACTCACCGACGCGTCCCCGACGCCGTCGCCGGGGGGCCTTGTCCTTCCTCGATGACCCGTCGCCGGGGACGACCCCGACGCGGACCGGTGGGCCGGCGCGGAGGAAGCCGTGGAGAAGGTGCCGCGCCGGGTTTCCGGCCCGGCACCGTCTCCACGGCGGTGAACGGCCCGCGCGTCCGCGCCGCGTTGCCGGACTAGGAGACCCGCGCCCCCTCCTGCTCCGCGGCCGCGACGGTGTCCCGGACGCGGGCGAGGAGCCCGCGGAGGACGGCGCGGTCCTCGTCGTCGAGGGCGCCGGTGGCGGTGCGGAGGGCCTCACGGTCCATGTCCTCGGCCTCCTGGTGACAGGTGCGCCCGGCGTCGGTGAGCGCGAGCAGGTGGGCGCGGCGGTCCGTCGGGTGCGGCAGCCGGACCACCAGGCCGTCCCGCTCCAGGGCGTCCACCAGACCGGTGGCCGTGCGGGCGGCGACGCCGAGCATGTCGCTGAGGTCGCGCATCCGCATCGGCTCGGCGGCGTGGGCGAGGAACCGCAGGGCGCGGAGCTGGGCGACCGTGGTGCCCTTCTCGGCCAGTCTGCCGTCGACGAAGAGCCGCAGGCGGTGGGTGGTCGCGAACAACTCGTCGACCAGGGGATCACTGCTGCCCGGTACCTGCCTCACCTTGGTGCTCCTGTGCTCGTGACTGCTGCTGCGGCTCTGTAGGTCCGTTCCTACCGCACGCGGCGGCCGGCTGCCGCGGTCATGGCCCGAAGCGGCTCCGGTACGGGAAACGAATATGCTGAGCGTACACATACTGAGTATGCTCAGCACATGCCAGTTCGCCCGCTGCGCCTCGACCAGCGCATAGTCGTCCCCGTCGTCTGTGTGGTCACCGCGTTCATGTCCATCGTGGACGGAGCCGGCACCACCGTGGCCCTGCCTTCCATCGGACGCGACTTCGGTCTCGCCACCTCCGGCCTCGACGCCGTCGTGGTGGTGTACCCGGTCTGCGTCGGCCTCGCCGTGCCCCTTTCGGCCTGGCTCGGCGACCGCTTCGGCGGACGCCGCACCATCCTCGTCTCGTTCGCCGTCTTCACCGCCGCGTCAGGACTCTGCGGCTTCGCCGGATCGCTCGGCGAACTCGTCGTCTGGCGGGCCCTCCAGGGCCTGGCCGCCGGCATCCTGCTGCCCGTCAGCGGCGCCCTGCTCTACCGGACCTTCAGCCTGTCCGAACAGGTCAAGGTCTCCCGCTACATGATCATCCCGCAGCAGGTGGCGCCCGCCCTGGCCCCGATGGGGGCGGGCTGGCTCGTCGACCACATGAACTGGCGCTGGGTCTTCTACGCCAACGTGCCGATCGGCATCGCCGTGCTCGTCTTCGGTCTCCTCTTCCTCCAGCAGCACCGCGACCACGTCCCCGGCCGGCTGGACGTCCCCGGTCTGGTGCTCACCGCCTTCGGCACCGCGGGGCTGATGTTCGGCGTCAGCGAGGGCGCCGAGATGGGCTGGGGCAGCCTGCCGGTGCTGGCCGGCCTGGTCGGCGGCGCGGTCCTGCTGGCCGCCGCCGTGGCCGTGGAGCTCCGGGTGCCCGAACCGGCGCTGCGGGTCCGGCTGTTCACCGACCGGCTCTTCCGCGACACCAACATCACGGCCTTCCTCGGCTTCCTCGCCTTCATGGGCGCGATGTTCCTCGGTCCGCTCTTCCTCCAGCAGGGTCTGGGGCTGAGCGCCTGGGAGTCCGGTTCCAGCACCTTCGCCGAGGCGCTCGGCGTGCTGCTCACCATGCAGGTCGTCTCCCCGCTCTACGCCCGGATCGGCCCGCGCCGTCTCGCCGGTTTCGGTCTGGTCGGCGTCGCCCTGGTGCTGGTCGCCTTCTCACGGCTGGACGCGGACTCCTCACTGTGGACGTTCCGGGGGCTGATGTTCCTGCTCGGGGCGGCGATGGGCGGGGTGTTCATGCCCACCACGGTCGCGTCGTTCACCGGGATCGCCCAGGCGGACGTCTCCCATGCGGCGACCCTCAACACGGTGGTCCGGCAGGCCTCCGGCGCGGCCGCCCCCGCGGTGGCCATCGCGGTCCTGGCCTCGGTCGCCGCGGTCGGCACGGGCGCCGACGCCCACCCGCCGGTCTCCGCCTTCCAGGACGCCTACCTGGTGCTCGCGGTGGTCGCCGCCCTCGCGGCGGTGTTCGCCTTCACGATGCCGGACCGGGCCGCGCGGATCGCCGCGTCCGGCCGGACCTCCGCCCGGCGCGAGCCGGTCGACGCCTGAGGGACCGCCCCCGGCCGCGGTGCGGGGGGCGGGGGGGGGTGGGCGCGCGTGCGCGGCGCGGGTGTCGTGGCGTGCGTCCGGCCCCCGCCCGCGCGCGGCGGCAGGGCTCCCCGCCCCGGGTCAGTCGGCGAGCCGGGCCAGCGTCCACAGGACCATGAGGTCCAGGATCATCACGGCGATGCACCAGATGGGGTAGTACGGGATGAACATGAACTGACTGACCAGGCTGATCGCGGCGAGCGCCAGGCCCGCGGGGCGGGCCCAGGAGACGCGGCCGAGGAGGGCGACTCCGCCCACCAGCAGGGCGACGCCCAGCACCAGGTGGATCCAGCCCCAGGACGTGAGGTCGAAACGGTACTCGTAGTGCAGCGGCGTGCCGAAGAGGCGATCGCGGGCGATGCCGGCGACACCCTGGAGGATGCTCAGCACACCGCTGAGCACCATGCCGATGCCCGCGAACTGTCCTGGTGTGGACGGCCGTCTGCCGTCGCCGGACCCGTTCCTGTCGTGTCGCACCTCACCGGGGATGCCCGCCATGGCTGTCACCTTTCGTTCTGGTGCGGAACCAGCGGCTGCGTTTTCCGCCACGGTCACAGCGTGGGCCCCGGGCCAGGGCCGGGCGACCGTACGAGGACCGTCCGGGTGACGCCCCCTCACGCGGCTTCCGCCGTCAGGCGCGCCTGATCAGTTCCGCGGCCTCGTGGACGATCGCCTCGGGGGGCCGCGCCGCGTCCAGGGTGGCGCCGCGTTCGTCGGGCTCGAGGGGTTCCAGCACCGCGAGCTGGGAGTCGAGCAGGGTCTCCGGCATGAAGTGGCCGGTGCGGTCGTGGAGCCGGGCGGCGAGGAGGTCGCGGTCGGCGGTGAGGTGGAGGAACAGGGCGGAGGGGCAGGCGGAGCGCAGGGCGTCGCGGTAACGCCGCCGCAGGGCGGAGCAGGCGACCGATCCGCCGGTGCCCGAGGTCTCGTGGGTCTTCAGCCAGTGGCCGACGGACTCCAGCCAGGACACCCGGTCCTCGTCGTCCAGGGGCACGCCGGAGGACATCTTGCGGATGTTCCCGGGCGGGTGGAAGTCGTCCGCCTCGGCGAACGGCAGGCCGAGCCGCTCGGCCAGGAGACGGGCGACGGTGGTCTTGCCCACGCCGGAGACCCCGATCACCACGACGCACGGCGCACCGGGGCCGGACGCGTGCGCGGGACCCGGCGTCACGGCGGCAGCACCGCGTCCTGGTGGAGCAGGTCGTCCCGCCGCTCGGGCGTGTCCCGGCGCAGCGGCCCGTCGGAGCCGGCCGGGTACTCCTCCAGCGGAACCAGCCCCCGCTCCCAGGCGGACAGGACCGGCTCGACGACCCGCCACGCCTCCTCGGCCTCGTCGCCGCGGAGGGAGAGCGCGGGGTCGCCGCGCAGTACGTCCAGCAGCAGGCTGCCGTAGGCGGGCAGGTCGGGCGGGTCCATCCGGGCGCTCAGCGCGACCTGCGTGAGACTGCCCACCTGCGAGCCGACGACGTTCATGTCCAGGCTCAGACTCTCCGGGTCCAGCCCGAACCTCAACACGTTGGGCCGGACGTCCTCGTCCTGCCCGAACGGCAGGTGCGGGACGGGACGGAACCGCACCGCGACCTCCATGAGGTCCCGGCCGAGCGCCTTGCCGGTGCGCAGCCGGAACCTGGTGCCGGCCCAGCGCCAGCTGTCCAGCTCGAGTTCGACCTCCGCGAAGGTCTCGGTGCGGCGCGACGGGTCCACGCCCTCCTCGTCGGTGTAGGCGGGCACGTCGTGGTCGCCGCCGCGGCCGGCCGCGTAGCGGGCGCGGCGGGTGCGGTGCACCACGTCGGCGTCGGTCAGGCGCCGCACCGAGCGCAGCACGTCCACCTTCCGGTCGCGCAGGTCGCGTTCCCCGAGGGTGAGCGGCGGCTCCATGGCGACCAGGCACAGGATCTGGAGGAGGTGGTTCTGGATCATGTCCTTGAGCGCGCCGACGTGGTCGTAGTAGCCGGCGCGGCCCTCCAGGGCGAGGGTCTCGTCCCAGACGATGTCGACCTCGGCGATGTGCGTGCCGTTCCAGATCGGTTCCAGGACCCGGTTGGCGAGCCTGCTGCCGAGCAGGTTCTGCACGGTGGTCATGGCGAGGAAGTGGTCGACGCGGAAGACTGCCTGCTCGGGCAGCACGTCGGCGAGCAGCCGGTTGAGTTCCTCGGCGTCGGCGAGGCTCTCGCCGAACGGTTTCTCCATCACGATCCGGCTGCCCTCGGGCAGTCCGGCGTCGTGCAGGGCGGTCACCGTGGCGGCGAAGAGCGAGGGCGGCAGGGCGAGGTAGACGGCGACGGGGTCGTCGCCCGCGACGACGGCGGCCACCTCGGCGGGGTCGGTGACGTCGGCCTTGCGGTAGTCGCAGGCGGCGGTGACGGCCCGGACGGAGCGGTCGGGCAGGTGCGCCGCGTGGCGCCGCAACTGGGCGGCGGCCCATTCCCGGTACTGGGCGCCGTCCTGGTCCTCCCGGCTGGCGGCGGTCATGGTGAACCGGTCGTCGAGGTGGCCGGCGGCGTGCAGGGCGGCCAGGGCCGGCAGGAGGTAACGGCCGGTCAGGTCACCGGTTCCGCCGAAGACGGCGAGTCGTCGGATCGTCATCGGGGACGGCCCTCCGTCCACCCGGCGGCGGCAAGGTCACCCGTCGGGGCTCCGGCCGTCGGCGCGGTGCGTGCGGGGAGCGGGTCCTGCGGCGTGCCGTCCCGGAGGCCGGTGCCGGACGGGTGGGCGTCGCTCATGCCGTCTCCTCCCTCACGTCCCTGCCCGCGGGTGCGCGAGCGTGTCCTCCTCACCCTCACCGAGGGCGGATCCGGCCGCAAACGGTCCCCGTGACGGTTGGTGCGTCCGGGGCATCTCGGGGGCTGGATCCCCCGGGCGGTCCGTCGGCGCGGCTCCTAGGCTGACCGTCATGACGAGCACAGGCGCCCAGAGGGCTTTCATCGGTTCGTTCACGACGAGCGGCGGGCGGGGGATCGTCCAGGCCGCCGTGG
Source organism: Streptomyces abyssomicinicus (assembly GCF_008974245.1). Taxonomy (GTDB): domain Bacteria; phylum Actinomycetota; class Actinomycetes; order Streptomycetales; family Streptomycetaceae; genus Streptomyces; species Streptomyces abyssomicinicus. The sequence goes on along the minus strand of NZ_BBZI01000012.1, from coordinate 176,049 downwards.
ATCCCGCCACCGGCGCCCTGACCCCGACGGCCGCCGTCGCCACCGTGCCCAACCCCTCCTACCTGGCGGTCGGCCGCAGCGGCGGCGGGCCGGTGCTGTACTGCGTGTCGGAGACGGCGCAGGGGGCGGTGGCCGCGTACGACGTCGCGGGGGCGTCCCCGGTGCCGGTCGGCGAGCCGGCGCCGGTGGGCGGCGCGGATCCCACGCACCTCGCCGTGCTCGGGGACCACCTGGTGACGGCCAACTACAGCTCCGGAAGCGTCACCGCGCTGCCGCTGGCCGCCGACGGCTCCCCCGGGTCGCCGAGCGGCGTGCTGCGCAACGCGGGGTCGGGGCCGGACGCGGAGCGCCAGGAGGGCCCGCACGCCCATCAGGTGGTGGTGCCCGATCCGTCGGGCCGCTGGGTGCTGAACGTCGACCTCGGCACCGACTCGGTGCGGGTCTGCGAGCTGGACCCGGCCACCGGCGGGCTCCGCCTCCACGCCGACGTCGCGCTGCCGCCCGGTACCGGTCCGCGCCACCTGGTGGTGCACCCGCGCGGGACCCACGTGTACGTGCTCGGCGAGCTGCGGCCGGTGGTCACCGTGTGCCGGTGGGACTCGGCGGGCGGGGAACTGCGGCCGGTGGGCGAGTTCCCGCTCGGCCCGGACGGCGCCGAGGACCACGCGCAGCCGTCCGCCCCCGTCATCTCCCTCGACGGCCGCCGCCTGTGGGCGGCGGTGCGCGGCACGGACACCATCGTGGTGCTCGCGGTGGCCGAGGACGGCGAGCGGCTGGAGGTCCTCACGTCGGTCCCGTGCGGCGGTTCCTGGCCGCGCGATCTGGTGCTGCACCCGTCCGGTGAGCGGCTCTACGCGGCCAACGAGCGCTCGGGTGACGTGACCTGGTTCGACCTCGACGAGGAGGGGGTGCCGCGGCGGGCCGGGGCCCTCGACGTCCCCGCGGCCTCCAGCGTCCTGTTCGTGTGAGGTGAGCCGGCCACGGGCCGGAAATGTACTGTTTGCCACCTCATGACACGTCGTCCGGCGGTCGTCCGCCGGGGCGAGGAGGAGCGATGGCTGATCAGCGGGAGCAACCGGGCCGCATCGTGGTCGGGGTCGACGGTTCGGAGCCGTCGAGGGAGGCCCTGCGGTGGGCGGCGCGGCAGGCGCGGCTCACCGCGGGCGTGGTCGTGGCGGTGAGCGCCTGGGACGTCCCGAACTACTACGGCAGCCTGGGCTGGCTGCCCCCGCCGACCGGCGACGCGGCGGCCCTGGAGGAACGTGCCCGGGCGGAGCTGGAGAGGACCGTCGGCGAGGTCCTGGGCACCCGGCCGCCGGTCGAGGTCCGCGCCGAGGTGCGGCACGACACCGCGGCCGGCGCGCTGATCGCCGCCTCCCGGGGCGCGGACCTGCTGGTGGTCGGCAACCGGGGGCTCGGCGGTTTCTCCGGGCTGCTGCTGGGGTCGGTGTCGCAGCACTGCGTCCAGCACGCCGCCTGCCCGGTGCTGGTGATCCGTCACAGTGACACGGAGTGACCGCGTTTCACACTCCGTGTGAGCCGGGGGTGCGCATATGCCACCCGCACACTCTCCCGCTCCCCGGCCCGGCGCTGTTGACTGCCGGTACGACGATCGGCCGGCGGAGGCCGGACGTCTGCGAGGGAAGGGAGCACACGGTGAACACCACCCCCGAACCGCCGGTGGTGCACAAGGAGGTGGCCGAGCTGCGGCGCAGCTGCGACGTGGCGCAGGCCCGCGTCGACGGCGGGCTGGCCCTGCTCGGCCATCGCGCCGAGGAGACGGCGAAGGAACTGGACGCGCTCGCCGCCCGGGTGACCGCGCTGGAGCGCAACCGCTGGCCGCTGCGCGCGGTGGCGACCCTGGCGTCCGTCGGCGCGCTGGCACTGGCGCTCTGGCAGGCGCTGGCCCGCTGACGCCCCCCGACTGCCCGCCGCACCACGCGCGCGGAGCCGACCGCCCCGATGATGGTGCGGGTGATCAGTGTTCTCTTCGCCGTCCTCACCGCGCTGAGCAACGCGACGGCGACGGTGTTCCAGCGGCAGGCGGCCCGGACGATCCCCGACGAGCAGGCGATGCGGCTGTCGCTCTTCGGGCGGCTGCTGCGCCAGAAGGTGTGGCTGGCGGGCATCGGCCTGGTGATCGTGGCCGCCGTCTGCCAGGCGGTGGCCCTGTCCACCGGGCCCATCGCGCTGGTCCAGCCCATCTTCGTGCTGGAGCTGCCGGCGACCCTGCTGATCGCCGGGCTGCTCACCCGCACCGCGGTGCGGCCCCGCCTGTGGGCGGGCGTGGCCGCGGTGACGTGCGGGCTGGCCGTCGGCCTGGCCGCCGCCGACCCGGTCGGCGGGCACGGCGGCGTGGACGGCGGGACCTGGGTCGCCGCGCTGGTGGCGACCGCGGCGTTCGAGGCCGCCCTGCTCACCGCCGCGCGGACCGCCCGGGGCGACCTCCGGGCGGCCCTGCTGGGCCTCGCCGCCGCCTGCGGGTACTCGCTGACCGCCGCGCTGATGAAGGACGCGATGGCACGGCTGGACAGCGGGGGCGTGGCGGCGCTGCTGACGTCGTGGCAGGTCTACGCCACCGCCGTGGTGGGGGTGGGCGCGCTGTTCCTGCTGCAGAACGCGCTCCAGGCGGGCTCGCTGGTGGCGGTGCAGCCGATGCTCACCCTCGGCGACGCGCTGATCAGCGTCTGCTACGGGGTGACCCTCTTCGGGGAGCACGTGCGCACCGGCTGGTGGCTGCTGCCGCAGCTGGCGGGGCTCTCCCTGATCGCCGTCGGCTGCGTGGTGCTCGCCCGCTCCCCGCTGGCGGCGGGGGAACGCGAACCCGCGGGCGGGGCGGCGGCCGGCACGGAGCCCGAGTGACCGCGTTCCGCCGCCTCGCGCGGCCAAGGGCGCGCACCCGCCGTCCCGTGTCCCGGGCCGAAGGCGGCACGGGGCGGCGGGGCGGCGGGGCGGCGGGGCGGCGGGGCGGTGGACGTCAGTCCGCGGTGTCGTGGGCCAGGCGCAGGTGGTGGAGGAGCAGGAGGGCGGCCGCCATGTTGGCAGCCGGGACCTCGCCCCGGGCGATCAGGTCCGGGACGACCTTGAGCGGGACCCACTCGCGGCGGTCCGACTCGAAGTCGTCCACGGGGTGGCCGGCGAACTCGCCGGTGTCCGACCAGTAGATGTGGTGCCGGGCGTCGGTGAGCCCGTTGCTGGGCTCCACGCTCATCAGGTGGCGCAGCCGTCCGGGCCGCCAGCCGGTCTCCTCCTCCAGTTCCCGTGCCGCGGCGACGGCCAGGTCCTCACCGTCCTCGACCACCCCGGCGGCCAGTTCCCAGCCCCAGCTGTCGGTGATGAAGCGGTGCCGCCACAGCAGCAGCGCCTCGTCGGCGTCGTTGACGATGGTGGCCACGGCGACGGGCCGCATCCGGATCAGGTAGTGGTCCAGGTGCCGGCCGTCGGGCAGCCGGACATCGGCCAGGTTGACGTCGAACCAGCGGTTTCCGTACACCGGCTGTTCGCTCAGTTTCGCCCACTGCATCTTTCTGCCACCTTTCGACGGTGTTCGACGAATGAGTGGCAATATCGCAGCAGCACGGGGAGCGGCAGCAGTGGCCCGAGGGGCGCGGGAGGGCGTGCGCGGAGCGGCGCGGCCGGCTACGGGAGCGGCACCCGCAGGGCGAGGTCGATGAGCTCGGCCGCCTCGCCGGTTCCCGCGCAGTCGCTGCGCAGCAGGTGTTCGCGGACGGTGCGGAGCCGGTCCCGCAGCCGCTGGGACTCCATGCCGCGGGCCAGCCGCGCCATCGCCGCGGCGGTGGCCACGGCCTTGTCGGCGTCGCCGCGGCGGAGTTCGATCTGGCTGAGCATGGCCAGCCGGTGCACCCGGCCGCGGTCGTGCGCGGGGGTGCCGACGGCCGCCTCGGCGTGCTCCCCGGCGGCGGTCAGGTCGCCCAGGCTGAGCAGTGCCTCCGCCACCTGGACGTTGACCAGGCCGGGCTGGACATAGCCGGTCTCGTCCGGTTCCTGGACGCGGTGGATGCGTTCCGCGGCCTCCTCGGCCCGCCGGATGCAGGAGAGCGCACCGGTTCCGTCACCGAGGTGCGCGTACGCCTTGGCCTGCATGGCGTACAGGTCGGAGGCGAGGGCCGGGGTGATGTGCCGCCCGGCCGTGCGTAACGCGGCCTCCGCGAACGCCACGGCCTGACGGAACTCCCGCATGAACAGCGCCTGGTTGACGAGCAGGGCGATGACGTAGGCGCCCAGGCCCCGGTCGCCGCTGGACTTGGCCAGCCGCAGCGCCTGGTGGAAGTAGCGCTGGGCGAGCCCCTGGGCGTCCGAGTCGTAGGCGCAGATCCCCGCGACGGCCACCAACGCGCCCGTGGCACGGTGCAGTTGGCGCCCGGTGGCGTCGGGGTAGCTGCCCCGCAGCAGGGGCGCGGCCTCGTTGTTGAGGAAGCCGACCACCCGGGCGCGGGTGGCCACCCCGCCGGCTTTGCGGTACATGTGCTCGTAGTGGGTGCGGGCGGCGCGCAGCATCTCGATGTCGTCCGGCGAGACGCGGTGCTGTCCGCCGCGGGAGACGTCGGTGTCCTCGGGCGGGTTCTCCCACTCCCACACGGGCATCACGGCGGGCGTCCCGGTGACGGCGGGGGCGCCGAGGACGTGCGGCCGCTGGAGTTCGTCGGAGCGCCACAGCGCGGTGGCGCGGTCCACGAAGCCGGACAGGGAGCCGGTGTGCGGGGAGGCGGGCGCGCCGGGGACACCGAGGCCGATGTCGTCCAGGGTGACCTGGCGGCGCAGGCGGACCGAGAGCACCTCGCAGATCAGGTCGGGGACCTGGCCGCGGGGGCGCTGGCCCTTGAGCCAGCGGGCCACCGCGGTGTGCTCGTAGCGGAGCCGGAGTCCGCGGGCCTGCCCGGCGGCGTTCACGCGGGCCGCCAGACCGGCGTGCGAGACGCCCGCCTCGTCGAGGAGCGCGTCCAGCAGGGTGTTGGGCTGTCTCGGGGTCATGTGGGTGCCCTCCGGTGCCTCGGTCACGCCAGGGTAGTGGGTCCGGCTTCACACGGGGTGCGAAGCGAACGCCCCTGCCCGCCCGGCGCACACCCTTCCGCCACGCCGGGGCCGGACGGTTCCCTGGTCCCTCGGCGGGCCGCCGTCTTCCCCCCTCACGCCACCGACGCCGGCCCGCCGTCTCCCTTCCCTGGGACGCCCGCGGGCCCGCCCTCCGGTGAGGAGGACGGGCCCGCGTTCGGTGTGCGGAGGGGTACTACGCCCCGCGCAGCACGGCGCCGAAGCGCTCCGCAGCCGTGGCCACCGCGGCGTCGCGGGCGGCCGAGGCCTCGTCCGCGGTCAGCGTGCGGTCGGCGGCGCGGAAGCGCAGCGCGTAGGCGAGGGACTTGCGGCCGTCGCCCAGCTGCTCCTCGTTGCGGTAGACGTCGAACAGCCGGATGGCCTCCAGCAGTTCGCCGGCGCCCTCACGCAGCGCGGCCTCGACCTCGGCGGCCGGGACCGCCTGGTCGACGACGAGCGCGACGTCCTGCGTGGCGACCGGCATCGCCGAGATCCGCGGCGAGGTCACCGGGCCGGCCGAGGCGCGCTCCAGCGCGTCCAGGTCGATCTCCATGGCGCAGGTCCGGGCGGGCAGGCCCAGCGTCTTCAGCACACCGGGGTGCAGCTCGCCGGCGTGGCCGATCACGCGCTCCTCGCCGCCGGCCGCCACCACCAGCTCGGCGCAGCGGCCCGGGTGCCACGGCTCGTACCGGCCGTTGCGGACGATCAGCTCGGTCCCCGCCTCACGGGCGAGGATCCGGGCCGCCTCGACGGCGTCGGCCCAGTCGGACGGACGGCCCTTGCCCCACCAGCCGGCCTGCTCGCGGGCGCCGGCAAGGACGACCGCGGCGTGCTTGGGCTGGTCGGGGAGCGCGGCCTGGAGGCCGGCGATGTCCTCGTCGGCGGGACGGCGGTCCACCGGCAGGATGCCGGCGACGCTCCGCTCGGCCTTCGGGTGGAAGACCAGGCCCGTCTCGAAGAGCGCGAGGTCGTGCGAGCCGCGGCCGTCGTTGCGCCGCAGCGCGCCCAGCAGGCCCGGCAGCAGCGTGGTGCGCAGCGCCGGCTCCTCGTCGGAGAGCGGGTTCGCCAGGGTGACGAGGGTGCGCCGCGGGTCGTCGGCGGGGACGTTGAGCTGGTCGAGGACGTGGGTGCCCATGAACGGGTAGTTCGGCGCCTCGACGTAGCCGGCGGCGGCCAGCGCGCGGCCGATCCGGCGGTGCAGCCGCTGGCGGTCGGTGAGCCCGCGGCCGGCCGGCGGCTTCGGCAGCGTGGAGGGCAGGTTCTCGTAGCCCTCCAGCCGGATGACCTCCTCGGCGAGGTCGTTCGGGTCGGTCAGGTCGGGCCGCCACGACGGCACCGTGACGACCAGCTCGTCCTGGCCGTAGACGTCGCAGCCGATCTCCTGGAGGCGGCGCACCACGGTCTCCCGCCCGTACGCCATGCCGGCCACCTTGTCGGGGTGGTCGGCGGGGATGGCGATGGTGGCGGGCGCGGAGGGCGCGACGACCTCGGTGACACCGGCGTCGGCGGTGCCGCCGGCCAGCAGCACCAGCAGGTCGACGGTGCGCTGCGCGGCGGCGGCCGCGGCCAGCGGGTCGACGCCGCGCTCGAAGCGGCGGGAGGCCTCGCTGGACAGCTTGTGCCGGCGCGCGGTGCGGGCGATGGCGATCGGGTCGAAGTGCGCGGCCTCGATGACCACCTCGGTGGTGTGGCTCTCCACACCGTCGCCGATCTCGGTGTCGGCGCCGCCCATGACGCCCGCGAGGCCGATCGGGCCGCGGTCGTCGGCGATGACCAGGTCCTCGGGGTCGAGGGTGCGGGTGACGCCGTCGAGCGTGGTGAGCTGCTCGCCCTTCTCGGCGCGGCGCACCCCGATCGCGCCCTGGACGCGGGTGCGGTCGTAGGCGTGCAGCGGCTGGCCGAGTTCCAGCATCACGTAGTTGGTGATGTCGACGGCCAGCGAGATCGGGCGCATGCCCGCCTTCTGGAGGCGGCGCTGCAGCCAGATCGGGGACCGGGTGCCCGGCGCGATGCCGGTGACGGTGCGGGCGGCGAACCGGTCGCAGCCGTGCGGGTCGGTGATCTGGACGGGGTAGCCGAACGCGTTGGGCGCGGGCACGTCGAGCAGCGCCGGGTCGCGCAGCGGCAGGCCGTAGGCGGTGGCGGTCTCGCGGGCGACACCGCGCATCGACAGGCAGTAGCCGCGGTCGGGCGTGACGGCGATGTCGAGGACCTCGTCGACCAGCTCGAGCAGCTCGACGGCGTCGGTGCCCGCCTCGTGCTCGGGCGGCAGGACGATGATGCCGTGGGTGCCGTCGTCGCCCATGCCGAGCTCGTCGGTGGAGCAGATCATGCCGTGCGAGGTCTTGCCGTAGGTCTTGCGCGCGGCGATCTGGAAGCCGCCGGGCAGCGTGGCGCCGGGCAGGACCACGACGACCTTGTCGCCGACGGAGAAGTTCCGGGCGCCGCAGACGATCTCCTGGGGCTCACCGGTGCCGTTGGCCTGGCCGACGTCGACGGTGCAGAAGCGGATCGGCTTCTTGAAGCCCTCCAGCTCCTCGATGGTCAGCACCTGGCCGACGACCAGGGGACCCTTGAGGTCGGCGCCGAGCTGCTCGACCGTCTCGACCTCCAGACCGGCCGAAATGAGCTTGGCCTGGACGTCGCGCCCGGTCTGAGTCGCCGGCAGGTCGACGTACTCCCGCAGCCAAGAAAGCGGGACCCGCATCAGATCTCCATCCCGAACGGCCGGGTGAACCGGACGTCACCCTCGACCATGTCTCGCATGTCTTCGACGTTGTGGCGGAACATCAGCATCCGCTCGATGCCGAACCCGAAGGCGAAGCCGCTGTACTTCTCCGGGTCGACGCCGCAGGCGGTGAGCACCCGCGGGTTGACCATGCCGCAGCCGCCCAGCTCGATCCAGCCCTCGCTGGAGCAGGTGCGGCAGGGCCGGTCGGGGTTGCCGATCGACTCGCCCTTGCAGACGTAGCAGAGCATGTCCATCTCGGCGGACGGCTCGGTGAAGGGGAAGAAGTTCGGCCGCAGCCGGGTCTTCATGTCCGCGCCGAACAGCGCCCGCACCATGTGGTCCAGGGTGCCCTTGAGGTCCGCCATGGTCAGGCCCTCGTCGACGGCGAGGAGCTCGATCTGGTGGAAGACCGGGGTGTGCGTGGCGTCCAGCTCGTCGGTCCGGTAGACGCGGCCGGGACAGACCACGTAGACCGGCGGCTCGCGGTCGAGCAGCGCGCGCGCCTGCACGGGGGAGGTGTGGGTGCGCAGCACGACGCCGGACTCGCCCTTGGCGCTCTCGGGGCCGTTGACGAAGAAGGTGTCCTGCATCTGCCGGGCCGGGTGGTCCGGGCCGAAGTTCAGGGCGTCGAAGTTGAACCACTCCGCCTCGACCTCGGGGCCCTCGGCGATCTCGTAGCCCATGGAGACGAAGACGTCGGCGACGCGCTCCATCATGGTGGTCAGCGGGTGGCGGGCGCCGGCCGGGACGCGGTCGTGGGGGAGGGTGACGTCCACCGACTCCTCGACCAGGACACGGGCGTCGCGCTCGGCCTCCAGCTCCGCCTGACGGGCGGCGAGGGCCTTGTTGACCGCGCCGCGGGCCTGGCCCACGCGCTTGCCCGCCTCGGCCTTGGCCTGCGGCGGCAGGGCGCCGATCTCGCGGTTGGCGAGAGCCAGCGGCGAGGTGCCGCCGGCGTGGGCGGTCTTCGCCTCCTGGAGGGCCTCGAGCGAGTCGGCGGCGGCGAAGGCGGCGAGCGCCTCGTCCCGCATGCGCTCGATGTTTTCCGGTTTCAACGCCTCGACCTCGACCGGGTCGTACGACTTATTCGGTGCCGACATCTCTTCCCGTGCTCTTCCGATTGGCTGGCTGGAGTGGCCCCGCTGGGACGGCCTGTCCCGGTCCGACGTCCCGGTGGCGGGACGGCGTGTCCCGGAAACGGGGACACAAAGGTGCCAAGGGCCGAGTCTAACGGGGCGGGTATGTGCGATCGCGCCCGTGGGCCGCGGTCCGGCGTCGGTGACCTCTCAGAGAAGGTACGCCGGGGTGCCCACGGGCAGGGTAAATCGGAACTGGGCGCCGCCGGAGGCGGCCCGCCCGACCGTGATGACACCGGAGTGGGCCTCGACGATGCCCTTGACGATGTAGAGCCCGAGGCCGGTGCCGCCGCGCTTGCTGCCCCGCCAGAAGCGGGTGAAGACGCGGTTCATGGACTCCTCCGGGATGCCGTGGCCCTCGTCGCTCACGGTGACCGACGTGGTGGCTTCCTCCCCCTCGCGGGTCGGTGCCTGGGCCGTGATCTCGATGGTGACAGTCCCCTCGCCGTGGCGCACGGCGTTTTCCAGCAGGTTGCCGAGGACCTGGTCGACCTTGTCGGGGTCGGCCCACAGGCCCGGCAGCGGCCGCTCCACGTGCAGCCGGAACCGGTCCGGGCTCTGGCCCGCGGCGACGTACGCCTGGATGTGGCGGTCGACGGCGGCGGCGATGTCGACGGGCTGGCGGCGCAGCTCCAGGCGGCCGGAGTCGATGCGGGAGATGTCGAGGAGTTCGGCGATCAGGCGGGTGACCCGGTCGGCGTCGGCGTCGACGGTCTCCAGCATCAGCCGCTTCTGGTCGTCGGTGAAGCGCTCCCACTTGGCGAGCAGGGTGGCGGTGAACCCCTTGACGGAGGTCAGCGGCGAGCGCAGTTCGTGGGCGACGGTGGCGATCAGCTCGGCGTGGCTGCGTTCGGTGCGGCGGCGGGCCTCGGTGTCGCGCAGGCACACCACCACCCGGCGCACGGGGCCGGTGGGCCGCTCGCGGACGTAGCGGGCGGAGACCAGCACCTCACGGCCGCCGGGCAGGAGCAGGTTGCGCTCGGGCTGGCGGGTGCGGGTGGCGAGGCCGTCGTAGGGGTCGGTCAGCCGCCACCAGCGGCGGCCCTCCAGGTCCTCCAGCGGCAGGGCGCGCTCCAGGGAGAGGCCGAGGGCCTCGTCGGCCGGGGTGGCGGTGATCCGCTCGGCGGCGGCGTTGAAGCAGACCACCCGGCCGCGCTCGTCGGCGACGACCATGCCGTCGGGCAGGTCGTCGGGGGCCATCGGGCAAGGGGCGGGCGCGTTCTCGCGCGGAGGCGACGCGCCCGGCGCGGTGCCGGACGGCTTCCCCGCTGGTGTACTGGTGCCGACGCTCATCCCCGTACCCACCTCTGCCTGTTGGTCAGGGCCCCCGAGGCAGTCACCCTACTAGCTGTCGGTGACGGAGCGGCACCCTCCGGCGGCGCGCTGTGCACGGGCGGAGGCGTAGAGGCACACGGCGGCGGCCGTGGCGAGGTTGAGGCTCTCCGCCTTGCCGTGGATCGGGACGCGGACCACGGCGTCGGCGAGCGCGCGGGTCTCCTCCGGCAGGCCCCACGCCTCGTTGCCGAAGACCCAGGCGGTGGGGCCGCCCATGGAGCCGGTGTCCAGCTCGTGGTCCAGGTCGTGGGTGCCCGCGCCGTCGGCGGCCAGGACGCTCACGCCGGCTTCCTTGAGCCCGGCGACGGCGACCTCCACGGGCACCCCCACCGCCACCGGCAGGTGGAAGTGGGAGCCGACGGAGGCGCGGACGGCCTTGGGGTTGTAGAGGTCCACGGAGGCGTCGGTGAGCACCACGGCCTCGGCGCCGGCCGCGTCGGCGCAGCGCAGCACGGTGCCGGCGTTGCCGGGGTCGCGGACGTTGGCGAGCACGGCGACCAGCCGGGGGCGGGCGCGGAGGATCTCCTCGAACGGGGTGTCCAGGAAGCGGCAGACGCCGACCAGGCCCTGCGGGGTGACCGTGGTGGAGATGTCGGCGATCACCTGCTCGTCCGCCAGGTGCACCCGGGCGCCGGCCGCGCGGGCGTCGCCGACGATGTCGGGGTAGCGGTCGGCGGCCTCGGGGGTGGTGAACAGCTCGGTGAGGGTGGGCGTGCCGTCGTCGCCGCGGTGCGCCGCGGCCTCCCGGACCGCCTGCGGGCCCTCGGCCAGGAACAGCCGCTCCTTGCCCCGGAAGTTCCGCTTCGCCAGCCGTCGGGCGGCGCTCACGCGCGGGGAACGGGGGGAGATCAGCTCGGGGGCTGCGGAGGGCATGGACTCACTTTCGGGGTGCGTGGCGTCGGGACACGGGCGTCGCGACGCGGGCGTCGGGACAGGAGTGAGGGAGCTGCGCGGTCGGCGGGGGCGGCGGGCGCCCGGCGGCGCCGGGCCGGGCCCCACACACGTCCGGACCCGCAGGCCGTCAGGCCTGCGGGTCCGGGGTGTCACAGCCGGTGGTCACCGGCAGACGTCACGCGGCCTTCGGCGCGTTCACGTCCGCGGGCAGCGCCTTCTGCGCGACCTCGATCAGCGCCGCGAACGCGGTGGCGTCGTTGACGGCGAGCTCGGCGAGGATCTTGCGGTCCACCTCGACGTTGGCGGCCTTCAGACCCTGGATGAAGCGGTTGTAGGTCATGCCGTTGGCGCGGGCAGCGGCGTTGATGCGCTGGATCCACAGCTGACGGAAGTCGCCCTTGCGCTTCTTGCGGTCGTTGTAGTTGTAGACCAGCGAGTGGGTGACCTGCTCCTTGGCCTTGCGGTACAGGCGCGAACGCTGACCGCGGTAGCCGGAGGCCTGCTCGAGGATCGCCCGGCGCTTCTTGTGGGCGTTGACTGCCCGCTTGACGCGTGCCACTTTTTAACTCCTTGTAGCGGGGCCGTGGTCGATGCTCACACGGCCCGGAAACGACTGGGTCCCGGTCTGGCTGACGTTCGGCGGCGCGGGCCGCCGGGACGTCACTTGCCGAGAAGCTTCTTGATCTTCTTGGCGTCGCCCGGGGCCATCTCGGCGTTGCCGGTGAGGCGACGCGTCAGACGGGACGACTTGTGCTCGAGCAGGTGGCGCTTGCCGGCGCGCTCACGGAGCACCTTGCCGGAGCCGGTGACCTTGAAGCGCTTGCTGGCACCGCTGTGCGACTTGTTCTTCGGCATAGCGCCGTTCTCTCCTCGTCGGTGGCGCTCCGGTGCCCGGTGCGGCTGCCTCGCGGCTGCCAGGCCGGGCACGGGTGGAGCGTCGCTCTGTTTTTCGGTGGACAAACCCCCGGACGTGAATCCGGGAAGATCAGGCGTCGGACGAAGCCTCGGCCTGGCCGTCGGCGGGGGCCTCGGCCTCGGCGGCGTTCTGCGACTTGCCGGGGTTGGCCTTCGCTTCCGCCTTGCGGGCCGCCTGGGCCTCACGGGCCTCGGCCATCGCCTCGGTCTTCTTCTTGTGCGGACCGAGAACCATGATCATGTTGCGGCCGTCCTGCTTCGGGTTCGACTCCACGAACCCGAGGTCAGCCACATCCTCCGCGAGACGCTGCAGCAGTCGGTAGCCCAGCTCGGGGCGGGACTGCTCACGACCGCGGAACATGATCGTGATCTTGACCTTGTCGCCCTGCTTGAGGAACCGGACGACGTGACCCTTCTTGGTGTCGTAGTCGTGCGGGTCGATCTTCGGCCGGAGCTTCATCTCCTTGATGACCGTGTGCGCCTGGTTCTTGCGCGCCTCACGGGCCTTCATGGCCGACTCGTACTTGAACTTCCCGTAGTCCATGAGCTTGCACACGGGCGGACGGGCGTTCGCCGCGACCTCGACCAGGTCCAGGTCGTACTCCTGCGCAAGCTCCAGGGCCTTGGCAAGCGGGACAATCCCGACCTGCTCGCCGCTGGGACCGACAAGTCGCACCTCGGGAACGCGAATCCGGTCGTTGATGCGGGGCTCGGCGCTGATGGATCCTCCTCGGTAGCACCACGCGGCGGCCTGGTGTGACAGCCGCGGACGTCTATGTGTTCGTGGGACCTAACCGCGCCGGGGCAAGAAAAATGCCCCGCACGGTTTCACAGGCGGGGCTCCTCGAACTGCTACCGGAGCACCACCGCGAAACGTCACGGGGCGCGCATCGGCGACCAACGCCCTGGGCGGGCGGTCGTCGCCTGACCGGTGACCCGCCGCCCGGAGGGCAGCCAGGTGGGAGTTCGAAGGACTCCACTTGTGGGCCGGGTCCGCGGTCTCGCGACGCACGTGTCCGGCCGGTCGTGGACACAAGATTAGCAGCTGGCGGGACGGTGCGCTAACCCGGTGTCCCGCGGCACCGGCGTCGCGGGACTCCCCCGCGCGGGCGGCGGCGGACCTGCGCCTATCGTGTGACCCATGAGTGAGCACGCTGAGCACGCCGAGACGCCCGACTTCGACGCCATGACCCGCGACATCGCGGAGGTTCCGGCCGTCGAGGTCATCGTGACGGTCGCCGTCAACCTGATGAGCGCCGCCGCGGTCCACCTCGGCCTCACCGAGGAAGGCGACAAGTACAAGGACCTGGACGAGGCCCGCAAGCTGATCTCCGCCCTGGCCGGCCTGCTGGACGCGAGCGCGACCGAGATCAGCTCCTTCCACGCCGCCCCGCTGAAGGACGGCCTGAAGTCGCTGCAGCTCGCCTTCCGCGAGGCCTCGGTCGTCCCGGACGAGCCGGGTCAGGGCCCGGGCGAGAAGTACACGGGCCCCGTCTGGGGCTGACCCACGATCCGGCCGGTCCTGCCGTCGGGCGGACCGGCGGCCGGGCGGACCGGCGATCGAGTGGTCCGGCGGTCCGCCGCCGGGGCCGACCGCCGGACGCGGTCAACCCGTCCGACGCACGTAGAGGGGCTCGCCCGGCAGCGGGGTCCCGGCCGGCACCACCGCCAGGTCCAGGCCCCGCAGCAGGCGGGCCCTCAGCGTCTCGTCGGTCGCGAGCCGGCCCGCGACCGAGCGGACCACCACGGGCGCGGCCTGCGGGTCGTCCAGCACCAGCGCCACCATCGCGTCCCGCTCCCCCGGCACCAGGTACGCCCGCTCCACGCCGGACTCGGCGGCGACCACCTCACGGACCGCCGCGGCGACCGCGGGGTCGGACAGCGGGTCGGGTGAGGTACGGCCCTCGGCCAGCGCGAGCAGCGCCGGGCGGTTCAGCTCGTAGGCCACCGGCCCGGCCATGTCCAGGACGACGGTGTCCGCCTTCTCGTGCGCGGCGGCCTGGAGCGCCTGGTGCAGCGGGACGGCGACGGGGCGGGCGGCCGGGTCCCACAGGGCCAGCGCCTCGGTGGAGGTGAAGGCGGGGAGCGCGGTGCGCGAGCCGGCCTTCAGGGTGGGCACGGCCATGTCGCTGGTCTTCTCGCGGCGCAGCCCGTTCTCGTCCTCCTCGACCTCGCCGAGCACGGCGACCACGGGAACCAGGAGCCGGGCGTTCCTCAGCGCCTCCAGCACCGGGCCGTGTGCGGTCCGGTCCTTCGACCATGCCTGCAGGGCGGCGGCGAGCCGCGGGTCCGCGGAGCCGTCGTCGTCCGCGAAGCCGGGGTCCGGGATGTTCTTGTTCACGCTCCGACCCTATCCCCGCCCCGCCCGCGCCCGGTCGGCGGCCGCCGTGCTCCGCACCGCCCGCCCCGCGGGTGTTCGGGCCGCGGGCGTTCGGGCCGCGGGCGTTCGGGCCGCGGGTGTTCCCGCTCCCGCGCGGCCGGAGCCGTGCGCGGCCGGCGCGGCGGGGAACCGGGGCCCGTGCGCGGCCGCTCAGGGGTGGCTTCGGGGGTGGTCCTCCGGCCGCCGTCCACCGCGGCCGAGGGCGACCGCGCCGACCAGCAGCACCACCCCCGCCCCCGCCGCCGGGAAGGCCCACCCGGGGCCTGCCGACGCGCCGGGCGCCTGATCGGGACCGCCGCCGAAGTACCGGTCGGCGTGCTGCGCGGCCACCCGCCGCTCCTCCGGCCCGGTCTCCGCCGCCGCCTTCAGCGCCGCGACGGGGTCCAGCAGCCCGTGTCCCCGGGCGTCGTCCCGCCCGCCGTCCGGCGCGTCCCGCGCCGTGTCCTCCAGCAGCCGCTTCACCTGGGCGGGCGACAGCTCCGGGTACGCCGACTTCAGCAGCGCCGCCGCCCCCGACACCCAGGCGGCCGCCGCGCTGGTGCCCCACCCCTCGTAGTACTGCCCGTCCGGGTCGGCCGTCACCACGTCCACGCCCGGCGCGCTCACCGTCGCGTACCACCGGCTGGTGGAGAAGTCGGCCCGCTCGCCGTCGCGGTCGACCGCCGTCACGGCGATGACGCCCGGATAGGCGGCCGGGTAGGACACCCGGTTGCCGGACTCGCCGCCGTTGCCGGCGGAGGCCACCACCACGACCCCCTTGGCCAGCGCGTACTGGACCGCCTCGTCCTGCTCCGGCTCGGGGTGCGCGGACTTGGAGTCGTCCCCGAGGGAGAGGTTGATGACGTCGGCGCCGTGGTCGACGGCCCACCGGATGCCTTCGGCCAGCGCGTCGGCCCGCGTGCGGCGGGCCTTGGCGAGCTGTGGGTCGCGCTCCTCCAGGATCACCCGGACCGGGAGGATCCGGGCGTCGGGGGCCAGCCCCATCACCCCGTCGCCGTTGCCCCAGCCGTGGCCGTGACCGGCGATGATGCCCGCCATCGCGGTGCCGTGACCCGCCCAGGAGTCGTCGCCCGGGCCGGCGCCGAAGCCGACCAGGTCCTTGCCCTCCAGGACGTTGCCCTCGAGGTCGGGGTGGTCGGGGTCCACCCCGGTGTCCAGCACGGCGACGGTGACGCCCCCGCCGCGCGTGGTCTGCCAGGCCTGCTCCGCGCCCAGCTCGCGCAGCGCCCACTGCCCGTCCCGGATCAGGTCGGCGTGGGCCACCGCGACGGGCTGCAGCACCAGCACCGCCCCCAGGACGGCGGCCACGGCAGCGCTCCTGCGACCGCCCCGGCGCGCGGGCCTGCCGGAAGCGGGCCCGCCGGAGGCGCGCGACACGCGGACCTCGCCGGAGGCGGCGGATGCGGCGGACGTCGGTCCGCAGGCGTCGGTCACGTCGGTCACGAGGGGGTCTCCCGGGCCGGGGCGACGGTCTTGCGCAGGTCCTGGGCGAACAGGCCGGCCAGCCGGCCAGCGTCGTGGCCGAGTCCGGCCTGGGCGGCGGCGGTCTTCGTGTCGCCCTCCAGTGCCTCCCGCGCGGGCACCGGCTCCTCCACCGTCCGCGCGTCCACCCAGCCGGAGACGGCGTAGACGACGACGGGCGCCTCGGTGAGCACGTCCACCGCCCAGGAGGCGCGTTGCTCCTCCCCGAACGCCTCGGCCGCGGTCCCCTCGGCCGCGTAGGGGCGGGGCAGCTGGTCGGCCCGCCGGTCCAGCCCGTCCTCCGAGATCCGGGACCGCAGGGCGCGCATCTCCTCCGCGTCCGCCTCGGTGAACAGCAGGCCGACGGTGACGACGTGACTGCCGGTGGCGTCGGTGTAGGTGGCGCGCAGCAGCCGCTCGCAGCCGACCGGGGAGAGGGTCTTGCGCAGCCCGGGGTCGAAGGCGTCGGAGCAGCCGCTCTCGGGGGCGACGGCGATCCGGTTCCAGGTGCGGTCGGCGCCGCCGGGGCCGAGGCCGTCGCCCTTGACCGAGGGCGGGAACAGCTCGTCGACGGGGGTGGTGCGCCACAGGTCGCGGGCCTCGGCGTAGGTGTCCTCCTGGCCGTCCGCGCCGCCGGTGACACCCGCGGTGACTCCGGCGGCCAGCAGGCCCGTGCCCAGCAGGCCGCAGGCCAGCGCCGCGCCCAGCCGCCCGCGCACCCGGCCGGGGGCCTCGCCGGGGGCCTGGAGCGGAACGGGCGGGATCGCGGCGGTCCGGGCGCCGGGCGGGCCCCACGGGGGCCGGGCGGTGGCGCCGGCGCGCGTCGGGGGGCCGGGGGGCACGCGCCGCAGCCGGACGGTGGTCTCCTGCGCCGTCGGTCCGGACCCGACGGCCGGGGGCGCGTCGGGGAAGCGGGCGGACGCGGCGGGCGGGGGCGGTGCGCCGTCGGCCCGGTCCCCGGCGTCACGGCGGTGCGCAGCGGCGGGCATGGACGAGGCCGAGGGGTCGTGCGGCGGCCTGACCGGCGGAACCGGACGGCGCGCTTCCGTGCTCATCTCCACCCCCGCCTCCGTGCCTGGTGTGCGCGTCACTCTACGGCCAGACGCCGCCGGCACGGGAACCGGTTCTCACGGTCGCGGCATCTGCCCGGATCGTCCCCCTACCCTGGCGTGGCCATGCCTGGCAGTCTGCGTCCATGACAGCCCGAGCCGCCGATCGCGCCCGTCTCGACGGGGCCACCGCACATCTCGAAGCACCCCTCGCCGTCGTCGACCTGGACGCCTTCGACGCCAACGCCGACGACCTGGTCCGCCGGGCCGGCGGCAAGCCCGTCCGGGTGGCCAGCAAGTCGGTGCGCTGCCGGGCCCTGCTGGAGAGGGTGCTGGCCCGGCCGGGGTTCGCCGGGATCATGTCGTACACGCTGGCCGAGTCGCTGTGGCTGGCCCGGGCCGGCTTCGAGGACGTGCTGTGCGCCTACCCGTCCGCGGACCGGGCCGCCTTCGCCGAGCTGTGCGCCGATCCGAAGCGGGCCGCCGCGGTGACGGTGATGGTGGACGACCCGGCGCAGCTGCGGCTGATCGAGGATGCGCGCGGCGGCGGCCGGGAGACGGTCCGCGTCTGCGTCGAGCTGGACACCTCCCTGCGGCTGCTGGGCGGACGGGTCCGGGTGGGCGCCCGCCGCTCCCCGCTGCACTCCCCCGAGCGGATGGCCGAACTGGCCCGCGCGGTGGCGGAGCGGCCCGGGTTCCGCCTGGTCGGCGTGATGGCGTACGAGGGCCACGTCGCCGGGGTGGGCGACGCGGTGGCCGGGAAGCCGCTGAAGTCCCGGGCGGTGCGGCTGATGCAGGCCGCCGCCCGCCGCGAGCTGGCGACGCGCCGGGCGGCGGCGGTCCGCGCGGTGCGGGAGGTGGCGCCGCACCTGGAGTTCGTCAACGGCGGCGGAACCGGCAGCGTGCAGCACACGGCCGCGGAGGAGGCGGTCACCGAGGTGGCCGCCGGTTCGGGCCTGTTCGCGCCGCGGCTCTTCGACGACTACACGTCCTTCCGGGCCCGCCCGGCCGCCCTGTTCGCCCAGCCGGTGGTGCGGCGTCCCGGTGTGGGCGTGGTGACGGTGCTGGGCGGCGGTTACCCGGCCTCCGGCGCCCCCGGGCGGGACCGGCTCCCGCAGCCGTATCTGCCGGAGGGGCTGCGCTACGACCCGATGGAGGGGGCCGGCGAGGTGCAGACGCCGCTGCTGGGGTCGGCGGCGGACGACCTGCTGGTCGGTGACCGGGTGTGGTTCCGCCACGCGAAGGCGGGCGAGCTGTGCGAGCGCTTCGCCGCCCTGCATCTGGTGGAGGGCGACCGGGTCACCGGCACGGTGCCGACCTACCGCGGCGAGGGCATGACGTTCCTGTGAGCCGTGCGGGCACCCGCGCGGACGGCGGGGCGGCCTGCGGCCCCTGCCGTGAGGACCGCCCCGCCGTGACGGCCCTGAGGCGGGGCGGCCTGCGGCCCCGGCCGTAAGGGTCGCCCGGCCGCCACGGCCGCCACGGTCGCCTCGGCCGCCACGGCCGCCACGGTCGCCTCGGCCGACCCGGTCGCCTCGGTCACCCCGGTCACCCCGGTCACCCCGGTCACCCCGGTCACCCCGGTCACGGTCGCACGGGACCGCCCGGCGCCCGCGGCTGGTCGGGGACGACCGTGCCGTCGTCCCGCCGCACCGGCGCCCCGCTCCCGTCGGGGCGGACGAACGCCGTCGTGGAGCACGGGTAGCCGCTCTCCGGCGCGGGCAGCGGCGCGATGAACATGGGCTGGACCAGCCACCTGCCGTCCGCGTCGTCGAGCGCCCGGCACATGATCTCCGGCTTGTGCCGGTCGAGCACCACCCGCAGCCCGGTGGCGTCGCCCACGAAGGTGACGTCGGTGTCCGCGTCGCCCGCTCCGAGCGCCGGCCGCCTGGCGGGCCCCTGCCGCTCCCAGGCGGCGGCGCCGCGTACCCCGTAGATCTCCTCGTTGACCCAGCAGCGCTTGCCCTCGACGTACGGGATGACCTCGCCCCGGTTGACGCCCGTGCCCCCGCACCCCTCGGCGTCCATGGTGATCCGCCCCCGGGCGTCCGTCACCGCCCGGATGGCGACGGTGTGGCCGGCGTCCACCCCGACCGGCCGTGACCAGACCTCGGTGACCGGCTCGAACCCGGCGGAGACCACGTACACCGTGAATCCCGCCCGCCGCAGCGCCCCGACGAGTTCCCGCTGCTGGTCGTAGTAGCGGACGTACGCCGGGACGGACCGGGTGCCCAGCCGCACCGTCGACCCGACGGGCGCGGCCAGCGCCTCCTCGCGGGCGGCCCCGGCGATCTGCCGGACCTCCTGCGGGGTGAGGCCGGCGAAGAGCCGGGGCACCCAGGCGTACTGGGGGACGGTGCGGCGGTGGTTCCACCCGCCGGCGAAGGCGGGCTCACCGGCGGCCGTCCGTCCGGTCTCGCGGATCAGCGAGATCTCGTCGGCGCAGGCCGGCATCGCGGAGGTCGGCATCGCCCCGCCCGCCGGCTTGCGCCCGCACGCCGTCCGCAGGGCGGCCCCGGCGGCGGGGGTGAGCCAGGGGCTCGTCGCGGACCAGTCGGCGGGCCGCCGCAGCCGGTCGTGGCGCAGGGCCCAGGAGAGGGTGGCGTCGGTGACGTCGTTCTTGACGACCGTGTTGTCCCAGTCGAAGACCGCCACCGGGCGCGCGCCGCGGTGGCCGGGTCCGGTGGCGCACGGCCCCACGGTGTCGATCAGCCGCTGCAGCCGCTCCCGGTTGTCGCCGCTCCACCTGCCGGACAGGCGGGGGCAGTCGGCGGGCGGGGGCGGCCCGGCGGCGGGGGCCGCGGGCCGCCCCGCGGAGCCGTCCGTCGGGCCGTCCGCGGGCGCCGCGGAGGACGGAACCGCCGTGGCCACCAGGGTGGTGGCCACGGCGAGGGTCCGGGCGGCCCGGACGAACAGGCGTCGGCACTTCACGTGTCCCATATGCCCGGGACCGTACACCTCCGTCCGCTACAGGGGCGTGACGTACGCGCCCGAGATGCCGCCGTCCACCAGGAAGTCGGAGGCGTTGACGAAGGAGGAGTCGTCACTGGCGAGGAAGGCGACGGCGGCGGCGATCTCCTCGGCCTCGGCGAACCGGCCCGCCGGGATGTGCACCAGACGGCGCGCGGCGCGTTCCGGGTCCTTGGCGAACAGCTCCCGCAGCAGCGGGGTGTTGACCGGCCCGGGGCACAGCGCGTTGACCCGGATGCCCTCCCGGGCGAACTGCACGCCGAGCTCCCTGGACATGGCGAGCACGCCGCCCTTGGAGGCGGTGTAGGAGATCTGCGAGGTGGCCGCGCCCATCCGGGCGACGAAGGAGGCGGTGTTGATGATGGAGCCCCTGCGTTGGCGCCGCATGTAGGGGATGGCGGCCTTGCAGCAGAGGTACACGGAGGTCAGGTTGACCTCCTGGACCCGCTTCCACGCCTCCAGGCCGGTGTCCAGGATGGAGTCGTCGTCGGGCGGGGAGATGCCGGCGTTGTTGAAGGCGACGTCGACCGATCCGTAGGTCTCGTGGGCGGTGCGGAACAGCGCCTCGACCTGCTCGGGGTCGGTGACGTCGACCATGACGAAGGTCCCGCCCACCTCCTCGGCGGCGGCCTTGCCGGTGGTCGCGTCGATGTCGCCGCAGACCACGTGGGCGCCCTCGGCGGCGAGCCGCCGCACGGAGGCCAGGCCGATGCCGCTGCCCGCGCCGGTGACGACGGCGGTGCGGCCGACGAGGCGGCGGCAGACGGGCTGCTGACTGGTGTCGCTCATGGGGCGGAGTCCTCCGTGCTGATGAAGACGTTCTTGGTCTCGGTGAAGGCGGTGAGCGCGTCGGGGCCGAGTTCCCGGCCGATGCCGGAGCCGGCGAAGCCGCCGAACGGGGTCCAGTAGCGGACGCTGGAGTGCGAGTTGACCGACAGGTTGCCCGCCCGTACGGCCCGCGAGACCCGCAGGGCGCGGCCCACGTCACGGGTCCACAGGGAGCCGGAGAGCCCGTACTCGGTGTCGTTGGCGAGCCGGACGGCGTCCTCCTCGTCCTCGAAGGGCAGTACCACCGCCACCGGCCCGAAGATCTCCTCGCGGGCCGCCGGGGCGTCCGGTGCCACGTCGGTGAGCACGGTCGGCGGGAACCAGAACCCGGGCCCCTCGGGCGCCTTGCCGCGGATCGCCGCACCGGCGCCGTCCGCGTAGGAGCGCACCCGCTCCAGCTGGGCGCGGGAGATCAACGGGCCCATCTGCGTCCGCTCGTCGGCGGGGTCGCCCACCCGGACGGACCGCACCGCCGGTTCCAGCAGCTCCAGGAACCGGTCGTACACCGGGCGCTGGACCAGGACGCGGGTGCGGGCGCAGCAGTCCTGGCCCGCGTTGTCGAGGAACGCCATCGGCGCGGCCGCCGCCGCGGCCTCCAGGTCGGCGTCGGCGAAGACGATGTTGGGGCTCTTGCCGCCGAGTTCCAGGGTGACGCGCTTCACCTGGTCGGAGCAGAGGGCCATGACGCGTTTGCCGACCCGGGTCGAGCCGGTGAAGACGATCTTGGCCACGCCGGGGTGGCGGACCAGCGCCTCACCCGCGACGTCCCCCCGCCCGGGGAGCACCTGGAGCAGGTGCTCGGGCAGTCCCGCCTCCAGCGCCAGCTCGGCGAGCCGCAGCGCGGTGAGCGGGGTGGTCTCGGCCGGCTTGACGACCACCGCGTTGCCCGCGGCGAGCGCGGGGGCGAACCCCCAGGCGGCGACGGGCATCGGGAAGTTCCACGGCACGATCACACCGACCACGCCGAGCGGTTCGAGGAAGGTGACGTCGATGCCGCCGGGCACCGGGATCTGCCGGCCGTTCAGCCGCTCCACGCCGCCGGCCGCGTAGTCGAGCAGGTCGCGGACGTTGCCGGCCTCCCAGCGGGCGTTGCCCACCGTGTGTCCGGCCTCGCGGACCTCCAGCCGCGCGAGTTCCTCGTTGTGCCGGTCGACGACGGCGGCGAACCGGCGCAGCAGCCGGGCCCGTTCACCGGGCGCCGCGGCGGCCCATCCGGTCTGCGCGGCCGCGGCCCGTCGCACGGCGGCGTCGACGTCCCGCTCCCCGGCCCCGGGGACGGTGGCGACGACCTCCTCGGTGGCCGGGTTCAGCACTTCCAGGTCGTGGTGCCCGCTCATACCGTTCCTCAGAGTCGTTCGAAGGAGCGGCGCAGCTCCCAGTCGGTGACCGCGGCGTCGTAGGCGGCGACCTCGACGCGGGCCATGTTCAGGTAGTGGGCGACCACCTCGTCGCCGAAGGCGGCCCGGGCGGCGTCGCTGTGCTCCCACAGGTCGGCGGCGTCCCGGAGGGTGGCCGGCACCCGCTCGTACCCGGCCGCGTAGGCGTTGCCCGGGCAGGCGTCGGGGAGTTCGAGCTCGCGGTCGATGCCGTGCAGTCCGGCCGCGATCATCCCGGCCAGCGCGAGGTAGGGGTTGACGTCTCCGCCGGGCAGCCGGTTCTCGAACCGCAGCGACTGCCCGTGGCCGACGACCCGCAGCGCGCAGGTGCGGTTGTCGCGGCCCCAGGCGACGGCGGTCGGCGCGAACGAGCCCGGCTGGAAGCGCTTGTAGGAGTTGATGTTGGGCGCGTACAGCAGCGTGAACTCCCGCAGGGCGGCGAGCTGTCCGGCGAGGAAGTGCCGCATGGTGTCCGACATGCCGTCCTCGCCGTCGCCGGACATGACGCTGCGGCCGTCGGTGTCCCAGAGCGAGAGGTGGACGTGGCAGGAGTTGCCCTCGCGTTCGTTGTACTTGGCCATGAAGGTCAGCGCGACGCCCTCCTGGGCGGCGATCTCCTTGGCGCCGGTCTTGTAGAGCGCGTGCTGGTCGCAGGTGGTCAGCGCCTCGTCGTAGCGGAACGCGATCTCGTGCTGGCCGGGGTTGCACTCGCCCTTGGCGGACTCCACGACCATCCCGGCGCCGGCCATCTCGTTGCGGATGCGGCGCAGCAGGGGCTCCATCCGGCCGGTGCCGAGGACGGAGTAGTCGACGTTGTACTGGTTGGCGGGTGTGAGGCCGCGGTATCCGGCGTCCCAGGCCTGCTCGTAGGTGTCCTTGAAGACGATGAACTCCAGCTCGGTGCCCGCCCTTGCGGTGAGCCCGTGGGCCGCCAGGCGGTCGAGCTGCCGGCGCAGGATCTGCCGGGGCGCGGCGGCGACCGGGGTGCCGTCGGCCCATGCCAGGTCGGCCGTGAGCAGGGCGGTTCCGGGGTGCCAGGGGATCCGGCGCAGCGTGCTGACGTCGGGGTACATGGCGAAGTCGCCGTAGCCGCGGTCCCAGGAGGACATGGCGTAGCCGTCGACCGTGTTCATCTCGGTGTCGACGGCGAGCAGGTAGTTGCAGCCCTCGGTGCCGTGGTCGAGCACCTCGTCGAGGAAGAAGCGGGCGGCGAACCGCTTTCCCTGGAGGCGTCCTTGCATGTCGGTGAAGGCGAGGACCACGGTGTCGATCTCGCCGGCGGTCACCAGGCCCTTGAGTTCGTCCACGCCGAGCGGGGGTGTGCGGTCGGCCACGGGATGATCCTCCTTCAGGCTCTCGCACAGGCCCTGGGGCCTGCCGGGATCCTTAACGTAGGGGCTCGCAGGTTTTCCGGGGAAGAGGGCACGACGGGGGTTCCCGGGGCGCCCCGGGCCCACTGGGGCTCCGGTTCCCTCCGGTTGAAAACGTGAACGGGACCCACAAGGGTGTGCGGCAGGACCGTGGGAGGAGCGCCGCATGTCCGGACGACCGCTGATCGGGGTCAGCACCTACCTGGAGGCGGGGGTGCGGTGGGGCTCGTGGGAGCTGGACGCCGCGCTGCTGCCGTCCGGGTACCACCGCCTGGTCCAGCGGGCGGGGGGCCTCGCGGCGCTGCTGCCGCCGGACGTGCCGGAGCGTGCCGCGGGGGCGGTGGCCCGGCTGGACGGACTCGTGATCGCGGGCGGCCCCGATGTGGACCCCTCCCGCTACGGTGCCGGGCGCGACCCGCGCACGGGGCCGCCGGCGGTCGAGCGGGACGCGTGGGAGCTGGCGCTGATCGACGCGGCGCTGGAGGCCCGGCTGCCGCTGCTGGGGGTGTGCCGGGGGATGCAGCTGCTCAACGTGGCGCTGGGCGGCACGCTGCGGCAGCACGTCGACGGGCACGCGGGGGTGCCGGGGATGTTCGGGCGGCACCCGGTGGCACCGGTTCCGGGGACCCGGTACGCCGAGCTGGTGCCGGAGGTGACGTCGGTGCCGACCTTCCACCACCAGGCGGTGGAGCGGCTGGGGGCGGGGCTGGTGGTCGCGGCGCGGGCGGTGTCCGACGGCACGGTCGAGGCGGTCGAGCGGCCCGGGCCCGACTGGGTCCTGGGCGTCCAGTGGCACCCGGAGATGGGCGCCGACCTCCGCGTCGTCCGCGCCCTGATCGACTCCGCCTCCCGCGTCCGCACCTGAGCGCTCCCGGCCGGCGGCCGGCCCGAGCGCGCCACCGCAGAGCGGTTCGCCGAGTACGCGGCCATCGCCGCCGACGCCCTCGGCGACCGGGTCGCGATCCCGGCGTGCGCCGGCCCCCGGCGTGCGCCGGCCCTCGGCCGCCGAGCGGCCGCGCGTCCGCTCCGGCGGGACGCCGTCCGGCCCGGCCGGCGGCACGGACGGGTACGCCGACCACGCAGGGCGCCGGGGACGCCGGTGCGGTCCGCGGGCGGCCAGGACACCCGCGCGGGCCGCGCGCGGCCGGGGTCCCTCAGACCCGGGTCAGCGAGAGCAGTTCCCGCGCCGGGCCCACCGGGCGGTGGCCCGTGGGCCACACCGCCCGGAGGTCGCGGCCCAGCCGCACCCCCGCGTCCAGCTCCACCGGGACCAGCCGCCGCGCCGCGACCTCCTCCGCCACCGCCAGCTCGCTGACCACCGCCGGCCCCGCCCCGCCGACCGCCGCCGACTTGACCGCCGTGGTCGAGGACAGCTCGATCAGCGGCCGGGCCACCCCGCCCAGCGCCACCTCCAGCACCTGCCGGGTGCCCGAACCCTCCTCCCGGAGGATCAGCGGCGTGCCCGCGAGTTCCTCGCCCGCCACCGGCCGCCGGCGGCGCGCCCACGGGTGCCCGGGCGCGACCACCACGAGCAGCAGGTCGTGCGCGACCACCGCCGAG
This sequence comes from Streptomyces abyssomicinicus, assembly GCF_008974245.1. Lineage (GTDB taxonomy): Bacteria > Actinomycetota > Actinomycetes > Streptomycetales > Streptomycetaceae > Streptomyces > Streptomyces abyssomicinicus. The sequence continues at coordinate 150,992 of NZ_BBZI01000012.1, read as the reverse complement.
TCCAGCCCCTCCGGCACGGACAGCCCTTCCACGAAGCCGAGGTCCGCCTCACCGGACCGCACCCGCCGCGCCACCTCCGCCGAGTTCCCCGCGTGCAGCGACACCGCCGTGCCCGGCCGCCGCTCGCTCAGCGCGATCAGCCACCCCGGCAGCAGGTACTCCGCAATCGTCATGCTGGCCGCGACCCGCAGCCGGGAGTCCCGCCGGTCCTTGAGCGCCTGGGTCCCCGCGTCGAAGGCCGCCGCGGCCTCCACCACCTTGCGCGCCCAGTCCGCGACGAGCTGCCCCGTGTCGGTGAGCCGGGACCCGCGCGGTGAACGGTCCACCAGGGCCAGCCCGAGGTGCCGTTCCATGGACCGCACCCGGCTGCTCGCGGCCGGCTGCGAGACGCCCAGCTCGCGGGCGGCCCGGCCCAGGCTTCCCAGGCGGGCCACCGCGAGCAGCAGCTCGAGTGCTCCGAGGTCCGGAACCCGGTGCGCGAGGGTCCCGGCCGCGGGGGAGGCGGTGTCGTGCTGGTCACCGGAGGAGGAGCTGCTCATAACCTCAGCTTATGCCCTCATAGGATCGGCCCCTCTGCCGCCTCCCTGGACCCCTCGGGACGATGGGGGACATGATCCGCGCAGTACGTCATCTCGGTCCCAACTGGTACGCGTCCGTCATGGGGACGGCCGTCGTCGGGACCGCCGGCGCCGGGCTCCCGCTCCCCCTCCCGGGGCTGCGCGGGCTCTGGGCCGGCCTGTGGGCGCTCTCCCTGCTGATGCTGGTGTCCCTGCTGGCCGCCCGCGCCCTGCACTGGCGCCACCACGGCGACCAGGCCCGGCGGCATCTGCTGGACCCGGCGGTGGCCCCGTTCTACGGCTGCCTGTCGATGGCGCTGCTGGCGGTCGGCGGCGGCGCGCTCGCGGTCGGCCGGGACTGGATCGGTCTGCCCGCCGCCGTCGCCCTGGACGCCGTGCTGTTCACCGCCGGCACCGCGACCGGCCTGGTCGTGGCCGTCGTCGTCCCGTACCTGATGGTGGTGCGCCACCGCCTCTCCCCCGGCGACGCCGCCCCGGCCTGGCTGCTGCCGCTGGTGGCGCCGATGGTCTCGGCGGCGCTGGGCCCGCAGCTGATCCCCCACCTGCCCGCGGGCGCCGCCCGGCAGACCATGCTGGCGCTCTGCCTGGCGCTGTTCGGGCTGAGCCTGCTGGCGGTGCTGGTGACCCTGCCGACGGTGTTCGCCCGGCTGCTCACCGGCGGGCCGCCGCCGCTCGCCCTCACCCCGACGCTGTTCCTGGTCCTCGGTCCGCTGGGCCAGTCGACGACCGCCGCCGGCAACTTCGCGGCGGTGGCTCCGGGCACCGTCCCCGACCCGTACGCGCGGGCGCTGGAGGTGGTCTCGGTGCTGTACGGGGTGCCGGTGACGGGCTTCGCGCTGCTCTGGCTGGCCCTGGCCGCCGCCCTGGTGGTGCGCGCGGCCCGCCGGGGCATGGGCTTCGCGATGACCTGGTGGGCGTTCACCTTCCCGGTGGGCACCTGTGTGACCGGCGCGAGCGCCCTGGGCGGGCGCACCGGCCTGGCCGTGTTCGACGCCCTCGCGGTGGCCCTGTTCGCCCTGCTGCTCGTCGCCTGGGCAGCCGCCGCGCTGCCCACCGCGCGCGGCCTGCTCCGCGGCCACCTGCTCGCCGGGCCCGCCGCGGCGGCCCCCGACGCCGGCCCCGCCGCGGCACGGGCGCACGGACAGGCGCAGGCGCCCGCCTACACCCCCGCGCCCGCGTGACCCGCGGGCAGGGCCGTCATCGTGCCCGGTCCTGCGTCGCCTCGATGTGCTCGGCCACCGCGACCACCACCACCCGCGTCCCCGGCTCGGTGGCCCGCCACCGGTGACGGACGCCTCCGGTGAGGTACAGCGTGTCCCCGCGCCCCAGCCGGTAGGCGCGGCCCTCGGCCTCGACCTCCACCGCGCCGTCGGCGACGTACATCAGCTCGTCGTTGCGGTGCTGGAACTCGCGCCCCGCGTCGTACTCCCCGCTGAACTCCGTGGCGTGCATCTGGTGGTGACCGCGCACCAGCGTGCGCGTCCGCGCCGGTCCCGCGGTCTCCGGCGCGTCGGACGAGCCGGTTGCCCGCCCGGCCACCTCGGCCCCCTCGGCGAGGAGTTCGGGGGCGAGAGGTTCGGGGGCGAGGGCTTCCCCGAGGGGCTCCTCGCCCCCGAACCCCTCGCCGCGCACCACGTCCACGCTGCACGCCGGGTCCGCCGCCGCCAGCAGTTCCACCGCCGTGGTCCGCAGGGCGTCCGCGACCTTCTCCAGCGACCGGTGGCTGGGGCGCGCACGCTCGTTCTCGATCTGGCTGAGGAAAGGCACCGACAGGCCGCTCCGCTCGGCCACCGCGGCGAGGGTGAGCTCCAGCGCACGACGGCGCCGCCGGACGGCCGCCCCCACCCGCAGGGGCTGTTCCTTGTGGTCACCCATCGCTCCGGCTCCCTCCCTCACTCGTGTGCGCGCCGCTGAAGACCCGCCGCACGCTCCCATGGTGCCGGAAGTCCTTCCCAAACCTGCTTGACCCCCGGCCCCCACGGCCAAACAAATTCCGGCGGTGCGTGACTGCGCGCATCGAGCCGTCACCCTACGTCATAGCCCGGCGTCCGGGACGGCCGCATCCCCTCCCGGGCCCGCGACACGGGCCCGGGAACCCCGGCGGGCGTCACGCGGAACCCCCCGGGCCGTGCACGCGCTCCGCCCCGGCCGCGACGGCGACCGGGGCGGAGCGACGGGCGGGCGGCCGTCACGCGTCGGGAGTCATCCGGCCGGGAACGTCCGGGTGCTCCTTCAGCCACGCTTCGACGGCCTCGGACTCCTTGCCCTGCCCGCGGCGGACGATCTCCGCCTCCAGGGAGGCCAGTTCCTCCTCGCTCATCCGGAAGCCCTTGATCCATCCGGCGAGCGTCGGGTACTGCTCGGGGAAGTCCTCCGAGGCGATGGTGTGGATCCTGTTGCCCTCGCCCCAGGCCTTCTTCGGGTCCGCCAGCTTGGTCAGCTCGTACTGGTCGTAGGACCAGTGCGGGGACCAGAGGGTGACCGCCACCGGCTTCTTCTCCGCGTAGGCACGCTTGAGTTCGGCCAGCATCGCCGGTGTGGAGCCGTCGACGACCTCGTACTCGTCCTGCAGCCCGTACGCCGGCAGGACGTCCTTCTTCAACAGGTTCATCTCGCCGGTGCCCGGCTCGATGCCGATGATCCTGCCGTCGAACTCGTCGGCGCGGCCCTTCAGGTCCTCCATGGAGTCGATGCCCTTGACGTACGAGGGCACCGCGATCTCCAGCGAGGTGGGTTCGTACCAGCTGCCGAGGTCGACGAGGTCATCCTTGGTCTTCTCCCAGAAGTTGCTCTGGGCGTGCGGCAGCCAGGCGTCGAAGTTGAGGTCGACGTCACCGCTCGCGAGGCCGGTGTAGACGGGGCCGACGTCCATCTGCTTGAGGTTCATCGTGTAGCCGCGGTCCTCCAGGACGTGCTTCCAGAGGTGGGTGACGGCGATGTCCTCCTCCCACGGGAACCAGGCGACCTCCAGCGGGCGCGCGGTCTCCTCGCCGCCCTCGGTGCCCTTGGCGCCCTCGGGCAGCGGGGCCCACTCGTCCACCAGTCCGGGGTGCTTCTTCAGCCAGGCCTTGACGGCCTTGTCCTGGTTGCCCTTGCCGGCCGCGTTGATGTCCGCCTCGAGGCCGGTGAGCTGCTTCTCGGTCATCGTGAAGTCGCGCAGCCAGCCGGCGACGACCGGGTTCTCCTCGGAGTACCCGTCGCGGGCCAGCGTGTGGATCTTGTCGCCGGCGCCCCAGGCGTCCTTGGGGTCCTTCAGCTTCTTCAGCTCGAAGTCGTTGTACGCCCAGTGCGGCGACCACAGGGTCGTCACGATCGGCTCCTCGGCCGCGTAGGCGCGCTTGAGTTCGGCGAGCATGGCGGGGGTCGAGCTGTCGACCACCTCGTACTCGTCCTCCAGGCCGTACGCCCCGAGCACCTTGTTCTTCAGCAGGTCCATCTCGCCCGCGCTGGGCTCGATGCCGGTGATCTTCCCGCCGAACTCGTCGGCGCGGCCCTTGAGGTCCTCCATGGAGTCGATGCCGTCCATGTAGGCCGGGACGGCCAGCTCCAGGGAGGTGGGGCCGTACCAGGCGCCCAGGTTCTCCACCTTGCCGCCGTGCTTCTTCAGGAACGGGCCGGAGGTGGTGGGCAGCCAGGCGTCGGTCTGGAAGTCGATGTCGCCGCCTGCCAGCGCGGTGTAGAGCGGTGCCACGTCGTACTGCTGGACCTCGACGTCGAAGCCGCGCTGCTCCAGGACGTTCTTCCAGACGTAGGTGGAGGCGACGGCCTCCTCCCAGGCCACGTAACCGATGGTGACCTTCTTGCCCTTGCCGACGTCCGCCGCGTCGCCGACGGCCGTGGCGGGGGCGTTGCCCGCGCCGCCCACGGCTCCCAGCAGTCCGGCGGTGAGCGCCAGGGCGATCACGCCGACGCCCGCGACGACCGGTCGCGGCCGGTAGGACAGGACCCGGGCGAGGCCCGTGGTGCGCACGGCCGCGGCGGCGCGGCGGCCCAGCGGGGACAGCTCGCGGCCCAGCGCGTTGGTCATCCGGTCCAGGTAGACCGCGAGGATCACGATGGACAGGCCCGCCTCCGCGCCGAGGCCGACGTCGAGCTGGCCGATGGCCTCGTTGACCGCGCCGCCCAGGCCGCCGGTGCCGACCATGCCGGCGATGGCCGCCATCGACAGGCCCAGCATGATGACCTGGTTGACGCCGGCCATCACGGTGGGCAGCGCCAGCGGCAGCTGGACCCGCAGCAGCGTGTTGCGCCGGGTGGTGCCGAAGGCCTCGGCCGCCTCGACCAGCTCGGGGTCGACCTGGCGGATGCCCAGCTCGGTCATCCGGACGGCGGGCGCGACGGCGAAGATCAGGGTGGCGACGATGCCCGCGGGGGCGCCGGTGCCGAAGAAGATGATGGCCGGGATCAGGTAGACCATGGCCGGCAGCGTCTGCATGAAGTCCAGCACCGGGCGCACCGCGGCGCTCACCCGGTCGGAGCGCGCGGCCCAGATGCCGACGGGCACGCCCACCGCCAGGGCGATCACGGTGGCCACCAGCAGCAGCGCCAGCGTGGACATGGAGTCGGACCACAGGCCGAGCGCGTCGACGAAGACGAAGCCGAGGAAGGACAGCACGCCGGCCGACAGGCCGCGCAGCCGCCAGGCGACCACCGAGAGGATGCCGATCAGCAGCAGCGGCTCCGGGGCCTGGAGCACGGCGTCCAGGCCGTCGTAGGCGCCCGCGAAGACCGTCTTGAAGAAGTCGAAGAGCCAGGCCAGGTGTGCGCGGAGCCATTCGACCCCGGTGTTGACCCACTCGCCGAAGGTGATGCGGGGCATCAGGCGGCCACCCCCTCGGGGCCGGTGGTATGCCGTTCGCAGGCGGCGGGCGCCTTGGCCGCGCCGTCGGCGGCGTCCGTGTCGGCGACGGCGTCCGTGTCGGCGACGGCGTCCGTGTCGGCGACGGCGTCCGTGTCGGCGACGGCGTCGTCGGCGTCCACGTCGCCGATCACGGCGACCAGCCGCTCCTGGGAGACCGTGCCGACCCTGGCGCCCTCGGCGTCCACCACCTCCACGGCGTGCGGCGTGCGGGCGCACAGGGCGCACAGCTCGTCGAACGGCATGTCCGGGGTGGCGGTCGGGCAGTCGCAGCCGGCCTCGCCGCCACCGGTGGAGCGGTCCATCACGGCAGCCGCGGTCAGCACCTTCGAGCGGTCGACGTCCCGGGTGAAGGAGGCGACGTACTCGTCCGAGGGCCGGACCAGGATGTCCTCCGCGGTGCCGATCTGCACGATCTCGCCGTCCCGCATCACGGCGATGCGGTCGCCGAGGCGCATCGCCTCGTTGAGGTCGTGGGTGATGAAGACGATGGTCTTGTGCAGCGTCTTCTGCAGCTCCAGCAGCTGGTCCTGCATCTCGCGGCGGATCAGCGGGTCGAGGGCGCTGAAGGACTCGTCCATCAGCAGCAGGTCGGCGTCGGTGGCCAGCGCGCGCGCCAGTCCGACGCGCTGGCGCATACCGCCGGAGAGCTCGTCGGGCCAGGACTTCTCCCAGCCCTCCAGCCCGCACAGGGCGAGCGCCTCGGCGGCCCGCTCCTCCCGCTCGGCACGCGGCACGCCCTGGACCTCCAGGCCGTAGGCGGCGTTCTGCAGCACGGTGCGGTGGGGGAAGAGCGCGAAGTGCTGGAAGACCATGCTGATGCGCCGCGAGCGCAGGGTGCGCAGCTCGGCGGCGGTGAGCGAGGCCAGGTCCTGGCCGTCGAAGCTGACGGTGCCCGCGGTCGGCTCCAGCAGCCCGTTGAGCATGCGCAGGAGCGTGGACTTGCCCGAGCCGGACAGGCCCATGACCACGAAGATCTCGCCCGGCTCCACCGTGAAGGAGGCGTCGATGACCGCGGCGGTGACGCCGTCGGCCCTCAGCTCTTCGCGATCGGCGCCTTTGCGCAGTCGTTCCACCGTTTGCTCGGGTCTGCCACCGAACACCTTGTAGACCTTCTCGGCCTGCAATCTGGATGACACGTTCAGCCTCTCGTCCTACCGTTCGACATCCGCGCCGTTGGCATATGCAACAGAAGCGGACAGGAGCCGCACCTGCCCCGGCCTCCACGGGGCAAACGCCCGCCCGGGACGGCTTCACGGCACGCTCACATTCGTGTCCCGCCCGAGACATGCCCGAACCACGGGTACGGCAAGATGGCGAGGCGTGACCGGACGACTGATGCTTCTCGACACCGCTTCCCTCTATTTCCGTGCCTACTTCGGCATGCCCGAATCGGTGAAGGCGCCGGACGGCATGCCGGTGAACGCCGTGCGCGGCCTCCTCGACTTCATCGACCGCCTGGTCAAGGACCACCGCCCCGACGCGCTGGTGGCGTGCATGGACGCGGACTGGCGGCCGGCCTGGCGGGTGGAGCTGATCCCCTCCTACAAGGCCCACCGGGTGGCCGAGGAGCGGACCGGGGGCCCGGACGCCGAGGAGGTCCCGGACACCCTCTCGCCGCAGGTCCCGGTGATCGAGGCCGTGCTGGACGCGCTGGGCATCGCCCGGGTGGGCGTGGCCGGCTACGAGGCGGACGACGTGATCGGCACCTTCACGGCCCGCGCGACCGGCGCGGTGGACATCGTGACCGGGGACCGCGACCTCTTCCAGCTGGTCGACGACGCCCGCGGGGTGCGGGTGCTCTATCCGGTGAAGGGCGTCGGCAACCCGCAGATCATGGACGAGGCGGCCCTGCGCGAGAAGTACGGGGTGGACGGCAGCGGGTACGCCGACCTGGCGCTGCTGCGCGGCGACCCGAGCGACGGCCTGCCCGGCGTGCCGGGCGTCGGCGAGAAGACGGCCGCCAAGCTGCTGGAGAGGTTCGGGGACCTGGCTGGGATCATGGCCGCGGTGGACGACCCCGCCTCCGGCCTCACCCCGGCGCAGCGCCGCCGGCTGGACGAGTCCCGGCCGTACCTGGCGGTCGCCCCGAAGGTGGTGCGGGTCGCCTCGGACGTGCCGCTCCCCGAGGTCGGCACCACGCTGCCGAAGGCGCCGCGCGACCCGGAGACGGTCCGGGCCCTGGCCGCGCGCTGGAACCTGGGCGGTTCGCTCCAGCGTCTCCTGACCACCCTGGAGGGCTGACGGACGAGGGCCGGCGCGGCCCCGTGGCCACAAGGACCCTCGGCCACAAAATGCCACCGGACATGCCACCCGAGCAAAGTCACGGCCGCCGATTCGGTGTTAGCTTAGGGGAGCCTAAGCTAACTAGCAGGGAGGCCTCATGACAGCGCGCCCGGTCCGCAAGAGCCCGCCGCAGCCGCACCTCGGACGGGTGATCCGCACCCAGCGGCTCACGCCGCACATGCAGCGGGTGGTCTTCGGCGGTGAGGGTCTGGCCGGCTTCGAGGCGGGGACCCGCACGGACCACTACGTCAAGCTGGTGTTCCCCGCCGAGGGCGTCGAGTACCCCGAGCCGTTCAGCATGGCCCGCGTCCGCGAGGAGTTCCCCCGCGAGCAGTGGCCGGTCACCCGCACCTACACGGTCCGTACCTGGGACCCGGAGCTGCGCGAGCTGACCGTCGACTTCGTGGTCCACGGCGACGAGGGCCTGGCCGGCCCCTGGGCGCTGCGCGCGCAGCCCGGCGACACGCTGAGGATGCTGGGCCCGGGCGGCGCCTACGCCCCGGATCCGTCGGCGGACTGGCACCTGCTGGTCGGTGACGAGAGCGCCCTGCCGGCGATCTCGGCGGCCCTGGAGGCGCTGCCCGCGGGCGCCGAGGTGCGGGCCTTCGTCGAGGTCTCCGGGCCCGAGGACGAGGTGAAGATCGACACCGACGCGGAGATCGTCTGGCTGCACCGTGGTGACGCCCCGGTGGGCTCCCTGCTGGTGGAGGCCGTCGCGTCGCTGGAGTGGCCCGAGGGCCGGGTGCACGCGTTCGTGCACGGCGAGGCGGCCTTCGTGCGGGAGCTGCGCCGGATGCTCCGGCTGGAGCGGCAGGTCCCCCGCGAGGACCTGTCGGTCTCCGGCTACTGGCGTCTGGGCCACACCGAGGACCGCTGGCAGGCGGCCAAGCCGGAGTGGAACGCCGCCGTCGAGGCCGAGCAGGAGGGCGCGGCCCCCGCGGCCCCCGGCTCGCCGGCGCCCGCCGCGCGCGCCCTCTCCCCGGCCGCCGCGTGACGGACCCGACCGGGTGACCGCCCGCACCGTCCCCGCCCTGCGCACCGCCGGCGGCGCACGCCGCATCCGCACCGCAGGCGTCCGCGCCGCCGGCACCGTCCGCCCCGACCGCACCACCCGCACCGCCGGTGCCGACGTCAACGCCGGCACCGGCGCCGAGCACCCGCAGCGCCGATGACCCGCAGAAGCTCCGCCCCGCCCTCCCCGCTGCCGCAGCGCGACGGGGTCGATCCGGTGCGCGTCCGTCTGCCCGCCGGCGGCCCCGGGGCGACGGTGGGCGAGCACCTGAGGGCGCGCTTGGCGGCCGGGCCCGGGGTGATCGACGCGATGTTCGCCGCCGGGGCGATCGTCGGCGCGGACGGCCGCCCCGTCGACCCTCGGACCCCCTACCGGGCCGGACTGCACGTCTGGTTCCACCGTGAGCTGCCCGCCGAGGAGCCGGTGCCGTTCCCGGTGGAGGTCGTGTACCAGGACGAGCACATCGTGGTCGCCGACAAGCCGCACTTCCTGGCGACCACCCCCCGCGGCCGCCATGTCGCCGAGACGGCGCTGGCCCGGCTGCGGCGGGACCTCGGCATCCCCGCCCTGACCGCGGCGCACCGGCTCGACCGGCTGACCGCGGGCCTGGTCCTCTTCACGGTGCGTCCCGAGGAGCGCGGCGCGTACCAGACGCTCTTCCGGGACCGGCGCATCACCAAGGAGTACGAGGCGGTCGCCCCGCACGACCCCGCGCTGGAGCTGCCCCGGGTGGTGCGCAGCCGCCTGGTGAAGGAGCGCGGGTCGCTGACCGCCCGCGAGGCCGAGGGCGAACCCAACGCCGTGAGCCGGATCGAGCTGATCCGGTGGCGCGGCGGTCTGGGCCACTACCGGCTGCTGCCGGAGACGGGGCAGACGCACCAGCTGCGCGTCCACCTGTGCTCGCTGGGCGTGCCGATCCTCGGTGACCCGCTCTACCCCGAGGTGGCCCCGCCCGCCGCCCCGGGCGACTTCTCCCGGCCGCTCCAGCTGCTGGCCCGCCTCCTGCGCTTCGCCGACCCGGTGACCGGCAGGCGGCACGAGTTCCGCAGCGGGCGCGGGCTGGAGGCCTTCCCCTCCTAGGCCCGCGCCCTCGCGACCGCGCCGCCGCTACCCCACCGAGGAGTAGGCGACCACGCCCCGCAGCAGCGCGTCGACGGCCTTGCGCGCCGTCCTCGGCACGGTGGACCCCTCGGAGGGTGCCGCCGCGGCGATCTGGCCGAGTACGTCGATGACCTGCTTGCACCAGCGGACGAAGTCACCGGCCGGCATCTCGGCCTCCCGCAGCACCTCGTCCAGCCCCTTGTCGGAGGCCCACATGTAGGCCGCCCAGGCGAAGCCGAGGTCCGGCTGCCGCTGGCCCACGCCCTCGGTCTGCCGGATGCGGAACTCCTCCTCCATCGCGTCCAGCCGGCCCCAGATGCGGACCGTCTCGTCCAGCGCGGCCTTGGCCTTGCCGGAGGGCACCTTGGGCGCGAGGGCGTCGTCCCCGGCGCGGGACTCGAAGACCAGCGCCGAGACGCAGGCCGCCAGCTCGGCGGGGTTCAGCCCCTCCCAGACGCCGGCCCGCAGGCACTCGCTGGACAGCAGGTCCAGTTCGCCGTAGAGGCGGGCCAGCCGCTTGCCGTGCTCGGTGACCTCGTTGCCGCGCAGGTAGTCCAGCTCGGTCAGCAGGGCCACGATGCGGTCGAAGGTCCGGGCGATGGTGTTGGTCCGCCCGTCGATGCGCCGCTCCAGCTGCGAGGTGTCGCGCATCAGCCGGTGGTACCGCTCGGCCCACCGGGCGTGGTCCTCGCGGTCGTCGCAGCCGTGGCAGGGGTGGGCCCGCAGGGCGGTGCGCAGCCGCTTGATCTCCCGGTCGTCGGCGGCCTCGGCGCGGCGCTTGCGGTGCCGCTCGGGCGCGATGTGGCCGGCCTTGGTGCGCAGCGCGGAGGCCAGGTCGCGGCGGGACTGCGGGGAGCGCGCGTTGAACGACCGGGGGATCCGCATGCGGTCCAGCGGCTCCACCGGCACCGGGAAGTCCATCTCGGCGAGGCGCTTCACCTGGCGCTCGGCGGTGAGCACCAGGGGCCGGGGCCCGTCGTGGCGGTCGAAGCCGCGGTGGCCGTCGGTCCGCCCGGCGGACAGGCCCGGGTCGAGGACCAGCGCGAGCCCGGCGTACTTGCCGGTCGGCACGTGGATGATGTCGCCGGGCTTCAGCCGCTCCAGGGAGGCGGCGGCCTCGGCGCGGCGCACGTGGGCGCCCTGCCGGGCCAGCTCGTTCTCCCGGTCCTTGAGTTCGCGGCGCAGCCGGGCGTACTCGTCGAAGTCGCCCAGGTGGCAGGTCATGGCCTCCTTGTAGCCGGCCAGACCCTCCTCGTTCTTCTGCACCTGCCGGGAGATCCCGACCACCGACTTGTCGGCCTGGAACTGGGCGAACGAGGTCTCCAGCAGCTCGCGCGAGCGGTGCCGCCCGAACTGCTCGACCAGATTGACCGCCATGTTGTACGACGGCTTGAAGCTGGACCGCAGCGGATAGGTGCGGGTGCCCGCGAGACCGGCCAGGTGCTCGGGGTTCATCGCCCGCTGCCACAGCACCACCGCGTGGCCCTCGACGTCGATGCCGCGGCGGCCGGCCCGGCCGGTGAGCTGGGTGTACTCGCCGGGGGTGATGTCGGCGTGGGTCTCGCCGTTCCACTTGACGAGCTTCTCCAGCACCACGGAGCGGGCGGGCATGTTGATGCCCAGCGCCAGCGTCTCGGTGGCGAAGACCGCCTTGACCAGGCCGCGGACGAAGAGCTCCTCGACGACCTCCTTGAAGGTCGGCAGCATGCCCGCGTGGTGGGCGGCGATGCCCCGCTCGAGGCCTTCCAGCCACTCGTAGTAGCCGAGGACGTGCAGGTCCTCCGCGGGGATGGAGGCGGTGCGCTCCTCGACGAGGTCGCGCACCCTCTGGCGGGCCGCGTCGTCGTTGAGCCGCAGGCCGGCGTAGAGGCACTGCTGGACGGCGGCCTCGCAGCCGGCCCTGCTGAAGATGAAGGTGATCGCGGGCAGCAGGCCCTCGGCGTCGAGCCGCTCGATCACCTCGGCGCGGCTGGGCGTCCAGACCCGCGAACGCTGGCGGCGCTCCCGCTCCCGGTCGGCCTCGCGCATCATCTTGCCGCGGCGGCGCTCCTGGTAGGAGGGGCGGCTGGCCTCCAGCCGGGCCATCCGGGTGAGGTCCGGGTTGACGGCCTTCCGCTGCCCCTCGGCCTCCTCGAACAGGTCGTACATCCGGCGTCCGGCCAGCACGTGCTGGAAGAGCGGCACCGGGCGGTGCTCGGAGACGATCACCTCGGTGTCGCCGCGGACGGTGTCGAGCCAGTCGCCGAACTCCTCGGCGTTGGAGACGGTCGCGGAGAGGGAGACCAGGGTGACGGACTCCGGGAGGTGGATGATCACTTCCTCCCAGACGGCGCCGCGGAAGCGGTCGGAGAGGTAGTGCACCTCGTCCATCACCACGTAGCCGAGGCCCAGCAGCGTCTGCGAGCCGGCGTACAGCATGTTCCGCAGCACCTCGGTGGTCATCACGACCACGGGGGCGTCGGAGTTCACGCTGTTGTCACCGGTGAGCAGGCCGACCTTGTCGGCGCCGTACCGGCGGCACAGGTCGGCGTACTTCTGGTTGGAGAGCGCCTTGATGGGCGTGGTGTAGAAGCACTTCTTGCCCTGGTTCAGGGCCAGGTGGACGGCGAACTCACCGACGATCGTCTTGCCGGAGCCGGTGGGGGCGGCCACGAGCACGCCCTTGCCGGCCTCCAGGGCCTTGCACGCCTCTATCTGGAACGGATCGAGGCCGAAGTCGTACATCTCGCGGAACGGGCCGAGCGCGGTGGCCTGCTCCGCGGCGCGCCTGCGGGCTGCCGCGTACCGCTCGGCGGGAGAGAGATCCTCTGTCATCGTACGTTCGAGCGTACCCGTCGCCGCCGACAACCGAACGATCTTTTGCGGGCGCCCGCCGTCAGCCGGCTCCCGCCACCCGCACCGCGCCGCGGACGCACTCCGCGGTGATCGGCAGCGGGCCCAGCCGCTCCCCGTCGACGTAGGCGGTCAGGTCCTCCGCCACCAGCTCCACCCGCGACGCCCGGTAGGTGGTCACCACCGGGTGGTCGACGTGCGTGCCCTTGTAGACGCGCGGGAAGACCTTGAGCAGCGTGGCCCGGCTGCACCCACCGACGACGGTCACGTCGAACAGGCCGTCCCGCAGGTCCGCGCCGGGGCAGATGCGCATGCCGCCGCCGTAGGAGGACCCGTTGCCGACGGCGATCAGGGTCGCCTCGACCTCGCGGGTCTCGCCACCGTCCAGGGTGAGCCGGTAGCTCAGGGGCCGGAACGCCGCCAGTTCCGCCACGATCGCCAGGTCGTACCGGAACCGGCCGACCGGCAGTCTCATGCGGTTGCCCCGGTCGTTGACCCGGGAGTCGAACCCGGTGGCGATCACGGTGCCGAACCAGCGCCCGTTCACCCGGCCCAGGTCGATCGCGGCCGGCCGCGCCTCCTTCAGCGCGGCGGCGATCCGCCCGGCCGCGGCGGCCGGGTCGCGCACCGGGAGGCCGAGCGTGCCCGCGAAGTCGTTTCCGGTGCCGACGGCGACCACCCCGAGGGGGGTGTCGGTGCCCGCCACCGCCTGGAGCGCCAGGTGCACCAGGCCGTCGCCGCCGACCGCGACCAGCGCCCCGGTGCCGTCCGCGACGGCCTGGCGGGCCCGGGCCAGCGCGTCGTCGGCGTCCAGGCCGAGGACGGTCCGCACGGAGAAGCCCGCGGCCCGCAACGCCGACGCGGCCGGCTGCGCCGCGTGGGCGCCCCGGCCGCGTCCCGCGGTGGGGTTGACGAAAAGCGCGATTTCGCTGGTCACGGCCGCACCTTACGAGGTCCGCGCGCCGGAGGGGAGCCCGGTCAGGTCACGTCGTCGTAACCGTTGATCCGGCCCTGCCGGTCGGTGCGCCCGCCGTCGGCCTGCTCGGGGAGCATCGGCGCGGTGGCGACCGGCTCGACCTCCTCGATCGACTCCGGCGTCAGATCCACCTCGGACGCCTCGTCGTCGGACAGGGCGGTGTCCTTGTTCTTCCGGGCGCGCCGCTTGTCGTTGAGGATCGAGAAGCCCACGGCGAGGAAGAACAGCACCACGATCGGACCGGACAGCGCGATCATGCCGACCGGGTCGGTGGTGGGGGTGGCGACGGCGCCGAAGACGAAGACACCCATGACCACGCCGCGCCACCAGCTCGCCATCCGCTTGCCTGTCACCACGCCCACCATGTTGAGCATGATCAGCAGCAGCGGGAGCTCGAAGGCCAGACCGAAGATCAGCACCATGCGGACGGTGAAGTCCAGGACGTCGTCCAGGGTGAGCATGTTGGACGCCACGTCGGGCGTGAGGCTCAGCAGCACCTGGACGCTCACCGGGAGCACCACGTACGCGAGGGCGGCCCCGCCGACGAACAGCGGCACGGCCGCGGCCACGAAGGCGTAGGTGTACTTCCGCTCGTGCTGGTGCAGGCCCGGGGCGACGAAGGCCCACAACTGGTACAGCCAGACCGGGCTGGCGATGATCAGGCCGGCCATGAGGCTGACCTTGACCGTCACGGTGAAGGGCGACGTGAGCGTATTGAAGGACAGCACCGCGCAGTTGCCGCCCTTGCTCTGCGCGAATCCGCCCTCGCAGATGGGCACAGGAGCCGCGAGGAAGTCCATCAGCTGTTCGCTGAAGAACACCGCGCCGATGGTCACGACGACGATCGCGACGACCGCCTTGGAAACCCGGCGGCGGAGTTCCCGGAGGTGCTCCATGAGGGGCATCCGCCCCTCAGGGTCCTTCTCCTGTTTGCGGGCAGACGTGAGCAACCCACATCCTCATCTCGTGCGGGCAGGCCGGAGGGGAGTCCGGCCTGGAGGTCAGCGCTTGGTCGTGTCGGTCGGCTCGTTGACCGGGCGCGAGCTCGTCACGTCACCGGGGGCGGCCTGGATGACACGCGGCGCGGGCTCGTCGGAGGCGGGCGGACCGGCGGGAGCCGCCTCGTCCTTCTTGCCCTCCTCCTTCATCGCCTTGGCCTCGCTCTTGAGGATGCGGGCGGACTTGCCGAGGGACCGAGCCATGTCCGGAAGCTTCTTGGCGCCGAACAGCAGCAGGATGACGACGAGGATCAGAATGATCTCGGTAGGTCCGAGCCGTCCCATAAGTCTTTACCTTCTCACCGAGGCCACTGGGGGGTGTTGTGCTTCCGGGGCGGACATGGGTCCGGCCTCCGTCAGCGATCGTAACGTCCGGGAATGAACGATGGGCATCCCCCGGACGTACTCCCGGTCACACGAGCCGATGCCTCGATATCCGGCCCGCGAAGATGCAGCGTACCTGCCGCCGGGCCCGCTCGAACAGGGTCCGGACCCTTGCTCCGCCTGCTTCCGAGGCCTTGCCGCGCTCACCGGATGGGGACTTCGCGCAGGTGAGAGCTTCACAGGCTCCCGGCGGCCCGAACCGTCCGCTCCGCGGCCTGTTCGAGGTCGGCGGCGGCGGTGCCGATCCGCCGGGCCGACCGCTCCACCTGGATCCCCAGCCGCCGCGCCTCGACGAACACCCGCACGGCGAGCACGCCGAGCACGGCGAGCCCCAGGAAACCGAGGGCGACGGCGAGCATCGCCCAGAACATGGCACCGGACATGGGGCGAGCCTACGCGCCCGCGGGAGCGGCGCCCGCACCGGCGGGGTCCGCGGGGGCGGCGGGACCGGTGGTGGCCGCGGCGTCGAACAGGCCGTCACCGTCCTCCCCGTAGGCGGCCAGCGCCTCGCGGGCGGCGCCGCGGGCGCTGTCGGCGAGTTCCGCGGGGGCGACGATCCGCCCGTCGGGGCCGAGCCGCAGCGCCAGGCGGCGCAGCGACTCCGGGGCGGGGGTGCGGATGGTGATCCGCAGCCCGCCGTCGGGGAGCTCCTCGGCGGCGTCGTGCGGGTAGTACTCGGCCACCCAGCGGCCGGCCGGGCCGACCTCGACCACGACCTCCGGGTCGTCGGCGGAGGGCTGCACCAGTCCGGCGGACAGGTCGCGCGGCTCGATCCGGGGCGGCTCGGAGGGCTCGTCGAGGATGCGGATCTCGGCGACCCGGTCCAGGCGGAAGGTGCGGCGCGCCTCGGAGCGGCGGCACCAGGCCTCGACGTAGGTGTGGCCGACGCTGACCAGGCGGATCGGGTCGATCTCCCGCTCGCTGACCTCGTCGCGGGCGGGCGACCAGTAGCGGATCCACAGCCGGCGGCCCTCGGAGATGGCCCGGTCGACGTCGGCGAAGACGCCGCCCTCGGACTCGAAGGTCACCGACAGGCGGGAGCTGGCCTCGGCGGTCTCACCGGCCGCGGTCTCCACCTTGGCGGTGGCGCGCAGCAGCGCCTGCCGGTCGCCCTCGCGCAGGCCGGGCAGGGTGGCCACGGCACGCGCGGCGACCAGCAGCGCGGTGGCCTCGTCGGCGGCGAGGCGCAGCGGCTGGGCGGCCTCGGAGGAGAGCGCGGCGGGGTTGTGCCACCAGATGTGCTCGCCGTCGGTGTCGATGTCCAGCAGGTCACCGCCGCGGAAGCTGGTGCCGCACATGGGCAGCAGCTCCAGGTCGGCGATCAGCTCGTCCCCGGTGATGCCGAAGGCCCGGGCCACGTCGGCGACGCGGGCGCCGGGGCGCTCGCGGAGGTAGGTGACCAGGGAGAGCATCCGCCGGGTCTGGTCGATGGCGTTGGCGGGGCGGTTGCCCCGGCTGGTCGTCATGCTGGCGTTCCCCTCACTGCTGCCGGCGTTTCCCTCATCCGGAGCCCTCAGCCCTTGGCCACGGCGCGCAGCCGGTCGATCACGTCGGCCCGCAGTTCGGCCGGTTCCACGGCCACCACGTCGGGCCCGAACTCGACGAGCAGGGCGTCGAGGCCGTGGCCGTACGGGATCTCCACCTCGTCCCAGCCGTCGCCGAGCGGCCGGACGGCGGTGGCGCGGGCGCGCAGCGGGTAGCCGCAGCCGGTGCGCAGCCGGATCAGGGCGGAGCGCTCGGCGCTCTCGCCGGCCCAGCGGGCGACCGTCTCACGGACCCGGACCACGTCGGGGACCTCGGCGGTGAAGGCGCCGGTGCGGGTGCGGACCTTGCCGGTGATCCGGGAGAGCCGGAAGACCCGCTCGGCGCCGCGGTCGCGGTCCCAGCCGGCCAGGTACCAGTGGCCGCGCCAGCACTCCAGCGCCCAGGGCTCGACCTGGCGCGGTTCGGGGGCGGCGGCGGTGGCCTTGCGGTAGTCGAAGACGACCGGGCGGCGGTCGCGGCAGGCGAGCATCAGCGGCTCGAAGGCGGCCTCGTGGACGGGGATGCGCGGTTCGAGGGCGCCGTGGGTGGCGTACGGGTCGACGTCCTCGGGCAGCCCGGCCGCGCGCAGCTTCTGCAGGGCGCCGCTGGCCGCCCCGGCGAGCCGGGCCTGCTGCCAGACGCTGGCGGCCAGGCCCAGGGCGGCGGCCTCCTCGGCGTCCAGGGTGATGGGCGGCAGCTGGTTGGAGTCGTGGCGGGCCAGGTAGCCGACCTCGCCGTCGAGGTTCTCGACCGTCTCGATGACCAGTCCGAGCTCCCGCAGGTCGTCCTTGTCCCGCTCGAACATGCGGTTGAACGACTCGTCGGTGGTGGCCTCCATGTAGGCCTCCAGGGATGCGCGCAGCTCGCGCTTGCTGAGCGGCCGCCGGGTGCCCAGCAGGCACAGTGCCAGGTTCATCAGCCGCTCTGCCTTGGCAATCGCCATCGACGCCCTACGCCCTCTCCCTCGTCACTTCCGACGGACGACCGTACCGCTCCGGGGGCCCGGGGGGAAAGCCGAGGGTCCGTGCCCGGGCGGGCACGGACCCCTGGGAGCCCGCGGTGATCGTTTCCGACCGTGTGCCGGCCGTCGGGGGCCGGCCCGGGGTCAGACCGAGACCAGGTCGCAGACGAAGATCAGCGTCTCGCCGGGGCCGATGTCGCGGCCTGCGCCGCGGTCGCCGTACGCCAGGTGCGGCGGGATGATCAGCTGGCGGCGGCCGCCGACCTTCATGCCCTGCACGCCCTGGTCCCAGCCGCTGATGACCTGGCCGATGCCCAGCTGGAAGCGCAGGGGGGTGCCGCGGTTGAACGACGAGTCGAACTCCTCGCCGGTGGAGAAGGCCACGCCGACGTAGTGGACGGAGACGATGTCGCCGGCCTTGGCCACCTCGCCGTCGCCCTCCCAGATGTCCTTGATCTCGAGGCCCGCCGGCGGCTCGCCGCCCGGGAAGTCGACCTCGGGCTTGTCGTTGCTCACGAATCTGTCTCCTGCTGATGGACGAAAAGATGCAACCGGGTCAGTCTCCCATCCCGGGGGTCACATCTTCGCCAGCAGGTCCACCGTGAAGACGAGCGTCGAGTCCTTCTTGATCGGGCTGCCCTGCGGCGGGTTGTCCCCGTAGCCGAGCTTCGGCGGGATGACGATCAGGACGCGGCTGCCGACCTTCTTGCCCGCCAGGCCCTGCGACCAGCCCGGGACGACCTGCTGCAGCGAGAACGAGGTCAACTGGCCGCGGCTGTAGGTGGAGTCGAACTCCTTGCCGTCCGCCCACAGCACGCCCTTGTACTGCACCAGCACGGTGCTGTCCTGCTCGACCGTGGGGCCGTCGCCCTCGAGGACGTACTCGGAGACGAGGTCCTTCGGGGGCGCGGTCTCGGGGATCTCCAGCGAAGGCGCCTTGCCGTCGGTGTTGGTGCCGACCTTCGGCAGCGCGGAGTCCTGGGCGACCGCCTTGCCGTCGGCGGAGCTGCGGGCGTTGAAGGTGTTCTCGATGTCGATCACGAACACCAGGGTGTCGTCGCCCTTGATGCCGGCCTGCGCGTTGCCCTGCTCGCCGTAGCCCCAGGTGGGCGGGACCGCCATCATCACGCGGCTGCCGGCCTTCTTGCCGGACAGGCCGTAGCGCCAGCCGTCGATGATGCTGCCCTGGGCGAGCTGGATGACGATCGGGGTCTTGCGGTCGTAGGAGTTGTCGAAGACCTTGGCGTTCGCCCAGTTCTGGCCGAGGTACTGCGCCTGGATGAAGTCGTTCTCGGCGACCGTGCGGCCGTTCCCGGCGATGACCGTGCGCACCGCGAGATCCTTCGAGGGGGTGCCGGTGCCCTTGGCCACCGTCGGCTTCTGCCCGAACTCCTTGCCGGCGGTGATCTCGGGGAGCGGTCCGTCCACGATCTTCGGCGGCGGGGGCGCGCTGGGCGACTGGGGGGACGGGCTGCCCGTGGCCTCGGCCTCCTTGTCCGGCGAGTCGGATCCACAGGCGGAGAGGGTGGCCAGTCCGGCGGGAACGGCCAGAAGGAGTGAGCGTCGGCGCACGATGGGGGCCTCTATCGGTCGATCTTCGAGTGGGCGTCCCGCGTCACTCTACGGCTTTCCCGCCCCGCCGCCCCCGACAAGCGCGACGGGGGCCCGGATCGGCTCCGGACCCCCGCGCGCGGCGCCGTCGGCGCGCCGCCCCGCGCCGGCTACATGCCGGCGATGAGCTTCTCCACCCGGTCGTCGACCGAACGGAACGGGTCCTTGCACAGGACCGTGCGCTGGGCCTGGTCGTTGAGCTTCAGGTGGACCCAGTCGACCGTGAAGTCGCGGCGCTGCTCCTGCGCCCGCTTGATGAAGTCTCCGCGCAGCCGGGCCCGCGTGGTCTGCGGCGGCACCGACTTGCCCTCGAAGATCTTGACGTCGTTGCAGATCCGCTTGGCCTGGCCGCTGCGCTCCAGCAGGTAGTAGAGGCCGCGGCGGCGGTGGATGTCGTGGTAGGCGAGGTCTATCTGGGCGACCCGCGGGTTCGACATGGTCATGTTGTGCTTGGCGCGGTAGCGCTCCAGCAGCTTGTACTTGATCACCCAGTCGATCTCGGTGGCGACCCGGTCCAGGTCCTCCTCCTCGATCGCGTCCAGGGTGCGGCCCCACAGCTCCAGGACCTGCTCGACGACGCCGGTGCGGATGCCGCGCCGGTCGACGAACTCGCAGGCCTTCTCGTAGTACTCGCGCTGGACCTCCAGCGCCGACGCCTCCCGGCCGCTGGCCAGGCGTACCTTGCGGCGCCCGGTGATGTCGTGGCTGACCTCGCGGATGGCCCGGATGGGGTTCTCCAGGGTGAGGTCGCGCATCACCGTGCCGGCCTCGATCATGCGCAGCACCAGGTCGGTGGCCCCGACCTTGAGCAGCATGGTCGTCTCCGACATGTTGGAGTCGCCGACGATCACGTGGAGCCGGCGGTAGCGCTCGGCGTCCGCGTGCGGCTCGTCGCGGGTGTTGATGATGGGTCTCGAGCGGGTGGTCGCCGAGGAGACGCCCTCCCAGATGTGCTCGGCCCGCTGGCTGACGCAGTACACCGCGCCGCGCGGGGTCTGGAGGACCTTGCCCGCCCCGCACAGCAGCTGCCGGGTGACGAGGAACGGGATGAGGATGTCGGCCAGCCGGGAGAACTCGCCGTGCCGGGCCACCAGGTAGTTCTCGTGGCAGCCGTACGAGTTCCCCGCCGAGTCGGTGTTGTTCTTGAAGAGATAGACGTCGCCCGCGATTCCCTCCTCGTGCAGGCGGCGTTCCGCGTCGACGAGAAGTCCTTCGAGAATGCGCTCGCCGGCCTTGTCGTGGGTGACGAGCTCCGTCACGTTGTCGCATTCGGGTGTGGCGTATTCCGGATGCGAACCCACGTCGAGATAGAGGCGGGCGCCGTTTCGCAGAAACACGTTGCTGCTGCGGCCCCATGACACGACACGCCGGAAGAGGTACCGCGCCACCTCGTCAGGCGACAGACGGCGCTGTCCCCTGAACGTGCACGTGACGCCGTACTCGTTCTCCAGCCCGAAAATGCGGCGGTCCATGTCTGAACATTACGCCCGATCACCCGAGCTGAAACGGGGTTCGACGGCCCGATTCGGATCATTTTCCGATCCGGCGGCGACTCTGCCGAGATTTCGGGGGGCGGCCAGGACTCCCCCGGAGGCGAGCAGCACGAGCAGCGACACCGTCCCGGCGGCGGCCGGGACGGCGAAACCGGCGCGGGGCCCGAGCAGTTCGAGGACCGGCCCGGTGACGCCGGTGCCCACCGAGGAGCCGACGGTGAAGGTGGTCACCAGCCAGGAGAACGCCTCGGTGACCGTGCCGCGCGGGGCGTGGCGGTCCACCAGGACGAAGGCGCAGGCGATGGTGGGTGCCAGGAAGACGCCCGCCAGCGCGGCCAGCAGGGTCATCGGCGCGGGACCGGGCATGGTGACCAGCGGGGCGTAGCCGAGCGCCAGCAGGGCGACCAGCGCCTTCAGGCGCCGCTCGGGCGGCCCGGCCCATTCGCGGGCCCCGTACACCCCGCCGCCGATCAGGGCGCCGAACCCCAGGGCGGCGAGCAGGGCGGCGTACACGGAGTCGCCGCCGCCGGTGCCGTCGGCGTAGGCGGTCGCCGCGACGGTGATGGAGCCGAGGGCTATGCCGACGAAGAACAGCGCGCCCAGCAGGACCAGCAGGCCGCCGGAGCGCAGCGCGCCCAGCCAGTGCGCCTCGCGGGGCGCGGACCGCCAGGCCTTCGCCGGCGGCGAGACGGCCACCGAGAGGGCGCCGAGGACCCCGATCGCGTTGAGCGCCAGCAGGGCCGCCGTCGGCGACCAGACGGCGACGAAGAGCGACACCAGCAGCGGGCCGACGGTGAACATGACCTCCTGGGCCACCGCGTCCATGGCGTAGGCGGTGTGAATCTGGTCCTCGCGCCGCAGCACCGACGGCCACAGCGCGCGCAGGCCGCCCTCCAGCGGCGGGGTGAACAGGCCGGCGGCCGCGGTGGCCAGGCAGGCGACGGGCAGCGGGTCGATGCCGGTGAGGGCGAAGACGGCCATGGCGGCCGCGGCCAGCACGGCGGCGGGCAGCTGCACGCGCGGCTGGCCGTGCAGGTCGACCAGCCGGCCCAGCACGGGCTGGCCGACGGCGTTGGCGACGCCGTACACCGCGGCCAGCACACCGGCCAGGCTGTAGGAGCCGCCCTCGGCTCTGACGAACAGCACGATGGCGATGGCCGAGGTGGCGTTGGGCAGCCGGCCCACGAGCGTCCCCGTCAGAAGACGAGCGGCATGCCGGGCCTTGAGGATCTCCAGGTACCGCGAGAACATGCAGCGCCCTCCGTTTTACGTATAACGTGAACGTCATACGTAGCATGTTCGCTGACCCTCAGTCCAGACGGAGAGCGCGCCGACGATGCCCTCATCAGGCAAGACCCGCCCCACCAGCCGGGACGTGGCCCGCGAGGCCGGTGTCTCGCAGGCCTCCGTCTCCCTCGTCATGGGCGGCAAATGGCAGGGCCGCATCTCGGCCCCCACCGCGGAACGGGTCAGGGAGGCCGCGCGCAGCCTGGGCTACCGGCCCAACCTCGCGGCCCGGAACCTGCGCACCGGCCGCACCCGGACGGTGCTGCTGGTGGTCCCCTCACTGACCACGCACTTCTTCGCCGGGGTGCACACCGGCGCGGCGCGGGTGGCCGCGGCCCACGGCTTCTCGATCGTGCTCTACCCCTCCCCCGCCGGTGTCGGCCCGGCGCGCGACCCGTTCGCCTCGGCCCCGGCCGCGCTGGACGGCGTGCTGGCGTCGTCGATGGCGGCCCGGGCGCTGACCGTGCTGCGCGGCGACCGTCTGCCGCTGGTGATGCTGGACAGCGAGCCCAACGCCTCGCCGGGCGCCGCCGCCACCGTCAACCTGGACATCGCCGACGGCGTCCGCCAGGCCGTCGGCCACCTGCTGGGCCTGGGCCACCGCCGGTTCCTCCACCTGCGGGCCGACGTGCCCTCGTGGACCTTCGAGCAGCGGGCCCGGGCGCTGGAGGCCCGGCTGGCGCGGGTGCCGGACGGCACGCTGGTCACGGCCGCCTCGCCGGTGACGGCGGACGGCGGACGCGCCGCCGTGGAGGCGGCCCTGTCCGTGCCGGGCCCCCGGCCGACCGCGGTGGTCTGCGACGACGACATGCTGGCCGTGGGCGCCTACAAGGCGGCCCGCCGGCTGGGGCTGCGGGTCCCTCGGGACATCTCGGTCACCGGCGTCGACGACCAGGTCCTCGCGAAGGCGCTGGAGCCGGAGCTCACCACCGTCCGCCTGGACGCGGAGCTGACCGGCGAGCGCGGCATGGAGGCGCTGCTGGCGGTGATCGACGGCCGCGCCCCGGTCACCCGTGACATCCCGGTCGAGCTGGTGGTCCGGGGCTCCACCGCTCCCCCGCCCCGGGCCTGACCCACCACCGCTGCCGGCCCGCCCTTCCCGGCCGGGGCCCGGACGGCCGTGCCCGGACACGACTGTGCCGCGTGAGCACGGCGAACCGTACGCACGCGGCACAGGCGCGGGGCGGGGCGGGAACCCGCCGCGCCCCGCGGCCCCGGGGCTTGTCAGCTGTCGGAGGAGTCCGGTTCCGCGTCCGGCCCGTCGTCCGGCTTCTTGGCGTCGGAGGCCGTCACGCCGCCCTCGCCGGCCGCGGTGAGGAGACGCTCCAGGCGCGGCCCGGTGATCCGGCGGAACTTCCGCCGCTGCGGCCGGGTGCGGTCCAGCACGGCCACCTCCAGGCGCTCCGCGGGGATCTCCCGCTCGCTGCCACTGGTGTCCCGGGAGAGCGCCTGCACGGCCAGCTTGAGCGCCTCGGCGAGGGTCATGCCCTCCCGGTGGCGCTGGTCCAGGTAGGAGCTGATCTGCTCGGCGTTGCCGCCGACCGCGACCGAGCCGTGCTCGTCGACGATGGAGCCGTCGTGCGGCAGCCGGTAGATCTGGTCGCCCTCGGGGGTCTCCCCGACCTCGGCGACCACCAGCTCGACCTCGTAGGGCTTCTCCCCCGCGCTGGAGAAGATGGTGCCCAGCGTCTGCGCGTACACGTTGGCCAGGCCGCGCGCGGTCACGTCGCCCCGGTCGTAGGTGTAGCCGCGCAGGTCCGCGTAGCGGACGCCGCCGATGCGCAGGTTCTCGTACTCGTTGTACTTGCCCGCCGCGGCGAAGCCGATGCGGTCGTAGATCTCGCTGAACTTGTGCAGCGCGCGGGACGGGTTCTCACCGACGAAGACGATGCCGTCGGCGTACTGCAGCACGACCAGACTGCGGCCGCGCGCGATGCCCTTGCGGGCGTATTCCGCCCGGTCCGCCATCGCCTGCTGGGGTGAGACATAGAACGGCGTCGACACCGGTTATCCGTCCCTTTCCGTCGATTCCGTCGAAGGGTCTGAAGAGGTCACAGGGATCGTCCTCGCGGGTCCACGAGGTCGCGACGCGCCGTCAGAGGAGCGCCGCACGCGGACCGTCGGGCTCCTGGAGCCGGCGGTCGAGGACCGCGCGGGCGATCCCCGACGACTCCTCCTCCGTCAGCCGGCGGAACCCGTCCTCGGTGATCACGGTGACGATCGGGAAGATCCGGCGGGCCATGTCCGGGCCGCCCGTCGCCGAGTCGTCGTCGGCCGCGTCGTACAGGGCCTGGACGACCAGGGTGGTGGCCTGCTCCTCCGTCAGGTCCTCGCGGTAGAGCTTCTTCATCGAGCCGCGCGCGAACAGCGAGCCGGAGCCCGTGGCCGCGAAGCCCGCCTGCTCGTCGGAGCGGCCGCCCGTGACGTCGTAGGAGAAGATGCGGCCCTTGCGGCGGTCGAGGTCGTACCCCGCGAACAGCGGCACCACGGCCAGGCCCTGCATGGCCATGCCGAGGTTGGAGCGGATCATCGTCGACAGCCGGTTGGCCTTGCCCTCGAGGGACAGCTGGGCGCCCTCGACCTTCTCGAAGTGCTCCAGCTCCAGCTGGAACAGCTTCACCATCTCCACGGCCAGACCGGCGGTGCCCGCGATGCCCACCGCGGAGTAGTCGTCGGCCGGGAACACCTTCTCGATGTCGCGCTGGGCGATCACGTTGCCCATGGTGGCCCGCCGGTCACCGGCCAGGACCACGCCGCCCGGGAACGTCACCGCCACGATGGTGGTGCCGTGCGGGGCCTCGACGACGCCCTGCGTGGGCGGCAGCTGCCGGTTGCCGGGCAGCATGTCCGGCTGGTGTCCGGCCAGGAAGTCCATGAACGAGGAGGATCCCGGGGTCAGGAAGGCGGCCGGCAGTCGCCCGGTGTCACGAGTGTTGGCTTCCACGCATTTCCTTCCGAAGAACACGGCTTCCGCGCTGCGTCCGCGTCGACGCCGCGCGGCTGAAGCAAGCTGAAGCACAGTTATGTCACGGACCCTACCCGCACCTCGGCCATGATCCACCTTCATATGCCGAAGCACGGGGGCTGCCCGAGGGCAGCCCCCGTGCTCGGCTCTGTGCCTTCGCTTCGAAGGCCCGCAGGGCCTACTGGCCGCCCTTCTGAACGAATGACCGCACGAATTCCTCGGCGTTGGATTCGAGCACGTCGTCGATCTCGTCCAGGACGGAGTCGACGTCGTCGCTGAGCGCCTCCTGCCGTTCCTTCAGGTCCTCGCTCGCCTGCGCGTCCTGCGCCTGCTCGTCGACCTCCTCGGTCGACCGCGTGGCCTTCTGCTGTCCGCCGTCGGTGTCCTTGGTCGCCATAACCCTCACCCCGCTCGGTTCGACGTTCTTGATCAGACCCTACTAGCAGGGTCCGACATCGACCCCACAGTTCCCTCACACGGAGAAACCATCCCGATGATTCCCCTTCGGGACCAATCCCACCCCGATCCCGGGGTGGAAGATCGCTCAGCGGTTCCCGCTCAGCACCTTGACCAGCTCCTCCGCCGTCCGGCACCGGTCGAGGAGCTCCTTGACGTGCGCCCGGGTGCCGCGCAGCGGCTCCAGGGTGGGCACACGTTGCAGAGAGTCACGGCCGGGCAGGTCGAAGATCACCGAGTCCCAGGACGCCGCGGCCACGTCGTCCGCGTACTGCTCCAGGCACCTGCCCCGGAAGTAGGCCCGGGTGTCCTCAGGGGGCTGCGTGACGGCCTTGAGGACGTCCTGCTCGTCGAGCAGCCGCTTCATCCGCCCGCGGGCCGCCAGACGGTTGTAGAGGCCCTTGTCGGGCCGCACGTCGGCGTACTGCAGGTCGACCAGGTGGAGCCGGGGGGCGTCCCAGTCCAGGGTGTCCCGGCGGCGGTAGCCCTCCATGAGCTCCCGCTTGGCCACCCAGTCCAGCTCGCCGGCCAGGCTCATCGGGTCGCTCTCCAGCCGGCCGAGAACATCCTCCCAGCGGGACAGGACGTCCTTGGTCTGGTCGTCGGCGTCGGCCCCGAAGCGCTCCTCGACGTACTTGCGGGCCAGCTCGTAGTACTCCATCTGGAGCTGCACCGCGGTGAGCTTGCGGCCGCTGCGCAGCACGACCAGACGCTTGAGCGTCGGGTCGTGCGAGACCTGGTGCAGGGTGCGCACCGGCTGGTCGACGGCCAGGTCGACGGCGATGAAACCGTCCTCGATCATGGAGAGCACCAGGGAGGTGGTGCCGAGCTTGAGATAGGTCGAGATCTCGGAGAGGTTCGCGTCGCCGATGATCACGTGCAGGCGGCGGTACTTCTCCGCGTCCGCGTGGGGCTCGTCGCGGGTGTTGATGATGGGCCGCTTCAGAGTCGTCTCGAGGCCCACCTCGACCTCGAAGTAGTCCGCCCGCTGGCTCAGCTGGAAGCCGTGCTCGTTGCCGTCCTGGCCGATGCCGACCCGGCCGGCGCCCGCGAAGACCTGGCGGGAGACGAAGAAGGGCGTCAGGTGGCGCACGATGTCCGAGAAGGCGGTCTCCCGCTTCATCAGGTAGTTCTCGTGCGTCCCGTAGGAGGCGCCCTTGTTGTCGGTGTTGTTCTTGTAGAGGTGGATGGGCTGCGCGCCGGGCAGCTGGGCCGCCCGCTCGGCGGCCTCGGCCATGATCCGCTCGCCCGCCTTGTCCCACAGCACCGCGTCCCGCGGATTGGTGACCTCGGGGGCGCTGTACTCGGGATGGGCGTGGTCCACGTAGAGACGCGCGCCGTTGGTCAGGATCACGTTGGCGAGGCCGATGTCCTCGTCCGTGAGCTGGCTGGAGTCGGCGACCTCCCGCGCCAGGTCGAAACCGCGCGCGTCCCGCAGCGGGTTCTCCTCCTCGAAGTCCCAGCGGGCCCGGCGGGCCCGGTGCATCGCCGCCGCGTAGGCGTTGACGATCTGGGACGAGGTGAGCATGGCATTGGCGTTGGGGTGGCCGGGGACGGAGATCCCGTACTCCGTCTCGATCCCCATCACTCGCCGTACGGTCATGCGGCCCTCCTTGCCCGGCGGCGCCCTCGGTCGGGGGCGGCCCTCAAGTACCACCCGTGCTCCGGCGCGGGTGCGGTGCCCCTTCGGTCTGCCCGCGGCGACGGAGCGGCGGTACCGACGAGCCTAGAACGCCTTTGCGCCGACGGGGAGATCATTAGTCTCTTTGCCCCTCCCGCGGCACCCGGTCGTTCCTGCCGGGCGGAGCGGGAGAAGGCGGCCGCGGTCGCCCCGAAGGGCATCCGCGGCCGCCCCCTTCTCGTTACAGGTACTGACCGGTGTTGGCCACCGTGTCGATGGACCGTCCGGTGTCCGAGCCCTGCTTCCCGGTGATCAGGGTCCGGATGTACACGATCCGCTCGCCCTTCTTGCCGGAGATCCGGGCCCAGTCGTCCGGGTTGGTCGTGTTGGGCAGGTCCTCGTTCTCCTTGAACTCGTCCACACACGCCTGGAGGAGGTGGGAGACCCGCAGACCCTTCTGCTCGTGGTCGAGGAAGTCCTTGATCGCCATCTTCTTGGCGCGGCCCACGATGTTCTCGATCATGGCACCGGAGTTGAAGTCCTTGAAGTACAGGACCTCCTTGTCGCCGTTGGCGTAGGTGACCTCCAGGAAGCGGTTCTCCTCGGACTCCGCGTACATGTGCTCCACCGCGGACTGGATCATGGCCTGGACGGTGGCGGACTTGTCGCCGCCGTGCTCGGCCGTGTCGTCCCCGTGGAGCGGCAGGCGCTCGGTGAGGTACTTCCCGAAGATGTCCTTGGCCGCCTCGGCGTCCGGACGCTCGATCTTGATCTTCACATCGAGCCGGCCCGGCCGCAGGATCGCCGGGTCGATCATGTCCTCGCGGTTGGAGGCGCCGATCACGACCACGTTCTGCAGCCCCTCGACGCCGTCGATCTCGGCGAGGAGCTGGGGGACGATGGTGTTCTCGACGTCCGAGCTGACGCCCGAGCCGCGGGTGCGGAAGAGGGACTCCATCTCGTCGAAGAAGACGATGACGGGCGTGCCCTCGCTGGCCTTCTCACGGGCCCGCTGGAAGACCAGGCGGATCTGCCGCTCGGTCTCGCCGACGTACTTGTTCAGGAGCTCGGGGCCCTTGATGTTGAGGAAGAAGCTCTTCCCCGCGGCCTGACCGGTGACCTCGGCGACCTTCTTGGCCAGCGAGTTCGCCACGGCCTTGGCGATGAGCGTCTTGCCGCATCCGGGCGGGCCGTAGAGCAGGACGCCCTTGGGCGGGCGCAGCTCGTGCTCCTTGAAGAGGTCGGGGTAGAGATAGGGGAGCTCGACCGCGTCCCGGATGGCCTCGATCTGGCCGCCGAGACCGCCGATCTGGTCGTACCCGATGTCGGGGACCTCTTCGAGGACCAGCTCCTCGACCTCGCTCTTGGGCACGACCTCGTAGACGTACCCGGAGCGGGGTTCGAGCAGCAGGGCGTCGCCGGCCCGGATGACGACGTCGAGCAGCGGTTCGGCGAGCCGGACCACCTTCTCCTCGTCGGTGTGCCCGACCACCAGGGCGCGCTCGCCGTCCTCCAGGATCTCCTTGAGGGTGACGATCTCGCCGACGCGCTCGAACTCCATGGCGGCGACCACGTTGAGCGCCTCGTTGAGCATCACCTCCTGGCCGCGCCGGAGCTCGTCGAGGTCGATGCTGGGGCTGACGTTCACCCGGAGCTTGCGGCCGCCGGTGAAGATGTCGGCCGTCGCGTCCTCGTTCGCCGCGAGGAACACGCCGAAACCGGCCGGCGGCTGGGCGAGCCGGTCGACCTCCTCCTTGAGGGCCACGATCTGGTCGCGGGCCTCCCGGAGCGTGCCGGCGAGCCGCTCGTTCTGCGCGGACACGCCGGCCAGATTGGTCTGCAGCTCGACGATCCGCTCTTCGAGAAGCCTCGTGTGCCGCGGAGAGTCGGCGAGCTTGCGTCGCAGGACGGCGATCTCCTGCTCAAGGTAGGCGATCTGCCCGGCCGGGTCCTCGGACCCTCGACCCGGGCGGATGCCGCGGTTCATGTCGTCGTCGTGGGCTGCCACGGTCCTCACCTCCTCCAAGGGGAGCTGGACGCTTCCAGACCCTACCTGGGCGGGTGTCGATTGAAACCCTAGATCACAAAGACCGTCGGAAGGTGTCCGATCTTCACCCTTGCGCTCTCCCTCACTGCCAGGGAGATACCCAAGGATCGTGGATCGAAAGCAGTGAACATCAACGGCCGTGACCGGGCGGCAGGCGGTGCGGCCCTCAGACCTGTTCGGTGTCGTCCGG
Source organism: Streptomyces abyssomicinicus (assembly GCF_008974245.1). Classification (GTDB taxonomy): domain Bacteria; phylum Actinomycetota; class Actinomycetes; order Streptomycetales; family Streptomycetaceae; genus Streptomyces; species Streptomyces abyssomicinicus. Next base: position 121,812 of record NZ_BBZI01000012.1, on the reverse strand, counting down.
CGAGCCGCGGTGGAACGCGCCGTCGGCCCAGCGCCAGTTGACGTCCTCCTCCACGTCCGGGCAGCAACTGGGCACCTTCGCCGAGGAGTAACCGAGCACCGTGGCCTCGACCTGCCCGTCGCGCACCGCCAGGCCGGTGACGGTGTGGCGTTCCTCCGGTTCCACCAGGGTGGCGACCAGACGCGCCGTGCCGGTGTCCCCCGCACGGGTGAGGACGTACACGGCGTCGGGGGGCGTTCCCATGGCGCTGTCGCAGTGCACGGCGGCGACCGTCTCGGGGCTGCCGTCCCCGTCGAGGTCGCCCGCGGCCTGCCGGGCGACCACCGGCTCGGCGATGTCGCCGCAGTCGAGGGGGAAGCTCACGGCGGCCGGGTCCGGCGCCGGGCGTTCGGCGGGGGCGGCCGTCGCGGCCTTGCCGTCCTTCGGCTGCACCGCCGTGGCGTGGCCGGGCTGCACCAGGGAGGAGAGGGCCACCACACAGGCGATCGCGGTGGCCGTCGCGAGCCAGTGGACGGGGCGGGGGAAGGCGTGCGGGAGTGCCAGTTCCGGGACGTCGGAGTGCTGCACGAGTGGGTGTCTCCCGTGGAGGGACGGTGCCGGTGGGATGCTCAGCATCGTGCCACACGTCACAGTGCCCGGGAACCGCGGGGTGGCGGTGTGCGCAGGCCGTCCACGGGGCGGACACGGCACGCCGACAGCCCTGCGTCCACGGCGGGGAGGACGCGGGCCACGGCGAGGAGGAGGCCCGCCAACAGCGAGGCGCACCGGCCTGGTTGCCGTGCGGTGCGCGGCAACCCGGCCGGTGCGCCGGGGAGTTGCGGGGCGTGCGCACGGGGTGCGCACGCCGGGCGGGGCTGTGTGGTGCTGCCGGGGCTAGCGGGAACCGCCGTCGGCGTTGGGGCCGGCGTAGTCCTCGCCGTAGGCGCCCTTGGCGGGGCGGCGGCGGCGCATGGGCGGCTCGACGCCGTCCGCGAGGCGGCGGGCGGTGAGCAGGAAGCCGGTGTGGCCGATCATCCGGTGGTCCGGACGGACCGCGAGGCCCTCGATGTGCCAGTTGCGGATCATCGACTCCCAGGCCGTCGGCTCGTTGAAGCAGCCCATCTCGCGGATGGACTCGACGGTGCGGGCGAGCTGCGTGGTGGTGGCCACGTAGCAGCAGAGGATGCCGCCGGGCACGAGGGCCTTGGAGACCGCCTCCAGGCACTCCCAGGGAGCGAGCATGTCGAGGATGACCCGGTCGACCTCGGTGTCGCTCAGGTTGTCCTGGAGGTCGCCCACGGTGAGCTGCCAGGCGGGGTGCTCACCGCCGAAGTAGCGCTCCACGTTCTGCTTCGCGATCTCGGCGAAGTCCTCGCGGCGCTCGTAGGAGTGCAGCATGCCCTGGTCGCCGATGGCGCGCAGCAGGAAGGAGCTGAGCGATCCGGAGCCGACGCCGGCCTCCACGACGCGCGCGCCGGGGAAGATGTCGGCGAAGGCGAGGATCTGCCCCGCGTCCTTGGGGTAGACCACGGCGGCGCCGCGGGGCATGGACAGGACGTAGTCGGGGAGCAGGGGGCGCAGCGCCAGATAGGCGACGTTCCCCGTGGTGCGGACAACGCTGCCCTCGGGGGCGCCGATCAGCTCGTCGTGCGGGAAGGAACCCTTGTGGGTGTGGAAGTTCTTTCCCGCTTCCAGCGTGAACGTGTAGTGGCGGCCCTTGGGGTCGGTCAGCTGAACCTGGTCCCCGACCTTGAAGGGCCCGCGCCTGCGGGCGGCACCGGTCGGTTCGGACATGTGACCAGCCTACCGGTCCGCGGGGGGTGTCCCGACCTGGCGGGCCCGGTGGGATGCTCAGTGGGAACGGGTCATGGCCTTGACGAAGGCGTGCTCGACGTCGGCGGCGGAGAGGACGCCGTAGATCGCGCCGGTCTCCTCGACCACCAGGTACTCCGTGGCGGGGGTGGCCCGCAGGGCCTCCAGCAGGTCCTCGCCCTCCAGCTCGGCGGAGACCCGCATGCCCTCGGTGAGGCCGGTCGCCAGGGTGCTCACCGCGACCCAGGGACGGCGGTGCTCGGGCACGCCGGCGATGCCGGTCTCGCGGACCAGGGAGATCGGCAGGCCCGAGGCGTCCACCACGACGAGGGCGCGGGCGCCGGCCGCGTTGGCGCGGCGCAGCGCCTCGGAGACGGGGGTGTCCGGCTGCACGGGGACGGCACGACGGGTGAGGGTGCGGGCGCGCAGGTCGGGCAGGTGCTCGCGCAGCCGGGCCATGCGGAGGCTGTTGCCCGCGCCGGTCCACATGATCGCGGCGACGATGGCGGCGAGCAGCGCGTCCAGGACCGTGTCCATGCCGTCGGTCTGGGCCTCGCCGACGGCGCCGGAGCGGGTGAGCAGCGGGAAGCCGATCAGGACGGCGACGGCCAGCGCCCGTCCGGCCCAGGCGGCCGCGACGGTGCCGCTCATGGGCCTGCCGGTGATCTTCCAGACCACGGCGCGGAGCATCCGGCCGCCGTCCAGGGGGAGGCCGGGGAGCAGGTTGAAGGCGGCGACGATCAGGTTGGAGATCATCAGGCCGCCCAGCAGCACGCCCGGCACGGTGCCGGGCTCCACGGCGAAGAGGGTCAGGTAGAAGACGCCGGCCAGGACGAGGGAGAGGAGCGGGCCCACGAAGGCCAGCACGAACTCGCGGCCGGGGGTCTCGGACTCCTTGCCGATGTCCGAGAAGCCGCCGAAGAACTGGAGCTGGATGCGGCGCACCGGCAGCTTGAAGCGGAGGGCGGCGACGGTGTGGGCCAGTTCGTGGACCAGCACGGAGGCGTAGAGGGCCAGGGCGAAGGAGAGGGAGACCAGGTAGCGGGCGGCGCCGAGGTCGGGGAGGATCGGCTCGAGCCGGTCGCCGAAGACCCAGGTGATCAGGGCGGCGACCAGGAAGAAGCTGGGCGAGACGTAGACGGGGACCCCGAAGGGGCGTCCCATCAGGAGCCCGCTGCGGGGTTCCTTCTCCCGGTCCTCGTCCTGCGTGTCCCGTGTCCTGACGGGCCCGTGCCCGCCGGCGAGCGCGCGCCCCGACGGGGTCTCCCCGGGCCCCCGCACCGGCTCCTCCCCCGCACCACCGGCGCGTTCCCCGGCCTCGCCGCGCCCCTCGGCATGCCCCGATCCGGGGCCCTGCGCCGCGGGGCCTGCCGCCTCGGGACCCGCCGCCTCGGGGCCTTCCCTCTTCGGGCCCTCCGGCTCGAGTCCTTCCGGCTTCGGACCCTGCGGCTTCGGACCTTCCAGCTTCGGACCTTCCGGCTTCGGACCCTGCGCCTCGGGACCCTCTGGCTGAGGAACTTCCTCCTTCGGACCCTCCGCCTTCGGACCCTCCGCCGACGCGCCACCGCCGGACCCGGCCGGGTCCGTCCCTGGCCGGTCCGACGCGGCCGGATCCGTCCCGGCCTCGCCGGCACCGGGGGCCGACCCCGCACGCGGAGCGTCCTCCCCGCCCCGCGCGGCAGAATCGTCGTCCGCGGCGGCAGCGCCCTCCGGACCGGCCCCGGCGCCACCGGGCCGATCGGCATCCGGAGCCGGCTCCGGCTCCGGCTCCGGCGGATCGGGCTGCGCGTCCTCGCCGGAAGCCCCGCCCCCCGCGGCGGGCCGTCCCGGGTCGCCGGGCGGCGTGGCTCCGGCGCCGGGCGCGGCACCGGCCCCGTCCGCGGCGGTGTCGGATCGTTCCGGCGGCTCAGGGGACCGGGTCCCGTCCTGGGCGGCGGGGTCGTCGGAGGAGGCGGGCGGCGGGACGTCGTCCTCGGGTCGCGGGTCCTCGCTCGCGCCGCTCTGCTCCACGCCGGTTGTCCCCTCGTCCGAATGCGTTCGCCCTCCACGCGCCCGCGTGCGGTGGATTCGGCTCGAGTCCGATGTTATGCGGCGGAACCCGCATCGCACGCCTTGGCACCCCCCTGAGCCTTTCCCGCTGTGACCGTGCCCATGTCCGGTACGGTCCCCGGCTGTCGGCGCCGGGCCGTAAGGTCTGATGGCATGGAGACCAGCCCCGCCGCCCCGACCGCGGCACCGCAAGCCGCGACGGCCGCGCCGCCCCCGGCGGAGGCGGCGACCCCGGCGGACGCCGCGAACCCGGCGGACGCCCCGTCCCCGGTCGCGCCCGCCGCCGCTCCGCCGAGGTCGCTGTCTCCCTCGCGTGCCGCGGACTTCATGCGGTGCCCGCTGCTCTACCGCTTCCGGGTGATCGACCGCCTGCCCGAGAAGCCCAGCGCGGCCGCCACCCGCGGCACGCTGGTGCACGCGGTGCTGGAGCGCCTCTTCGACGTCCCCGCCGCCGAGCGGACCGCGCCCCGCGCCCGTGACCTGCTGCCCGGCCAGTGGGAGCGCCTGCGCGAGAGCCGTCCCGAGGTGATGGAGCTGTTCGCCGACGACCCCGACGGCACCCGTCTGGCCCGCTGGCTGGAGGAGGCCGAGGGGCTGGTGGAGCGCTGGTTCACGCTGGAGGACCCGACCCGCCTGGAGCCCGTGGAGCGGGAGTTCACGGTGGAGACGGAGCTGGAGTCGGGCCTGCGGCTGCGCGGGATCATCGACCGGGTCGACGTGGCTCCCACCGGCGAGGTCCGGATCGTGGACTACAAAACCGGCAAGGCCCCCCGCCCGCAGTACGCGGAGGAGGCCCTGTTCCAGATGAAGTTCTACGCCCTGGTGGTGTGGCGGCTGAAGCGGGTGCTGCCGCGCCGCCTCCAGCTGGTGTACCTGGGCAGCGGCGACGTGGTGACGTACGACCCGGTCCCCGCCGACCTCCAGCGGGTGGAGCGCAGACTGCTCGCCCTGTGGGAGGCGATCACCCTGGCCACGGCGACCGGCGAGTGGCGTCCCCGCCGCGGCCGGCTCTGCGACTGGTGCGATCATCAGGACCGCTGCCCGGAGTTCGGCGGCACACCCCCGCCGTACCCGCTGCCGGTCACCCTGCCCACGCCGGCGCCGCGCACGGCAGAATGAACCGGGCCGGCCGCCGGGGGTTGCGTCGCCGGCCGGAGACCGAGGGAGATGTCACGTGGCGATCCGCGTCCTGCTGGTGGACGACCAGCCTCTGCTGCGCACCGGCTTCCGGATGATCCTGGAGGCCGAGCAGGACATCGCCGTCGTCGGCGAGGCCGGCGACGGCCGCCAGGCCGTGGACCAGGTCCGGACGATGCAGCCGGACGTGGTCCTGATGGACATCCGGATGCCGCGGATGGACGGGGTGGAGGCGACCCGCCGCATCACCGGTCCGGAGCGCGACGGCCCGGCCAAGGTGCTGGTGCTGACCACCTTCGACCTGGACGAGTACGTCGTGGAGGCGCTGCGCGCGGGTGCCAGCGGCTTCCTGCTGAAGGACGCCCCGGCGCACGAGCTGGTGCAGGCGATCCGCGTGGTGGGCGCCGGTGAGGCGATGCTGGCGCCGAGCATCACCCGGCGGCTGCTGGACAAGTACGCCACCCACCTGCCGTCGGGCGAGGAGACGGTGCCGGACGCGCTGCGCACGCTGACCGAGCGTGAGGTCGAGGTGCTGAAGCTGGTCGCGCGCGGCCTGTCCAACGCGGAGATCGCGGCGGACCTGTTCGTGGGCGAGACGACGGTGAAGACCCACGTCGGGCACGTGCTGACCAAGCTGGGGCTGCGCGACCGGGTGCAGGCGGCGGTGTACGCGTACGAGAGCGGTCTGGTGCGTCCCGGCGGCCAGTGATCCCGGGCGGGCGCGGCCGGTGGGCCCGCGCGCCACGCGTGACGGCGGCGCCCCCACCCGGGATCCCGGGTGGGGGCGCCGCCGTCACGAACCGGGTCAGCCGCTCTTGCTGATCTCCCAGAAGCGGAACACCGTCGAGGCGTCCAGGCACTTCTCGAGGCCGTACACGCCGTCACGGACGACCGCGTACTGCTTGGCCTGCCAGACCGGCAGGATCGGCAGCTCCTCGGCCACGATGTCCTGGAGCTGGCCGTAGTCGTTGGCCGTGGCGGAACGTTCCCGCTGAGCGGCGGTGGCGGGGACGAGGTCCTCGGTGATGGTCTCGTTCTCGTAGTTGTTGCCGAGGACGTTGCCCTCGCCGAAGAACGGACCGGTGAAGTTCTCCGGGTCCGGGTAGTCCGGCACCCAGCCCTTGACGTAGACGCCGTACTTGCCGTCGGCGATGTCCTTCTCGTACTGGTCGAACTTCACCGACTTCACCTGGGCGTCGAACAGCCCGCTGGAGTTGAGCTGCTCGGCGATCGCCTCGAACTCGTCGTCCGTGGACGGGCCGTAGCGGTCCGGGGTGGACCACAGGGTCAGCTTCACCTTGTCGGTGACGCCCGCCTCGGTCAGCGCCTGCGCCGCGGCGGTCTTGGACGGCTTGCCGCCGTAGGTGTCGAAGAAGGCCGTGTTGTGGCCGGTGATGCCCGCGGGGACGATCGAGTACAGCGGCGTGGCGGTCTGCTCGTAGACCTTGTCGATCAGGGCCTCGCGGTCCAGCAGGTACGCGATGGCCTTGCGGACGCCGGGGTTGCCGACGACCGGGTCCTTGACGTTGAAGACCAGGTGCTGGACCTCGGCGCTGTTGCCTTCGAGGACCGATATCTCCTCGTCGCCGGTGCTGTTCTCCTCGATGTCGGCGATGTCGCTGGCGGCCAGGCCTCGGTAGGCCACGTCCACCTCGCCCTCGGTCAGCGCGGTCTTGAGGGCGGCGCGGTCGCCGCGGAAGAGCTGGAGGGTGACGCCCGCGTTGCGCGTCTCGGCGGTGCCCTTGTAGCCGGTGTTGAGGGAGAAGACGGCCTTCTCCTCGTCGAACGAGTCGAGCTGGTAGGGACCGGAGCCGACGGCCTCGCCGTCCTCACGCAGCTTGTCGGCCGGGTACTCGCCCCGCGGGACGATCGAGCCGGCGCCCGAGGCGATCTTGCTGGGGAAGGTCGCGTCCGGGAACTTCAGCTTGAAGACGACGGTCTTCTCGTCCGGCGTCTCGATCTTGTCGAGCGAGGCGAACATGACGGCCGGGCCGGACGGGTCGTTGATCTTGAGCATCCGGTCGAAGGTGAACTTCACGTCCTCGGACGTGAACGGGTCGCCGTTGCTGAACTCCAGGCCGTCGCGGAGCGTGCACTCGAAGACCTGGGTCTGCCCGTCGGTGAAGTGACACTCCTCCGCGGCCTCCGGCTTCGGCTCGATCCCGCCCCGGGGGAAGGAGAGCAGCGACTGGAAGACGTTGTTGAACAGCAGCCAGGAACCCGGGTCGTAGCCGGAGGCCGGGTCGGTGGCGAGCACGTCGTCGGTCATGCCGACGACGACCGTGGAGTCGGCGTTGTCGCCCGCCTCCTCACCCGTGCCGCAGCCGGCGAGCAGACCCGCGGACAGGGCGGCGAGCGCGGGCAGAACCGGCCACCGATGATGTCTCTTCACGTGATGAGCCTTGTCGTGCGTTGGATACGGAGACCGGACTCGGCCGAGTCCGGCTGCGATGTGGGGGGTGTCCCCACCGGCCCGCGGGACGGGACCGGCGGGTGGGGGGTCACTCGGAGCCGACGCCCTTGCCCAGCTCCCAGAGCTGAAGCGTGGAGGAGGAGTTGAGCGCGTAGGCGGTGCCCGTGACGTCGTCGCGGGCGGCGATGTACTGCTTGCCCTGCCACAGCGGCAGCACCGGTACGTCCTCGGCGACGATGTCCTGCACCTCGGTCAGGCTCGGCGCCGCGTCCATCCGGTCGGGCTCGCGCCGCGAACGGGGGATCAGAATCTGCTGCACCTTGCTGTTGGCGTAGGGGGACCCGAGGAAGTTCTTCTTGTCGAGGAACGGCGCCAGGTAGTTGTCGGCGTCCGGGAAGTCGGGGAACCAGCCCATGCCCCAGACCTCGTACTTGCCCTTCAGGGACGCCGGGCGGAACTCCTTCCACGGCGCGCCCTTGGGGTCGCCCACCGTGAACAGCCCGCTGGCGTTGAGCTGGTCGGCCAGCACGTCGAACTCCTCCGCGGTGGCGGAGCCGTAGTGGTCGAGCGTGAAGTGCAGGTCGAGCGGGACCGGGGTGCTGATGCCGGCCTCGTCGAGGATCTTGGCCGCCTTGGCGGCGCTCGGCTCACCGTACTTGTTCAGGAAGGCGTTGGAGTGCCCGGGCAGGGAGGCCGGGACGAGCGAGTAGAGCGGCTCGGACTGGGCGCCGTACACCCGGGCGACCAGCTCGTTGCGGTCGACGACCTGCGCGATCGCCTGGCGGACCGCCTTGTTCTGCACGGCGGGGGCGTCGGTGTCGAAGGCGAGGTAGCGGATGTCCAGACCGGACATCTCGACCACCTCGATGCCGTCGTCGGGCTCGGCGTCCAGCTCGTTGACCTGGTCGGGTGTCAGCGTCCGCGACATCACGTCGATGTCGCCCCCGGCTATGGCCGTGCCCATCGCCTCGGCGGACTCGAAGGCCACCAGCTCGGCCCGCGCGTTGCGGACGTCCAACGAGCCGTGGTAATCCGGGTTCCTGGTGAAGACGGCCTTCGCCAGGGTGCCGTCCTCGACCTGGGCCTCCATGGTGTACGGACCCGAGCCGTGCACCGAGAAGCCGTCGAGGAGCCGGTCCTCGGGGTACTCGTCCGGGTCGACGATGGCGGCGACCGGGGTGGAGAGCTTGTACGGGAAGGTCGCGTCGGCGGAGTTCAGGTGGAAGACCACCTCGCGGTCGCCACGGGTCTCCACCGTGTCCACGGTGGAGAGCAGACCGGCGACGCTGCTCTCCGAGTCGATGCGCAGGACCCGCTCGACCGAGTACTTCACGTCGTCCGCGGTGACGGGGTCCCCGTCGGCGAACTTCAGGTCCTTGCGGAGGGTGCAGGAGTACCGCTCGTTGCCCGTGTCGGTGAACGCGCAGTGCTCGGCCGCCTCGGGCTGCGGGTCGCCGCCGCCGCGGGGCTGGACCAGGAGGGTCTGCAGCGACTGCCGGAGGATGTTCCAGCTCCCGACGTCGTACGCGTACGCGGGGTCGAGCGGGGCGGGGGCCTCGGCCGAGGCGGAGATCCGGTCGGTGGTGCCCACCTTGAGCGAGGTGTCGTCCGAACCGCCGTCGGATCCGCCGCAGGCGGCGATCAGGGGAGCCACCAGGCCGATCACGGCCGGCAGCGCCAGAGTCTTGCGGTTCATGCTCGGACGTCTCCAGGCTGTCGATTTCCGCGTACCCGGCGGGACGAGGGTGGTGCGCGTCGGGTCGCGGGCGCGAAGGATGTTTCTCGCGGCCGACATTAGCCGCCGCCGCCCGGACGCCCGGAACGGACCGCAACTGATTTGCCGTCACGCTTCGGAACCGGCCGCGGACGCAGCGGCAACGCCGCCGCGGAAGGATTCGTGCGGCATTTCCCCAAACCGGGCACAAAGAACCCCCGCCGGAAGGACCGACGGGGGCTCCACGACGGAACACGGGCGCCACCGACCCCCTCCGACGTGGCGAAGGTCACAGGATTGATCGGCGGAAAAGAAACCCGGAATCAGGCCCGGCTATCTCCGTGATCGAGAGGCGGTGCGCCTTTCTCGTATTCCCGGAAACACGGTGGGTAAGTGCCCCGCCGAAGCGGGGTGAACGAATGGTGTACGCGATGCGCCTATTCCGTGCCCAGGACGCCCCGGATACCCCGGACGCCCTCATGAGTGGGGATCAGCGACCGCAGGAAACGCAGGTCGACCTCTTCCAGCGACTTCACGACGGTGCGGCCGGGCCCCGGCCGCAGCGGGGCGACGGACGGCACCACGACCACCCGGCAGCCGGCCGCCTCGGCGGCGGCGACACCGGTGGCGGTGTCCTCGACGACCGCGCAGCGGGCCGGGTCGGCGCCGAGACCGGTCGCGGCGAGCAGGTAGGGGTCCGGGTGCGGCTTGGTGCGCGGGACCTCGTCACCGGCCACGGTGAGGCGGAAGTGGTGGGCCCCCAGGGCGGTGAGCACCCGGTCGATGACCCGGCGGTGCGAGGCGGAGACGAGCGCGGTGGGGACGTCGTGGGCGTGGAGTTCGGCGAGCAGGCGGGCGGCGCCCGGCATCAGCGGCAGGTGCTCCTCGATACGCGCCTCGAAGCCCTGGTTGAGCAGGACGGAGAGCTCCTCGAGCGCGATGTCGGCGCCGGTGGCCTCGATCAGGAACCCGGCGCTGCGGCTCATGGGCCCGCCCACGACCACCTCACGCCAGGACTCCTGAAGGGTGTGGCCCAGGGCCGCGAAGACCTCCCGCTCCACGTCCCACCAGAAGCCCTCGGTGTCCACCAGGGTGCCGTCCATGTCGAGCAGTACCGCCTGGAGGCCGGACTCCTCGGCCGTCCGGGTCGTGGTGGCGGGGACCGTACTGGTCATCCGTGGAGACCTCCTTGCGCAGAGGGGCTGAGGAACGCCGGGGGCCGACAGGCCGGCCGCCCTCCCCGCGCGGGGAGGGCGGCCGGCCTGCGGCGGATCGACCAGTGTACGACCGGTTCGGGCGGATCGCCCGTCCATGACGGGCGGCGAACGGCGGACGTCGGATCGCGGACGGCGCTCAGCGGGCGTTGAAGTACTTCGCCTCCGGGTGGTGGATGACGATGGCGTCGGTCGACTGCTCCGGATGGAGCTGGAACTCCTCGGAGAGGTGGACGCCGATGCGCTCGGGCCTCAGCAGCTCGGCGATCTTGGCCCGGTCCTCCAGGTCGGGGCAGGCCCCGTAGCCCAGGGAGAAGCGGGCGCCGCGGTACTTGAGCTCGAACATGCCGCCCATGTCGTCCGGGTCCTCGCCGGCGTAGCCGAGCTCGGAGCGGACCCGGGCGTGCCAGTACTCGGCGAGCGCCTCGGCGAGCTGCACGGACAGGCCGTGGAGCTCCAGGTACTCGCGGTAGGAGTCGGCGGCGAACAGCCGGGCGGTCTCCTCGCCGATCCTCGAGCCGACGGTGACGACCTGGAGGCCGACCACGTCGGTCTCCCCGGACTCCTGGGGGCGGAAGAAGTCGGCCAGGCAGAGCCGGCGGCCGCGGCGCTGGCGGGGGAAGGTGAACCGGGTGCGCTCGCCGCCGTCCTCGTCCAGCAGGATCAGGTCGTCGCCCTTGGAGACACAGGGGAAGTAGCCGTACACGACGGCGGCCTCCAGCAGGTTCTCCGTCTGCAGCCGGTCCAGCAGGCCGCGCAGCCGCGGGCGGCCCTCGGTCTCGACCAGTTCCTCGTAGGTCGGTCCGTCGCCGGTGCGGGCCTGCTTCAGGCCCCACTGGCCCTTGAACAGCGCGCCCTCGTCGAGCCAGGAGGCGTACTCCTTGAGCTGCACGCCCTTGACCACCCGGGTCCCCCAGAAGGGCGGAGCGGGCACCGGGTTGTCGGTGGCCACGTCCGAGCGGACCGGCCCCTCCTCCGCGCGCTCCTCCACCTGGAGGGCGGGGGCCGCCTTCACCCGCCGCTGCCGCAGCTCCGGCAGCTTGGCGCCGGGCACGCCGCGCTTGATGCCGATCAGCGCGTCCATCAGGCGCAGGCCCTCGAAGGCGTCGCGGGCGTAACGGACCTCGCCCTGGTAGATCTCGTGCAGGTCCTGCTCGACGTAGGCGCGGGTCAGGGCCGCGCCGCCGAGGATCACCGGGAAGCGGGCGGCCAGGCCGCGCTGGTTCAGCTCCTCCAGGTTCTCCTTCATGATCACCGTGGACTTCACCAGCAGGCCGGACATGCCGACCACGTCCGCGTTGTGCTCCTCGGCCGCGTCCAGGATCGCCGAGACCGGCTGCTTGATGCCGAGGTTGACGACGTTGTAGCCGTTGTTGCTGAGGATGATGTCGACGAGGTTCTTGCCGATGTCGTGCACGTCGCCACGGACGGTGGCCAGCACGATGGTGCCCTTGCCCGCCTCGTCGGTCTTCTCCATGTGCGGCTCGAGGTGGGCGACCGCGTTCTTCATCACCTCGGCGGACTGGAGGACGAACGGCAGCTGCATCTGGCCGGAGCCGAACAGCTCGCCGACCACCTTCATGCCGTCCAGCAGCGTGTCGTTGACGATATCGAGGGCCTTGCGGGTGGTCAGCGCCTCGTCGAGGTCGGCCTCCAGGCCGTTGCGCTCGCCGTCGATGATGCGCCGCTTGAGACGCTCCTCCAGCGGCAGCGCCGCCAGTTCCTCGGCCTTGCCGGCCTTGAGCGACTTGGCGGTGGCGCCCTCGAACAGCTGCATGAGCTTCTGCAGCGGGTCGTAGCCCTCGCGGCGGCGGTCGTACACCAGGTCCAGCGCGGTGGTGACCTCCTCCTCGCTGAACCGGGCGATCGGGAGGATCTTGCTGGCGTGCACGATCGCCGAGTCCAGGCCCGCCTTCACGCACTCGTCGAGGAAGACGGAGTTGAGCAGGATGCGGGCGGCCGGGTTGAGGCCGAAGGAGATGTTGGACAGGCCGAGCGTGGTCTGCACGTCCGGGCGGCGGCGCTTGAGCTCGCGGATCGCCTCGATGGTGGCGACGCCGTCCTTGCGGGACTCCTCCTGGCCGGTACAGATGGTGAAGGTCAGGCAGTCGACCAGGATGTCCGACTCCTGGATGCCGTAGTTGCCCGTCAGGTCGTCGATCAGCCGCTCGGCGATCTCGACCTTCTTCTCGGCCGTGCGGGCCTGGCCCACCTCGTCGATGGTCAGCGCGATCAGCGCCGCGCCGTGCTCCCGGGCGAGTTCGGTGACCTTGGCGAAGCGCGACTCGGGGCCGGCGCCGTCCTCGTAGTTGACGGAGTTGATGACGGCGCGCCCGCCCAGCTTCTCCAGGCCGGCCCGCAGCACGTCCACCTCGGTGGAGTCGAGCACGATCGGCAGGGTGGAGGCGGTCGCGAAGCGGCCGGCGAGCTCCGCCATGTCGGCGACGCCGTCCCGGCCCACGTAGTCCACGCACAGGTCGAGCATGTGCGCGCCCTCGCGGATCTGCTCGCGGGCCATCTCCACGCAGTCGTCCCAGCGGCCCTCCAGCATGGCCTCGCGGAACTTCTTCGACCCGTTGGCGTTGGTGCGCTCGCCGATGGCGAGGTACGAGGTGTCCTGGCGGAAGGGCACCGTCTGGTACAGCGAGGCGGCGCCGGGCTCGGGGCGCGGGTCGCGCTCGGCGGGGGCGGCGCCCCGGACGCGCTCGACCACCTGGCGCAGGTGCTCCGGCGTGGTGCCGCAGCAGCCGCCGACCAGGGAGAGGCCGTAGTCGCGGACGAAGTCCTGCTGGGCGTCGGCCAGGCCCTCGGCGTCCAGCGGGAAGTGCGCCCCGTCCTTGGTGAGGACGGGCAGGCCGGCGTTGGGCATGCACAGCAGCGGGATGCGGGCGTGCCGGGCCAGGTAGCGCAGGTGCTCGGTCATCTCGGCGGGGCCGGTCGAGCAGTTCAGGCCGATCATGTCGATGCCGAGCGGCTCCAGCGCGGTGAGCGCGGCGCCGATCTCGGAACCGAGCAGCATGGTGCCGGTGGTCTCGAACGCCATCGACACCAGCAGCGGCACCTGGACGCCGGTGGCCTCCATGGCGCGGCGGGCGCCGACGACGGCGGCCTTGGTCTGCAGCAGGTCCTGGGTGGTCTCCACGATCAGGGCGTCGGCGCCGCCGCCGAGCAGGCCCTCGGCGTTGGCCTGGAAGCCGTCGCGGACCACGGGGTAGCCGATGTGGCCCAGGGTGGGCAGCTTGGTGCCCGGGCCCATGGAACCCAGCACCCAGCGCTGCGCGCCGGTGCGGGCGGTGAAGTCGTCGGCCGCCTCACGGGCGATCCGGGCACCGGCCTCGGAGAGCTCGTGGACCCGGTCGGCGATGTCGTACTCGGCGGCGGCGGTGTGGTTCGCGCCGAAGGTGTTGGTCTCCACGCAGTCGACCCCCACCTCGAGGTAGGCGTCATGCACCGAACGGACGATGTCCGGGCGGGTGACGTTCAGGATCTCGTTGCATCCCTCGAGGTCCTGGAAGTCCTCCAGGGTGGGGTCCTGCGCCTGGAGCATCGTGCCCATCGCCCCGTCGGCGACCACCACGCGGGTGGCCAGGGCCTCTCGGAGGGCGGAGACGCGGGCACGGGCGTCGGCTGCGGACGGGGACGGCGACGAGGCCATGGAGCTGCTCCCTGGGATGCGACGGCTGTCGGCTTTGCGCTGTCGCGGACCGATTCCGCGGGGTGCGCACCGGATCAGCCTAGCCCGGCCGTCCACGAAGCGGCGTCCCGGTCCACTTCGCGGACTCCGGATGGGGGCACCTCGCACCCGGACCGGATCATGGCGTAATCGCGCCGTCACGCTCAGGTGTCGCCCCACGTGTCTCGTCATTACCATGCGGAGGATGACGAGCTCCCAGATCCTCATCGGCGAGACAGTAGGGACGGCTCTTCTCATCCTCCTCGGCGCCGGCGTCTGCGCCGCCGTCACACTCAAGGCGTCCAAGGCCCGAAACGCCGGATGGCTCTCCATCGCCTTCGGCTGGGGCCTGGCCGTGATGGTCGCGGTCTACGCCACGGGACCCGTCTCCGGGGCCCATCTCAATCCGGCGGTCACGCTGGCCCTGGCACTGGACGGCGGCACGTCCTGGGCGGACCTGCCGCTGTACTGGGCCGGGCAGATGGCCGGCGCGATGATCGGGGCGACCCTGGTCTGGGTCGCCTACTACGGACAGTTCCATGCCCACCTGACCGACCACGAGACCGTCGGCGGCCCCGGTGCGCAGAAGACACCGACCGCCACCGGCAAGGCGCTGGAGGCGCGGGAACCGGACGCGGGACCGGTACTGGGCGTCTTCTCGACCGGCCCGGAGATCCGCAGGCCGCTGCTGAACCTGGCGACGGAGGTCATCGGCACCGTCGTCCTGCTGCTGGGCGTGCTCACCCAGGGCCTCAACGCCGAGGGCGACGGCCTGGGCCCGCTGGGCGGACTGATCACCGCCCTGCTCGTGGTCTCGATCGGCCTGTCGCTCGGCGGGCCCACCGGATACGCGATCAACCCGGCCCGTGACCTCGGCCCGCGCCTGGTGCACGCCCTCCTCCCGCTGCCCAACAAGGGCGGCTCCGACTGGGGGTACGCGTGGGTGCCGGTCGTCGGTCCGCTGATCGGCGCGGTCGTCGCGGCGGGTCTCTACCGGGCGCTCTTCGCTTGAGGGAGCATGCGCCCGGGGGAGATCCGGCGCGGTGAGTCAGGCAGCGCCGTGAGGCAGGCAGCGCAGTGAGGCAGGCACCACCCACCCGCACGTACCCGTCCGCACACCTCGGGGAGTGACCAGTGACCGACAAGAAGAGCTCCGGCCCGTACATCGCGGCCATCGACCAGGGCACGACGTCCAGCCGCTGCATCGTCTTCGACCGCGACGGCCGGATCGTCGCGGTCGACCAGAAGGAGCACGAACAGATCCTCCCCCAACCGGGCTGGGTGGAGCACGACGCGATGGAGATCTGGACCAACGTCCAGGAGGTGGTCGCCGGGGCCATCAGGGCGGCGGGCGTCACCCGCAAGGACATCGTGGCCATCGGCATCACCAACCAGCGCGAGACCACCGTGCTGTGGGACCGGCACACCGGCCTGCCGGTGCACAACGCCATCGTCTGGCAGGACACCCGCACCGACGCGCTCTGCCGGGAGCTGGGCCGCAACGTGGGCCAGGACCGGTTCCGCCGGGAGACCGGCCTGCCGCTGGCCTCCTACTTCGCCGGTCCCAAGGCGCGCTGGCTGCTGGACCGGGTGGACGGCCTGCGGGAGCGGGCGGAGGCCGGGGACGTCCTCTTCGGCACCATGGACAGCTGGGTGATCTGGAACCTGACCGGCGGGGTGAACGGCGGCCGGCACGTCACCGACGTCACCAACGCATCCCGCACCCTGCTGATGAACCTGCGCACCCTGGACTGGGACGAGCGGATCTGCGAGTCGATCGGCGTGCCCACCGCGATGCTGCCGCGGATCCGCTCCTCGGCCGAGGTGTACGGGCAGGTCGGCGGCGGGGACCTCGGCGAGCTGCTGGAGGGGATCCCGGTCGCCTCGGCGCTGGGTGACCAGCAGGCCGCGCTGTTCGGCCAGACCTGCTTCGCCGAGGGCGAGGGCAAGTCGACCTACGGCACCGGCACCTTCCTGCTGATGAACACCGGCGAGAAGATCATCAACTCCTACAGCGGCCTGATCACCACGGTGGGCTACCGGATCGGCGACCAGAAGCCGGTCTACGCGCTGGAGGGCTCCATCGCGGTCACCGGCTCGCTGGTGCAGTGGATGCGCGACCAGATGGGGCTGATCGCCGACGCCGCCGAGATCGAGCCGCTGGCCGCATCGGTGGAGGACAACGGCGGCGCCTACTTCGTGCCCGCGTTCTCCGGCCTGTACGCCCCGTACTGGCGCTCCGACGCCCGCGGGGTGATCGCCGGGCTCACCCGGTACGTCACCAAGGCGCACCTGGCGCGGGCCGTCCTGGAGGCCACGGCCTGGCAGACCCGGGAGATCACCGACGCCATGGCCAAGGACTCCGGCGTGCAGCTCGCCACCCTGCGGGTGGACGGCGGCATGACCGGCAACGACCTGCTGATGCAGATCCTGTCCGACTGCCTCGACGCCCCCGTCGTGCGCCCCGAGGTGTCCGAGACGACCTGCCTCGGCGCCGCCTACGCGGCGGGTCTGGCCGTCGGTTTCTGGAAGGGCGTCGACGAACTGCGCGCCAACTGGCGCCAGGACGCCGAGTGGACGCCGCGGATGGACGCCGAGGTGCGGGACCGCGAGTACCGGAACTGGCTGAAGGCGGTGCGGCGGACGATGGACTGGGTCGAGGAGTGACGCGCCGGCGGCCCCGGCGCCGGGAGGACGATCCGGCGCCGGGGCCGCCGCCCCCGCTGCCGCGCCCGGCGGGTCCTCGCGGCGGTGTGCGGGCAGGGTGTGCGCGCCGTGTGTGCGCTGTGGGTGTGCGCCCGCACGAGGCGGGGCAGTGATCGCTCACCGGCCGTACGAGGGGGCTGCGGGCAGTCCCCTCCTACGCCGTAAGGTTGGGGCGTACGCGAGGGCACGTCGGAAGGAGGCGCTGGGTGATCGAGCTCGAGGGGGTACCCGAGCTGATCGACCCGGTCATGGTGGCCGCGTTCGAGGGCTGGAACGATGCCGGTGACGCCGCCTCCGCCGCGGTCGCGCATCTCGAGAAGGAGTGGAAGGGCGAGGTGTTCGCGGCGCTCGACGCCGAGGACTACTACGACTTCCAGGTCAACCGCCCCACGGTCTGGCTGGACCACGGGGTCAGGAAGATCACCTGGCCGACGACCCGGCTCTCGGTGGTGCGCGTCGGCGGGGACAAGCCGCGCGACCTGGTGCTGGTCCGCGGCATCGAGCCGTCCATGCGCTGGCGCACGTTCTGCAACGAGCTGCTCGGCTTCGCCCACGAGCTGGGTGTGGAGCTGGTGGTGATCCTGGGCGCGCTGCTCGGCGACACCCCCCACACCCGGCCGGTGCCGATCAGCGGGACCACCTCCGACGCCGACCTGGCGCGGCGGATGGACCTGGAGGAGACCAAGTACGAGGGTCCGACCGGCATCGTCGGCGTGCTCCAGGAGGCCTGCACGCATGCCGGGGTGCCGGCGGTGAGCCTGTGGGCGGCGGTGCCGCACTACGTGTCGCAGCCGCCGAACCCGAAGGCCACGCTGGCGCTGCTGAACCGGCTGGAGGACCTGATCGACATCCGCGTCCCGCTGGGTGAGCTCCCGGAGGACGCGCGGGCCTGGCAGGTCGGCGTGGACCAGCTGGCCGCCGAGGACAGCGAGGTCGCCGAGTACGTGCAGACCCTGGAGGAGGCCCGGGACACCGCGGACCTCCCGGAGGCCTCCGGCGAGGCGATCGCCCGCGAGTTCGAGCGGTACCTGCGCCGCCGTGACACTCCGGGGGGCCGGTCCCGTCCGGGCAGGCCGCCCAAGGCGGGGGACGACGAGGAACCGCCGCAGGGGCCCGGTCCGGGTTCCGGACCGGGATCGGGCTCAGGGCCGGGTTCGGAGGACTGAGCCCGCACGGCGGAGCACAGGGCCCGCACAGCGGGCGGAGACCGGCGGGGAAGCGCCCCGCGCCGTTGCCGGCGCGGGGCGCTTCCCTTTCGGACCGGTCAGATCGCGACGCCGAGCAGGGCGTCCACCGCGCGGGTGACGACGCCGGGGGCGCCGATGTCCGTGCCGCCGGTGCTCTCCTGGACGGCGGCCCAGCGGTCCACCGCGGCCAGCGCGGCCGGGGCGTCCAGGTCGTTCGCGAGGGCGTCGCGGATCTCCTCGACCAGCGCCTCGGCGGGCGGGCCGTCGGGCCGGGAGACGGCGGCGCGCCAGCGGTGCAGACGGGCGACGGCGTCCTGGAGGACCTGGTCGGTCCACTCCCAGTCGCTGCGGTAGTGGTGGGCGTGGAGCGCCAGCCGGATGGCGGCCGGGTCGACGCCGTCCTGGCGCAGCGTGGAGACGAAGACCAGGTTGCCCTTGGACTTGGACATCTTCTCGCCGTCCAGGCCGACCATGCCGGCGTGCACGTACGCCTTGGCCATCGGGAACTCGCCGGTCAGCACCTGGGCGTGCGAGGCCCCCATCTCGTGGTGCGGGAAGGCGAGGTCGGAGCCGCCGCCCTGCACGTCGAAGCCCATGCCCAGGTGGTCCAGGGCGATGGCCACGCACTCGATGTGCCAGCCCGGGCGGCCGTGGCCGAGGCTGCCGCCGTCCCAGCTCGGCTCGCCCTCGCGGGCGGCCATCCACAGCATCGGGTCGAGCGGGTTCTTCTTGCCCGGGCGCTCCGGGTCGCCACCGCGCTCGGCCGAGAGCAGGCGCATCGCGGCGGCGTCCAGGCGGGACACCTGACCGAAGTGCGGGTCGGACTCCACGGAGAAGTAGACGTCGCCCTCGAGCTCGTACGCGGCACCGGCCGCGAGCAGGCGCTCGACCAGCGGGACGATGCCGGGGATGGCCTCGACGGCGCCGATGTAGTCCTTCGGCGGGAGCATCCGCAGAGCGGTCATGTCCTCGCGGAACAGGGCGGTCTCACGCTCGGCGAGCGCCACCCAGTCGAGGTCGTCGCGCTGGGCCCGCTCGAGCAGCGGGTCGTCCACGTCGGTGACGTTCTGGACGTAGTGGACCTGGCGCTTGGTGTCCAGCCAGACGCGCTGGACGAGGTCGAACGCGTTGTAGGTCGCCGCGTGACCCATGTGGGTGGCGTCGTAGGGCGTGATGCCGCAGACGTAGATGCGGGCGACGGGGCCAGGGGTGAGGGTGACCGGACCGTTGGTCGCGGTGTCGTGGATCCTCAGGTCGCGGCCCTGACCGGGCAGGGCGGGGACGTCGGAAGCGGGCCAGGCATGCATGTCATGAGCGTAACCGGACAGATGTTCCGGCCACGAACCGGTCCGCGCCGGCCGAGCGCCATGTGACCGAACAGGCGCTCTTGCGCCACCCCCGCCGCCTGTGCTTGCGGGGCCGCCGGCCTCCCGCGCCGACCCGCGCCGCGGTGCGGCAGGGCGGGCGTGGCGCGGAAGGCGTGGCGCGGAAGAGGTGGCGCGGAGGAGGTGGCGCGGAAGGCGGCGGTCGTCAGATCGGGGGCCACGGCAGGGCGGGCCAGTCGCCGCCCGGCCGGGGGTGGACCCCCGCCTCCAGGAGGGCGGCGACCCGCGCGCGGGTGGCGTCCAGCTCGGCCCCGGTGATCAGGGGACGCAGCCGCGCGGCGAGCGTCCCGTCCTCCGCCAGCGCGTCCGCGAGGCGCCGCAGGACCACGACGGCCTCCTCGGGCAGCGGCTCCCCCGCCCACCCCCACAGCAGCGTGCGCAGCTTGTCGTCGGTGTGGAAGGTGACCCCGTGGTCGATGCCGAGGAGCCGCCCGCCGGGCGCCGGCAGCAGGTGCCCGCCCTTGCGGTCGGCGTTGTTGATCACGGCGTCCAGCACGGCCAGCCGCCGCAGCCGCGGGTCGTCGGCGTGGACCAGCAGCGCGGTGCGTCCTTCGCCCACCTCCGCGAGGCCGATCTCCTTCCAGCCCGGGCCGGGGTTCTCGGGGTCGACCAGGGCGAGCAGTTCCCCGCCGGCCCCGTCGTCGCCGGCCGGCTCGATCCACAGCTGGCACATGCCCTCCCCGTACGGGCCGTCGCGCAGCACGGTGGGCGGCACCAGGCCCCACCCGGTGGCCTGCGACACCTCGTAGGCGGCGACCTCCCGGCGGGCCAGGTTCCCGTCGGGGAAGTCCCACAGCGGCCGTTCCCCCGCGACCGGCTTGTAGACGCACGCCGTCTCCCGCCCGTCCAGCGAGACGGTGCAGTACAGCGCGGCGTTGGACGCCTCCGGGATCCGCCCGCGCACGGTCAGCTCGCCCCGGGCCAGCAGTTCGGCGACGGCCGGGTCCGAGGTCGCGGCGGCCGCTCCCCCGGCGGGCAGGCTCAGCGCCGGTATCCGTTCTGGCGCGGACATACGTGTCCCTCCGGGTCGAGCGGCAGGCTGCACAGCGGGCACGGCGGGCGCCCGGCGTCGACGACCTCCAGGGCGCGCTTGGCGAACGATCTCGCCTGGGTCCCGGTGAGGCGCACCCGCAGCACGGGCGGACCGTTCTCCTCGTCCTGGAGCATCTGCTCCTCGGCGGCGGCGAGGTCCTCCTCGGTCTCCGCCTCCAGTTCCACCAGCGCCTGCGCCTCGACGATCATCCGCTGGTCGGAGCTGTCCCAGGCGAGGGCCATGGTGCCGACCCGGAACTCCTCCTCCACGGGCGTCCGCAGCGGCTCGGTGTCCACGATGTCGGCGGGGGCGACCGCGGGGACCGAGGCGCTGCCCCCGCTGCGGCGCACCACCTCGTCCAGCAGCTCGTCCATCCGCTCGGCGAGCGCGGCGACCTGGGTCTTCTCCAGGGCCACGCTGGTCACCCGGGTCCCGGTGCTGGCCTGGAGGTAGAACGTCCTTCGCCCGGGCAGCCCGACCGTGCCGGCCACGAAGCGGTCCGGCGGATCGTAGAGGAACACCTGACGTGACACGTCCTGTCTCCTGGGGAATCGACGACGGTACGGGCTGACGCGCTTCACCCTACTGCGGCGACGATCACGGTGCCCCGGCGCCGCCTCCGACCGTGGCGGCGCCGCCGGACCCCTCGGTCTCCCGGTCCGGGCGGGGGACCAGCGAGGCGAAGTCCCCGGTGTCACCGAGGCGTACCAGGAAGGGCCGGGTCCGGGTGTACCGGACGACGGTGACCGAGCAGGGCTCCACGGAGATCCGCTGGAACTGGTCGAGGTGCAGCCCGAGCGCGTCGGCGGCCAGCGACTTGATGATGTCGCCGTGCGAGCACATCAGGTAGACCGCGTCGGCCCCGTGCTCCTCCTCGATCCGCCGGTTCCACCGCCTGACCGCCTCGGCCGCCCGGTGCTGCATGGTGCGCATGGACTCCCCTCCGGGGAAGGCCGCGGCGGTGGGGTGGGCCTGCACGATCTCCATCAGCGGCTCGTCGATCAGCTCGTCGAGCTTGCGGCCCGTCCAGTCGCCGTAGTCGCACTCGTTGATCCCGTCCTCGGTGTGCGGGCGCAGGCCCGGCCGGGCGTCGAGCAGGGGCCGGACGGTCTCCTGGCACCGCTGGAGCGGGCTGCTGACCACGGCGGCCAGCGGCACCCCCTCGAGCCGGGCCGGAAGGGCGGCGGCCTGCGCGGCTCCGCGTTCGTCGAGGGTCACTCCGGGCATGCGTCCGGCGAGGATTCCCGCGGTGTTGGCGGTGGAGCGTCCGTGCCGGACCAGGATCAGCGTGGGCATGCCGCCCAGGGTAGGGGTACAAGGGGGGACGGGGCCCGGCACCGGGTGTCCCCACCCCCGGCCGCCACCAGGCGCCGGGGACCGGCAACCACGAGGAGAGTGCGCACCACCGTGATCGTCGACTGCGCCGTGTACCGGGACGGCCACAGGACCGCGGGGCCGGACGACTACTCCGACGCCCTGGCGGAGGCACGCGCCGCCGGGGACCGCGCGTTCGTCTGGATAGGGCTGCACCGCCCCACCGAGCAGGAGTTCGAGCTGGTCACGGAGGAGTTCGGGCTCCATCCGCTGGCGGTGGAGGACGCGCTCAAGGCCCATCAGCGGCCGAAGCTGGAGGTGTACGACGACTCGCTGTTCCTGGTTCTCAAGCCCGTCCTCTACGAGCCCCACGGCGACACGGTGTCGACCGGCGAGATCATGGTCTTCCTGGGCGACTCCTTCATCGTGACGGTGCGGCACGGCGCGGCGTCGCCGCTCGCCTCCGTCCGGGACAGGCTGGAGAACGCGCCGGAGACCCTGGCCACCGGCCCCACCGCCGTCCTCTACGCGGTCGCCGACGCGACCGTCGACCACTACCTGGAGGTGGCCCGCGAGCTCCAGACGGACCTGGAGGAACTGGAGGCGGAGGTCTTCTCCCCCTCCTCCGAGGGCTCGCAGAACACCGCCTCGCGGATCTACGACTTCAAGCGGCAGATCCTGGAGTTCAGGCGGGCGACCGGGCCCCTGAGCGCACCGATGACCCGGCTCGCGGAGACCGGCTCCGGCCTCACGCGGGTGCCGTTCGTCGACGACGAGGCACGGCCGTTCTTCCGTGACGTCGGCGACCACCTGACCCGGGTCAACGAGTCCGTGGAGGCCCTCGACCGGCTGGTGTCGGACATCCTCTCGGCGCATCTCGCCCAGATGAGCGTGCGGCAGAACGACGACATGCGGAAGATCTCGGCCTGGGCGGCGATGGCGGCCGTGCCGACCATGCTCGCGGGCGTCTACGGCATGAACTTCGAGCACATGCCGGAGCTGACCTGGACCTGGTCCTACCCGGCGGTGATCGCGGTGATGGCGCTGCTGGAGGTGCTGCTGTACCGGACGTTCAAACGGCGCGACTGGCTGTGACGCCCGCAGCGCGGGTCCGGGCCCGTGCGCCGCGCCCCGGGCGGCGCCGGGCCGACGGGCAGGGAAACGCCGAAGGGCCGCGGTCTTCGACCGCGGCCCTTCGCATGGTGTCCGAGGGGGGACTTGAACCCCCACGCCCGATAAAGGGCACTAGCACCTCAAGCTAGCGCGTCTGCCATTCCGCCACCCGGACAAGGTGTCTGCCACCGCTGCGGGGTTCTTCCGTTCCCCTCGCGGCGACAGGGAAAACATTACCAGGCTTTCCGGGGTGCCTGATCACGCCCCCTCTCGTCCCCGCGCTCCGGGAGAGGGAGGATGTGGGGGGACCACAGCCGGACGACAGCGGGAGGTAGCGCGTGAGCGAGAAGGTCACCGGGGAGGACGAGGTTGTCGACCTCTGCCGGGAGCTGATCCGGATCGACACCAGCAACTACGGCGACCACTCCGGTCCCGGCGAGCGGAAGGCCGCCGAGTACGTGGCGGAGAAGCTCGCCGAGGTGGGTCTGGAACCGAAGATCATCGAGTCGCACCCCGGCCGGGCGTCCACCGTGGCGCGGATCGAGGGCGAGGACCCGTCCCGGCCGGCGCTGCTGATCCACGGGCACACCGACGTCGTCCCCGCCAACGCGGACGACTGGACCCACCACCCCTTCGCCGGCGAGATCGCCGACGGGTGCGTGTGGGGGCGGGGCGCGGTCGACATGCAGGACATGAACGCGATGACCCTCGCCGTGGTCCGCGACCGCCTGCGCAGCGGCCGCAAGCCGCCGCGGGACGTGGTGCTGGCGTTCCTCGCCGACGAGGAGGCCGGCGGCACCTACGGCGCGCGGCACCTGGTCGACAACCACCGGGACCTGTTCGAGGGCGTCACGGAGGCGATCGGCGAGGTCGGCGGGTTCTCCTTCACGGTCAACGAGAAGCTGCGGCTCTACCTGGTCGAGACGGCCCAGAAGGGCATGCACTGGATGCGGCTGACCGTGGACGGCACGGCGGGCCACGGCTCGATGACCAACAACGACAACGCCGTCACCGAGCTGTGCGAGGCGGTCGGGCGGCTGGGCCGCCACCAGTGGCCGGTGCGGGTGACCAAGACGGTCCGCTCGTTCCTGGACGAGCTCTCCGACGCCCTGGGCACCGAGCTGGACCCGGAGAACATGGAGGAGACGCTGGCCAAGCTGGGCGGCATCGCCAAGATGGTCGGGGCCACCCTGCGCAACTCCGCCGCGCCCACCATGCTCGGGGCCGGCTACAAGGTGAACGTCATCCCCGGCCAGGCGACCGCCCACGTCGACGGCCGCTTCCTGCCGGGCTACGAGGAGGAGTTCCTCGCCGACCTGGACCGCCTGCTCGGCCCCCGGGTGCGGCGCGAGGACGTGCACGCGGACAAGGCCCTGGAGACGGGCTTCGACGGGCGGCTGGTCGACGCCATGCAGAGCTCGCTGCAGGCCGAGGACCCGATCGCGCGGGCGGTGCCGTACATGCTCTCCGGCGGCACCGACGCCAAGTCCTTCGACGACCTGGGCATCCGCTGCTTCGGCTTCGCGCCGCTGAAGCTGCCGCCGGAGCTGGACTTCGCCGGGATGTTCCACGGTGTGGACGAGCGGGTGCCGGTGGACGGACTGAAGTTCGGGGTGCGGGTCCTGGACCGTTTCCTGGACGCTTCCTGAGCCAAAGATTCGATCAGGCGTCCAGCAGCTTCCCGGGACGGGTGAATGCGCTCATAGGCTCGTAGCCCTATTAGCCCTTCCTCGTTACAGGTGATGCGACCGCACTTGGGTCGCTTTGCCATTCCAGGGAGGAATCATGATCAAGAAGATCGTCACCGCCGCCGCTGCCACCGGTGGTCTGCTGCTGGCCGGTGCGGGCATGGCCGCCGCCGACTCGGAGGCCCAGGGTGCCGCGGCGGGCTCCCCCGGCGTGGTCTCCGGCAATGTCATCCAGGTCCCCGTGCACGTGCCGGTGAACGTCTGCGGCAACAGCATCAGCGTGATCGGTCTGCTGAACCCGGCCTTCGGCAACGCCTGCTTCAACGGCTGACACGGCGCCCCGTCTCCCCACGCGGCGCTGTGACGGCCGGCCCCGGGTTTCCCCCGGGGCCGGCCGGTCCGCCGCCTCTCTCAGGTAATCGGACAAGGTCGAAGGCAGGAATTTTCCATGAGGCACGTCACCCGCAAGGGCTTGATGACCGTGGCGGCGGCGACCGGTGTCATCGCCGCGGCCGGCGGACACGCGCACGCCGACGCGAACGCGGGCGGCTCGGCGGCCAACTCGCCCGGCGTTCTGTCGGGCAACACGATCCAGGTTCCGGTGGACGTCTCCGTGAACCTCTGCGGCAACACCGTGAACGTGGTGGGGCTGCTCAACCCGGCGGCCGGCAACGGCTGCGGGACCGGCGGCGGCAAGAGCGACCACGGCGGCGGCAAGCACCGTGCGGACCACGGGGGCTCGGGGAGCTCCGCCGGCGGCGGCGCGCGGGCCGACGGCCGGACCTCCGGCTCGCCCGGCGTGGGGTCCGGCAACACCGTTCAGGTGCCCGTGGACGTTCCGGTGAACCTCTGCGGCAACAGCGTCAATGTGATCGGGCTCGGCAACCCCGCCGTGGGCAACGACTGCGTGAGCGAGGGCGGCGGGCGTCACCGCAAGCCTCCGGTCACGCCGGAGCGGCCCGACGAGCCGGGCAAGCCGGGCAAGCCTGACGTCCCGGAGACGCCCGACACTCCCGACACGCCTGACACGCCCGACACGCCGGGCACCCCCGACACGCCCGGCACTCCTGACGGGCCGGCACCGCACGGCGGAACCCCGCCGCAGCTCGCCGAGACCGGCGCGGGCTTCCCGGCGGGCGCGGGTCTGACGCTCGGCGCGGGCGCGTTGCTGGCCGGTGCGCTGCTCTACCGCCGGGCGCGCGCCGCGGCGTGACACAGATCTCCTTCTGATGGACGACTGAAGCGGGCTCCGCCTGGCGGGACCCGCTTCCGTCTTTCACCATGTCGCGCGTACCTGGCGGATGATCCGTCTGCGCAACCGCACCCTGCGGCTGCCGTCCCGCATCAGTGTGAGCCGGTCCAACTCCCAGTGTCCGTACTCGGCGTGGTCCGTCAGCAGGCGTGTGGCGTCCTTGCGGGAGACCCCCCGCGGTACGTACACGTTGACAAATTCGTATTCGGCCATCGCATCCATTGTGCGTGCACCGCCCCGGTACGGATAGCGTCTGCACCATGTCTGATGCTGCGCAGCCCACCGCTGCCGAGGTCCGTGCCGCCGTCGAGGCCGTCAAGGTCGCGCTCGACCGTCACCTTGCGGCGGTCGAACAGCGTTCGGGGGAGGACGACCCGGCCGTCCACGATGCGTTCAACCAGTTGGCCGCGGCGGCCGAGGTGTACGACGAGCTGCTGTACACGGTGCACGACGAGGTCACGCCGTTCGAGATCCCGGGGATCGAGGAGTCGCTCCCGCCGTACGAGGGGCCGACGGAACCCGAGGCGGTCAGCGTGCTGATCCGCCGGGACTACACGGTGACCGACCCGCAGCGCCTGCTGGCCTCCGCACGGCGGATCGAGGAGGCCGACGAGGACGAGGCCGGCGGTCTCGGCGACGACGCGTTCTCCCGGACGGCGCACGGGGCGCTGGGGCTGCTGTTCGGCGAGTACGAGGCGGACGAGATCGCCTCGCGGCACCGGGAGTTCGGCCTGGAGGAGGGGGACTCGACGCTCTGGGTCACGGCGCTGGACGAGCCTGCGGAGCCGGGTGACTGGCTGTCCCTCCCCTTCGAGGGGGCCGATCCCGCGCGAGTCGTCTGCCGCTTCGACGTCTCCGCCGTCTTCGACGACGAGCCGGACGACGACCTCGGCTGACCCTTCCTCCTCCTCTCCGATCCGGTGCCGCCGCGGGCGGCGGGACCGCCCGCGGCAGCACCGCGGTGGGCGGCCCGCCGCCCGCCGTCAGTTCTGGTCCGCCGCGCGGAGGAGGGCGGGCAGGCGGGTGGTGCGGGGCCTGGGCAGGGCGGAGGCGACGGCTTCGGCGAGGGCGGGGCCGACGCCCTGGACCACCGAGAGGTGCCGCTCCGCGCGGCCGAAGGCGGTGTAGACCCAGGCACGGGTGAGCGCCGCGCCCGCGTCGCCCGGCAGCACCGCGACCACGGCCGGCCACCGGTGCCCCACCGCCTGGTGCGCGGTCACCGCCCACCCGTGACGCAGCGTCCGCTCGACGTCGTCCGGCGCGACGACGACCGGTGCGCCGCCGAGGTCCAGGTGGAGCCCCTGCGCGTCCCCGGTGACGACCCGCCCCAGCGCGGTGCGCCCAGGCTCCGGCGAGTAGGCCACCCGGTCCCCGGGGTCGAAGCCGGCGAACCGCCCGGGCCCGGGGTTGAACCGCTCCTTGAGCGCGGGGTTCAGCACCCGCGTGCCGACGGCGCCGCCGTGCCCGGGGGTGATCACCTGGGTCTGCTCGGACGGCACCCCGATCGCCCGCGGTACCGAGTCCGCGATCAGCTGCACCGTCCGGTGCACCGCCTCGCGCGGGTCGCGGACCGGGACGACGGCGACCTCGTGACCGGGCGAGTCGACGGAGATCAGCTCGCCGACGCCGACGGCGGAGACCAGTTCCCCGACCGGTCCCGGGTCCGGCGTCCGGGAGGCCACCTGTGGGCAGACCTTCGCGGCCAGCAGGTCGGCGAAGACCCGTCCGGCCCCCGCCGACCACAGCGTGCCCGGGTCGCCGCCGAGGACCAGCCGGGCCCCGTCGGGCAGCGACTCCACGAGCATGGCGGCGTGTTCCACGCCGAGCTGCGGGGCGTCCAGCACGACCAGCAGGTCGAGGTCGAGCGCCCCGTCGGCGTCCCGGCCGGGCCCCTGCGCGCCGGACAGCAGCCCGGCCGCGGTGACCACAGCGCGTTCGCCGACGGGCCCGCCGGCGAGCGCGGCACGCAGGCGCCCGCGGCCGTCCGCGGTGTGGGTGACGGCGCAGACCCGCAGCCCCAGCGTGGCCGCGGCGGCAAGCAGCGCGGCGGGTTCGGCGCGGGCGGCCTCGCCGCCGGTGTGGAGCACCAGGGCGTGGCCGGCGACCGCGCGGACCAGTTCCGCGGCGGAGCCGCCGAGCCGGGAGGCGGCCGCCTCCCAGTCGGCCTCCTCGGCGGCGGGCGCGGTGTTGACCAGGCGGGCCAGGCCGTCGGCGAGGCTCTCCTCGGCCAGGGCGTACCGCTCGAGTCCGATCAGCACCCGCACCGGGCGGGCGGGTTCGCCCTCGCCGTCCTGTTCGCCGGTCCCGTCCGCCTCGTCCGCCACGGCGGCCGGGGACGGGGACGGGGCGTCGTCCAGGGCGTCCTGGAAGACCAGTACGTCGCCCTCGGCGACCGCGCTCTGCACGGCGGCCTCCGGGTCGGGCACGCCCTGCCCGGCGAGGGCGGTGGCGAGGGCGGGCGCCTCCAGCGCGGTGTGCCCGGAGAGGGCGGCGCGCTCCAGCAGATGAACGGTCAGGGCGCGGCCCCGCCGTTCGTCGTCGGGGCGGACCTCGGGGCCCGGCAGGGCGCGCGCGAAGGCGTCGGCGTGCTCGGGCCGGACGCCCTCCACGCGCAGCAGCTGCCAGGGGTCCTCGCGGAGCAGGGCGTCGGCGCCCTCGCCGAGGACGGCGGCCGCGGCCGGGGCGAGCGCCTCCGGGGCTCCCCCGGCGGCCAGGACGGCGCGGACGGCCTCGACGGCGGCCGGGGCGGGCCCGGCGGGGGCCACGGCGGCGGGCGGCGGGGTCACCGGGTGCCGTGGACGCTCGGGCTCCGGCACGGCGACGCGGCGCGGCGCGGGCGGCTCGCTGAAGACGCTGCCGGCGGGCTTCTCGCCGCTCTCCACGGCGCGGACCGCGGCGAGCAGTTCCGCGGCGGTGCCGGAGAGCTTGCCACCGGCCTCCACGGGGCCCTGCTTGGCCGCCTTGCGGCGCTCGATCCGCTCCCGCTCCAGCTTCTGCGCGCGCAGCTCCGCCTCGGCCTCGGAGACCTCCGGCGCCTCCGCGGACGCCTCCCCGGCGCCCTCGGCGGCAACGTCGGCGCCTTCGGCCTCACCGTCACCGCCGTCGGCGCCTTCGGTCCCGCCGTCGGCGCCGTCGGCCGCCTTGCCTTCGGCGGCGCCACCGGCCGCACCGGCCGCACCGTCCGCCTCCGAGCCCGTGCCTCCAGCGACCTCGGCACCGGCACCGGCACCGGAACCGGCGGCCCCTTCGGCGGCTTCGGCGGCCCCTCCCCCGGCGGGTGCCGTGTCCGCCGGGGAATCCGCGCCCTCGGGGCTCCCGGCGCCCTCGACGGCGGTGCCGTCGCCCGCCGCGGCCTCTTCCCGCGGCCCCGGCTCGGGTTGCTCCGTGGTCTCGGGGTCCGTCGTCACAGCGTGCTCCAGTCGTGATCGGGATAGCGGTGCACGGGCGCCGACACGTCGTCGAGGGCCCGGCAGATCTCGTCTGGAAGGGTAAGCGTCTCCACCGACAGCGCCGCCTCCAGCTGCTGCGCGGTGCGCGCGCCGACGATCGGCGCGGTGACCTGGGGCCGGTCGCGGATCCAGGCCAGCGAGACCTGCAGCGGCGTGACGGCGAGCCCGTCGGCGGCGGTGGCCACGGCGTCCACGATGCGCCCGGCGGCGTCGTCGAGGTAGGGCGCGACGAACGGGGCGAGGTGCTCCGAGGCGCCGCGCGAGTCCGCGGGGGTGCCGGTGCGGTACTTGCCGGTGAGCACTCCGCGCCCCAGCGGCGAGGAGGGCAGCAGGCCGATCCCCAGCTCCCGGGCCGCGGGCAGCACCTCGCGCTCGACGCCGCGCTGGAGCAGCGAGTACTCCAGCTGGGTGCCCGCCAGCGCGGTCCGCGCCCCGGGCGCGGCAAGCTGCCAGGTGGCCGCGCGGGCGAGCTGCCAGCCGCAGAAGTTGGACACGCCGACGTAGCGGGCCCGACCGCTGGTCACCGCGATGTCCAGCGCCTGCAGGGTCTCCTCGATCGGCGTGTCCTCGTCGTAGGCGTGCACCTGCCACAGGTCGACGTGGTCGGTGCCGAGGCGGGCCAGCGAGGCGTCGAGGGCGGCGAGCAGGTGGCCGCGCGAGCCGTCGACCCGGCGCTCCGGGTCGGGCACGCTGCCCGCCTTGGTGGAGATGACCAGGTCCTCGCGCGGCACCAGGTCGGCGATCAGCCGGCCCAGCAGGTACTCGGCCTCCCCGCCGCCGTATATGTCGGCGGTGTCGACCAGGTTCCCGCCGGCCTCCCAGAACGCCTTCAACAACTCGGCCGCGTCGTGCTC
Source organism: Streptomyces abyssomicinicus (assembly GCF_008974245.1). Lineage (GTDB taxonomy): Bacteria > Actinomycetota > Actinomycetes > Streptomycetales > Streptomycetaceae > Streptomyces > Streptomyces abyssomicinicus. The sequence goes on along the minus strand of NZ_BBZI01000012.1, from coordinate 91,840 downwards.
GTCGGTGTCCCGGCCCCAGGTGAGGGTGCCGAGTCCGATGCGGGACACGCGAAGGCCGGTCCGGCCGAGATGCCTCTGCTTCATGAACGCGCACATTACTGGCCGGATTCGGCTCCCGGGGCACCCTGTGGACAACCCGGGCGCGGGCCGCCCCGCCCGTCACCCCCGGACGTGACCCGCATCGCGTCGTCCCCCGCTCCCCACCAGGCCTCCGGCGCGCTAGGGTCCTGCTGGACAGGGACGTTACTGATCAGTAAGGGGAGCGGCATGCGGCTCGGGATCAATCTCGGCTACTGGGGCGCCGGAATGGACCAGGACAACCTGGAGGTGGCCAAGGAGGCCGACCGTCTGGGCTACTCGGTGTGCTGGGCCGCGGAGGCGTACGGCTCCGACGCCGCCACGGTGCTCAGCTGGGTCGCCGCCCAGACCGAGCGGATCGACGTGGGCTCGGCCATCTTCCAGATCCCGGCCCGACAGCCCGCCATGACGGCGATGACCGCCGCGACCCTGGACTCGCTCTCCGGTGGCCGGTTCCGGCTGGGGCTGGGCGTGTCCGGCCCGCAGGTCTCCGAGGGCTGGTACGGCGTCAAGTTCGACAAGCCGCTCGCCCGGACGCGTGAGTACGTGGAGATCATCCGCAAGGCGATGACCCGCGAGCGCCTGTCCTACGAGGGTGAGCACTGGACGCTGCCGCTCCCGGGCGGCCCGGGCAAGCCGCTCAAGCTCACCGTGCACCCGCAGCGCGAGCACATCCCGGTCTACATCGCGGCGATCGGTCCGAAGAACCTCGAGCAGACCGGTGAGATCGCGGACGGCGCCCTGCTGATCTTCCCGTCGGCCGAGCACCTCGAGGAGACCGCGGTGAAGCACATCCGCGCGGGCCGCGAGAAGGCGGGCAGGACGCTGGAGGGCTTCGACATCGTCCCGACCGTGCCGCTGGCCGTGGGCGAGGACAAGGACGTCCCGGCGCTGGCCGACACCTTCCGCCCCTACACCGCGCTCTACGTGGGCGGCATGGGCAGCCGGAAGCAGAACTTCTACAACCAGCTGGCCCAGCGCATGGGCTACGAGCAGGCCGCCGCCGAGATCCAGGACAAGTACCTGGCCGGCGACAAGGACGGCGCGGCGGCCGCGGTCCCGCAGGACCTGATCGACAAGACCACCCTGCTGGGGTCCGTGGACCGGATCGCCGACCGGATGAAGGCGTACGCCGCCGCCGGTGTCACCACGCTGACCCTGGCCCCGGCCGGCTTCACGCTCGAGGAGCGGATCACCGCGCTGCGCGCGGGCATGGAGGCCCTGGAGCGCGCCGGTCTGGCCTGACGGGGCGACGCCCCGCAGGGGCCCGCCGCCCGGCCGGGCGGCGGGCCCCTGCGGGTTTCCGGGGCCTGCGGCCGTGGTGGGGGCTCGGGGGTCCTCCCCGCCACGGCCGTCACCGGGAACAACGCTCCCGCCGCCCGCCGGTTACGTGCGGGGGCGGGCCGGGTCGGTCCTTCGGTCGGCCGATCGGAGAAGCTGAGCTGTTGCGCCCGCCCTGTCGCGGCCGTTGACTCGTTCTCCGGAAGTCCCCGCCCGTGTCCTCGAAAGAGGTGTCCATGCTTTCGGCCAGGAGTCTGTTCCAGGAGATCTTCGACAACGACGAGGCGTTCCGCCTGTTCTGCTCCGTCGCCGCGGGCGGCGAGACGCAGGGCGGCTGGGAGAACGCCCGCATCGCGGCGCTGGTGCCGGCGGAGGAACAGGCCATGGCGCCGCGGATCGCCCGGCACGGGGCGGACGAGGACAAGCACGGGCGGATCTTCAACGCGCTGATGCGCAAGCGCGGCCTGGAGCCGGTGGAGGTGCCGCCGGACACCGACTACACGATGCTCCTGGAGCGCAACGGCATCGGGCTCCCGCACGACAAGCTGCGCCGCGAGGAGACCCTGACGGTCCGGGACCTAGTCACCTACCTGGCGCACAGCCGGGTCACCGAGCAGCGGGCGTCGGAGCAGATGCGGCTGCTGTGCAGGTACTTCGGCGAGCACCCGGATGTCGGGCGGGCGGTGCGGATGATCTCCGCCGACGAGGACAACCACCTGGCCTACTGCCACGAGGAGCTGCTGCGGCTGTCGGCGGCCGGGTACGGGCCGCTGATCCGGCGGACGCTGCGGGAGACCGCGCTGGCCGAGATCGCCGTCTACCGGGACGTGAGCGTCGCGGTGATGACGCGCATGGGCCGGATCCTCGGCTGGTCCCGGCCGAAGCTGGCCGCGCTGACCGGCGGGATCCACGCGGCGTACGCGTTCGAGCGGGCGGGCGGCCTGCGTCGCATGGTGAGCCTGCGGATGCCCGCGCCGGAGATGCGCGACGCGCTGGGCGGTCCCGCGACCGCGGCGCCCGAGTTCGCCTGAGCGGGACGAAGCCGGGCGACTCCACGCGGGGCCACGCGCGGCGCGGCCCCGGCGGAGCCGGGCGAAGCAGCACGCGGCGGCGCGAGGCAGCGCGAGGCAGCGCGAGGCAGGCGCGGGCCACGGCACAGGGGCCGGCGGCGCGGGCGGTGGGCGCCCGGGCGCGGGGGCCGGGGCCGCGAGGCCGCGCGCGGCGGGCAGAATGGCCGTATGGTCACCGCGCGTTCCTGCCCCTGCGGGCTGCCCCAGCCGTACGACGCCTGCTGCGGGCGGTTCCACTCCGGTGCCGCCTCCGCCGCCACCGCCGCGCAGCTGATGCGCTCCCGGTACAGCGCCTTCGTGCGGCTGGAAACCGGCTACCTGCTGCGGACCTGGCATCCGCGGACGCGCCCCGCGGAGCTCGGCCTGGACCCCGGGACCCGCTGGACGGGCCTGGAGATCCTCGCCACCGAGGGCGGCTCGGCCTTCCACACCACCGGCACGGTCACCTTCCGCGCCTCCTACCGTGGCGGCGCCATGACGGAGCACAGCCGCTTCACGCGCGAGCCCGGCTCCGGGGGCTGGCTGTACGTGGACGGCGACGTCTCGGACTGACCGCGCCCCGGCGTTCAGCCGCGTCCGCGGAACTCCCGCAGCCGGCGGTGGGCCTCCAGGCCGTCCGGGACCCACTCCCAGGTGTCCAGCCGGGCTTCGATCTCGTCGTCGGTGAGGAAGCCGTGCCAGGCGACCTCCTCCGGCTGGGGCAGGACCGGCAGGTCGCACCGGACCTGGTAGACGGCGGACCACCAGCTGCGGCCGGCGCCGTCGTCGTAGAGGAACCTGAAGAGGAACTCCGGCCGCGGCAGCCCGCTCACCCCGAGCTCCTCCTCGGCCTCCCGCAGGGCGGCCTCGTCGTAGGACTCCCCCGCGCCGACCACACCGCCGACGAAGGTGTCGTACAGGGAGGGGAAGACCAGCTTGGCCGCCGTCCTGCGGTGGGTGAAGACGCGGCCCGAGGCGTCCCGCGCCTCGACGAACACGCACCGGTGCCGCAGGTTCAGCGCGTATGCCTCTCCGCGGGGCCGCCGGTCGACGACGCGGTCGTGCTCGTCGACGATGTCGAGGATCTCCTCCGCGGAACGCGCCGCGTGCGAGGGGTCGGTGTCGCTCATGCCCCCATCCAACCCCACCCCGCCGCGGCGGGACGGGACGGGCGGACGCAAGGACGGAAAGACGGAAGGACGGAAGGACGGACGACGCGAAGCCCGCGGGCCCGGGGCGTCAAGAACCCGGGACCGCGGGCGGTCGGAAGGGGCGCCGCGTCGCTGGACGGACGCCGTCGCGTCGTCAGACGAACAACGACAGCAGCAGGACCATCGCGCCGGCGACCACCGAGATCACCGTCTCCATCACCGACCAGGTCTTGATCGTCTGGCCGACGGAGAGTCCGAAGTACTCCTTGACCAGCCAGAATCCCGCGTCGTTGACGTGGCTGAAGAAGACCGAACCCGCGCCGATGGCGAGGACCAGCAGCGCCGTCTCGGCCGGGGACATGCCGGCCGCGAGCGGGGCCACCAGACCGGCCGCGGAGATGGTCGCGACGGTCGCCGAGCCCGTGGCGAGGCGGATCACCACGGCGATGAGCCAGGCGAGCAGCAGGGCCGGGATCGACCAGTTGTCGGATATCTCGAGGATCATCTGCCCGACGCCGGAGTCGATCAGCGTCTGCTTGAAGCCGCCGCCCGCGCCGACGATCAGCAGGATGCCGGCGATCGGGGCGAGGGACTTCTCCACCGTGACGGAGATCCGCGCCTTGGTGAACCCGGCCGCGCGGCCGAGCGTGAAGAGACCGACGATCACGGCCGCCAGCAGGGCGATCATCGGCGAGCCGATGACGTCGAAGACGCGCTGGACGGAGTTCTCCGGGTCGTCGACGACGATGTCGACGAGCGCCTTGGCGAGCATCAGCACGACCGGCAGGAGCATGGTGGCCAGGGTGGGCGCGAAGCCCGGGCGCTTCTCGGGGTCCTGGTCCTCGTCCACGGCGGGGACCATCCGCTCGGGGGCGGCGACGTCCACCCAGCGGGCCGCGTAGCGGGAGAAGAGCGGGCCGGCGACGATCACGGTGGGGATCGCGACGACCAGGCCCAGGGCCAGGGTGAGGCCGAGGTCCGCGTCGACCGCGTCGATGGCGGCCAGCGGGCCGGGGTGCGGCGGGATCAGGCCGTGCATCACGGAGAGGCCGGCGAGGGCCGGGATGCCGATCCGCATCAGCGAGAAGTTGCCGCGGCGGGCCACCATCAGCACCACCGGGATCAGCAGGACCACGCCGACCTCGAAGAACAGCGGCAGACCGATCACCGAGGCGATCAGCACCATCGCCCATGGCATGGCGCGGCCGCGGGCCCTGGCCAGGATGGTGTCCACGATCCGGTCGGCGCCGCCGGAGTCCGCCAGCAGCTTGCCGAGGATGGCGCCGAGCGCGATGAGCACGCCCACGCCGGAGACGGTGGAGCCCAGACCGGTGGTGAAGCTGGTGATGGTCTTGTCCAGCGGCGCGCCCGCGAAGGCGCCGAGGGCCAGCGAGCCGACGGTCAGCGCCAGGAAGGCGTGCAGCTTGAACTTGGTGATGAGCACGACGATGACGGCGATGCCCGCGAGCACGGCGAGGCCCAGGTGGGCATGGCCGGCCGAGGTGATCGGCTCGACGGCGTCCGCCGCCAGGGTCTCGACGCTGAGTCTGGTCACGGTGGTTCCTTGCGGGGGGTACGGGGGGAGGTGCGGGTGGGGGGTCGGATGTGGGGGGAATCCGGGGGCAGGGGGGTGGTCAGGGCAGGTCGCGCAGGGCGGCCTCGGCCGTCCGGGCGATCTCCTCCGGGGCGGCGGAGAGGTCCACGACAACGCCGGCCTCGTCCGGCCGGAGCGGCTCGAGCGTGGCGAACTGCGAGTCGAGCAGCGAGCGCGGCATGAAGTGGCCCTTGCGGCCGGACATCCGCTCCTCGATGAGCTCCCGCTCGCCGCTCAGGTGGACGAAGAACAGGCCGGGCGCGGCCGCGCGCAGGCGGTCGCGGTAGACCCGCTTGAGCGCCGAGCAGCTGACCACGCCGCCGCTCGCGCGGTGCTCGTCGGCCCAGGCGCCGATCAGGTCCAGCCAGGGGGCCCGGTCGGCGTCGTCCAGCGGGGTGCCGGCCGACATCTTGGCGATGTTGGCGGGCGGGTGGAAGTCGTCGCCCTCGGCGTAGGGGACGCCGAGGAGTTCGGCGAGGCGGCGGCCGATCGTGGTCTTGCCGGTTCCGGCGACCCCCATGACCACCACGACCGGTGGGGCGGGTATGGCGGGAGTGGGGGCCATGGCGTTCTCGCAGTCCTCGTCGACTTCTGGTTGTCGGGGGACACTGAAACCCAAGTGATGTGACAAATTCAAGCCCTGGACCATAAAAAGTCTGACTTTTGCGGTGTGCGGCATCCCATACCCTGATCCCATGACCGTCCAGGCCCGCGGGCTGCACGCACAGGTACTCCACCGCCTCGGGCACGCGATCACCGCCGGCGACCACCCGCCCGGAAGCGTCCTGCGCACCGACGAGCTCGCCCAGGACCTCGGGGTGTCGAGGTCCGTCATGCGCGAGGTGGTGCGGGTGCTGGAGTCGATGCAGCTGGTCGCCTCCCGCCGCCGGGTGGGCGTGACGGTGCGGCCGGTCGAGGAGTGGAACGTCTACGACCCGCAGGTCATCCGCTGGCGACTGGCCGGCGCCGACCGCCCCCGCCAGCTGCGCTCCCTCACCGTGCTGCGCTCGGCGGTGGAGCCGGTCGCGGCCGGGCTGGCCGCGCGTCACGCCTCCGCGGAGCAGTGCGCGGAGCTGACGCGGTGCGCGCTCGGCATGGTCGCCACCTCACGCGGGGGGCGCCTCGACGAGTACCTGGTGCACGACGTCGGCTTCCACCGGATCGTCCTCGGAGCCTCGGGCAACGAGATGTTCGCCCGCCTCGGGGACGTGGTGGCCGAGGTCCTCAGCGGCCGCACCCGCCACGAGGTGATGTTCGAGGACCCGGACCCGGCGGCCGTGACGCTGCACGTCAGGGTCGCGGAGGCGGTCCGGGAGGGCGACGCCGGGGAGGCGGAGCGGCTGACGCGGGAGATCACCGTGGGCGCGCTGCGCGAGCTGGACGTGCTGGCGCCGTAACCGGGGAGTGTCCGGGGGCCAAAGGGCCCTCGCCAAGGTTGTTCCCGTCACGTTAGGTTCGGACTATGGACGGCATACCGACCGGTCGGCATCATGATCGGGTGTCTTCGTTGTCGCCCGAAGGAGCTGGAGAATGAGCCGCCCCGACCATCCGCCAGGCCTGGACCTGGACCGGCTGCGCGATCTGTTCGACCGCGAGCGGCCCGGTCTGCTCCAGGGCGAGCTGTCCGCCCGCCTCATCGAGGGCGGCCGGTCGAACCTCACCTACCACGTCACCGACGGCGTCGGCCGCTGGGTGGTCCGCCGCCCGCCGCTGGGCCACGTGCTGGCCACGGCGCACGACATGCGCCGCGAGCACCGAGTGATCAGCGCCCTGCACCCGACGGCCGTGCCGGTGCCGGCGCCGGTGCTGCTCTGCGAGGACGAGGAGGTGCTGGGCGCGCCGTTCTACGTGATGGAGTTCGTGGCCGGCACGCCCTACCGGACCACCGAGCAGCTCGCCCCGCTCGGTCCGGAGCGCACCCGTGCGGCGGTGCTGGGGCTGGTCGACACCCTCGTCGAACTGCACTCGCTGGACCCGGAGACGGTCGGGCTGGGCGACTTCGGCCGCCCGGAGGGCTTCCTGGAACGCCAGCTGCGGCGCTGGGGCAAGCAGCTGGCCGCCTCCCGCAGCCGCGAGCTGTCAGGCATCGACGAGCTGCACGCGGCGCTGGGCCGGAGGCTGCCGGACTCCCCGGCGCCGGCCGTGGTGCACGGCGACTACCGCCTGGACAACGTGCTCATCGGCGACGACGACCGGATCAAGGCCGTCCTGGACTGGGAGATGTCGACCCTGGGCGACCCTCTGACCGACCTGGGCCTGCTGGTCATGTACAGCACCCCGCACGGTCTGCCGGGCTCCCCCGTCTCCACCACCGCCGAGGCCGCCGGCCACCCCGACCCGGCCGAACTGGTCGAGCGGTACGCCGCACTGTCGGGCCGTGACGTCTCGGCCGTCTCCTGGTACACCGCCTTCGCCTGGTTCAAGCTCGCGGTGATCCTCGAGGGCATCCACTACCGCTACACGCTCGGCCAGACCGTCGGCGGCGGCTTCGACCGCATCGGCGACCTGGTGCCCCTCTTCATCGAGCACGGCCTCACCACTCTTCAGGAAGGCTGATCATGGACTTCGCGTTCGACGCACGCACCGAGGAACTGCGCGCCGACCTCCTGGACTTCATGGAGGAGTTCGTCTACCCGGCCGAGGCCGTGGCCCGCGAGCAGCGCGCCGCCCTCGCCGACCCGTGGGAGCACGTGCCGGTCCTGCACGACCTGCAGGCCGAGGCGCGCCGCCGGGGGCTGTGGAACCTGTTCCTGCCGGACGCCGAGTACGGCGCCGGGCTCACCAACCTCCAGTACGCGCCGCTCGCCGAGATCACCGGCCGCTCCCCCCAGCTCGCCCCGGACGCGCTCAACTGCGCGGCGCCGGACACCGGGAACATGGAGCTGCTGAACCAGTTCGCCACCGAGGAGCAGAAGAAGCAGTGGCTGGAGCCGCTGCTGGCCGGTGAGATCCGGTCCGCCTTCGCGATGACCGAGCCGGAGGTGGCCTCCTCGGACGCCACCAACATCACCACCCGGATCGAGCGGGTCGGCGACGAATACGTGATCAACGGGCGCAAGTGGTACATCTCGGGGGCGATGAACCCGGCGTGCCAGATCTTCATCGTGATGGGCAAGACCGACCCGGACGGCGCGGACATCCGCCGCCAGCAGTCGATGGTGCTGGTTCCGCGGGACACCCCGGGGCTGCGCGTCGAGCGTGCCATGACGGTGTTCGGGTACGGCGACGAGTACCACGGCGGGCACGCCGAGGTCGTCTTCGAGGACGTCCGGGTGCCGGTGTCGAACCTGGTCGGCGAGGAGGGCGGCGGCTTCGCCATCGCCCAGGCGCGGCTGGGCCCGGGCCGGATCCACCACTGCATGCGGCTGATCGGCATGGCGGAGCGGGCCATCGAGCTGATGTGCCGCCGCGCGGTGTCGCGCGACGCCTTCGGCAAGCCGCTGGCGCAGCAGGGCGTGGTGCAGAACTGGATCGCCGACGCCCGGGTCGCGGTGGAGCAGCTGCGGCTCCTGGTGCTGAAGACGGCCTGGATGATGGACACGGTGGGCAACAAGGGGGCCCACACCGAGATCCAGGCGATCAAGATCGCCACGCCGCGGACGGTGTGCGGGATCCTGGACCAGGCCATCCAGCTCTACGGGGCGGGCGGTGTGTCGCAGGACTTCCCGCTGGCGGAGCTGTACGCGGGGGCGCGGACCCTGCGGCTGGCGGACGGGCCGGACGAGGTCCACCAGCGGTCGCTGGCGCGGCGTGAGCTGAAGAAGTACCTCTAGCCGGAACGGCGCGGGGGCGGGACGGGTCCGGAACCCGTCCCGCCCCCGCGCCGTGCCTCCCGCCCGCGCCGTGCGGCCCGCGTCAGGGCCGAAGCGCGCGCAGCAGCAGGTCGGCGAGGTGGTCGGCGACCTCGCGGGGGCTCAGCGGGCCGTTGGGCCGGTACCACGTCGACAGGTGGTGGATGGAGCCGAAGTGGTAGTCGACGACCAGGCTGGCCGGCGTGGCCCGGGAGAAGACCCCGGACTCCTGTCCCTCCTCGATCAGCCCCTTGAACTGCTCGTGGTAGCGCCGCCGTTCGGCCCGTACCTGCTTGTTCTTCTCCGGGCTGAGGTGGTGGATCGACTGGAAGAAGATCGACGCGTCGTCGAGGTTGTCGATGGTGGTGACCACCACGTCCGCCGCCGCGTCCCGCAGCCGCCGCTCCACCGGGGCGTCCATCCGCGCGAAGTGGTCCAGCCGCTCCTGCTGGAGCCGCAGCACCCGGGCGTAGACCTCGTGGAGGAGGTCCTCCTTGGAACCGAAGTAGTGGTACAGCGCGCCCTTGGTGACGCCGGCCGCCTCCACGATCTCCTGCACGGAGGTGCGGTCGTAGCCGCGCTCCGCGAAGAGACGGGTGGCGGCGGCCAGCAGCCGCTGGGGAACGGGCGTGCCCTCTCCGTCCGTCGTCCTGGCCATCGTGCCGCCACCTGTCCTTCCGGTTCTTCTTCTGCCGTCGTGCCTATGGGGGAGCCGTCCGGCCGCCGGACGCCGCCCGGCCGCCGGGAACTACTTCGTTCCGCGCAGTTCCCTGCGCAGGATCTTGCCAGTCGCCGTCTTCGGCAGGTCGGGCAGGATCTCCACCAGCCGCGGATACTTGTACGCGGCCAGCCGTTCCTTGCAGTATGCGGCGAGCTCCTCGCCGGTGGCGTCGGCTCCCGGACGCAGCGAGATGTACGCCTTGACGGTCTCGCCCCGGTAGCCGTCGGGCACGCCGACCACGGCCGCCTCGCGGACCGCCGGGTGGGTGTAGAGGACGTCCTCCACCTCGCGCGGCCACACCTTGAAGCCGGAGGCGTTGATCATGTCCTTCTTGCGGTCGACGACGTACAGCCAGCCCTGTTCGTCCATGAAGCCGATGTCGCCGGTGCGCAGCTCCCCGTCGGGGAAGGTCTCGGCGGTGGCCTCCGGGCGCCGCCAGTAGCCGGGGACCACCTGCGGGCCCTTCACCACGATCTCGCCCTGCTCGCCGAAGGGGACCTCCTCGCCCCGGTCGTCGAGTATGCGCACCACCGTGTCGGCGCCGGGCAGGCCGACGGCGAGGGTGCCGGAGACGGGGTCGACGGGGGCGCGCAGGCCGCCGGTGACGGAGGCGCAGGGGGCGCTGCACTCGGTGAGCCCGTAGCCGTTCTGGATGTACGGGCCGAAGGCGGCTTCGAACTTCTCCACCAGCGCGGGCGGCAGCGGGGCGCCGCCGGACGATATCTGGGTGAAGGAACGGAAGTGCTGCCGGCTGACGGCGGGGTGGGCGGCCAGCGCCATGAAGGCGGTGGACGGGCCGACGGTGTAGGCCGGGCGGTGCTCCTGGAAGGCGTCGAGGACCACGCCGGACTCGAACCGGTAGGCGAGCACCAGGCTGCCGGCGCTGTTGAGGGCGGCCAGGAACTGGCAGACCATGCCGGTGATGTGGAACAGCGGGGCCAGCGCGAAGTAGCGGGCGTGCGCCGGAAGTCCGAGGCCGGTGGCCTGCCGCTCGGCGTTGTACATCAGGTTGCCGTGCGTGTTGGTGGCGCCCTTGGGGGTGCCGCTGGTGCCCGAGGTGTAGCTGATCAGGGCGATGTCCTCGGGGCCGGTCTCCCGGCCCTCGGGGGCGGCGTGGCCGGCCCGGGCGGCCTCGGTGAGGTCCTCGGCGTCGGCGGCCACCGGGAGGCGTTCGAAGTCCAGGACGCGCTTGTCGTCGCGGCCCTGGAAGTCCAGCTCGCAGGCGGTGAGGGCGAACTCGACCGGGGTGCCGTCGGCGGCGTCGCGCAGGTAGGCCTCCCAGGCGCGGTCGGAGCAGACCAGCGCCTTGACCCCGCCGTCCTCGAGGACGTGCCTGACCTCGCCGGTCTTGTACATCGGGTTCACCGGCAGCACGATCGCGCCCGCCTTCCACGCGCCGAGGACGGCGAGCGCGAAGGCCGGGGAGTTCTGCAGCAGCACGGCGACCCGGTCGCCCTTGGCGACGCCGCGTGCGGCGAGGCGGCCGGCCACCGAGTCGGTGAGGGCGTCCACCTCCCGGTAGGTGAGGCGGCCGTCGAAGTAGGCGAGGAAGGTCTCGTCCGCGCGGGTGGCGAGGGCGCGCCGCAGGGCGTCCACCGCGCCGGCCGGAGGCGTGAGCGGCGCCTTCTGCGCGTCACTCAGCAGAGCGAGCCACGGCTTGGCGGCGTACCGGGATTCGGTCGTCATCGGATGCTCTCCCACTTCTGGTGCAGACGGTTCATGTGCGTCAGCCAGCGCTCCGGGTCGGCCGCCCTGGCCGCGTAGTACTCGGCGACCTCCGGGTGCGGGAGGATCAGGAAGCGGTCCTCCTCCATCCCCTTGAACAGCGCGTCCGCCACGTCCTCGGGCTCGATCGCGGTGGGGGCGAGGACCAGGTCGCCCGCGCTGCCGGAGCCGGACAGCATGTCGGTGCGCACGCCCTGGGGGCAGATCGCGTGCACCTTGACCCCGCGGTGGCGGTAGGTGAGCGAGAGCCATTCCGCGTGGGCGTAGGCGGCGTGCTTGGTGGCGCTGTAGGGGGCGGCGCCGATCATGGTGAGCAGTCCGGCCGCGGAGACGGTGGCGACGAAGCGCCCGTCGCCGCGTTCCAGCCACTCCGGCAGCAGCGCGCGGGCGGCCCGCACGTGCGCCATCACGTTGACGTCCCAGGCGCGTTCCCAGGCGTCGTCGTCCGGGGTGAGGCTGCCGTCGCTGCCCGCGATGCCGGCGTTGGCGCAGAAGACGTCGATCCGTCCGCCCAGCGCCTGACGCGCCGCGCCGAGGGTCTCCGAGGCGTCTCCCGGGACGGCGGTGGCGCCGATCTCCCGGGCCACGGCCTCCGCCTTCCCCGCGTCCAGGTCGTTGACCACGACCCGGGCCCCCTCGGCGGCGAATCGCCTGGCCATCGCGGCTCCGATGCCGCCTCCCGCCCCGGTGACGACGACCCGGGCATCCTGCACGGCTTCCACCATCGGTCTCCTCCGACACGACGTGACACGGCGCTGTCGCCGCTGGACTGCGGCGTCAGACTAACCGGTCGGTATGTAGCGCGGAAGGGGTTCGGACAGGGCCGTTCGGGGATCGGGCCGAACGGCGGGGGGTGGAGCGCCTCTCGCGTGGGCATGACACACGGCACCGGCCGCCCCACAGGGATGCCGGAGCACCACCGGAGCGAGGAAAACCCGCCAGCACCACACCACGATGCACGGAGGTCACGCACGATGAGAGTGTCCAGACGAGGCCTGCTCACCGCGGCCACCGCCGCCCTGTCCGCCACCGCGGCCGGCGCCGCGCAGGCGGCCGGGGCGCCGGGCCCGCCGGTCCCGGCCACCCCGCCGTCGGGCGGGCGACCGCTGCGGACCGGCTTCGAGCGCCTCGCCGCGGACGGCTACGCGCTGCTGGACGGCGACAAGGTCGGCGTGGTCACCAACCCGACCGGCATCACCCGCGACACGACGCACATCGTCGACGTGATGCACGCGGACGACCGGGTCGACCTGGTGGCGGTCTTCGGGCCGGAGCACGGCTTCCGCGGCACCGCGCAGGCGGGCGGCTCCGAGGGCTTCTACCGGGACCCGGCCACCGGACTGCCGGTCTACGACACCTATCTCAAGAGCGGACAGCCGCTGGCGGACGTCTTCACCGCCTCGGGCGTGGACACCGTCGTCTTCGACATCCAGGACGCGGGCGCCCGCTTCTACACCTACATCTGGACGCTGTACGACTGCATGGAGGCCGCCCAGCTGGCCGACAAGCGGTTCGTGGTGCTGGACCGGCCCAACCCCGTTTCCGGCCGCTCGGCCGAAGGCCCCGTCATGCACCCGCAGTTCGCCACCTTCGTCGGCCGCAAGCCGATCTCCCAGCAGCACGGGATGACGGTGGCGGAACTGGCCCTCCTCTTCAACGGGGAGTTCCTTGCCTCCCCCGTGGAGCTGGAGACGGTGCGGATGACCGGCTGGCGGCGCGACGAGTTCTACGACGCCTCCGGGCTGCCCTGGGTGCCGCCGAGCCCCAACATGCCCACCCCGGAGACCGCGCTGGTCTACCCCGGCACCTGTCTCTTCGAAGGCACCAACCTCTCCGAAGGGCGGGGCACCACCCGCCCCTTCGAACTGCTCGGCGCGCCCGGCGTCGACGGCTCGTGGGCCGCGGCCGCCAACGAACTCGGCCTGCCCGGCGTGCGGTTCAGGGAGGCGTACTTCGCGCCGACCTTCAACAAGTTCTCCGGCCAGACGGTCGGCGGCGTCCAGGTGCACGTCGACGACCGCGCGGCCTTCGACCCCGTGCGCACCGGCATCGGGCTGCTGATCACCGCAAGGGCGACGTGGAGCGGGTTCGCCTGGCGCGCGGACAACTGGATCGACAAGCTGACCGGTTCGACCGGCGTGCGCACCCGCATCGACGCGGGCGCCGGTCTGGACGAGGTGGTGGCCGGCTGGAAGGACGAGCTGGCCGGCTTCCGTGCCACGCGGAGGCAGTACCTGCTCTACCGCTGAGCCGGACGGGAAGGGTGGGACGGGCGGGACGCGTAACGACGCGTCCCGCCCGTTCTGTTCCTGTTGTCGCGCATAGTCCCGCCGCCAACAGGAACCCGCATGAGTGTGCCGTCCGGCTTATGGCATACCTCGGCCAACCCGATGGAGCCGGTTGGGCGGTCGGCACGTCTATTCGGCGACGTCCTTACGACGACGCCGAGTTGGGCAGCGGATCAGGTGCACGTGCGACGGAGGTACGGTCGATGGCGGGATTCCGGAGTCTGGCGAGACAAGTACGGGACCAACGGTGCGATCTGGCGCTGCGGCGGTATTCGCTGCGCAAGTGCCTGGAGCGGTTCGCGCCGTACGGCCACCGGGCGACCTGGGACCACCTCTGCGTCACCTGGGGGTTCGGTCCCGAGGACCGCTCCCCCGATCCCCGCCGACTGGTGGGCGCGGTGGCGGAGTTGGAGCAGGCCCGGGAGATCTGGCTGGCCTACGAGGTGGCGTTCGCGCAGCGCCGGCGGCGGGAGAAGCACGACGGGCTGCGGCGGCCGGGGTCGGTGGACGACTGGCACCGCATGACCTGGGGCGGGTTCGGGATCGCCTGGTGCGACGACCCGCGGGTCCATCCCTCGGACCCGCTGCCGGAGGTGCTGCGCCGGCTGATCGGCGCGCTGGAGCGGCAGCCGGGGAGGAGCTGCCCGGTCTGCGGCGACGAGGACCTGGCCTGGCGTCACGGGATGAGCCACGAGCCCTCCAGCGGGCCGGTGTGCGTGGGGTGCGGGATCCTGGTCCCGTTGCCGGTGCTCACCCCGGAGGCGGTCGAGACGGCCCGGCGGGGGCGGCGGCAACTGGTCTCCGCGTGACCGCAGGCACGGGCTCGGCGCGGTGCCGGCGGCACGGACACGGGCGCGGGGCGGCTGGCCGCGGGCGCCCGCCCCGACGGCCCCGTACCGCGGGGCGGGCACGGGCACATGGCGGCCGGCGCGCCAGGGCGGCAGGGCGGCAGGGGCACGGAGCAGCACGGACACGGGCGCGGGGTGGCCGGGGCGCGGCGCGGGCACGGCACGGAGCGGCGACTCGCGCGGCACGGAGCGGCGGGGCGGGGCGGGGCGGGCGCGGTCAGGTGCGCGCGCCCCGGCCGCGCCCACGCCCACCACCCGACCGCGCCCACCCGCGCCGTCCGACCGTGCCGACGCCCGTGCCGGCGCCCGTGCGCGCACGGCGCCCGCGGCGCCTTCGGCGCCTACGCCCGGGACTCCGGGGCGAGGCGGGAACCGGTCAGGCGGGCGCCGATGGTGTCGTCCGGGTTGGACAGCCCGCACGTCGTCATGGAGAGGCACCCGCACCCGATGCAGTCGGTGAGGTGGTCCCGCAGCCGCTCCAGGCGGCGGATCCGCTCGTCCAGTTCGGCGCGCCACTTCTCGGACAGCCGGGCCCAGTCCTCGCGGGTCGGCGTCCGCCCGTCCGGCAGTTCCGCGAGCGCGTCGCGGATCGCGGCGAGCGGCATCCCCACCCGCTGCGAGGCGCGGACGAACGCCACCCGCCGCAGGGTGTCGCGGCCGTAGCGGCGCTGGTTGCCGGGGGTGCGCCGGCTGCTGATCAGCCCTTTGGCCTCGTAGAAGTGCAGCGCGGAGACGGCCACCCCGCTGCGGGCCGAGAGCTGGCCGACGGTGAGTTCCTGGACCTTCACGGGGATCTGAGGCACGCCCGGACCCTAACCGGCCGGACCCCGCCCCGGCACACGCATTGACACGATGCGTGGCCCCCGACCATGCTAAGCAGTCGCTTAGAGATTGCGCACCGCAGACGCGAGAGGCCAGGGACAGCGACATGGCAGAGCCGAGGATCTTCACCTCCCCCGACGAGCTGAAGGCCGCCGTGGGCGAGCAGCTCGGGTACACCGACTGGCTCGAGGTCGACCAGAAGCGGATCGACCTGTTCGCGGAGGCCACCGGCGACCACCAGTGGATCCACGTCGACCCGGAGAAGGCCGCCCAGGGCCCGTTCGGCACCACCATCGCGCACGGCTACCTGACCCTGTCGCTGCTGCCGCTCTTCGGCCCGCAGCTGATCACCGTCGAGGGCGTGAAGATGGGCGTCAACTACGGCACGAACAAGGTGCGTTTCCCCTCCCCCGTGCCGGTGGGCTCGCGGCTGCGTTCCACCGGGAGGATCACCGCCGTGGAGGACGTGACGGGCGGCGTCCAGCTCACGCTGGCGTTCACCGTCGAGCGCGAGGGCGGCGACAAGCCGGTCTGCGTCGCCGAGTCGGTGTCCCGGTACTACCTCTGAACGCCGCGGCCCGGACGCCGCGGCCCGCTACCGCTTGGCGCCCACCATGCTGAGCACGAGGTCGGCG
This sequence comes from Streptomyces abyssomicinicus, assembly GCF_008974245.1. Classification (GTDB taxonomy): domain Bacteria; phylum Actinomycetota; class Actinomycetes; order Streptomycetales; family Streptomycetaceae; genus Streptomyces; species Streptomyces abyssomicinicus. The sequence continues at coordinate 75,857 of NZ_BBZI01000012.1, read as the reverse complement.
TAGAGCGCGCCGACCTCGTCGGGCGTCCAGCGGCCGTCCACCCGGAACCACCGGGCGACGTCGATGCAGAGGGACATGATGGCCAGCGTGGCGCCCTGCGCGTCCGGCACCTCGAACTCGCCCGCCTCGACGCCCTCCTGGATGAGCCGGCGCACCTGCGCGTCAACCTGCTTGCGCAGCCCCACGATCTCGGCGCGGGTGTCCTCGCCGAGCGCCTCCAGCTCGTACTGCACGACCCGCGCGGTGGTGTGCTGGGCGGCGTGCCACCGGACGAAGGAGCTGACCGCCTCGGCGAGCCGCTCGGCCGCCGTGCCCTCGCCGTCGGCGGCGTCACGCAGGATGGCGAGGGCCTTCTCGTGACCGATCCGGCTGATCCGGGCCAGCAGTTCTTCCTTGGTCTTGTAGTGGATGTAGAGCGCGGCCGGACTCATCCCCGCGCGGCCCGCGATGTCGCGGGTCGTGGTGGCGTGGTAGCCCCGCTCGGCGAAGGCGTCCACCGCGGCCACCAGCAGACGCCGGGCGGCCTCGGGTGTGACCTCGGCCCAGGGCTGCCGCTCGCCGCCGCTGCCGGCCGTCGTCTCCTCCGCCGTACTCATCGCTCGCCCTCGCCTCTCTCGTTCCCCGTCCTCACCCACCCTGGACGGAGACCCTCCGGACCGCACGCCGTAGGTGCGGGGGGACCACCATACCGCCGGAGCCTGAGCGGGCGCTTAGAGTGTGCGTCCCGACTTCCTCAGAGCTTCTGGAAGGGATCGTGCTCGGCCAGGAGCTTCTCCAGGCGGGCCTGGTCCACCCGGCTGACGATGGCTCCCGCCTCCTGGCGGTCCCGGATCACCTTGGCCAGCGTGAAGCTGGAGGTCACCAGGTAGAGGACGGCCACCGCGAAGAAGCCGCGCACCCAGGCGCTCGCCTCCATCCGCACGATGCCGACACAGGTCGCGCTCAGCGCGATGACGAACGATGCCACCGCCTGGCCGTAGAAGGCCACGGTGTTCTGCTGCTTGACGGGTGTCTCGGTCATGGGGAAAGCATCGGGCGGACGCGCCACCCGGCACATCCGCCCGCGTACTCATGCGCCGGTGGTCCGGCGTACTCACGAGGAGCCGCTCAGAACGCCGACACCCCCGTGAGCGCGCGGCCGATGAGCAGCTTCTGTATCTGGCTGGTGCCCTCGTAGAGGGTCATCACCCGGGCGTCCCGGACCAGCTTGCCGGCCGGGTACTCGTCGATGAACCCGTACCCGCCGAACACCTGCAACGCGTTGTTGGCGCAGCGCACGGCCGCCTCGGAGGCGAACAGCTTGGCCTTGGACGCCTCGACGGCGAACGGCAGCCCGCGGTCGACGAGGTCGGCGACCCGCCACACCAGCAGCCGGGCGGCGTCCACGTCGAGCGCGATGTCGGCGAGCAGTTCCTGCACCAGCTGGTGGTGGGCGATGGTCCTCCCGAACTGCTCGCGCTGACCCGCGTACGCGACCGCGCAGTCCAGCGCCGCCTGGGCGATGCCGACGCAGCCGGCGGCGACCGACATCCGGCCCTTGGCCAGGGTGGACATGGCGATGGCGAAGCCCTTGCCCTCGGGGCCGAGCAGGGCGGAGGCGGGCACCCGCACGTCCTGGAGGACCAGTTCGGCGGTGGCCTGGCCGCGCAGGCCGAGCTTGCCGTGGATGGTGTTGCGGGTCAGGCCGGGGGTGTCGGTGGGGACCAGGAAGGCGGAGACACCCTTGTGGCCCGGCGCGTCGGTGGAGCGGGCGAAGACGATCGCCACGTCGGCCCAGGTGCCGTTGGTGATGAACATCTTGGTGCCGTTGAGGACGTAGTCGCCGCCGTCGCGCACCGCGCGGGTGACGAGGTTGCCGGCGTCGGATCCGGTGCCCGGCTCGGTGAGGCCGAAGCATCCCAGCGCCTCGCCGGAGGTGAGCCGGGGCAGCCACGCGCGCTTCTGCTCCTCGGTGCCCCAGCTCTGCACGGTCTTGGCGACCAGGCCGAGGGAGACCGAGACGATGCCGCGCACCGAGGAGTCGCCGCGCCCCAGCTCCTCGGTGACCAGGCAGTAGGCCAGGTGGTCACCCCCGGAGCCACCGTACTCCTCGTCGATGGTCAGCCCCAGGAAGCCGACCTCGCCGAGCTTCTTCACGATGCCCCGGTCGACCTCCTCCGAGCGGTCCCAGTCGACGACGTGCGGTGCGATCTCCCGCGTCACGAAGTCCCGGGCGAGTTCCCGTACGGCCGCCTGCTCCTCGCTGAGCCCCAGATTCACGGTGTGCCACCCCACGGTCGGTTCCTGTGCCGTCTGTCCGGGGCTTAAATTAGCACTGCTAGTTAAATCGGTCGAGCCTCCGCGGCGAGCCTCTACCATGTGCGCCATGCCACGCCCGCGCACCCCGCTGCTCTCCACCGGCCGGATCGTCGAGACCGCTCTCTCCCTGGTCGACGCCGAGGGACTGGCCGCGGTCTCCACCCGGCGGCTCGCGGCCGAACTGGGGGTGAGCGGGCCCTCCCTGTACAACCACTTCCGCAGCCGGGACGACATCCTGGAGGCGGTCGCCGACGCGGTGAGCGCGCAGGTCGACCTGTCGGTGTTCGAGCGGGGCGCCGCCTGGCGGGACGCGTTGCACGACTGGGCGCTCTCCTACCGGTCCGCCCTGCGCCGGCACCCGCACATCGTCCCGGTGCTGGCGCGCGGGCCGGGCCGCCGTCCGGCGGCGCTGCGGCTGGCGGACGCGGTGTACGGGGCGATGGTCGAGGCAGGCTGGCCGCCGGCCCACGCCACCTCGGTCGGCGCGCTGATGCGGTACTTCGTCATGGGCTCCGCGCTGGGCTCGTTCGCGGGCGGCTTCGTCGGCGAGGAGTCCGCCTACGACCCGGCCGACTACCCGCACCTCGGCCAGGCGCACCTGCTGGCCGGGCGGCAGGAGGAGATCGACGAGCGGGCCTTCCGGACGGGCCTGCGGGCACTGCTGGACGGACTGGAGCGGCAGTACGGGGAACTCTCCGGGACGGGCGACGCACCCCGGACGCCCGGGGAGCCGGACGCGGCGGAATAAGGAAGAGCGCGGCCCGCCGCCCGCGGCCTAGGCTCGCGGCCATGACGACCGTTTCCGCGCCGCTCCGGCGCGCCGAACCGCTGGCCGCGGGGGCCGCCGCCGTGACGGTGGTGCTCTGGGCCTCCGCCTTCGTCTCGATCCGCAGCGCGGGCGAGGTGTACTCGCCGGGCGCGCTGGCCCTGGGCCGGCTCCTGTCGGGGACGCTGGCTCTGGGCGTGCTCCTGCTGATCCGGCGGGAGGGGCTGCCGCCGCGCGGGGCCTGGCGGGGCATCGTCATATCCGGCCTGCTGTGGTTCGGCTTCTACATGGTCGTCCTCAACTGGGGGGAGCAGCTGGTGGACGCCGGGACGGCGGCGCTGGTGGTCAACGTGGGGCCGCTGCTGACCGCGCTGCTCGGCGCGCGGCTGCTGGGCGACCCGATGCCGCCGCGTCTGCTGGCGGGCATGGCGGTGTCCTTCGCGGGCGCGGTGACGGTGGGGCTGTCCATGTCGGACGGCGGCGGGGCGTCCGTGCTGGGCATGGGCCTGTGCCTGCTGGCGGCGGTGGCCTACGCGGGCGGGGTGGTCTCGCAGAAGCCGGCGCTGGCGCACGGGAGCGCGCTGCAGGTGACGACGTTCGGCTGCGCGATCGGGGCGGCGGCGTGTCTGCCGTTCGCGGGGCAGCTGGTGGAGCAGGCCGCCGACGCGCCGGTGTCGGCGACGCTGAACATGGTGTACCTCGGGGTGTTCCCGACCGCCGTCGCGTTCACGACGTGGGCGTACGCGCTGGCGCGGACCACGGCGAGCCGGATGGGGGCGACGACGTACGCGGTCCCCGCCCTGGTGGTCGCCATGTCGTGGGTGTTCCTCGGCGAGGTGCCGGGGCTCGTGACGCTGGCGGGCGGCGCGCTGTGCCTGGCGGGCGTCGCGGTCTCCCGCTCGCGTCCCCGGCGCGCGGCGGCGGGGACGGCGGGGGCGAGCCCTTCCTGACCCGCCTGGCCCGGCCACGGCCCGCGCAGCGGACACCTCCTTGCCGGGCCCGGTCCGGCCCTGGCCCCGGCCCCGGTTCGCGGAGCGGACACGTCCTCGCGGGGCCTGGCCCGGTCCCCTCTGCGGGCGGCTGGGCCGCCCAGGGGGCGATGGGGGTGCCCCCTGCTCAAGCGAAGCCGAGAGCTTGGGGGTGGGGGTCCCCCCGGACGAAGTCTGGGGGAGGCGGGCGCAGGGCGGCGCCCTCCGCCTCGAGCGGTCCGGCCCGCCCCGCGGCGGCCGACGTCACCGCGGGACGAACCCCGTGCGGCCGGAGACGGGCGCCCGGAACAGAGGCGCCGGCCCCGGAAGGAGGCGGGGCCCTGGAAGGAGGCGGGCCCTGGAAGGAGGCGGGCCCCAGAAGGGGCGGCTCCGCGGGAGGGGCGGCTCCGCGGGAGGGGGGCGCCGCGAACGGAGCGGCCCCTGTACGGGGGCGGCCCCGGAGCGCGGCTCCCGGTCAGAAGACGACCAGGGCGCGACCACCCTTTCCGGCGGTCATGTTGTCGAACGCGGACGGGATGTCGGCGAGGCCGATGCGGTCGGTGACCAGCATGCCGAGGTCCAGCCGTCCCGCCCGGACGTGCTCCGCCAGCACCGGCAGGTCCCGCGCCGGGTCGGAGTTGCCGTAGACGCAGCCGGCCAGCGTGCGCCCCCAGTGGAAGATCTCCAGCGCGTTGAAGGTGACCTGCTGGTCCTTGCCCCCGATGCCCACCACCGTCGTGCGGCCGCCGCGCCGGGTGGACTCCCAGGCCGCGCGGATGGTGACGGCGCGCCCCGCGCACTCCACCGCGACGTCCACGCCCTGCTTGCCGGTGAGCCCGCGGATCTCCCGGGCCGTCTGCTCGGAGGCGACGACGTAGTCCGTCGCGCCCGCCGCCCGCGCCAGTTCCTCCTTGGCCGGGGAGACGTCCACCGCGATGATCTTCGACGCCCCGGCGATCCGCGCCGCCTGGACCGTGGCCAGCCCCACCCCGCCGACGCCGTGGACGGCGACCGTCTCGCCCTCCCGCACGCGCGCCGCGTGGTGCACGGCGCCGTAGCCGGTGAGCACCGCGCACCCCAGCAGCGCCGCGTCGGCCAGCGGAACACCCTCGGGCAGCGGCAGCACGGTGTTGGCGGCGACCACCGCCTCCTCGGCGAAGGCGGCCACGTTCAGCCCGGGGTACAGATCCAGCCCGTCCGACGCCCGGCGGGCGTAGGGGGCGGTGGCCCCGTCCAGCGAGCGGGCGCACAGCCAGACCTCGCCCAGGTCGCAGGACGGGCAGCTGCCGCAGGACGGGGACCAGTTGAGCACCACCTGGTCGCCCACCGCGACATGGCCGACGCCCTCCCCCACCTCGGTCACGACACCGGCGCCCTCGTGCCCGAGGACGGCCGGCAGCGGCACCCGCATGGTGCCGTTGGCGATGGAGAGGTCGGAGTGGCACACCCCGGCGGCGACGAGCCGGATCCGGACCTGGCCGGGGCCGGTCGGGGGAAGTTCTATCTCGGTGACTTCCAGCGGCGCGCCGATCGCGGGCGCCACGGCGGCGAGAACCATGGGATGAACGCTCCTGGAAATGGGGGGACTTGGGACTGGAACGGCTCAGAACCGGTAGGGATCAGAACCGGAAGGGCTCAGAAGCGGGGCTCAGAACTGGAGGGACTTGGTCTGGAGGAACTCGGCCAGCCCGTGCGAGCCGAGTTCCCGGCCCACCCCGGAGTGCTTGTAGCCGCCGAAGGGGGCCAGCGGGTTGAACCGGCCGCCGTTGATGTCGACCTGCCCGGTCTCCAGGCGGCGCGCGAAGGCGACGGCCTCCGCCTCGTCGCCCGCCCAGACCGCGCCCGCCAGTCCGTACACGGTGCCGTTGGCGATGCGCACGGCGTCGTCCTCGTCCTGGTACTTCAGGACGGTCAGCACCGGCCCGAAGATCTCCTCCTGGGCGATGGTCATCCCAGGGGTGACGTCCGCGAAGACGGTGGGGCTGACGTGGAAGCCCTTCTTCCCGGCGGGGGCCTCGGGGCCGCCGGCCACCAGGCGGGCGCCCTCGGCCACGCCCTTCTCGATGTAACCGCGCACCCGCGCCTGCTGCTTGGCGTTGACCAGCGGCCCGATCCGGTCCCCGTACTTGGCGGCGGCCTGCGCGGCGAGCTCCACGGCCTCCTCGTACCGGTCGGCGTCGACCAGCATCCGGGTCCAGGCGCTGCAGGTCTGACCCGAGTTGGCCATCACGTTGGCCACACCCACCGCGACCGCCTTGCCGAGGTCGGCGCTGGGCAGGATCACGTTGGCGGACTTGCCGCCCAGCTCGAGGGAGACCTTCTTCAGCCCGGCCCCGGCGGTGGCGGCGATGGAGCGGCCGACGGCGGTGGAGCCGGTGAACGACACCATGTCGACGCCGTCGTGCTCGGCCAGCGCCTGCCCGGTGACCGGGCCCAGCCCGGTGACCAGGTTGAAGACACCGGCCGGCACCCCCGCCTCGTCGACCGCCTCGGCGAAGAGCTGAGCGGTCAGCGGGGTGTCCTCGGCCGGCTTGAGGACGACCGTGCAGCCCGCCGCCAGCGCGGGGGCCACCTTGGCGACGATCTGGTGCAGCGGGTAGTTCCACGGGGTGATCGCGGCGACCACGCCGATCGGCTCCTGGTACACCGTGGAGTTGCCGACCTTCTCCTCGAAGGGGAAGGAGGCGGCCAGGTCCGCGTAGGAGCCGCAGACCGCGATGGGCGAGGCGGCGTGCACCTTCTGCGAGAACCCGAGCGGTGCCCCCAGCTCCGCGGTGACGGTCTCGGCGATCTCGTCCTTGCGGGCGGTCAGCACGTCGCGCAGGGCGGCCAGCCGGGCGGCGCGCTCGGAGGGCGGCGTGGCCGCCCAGGCCGGCAGCGCGGCACGGGCGGCCCGGACCGCCGCGTCCACGTCCTCGGCCGAACCGGCCGGCACCTGGGCGATGACCTGCTCGTCGGCGGGGTTCAGGACGGCGATCGTGTCGGGCCCGGCGGCCGCCCTCCAGGCCCCGTCGATGTACATGCCGTCGTGTGCCTTCATCAGTGCGTCCTCCAGGGCGGGGCTGGGGCCCCGGCTCACGGGCCCCCCGGCCCGGGCGAAGCCGGGGGCCGGGGGGGATGCCGAGCGCTTGGGGGCGTCGTCCGCCGCTCAAGTTAGCGAGCGCTCGCTTGGGCGCGCCAGAGCGAGCGGGGCCGCTCTGGGAGGAGAGACAAGGTTCACACCACGATCGGCGGCGGCCGCACAGACCGCCGCGCGGCGGTCCATGCGGTCCGTGCGGTCCTTTCGGACCGGCGGAGGCGACAGCGCCCGGGCGGCACCATGGGAACGACGGCGCCGGCCTCCGCTGCGGGTCGAGGGGACGACGGGAGTGTCGTGTGCGCAGCGGAGAACCGGCGGTGGGGGCGGACGGCTCAGCGCCCGCCGAAGAGCGAGCGGGTCAGCCGGCGCAGCGGCGCGAAGAGCGACACCCGCTGGACCCGGTGCCCCTTGCCGCGCTCCCGCGGCACGTCACGCGCCGTCAGCTCGCGCATCAGCGAGGTGGCCTCCACCGTCTCGCGCTGAGGTATGGCGGGGCCCGAAAGCACCGACAGATGGCGGTCGAGGCGCGAACTGCTCGCGCTGCTTCCGCAGGTGATCGCAGGGACTCGCGCCCTGTTACGCATCGTTATCTGTTCCATGACACTCCCCACCCGTACGAGTCCACCCGGCCCGGGCAGGGCAACCCTATCGCCCTTGGTGGGGGATGGCGCATCTCGATCACAGAATTCACCTTTTCCGCAAGACGGTTGACAACTCCTCACCCGATGCATGAGGTTTCAGGGCGAGTTGGACACCCGGCACAGCGGCCGGCCGGACCTCGCCACCAGGATCGCAGGTCACCGCGGGTGACGCCCGTCGCGCATCCCCCGCCCCGCGGGCGGGCAGAACACCGGGGAGGCCACGCCCCGGCAGTCCCCGTACCCCCGTGGAACGTTCCGAAAAGCGTTCCCGGGGTGAACCGGTCACCCGGTCACCCGGTCCTGGAGAGAAGAGGTGAGCCATGACGGAGGAACCGGACGCGGAACGCCTCGTCTCCGGCCGTTACCGCCTGCTGTCCCCGCTCGGCAGCGGCGGGATGGGCACGGTGTGGCGGGCCCGCGACGAGGTGCTGCGCCGCGAGGTGGCCGTCAAGGAGGTCCGCGCGCCGGCCGGACTGCCGGACGACGAGGTCGAGCGCATGTACGCCCGGCTGGAGCGGGAGGCCTGGGCGGCGGCCCGCATCTCGCACCGCTCGGTGGTGACGGTCTACGACGTGGTCACCGACGGCGGGCGCCCCTGGATCGTGATGGAGCTGGTCCGCGGCCTGTCACTGTCCGACGTGCTGGAGGCCGAGGGCGCGCTGCCCCCGGCCCGGGCGGCGGCCGTCGGGGCGGACGTGCTGGCCGCGCTGCGGGCCGCGCACGAGGTGGGGGTGCTGCACCGGGACGTGAAACCGGCCAATGTGCTGATCTCCAACGACGGCCGGGTGGTCCTCACCGACTTCGGCATCGCCACCCTGGCCGGGGACACGGCGCTGACCCGCACCGGCGAGGTGATCGGCTCCCCCGAGTACCTGGCGCCGGAACGTGCCCTCGGCCGCCCGTCGGGCCCCGAGGCGGACCTGTGGTCGCTGGGCGTGCTGCTCTACGCGGCGGTCGAGGGCAGCTCCCCGTTCCGGCTCGACACCCCGCTGTCCACGCTGCGGGCGGTGGTGGACGAGCCGCAGGCGCCGCCCCGCTGGGCCGGACCGCTGGCCGGGGTGATCGACGGGCTGCTGCGCAAGGACCCGGCGCGGCGGATCACCGGGGAGGCGGCCGAGCGGCAACTGCGCCTGGTGGCCGCGGGCGGCGACCCCGGACCGGCGGCGTCCGCCGGCGCCACCGCCGCGACGGTCCCCCTCCCGCCGGGCGACGGCAGCCCGCGCCGCGGGACCGGGCACCACGTCGCCGCGCCACCGCCGCCGCCTCCCCCGCGCCGCTTCGACGAGACACGGCGCCCGGACGACGACCGCGGCGGGGACGGGGCGCGGACCGCCCTGGTGGTGGGTGTGCTGGTGCTGGCCCTGCTGGTGGCGGGGCTGGCGTGGAAGCTGGCGGACCGCGGGGACGATCCCTCCGACCCCGGCGCCTCGGCGACCTCGGGCGCCGGCACACGCAGCGCCGAGCCGTCCTCCGGGAAGGGTGACGAGCCGAGCCCTTCCCCCTCCGCGACGTCGGCGAGCCCGAGCCCGTCCCCCTCGACGCAGCCGGCCCAGTCGGTGCGGGTCACGGTGACCGGCTCGCACACCGAGTACGGCGGCGCCTGCCCGCCTCCGGCGGAGCAACGGCCCTCCCTGACCGCCTCGTTCACGGTGGGCCGGCTGCCGGCCGAGGTGCGCTACCGCTGGGTGTCCGACGGGCTCGACCACGCGGTGGACGAGGGATGGCGGACGCTGGCCTTCGTTGAGGGCGGGGAGACCGCCCGGGAGGAGCGGGTCCAGCTGAACCTGGACGGCGTGGAGGGGGCACTGGAGGGGGCCGTGCACGTCGAGGTCGACAAGCCGCTCGAGGCGACCTCGAACTCCGTGTCCGTCGCCGTGGTGTGCGAGCCCCCGGACCACTCGGAGGAGCCCTCCCCCGATCCTGACGAGGGCGAGGACTGATCCCGCAGACCGGTCCGGGGACCGTCCGGGGACCGGTCCCGGGTGGCAGGTCCGGGGACCGGTCCCGGGCGGCAGGTCCCGGGGGCCGGTGCCCGGGAACGGCAGCGCCCCCGGGCCCGGTCGGGGCACGGGGGCGCGGTCACGGCCGTCCGCGTCAGTCGTTGGCGTTCAGGACGGGCAGGTAACCGCCCGACTGGCCCGCCGCCTTCGGGTGGTAGGACTCACCGATGGACGTGATGTTCACGCTGTGCAGCCAGGAGTCGCCGGAGCAGAGCTCGTGCCCGGTGAAGGTGGGCCGGACGTCACCGAAGCGGAACCCGTAGGCCGAGGCACGCCCCGACGTGGTCGAGTTGAGCAGGTCGGCCGCCTGGTTGATCGCCGTGCGCTTGGTGTCGGAGAGACCGGCGCAGATCGCCGCCACGTTGTAGAACTTCGGGTAGCCCAGGACGACGACCCGGGCGTTGGGGGCGCGGTTCTTGATGTCGGCGTACAGCGCGTTGAGGTTCCCGGGCAGCGTCGACGTGATGTAGCTGCGCGCCGTGGCGATCCGGTTGAGGCAGGTCGTGTCGCTGCTGATCACACAGGTCTGCATGACGTCGGCGAACCCGGCGTCGTTGCCGCCGGCGCTCACGGAGACCAGGGCGGTGCTCGAGTTGAGCGGGGCCAGCTGCGAGCTGCGCACCGAACTCGTCGTCGCGCCGGAACAGGCCATGAAGGAGAAGGCCGAGGGCTGGTTCGCGTTGGCCCACAGCTGCGGGTACGCGAGGTTGCTGCGCTTGCAGTTCCCGCTGGACGTCTGGTAACTGCCCGCTCCCACTCCTGAGGAGTAGGAGTCGCCGAGCGCCACGTACGCGCCGGCGGCCTGGGCGGACGCCTGTGCGGCCGCCGCACCGGTGAAGGCGAGGGCCACGGCGAGAAGGAAAGAGCTCACAACTGCGGACGCGCGAACACGTCTCATGGGGGGGCCTCCATGGTCTGCGAAATTCCTGCGGGAACTGTGACAGCTACGCGCGTTGACGGGAAGTGCTCATGTCAAAAAATTCATCTGCCGGAGCCGCCTTTTCTCCGCGTGGACGGAAGGATGACACCGGCCGGGACGATGATCCCGTACCGAATCCCGACGAATGCTCAGGCGCGGCGCATTCGCCGCCGATCGGTCACAGGCGGAGGGAAACGGACCGAACGCCACGGCCCCCGCGCCCTGAACGGGCGACGGGGGCGCGGCCGCTCGCCGGGGACGTCAGTCGTTGGCGTTCAGGACCGGGAGGTAACCGCCGGACTGGCCGGCCGCCTTCGGGTGGTAGGACTCACCGATGTTCGTCCAGTTCACGCTGTGCAGCCAGGAGCTGCCGGAGCAGATCTCGTGCCCCGAGAAGGTGGGGCGGACATCCCCGAAGGCGAACCCGTGGGCCGAAGCACGCCCGGCGATGACGGAGTTCAGGTGGTCGGCCGCCGCGTTGATCGCCGAACGCTTGGTGTCGGAGAGGCCGACGCAGACCGCCGCGACGTCGTAGAACTTGGGGTAGCCCAGGACGACGACCCGGGCGTTGGGGGCGCGGTTCTCGATGTCGGCGTACAGGGAGTCGAGGTTCCCCGGCAGCGTCGAGGTGATGAACGACCGCGCCGAGTTGATCCGGTCGACGCACACCGAGTTCGAGCTGATGACGCAGGTCGTCATGACGTCCGCGAACCCGGCGTCGTTGCCGCCGGCGGTCACCGAGACCAGGGCGGTGTTCGCGTTGAGCGGGGCCATCTGCGAGCTGCGCACCGAACTCGTCGTGGCTCCCCCGCAGGCCACGAACGAGAACGAGGACGGCGAGTTGGCGTTGGCCCAGAGCTGCGGGTACGCGTTGGTGCTGCGCTTGCAGTTGCCGCTCTCGGCCGTGTAACTCCCGGCCCCCACACCGGAGGAGTACGAGTCACCGAGCGCGACGTACGCTCCGGCCGCCTGGGCGGACGCCTGTGCCGCGGCCGCGCCCGTGAAGGCGAGGCCTACGGAGAGGAGGAACGAGCTCACGACGGCGGACGTACGGAAACGTCTCATGGGTGGAGCCTCCCTGGTCTGCAGTTGTCTCTGCCTGAACTGTGGTACCAGCTACACGCGTTGACAGGAAGTGGGCATGTCAACAAACCATGCGACGACGTCTCGTCACGGCGGTGATCCCCCACCCAATCCCCGATGAACCATCAGTTAACGCGTGTCACGTGCGAATTCGGCATCTTGACCGCCGTCCCGTCATTGCGTCAGATTGGGCCCGTCATCCGGCGATCGGGTCGGTAAACGGACGGAACGCCTCATCCCGGCAAACCGTCGGATCACCTTTCAGGTATTGCGATTACCGACCAATTGCCAATATCGTCATACATCTCATACGCACCGGTCCGTCGTTGTGCGGTTCAGGGGGAGGGCTCGGAGCCAGGACGGACAGGGGCGGTCGCGCGGTAGGGGGGTGCTCGATGACACGACCGGTCCTCGAGTCGTGCCGCGCGCCCGGGCTCCGGCCAACGGGGCCCGGACAGTTCTGCCGGCTCACCCGGCACGCGTGGAGATCCCTTCCTGCATGCCGTAGGTGAGAACCCCCCTTTCGAACCGGACTCACAGCGGCCGCCCGGGGGTGGGCGGTCCGCCGGACGAGAGGGACCAGACCCATGAGCGCAGTGCTGCCCCCGGTCACACCGGGGCCCGACATCTACACGGCGGCGGACCGGTACCGGCCGATCACCTCGCACCTGGCCATCGCTCCACCGGTCAGCGTGGTGATCCCCGCCATGAACGAGGCGGAGAACCTTCCGTACGTCTTCAAGACCCTGCCGGACTGGATCCACGAGGTGGTCCTGGTCGACGGCGACTCCACCGACGACACCGTGGCCGTGGCCTGTGAGCTGTGGCCGGACGTCAAGGTGGTGCGGCAGACCGGCAAGGGCAAGGGGGACGCCCTGATCGCCGGGTTCGCGGCCTGCACCGGCGACATCGTCGTCATGATCGACGCGGACGGCTCCGCCGACGGCAACGAGATCGTCAGCTACGTCTCGGCCCTGGTCTCCGGCGCGGACTTCGCCAAGGGGTCACGGTTCGCCAACGGCGGCGGCACCGACGACATGACCTTCGTCCGCAAGCTGGGCAACCGCATGCTGTGCGCGGCCGTCAACCGGAAGTTCGGCGCCCGCTACACCGACCTCTGCTACGGCTACAACGCCTTCTGGCGTCACTGCCTGGACCGGATCGACCTGGACTGCACCGGGTTCGAGGTCGAGACCCTGATGAACATCCGCGTCGTCAAGGCCGGTCTCAAGGTGCAGGAGATCCCCAGCCACGAGTACCTGCGCATCCACGGCGTCAGCAACCTGCGGGCGGTCCGGGACGGGTTGCGGGTGCTCCGGGTGATCCTGGCGGAGCGGTCCAACCGCCGGGCCCTGCGCGGGCGTTCGCGCCCGTCGCCGATGCTCGGCGCGACCCCCGGCGAGGTGTCGTGACGAGGCCCGCCGCACACGACAGGAGCGGGCTGCCGGCCGGCCCGGCACTGCCGGAGATCTCGGTGGTGATCTGCGTCTACACCGAGGACCGCTGGGCGGACATCCTCGCCGCGGTGGCATCGGTGCGGGCGCAGTCCCGGCCCGCCCTGGAGACCCTGCTGGTGGCCGACCACAACCCGGTGCTGCGGGAGAGGCTCGAGCGGGAGTACAAGGACGAGCCCTCGGTGCGGGTGGTCGCCAACGCCGGCCCGCGCGGCCTGTCCGCCGGGCGGAACACCGGCATCGCCGAGGCCCGGGGGGAGGTGGTCGCCTTCCTGGACGACGACGCGGTGGCCGACCCGAGGTGGCTGCGCCACTTCGCCGAGGCGTACGACGACCCCCGGGTGATGGCGGTCGGGGGCCGCACCGAGCCCGCCTGGGAGTCGGGCCGCCGGCCTCCCTGGTTCCCGGAGGAGTTCGACTGGGTGGTGGGCTGCACCTACCGCGGCCTGCCGCCCGGCCGGGTGCGGGTGCGCAACGTGCTGGGCGGCAACGCCTCGTTCCGGCGCACCGCCTTCGAGGCGGCCGGCGGCTTCGCCACGGGCATCGGACGGGACGGCGACCGGCGGCCGCTGGGCTGCGAGGAGACCGAGCTGTGCATCCGCCTCGCCCGCGCGCTGCCCGGGGCGGTGCTGCTGATCGACGACCGGGCGGTCATCCACCACCGGGTGCCCGCGGCGCGGGAGCGGTTCGGCTACTTCCGGACCCGGACCTATGCCGAAGGACTCTCCAAGGCGCTGGTCGCCCGGAGCGTGGGCGTGGACAAGGGGCTGGAGTCCGAACGCCGGTACGCCACCCGGGTGCTGCCCGCCGGGGTGGCCCGCGGCCTGGCGGACGCGGTGCGCGGCCGGCCGGGAGGGGCCGGCCGGGCCGGGGCGATCGTGACCGGGGCCCTGGTCACGGCGGCCGGCTACCTGACCGGCACGGTGCGCGTCCGGCGGGAGGGCGCGAAGTTCGCCGTCCCTCCGTCCCCCGTGGCGCGGGGCCGGGGTGACGGTCCGGCCGGCGAGGGGGCGGCCGGACATGACTGACCTTCACCAAGGCGGCGAAGGCGCCGGACGGGACGCGGACGGCCCCGGGCGGTCCGGCCCGCCCGGGCCGGGCGCCGGCCGGGCCGTCCCGGTACTGATGTACCACGCGGTCGCCGACGCGCCGAACGCGGCCGCACGGGGGCTGTCGGTCACCCCGGCCGCGTTCGCCGGCCAGCTGTCGGTGATCGCCGCCGAGGGCTTCACCCCCGTGGACACCGCCACCCTGGCCGCCGCCTGGCGCCACGGGGGGCCCCTGCCGGAGCGGCCGGTGCTGATCACCTTCGACGACGGGTACGAGGGGGTCCACCGCCACGCGCTGCCGGAACTGGCCCGGCACGGCTTCCCGGCCACCGTCTTCGTGACCACCGGCTGGCTGCGCGGGGAGCACGACGCCGGGGGCGCCCCGGACGCCATGCTGGACTGGGACCAGGTCCGCGAACTCGCCGCCTTCGGCGTGGAGATCGGCGGGCACAGCCACACCCATCCGCCGCTCGACCTGATCGGGGAGGAGGCGCTGGCCAGGGAGCTGGGCCTGTGCCGGGCCGTCGTCGCCGGCCAACTCGGCTCCGCGCCCGCGTCGTTCGCCTACCCGTACGGCCACTCCACGCGCCGGGTCCGCCGGGCGGTCCGGGAGGCGGGCTTCGCCCAGGCCCTCGCCGTCGGCAACGGCCTGGCCCGGCGGGCGCAGGGACCGTACGCCCTGCGCCGGGTGACCGTGCGGCGGAGCACGGGGGCCGGGGAGTTCCTCCGGCTGCTCCACGGGCACGCCCTGGGGCGGAACTTCGCCGTCGACCGGGCCCTCACCAAGGGCTACGCGGCGGTGCGGGCGGCACGGCGGCTCGTCCCGCGCGCCGGCTGACCCGGGCAAGGGGTTCGCGTGCCGGTTCCGGCGTCCGGCACGCGGACCGCCTGCCCGGAGCCGGCACGTGCGTCTCCGGCGGCGCCCGGAACCGGCCGGGGCGTCTCCGACGGCGGCCGGGGCGCCTCCTGCGGGCGCCGATGAGAGAAAGGCCGTGCGTCCGCGGCCGATCCCACGGATCATGGACCCCATGGCCGAGAACCCTCACGCCCCTGTGCCCATCCGGCTCGCCCTCGACGACGGCGACTCCCCGATCGACGTCATCGACGCCCTGTTCCTCCAGCGCTTCACCACCGGCGAGCAGCCGTACTCCCGCACGGTGAGCATCGACCGGGTCCGGCCCGGCGCCCAGCTGGTGCCGGACGACGCCCGTGTCGTGCGGCAGGCCAGCAGCGACAAGCAGCGGTCCACCCTGGCCGAGGGCGACGGCTGGACCCTGCGGGTCTCCACCGCCCAGTGGGGCAGCGGCACCCACGTCTCGGTGACGGCGACCACCGAGGAACTGGCGGAGTCGGTGGTCCACCGCTGCACCGACGGCGTGGAGATGGAGCCGGAACCGGTCCCCGAGGAGGTGACCATGGGGTTCTGGCACCTCTCCCCGCGCCGCGGCCCGCTGCGCATCACCCGGCAGATCTCCGCCGCCACCTGGGACGAGGTCCGCGCCAACTACACCGCCCCGGTGGCCGAGGCGATGGACTCGCTGATGAAGACCACCCCCGAGGACATCGCCGGCCGCCTCCTGCTGCTGCACGGCCCGCCCGGCACCGGCAAGACCACCGCGCTGCGCACCCTGGCCCGCTCCTGGCGGGACTGGTGCCAGGTGGACTGCGTGCTCGACCCGGAGCTGCTGTTCTCCGACGCCGGTTACCTGATGAACATCGCCATCGGCGAGGACGACGACGACGAGGACGGCGAGGGCCGCTGGCGGCTGCTCCTCCTGGAGGACTGCGACGAACTGGTCCGCGGCGAGGCCAAGCACGTGGCCGGCCAGGCGCTGTCCCGGCTGCTCAACCTGACCGACGGTCTGCTGGGCCAGGGCCGCAAGGTGCTGGTCGGCATCACCACCAACGAGGACCTGGAGCGTCTCCACCCGGCCGTGGTGCGCCCCGGCCGCTGTCTGGCGCGGATCGAGGTCGGCCCGCTCACCCGGCGGGAGTCGGTGGAGTGGCTGGGCACCGAGGAGGGCATCGGCCGGGACGGCGCCACCCTGGCGGAGCTGTACGCGCTGCGGCGCGGCACCTCGCCGACGTCGCTGCCGGAGCCGCGGGCCGGGGAGGACGCGGGGCTCTACCTGTAGTGCTTTGATGGCGGTATGACCGTCTACGTCGGCACCTCGGGCTGGCAGTACAAGGACTGGCGCGGCGTGCTCTACCCGGAGGGCACGCCCGTGCGGCGGTGGCTGGAGGAGTACGCCGCACGGTTCGCCACCGTGGAGAGCAACAACGCCTTCTACCGGCTGCCCTCCCGCGAGACCTTCGCCGGCTGGCGGGAGCGGACGCCCGGGGACTTCACGGTCGCCGTCAAGGCGAGCCGGTTCCTGACGCACGTCAAGCGGCTGAGGGATCCCGCCGAGCCGGTGGAGCGCCTGCTCGGCCACGCGGGCGGCCTCGGCGACCGGCTCGGCCCGGTGCTCCTCCAGCTGCCGCCGACCCTGCGCGCCGACGCCGGCCTGCTCGACGCCTGCCTGGCCTGCTTCCCGTCCGGGGTGCGGGTCGCGGTGGAGCCGCGGCACGAGTCGTGGTGGACGGACCGGGTGCGGGCGGTGCTGGAGGACCGGGGCGCCGCGCTGTGCTGGGCGGACCGCGGTTCCCGGCCGGTGACCCCGCTGTGGCGCACCGCCGGCTGGGGTTACCTCCGGCTCCACGAGGGCCGGGCCCGGCCCTGGCCGCGCTACGGCGCCCGCGCCCTGCGCACCTGGGCGGAACGGGCCGCCTCCGCGTATCCGTCGGGCGACCTCCACGTCTACTTCAACAACGACCCGGGCGGCGCCGCCGTCCACGACGCCGTCCGCTTCGCCCGGGCGGCCCGGTCGGCGGGCCTGCAGGTGACCCGGACGCCGCGCTAGTCACCGGAAAGCGGTGGAGCGCCGCTGCGCGTCCGCCCTAACGTGGCCCCATGAACGATCACTCCGCAGCGTCCTCCGCGCCCGTCCCGGCCTTCGAACCCCCTTACTACGCGGTGGTGTTCACCTCCGTGCGCAGCCAGGAGCAGGACGGCTACGGCGAGACCGCCGCGCGGATGGAGGAGCTGGTGAAGGACGTCCCCGGGTACCTCGGGATGGACCACGCGCAGACCCCCGGCGGGCCGGCCATCACCGTCGGGTATTTCCGCGACGCGGACGCCCTCACCCGGTGGCGGACCGACGCCGAGCACCGCGCGGCGCAGCGGCGCGGACGGGACGAGTGGTACGAGAGCTACACGCTGCACGTGGCGAAGGTGGAGCGGAGCCACGGTTTCTCCCGCGCCGGGGCCCGGCGGGACCCTGCGCGGGACTGACCCGCGCGGCCCGTGCCGTGACGGCCACCGCGCGGCGCCGGCCGTGACGGTCGGCACGCGGCACCACTCGTGACCGTCGACACCCGGCACCGGCCGTGCGGATCGGCACGCGGCGGTCGGCGCGCGGCGGTCGACAGGCGGCGACAGTCACGGCGGTCAACGCGCTTTGCCGGCCGCGGCCGTCGGCGTGCGGCGCCGGCCGTGACGGTCGGGCACGCGGCGCCGGCCGTGAGGGTCGGCACGCGGCGTCGGTGGCGGTCAGTGCGCGGTCCCGTCGTAGACCGCGCGCACCGCCTCCTCGGCCGCGCGGCGCGCCGCCTCCGCGTCCAGTCCGAGCCGCCGGGCCCGCTCCGCGTACTCCCGGGCCGCCGCGGCCACCGCCCGCTCCGCCGCCGCCCCGGCCGCGGCCACGAAGGTGCCGTTGCGTCCCCGGGTCTCGATCACCCCGTCCGCCTCCAGCGCCCGGTACGCCTTGGCCACGGTGTTGGCCGCCAGCCCCAGCGTCTCGGCCAGGCCGCGCACGGTCGGCAGCCGGTGCCCCACCGGAAGGGCGCCGGAGCGCGCCTGTTCGGAGATCTGCGCCCGCACCTGCTCGTAGGGCGCAAGGCTGCCGGCTCGGTCGTCGATACGGATCCTCAGGCTGCTCACACCCGGATTCTGCCGCACCCGGCCACGGCCGGAAAATGAAGGGCGGCCCACCGCCCTCTCGCGTACCGTCCCCGCCATGACCGTCTCCGTACGCGCCATCCGGCCGGGCAACCGCGGCGACGCCGAGGCCTTCGCCCGGATCCGGATGCTGGCGCTCCCGTACGTCTTCTTCACCGCCGACTCGGTCGAGCACGTGCTGGCCCGGCTCCATCCGGACAGCCACTACACGGCCCTGCTCGCGGAGGAGGACGGCGAGGCGATCGGCACCGCCCAGCTCTCCCTGGCCCACGAGAGCCCCGAGCCCGGGCAGGCGCTGCTCAACGTCTACGTCCACCCGGACCGCACCGGCCGCGGCGCGGGCACCGCCCTGGTGAACGCCGGTGAGAAGCGGCTCGCCGAACTGGGCGCGCACAAGGTGTTCTCCTGGGTCCTCGACGAGCCCGCCCACCGCGTCTTCGCGGACCGCCGCGGCTACCGGCCCGGCAGCACCGCCCAGTTCCTGCGCCTGGACCTCGCCCGGGCAGAACTGCCGCCGGTGCCCGCCCCGCCGCCGGGCGTCGAGCTGCGGACCGTCGCGGACTTCGCGGACGACCCGCGGCCCGTCTTCCTGCTGGACGCGGAGTGCACCGCCGACGAGCCCGGTGACGTGGACTACGTGTTCGACGACTTCGAGACCTGGCTCGAGGAGACCTGGCACCATCCGCTCCAGCGCCACGACCTGGCCACCGTCGCCGTCGTCGACGGCCGCCCCGTGGCGTTCACCGCGGTCCGCACGGACGGCGGCACCCGCTACGGCACCGGCATGACTGGCACGGCCCGCGCCCACCGCGGCCGGGGCCTGGCCAAGCTGGTGAAGGCGGATTCCCTGCACCGTGCCCGGGCGGCCGGCTTCACCGAGGCGCACACCGGCAACGACGCCGGCAACGAGCCCATGCTCGCCGTCAACCGGTGGCTCGGTTACCAGGTCTGCGCACAGGAGGTCCACCATGTCCGCGAACTCGGCTGAGGCCGCGCCCGGCCCGGAGCGGGTCGACGTGGTGCTGCACAAGGCGGGGCGCCTCAAGATCCGTTACCCGGCCGAGCTGCTCTCCGACGACGGCGTCCGGGTCGTCGTGCGCGCCGAGTGGGCGAGCGAGGGTGTCCGGGACTTCGGCTTCGTGCGGTTCGAGCCGGGCGACCTGTTCACCGAGTGGTACTGGCGGGACCGCTGGTACGCGGTGAAGGAGGTCCGGGACCCGTCCGGCGCGCTCAAGGGCTGGTACTGCGACGTCACCCGCCCCGCCGAGCGCACCGGCGGCGAGGTGGTCGTCGAGGACCTGGACCTGGACCTGTGGCGGTCCGCCGACGGCCGGCAGGTGCTGCGGCTGGACGAGGACGAGTTCGCGGCGAGCGGGCTGCGCGAGCGGGACCCGCACGCCGCCGAACGCGCCGAGGCCGCCCTCGACGAGCTGGAACTGCTCGCTCGCGAGGACGGCTTCGGTTCACTGCTCGCCTGAGGGCCGGTCACCGGCCCGGGGCGTGGCCGTTCAGTTGACGAACACCTTGCCACCCGGGCCGGAGACCGGCTTGTAGGTGGCGCTGAACCTGGTCACCAGCGGGCAGGTCGGCTCGCTGTTGGTCAGGTTGAGCGGCTGGTTGGTGAACGTGATGGAGTTGTCCGTGTTGCTGGCGGTGCCGGTGATCGAGGCCGCCTCGTAGACGCACTCCACGGGACCGAACAGGCTGTCCAGCTCGCTGACCGCCCTGATCGGGGAGACGGTCACCGTCTTGTTGGAGTGGACGGTGGCGCTCGCCAGGTCGACGGCGATGCTGTTGACGCCCGTGGCGCCGGGCAGCGAGATGGTGCAGGACGGGGCGCTGATGCCCACGGCGACGTTGCTCTCCGTGGCGGTGCCCGGGGCGGCCGGGTTGGTCGCCACCTTCGCCGCGAAGCTGGAGGAGGAACAGTTGACCGACCCGACCGGGACGGTGCTGCTCAGCGAGACCGTCCCGGAGGCCGACAGCTGGGCGCCGACCGGTACCGCGGCGCCGCCCAGACTGGCGTAGGTGAGGACGTTGTTGGCGGTCGGGGCGGCGGTCGCCGAGGTCATGCCGCCGAAGGAGGCGGCACCGGCCAGGACGGCTGCGGCCAGTAACGCGGAACGCCTGTTGCGCATGATGGAGCCCTTTCGTCGAGGGTGTGTGGGGGAAGGGCATCGTGCACGAGGTGGTGCTGAGGATGGTGCCGAAGGCGGCGCCCGTCGGCGCCGCCCCACTCAGCCGCGGGCGTCGTTCAGGGCCGCGGTGAGCGACTGGAGGCTGCTGTCGATCGAGATGGCGACGTCCACGTCGTCGAAGGAGATCGAGTTCCCGGAGGCCGAGGGAAGATCGAACAGCGAGTTGACGATCCAGTTGGACTCGCCGAGGGCCAGCAGACCGCACCTGCTGGCGCCGGGGATCGCGAAGTCCGAGTCGGTCAGCTGACCGTCCAGCATCCTGAGCGTCACGGTGGGGTGACCGTTCGGGTCGAGCACCTGGCTGAGCTGAGGCCGGTTGGGCGCGATGGCCTGCAGGACGATCGGGTTGCTGTTGGTGCCGACGTAGCACTTCGGACCGAGCAGCGGGTGCTCGATCTTCAGCTTGATCGGCAGCTCGAAGATCGGGTACTGGCTGCCGGCCGCGAGCGGCGTGAAGTTCTTGATGTCGCCGGCCGGTTCGACCTTGACGTCGGCGCTGGTGACACCGGGCCAGAAGTTCGACAGGCCGGGCAGCGGTGCCTCGGTGACGGGGGCCTCCAGGAGGCCGTCGGTGGCCGGGGCGGTGTCGTAGATGTTGGGCCGGCTGGTCCCGGTGTCGGCGCGCGGGCCCGCGGCCGACCAGCGGAACCCGAAGTCGATCTCCATCGGGGAGCCCACCGGCACGGTGTAGTCCCCGATCGAGAAGGAGCCGGAGCCGATGGTGGTGTGGACGCAGCCGACCTGGCGGTTGTCCGCCTGGGTCAGCAGCGCCGAGCCGACGGGACAGGTGTCCATGCCCGTGTAGGGCTCGGCCATGGTGACCTCGGCGGCCCCGGCGGGCGTCGTCTGCAGGGCCAGCAGGGCGGCCACCCCGGCGGCCGCGGCTCCCAGGGTGCGCAGCGCGCCGCGTCCGGGGCGGGCTCTTTCGGCGGTACGGGCGGTTCCGGTCATGTGCACGAGCTCCTCGACGTAGGTGGCGAAGGGGGGTGCGACAGAGCGGTGCGACGGCCGGCCGGCGCACCGGCGCCACGGTGCGCGGGCCGGCCATCGCCGGGAAACCCAATTGGGTTTGTATACCTGCCAGTTGGGGCGGTCAAGGCGATGGACGGAATTTTGTTACCCGAGGTAAGTGCACGTCGGGGGCGGTTTCCGGCCGCCACCTGGCCGGAAGCGCATACTCCGCCACCCGGCCCCGGACGCCCGGGAGGCGGCCCCGGAACCCGCCTTCGCGCAGAACCTCAGCACCGGTGACCTCGATATCAACACCCTTTCTCCGCAAGCCGATTGACCGCGTTCGACACTCACGGGTAACTTGCGGTAATCCCCCCACATCTCCACACATCGCCAGCAGGACGGGAAGCCCGGCGGTGTTCGACAGGGGGAGTCCGCGCCAGGATCTGCCCACCCGGTTCGCACCTTCCATGCCGTCATCCGAGGAGAGCCGTTCATGACAGAGTCCGTAACGCCCGCCAAGGGCAGAGTCCGGCTGCGCCGCTGGGCCGTGCTCGGCGTACCGGGGGTCGTGGCCACCG
Source organism: Streptomyces abyssomicinicus (assembly GCF_008974245.1). Lineage (GTDB taxonomy): Bacteria > Actinomycetota > Actinomycetes > Streptomycetales > Streptomycetaceae > Streptomyces > Streptomyces abyssomicinicus. The sequence continues at coordinate 53,870 of NZ_BBZI01000012.1, read as the reverse complement.
CCGCGCTGACCGTCCTCACCGCCCAGGGAGCGCTCGCCGTCTCCTTCAACATCTCGTCGATGGCGCACACCATCAACGCGGACAAGCTCAGCGGCACCGGTCTGGCCCAGTACGGCGGCCGGGACCGCACGAGCCCGAACAACCCGATCGAGAAGGGCGTCTACAAGAACGTCTTCATCACCACGATCAAGGACGCCGAGATCACCAACCTGTGCCAGGCGGTGCAGATCGGTGCGGCGTACCTGAAGATCACCGCGGGCGGCAAGGGCACGCCAGCCGCGGCCACCAACCTGGCGACCGACTCGGACGTGCTGACCGGCAAGAGCGCCTCCTTCTCCGGCCTGGAGATGGGCCGGGACGCCTCGGAGCTGAACAAGAGCTTCTCCACCGGCCCCGCCGGCACCTTCGGCCTCCAGGCGGACACCATCGAGGTCAAGAACGTGTACCAGCACAACTGGGCCACCACGGCGGGGGCGATGACCCTGCCGGACCTCAGGATCGAGCTCACCCGCGACGGCTGCCCGGGCGAGGGCAACTGACCCGCAGGCCCCTGCGCCCCGGCCGGGAGGAACCACGCCCCGGCCGGGGCTTCGTCCGATCGGCGACACGGAGAAGGAGCAACTGGCGGTGGCCAGCGACAGCACACCTGAGAACACGCCCGACCCGTCCGCGTCCACCGCGGCCCTCGAGGCTCACGACACGTCCGGCACCACGGCACACTCCACCACGGCGGACTCCACCGCCGCGGGCGCCGAGAAGCCGCGCCGGGTCTCCCGGTTCGCCGCCTGGCGGTGGCGCCGGCCCTTCTGGGGCGGCCTGCTGCTCACCCTGGCCGGCACCCTGATCATGATCATGATGGTGCAGGGCTCCCTGGAGGTGGCCCTCGCCTCCGGCCCGCGCGGCGTGGTCGGCTACATCCTGCCCGCGCTCATGATCATCTGCGGCGTGCTGACCCTCTTCAGTCCCGCGCAGCGGGTGTTCTACTCGATCGTCGGCCTGCTGTCCTCCCTGGGCGCCTGGGTCACCTCCAACATGGGCGCCTTCATGATCGGCACCATCCTCGGGGTGACGGGCTCGACCCTGATCTTCGGCTGGCTGCCCGAGCAGGGCCCCCGCGGGAAGAAGTCCCGGCGGCGCAAGCGCGAGGAGGCGCCCGCCGCCCCCGCCGTCTGACGCGACCCGCCTCCGGGCACCGGCCCCCGGCGCCCGGTCCCTGGCCAGCGGCCCCCGCCCCGCGACCGAGGCGTTCACCCGGCGCTGCCCGGACTGCTGTGCCAGAGCTTCCGCCCCGTGGGCGTCCCGCCGTTCCCCGCGGGGCGGAGGTCCGCCCACGGGTGCATCTCGTACCCGGTGGGCATCCGGATGGTCCGGCCGCCCTCGTCCCGCCGCTCGCCGCCGCCCTCCCGCAGCGCGCTCTGCTCGGCCAGCGTCTCGGCCAGCCGCGCCGCCACCCGCTCCAGCCCTCCCTCGGCCCGCAGCCCGGCCAGCTCCGCCAGGTTCCAGGCGACGGCCCCCACCACGCTGAGGCTGCGCGCGCCGCGCCGCTGCACCGTGCCGCGCACCAGCAGCAGCCAGGAGTGGAAGACGGTGTGCGCGCAGGCGTCGTGGGAGTCGTCGAAGAAGGCCAGGTCGACCAGGCCGGTGCCGTCGTCCAGGGTCGTGAAGATCACCCGCCTGCCGGACCGGATGGGCGGGGTCTGGGTGGCCACCTTGGAACCGGCCACCAGCACCGTCTCCCCGTGCCGGGCGGTGCGCAGCCGCTTCGCCGAGGTGACGCCCAGTTCGGCGAGGAACTCCGCGTGGTCGTCCATCAGGTTCCGCGAGGCGTCCATGGAGAGCACGCCCAGCTCGGCGCTGAGCCGCTCGCCCTCGCTCAGGTCGGGCAGGCCCGCCGCGGCGGTGCGCTCCCCGCCGGTCAGCGGCAGCTGTTCGGCGCCGGCGGTCCGGGCGGCGCCCCGGTGCAGCTCGCTGACGTGCAGCCTGAGGTCACGCCGGTTGGCGCCGAACGCGTCCAGCGCGCCCACCTGGGCCAGCCGGTCGGCCACCGGACGGCTGGGGCGGGCCCGCTGCCAGAAGTCCAGCAGCGAGGAGTACGGCTGCCCGTCGGCGATCCGCCGCGCCTCTGCCTCACTGATGCCGTGCACGTCGCTGAGGGCGAGCCGCAGCCCCCAGACGTCTGATTCCCCCTGATTTCCACCAGACACTAGTTCGATACGGTGGGTGACGCCGGACCGGTTCACGTCCAGCGGCAGCACCGGGACGCCCCGCCGCCGCGCGTCCGCCAGCAGCAGCCGCTTGGGGTACATCCCGGGGTCGTGGGTGAGCAGCCCGGCGTAGAAGGCCGCCGGATGGTGCGCCTTCAGCCAGGCCGACTGGTAGGTCGGCACCGCGAAGGCCACCGCGTGCGCCTTGCAGAAGCCGTACGAGCCGAAGGCCTCGATGATCTCCCAGGCGTGCGCCACGGTCTCCGCGTCGTACCCGCGGGCCGTCGCGTGCTGGGCGAACCAGGTCCGGATCCGCGCCTGCGAGTCGGGGTCGGAGAGTCCGCGCCGCACCCGGTCGGCCTCGCCCCGGCCGCAGCCGGTCATGATCGCCACGATGTCGATCAGCTGCTCGTGGAAGACCACCACGCCGTAGGTGTCACGCAGCGCCGGCTCGAGGTCCGGGTGCGGGTAGCGGGCGGGTCTGCGTCCGTGCCGGGCCTCGATGAAGGGCCGCACCATGTCGGCGGCGACCGGGCCCGGCCGGAACAGCGAGATGTCGACGACCAGGTCGTGGAAGGTCTCCGGCTGGAGCCGCCCCACCAGGTCGCGCTGGCCGGGCGACTCGATCTGGAAGCAGCCCAGCGTCTCGGCGGACTTGATCAGCCGGTACGTCCGCGGGTCGCCCTCCGGCACCGCGTCCAGGTCGACCCGCTCGCCCGAGGCGCGCTCCACCTCGGCCACCGCGTGCGCCATCGCCGACTGCATCCGCACGCCGAGGACGTCCAGCTTGAGCAGGCCGAGGTCCTCCACGTCGTCCTTGTCGAACTGGGCCATCGGGAAGCCCTCGCCGCTGGTGGGCACCACCGGGGTGCGCCCCAGCAGCGTGGCGTCGGAGAGCAGCACGCCGCAGGGGTGCATGGCGACCCCGCGGGGCAGCGCGTCCAGCGCCTCGACCAGCTCCCACATCCTGCCGTACCGCTCCTTCTCCCCGGCCAGTTCCTTCAGCTCGGGCAGTTCCTCGAGGGCGGCGCGGGCGTCGCGGGCGCGGATGTGCGGGAACGACTTGGCGATCCGGTCGATCTCCGCGGGGTCCATGGCGAGCGCGGCCCCGACGTCGCGGACCGCGTGCCGTACCCGGTAGGTCTCCGGCATGGCGACGGTGGCCACCCGCTCGCCGCCGAACCGGTCGAAGATCCTCCGGTAGACCTCCAGCCTGCGGGCGGACTCCACGTCGACGTCGATGTCGGGCAGCACCGCGCGCCGCTTGGAGAGGAACCGCTCCATCAGCAGCCCGTGCTCGACGGGGTCGGCGTGGGCGATGCCCAGCAGGTGGTTGACCAGGGATCCGGCGCCGGAGCCGCGCGCGGTGACCCGGATGCCCATGGCGCGGACGTCGTCGACGACCTGGGCGACGGTGAGGAAGTAGGTGGCGAAGCCGTGGTGGGCGATGATGTCCAGCTCGTGGTGCATCCGCTCCCAGTACTCCCGGCGCCGGCCGTAACCGCGCAGCACCATCCCGGCCGCCGCGCGGGAGGCCAGCACCCGCTGCGCGGTGCGCCGCTCGGCGCCGACCAGGTGCGGCTCGGGGAAGTGGACGCTGCCGATGCCCAGGTGCTCCTCGGGGTCGACCCGGCACTCCTCGGCGGTGGCCCGGGTGTGCTCCAGCAGGCGCGCCGCCGAGCGCGGGCCCAGCCCGGCGGCCTCGGCGATCCGTGCGGCGGCCTCCCCCATGGCGTCGGCGTCCTTGAGCCACGCCTCGCCGGAGTCGAGCCCTTTCGCCGGGTCGACGGGGACCAGACGGCGGGCGGAGTCCAGCACGTCGGCGACCGGGCCCATGCCGGGGTCCGCGTACCGCACGGTGTTGGTCAGCACCGGCCGCACGCCCTGCTCGGCGGCGAGGCCGAGGGTGCGGGCGGCCAGTCGCAGCGAGCCGGGGCCGGTGCCCTGGAGCCCGTGCCAGACGGCCTCCAGCCGCAGCGCGTCCCCGTACCGCGCGCGCCAGGCGGCGAGCAGCGGCACGGCCCGGTCGGGGCGTCCGGCGGCGAGGGCGCGGCCCACGTCGGAGTCGGGGCCCAGCAGCACGGTCACCCCGTCGGCGTACAGCGCGTCCGCGGGCAGCAGCGGGACGCCGCCGCCCGCGTGGGCGGCGGTGATCAGCGCGCACACGCCGGCCCAGCCGCGGGCCCCGTCCCGGGCCAGGAAGGTCGCCCGGGGGGCCGAGTCGTCGACGAAGGCGCCGCCGCGCACCGGTGCCCGGCGCCGCCGGGGCGAACCGTCCCGGTGCTCCGCCCCGGCCGGCGGCTCCACCGCGAGGTCCACGCCGAACAGGGGGCGGACACCCTCCGCGGCACACGCCTTGGCGAACCGGACGGCTCCGGCCACGGTGTCCCGGTCGGTGAGGGCGAGCGCGTCCAGGCCCCGCTCCGCGGCGCGCCGCACCAGCCGTTCGGGGTGCGAGGCACCGTGGCGGACGGAGAAGCCGGACGCGGTGTGCAGATGGGGGAAACCCGGCATGCGCACCTCCCGGCCTGCCTGTCGTCCCGTCCTGCCGGTCGGAACGACTGTCGAAAACAACTATCGAACAAACGTTCACCCTCCTCTCCACCATAGACCACGTTCGAATCGCGAGGCGACCTCGGCCACCCCCGCCCCACCCTCCGCCCACCCGCCCCGAACAGCGGAAACCCCCCGCACGCCGGGCGTGCGGGGGGTTCCCCGGGAAGATGCGGAAGAGCGACCGGTCAGAAGACCCGGACCCCGTAGGCGTTCAGGGCCTCGACGACCGGCTGGAAGAACGTCGTGCCGCCGGAGGAGCAGTTGCCGCTGCCGCCGGAGGTCAGGCCGTAGGCGATGCCGCTGGTGGAGTACAGCGGACCGCCGGAGTCCCCGGGCTCGGCGCAGACCGTGGTCTGGATCATGCCGCGGACGATGCCGTCGGCGCCGTAGTTCACGGTCGCGTTCAGCGCGGTGACCCGGCCGCTGTGGGTGCCGGTGGTGGAGCCGCGCCGCGTGACGGTGGTGCCGACGCTGGGCGTGGCGGCGCTGGTGATGTCCACGCTGCCCACGGTGCCCGACTTGGTCACCGAGGTGTTGGTGTAGCGCACGATGCCGTAGTCGTTGCCCGGGAAGCTCGAGCCGGAGGTGGTCCCGAGGACCGTGGTGCGGCCGGAGTTCGAGTACCAGGAACCCGCGCCGTCGGTGCAGTGGCCGGCGGTCAGGAAGTAGTCGTTGCCCGCGCTGTCCTTGACGTTGAAGCCGAGGGAGCAGCGCCAGCTGCTGGCGTAGATGGCGTCACCGCCGGAGATGTACTTCTGGAACTTCCCGGAGGTGCGCTTGATGGTCAGCGCGCCGGCCTTGTCGCCGGCCTCCTTCTTGATCTTGTTGATCTCGGCCTGGGACACCGTGCTGTCGACGGTGACGACCACCCGGTTGGTCTTGGAGTCGACGGCCCAGGCGGTGCCCGCGACGTCCGCGCCCAGGACGGCGTCACCCGCCGCGGTGAGTTCGCCGGCGCTGAAGGTGGCGACTTCGTCGGCACTGGCGGAGGGCACCGCGATCGCGGCGGCGGCCACCAGGCCGGTTGCCACGGCGAGCAGACGGGTTCGTCTCGTGACGCCGTTGGGGGTCGTGCGCTTGATCCTCACTCTTCGTTCCTCCACTTGGGAAGTCGGGGGCCCGCTTGTGGGGGCGCGGGCCCGTGAGGCGCAGCCGGGTGGCACGGACGACCGGGATTGCCGGACCCGCCGTGCCCCTGACAAGCGCTGCAGGGAGTATTCGGCCGGTCGACCGAGCCGCGCAAGGGTGCCTTTCGGCCGCCCGGCGAGGACGGCGTCGCCAAGCGCATTCCCCTCCCGTCCGGGCCACAGACCCCCAGCTCAGCGAAACCGCGCGGATGCAGCAACGAGGGTGCGCGCGCTCCTCCCACCCCACCTGCCGCCCCCTCCGCCCCTGGCCGGAACACGACCGTCCGCTTCCGTCGCGACGGCTCTACCTCGGCAATTCCTCACCGTCACTTCACACGCCGTTTTCGGACACGTGTTTCGGACACCCACCCCGACGGCCCCCACCGGACAGCGCCGAAGACCCCGCCGACGCGGGCCGGCCGCCGCCCCGGCACCTCCGGGACGGCGGCCGGCCCGCCACCTCGCACCGACGTCACCCCACCGGTGTCACCTCATGCCCACGTCGCCTCACACCGACGTCGCCTCACACCGACGTCGCCTCGCGCCCACGTCACCTCGCGCCGACGTCACCTCACACGAGTGCCGCGGAACGCTCCCGGCCGGCGGTGCGCTCCCGGATGACCCGGTCCATCAGCACCACCAGGACGTCCCGCACCGACCGGCGGTCCCGCGCGTCGCAGTCCACCACCGGCACGTCGTCGTGCAGCCCCAACGCCTCGCGCACCTCGTCGAGTTCGAACCGCCGCGCTCCCGGGAAGTGGTTCACCGCCAGCACGAACGGGGCACGCTGCGCCTCGAAGTAGTCCAGCGCCGGGAAGCAGTCCTCGATCCGCCGGGTGTCGACCAGCACCACCGTGCCCAGCGCCCCCTCCACCAGGTCGTCCCAGAGGAAGGAGAACCGGTCCTGGCCGGGCGTCCCGAACAGGTAGAGGGAGATCGCCGGGTTCAGCGTGATCCGGCCGAAGTCGAGCGCCACGGTGGTGGTGGTCTTGGACTCCACCCCGTCCAGCGAGTCGACCCCCACCGACACCTGCGTGATCGCCGCCTCGGTGTCCAGCGGCTCGATCTCGGAGATGGCCCCGATGAACGTGGTCTTGCCGACCCCGAGCCCGCCGCTCACCACGATCTTCACGGCCAGCGGAACCATCTTGTCAGAGCGCCCGGACATGATCCCTGATCCTTTCCAGCGTATGGAGCGAGAGCTCCGCGGGTTGGCGGCAGGCGAGATGCCCGGTGTCGACCAGGTCGGAGATCAGCACCCTGGCGACCCCCAGCGGGACCCCCACCCGATGCGCCACCTCGGCGACCGTCATCGGGTTCTCGCACACCGCGGCCACCCTCTTGCGTTCGAAGGTCAGCGACTCGTCCGGCGGACGGACTGCGACCACCAGCGTCTCCAGTCTCAGATCGCTCTGCAGCGGCTCCACCCGTCCACCGGTGATGATGAACGGCCTGACGAAACTGTCGTCCTCTTCCATGGGCTGCTCACCGTTCACCGGGGCAGGGACTGGCGCAGGTCGGCGATCAGGGCCGGGGTGAGCAGGTCGCCGGCCCGTTCCGCGAGCACGGCCATCTCGTAGCCGACCAGGCCGAGTTCGCCGCTGCTGTCGGCGAGCACCCCGAGACAGCTGCCGTCCCGGATCGCCGAGACCAGCAGGAATCCTCGCCCCATCTCGATCATGATCAGCTTCACGCCGTCGAAGCCGTACCGCCGCGAGGCGCTGCGCGCCAGGCTGGACAGCCCCGACACGATGGCCGCCAGGTGGTCGGCCTCGGTCCGCCCGAGCCCCTCGGAGACCGCGATCAGCAGTCCGTCCGAGGAGACCGCCACCGCGTCACGCACCCCGTCGGTGTTGCGGACGAAGGCAGCGAGCAGCCAGTTGAAGGCCTGCGAGTCCTGTTGGGTCGGCGCTGCGTTCTGGGTGGGAACTGTGGTCACTTCGTCTCGCCCTCGTCACTCACGGCATCCTGGGGCGCACGGGCGTCGGCGGCCGCGCCGCGTTCCGTGTCCCTCTCCTTCTCCTTCTGGACGCTGATCCCGCCGCGCAGGTGTGCGCTGCGCAGGGAGGAGAGCATCCCGGAGACCTGCTCCGGGGTGCGCTCCCGCTCCGGCGCGGGAGGCAGCGGCCGGGCCCCTGCCCGGTCGGTCTCGTCGACCGCGGCGCCGATGGCGCTGCGCCGCGGGCGCTTCACCAGACCGTTGCGGGTGCGTGCCGCGTCCGCGCCGCGGGCCGGTTCGGGCCGCCGCTCCCCCGGGCCGGCGGCCTGGGACGCCGCGATCTGCGGACGCGCGTGCCGGGGCGAGGGGGGCGCCTGCCGGGAGGTGGCGGGCACGGGCCTGGACACGGGGGGCGCCGGCCTGGACGCGGAGGGCGCCGGGCGGCCGTCGGCGGTCACCGGCACCAGGTTGGGACCTCCGGAGGCGGCGACTCCCGCGCGCGGAGCCGGCAGCATCGCCTTCTGGTCGAGCCGGCTGTCCACCAGCACGTCCTCGTCCGACTTCCCGGCGGGCGTCTTCGGTTCGGCCAGGAGGGTGGCGGGCAGCAGCACCCGGGCCACCACTCCCGCCGTCGGGGCCTCGCCCACCCGCACCTCGATCCCGCACTTGCGGGCCAGCGCGCCGACCACGAAGTGGCCGAGGAAGCGGCCCGGGTCGGCCATGAAGCTGGCCCGCCCGGAGAGCCGGACGTTGGCCTCGGCGAGGGCCTGGGCGTCCATGCCGAGTCCGTGGTCGACGATGGCGATCAGGTAACCCGCGCTGGTGCGCCGGCCCTCGACCTCGACCTCCGACTCCGGGGGCGAGAAGTTCAGCGCGTTCTCGACGAGTTCGGCGAGCAGGTGGGCGATCTCGGCCACCACCGAGCCGGACACCCCGACCGGCTCGATGCGGCGCAGCACCACCCGCCGGTACTCCTCGACCTCGGAGAGCGCGGCGCGCAGCACGTCGGTGACGGGCAGCGGCGTCGACCACGGGCGGGGGCTGGACTCGCCGGCCAGCACCAGCAGGCTCTCGGCGTTGCGGCGCATCCGGGTGGCCAGGTGGTCGAGTTCGAAGAGGTTGGCCAGGGTCGCCGGGTCGGCGTCCTCGTGCTCCAGCTTGTTGATGAAGCTCAGCTGGCGGCGGACCAGGTTCTGGTTGCGGCGGCCCAGGCTGACCAGCGACTCGGTGGCGTTGCGGCGCAGCACGGCCTGCTCGGTCGCCAGGTCGAAGGCGGCCCGCTGGACGCGGTCGAAGGCCTCGGCCATCTCCAGCACCTCGGCGCCGGCCTTCTCCGGGACCCGGAGCGGCTCGGGCGGCTCGGGCGCCTCCCGCAGGTTGCTGTTCTGGATGGCGGCGACCGCCAGCGGCAGTCGCTTGCCCGCCACCTCCCGTGCCTGGTGGGCGAGTTCGGCGAGCGGGCCGGAGACGGTGCGGACGCAGTCGAGGGCGAGGGCGCCGAGCGCCGCGACGGTGGCGAGCGCCAGCAGGCCGAAGAGCACCAGGTCCTCACCGGCGTCGCTCTCCAGTTCGGAGGCCCGGCTCTCCACGTCGTGGTCCAGGGAGACCTGCACCTCGCGCAGCCCGTCGATGGTGGACGTCGCGCTGGTCCACCAGGCCGTGGGCGGGATCTCGGCGGCGTCGAGCAGGCCGCCTCCCCGGACCGCCCGCCGCTCGTACCACTCGGTGCGCTTGGCGTCGGGGGTGCCCAGGGCGGCGTCGAGGCGGCGCTCCTGGGTGGTGGTGGCCACCGAGGGGAAGGCCGCCAGGGAGGCGAGCCGGCCGGCCCGGATCTCCAGGAAGCGGCCGTGGTCGTCGCCGCGGAACCGGCCCGTGGTCACCGAACCGAGCAGGACCGCGCGCTCCTGGCCCGCGAACTCCTTCGCCTCGCCGAGGATCTGAAGCGCACGTCCGGCGTCGTACAGCGTGTGGTCCCGGACCTCGTCGAGACCGAGGTCGAGCCCGTCCAGCGCGGCGATGACGGCGGTGAAGTAGTCGAACACCTCCGTCACCCGGACGCTCCGTGCGTCGGCCTTGGCACGGATCCCGCCGAGCGCGTCGAGCCGGCCCAGGACCTCGCGTACCGAGGCCGCGCGCTGCTCGTCCTTGTGCCCCCGCAGCGCCTGGTCGAGGACGGCCCGCGCCGTGTCGGTGGCCTTGCGCTGCGCGGGCAGCCGGTCGCTGAACTGCCCCACGCCGCCCAGGTTTCCGGCGGTGAGACTGCGCTCCTTCTGCAGCTCGTGGACCAGGCCCTGCAGGGTGATCTCCAGGCGGGCGTTGTCCGCCGTGGCGGAGGCCGTGCGGAAGGTCCCGATCTGTTCGGCGGCGGCGGTGCCGAGCAGGGCCAGCAGGACGGCGAGGGCCAGGATCAGGACCCTGAGGAGCCTGGTGCGAAGGGAGCGGGGGGCCTTCCGGCCCGTCCCGCCACGGGCGGCGCGCAGACGCGCGGCGGCCGATGTCGGAGTGACTGCGTCCACTGAGGTGCCTTAAGTGGGAGGCGAGTTGGTGAGGAAGAGAAAAGGTTCTGCCCCCGACCCAACGACCCCGGTGGCCCTGGGTTACCGGGCCCACCGGGTTTTTATCCCATCGTGGCCGCCCCTCCGCGGAAAGCGCAGGTGGCCGCGCCCGCCCTGCCGGGGGCGCGGCGATCCACGGATGACGCTGCGTCACGTGCGTGTCAACACGCCTTGATGGATCAGCAGTTGCAGTCGCAGCCGCAGCCGTCGCACCCTCCGCCGTCTCCGCCTTCCCCACCACAGCAGTTGCAGCAGTTGCAGCACTCGCAGCAGCTGCAGTCGCACTGGCCGCACCAGCCTTCGCGGCGTTGGCGTGACCACGGGCCCTCGAACTCGTCGGCGCAGCACACCTGGCAGGTGCACAGCAGACCGACAGCGGCCGCGCAGCCCGCCCAGAAGCCGCGTCCCTGCCGGTGCGGCGGCCTCCCGCCGGCCGGGTCACCGGGTCCGAACGGGCCCTGCGGCCCGGGCGGCGTGTACGGGCCGTACGGGCCCTGGGGCTGCTGCGGGGTCTGCGGCGGACCGTAGGGCCCCCGGGGCGGACCGTACCCCTCGGCCCCGCCCGGCGCGGTGTGCGCGCAGGCCGGGGAGCCGAAGGCGCGGTCGACGGAGCGCTCCAGTTCGTGGGCGAGCAGCCGGTGGACGAGCCGTCCGTCGGTGAACTCGGCGTCGCGCAGGGCGAGGCGTACACCGCGCAGCGCGTCGTCGGCCAGGCGGCGGGCGTCCTCGCGCGAGGTGCCGGTGGCGGTGAGCGGGTTCCAGGCGCCCGAGGCGGCGTCGGCCGCCTGGTCCTCCACGGCGTCCAGCAGGTGGGCCAGCCGCCCGAAGAGCCGGCCGGCCTCGGCCAGCGGAGCCGCGTTGGCGGGGCGTCCGGCCAGCGCGGCGGTATGGGCGAAGGCGGCGGCGGTGGCCGTCTCGGTGGGCTCGGTGACGGTGAGGATCGGTGTGCCGGGCCCGGCCAGGCGCTCCAGTCCGGCCTGCCGGTCCACGGCGTCCAGGAGCACCGCGGTGTCGAAGCCGATCGTGGAGGCCGTGCGGGACCCCGCGGCGCTCCAGTTGGCGGCGACCCGGCGGGCGGCGAGGGCCACCGGGCGGCGGGCGAGCAGGCCGTCGCCGTCGGCCATGTGGTCGCGCACCTTGGCCGCGGCCAGCACCAGCGAGACGGCCGCGGCGAGCCGGGCCCCCTCGCCCTGCGCCACCGAGGCGGTGCGCATCCCGCGCAGCGGGCAGGGGCCGGCGGTGCGCCGCCCGCCCTCCGGGCGCGCCGCCTGAGCCTCCGTCAGCACGGATATCAGCAGGCCGTCGTAGTTCGTCACGACGCGGGCGAACTGGCCGTGGTCCCCGCGCAGGGCCAGGCACAGACCGCACAGGTGCGCCATCCACTCCGCGGCGAGCCGCTCCCCGAGCCGGTGACGGCAGGGCCTGACCATTCCGAACATCGTGACTCCCCCTCAGACGCCCGCCGCCGACGTGGCGCGGGTCTCCTGCGCCCCCTGTATCTGCGGGCGACTTCGGAGATCGTAATGGGGTAGGTGGTTCACCCGGAGGCACCACAACTCACTCGTTCGCCGCGAAGAATATTATTTCACTCCCAATCAGCACTCGTGTAGGACAAGTCCCTTGGGATACACGGACTCTGTACGTATCCACCGGGCACCGGTACCGTCACAACCCCCCTGCGCGGTGTCCGTCCACTTGGCACGATGTCCGACTCATGGACGACCATAGGGAAGCGGAAGCGAGAGAGACCGCAGCGAGAGGAGGCGTCCATGGGATCGGTGCGCAAGGCGAGTGCCTGGCTTGGCCTCGTCGACGACAGCGATGACGAGCGCTACTACGAAGACGACGACTACGCCGAGGGCCCGGAGTCCGAGGACGCCTGGGTCACCGACCCGCGGGTGAAGGTCGCGGCCGAGCCGGCCGAGGCCAGAGGCCGGCGGATCGGCACCATCACCCCCGACAGCTTCCGGGACGCCCGCGCCATCGGCGAGCTCTTCCGCGAGGGCGTGCCGGTGGTCATGAACCTCACCGCGATGGACGCCACGGACGCCAAGCGGGTGGTGGACTTCGCGGCCGGCCTGATCTTCGGCCTGCGCGGCTCCATCGAGCGCGTGGCCAACCGGGTCTTCCTCCTCACGCCCGCCAACACGGAGATCGTCAGCGGCGAGGCCGCCCCGGGCTCCCGGGACGCCTTCTTCAACCAGAGCTGAGGCAGGGCCGCTCACCGGCGGGCCGGGGCCGGGAACCGGTGAGCGCCCTGCTCCGTTCCCGCCCCGGGCGCGAGCACGGCGGTTCCGCCGGGCCGGCTCCCGACCGAGTTGCGCCGGGCCGGCTCCCCGCCGTCAGGCCGAGACCCTCGGCCGCCGCGCAGCCGACCCCTTGCTCTTCTTCTCCGGGGGCGACGGCACCCTGGCCTCCGCCTCCCGGACGGCCCCGGCGTCCTCGCCGAGGTGACCGTCGCGGCCGAGGTGACCGTCGCGGTCCGGGTGGTCGTCGCGGAGGTGCTCGTCGCGGTCCAGGTGGTCGTCGCGCATCTCCCGCGGCAGGCGCAGCGCCGCCACCGCCCCCAGCAGCAGCAGCCCGGCGCTGACCACCAGCGTCACGTGCAGGCCGTGCACGAAGGCGTCCCGCGCCGCCGTCCGCAGGGTCTCCCCCACCGCGCCGCCGAGCCCGTGCGCGACTTCGTAGGCCTCCCCGATGGAGTGTCCGGCCGCCGTCGAGGCCTGTCCCGGCACGCCCGGCACCGACGTCACCCCCGGCGCGTAGGCCGCGTTCATCACGCTGCCCAGCAGGGCGATCCCCAGCCCTGCGCCGAGCTGGTAGGAGGTCTCGCCGATGGCCGCCGCGCCGCCGGCCTCCCGTTCGGGCGCCTCGCTCAGCATCGACTCGTACGCCCCGAAGAGCGTCGTCTCCAGTCCGAGTCCCAGCAGCACGAAGCCGCACAGCAGCAGCACCGGGTTGTCCTCGGCCCCCATCGGCAGGAGCGTCAGCACGGCCGCCGCGGTGAGCGCGAAACCGGCCGCCACCATGATCCGCGGTCCCAGGGAGCGCAGCAGCCGCGCCCCGGCGAGGCCCGCCGCCATGGCGGCGAGCGTCAGCGGGAGCATCCGCAGCCCGGTCTCCAGCGGGGAGAGTCCCAGCACCAGCTGGAGGTACTGCGCCGCGATGAGCTCGAGGCCCACCAGCGCCAGCATCGCCAGCACGATGCAGCCGATGGATGTCCCGAAGGCCGGCCGTGCGAACAGCCGCATGTCGATCAGCGGGTGCTCGCGCCGCCGCTGCCGCCGCGCGAACAGCACCAGCAGCAGCACGCCCCCCACCAGCGGGCCCCAGGTCAGCGGCGACTCGGGCGAGACGCCGCCGCCCAGCCGCTTGACGCCGTAGACCGCGCCGAAGAGGCCGGCCGCCGCGGTGAGGGCGCCCATGACGTCCCACGGGCCCTGGCGGTCGCCCCGCGACTCCGGCAGCAGCAGCCGTCCGACCGGCAGGGCGACCAGCATCAGCGGGATGTTGATCAGGAAGACCGACCCCCACCAGAACCGCTCCAGGAGGAAGCCGCCGAGCAGCGGTCCGATCGCCGCGCCCACCGCGGCGACCGCGCTCCATACGCCGATGGCGAGCGCCCGCTCCCTCCGGTCCGGGAAGACCTGGCGGAGCACGGACAGGGTGGCGGGCATGATCATCGCGCCGCCGACGCCGAGCAGCGCGCGCGCCGCGATCAGCACCTGCGCGCTGTCGGCGCAGGCCGCGACGCCGGAGGCCACGCCGAACAGCGCGTAGCCGAGGAGCAGGATCCGCCGGCGTCCCACCCGGTCGCCCAGGGTGCCGAAGAGGATCAGCAACGAGGCGCAGACCAGCGGATAGACGTCCACGGTCCACAGCAGTTCGGTGGCGCTCGGCCTGAGGTCCTCGGTGACCGCGGGCACCGCGACGTGGAGCACGGTGGCGTCCACCGCGACGAGCAGCAGGCTGACGCAGAGGACCACGAGGACGAGCCAGCGGTTGGCGCCGGCCCCGGCCGCCCGGCGGGCACGGCGCATCGTGGCGTCCGTGCCGGACGCGGTCGGTCCGGACATGTGCGTACCTCCCAGAATTGCTCGCGTCCGGCGGCCCCCTGGGCCGTTCGACCGGCCCACTCGACGAAGACGAGTGGTTCGCCAGCGTACGCGAGTTCGCGCCGGTGACATGTGGTGGAGTTCTCACCCCGGCGCGGGCCGGTTGTGGCGTGCGCCACTGCCATGGGCATGTTCAACGGCAACGGCCGGACGGGGGCCCGCCGCGGCCGATAATCGGGCCGTGACCGATCTCGACACGCACGCCGCGCGTCCGGCGGCCGGGCGGGGACGTGCCGTCGGGGCGGCCGCCGCCCTGCGCCGTGCGGCGCCGGCCCTCGCCGGGTACGCCGCCGTCCGCCTGCTGGGGCTGGCGGGGCTCGCCCTGTGGGCCGCCGCGCGCGGCACCGACCCCCTGGTACGGCTCACCGCGCGCTGGGACTCGCTCTGGTACGCGCGGATCGCGGAGTCGGGCTACGGCTACACGGTCCGCCTGCCGAACGGGGACGTGCACGCGGACCTCGCCTTCTTCCCCCTGCTGCCGTGGCTGGAGCGCGGCGTCGCGGCGGTGAGCCCGCTGTCGTACGCGCACGCCGGCCTCCTGGTGAGCGTGGTGGCCTCGCTCGCCGCGGCCTGGGGGATCTTCGCCGTCACCGATCTGATGCTGGGCCGCCGGGCCGGGGTGTGCGCCGCGGTGCTGTGGGCGGCGCTGCCGGTGGGGATCGTGCAGTCGATGGCGTACAGCGAGTCGCTGTTCACCGCACTGGCCGCCTGGTCGCTGTACGCGGTGCTGACCGGACGCTGGCCGCTCGCGGGCGGGCTGGCGCTGCTGGCCGGGCTGACCCGCCCGGTCGGCCTGGCCGTCGCGGCGGCGGTCTGGGCGGGGGCGGTTGCCTCCTTCGTGCGGCAGCGGAGCGCGTCCGCGGCGGACGGCGCGCGGAATGGGCCGCGAGACCCGCACGCCGCGCACGCCGGGATCGTGCGCTCCCCGAGGGGCGCGAGTCCCTGGCCGCGCGCCCTGGGGATGCTGCTGGCGCCGCTGGGGGCGGCCGGCTACGTGCTCTGGGTGGGCCACCGCACCGGGCAGGGGCCCTTCGGCTACCTGGACGTCCAGGCCGGCTGGCGCAACGGCTTCGACGGCGGAGTCGCCTTCGCCCGCTTCGTGGCCGGCCTCTTCGTCTCGGTCCCCGGCGCGCTGGCCGGCACGGCGCTGATCGCCGGGGTGCTCCTGGTGGGGTGGCTGCTCCTGGCCGGGGTCCGCGCCCGGCTGCCCCTGCCGCTGCTGCTCTACGGCGGCCTGGTCGCCCTGCTGGCCCTCTGCGCGTCGAGCTACTTCGGGTCCAAGCCGCGCCTGCTGGTCCCCGCCTTCCCGCTGCTGCTGCCGGTCGCCGCCGCGGCGGCGCGGGCCCGGCCGGTCCTGGCCCACACGTTCCTGGGTCTTGCGGCGGCGGTCTCGGCGGTCTACGGCGGGCTCTGGCTGACCGGCTCCGGGCCGCCGTGAATTGCGTTCCGCCGCACCGGCCGGAAATGAATTGGCCAACCGGATCCCTTTCCCCGGAAAGCGCGTCCAATTCTCCCGCAACACAACGGGAAACGGCGGGCCGGTGAATTCCCGGACAAGCGGTGGTGTGAGAGGAACCCCACATCACATGGTCATCACAAAGCCCTTGATCCGTCCGGGTCGTGCTCTCACCCGCTGTAACGTCGATTGGGTGCGTACCGAACGAAGCCTCACCCGTCTGGACCGGGTGTTCGCGCGGCTGGACCGGGAGCCCGAGCGGCCGGTCCAACTCGGCATGCCCCGGATGAGCCGTCACCGGTACGCACTGGTCGCCGCCTGCCTGGGCTGCTACGCGGCCGTCGTGTGGGCCGTGATCACCACGTCCTGGCTGGTCCGCCTGGACTGGCAGGTCATGTTCTTCCGCCCCTACCAGCAGTGGCCCGAGATCCACGCCTGGCTCGACTACTACGTCGTCCTGGGCCAGCGCGGCCCCACGGCGGTGATGGTGGCGGCCTGGCTGGGCTGGCGCTCCTGGCGCCAGCACACCCTCCGCCCGCTGATCACCTTCGCCATCGCCCTGCTGCTCCTGAACGTCACCGTCGGCGCCGCCAAGATCGGCATGGGCCGTCTGGGGCCGCACTACGCCACGACCATAGGCTCGAACGAGATGTGGCTCGGCGGGGACATCTTCCCGAGCGGTCACACCGCGAACGCGGTCGTGACCTGGGGCATACTCGCCTACCTGGCCTCCGGTCCGGGTGCCCGGCGCTGGCTCTCCGCGCTCTCGGCGGTGATGTCCCTGGGCGTCGGCCTGACCACCGTCTACCTCGGGACCCACTGGCTGAGCGACGTGCTGCTGGGCTGGGTGGCCGGTGTCCTCGTCCTGCTGGCGCTGCCCCTGTTCGAGCCGCTGGGCGCCCGCGCCGAACGGTGGCTGCTGGACCTGCGCGACACGGTGTGGGACCGGCTGGTCCGCCGCTTCGGCAAGGACCACGCCTCCGTCCCGGTGACCGGCACCTCCGGCGGCCTGGCTCCCCTGGTCCGCCGCCCCGTCGCTGCGGGCGGCGACTCGGGCCGGCGCTCCCGGCGACCGATGCTGCTGCCCTCCGGCCCGCACGCCGTGCGCCCGGAGCGGGGACCGGGGGCCGCGCCGGCCGGCGGCAGCCGTCCGCCGCACACGGAGGCGCCGGGCCGTTCCAAGCCGTCCTCCGCCCGTCCGGTCGCCTGAGGGGCCGGGCCCGGCCCGATGCCGCCCGAGCGGCCCGCCCCGGCCCCTTGTCGCCTGCGCGGCCTCGCCCGACCCGGCGGCCGGGAGTGGCCCGGGAGACCCGCCGAGGGACCGGGAGACCGGGAGATGCCTCGGGCCCCCTCCGGGCCCGCCCACGAACACACTCGAGGCCCCGCTCCTCCGGGAGCGGGGCCTCGGCCGTGTCCTCAGCCCTTCCAGCAGCGGACCACCCGCCCCCCGTCGACCTCGAAGTTCAGCCGGCCGACGCGGTACTCGAGCGTGATGATCGCGCCGGGCGGCAGCCTGCGGACCGTGGACCAACCGCGTCCGCCGGCGCGCCGTTCGGCCTCCTCGGCGTCCATGCCGACATAGGCGTCGGTGGAGTCCTGGGGCTCCTCGTCCGGAGTGGGAATCGATGCCATGTCCGCCACGCTAGGCGGTGGGCACCCGCTCGGGAAAGCCCGCCGCGGCCTTCGGCCGGATCGCGTCCTGTCACACTTCTGTCACGGATCCCCCATCGGCCACAGGGCCCGACCTGTCACCCGTTCGAGGGTTCCCGACGGGTATCAAACGCTTTTCCGGAGGCTTTTTCCGGACCTTTCGGAACTCGCCGTTCCGTAGCCCTCCGCATATCCGCCGGACCGTGCGCGGAATTTCCTCCGAAACCGTCCCGGCGGGGCTTCCGCGGTGTCGTGGAAAGGACCGTTCACCCTCTCACGCCTCTTCCAGCGGAGGTCCGAAGAGCTCATCGGCGCTCTTGGGCCCCGCGGCGGCGGGAAGCCTCAGGAAGGTCCCGGCGACCAGCCTGCCGGGATCGTCGCCGAGGAGGGAGCGGTTGAGCCCGTGCAGCGTCCGCCAGCCGCCCGTGACCCGGTACTTCCGGGCCAGCGCCGCCAGCGTCTCGCCGCGTTTCACCACGTGCATCCGGCCCTTGAGCCCGTAGCGCGCGGAACAGACCGGCCAGGCGCCCCAGCCCTGGGAGGCGAGCACCTTCTCGGCGACCAGGATCTGCTGCCGCTTCGTGGCCAGGTCGGCCCGGGCGGCGTGGGCAGGGCCGCCGAAGGCGACCCAGGTGGAGTGCTTGAACTGGAGGCCGCCGTAGAAGCCGTTGCCGGTGTTCACGTGCCACCGGCCGCTGCTCTCGCACTCGGCCACACACTCCCAGGGCCACTGGCCGGGCGGGCAGACCCGCGGGGCCCGCGCCGGGGGGCCGGGCGCGGGCTCAGGAGGGCGGGAGGGCGTGCACGACGTCAGAAGGGCCAGCACGGCCAGCAGGGCCGGCAGCGCCGGCACGGCGGCCGGGACGGCCGGCACGGCCAGGAGGGCGGGGCAGGTCGCGGAGGCGCCCGGCCCGGCCGTCCGCGACCGCCTGATGAGCGACACACGGGGCACCGGGCCAGGCTAGGCCGCCCCCGGCCCGCCGCCCGGCCGCGCCGCGCGCCGCGGACCGCCCCTCACCCGTCCGGCCCACACCTCCCCGGTTCCGCGGTAGTGCCCCGGCCCGCGCCTCCCCGGTTACGCGGTAGCGCCACGGCCCGCCCGTCCCCGCCGCGGAACGCCCTCCGGGGCACGCCACGGCGCGGCGGTCGCGGCCCGGATTCGGATTCCCGTTCGCCGTCGGCCGTTACCCCCGCACCGCGCGGCCCGTTGTTCTCACAGTGAGCCGGAATGTCCGGCCCGTTTCCGTCCACCCACCCATGTCCTTCCCTAGGGAGCCACCCGTGCCGCGCATGCTCGATGTCAGCGATGACGTACGCGCCGAGATCGGTGACGAAGAGGCCGACCGGCTGCTTGCCGGAGACAACGCGCCCGGCAGTTACGACTGCACCTCCTGCCGCACCCCGGGCGACACCGACCAGGAGCACACCAGCACCGTCCTGTTCGTCGGCGACGAGACCGCCGTGCTGGCCTTCGCCCACGCCGGCTGCCTGCCGTCCCAGGTGGTGCGGGTGAGCGACGAGCAGTTGCAGGGCGCGGTCCGCCAGGCGGGCGTCGCGCAGGAGCCCGCCCCGGCCGCCACCGTCCCCGCCCCGTCGGCCGGCGACGGGGTCCGCAGGGCCGCGCCGGAGCAGGCCGTTCTCGGGGTGACCAGCGGCCTGGTCCTGATCAACGGCGAGCTGCACGCCGCGATCGTGGTCGAGCCCACCTCGGCCATCGCCCGGCCCGGCAACACCGGCCCCGGTGACGAGTTCCTGCCGCTGCTGATCGAGCAGGGCTTCCAGCTGGTGACGGACCTGAACCAGGCTCCCCCGGTGCTGCACGGCTGGTCGGTGCTGCTCGCCATGGGCCAGCTCCACGCGGTGCTCCAGCCGGGCGTGGGCGGCGGCGCCCCGGTCGCCTGGTGGCAGGCGCACCGGCCGCTGCAGGCCACCGACGGCTGGCGGACCGCGGCCAACAAGAACCAGCAGGTCCTGATGTTCGCGGCCCCGGTCGGCTCGATCGGCCGTCAGCCCCGCGAGGACCTGCTCCGCGGCGCCCTGGACCGCGCGGCGGCCAACGGCGTCCTGGTGGGTGCGGCACTGCCCCTCGCGGGCATCTGACGTCCTCCGCGGCACGGTCGTACGCCTGGGCGTGGCCCCGCCCGGCGTGCGCGGAGCGCGCGGACCTCCGGCGCGCACGCGCTGCGGTGGAACTTCACTCCCTCGGGTGACCTGCGAATTCCCGGCGCAGCCCGCATCCGTTGGGCTGCGGGGTCGTTTGTCGTTATGTGCACGCTTACGAAGTCTCCCGCCGTCAGCCTTTCCCGTCCGTTCCGTCCGCCCGCCCGGCCCACTCCGCGTACGGTCCGTCGGCGACGCCGATCTACGACGCCCTGATCGCCGAGTACGTGAGGTCCTTCCGTACCCTGCCGGGCGACCGCAGCGGCGAGGAGCGTCTCGCGTTCGGCGGTCCTTGGCGGTACGGGCACGGGAGCGGCGGCGGATTCACCGGCGGCTATTCCGCCGGGGCGTACGCCGCGCGGCACGCGTCGGAGCAGTCGGCGCCCTCCCCCTGGCAGCGGGTCGGCAGGCTGGCCACCGGCGGCGCGCGTCCCGAGCCGGAGCCGGAGCGGGGTGCGGAGCCGGCGCAGGGTTCCGCGGATCCCGCCGGTCCCGCCCCGGCCGTCTGGCAGTCCGTCCCGCACGGCGGGCGGGCGGGACGGCACACGGCCCCCCAGGTGGCGCTGCCACCGGCCCCCCGCGCGGCAGAGTGAGCGCCGGGCGGGCCCGCGCGGACGACGCGAAGGGCGGCTCCCCCTGAGGGGAGCCGCCCTTCGGGCGTCGTGACCGGTTCCGTCACCTGCGGGCCGCCCCGGCGTCCGGGACACCGGGGCGTCACCTCGTGACGGCGTCAGTCCACCGGCGTCGTCACTTCTTCTTGGCGCCGCGCTTCTCGCGGACCCGGACCGAGATGTGGATCGGGGTGCCTTCGAAGCCGAACTCCTCGCGCAGGCGGCGCTCGATGAACCGGCGGTAGCCGGCCTCGATGAAGCCGGAGGCGAAGAGCACGAACCGCGGCGGCTTGGTGCCCGCCTGGGTGCCGAAGAGGATGCGCGGCTGCTTGCCGCCCCGGACGGGGTGGGGGTGGGCGGCCACGAGTTCGCCGAGGAAGGCGTTGAGGCGGCCGGTGGGCACCCGGGTCTCCCAGCCGGCCAGCGCGGTCTCGATGGCCGGGACCAGCTTCTCCATGTGGCGGCCGGTCCGCGCGGAGACGTTGACCCGCGGCGCCCAGGCGACCTGGCCGAGCTCGGTGTCGATCTCGCGCTCGAGGTAGTAGCGGCGCTCCTCGTCGAGGGTGTCCCACTTGTTGAAGGCGAGTACCACGGCGCGGCCGGCCTCGACGGCCATGGTGACGATCCGCTGGTCCTGCACCGAGATGGACTCGGAGGCGTCGATCAGGATGACCGCGACCTCCGCCTTCTCGACGGCGGCGGCGGTGCGCAGCGAGGCGTAGTAGTCGGCGCCCTGCTGGAGGTGGACCCGCTTGCGGATGCCCGCCGTGTCGACGAACTTCCAGGTCACGCCGCCCAGCTCGATGAGTTCGTCGACCGGGTCGCGGGTGGTGCCGGCCAGCTCGTTGACGACGACCCGCTCCTCGCCCGCCACCTTGTTGAGCAGGGAGGACTTGCCGACGTTGGGGCGGCCGATCAGCGCGATGCGGCGGGGGCCGCCGACGGCGGTGCCGAAGGACTGCTCGGGCGCCTCGGGCAGCGCCTCCAGGACGGCGTCCAGCATGTCGCCGGTGCCGCGGCCGTGCAGCGCGGAGACGGGGTGGGGCTCGCCGAGGCCCAGGCTCCACAGGTAGGAGGCGTCGGCCTCGCCGCTGGGGCCGTCGACCTTGTTGGCGCACAGCACCACGGGCTTGCCGGCCTTGCGGAGCAGGCGGACGACGGCCTCGTCGGTGTCGGTGGGGCCGACCTTGGCGTCGACCACGAAGACGACCGCGTCGGCGGCGTCGATGGCGTACTCGGCCTGGGCGGCGACGGAGGCGTCGATGCCGAGGACGTCCTGCTCCCAGCCGCCGGTGTCGACGACCTTGAAGCGGCGGCCGGCCCACTCGGCCTCGTAGGTGACGCGGTCGCGGGTGACGCCGGGCTTGTCCTCGACGACCGCCTCGCGACGGCCGATGATGCGGTTCACCAGGGTGGACTTGCCGACGTTGGGGCGGCCGACGACGGCGAGGACGGGGAGCGGGCCGTGTCCGGCCGCGTCGATCGCGCCCTCGACCTCCTCGGCGTCGAAGCCCTCTTCCGCGGCGAGCTCCATGAACGCCGCGTACTCGGCGTCGCCAAGCGCCCCGTGCTCGTACTCGGCCGAGCCGTCGGGCTGGATCTGGTCGTTCATGAAGTCGGTACCTCGTTGCTCATCGAATGGTCGGTGGCGCGCCGCGCGGGGCGGGCGCCACTACTCAAGTGTGACCCGGCGTCCGGTCAGACGCCTGGCCTTTTCCAGGTGCGCGGCCAGTTGTTCCTGGATGCGTGCGGTCGCCTCGTCGAGCGCCGCGCGGGTGCGCCGCCCCGTGCCGTCGCCCGCGTCGAACGGGTCGCCGAAGACGACGTCGATGCGGTGGCGCAGCGGGGGCAGCCCGGATATGAGCCGTCCGCGCCGCTCCGCGCTGCCCAGCACGGCGACCGGCACGATCGGGGCGCCGGTGCGGACCGCGAAGTAGGCGAGGCCGGCCCGCAGCGAGGCGAAGTCGCCCTCGCCGCGGGTGCCCTCGGGGAAGATGCCGAGCACGCCGCCGGCGGCCAGCACGCCGAGGGCGTCGGTGACCGCGGTGCGGTCGGTGCCGGCCCGGTCGACCGCGACCTGGCCGATGCCCCGCAGGAAGGGGTCCAGCGGGCCGACGAACGCCTCCTTCTTGATGAGGAAGTGCGTCGGCCGGGGCGAGACGCCCATGACCATGGGGCCGTCGAGCATGTGGCTGTGGTTGACGGCGAGGATGGCCGCCCCGGTGGGCGGCACCTTGCCCGCGCCGAGCACGCGGGGGCGCCACAGACCGTTCATCAGGCCGACACCGATGCGCCGGCCGACCTCGGCCCCGCGGGGCGACGGCCCGCCGGTCCTGCCGGAGCCGGTCCCTCCGCTCACTCGGCGGCTCGCTTCTCCTCGACCAGGGTGACCACGCACTCGATGACCTGGGTGAGGGTCAGCTCGGTGGTGTCGACCTCGACGGCGTCGTCGGCCTTGGCCAGCGGGGACGTCTTGCGGCCGGAGTCGGCGGCGTCGCGCTTGAGCAGGGCCTCGCGGGTGGCGTTGACGTCGGCGCCCTTGAGCTCGCCGCTGCGGCGGGCCGCGCGGGCCTCCGGGGAGGCGGTCAGGAAGATCTTCAGGTCGGCGTCCGGGAGCACGGTGGTGCCGATGTCGCGGCCCTCGACGACGATGCCCTGCTCGGCCGAGGCGGCGATGGAGCGCTGCAGCTCGGTGATCCGGGTGCGCACCTCGGGCACGGCGGAGACCGCCGACACCTGGGAGGTGACCTCCTGGGTGCGGATCGGCCCGGCGACGTCGGTGCCGTCGACGTGGATCGTCGGGTTCAGCGGGTCGGTGCCCGAGACGATCTCCGGCTTGGACGCGGCGGCGGCGATCGCGGCCGGGTCGTCGACGTCGATCTCGTTGGTCACCATCCACCAGGTGATCGCCCGGTACTGGGCGCCGGTGTCCAGGTAGCTGAGGCCGAGCTGGGCGGCGACGGCCTTGGACGTGCTCGACTTGCCCGTGCCGGAGGGGCCGTCGATGGCGACGATCACTGCCGGTGCGGTACGGGCGGCGCTTTCCACGGTGGCGGACACCTTCCTGGGGCTGGGCGGTACTGACCGGGCGCGAACGCGCCCCGGACAAGGTTACCGGCCCCCGGGAGGTCACCCTCACGGGTGACCTGCCGCGCGGCTCCGCCCGTGGTGCGGCGGGCGGCTCAGGACCGGACGGCCCAGCCCCGCTCGCGCAGCGCCTGGGTGAGCGGGGAGGCGCCCTGGGGCTCCACCATGAGCTGCACGTGGCCCGCCTGCTGGCCGGTGGCGTGCTCGATCCGGACGTCCTCGATGTTGACGCCGGCCTGCTCGGCGTCGGCGAAGATCCGGGCGAGCTGGCCGGGCTGGTCGGTGATGAGCACCACGACGGCCTCGTAGACGCGGGGGGCGCTGCCGTGCTTGCCGGGGACCCGGGTCCGGCCGGCGTTCCCGCGGCGCAGCACGTCCTCGACGCCGCTCGTGCCCTCCTTGCGGGCGGTCTCGTCCTCGGACTGGAGCGCGCGGAGCGCCCGGACGGTCTCGTCCAGGTCGGCGGAGAGGTCGGCGAGCAGGTCGGCGACCGGGCCGGGGTTGGCGGAGAGGATGTCGATCCACATCCGCGGGTCGGAGGCGGCGATCCGGGTCACGTCCCTGATGCCGGGGCCGCAGAGGCGGACGGCGGACTCGTCGGCGTGCTCCAGGCGGGCGGCGACCATGCTGGCCATCAGGTGCGGCATGTGCGAGACGAGGGCGACGGCGCGGTCGTGGGCGTCGGCGTCCATCACGATCGGCACGGCGCGGCAGAACGACACGAGTTCCAGGGCGAGGTTGAGCACCTCGGTGTCGGTGCCGGGGGTGGGGGTGAGGACCCAGGGGCGGCCCTCGAAGAGGTCTCCGGTGGCGGCGAGGGGGCCGGACTTCTCCTTGCCGGACATGGGGTGGGTGCCGAGGTAGGCGGTGAGGTCCAGGCCCCTGGCCTCCAGCTCGCGGCGGGGTCCGCCCTTGACGCTGGCGACGTCCAGGTAGGCGCGGCCCAGGCCGCGGTCCATGGCGTCGGCGAGCGCGCCGGCCACGTGGGCGGGGGGCACGGCGACGATCACCAGGTCGACGGGGCCGTCGGGGGCGGCGTCGGTGCCGGCGCCGAGGGAGGCGGCTGTCCGCGCGCGGTCGGTGTCGTGGTCGTCCAGGTGGACGGTGACGCCGCGGGAGGTCAGCGAGAGGGCCGCCGACGTTCCGATCAGGCCTGCGCCGATCACCAGGGCGGTCCTCACGTGGTACTCCTCGCGGTCTCGGTCTTGCGTCTACGACGCCGCCCAGCCTATCCAGCGGCCCGGCCGCGCCGCCCCGCCGACCGCCCCGCGAGACGGGGGCCCGTCGCCTCCCCCGGGGCGGCCGGCGCCGCGACGCCGAGGACCTCAGCTCCCGCGGGTCCGCACCGGCCGGGCCCTCAGTCCTCGTGCGGGGCCCTCAGCCCCCGTGCGGGCCTGCGGGCCGGGCCCCTGGCCTGCGGGCCGGGCCGGTGCGGACCCGGCCCGTGCGGACCCGGCCCGCACGGTTCCCCGCGCCCCGTGACGGGACGCGGGTGCCCTGGTCACGCGTCCCAGAGCGCGCCCAGCGCCAGCAGCTCCTCGCGGTACTCGATCCGCTCCGCCCAGGCGGCGGGCCAGGCGTCGGCCCCGAGGTGCGCCCCCGCGAACGCCCCGGCCAGGCAGGCGATGGAGTCGGAGTCCCCCGCCGTGCACGCGGCCCGCCGCAGCGCCGTCACCGGCTCGTCGGGGAAGAGCAGGAAGCACAGCAGCCCCGTGGCCAGCGCCTCCTCCGCGATCCATCCCTCCCCGGTGACCAGGCACGGGTCGGTCTCGGGCGAGACGGACCCGGCCGCCGCCCGGACCCGCTCCAGCGCCGCGAGGCAGTCGTCCCAGCCCCGTCGGACGAAGCTCACCGGGTCGGGGTCCTGGGACCGCAGCCACAGGTCTCCCAGCCACCGCTCGTGGTAGACGTCCCGGTTGTCGAGCGCGTAGGACCGCAGCAGCCCCACCAGGGCCGTCGGGTCCGCGCCCTCGGCGAGCAGCCGCACCGCGTGCGCCGTGAGGTCGGAGGCGGCGAGCGCCGTCGGGTGGCCGTGGGTGAGGGCGGACTGCAGCTGCGCCGCGCCGGCCCGCTCCTCGTCGGTGAGCCCGGGGACGAGTCCCACCGGCGCGACCCGCATGTTGGCCCCGCACCCCTTGGAGTGGATCTGGGAGGCGTCCTGCCAGGCCAGGCCCTCCGCCGCGAGGAGCCCGCAGGCGGTGACACAGGTCCGCCCGGGCGCCCGGTTGTTCTCCGGGGACCGGTTCCACTCGACGAACTCCTCGCGGACCGGCCGCTCCATCCGCTTCGGCCCGAGCCGCCCACCCTCCATGGCCGTGCGCAGCCCCCGTCCGAGCGCCAGCGTCATCTGGGTGTCGTCGGTGACGAACGCCCGCTCCGGCAGGTCCATCTCCCGCCACGGCCCGAAGTTCTCGAGGATCCGGGGCACGCTGCTGAACTCGGTCGGAAAGCCGAGCGCGTCTCCCAGCGCCAGCCCGATCAGCGATCCGGTGGCGGCGTTCTTGGCCGTGGTCATGAAGGAACCCCCTTATGCGTCAGCTTGACGATAAGGGGGTTCGTCCCGCGGCACAAGGCGTTTAGAGCTCGACCTCGCGCATCAGCATGCCGACCTCGGTGTTGGACAGCCGCCGCAGCCAGCCGGACTTCTGGTCGCCCAGGGCGATCGGGCCGAAGGAGGTGCGGACCAGGCTCTCGACCGGGAACCCGGCCTCGGCCAGCATGCGCCGCACGATGTGCTTGCGGCCCTCGTGCAGGGTGACCTCGACCATGTAGTGCTTGCCGGTCTGCTCGACGACGCGGAAGTGGTCGGCGCGGGCGTACCCGTCCTCGAGCTGGATGCCGTCCTTGAGCTGCTTGCCCAGGTCACGCGGGATGGGGCCGATGATGTGCGCGAGGTAGACCTTCTGCACGCCGTACTTCGGGTGGGTCAGCCGGTGGGCCAGCTCGCCGTGGTTGGTGAGCAGGATGATGCCCTCGGTCTCGGTGTCCAGGCGCCCGACGTGGAAGAGCCGGGTCTCCCGGTTGGTGACGTAGTCGCCCAGACACTGGCGGCCTTCGGGGTCCTCCATGGTGGAGACCACACCGGCCGGCTTGTTGAGGGCGAAGAACTGGTACGACTGCGTGGCCACGGTCAGGCCGTCGACGCGGATCTCGTCCTTCTCGGGGTCGACGCGAAGGCCCTGCTCGAGGACGATCTCGCCGTTGACCTCGACGCGCGCCTGCTCGATCAGCTCCTCGCAGGCCCGGCGGGAGCCGTAGCCGGCGCGGGCCAGCACCTTCTGCAGGCGCTCGCCCTCCTGCTCGGCGCCGGGGAAGGCCTTGGGCAGCTTGACGTCCTTCCTGCCCGCGTACCGCTCCCGGTTGCGCTCCTCCATCCGCGCGTCGTACTCGCGGGAGGTGCCGGGCTGCGTGCGCCCGCCGCGGCCGCCCGCGCCGCCGCCCGGCTTCGCGCCGCGCGCGCCCGACGCGCCGCCGCGTCCGGCCTTCGGGCCGTCCTTGGTCGCCCCGGGACCCACGTCGTAGCGGCGCTCCTCGGGGCGGGGCTTGCGGGGGCGGCCCTGCCCCTGCTTCTGGTCCCTGTCGTTGCCGGCGCCGCGGTAGTTCCCGCGCCCGCCGCTCTTGCCGCTGCCGCTGCTTCGCATCAAAGTTCCGTCTGGTCGTCTGCGTCGTCTGCTCCCGGCGCATCGGGTGCGTCCGGGTCGAACGACGGAACCCCTTCCTGGCTCTCGGCCTCGATCGTCTCCGCCTCCGGGACGAAGGGGGCGAGCTCGGGGAGTTCGTCCAGACCGCGCAGGCCCATCCGCTCCAGGAAGTAGTTCGTCGTCCTGTACAGGATCGCACCTGTTTCGGGTTCCGTGCCCGCCTCCTCGACGAGACCCCGCTGGAGGAGGGTGCGCATCACGCCGTCGCAGTTCACTCCGCGCACCGCGGAGACCCGCGAGCGGCTCACCGGCTGGCGGTAGGCGACGACGGCCAGGGTCTCCAGCGCGGCCTGGGTGAGGCGGGCCGTCCGGCCGTCGAGGACCAGCGCCTCCACGGCGGCGGAGTACTCGGGCCGGGTGTAGAAGCGCCAGCCGCCGGCGACCTCGCGCAGCTCGAAGCCACGGCGCTGGGCGGCGTACTCGTCGGCCAGTGCGCGCAGGGCGTCGGCGACGGCGCGGCGTGGCCGCCGGAGCACCCTGGCGAGGTGTTCCTCGGCGGCGGGTTCGTCGACGACCATCAGCACGGCCTCCAGGGCGGGCTTGAGGTCCAGTGCCGCGACGGCGTCGTCCTGCGGGCCGTGCGGGCCGGCGGCGGTCTCCTCGGGGGTGCCGGCGGTGCTCATGCGCGCTCCTCCTTCGTCGTGTCGGCGGCCGGGCGGTCGAACTCGTCGGTGACGACCGGCCGGGGGCCGTCCTCGTCGCCGGTCCGGCGGACCAGCAGCTCGCCCAGGGCGGTCTCCTGCTCCAGCGCGACCGCCTTCTCCCGGTAGAGCTCCAGCAGGGCCAGGAAGCGGGCGACGACGGTGAGGGTGTCGTCGGTGTCCGCCACCAGGGCGCTGAAGGTGGTCTCGCCCAGTTCGCGCAGCCGGCTCAGCACGACGGCCGCCTGCTCCCGGACGCTCACCAGCGGGGCGTGGATGTGGTCGACGTACACCTGCGGCGGGGGCTTCGGCTGCATCGCCTTCACGGCCAGCCGGGCGAACCCCTCGGGGCCGATGCTGAGGACGACGTCCGGCAGCAGCTCGGCGTGGTGCGGTTCGAGGCCCACGGTGCGCGGGTGGCGGCGGGACTCGTCGTCCAGGCGGGCGCTGAAGATGTCGGCGATCCGCTTGTACGCGCGGTACTGCAGCAGGCGGGCGAAGAGCAGGTCGCGCGCCTCGAGGAGGGCGAGGTCTGCCTCGTCCTCCACCTCGGCCGCGGGGAGCAGCCGGGCCGCCTTCAGGTCGAGCAGGGTGGCCGCGACGACGAGGAACTCGGTGGTGCGGTCCAGGTCCCAGTCGTCGCCGCGGGAGCGGATGTGGGCCATGAACTCGTCGGTGACCTGGGAGAGGGCGACCTCGGTGACGTCCAGCTTGTGCCTGGAGATCAGCTGGAGGAGCAGGTCGAACGGGCCCTCGAAGTTGGTGAGCCGAACGGTGAACGTGTCCGGGTCCGCCGGTTCCCCGTCCACGGTGGCGGCCGTGCCGGCGGCGGGGCGCTCGGCGGCCTTCGCGAGGGCCTTCGCGGGGGCCTGCGGCGGGGCGTCCGCGGCGGCACCGGGCTCCGGGGCCGGGGCGGGAGGCACGGCGTGCGCGGGCGCGCGTTCCTCCGCGCGGGGCGGTTCCGCGGCCGGGGACGTGCCGGTGCGTGAGCGGGCCCCAGGGCCGTCGTGGGACCCGGGGCCGGACCCGGTGCCAGGCTCCGGGGCAGGGCCGGGCTCGGGAGCGGTGCCGGACTCCGGGGCGACGACGGGCTCGGGACCGGTGCCCGGCTCCGGGGCGGTGCCGGGCTCCGGGGCGGTGCCGGGCTCTGGGTCGCCGTGGGGCTCGGGAACGTCGTCCGGGGCAGGCACCGGGGCGGCCGGGGCCGGAGGGCGGCCGGGACCGCGGCCGAGGGGGCGTCTGCGGGCGGGAACGTTCGAGGTCATGGCCGTGGCAGGCTACCCCTACCGTCCGCGCAGCCGCCGCACCAGGATGCTCGCGTCCCCCCGGGACTCCAGATCGGCCAGGACCACCGCGACCGCCTCGCGGACGATGCGTCCGCGGTCCACGGCCAGCCCGTGCTCGCCCCGCAGGACGAGCCGGGCGTGCTCGAGGTCCATCAGCTCCTCGGCGGAGACGTACACGGTGATCTTCTCGTCGTGCCGCTCCCGCCCGCTGGGCCGGCGCGCGGGACGCCCCCGGCGCCGCGGCGTGACGCCCGAGGCCGCGGCGGCGGCGCCGTCCGTGCCCCCGGCCCGGCTGTGCGTCTCGCCCGGCTCCCCGGCTCCCGCCTCGGCGACGGCGTGCTCGGCGGCCTGCGCGTCGCCGGCCTGCGCGGGCACCGAGGGCGGCAGGCCCTCGGCGCCGTCCCGCGCGAGATCGTCCTCGGTGGCCGGCGCCGGCACCCGCGCCTCCGCGCGCTCGGTGGTGGCCTGGCGGCGCGGTGAGGAGGACTGGAGGCCGGAGCCCCCGGTGGTGCGGAACAACTCGTCGGCTCCGGGCAGACTCACTCGGCGTGACACCGGGCGAGCACCTCCCTGGCGAGCTGGCGGTAGGCGGCGGCGCCGACGGAGTTGGAGGCGTACGTGGTGATCGGCTCACCGGCCACGGTGGTCTCCGGGAACCGGACGGTCCGGCCGATCACCGTGTGGTAGACGTGGTCGTCGAACGCCTCGACCACGCGCGCCAGCACCTCCCGGCTGTGCACCGTGCGGGAGTCGTACATCGTGGCCAGGATCCCGTCGAGTTCCAGCTCCGGGTTGAGCCGTTCCTGGACCTTCTCGATGGTCTCGGTCAGCAGCGCCACACCGCGCAGCGCGAAGAACTCGCACTCCAGCGGCACGATCACCTTGTGGGCGGCCGTCAGCGCGTTGACCGTCAGCAGGCCCAGGGAGGGCTGACAGTCGATCACGATGTAGTCGTACTCGGACATCAGCGGCTTGAGCGCGCGCTGCAGCGTCGACTCGCGGGCGACCTCGGAGACCAGCTGGACCTCGGCCGCGGAGAGGTCGATGTTGCTCGGCAGCAGGTCCATGTTGGGGACCGCCGTCTTGAGCAGCACCTCGTCGGCCGCCATGCCCCGCTCCATGAGCAGGTTGTAGACGGTGAGGTCGAGCTCCATCGGGTTCACGCCCAGGCCGACCGAGAGCGCGCCCTGCGGGTCGAAGTCGACCAGCAGCACCCGCCGGCCGTACTCGGCCAGCGCCGCGCCCAGGTTGATGGTCGACGTCGTCTTGCCGACGCCGCCCTTCTGGTTGCACATCGCGATGATCTTCGCGGGGCCGTGGTCGGTCAGCGGCCCGGGGATCGGGAAGTACGGCAGGGGACGCCCGGTCGGGCCGATGCGCTCACGACGCTGGCGGGCGGCGTCGGGCGCGAGGGTGGCCGCGTACTCGGGGTCCGGCTCGTATTCGGCGTCGGGGTCGTAGAAGTGACCTTCGGGCAGTTCGTCGTATTCGGCGAAGTGGTGGGGCGCGCCACTTGCGTCGCCGGTCATGGCGTTCACGTGATGGGCATCCATGCTCTGGTGTGCTGTCGGAGCCAGGTGGGGGCGCTGGCTCTGGTGGGCTGCGAAGGTACGGACCGCGACGGAGCCGACAGCCTCGATTCCGGCGGGTCCGGTGCCCCCCGCAGGCGTTCCTGGCTGACCACCCCCGGGAGTAAATGTCGACTCATTCACAAGTCGTCTTACCTCCTTGGTGACCAGGAAACTTCTAGACAGGTCAGCGTGGCACCATGCCGACGATGGGCGACTCTATGGCGTGTCGGCCGTTCGCAGCAACACAATCCGCCGGACCCGGCCTGCCGTGTCCCTTCCGGACGTGCGTGTTGTCAAGGGCGTACGCGCGTCGCACGGCGCGATTCACCGGGGCACACAACGACCGAAATCCGACGTCGAGTTGACGGCCCGCGGCGTGCACCGCCCGTTCAGCGGGCCGCGAGGACGCCACCGGCCGGACCTGGTCGCCCAAGGTCCGGCCGGTTTCGCGGTGTTGACAGCCGGGTTGACGGCCATGGCGATCGTCTCGTCATGTCGGAATGTCGACTCGGCCGTGTTTACGGCTCGTTCAGCCGAGCACGCTCTCCAGAGCGACGTGCTCCATGCCGTGCGCCTCGGCGACCTGCCGGTACACGACCTGTCCGTCGTGGACGTTGAGGCCCTTGGCGAGCGCCGGGTCACGGCGCAGCGCCTCGACCCAGCCGCGGTCGGCGAGCTGGAGGACGTACGGCAGCGTGGCGTTGGTCAGCGCGTAGGTGGAGGTGTTCGGCACCGCGCCCGGCATGTTGGCGACGCAGTAGAAGACCGAGTCGTGGACCTTGAAGGTCGGATCGGCGTGGGTGGTGGGGCGGGAGTCCTCGAAGCAGCCGCCCTGGTCGATCGCGATGTCGACAAGGACACTTCCCGGCTTCATCCGGGAGACCAGCTCGTTGGTGACCAGCTTGGGGGCCTTGGCGCCGGGGATCAGCACCGCGCCGACGACCAGGTCGGCCTCCAGGAGGGCCTTCTCGATCTCGAAGGAGTTGGAGACGACGGCCTGCACCTTCGTGCCGAAGACCTTGTCGGCCTCGCGGAGCTTGTTGATGTTCAGGTCGAGCAGCGTGACCTGGAAGCCCATGCCGACGGCGATCTGGGTGGCGTTCCAGCCGGAGACGCCGCCGCCGAGGACGACGGCCTTGGACGGGGCGACGCCCGGGACGCCGCCCGGCAGCACGCCGCGGCCGCCGTTGGCGCGCATCAGCTGGTAGGCGCCGACCTGCGGGGCCAGCCGGCCGGCGACCTCGGACATCGGGGCGAGCAGCGGCAGCGTGCGGTCGATCTCGACGGTCTCGTAGGCGATGGCGGTGGTGCCGGAGGCGATCAGCGCCTCGGTGCCCGGGCGGTCGGCGGCCAGGTGCAGGTAGGTGAAGAGGACCTGGTCCTTGCGGAGGCGGTGGTACTCCTCGGCGACGGGCTCCTTGACCTTGAGGATCATGTCCGCGGCGGCCCAGACCTCGTCGGCGGTCTCCAGGATCCGGGCGCCGGCCGCGGTGTACTCCTCGTCGGTGATCGACGAGCCGAGGCCCGCGTTCCGCTCGACGACGACCTCGTGGCCGTGGCGCACCAGTTCGTGGACGCCCGAGGGGGTGATGGCCACGCGGAACTCGTTGTTCTTGACCTCGCGGGGGATGCCGACCTTCACGTCGATCACGGTCCTTGCAGTCGGGGGCTTGAGAGCGCATACGGCGGCGTGGTGACACCGGGGCATGCACGGATATACCCGGTCACTTGTGAGCACACCGGATACACGCCGGAGAACCGGCGACGCAGCCAGTCTAATGAAGGAATCCCCGCTGTCTAGCCTTGTAAAACAAGCGGCATCTGCGGGATACGCCACTGAATTCTTAGGCTCCGGCAGGCATACGGTGATGGCCCGCTCCGGACCGTCACCGCTGCGGTGACCGCCCCGGCGGCGGCTCGTCGCCGAGCATCCGGCCGGCGGTCTCGCGGTGCAGGCGCGCGGCGGCCGGGTCCCCCAGGCGCTCCAGGGTGCCGGCCAGCCGCAGGTGGAGGCCGGCCTCCAGCCGTTCGTCCCCGGCCCGGCGGGCCCAGGCGACGGCCTCCCGGCAGGTGCGCAGCGACTCCTCCCGGCGCCCGGTGTCCTCCTGGGCGCGGGCCAGCTCGCCCAGCGCCCGGGCGCAGGCGGGCACGTCACCGCCGCGCCGGTGCTCGGTGAAGGCGGCCCGCCAGTGGCGCAGCGCCTCCTCGGGGCGGCCGGCGCGGGCGTGGGCGTCGGCGATGCGGCCGTAGAGCCGGGCCGCGTCGGCGCGCTGGTCGCGGGCGAGGCGCTCGGCGAGGGCGCGGCCGTACCAGTCGGCGGCCCGGTCGAGGTCGCCGAGTTCCTGGTGGGCGCCGCCCAGGGATTCCATGGCCCGGCCCACGGCGTAGGGGTCCGCGGCCTGGCGTCCGGCGTCCAGGGCGGCACGGTAGCGGGTCAGTGCCTCGGCGGTGCGCCCGGTGCGGGCGTCCAGGTCGGCGAGGTTGAGCAGGGCGGCCGCCTTCTCTCGGGCGAGGCCGCGCCGCTCTGCGACGTCCAGCACCAGCCCGTGGACGGCGTAGAGGTCGTCGGCCGCCCCCTCGGGGCCGACGTGCGCGACCAGCGCCCGCACCAGCTGTGCCATCAGCCGCCGGGCCAGGGTGTCCAGCTCCCCGTCGGCGACGGCGAGCCGGGCGGCCGCCAGGAGGGCGGCCCGGCGCTCGTCGAGCCAGGTGGCGGCCTCCTCCGGCCCGGGGAAGCGCAGGGCGCGCGGCAGGGCCTGCTGCCGCGTCCGGGCGGCCTCGCCGGTCTCGGCGGCGATCCTGCAGGCGTGCAGCACGCGGACGGTCCGCTCCAGCATCCGGGCCCGCGCCAGCCGCAGCTCGGCCGGGCGGTCCAGCCGGGCGGCGAGGTCGGCCAGCAGGGGGTGCAGGCAGCCGGGGACCTCGTGGAGCGGCTCGGAGGCGGGCACCCGGTGCAGCAGCGCCATGCCCTCGAACCTCTCCAGGGCCTCGGCCGCGGCCTGCGGGGAGCAGCCGGCCAGGGCGGAGGCGGTGTGCGGGTCGACCAGCCCTGCGGGGGCGAGGGAGAACAGCCGCAGCATCCTGGCGACCGCGGCGGGGAGGCCGTCGTGGACCAGCCCCAGCATCCGCTCGAGCGGGTCGGCCGCCGGGTCGGCGCGCAGCTGCGCCACCAGGTCGGCGACGGCCACCTCGGGGCGGTCGGCGAGCCAGCCGCCGGCCAGCAGCAGGGTGGCCGGTTCTCCGTGGCACTCCTCGGCGAGCTCCTGGGCGGCACAGGGGTCGACGGTGACCCGGACGGGGCCGATCCGGCGGATGAGCAGCTGCACCGCGGAGCGGGCGTCCAGACCGCCGACCACGCAGGGCCGCACGTCGGGGATGCCGGTGAGCGGGCCGCGGGAGACGGCCACGACCAGGCAGTCGGGGGAGTCGGGGACCAGTTCGTCGACCTGTTCGGCGTCCTTGGCGTCGTCGAGCAGCAGGAGGGCCCGCCGGGAGGCAAGGGCGTCGCGCAGCGCCTCGGCCAGCTCGTCCCGCCCCGCGCCGGGCGGCGCCCCGGCGCCCGGCAGGCTCTCCAGCAGGCGCCGGGCCGCGGTCCCGGCGGGGACCGGGTCGCCGCCGGGTTCGCCGAGCCGGGCACGCAGCACGCCGCCGGGGTAGCGGCCGGCGATCCGCCGGACCAGTTCACCGGCGAGCGCGGTGCGGCCGGAGCCGGGGCGGCCGGCGACGAGCAGCACCCGGGCGCGGGGGGCCTTGCGGCCGGCGATGGTGTTGAGCCCGGCCCGTTCGATGTCGGCGAGGAGTTCCTTGAGTTCCCGGGTCCGCCCGAGGAACGCCGGCGGCGGGGCGGACCGCGGCGCCGGCGCGGGTGGCTCGCCGGAGGGCGTCCGCTCCGCTTCCGGCACCCGGGTCCCGGTGTCCACCGCCTGGTCCGTCACGGGCCACACTCCCGTCCTGCACGCGCGCACCACCCCGTCAGCGGGGCCTTGCACGAGCGTAGTTCACGGGAGACCGGCACCACCGGGGACCACACCCGGCCGGTCCCCCGACCGGACGCGGGGCGGTGTGGGCCCGAGGGAGCTACGCCTCGAACGGCCGGGCGGGCCACGGCGCCTCGGCGGGCCGCAGGGCGTCCAGTCCCTCCCCGGCGCGGGCTGCCACCAGTGACAGCACGCCGACGACCAGGCAGTTGTTGTGCAGCTCGCCCGCCAGGACACCGCGCACCAGGTCCGCGACGGGGACCCGGGCCAGTTCCATGTCGGACTCCTCGTGCTCGACCTCGAACCGGTCGCCCTCGGCGTCGGACAGCCCGCGGGCCAGGAAGATCCGCACCGCTTCGTCGCAGCCGCCGGGGGTGGTGTAGACGTCCGCCAGCACCCGCCAGTCCTCGGCCTTGGCGTGGGCCTCCTCGTACAGCTCGCGCTGGGCGGCGTGCAGCGGGTTCTCGCCGGGCACGTCGAGCAGGCCGGCCGGGATCTCCCACAGCTTCTGGCGCACCGGGTGCCGGTACTGGCGCAGCACCACGGCCCGGTCCTCGTCGTCCAGCGCCAGGACGGCCACCGAACCGGGGTGGACCTGGTAGTCGCGGCCCGCGACGCTGCCGTCGGGCATCACCACCTCGTCGGTCCGCACGGAGGTCTTGTTGCCCGTGAACGGGGTGCTCGACGAGCGGATCTCCCACTCCTCCGGGGCGTCCTTGATCACCGGGTCGGTCATCGGGCAGCAGTCCTCTCCACAGGTCGACACAACGAAACACTCGGCACGCGTGCGCGCGCGGAACACGTGAACACGCGAGAAACGCCGGACCGCCGGAACGCCCCGCACACGACGGCGCGCGAAAACGGCGAAGCCGGGGCACGCGCCTCGAAACGCGCGTACCCCGGCAACCGTATCGTCACCCGATCACCGTGCCGCCGGTCACTCGGCGCCGGCGGCGCCGGCCTTCTGCCGGCGCTCGACCGCGGCCTTCACCAGACCGGCGAAGAGCGGGTGCGGGCGGGTCGGACGGGAACGCAGCTCCGGGTGGGCCTGGGTGGCCACCAGGTAGGGGTGGACCTCCCGCGGGTACTCCACGTACTCGACGAGCTTGCCGTCCGGGGAGGTGCCGGAGAACAGGATGCCGGCCTTCTTCTCCAGCTCCGCGCGGTAGGCGTTGTTCACCTCGTAGCGGTGACGGTGGCGCTCCTCGACGTACTCCTTGCCGTCGTACACCTCGCGGACCACGGAGCCCTCGGCCAGCTTGGCGGGGTACATGCCCAGGCGCATCGTGCCGCCCATGTCGCCCTCGCCGGAGACGATGTCCATCTGCTCGGCCATGGTGGAGATCACCGGGTGGGCGGTGGCCGGCTCGAACTCGGTGGAGTTGGCGTCGGGGATGCCGGCCAGGTTGCGGGCGGCCTCGATCACGATGCACTGCAGGCCGAGGCAGAGGCCCAGCAGCGGGACGCCGTTCTCCCGGGCGTACTGGATGGCGCCGACCTTGCCGGAGACACCGCGGTCGCCGAAGCCGCCGGGGATGCAGATGCCGTCGACGTCGGCGAGCTGCTGGGCGGCGCCGGCCGGGGTACGGCAGTCGTCGGAGGTGACCCACTTGATCTTGACGCGGGCCTTGTTGGCGAAGCCGCCGGCCCGCAGCGCCTCGGTCACCGACAGGTAGGCGTCGGGCAGGTCGATGTACTTGCCGACCAGCGCCAGGGTGATCTCGTGGTCCGGGTTGTGGACGCGGTCCAGCAGGT
Source organism: Streptomyces abyssomicinicus (assembly GCF_008974245.1). Lineage (GTDB taxonomy): Bacteria > Actinomycetota > Actinomycetes > Streptomycetales > Streptomycetaceae > Streptomyces > Streptomyces abyssomicinicus. Next base: position 17,479 of record NZ_BBZI01000012.1, on the reverse strand, counting down.
CGTCCCAGGTGGTCCAGTCGACGTCGCGGAACGGCAGGTCCAGCTTGCGCACCGCGTAGGCGTCCAGGCCCTCGCCGTGGATGGTCTTGGGGATGTCGTAGATCGACCGGGCGTCCGGGCAGGCCACCACGGCGTCCTCGTCCACGTCGCACATCAGCGAGATCTTGCGCTTGATGGCGGTGGGGACCTCACGGTCGCAGCGCAGCACGATGGCGTCCGGCTGGAGGCCGATGTTGCGCAGGGCGGCCACCGAGTGCTGGGTGGGCTTGGTCTTCAGCTCGCCCGAGGGGCCGATGTAGGGCAGCAGCGAGATGTGCACGACGAAGACGTTGTCGCGGCCGACCTCGTGGCGGACCTGGCGGACCGTCTCCAGGAAGGGCAGCGACTCGATGTCGCCGACGGTGCCGCCGACCTCGGTGATCACCACGTCGACCTCGTCCGTCGCCATGCGGCGGATGCGGTGCTTGATCTCGTTGGTGATGTGCGGGATGACCTGGACGGTGTCGCCCAGGTACTCGCCGCGGCGCTCCTTGGCGATCACCGTGGAGTAGACCTGGCCGGTGGTGACGTTGGCCGAGCCGTCGAGGTCGCGGTCGAGGAAGCGCTCGTAGTGGCCGATGTCCAGGTCGGTCTCGGCGCCGTCGTTGGTGACGAACACCTCACCGTGCTGGAAGGGGTTCATCGTGCCGGGGTCGACGTTCAGGTAGGGGTCGAGCTTCTGCATGACGACACGCAGGCCACGGGCCTTGAGCAGCATGCCGAGGCTGGACGCCGTCAGGCCCTTCCCGAGCGAGGAGGCGACACCCCCGGTGACGAAGATGTGCTTGGTCGTCGTGGCGTTGCTGTTTCGGAAAGCAGCGGGCATGGCCAAAGGGGGGCTCCCGTGGTGGCGGTGTCTGGGGATGCGGAGCGGCTTGCCGACCCGGTTTCGCCGGGGGGGCCGTCGCTGCGGTGCCGGGGTTTTTCTCCCACCGGCCACGGGCTACCAGGGTATCAGCGCGCGGGACCGAAGGCGTCCGCGCACCGGGCCCACCGCTGTGACCTGCGACTTCCCGCCGTCACCGGCCGCCCACCCGTTCGGACCACTCTTGTTGTCCCGAGCATCGCGCGCATCATCATCCCGCGTCGTATCCTGCTCGGACACTCGCTGACAGCCCGGCCGGGCAGGACGGCTCCACCCAAGCCCGTGTCACAGGCCGTGTCCCGGATACACCGGACATACGGGAGCGTCAGCTCATACTCAAGCGAACAACTGTCTTTTTCCGCTTCACTCCCCTTTGACTTGACCGCAAGAGAGCGACCGTCCCTGCCGGGACGATGTGGCCGTTCGACTGGAGTTGCACGTGGCCGGGCGTATCGAGGACTACGCACTCATCGGAGACATGCAGACCGCCGCCCTGGTCTGCCGGGACGGCACGGTGGACTGGCTGTGCCTGCCCCGCTTCGACTCTCAGGCCATCTTCGCCGGCCTGCTGGGCACCGAGGATCACGGCTTCTGGCGCGTCGGGCCCGCCCACGCGCCGGAGGCCGAAGCGCCCGACGCCACCCGCCGCCGCTACCGGGGCGACTCGCTCGTCCTGGAGTCGGAGTGGGACACCCCGGACGGCACCGTCCGGGTGACCGATTTCATGCCGCCGCGTGACGGCGCCCCGCAGGTGATCCGGATCGTGGAGGGCGTCTCGGGCGAGGTCCCGATGCGCTCCACGCTGCGGATGCGGTTCTCCTACGGCCGGATCGTGCCCTGGGTGCACCGTCGCGACGACCGGCTGGTCGGCATCGCCGGGCCGGACTCGGTCTGGTACGACACCGCCGTGCTGGGCCGCGAGGAGGAGCTGACCACCTACGGCAAGGATCTGACCACCTACACCGACTTCACCGTCTCCGCGGGTGACCGGATCGCCTTCACGCTCTCCTGGCAGCCCTCGCACAAGGAGCCGCCGTCGCTGCCGGAGCCGGAGCAGGCACTGGCGGCGACCGACGACTTCTGGAGCGAGTGGGTCGCCCTGTGTACGTACCACGGCCCCTACCGGGAGGCCGTGATCCGCTCGCTGATCACGCTGAAGGCGCTCACCTACGCGCCGACCGGCGGCATCGTCGCCGCGCCGACCACCTCGCTGCCCGAGGAGATCGGCGGCGTCCGCAACTGGGACTACCGGTACACCTGGCTGCGGGACGCGGCGATCACCCTCTCCTCGCTGCTGCGCACCGGCTACCGCGAGGAGGCCCGTGCCTGGCGCGAGTGGCTGCTGCGCGCGGTGGCGGGCGACCCGGAGAACCTGCAGATCATGTACGGCATCGCCGGCGAGCGCGAGCTCGGCGAGGCGGAGCTGGACTGGCTGCCGGGGTACGAGAACTCCGCCCCGGTCCGGGTCGGCAACGGCGCGGCGCACCAGCTCCAGCTGGACGTCTACGGCGAGACCATCGAGGCGCTGCACCTGGCCCACATGACGGGGCTGTCCCGCAACGACTACGCCTCGCAGCTCCAGCTGAAGCTGATCCGCTACCTGGAGGACCACTGGAACCAGCCGGACGAGGGCATCTGGGAGGTGCGCGGGCCGCGGCGCCACTTCGTGCACTCCAAGGTGATGGCCTGGGTCGCGGTGGACCGCACCATCAAGCTGGTGGAGTCCGGGGACGCGGAGGGGCCGCTGGAGCGGTGGCGGGAGCTGCGGGAGGACATCCACCGCGACGTCTGCGAGAAGGGCTACGACCCGGAGCGCAACACCTTCACCCAGTCGTACGGCTCCCAGGAGCTGGACGCGTCGCTGCTGCTGATCCCGCAGGTGGGCTTCCTGCCGCCGGACGACAAGCGGGTGATCGGCACCATCGAGGCGATCCAGCGGGAGCTGTCCACCCCGGACGGGTTCATCCTGCGCTACCCGACCCATGCGGGCGACGACAACGTCGACGGGCTGGCGGGTGACGAGGGGGCGTTCCTCGCCTGTTCCTTCTGGATGGCGGACGACCTCGCGATGATCGGCAGGGTCGACGAGGCGCGGCGGCTGTTCGAGAAGCTGCTGTCGCTCCGCAACGACCTGGGGCTGCTGGCGGAGGAGTGGGACTCCAAGCACCAGCGGCAGGTCGGCAACTTCCCGCAGGCCTTCAGCCACGTCCCGCTGATCGACACCGCCCTCCGCCTCACCGCCTCCGGCGCCTACGGCGGCTGACCCCACCCCGTCCCCGGGGCCCCACCCCCGGCGGACGGGACCCCACGACCTGCCGCCCCTTGCGGCACGCAGCGCGACCCTCCACCACCCCGCGAGCGCCTCGCCCGCCCCTCAGGCGCCTGCCCCGCCGTCCCTGCGAACGCCTACCCGCTCCCCGCTGCGGGCGGCTGGGCCGCCCAGGGGGCGATGGGGGTACCCCCTGCTCGAGCGAAGCCGAGAGCTTGGGGGAGGGCGGGCGCAGGCCCCAGCCTCCGCGGCGAGCGGTCCGCTCCACCACGCGCAAGCCCTGCGGCACCGTACGCACGGGACCTCACTGCGGCGCGCACAAGCCGGAGCCTCGGCGGACAGCACCGTTCATCCCCCGACCCGCCCCCTTCCCAGAGGGGCTTACGTTTCGCGGAGCGAGCCGTCACGTGGGAACGTGAGGCCTGCGCCCACCCTCCCCCAAGCTCTCGACTTCGCTCGAGCAGGGGGCACCCCCATCGCCCCAGCGGCACGATTGCCCGCAGAGGGGAGGGCTTCGTCTGCGCACCGCGCGGCGGCACGACCGCACGGGTGGGGCCGGGCCAGGGCCGCGCAGGGCGTCCAAGCGGCACGGCGGCGGTGGCAGCCGGGGTCAGGCGAGTGGCAGCGGCTGCGTCAGCTCGTCGTAGACGCTCAGCACCTGCGCCACCGTCTCGTCCTCCGTGGGCCACACCCCCGCCTGCCACGCCCCCCGCCGCACCAGGCCCTCGCGCCGGGACGGATCGGCCAGCACCGCGGACACCGCGTGGGCAAGCCTCGCCGCGTCCCCCGCCGGCACCAGCTCCGCGCCGTCGCCGACCAGTTCCGCCATGCCCGGAACGTCCGCCGCGACCAGCGGCAACCCCGCGTGCAGCGCCTCCTGCGCGAGCAGCGAGCGGCCTTCCGCGCAGTCCGCGACCACCGCCACGTCCGCCGCCGTCAGCAGGCACCCGAGGTCTTCCCGCCGCCCCAACAGCCGTACCGGCAGCGCCTCGTCCTCGATCCGCCGCTGCAACTCGCCCCGTAGCGCCCCTTCTCCGGCGACCACGACCAGCGGCGTGTTCTCCTCGTCCCGCCACCGCCGCGCGGCGTCCAGCAGCAGCCGATGCCCGCGGCCCTCCTCCAGCGCGCCCACGGCGAGGATCAACGGCCGCCCGAGGGAGCCGAGTTCGGCCCGCAGCTTGGCCCGCCGGTCGAGGTCGCCGTCACCACCGCCGGCACCGGTGACGGCCCGCGCCGCCCCGCCCGCCGCAAGGGCCCGCGGCAGCCCCACCGCGGACAGCCGCGCGTCCCGCGCGCCACGGCGACGCGCCCGGTCCACCAGGGAGGACGAGACGCCGAGGACGACCGCGGCCGCCCGGACCACCCGCCGCTCCAGCACCTTCAGCACCGCGGCCCGCGCCGCGCCCTCGGCGCGGGTCCGGTTGTGCCAGGTGACCACCAGCGGCGTGCTCCGCCCGCCCAGGGCCAGCGCCGTGCGGAACGAGGCGTGCAGCCCGTGCGCGTGCACCACGTCGGCGTCGGCGCAGGCGACCCGCAGCGCGGCCACCGACGCCGGGTCGCTGCTGCGCGCCACCGGCACGTGCCGGGCCCCGACCGCGGCGAAACCATAGGTGTGTTCGGTGTCACTGGGGGCGCACACCGTCACCCGCACGCCCCTGGCGACCAGGCCGGCGGTCAGCGACCGCACATGGGTGCTCCCGACCGCGCTGCCGCCGGTCACCTGGACGGTGCGCAGCGGCGTGAGGCCGGTCGAGGCGGGGCTGCTCACAGGGGTCACGGGCGCCTGGGTTCCTGGTCGGGGCGGCGTACGGGCTTCGTGCGGTTCACCGGGCGGCGCGGTGCCGGACGACGGGGCCTCGTGGGTACCGCCGCCCGGTCCGGGCACGTTCGTCGCCGCCTAGGATGCCAGAGCCCGGGCGGCCCGCCGACCGCCCTCCCGCCGGTATCCCCGGCTCGGCCCAGTGCCCGGCCCGGCGCTCGGCCGGTACCCGGCCCATGCCCGGCCCGAGCCCGGCTCAGAGTTCGGCGCGCGCCGCGGCCGCCGTCCCGAGGAGCTCCTCGGCGTGCGCCCGGGCGGTCTCGGAGTCCTCCTGCCCGGCCATCATCCGCGACAGCTCACGGATCCGGTCCTCCCCCTCGAGCACCTTGACGCCCGACCGGGTGACCGACCCGTCGTTGGTCTTCTCCACCAGGAGCTGCCGGTCGGCGAAGGCGGCGACCTGCGGCAGATGGGTGACGACCACGACCTGCGCGGTCCGCGCGAGCCGGGCGAGGCGCCGCCCGATCTCGACCGCGGCCTTGCCGCCGACTCCCGCGTCGACCTCGTCGAACAGGTAGGTCGGGACCGGGTCGGTACCGGCGAAGACCACCTCGACGGCGAGCATCACCCGCGACAGCTCACCACCGGACGCGCCCTTGGCGATCGGCCGCGGCGGCGCCCCGGGGTGCGGGGCGAGCAGCAGCTCGACCTCGTCCGCGCCGGCCGGCCCGTAGGCGACCGTACGCCCGCCCACCTCGACGCCCTCGGGATCCTCGGTCTGCCGGACCGCGAACGACACCCGGGCGTGCGGCATGGCCAGCGAGGCCAGCTCCTCGGTGACCGCGGCGGCGAACCGCTCCGCGGCCTCCGTCCGCGCGTCGGTCAACTGCTGCGCCAGGGAGCCCAGTTCCGCGCGCAGCGCGTCGCGCTCGGCGGTGAGGTCGCCGACCCGGTCGTCGTCGCCCTCGAGCTCGATGAGCCGGGCGGCGGACTGCTCGGCCCAGGCGAGCACGGCGTCGACGTCCTCGCCGTACTTGCGGGTGAGCTGGGTGAGCGCAGCCCGGCGCTCCTCCACGGCGGCGAGCCGGAGCGGGTCCGCGTCGAGGCCGTCGGCGTAGCCGGCGAGCTCGCCGGAGACGTCGGCGAGCAGGATGCCGATCTCGCCGACCCGGTCGGCCAGCGCGGCCAGCGCCGGGTCGTGCGAGCGGACCGCCTCCAGGGCGCGCTGGGCGCCCGAGACGAGGGAACCGGCGTCGACGCCCTCGGGGTCCTCGGGGTCGCCGGCCAGCGCGGCGTGGGCGGCGGTGGCCGCCTGCGCCAGCGCCTCGGCGTGCCCGAGCCGCTGCGCCTCGGCGGCCAGCTCGACGTCCTCGCCCTGCCGCGGTTCGACGGCGTTGACCTCCTCCAGGCCGTACCGGAGCAGGTCGGCCTCCTGGGCGCGCTCGCGGGCCCGGGTGGTGATCTCCTCCAGCTCCGCGGCGACGGTCCGCAGCCGCCGGTAGGCGTCCGTGTACTTCTCCAGCGGGCCGGCCACGGCCGCGCCGGCGTACCGGTCGAGCGCCTGGCGCTGGCGGTTCTGCTTGAGCAGGCCCTGCTGGTCGGTCTGCCCGTGCACGGCGACCAGTTCGTCGGCCAGCTCGGCGAGGAGCCCGACGGGCACCCCGCGGCCGCCGAGGTGGGCGCGGGAGCGGCCCTCGGCGGAGACCGTGCGGCTGATCAGCAGGGCGCCGTCGTCGAGCTCGGCGCCCGCCTCCTCGGCCCGGGTGACCACGGGCGCGTCGGCGGGCAGGGCGATGCGGCCCTCGACCACGGCGTTCTTGGCGCCGATCCGCACCAGGGCGGGGTCGGCACGGCCGCCGAGCAGCAGACCGAGGCTGGTGACGACCATCGTCTTGCCCGCCCCGGTCTCACCGGTGACCGCGGTGAAACCTGGTGACAGTTCCACGACCGCGTCGTCGATGACCCCGAGCGACCGTATCCGCATCTCCTCCAACACGCCCCCGACCTTACGAGGTCCCGGGCCATGATCGCGACGCGCCCCCGCCCCGGGCGTGCCGTCCGGCACCCGCTCCGGTCAGTGCGGCGCGCCCCGCCAGCCGGAGACGGGGAGGGCGAACTTGGCCACCAGCCGGTCGGTGAACGACGCGTGGTGCAGCCGCGCCAGCCGCACCGGGACGGCTCCCCGGCGGACCTCGACGCGCGCCCCGGGCGGCAGTTCCACCGTGCGCCGCCCGTCGCACCAGAGCACTCCCGGCGGGATGTGCGGCAGCACCTCCACCACCAGCACCGAGTCCGGCGACGTGACCAGCGGCTTGGCGAACAGCGCGTGGGCGCTGATCGGCACCATCAGCAGCGCCTCGACCTCGGGCCACACCACCGGCCCGCCGGCCGAGAACGCGTACGCCGTGGATCCGGTGGGCGTGGCGCAGATGATCCCGTCGCAGCCGAAGCCGGTGACCGGCCGCCCGTCGATCTCCAGGACGACCTCGAGCAGCTTCTCGGCGGAGACCTTCTGGACGGCCGCCTCGTTGAGCGCCCAGTCGGTGTGCACGACGCTGCCGTTGCGGTGCACCTCCACGTCGACCGTCATCCGCTCCTCGACCTCGTAGTCGCGGGCGACCACCCGCTCGACCACTTGGTCGAGGGCGTCCCGCTCGGCCTCGGCGAGGAACCCGACGCGGCCCAGGTTGACGCCGAGCATCGGCACCCCGGAGGCGCGGGCGAACTCCGCGCCGCGCAGCAGCGTCCCGTCACCGCCGAGCACGACCAGCAGCTCGCACCCGTCCAGGCAGTCGGGCGTGGCCTCGGCGACCAGCTCGACGCTGTCCGGCAGCGGCAGGTCCTGCGCCTCGTACTCCAGCACCCGCACGCCGAGCCCGGCGTCGAGGAACCCGCGGACCACCAGTTCGGCGCTGCGGATGGCGGCGGGCCGCCCGGTGTGGGCGAGCAGGAAGACCGTACGGGTCCGGCCCGCTCCGCCCGTCCCCCCGTCGGTGATTTCTGTGGTCAACGCGGCCCCTCCGCCACTGCGCGTTCGACGTCGGCCGGGTCCAGGGCGGGCGCCCCGGCACGCAGCCACAGGAAGTATTCGACGTTCCCGGACGGTCCGGGCAGCGGGCTGGCGGTGACGCCGAGGACTCCGAGCCCCAGCTCGCCCGCCCGCCGCGCCACCTCCCGCACCGCCTCGGCGCGCAGCTCGGGGCTGCGCACCACTCCTCCGCTGCCGAGGCGCTCCTTGCCCACCTCGAACTGCGGCTTCACCATCAGCACCAGGTCGGCGTCCGGCGCCGAGCACCGCACCAGCGCCGGCAGCACCAGGCCGAGCGGGATGAACGACAGGTCGCCGACGACCAGGTCGACCGGCACGCCGTCGATCTGCTCGAGCGTCAGCTCGCGCACGTTCGTGCGGTCCTTCACCGTCACCCGTTCGTCGCTCTGCAGCGACCAGGCGAGCTGCCCGTATCCGACGTCGACGGCGACCACGTGCCCGGCGCCGGAGCGCAGCAGCACGTCGGTGAACCCGCCGGTGGAGGCGCCGGCGTCCAGCGCCCGCCGCCCCTTCACCTCGAGGCCCCGCGGCACGAACACGGCGAGCGCGCCGGCCAGCTTGTGGCCGCCCCGCGACACGTACTCGGGGTCGCTGTCGTCCTGCGCGACCACGATCGCGGCGGCCGTCTCCACCTGTGTGGCGGGTTTGGTCGCCACGGCCTTGCCGACGGTGACCCGCCCGGCGGCGATCAGCTGGCTCGCGTGCTCCCGCGAGCGGGCCAGCTTCCTGCGCACCAGTTCGGCGTCGAGACGGCGGCGTGCCACTCCTGCCACGTTCGGTTCAGCTCCTGTTGTCGTGCGGCGTCGACGCGATGGGGTTGTCCAGCGCGGTGAGCGCCTCGCGCAGCGCCCGGTGTACATCCTCGTACACCTCGACGTGCCCGTCGGCCGCGAGGTGGTCGGCGTCGGTGAGCCGCTCCAGCGCGGTGTCGACCCGGGCGTCGCCGGTGGGCGTGCGCGGAACCCCGAGCGGGGCGGGGGCGGCCGGATCCTCGGCTGCCGTCGCCTGCGCCGCGCCGGGTTCCCCGGCCGCCGGTCCGGGTGGTGTGTCGCTCATGGCACGACGCTACCGCGTGGAACGGGGGTACCGTCTGTCGCGATGGCCACGATCGAGGAGTGCCGGGCGGCACTGGAGGAGCTCGCCGGACGTCTGGCGTCGGCGCCGGGCGCGGTGCGCGAGGCGGCGGCGCAGGAGCGCAGCGTCAGCTGTCACGTCACCGATCTGGACGTCACCTTCACGGGGCGGCTGGCCGGGGGCCGTCTGGAGGTTCTGGACGTGGTGCGGGGGCGGCCCGCCGAATCCTTCCGGATCCGCCTCTCCACCACCGGCGACGACCTCCTCGCCCTGGTCGCCGGGACCCTCCCCTTCCCCCGCGCCTGGGCCACCGGCCGCCTGAAACTCGACGCCCCCCTCCGCGACCTCCTCCACCTCCGCACCCTCCTCTGACCCGCCGGACAGCCCCGTCCTGCGGGCATCCGTGCCACTCAGGGGCGGGGCGGAGAGGGGCGCGGCGTCACGGGGTGGTCGCGCGGGCCTTGCGGGCGGCGGGCACCACCAGCGGCGTCCCCGTCTCCGGATCCTCGATCACCTGGCAGCGGATCCCGAACACCCGCTCCACCAGCTCCGCCGTCACCACGTCCCGCGGCGCCCCCTGGGCGACGACCTCACCGCCCCGCAGCGCGACCAGGTGGGTCGCGTACCGCGCCGCGTGGTTGAGGTCGTGCAGCACCGCCACCAGGGTCCGCCCGTGCTCCTCGTGCAGCTCCGCGCACAGGTCCAGCACGTCGAGCTGGTGCTGGATGTCCAGGTAGGTGGTCGGCTCGTCGAGGAGCAGCAGCGGCGTCTCCTGCGCGAGCGCCATCGCGATCCACACCCGCTGCCGCTGACCGCCGGAGAGCTCGTCGACGTACCGGTCTGCCAGTTCGGCGACCCCCGTGCGTTCCATGGACTCCTGGACGACCCGCTCGTCCGAGGGGGACCACTGCCGCAGCAGCCCCTGGTGCGGGTAGCGCCCGCGGGCGACGAGGTCGGCGACCGTGATGCCGTCCGGCGCGACCGAGGACTGCGGCAGCAGCCCCAGCGTCCGCGCCACCTTCTTGGCCGGCAGCGAGTGGATGACCTGCCCGTCCAGCAGCACCCGCCCCTCGCTGGGCCGCAGCATCCGCGACAGCGCCCGCAGCAGCGTCGACTTGCCGCAGGCGTTCGGGCCGACGATCACGGTGAACGAGTTGTCGGGTATCTCCACCGACAGCTCGCGCGCGATGACGCGCTGCTCGTAGGCGAGGGTGACGTTCTCGGCCGACAGTCGGTTCACGGCGCCGGTGCTCCTCTTTCGCTTCAACGTGTCGTTTCTTCCGACGCCGGGGCGCGCGCTCATACCCGCCCGGCCTTCCGCTCGGTGACCAGCAGCCACAGCAGGTAGACGCCGCCCAGCGCGCCGGTGACCACGCCGACCGGCAGCTGGTCGGAGCCGAAGGCCCGCTGGGAGAGCACGTCGGCGACGATCAGCAGGGCCGCGCCCATGACCATGGACGGCACCAGGTTCGGCCCGGGCGACCGGGTGAGCCGCCGGGCGAGCTGCGGCGCGGTCAGCGCCACGAAGGCCACCGGCCCGGCCGCCGCCGTGGCCGCCGAGGCGAGCAGCACCGCGCAGGCGAGCAGCACCAGCCGGAGCCGCTCGACGCGCACCCCCAGCGCGTAGGAGGCGTCGTCGCCCATCTCCGTCATCCGCAGGCCCCGCTCGTTGGCCAGCGCCAGCGGCACCAGCACCGCGCACAGCGCCAGCAGCGGCCACACCTGCGTCCAGTCGCGGCCGTTGAGCGAGCCGGTCATCCAGACCACGGCCCGCGCGGCGTCGACCATGTCGGCCTTGGTGATCAGGTAGCTGTTGACCGCGGTCATCACCGCGCTGACGCCGATGCCGACCAGCACCAGCCGGTATCCGTGCACGCCGCGCTTCCACGCCAGCACGTAGATCGCCGTGCCGGTGACCAGGCCGCCCACCAGCGCGCCGGCCGTGACGGCGGTGGCGCTGCCGGAGAACAGCACGATCATCGTCAGCGCGCCCGCCGTCGCCCCCTGGCCGAGGCCGAGGATGTCGGGGCTGCCGAGGGGGTTGCGGGAGACCGCCTGGAACAGCGCCCCGGCCAGTCCGAACGCGCCACCGACCAGCAGCCCCACCAGGACCCGCGGCAGCCGCAGTTCCCGCACGATCAGTTCGTCGGCCGGATGGCCCGAGCCGAGGAGCACGGAGAGCACGTCGGCGAAGGAGATCGGGAAGTCGCCGGTGCCGATCAGCACCACCGCCGAGGCGAGGGCGACGACGGCGAGCAGCAGCACCACGGCCACGGAGCGGACCCGGATCCGCAGCGAGAGGCGCCCGCCGATCCGCAGCACGGGCTGCCGGGTGGTCTTGGGGGTTGTCACAGCTGCGCCGTCCTCCGCCGTCGGACCAGGAAGATGAAGAGCGGTCCGCCGATGACCGCCGTGACGACGCCGACCTGGAGCTCCGAGGGCCGCACCACGACGCGGCCGATCACGTCGGCGCCCAGCAGCAGCACCGGCGACAGCACGGTGGCGTAGGGCAGGATCCAGCGCAGGTCGGGGCCGGTGAAGGAACGCACCACGTGCGGCACCATCAGGCCGACGAAGACGATCGGCCCGCACGCCGCGGTGGCCGCCCCGCACAGCAGGGTCGCCGCCAGCATGGACAGCGCCCGGGTCCGGTTGAGGTGGGCGCCGAGCGCGCGGGCGGTGTCGTCGCCCATCTCCATCGCGTTGAGCGGCCGGGCCAGCGCCAGGGCCAGGAAGGTGCCGGTCACCATGAAGGGCAGCACCTGCCCGATGCTGCTCCAGGACGCCGAGCTCAGCGAGCCGACGGTCCAGAACCGCATCCGGCCCAGCGCCGCCTCGTCGAGGATCATCATCGCCTGGAGGTAGCCCTGGAGCGCCGCGGCGATCGCCATGCCCGCCAGCGCCAGACGCACGGGCGTCGCGCCCCGGCTGCCACCGAGGAACCACACCAGCGCGCCGACCAGCATGGCGCCGGCGAAGGCGAACCACACGTAGCCGCCGATGGAGGTGACCCCGAAGAAGGTGATGGCGGTGACGACCGCGGCCGAGGCCCCGGCGTTGATGCCGAGCAGGCCGGGGTCGGCGAGCGGGTTGCGGGTCAGTGCCTGGAGCACCGCTCCGGACAGGCCGAGCGCGGCCCCGGCGAGCAGCCCCAGCACGGTCCGCGACAGCCGCTCGCCCACGACGACGTCGCCGTAGGTTCCGGTGTCCGCGAACAGGCCGTGCCAGACCTGGCCCATGGTCAGGGGTTTGGCGCCGACCGCGATGCTCGCCGTCGCGACGAGGACCAGCAGCGCGAGCGCGGCCAGCAGACCGACGGCCTTCACGGCGGAGCGCCGCCGCTGCCGCGCGGGCCCGGCGGGCGACTCCGCGACACGCTGCTTGGAGGGAGTGTCTACGAACACCCGGTTAGGTTAACCTAACCACTCGCCGGCTCGATCGCCTGTTCACGGTTCGGTCCCGGGGCCGCCCGCCCGGTCACAGCCCGAGCAGGGCCAACGCCTTCCCGCCGTCCAGTCGGCAGGAGTTCTCGCCGGCCGCCGTCCAGGCCGCCGCGCACAGCGCCCGCAGCCCGTCCAGCGCCTCGCCCTCCCCGCTCAGCGACAGCTCCTCCTGCCCCGCGACGGCCTTCCAGCCGCCGCAGCGGAATCCGTCGCCGTCCGCCGTCACCTCGGGCTGCGGCGCGAGCAGGCCCCGCAGGTCGAGGTCGACGTAGGTGGGCCGGTGCTCCGGCAGCGCGGCCAGCAGCTGGACGCCGTCGGTCACCCCGGTGAGCACCAGCAGCGAGTCCACCTCGCCGTTGAACGCGCCCTCGATGTCGGTGTCCAGCCGATCGCCCACCACCAGCGGCCGCCGTGCCCCGGTGCGCAGGACGGTCTCCCGGTGCATCGGCGGCAACGGCTTGCCCGCCACCCGCGGCTCTGCCCCGGTGGCGATCCGCACCACCTCGACCGCCGCACCGTTCCCGGGCGCGATGCCCCGCGCCGTCGGCACCGTCAGGTCGGTGTTGGACGCGAACCACGGCAGCCCGCGCCTGATGGCGTAGCAGGCCTCGGCGAACCTGCCCCAGGTGATGTCCGGTCCCCCGTACCCCTGGACCACGGCGGCCGGGTCGTCGTCCGACGACTCCACCGGCACCAGGCCGCGTTCGCGCAGCGCCACGCGCAGTCCCTCGCCGCCGACCACCAGCACCCGGGAGCCGGGCGGCAGCGCCTCGGCGACCAGCCGCGACACCGCCTGCGCCGAGGTGATCACCTCACCGGCCTCGGTCGGTATCCCCAGCTCCGTCAGGTGCTCGGCCACCGTGCCGGGCGTGCGCAGCGCGTTGTTGGTGACGTAGGCGAGCCGCATCCCGGCCTCCCTCGCCGTGGCCAGCGAGTCCACGGCGTGCGCGATGGCCTCGCCCCCGGCGTAGACCACGCCGTCCAGGTCGAGCAGGGCCGTGTCGTACGCCTCGCGCAGCACCTGCCCGCCGCTGCCGTCCGGCCGTGTCCTGACGGTCTGACTCATGTGCATCGCTCCTCCTGCGCCACCGGGGCATCCCCCGTTCCCCCGATGATCCCTCACCCGGGCCGCGCACATACGATGCCCTAATGAGCACAGCAGGTCACCACGGGGAGCAGGGGCGGCCCGGACTCGAACTCAGCCCCTTCCGCGGCCTGCGCTACGCCGCCGAGCGGGTCCGCTGCCTGGCCGCCGTCACCTCTCCGCCCTACGACGTGGTGGTCCGCCCCGACGGACTGCACCACCTGGAGGCACTGGACCCGCACAACATCGTCCGGCTGATCCTCCCGCAGGCCCTCGACCCGGCCGAGCGCAACGCCCGCGCCGCGGAGACCCTGCGCGGCTGGCTCGCCGAGGGCGTCCTCACCGTCGAGGAGCGGCCCGCGCTCTACGTCTACGAACAGCGGGGCGTCGACGGCCTCCTGCAGCGCGGCCTGATCGGCGCCCTGCGCCTCACCGACCCCGCCGAGGGGGTCGTCCTCCCCCACGAGGACGTGATGCCCCACGTGGTGGCCGACCGGGCGGCCCTGATGCAGGCCACCTCCGCCAACCTGGAGCCGCTGCTGCTGAGCTACCGCGGCGACGGGGACGTCTCCGGCGCCGCGGCCGTCGTCGAGGCGGCGGCCGGCCGTGAACCGCTGCTGTCCACCGTCTCCGAGGACGGCGTCGCCCACCGCCTCTGGGCGGTCACCGATCCGGCCGAGCAGGCGGCCGCCCAGGAGGACCTGCTCGGGCACCGGGCCCTCATCGCCGACGGTCACCACCGCTGGGCGACGTACCTGCTGCTGCGCGACTCCAAGCGGCCCTCCCCCGGCCCGTGGGACCACGGCCTGGTGCTGCTGGTGGACAGCTCCCGCTATCCGCTGCGGGTCCGCGCCATCCACCGTCTGCTACGCCGTCTGCCGGTGCCCGAGGCCCTGGCGGCGCTCACCGGCCTCTTCCGCGTCCGCCGTCTCGACGCCGCCCTGCCGGAGGCCCTGGAGCACCTCGCGACCGCCGCCGGCCGGGGCAACGCCTTCCTCCTGGCCGGCGACGGCGCCTTCCACCTGGTCGACCGCCCGGACCCGGACCTGCTGGCCCGCACGGTCCCCTCCGGCCCGCCCGAGGCGTGGCGCTCGCTGGACGCGACCGTCCTGCACCGCGCGCTGCTGGACGACGTGTGGAACGTCCCGGAGGACTCGCCGGAGCAGATCACCTACATCCACGACGCCGAGGCCACCGTGCGGCAGGCCGAACGGGAGGGCGGCACGGCCGTGCTGCTGCACCCGGTGCGCGAGGAGGTCGTGCGCGAACTGGCCGAGCAGGGCGTGACCATGCCCCGCAAGTCCACCTCCTTCGGCCCGAAGCCCGCCTCCGGGCTGGTGCTGCGCCTGGTCGGGGAGTGAGAGGGGCCGGGGAATGAGAAAGGGCGGGGCCGTCCGGCCCCGCCCTTTCCTCTTCTCACCCGCGCCTCACACACACCTCACCGGTGCGGTCGGCGCACGGTGACCTGCCGTCAGACCTCGTCGCCGTCCTCGACCGGCTCGGAGGTCTTCTTCCGCCCGGCCCCGTCCTGCGTGTCCTTGGCCTCGACGTCCTCCGCCTCGGCCTCCTCGGCCTGAACGTCGTCGTCCTCGTCGGCGTCCTCGTCGGCCCGGGGGGCGGTCTCGGAGGCGGACTCGGGGGCGGTCTCGATCACCGGCTCGCCCTCGTCGGCGGCGTCCTCGTCCAGCGCGTCCACGAACTCCACGCCGTCCAGCTCGGCCAGCCGGTCCGAGGCGTCGGTGCTGCCGTCGCGGTCCGACTCGACCGCCTTGGCGAACCACTCACGTGCCTCGGCCTCACGACCGGCCTCCAGCAGCGCGTCGGCGTACGCGTACCGCAGGCGCGCGGTCCACGGGTGCACCGCGCTGGAGGCGAGCTCCGGGCTCTGCAGCGTCACGATCGCCGCGTCGAGCTGCTCCATGTCGCGGCGGGCACCCGCCGCGACCAGGCGCATCTCGACCTGACCGGCCTTGTCCAGGCGGTGCACCTCGGGGGCGCCCGCCATCTCCAGCGCCTTCTCCGGGCGGCCGAGGCCGCGCTCACAGTCGGCCATCACGGGCCACAGGTCCACCGTGCCGGTCATCCGGCGCGCGGCACGGAACTCGGCCAGCGCCTCGGAGAACTTCTGGTTGGCGTACGCGGCGAAGCCGGCGGCCTCACGCACGGCGGCGACACGGGACGCCAGCCGGAGGGCGACCCGGGAGTAGCCGTAGGCACCCTCGGGGTCCTCGTCGAGCAGCCGGGCGACCATCACCAGGTTGCGTGCGACGTCCTCGGCGAGCGTCTTCGGCAGGCTCTGGAGCTCCTGCTTGACGTCCTTGTCCAGTTCGTCGCCGGTGACGTCCTCCGGGATCGGCAGCCGCTTGATGGGCTCGCGGTCCCGCTCCCGCTCGCGCTCCTCACGGAACCGTCCGCCACCGCCACCGCCGCCACCGCGCCGGTCGTCCCGTCCGCGGTAACCGCCGCGGTCGTCGTCACGACGTCCACCCCGGAAGCCACCACCAGGGCGCCCGCCCCGGTCGTCGCGGCGGAAGCCGCCGCGCTCACCACCCCGGTCGTCGTCCCGACGCGGGCCACGGTCACGGTCGAACCCGCCACGCTCGCCACCGCGGTCGTCACGGCGGAAGCCACCGCGGTCACCACCAGGGCGCCCGCCGCGGTCGTCCCGACGGAACCCGCCCCGGTCGTCATCACGACGCGGCCCACGGTCGTCGCGGCGGAAGCCACCACGCTCGCCGCCACGGTCGTCGCGGCGGTCGTCGCGGCGGTCGTCGCGGCGGTCGTCGCGGCGGAACCCGCCCCGGTCACCGCCACGATCGTCACGGCCCCGGAAGTCGCTCCGCTGCGGACGCTCGCCACGGCTGTCGTCCCGGCCACCCCGGTACCCGCCACGGTCGAACTCGCGGCGCTCGCCCCCGCGGTCGTCGCGGCGCTCGAAACCGCCACGCTCGCCCCCGCGGTCGTCACGACGGAAGCCGCCACGCTCGCCACCACGGTCACCGCCGCGGTCGTCCCGACGGTCGTCACGGCGGAACCCGCCGCGGTCACCACCACGGTCGTCCCGACGGAACCCGCCCCGGTCACCACGGTCGTCGGAACGACGCTCGTCCCGGCCACCCCGGTACCCGCCACGGTCGAACTCCCGTCGCTCGCCACCGCGGTCGTCCCGGCGGAAGCCGCCCCGGTCGTCGTCACGGCGCGGCCCACGGTCGTCACGACGGTCGAACCCACCGCGGTCACCGCGGTCGTCACGACGGAAACCACCGCGCTCGCCACCGCGGTCGTCGCGGCGGAAGCCCCCGCGGTCACCACTACGGTCGTCCCGACGAAACCCAGGCCGGTCGCCGCCCTCACGACGGAACCCGCCACGCTCACCGCCGCGGTCGTCACGACGGAAACCGCCGCGGTCACCACCGCGGTCGTCCCGACGGAACCCGCCCCGGTCGTCGTCACGGCGCGGCCCACGGTCGTCACGACGGTCGAACCCACCACGGTCGTCCCGGCGGGGACCACGGTCGTCACGACGGTCGAAGCCGCCACGGTCACCGCGGTCGTCCCGGCGGAAGCCGCCTCGGTCACCACCGCGGTCACCGCCGCGGTCGTCACGCCGGCCGAAGCCACCGCGGTCGCCGCCGCCCTGACGCGAACCACGGTCGTCCCTGCGGTAACCGCCACGGTCACCACGGTCGCCACCGTCCCGGCGGCGTGGCTCGCGCTCCGGGCGCTCGTCGGGAGAGTTGGGGGACATCGGTGACTCCTAGTCTTCGGTACCGCTGATCATCGTCGCGCAGCCGGGTTCCCGCGCTGCGGCAAAACAAAATGGAAAAACAAAAAAGGACCCTCAGCCCCAGCTGAACGCTGGGACCGAGGGTCCTCCAAAAAATTGTTCGGCGGCGC
>NZ_BBZI01000011.1:197569-450176 GCF_008974245.1 Streptomyces abyssomicinicus | reverse complement strand
TTTATCAGATGTTTTCAGCCGGTCTTACCGGCTTCGAATTCCGATTTATCGGGGGTTGCTTCTCCGAACTCAAGGTTGGGAAGCGACTCGGTAGATCCTACCGGCTGCCAGTGGGTGCTTCGCACCGCTCCGGGCAACTGTTCAAATCTACCTCCCCAGACGAACCGCGTCAACGGCACTTCCGGGGGCGAGGAGGACACTAGCAGCTCATCGGTGCCCGATGCACATCAGGCGGCCGTGGGCGCCGCGGCGCTCCGGCCGGTCTCCTCGACGTCTCCCGTCTCGCCCGCGCGGACCGCGCGACCGCCGAGTACCCAGACGTAGGCCAGGAAAGCCAGCTCGACGACGACGCCGATGCCCACGCGCGCCCAGGTCGGCAGGCCGGACGGCGTCACGAAGCCTTCGATCGCGCCGGCCACGAACAGCACCAGGGCGAGGCCGACCGCCATGCCGAGGGCGGCGCGTCCCTCCTCCGCCAGGGCCGCCCGGCGGGTACGCGGGCCCGGGTCGATGACCGTCCAGCCGAGGCGGATGCCGGTGCCGGCGGCCACGAAGACGGCGGTGAGCTCGATCAGGCCGTGCGGCAGGACGAGGCCGAGGAAGACGTCGAGGCGTCCGGCGTCGGTCATCAGGCCGAAGCCGGCGCCGAGGTTGAGCATGTTCTCGAAGAGGATCCAGATCACCGGCAGTCCGAGGAAGACGCCGAGGATCAGGCACATGGCGGCCGCCCGGGCGTTGTTCGTCCACACCTGGGCGGCGAAGGAGGCCGCCGGGTGGCTGGAGTAGTAGTTCTCGTACTCGCCACCGGGCCGCGTCATCTCGCGCAGGTCGGCGTCCGTGCCGAACGCCGCCTGGACCTCGGGGTGGGTCGCTATCCACCAGGACAGGAGGATGCCGACCGCGACCGAGAGCAGCGCCGTCGGCACCCACCACCGGCGGGCCCGGTAGACCGCCGCGGGGAAGCCCTGGACGAGGAAGCGGGCGATGTCCTGCCACGAGGCCTTCCGGGTGCCGGTGACCTTGCTGCGGGCGCGGGCCACCAGCTGGCTGAGGCGGCCGGTGATCCGCGGGTCGGGGGCGCTGGACCTGATGACGGAGAGGTGCGTCGCCGCGCGCTGGTACAGGGAGACGAGTTCGTCCACCTCGGCCCCGGTCAGGCGGCGCCGGCGGTTCAGCAACGCTTCCAGACGGTCCCACTCGGCGCGATGGGTGGAGACGAAGACGTCCAGATCCATGGGGTGCGGCTGCTCCTCATCCTGTCCTCGGCCTGCTCCGGGTCTGCGTCAGGCTGCTTCGACCCGGACGGCCCTGCGGCGGCGTGGTGCACAGCTTGGCAGACTGACGGCCCGGACGTCAGTGCGGGACGGGTTCCCGGCCGGCGGCCGGGACGCGGTACGGGCGGTCGGACAGCAGTCGGACGGCAGGGGCAGTTGGAAGGGGCGGGGCGATGAGTCAACTGGTGACCGGTGAGGCGGTGGCGCTGGAGGTGCGGCCGGCGCAGTTCCCGAGCAGGGCGCTGGCGGTGGTCCTCGACCTGCTGGTCGCGCTGTTCGCCTGGTTCGTCGTGCTGATGCTGCTGTTCGCCACGCTGTCGTCGGTGGACGAGGCGGCAGCGGCGGCGCTGTCGGTCGGCACCTTCCTGCTGATCCCGATCGGCGCGCCCATCGCGGTGGAGACGCTCTCCCGCGGGCGTTCGCTGGGGAAGCTGGCGCTCGGACTGCGGGTGGTGCGCGACGACGGCGGGCCCATCGGGTTCCGCCACGCGCTGGTCCGGGGGCTGCTGGGGATGTTCGAGATCCTGATGACCTTCGGTGTGGTCGCCTGCATCGCCTCCCTGGTGTCGACCCGGGGCCGGCGGCTCGGTGACGTGTTCGCGGGCACGATGGTGGTGCGGGAGCGGGTGCCGGACGGGCACCTCACGTCGACGCCTCCCCCGCCGCCCTGGCTGATGGGGCGCTACTCCGCGCTGGACCTGTCAGCCGTCCCGGACGACCTGTGGCTGGCGGTGCGGCAGTACCTGACGCGACTGGGGCAGCTGGATCCCGCGGTGGGGCACGGCATGGCGCAGCGGCTGGCCACGGAGGTCGTCGCGCGGACGGGGGCGCAGGTGGAGGGCGTGCCGGCCCCGCAGTTCCTGGCCGCGGTGCTGTACGAGCGGCAGACGCGGGAGGCGGCTCGCGCGCAGGCGGCGGCCCTGGCGCGGGCCCGTGCGCAGGGCGCGGCCGGTGCCGGTGCCGCGGCGTATGCGCCGACGGAGCAGGCCCCAGCCCCGTCCCCGGCCCCGGCCCCGTCGGCGCCGATGCCGTACGTGACGCCGATGCCGCCCGTCGCGCCGACGCCGCCGGTGCCGCCCGCCCCGTCGGCCGGGCCCGCCGCTCCGGCCGAGGGTGGCGGCCGTGCCGGAGGCGGTTTCGCCCCGCCGGCCTGACGCACCCGCGCGACCGGGCAGGGGCAGGGGCACGGGCGGCCGAAGACGCGCGCCCTACCGGTCGTCGTCGCGGAAGGCCGTCGGCGGCGACGCGAGGTCGTCCAGCTCGATGCCGGGCGCGGCGAGCACCACGTCGCCGGCCAGGTGGACGGTGTGCTGCTCGCCGGTCCCCAGGTCGGTGACGCGGTACTCGTCCACCACCAGGGGGCCGCTGTCGGTCGTGTGGGTCTCGCTGCCGGTCAGGGCCCAGGTCCGGTCCACCGTCAGGGGCGCCAGGACCGGGTCGGTGAACTCGACCAGGCGGACCCGGACGGGGGCGTCGCCGCGGTGCGGGCGCAGCAGCCGGGCGGTGGCGACCAGGAAGGCCGGGGAGGCTCCGGTGAGGGCGTGGGCGGGGGCGTTGCCCTCGGCGGCGTGCTCGCCCGTGGGGTCGGTGCGCACCCAGGTGACGCCGTCGAGGGCGGCGCCGCGGACCTGCCAGCCGCCGGCGCGCAGTTCCACGCGCAGGGGGCGGCCGAGGTCGTCGAGGGTGACGTCGACCGATCCCCGGTGCTCGCCCCCGGGGGTGAGCCGCTGGGAGACGTAGCGCCAGCCGGAGGGGCCGGGGGCGCACTGGAAGTGCTCCTCGCCGAGCGGGCTGTGGTCGTGCGGGTCGTGGAGCAGATAACGGCCGGTGGGCATGGGCGTCCTGTGGTGGTCCGGGCGACGGGCGCGGTCCGTCCGGGATGGGGACAGGCCCCCGCCACGAGGGCGGGGGCCTGCCGGAGGTGTGGTGCCGCGGGACGGCCGCTCAGTAGCGGTAGTGGTCCGGCTTGAAGGGGCCTTCGACCTCGACGCCGATGTAGGCGGCCTGCTCGGGGCGGAGCTTGGTGAGCTTCACGCCGAGCGCGTCCAGGTGGAGGGCGGCGACCTTCTCGTCCAGGTGCTTGGGGAGCACGTAGACGCCGATCGGGTACGCGTCGGGCTTGGTGAACAGCTCGATCTGGGCCAGGGTCTGGTCCGCGAACGAGTTGGACATCACGAACGACGGGTGGCCGGTGGCGTTGCCCAGGTTCAGCAGGCGGCCCTCGGACAGCACGATGATCTTCTTGCCGTCGGGGAACGCCCAGGTGTGGACCTGCGGCTTGACCTCGTCCTTGACGATGCCGGGGATCTTCGCCAGGCCGGCCATGTCGATCTCGTTGTCGAAGTGGCCGATGTTGCCGACGATGGCCTGGTGCTTCATCTTGGCCATGTCGGAGGCCATGATGATGTCCTTGTTGCCGGTCGTGGTGATGAAGATGTCCGCCGTCTCCACGACCTCGTCGAGCGTGGTGACCTGGTAGCCGTCCATCGCCGCCTGGAGCGCGCAGATCGGGTCGATCTCGGTGACGATCACCCGGGCGCCCTGACCGCGGAGCGACTCCGCGCAGCCCTTGCCGACGTCGCCGTAGCCGCAGACCACGGCGGTCTTGCCGCCGATCAGGGTGTCGGTGGCGCGGTTGATGCCGTCGATCAGGGAGTGGCGGCAGCCGTACTTGTTGTCGAACTTCGACTTGGTCACGGCGTCGTTGACGTTGATCGCCGGGAAGAGCAGGACGCCGTCGCGCTGCATCTCGTAGAGGCGGTGGACGCCGGTGGTGGTCTCCTCGGTGACACCGCGGATCTCCGACGCCAGGTGGGTCCACTTCTGCGAGCCCTCACCGATCGTCCGGTGCAGCAGGCGCAGGATCTCGAGGTGCTCCTCGGACTCGGCGGTCTCCAGCGCGGGGACCTCGCCGGCCTTCTCGTACTCGACGCCCTTGTGGACGAGGAGGGTGGCGTCACCACCGTCGTCCAGGATCATGTTCGGGCCGCCGGTGGGGCTGTCCGGCCAGGTCAGCGCCTGCTCGGTGCACCACCAGTACTCCTCCAGCGTCTCGCCCTTCCAGGCGAAGACCGGGACGCCCTGCGGGTTCTCCGGGGTGCCGTTCGGGCCGACGGCGATGGCGGCGGCCGCGTGGTCCTGGGTGGAGAAGATGTTGCAGGAGGCCCAGCGGACCTGGGCGCCGAGCGAGACCAGGGTCTCGATCAGGACGGCGGTCTGCACCGTCATGTGGAGGGAGCCGGTGACGCGCGCGCCCTTCAGCGGCTGCGCCTTCGCGTACTCCTCGCGGATCGCCATCAGGCCGGGCATCTCGTGCTCGGCCAGGCTGATCTCCTTGCGGCCGAACTCGGCCAGGGAGAGGTCGGCGACCTTGAAGTCCTGTCGGTTGTCGACAGTCATGTAGTGCTGCTCCTCGCGGATGCGGTTACGGGTCGAGGTCGGTGCGGCTGGTCTGCGCGTCGGCGTGCTCCGGTCACGGGTGTGCCCCACGGGCATGGGCATGCCTCGGGGGCACGGGTGTGGCCCCGCGCGCAGCGCAGTCCGTCGGAGGCCCTCTCTCCCTCGGCCGGTCCGTCGCTCACCGCGTGGCACCGCCCGACCGCCATCAGCAGCGACGTCTGGCTCCGTCCCAAGCTACACCGGCCGCCCCACCGGACCCCAGTCCGGTCGGGTCCGGCCAGCCTCGTCGGGCCCAACCGGGCCCTGTGAAGGGGGAGATGGATGAGGAGAGCGGCCCGGCCGGTCGTGGCCGGCGTGGTGACGGCGGCGATGGGCGCCGCGCTGTTCGGCGGGTGCCTGGTGCGGACCCTGACGGGGTACGGGTCGGCGACCGTCTCGTCGGCCGGCATGGAGCCGGCGTACGGACCGGGCGACCGGCTGGTGTACGAGCGGATCGACGGCGACACCGACGGCGCGGGCGACACCGAGGGCGCGGGCGGGGCCGGCGGCGGGTTGCGGCGGGGCGACGTGGTGCTGGTCCTGGCGCCGGAGCGGTACGGGCCGCTGCCGGTGGTGTCGCGGGTCGTCGGGGTGGGCGGCGAGAGGGTCGCCTGCTGCGGCGCGGAGGGCGGCGCGAAGGACGGGGCGGAGCGGGTCACCGTGGACGGGCGGGAGCTGGCGGAGCCGTACGTCAAGGACGGAATCGCCCACGGCGGTGGCCTGCCGCCGTACGAGGTGACGGTGCCGGGGGGACGGGTGTTCCTGCTGGGCGACCACCGGGAGAACGCGCGGGATTCCCGGGCCTTCCTCGACGACCGGGGCGGGACGCTGCCGGTGGACGCGGTGCGGGGGCGGATCGTGCCGGCGTCGGCCCTCGCCGGGCTGCTCGGCGGAATGCTGGCGGGCCTGGTGCCGGCGCTCGCGGGAGCGGGCCTGTGGATCGCGGGTGCGGTGGCCCGGCGGCGCGCGGCACCCGTGGCGACACCGTCGGAGTGGGCCGCGCTGCTGTGAACGACGCCGCGGGCCCGCCGCGGCGAGGTGCCGGGGCGGGCCCGTGGACGAGGGGCGCCGGGGGGCCGCGTCAGTGGGACGCGCCGCCGCCCGGGGTGGCCTCGGGGTCGGGGCCGGCCGCCGCGGCGGCCTCGCTGTAGATGTCCGGCTCCAGGTAGATCACGCGGGCGATCGGCACCGCCGCCCGGACGCGCTGTTCGGCGGCGTCGATCGCTGCGGCGATCTCGGCGGCGCCGGAGTCGGCCTTGACCGCGATCTTCGCGGCGACCAGCAGCTCCTCGGGGCCGAGGTGCAGCGTGCGCATGTGGATCAGGCGGGGCACGGTGTCGCCGTCGACCACGGCGGCCTCGATCTTCCTGACCTCCTCGAGACCCGCGGCCTCACCGAGCAGCAGCGACTTGGTCTCCAGGGCCAGCACGATCGCGATCACGATCAGCAGGACACCGATGCACAGGGTGCCGACGCCGTCCCAGACGCCGTCCCCGGTCAGCAGGGCGAGGCCGACGCCGCCGAGGGCGAGGACCAGGCCGACCAGCGCGCCGAGGTCCTCCAGCAGGACGACCGGGAGCTCGGGGGCCTTCGCGCGGCGCACGAACTGCGACCAGGAGAGCCCGCCGCGGACCTCGTTGGACTCCTTGATGGCGGTGCGGAAGGAGAACGACTCCGCGATGATCGCGAAGACCAGCACGCCGACCGGCCAGTACCAGTGCTCCAGCTCGTGCGGGTGCTTGATCTTCTCGTAGCCCTCGTAGAGGGCGAACATGCCGCCGACCGAGAACAGGACGATGGAGACCAGGAAGGCGTAGATGTACCGCTCGCGGCCGTAGCCGAAGGGGTGCTGCGGCGTCGCCTCGCGCTTGGCCTTCTTGCCGCCGACGAGCAGCAGTCCCTGGTTGCCGGAGTCGGCGAGCGAGTGGACGCTCTCCGCCAGCATGGACGACGAACCGCTGAAGAGGAACGCCACGAATTTGGCTACCGCGATCGCCAGGTTCGCGGCCAGTGCCGCGACGATCGCCTTGGTTCCGCCTGACGCGCTCATGAGTTCGCGTGGTTCCTTCCTGCTCAGCCGTCACTGCCGTTGACCGTCGGCATTGTTGCAGGCCGCCGCGGCCCGGGCGCGAGGACCGTGTGCACGAACGGCCCTCAGCAGGACACGGTTGCCCGGAAAAGCGTTCCGCTCCCGGACACTTCGGTCCTTTCTCCCGCCGGAACGAAGACGGAGGCGCCGGGGGCCAGCTTCAGTTCGCCGACGCGGACGCCGCCCTCGGTGCACAGGAGCACCTGGGGCGCGGGCCGGGTCAGGTCGACGGCGGGGGCGCCGTCGGTGAGCCGGTGGCGGGAGAGGCGGAACTCGTCCACCGGGGTCTCGTACAGCTCCTCCCCGTCCGGCAGGGTGCGCGGGCGCAGGACGTCGGCGCCGCAGGACTCGAAGCGGACCACCCTCAGCAGTTCGGGGACGTCGACGTGCTTGGGGGTGAGACCGCAGCGCAGCACGTTGTCGGAGGTGGACATCAGCTCCACGCCCAGGCCGCGGAGGTAGGCGTGCGGGACGCCGGCCGACAGGTAGAGGGCGTCTCCGGGCGCGAGGCGGACGTGGTGGAGCAGCATCGAGGCGAGGACCCCGGGGTCGCCGGGGAAGTGGCGGGCTATCCGCGCGAAGACCTCGTAGCGGCCGTCGAGACGCTCACAGGCGGCGGCCGTCGCGGCGACCGTACGGGCGGTCTCGTCGGCGTCGCCGGTGAGGACGGCGGTGAGCACCCGGCGCAGCGCCTCCCCCTCGGGGAGCGTGCGCAGCGTCTCGACGTGCGGGGCGAGGTCGGGGACGCCGAGGCCCTCGAACAGGTCGGCGGTCTCGGCCGCCGGGCGGAATCCGCACAGGCCCTCGAAGTCGGTGAGGGCGCAGATCAGCTCGGGCTTGTGGTTGGCGTCCTTGTAGTTGCGTTGCGGGGCGTCCACGGCGATGCCCAGGCGCTGCTCCGCCTCGTAGCCCTCCCTGGCCCGCACGAGGTCGGGATGGACCTGGAGGGAGAGGGGGCGGGCGGCGGCGAGCAGCTTGAGCAGGAAGGGCAGCCGCGGGCCGAAGCGGGCGACGGTCCGGGCGCCGAGCTCGCGCTCCGGGTCGGCGGCGATGACGTCGGGCAGGCTGCCGCGCGGGGTGGAGGACGGCGCTCCGGGGTGGGCCCCCATCCACAGCTCCGCCTGGGGCTCACCGGTGGGCGTCTCGCCGATCAGCTCGGCGATGGCGGTGGTGGAGCCCCACGCGTAGGGGCGGATGGTGTTGGTGAGGAGGTCCATACCCTTCGTCTCCGGGTGTCTCGGCGTGTCTCCCGCGCCGGGGGTTCCGGGGCGGGTGCGGTGTGTCGGCACCAGCTCAGACACCCGAGGCGAGCGCCAGGTAAACGGCGGCGAAATCGGTGATGGCGATCAGTTCCGCCAGTGCCTCGAGTTCCTCGCCGTCCCCCGGCTCCAGTTCGCTGACCGGTGCGTCGTGGGCGAGGGCCAGGTCCCGGGCGGCGGGCGCCGCGCTGAGGCCGCCGGTGGGGCGGTCCCGCAGAAGGACGACACGCGCGCGCAGGGCGGCCGGTTCCTCGACGCGGTCGCGGAAGAAGTCCTCCGGGTCGCCGCCGGCGGCGAGCGGGCCGGAGAGCAGGGTGCTGTGCGCGTCCATCGCCTCGGGCAGTTCGGCGACGACGGCGGGGCGGCCGGCGAGTTCGGCGAGGGCGGCGGCGAAGCGGCGGCCGGCCGGGCCGGCGGAGACGCCTTCGGTCCAGACGACCGGCAGGGAGTCGGCGAGTTCGGCGGCGAGGGTCTTGGCGGGGTTGCCGTAGGCCGGCACGGCGGGGCCGCAGCGTTCGGCGACGGCGTCGAGGCGGTCGGCGACCTTCTCCAGGGTGGCGGGCGGCGCCTGCAGCACGCCGGTGCGGTCCAGGAGGGCGAGCAGCGGGGTGAGCAGCGCCCACAGGACGCCGGGGGCGGAGGCGGTCAGGGCCGGCGGGGTGTCGTCGTCGCCGGAGTACCGGGCGACGGCGGCCATGGGCAGGAAGAAGCCCCGGGAGACGCCGATCGCGTCCGCCAGGGGGCTGCGGCGGGGGGCCACGGCGACGACCGTGCAGCCGCGGCGGTAGGCCTGTTCGGCGAGGAGCGAGAGGCCGGGTTCGGCGCCGTCGGGGGTGGCGATCAGGAGCAGGTCCAGGGAGCCGGCCCAGCCGGGCAGGTCCCAGCGCAGTGCGCCCGGCGCGGGGGCCACGCCGTTGGGGGCCAGGCGGATCACGGGGCTGCCGGGGCCGGCCAGGGTGCCGAGGAGGTCGGCGGCGTGGGTGGCGGCGGCGCCCGGGCCGGCGATCAGCACGGCGCGGGGGCGGCCGTCGGGGCGGAGGCCGGGGACGCCGGCCTCGTCGGCGTCGCGCAGGGCGACGCGGACGCGGGCGCCCGCCTCCGCCGCGCCGCGGAGCAGGGCGCGGCGGTCCGCGGCGGCCAGGCCCTCGGGGGCGTCGAGCAGCGATTCGTCGAACATGGCGGGCAGCCTCCGGCGCCGGGTCGTGTCGTCGGTTCGCGGTGCGGCCGCGTCCCGCCTCGGGGGCGGACTAGGCGGGGCGGCGGGCCTCGTCGACGAGCAGCACGGGGATGCCGTCGCGGACGGGGTAGGCCAGGCCGCAGTCGTCGGCGGTGCAGACGAGCTCGCTGTCCCGCTCCTGGAGGGGAGCGTGGCATGCCGGGCAGGCGAGGATCTCGAGGAGGCCGGGTTCGAGCGGCATGGTTCCCTCCTGGGGGCGGCCCGGCCGGAGGCCGGGGGTGGGTCTGTCGGGCCACGTCAGCGTACCCGGTCGGTTCCGCGGGGCGAGGGGCCGCCAGGGGCGCGCTGCGGGTCCGCCGGGCGGGGCCTCTCCCCCGCCCCGGCACCGGCACTTCGCGTCGCCGGCACTTCGCGTCGCCGGGCCCGGCCCGGGCTGCGGGACGCCGCCGGGCGACGCCTTCGCGCGGGGAGTGACCATCCGTGCCGCGGGCCCTGGCGGCCCGGTCGCCCGACGCCCGCCGGGGGCCTGCGGCACGGATGGTGCGCGGGGGTGCGCCGGGTCAGCCGCGGATGATCGCGAGGACCTCGTCCCGGACGCGCGAGACGGTGGTCTCGTCGCGGGCCTCCGCGTTGAGGCGGAGCAGCGGCTCGGTGTTGGAGGGGCGGACGTTGAACCACCAGTCGGCGGCGGTGACCGTGAGGCCGTCGAGTTCGTCGAGGGCGACGCCTTCGCGGCCCTGGTAGCTCTCCTTCAGCGCGGCGAGGCGGCCGGCCTGGTCGTCGACCGTGGAGTTGATCTCGCCGGAGGCCGCGTACCGGTCGTACTGGGCGACCAGCTCGGAGAGCGTGCCCTGCTGTCCGCCGAGCGCGGCGAGGACGTGCAGCGCGGCCAGCATGCCGGTGTCGGCGTTCCAGAAGTCGCGGAAGTAGTAGTGGGCGGAGTGCTCGCCGCCGAAGATGGCGCCGGACTTCGCCATCTCGGCCTTGATGAACGAGTGGCCGACACGGGTGCGGACCGGGGTGCCGCCGCACTCCTCGACGACCTCGGGGACGGACCAGGAGGTGATCAGGTTGTGGATGACCACGCCCTCGCCGCCGTGCTTGGCCAGCTCGCGGGAGGCGACCAGCGCGGTGATCGCGGACGGGGAGACCGGCTCGCCGCGCTCGTCCACCACGAAGCAGCGGTCGGCGTCGCCGTCGAAGGCGAGGCCGATGTCGGCGCCCTCCTCGCGGACCCGCTTCTGCAGGTCGACGATGTTGGCCGGGTCGAGCGGGTTGGCCTCGTGGTTGGGGAAGGTGCCGTCCAGCTCGAAGTACATGGGCACGACGTCCAGCGGGAGGCCGCCGAGCACGGTCGGCACGGTGTGGCCGCCCATGCCGTTGCCTGCGTCGACCACGACCTTCAGCGGGCGGATCGCGGTGAGGTCGACCAGCGACCGCAGGTACGCGGCGTAGTCGTCGAGGGTGTCCCGCTGGGTGACGGAGCCCTGCTTCTCGGCGATCTCGGGGATGCCGCCGGTCTCGGCCCAGCCCTCGACCAGGGCACGGATCTCGGCGAGCCCGGTGTCCTGGCCGACCGGCGCGGCGCCCGCGCGGCACATCTTGATGCCGTTGTACCGCGCCGGGTTGTGCGAGGCGGTGAACATCGCGCCGGGCAGGTCGAGGGCGCCGGAGGCGTAGTACAGCTGGTCGGTGGAGCAGAGGCCGATCTCGGTGACGTCCGCGCCGCGGGCGGCGGCGCCACGCGCGAAGGCCCGCGAGAGGCCGGGCGACGAGGGACGCATGTCGTGCCCGGTGACGATCGCCTTGGCGCCCACGACGTCGACGAAGGCCGCGCCGAAGAGCTCGGCCATGGGCTCGTCCCACTGGTCCGGAACCACACCGCGCACGTCGTACGCCTTCACGAGCTGCGACAGATCTACGGCCACGGCCTGCCCTCCTGGAAGTCGGCTGATGAGCCCAAGTTACCCTCCGCCCTTTTCCGCACACCGTGCGACCGGCCCGCCGTCCGGGCGACGGCGGGCCGGTGGGTGGCCTTCCGGTGCTGGTGGCCGGTGCGGAGCCGGACGCTCCGTCAGGGCAGCATCCAGCCGAGGACCGGAGAACTCTGGCCGAGAACGATCAGGCACATCACCAGCAGCAGTCCGAGGCTCCACGGCAGGACCTTGCGCAGCAGGTCGCCCTCCTTGCCCGCGAGGCCGACGGCGGCGCACGCGATGGTGAGGTTCTGCGGGGAGATCATCTTGCCGAGGACGCCGCCGGAGCTGTTGGCGGCGGCGAGCAGTTCGGGCGAGAGACCGGCCTGCTGGGCGGCGGTCACCTGGAGGGCGCCGAAGAGGGCGTTGGCCGAGGTGTCGGAGCCGGAGACGGCAACGCCGAACCAGCCGAGGACCGGCGAGAGGAAGGCGAGTCCGGCGCCGGCCGCGGCGACGAAGTGGCCGATGGTGGCGGCCTGTCCGGACAGGTTCATCACGTAGGCGAGGGCCAGCACGCTGGTCACCGTGAGGATGGCGAACCGGAGTTCCTGGACGGTGGCCACCCACTCCCTGACGGCCTCGCCCGCACGGACCCCGATCACCACGGCGGTGAACAGGCCGGCGAGCAGGACCAGGGTGCCGCCGGTGGCGAGGACGGGCCAGCTGAACATGTTGCCGCTCACCGGCTCGCCGCCGGGGTTCGCGACGTCCAGGAAGGGCCAGTCGTAGACCTGGGTGGTCCTGGCGAGCAGTTCCTTGACGGGCGGGATCTGGGCGAGGGAGAAGATCAGCACGATCAGCGCGTAGGGGGCGTAGGCGCGGACCACCTCGCCGCGCTCGTCGTGCACGTCGAGGTCGTCGCTGCGGGTGCCGGTGAGCACCTTCTCGCGCACCTCGGGCGCGGCCGCCCTGCGGGAGGTGGGCACCAGGACCAGGGCGCCGGCGCCGGCCAGGGCGGCCGCGATGTCGGCCAGCTGGGCGGAGACGTAGTTGGCGGCGGCGAACTGGGCCACCGCGAAGGCCACGCCGCAGACCAGGGCGGGCAGCCAGGTCTCGCGCAGTCCGCGCCTGCCGTCGACCAGTCCGACCAGCACCAGCGGCACGACCAGGGCGAGCAGCGGCGTCTGACGGCCCACCACGGAGGCGACGGTGTCCAGGTCGAGGCCGGTGACCTGGGCGAGGGTGACCACCGGGGTGCCCATCGCGCCGAAGGCCACCGGCGCGGTGTTGGCGACCAGGGCGACCACCGCGGCCCGCACCGGGTCGAAGCCGAGGGCGACCAGCATCACGGAGCAGATGGCGACCGGGGCCCCGAAGCCGGCCAGCGCCTCCAGCAGGGCGCCGAAGCAGAAGGCGACGACCAGGGCCTGGATGCGCGGGTCGTCGGAGAGCCGTCCGAAGGAGCGGCGCAGGATGTCGAAGTGCCGGGTGCGGACGGTCATCCGGTACACCCACAGGGCGTTGACGACGATCCACATGATGGGGAAGAGCCCGAAGGCGGCGCCCTGGACCGCGCCGGAGAGGGTCTGCCCCAGCGGCATCCCGTAGGCGAGGAGCGCCACCAGGACCGCGCCGGCCAGGCCGATGAGGCCGGCCCAGTGCGCCTTCATCCGCACCCCGCCGAGCAGGACCAGCACGATGACCAGCGGGAGGGCGGCCACCAGGGCCGACAGCCCCAGCGATCCGCCGACCGGCTCCAGTTCCTGGACGTACACCAACGCCTCCCGGATTCCGTGATGCGGAAAGTGGTTTCGCACGGGTGGGGGAATGGTGGTGCTCATGACATGCGTGCGTCAACGGGTGTGCGTGGGGAGATTGATGCAAGTTGCAGGCACACGGTCGCCGCCTGCCGGGCGGGGTCGGGCGCCCGTACGGCCGCCGCCTGCGGGGCGGGGACGGCACGGGATGTGGCGGGGGGGGGAGCTTCCCGACGACGCGTCAGTTGTCGGGCGAGCGCAGCACGCGCAGGTGGCCGCGGCGGGCGCCCTGCACGGGGTCGCCGGGCCGGGCTGCGGGGCCGCCGCCCTCGGCGGCGCGCTCCGGCGGACGGGCCGCCTCGCGCACGGCGTTGGCGAGGGCCTCCAGGTCGTCCCCGGAGGGACGGGCGGGGGCCGAGCCGTCGAGGAGCCGGACGACCTCCCAGCCGCGCGGGGCGGTCAGGCGCTCGGAGTGCTCGGCGCACAGGTCGTAGCAGTGGGGCTCGGCGTAGGTGGCGAGCGGGCCGAGGACCGCGGTCGAGTCGGCGTAGACGTACGTCAGCGTCGCGACGGCGGGTCGGCCGCAGGCGGTGCGCGAACAGCGACGTACAGGGCTCACGACGATGGACGGTACCGCACTCTTGAGCGGGCCGCGACGACTCTCCCCTAGGTCACCCGCCCGTGTCGCGGCGACACTCGCCGCAAAACGGCACAAGCGGGACCCGCCGCCGGGACGGGCGCGGCGGAGCCGGGGCCATTACGCTGCACCGGTGATGGACAATCCCGTACCGCCGCGCCCCTCGGGCCCCGGGCCCCGTCGGCGGGACCGCCACGGCCGCGGCATGCGCGGCCCGATCGCGCCCCCGCAGGTTCCGCTCGCCGCGAGCCGCGCCGAACTCTTCGCCGACCTGGTGCAGGACTCGGTGGAACGGCTGGAGCGGCGCTGGCCGCAGCTGGCCGAGGTCGACTTCCTGGTGCTGGAGGTGCCGCCGGCGCCCGGGCCCGGCGACTCCTGGAGCGACGAGGCGGTCCCGCTGGGCGGCACCGTCCCGGGCCGGGAGAACCTGCCGGCCCGGGTCGTGGTCTACCGGCGGCCGGTGGAGATCCGCAGCAAGGGCCGGGAGGAACGGGCCGCGCTGGTGCACGAGGTGGTGGTCGAGCAGGTCGCCGACCTGCTCGGTCTCACCCCCGAGGCGGTGGATCCGCGCTACGACGGCGACGAGGACTGACCCGGCGGCCTGCTGGGCCGTGGGCGTTGGGCCCTGGGCCTGGGCCCTGGGTGCGTCCCGGAACGGCCGTGCCCGGCCTCTCGTCGGGAACGAGGGGCCGGGCACGGCCGGTTCGGGACGCGGGTCAGTTCTGCAGCACCGTCAGGTCCTGTTCGGTCTTCGGGACGGCCACCCGGCCGCGGTCGTCCGGCAGGGTCTGCACGGTGAAGGCGGCGATGCCGTCCAGCTTCTCGGCGAGGGTCCGGGCTGCGTACACCGGGCCGCCGGACACCGGCTCGATCACCAGGGCGTAGGTGCCCTTGAGGCCGCTCGGCGCGGGCAGCTCGATGTCGGTGGTGGTGCCCTTCTTCAGCTTGTACGTCTTCGAGGTGCCGGTGCCGCCCCCGCTGCCCGCGGAGGAGGTCACCTTGACGGTGGCGTCCGCGGTCGGGGCGACCAGGGAGAGCGTGGTGCCCTTGGCGGTGTTGCCGAGCGCGGTGGCGCGGGTGGTGACGGCCCCCGTCGCGGGGATGAAGGCGGTCTCCTGCTTGGCGCCCTTGCCGCGCACCACCTGGAGTCCGGCCACCACCGGGACCTCGCGCCCGGTCGAGGTGAGCAGCAGCGAGCCGGCCTCGCCCCGGGTGACGTCCTTGAGGTCCGTCGAGGTGGTCATGCCCGCCTTGACGTGCAGGGTCTCCAGGCCGGCCGGGGTGATGGCGCCGGTGGGCGAGGCGAGGCGGACGGCGAGGTCGGCGTCCGAGTCGCCGGGCGCGTAGGCGATCAGGCGGACCGAGGTGGCGTCCTTGGGGATGCCGGGCAGCACCAGCGAGCCGGCCGGGTCGGCGGCCGGGGCGATCCAGTCGCCGCCGTTGCCGGTGTCCAGGGCCTGCACGCGGGCCCCGACCCGGCCGCTGCGGACGCTGACGTGCGCGGTGACGTCGGGCAGCGGCTGGTCGGTGAGGGTGGACAGCAGGACCCGCTCGCTGCCGAGCGGCGGGACCGTCACGCCGTCGGGGACCGAGGTCTCCAGCTGGCCCTCCGGGCCGAAGAGCTCGATGTCGACGACGGCCGCGGAGTCGTCCGGGTTCGTCAGGTGCACGTAGTCGGTGCGGAACTCCGCGGTGCTGGCGCCCGGGAACCAGAAGTCGGTGTCCGGGACGCTGCAGGCGGTGCCGTGCAGTCCGCGGCCCGCGCCGACGGTGACCTTGGTGGTCTGCTGGACCGTCCAGCCGGGGGCGAAGCGGCCGTCGGCGGTGCCGAGCAGCGCGGGCTCCTCGCCGCCGGAGCTCTCCCGGGAGACGGGCTTGCCGGGCTCCTTGAGCGTGAGCACCGGCTTGCCGGCGGGACGGGCCTCGGCGGCCGCCGTGTCCTCGCCGCCCTCGGAGTCCTCGGTGCCTTCGGCGTCCTCCGTGCCCTCGGGCTTCCCGGCGTCGGCGTCGGCCGGGTCCTCGTCCTCCGCACCGGACGCCGAGGGCGCGGCGGGCAGGAGTTCGGCCTTGCCGCCGTCGGCCGCGTCCTCGGTGACCGGGGTGAACGCGGTGCGGACCGTCTCGGCGATGTCGGACCGGCTGGGCTCCGGGCAGAGCAGCTTGGTGCGCTCCACGGGCTGCTCGGCGGCCGTCGCCCCGGCCGTGACCGCGCTCTGCGGTTCGGGGGCGGTCAACGCGGCCACGCCGGTGACGGCGGCCAGGGCGACCGCGCCGGCGATCAGGGACATGGTGCGGTTCACTGCTGGCTCCCGTCGGGACGCTCACTGCCGTAGTCGTGGCCGTAGTGGCCCGGGCCGTACCCGTCGCCGTACGGGTCGCCCTGCTCCTGGACGCCGCCGTGGACGCCGGCGCCCGGACCGTACTCCTGACCGCCCTGGCGGTATCCCCGGGCGTCGGGGTCCGGGCTGTACGCCTCCCCCGTCACGAAGTCGCCGTAGGGGCCGCTGTACCCGGCGGCGTCCGCCGGTGCGGCGGCCTCGCCGGAGGAGTAGGCGTACGGGTCGTAGGCGTCGGCGGGCCAGCCGCCGTCGGGGTACCCGGCACCGCCCTGCGCGGCGGCCGCGTAGGCCTCCTGCGCACGGCCGTCGTCGCCCTGCCGGTCGTCCTCGTGCGGGTGGCCGTCCTGGCCGTGGTCGTCCGGGGTCCCGGCGGGGACGCCGGACGGGCCGGGGAACGGCTCCTGCGACTGCTGGCGCGGGAGGTCCGCGCCAGGGGCGGCACCTTGGGCGGCGGCCTGGGCGGCCGCCTCGGCCTCGGCCTGGGCGCGCAGACGGCGGGCCCGGCGGCCGTCGCCCTCGAGGTCCTCCGCGGTGATCTCGGGGGCCTCCTCGGGCAGGTCGTCGTCGATGTCGCGGCGTCCGCCCGGCAGGGCGAGCACGATCAGCGTGAGGGCGAGCAGGCCCTGCGCGCCGAGCCAGAGCACATGCGTCAGCGAGTTCTCGTGGGTGACCTCCAGCGCGCCTCCGGCGGGCGGGAGGCGGAAGCCCTGCGCCCAGCCGTCAAGCTTCACGGGGGTGAGCTCGACGCCGCCGACGGTGGCCGTCCAGCCGTCGTCGAAGGTGTCGGCGAGGCGCAGGACACGGCCCTCGGGACCGGCCGGGACCTTGCCGGTGATGTCCACCGGTCCCGCGGCGACCGGCTGGGCCTTGCCCGCGGAGGCGTCCGCGGACGGGAGGATCACGGCGCGGGAGATCTCCCGGTCCAGCCGCCACAGGCCGCTGCCGTCCTGCTGGCTGAGGCGGCTCAGGCCGGGCGTGGCGTCGAGCACGCGGGTGATCTCGCGGGGCGCGCCGGGGCGGACCAGGACGTAGCGGATGGCGAAGTCGCCGAGCTCGTCGGTCTGGTCGGCGCCGGATCCGGCGACCAGGTGGGCGACCACCCGGTCGAGGACCGCGCTGTCGCCGAGGGTCGCCGCGACGTCGGCGTCGCCGAGGCGGGCGCCGGAGCCGCGGACCAGGGTGTAGCCCACGTGGGCCGGGGAGGTGCTGTCCAGGACCAGGGTGCGGGCCTGGTCGTCGTCGCCGCTCTCCTCGGCGACGAAGGCCGGCACCTGCACCGGGTCGCGGCGCTCCAGCGGCCCCTCGGCGCCCGCGGCCATCCAGCCGACGGCCGCGATCAGCGGCCCCACGGCGGCGGCCAGGGCGATCAGCGCGGCGACCGGCTGACGCCAGCCGAAGCTCTGCTCGGCGACCCGGGACCGCGCGCCGTCCGCGCCGACGGCGGCGGCGCACAGCAGCGCCAGGCCGTAGACCAGGGTGGCGGGACCGGCCCAGGCGGAGCCGTTGGACAGGGCCGCGAACAGCAGGGCGGTCACGGCGACCGCCCAGGCGGCCGCCACCGGCGCGCGGCGCTCCTCGCGGACCAGCGCGGCCAGCGCGGCGAGCACCACGCCGATCAGCAGCAGCCCGCCGACCGTGCCGGGGCCGCCGGGGCTGGCGCCGAGCAGGTCGAGCGGCGAGGCCGCGCCGACGCCGAAGCCCATGCCGGCCTCGGTGAAGAAGCCGGTGGGCAGCAGCGAGAGCGACCAGGGCGCCAGCACCAGCAGCGGCGTGCCGAGCTGGGCGAGCAGGCGGAGCGCGTACGGCACCAGGTCACCGCGGCGCACCACGAGCACCGCGACGCCCAGGACGAGGGCGAGCGGCCAGACGATCGGGGTGAACGCCGTGGTGAGGGTGAGCAGGAGCGTGTACGCCCAGGTGGCACGCCAGGTGCCGCGGGCGTCGCCGCGCGCGGTGAGGCCGCTCGCGGCGACCGCGGCGCGGGCCATCAGCGGCAGCACCATGGCCAGCACGGCCGTGCCGAGACGGCCGCCGGCCAGGGCGCCGGTCGCGGCGGGCAGGAACGCGTAGACCACGCAGGCCCAGGCGCGCAGCAGCCGGGAGGGGACCAGCGGGCGGGAGGCGAAGTAGGCGCTCAGGCCGGCCAGCGGCACCGAGCAGACCAGCAGGAAGGTGACCGCGAGGCCCGCGGAGCCGCCGAACAGGGTGCCCAGGGCGGCGACCACGGCGAGGTACGGGGGCGCCGCCCCGGTGCCGCCGGCGCCGACCGCGTGCCAGGCGGAGGTGTAGGTGGCCCACAGGTCGAAGGCGCTGTCGGGGGCGGGCAGCAGGGCGCCGCCGGCCAGGGCGCCGCCGGAGAACAGCGAACGGCAGGCGATCAGCGAGACCAGCAGCAGGAGGGCGAAGAGCACCGGGGCGGGGTTGCGGGCGATGCGCTTGAGGCGGGCGTGCTGCTCGGGCTGGACGAACGCCTCGTCCGCGTCGCCGCCACCGCCGTGGCGGCCGGCGCCGGTGCTGGCCTCGGGGTCGGAGCGGCGGGTCAGGCTGCCCGCGGCCTGCTCCAGGGTGGCCCGCAGGGTGGCGCCACGGGGCGGGAAGAGTTCCCGCAGTTCGTCCTTGCCGGCCACCGGGCGGCCCCGGCGGCGGCGTCCGGCGAGGATCCGCTCGGGCCGCAGCAGCACCCCGAGCAGACCGCGGATCTCGTCCAGGGCCTGCCCGGGCAGCTTGCCGACGAGGTAGGCGACGGTGCGCAGCACGGTGCCGAGGACCAGGCGCAGCGACACCCAGGGCAGCGCGGAGCCGGGGCTGTTGACGAGCAGGGTGTAGACGGCGCCGGCCTTGTCCACGCGGTGCGGGGAGGCGACGGTACGGCCCACGCAGTCGACGTCGCGGCGCTCGCGGGATGCGGCCTCGGCGTGCCGGACGACGGCCTCGGGGGCGACCAGGACCTGGTGGCCCTGGGACCGGGCGCGCCAGCACAGGTCGATGTCGTCGCGCATCAGCGGCAGCCTGCGGTCGAAGCCGCCGAGCTCCTCGTAGACGTCGCGGCGGATCAGCATGCCGGCGGTGGAGACGGCGAGGGCGGGCTTCACGAAGTCGTGCTGGCCCTGGTCCTGTTCACGGCGGTCCAGGCCGGTCCAGCGGCGGCCGCTGTTGGCGATGGTGACGCCGGCCTCGAGGAGCTGCCGGCGGTCGTACCAGCCGCGCAGCTTCGGGCCCACCACGGCGACCTCGCGGCCCGCCTCGGCCTCGCGCTCGACGACCGCCAGCATCTGGGCGAGCGCGTCCGGGGCGGGCGCGCAGTCGTCGTGGAGCAGCCAGAGCCACTGCACAGGTTCGCCGTACGGCAGGTCGGGCAGGTCGTAGGTCTCGTCCCGCCAGGTGCGGGTGACCGGGTCCCAGCCGCTGGGCCGCTTGAGGTACGGCAGGTCCTCGGGGGTGAGGACGGGCGCCGTCCGGTGGACCTCGTCGACGGCCTGGCCGAAGCCGGTGCGGCGGGCGAGGTGCAGCACGCGGTCGGGGCCGAGCGCCTCGGTGACCAGGCGCGCGGAGTCGTCGGCGCTGCCGGTGTCGGCGGCGAAGGCGTCCTGGACCGGACGCTCCTGGCCGAGCAGCCCGGCGAGCGCGTCGGGGAGCCAGCGGGCGCCGTCGTGGGCGACGAGCACCGCCGTGACCACGTGGCGCGGGAACTCGGGAGTGGCGCCGCCTGGGGAGGCTGCTGTCTGGTGGGCTGCCGTTTGGCTGTGCACGGTCATCGAGGTACAGGCCCCGGTTCGATGGACTGCGGTGGACGCCCCCACTCCCGTCAGGCGGCTGCCCCGGGGGCTGCTGCCTCTGCCGGGGAATGCGTGGCGTCTCGGACGGAGAGCCACACTAACGGCTGCGCGACAAACGGCCCGCCGCCTGTGGAGAACCCACGGGCGACGGGCCGTACGTTGTGGAACGAACTGTGCCGTCTGTCCGGTCGCCCGAAGGCGGCCGGACCGGTCAGACGGCGGCCTTCTTCAGTCGGCGGCGCTCCCGCTCGGAGAGACCGCCCCAGATCCCGAAGCGCTCGTCGTTGGCGAGCGCGTACTCGAGGCATTCGGACCTGACCTCGCAGGCGAGACAGACCTTCTTGGCCTCCCTCGTGGAGCCGCCCTTCTCCGGGAAGAAGGATTCGGGGTCGGTCTGGGCGCACAGCGCGCGCTCCTGCCAGCCGAGCTCCTCGTTCGCGTCGTCGACCAGCAGTTGCTGCACCAGCTCGGTCATGCTGCGCCCCTCGTCTGTTCTTCCGCGTCCCCGTGATGTCCCCGTGTGATTCGGCCATCACCGACGGTGGCCGAACGACACGAGTGAAATTACAAGTGTGCCGCTCCGGGCGAGTCAAGCCAGGATCTGCTATTGAGCCCCTTATTCACCCTGCCGAACCAAGCCCTCGCCGAAAGTGTTCAAATCATCCTGAACTTCGACGGACTGACGGTGGGTCACCAGCCACCCCCCGCGCGGGCTCGATCACAGTTGGATCACGGCCCGGGTGGAGGCGGTCGGCACCGACAGGTTTGACGCGTCCGGTTGTGCGCCATGTGTCCCGGTCTCCTCAGCCACAAACCTTCCTCTTCTCAGAACACCCCCAGAAGGTGAAGTTCGTCCCATTCACGCGTGGCCGAGTTGACACGGAACGTGTGACCGGATGTGCTGAGGGGCATGCTCGCGAACTCGGCATCCGCCCCGACCCGCTCCGCCGGGTTCCTCGGTGCTGCCCCTGTTCGCCTCAGCTGTCACCTCTGTTGTCAGCCCTGTTGTCGCCGCACCGGCTGTTGAGCCTCTGACGCTCCGGCCGTAGCCCGCCCGGCGACCCCGGGCAGGCCGCGCACCCTTCCGGGACCTCCCGTCCCCACCGCCTCTCCCGGCCCGTACCAGGGCCCAGCCGTCACGGTCCGTGACCCGGACCCCGGCGGAAAGCGGTGCCGTCTCCCCCTCCCCCCGCCTCCCTCCCCGCCACAGGAACCCAGCGCCCCCATGAACAGCGACAGCGACCTGCAGATCGCCGGCGACATCCTCGAGGTCCTCCACCTGCTCCAGCCGGAGCGCGAACACCCGTCCACCGTCGCCGACTTCACCCGGCTCGCCCGGACGATCGCCGCGGACCGCCCGCGGTGGGAGCACCTGGTGCGCTACGACGCGACCACCCGCTGGTACCACCGGCTGCTGACCGGCCCCGGCTACGAGGTCTGGCTGCTGTCCTGGCTGCCCGGCCAGACCACCGGTCTGCACCACCACGGCCCGTCCTCCGGGGTGCTCACCGTCCTGGACGGCACCCTGACCGAGCGCAACGCGCCCTCCGGCCCCTCCGGCCCCTCCCGGCGCGTCCTGGAGCCGGGCGCCCAGCGCGTGTTCGCGCCGCAGCACCTCCACGAGATCGTGAACGACTCCCTGGAGCCGGCGGTCAGCCTGCACGTCTACTTCCCCGGCCTGACCGAGATGCCGATGCACACCTCCGCGCCGGCGGCGGTGGCGGTGGCCCGCGCCGACGCCTGACGCGCCGCCAAGGCGCGGTCGCGGCGGCCCTCGGCCGCCTGCCGGTCGCCGGGGCGGGCCTGCGAGACTGGGCCCATGCGCATTGTGGTTCTGGCAGGCGGCATCGGCGGTGCCCGGTTCCTGCGCGGTCTGAAGGCGGCCGTGCCGGACGCGACCGTCACCGTGATCGGCAACACCGGGGACGACATCCACCTCTTCGGGCTGAAGGTCTGCCCGGACCTCGACACGGTGATGTACACCCTGGGCGGTGGCATCAACGAGGAGCAGGGCTGGGGAAGGACCGACGAGACCTTCCACGTCAAGGAGGAGCTCAACGCCTACGGGGTGGGCCCCGACTGGTTCGGGCTGGGTGACCGCGACTTCGCCACGCACGTGGTCCGCACCCAGATGCTCGGCGCGGGATACCCGCTGAGCGCGGTCACCGAGGCGCTGTGCGACCGGTGGAAGCCGGGCGTGCGGCTGATCCCGATGTCCGACGACCGGGTGGAGACCCATGTCGCGGTGACGCTTGACGGCGAGCGGCGGGCGGTCCACTTCCAGGAGTACTGGGTGCGGCTGCGGGCCTCGGTGGCGGCCGAGGCGATCGTGCCGGTCGGCGCGGAGCAGGCCAAGCCCGCGCCCGGCGTGCTGGAGGCGATCGCCGAGGCCGACGTGATCCTCTTCCCGCCGTCCAACCCGGTCGTCTCGGTCGGCACCATCCTCGCCGTGCCCGGCATCCGGGAGGCGATCGCCGAGGCCGGGGTGCCGGTGGTGGGGCTCTCCCCCATCGTCGGGGACGCGCCGGTGCGCGGGATGGCCGACAAGGTGCTCGCGGCGGTCGGCGTCGAGTCCACGGCCGCGGCGGTCGCCGAGCACTACGGCTCGGGGCTGCTGGACGGCTGGCTGGTCGACACGGTCGACGCCGGCGCGGTCGGGCGGGTCGAGGCGGCGGGCATCCGCTGCCGGGCCGTGCCGCTGATGATGACCGACGTGGACGCCACCGCGGCCATGGCCCGCGAGGCGCTGGCCCTCGCCGAGGAGGTGCGGGAGGCGTGAGCGAGTCCCCGCGGGAGACGCGGCCCGGGTTCCGGGTGTGGGCGGTCGAGGGGCTGCCCGAGGTGCGGGAGGGCGACGACCTCGCCAAGCTGATCGCCGCCGCCGAGCCGGACCTGGCCGACGGAGACGTGGTGCTGGTCACCTCGAAGATCGCCTCCAAGGCGGAGGGCCGGATCATGGCGGCCGCCGACCGGGAGGCCGCCATCGACGCCGAGACGGTCCGGGTGGTCGCCCGGCGCGGCACGCTGCGGATCGTGGAGAACCGGCAGGGCCTGGTGATGGCCGCGGCCGGCGTCGACGCCTCCAACACGCCCGCCGGGACGGTGCTGCTGCTGCCCGAGGACCCCGACGCGTCCGCCCGCACCGTCCGGGAGGGGCTGCGGGCGGAACTGGGCGTGGACGTCGGCGTGGTCGTCACCGACACCTTCGGCCGGCCCTGGCGCAACGGGCTCACCGACGTGGGCATCGGCGCGGCCGGCGTGCGGGTCCTGGACGACCTGCGGGGCGGCACGGACGCGCACGGCAACCCGCTGTCCGCCACGGTCGTGGCGCTCGCCGACGAGCTGGCGGCGGCGGGCGACCTGGTCAAGGGCAAGGCGGCGGGGCGGCCGGTGGCCGTGGTGCGGGGGCTGTCCCACCTGGTCGGCGACGACGGGGCCGGAGCGCGGGGCGCGCGGGCGCTGGTGCGGTCGGCGCGGGACGACATGTTCCGGCTGGGGACCTCCGAGGCCGTGCGGGAGGCCGTCGCCCAGCGGCGCACCGTGCGTTCCTTCACCGACGAGCCGGTCGACCCGGGCGCGGTCCGGCGGGCCGTCGCCGCGGCGGTGACCGCGCCGGCGCCGCACCACACGACGCCGTGGCGGTTCGTGCTGCTGGAGAGCGAGGAGTCGCGGATCCGGCTGCTGGACGCGATGAGGGACGCCTGGATCGCCGACCTGCGGCGGGACGGGAAGAGCGAGGAGTCGGTCGCCAAGCGGGTGCGGCGCGGGGACGTGCTGCGCAACGCGCCGTACCTGGTGGTGCCGTGCCTGGTCATGGACGGCTCGCACACCTACGGCGACGCCCGGCGGGACGGGGCGGAGCGGGAGATGTTCGTCGTCGCCATGGGCGCGGGCGTGCAGAATTTCCTGGTCGCGCTGGCCGGGGAGCGGCTGGGGTCCGCGTGGGTGTCGTCGACGATGTTCTGCCGGGACGTCGTGCGCGAGGTGCTGGCGCTGCCGGAGGGGTGGGACCCGATGGGGGCCGTCGCGGTGGGTCACCCCGCCGAGGAGCCGAGGCCGCGGGCGGCACGCTCCGCCGAGACCTTCCTCACGGTGCGCTAGCTCCACGTCGCGCCGTTCGCGGGCGGCGCGGTCCGTGCTCCGCCCGCCGCGCCGCCCGCCTCGTCTCGCCTCGCCTCGCCTCGCCGGAAGCGGGGATCGTCCGATGCCCCATCGTGATGCGCCGGTGTACAACCTCGTCCGGACGCCGGCCGTCTGTAAGGCGCCGGAGGGATGAGCCTTCCGTGCGTCCGCTGGCGGAGATCGGGGATCAGGTGGGGAAGCAGATCTGGAGAGTCGTCGTGGCCGGTGGCGCGGCGGCGGTGTTCATGGCCGTGGCCGCGGCGCCGGCCGGGGCGGCCGAGGGAGGAGTCTCGTTCACCCGTGTCCAGGTGAACGACGGCAAGCCGATCGTGATCGGGGTGTCGAACGAGGTCGCGGTGCCCGCCTCCTTCCGGATGGCGACGACCGAGGCGTGGGAGTTTCCCCACGTGTTCCTGTACCGCGGTTCTGCGAACGGCGGCGACGAACTGTGGCACGCCATCGAGACGAGCGACTGCGTCAAGGTGAGCGCGGGCGTCTGTGACTTCAACGAGACGATGTACTTCGACCCGAGCGAATGGGACATGTCCAACAA
Source organism: Streptomyces abyssomicinicus (assembly GCF_008974245.1). GTDB lineage: Bacteria > Actinomycetota > Actinomycetes > Streptomycetales > Streptomycetaceae > Streptomyces > Streptomyces abyssomicinicus. The sequence continues at coordinate 425,839 of NZ_BBZI01000011.1, read as the reverse complement.
GGAGGCCGGGGCCTGGAAGGTCGCGGCCCGGGTGTACTTCAAGGGCGACGGTGCCGACACCGACGACGAGGGTCTGACGGTTCACGTCAAGCGCAACTCCCGTCTGACCGTCAACGCCTCCCCCGAACCGGTGACCAAGGGCAAGAGCATCACCGTGACCGGGAAGGTCACCCGGGCCAACTGGGAGACCAGGAAGTACGTCTCCTACGGAGGCCGCCTGGTGAGCCTGCAGTTCAAGCCCGCCGGCTCCACCTCCTACAGCACGGTGAAGAAGGTGTACGCGAACAGCTCGGGTGATCTCAGGACGACCGTGACGGCCTCCCGGACGGGTACCTGGCGCTGGGTGTACTACGGCAACACCACCACCGGGCCGTCGACGTCGTCCGGGGACAACGTCGTGGTGAAGTGACGTCCGTGCGGTGACGTCCGCGGTGCCGGCGGCCGGTGGACCGTCGAGCCGACCGGCACCGGCCACCCGGTGCCGCCCGCCCGGTGTCGGGGACGGACCGTACCCTCGGGGGCATGGCAGGACGTTTCGCGCCGCGCGTGCCCAGGGGTGCGGGTGTGCCCCGGCAGGGTGGCGGACCCGGGCTGGTCCGGGAGCTGGTTCCGGGCGGCCCGGTGGATCTCCCCCTGGTGCTGGGGGTGCTGCGGCGCGGGGCCGGCGACCCGTCGTTCCGGATGACGCAGGACGGCGCGGTGTGGCGGGCCACCCGGACGCCGCTGGGCCCCGGAACGGTCCGCGTCTCCGCGCGCACCGCGCTGGGGACGGTGCGCGGCGAGGCCTGGGGTCCGGGTGCGCAGTGGCTGCTGGACGGGCTGCCGGGGCTGGTGGGGATGGAGGACGACCCCTCCGCGTTCGTGCCGCGCCACCGCCTGCTCGCGCTGACCGCGCGGCGCGTGCCGGGCCTGCGGCTGACCCGGACCGGTCTGGTGCTGGAGTCGTTGATCCCCTCGGTGCTGGAGCAGAAGGTCACCGCGGACGAGGCGTACCGGGGCTGGCGGCGGCTGCTCCAGGCGTTCGGCGAGCCCGCGCCGGGTCCCGCGCCGGAGGGCATGCGGGTGATGCCGCACCCGCGGGCGTGGGCGCTGGTGCCGTCCTGGGAGTGGCACCGGGCCGGCGTCGACGACAAGCGCGCGGCGACGATCCTGCGGGCGGTGCGGGTCTTCGAGCGGATGGAGGAGGCCGCGGCGATGCCGGCGGAGGCCGCGCGGGCGCGGCTGGAGGTGGTGCCGGGCATCGGGCCGTGGACCTCGGCCGAGGTGGTGCAGCGGTCGCACGGCGCGGCGGACGAGGTGACGACCGGGGACCTGCACCTGCCGGGGATCGTGGGGCACGCGCTGGCCGACGACCGGGACGCCGACGACGCGGCGATGCTGCGGCTGCTGGAGCCCTACGCGGGCGCGGGACAGCGGCACCGGGCGGCCCGGCTGGTGCTGCTGAGCGGGCGGATCCCCGCGCGGAGGGCGCCGCGCATGCGGCGGGGCGACATCAGCGTGTGGTGACGGCGCCCCGCCTCGCCCGAAGGGCTACGCCACGTCCGACGAGAACCGGACCGACCCCGCCGGGATCCGCGCGTCGCACCACACTCTGACGCCGGCCCGCAGCTCGTTGTCGGGGCCCACGAACGCGCCGTCGCCGATCACCGCGCCGGTGAGGACCGTGCGTTCGCCGATGTGGGCGTGGACGCCGACCAGGGAGTCGGTGATGACGGCGCCGGGCTGGACGACCGCGCCCGGCAGGATGGTGGAGCCGCTGATCCGCGCGCCCTCGGCGACCAGCGCGCCCTCGCCCACCACCGTGCCGCCGGTGAGCTTGGCGTCGGCGGCCACCACCGCGGAGGGCAGGACCAGCCGGTCGCCGCAGCGGCCGGGCACGGCGGGGGACGGGGCGCGGCCGAGAACCAGGTCTGCGGAGCCGCGGACGAAGGCCTCGGGGGTGCCGAGGTCGAGCCAGTAGGTGGAGTCGACCATGCCCTGCAGGTGCGCGCCGGCCGCCAGCAGGCCGGGGAAGGTCTCCCGCTCGACGGAGACCGGCCGCCCGGCCGGGATGGTGTCGACGACCGAGCGCCGGAAGACGTAGCAGCCGGCGTTGATCTGGTCGGTGACGATCTCCTCGGGCGTCTGGGGCTTCTCCAGGAACGCGGTCACCCGGCCCGTGGGGTCGGTCGGCACCAGCCCGTAGGCGCGCGGGTCGGTGACCCGGGTCAGGTGGAGCGAGACGTCGGCGCCGCATGCCTCGTGGGTGCGGACCAGGGCACGGATGTCGAGGCCGGTGAGGATGTCGCCGTTGAAGACGAGGACGGGCTCGTCCGGGCCGGACCGGAGCCGGGCCGCCGCGTTGCGGATGGCGCCGCCGGTGCCCAGGGGCTCCCGCTCGGTGACGTACTCGAGGTGGAGTCCCAGCGCGGAGCCGTCGCCGAAGTACGGCTCGAACACCTCTGCCAGGTAGGACGTGGCGAGCACCACGTGCTCCACGCCGGCGGCGGCGGCCCGGGCCAACTGGTGCTGGAGGAACGGAACCCCGGCCGCGCGGACCATGGGCTTGGGAGTGTTCACCGTCACCGGGCGCAGCCGGGTGCCCTTGCCGCCGACCAGGAGGATCGCTTCTGTCACCTGTCGTCTCTGCTTCCTGCCGGGACCGGCCGATCTTGGTGTCGGCCGGCCAGTGTACGCAGACCGTTCGAAGGCTGTACGAGCGTCAGGAGCCGGCCGGCCCCCACCGCCCCGGCGTCATCGTCCCTGGTAGCGGGCCGAGGTCTTCCGGGCCGTGCCGAGCTTGCTGTAGAGGCGACCACCCGGACAGCTCGTGGCGAATCCGTCCCGGTGCCCGGAGATGGTGTTCAGTCGTACATTCTTGCCTTTTTGGTAGCGATTGCCACCGCCCGATTTCAGATAAGTCTTGCCGCGCGGGTTCATGCCGTGCAGGCCGAGTTTCCACGCCGTCAGGCGGGCGATGCCGCGGACGGACTTCGCGGTGGGCTTGGTGGCGCCGAAGCTGCCGATCACGGCGATGCCCATGCTGTTGCTGTTGAAGCCCAGGGTGTGGGCGCCCATCACGGGGCGGGTGACCCCGCCGGCGCGGCCCTCGTAGATCTTGCCGCACTTGTCGACGAGGAAGTTGTAGCCGATGTCCCGCCAGCCCATGCTGCCCACGTGGTAGCGGTAGATACTGCGGATGACCGAGGGGGCCTGCTTGCAGGTGTACCCGTTGCCGGTCGCGGTGTGGTGGACGAACGCCACCTTGACCTTCTTGGTGTAGGCGAAGCTCTTCTCCCGCAGGCTCTCGTTCGCCTTCCAGCCCCGGCGGGTGACGATCGCGGGACGCGGTCCGATGTACGGCGCGGCCCTGGGCCCGTCCACGACCGGGTCCCCGGCCCCCGCCTCCGCCACCTCCGTCGTATCCGTCGTATCCGTCGTATCCGTCGTATCCGTCCCCTCCGTCGCCTGGTCCTCCTCGGTGGCCGGACCGGCCGGCGCGGGGGTGTCCGGCGGGTGGGGGGTGTCGGGGGTGCCGGGGGCGGAGCCGCGCAGGGCGGCGGCCTCCCGTGCGGTCTCCGCGCGACTCAGCGCGGGCAGCACCTCCGGCTGCGCCGGGGCGGCGGCGCGCGTGGCGGGAGCGCCGGAGGCGGCGCCCTCGCCGGGGTCGACCAGTTCGGCCCGCAGTCCGGCCGGGAGGGCGGGGATCGCGCCGCCGTGACCGTGCCCGTCCGCCTCGGGCCGGGCCCTGATCTCGACGCCGTCGGAGGCGCCCACCCACAGCGGGGCGGTGCCGCCGCGGGCGGCGTCCTCGGCGGTGCCCGGATCGGCTCCGTGCTCGGAGGTGTGGGTCTCCAGGCCCTTCCAGGCGCTCCACCGGCCGGTGGCGGCGCCCCGGGTGCGGACCTGGACCCGGCCGTGGAACTCGGCGTCCGGGTCGTCCCAGACGACGCCGACGAGGGAGAACGGCCGGACGTCCCGGCGGGCGAGGCCCTGTTCGGCCCGGCCGGGGGCGGCGGTGGCGGCCCGGCGGCCGTCGAGGGGGGCGAGGGGCAGCGACTGGGTGGAGCCGGCGTCCCCCGCCGCCTCCGCCGCGGGCAGGCGTGCGGGCGGCCGGGCCGCCGCGGCGGGGGCGGCCACGACGACGGCGAGCGGCACGACCAGTGACGTCGCGCAGGTGATGCCGAGCGAGGAGGCGAGGGGGGAGAGGAATGAGGAAGAAAGGAGTCCGCGCATACTCCGCATCCTGGACATAATCAGACATTCATGTCCATAGCTCTGTTGACGGCCTGTCGGGCGTCGTTCACCCGAACCGGTAGCGCCTCCCCGCTCCCCGGCCGCCTCCTGGCGCGTACCCTTGCGCCCGTGAACGCCACCGATCGCACCCCCGCCGACCTGCTGCGTTCCGCGCTCGCCGCGGACGCCGCGCGCCCCCTGGTGACCTTCTACGACGACGCCACCGGTGAGCGCGTCGAACTCTCCGTCGCCACCTTCGCCAATTGGGTGGCGAAGACGGCGAACTACCTCCAGGACGAGCTGTCCGCGGAACCGGGCGACCGGCTGGCCCTGCTGCTGCCGGGGCACTGGCAGGCAGCCGTCTGGCTGATGGCCTGTCACTCGGTGGGCGTGGTCGCGGATCCGGGCGGCGACGCGGCCGCCGCGGACCTGGTGGTCGCCGGGCCCGACACCCTTCAGGCCGCACGGGCCTGCTCCGGGGAGCGGATCGCCCTGTCGCTGCGACCGCTCGGCGGACGCTTCCCCGAGGCCCCGGCCGGCTTCCGCGACTACGCCGTCGAGGTCCCCGGGATGGGCGACCGGTTCGCGCCCTACGCGCCGGTCGACCCGGAGGAGCCCGCGCTGATCGTCGCCGGCCGCGAGTTCACCGCCGCAGAGGTGGTGGAGCGGGCCCGCGCCGAGGCTCCCGGCCTCGGACTGACCGGGCCGGCCTCGCGGATCCTCAGCGGCCTGCCGTACGACACCTGGGAGGGCGTCGCGGCCGGCCTGTACGCCCCGCTGGCCATCGGCGGCTCCGTGGTGCTCTGCCGCCACCTCGACCGGCTGGCGGAGGACTCCCTCGCCACCCGGGTGGACTCCGAGCGGGTCACCGCCACCGCCCGCTGATCCGGGGCGGCGCGGCGCGCGGCCCCGCCGGTCCGGGGCGGCGCGGCGCGCGGCGGCGGGGCTCGCGGGTGCGTCCGTGGGGGCGAAGTTGTCCTCCACCCGGCGGCACGGGCGGGAGAGCACGCCGCCGGACGGGCATGGCACCCACGTGCCGTCCGAGTCGTCGCCCACCTCGCCCCGCCGTCGCCGGCTGCGGATCGCCGTCGTCGTCCTCGGCACAACCACCGCGGTGCTGCTGGTGGCCGGCCTGCTGGCCGGCTGGGCCGTCTACAGCCGGCTGAGCGAGAACGTCACCTCCGACGAGGCGACCGCCGCCGAACTGGCGCGGCACGCCGCGGAGCGGCCGGGGCGGCCGGCGCCCGACGCGCGCAACGTGCTGCTGATCGGCTCCGACACCCGCTCCGGCGAGGGCAACGGGCGCTACGGCCGGAACCTGGGCGGGGAGCGCTCCGACACCACGATCCTGCTGCACCTGGCCGCCGGCCGGCGCAGCGCGGTCGCGGTCTCCCTGCCGCGCGACCTGATGGTGCGCGTCCCCGCCTGCCGCGAGCGCGACGGCGGCACCGGCCCCGCCCGCCTCGCCCAATTCAACAGCGCCTTCGGCACCGGCGGCCCGGCCTGCACCATCCGCACCGTCGAGAAGATGACCGGCGTGCGGATCGACCACCACATGATCATCGACTTCCACGGCTTCAAGGAGATGGTCGACGCCGTCGACGGCGTCGACATGTGCCTGAGCGAGCCGGTGCGCGACAAGGCGGCCCAGCTGGACCTCCCCGCCGGGCGGGTCACCCTCGACGGCGAGCAGGCCCTCGGCTGGGTCCGCGCCCGCAAGTCCCTCGGCGACGGCAGCGACACCGCGCGGATGGAACGCCAGCAGCGGTTCCTGGGCGCGCTGGTGCAGAAGGTCCGCAGCGACCACGTCCTCCACAACCCGCTGAGGCTCTACCCGGTGCTGCACGCGGCGACCTCCGCGCTGACCACCGACCCGGGGCTCGCGGGGCTGCGGGACCTGTACGGGTTCGTGCGCGAGGTGCGCGGCATCCCCTCCGAGCGCGTCCTCTTCACCACCGTCCCGCGTGAGCCGTACCCGGCCGACCCCAACCGCGACCGGCTGCTCGAGCCGGCCGCGGAACAGCTCTTCGAGCTGCTGCGCCACGACCGCCCGGTCGCGGTCACGGAGCGGACGTCCACCGGACGGACCGGCGCGCGCGGCGCCCCCGCGAAGCCGTCGCCCTCCCCCTCCTTCACCGGCTCCACGGCCGCCGAGGACCCCTGCGCGTAACGGACGGGTCGCCTCCGTCGAACCCCCGTGCTGCCGGCAGGTAAAACCATGGCCAAGGCGTAGCTCTGAGGCAGAAGAATGCGGCGGATTGCCCGCTTGTAGGGAAGTGGAATGTGTCACCGTCGTCGCTCCATGCCGTTGTGGGCGGATAGTGTGAGCGATCCGGTGCCCCGGTCAGGAGGTCCGTCCTGCGGTCGGCACCATGACGAGACCCCGCGCCTGGGGGAAGGCGCCGTGGCCCCGACGGAGGATTCAACAACCGTGGACGCGCATGGCCGTGGACGGGCGGACAACATCGATCCCGCCGACCAGTGGGTGCTCAACCCGCAGACCGGCGAGTACGAACTGCGACTGAGCAGTCCCGCTCCGCAGTCACCGCCGGTGCCGAGCCCACGCCGTCCGGCCCCCCGCGAGGGGGGTGTGCCGCGTGACCGCACCGCCCACGAGAGCGGCTACGGCAGCGAGGCGCCCGCCCGGCAGCGTCCGGGCCGCGACGTGCCGCAGCCGCGCAGACGGCGCGCCGAACCCGAGGACCCGGAGCCCGGCCGCCGCCGCGGCCGCCCCAAGAAGAAGAGCAAGGGCAAGAAGATCCTCGCCTGGACCGGCGGCACGCTGGCCTTCGTGATCGTCGCGACGGCGGGCTTCGGCTACTGGTACATCCAGGACCTCGAGGACAACATCAGCAAGACCGCCTGCGGCGGCGACGCCTGTTCGGACTCCTTCTCCGCGGACGAGGCGTTCAACCTCCTGATCATCGGCACCGACAAGCGGACCGGCGCCGGCAACGCCGGCTACGGCGACAAGAACAGCCCCGGCCACGCCGACACCACCCTGCTGCTGCACGTGGCCGAGGACCGCAGCAACGCCACGGTGATGAGCATCCCGCGTGACCTGGTCACCGACATCCCGGACTGCGAGACCACCCTGGAGGACGGCACCACCGAGGTCGTCCCGGGCACGGCGAACACCCGCTTCAACGAGAGCCTCGGGCAGAACGGCCGGGACGCGAGCTGCACGGCGCGGACCGTCAAGGAGTTCACGGGCATCCAGGTCGACCACTTCATGGTGGCCGACTTCAACGCCGTCAAGACGCTGACCGCGGCGATCGACGGTGTCGAGGTCTGTGTCGAGGAGGCGGTCGACGACCCCAAGTCGCACCTGAAGCTGCCGGCCGGCAAGTCGACCATCCAGGGCGAGGAGGCCCTCGCCTTCCTGCGCACCCGCTACAGCTTCGGCAACTCCGGCGACCTGGACCGCATCAAGGCCCAGCAGCAGTTCCTCGGCTCGATGATGCGGAAGATGTCCTCCGGCGACACCCTCTCCAGCCCGACCAAGCTCAACGACCTCGCCCAGGCCGCGACCAAGGCGCTCACGGTCGACGCGGCGATCGGCAAGGTCTCCGTGCTGAAGGACATGGCGCTGGAGATCAACGAGGTCGAGCCGAAGAACATGTCCTTCATGACGGTCCCGGTCATCGACAACCCGGCGGAGCCCACGCCGGTCACGGTGGTGCCCGACCCGTCGAAGGCCCCGCAGGTCTTCCAGATGATCCAGGAGGACGTCTCCTTCACCGAGGTGAAGAGGAAGAAGAAGGAGCAGAAGGACGCCGAGGCCGCCCGGCTCGAGGGCAGCAAGGCGCCGGCCTCCGAGGTGCGGGTGCGGGTGCTCAACGGCAGCGCCAAGAGCGGCGCCGCCCAGTCCACCCTGACGTGGCTGCAGACCCAGCAGGGCGTCGGCAAGTCGGAGAACGGCGGCAACGCCGACGCGACGCAGAAGAAGACGACCCTGGAGTACGCCCCGGACCAGGCCGACCAGGCCCGCGCGCTGGCCGCCATGATGGGTCTGCCGGGCTCGGCGCTCAAGGAGGGCGAGAGCACCGAGAACGCCCAGGGGATGCCGACCATGACGCTGATCCTCGGCAAGGACTTCAAGGGGGCGGGTGTGCCGCTGACCGCGCCGACGGAGGCGCCGGACGGCGTCGACAAGTCCACGGCCGACAAGGCCCAGTGCGCCAAGTAGGGCTCGGGGGCGCCCGGTGGGCGGGGCCGGGCAGAGCGCCGGGCACGCGCCGCACACGGGCGTGCGGGAAGTAACAGCGTTTACCGCGCAACGAATTGGCCGCCTCGCGCATCTCACAGACGGGATTGCGCGGGGCGGTCCCGTAGGCGGAGACAGGTGGGGAGGCACATATGGCAGAGACGCGTGTGCGCGGTGAGGACCGGCGCCGCGGCTCCGCGGGGGGCGCGGCCGACCTGGGGTGGGACGACAGCCTGTACGAGGCGGACGGCCCGGGGGACGGACCGGCCGGCCGGCACGGGGACGACTCACCCACGGAGCCCCGCGACGGGGGCCGGCACGGCGGCAGACGCGGCAACGGCCGCCGCCGCGGCCGCGGCGGCCGAAGACGGCGCGTGCTGCGCTGGACGGCGCTGATCCTTGCGTTCCTGATAGTCGGCGCCGGTGCGGCCGGATACCTGTACTACCAGCACCTCAACGACAACATCGACACCGATGCCCGCGCAGGCGGGAAGTCGAACGCCAAGAAGGCCAAGCCGAACGCCGCGGGTCAGACTCCGCTCAACATCCTCGTCCTGGGGTCCGACGACCGCAACGACCCGAGGAACCTGAAGCTGGGCGGCAGCAAGGAGAACGTCGGGCAGAAGCCCCGCGCCGACGTGCAGATGCTGCTCCACCTCTCGGCGGACCGGAAGAGCGCCTCGATGGTGAGCATCCCCCGCGACACCATGGTGAACATCCCCGAGTGCCGCGACGCCGAGGAGGGCACGACCTACCCGGCGACCTACGGCATGATCAATTCCACGCTCCAGCGCGGCGGCCCGGGCTGCACCCTGTCGACCTGGGAGAACCTCACCGGGGTCTACATCGACCACTGGATCGTCATCGACTTCATCGGCGTGGTCGAGATGGCCGACGCGATCGGCGGTGTCGACGTCTGCGTCGAGGAGAACGTCTGGGACCGGTCGACCGCTGCGCAGCGGGGCGGCTCGGGGCTGAAGCTCGAGGCGGGCACCCACCCCGTCAAGGGCGAGCAGGCGCTCCAGTGGCTGCGGACCCGGCACGCCTGGGGCAGCGACCAGATGCGCGCCAAGGCCCAGCAGATGTACATCAACTCGATGATGCGGGAGCTGCAGGAGCAGAACATCTTCACGGACAGCGGCGAGCTGATGGACCTGGCGGAAGCCGCCACCAACGCCCTGAAGGTCTCCGAGGAGATCGGCAGCGTCGCGAAGCTGGCCGGCCTGGCGATGGAGATGAAGGAGATCCCCATCAACCGCATCACCACGACCACCATGCCGAACGACCCGTGGCCGCAGGACCCGAACCGCCTGATCCCCCGGGCGGGCGACGCCGACAAGCTCTGGGCGATGCTCCAGGACGACGTGCCCTTCGACCGCAACGGCACCAAGGGCGAGCAGGACTCCGGGCCGAAGGACGAGGCCGCGCCCGACGGGCAGATCGCCGTCCAGGTCCGCAACGGCACCGCGAGCCAGACGCTGGCGGCCGTGCAGGGCCGCGCCGGGGCGATCCAGCAGGTGCTGGCCGGCCAGGGCTTCGCGCTCGCCGCGAAGGACGGCGCGGCGACGAAGCCCGCCAAGCGGACGGTGGTGCAGTACCCGAGCGCCGACCTCAAGGGCGACGCCCTGCGGGTCGCCGAGTCGCTGGGCATTCCCGCCAGCTCGGTGAAGAAGTCGGCCGACGTCAACGGTGTGACGCTGACGGTCGGCGCCGACTGGCGCGAGGGCGACGCGTACCCGAAGGAGAACGTCCTGGAGGAGGGCGACCTCCCGGAGAGCGCGGGCGCGCAGAACGGCGAGGAGAAGAACTGCATGAAGGTCGCCGAGGACATCTACACCTGGTAGCGGCGACGGCGGGCGTCGTCGGCGTCGGCGTCGGCGTCGGCGTCGGCGTCGGCGCATGAGGAGGGGCCCCGGTCGGATCGACCGGGGCCCCTCCTCGTGCGTGCCTGGGCGGGTCAGTCGTTCACCGGGGCCAGCACCGCCGGGCGGCGGGAGGCGATCACCTTGCGGGCCAGGGACCTGGGGCTGGTGAGGAAGCCGAAGCCCCAGGACATGTGCATGGTGGCCAGGGCGACCGGGATCTGGAGCCGTGCCTTGAGCGGAAGGCCCTTGCCGGCCGGCACCGAGCCCGCGACGATCGCCGCCAGGTAGCCGCCGGGGATCACCAGCGCCCACGGGGTGAGGGCCACGCCCGCGACCAGCCCGGCGGCGATGGCGCACACGGCGGTCGGCGGGGCGAGGTAACGCAGGTTGATGGAGCCCTGGTGGTAGCGGGCGACGACGTGCCGCCAGCGGCCGTAGTCCTTGTACTGCTTGGCCAGCGCCTTGACGCTGGGCCGCGGCCGGTAGGAGACCCGCAGCTCGGGCGAGAACCAGATCAGGCCGCCCGCCTCACGGATCCGGAAGTTGAGCTCCCAGTCCTGGGCACGGATGAACTCGACGTTGTAGCCGCCCTGCTGCTCCAACGCCTCTCGGCGGAAGACGCCCAGGTAGACCGTCTCGGCCGGGGCGGCCTGGCCGCCGGTGTGGAAGGCGGCATTGCCCACGCCGATCTTCGAGGTCATGGCCGCGGCGACCGCGTGCTCCCAGTCGTTCTCGCCCTCGGCGTGCATGATGCCGCCGACGTTCTGCGCGCCGGTCTCCTCCAGGAGGCGGACCGCGGTGGCGATGTAGTTCGGGGAGAGCATCCCGTGGCCGTCGACACGGACCACGACCGGGTGGCGGGACGCCTTGATCGCGGCGTTCAGCGCCGCGGGGGTGCGGCCGGTCGGGTTGGGGACCGTGTGCACACGGGGGTCCTCGCGGACGAGTTCGGCGGCGATCTCGTCCGTGCGGTCCGTGGACGGGCCGAGGGCGATCACGACCTCCATCTCGCCCGCGTACTCCTGGGCGAGGATGGCGCGGACTGCCTCACGAAGGTGCCGCTCCTCATCGAGGACCGGCATGATCACGGACACGGCGGGAAGCGGCGCGGCGGAATTGGCGTTCATCAGCCCTCACGTTACCGCGATCGGGGGACCTGGGCGCGCGCCGTCCCGCCCGGGGACCGGGCAGCAGATCGTATCGGCCTACCGTGCTCACGGAACGGATGCATATGGCCCGTTTGCGGGCCCCCAGGCCCTGTCCAGGCCCTCGCGGAGGTGTACGCCCCTTGCCCGCCACACCGCCCCGACCGCCCGAACGACCGGACCCCCGACGCCGTCGGCCACTGCGCGGCGCGGTGCCGGGATCCCCGGCCCCGGACGGCTCCCGCGCCCCGCGGTCCGGCGCCGCCCGGCCGCCCGCGGTGGAGCGCGCGGTCGTCCAGCGCCCCGCCGTGGAACGTCCCGCGGTCGGGCGTCCCGCGGTCGAACGGCTCCCGGTCGAGCGCTCCGCCGCCGAGCGTGCCGCCGGCCGGCGTCCCTCCGCGCCGCGGTCCGACGAGCGGCGGTCCGATGCATCGCGGTCCGACGAGCGGCGGTCCGAAGTGCGGCGGACCGAAGTGCGGCGGTCCGACGGGCCGCGGCCGGCGGCCCGGCGGGGGTCCCGGTCCGAAGCCGGGCTCCGCGGCGACGGGACACCCCACGCCGGCACCGGGCGGCCCCGCGGTGGCGGCCGGGGCGCCGGCGGGTCCGCCGCCGGGCGGTCCGGTGGGTACGGGCCCCGGCGGGGACAGGGGACCTCCGCCGCGGGCAGGGGAGACGGCGCCGCGGGCAGAGGAGACGGCGGCGCGGGCAGAGGAGACGGCGGCGCGGGCAGAGGTGACGGCGGCGCGGGCAGGGGTGACGGCGGCGCGGGCAGACCTCCGCGGCGGTCGGGCGGCGGCGCGGGACGCGGGGGCGGCCCCCGGCGGCGTTCCGGGCGGCGCGGCTGGGGCGGGCGGGTGGTGACCGCGCTCTCGGTGACCGTCCTCGCCACGGCCGGCATCGGGCACTCGGTGCTGACCGGGATCGACGACGGCATCGCGCGCGTCGACCCGTTCCGCGACATGAAGAACCGCCCGCACGCGGGCCACGGCACCAACGTCCTGGTGGTCGGCACCGACGGGCGCGACAAGATCACCCCGGAGCAGCGGCGCAAGTACCGCCTCGGCGGTGAGCCGTGCCACTGCACGGACACCATGATGATCGTCCACATCTCCGCGGACCGCGGCCGGGCCAGTGTGGTGAGCCTGCCGCGCGACTCGTACGCGGTGACGCCGGAGTACACCGACCCGGACACCGGGAAGAAGCGGCCCGGGCATCCGGTGCGGCTGAACGCGGCGTACGCCGAGGGCGGACCGCAGCTCACCGTGCGGACCGTCGAGAAGATGACCGCCGTGAAGATCGACCACTACCTGGAGGTCGACTTCACCAGCTTCATCCGCACCGTCGACGTGCTGGGCGGCGTGCGGATCTGCACCGCCAGGCCCCTGAAGGACGCGAACACCGGGCTGAACCTCGGGCCGGGACAGCACCGGCTCGACGGCGGGCGGTCGCTGCAGTACGTCCGCGCCCGGCACGTGGACGCGGCCTCCGACTTCGGGCGGATGCAGCGCCAGCAGCGGTTCCTGGCGGCGCTGATCGAGCAGGCCACCTCCTCCGGGGTGCTGCTCAACCCCGTGAAGCTGCGGGACGTCGCGGGCACGGTGCTGGGGTCGGTGCGCGCGGACCGCGGCTTCGGGACGTCGGAGATGTTCGACCTGGGCCGGGCGATGCGGAACTTCTCGCCGTCGTCCTCGGAGTTCACCACCGTACCGATCGCCACGATGAGGTACCGGGCGCCGGGTGTCGTCGGCGAGACGCTGAAGTGGAACGCCCGGAAGGCGCGGAAGATCTTCGCGGCGCTGCGCGAGGACCGGCCGCTGGCGCCGTACGCCGCCAAGCGGCGCAAGGCGGTGCGGGTGCCGGTGGCGCCGGAGCAGATCCGGGTCCAGGTGGAGAACGCCACGATGACGCCGGGGCTGGGCAAGCGGGTGGACGACGGGCTGGCGGCGACGGGGTTCGTGACCACGGGGACGCCGGTGAACGCGGCCGACCGGTCGGTGCGGCGGACGGTCGTGCTGCACGACCCGCGGTGGGACCGGTCCGCGAAATCGCTCGCGACGGCGCTGCCGGGCAGTGCGCTGCGGGCGCGGCCGGGTCTGGGGCCGACCCTGCGGGTGCTCGCCGGGGCGGACTTCAAGGGCGTCCGCCGGGTCAAGGCGGAGGACCCCTACCAGGGGGAGGACGGCGTCGTCACGGGCGACGACGTCCTCTGCGAGTAGCCCGCCCCGCCGTCCCGCACGCCGTCCCGTCCCGCACGCCGTCCAGTCCCGGCCGCCGCGCGCCGCGGCCGTGGACCGCCGCGCCGCCGCGCGGTGCTCGTGCCGTGCCCTTTCCGGCGGCGGGGTCAGTCGGCGAGGCCGGCGGCGGTGCGCTCCTCGCGGAGCTCGAGGATCGCCCGCCGCCGCGCGAGCCGGTGACTGCGACGGATCTGCGCCTCCTGGTACCGCCGGCGCTCCTGCCCCGTCTCCGGGATCACCGGCGGCACCGGCCGCGGCTTCCCGCCCTCGTCGACCGCGGCGAACACCAGATAGGCGGAGCCGACATGGCTCAGCGGCACCGACTCGTTCCACCGCTCGGTGAGCACCTTCACGCCGATCTCCATCGACGTGCGCCCCGTCCAGTTCACCTGGGCGCGGACATGCACCACGTCCCCGACCCGGACCGGCTGGAGGAAGGCCATCTCGTCCATGGACGCGGTGACCGCGGGCCCCTCCGAGTGCCGCCCCGCGACCGCGCCCGCGGCGTCGTCCACCAGCTTCATGATCACGCCACCGTGCACCGTGCCCAGGAGGTTGGTGTCGTGGTGGGTCATGATGTGGCTCAGCGTGAGGCGGGAAGCCGACGCGGGCTTCCCGGTGACTATGCCGGAATCGGAGGTCAGGGCCTGATCTGTCATGCCCTCTACCTTATGCCGGAACCCTCCAAGGTTCCGATTTGCCCCGATTCACGTGTCGGGTTCGCAACAGGCGGGCCCCGGGTTTTCCACAGGCCTTCTGAGGGCGCCGTCCCAGCGTGCACACTGTCCGTCATGAATGACTGGCCTCAGGGATGGTCCGAGAACAGCCGCGGCGACCGGTACGGACGCGGCAGCGCAGGCGAGCCCGAATCCGCCCGCGCGATGCGCCAGGTCCGCCGCGAGCCGTCCGGACCCGTCCCGGGCCGCCCGGCTCCCCAGTACGGCGCGAACGTGCCGCGCCAGCCGTCCGCGCCGCCGTACGAGGGCGGCTACGACCCCGGGTACGACAGCGGTTACAACACCGGCCAGGTGTACGGCGCCCCCCAGGGCGGCCAGGGCGGCGGCGGTTACAACGACGGCGGCTACGACGACGGCGGGTACGACGGCGGCTACCGCCGGACGCCCGACTGGGGCCGCCGCGTCAAGCGCACCGCCGTCACCGTGGTCACGGCCCTGCTCGTGGTGACGGTCGGCACCTATTTCTGGGCCGACTCCAAGCTGCGCGAGGAGGTCGACCTCTCCAAGGTCATCGAGCGGCCGGAGGAGGGCGACGGCACCAACTACCTGATCGTCGGCTCCGACAGCCGTGAGGGCATGTCCGACGAGGACAAGAAGCGGCTGCACACCGGTTCCGCCGACGGCAAGCGCACGGACTCGATGATGATCCTGCACACCGGGAGCAACGGCCCGACGCTGATCTCGCTGCCGCGCGACTCGGACGTGGAGATACCCAGCTTCAAGGGCTCGGACTCCGGCAAGTTCTACGAGGGCACCGGCCGCCGCGTGAAGCTGAACGCGGCCTACGCCGAGGACGGCCCGGAGCTGCTGGTGCGCACCGTGGAGTACAACACCGGGCTGCACATCGACCACTACGTGGAGATCGGCTTCGCCGGCTTCGCCAACATCGTGGACGCGGTCGGCGGCGTGGAGATGGACATCCCCAAGGCGTTCAAGGACGAGAAGTCCGGCGCGGACTTCGAGGCGGGCAAGCAGACGCTGAACGGCGAGCAGGCGCTGGCGTTCGTCCGTACCCGGTACGCCTTCGCGGGCAGCGACCTGGACCGGACGAAGAACCAGCAGAAGTTCCTCTCCGCCCTCGCCAACCAGGCCGCCACCCCGGGCACGGTCCTCAACCCGTTCCGCCTCTACCCCACGCTGAGCGCCGGCCTGGACACCCTGATCGTCAGTGAGGACACCGGCCTGTTCGACCTCGCGTCGATGTTCTGGGCGATGAAGGGGGTCACCGGCGGTGAGGGCACGTCGATGAACATGCCGATATCCGGCAGCAGCGGCGGCAACCTGGTGTGGGACAAGGCCAAGGTCAAGCAGCTGGTGGAGCAGCTGAACAACGACGAGAGGGTCACGGTCAAGGGCAACTGAGGTCGCCCCGTCGGACGCCGAAGGGCGTCCGGGCCGTCCGGCCCGGGCGCCCTTCTCCCGTTCTCCTGCGCGGCGGCAGCGGCGTCACGCCGGCCGCGGCGGCCGCCGCGAAGGACTACGGCAGGTTCCGCGCCATGACGATGCGCTGGACCTGGTTGGTGCCCTCGTAGATCTGCGTGATCTTGGCGTCGCGCATCATGCGCTCGACCGGGTAGTCGCGGGTGTAGCCGTAGCCGCCGAGCAGCTGGACGGCGTCGGTGGTGACCTCCATGGCGACGTCCGAGGCGAAGCACTTGGCCGCGGCGCCCTGGAAGGTGAGGTCCCCTTCCCCACCTCCGGCGGCAACCCGCTCGGACTTCGCGGCGGCCGCGTAGGTCAGCTGGCGGGCGGCCTCGATCTTCATGGCCATGTCCGCGAGCATGAACTGCACGCCCTGGAAGTCGCCGATCGGCTTGCCGAACTGCTTGCGCTCCTGGACGTAGCCCTTGGCGTAGTCCAGTGCGCCCTGGGCGATGCCGAGGGCCTGGGCGGCGATGGTGATGCGGGTGTGGTCCAGCGTCTTCATCGCGGTGGCGAAGCCGGTGCCCTCCTCGCCGATCATGCGGTCGGCGGGGATGCGGACGTTGTCGAAGTAGACCTCGCGGGTCGGGGAGCCCTTGATGCCGAGCTTCTTCTCCGGGGCGCCGAAGGAGACGCCCTCGTCGGACTTCTCGACGACGAAGGCGGAGATGCCCTTGGAGCGCTTGGTGGGGTCGGTGACCGCCATCACCGTGTAGAACTCGGACTCGCCGGCGTTGGTGATCCAGCGCTTGACACCGTTCAGCACCCAGAAGTCGCCGTCGCGGACCGCGCGGGTCTTCATCCCCGCCGCGTCCGAGCCGGCCTCCGGCTCGGAGAGGCAGTAGGAGAAGCCGCCCTGGCCCTTGGCCAGCGGGGTCATGTACTTCTTCTTCAGCTCCTCGGAGCCGGAGAGGATCACCGGCAGGGAGCCCAGCTTGTTGACCGCGGGGATCAGCGAGGAGGAGGCGCAGACGCGGGCCACCTCCTCGATCACGATCACCGTGGCGAGCGCGTCGGCGCCGGCACCGCCGTACTCCTCGGGGACGTGCACGGCGTGCAGGTCGTTGGCGACCAGCGCGTCCTGCGCCTCCCGGGGGAAGCGGGCCTCCTCGTCGACCGCCGCGGCGTACGGGGCGATCTTCGCCTCGGCGAGGGCACGGACCGTGTCGCGGAGCATGTCGTGCTCCTCGGACGGGCGGTACAGGTCGAAGTCAGCCGATCCGGCCAAGGTCTCTCACGCTCCAAGGGAGAAAGAAGAGGGGACGATATGAGTTAACTACCGTTTAGTAGCCGAATCCTAGGACGTCTCCTCCGCCGGGGCACCGTGAGGTTGGCGACAGAGGTTTCCCGCTTCGCGGGTCTTCCCGTAAGGGCGGACCTCCACCCCCCGGTTATGCTCGGTCGGCGCGCAGCCAGCACGTGGAAAGCAAGGACGTCACCCTTCAGGAGCATCCATGGCCCTCAAGATCACCGTGATCGGCACCGGGTACCTCGGCGCCACGCACGCCGCGGCGATGGCCGAGCTGGGCTTCGAGGTGCTGGGCCTGGACGTCGTCCCCGAGAAGATCGAGATGCTGCAGCGGGGCGAGGTCCCGATGTACGAGCCCGGTCTCGAGGAACTGCTGCGCCGGCACGTCGCCGGAATCGAGGGCTCCTCCGGCCGGCTGCGCTTCACCATGGACTTCGCGGAGGCCGGCGCCTTCGGCGACGTGCACTTCGTGTGCGTGAACACCCCGCAGCGGCACGGCGAGTACGCCGCCGACATGAGCTACGTGAACGCCGCGATCGCCTCGCTGGCGCCGCACCTGACCGGTCCGGCGCTGGTCGTCGGCAAGTCGACGGTGCCGGTGGGCACCGCGGACCGGCTGGCGGCCTACCTGGCCGAGCACGCGCCGGGCGGCGAGGGCGTGGAGCTGGCCTGGAACCCGGAGTTCCTGCGCGAGGGCTTCGCGGTCGACGACACCCTGCACCCCGACCGGATCGTGGTCGGCGTGCGCGGGGGCAAGGCGGAGAAGCTGCTCCGCGAGGTGTACGCGACCCCGCTCTCCGAGGGCACGCCGTTCGTGGTGACGGACTTCCCCACCGCCGAGCTGGTGAAGACCTCGGCGAACTCCTTCCTGGCCACCAAGATCTCGTTCATCAACGCGATGGCGGAGGTGTGCGAGGCGGCCGGCGGTGACGTCGCCAAGCTGGCCGAGGCGATCGGCTACGACGACCGGATCGGTAAGAAGTTCCTGCGGGCCGGCATCGGCTTCGGCGGCGGCTGCCTGCCGAAGGACATCCGGGCGTTCATGGCGCGCGCCGGCGAGCTGGGCGCGGACCAGGCGCTGACCTTCCTGCGGGAGATCGACTCCATCAACATGCGCCAGCGCGGCCGGATGGTCGAGCTGGCCCGGGAGGCGCTGGGCGGGGGGTCGTTCCTCGGCAAGCGGGTCGCGGTGCTCGGCGCGACGTTCAAGCCGGACTCGGACGACGTCCGTGACTCGCCCGCGCTGAACGTCGCGGGCCAGATCCACCTCCAGGGCGGTCAGGTCACCGTCTACGACCCGAAGGGCATGGAGAACGCCCGGCGGGTCTTCCCGACGCTGGGCTACGCGGAGTCGGCGGAGGACGCCGTGCGGGGCGCGGAGATAGTGCTCCACCTCACCGAGTGGCGCGAGTTCCGGGAGCTGGACCCCGAGAAGCTGGGCACGGTCGCGGCGCGGCGGGTGCTGCTGGACGGGCGCAACGCGCTGGACCCGGAGCCGTGGCGGGCCGCCGGCTGGCTCTACCGGGGCATGGGCCGCCCGGCGGCCTGACCCCTCGTGTGTGCCCCTCGCGGGATCCCCGCGAGGGGCACACACGTCTGCGGGCGGCCGGGCCGGCCTCGGGGTGACCGGCCCCCTGGCGAGCCGGTCACGCCTCGGCCGCGACTACGCGTCGAGCGCCGTGATCGTCGCGTGGGACGGGGCGGTCGTGGACCTCAGGTCGCGGGCGACGGCTTCCGCGTCGCCGAGGACGCGGACCGCGTTGTGCCAGGTGACCTTGGCGAGGTCCTCGCGGGACCAGCCGCGGTCGAGGAGCTCGGCGACCAGGTTCGGGTAGCCGGCGACGTCGTGCAGCCCGTCCGGGGTGAAGGCCGTGCCGTCGTAGTCGCCGCCGATGCCGATGTGGTCGACGCCCGCCGCCTCCCGCATGTGGTCGAGGTGGTCGGCGACCGTCGAGGCCGTGGCCCGCGGACGCGGGTGGGCCTCCTCGAAGGCCCGGTGGACCTTCATCGCCTCCGGCGTGGTGTCCAGGTGGTGGTAGCCGTGCGCGCGCAGGTTCTCGTCCGCCTCGACCGTCCAGTCCACCGCGGCCTGGAGGACGAACTTGGGCACGAAGGTGGCCATCGCGACGCCGCCGTTGGCGGGCAGCCGCTCCAGCACGTCGTCCGGGATGTTGCGCGGGTGGTCGCAGACCGCCCGGGCGGAGGAGTGGGAGAAGATCACCGGTGCCGCGGAGGCGTCCAGCGCGTCCCGCATGGTGGTGTCGGCCACGTGCGAGAGGTCGACCAGCATGCCCTCGCGGTTCATCTCCCGCACCACCGCGCGCCCGAAGGCGGTGAGCCCGCCGTGCAGCGGCTCGTCGGTGGCGGAGTCCGCCCAGTCGACGTTGCTGTTGTGGGTGAGGGTCATGTACCGCACGCCCAGCGCGTACAGCATGCGCAGCGCGCCCAGCGAGTTCTCGATGGAGTGGCCGCCCTCGGCTCCCATCAGCGAGGCGATGCGCCCCTCGGCGCGGGCGGCCTCCAGGTCGCCCGCGGTGTACGCGGCGCGCAGGTCGCCGGGGTAGCGGTCGAGGAGCTGCCGCACGCAGTCGATCTGCTCGAGCGTGGCGGCGAGCGGGTACGGCTGCTGGTACGGCACGTACACCGACCAGTACTGGGCGCCCACGCAGCCCTCACGGAGCCGGGCGAGGTCGGTGTGGAGCGCGGCGCTCTGGTCGGCCGCGATGTCCCGGGCGTCGAGGTCGTAGCCGACCTGCTCACGCAGCGCCCAGGGAAGGTCGTTGTGGCCGTCGACGACCGGGAACTCCCGCAGCAGTTCCCGGGCCGGCCCGAGGGAGTCCCCCGGGCCGCTCACCGGCCGTTCCCGGAGCCGTTGCCCATGGCCTTGGCGCGCAGCCGGCGGCCCTTCTCGGTGGCCTGGTCGTTGAGCTCCTGCTGGAACTCGCGCATCCGCTCCAGCAGCGCCGCGTCGTGCGCGGCGAGGATCCGGGCGGCCAGCAGACCGGCGTTGCGGGCGCCGCCGACGGACACCGTGGCGACCGGCACGCCGGCCGGCATCTGGACGATGGAGAGCAGCGAGTCCATGCCGTCCAGGTACTTCAGCGGCACCGGCACGCCGATGACCGGCAGCGGGGTCACGGAGGCGAGCATGCCCGGCAGGTGGGCGGCGCCGCCGGCGCCCGCGACGATCGCCTTGAGCCCGCGGTCGGCGGCCTGCTCGCCGTAGGCGACCATCTCGCGGGGCATCCGGTGGGCGGAGACGACGTCCACCTCGTAGGGGATCTCGAACTCGTCGAGGGCCTGGGCGGCGGCCTCCATCACGGGCCAGTCGGAGTCCGACCCCATGACGATGCCGACCAGCGGCGCTTCGCTGCTCATTCGGTGATGGTTCCCCTCAGGTAGTGGGCCGCGTGCGTGGCGCGCTCCAGGACGTCGTCCAGGTCGTCGCCGTAGGTGTTGACGTGACCCACCTTGCGGCCGGGCTTCACGTCCTTGCCGTACATGTGGATCTTGAGCTGCGGGTCCCGGGCCATGCAGTGCAGGTACGCCGAGTACATGTCCGGGTAGTCGCCGCCGAGGACGTTGACCATCACGGTCCACGGCTGGCGGGGACGCGGGTCGCCAAGCGGGAGGTCCAGGACGGCCCGCACGTGGTTGGCGAACTGGGAGGTGACCGCGCCGTCCATGGACCAGTGGCCCGAGTTGTGCGGGCGCATGGCCAGCTCGTTGACGAGGATGCGGCCGTCGCGGGTCTGGAACAGCTCGACGGCGAGGTGGCCGACCACGCCGAGTTCCTTGGCGATGGTGAGCGCCATCCGCTCGGCCTGGAGCGCCAGGTCCGCGTCGAGGTCCGGGGCGGGCGCGATCACGGTGTCGCAGACACCGGCGACCTGGCGGGACTCCACGACCGGGTAGGCGACCGCCTGGCCGTGCGGGGAACGCACGACATTGGCGGCGAGCTCGCGGACGAAGTCGACCTTCTCCTCGGCCAGCACCTCGACGCCGGCCTTGAAGGGCTCGGTGACCGCGGGGTCGTCGGCGCTTTTGATCACCCAGACGCCCTTGCCGTCGTAACCGCCGCGGACGGTCTTGAGGACGACGGGGAAGCCGTCGCCCTCCGCGGCGAAGGCCGCCACGTCCGCCGGGTCGGCGACGATGCGGTGCCGGGGGCAGGCCACACCGATCTCGGTGAGCCTGGCCCGCATCACGCCCTTGTCCTGGGCGTGCACCAGCGCGTCCGGGCCGGGGCGCACGGCGATGCCGTCCGCCTCCAGGGCCCGCAGGTGCTCGGTGGGCACGTGCTCGTGGTCGAAGGTGATGACATCGCAGCCGCGGGCGAAGGCGCGGAGGGTCTCCAGGTCGCGATAGTCGCCGATGACGACCTCGTTCACGACCTGGGCCGCGGAGTCCTGCGGGGTGTCACTGAGGAGCTTGAAACGGATGCCGAGCGGGATACCAGCCTCGTGTGTCATACGAGCGAGCTGGCCGCCGCCGATCATGCCGACTACCGGGAACGTCACCCGTCAAGGGTATCCGGCGCCGGGAGCGGCCCTTCTTTCGCCGGGAGCGGGCCCTTCCTTTCCGTCCCGGAGGGCGGAAACCGGCCAGGCGTGTACCACCAGGGTTCTAATCGCGCACCCCCGTGCCGTTGCGCGCGCGACCGCGGAACGGGCGTGGTTAGCATGACTGAGTCGACGTCGATCACATGAACGGGGCTGGGCAGCGATGGGCAGTGAGCTTCTTCGCACCGCCGCGCCGGGCGGTCTCCGCCGCCGGGTGCGCGCCCTGTGGCGTGAGGTGGTCAAGTTCGGGGCGGTCGGCGGGGCGGGGCTGGTGGTCAACTTCGCCGCGTTCAACCTGCTGCTCCACACGGGGGTGCGCCCGGGCCGGGCCGGGGTCGCGGCCACCGCGCTGGCGATCGTCTTCAACTACGTGGGCTTCCGCTACTTCACCTACCGGGACCGTGACCGCGGTCACCGGACGCGGGAGATGACCCTGTTCCTGGCCTTCAGCGGCGTCGGGCTGGTCATCGAGAACGGCGTGCTGTTCGTCGCCACCTACTGGATGGGCTGGGACACCCCGCTGCAGAACAACGTGTTCAAGTTCGCGGGCGTCGCGGTGGCCACGCTGTTCCGGTTCTGGTCCTACCGGACCTGGGTCTTCCGCGCCCTGCCCGACGAGCGGCCGCGCCCGTCACGCGTCCACCCGCAGGGGCGCGCCTCCGAGCGGGTCGGGCGGCCGTAGGGCCACCCCCGCGATCCCGCCCGCTCCCGGCCGCGTCAGCGGACCGTCGGCCCCGAGGGCTTCCGCGGCGGGCGCTCCGGCAACGGGCGGCTGAGGAAGAGACCGAACACCGGCGGCTGCGCCTGGAGCATCTCCAGCCGGCCCCCGTCCGCCTCCGCGAGGTCCCGGGCGACGGCGAGGCCGATGCCCGTGGAGTTGTGCCCGCTGATCGTCCGCTCGAAGATCCGCGCCCCGAGGTCGGCCGGGATGCCCGGCCCCTCGTCCGTCACCTCGACGACCGCCTGGTTGCCCACCACCCGGGTGCGCAGCGCCACCGTGCCGCCGCCGTGCATCAGCGAGTTCTCGATCAGCGCCGCCAGCACCTGCGCGACCGCGCCGGGCGTGCCCATCGCCTCCAGGTGCCGCTTGCCCGAGGAGACGATGGCCCGGCCGGCGCTGCGGTAGGCGGGCCGCCACTCGGCGATCTGCTGGTGGATGACCTCGTCGATGTCGAACGAGACGGCGGAGCCGGTGCGCGGGTCGCGCGCGTTGGTGAGCAGCCGCTGCACCACGTCGGTGAGCCGCTCGACCTGGGTGAGCGCGATGGCGGCCTCCTCCCGCGCGGTCTTCAGGTCGTCGGTGAGGGTGATCTCCTCCAGCCGCATGGAGAGCGCGGTGAGCGGGGTGCGCAGTTGGTGGGAGGCGTCGGCGGCCAGTCGGCGTTCGGCGGTGAGCATCCGGCCGATGCGTTCGGCGGAGCCGTCCAGCACGTCGGCGACCCGGTCCAGCTCGGGAACGCCGTACCGCTTGTGCCGGGGCCTGGGGTCGCCGGAGCCGAGGCGTTCGGCGGTCTCGGCGAGGTCGGTGAGCGGCGAGGCGAGCCGGTTGGCCTGGCGGACCGCCAGCACGATCGCGGCGACCACCGCGAGCAGCGCCACGGCCGCGATGATCAGCAGCGTGCGCCCGACCTCGCGGGTCACCCGGGAGCGGGGCTCCTCGACGCGGACCGTCTCGCCGCCCTCACCCCGGGTGGTGGCATGGATGACGTCCCCGTCCGGCCGGTCACCGACCTCGATCGGCTTCCGGCCGGGGAAGGTGATCACCGCGTAGCGTCCCGCCTCCACCTGGTTCTCCAGGATGCGGGCGCTGACGTGCTCCTCCCCCAGGACGCGGGCGTCGACGATGCTCGCCAGCCGCACCGCCTCCGACTCCACCCGCTCCTGGGCGCTGGCGCTGATGGTGCGGGTCTCCACCAGGACCAGGGAGACGCCGAACACGGCGATCACCACGAGGACCACGGCGAGCGTGGACTGGATCAGGCGGCGGCGCATGGGTGAAGGGTGTCAGCTCTTCTCGAAGCGGAAGCCGACGCCGCGCACGGTGGCGATGTAGCGGGGGTTGGCCGCGTCGTCGCCGAGCTTCTTGCGGAGCCAGGAGATGTGCATGTCGAGGGTCTTGGTCGACGACCACCAGGTGGTGTCCCAGACCTCGCGCATCAGCTGGTCCCGGGTGACGACCCGCCCGGCGTCCCGGACCAGGACGCGCAGCAGGTCGAACTCCTTCGCGGTGAGCTGGAGCTCCTCCTCGCCCATCCAGGCGCGGTGGGACTCCACGTCGATCCGCACGCCGTGGATGGCCGGCGGCTGCTGCGGCTCCGTGGCGCCGCGCCGCAGCAGGGCCCGCACCCGGGCGAGCAGCTCGGCGAGCCGGAACGGCTTGGTGACGTAGTCGTCGGCCCCCGCGTCGAGGCCCACCACGGTGTCGACCTCGTCCGCGCGCGCGGTCAGGATGAGGATGGGGACGCTGAGCCCCTCGGCGCGGAGCCGCCGGGCGACCTCCAGCCCGTCCATGCCGGGCAGTCCCAGGTCGAGCACGACCAGGTCCACCCCGCCCCGCACTCCGGCGTCGAGGGCGGACGGGCCGTCCTCGCGCACCTCGACCTCGTAGCCCTCCCGGCGCAGCGCGCGGGCCAGCGGCTCAGAGATGGACGAGTCGTCCTCGGCGAGCAGTACACGGGTCATGGGGTGATGGTAGTCCCGCCGTGACGGGAGCCGGAGCCCGCCGTCGCGCCGGAATTCCGGTGCGGGGCCCGGCCCGGACGCACCCGGCGCCGCCCGCTCCCGCCGCCCTGCCGGTCACCTTCTGTCCCGGTCCGCCCCCGCCTGCCCACCCCGCTCCGTCCGTATTTCCACGGTATGAGAGGGTGGATCGGCCGCTGGACGGTGCGGCGCGGACGGCTCACAGAGGTGTGATCATCACCTCAGATGCCCCCTATATGCCCATTGACACGTGTTTCTGCTGTCTAATGGCTCTGGCCCCATAGGGCGGCTTCCGTGTCACGCACCGAAGACCGCCCCTGTGCGCGGGCCGGTTACCAGCCGGCCCGGTAAGAACCAGACCTGTGGCCGGGTCCCGCGCGTCGAGAACGCGCGGGGCGTGGATCCCGGCGTCGTCCTCCCCGCTCCCTCCCCCACGGAGCAACCCTCCCCCACGGCGGGACCTGGGTGGACGACATCGGTGCCGGCCTCCCCCCACCGGGCGCGCCCCCATCCCCCGGCGCGTCCCGACCAGCAAGGAACGACCATGGCGTCCAGCCTGACGAAGTCCTCGCCCCCGTCCCACGGGGCCGAGAAGACTTTCTTCGGCCACCCCCGCGGCCTGGCCACCCTCTTCATGACCGAGATGTGGGAGCGTTTCTCCTACTACGGCATGCGCGCGCTGCTCCCGCTGTACCTGATCGCCGACGAGGGCCTCAACCTCGACGCCGGTACGGCGGTCGCCATCTACTCCGTGTACGTCGCCACGGTGTACCTGCTGGCACTCCCCGGCGGATGGTTCGGCGACCGCGTCTGGGGTCCCCGCAAGACGACGGCCATCGCGGCCGGCGTCATCATGGCGGGCCACCTGCTCCTGGCCGTCCCGATGGACGCCGTCTTCTACGTCGGCCTGCTCTTCGTCGCGGTCGGTTCGGGCCTGCTCAAGGCCAACATCTCCACCATGGTGGGCCACCTGTACAACGGCGCGGACGACCCTCGCCGTGACGGCGGGTTCACCGTCTTCTACATGGGCATCAACATGGGTGCCTTCGCCGCCCCGCTGGTGATCGGCACCGTCGGCCAGACCGTCGACTGGCACCTGGGCTTCGCGCTCGCCGCGGTCGGCATGGGTCTGGGCCTGGTCCAGTTCCTGGTCGGCACCAAGCACCTGGCCGCCGAGTCCAGCGTCGTCCCGAAGCCGCTGTCCGCGGCCGAGCGCGCCTCGACGCTGCGCAAGGCCATGTACTGGCTCATCGTCGCGGTCGTCTTCTACGGCGTCGTCGGCGGCACCGGTCACTTCACGCTGAAGTGGGCCACGGTTCCGCTGCTCGTCCTCGGTCTGCTGATCCCGGTCTCCGTCCTGGTCCGCATCAAGCGCGACAAGGAGCTCACGGACACCGAGCAGTCGAAGGTCTCCGGCTACATCTGGTTCTTCGCCGCCGCGGCCGTCTTCTGGATGATCTACGACCAGGGCGGCTCGACCCTGTCGATCTTCGCCGACGAGCATGTGAACACCGAGGTCTTCGGCTGGGAGTTCCCGGTCTCGTGGTTCCAGTCGGTCAACCCGGTCCTGATCATGGCGCTGGCCCCGGTCTTCGCCACCATCTGGCTCGCCCTTGCCCGCAAGGACAAGGAGCCCAGCACGATCGTCAAGTTCGCCGGCGGTCTGGTCCTGGTCGGCATCTCCTTCTTCGTCTTCATGCTGCCGCTGGTGGCGTCGGGCGACGGCAAGGTCTCGCCGTGGTGGCTGGTGCTGATCTACTTCTGCCAGACCGTGGGTGAGCTGCTGCTCTCGCCGGTGGGCCTGTCGGTCACGACGAAGATGGCGCCGGCGAAGTACGCCTCGCAGATGATGGGCGTGTGGTTCCTGGCCGTCACCGCGGGTGACGCGGTGACCGGGCTCGTCGCCGAGGCGGGGGTCGACCTGAACCGGACCGGGTTCGTGGCGCTCGAGGCGGCGCTCGCGGCGGTGGTCGGTATCGGCATCTTCCTCAACCGCGGCAAGGTCAAGCGCCTCATGGGCGACATCCGCTGACCTTCCCTGCACCACGAAGGGGCCGTCCCGTCTCCACGGGACGGCCCCTTCGCGCGTACCCACCCGGGCAACCGCGCGGTGCCGCGACGGCGCCACCGCCGCGGGCGACGGCGCCACCACGCGATGCGCGGGCCGCGCCGCTCCCGCCTGCGGGCGGTTACCGCGATGGGGCACGCAGGTCACGCCCCTCGCCGACGCGAGAGCCGAGCGGGCCGCTCAGCGATCGGCAACCCAGCGGGCGCCCTTCGGCCGGCATCCCGTCCCCACGATCTGCTTCACGAGCCTGAACGCCTCGCGCAGGGGGACGGTGTCCTCATCCGGGTACTCGTCGTCCTGCCCGTTGGAGAGGACGAACCCGTCACTCGATCCCTGAGCCCCGGGGTCCACGGCATGCTCGCCGGGATCGCCCTCTTCTTCGAGCAGCATCACCAGCGCGCGCTCGGTGTTTGTCACGAAGGCCAGCGATCGTCCGGACGAGCTGGTCAGCCATGTCTCGCGCTGCCCGCTGTCGATCCTTGACCGAAGTGCCTCCAGCACCGTCCCGGACGACACGGGCACAGGGCTGTCGTCATTGATCGTCCAGGACTCGGTCACGCGCCCGACCATCTCACGGACGGCTCGAAGAGACTCACGTCCGCACGCGACGGCTCCCCCCGCGGAAGGCAAGCGCCTGGGGAGGGGGCGGGGCGGGGGATGAACAGTGCTGTCCGCCTGGGCTGGGCCTTCGGCACGCCGCAATGAGGTCACGTGCGTACGGCGCCGCAGGGCTTGCGCGTGGTGGAGCAGGCCGCCCGCCGCGGAGGGCTGGGGCCTGCGCCCGCCCGTGCCGCCCCCTGGGCGGCCCAGCCGCCCGCAGGGGGGGTGCGGCATGTGCCCGCAGAACGGCTGGCAGGTGCCCCGAGGGCGGCGGCGGGGCATGCGCCGCCCCGCAGGCCGCGGCGAGGCTCGCGGGGGACCTCGCCGTGGAAGCGGCCCTCGGGGGGGAGAGAGAACCGCGGCGCCTGGGTGCCGTGTGGGCATGCGGGGGCGGGGGCCGTGCGGCCGAGGACGGGGTAGCCCGGTGGAACGCCGCTCCGGGCGGACGTGGGATCGGCGCCCGTGCGCCCGGAAAGGGCGGGGGCGAGGCGCCTGGGTGCCCGGTGGGCGTGGAGGCGAGACGGAGGGGGAGGGTCGCGCCGGGCCGTGCCCGTGAGGTGGGGGAAGCTGGGGACGGCTGTCGCGGGGTCGGCCAGGGGCCGGTGACCGCGGAGCCGGGATGCGAGGGCTCGGGGGTCGACCGGGGCCGGGATGCGAGGGCATGGAGGTCGACCGGGGCCGGGTGGGCGTGCGGTCGAGGCAGGGGCCAGGGGTGCGCGCCTGCCGGTGGCCGCGCGGCCGGGGGCCCGGTGGGGTCACTGCCGCGCTGCAGGGGTGCGGCGCGGCAGGGACCGGGGGGTCAGGCGGTGGGCTGCGCCAGGTCGGCCCAGACCGTCTTGCCGGGCAGCTCGGGAGCCGTCACGACGCCCCAGTCCATCGACAGCCGCTGGACTATGAACATGCCGTGACCGCCCGGCCGCCCCGCCTGATGCGGCGTCCGCGGCGTCGGCTGCCCCTCCCCGCGGTCGGTGACCGCGACCCGGATCGTCTTCCGGTCGAAGGTCAGCGTCAACGCCTCCGGCCCCTCCGCGTGCAGACACGCGTTGGTGACCAGCTCGGACACGATCAGCAGCACGTCCTCCGCCGCCGCGCGCCCGTCGTCCGTGGACGACGGCAACCAGCCCCACGCGTACAGGGCCTGTCGCGTGAAGTCCCGGGCGAGGGGCACGACGCCGCTCTCGTCCGCCAGATTGACTTGCCGTACCTCCGGCGCCACCGGCGCGCCTCCGTTCGATGCCCCCGTCACCCGCCGAAGGGCGGGAAACGCCCCGTTCACCGCCGTGGCGCGCGGGGAGGAGGAAGCGCCACCGGGCTGCGGGCCGCGATCGCCCGGCGGATGGGGCCGGGTGGTGCTCATCAGCGCTTCACCTCACCGATTCACCAGTACACGAGTGGACTCGGGTTCTCCGGAGCGTCGCGGGCGGTGCGGGCCGTCGGCCCGGTTCCGTCCAGGGCGCCCCCTGTCCTCAGCAATTCTCCTGCCCGCCCCGGACGAGGGAACACTCACCGATTCGCCCCGTTTCGCCCTGTCCGCCATCTTTCACCGATTCAGCACACGATGTCACGAATGCCCGCCACTGGCGTCGCTCTTCGTGACCTCCGTCACCGATCAGCCGGCTCCCGTGCCCTCCGCGAGCGCGCCTTCGACCGTGTCGTGCACGGAGAAGACCGTGTCCGCGCCGGTGATCTCGAAGACGCGCGCCACCGCGGGCCGCATCGCCACCAGATGGATGCCGCCGCCGGCCTCTTCCGCCTTCAGGCGGGCGCCGAGCAGTACGTTCAGCCCCGTGGAGTCGCAGAACTCCAGCCGGGAGCAGTCCACCACGAGCCGGGTGCGCCCCTTCGCCAGGTTGCGCTCCAGCGGCTCGCGGAGAAGTTCGGCGGTGTGGTGGTCGAGTTCGCCCGCCGGGATCACGACGGCGCTGGCTCCCTCTTCCCGTACCTCCACCAGAAGCCGGCCCGACTGCGCGCTGCCGACCGTCCCGTGGTCCATTGCCGTCTCTCTCTCGACGTCCGATCTGCTGATTCCGCCTCCGAACCCTACGCCTTTTGAGCAAGATTCGGCAGCCGAACAATCATAAGAAGTGGGACATAAGCGTACAGAGGGTGCTTGCGGTCTTGTTGCTCGAGCGGGTAGGGCTGATGAGAACACATCCGATCCGACCGGCTTGGAGGCGCCGCACACCCCAAGAAGTGCACGCACTGGCTTCGGCAGCCGTATGCCGAGAACGATGGAGGACTTCATGTCACCCCGGCTCGACGCATCGCATACCCCCAGAGCGACGTCGGCAATCCCGCCCCAGTCCCGCGCCGGCCTCCCGGACCTCGCGGTCACCGGGACACTCCCCGACCGGACGCTCCCCCACCAACGGACCGGGTCCGCCCTCGACGGCGATCCCGGCACCCCGCCGGGGCCCGCCGGCACCGCGCCCCCCGCGGATCCCGCCGGGCTGCTGGACGGGCTTCCCGAGATCCCCCACTACGCGGAAGTACGGGCGGCGGACGCCCGCGCACTCTCCAAGTCGCTGTTCGCGCGGCTGGATTCGCTCGAGGAAGGCACCTCGGAGCACAGCTACGTCCGCAACACCCTGGTCGAGCTGAACCTCGCCCTGGTCAAGTTCGCCGCCTCCCGGTTCGGCTCCCGCAGCGAGCCGATGGACGACATCATCCAGGTGGCCACCATCGGCCTGATCAAGGCGATCGACCGGTTCGAGCTGAGCCGCGGTGTGGAGTTTCCCACATTTGCCATGCCGACCATCATCGGCGAGATCAAGCGCTTCTTCCGGGACACCTCCTGGTCCGTGCGCGTCCCGCGCCGGCTCCAGGAACTGCGCCTGGACCTCGCCCGGGCCACCGACGAACTGCAGCAGCGGCTGGACCGCGCGCCGACCGTGGGCGAGCTGGCCGAGCACCTGGACCTCTCCCGCGAAGAGGTCCTTGAGGGCATGGTCGCCTCGAACGCCTACACCGCCTCCTCGCTGGACGCCCAGCCCGAGGAGGACGACACGGAGGGCGCCCTCGCGGACCGGATCGGCTACGAGGACGACGATCTGGAGGGCGTCGAGTACATCGAGTCGCTCAAGCCCCTGATCGCCGGGCTCCCGGCCCGGGAGCGCAGGATCCTGTCGTTGCGGTTCACGGCCAACATGACCCAGTCCGAGATCGGCGAGGAGCTCGGTATCTCCCAGATGCACGTCTCCCGGCTGCTGTCCCGGACCCTGGTCAGGCTCCGCGAGGGCCTCACCGGCGACGAGTAGCGCCCGCGCCGGGTGCGGGGAGCCTCGGGGGCCTCACACCTCGCGGACGCCGCCCCGCCACACCCCCGCCACCAGCGGGACGCCCGGCCGGTAGGCCAGGTGCACGTGGCTGGGCGCGTCGAGGAGCAGCAGGTCCGCGCGGGCGCCGGGCGCGATGCGTCCGACGTCCGCGCGGCGCAGCGCGGCCGCCCCGCCCGCGGTGGCCGCCCACACCGCCTCGTCGGGCGTCATGCCCATGTCCCGGACGGCGAGGGCGACGCAGAACCCCATGGACGAGGTGTACGACGATCCCGGGTTGCAGTCGGTCGACAGGGCGACGGTGACCCCCGCGTCGAGCAGCCGCCGGGCGTCCGGCCAGGGCGCGCGGGTTGAGAACTCCGCGCCGGGCAGCAGGGTGGCCACGGTCCGTCCGCCGCTGCCCGCCAGCGCGTCCACGTCGGCGTCGGTGAGGTGGGTGCAGTGGTCGGCGCTGGCGGCGCCGAGTTCCACCGCGAGCCGCACGCCGGGGCCGTGGCCGAGCTGGTTGGCGTGCACGCGCGGGATCAGTCCGCGGTCGCGGCCGGCGGTGAGGACCGCGCGTGCCTGGTCGCCGTCGAAGGCGCCGCGCTCGCAGAAGACGTCGACCCAGCGGGCGTGCGGCGCGCAGGCGTCCAGCATCTCGCCGGTGACGAGTTCCACGTAGGCCGCCGGGTCGTCGGCGTGCTCGGGGGCGACGACGTGCGCGCCGAGGTAGGTGACCTCGCGGGTGTGCCGGGCGGCGACCCGCAGCGAGCGGGCCTCGTCCTCGACGGTGAGGCCGTAGCCGGACTTGGTCTCCACGGTGGTGGTGCCCTGCCGCAGCGCCTCCCGCAGGTGCCGCACCAGGTTGGCCTCCAGCTCGGCCTCGGTCGCCGCGCGGGTGGCGGCGACGGTGGTGCGGATGCCGCCCGCCGTGTAGGGGCGCCCGGACATCCGGGCGTTGAACTCCCCGGTGCGGTCCCCGGCGAAGACCAGGTGCGTGTGGGAGTCGACGAAGCCCGGCAGCAGGGCGCCGCCCCGGGCGTCGACCCGGTTGTCGGTGGTGGGTGCTTTCCTGGACATACCGGTCCACATGACGCGGTCGCCCTCGATCACGACGGCCGCGTCCCGGATCACGCCGAGTGGTGTGCCGTCGTCGGAGGCGCCGAGGGAGGGGTCGTTGGTGACCAGGTGGGCGATGTTGTCGATCAGGGTGGCGGTGGCGCTGCCGGTCGGGGTGCTCATGCTCGTCCTGTGTGCAGGTCGGCGATGGCCGACGCCAGTTCTCGGGCGGGTTCGGGTACCAGGGTGTGCGCCCCGTCGCGGACCACGTGGCGGCCCGCGCACACGGTGTGGCGCACGTCCGCGGCCGTCGCGGCGAATACCGCGGTCTCCGCGCCCCGCCGGGGCGGCGGGCCCGCGGTTCTGACGCTGTCCAGGGCGACGGTCGTCCAGTCGGCGGGCGCACCCGGCTCCAGTCCGCCCGCCTCGGGCCGTCCGAGGGCGGCATGGCCGTCGGCGGTGGCGGCGCGCAGCAGCGCCCCGGCGCTCCAGTGGCCGCGGACGCGGGTGCGCAGCCGTTCGTCGAGTTCCAGGGCGCGCGCCTCCTCGAACAGGTCGATCACGGCGTGGCTGTCGGAGCCCAGGACGATCGGCGACCCCGCCCGCCGGAGGGCGGGGGCGGGACCGATGCCGTCGGCGAGGTCGCGTTCGGTGGTGGGGCACATGCAGGTGCCGGTGCCCGTTCCGCCGATCAGGGCGATGTCCTCGTCGGTGAGGTGGGTGTTGTGCACGCCGGTGGTGCGCGGGCCGAGCACGCCGTGGTCGGCGAGCAGCCGGGCCGGGGTGCGGCCGTGGGCGGCCAGGCACGCCTCGTTCTCGGCGGGCTGTTCGGAGAGGTGGACGTGGAGCGGCGCGCCGCGTTCCTCCGCCCAGCGGGCGATGTCGGCCAGCTGGCCCGCGGGGACGGCCCGCACGGAGTGCACGGCGGCGCCGATCCGCGCGTGGTCGCGGTCCTTCAGCAGCGCGGCGCGGGCGGCCCATGCCTCGGCGTCGCCGTCGGAGAAGCGGAGCTGGGGCTCGGTGGGCGGTGCGCCGAAGCCGGAGGAGAGGTAGGCGGTGTCCAGCAGCGTGATCCGGATGCCGGCCTGGGCGGCGGCCTCGATCAGCGCCTCGCCCATGGCGTTGGGGTCGTCGTAGCGGGCGCCGCCGGGGGCGTGGTGCAGGTAGTGGAACTCGCCGACGGCGGTGATGCCGGCCAGCGCCATCTCCGCGTAGACGGCCCGGGCGAGGGCGAGGTAGGAGTCCGGGTCGAGCCGCCCGGCGACCTGGTACATGACGTCCCGCCAGGTCCAGAAGGTGCCGCGGTCGGCCTGGACGACGCCCCGCAGGGCGCGGTGGAAGGCGTGCGAGTGGGCGTTGGCCAGCCCCGGCAGGGTGAGGCCGCGCAGGGGTTCGGCGCCGGGCGGGGGCGCGGTGACCTCGTGGGTGAGGGCGGTGATCCGGCCGTCCGGGCCGGTCTCCACCAGGACGCCGGAGAGGACCGGGCCGTCGGCGGTGAGGAGGGCGTGCTCCAGCCAGTACGTGGCCTCCGGACGGTCGGTGCCGGGGCGGTCCGTGGATCGCCGGTGAGCGTCCGGTCGGTCGACGCCCGGACGGTCCGCGCCGGGACGGTCGGTGACCGGTCGGTCGGTGGCCGGGTGGTCCGTGGCCGGGCGGCGGGTGGTGGGGGGTGTCACGCGCGGGCCAGTCCTTCCAGGGCGTCGGCGAGGGCGCGCACCCCCGCGGCGCAGTCGTCCTCGGTGGCGTGCTCGGCCGGGGAGTGGGAGACGCCGGTGGGGTTGCGCACGAACAGCATGGCGGTGGGGACGCTTCCGGCGAGGATCCCGGCGTCGTGTCCGGCCCCCGTTCCCAGCACGGGCGCCGGCCCGCGGCCGTCGTCGCGGCCGCCGAGGAGCGCGGCGAGCCGGTCGCGCAGGGTGTGGTCGAAGCGGGTCTCGGGGGTGAACGACTCGCGGGACACCTCGAGCCGGACGCCGTGCTCGACGGCGGCGGCGCGGGCGGCGCCCTCCACCGCGCCGACGACGTCGTCCAGGGCGTCCTGGGCGGCGGCGCGGGAGTCCAGCCAGCCGCGCACC
The DNA here is from genome assembly GCF_008974245.1 of Streptomyces abyssomicinicus. GTDB lineage: Bacteria > Actinomycetota > Actinomycetes > Streptomycetales > Streptomycetaceae > Streptomyces > Streptomyces abyssomicinicus. The sequence continues at coordinate 392,444 of NZ_BBZI01000011.1, read as the reverse complement.
AGGGAGGGCACGGCGTTGACCCCGTTGGGGTCGACGGCGACCTTGCCGAAGGTGGCGACGGCGCCCGCGCGCACCGCCTCCCGGCGGGCGGCGAGGACGGTCTCGGCGTAGGGCAGCATCGGGTCGCGCCGGTCGGCGAGGCGGGTGGTGCCGGCGTGGTTGGCCTCGCCGTGGAAGTCGAACCGCCAGCGGCCGTGCGGCCAGACCGCACTGGCCACGCCGACCGGGTCGCCGGTCAGGTCCAGGGCCCGGCCCTGCTCGATGTGGAGTTCCACGAACGCGCCGATCCCGGCGAGGCGTTCGGGGTCGGCCCCGATGGCGTCCGGGTCGTGCCCGGCGGCCTCCATGGCACGGGGCAGGGTGACGCCGTCGGCGTCGGTGAGCCGGTGGGCCTGTGCGCGGGTGAGCAGTCCGGCGGTGAGGCGGGAGCCAACGCAGGCGAGCCCGAACCGGGCGCCCTCCTCGTCGCCGAAGTTGACCACCGCGAGCGGCCGGCCGAAGCGGACGCCCCGCGCGCGGAGTTCGTCGAGGGCGGCGAAGGCGGAGACGACGCCCAGCGGGCCGTCGAAGGCACCGCCGTCCGGGACGGAGTCCAGGTGGGAGCCGGTCACCACGGCGTCCCCGGCGGCCGGGTCGCCCAGCCACGCCCACTGGTTGCCGTTGCGGTCGGTCTCCACGGCCAGACCGCGGGCCTCGGCCTGTTCGCGGAACCAGGCCCGGCAGTCGCCGTCGGCCGCCGTCCAGGCGAAGCGGCGGTACCCGCCGGAGGACCGGTCCCGGCCGACCGCGGCCAGGTCCCGCCACATCTCCTGGAACGACGCCCCCTTGGGCGTGGTGCCGTCGGCCTTCGGCGTGCTCACGCGTCCTCGCCCTCGCCGTCGTCCTCGCGCATGGGGACGCGGACACCGCGTTCCGCGGCCACCGTCTCGGCGATGTCGTAGCCGGCGTCGACGTGCCGGACGACACCCATGCCCGGGTCGTTGGTGAGGACGCGGCGGATCTTCTCCCCGGCCAGCGGGGTGCCGTCGGCGACGGTGACCTGTCCGGCGTGGATCGAGCGGCCCATGCCGACGCCGCCGCCGTGGTGCAGCGACACCCAGGAGGCGCCGGAAGCCACGTTGACCATGGCGTTGAGCAGCGGCCAGTCGGCGATGGCGTCCGAGCCGTCGAGCATCGCCTCGGTCTCCCGGTACGGGGAGGCGACCGAGCCGCAGTCCAGGTGGTCGCGGCCGATCACCACCGGGGCCTTCAGCTCGCCGCTCGCCACCATGTCGTTGAACCGCTCGCCCGCCTTGTCGCGCTCGCCGTAGCCGAGCCAGCAGATCCGCGCGGGCAGGCCCTGGAACTTCACCCGCTCCCCGGCCAGCTTGATCCAGCGGGCCAGCGACTCGTTCTCCGGGAACAGGTCCAGCACGGCGCGGTCGGTGGCCGCGATGTCCGCCGGGTCGCCGGAGAGCGCCGCCCAGCGGAACGGGCCCTTGCCCTCGCAGAACAGCGGACGGATGTAGGCGGGCACGAAGCCGGGGAAGTCGAACGCGCGCCCGTAGCCCGCGAGTCGCGCCTCACCGCGGATCGAGTTGCCGTAGTCGAAGACCTCGGCCCCGGCGTCCTGGAAGCCGACCATCGCCTCCACGTGGCGGGCCATGGACTCGCGGGCGCGGGTGGTGAATCCGGCCGGGTCCTTGACCGCGGCGTCGGCCATCTCGTCGAACGCGACCCCGACGGGGAGGTAGCTCAGCGGGTCGTGGGCGGAGGTCTGGTCGGTGACGATGTCGATGGGAGCGCCCATGGCGAGGAGCCGCGGGACCAGTTCGGCGGCGTTGCCGAGGACGCCGATCGAGAGCGGGCGGCGGGCGTCGCGGGCCTCCACCGCCAACTGGAGGGCGTGGTCGGGGGAGTCGGCGCGGACGTCCAGGTAGCGGTGGTCGATGCGGCGCTCGATGGCGCGGGGGTCGCAGTCGACACAGATCGCGACGCCCTCGTTCATGGTGACCGCCAGCGGCTGGGCGCCGCCCATGCCGCCGAGGCCGGCGGTGAGGGTGATGGTGCCGGCCAGGGTGCCGCCGAACTTCTTCGCGGCGACGGCGGCGAAGGTCTCGTAGGTGCCCTGGAGGATGCCCTGGGTGCCGATGTAGATCCACGAGCCGGCGGTCATCTGCCCGTACATGGTCAGGCCCAGCTGCTCCAGTCGGCGGAACTCCTCCCAGTTCGCCCAGTCACCCACGAGGTTGGAGTTGGCGATCAGGACGCGGGGGGCCCACTCGTGGGTCTGCATCACGCCGACGGGGCGGCCGGACTGGACGAGCATCGTCTCGTCCTGCTTGAGCGTGCGGAGGGTGCGGACCATGGCGTCGAAGGAGCGCCAGTCGCGGGCGGCCTTGCCGGTGCCGCCGTAGACCACCAGGCGGTCCGGGTGTTCGGCGACCTCCGGGTCGAGGTTGTTCTGCAGCATCCGCAGGGCGGCCTCCTGCTGCCAGCCGGCGGCGGTGAGTTCGGTTCCGCGGGGGGATCGGACGGGGCGGGGACGTCCTGACATACCGGCGGCCTCCTGGTGGCGCGACGTTGCTTGACGGCTATTCACATCCTGTCCGTGTGAATAGCCCCAGTCAACAGCACCGCCCCGCCCCCACCTCCCCATCCCTTCCGGGCAGCCCTGCGGGCACCCGGACAGCCACCACGCCACGCCGCCACACCTTCTGCGGGCGGCCGGGCCGCCCGGGGGCGGCACCCGGGCGGTCACCGCGCCCCACCCCGCCGCCCTGCGGGCGGCCGGGTCGCCCGGAGGACAGCACACAGGCGGCCACCGTGCCGCACCCGCCGTTTCTGCGGGCGGCCGGGCCGCCCAGGGGGCGATGGGGGTCCTCCCCCAGACTCCGTCCGGGGGCACCCCCACCTGCTCGAGCGAAGCCGAGAGCTTGGGGGAGGGCGGGCGCAGGCCCCAGCCTCCGCGGCGAGCGGTCCGCCCCGCCATGCGCAAGCCCTGCGGTGCCGTACGCACCTGACCTCACCGAGGCGAGCCTGAGCAACGCCGGGCGGACAGCGCTGTTCATCCCCCGACCCGCCCCCTTCCCAGGGGCTCAACTCCGCGGAGCGAGCCGCCGCGTGCGTACGTGAGGCCTGCGCCCACCCTCCCCCAAGCTCTCGACTTCGCTCGAGCAGGGGGCACCCCCATCGCCCTTGGCGGCACGATTGCCCGCAGAAGGAACGGGTGGACCACACGGGCGCGGGGTCGGGGGAGCGCTCGCGGGGGGCATACCGCATCGGGGTGATGTCCGGGGAGTTAATCGGGCAATCCGGCCGTGGGGCGGCATAGTTGACCCACGATAGTCGGCCGTCGGCATGTTCCGCTGGAAAATGCCAGAACCCCCACTACTCTCCGCGAACCTGCGTAACCTCTCCGTCGTTCAGCCGAACGCCAGGTGGAGGGGGCCACGCATGCCCGGAATCGACGAGTGTCTTCTGGAAGTCATGCGGTTGCCCGGGGCGAGGGGCGCCGCGCTGGTCGACTGGACCAGCGGACTGCCCCTCGGCACCGTCGGCGACCCTCCCGGCGGCGAGGACCACGACACCGCGGCCGCCGAGGCCGCCGAACTCGCCCGGCTGGCCGCCGAGCACCGCGCCTTCACCCCCGGCGAGGGCGCGGGCTGGGACAGCGCCGAGCCTCCGGTGGAGGACGTGATCATCAGCAACCGGGACAGCTACCACGTGCTCCGCTTCCTGCGGGCCACCTACGAGAGCAACGTCTTCCTCCACCTGTGGCTCGACCGCGACGAGGGCAACCTGGCGCTGGCCCGGATCCGTCTGGGCGACCTGGCCGGACGGCTGGTGCTCGCATGACGCCCGTGAACACGCCCCCGCCGCGCCTGCCGGTCCGTGACCCGTCGGCCGCGCGGCAGCGCCCGTGGGGCAGCGTCTCGCCGATGCTGAACCGGCTGGCCGCCGAGCACGCCACCGGCGTCCTGGTCCGGGAGCGCGGCACGCTCTACCTGTCCGAGGGCCGGGTGGTGCACGCCGAGAGCCCGGCCACGCCCGGCATCGACGTGCTGCTCACCGCCGGCGGCGCGGTGGACCCGGAGGGGTGGCAGCGGGCCGTGGAGGGCGCGGAGGCCGACCCGAAGCGGCCGGTGGGCCGGACGCTGATCTCGCAGGGCATGCTCTCCCAGGGGCAGCTGGAGCTCTGCCACCTGGGCACCCTCTACGACGCCGCCTACTTCGCGCTCGCCCCCAGCAGCGCGCCCGGGCACTTCCGCTACGGCGCCTGGCACTGGATGGGTCCCGTGCGGCCCGTCCCCGTGTCGGCGCTGGAGCGGGAGACGATGCGGCGGCGTTCGCTGCTGAACCGCATCTGGCCCGACCCGTCGACCGACACGGCCCCGCTGACCGTCGTCCGCCCGGCCCGGACGGTCCCGGTCTGCCCGCGGCGTCAGGCGATCCTGGACCTGGTCGACGGCCGCCGGACGGCCACCGACATCGCCCGCGAACTCGGCCGCCCGGCCTTCCACACCCTGGTGGACCTGCGCCGGCTGGCCGCCGCGGGCCTGGTCGCCGCCACCCACCGCCCGGCGGCGCCCCCGCCGCCGACCACCGGCACGGCGTCCGGGAGCGGCACCGCGACCGCGCTTCCCGTGCAGCCCACCGCCCGTAGCCGTCCGGTGGTGAGCCCGGCACCGCCCGTGCCGCCCGTGCCGCCCGTGCCGCCGGCACCGCCCGCGTCCCTCGCACCGCCCGCGTCCCTGGCACCGCTGGTGCCGCTCGTGCAGCCGCTGCCGCCGCTGGCGCCGCAGCCCGCGCACCCGGTCCAGCCGCCGGACGGCGGTGCGGAGCAGGAGGCCCGCAACCACCCCGACGTGGACGTCCCGCTGCCGCTGCGCCCCTCCCGCGGCCGGCACCGCGCGGGCCAGGGGTCCCCGGCCGCCCCGCGTACGGCACCGACGGCGCCACCCGCCACGTCCCCGCCCGCCGGGCCGGTGTCCGCGCCCACGACGGCCACGGCTCACCCGGCGGAGCCGCTCACCTCCGTGGCCCCGGTGACCGCGGCGACCTCCGTGACCGCGGTGGCCGGTCGGTCCGCGGCCGCCGCGTCCACACCGGGGGTTCCGGCCCCGCGGACCCCGGTGGCCGCACCGTCGCAGATGCCGCCCACGTCCTTCGCCGACCCCGACCTCACCCTGCTCAGAAGACTCCGGGCAGCCTTGGAGACCCTGTGATCCGCGCCCTCCGTCAGCGGGCCGAGAGGAAGCAGAAGCCGGCCGCCGAGGCGGAGGTGCGGGCGGAGCTGCGCCGGCTCCGGTCCCGTCTGCCCCGGCTGACCGGCGCCCTCGCCACCTGCGCCGACGGCACGGTGCTGGCCGACGACGCCCCCGGCGTCGCCGCCGAGGAGGCCGCCGCGCTGACCACCACCGTGCTCGCCGCGGTGCTCCGGCTGGCCGACGGGACCGGCCGCGGCACCCCGTCCGAGCTGGTCGTCCGCGGTGACTCGGGCTACCTGGCGACCTACGCGGCCGGCCGTTCGACCGTGCTCACCCTGCTCTGCGAGGACGCGGTGAACCTCGGGCGGCTGCACCTGGAGGGGCGTCGCAGCGCCGCCCGGATCGGCGAGCTCGTCGACCGGCAGAGCTCCGTCCCCCCGGCCCTCGACCCCGCGCCCCTCTCCCCCGCCACCGTCACCGCGGCGGCCGTGGTTCCCGGCGCCACCGGCGCCACCACGACCCCCGCGTCCGTACCCACCCGGGCACGCCCGTCCCGCACCGCCGAGGCGACCGCGCCCACCACCCACAGTTGAGAGGAAACACCGCAATGGCCAGCACCGAGACCGCCCTGAAGGAAGCCCTGACCACCATCGAGGGCGCCACCGGCGTCGCGCTGGTGGACTACACCAGCGGCATGGCGCTCGGCACGCTCGGCGGCAGCAAGGACTTCGACCTGAACGTCGCCGCCGCCGGCAACACCGACGTGGTGCGCGCCAAGATGCGCGCGATGGAGCATCTCGGCATCCAGTCCGAGATCGAGGACATCCTGATCACCCTGAGCGACCAGTACCACCTGATCCGGCTGCTCAAGGGCCGGAGCGGGAACGGCCTCTTCATCTACCTGGTGCTCGACGCCAGCCGTTCCAACCTGGCGATGGCCCGCCACCAGCTCAAGCGCATCGAGGCCGAGCTGGAGGTCTGAGCCCCGGCGGACACCGGTCAGGCAGGCACCGCGGTACGGCGGCGCCGCGCCCCGCCGGGGGACGCGTCGCCCGCCGCGACACCCGTGAAGCGGTAGCCCCGGACGGTCTTCCCGGCCGGGGCGCCGCCGCGGCGCAGCCAGTCCACCCGCACCCACAGCAGCACCTCGCCGGCCCGCTCCCGGCGGCCCAGCCAGGCCGCCTTCAGCCACAGTCCGGCGCCCGCGCCGGCCAGTGTCATGCCGCCGGCCGCCGGCAGCGCGAACGAGGAGCCCACCGCGGCGAGGAAGGCGAGCAGCAGCCACCAGGCGTGCCCGCGCCGCCACCCCCGGGCCGACACCGCCCGGTCCTGGAGCAGGTCGTTGCGTCCCGCCTTGGCCGCGGCCTTCACCAGCGCGGCGTACCGCTTGCGCCCCGCGGCCCCCACCAGGACGGCGGTCACCAGGAACAGCAGCGCCCCCGCGTACAGCCCGATCCGCCGGCCGGTCAGCCCCGGCAGCAGCACTCCCACTCCGGCCGCGAGCACCCCGAGCCACCACATCGGTGCCGCCCCCGCCCGTACGACCACGGCCACCCGGGCCAGTCCCTGACCTCCGCGCGCCACGATCCGCCTCCTCGTCTCCTCGAGCTCCGCTCCGTTTCCGTCCGCGGGACGCGGACGGGTCCCCGTCGGGACCTGTTCGACCGGCAGGTTAGTCATGGCGTGTTCAAATCCGCGTGAGGACGGACGGATGCGCGTGAGGACGGCCGACGGGCGTCGGCGGTGGCGGTGGCGGCGGACGGTCGGCTCCGCGGACGGACGGACGCGGGCGTGGCCGCGCGCCGCCTACTCGGCGAAGAGCCCCCGGGCCGCCGCGCGGACGTCGAACTCCTCCAGTCTGGCCTGCGCGTCGGGCAGGCCGTCACACATCGCCTCCAGCAGCACCCGCCCCAGCAGCATCGGCGCGCACGCCGTGTCGAAGGCCAGGCCGGTGCCCACCGCGGCCGGGATCAGCAGGTCGCAGACGGCGGCCACCGGGGCGAACGCGGAGTCGGCGACGGTCACCACGGTCAGGCCCTCCTCCCGGGCGTGGGCCAGCGCCTCCACCGTCTCCCTCGGGTGGCGCGGCAGCGCGAAGCAGAGCAGGGCGTCCGCTCCGGCCCGGCGGGCCGCGTCGATCCGGTCGTGGAGCATCGAGCCGCCCTCGGTGAGCAGCCTGACGTCCGGGTGCACCTTGGCCGCGAAGTACGCGAACCCGTGCGCCTGGGCAGCCGCGGCGCGCAGCCCCAGCACCGGCAGCGGGCGGGAGGCGGCCAGCAGCCGTCCCGCCTCGCGGACCGGGCCGGGGTCGGCCAGCGCGTCGGCGAGGCGGCGCAGGTTGTCGATCTCCGCCTCCACGGCCCGCTGGTAGGCGTTGGTCCGCGCCCTCTCCTCCTCGGGCCGGGCGGCCTGTGGCACGGGCAGCACCTCGCGCAGGCGGCGGCGCAGCGCCGGGTAGCCGTCGAAGCCGAGCGCCACCGCGAAGCGGGTCACCGAGGGCTGGCTCACCCCGGCCAGCTCGGCCACCTCCACGCTGGACAGGTAGGGCATCTCGGCGGCGCGGCGCACCATGCAGTGCGCGATGCGGCGCTGCGTGGGCGTGAGCCGCCGGCCCTCGAAGAGCGCCCGCAGCCGGGCGTCGGCGGGGCTCCCGGTGGTGGTGCTCATGCATACTCCCTCTCCCGGCGGATCACTCCGCATGACTTTATTCAGCGCGGCGCGCGGACGGGAGGGGGCGTCTGCCCGGCGAGACGCCGCACCGGCCGCACCGGCCCGCACGGTGGGACCCGCACGGTGGGGCTAGCCCTACTGACGTCCGGGGCGCGCGGCCCTAGCCTCGGCCGTATGACCGGTATGGACGCGGCAGCCCGCGCGCGGGGCGGGGAGACGGCCCAGGACCTCGCCGCCACGGTGGAGGCGCGCAAGGAGTTGGGCCCGGAGTACGAGGACGCGCTGATCGAGTCGTTCCTGGAGCGGGTGGAGCGGCGGATGCGGCGACGCGAGGGCGAGGAACGGGTGGTCGCGGTGCGGGCCGGGGGGACGGCCCCCGCGCCCGCCGCCGCGCGGCCGGCCGGGGACGGCTGGGGCGAGCGGTACGGCTTCGGCATGGTGTCGCTGGTGCTGGCGGTTCCGCTGTCCGCGATCGGGGCGGGGACGGCGGGCCTGCCGGGCCTGCTGGTCGCCTGGCTGGGCATCGTCGGCGTCAACGCGGTCCAGGTCACCGGCGGCTTCTCCCCGTCCCGCCGCCGCACCCACCACAACTGACCCGGGCCGGGGCCCGCGGCCCCGGCACCCGCCCCCGGGTGTCAGACGCCCGCGCGGTGCTGGGCCTCGGTCACCAGGTGGGCGGCTTCGGTGATCTCGGAGTCGTCCGGGGCCACCGAGGCCAGGTCGTGGGCGGCGACGGTCAACTGGTCGGCGACCGCGAACATGCCCGCGTCCGGCATCTCCCGCGGCGGGACGCCCGGCGCCTCCAGCCGCTGCGCCCGCACCGCGAGCTCCCGCGCCAGGCCCAGCGCCTCCCCCGCCGCCCCGCGCTGCAGCCGGCTCTGCGGCGCGGCGCGCAGCCGGTCGGCGAACTGTTCCACGGCACGGGTCAGGGGCGTCGTATCAACCACACCGTGAGCCTACGCCGCCCCACGCCGGCCTTCCGGCCCCACCCGCGCCCGAGCCGCACCCGCACCCCGGGAAACCGGAAGGGCCCCGGAACGCCGGAAGGGCCCCGGGAGACCCGGGGCCCTTCCTCGCTCGAGCGGAGGAGCGGTGATCAGTCGCTGCTGTTCAGGATCGCGATCAGACGGAGGAACTCCGTGTAGATCCAGACCAGGGTCAGCGTCAGGCCGAACGCGGCCATCCACGACTCCTCGCGCGGCGCGCCGTAGGCGATGCCGTCCTCGACCTGCTTGAAGTCCAGGGCGAGGAAGCAGGCACCGAGCAGGACGCCGATGACGCCGAACATGATGCCCATGCCGCCGCTGCGGAAGCCGAGGCCGTCACCGCCGCCGAAGACGGCGAACAGCATGTTGACCATCATCAGCAGGACGAAGCCCAGCGCGGCCGCCATGACGAAGCCGGCGAAGCGGCGGTTCACCCGGATCCAGCGCATCTTGTACGCGAACAGGACCGCCGCGAAGACCGCCATCGTGCCGAGCACGGCCTGCATGGCCGCGCCGCTCGCGATGTGCGTGTCCACGATGCTGGACAGGACCCCGAGGAAGACGCCCTCGAAGGCCGCGTAGGTCAGGATCAGCGCCGGCGAGGCCTTGCGCTTGAACGACTGGACCATCGCCAGCACGAAGCCGATGAGGGCCGCGCCGATCGCGATGCCGTAGGAACGGTTGATGTTGCCCATGTCGACCGGCAGCAGCGCCCAGGCGAGCGCGGCGGTGACGATCAGGACGCCGAGCGTGGTCGCCGTGCGCATGATGACGTCGTCCATCGTCATGCGGCCGGCGGACGCCGGGGCCTGCGGGGCACCGTACTGGGCGGCGTCCTGCTGGGCGTAAGGGTTCTGCGCGTACGGGTTCTGCGCCTGCGGGTTCTGCGCGTACGGGTTGGCACCCTGCGTGCCGACAGCTGCTCCCCCGGCCTGCGGCGCGGTGTTGAAGCCCGCGTAGCCGTTGTCGCGGCTGAACCCCCGTCGCGAGAAGACCGGGTTGCTGCTCCTCATTTCACTCCTCCATGGCCACCTTGCGCGGCCTTGGGCTCAAGAGTAATGGACAGGCAAAAACTTGCCTCTACTGCTTGGGTAGGATCTTTCCTTCCCCTCCCTCGCGATGCAACGCCTTACGCGTCCTCCCTATGCCCGGCCCGGGCCCCGGCCCATGCCGGGCAGACCCCCGAGACCCCCGCGGAGTTCCGCCGGGGCGGGCTCCGGCGCCGGTGGAGGGTTCACCCGGCGGCGCCGCCGCCGCTTGAGCAGCGCCCAGGCCCCGCGGACACCTCCGGGCGAGGCGGCGGTCACCTCGGTGCCCGCCTCCTCGGCCGCCGCGGCCGCGGCACGGGCCACCGGCAGGAAGCCCTCGTCGCGGGTGGCGTCCGGCCGCTCCTCCTCCGCGGGCCACAGCCCCAGCGCCGCGCAGACGGTGGGCAGCACCGCCATCGCCGCCGTCTGGTAGCCCTCGGCGGAGGGGTGGTAGGAGTCGGGGCCGAAGAGTTCACGCGGATGGGCGGCGAACTCGGGGCCCAGCAGGTCGCCGAGCGACACGGTCCGGCCGCCCTGCTCCACCGCGCCGATGGTCTGGGCCGCGGCGAGCTGCCGGGAGGTCCGGCGGGCCAGCCAGCGCAGCGGCTGCTGGATGGGCTCGACCGTGCCCAGGTCCGGGCAGGTGCCGACGACCACCTCCGCCCCCGCGGTGCGCAGCCTCCGCACGGCGGCCGCCAGGCAGCGCACCGAGCGGGTGGCCGGGGTCCGGCTGGTGACGTCGTTGGCGCCCACCATGACCACGCAGACGTCCGGCGGCCCGTCCCCGCCGGCGACGACCTCGGACACCTGCCGTTCCAGGTCCTCCGACGTGGCCCCGGGCACCGCCACCACCCGCAGCCGGACCGGCCGCTCGGCGACGGCCGCCAGCCCCGAGGCGAGCAGCGCGCCGGGCGTCTGCCCGGCGCGGTGGACGCCCTGCCCGGCGGCCGTGGAGTCGCCCAGCATCACCAGCCGCAGCGGCGGGTTCACCGGTGTGGCGAATCCCGCCCCGTACAGCCCGTCGGCGCCGGGAACGTGCGGGTCGTACCCGTTGGTCACCGTCCGCCGGGCCAGATGGATCTCGGCCAGCAGCAGTCCTGCGGCCGCGGCGCCCGCCAGACCGATCCCGCTCCCGCCGTACGCGGCTCCGGCCGCGATCCGCCGGGCCACGCGTGCCCTCGACGTGCTCGACATCCCTCGCCGCCACCTCCTCGTCGCCGGCGCCCCGTACCGCCCGGTTACTCCTTGCTTGCCCCGTGGAGGTGGTCCGCCAATCGCGATCGTGACGAGTCCGCGACGGTCGGTCAGGGCCCGTAGGGTGGGGCCCACCGCATCAATGACGAAAGCGACCGGAGACAACGGTGGAATTCCACGACTCGATGATCAGTCTCGTCGGCAACACGCCGCTGGTGAGGCTCAACAGGGTGGCCGAAGGGATCGAGGCCACGGTCCTCGCCAAGGTCGAGTACTTCAACCCCGGCGGATCGGTGAAGGACCGCATCGCCCTGCGGATGATCGAGGCGGCGGAGCAGAGCGGCGAGCTGAAGCCGGGCGGCACCATCGTCGAGCCGACCAGCGGGAACACCGGCGTGGGCCTGGCCATCGTGGCACAGCAGAAGGGCTACCGTTGCGTCTTCGTCTGCCCCGACAAGGTCAGCACGGACAAGATCAACGTACTGCGCGCGTACGGCGCGGAGGTCGTGGTCTGCCCGACGGCCGTCGACCCCGAGCACCCGGATTCGTACTACAACGTGTCCGACCGCCTGGTCCGTGAGATCCCCGGCGCCTGGAAGCCGGACCAGTACTCCAACCCGAACAACCCGCTCTCCCACTACCACTCCACCGGCCCCGAGCTGTGGGAGCAGACGGAGGGGAGGATCACCCACTTCGTCGCGGGCGTGGGCACCGGCGGCACGATCTCCGGCACCGGCCGCTACCTGAAGGACGCGAGCGAGGGCCGCGTCAAGGTGATCGGCGCCGACCCGGAGGGGTCCGTCTACTCCGGCGGCTCCGGCCGCCCGTACCTGGTCGAGGGCGTGGGCGAGGACTTCTGGCCCAGCGCCTACGACCGGACGGTGGCCGACGAGATCGTCGCGGTCTCCGACAAGGACTCCTTCCAGATGACCCGCCGCCTCGCCAAGGAGGAGGGCCTGCTGGTGGGCGGCTCCTGCGGCATGGCCGTGGTGGCGGCGCTGGAGGTCGCGAGGAAGCTCGGCCCGGACGATGTGGTCGTGGTGCTGCTGCCGGACAGCGGCCGCGGTTACATGAGCAAGATCTTCAACGACGAGTGGATGGCCGACTACGGCTTCCTGGAGGACAGCGGCCCGAGCGCGCGGGTCTCCGACGTGCTCGACGACAAGGACGGCGGCATGCCGTCGCTGGTCCACATGCACCCCGACGAGACGGTCGGCCAGGCCATCGAGGTGCTGCGCGAGTACGGCGTCTCGCAGATGCCGATCGTGAAGCCGGGGGCGGGTCACCCGGACGTGATGGCGGCGGAGGTCGTCGGCTCCGTCGTCGAGAAGGAGCTGCTGGACGCGCTGTTCACCAAGCGGGCGGAGCTGAACCACCCGCTGGAGCGGCACATGTCCGCGCCGCTGCCGCAGGTGGGGTCGGGTGAGCCGGTGGAGGACCTGATGGCGGTGCTGGGGTCCGCGGACGCGGCGATCGTGCTGGTGGACGGCAAGCCGACGGGGGTCGTCAGCCGGCAGGACCTGCTGTCCTTCCTCGCGAAGGGCGGGGAGCGCTGACGGCGGCGTCGGCGTTGCCGGAAGTGGTACTCGCGCGTCACGTGCGCGCAGCATGGGGTTAACACGGGTCCGGCATGGTTGTTCCTGCCGGTGAGAGTGGGAGCGGCTCCCCGCCTCGGCCGGTACGCGCGATGCCCGGTCCTGACCCGGTCCGCGTCCATCGCGGGAACCGCCGTCGTCCCGGCCCCCCGGCAACGGGGGGCGCGGCGGTTCCCGCGACAGTCCCCCGCCCACACGGCACGGCCCCGCGTCCACGGGCCCCCTGCGGCGCGCCGAGCGGCCCGCTCCTCACAGCGGCCCTGCGGGCGCATGCCGCACCCCCCGCGGGTAGCTGGACGTTCACCCTTGCCTCACTGCCGCCCCACCCCTGCGGGCGACTGAACGGTCACCTTGCCCGTGCTGCCGCACCGCCCCGCGGGCAGGTGCTGCCACACCCCCTGCGGGCGGCCGGGCCGCCGCCCGTGCTGCCGCACCGCCCAACGGGCAGGTGCTGTCGCCCCCCCTGCGGGCGGCTGGGCCGCCCAGGGGGCGGCACGGGCGGGCGCAGGCCCCGGCCTCCGCGGCGAGCGGTCCCATCCACCACGCGCAAGCGGGCGGTTCCGTACACGCGTGACCTCACTGCGGCGTGCTCAAGTCCGGGCCAGGCGGACAGCACTGTTCATCCCCCGACCCGCCCCCTTCCCAGGGGCTTACGTTCCGCGGAGCGAGCCGCCGCGTGCGTACGTCAGCGGCACGATTGCCCGCAGACGGAAGGGCGGGAGCTCCGCGCCGCGCGGCGGCACGATTGGCGTAGGCGGGGACGGTACGGACCACGTACCGCATGGCGGCACGGCCCGCGGGCGGGAAGGGCGCGGCCTGGGCGCCTCGGGGGGGTCAGAGGGAGGCGATGACGCGGTCGGCCAGGACGCAGACGTTGTCGGTGGGGCCGCAGGTGAAGGTGAGGACGTAGCCGCCGGAGATGCCGGAGCCGCCCAGCAGGGAGGGGGCCTCACCGTCACGGACGGCGGAGGCGAGCCGCTCCGCGGTCTCCCGGTGCCCGGGCGTCACGCACAGCGTCGTACCGTCGGCGAACTCGTACACGTCGAGCGTCCCCATCGGCCCCGGCCGCACGTCCGCCAGCGGCGTCTCCGCCTGGGCCAGCTCCTCCAGCCGCGCCAGCGTCTGCTCGTCGTCGGCGATCGTCGGGGACTGCGCCCCCGCCGGGGTGAAGTCGGGGTGGGAGGGGTGGCGCCGCCGCGCGGCGGCCAGCTCGGCGGACTCGCCCTCGCCCTCGGCGTCGAGCTCCAGCCCGGCGAAGTCCGCGGGGTGCGGCAGGAAGAACTCGCCGTCCTGCGGCAGCCCCAGCAGGGACCGCGCCTCCGACGCGTCCCGCGCCTCCTGCGCGGCCCAGAAGGCACGCGCCTCGGCCAGCTCCCGCTCCCGCTCCTCGGCGAGCGCCTCGGCGACGGCGGCGCGTATCTCCTCGGCGTCGGAGGCGGGCCGCGCGGCCGGCACCCGGGCGCCGGCACCGTCCCGTCCGGCGGAGCCGGAGGAGGAGGCGGCGGGTCCCACGGCGGCCTCGAGTTCGGCGCGCACCGCGGCGAACTCCCGACGCAGGCGCCGCAGGGCGACGAGGACGGCTGCTCCCACGGCGCACGCGGCGGCGGAGATGACCAGCAGGGCGGTCTGCATGGCGCTCACTGACGTACTCCCGGTTCCACGAACAAACGCACCGGACGACGACCGGCGCACCCCCGTACGAGTCGACCCCGACTTTCCTACATCGAGTTCCACCATCGAGCTTGACGCCTGCACGCCCCGCCTGTCAGTGCGAACCACCGCGAATCGGGCGCACGACGGGGGCGCATCGACCGGCGTAGGCCGCTTGACCTGCGCGTTCTCCCGCCGTGACGGGCCGCGAGGGAGATAGGTCACATCCTGGCGGAGGTTGGGTCACGGGACGGCACCGGTCGCGTCCCGCAGAGCACGCGGCACCGCCCCCCGGCGGGAAGAAACCGGGGGGCGGGGCCGTCGCACGCCGCGCCCCGGAGGGCGCGCGCGTGAGGTCAGCTGAGGCGCTCGATGACCATGGCCATGCCCTGGCCACCGCCGACGCACATGGTCTCCAGGCCGAACTGCTTGTCGTGCCACTGGAGGGAGTTGATCAGCGTGCCGGTGATGCGCGCGCCGGTCATGCCGAAGGGGTGGCCGACGGCGATGGCGCCGCCGTTGACGTTCAGGCGGTCCAGGTCGATGCCGAGGTCCTGGTAGGAGGGGATCACCTGGGCGGCGAAGGCCTCGTTGATCTCGACCAGGTCGATGTCCTTGACGGACAGGCCCGCCCGGCGCAGCGCCTGCTGGGAGGCCTCGACCGGGCCGAGGCCCATGATCTCCGGGGAGAGGCCGGAGACGCCGGTGGAGACGATGCGGGCGAGCGGGGTCAGGCCGAGCTCGCGGGCCTTGGTGTCCGACATGATCACCAGGGCGGCGGCGCCGTCGTTGAGCGGGCAGCAGTTGCCGGCCGTGACCAGGCCGTCGGGGCGGAAGACCGGCTTGAGGCCCTGCACGCCCTCCAGGGTGACGCCGGCGCGCGGGCCGTCGTCCGCCGAGACGACGGTGCCGTCGGGCAGCGTGACCGGGGTGATCTCGCGTGCCCAGAAGCCGTCCTTGATGGCCTTCTCGGCGAGGTTCTGCGAGCGGACGCCGAACTCGTCCATCTCCTGGCGGGTGACGCCCTTGAGGCGGGCCAGGTTCTCGGCGGTCTGGCCCATCGCGATGTAGGGGTCGGGGACCAGGCCGTCCTCGCGCGGGTCGTGCCAGGTGGTGCCCTCCTGCTGGGCGACCTCGGCGGTGCGCGCCTCGGCGTCGGCGAAGAGCGGGTTGCGCGTGTCGGGGAGGCTGTCGGAGTTGCCCTTGACGAAGCGGGACACCATCTCGACGCCGGCGGAGATGAAGACGTCGCCCTCGCCGGCCTTGATGGCGTGCAGCGCCATGCGGCTGGTCTGGAGCGAGGAGGAGCAGTACCGGGTGACGGTGCAGCCGGGCAGGAAGTCCATGCCCATCTCGACGGCCACGATGCGGCCGAGGTTGTTGCCCTGCTCGCCGCCGGGGAGACCGACGCCGAGCATGAGGTCGTCGATGTCCCGCGGGTCCAGCTCGGGCACCTTGGCCAGGGCGGCCTGGATGATGGTGGCCGCCAGGTCGTCCGGACGCAGGTCCTTGAGGGAGCCCTTGAAGGCACGGCCGATGGGGGAACGGGCGGCTGAGACGATCACGGCTTCGGGCATCACGGCTCCAGAGGCGTTCGCTGCGGATGGGGCGGACCTTCTGGGAAGTTACCGGCCCGTACCCGCCCGGTCACCGTGATGGGGGTGTGACACCGGCCGCATTTTTCTAAGCGCTTGCTTTTTTCCCGTGGAGCTCACGCCGCCCGGTACGTCCGCCCGCCGATCCGCCACTCCAGCGGGGTGCTCAGGCGGAAGTTGCCGTCGTCGAGGAACCGCCGCAGCGTCGTGTCGACACGGCCGGTGTCGTCACCGCCCCGCTCCCTCGCCACGACGGCCGCCCGGTGCACGTCCAGGAACGCGTCGAGATACTCCTCCTCGGACCCGCCCTCCGCCGGGGTGTCGGCATCGGCCATCACCCGTTCGCGGAGCTCGTAGAAGCCGTTCCTCTCGGTGCCGGGGCCGTGCAGCACCATGGCGTCGTAGTAGACGAGCTGCCCGAGGTCGCCGAGGCCGTCGAGCTTGGCCAGACGGACCGCGGGGTCGAAGTAGGCGCGGTCGCGCTCCGCCTCCTGGGCGGCCTGGAAGGCCTCCACCTCCGCCTCCGCCCGCCACGCCTCGGTGAACCCGGGGTCCAGGCCCTCGTGCGAGTCCGTGCCGTCCACCGCGCGCAGCGCGGGCAGGTAGCGGGCGAGCCCGTTGCCGGGGTGGTCCTCGGTGTACCGCTCGACGAGTGCGAGCAGGTCGTGGGTCCCCGTGCAGAAGCCGAGGATGCCGGCGGTGTAGCCCCGCCCGTCGCCGGTGTCCGTGATGGAGCCGTACGTCTCCCGCCACCGGGTCGTGGAGTTCACGGCGCTCGCCACGATCCGCTGGGCGAGTTCCTTCTTCACGGGGTCGGCGAGCCCCGGCGGCAGTCCGTCGACCAGCTCGGCGTCCTCGGCGCCCTCGGCACCCTCGGCGGCGGCCTTGGACTCCTGCCGGCCCTGCGCGCCGGCGGACGCGGCCGAACCGCCCAGCCCTTCACCCCCCGGCTGTGCGGGCGTGAAGAAATAGGCCCCTGCGGTCACGACGACGGGGACGAACGCGAGGAGCAGGCATCCGGCACGCTTCATGGGCACACAGTAGCCACAGCCCCAGGAACCTCACCCGACGGGCACAACAGACCGGAAGTTCATCTTCCTCGTCACCTTTCGGACTGAGGTCGAGCAACTTCGGCCATTCCATTAATATCCCCCTACAAAGTAGACTCCCGAAGGCGGCACCACCCCACCGCCTCGCGCGCCCCCTTGACGCCTGCTCAGGCAGTGCGCGCCAGTGGCGAATTTCGGACCGCCGATTTTCGCTCCCGCAAAGAAGTGCGTCGACTCGGGTTCACGTGCGCACCCGATATGTGTTTTTTGGGAGTGTGCGTCGCAGTGGACGACTGGCTTGACGACAACCGGCACGGCCGGCGGACGCACGGCGTCCGGCCGGGCTCCGGCGACCGGCCCGACGAGGCGACCGTCCAGCTCAAGGCCCTTTCCATGGAGGGCCGGAACGCCGACCGGCCGATCGAGGTCACGGTCCAGCTCAAGGCCGTCTCCATCGGCGACCGTGGCCGGGACGCCGGGATGCCGGCCCGGCGGTCCGAGGCCGCGCCCGGGCAGGACGGTCCCGTCTTCGTGGACTCCTCCGGCCGCCGCAGCAGGCGTTTCCGGCGCCTCGGCACGCTGATCGGCCTCGTCTGCGCGGTTTACGCGGTGGCCATCGTGGTCACGCTGCTGTCGGGGAACTCCTCCGCGCCCTGGCTCCCGGTTCCGGAACAGAAACAGCGGCTGGACGCGCCGGCCGAGCAGCCGGAGCCCACCTCGCTCTCCGACGGCGCCGCTCCCTCACCGTCCGGCGCGGACCCCGCACTCGAGGGCGCCGCCACGGACCAGGTACCGGAGCCGTCGCCCACGGCACCGGCCGCGGACACCTCCGCCGGCCTCGCGCCGGCGACGCCCACCGCCCCGGCCGGCCGATAACCGTCCGCCACGGCAATCCCCCACCGATCCCACGGGCGTCCGCACCGCCGACGCCCCTTCCCAGAGAACTTCCCGTGACCTCACCGCGTACCCGCCGCGGGCCTTCCTCCCGTGGCCGCCGACGCCGTCCACGCCGCCGGCCCCCCACGCTGCTGCCCCTGCGCTACCTGCTGCCCTCGCTGTTCCTGGTCGTCATGACCGTGATGCTGATGCTGCGCGGCTACGTGCACAGCGAGATCCTCGCCGACCACCGGGTCCAGCCGCCCGCCGCCACCGACCGGGTGCCGGAGGAGATCCTCGAGGGCGGCCCCGTCATCGACGCCCGCGCCGGGAGGACGCAGAGCCTGAGCGTGCCCGACCACCGGCTCGTCCTCACCTTCGACGACGGCCCGGACCCGGAGTGGACGCCCAAGGTGCTGGACGTGCTGAAGGAGCACGACGCCCACGCGGTCTTCTTCGTCACCGGCACCATGGCCTCCCGCCATCCGGGCCTCGTGCGGCGCATGGTCGACGAGGGTCACGAGATCGGCCTGCACACCTTCAACCACCCCGACCTCGCACTCCAGTCCCAGGCGCGCATCGACCGGGAGCTCTCCCAGAACCAGCTGGCGCTCACCGGCGCGGCGGGCATCCGCACCTCGCTCTTCCGCCCCCCGTACTCCTCGTTCGCCGCGGCCATGGACGACAGTTCCTGGCCGGTCACCGAGTACATCGGCAGCCGCGGCTACATCACCGTCCTCAACAACACCGACAGCGAGGACTGGAAGCGCCCCGGCGTCGACGAGATCATCCGCCGCGCCACGCCCGAGAACGGCGAGGGCGCCATCGTCCTGATGCACGACTCCGGCGGAGACCGCAGCCAGACCGTCGCGGCCCTCGCCCGGTTCCTGCCCGAACTGAAGGAGAAGGGCTACCGGTTCGAGAACCTCACCGAGGCCCTGGACGCGCCCAGCGCGCACAGCGAGGTCACCGGGGCGGACCTGTGGACGGGCAAGGCATGGACCTTCCTGGTGCAGGCCGCGGAGAGGACCACCGACGCCCTGGTGGCCGGCCTCGCGGTCATCGGGACCCTGGTCATCGCGCGCTTCGTGATGATGCTCGTGCTCGCCGGCGCCCACGCCCGCCGGGTCCGGCGCAGGAACTTCCGCTGGGGCCCGCCGGTCACCGAACCGGTGACCGTGCTGGTGCCGGCGTACAACGAGGCCAAGTGCATCGAGAACACCGTCCGTTCCCTGATGGCCAGCGACCACCCGGTCGAGGTCCTCGTCATCGACGACGGCTCCACCGACGGCACCGCCGGCATCGTCCAGGCGATGGGTCTGCCCAACGTGCGGGTGATCCGTCAGCTCAACGCCGGCAAGCCGGCGGCGCTCAACCGGGGCCTGGCCAACGCGCGGTACGACATCGTCGTGATGATGGACGGCGACACCGTGTTCGAGCCCTCCACCGTGCGTGAACTCGTGCAGCCCTTCGCGGACCAGAGGGTCGGCGCCGTGGCGGGCAACGCCAAGGTCGGCAACAAGGACAGCCTGATCGGCGCCTGGCAGCACATCGAGTACGTGATGGGGTTCAACCTGGACCGCCGCATGTACGACATCCTCGGCTGCATGCCGACCATCCCGGGCGCGGTCGGGGCGTTCCGCCGCTCCGCCCTGGAGCCGATCGGCGGCATGAGCGACGACACCCTCGCCGAGGACACCGACGTCACCATGGCGCTCCACCGGGCCGGCTGGCGCGTGGTCTACGCCGAGAACGCCCGCGCCTGGACCGAGGCGCCGGAGTCCGTCCAGCAGCTGTGGTCCCAGCGGTACCGCTGGTCGTACGGCACCATGCAGGCCATCTGGAAGCACCGCCGCTCGGTGATCGAGAAGGGCCCCTCGGGTCGCTTCGGCCGCGTGGGCCTTCCCTTCGTCTCCCTCTTCATGGTCGTGGCCCCGCTGCTGGCCCCGCTGATCGACGTCTTCCTGCTCTACGGCGTCGTCTTCGGCCCGACCCGGCAGACGATCGTGGCCTGGCTGGGTGTCCTCGCCCTCCAGGCGGTCTGCGCGGCGTACGCCTTCCGCCTGGACCGCGAGCGGATGAGCCACCTCGTCTCGCTGCCGCTGCAGCAGCTCCTCTACCGCCAGCTCATGTACGTGGTGCTGCTCCAGTCGTGGATCACCGCGCTGACCGGCGGCCGGCTGCGCTGGCAGAAGCTGCGGCGGACCGGCGTCGTGGGGGCGCCCGTCGACGGGGTCATACCGCAGCAGCGGGTACGGGGCGGCGACGACCGGAGGCCGGTGGCATGACGCACGGACAGACGGACGGAACGGGCCCGGGCCCGGAGCCGGAGGAGCGGTACGCGCACCCGTACCCGGGCCACCCCGGCCACGCCGCGGAACCCCTCCCCTACGCCGACCACACCGGCCGGCACCCGCAGCCGCGGTACGCCGCGTACACCGGCCAGGACACGGGTGCGCCGTACCCGGGCCACGGCGGCCAGGACGCGGGTACGCCCTACGCGGACCACGCCGCCCAGGACGCGCGCACGCCCTACGCGGACCACGCCGCCCAAAACGCGCGCACGCCCTACGCGGGCCAAGGCCAGGGCAGCCGGACGCCGTACGACCGCACCGGTCCCGGCGCGCGGACGTCGTACGCGGGCGACGGCCAAGGGGCGGGTTCGCCCTACCCCGGCCACGGCCAGGACGCGCGGACGCCGCAGACGGAGCCGGTGCCCGGAGCCGGGGCGGCGCCGACCGCGGCCCCGGCCGAGGCGGCCCGGAAGCCGGGCCGTGACCGGTACCTGGACCTGCTGCGGTCCGTCGCCCTGGTCCGCGTGGTGGCGTACCACTGCTTCGGCTGGGCCTGGCTGACGGTGGTCTTCCCGTCGATGGGCGTGATGTTCGCGCTGGCGGGCTCGCTGATGGCGCGTTCGCTGGAACGGCCGGCCGCGTCCGTGATCCGCGGGCGGATCCGCCGCCTGCTTCCCCCCTTGTGGGCGTTCGCGGCGGTGGCCCTGGTGCTGCTGTTCGCGGGCGGCTGGGACCCGTCCCAGGACCCCGACCAGGACGGCGCCTGGGGCTGGGCGGCCCTGGTCAACTACGTCTTCCCCTTCGGGGCGCCGCCCTTCCCCGCGGAGGCCGGCGCCCCGGTGGACTGGCTGGAGCCCAGCTGGGCCGACCAGGCGGTGGGTCCCCTGTGGTACCTGCGCGCCTACCTGTGGTTCGTCATCGCCTCCCCGCTGCTGCTGTGGGCGTTCCGCCGGGCGCCCTGGCCGACGCTGCTGGCCCCGCTCCTCCTGACGGCCGTCGTCGGCACCGGCGTGCTGACGATCCCCGGCGAGACCGGCGAGGCGGTCACCGACTTCGCGGTCTACGGCGCCTGCTGGGTCCTGGGCTTCGCCCACCACGACGGCCTGCTGCAACGGATACCGCGGTACGTCTCGGTCTCCCTGGCATCCCTGGTGATGGCCTTCGGTCTGTGGTGGGCGTCGGCCCACCCGGGCCCGGAGGGCTGGGACCTCAACGGCATCCCGCTGGCACAGGCCACCTGGTCGTTCGGTTTCGTGGTGATCCTGCTCCAGTACTCCCCGTCCTGGCGGGAGCTCCCGGGGCGGCTGGCGAAGTGGGACGGGCTGGTGACCCTCTCCAACAACCGCGCGGTCACCATCTACCTCTGGCACAACCTGGCGATCACGGCGACGGCGCCGGTCATCGACCTGGCCTACCGGCTCCCCTTCATGGAGAGCGACCGTGCGTCGGCCGCCCTCGACAGCACGTCCAACGTCTGGATGTTCGCCCTGGTCTGGCCGCTCCTCGCCCTGGCGGTCCTCGCCGTGGGCTGGGTCGAGGACGTGGCGGCGAAGCGACGGCCCCGCCTGTGGCCCGCCCGGCCCGGGCGGCCCGCCGGACGACGGGGCAGGGCCCCGGCCGCACCGCACCGGGGCTGACACGCGCACCGCGCCGGTGCGGCGCCCGGCTGGGCGCCGCACCGGCGCGGGAGGCCCTCCGACAGATCAGGGCCGGTTGAACGGATGTGCCCGGAACCGGACTCGAACCGGTACGCCCCCGAGGGGCAGCGAGGTTTAAGCTCGCCGTGTCTGCATTCCACCACCCGGGCCGGTCATGGGCGCGCAGCGAGGCCTGAGCCTAGCGGCGGGAGCCCATTCGAACAGCCGCACACCTACGAAGTTGTCTTATTTTACGGGCCTCTGACGACCCGTCAGAAACCGTCGTTCCGTACGCACCCGTCAGGCTTGGGGCAGTCGGTGACCCTCGTCAACAGGTGATTGACGAGATTTCACCTCTTGCCCCTAGGGGTCCGCTCGAATCGCCGCGGTGCCCCGTGCCGGGTCTGTGGACAGCCGGGCGGCTGCCCACAGACCCGTCACCCTCAGGAGGTGCGGTCCCGCGCGGTCAGGAGGCCGTGCAGGAGATGGTGCCGGACGGCAGGTCGTTGCCCGTCGAGTTGGCGGTGAACCCGAAGGTGGTCGAGCCGTTCACCGGGATCGATCCGTTGTGGGCCGTGTTGGAGACCGTCACGGCTCCACCCGATGTGGTCTGACTGCCGTTCCACAGGCTGGTGATGCTGGTCCCGCTGCCCGGGGTCCAGTTGACCTTCCACCCCTTGGTGGCGGCGGTGCCGTGGTTCATGACCTGGACCTCGCCCTGGAAGCCACCGCTCCAGGCGTTCACCACCTTGTAGTGGGCCATGCAGGAGCTGTCGCCCCCGGTGGGCGGCGGGGTGGTGGGCGGCGGCGTGGTCGGCGGAGGCGTGGTGGGCGGCGGGGTCGTGGGCGGCGGGGTCGAGCCGTTGCGGATGCCCGTGACCTCACCGTTGCCGCCGTCGAAGACGATGTCGGAGCAGGAGTAGAAGTTCTCGTTGCTGTCCGACCGCACCCACTGGACCATCATCAGCGCGTCACCGGAACGCCCGGACGGAAGCGGGGTGTTCCAGTAGTAGTGGCCGCCGTCCGTGCCGACCGAGCCCGACTGAGGCGGGTTGGAGACGGTCTGGACCAGCGACAGGTCGGACCACTTCAGCTGAGAGGTGGGGGACCAGCCCTGGCGGGTGATGTACACCCGGAACTCGCCCGGGTGGGCGGCCCAGTTGCTGTACTTCAGCTGGATGCTGGCACCCGACGTCAGGTGGGTCTTGGGCCAGTCGTTGCGGGCCAGGTTGTAGCCCTTGAAGTCGTAGGGGGACCGGTCACCGGCGCTGCAGATGGTCCCGTCGGGCACGTAGCCCTGTCCACGCCCGCCGGCGTTGGAGTCGAGCACCGCGAACCAGTTGTACAGCGACGAGGAGCCGCTCTGGGCGATGGCGGCGGCACAGGCCGCGTTGGTCGGCGAGACCCCGCCGGATCCGGACACCGCGTCCTTGTAGCAGAGGTAGGTCCGCGAGCCGGGGGACATGGCCACGCCGTGGGCCTCGGCGGGCCCCTGGGCGATCAGCACCAGGCCGAGACCGGAAAGCGCGGTGGCGAACGCGGTGAGCAACGATGTCTTGCGCTTCGTGCCGCCTAAGCGGCGGGTGAATCTGATCACGGCACGTGACCTTTCGCCGGTCATGCCGGTGTACGCGCCGCAGGGCCGTCCGCCTCGTGCGCGACAGGAGCATGACATTGAAACGTGGGGGTGGGAGCGCTCCCACTTGGGACCATAGGGCGCGTGTGAACCCCCTGTAAACAGGCCGCGTCACCGAAACATCCCGAAACATCGGCGCCGTCGACCACCGGCGTCCGAAAAGCAAACGATCGGCCGAAAAGCAACGGCGACAACCCCCAGCAACCGTGCGGCAACCACCCGCAACCGGCGACAACCGGTCGCGGACCCCGAAAAGCCCGAAGGGGCTGCCCGCACCACGGAAGGTGGGCAGCCCCTTCGGGCTCGACGAGGTGACGGGAGGTCAGGCCTTGGCCTTTTCCTCGACCTTCTCGGACGTGCCGCCGGTGGCCGCGGCCGGGACGGCCGGCGCCGGCTTGGCGGCCTCGTAGAACTCCTCGCGCGGGTGCTCCATGGCGCCCAGCGAGACGACCTCGCGCTTGGTCAGCGCACCGAGGGTCCAGTCCGCGAGGACACGGATCTTGCGGTTGAAGGTCGGCATGGCCATGCCGTGGTAGCCACGGTGCATGTACCAGGCGAGACGGCCCTTGAGCTTGATCTTCATCTTGCCCATGACGATCATCGCCACGCCCTTGTGGAGGCCGAGGCCCGCCACCGCGCCCTTGTTGGCGTGCTTGTAGTCCTTCTGCGGGAAGCCGCGCATCGCCGAGAGGACGTTGTCACCCAGGACCTTGGACTGACGCAGCGCGTGCTGCGCGTTCGGCGGGCACCAGGCGTTCGGGTTGCCGGCGGCACGGCCGACCAGGTCCGGAACCTGGGCGTTGTCGCCCGCGGCCCAGATGTAGTCGGTGCCCTGGACCTGCAGGGTCGGGGCGCAGTCCACGTGGCCGCGGGGGCCGAGCGGCAGGCCGTAGCGGGAGAGCACCGGGTTCGGCTTGACGCCGGCGGTCCACACGATGGTGCCCGCGTCGACCTCGAGGCCGTTCTTCAGGACCACATGGCCGTCGACGCAGGAGTCCATGGAGGTGGACAGGTGCACCTCGACGCCGCGCGACTCCAGGTGCTGCTTGCCGTACTGGCCGAGCTTGGGGCCGACCTCGGGGAGGATCTTGTCCGCGGCGTCGACCAGGACGAAGCGCATGTCCTCACGGGACACGTTCTTGTAGTACTTGGCCGCGTCGCGGGCCATGTCCTCGACCTCGCCGATCGTCTCGGCGCCGGCGAAGCCGCCACCGATGAAGACGAAGGTGAGCGCCTTGCGGCGGATCTCCTCGTCGGTCGTCGAGTCGGCCTTGTCGAGCTGGGCCAGGACGTGGTTGCGCAGGCCGATGGCCTCCTCCACGCCCTTCATGCCGATGCCCTCCTCGGCCAGACCCGGGATCGGGAAGGTCCGCGAGACCGCGCCCAGCGCGACCACGAGGTAGTCGAAGGGGAGCTCGTAGGCCTCGCCGACGAGCGGGGCGACCGTGGCGACCTTGCGGTCCTGGTCGATGGTGGTGACGCGACCGGTCAGCACCTCGGCCTTGCGCAGCACGCGTCGCAGCGGGACGACGACGTGGCGCGGCGAGATGTTGCCGCCGGCGGCTTCGGGGAGGAAGGGCTGGTAGGTCATGTACGAGCGCGGGTCGACGACCGTGACGGTCGCCTCACCGAAGCGCATCTTCTTCAGAATGCGTCGTGCCGCGTACAGGCCTACGTACCCACCGCCTACAACGAGGATCCTGGGACGCTCCGTGGTGCTCATGGCATCGAGTATCCACCCGGTAAGCGGGTGCCCTTCGTGCGCCCCTTCACAAGCTTCTACCGGTGCTCTGCTACACTGCGCGGCTCACCGTGATCCAGATCATTGCGTCAGCGGGGAACGCTGTGCACCCCACTGTCGTTGTCAATGGCCCGTGAGCTGCTCCTTGTCGATGTAAGAGCGGTGTGAGGATCACGAAACAACGGTGCGGCCAACCGTCCGCGGCTTCCCGCGAACGCCTCCCCCGAACGCCCGGAACCCCCGGTTCCGCCCCCTCGGGACGGCCCTTCGGCCCACTTGTCGCCCTCCAGGGGCCAATTCCTTGTGAAGAAGTTCACGAAGGTTTTCCGCGGAGGCGCCCCGGAACGTCCCGCACGGGCCCCGCACCGCTCTGACGTGGGGCGGACATGCCACGGCCCGGCGGGCGCGGGTGCGCTCCGCCGGGCCGTGGGCCACGGGCCGGTCAGGTCCGGGCGCCCGCCTTGCGTCGCCGGGAGGCGGCGACCGCACCGGCGCCCAGCACCAGCGCGGAGGCGGCCGCCAGGGCGACCGAGGTCATCTCGGAACCGGTCGCGGCCAGACCGCCGCCGGTGCTGCCGCCCTGCGGGGTGGCGCCCGGGGTGCCGGAGCCGGACGGGCTCGGGCTCGGGCTCGCCGAGGGGTCGCCGGACCCGGACGGCGAGGGGCTGGGCGTGCTGCCGGCCGGCAGCACCTTCAGGTCGTAGGTCTTCATCGGCCCGTACAGGCACGGGAGCGAGCCCTCGGCCGGGTCCACGGCGAAGGCGGCCACCGCGTGGCCCTCCTCGGCATCCTTGTCGAGCGTCAGCCGCATCCGGACGTCCACGCGCTCACCGGGCTCGACGCCCTCGAAGACCACGTCGGGGCTCTCGGCGGTCTCCAGGCCCTTCCAGCCGTCGCCGTCCTTCCACTCGGCCTTCAGGTCGTCCTGGTCGCCGCCGGAGTCGATGACGATGAAGGTCAGCGGGCGGATGTCGAGGGTGTGCTCACTGCCGTTGGTCATCCGGAAGGTGAAGGTCGCCTGCTCGCCGGCGACCAGCTGCTCGGGCAGGCCGAGCGCCGTGGCCTTCAGCGACGTGTCCTTCTTGCAGTCCTTGGCGTCCTCGAGGGCCGCCTCGGCCTTCTTGAGCGCCTCCTCGGCGGCCTTCTCGGCCTGCTTGGCGAGCTCGTAGTCGCGCAGCACGGCGACCTCGGCGTCGTCGAGCTCGGTGTCGGCCTTCTCGGCGGCCTCGGCCGCCTCGAGGTGGTGCTGCCGGGCGTCGGTGAGGGCGAGCTCGGCGTCGGCCAGCTCCTGCTCGGCGGCCGCCTTCCCGGCCTCGTCGGCCCCGGCCAGCGCGGCCTCGGCGTCGTCCACCCGCTTGACCGCCGCGTCGAGCGCCGCCTTCGCCTCTTCGGCGACCTTCCGCGTCTTCTCGGCGGCGACCACCAGCGCGGGCGGGTTGTCCTTGTCGTACTCGAGGAGGGCCAGGACCTCGTCGTAGGCCTCGATGCGCGCCCGCATCGCCTCGACGTGGACCGCGCGGGCCTCGGTGACGGCATCCTGCAGGTTCCGGCCGGAGCCGGACTCGGCGACCACCGGCGCCGGGTCCGCGAACGCCGGCGAGGCGGCGGCCAGGGCGAGCGGTGAGGTGACGGCGAGAGCGGCGGCCACTGCCAGGTAACGGCGTTTCTGCACGAGCATGCCTCCTGGGGCGAAATGCGTGACGTGTGCGGAAGACTGCGCGGGACCACCGCCGGGGCCCTCACCGGGGCCGCCTGCGCGTGACGCACGGACGATGATCAACCCCCTGGATTTTATGAGGCGTTGACCGGATCCGCCCTGGTCTTTCGCGGGACCCCTCCGGGCCCGCGGACCGGGGGCGGGGTGCAAAACGGTGCGGACCGGGAGGGTTGCCCTCCCGGTCCGCACCGGTTGTGTGACTCATGTCATGCGCGAGCATGAGCGAGCGCTCAGGCGATGCTCCAGGCGATGCCGTCGAGGATGTCGTGTTCGCTGACCACGACCTCCCGCGCGCCGGTCCGCTCCATGATCGACCGAAGCACCAGCGCACCCGCGCCGATCACGTCGACCCGGCCGGGGTGGAGCGAGGGGATCTCCGCGCGCTCGGCGTGGGTGGAGCCCAGCAGCCGGCCGGTGATCTCGCGGACCCGCTCGTAGGAGACCCGCGAGTGGTGGATGGCCCGCGAGTCGTACTCCGGCAGGTCCTGGGCGATCGCCGAGACGCTGGTGACCGAGCCGGCCAGGCCGACCAGGGTGCGGGCCTCGCGCAGCGGAACGGTCCGCTCGGCGAGGTCCAGGGCGGCCTCCACGTCGGCCCGTATCGCGGCGATCCGCTCCTCGGTCGGCGGGTCCACGACCACGCCCTCGTCGACCAGGTGGCGCTCGGTCATCCGCACGCAGCCGACGTCCACCGAGCGCGCGGCGCGCACCCGGTCGTCGCCGACCACGAACTCGGTGGAGCCGCCCCCGATGTCCACCACCAGGAAGGGCTTCTCCAGGTCGGTGCGGCCCGCGAGTTCCCGGGTCGCGCCGGTGAAGGAGAACTCCGCCTCCTGGTCGCCGGTGATCACCTCGGGCTCGACGCCCAGGATGGCGAGGACCCCGGCCACGAACTCGTCGCGGTTCTCGGCGTCCCGGGAGGCGGAGGTGGCGACGAAGCGGATCCGCTCGGCACCGTGCTTCTCGATCACGGCGGCGTACTCGCGGCATGCGGCGAAGGTGCGCTCCAGCGCCTCGGGGGCGAGCCGGCCGGTGCGGTCCACGCCCTGGCCGAGCCGGACGACGGTCATCCGCCGGTCGAGGTCGGTGAGGGTTCCGGTGGCCGGGTCGGCGTCGGCGACCAGGAGGCGGATGGAGTTCGTACCGCAGTCGATGGCGGCGACCCGGGTCATGCGCCGGCCTCCCCGTCGCCGCCGGCCGCGGCCTCGGCACCGGCACCGGCACCGGCACCGGCATCAGCCGCGTCGGCGTCGGCGGAGCAGGCGCCCGGCGTGACGCACGGGCCCTTGCGCCACCACTCGGGCAGCATCGCGAGGGCCTCGTCGCCCAGCGGGTTCACGCCCGGCCCGGCCACCAGGGAGTGCGCGACCAGGACGTGCAGGCACTTGACCCGGTCGGGCATGCCGCCCGCGCTGGGGAAGCCCTGCAGCACCTCGATCTCGTCACGGCGCCGGATGTAGTCCTCGTGGGCGGCCCGGTAGGCGGCGGCGAGCGCCTCGTCGGTCCGCAGACGTTCGGTCATCTCCTTCATGACGCCGTCCGCCTCCAGCGTGCCGATCGCGGAGGCCGCGCGCGGGCAGGTCAGGTAGTACGTCGTCGGGAAGGGCGTTCCGTCCGGCAGCCGCGGGGCCGTCTCCACGACGTCCGGCTGTCCGCACGGGCAGCGGTGCGCGATGGCGCGCAGGCCGCGCGGGGGGCGGCCCAGCTGGAGCTGGAACGCCTCGACGTCCGCTTCGGTGGGCTCGGTGCGCTCGGTGGGCGGCGGGGGCGTTTCCATGCCTGGGGTTCTGCTCTCTCGGTCTACGGGTGGGGCTCAGCGGGCCGCGGCCGCGGTGCCGGCGCCGTCGGCCCCGGCGGCGGTGTCGGCCTTGTCGGCCTTGTCGGCATTATCGACGGCGTCCCACAGGACGGCGTACCAGGGGCGGTCCGCGGTCGGGCGGCCGGCGTCCTGCCTCCGTGCGGAGGCGGCGCCGCGCACGGTGAAACCGGTCTCGCCCGGCCGCAGGTGGTGCAGCCGCTTCCTGATCTGCTGCTCGGCGTAGGCGTCGTCCTTCCAACGCGCCTTGAGGTCGCGCAGTTCCTCCACCCGTTCACGGGCGGCGTCGCGCTCCTCCTCCAGCTCGGCGATCTCGGCACGCTGGGAGACGTACTGCCGGGTCGGGTAGGCCAGGGCGACGATCAGGGTGCACAGCACCAGGGCCAGCAGCGCGGCCCGGCCGGTCAGCCGCGAACGGCGGGCCTGGCGGCGGGTCTGGGAGCGGTAGACGCGGGCGGCGGTCTGCTCACCGAGCAGCCGCAGCCGGGTGGTCGTGGAGAACCGGTCCCGGTTCTGCGCCATCTTCTCCGCGCCTCCCCGTCGGCGTCCGCGTGCCGTGCCGTTGCCGTGCCGTGCCTGTCCGTGTGCTCTTTCCCCGCACACGGTACGTGACGCCGGGGCGGGGCGGGGCGCGGACAGGGGCGTGCCCCCGGAGCGGTGCTCCGGGGGCACGGTGCCAGCCGTGGCGCCGGCCGGGGGTCCTGCGGGCTTCGGCAGGGGCCTGGGGCCTCCTGCCGGGGCCCGGCGGGGTCAGCCCTTGAAGCGCGGGAAGGCGCTGCGGCCGGCGTACACCGCGGCGTCGTCGAGGATCTCCTCGATGCGCAGCAGCTGGTTGTACTTGGCGACGCGCTCGGAGCGGGCCGGTGCGCCGGTCTTGATCTGGCCGCAGTTGGTGGCGACGGCGAGGTCGGCGATGGTGACGTCCTCGGTCTCGCCGGAGCGGTGGGACATCATGCACTTGAAGCCGTTGCGCTGGGCCAGCTCGACGGCGTCCAGGGTCTCGGTCAGCGAACCGATCTGGTTGACCTTGACCAGCAGGGCGTTGGCGGCGCCCTCCTCGATGCCGCGGCCGAGGCGCTCCGGGTTGGTGACGAAGAGGTCGTCGCCGACGAGCTGGACCTTGTCGCCCAGCTTCTCGGTGATGACCTTCCAGCCGTCCCAGTCGTCCTCGAACAGCGGGTCCTCGATGGAGACGAGCGGGTAGGCCGCGACGAGCTCCTCGTAGTACTCCGTCATCTCGGCGGCGGAGCGCTCCTTGCCCTCGAAGAGGTACTTGCCGTCCTTGTAGAACTCGGAGGCGGCGACGTCGAGGGCGAGGGCGATCTGCTGGCCGGGGGTGTAACCGGCCTCCTTGATCGCCTCGAGGATCAGGTCCAGGGCCTCGCGGTTGGAGCCGAGGTTCGGGGCGAAGCCGCCCTCGTCGCCGAGGCCGGTGGACAGACCCTTGGTCTTCAGCACCTTCTTCAGCGTGTGGTAGACCTCGGTGCCCCAGCGCAGGGCCTCGGAGAAGGACTCGGCGCCGATCGGCGCGATCATGAACTCCTGGATGTCCACGTTGGAGTCGGCGTGCGAGCCGCCGTTCAGGATGTTCATCATCGGCACCGGCAGCAGGTGCGCGTTGGGGCCGCCCAGGTAGCGGAAGAGCGGCAGGTCGCTGGCCTCGGCGGCGGCGTGGGCGACGGCGAGGGAGACGCCGAGGATGGCGTTGGCGCCGAGCGAGCCCTTGTTGTCGGTGGCGTCCAGGTCGAACATCGCCTGGTCGATCAGGCGCTGCTCGGTGGCGTCGTAACCGACGAGCTCCGGGCCGATCTGCTCGATCACGGCGAGGACGGCCTTCTCGACGCCCTTGCCGAGGTAGCGGTTCTTGTCGCCGTCGCGAAGCTCGATGGCCTCGAAGGCGCCGGTGGAGGCGCCGGACGGGACGGCGGCACGGCCGGTGCTGCCGTCGTCGAGGCCGACCTCGACCTCGACCGTGGGGTTGCCTCGGGAGTCCAGGATTTCCCGGGCTACGACGACGTCGATGGACGGCACGAGCATCTCCTTCTGGGATGTGACGCGTGTGGTGCCGGACCACCTGGTCCGGCACGGGGTGCACAGCCTCCGTGGCTCTGCGAGACCGAGCCTAACCGGCCGGGCGGGATCGGCCAGCCGGTCGCCCCCCGTACGGAGGGGTAACAGGAGATTAATTGTTCCGGCCCGAAACAAAAAGTCCCGAGGCGGATTGCGGGGAAATGGGTCCGCCCCCGTGCGCGAGGGTGACGCGCACGGGGGCGGGATCTCCGGTGACCGCGGGATCTCAGGGCTGTCCGCCCCTCGGACCTCCGGCCCGGGACCGGGTCAGCTCAGGTGGAGCATCTGGCCCGGGTAGATCAGCCGCGCGTCCTCGACGACGTCCTTGTTGAGCTTGTGGAGCTTCTTCCAGCCGCCCTTGACGTCGTGCTCCTCGGCGATCCTGCTGAGCGAGTCGCCCTTGACGACCTTGTACTCGCCGTCACCCTTGAGGACCTTCTCGCCGGTGGGCGTGGTGACCTTCTCGGCCTTCGCGGACTTCTTGGCCTTGGCGGGCTGGGCCGCCGTCTCCTCGGGCTGCGGCGCGGGGGCCGGAGCCTCCTGCTGCGGCGCCTCCTGGGCGGGGGCCTCGGCGGCGCCGCCCTGGTACGGAGCGCTGGACAGGCCGGTGCCGCAGTGCGGCCAGGCGCCCGGGCCCTGCTCCGCGAGGACCTTCTCGGCTATCTCGATCTGCTGGGCCTTGGTGGCCTGGTCGGCGGAGGCCGCGTACTGCGTGCCGCCGAAGCCGGCCCAGGTCGAGTTGGTGAACTGCAGACCGCCGTAGAAGCCGTTGCCGGTGTTGATCGACCAGTCGCCGCCCGACTCGCACTGGGCCACGGTGTCCCACTCGGACTCCGTGGCGGCGGACGCGGTGCCCGCCGTGAGCAGCGGGGCGGCCACGACGGCGCCGGTGAGGCCGGCGACGGCGAGAGCGCGCTTGGTCTTGGACGGACGACGGTGCTTGCCCTGGCAGGTAAACGACATGGAGGTATCCCCTCACCGACGCCTGCGAGGTGAGCTGTCGGGTTCGGGCTATGAGGGTCGCCCGGCCGCGCACCTTCCGGTGCGCGGCTTCACCCCTAGCCGGTCCCGGCGGACTGTCCACCGGGCCCGGCGCTTACCTGGTTCCCCCGCTCCTGCCTGCGGCGCATGACGCGACGACAAGTCCCGTACGGCCGTTGGCAGGATTAGGCGTGACGGCCGCCGGGGCCCGCCGCTGGAGCGAGCGGTTCGACGTTAGCCACGCCATGGCCGGGATTTCAAAGACGATCAGGGCTTCTGAGACCCATCTCTCACTTCGCCGGAATCAGACATTCCGGGACGAAAAGGTGGGTAACTCCCCCGCTTTTGCCCGACTTTCACCCTGCCTGGTCTTCGGCCTAGCCGACCGGGAGGGTGAGCGTCGTGCCCGGCGCGAGGCGGTCCGGGTTCTTCCCGATCAGGTCCTCGTTGGCCTCGTAGAGGGCACGCCAGCCGCCCTTCACACCCTCCGACCTGGCGATGGACACCAGGCTGTCGCCGGCCCGCACGGTGTAGGTCTCCGCGACGGCGGCGTGACGGCCGGAGGAGCCGCCCTCGCTCTCCTCGCCGGACTCCTCGGCGCTGGCGCCGCGGTGGCGCCCGGAGCCGGAATCGGCGTCCGTGCTCTCCTCCTGCGCGCCGGAGCCGCTGCCGAACAGCGGCGTGTCGTCGCCGAAGAGCGAGCCGTCGCCCCCGAAGAGCGGATCCTCCTCGTCGGCCGAGCCGGCGCCGCCCTTCCCGTCGGAGTCGCCCTTGTCCTTGCCGCCCTCGGTCGCCTTGTCGTCCTCGGTGGCCTTGTCGCCGCCGTGACCGCCCTGGTCGCCGGAGCCGCCGCCCAGTTCGGGCAGGTCCGGGATCACCGGGGTTCCGGTGCCGGTGTCCACCAGGCCCAGGTCCAGACCGAGGTCCGCGATCCCGCCGTCGCCCTCGGGGGCGTACTCGGACCCGGGGAAGAGGTCATGACCCGAGGAGCGGTCGGCCCGGTCACCGGAACCGTCCCGCTCGCCGGAATCACCGCTCTTGTCCTTCTTGTCCGCATTGCCGGTACCGGCGGTGCCGTCGGCCTCGCCGCCCGCGTTCCCGCTTCCGGCACGGTCGCCGCCGACGCCCCAGCCGGACGCGGAGCCGTCGTAGGCGCCGGGGCCGGTCACGTCACCGGTCCGCAGGGCGTCCACACCGGTGTCCACCCGGGCGGCCGGGCCGTCCTCACGCAGTCCGTTCATGGCGCCGCAGGCCAGCCACGGGGTGGCGCCCTGCTCGGCGAGGATGCGCTCGGCCACCGCGATCTGCTGCGAACGGCTGGCCTCGGCGGGGTTGGAGGCGTAGGACAGGCCGCCGTTCTCCTCCCACTGCTCCTGGCTGAGCTGGAGGCCGCCGTAGAAGCCGTTGCCGGTGTCGGAGCTCCAGGCACCCCCGCTCTCGCACTCGGCGACCCGGTCCC
The DNA here is from genome assembly GCF_008974245.1 of Streptomyces abyssomicinicus. Lineage (GTDB taxonomy): Bacteria > Actinomycetota > Actinomycetes > Streptomycetales > Streptomycetaceae > Streptomyces > Streptomyces abyssomicinicus. The sequence continues at coordinate 359,261 of NZ_BBZI01000011.1, read as the reverse complement.
AGGTCGCCCCCTCGGCCGCGCTGGCACCGGTGGCCGCGAAGAGCGGCAGGGCGAGTGCGGACCCGGTCACGCCGGCCGCGACGACGACCGCCGGCGCCTGACGGGGGCGGCGGTGACGACCGTTTCCGGAGAGCATGCGGATGCCTTTCGTCGACTGCGATGGCCGCGCGGACCCGGCCGGCATCCCGCCGGGGGGTCGACGCGTCTCTGCGGGAACGTAGCCGCTGATCATCGTCCATCACAACTCGATGTCGCGAGGAACACGCGAACATCACAGAACTGTCGAGCTATTGCTTCCACTTCGTCCCGGCTCAGGAGCGAACTCGACCGGAAGAGTCCGCAGGCCGCGCATGATGAGCCCACCGCGCCAGCGCAACTCCTCCGGTGCCGCGCCGAGTTGGAGGTCGGGCAGCCGAGTGAGCAAGGTCGCCAGCGCCGTCCGGCCCTCGAGACGGGCGAGGGGGGCGCCGAGGCAGTAGTGGATGCCGTGCCCGTACCCCAGATGCTGGTTGTCGCGGCGGGACAGATCGAGGGTGTCCGGCTCGGCGAAGCGCTCCGGGTCCCGGTCCGCGGCGGCCAGCACCACCAGGACGGGGTCGCCCGCCGCGATCCGCTGCCCGCCCACGGTCAGCGGCTCGGTGGCGAACCGCCAGGTGGCCAGCTCCACCGGGCCGTCGAACCGGAGCAGTTCCTCGATGCCCGTCTCCAGCAGCGCGTGGTCGCCCGCGGCCAGCGAGCGCTGCAGCCGGTCGCGCTCGGCGGGATGGGTGAGCAGCGCGTAGGCGCCGTTGCCGATGAGGTTGACCGTCGTCTCGAAGCCCGCGAAGAGAAGGATGAACGCCATCGCGGCGGCCTCGTTCTCGGTCAGGTGCTCCCCCTCGTCGGAGGCGCGGATCAGGCCCGAGATCAGGTCCTCGCCGGGCGTGGGCTCCGCGGGCAGCGCCTCGCGCTTGCGGTGGATCAGGTCGGCGAGGTAGCCGCGCATCTTCTTCACCGACCGGGCCACGCCGCCGCGCGGCCCGCCGCCGTGGCGGATCATCATGCCCGCCCAGTCCCGGAAGTCGTCCTGGTCCTCGCGGGGGACGCCGAGCAGGTCGCAGATGGCGTAGATGGGGAGCGGGAACGCGAACTCGTGGATCAGGTCCGCGCTGCCGCGTGCGGCGAAGCCGTCGATCAAGGTGTCGGTGAGCTCCTGCACGCGGGGCGCGAACTCCGCGACGCGGCGCGGGGTGAACGCCTTGGCGACCAGGCGGCGCAGCCGGGTGTGGTCGGGCGGGTCGATGTTCAGCAGATGCGTCATCAGGTCCGCCTTGCGCTCGCCCGGGATGCCGGTCTTGTTCCGGGCGTGCGCGGGCTCGTCGTGGTGGGCCGGGTTCTTCGACAGCCGCGGGTCGGCGAGGGTCTGCCGCGCGTCGGCGTACCGGGTGACCAGCCATGCCTCCACGCCGCTGGGCAGGCGGGTGCGGTGCACGGGGGCGTGCTCGCGCAGCCAGGCGTAGGCCGGGTACGGGTCGGTGGCGAACTCCCAGGTGAAGAGTTCCGGGGCGGGCGGTGTCGGGTGCGGCTCGGTCACCCCACGACGGTACGCGGCGCGGGGCCGGGGCCTCGTCCAGCCCCGCGCGGCCGTGGCCGTCCGGCGTTCACGTCGCGGTGCGCCGGGGTGCGCGGTGCGCATGGGTTCGCGTGAGGTCACCCGGGGCGGCCCCGGGGGCTCGCGCCGGGTGGGGGGATCAGTGTTCCGCGGTGTGGATGGCGTCGCGGTAGGCGCGGGCCGCGGCGCGCAGGGCGGACTCCGGGTCGATGCCCGCCGCCTCCGCGCGGACCGCGAGGGTCAGCAGCTCGTACCCCACGCCCTCACCGGCCGGCAGCGGCGCGTCCAGTCCCGCCTTGCGGGCCCGGGAGGCCAGCTTGGCGGCGAGCGCGAGCGCCGGCTGCCCCAGCGGCACGCCCTCGGTGACCGAGGACCGCTGCTTCTCGACCGCCTTGGTCCGCAGCCAGTGCTCCTCGACCTCCTCCGGGGTCGCCGCCGACTCCTCGCCGAAGACGTGCGGATGCCGGTGGATCAGCTTGGCGACCAGACCGCCCGCCACGTCGTCGACCGAGAACGGCTCCTCCTCGTCCTCCTCCGCCATCCGCGCGTGGAAGACGACCTGGAGCAGCACGTCCCCGAGCTCCTCCCGCAGCTCCTCCCGGTTGCCCGTCTCGATCGCCTCGACCAGCTCGTACGCCTCCTCCAGCGCGTACTTGGCGAGGCCCTCGTGGGTCTGGCGGGAGGTCCACGGGCAGTCGGCGCGGACCCGGTCCATCACCTGGACCAGGTCCAGCAGCCGGGCGCCCGGCAGGTCGTAGGAGGCGGGCAGCAGCTCCAGGTCCGGCATCCGGACGCGGCCGGAGCCGGCCAGCCGGGCCAGGCCGTCGGTCAGCGCGGGCTCGCCCTCGCCGCCGGCGACCACCACCACGGTGCGCCCGCCGTCCGCCGCGTCGACCAGTTCCCCGGCGGAGAGGGACGCCTCCTCCACCGTCACCCCCGCCTCGCGCAGGTACGGCAGCTGCGGGTGCGCGTCGTCCGCGCAGAGCACCCGGTCCGCCTCGCGCAGCACGCGCCAGGCGGGCCAGGACAGCAGCCCGGGGGCGACCCGGTGGCTGGTGGTGAGCAGGACGACGCGGCCGGGGGTGTCCTCGGGGCTGTTGACGTTCACCCTCCGAACGTAACGCAGCGCCGCGGCACACCCGGCCGGGGGCGGCCGGTCAGGCCTCGACGTCCTTCACCCACGGCGTCCGCAGGTCCGCCCGGGCGCTCTTCTCCGCGTCCCACGTGCCGTAGCGCGGGTTGATCTCGATGCCGAGGTCCTTGGACGAGGCAGCCAGCGCCTCGGTGAACACGGGGGTGTCGGTCTCGGTGCCCAGCCGCTGGGCCAGCTCGCTCGCCGCGACCTGGAGGCGGAGGTTCTCCTCCAGCCTCCCGGGGGCGACGCCGTACTGCTGGAGCCAGGTGTTCTCCAGGCCCTGGCGGCCGCCGAGCTGCTGCTCCAGGTTGGTCCGCAGGTCCTGGACCTCCCTGGGCGTGACCGTGACGCCCGCCTCGTCGGCGGCGTGGTGCAGCACCCGGTCGAGGACCATGGCCTGCACGGTGAACCGGGCCAGCGTCCCCGTCTGGGCGACGACCTGCCGGTACTGCTCGTCCTCGGTGACGACGGCGCGCTGCGCGTCGCGCACCTCACGCACCCGCTCCTCGACCTGAGCCTGGGTGATCCGCTCCCCGCCCACCACGGCCGCGGCGCCGGGATGCGCGTCGGATCCGCAGGCGGTGAGCAGTGGCGCCGCGAGAGCGGCGGAAAGCAGGAGCGCGGTACGGCGGCGGCGTTGCAAGGAAACCTCCCGTTGGAGTTTGTGCTTTGGTGCACAAAGTCTTGCGGTGATCGATGGTAGGCAGCGCCGGGGCTGTGAACCAGCCCCCGGCGCCAACGTCGTGCCAACGATCGGGACGTCCCGCCGAAACGTCACCCGCCCACCGGCGCGCGAGGACCTGTCCGGCCGCGGGAACGAGGGCCACGGCAGGAACACGTGATCCACCCGATCCGGTCCGTCCGCCGCCGGCTCTACGGCATACTCCGTTCGCGTCGGTCGGTGCCAGGTCGTACAGCGGGGCCACGGGATGCCCGGGAACGCCGCGTGACCGTCACCCCGCCCGGCCGGCCGGCGACCGGCCGAACGCCGGCGACCGGCCGGACATCACGGAGAGGACCGACCGAACGATGCGACATGTGCGAACGCGGTTGCTGCCGGCTGTCCTGGCGGCGGCGCTGCTGCTGCCCGTCTCGGCGTGCTCGTCCGGTGCCGCCGGGTGCGAGGAGGCGTTCACCTCGGTGACGACGTCGACGGCCGGTGTCCGCTCCGCGGAGTTCGACTGCAGCGACCAGTTCGGTGGTGGCTGGCAGCGTGGTGACGTGGTGGTCGAGGCGGCCACCGAGGCCGAGGCCGTCACGGTGATGGAGGCGGTCCTGCGGGCCTACGCCGCGTCGCCCGACATCGAGGACCGTTGGGCCACCCCGCAGGAGTACAGGAACGAGGACGGGTCGATCGTCGTCGGCCCGGGGGAACTCGGGTTCAACGGCCCGCCGAACGTCCGCCAGGTACGCGAGCACTTCGGCGTCACGCCCGGCTGACACCGCCGCCGCCGGTACCGGGGGAACCGGTGGAACTCCCGTTCAGCCGCCCATCTGGCCGAGCCACTGGAGGGTGCGGCGGAGTTCGCCGACCAGGGGATGGGCCGGGCCGTGGAGGCGTTCCACGTCCAGGGCCAGGCGGGCGAGGGTGTCGTGGGCCGCCTGGCGGTCGCCGAGGGCGAGCAGGAGGTGGCCGATGCGGCGGCGCAGGTCGTGGGCGCGGGACCGGTCGCCGCCCGCGTACGGGTTCTCGTAGGCGGGCAGCAGCGCCCGGTACTCGGCGAGCGCGGCGGTGGCCTCGCCGAGCTGTTCCAGGCAGAGCGCCGCGTCGAAGCGGAAGCCGAGCGCCTGCGGGTCGTCGTGGCCGGCCTCGGCGGCGCGTTCCTCGGCGAGACGGCGCAGCTCGGGCAGGGCGCGGCGGTACTGGCCGTCGTCCATCAGGGTGGCGGCGTAGAGCTTGCGCAGGGTGCGCACCACCGGGGAACGCTCGCCGTGCTGGGTGGCGGCGTCCGGGAGGATCGCGCCGAGGAGGTCCACGGCCTGGGTGATCCGGCCGTCGCCGAGCAGGCGCTTGACCTCGTCGACGGCGTCGGCCACGGCCGGCTTCGGCGCCCCGGGGGACGCCGGGCCGGTGGCGGGGGGCGCGGGCCGTGGGGCGGGGGTGCGGGCGCGGTCCGGCCAGGGGGCGTGCGGGCGCAGGAAGGGGCGGGTGGGGTCGAGGGGCGCGCCGCTGGGCAGCCCGCGGCCGGGGAGCAGGGGCAGCAGCGCCTCGTAGACCTCCTGGGCGGAGGACGGACGGGCCTGCGGGTCCTTCTCCAGCAGCCGCAGCACCAGGCGTTCCAGCGCCTCGGGCACCTCGGGGCGCAGCCGGCGGACCGGCAGCGGCGGCTCGTAGAGGTGGCGGTGGAGCACGCCGAGCGCGGTCGTCCCGGCGAACGGGACCTCGCCGGACAGCAGTTCGTGCAGCACCACGCCGAGGGCGTAGAGGTCGGTGTAGGGGCCTACGGCGCCGCCCATGGCCTGCTCGGGCGCCATGTAGGCGGGCGAGCCGATGGGCGAACCGGTGTGGGTGAGACGGGTGGTGTCGCTGTCCATCACGGAGGCGACGCCGAGGTCGAGCACGGTCACCGTGCCGTCCTGCTTGACCATGACGTTCCGCGGCTTGAGGTCGCGGTGGACGATCGGCACCGCGTGCACCGCGCTGAGCACCGCGCACAGCTGGGCGGCGACGGCCGTCGCCCAGTGCCAGGGGTACGGGTCGTGCTCGGCGAGGTGGTCGGCGAGGTCGGCTCCGTCGACGTACTGCATGACCAGGAACAGGTCGTCCCGCTCGCTGCCCGCGTCGTGGACGGTGACCAGGCCGGGGTGGTCGACCTGGGCGGTGACCCGGCACTCGCGCAGGAAGCGGCGGCGCAGCTCCTCCGCCTCGGCGCCGGCCACGCGGTCGGGGCGGAGCAGTTTGACGGCGACGCGGCGGTCGAGGCGGCGGTCGTAGGCGGTCCATACCTGGCCCATGCCGCCCTGGCCTATGAGCGTGGACAGTTCGTAGCGTCCGGCGACGACGCGGCCGGTGGTGGTGGTCACCTGGCGTTCTCCGGCCCGCCGTCCTGCTTGCGCAGGTAGTCGCTGAGCTCGTCGAGTTCGGCGCGCACCTGGTCGATGCGGCCGCCGGGGGCGGGGGTCACGGGGGGTGTGACGGGCGGCGTGGGCGTGGCGGTGTGCGAGGGCGTGGGGACCGCGGTGTGGGAGCCGGCGGTGTGCGGGGCGGGCGTGTGCGGGCCCGCCGTGTGCGGGGCCGGGATGTGGGAGCCGGCGGTGTGCGGGGCGGGCGTGTGCCCGCCGGACCAGGTGCCGGGCGGCTGCGGGGAGCCGTAGGGGTTCCCCGTGTACGGGTAGCCGTAGCCGGTGCCCGCGCCGGTGTGGCCGTGGCCGAACGCCGCGCCGGGGTGGCGGCGCCGCTGCTCGTAGTGCCGGATCTCCGCGACCAGGTAGTACGAGATGACGGCGACCAGGGTGATCAGCAGCATCAGCACGCCGACGACCTCGGGGGCGGTGTCGACCTCGTCGTCGGGCTCGGACATCAGCAGGGCGCAGGAGACCAGCAGCAGGACGAACGAGAGGCCGAAGAGCACCCAGTCGAGCACCTTGCGGGTGACGATCGCCAGCCGCAGCATCGGCACCCACATGAGCAGGCCGATGCTGCCGACGGCGACGGTCACGAAGAGGATCCGCAGGAACACCAGCAGACCGGTGGGCGGCGGCGGCGTGACCGGCTGGTGATGGCCCAGGCCCTGCATGGCGTCTCCTGTGTGTGTACCGACGGCTGCGAGCAGGGTACTTGCCGGTCCCCCGCGCCCGGCCCCGTAGCGCGGGATCCGTTGCCGGATCGCAGCGGTGGGCCGCGGCGGACCGGGAACGCACGCGCGCCCGGGGGCGGCCGGGACCGAGGGGGCCTCAAGGGGGCGGGGCCGCGGCCTCGGTGAGGGCGTCGTAGGAACCGCGGATCAGGCGCTCGCCGAGCTGGGCGACCTGGCGCAGGGCGCCTTCGAACTCGTCGAGCGCGCGGAACCGCTCGCCGTGACGGCGCTGCTCCTCCAGCGGCAGCCGGGGCACCCGCAGGCGGCGGACGTCGAGGCGGGTGGCGGTGGAGGCGAAGCTGCTGGCGCGGCGGTGGTTGGCGGTCCCGCGCAGGAAGCCGGCGAGGAACCAGGGGTCCAGGGTCTCCGGGTCGGGGCGCAGCAGCACCAGGTTGCGGCCGAGGGCCGCGCCCGCGGAGACCTCGTCGACGACCCGGGCGACGGGTTCGCCGCCGGAGACGGGCAGCACGACGTCCCCGGCGCGGGTGACCACGGTGTCGTCGTCCGCGGCGGCCGCGTCGTCGTCGTCGGCCCCGCCCGTGCCGGCCGCGCGGGAGGAGGTCGCCGGGGCGGGCGGGGAGGGCGGGGAGGGGGCGGTGCCGTTGATCACGTCGAGGTCGGTGAGGACGGGCAGGCCGCGGCGGCCGCCGGTCCCGCCCAGGGCCAGCGTGAGGGCGCCGCCCCGGACGAGTTCGCCGACGGTGGTGACCGGCCCGGAGCCGCCGGTGGCGGAGTCCTCGCGGGCGGCCGGACCGGGCGGCGGGGGGGCCGGCGCCAGTTCGGCGGTGAGTCGCAGGGTGGCGTCGAGGCGTTCACGGACGGCGACCAGTTGCTCGGGACCCTCGGTGGTGACCGGCGGCGGCAGGTGCCGGGCGGGGGTCAGGTCGACGTCGTCGTCGAGCAGGTCGATCACCGGGACCACGCGGGCCACCCCGGGCCGCTCGGCGAAGGCGCCGGTGCGCTCGTAGGCCTGCCAGACATCGAGGGCGATCTCCCGGACGACGTCGCAGTCGGGACCGGAGCGGGACGCGGGGCCGGTGGCGCCGGGGGCGACGGCCGGGGCGCCGAGGGTGTCGACCAGCAGCACCTCCGGGCGGACGGGCGACCGGCCGGGGCGGCGCAGCACCCACAGGTGGAGGGGCAGGCTGTGCGGGGGCGCGGTCCCGGGCGGCAGGGCGATCACGGCGCGCAGCGCGCCGCGGCGCAGCAGGTCCGCTCGGATGCGGCGGCCGGAGCGGCGGGACGCCGCGGCGGGCGGCATCAGCAGGACGGCGGTGCCGCCCTCGCGCAGCCGGGCCAGGGAGTGCTGCACCCAGGCCAGCTCGGACTCGGTCCGGGCCGGGAAGCCGTACTCCCAGCGCGGGTCGTAGGCGAGTTCGTCGTGGCCCCAGTTGCGTTCGTTGAACGGGGGGTGGCACAGGACGGCGTCGGCGCGCAGGGCGGGGAAGGCGTCGCCGCGCAGGGTGTCGGCGGCGGCGGTGCGCACCGGGCCGGGGGCGTGCAGGGCGAGGCGCAGCGCGGTGAGTTCGGCGAGGGCGGGGGCGCTGTCCTGGCCGTGGAGTTCGCGGGCGGGGTGGGTGCGGGCGGCGGCGCGCAGCAGGGTGCCGGTGCCGCAGGCCGGGTCGAGGACCACACGGGGCGAGCCGGGCCGGTCGGGGCCGCCGGTGCCCGCCAGGTCGGCCATCAGGTCGGCCAGACCGGGCGGGGTGAGGGTGTGGTGGCGGGGGTCGACGTACCGGTCCAGCAGGAACTCGTAGGTGTGGCGTGCGCCGTTCTCGGCCGCGAGTTCGGCGGCGCCGCGCAACAGGGGCACGGAGGGCAGGAGTTGCGGCCCGGTGGGCGGGCGGACTGCGGGCGGGGCCAGCGGGGCGGGGCCCGGGGCACCGCCCGCGGCGCCGTCGTCGCTCAGGGCGTGGTGGGAACCGGCGGTGGTCGCGGCGGTGCCGAGACGGACCGCGAGGATCTGGGCGAGGTCGGCCGGGAGCAGGGCGGCGAGCCGCTCGTCGGAACCGGCGGCCGCCTCCAGCCAGCGGGTGGGGCGCTCGTGCACCAGCAGGAGCACGCAGCCGACCTGGGTGAGCGCGGCGGCCGGGCCGTCGGGGTGACCGGCGACCTGCTGCCAGACCCGTTCACGCAGCGGGACCTCGGCGAGCTTCCCCTGTCGGCGGAGCCACTCCTCCACCTCCCCGAGGAGGAAGGCGGGGCTGGTCTCGGTGCCCCCGACCGGTTTGGGGAAGTCCGCGTGCCGCCGCCGCCAGTTGCTCACGGCCGCCCGACCCACTCCGGCCAGCCGGGCGATGCCGGCCGCCGTCACCTCGGTCGCGTTCTCCTGCACGGGGCCCCTCTCCCTCGTTCGGTGTGCCTGAGCATAGCCACGTGACCAGAATGTTCACAGCGTGTACCGCCATCAGTCTGTGAACCTGGTTGACCGCGTTCACAATCTCTGCTGTGATTACCCACGCCAGACGGACCACCAGGGGCCGGCGAGCGCACCGCTCGCATCCTCGTCTTCCCCGGCCGTCCCGAAGCACCGACCGAATGTTCACAGGTCGGCCCGATGTTTCATCACAAGACCGTCTCGGCGGGCGGAATCTGGTTGATCCGGTTCACAGCTCGTGATGTGCTTGCCCCTGCCTACACGTGGACACGACAACGTGCGGGCAGTTACGACCCTTGGAGGGGGAGCTTCAATGTCCCAGCAGATGCCTTACGCGCCGGCCCCGCCGGTCGCGCCTCAGCAGCCGAAGAACGGCATGGGCACGACCGCACTGGTTCTCGGAATCATCGGCCTCGTGCTCACCGTCACCATTCTCTTCTTCTGGCTCGGTGGGCTCCTCGGCCTCCTGGCGCTGATCTTCGGCATCATCGGCCTGGGCAAGGTGAAGAAGGGCGAGGCCACCAACAAGGGCGCGTCCCTCACCGGTGTGATCCTCGGCGCCATCTCCGTCGTGGCCGCCGCCGCCATCCTGGTGTTCACCGTCCTGCTGGTGGACAAGGCCGCCGAGGACCTCTCGAAGGAACTCGACAAGCTCGAGAAGGACGCCGCCGCGACCGCCCCGAAGGACCCGGGCGCCGAGGGCGAGGCTCCCAAGGACGGCGAGCTGCTCGCGCTGGGTGACGGCATGGAGTTCGACGACGGCCTCGTGGCCACCGTCACCGACGTCAAGAAGTACACCCCGGACGAGTTCGCGGTCGGCCACGAGGCCGGCAACGACGCCTACGAGGTGACCGTCGAGATCAACAACGGCAGCGACGCGACCGTCGACCTGGCCCTGGGCACCGTCGAGGCCACCGCCGGCGAGGAGGGCACTCCCGCCGAGTCCATCATCGACGCCGACAGCCTGGGCATGTTCGAGGGCTCCGTCACCGCCGGCAAGAAGACCACGCAGACCTTCGGCTTCTCGGTGCCCAAGGGCACCACGAACCTGGTCCTCGAGGTCTCCCCGAGCTTCGACTACGAGTCGGTCTTCTGGGACGTCAAGCTCTGACGCACCGCACCACTCCTCGCACCACTCCGAGGGGCCGTCCGATCACCGGGCGGCCCCTCGCCGCGTCCGCCGCACCCCGCCCCACTCCGCCCCGAGGCGACACCGCTCCGCGCCGGCCGTCGCGGCCGCGGCCAGGGAGGCCGCCGTCAGCCTCCGCACTGCCGCAGCATGGCCGCCTTGTCCGCCTTGGTGACCGGGAGTTCGTACTTCAGTGACACCTGGGCGAAGCGGACCGCGTAGGCGCAGCGGATCGCCTTGCTCGGCGGGACCCAGGTCGCCGGGCCGGAGTCGCCCTTCGCCGAGTTGGTGGGGCCGTCCACCGGCAGGAGGTTGAGCGGGTCGTTGGCGATCGCCTCCCGCTTCTCCCGGGACCAGCGCGAGGCGCCCATCTGCCAGTTGTAGGACAGCGCCATCACGTGGTCGATCTGCACCTCGGCGGCGTCCGCCTTGATCCAGTCGATCTCCTTGCCGGTGTAGGGGTCGGCGAGGGTCATCGCCACCACCACGCAGTTGGACCCGGTACGGAACTCGAGCTCGTCGCCGTCCCTCTGCAGCAGGTCGTTGCGGGTGTCGCAGCCGTTGCGGGAGAGCGGCACGTCGGCGGTGTCCAGCCACGCCTCGCCGAACTCGTCCCGATCGTAGCCCGTCTTGGGGCCACGGCCCTTCACGGCGACCTTCTCGATCAGTTCACGGGCCTCGGCGCGGTCGGCGTCCGAGGAGACGACCGCGAGGCCGGGCTTGGTGCCGTCGGGGTTGTCGAGCGGGCTGACGGCGCGCCCGGCTCCGGCCGCCGGCGGCCCGGTGGGTGAACCGGCGGCGTCCGAGGGGGAGTTGTCGACGGAACCCCCGGGCACCTGGCACCCGGAGGCCAGTGCCGCGGCCGCGGCGAGGGCGGAGAGGACACCGATGGCGCGGCGGCGGTCGCCGACTGGCCTTTCGTTGCGCATAGTTCGCTACCTCCGGTCGTGTCGGAACTGCAGGAACCAATGCGATCATGCCCCCGGCGGTACCGGGCATTCCGGGTGTCACTCGTACGGGTCGGCGGCCCCTCCCTCACACCGCGCCCCGCCCCTCGCACACCGCCACCCGCCTCCACACCTTGCCGGCGGCCTCACACCTTGCCGATGCCCAGGGAGTTGGCCGCGGGCAGCAGGCCCGAGCCGATCACCGCCACCCAGAACTCCCCCAGCAGTTCGGCCAGTCGAGCCGTCCTGTCGACACCCAGGGCCTGCCACGGCACGGCGGCCAGGGCGTCGGTCTCCCGCTCGACACGCTCACGCAGCGCCCGGCCCGCCTCGGTGGCCGCACCGTCCTCGGCGACCAGGCCGCGGGCGGCCAGCCGCTCCCGCGCCTCCTCCCACTCCCGCGCGCTCCACTCCCTGCTGCCGAGGACCTCCCGGCTCGCCGCACCGATCGCCGCGAAGGAGACCAGCGCCTCGACCGGGTCGAGCCCGGCCGTCATCAGAGCGGCCACGTGGCCGTCACCCCGGTGTTCCCTCAGGACCGTGGCCGCCTGCCACAGCTGGACATGCGGCTCCCGCGACCAGGACAGCTCGGCGTTGGCCGCGGCCAACGGACGGCCTGACAGGTCGGCCGCCTCGGCGGCACACCGGGCCAGCGCCGCCGCCTCGCGCATCTCCGGACCGGGAACCCGGTCGCCGAACAGGGACCGGTAGGCACGGTCGACGCCGCGGGACCGGGCGGCGAGAACGGCCGCGGGACTCGCCGTCTCCCAGACGGCGGGTATGTACCGCTCCACCATCCGGGGGCTCATGCTGTAGAAGGCCGAGGCCGCCCGCACCGCACCCACCGCCCCCAACGGCGCGGCACGGAAGGCGAAGTAGGCGGGCCAGCGTTCCCCCACCTCGTAACCGAGGGCCGCGGCCTCCTCGAACGCTTCCGGCGCGTAGTAGAGCACCGCGTGCAGCGGCTCCAGCAGGTGCCACATGCGACGGACATCGGCGAGAGGGACCGCACCGGCCGCCTCCCCGGCCGCGGTCCCGGCCACGATTCCGCCCGTGGCCCCCGTCGCCGCACCGGTCGTCTCCACCATGACGCACCTCCGTCTTCAGCCGTGCCCGGACGAGAAAGAACTTGTCACCGTCCAGATTGCGGGCGCGCGCGCAACTTGTCAATGACCAGATGGGAGTAACCTGGCCCCATGGCCACGCCCCGTTCCACGCCCTCCGCCCGCCCCTACCACCACGGCGACCTGCGGCGCGCGATCATGTCCGCCGCCCTGGAGACGATCGCCGCCGACGGCCCGGCCGCGCTGAGCCTGCGCGACCTGGCCCGCCGTGCCGGCGTCTCGCACGCGGCGCCCGCGCACCACTTCAAGGACCGGGCCGGCCTGCTCACCGCCATCGCGGCCGAGGGCCACGAACTGCTCGCCGGCGCCCTGCGCGAGGCGGAGGACCTGCGGGAGGCCGGCGTCCGCTACGTGCGCTTCGCACGGGAGCATCCGGCGCACTTCCAGGTGATGTTCGCGCCGCAGCTGCTCCGGACCGGCGACGTCGAGCTGATCACCGCCCAGGCGCTCTCCGACGCGGCGCTGCGGGACGCCGTGGCCGGGGTCCCGGCCCGGGACCGCGGCGTGGAATCACGGCTCGCCGGCGTCGCGGCCTGGTCCCTGGCGCACGGCTTCGCCACGCTCCTGCTGGCGCACAACCTCGACGACGCGCTCGGCGGAGGCGAGCCCGAGGAGATGTTCCGCGAGGTGGCGGCGACGCTGTTCAGGCCGGGCGCCGGCCCGGACACGGACACGGCGTGAGGGGCGAGCGGCACACCGCGCGCCACCCGCCCCTCACCCAGGCCCCTGTCCGTGCCCGTGCCCGTGCCCACCAGGGGCCGCGCCGCCAAGGCGCCGCGCCGGAGCGGCGCCGCCACGAGGGCCCCGCCGGCCACGACGGCCGCCCCCGACAGTGCCACCGGACCAGCACCGACATCGCGGCAGCACCGACGGCAGCACCCATGACGCACCACCGGCAGCACCCATGACGGCACCGACGGCGCCGCCCATGACGCACCGCCGGCAGCTTCCATGACCGCACCGTCGACAGCGCCCATGACCCACCACCGACGGCGCCCACATCGGCACCGACGGCAGCGCCCGTGACGGCACCGCCGGCGGCGCCCACGTCGGTGCCGACGGCGGCGCTAGGACAGCACCGTGGTCAGGAACTCGCCCGTCCAGGCCAGCAGTTCGCGCCCCGTCAGCGGCTTGCCGCCGATCTTCGCGGTCTTGGGCCGCGGCACCAGCACCTGTTGCGCGGTCGCCTTGATGACCGTGCCCGGGTACACCCGCTTCAGCCGCAGCTCCTGCGACTCCCGCAGGTCCACCGGCGCGAAGCGGATGTTGTTGCCCTGGAGCACGATCTCGCCCACCCCGCAGGACCGGGCCAGCATCCGCAGCCCCGCGACCAGCAGCAGGTTCTCCACCGGCTCCGGCAGCTTGCCGTAGCGGTCCACCAGCTCCTCGCGGACCGCCGCGACGTCCTCCTCCGAGTTGGCGGAGGCGATCGAGCGGTACGCCTGGAGCCGCAGCCGCTCGCCCGGCGCGTAGTCGTGCGGGACGTGCGCGTCCACCGGCAGCTCGATCTTGACCTCCAGCGGCGGCGCCTCCTCCACACCGCCCTCCAGCGAGGCCCGGTACTCGGCGACCGCCTCGCCGACCATCCGCACGTACAGGTCGAAGCCGACGCCCGCGATGTGGCCGGACTGCTCGCCGCCGAGCAGGTTGCCCGCGCCGCGGATCTCCAGGTCCTTCATCGCCACGTACATGCCCGCGCCCAGGTCGGTGTGCTGGGCGATGGTCGCCAGCCGCTCGTGCGCGGTCTCCGTCAGCGGCTTCTCCGGCGGGTACAGGAAGTACGAGTAACCCCGCTCCCGGCCACGGCCGACCCGGCCGCGCAGCTGGTGCAGCTGGGACAGGCCGAAGTTGTCGCCGCGCTCCACGATCAGCGTGTTGGCGTTGGCGATGTCGATGCCGGACTCCACGATCGTCGTGGAGACCAGCACGTCGAACCGCTTCTCCCAGAAGTCGACGACGACCTGCTCCAGCGCCTGCTCCGACATCTGGCCGTGCGCCGTCGCGATCCGCGCCTCGGGCACGATCTCCCGCAGCCGCGCCGCCGCCCGGTCGATCGACTCCACCCGGTTGTGGATGTAGAACACCTGGCCCTCACGCAGCAGTTCACGCCGGATCGCCGCACCGATCTGCCGCTCGTCGTACGGGCCGACGAAGGTGAGCACCGGGTGGCGCTCCTCCGGCGGGGTGGTGATCGTCGACATCTCACGGATGCCGGTGACCGCCATCTCCAGGGTGCGCGGGATGGGCGTGGCGGACATGGTGAGGACGTCCACGTTGGCGCGCAGCTTCTTCAGCTGCTCCTTGTGCTCGACGCCGAACCGCTGCTCCTCGTCGACGATGACCAGACCCAGGTCCTTGAACCTGGTCTCCGACGAGAACAGCCGGTGGGTGCCGATGACGATGTCCACCGAGCCGTCCCGCAGCCCCTCCAGGGTCGCCTTCGCCTCGGCCTCCGACTGGAACCGGGAGAGCGCCTTCACCTTCACCGGGAACTGCGCGTACCGCTCGCTGAAGGTGCCGAAGTGCTGCTGCACCAGCAGGGTCGTCGGGACGAGGACGGCGACCTGCTTGCCGTCCTGGACCGCCTTGAACGCGGCACGCACCGCGATCTCGGTCTTGCCGTAGCCGACGTCGCCGCAGATCAGGCGGTCCATCGGGACCGACTTCTCCATGTCGGCCTTGACCTCGGCGATGGTGGTGAGCTGGTCGGGCGTCTCCGCGTACGGGAAGGCGTCCTCCAGCTCCCGCTGCCAGGGGGTGTCCGGGCCGAAGACGTGGCCGGGCGCCGCCATCCGCGCGCTGTAGAGCTTGATCAGGTCGGCGGCGATCTCCTTGACCGCCTTCTTCGCCCGCGCCTTGGTCTTCGTCCAGTCCGCGCCGCCCAGGCGGTGCAGGGTGGGCGCTTCGCCGCCGACGTACTTGGTGATCTGCTCCAGCTGGTCGGTCGGGATGTACAGCCGGTCGCCGGGCTGTCCCCGCTTGGCGGGCGCGTACTCCACCACCAGGTACTCGCGGGTGGCGCCCTGCACGGTGCGCTGCACCATCTCCAGGTAGCGCCCCACGCCGTGCTGCTCGTGCACGATGTGGTCGCCCGGCTCCAGGGTGAGCGGGTCGATCGCCTTGCGGCGCCGGGCCGGCATCCGCGCGCCGTCCTTGGTCGCGGTGCGCTGGCCGGACAGGTCGGTCTCGGTGAGCACGGCCAGCTTCAGGCCCGGGTCCACGAAGCCGTACTCGACGCTGCCGCAGGAGACGTGCACCAGCGACGGCGTGAGCCCGGTGAGGTCCTTGTCCAGGCGGGCCGGGACGCCCTCCCCGCCGAGCACCTCGGTGATCCGGGCCGCCGGGCCGTGTCCCTCGGTGAGGAACGCGATGCGCCAGCCGTCGGCCACCCACCCCTTGGTGTCGGCCAGGGCGCGGGCCGTGTCGCCGCGGTAGGTGTCGGGGGCGTGCATGCCGAGCTTGAGGGTGTCGCCGCCGGAGAACTCGTCGGTGACCTCGTCGGCGGCGAACGGGGAGACCGACCACCAGAGCATGTCCAGCTCACGGGCACGGTCCCGGACGTCCGCCATCGACCACAGGGAGGCCGCGCCGACGTCGATCGGGGCCTCGCCCCCGCCGGCCGTGGCCGCCCAGGACGCCTGGAGGAACTCCTGCGAGGTCGCCACCAGGTCCGCCGACCGGGTGCGGACCCGCTCCGGGTCGCAGACGACCGCCATCGACCCCTTGGGCAGCACGTCGAGGAGGAGTTCCATGTCGTCGACGAGGACGGGGGCCAGGGACTCCATGCCCTCGACGGCGATGCCCTCGGCGATCTTCCCGAGCAGTTCGCCCAGCTCCGGGTGGGCCTCGGCCAGCTCGGCGGCGCGGCGGCGCACCTCGTCGGTCAGCAGCAGCTCGCGGCAGGGCGGCGCCCACAGGCCGTGCTCGGCGACCTCCAGGGACCGCTGGTCGGCCACCTTGAAGTAGCGGATCTCCTCGACGTCGTCGCCCCAGAACTCGACACGGAGCGGGTGCTCCTCGGTCGGCGGGAACACGTCGAGGATGCCGCCGCGGACCGCGAACTCGCCGCGGTTCTCCACCAGCTCCACGCGGGAGTACGCGGCCGCGGCGAGCGCCGTCACCACGTCCTGGAGATCGGCCTGCGCTCCCGTGCGCAGGGACACCGGCTCCAGGTCACCGAGGCCCTTGACCTGCGGCTGGAGGACCGAGCGGACCGGGGCGACGACCACCTGGACGGGTCCGGCGCCGGGGTCGTCGGCGCTCGGGTGCGCGAGGCGGCGCAGCACGGCGAGGCGGCGGCCGACGGTGTCGCTGCGGGGGGAGAGCCGCTCGTGCGGGAGGGTCTCCCAGGACGGGTACTCCACGACGGCGTCGGGGTCGAGGAGTGAGCGGAGCGCGGCGGCGAGGTCCTCGGCCTCACGGCCGGTCGCGGTCACCGCGAGGACGGTGCGGCCGGCGTCCCGGGCCAGCGCGGCCACCGCGAAGGGGCGGGCGGCGGGAGGACCGACCAGGTCGACGTGGGTGCGGTGGCCCTCGGTGGCGGCACGCACCGCCTCGGCGAGTGCGGCGTCCTTGACGACGGCGTCGAGCAGACCGTGCAGGCTCATGGAGGCCTTTCCGTCCAGCGGGGTTCTCGTGTCACGCGAAGCGCCCGGTACGCGGGGCGGACCGGGGGTTCCAGCGTACGTCGCGGACGGGGGACGGTGCGGACCCGACGGCGCCACCGCCGCGTGCGGTCAGCTCTGCGGGGTGGCGGGGCGGGGGGCGGGGAGGTCCGCGGTGGTGAGGCGGGTGGGGGCGGTGCCGGTGACGAGGGTGGTGACGGCCTGGTCGATGCCGGGGCCGAGGAACCAGTCACCGGCGTGGTCCAGGGCGTAGACGCGGCCCAGCGCGTCCATGGCGAGGAGGGCACCGCTGGCCGGCTCGGCGCCGACCGGGCACAGCTCGGTCCCCAGCGCCCGGCCGAGGTCGCCCAGCGTGCGGGCCATGTGCAGCCCGTGCATGGGGTCCATCTCGAACTCGGCCGGCGCCACCTGCCGTCCCGGCCCGGACGGCGCCACCCGCAGGCCGCCGAACTCCGCCCACACCTCCACCGCCGCGGTGTGCACCGCGTGCGTGTGCCCGGCGGGCGAGACGTGCTCGCGCAGGGTGTCGGCCCAGACCTCGGCCTGCCGGATGTCCCACCGTCCCGGCTCCCAGCCCGCTGCACGCAGCGCGGCGTCGACGTGGACGGCGAAACGGGTCGAGGATGTTCGCTCGGCTTGCATCAGGAACCTGGAGTCCTTGGGGACGGGAGGGCCGAAGGGCGGCGGACGGCGGTCGAGGTGCGGCGGAGGGCGGTCGGAGCTGCGGAAAGCGGTCGAAGGACGGCGGACGGCGGAGGGCGGAGGGAGGCGGCGGACGGGGGGTGGAGGCGGCGGACAGGAGGCGGCGGACAGGGGGTGGGAGGCTGCGACGCGGTCAGCCCTCGGCGCCCGGGTCGACGACCCGCACCCCGAAGTGGGCGGAGAGGGCCGCGCAGGCCCGGCAGGGCGCGGCGAAGCTGCCGTGCAGCGGATCGCCGTCCTCCCGGATGCGACGGGCGGTCAGTTTGGCCTGTTTCAACGCCTTGCGGGCCTCGCCGGCGGTCATCGGCCGGCGCGTGGCACGCTTGCTCCGCGCCGCGTCCGCGGCGCAGATCTGCCGCGAGATCAGCAGCGTCTCGGCGCACCGGCCGGTGAAGCGGTCGCGCTGGTCGCTGGTGAGGGCGTCGAGGAAGTCCTGCACCAGCGGATGCAGCACGGGCGTCTGGTCACCCCGGGCGGCCGTGCCCGTGAGCGTGTTGCCGCGCACGGACAGCGCGGCGGCCACCGTCGGGAGTATCCCGTCACGGCGGTGCAGGAGCGCCGGAGCCGCGGCGCCGTCCGCGCTGCTCCAGCCGACTCGGGGGTCCTGCGACGGACCGGACGGCGGTTCCGTCCTGGCGGTCTGTGCGGCCTTCATGATCGTTCTCACCTCCCGAGCATCCCCTCGGTGGCCTTAGAGTGCCAAACCCTGTGGCCGACAAGGAAGCCAGGGCCCGTGACACGCCCGACGCGGGGCGCGGCGACCACGGAGTGTTGACGCGAGATCACACATCCGGATGCCGGATCACACATCCGGACGCGCGATGACCACCGCGCGCGGCACCGCATAGTCTGTCGGGAACCGCCACCCACGCGGTGGTCGACAGTATGGGAGAGCGCGGCTTCACCGGCCGCCGGAACGCCGCAGGGGGCAACCGCCATGACAACAGGTGGGCTCGGGCTGGGGGTCTCTCCCGGCCACGGGACCGGAGGACGACCCGCGCCGCCGAACGCTGCCTACGCCGGACAGGTCGTGCACTTTCCCGACCCCGTCCGCGCCGCCCGGCACCCGGCGGGCGTGAGGGTCGACGAACACGGTTACCCGGACTTCTCGCCCTACGCCCGGGCGGCCGCCGAGATCGCCGACCCGCCGGAAGGATTCGGCGTCGACGAGCTGCGGCTGACGGACCACGTCTCCGCCAACGCCGCGCTGGCCGCGACCGGGCACCCGCTGTGGGACACGATCCCGCCGGTGGCCACGCCGCACGGCTGGACCTGGCACCACGTCCCGCGCACGCGGCGCCTGGAGCTGGTCCCGGTCGAGGTGAAGGCGCTGCTGCGGCACCACGGCGGCATCTCCACGACGGCCGTGGAGCACGGCAAGCGCGGCACCCGCCCGCTCCAGGACACCCGGCCCGCGCACTTCCGGCTCCCCAAGAACTCCGTCGCGGTGACCGAGCACCAGGTGCAGGCCGTGGAGGAGGAGCTCGGCTACCAGCTGCCCGGCGCCTACCGCGCGTTCCTGAAGGCGGCCGGTGGCTGCGCCCCCGCGGGCACCGCGCTCGACGCCGAGCTGGGCCTGCTGGTCGACCAGCCGTTCCTCACCGTCCGCGACGAGGCGGCGGTCAACGACCTGGTGTACGTCAACAAGTGCCTGCGCGACCACCTCACCAAGGACTACCTGGGGGTGGCGTTCCTCCAGGGCGGCATCCTCGCGGTGAAGGTCAAGGGCGAGCGGCGCGGCTCGGTGTGGTTCTGCGCCTACGACGACGTGCGCGACGCGGACCCGTCGTGGTCCCCGGCCGAGCGGGTGGAGCGGCTGCTGCTGCCCTGCGGCGAGGACTTCGACGCGTTCCTCGGCCGGCTCGCGGGCAGCCCGCCCGAGCTGGAGACGGTGGCGAATCTGATGGTGGACGGCGGTTTCGCGCGCGCGGTGCCGGTGTCGGGCCGGACAGGGGAGTGAACGGCCGATGGTGACCTTCGCGCAGGCGCAGGAGCGCGGCGAGGAATGGATCAACGGCGACGTGCCCGCGTACCAGCACCGTGAGGTGCGGGTACGCGAGTTCGAGCTGGGCTTCGTGGTGTGGGCCGAGGACCGGGCCGACGGCCCGCGTTCCGACGGCGGCGCGCAGCGGCTGGTGATCGCCCGCGACAGCGGCGAGGCCACGCTGTGGCCGGGGCTGGCGGTGGGCGAGGTCGTCCGCCGCTACGAGGAGCTGTACGGACGCCAGGACGCGACGCCCGCGCCGCAGCCCCCCGCGCCCGCGCGGGTCGACCTGAACCAGACGTCGTTCCTGCTCACCCCGCCGCAGTGGCTCCAGGACGCGGCCGACCGGATGGGCATCCCGGACCAGCGGGACGGTGCCCCGGCCGGCCGCGACGCCACGCCGCCGCCCGCCGCCCCGCCGCCCGCCGTGCCCGCCACGCCGCCGCCCGCCGTGCCGTCGCCCCCTCCCGCGGGGGCCACACCGTGGGAGGGGACCGACACCACGGCCCAGGCCGAGGACGACCGGTCGGTGCCGCTGCCGCACACGGTGTTCGCGCCGCCGGTGGCCGAGGGCCTGGAGAGCCTCCCCGGCGGGGCGGACGCGCCGACCGCGCTCATGCACGGCGGCAGCGCGCTGCCCCCCACCCGGATGACCCCGGTGCCGCCGGAGGCCCAGTCGCCGGCGCCCGCCGCCCAGTCGGCCGCCGCCCAGCCGCCCGCCCCGCAGCCGCCCGCGGCGCACCAGCCGCCGCAGCCGGCCGTACCGCCCCGGCCGCTGCCGGCCAACGCCGGGGACATCGCGGACGCCGCGACCGCCAAGGCCGCGCCGCCGCGCCGTCCCGGCACCGGTGCCACCCCGCCGCCTCCGCCGCCGCCCCCGCCGGGCCCGGCCGCACCCGCGTCGGGAGGCGACTCGCTCGGGTACGTGCCGACCCAGATGGTCTCCTCGCTCGGTCCTCAGGGGCCCGACGCCCCCGGCGGCCCGGACACCCCGGCCCCGCCCGGCGCGCCGGGAACGCCCGGCGGCCCGGGCGGCTCGCAGGGCGGCGGGATGCACCACGCGGTCACCATGCTGGCCGACCCGTCGTCCGGCGGCTCCACGCCTCCGCCGCCCCCGCCCCCGCCGCCCGCCGCACCGGGCGGCGGCACGGCGACGCCCCCACCCCCGCCGCCGGCCGCCCCGGGCGGTGTGCACCACGCGGAGACCATGTTCGCGCCGCCCTCCGGCCCCCCGGTGCAGCCCTCGGCACCCGGCCCGGTGCCCCCTCCGGGCGCCGTGCCGCCGCCCCCGGCGGCGCCGGGCGCGCCCGGCGTGCCGCCCGCGTACGGGTATCCGCAGCAGCCCCAGCAGCCGATGGTCGGCCCGGGCTACCAGGCCGTGCTGCGCTACCGCGCCCCGGACGGCTCCGAGCACCAGCTGATCCGCCGGAGCGCGCCGGGCCTTCCGCACCCGGAGTGGCAGATCTTCCACGAGCTGCGCGCGATGAACGTGCCGCAGAACCAGGTGCTGGAGCTGCACACCGAGCTGGAGTCCTGCTCGCTCCCGGGCGCGTACTGCGCGCGGATGATCCGCGAGCAGTGGCCGCAGGCCCGGATCACCTCCATCGCCCCCTACGGCCAGGACCAGGCGAGCCGGCAGCAGGGCATCGCGCAGCTGCTGGCCCACCAGGGCGAGCTGCACCAGGTCGCGGACGGCCCGGCCCGGCCCGGCCCGGTGCGGGCGCCGCTGCCGCCGGTGCAGCCGCTCCCGCCGGTGCCGCCGGAGGGCGTCGCCCACGAGCTGGCGGCGGTGTTCGGGCCGGGCGTGTTCCGCTTCGACCAGGCGGCGGTGTCCCGGCAGGGCGTGCCGCCGGTGGTCGCCCACACCCTGGTGGTGGCCGGGCTGCCGTTCGACCTGGGCCCGTTCTTCTGGGCGCAGGCCCAGCCGGGACGGCCGGTGCCGACGCTGGCCGAGCTGGCGCAGGAGCGCGGCGTGCAGCCGGCCTCCGACGCCGGGTCGTACCTGGTGATGGGCAGCGACTTCGGCAGGGCGATCTGCGTGCAGTACGGCACCGCGCACATCGTCGCGGTGCCGGTGGAGGCCGGACCGGGCGGGGCCCCGGTGCCGCCGCAGTTCGTGAACACCGGGCTGCCCGAGTTCGCGCGCTGCCTGGCGCTGCTGGGCCGCATGTGGCCGCTGCGGTTCGGGCTCAACCAGGAGCAGGCGGCGCGCTGGACGGTGGACTTCCAGGCCCAGCTCGCCGCGCTCGACCCGGCGGCGCTGGCGTCGCCGGAGAGCTGGTGGTCGGTCCTGCTGGAGCAGTTCTGGGACGGCCTGCTCTGACCGTCCGCAGCGCCTGACGCACGCCCCGGGGGGCGGAGGATCCGCTCCTCCGCCCCCGCGGCGTTTCCGGGCGGGGCCCCCGGGCGGCGCCGGCGCCGCTCTAGCCGGTCCCTCCGTCAGCCGGCCGGCCGCGGGTGGCGATGAGCGACCAGGCGATGGACACGGTGATGGTCACCGCGATGACGCCGAGGGTGAGCGGGATGGGGAGCTTGCCGACGGGGGTCTCGGACAGGATGAGCTTGACTCCCGCGAAGGCCAGGAGGACCGCGAGGCCGTAGTGGAGGTAGGCGAAGCGGCGCAGGAGTCCGGCGAGGCAGAAGTACAGGCTGCGCAGCCCCAGCACGGCGAAGGCGTTGGCGGTCCACACCAGGAAGGTGTTGGTGGTGATGGCCAGGACGGCGGCGACGGAGTCGATGGCGAAGATCAGGTCGGTCGCCTCGACCGCGACCAGGACCACCAGCAGCAGCGTCGCCACCCGCCTGCCGTTCACCCGGACGAGGAACCTGTCGCCGTGGAACGTGGGATCGGTGGGGATGAGTTTCCTGAACAGGCGGACCACGGGGTTGCGGTCGGGGTGGACCTCCTCGTTCTTGGAGACGGCCATCTTCCAGCCGGTCCAGATCAGGAACGCGCCGAACACGTAGGCGGTCCAGAAGAACACCCGCAGCAGTTCGGCGCCGACGAAGATGAACACCAGCCGGGCCGCCAGCGCGCCGAGGACGCCCCAGAAGAGGACCTTGTGGTGGTAGGCGTCGGGGACCGCGAAGAACGAGAAGACCAGCGCGAAGACGAAGACGTTGTCGATCGACAGTGCCTTCTCGATGAGGTAGCCGGCGAAGTAGGTGGACGACACCTCCCCGCCCTGCCACGCCCAGAGGACGAGGCCGAAGCCGAGCCCGATGGCGATCCACAGGCCGCTCCAGAGAGCGGCCTCGCGGAAGCCGATCACGTGGTTGTCGCGGTGGGCGATCAGGTCGACGGCGAGCATCACGCAGATGCCGGCGGTGACGGCGGCCCAGGCCCACGGCGGGACGGTGAACGACAGGTCATTCATCGCGGGAGTTCCTCCAGCAGCGGGAGTCGTGGTCGGAGCGGGGGCACCCGCGGGGCCCTCCGGGCCGGTGGGGCGACCGCGTGGACGCGGCGCCCGCCGCGCGGGGCGGCGGGCGGACGCGGTCCCGCGCGGCGTCGTCGGTGATCACGCCCCGTTCTACGCCGCCCGTGCCGCCCGGTTATCCACGACGGCCCACCGCGCGCGAGGTTTCACGAGCATGGCCCCGCCCGGCACGCCCGGCGGCGACGCGGCCGGCGGGTGGCGCGGCCGACGGGTGGCGCGGCCGACGGGTGGCGCGGCGCGCACGGCGGCCGCGCGCACGGCCACCGCCCGGAGCCGGCCTACCGGGAGTCGACGCCCGCCAGGATGCGCGGCTCCAGCTCCGCGTACCGCCGCTCCTGCTCCCGCACCTCGCGGCGGCCCGAGGTCACCGTCCCCAGCCAGCCGAGGGCGAAGCCCAGCGGGATCGTCACCAGGCCGGTCGTGGTGAACGGGAACCAGTTGAAGTGGTGTTCCGGCAGGGCCGAGTTGGGATAGCCGGAGACCAGGTTGGTGAACGGCGTGAGCAGGAGCACCGCTGCCGAGCCTCCGATCAGGGTCCACAGCACCCCGCGCCGGGTGTACCGCCGCCAGAACAGGCTGTAGACCAGCGCGGGCGCGATCGCCGACGCGCCCAGGCTGATCGACAGCGTCACCAGCGGCTGGAGGTTCCGGTGCTGGACCAGGGTGGCCAGGACGATCGCCGCGACGCCCACCGCGAGCGCGGCCGTCCGCGCCACCGTCACCTCCCGGCGCGCACCCGGCCGCCCCCGCCCGGCGAACACGTCGTGCGCGATCGAGTTGGCGCAGGCCAGGATCATGCCGGCCACCGAGGACAGCAGGGTGAGGAACACCGCCGTGGTCACCGTGGTGAACAGCAGCGCCGCCAGGTACGACTCGTCGGCGCCCAGCGCCGCACGGGAGCCCAGCAGGAAGGTGGTGTTGCCCTGCGGGTCCGCCGCCGCGATCGGGCCCCGCCCGACCAGCGCCACCGCTCCGAACCCGACCACGACGACGATCAGCGAGAACAGCGTCACCGAGGAGACCGCCCAGGACATCGACCGCCGCACCTGCCGCGCGTTCTCCGCGGTGAACATGCGCATGGTGATGTGGGGCAGCACCGCCGCGCCCAGCAGGATCGAGACGTGGATCGACAGCATGTCGAGCCGGGGGAACGGATGACCCGCGAACTCCACGCCGGTGCTCAGGAAGGCGTCGCCGATGCCGCTGCGGGCCGCCGCCGCGTCGAACAGCGCTCCCGGATCGCCGTCGTACCGGGCCAGGAGCACCCCGCAGACCATGACCCCGGAGCCCAGCAGGGCGAAGATCTTGAGGAGCTGGATGAACGCGGTGCCCTTCATCCCGCCGATCGCCGCGTAGCTGATCATCAGCACACCCAGGCCGATCACCATGCCGGTCTCCAGGGCCTCGCTGTCGAAGCCGAGGATGAACGACATGAGCTGTCCGGCCCCGGCGAGCTGCACCAGCATCATCGGGATCAGCGACACGATCGTCACCACGCACGTCGTGATCCGCACGGACCGGGAGGCGGTGCGCCGGGCCAGCACGTCGCCCATGGTGAACTTGCCGGTGTTGCGCAGCGGTTCGGCCAGCAACAGCATCAGCAGCATCATCGACAGCGCGGTGCTGAGCGCCAGCAGCATCCCGTCGTAGCCGAAGAACGCCACCAGTCCGCAGGTGCCGAGCGCGGTGGCCGCGGAGATGTAGTCGCCCGCGATCGCCATGCCGTTGCGGAACGGGGTGAGGACGCCGTAGCCCGTGTAGAACTCCTGGAGGTCGTCCCGGTCGGGCCCGGTCATGACGCAGAGCAGCAGCGTGATCGAGGCGACGGCGCAGAAGGCGACCAGGGACATCGAGTGGGCGGAGAAGTCGTTCACGATGCCTCCCCCCGCGGTGCCCGGACGCGGTCCACCAGGGGGTCGACCCGTCGGCGCGCGGTGTGCTCGTGGGCGAACAGGGCGAGCATGGTCAACGGGAGCTGGAGCAGGGCGAGCAGCAGTCCCAGGCTGAGGCCGCCACCGGGCCGGGCGTCCGCCAGCGACGGGGCGAACACCGTCAGCAGGACGTACAGCGCGAAGAAGCCCAGCAGGGTGAGGCCGGCGACGCGCCGCTGCCCGCGGTAGGCGGCGCGCAGCGGCTCCAGGTCGACGGCGTGCCGCCGGGGCGCCGGCTGCGCGTCGAACGGGTGGAACACCTCGTCGTGCGCCGGGAGCTGCCCACCCGGCCCGGGGAACCGGGCCCCGGGCGGGGGGAACTGCCCGCCGGGCGGGGGAAAGTACTCGCCGTACGCGGGGACATGCCCGCCGGGCAGGGGGAAGTGCTCACCGGGCGGGGCGACACGGCGGCCCGGGGACGGTGACGGGGACGGCGACGGCGACGGGGGCGGAGGGGGGGGTGGTGGTGGTGCCTGGTACGACGGATACGGGTCGTAGGACATCCCGTGCTCCTTGCGAGGCTCAGGACCCCTGGGAAGGGGCCGCAGGGAGAGGGGGGTGGACGAGCCCACGCAAGCTACCGACGCGCCCGCCGCCGTCGCAGTGGTTTCACCCGGCGGACGCCCGGTGGGGACCGGAACGGTGCGGGCTCACTCCCCGGGAGCCTCCGCACTGGTCGCCGGCACAGGGAAGCGCCGCGGCGCCAGGGTCAGCAGCACCACGAACGCCACCACCGCCGCCACGGCGGCGCCCAGGTACACGGCCTGCGTGGCCGCCGCGAGGGCCCGGCCCGTCGCCTCCGGCACCCCCGCACCCGTGTCGAGCGCCCGGGTCACCGCGTCCAGGTCGCCACCGCCCAGCCGTGACGCGAGCACGCCGTTGGCCACCGCGCCGAACAGCGAGGCCCCCACGGTCTGCCCCGTCTGCCGGCAGAACAGCACCGACGCCGTCGTCGTGCCCCGCTCCGACCAGCCCACCGTCGACTGCACGCCCACCAGCAGCGGCGCCGAGAACAGCCCGAGTCCCGCCCCCACCACCGCCATCAGCAACACCGGCTGCCACACCGACCCCGGGTAGGGCAGCAGCTGGAACGCGCCGAGCGCCGGCGCCGTCACCCCGATCCCGACCAGCCCCGTGTCGCGGAAGCCGATCCTGCGGTACAGGTGCTGGCTGAGCGCCGCCGACACCGGCCAGGTCAACGTCCACACCGACATCACGAACCCGGCCGCCACCGGCTCCAGGCCGAGCACGCCCTGCGCGTACGTCGGCAGGAACACCGTCGGCGCCACCATCAGCAGGCCCATCGCCCCCAGCGACAGGTTGACCGCCGCGATCGTGCGGCGCCGCCACACCCAGCCCGGGATCACCGGATCCGCGGCCCGCCGCTCGATCACCACCACCAGCGCCGCGAGCACCAGCCCCGCCCCGAACAGCAGCAGCGACGGCGCCGAGAGCCACGGCCACGCCACCCCGCCCTGCACCAGCGCCGTCAGCACCGTCCCGGCACAGGCGAAGATCGCCAGCGCTCCCGCCCAGTCGACCGGCGGCCGCGGCGCGGCGCCGGCCGCCGCCTTCCGCGGTTCCCGCAGATGGCGCACGATCATCCACAGCGCCAGCGCGCCGACCGGCAGGTTGACGAGGAAGATCCACCGCCACCCGGCGTACGCCGCCAGCAGCCCTCCGACGCCCGGCCCGGCGACCGCCGACATCGCCCACACCGTCGACAGCCGCGCCTGGATCCTCGGCCGCTCCCGCAGCGGGAACAGATCCGCCGCCAGCGTCTGCACGGTGCCCTGCAACGCGCCGCCGCCGAGCCCCTGGACCACGCGGAAGGCGATCAGCGAGCCCATGTCCCAGGCCAGCCCGCTCAGCAGCGACCCCAGCAGGAAGAGCACCGCCCCCGCGATCAGGACCGGCTTGCGGCCGAAGGTGTCGGACAGCTTGCCGTACACCGGAAGGGTGACGGTGACCGCCAGCAGGTAGCCCGAGAACAGCCAGGAGAAGTACGCGAAGCCCCCCAGGTCCCCCACGATCTGCGGGACGGCCGTGGCGACCACGGTCGAGTCCAGCGCCACCAGCGCCATGGCCAGCATCAGCGCCGCCACCACCGGGCCCCGCCGCGTGGCGGCGGCCGTCGCCGTCCCGGCGTCCGCCGCGCGAAGCCCCGTCCTGGCCACCAGAATCCCTTCCCCATACATCTGTCCGCCGGGGTACAGCTTGGCACCACGACCGGCCCGCGCGGCAGGGCGTACCGAACCCCGAGAAGCCTCCTCCCTGAGGCCAACTCCCCCTAGGGGAACCGCCGTAGGCGCCGTCCGGGGTGCCTCCACCCGCCGGACGACGCGGCCGTCGGCTCCCGCTCCCTAGCCTGTTCACACGCCCAGGGGGGAGGCGGACGGCACCAGCGGCGGTGGGGTTTACCCCCCGCCGACAACTGCACCGTGCACCATCGCGCCCCGCCCCTCGGCCGAGAAGACTCGATGCGTCGGCACGGCACGGCGCGGCGCCCGGCGGGGGAGGTCACCGCACCCGTGCGCACCGCGGCACACCGCACGCCGTGCCGGCGCGCCCACGCACCCGGGCGCACGCTCCGCCGCACACCGCACCACCCGTCCTGCACCGGCCACGGTCCGGACGTTCCACGCACCGTTCACCGAACACCGTTCACCTGAAAAGGAGAAGCACCGTGACTTCGGCTGTGACCATCCCCAAGTCCGGGGGTACCGGGAGGACATCGGCCGTCGCCGCGCGGGCGCGGCAGGTCGTCAAGGCCTACGGCTCCGGAGAGACCCGCGTCGTCGCCCTCGACAGCATCGACATCGACCTGATGCGCGGCGAGTTCACCGCCATCATGGGTCCCTCCGGCTCCGGCAAGTCGACCCTGATGCACTGCCTCGCCGGACTCGACACCGTCACCTCCGGCCAGATCTTCCTCGACGACACCGAGGTGACCGGCCTCAAGGACAAGAAGCTCACCCAGCTCCGCCGCGACCAGGTCGGATTCGTCTTCCAGGCGTTCAACCTCGTCCCCACCCTCAACGCCCTGGAGAACATCACCCTCCCCCTCGACATCGCTGGCCGGAAGCCGGACCAGGCGTGGCTGGACCAGGTCGTCGAGACCGTCGGCCTCTCCGGCCGCCTCAAGCACCGCCCCGCCCAGCTCTCCGGCGGCCAGCAGCAGCGCGTCGCCGTCGCCCGCGCCCTCGCGTCCCGGCCGCAGATCATCTTCGGCGACGAGCCGACCGGAAACCTCGACTCCCGGGCCGGCGCCGAGATCCTCGGCTTCCTGCGCCGCTCCGTCGACGACTTCGGCCAGACCATCGTCATGGTCACCCACGACCCGGTCGCCGCCTCCTACGCCGACCGCGTCGTCTACCTCGCCGACGGCCGCATCGTCGACGAGATGCGCACCCCCACCGCCGAAGCCGTCCTGGACCGGATGCTGCGCTTCTCCGGGGGACACTCCCAGACCCCCTCCTCCGGCACCCGGGGGCGCACCTCATGAGCACCACCCGCAACGCCGTCCGCGGCTTCCTCGCCCACAAGGGACGGATGGCGCTCTCCGGCATCGCCGTCCTGCTCTCCGTGGCCTTCGTCTGCGGAACCCTGGTGTTCACCGACACGATGAACACCACCTTCGACAAGCTCTTCGCCACCACCTCCGCCGACGTCACCGTCAGCCCCGAGGGCGCCGACGCCGAGAACGCCTCCAGCACCGGCAAACCACCCGTGCTGCCCGCCGCCGTCGTCGCGGACATCGAGCGCGCCGAAGGCGTCGCCTCCGCCGAGGGCGCGGTCTTCTCCACCAACGTCACCGTCGTCGACGCCGACAAGGAGAGCCTCTCCCCCACCAGCGGCGCGCCCACCATCGTCGGCAACTGGACGGACTTCGACGCCCGCACCATGGAGATCGCCGACGGGGCGGCGCCCCGCGGCTCCGGCCAGGTGATGGTCGACGCCGACACCGCCGACAAGCACGGCCTCGCCCTCGGCGACACCGTCTCCGTCATCAACGTCAACGGCACCCACACGGCGGAGATCAGCGGCGTCGCCGCCTTCACCGTCACCAACCCCGGCGCCGCGGTCTTCTACTTCGACACGCCCACCGCCCAGCAGACCCTGATCGGCGAGAAGGACGTCTTCACCGACGTCTACGTGACGGCCGCCGACGGCCACACCGACGAGCAGGTGAAGAAGTCCGTCACCGCCGCCCTCGCCGGCACCGCGGCGGCGGGCGGCGGCTACAAGATCCTCACCGCCGACGAGTTCGGCGACGCGGCCTCCGCCGACTTCGCCGGGGTCCTCGACGTCATGAAGTACGCGATGCTCGGCTTCGCCCTGCTGGCCGCGATGGTCGGCGTCTTCCTCATCTTCAACACCTTCTCGATGCTCGTCACCCAGCGCACCCGGGAGATCGGCCTGATGCGCGCCGTCGGCTCGTCCCGGAAGCAGGTGAACCAGACCGTGCTCGCCGAAGCCCTGATCCTCGGCGTCGTCGGATCAGCCCTCGGCGTGGGCGCCGGTATCGGCCTCGCCGTCCTGCTCATGGAAGCCATGGGCGCCATGGGCATGAACCTCTCCACCGACGACCTCACCATCGCCTGGACCACGCCCGTCGCGGGCGTCGTGCTCGGCGTCGTGGTCACCCTGGTCGCCGCCTACCTGCCCGCCCGACGCGCCTCCAAGGTTTCCCCGATGGCCGCGCTGCGCGACCCCGGCATGCCCGCCGACACCCGCGCCGGACGCATCCGGCTCGCCGTCGGCACCGTCCTCACCCTCGCCGGGGCCGCCGCGCTCTACGCCACCACCCGCGCCGACGCCGCCGGGACCGGCTCCCAGTGGCTCGGCCTGGGCATCGTCACCACGCTCGTCGGGTTCATCGTCGTCGGACCCGTCCTCGCCTCCGGGGTCGTCCGGGTCCTGGGGCTGCTCGTGCTACGGCTCTTCGGGCCCGTCGGACGCATGGCGGAGCGCAACGCGCTGCGCAACCCGCGCCGGACCGGCGCGACCGGGGCCGCCCTGATGATCGGGCTGGCGCTGGTCGCCTGCCTCTCCGTCGTCGGCTCCTCCATGGTGGCCTCCGCCACCGACCAGCTCGACAAGACCGTCGGCACCGACTTCATCATCCAGTCGCCCGGCGGCCAGCTGATCACCCCGCAGGCCGTCGACGCCGTCCGCGACGCCGAGGGCGTCGACCGGGTCACCGAGTACAAGCTGCTCCCCGACGCCACGCTCACCATGCCCGACGGCCGCGTCGCGGAGAAGGAGTGGCTCAACGCCGCCGACCCGTCGTACGCGCAGGACCTGCGGACCGACACCGAGGCCGGCGACCTCGCCGACGCCTACCGGCCCGACTCCATGTCCGTCTTCGGCGACTTCGCCGAGAAGTACGGCCTCACCATCGGCTCCGAGGTGAAGGTCGGCTTCCCCGGCGGCGAGACCGGCACCCTGACCGTCCGCGCCATCACCAGCGACGAGGTCACCGTCGACAAGGGCGCCCTCTACCTCTCCATCGACACCGCGGCGAAGTACATCCCGGCGGAGAAGATGCCGCTGGACGCCATGGTCTTCGCCGGCGCCGAGGACGGCCAGGAGGACGCGGCGTACACCGCCGTCAAGGCCGCCCTCGACGACTACCCGCAGTACCAGGTCATGGACCAGACCGACTACAAGGAGGCGCTCCAGGACCAGATCGGACAGATGCTCAACATCGTCTACGCGCTGCTCGCGCTCGCGGTGATCGTCGCCGTCCTCGGGGTGGTCAACACGCTCGCCCTGTCGGTCGTCGAGCGCACCCGGGAGATCGGCCTGATGCGGGCCATCGGGCTCTCCCGGCGGCAGCTGCGGCGGATGATCCGGCTGGAGTCCGTGGTCATCGCGCTCTTCGGCGCGCTGCTGGGGCTCGGCCTGGGCATGGGCTGGGGCACGGCCGCGCAGCAGCTCCTCGCGCTGGAGGGGCTCACGGTGCTGGAGGTGCCGTGGCCGACGATCCTCGGCGTCTTCGCCGGGTCGGCGGTGGTGGGCCTGCTCGCCGCCCTCGCCCCCGCCTACCGCGCCGGCCGTATGAACGTCCTCGGCGCCATCGCCACGGAGTGACCCCTCCCGCCGCCTCCACCAGGCCCCGCCCGGACCCGGGCGGGGCCTGTCCGCACACGAGGTGCGCCCCGGGCCCCTTCCGCCCCCGCACGACGGCGCCCCCGCCGGGCCTGGGCCGGGCGGGGGCGCCGTGCGGTGGAGGAGCGGCGTCAGCCGGTGTTGCGCAGGCCGGCGGCCACGCCGTTGACGGTGAGCAGGAGGGCCCGCGACAGCAGCGGGTCGACCTCCTCGCCCGACGCCGCCGCGTCCCGCTGCCGCTTGAGCAGCGTGACCTGGAGGTAGGAGATCGGGTCGAGGTACGCGTCACGGATCGCGAAGGTCTGCTTCAGCACCGGGTTTGCGTCCAGCAGCTCGGACTCCCCGGTGACCCGCAGCACCTCCGCCACCGTGAGCTCGTGCTCGGCCCGGATCACGTCGAAGACGTGCTTCAGCTCGTCCGGCACCAGCGTGTCGACGTACAGCGAGGCGATCCGCAGGTCCGTCTTGGCCAGCGTCATCTCCACGTTGGAGACGAAGTTCCGGAAGAAGTGCCACTCCTGGTGCATCTCCTCCAGGACCGTGTCCAGACCGGCCTCGCGCAGCGCCTTCAGACCGGAGCCGACGCCGAACCAGCCGGGGACGATCTGCCGGGACTGGGTCCAGCCGAACACCCACGGGATCGCCCGCAGCGAGTCCAGGCCGCCGCCCGCGTCGGGACGGCGCGAGGGCCGCGAGCCCAGGTGCAGGTCGGCCAGCTGGTCCACCGGGGTGGAGGCGAAGAAGTAGGCCGGCAGGTCCGGGTCCTCGACCAGCTTCCGGTACGCCACGTGCGCGGCGTCGGAGACGACCTCCATCGCCGCGTCCCAGCGGGCCAGCGCCTCCACCGACTGCCGCGGCGCGGTGTGCAGCGCGGACGCCTGGAGCGTCGCCGCCACCGTCAGCTCGAGGTTCTCCCGGGCCAGCGACGGCACCAGGTACTTGTCGGAGATGACCTCGCCCTGCTCGGTCACCTTGATCTCGCCCTCGAGCGTGCCCCACGGCTGCGCCAGGACCGCGTCGTGCGACGGGCCGCCGCCGCGGCCCACCGTGCCGCCCCGGCCGTGGAAGAGCCGCAGCCGCACCCCGTGCCGGTGCGCCACGTCGCGCAGCCGCCGCTGGGCGCGGTGGATCTCCCACTGGCTGGTGGTGATGCCGCCGAACTTCGAGGAGTCCGAGTAGCCCAGCATGACCTCCTGGACGTCGCCCCGCAGCGCCACCAGGCGCCGGTAGGACGGGTCGGAGAGCATGTCGTCGAGGATCGTGTCCGCGGCCTTCAGCTCGTCGGTGGTCTCCAGCAGCGGCACGATGCCGATCTTCGCCCAGCCGGCGTGCAGGTCCAGCAGCCCGGCCTCACGGGCCAGCACCGCCGCCGCGAAGACGTCGTCCGCGCCCTGGCACATCGAGATGATGTACGACTCGATGACCTCCGGGCCGAAGACGTCCAGGGCCCGCTTGACGGTGTCGAAGGTGCCCAGCGTCTTGGTGCCCGCCTTGTCCAGCGGGGCCGGGCTCGGCGCCAGCGGGCGGCGCGAGCGCAGTTCCTTGGCGAGCAGCCGCGACCGGTAGTCCCGCGGCATGTCCGTGTACCGCCAGGACTCCTCGCCGAGGCGGTCGAAGAGCTGGCCCAGCGCGTGGTGGTGGGCGTCGGCGTGCTCACGCACGTCCATGGTGGCGAGCTGGAGGCCGAACGCCGACAGCGTGCGGATCGTGCGGTCCATCCGGCCGTCCGCGAACAGCCCCGCCCGGTGCTCGCGCAGCGAGGTCTGGATCAGCACCAGGTCGGCCAGCAGCTGCGCGGTGCCCAGGTAGTCGCGGCCCGGCTCGTGCGCCGTGCCCTTGGCCAGCCGCTCCTTGGTGTTGAGCAGCTTCTGCCGGATGCAGGTCGCCTTCAGCCGGTACGGCTCCTCGGCGTTCAGCCGCTTGTAGCGCGGGCTGATCTCGTGCAGCAGCTCCAGGTCCCGCTTCAGCGACTCCAGCAGCTCGTCGGTGGCGCCGGTGTAGCGGATCGAGTTGGACAGGAAGCCGCGCAGGTCGTCGATGAGCTCCAGCGCGTCGTTGATGCCGTGCTCGTGCTGCAGGATCAGCACGTCCCAGGTCACCTGCGGGGTGACGTTCGGGTTGCCGTCCCGGTCACCGCCGATCCAGGTGCCGAAGGTCAGCGGCCGCGTCGCGTCCGGGAGTTCGACACCGATCCGCTCCAGCTCGGCGGTCAGGTCCTCCAGCACGTCGCCGACCGGGCCGGCGTGCAGCTCGTCCAGGTAGTAGATGGCGTTGCGCGCCTCGTCGGCCGGTTCCGGGCGCACCACGCGCAGCTCGTCCGTCTGCCACACCAGGTCGATGTTCTCGGCCAGCCGGGTGTCGTGGCGGCGCCGGTCCGCCTCGATGACCGGCGTCTCGAGCAGGTGCGCGATCCGCCGCAGCTTGTTCAGCACCGAGCGGCGGGCGGCTTCCGTCGGGTGCGCCGTGAACACCGGACGGATGTTGAGGTTGCTCACCGTCTCCCGCAGGTGGGCCGGGTCCGCGTCCTTCAGGCGGTCCGCCGTACGGGCCAGCTGACTGCCCTCCGCCGCCCGGCGCGCCCTCAGTTCGCGCCCCCGGTGCACCTGCTCGGTGACGTTCGCGAGGTGGAAGTAGGTGGAGAAGGCACGTACCAGCTTGGCGGCCGTCTCCAGCTCGGTGCCCCGGAGCAGCTCGGCAGCCGCCTCGCCGTCCTCCCGGGTCAGTCTGCGGACCTTCTCCACGAGTTCCAGCAGCTCAGGACCTTCCTGGCGGACCAGGGTCTGGCCCAGGAGATCACCCAGACGGCGGATGTCGCTCCGCAGTTCGCTGCTCGTGGTGGTGGTCCGGTCGTCGACACTGCTCACAGGTGCGGCTCCTTGCAACGGTGAAGCTCTGTCTGGCAGGGCACCCGGGCGCGCCACCCGTGCGGCCGTTCACGGCTTTTGGGGTCGGTTCGTCCGGGAAGAGACTGATTGAGGAGCGGACCGCGCTGTCCGACCGGTTCAAGGATAGGCAAGCGAGGGCACACGCGGGCGAGCGGCTCTTGCCGTGAGACGAGCCGCTGACATACTTACGTTGCCGTAGGTTACGGAACCGTAGGAAGCGCAACATCGCAGGACACCGCCACCTCGGCACTACTCATCAGTAGCTCTCCGCCGTTCTCAGCAGTTCTCACGCGTTCGAGGGATGCCCATGACGACCAGCTCCGAAGTGATCGACGAAGACTCGCGGCGCGCCTCGCCGCCACAGGACCTGCCCAAGGCCACCCTGGGTGGCGAGCAGAAGCGCTCGGTCGAACAGATCGCCCTGCTCCTCTTCATCGTCGTCCCGTTCGCGGCCCTGCTGGCGGCCGTGCCGCTGGCCTGGGGCTGGGGGGTGAGCTGGCTCGACCTGGGCCTGATGGTCTTCTTCTACTACTGGGGCTGCCACGGTGTGACGATCGGGTACCACCGGCACTTCACACACGGCTCCTTCAAGGCCAAGCGCCCGCTGAAGATCATGCTCGCCGTCATGGGCTCCATGGCCGTCGAAGGTCCCCTGGTCCGCTGGGTGGCCGACCACCGCCGCCACCACAAGTTCTCCGACGCCGAGGGCGACCCCCACTCGCCCTGGCGCTACGGCGAGACCGTCCCCGCCCTGGTCAAGGGCCTCTGGTGGGCCCACATCGGCTGGATGTTCGACGAGGAGCGCACCCCGCAGGAGAAGTACGCGCCCGACCTCATCAAGGACCCCGCGCTGCGCGCCATCTCCCGCCAGTTCATCGGCTGGACCGTGCTCTCGCTGGCGATCCCGCCGATCGTCGGCGGTCTGGTCACCATGTCCTGGTGGGGCGCCTTCACCGCGTTCTTCTGGGGATCACTCGTACGGGTGGCCCTGCTGCACCACGTGACGTGGTCCATCAACTCCATCTGCCACGCCACCGGCAAGCGCCCCTTCAAGTCACGGGACCGCTCCGGCAACGTCTGGTGGCTGGCCGTCCTCTCCTGCGGCGAGTCCTGGCACAACCTGCACCACGCCGACCCCACCTCCGCGCGCCACGGCGTGTTCAAGGGACAGCTCGACTCCTCCGCCCGCTTCATCCGCTGGTTCGAGCAGCTGGGCTGGGCCTACGACGTCCGCTGGCCCTCCGCGGAGCGCATCGACGCACGGCGTGATCCGGACGCCGAACGGTCCCGCCGGGCCCGCGCCACGGCCGACGCGGCATGATTGACATGTGGTGACCGACTCCAGCAGCCCCAGCGATTCCGAACGGCCCCGTGACGACACGCGGACCGAGAAGCCGCCCAGGCGTGCGCGCCGCACCCGGATGACGGGCGCGGAACGACGCCAGCAGCTGCTGGAGATCGGACGTACCCTCTTCGCCGCCAAGGGCTTCGAGGGGACCTCCGTGGAGGAGATCGCGGCGAAGGCCGGGGTCTCCAAGCCGGTGGTCTACGAGCACTTCGGCGGCAAGGAGGGCCTGTACGCGGTGGTCGTCGACCGCGAGATGCGGCGGCTGCTCGACATGGTCACCGGCTCCCTGACGGCCGGCCACCCGCGGGAGCTGTGCGAGCAGGCCGCGTTCGCGCTCCTCGACTACATCGAGGAGTACACGGACGGCTTCCGCATCCTGGTGCGGGACTCCCCCATCCCGCAGTCCACCGGATCCTTCGCCTCACTGATCTCCGACATCGCCACGCAGGTCGAGGACATCCTCGGCCGCGAGTTCAAGAGCCGGGGGTTCGACCCCAAGCTCGCGCCGCTGTACGCGCAGGCGCTGGTCGGGATGGTCGCCCTCACCGGGCAGTGGTGGCTCGACGTGCGCCGGCCGAAGAAGGCGGAGGTGGCCGCGCACCTGGTCAACCTCGCGTGGCACGGACTCGACG
Source organism: Streptomyces abyssomicinicus (assembly GCF_008974245.1). Lineage (GTDB taxonomy): Bacteria > Actinomycetota > Actinomycetes > Streptomycetales > Streptomycetaceae > Streptomyces > Streptomyces abyssomicinicus. The sequence continues at coordinate 323,500 of NZ_BBZI01000011.1, read as the reverse complement.
GGCTCGAGCAGAAGCCGAAGCTCATCGGCCACCGCAAGTCCTGACCGCCCGCCGCCCGTACGGCCGGCCCCGCGCCACCCCGGTCCCCCGCCGACACCGGCCCCGCACCGGTCCCGGTCCCCGCCGGTTCCGGCCCCGCGTCGGTGCCGGTTCCCCGCCGCGCGGGCGGGGCGGGCCGGGCCGCCCGTACGGCCGGCCCCGCGCCACCCCGGTCCCCCGCCGACACCGGCCCCACACCGGTCCCGGTCCCCGCCGGTACCGGCCCCGCGTCGGTGCCGGTTCCCCGCCGCGCGGGCGGGGCGGGCCGGGCGGGACCCTGCGGCGCACCCGGCGGGCCGCCCTCGTCAGCGGTCCCTTCCGGGGGCGACGGCCACGCAGAACAGCCGCCGGAAGGGCAGGACCGTGCCGTACGGCGCGCGCGGATACGCCTCACGCAACCGCGCCCCGTACTCGGCGACGAACGCGTCCCGCTCGGGCGGGTCGGCGGCGAGCGCCGCCAGCACCGGCCGCAGCCCCGTGCCGGACACCCAGTCGAGGACCGCGTCCTCGCCGGACAGCACGTGCAGGTACGTCGTCTCCCAGACGTCCACCGCGAACCCGCGCCGCGCGAACAGGTCCAGGTACGCCTCCGGCGCACTCACCGAGCCGGTCCCCCGCAGCACCCCCCGCAGCCGCTCCGCCCAGCGCGGACCGGCCGCCGTCTCCCGCATCAGCGCGTGCACCGGCGCGTCCAGGTTGTACGGCACCTGGAACGCCAGCACCCCGCCCGGCGGCAACGCCCGCGCCCACTCCGGCAGCGCCCGCGCGTGCCCGGGGACCCAGTGCAGCGCCGCGTTGGAGACGATCAGGTCGTACGCGCCGTCCGGCGTCCACCGGGTGAGGTCCGCGAAGGTGAAGGACAGGCTGCCGCCGCCCTCGGTCGGCCCGGCCAGCGCCGCCGCCCGCTCCAGCATCGCGGGAGAGTTGTCGTAGCCAGTGATCCGGGCGGCCGGCCACCGCCGCGCCAGCAGCCCGGCCGTCGCGTTCCCCGGACCGCAGCCCAGGTCCGCGACCCGCGGCGCCGCCACCGGCAGTGGGGGGACACGGGCCAGCAGGTCGGCGAACGGGCGGGCGCGGTCGTCCGCGTGCCGCAGGTACCGCTCGGCGTCCCAGTCCGTGCCCGCGCCCTTGCCCGCACCCGTGTCCATGTCCGCGTCCATGGCACCAGTGCACACGGAAAAATCTCTCGACGTCAAGAGACTTCACATCGACACAACCACTACACTGATCGTATGGAGGACGAGGTCGATCGGCTGGTCGCAGCGTGGCGCCGGGAGCGCCCGGACCTCGACGTGGAACCGCTCGAAGTACTCAGCCGGGTCAGCCGGCTCGCCCGCCACCTCGACCGCGCGCGCCGGCTCGCCTTCTCCGAGCACAACCTCGAACCCTGGGAGTTCGACGTGCTCACCGCCCTGCGCCGCGCCGGATCCCCCTACCAGCTCTCCCCCGGCCAGCTCCTCACCCAGACCCTGGTCACCTCCGGGACGATGACCAACCGCATCGACCGGCTCGCCAAGAAGAGCCTCGTCGAACGCCTCCCGGACCCCAGCGACCGCCGCGGCGTCCTCGTCCGCCTCACCGAGGAGGGCAAGAGCCGCGCAGACCAGGCCCTCGCCGGCCTCCTCGACCAGGAACGCGCCCTGCTCTCCGAGCTCTCCCGCGGCGAACGCGGCGAACTCGCCACCCTGCTACGCCGGCTGACCGCCCCGTTCGACAACATCCCCGGCTAGGTCCACCGGCCCCACCCCCGCCCGCCGCGCCAGCGCCACCGCCGCCAGCGTCGAATGCACGCCCAGCTTGCCCAGCACGTTCTGCATGTGCGTGCGCACCGTGTGCGGCGACAGGAACAACCGCTCCGCCACCGCCTTGCGACCCAGCCCCGCCACCATGCAGCGCAGCACCTCGCGCTCCCGCGGCGTCAGCGACTCCACCAGCCGCTCGCTCTCCGTACGGTGCCGCCGCGCCGCGGTCATCTCCCGCAGCACACCCGTCAGCAGCGCCGGCGGCAGATGCGTCTCGTCGCGCAGCACACCCCGCACCACGGTCAGCAGCCGCGACAGCGAGCAGTCCTTGGCCACCCACCCCGACGCGCCCGCCTGCAACGCCTGCGCGGCCCGACGGGGGTCGTCCTTCTCCGCCAGCACCACCGTCCGCACCCCGGGATGCGCCGTCCGGACGCCGGCCACCAGCGCGATGCCGTCCCCCGTCACCGCGGCCGCGCCCTCCGCCGGCGCCACGGCCGACGCACCGGACACCTGCGCCGGAAGCGAGAGACGGGCCGCCGCCGCGGACACCGGCACCTGACCCCCCGCGCCCAGATCCGCGTCCACCAGCAGCACGTCGAAACGCCGCCCGTCCACCGTCGCACGCTCCAGGGACCGCAACGCCGCCACCGCGCTGCCGGCCGCCGACACCTCCACGTCCGGCTCGGCCGCCAGGGCGGCGGCCAGCGACTCGGCGAAAATGCGGTGATCGTCGACGACCAGCACCCGAACGCGGACCATACGACCCACCCCGTCCCGTCTGCCTGCCCAGCTCTCCGGGCCCGAATATGCGGGGCACGCGCCTCGGCGCCGACGCCACGGACAACCCCGGCGCCGGCGCCAATGGCGAAGCGGACACGACGCCCGGCCCAAGCCCAGGCCGCCGGGCCCCGGAACGCGGAGCCACGCCCGGCGACCACGACCCGGCCGCCGCCGAGCCCGTCGCACGCACGCGCCTCCGACCACCGGATCCGGGCGCCGTACCCGACTGTCTCGCCCCCTGAAAGGCACCGGCCCCCACCGGTGCTGCTCATCAGAGTACGGGCGGCGGCCTACCCGGGAAGCGGATTCGCCGAACTGGGGGGAGCGGCGCCATCCCCCGGGGCGCACGGGCCCCTCACCACACCCCCGCCCTCGTCCCCCACGCCGCCCCGGGCGCCACCCGCGCCCGGACGGTCAGGAGTTGTACGCCCCCTGCGCCCGCTCCAGCCCCTCCAGCACCAGCGACTCCACCGCGTCCGCCGCACGGTCCACGAAGAAGTCCAGCTCCTTGCGCTCCGCCGAGGAGAAGTCCTTCAGCACGAAGTCCGCCACCGGCATCCGGCCCGGCGGACGCCCGATCCCGAACCGCACCCGGTGGTACTCCGGCCCCATCGCCTTGGTGATCGACTTCAGCCCGTTGTGGCCGTTGTCGCCACCGCCCAGCTTCAGCCGCAGCGTCCCGTGGTCGATGTCCAGCTCGTCGTGGACCGCGACCACGTGCGCCGTCGGCACCTTGTAGAAGTCCCGCAGCGCGTTCACCGGCCCACCGGACAGGTTCATGAACGACATCGGTTTCACCAGCACGACCCGGCGCGACAGCGGCCCCGGCGGACCCACCCGGCCCTCCACCACCTGGGCCTGCGCCTTCCCCGCGCGCTTGAACCGGCCGCCCATCCGATCCGCCAGCAGGTCCGCCACCATGAAGCCGACGTTGTGCCGGTTCATCGCGTACTCCGGCCCCGGATTGCCGAGACCCACCACCAGCCACGGGGCATTCGCGTCTGTGGACACCACGTCACTCTCCCTGGAAACGCCTCACCGAACAGCAAACACCACCGGCCGCCGCCCCCCAGGGGAGCGGCGGCCGGTGACACGACTACGCGAGGACTCAGCCCTCGTCGACGACGTCGCCCTCGGGAGCGGCGGCCTCGCCGGCCTCCTCCTCGGACGCCTCGACCTGCGGCGCGACGACGGACAGCACGACGGCGTCCTCGTCACCGGCGAGCGAGACGCCCTTCGGCAGCTTGACGTCCTTCGCCAGAATGCTGACACCCGACTCCAGGCCCTCGACCGAGACGGTCACGGACTCGGGGATGTGGGTGGCCTCGGCCTCGACCGACAGGGCGGCCTGGACCAGCTCGACCAGACCGGCACCCGGGGCCAGCTCGCCCTCGGTGACGACCGGGACCTCGACGGAGACCTTCTCGCCCCGCTTGACCAGCAGCAGGTCGACGTGCTCCAGGAAGCCCTTCAGCGGGTCGCGCTGCACGGCCTTCGGGATCGCCAGCTCGTCGGCCTTGCCGTCGACCGACAGGGAGATCAGAACGTTCGGCGTACGCAGCGCCAGCAGCAGCTCGTGACCCGGCAGGGTCAGGTGCTTCGGGTCCGTGCCGTGGCCGTACAGGACGACCGGCACCTTGTTGTCGCGGCGGATGCGACGGGCCGCACCCTTGCCGAACTCGGTGCGGGTCTCAGCGGCGAGCTTCACCTCGGACATGGCTCACACTCCTCGTAGTGGTACGTGAAAACGGTCGGGGTCGGTCACCCGGCCAAACAACGGCCTGCTACGAAGAGCGCGTCGATAACGGACCGCCGTACACGAAGTACGGCCTCCCTCGCCGAGCAACTCCATGAGTCTACTCGGCCGGGGAGGCCGCACAAAAACGATCTAGCAGAGACCGGACGGAAGCCCGCTCACCGAACCTCGGATCACTGCTCGTCGAACAGGCTCGTCACCGAACCGTCCTGGAACACCTCACGCACCGCCGAGGCGATCGTCGGCGCGATCGACAGCACCGTGATCTTGTCCAGCTCCAGCTCACCCGGCGTCGGCAGCGTGTTGGTCAGCACGAACTCGCTCACCCGCGAGTTCTTCAGCCGGTCCGCCGCCGGACCCGACAGCACACCGTGCGTCGCCGTCACGATCACGTCCGCCGCACCGTGCGCGAACAGGGCGTCGGCCGCCGCGCAGATCGTGCCCGCGGTGTCGATCATGTCGTCGACCAGGACGCACACCCGGTCCTTGACCTCGCCCACGACCTCGTGGACCGTCACCTGGTTCGCCACGTCCTTGTCGCGCCGCTTGTGCACGATCGCCAGCGGAGCGCCCAGACGGTCGCACCAGCGGTCCGCCACCCGCACCCGGCCGGCGTCCGGCGAGACCACCGTCAGCTTGTCCCGGTCCACCTTCGCGCCCACGTAGTCCGCCAGCAGCGGCAGCGCGAACAGGTGGTCCACCGGACCGTCGAAGAAGCCCTGGATCTGGTCCGTGTGCAGGTCCACGGTGAGGATCCGGTCCGCACCCGCCGTCTTCATCAGGTCCGCGATCAGACGGGCCGAGATCGGCTCACGGCCACGGTGCTTCTTGTCCTGACGCGCGTAACCGTAGAACGGCACGATCACCGTGATCGACCGGGCCGACGCGCGCTTCAGCGCGTCGATCATGATCAGCTGCTCCATGACCCACTTGTTGATGGGGGCCGTGTGGCTCTGCATCAGGAAGCAGTCCGCGCCACGCGCCGACTCCTGGTAGCGAACGTAGATCTCACCGTTCGCGAAGTCGAAGGCCTTGGTCGGCACGACCTCGACGCCCAGCTGGTGCGCCACCTCCTCGGCAAGCTCGGGGTGGGCGCGGCCGGAGAAGAACATCATCTTCTTCTGGCCGGTCGTCTTGATCCCGGTCACAGCACTGTCTCCTCAGAGGGTGTGGTCTCGCAGCGGGCGGAGCAGGGGAGATCGCCGGACGGCGCCTGCCCGCCCGGCTGGGGGGTGGTGCGGTTTCTGCACTTATCACGGTACGCCCGATCAGACGGGCGTGAACACGCTCAGCCTTCGCCGTCCACCGGCCGGGACGCCTCCTCGGCGGCCTTCGCCGCGGCGCTCCCCGGACGCTTCCGAGCCACCCAACCCCCGATATTCCGCTGCTGGGAGCGGGCCACGGCCAGAGCACCGGGCGGCACCGGCTGGGTCACCACCGACCCCGCCGCGGTGTACGCGCCGTCCCCGACAGTGACAGGAGCCACAAACATGTTGTCCGCACCGGTACGACAGTGCGACCCGATCGTTGTGTGGTGCTTCTCCTGGCCGTCGTAGTTCACGAACACGCTGGCCGCGCCGATGTTCGTGTGGTCGCCGATCGTGGCGTCGCCCACATAGGTCAGGTGCGGCACCTTGGTGCCCTCGCCGATCTCCGCCTTCTTCGTCTCGACGTACGTACCGATCTTCGACCGCAGACCCAGCCGCGTCCCCGGCCGCAGATACGCGAACGGCCCCACGGACGCCTCCGGACCCACGATCGCGCCGTCCGACACCGTGTTGTCCAGCCGCGCGCCCGGACCCACCTCCGTGTCGTGCAGGCGGCTGTTCGGACCCACCTCGGCGCCCTCGCCGATGTGCGTCGAACCCGTCAGCTGCGTGTTCGGGTGCACCAGCGCGTCCTGACCGAACGTCACCGTCACGTCCAGGTAGGTCGACGCCGGGTCCACCACCGTCACGCCGGACAGCATCGCCCGCTCCAGCAGCCGCTCGTTCAGGGAGCGACGGGCCTCGGCGAGCTGCACCCGGTTGTTGATGCCGGCGATCTCCCGGTGATCCTCCGCCACACTCGCCCCCACCCGGTGGCCGTCGGCGCGGAGGATGCCGAGGACGTCCGTCAGGTACTCCTCGCCCTGGCTGTTGTCCGTGCGCAGCCGGCCCAGCGCGTCGGCCAGCAGGCGGCCGTCGAACGCGAACACACCGGAGTTGATCTCGCGGATCGCGCGCTGCGCGTCGGAGGCGTCCTTGTGCTCCACGATCGCGGTCACCGCGCCCTGCTCGTCGCGGACGATCCGGCCGTAGCCGGTGGCGTCCGGGACCTCGGCGGTCAGCACCGTCACCGCGTTGCCGTCGGCGGCGTGCGTCTCCGCGAGCGCGCGGAGCGTCTCGCCGCGCAGCAGCGGGGTGTCGCCGCACACCACGACCACGGTGCCGTCCACGGCGCCGAGCTCGTTCAGCGCGATGCGGACCGCGTGGCCGGTGCCGTTCTGCTCCTCCTGCACGGCGGTGCGCACGGCGGGGTCGGTCTCGCCCAGGTGGGCCGTCACCTTCTCGCGGGCGTGGCCCACCACGGCCACCAGGTGCTCCGGCTCCAGCTCACGGGAGGCCGCGAGCACGTGCCCCACCAGGGAGCGTCCGCAGAGCGTGTGCAGGACCTTGGGAGTGGCGGACCTCATACGGGTGCCCTCACCCGCTGCGAGAACGACGACGGCGGCCGGGCGGTTGGCGCTCACGGTGGTGCCCTTCGGCTGTGTTACGAGTGGGACCCTCGCAGGATACCGGGGGGTCGGTGAGCGGCACATGCGAACGGGCCCCGACCGCGTATGCGGTCCGGGCCGGTCAGGAGTGCTCACATTGTTCGGCTCCCCCGCCAGGACTCGAACCTGAACAGCTAGAACCAAAATCTAGAGTGCTGCCAATTACACCACGGGGGAATGCTTTGTCAACCCAGGTGAGCTGAGTCATGCGCTGACGCTGCGGCCTCTACTATGCCGCACCAAGCCCCTTCGATGCGACGGTACAAGTCGGCTGCCTGAAGCACATATACGGCGAGGCAGCCTCGGTAGTTCTCGCCGGTGTTCCTCCGAGTGGTCTTCGGGTTGTGTCTCTTCAAGGTGGTTCTGTAGAAGGCGGACGCGTCGGCGCCTGTCAGTTCGGCCCAGTACTCCTCTGCGGCTCGCGCATCGGCTCCTTGGTGAATCATCACGGCAAAACGCAGGCGTCCGAAGGGGGCGCCCACCAGGCGGAGCCAGGCGAGGTAGGTCCGGATCACGCCCGGGTCGCTGTTGACGAAGACGACCCGTTCGCGGCGGGCGTACGGCTTGTCCTTCGACCCCTCGGCCCAGTAGAGGGCGACTCCGGCGATGAAGAGTTCGCGCTCGGACAGCGCTCCGATCTCACGCCGGGCCGCCCCCTTGGTCTGCTGTCGTTCTGCCTCGCGGGTCTGCAGCCGGGCCTCCCAGGCCCGCTTCCCGATCTCGGACGCCTCCTCGCGGGTGCGACGTTTCCGCTCCGGCCTCGGCAGGTCCCGGGCCCAGAGGGACACCGAACTCTTGGAGCAGCCCAGTTCCGCCGTGATCCGGTCGTAGGTCCAGCCCTGGCGGCGGAGCTCGCGGGCGCGTTCGCGGAGGTCGTCCTTGGCCCGGGGGCGCCTGGTCCACTCCGGCGGAGGCTCGCCCGCCAGGAGGGGCCGGAGGGTCCAGTTGTCGATGCCCAGCTCCTCGCGGATCCGCCGGGTGCTGAGTCCTTGCCGCCGGAGGGCGACGGCCTGTTGCCGGAGGTGGTCGGATCCGGCGTCGCGCTGTTCCATGTGCTCACTCTGCGCGGGCGGCCGGCGTTTTGGGGCGGAAATCTGAGCGATTCACCAGTTCGAGCGCTTTTACATCGAGTTCGATGGCCATGTATCGATATGTCCACTCGCAAACCCGCAGGAACGTCCCTGGATGCCTTCCGTAGGCTTGGCGCATGACCACGACGGGGGAAGAGCGACGGGCGGCGGTGGAGCGGGCCGGGCCCGGTGACGGGTGGTGGCCACGCCGGCGGTCGGTGGTGCTGGACGTCTCGCTGGCGGTGGCGTCGGCCACGGAGTGCGCGGTGGAGGGCGTGGGGTTCGCCCGCGACGCCGGGCTGCCGATGGCCGTGGGCGTGGTGTTCGGCGTGCTGGTGGGCTCCGTGCTGGGGTTCCGCCGGCGGTGGCCGGTGGCGGTCGCCCTGGTGGGGGTGGCGATCACCCCGGCGGTGATGGGCTTCCTGCTGGCGGTGGTCGGCCTCTACACGGTCGCCTCCTCGGACCTGCCGCGACGGCTGATCGGCGCGCTGGCCGGGATGTCCCTGGCGGGCGTGCTGGTGGTGGCGCTGGTGCGGATGGAGCCCGAGGTGGAGGGCTGGTTCCGGTGGTTCGCCGCGGTCAGCACCGCGCTGGGGCACACGGCGCCGGCCGTGCTGCTGGGCCTGTACGTGGGTGCGCGGCGGCGGCTGATGGAGTCGCTGCGGGAGCGCGCGGACAGTCTGGAGCGGGAGCTGCAACTGCTGGCGGAGCGGGCCGAGGAGCGGGCCGAGTGGGCGCGCAACGAGGAGCGCCGGCGCATCGCGCGGGAGATGCACGACGTGGTGGCGCACCGGGTGAGCCTGATGGTGGTGCACGCGGCGGCGCTCCAGGCGGTGGCGTTGAAGGACCCGGAGAAGGCGGTGCGGAACGCGGCGCTGGTGGGGGACATGGGCCGGCAGGCGCTGACGGAGCTGCGGGAGATGCTGGGCGTGCTGCGGACCACCCCGGCGGCCGGTGCGGCGCCGGTGTCCGCCTCCGCCTCGACCTCCGCCTCCGCCTCCGCCCGGGCGGCGGGTTCGCCGCGGATGCCGGAGCAGCGGGCGGCGGCCGAAGGGGCGGGCGCGGCGGAGGCCGCGGAGGGGCCCGCGCGGCTGGCGGCGCTGGGTGAGCTGATCGGGCAGTCACGGGCGGCGGGGGTGGCCGTGGAGTTCCTCGAGGAGGGGGAGTCGCCGGGGTATCCGCCGGTGGTGGAGCGGACGGCGTTCCGGGTGGTGCAGGAGGCGTTGACCAACGTGCACAAGCACGCGGCGGGGGCGCGGACGCGGGTGCGGGTGGCTCACCGGGAGGGTGAGGTGGCGATGCAGGTGGAGAACGAGCGGCCGGTGGGGGTGCCGGGGGCGGAGGCGGGTCTTCCGTCGGGCGGCAACGGTCTGGTGGGGATGCGGGAGCGGGTGACCTCGCTGGGCGGGGCGTTCGTGGCGGGCCCCACGGACCTGGGCGGTTTCCGTGTCTCCGCGGTGATCCCGGCCCCACCGCCGGCCGCCCCCACCGCCCCTGCCCCCTGACCGCACACCACCGCACGAACCCCACCACCCCCACGAGCCCCACGAGCCCCACCGCCGAGCAAGCCGCACCGCCGCACGGGCCCCGTCGCACGGCCCGGGACGCGCGGGGCGGCACGGCCCGGGACGCGTGGGGTCAGCGGAGGCGGAGGGCGCCCTGGGAGGGGATGGCGGCGAAGACGCGCGGGGGCTGGTAGCCGGCCTTGGCGAAGGCGGCCTCGACCGCGGCGGTGACCGCGTCCGCCGCGTCGTCGTCGACGAGCACGATGGCGGAGCCGCCGAAGCCGCCGCCGGTCATCCGCGCTCCGAGGGCGCCGGCCGACAGCGCCGCGTCGACCACCGCGTCGAGTTCGGGTGCCGAGACCCGGAAGTCGTCGCGCAGCGAGGCGTGGCCCTCGGTGAGGACGGGGCCGATGGCCCGGGTGTCCCCGGCGGACAGGAGCCCCACGACGCGCTCGACCCGCTCGTCCTCGGTGACGACGTGCCGGACCAGCCGCCGGATCTCCTCGTCGTCGATGCGCGCGAGCGCCTCGTCCAGGTCCGCGTAGGGGATGTCCCGCAGCGCCCGCACGCCGAGGAGTTCGGCGCCGCGTTCGCAGCCGGCCCGGCGCTTGCCGTACTCGCCGCCGCTGTGGGAGTGCTTGACCTGGGTGTCGACGACGAGCAGCCGCATGCCCTCGGCGGCGAGGTCGAAGGGGATCTGGCGCCTGGTGCCGTCGCGGGTGTCGAGGAAGAGGGCGTGTCCGGCCTCGCAGCAGGCGGAGGCGGTCTGGTCCATGATCCCGGTGGGCGCGCCGACGTACTCGTTCTCGGCGCGCTGGCAGAGCCGGGCGAGGAGCGCCCGGTCGAGGCCGAGGCCGAAGAGGTCGTCGAGGGCGAGCGCGATGACGACCTCGAGGGCGGCGGAGGAGGAGAGCCCGGCTCCGCTGGGGACGGTGGAGGCGAGGTGGACGTCGGCCCCGGTGACCCGGTGGCCGGCGTCGTCCAGGGCCCAGACGACGCCCGCCGGGTAGGCGGTCCACCGCTTGTCGGAGCCGGGGAGGAGTTCGTCGACCCGGCGCTCGACGACGCCGCCCGGGACGTCGGCGGAGGAGAGGCGCAGGACGCCGTCCTCGCGTGGTGAGACCGCGGCGACGGCGACGTGGGGCAGGGCGAAGGGCATGACGAAGCCGTCGTTGTAGTCGGTGTGCTCACCGATGAGGTTGACGCGGCCCGGGGCGGCCCAGACGCCGGCCGGTGCGGCGCCGTACAGCTCGGCGAACCGGCGGGCGACGGCCTCGGCGGCGGCCTCGGGGGCCTCGACGGCCTCGGTCATGTTCGGTGGCCCTTCCGTGCGGCGGAGTACGAGGGGGACGACGGGGGGAAGACAGCGGAGGGAAGACGGCGGAGGGAAGACGGCGGACGCCGGGTGCTCACGCGCGGCGGCGGGCGAAGTCCCAGGCGTCGGTGACGATGGTGGTGAGGTCGGCGCGGCGCGGACTCCAGCCGAGCCGGTCGCGGGCGGTCGCGGCGGAGGCGACCAGGACGGCGGGGTCGCCGCCGCGGCGCTCGGCGACCTGGGCGGGGATCGGGTGGCCGGTGACCTGGCGGACGGTGTCGATGACCTGGCGGACGGAGAATCCGCTGCCGTTGCCGAGGTTGCAGATGAGGTGTTCGCCCGGGGTGGCGGCGTCCAGGGCGAGCAGGTGGGCGTCGGCGAGGTCGGCGACGTGGATGTAGTCGCGGATGCAGGTGCCGTCGGGGGTGGGGTAGTCGTCGCCGTAGACGGAGATGTGGTCGCGGCGGCCGAGGGCGACCTGGAGGATCAGCGGGATCAGGTGCGACTCGGGGTCGTGGCGTTCGCCGCGGTCCCCGTAGGCGCCGGCGACGTTGAAGTAGCGGAGGCTGACGGCGGCGAGGCCGTGGGCGTTCGCCTCGCTGGTGATCATGTGGTCGACGGCGAGTTTGGTGGCGCCGTAGGGGTTGGTGGGTGCGGTGCGGGCGGTCTCGGGGATGGGGACCGTCTCCGGTTCGCCGTAGGTGGCGGCGGTGGAGGAGAAGACCAGCTTGCGCACGCCCGCCTCGCGCATGGCGGTGAGCAGGGCGAGGGAGCCGCCGACGTTGTTCTCCCAGTACTTCTCGGGCCTGACGACGGATTCGCCGACCTGGGAGGAGGCGGCGAAGTGGAGGACGGCGTCGAAGGAGGCGTCGAGGTGGCGGCCGGCCTCGCGCAGGTCGGCCCGGACGAATTCCGCGCCCTCGGGGACGCCTTCGCGGAAGCCGGTGGACAGGTCGTCGAGGACGACGACCTGGTGTCCGGCCTCCAGCAGGTGCTGGGCGACGACGCTGCCGATGTAGCCGGCGCCGCCGGTGACCAGGTACTTGGCGCTCACGCGCTCGCCACCTCCCGAAGTCGTCGTGCCGCCGCCTCCGGCGGCACGTCGTTGATGAAGACTCCCATCCCGGACTCCGAGCCGGCGAGGAACTTGAGCTTGCCGGAGGTCCTGCGGATGGTGAACAGCTCGAGGTGGAGGGCGAAGTCGTCGCGCGTCACCCCTTCGTACGCGTCCAATCCGCTGAACGGCGCCTGGTGCCAGGCGGCGATGTAGGGGGTGGGCGGCTCGTCGGGGCCGAAGATGCGGTCGAAGCGGCGCAGCAGTTCGAGGTAGAGGCGGGGGAACTCGGCGCGCTGGGCCTCGTCGAGGGCGGTCAGGTCGGGGACGCGGCGGCGGGGGTAGAGGTGGACCTCGTAGGGCCAGTGGGCGGCGTAGGGGACGAAGGCGACCCAGTGTTCACCCTCGAGGACCAGTCGTTCGCCGGTGGACTCGCGCGTGACGATCTCGTCGAAGAGATTGGCCTCGGGGTCCTCGCCGCGTCGCGCTGCCAGGGACTGGAACATCCGTGCGGTACGGGGGGTGACGAAGGGGTAGGCGTAGATCTGCCCGTGGGGGTGACCGAGGGTCACGCCGATTTCCTGGCCCCGGTTCTCGAAGGGGAAGACCTGGACGACGGAGGAGAGTTGCGAGAGTTCGGCGGTCCGGTCGGTCCAGGCGTCGAGGACGAGCCTGGCCTGCTCCTCGGTGAGCGAGGAGAAGGAGGCGTCGTGGTCCTCGGTGAAGCAGACGACCTCGCAGCGGCCGGAGTCGCCGGCGAGGGAGGGGAAGCGGTTCTCGAAGACCACCACGTCGTAGGTGCTGTCGGGGATCTCACTGAGCCGGTCGCCGTGGGTGGGGCAGAGCGGGCACTGGTCGGCCGGCGGGTGGTAGGTGCGGCCCTGCCGGTGCGAGGCGACGGCGATGTCGTCGCCCTGGAGGACGTCGTGGCGTACCTCGGAGCTGGTGACGGTGGCGTCCAGGGGTCGCCTGTCGACCGCTTCGCGCGGGGTGTCGCGCAGGTCGTAGTAGATGAGCTCGCGCCCGTCGGCAAGCCGGGTCGAAGTCTTCCTCACCGTGTCTTCCTCACCGTGGACCGCCTCCCGCCGCACCGCCCGGCTCCCTCGGATGTCCCGCCCGGATGCGCGATGCCTCGAACAGAAGTCAACATAACAGACCACAATAAAACGCGACCCGACCACGGATGTCACAATCCGAAGACGAGAATCACCAAGAGTGTTCAATCTTCGACAGCTCAGGTAAGACATTCCGCCGTGATCCCTGTAACGCGCGACGAAGCGAGTTCCTATGCCCCCCACACATCTGGCAGCTGAGCTGCGACTCCCCGCCAACTGGCTCGACTACGGGCTGCTGGCCATCTACTTCCTCTTCGTGCTGGGCGTCGGCTTCCTGGCGCGCAAGTCGGTCAAGACCAGCCTCGACTTCTTCCTCTCGGGACGGTCGCTGCCCGCGTGGGTGACGGGTCTCGCCTTCATCTCCGCCAACCTCGGCGCCACCGAGGTCCTCGGAATGGCCGCCAACAGCGCCCAGTACGGCGTCTACACGGTGCACTGGTACTGGATCGGCGCCATCCCGGCCATGGTCTTCCTGGGCCTGGTGATGATGCCGTTCTACTACGGCTCCAAGGTCCGGTCGGTGCCCGAGTTCCTGCTGCTGCGCTTCGACAAGTCGGCGCACCTGCTGTCCTCGGTGCTCTTCGCCTTCGCCGCCATCCTGATCGCCGGCGTCAACCTGTACTCGCTGGCGATCGTGGTCGAGGCGCTGCTCGGCTGGCCGGAGTGGGTGGCCATCGTGGTGGCGGGCTTCTTCGTCCTCGCCTACATCACCATCGGCGGTCTCTCCTCGGCGATCTACAACGAGGTGCTGCAGTTCTTCGTCATCCTGGCGGCGCTGATCCCGATCACGGTCCTCGGCCTGAAGCGGGTCGGCGGCTGGGACGGCCTGACCGACTCGCTCACCGCGCAGAAGGGCGGCGACTTCGTCACCGCGTGGGGCGGCACCGGGATCGGCAGCGACAACCCGCTCGGCGCCAACTGGCTGACCATCGTCCTGGGCCTCGGCTTCGTGCTCTCCTTCGGCTACTGGACGACCAACTTCGCCGAGGTCCAGCGCGCGCTGTCCGCCAAGAACCTCTCGGCCGCCCAGCGCACCCCGCTGATCGCCGCGTTCCCGAAGATCTTCATCGTCTTCCTGGTGATGATCCCCGGCCTGGTCGCCGCCGTGCTGGTCCCCAAGATCGGCCAGGCCTCCTCCGGCCTGGAGTACAACGACGCGATCCCCTACCTGATGGGCCAGCTGCTGCCCAACGGTGTGCTCGGCATCGCGATCACCGGTCTGGTCGCGGCGTTCATGGCCGGCATGGCGGCCAACGTCTCCTCCTTCAACACGGTCTTCACCACCGACATCTGGGCGAAGTACGTGAAGCGGGGCCAGGAGGACGCCTACTACCTGCGGTTCGGCCGGCTGATCACCGTGCTCGGCGTGCTGGCCTCGATGGGCACGGCGTTCCTCGCGTCGACCTTCTCCAACATCATGTCCTACCTGCAGACGCTGTTCTCCTTCTTCAACGTCCCGATGTTCGTGGTCTTCATCATCGGCATGTTCTGGAAGCGCGCGTCCATGGTCTCCGGCTTCTGGGGTCTGCTCGCCGGCACGGTCTCGGCGATGGTGAACTACTTCGTCATCTACAAGCAGGGCGTCATCGACATCCCCTCCGACCAGGGCGCCAACTTCGTCTCGGCGATCGTCGGCTTCGTGGCCGGCGCGGTGGTGATGGTCGCGGTCTCGCTCTTCACCCGGCCCAAGCCGATCGAGGAACTGCAGGGCCTGGTCTACGGCACCAAGTCGCCCGGCATGTCCGAGCCGGCCGCCGAGGGCGACGACGCCTGGTACCGCAGGCCCGCCCTCCTGGGCTGGGGAGCGATCATCCTGGCCGCCGCCTGCTACATCCCGTTCTCGTTCTAAGAGCGCACGCGGGAGAATGGAGAGACCATGTCCGAGTTTTCCGAGAAGGACGTCCAGCGGTCGGTCACCGAGCTGGAGACCAAGTCCGCCAGCGCCGCGCGCCTCTTCGACATCCGCCGCATCATCGGCTTGCTGTTCGTCGTGTACGGCGTGATCGTCACGATCTGCGGGATCGCGCCGTCCGACGGCTCGCTCGACAAGGCCGAGGGGGTCAACATCAACCTGTGGACCGGGCTGGCCATGCTGGCGCTGGGCCTGTTCTTCCTGGTCTGGCTCAAGCTCCGCCCGGCCGCCCCGCCGCCGCCCCCGGTGGGCATGGAGGAACGGGAGCTGGGCGGCGACCACTGAGGTCCGCCGCGGACGACGAGGGCCGGGCACCCCGCGGGGTGCCCGGCCCTCCCGCGTGCCGACGAGGACGGCGCGGTCAGGGCCGGTCCAGCAGGCCGGTGCGGGCGGCGAGCGCCGCCGCCTCCAGGCGGGATCCGACGCCGAGCTTCATCAGCACCCGCTGGACGTGGGTGCGCGCCGTGCTGGGCGCTATCCCCATGCCCTGGGCGATCAGCCGGGTGTCCTCGCCCTCCGCGACCCGCACCAGCACCTCGGCCTCGCGCGGGGTCAGCGCGGACAGCAGCCGCCGCCCCTCGTCGTCGGGCTCCGCCACCGGATGGAGCAGGTCGTGGAAGGCGCCCTGGAGCAGCCCCGGCGCGACCGCCGCCTCACCGGCCCGGGCCTTGACGATGGCCCGCTCGACACCTTCGATCCGCTCGTCGTGGCGGACGTAGCCCGACGCCCCGGCCGCGAACGCCGCCGCGATGCCCCGGGGGCTGGGCACCGGGCCCAGCACCACCACCGCAACCTGCGGCCGCTCCCGTTTGATCCGCTCCACCGGGTCGAACGCCCCCGGCCGGGCGGGTTCGGCGGTGCCCATCAGGCACACCTCCGGCGCCCGGCCGATCACCAGCTCGGCGGCGCCGGCCGCGGGAGCGGCCGCGGCCAGCACCCGGTGCCCGCGCAGTTTCAGGGCGGAGGCCAGTGCCTCCGCGTGCAGTCGGTGGTCGTCGACCACCATGAGCCGCACTCCCATCGAACCCCCCACCCTTGCCCCCGGTCCGAGGCCCCCCGGCACTCGCGACCTGTATGGACCGGGAAGCTACACGCTTGTTCGACGCCGCGCTCCCCCATCGGCCGACATGTGCCTCGTATCGGCGAATCGGGCGGGGGCCCGCCCGGCGCGGCCGGACCGAACGGCCGGCTGCCGGACGGGCCCCGTGGCCCTGCCCTCGGCGGTGCGGGCGGTCAGCCCTTGGCGCCGTAGGCGACCGCCAGCATGGTCTGCGAGCTGGCGGAGTCCTTGGCGTACACCTCGCTCATGAAGAGCCGGCCGTCGGCGTACAGGTACTCCTCGTACTCCGGCGAGAACTCGAACTCGACCTCCAGCGTCTTCGGGTCGGCCGGCAGCTGCAGGAGCACCGTCTCCTTGAAGCTTTCGCCGTCGATGCTGACGATCTGGCCGCCCTTGTCGTACGGGGGCCGCTTGTAGGCGATCAGGTTGCCGCCGTCGGCGCGCAGCGGGTGCAGCGACGCGTTCTCGCCCGCCTCGGCCTTCTGACCGGTCGCCTTGCCGGTGGCGAGGTCGATGGCGACGACCTCGTTGCTGCGTCCGCCGTCGCCGCCGGTGTCGTGCTCCTCGGTGGGCAGGAAGAGCCGGTCGCCGCTGACGGCCAGGCCCGAGCACTTCTCGACGCGGGTGATGCCGTCGCAGTCGGCGGCGTAGGTGTCGCCGGGGGCGGAGATCTTGGCGCGGAGCTTGCCGGTGGCGGCGTCGATGGAGAAGAAGTCGGAGATGCCGCTGCCGTCCCCGGCGGTGTCGCCGACGTCGGCCGCGACCACCAGCGGGGAGGTGGAGACCACCGACGCGTACTCGACGCCCTCGGGCATCTTGTACTCGGAGAGCACGGTGCCCTTCCTGGGGTCGACGGTCTGGATGTGCAGCTGCCGGGCGTCGTACGCGCCGCAGCGGCGGACCGCGACGAGGGCTTCGCCTCCGCCGTAGCCGGAGTCCTGGCACTCGTCACCCACCTTGGGCTGCCACAGCGACTCGCCGCTGGACAGGTCCCAGGCGGCCCCGCCGGAGCTGGATCCGGCGGCGACGGTGGTGCCGCTGAGGGTGACGTTGTCGAACCCGATGGCCCGGTCGCCGTTCTTGGCGTTCTTCGTCCACAGCTTCTTGCCGGTGGCGAGGTCGAGCGCGGTGACCTCGCTGCAGCCGTGCATGGGCGTCTTGACGGTCGGCATCTCCGCCTCGTGGACGATGACGGTCTTTCCGTCGTCCGTCGTGTGGTGGGAGGTGGAGCAGACCGGACCCGGCAGCGGGATCGTCCACTTCTTCGCGCCGTCGTCCTTGCCGTACGCGTTGATCTCGGCGACGCCGCTCTTGACGAAGGCGTCCTTGGTGATCCAGGAGCCCTCGATGGTGACCTGAAGGCCCTTGTCGACCTTCGGCGCGTCGAGCTGGTAGAGCAACGCCGCCGAGGGGTCGGACGGCGCCTTCTCCGTGCCGCCTCCGGTGCCCTTGGCGTCGCCGCCGCCGTCGGTGGAGCCGCCGGCCGTCGGGGCCGTGTCGTCCTTGCCCTGCGAGTACCAGACGCCGCCGCCGATGATCAGCGCGATGGCCACCACGGCGGACACCACGATCGCCGCCTGGGCGCGCAGCGCCTTGCGCTCGGCCTCACTGCGCTGTGCCGTGGGCTGGGCGGCGGGCTGCGGCACGGTCGGGGCCACGTGCTGCGCGGGGTAGCCGTACTGCGGTGCCGCGGGCTGCGTCTGCGGGGGCTGCTGCTGCAGGTAGGGGTTGGGCGTCGGAGGGGTCTGCGGGGTCTGCGGGTATCCGTAGCCCGCCGCCGGCTGGGCGTGCGCGGGCGTGCCGGGCGACGCCCCGTAGGGCGGCGGGGGCGGGGGCTGGGACGGGGACTTGCCGAAGGAGACCTGGGTGGGGTCGTGGGCGCCGCCGTCCCCCTGCGGGGGCCGGCCGGGCTCGGGCGGCTGGGTCATCGGGCACCTCGGAAACGGGTCGGGTGGGGGGATCGGCCGGGACGGGACGTGTCGGCCGGCGGGAGATGTCGGTCGGGGCTGCCCGGGCAGCCGGGGCTGCACGGGCCGGCATGGGGCCGGCCCGGGGCCGGGCTACTTGGCGAAGGCCATCATCAGTTTCTCCTCGAGGTCGTCGCTGCCGGTCAGCCGGTCGACGGAGAGGAAGAGGCGGCCGCCGGACCAGGCGACGTCACCCCCGAGGAAACCGTTCTCCAGCGGCGCCCCGGCCGCCGGGTGCCGCAGCAGCTTCTGCGGCTCGTGGCTGCCGGCCGTCGGCACGGCCACCACCTGGCCGCCCTGGTCGTAGGTGGCCCCGACGTAGGCGACGAGCCTGCCGTTCTCCACCGCCAGCGGATGCATCGAGGAGTCGGCGGGGGACTTCACCCGCCACTGCTCCTTGCCGGTGTCCAGGCCGACCGCGACGATCTCGTTGGGACCGGTGACGGCCTTGGTGGCCAGGTACATGTTCTTGTCGTCGACGACGAAGTCGCAGGACTCCAGCGCCTTGTTGAGGATGGACATGCCGGAGCAGCGGAAGTCGAGCTCGGTCTTGCCGTCGAGTCCGACCTGGGAGCGGGTCTTGCCGCCGGCGTCGAACACGGAGATGTCGCCCTGCTCCTTGTCGCGGTTGACCCCCTGGACCACCAGCGGCGTCACGCTGTAGACCTTCTCGACCTCCCAGCCCTTGTTCAGCGGGACCGTCCAGCGCACCTTGCCGGTCGCGGGGTCGAGTTCGCGGAGTTCGTCGTGCGCCTTGTCGGTGGCGGCGGCGCAGGAGGCGGCGACGATCAGCCGCTGGGCGTCGCCGGCGAATCCGGACGGGAAGCAGGAGGCGCCGTACTTGACGATGTCGTACCGCTTCTTGCCGGTCTTCATGTCGTAGCCGACGGCGGACTGGGAGCGGCCGACGACGAGGCTGTCCCCGGCCAGGCTGAGGGAGAGCTCGGAGGTGCCGTCGAAGAGACCGCCCTCGCCGATCTCGATCTCCCAGCCGCGCTCGCCGGTGCGCAGGTCGAGTTCCTGGACGCGGTTGCACTTGGCGCGTGAGCTGGTGCCGCTCTTGTAGGCGACGGCTATTCGGCCGTCGTCGGTGGTCCGCCGCGTCACCGCGCAGATCTCCGCGGGGAAGGTGACCGGCTTCCACGCCTCGTCGCCGTTCGCGGCCTTCCAGCCGAAGACCTGCTTGTACGCGGCCTTCACGGCGACGTCGCCCACCACCCACATGCCGGGCGCCGAGGCCCCGCCCTTGGGGCTGTCGGGTGCGCCCTTGTACCAGGCGACGCGGTCCTCACCGGGGGCCCGCTCACCGTTGATGTCGATCTCCTTGCCGCCTCCGCCGTTGCCGTCGCCCTGGTCGACGCTGACGGACGGCTCGGGGGACGCCTCCTGGGTGGGCTGCGGGCCGGCCTTCTCCTCGGGGGAGTCGTCGGAGCCGGTCAGGGCCCAGGCACCGCCGCCGATCAGCAGCGCGGCCGCCACCGCGACGGCTCCGAACGCGAGGGCGGGCCGGGTCCGGAACGGGTTGCGCGAACCGGTCGCGGCCGGCGGCTGCGGGACGCCGGCGTAAGGGCCGGGGGCGCCC
Organism: Streptomyces abyssomicinicus; assembly: GCF_008974245.1. Taxonomy (GTDB): domain Bacteria; phylum Actinomycetota; class Actinomycetes; order Streptomycetales; family Streptomycetaceae; genus Streptomyces; species Streptomyces abyssomicinicus. The sequence goes on along the minus strand of NZ_BBZI01000011.1, from coordinate 303,845 downwards.
TGCGGATACCCACCCGGGGCCTCCGGCCCGGGGTGGCCCCAGCCGGGCTGCGGCGCGTAGGGGCCGGCCTGCGGCTGTCCCGGCTGCCCGTAGGGACCGGCGGCATAGGGACCGGGCTGCCCGTACGGCCCCGGCGGACCCGGCTGACCCGGCTGGCCGGGCTGCCCGAACGCCCCCGGCTGACCCGGCTGACCCGGCTGCGGGGGGCCGTAGCCGGCCGGCGGCGCGCCGAAGCCCGCCCCGGGCGGCTGCTGGGGCGCGCCGAAGCCTCCCGCGGGCGGGGCGGGAGGGGCCGGCGGCTGCGCGGGCGGGGCCGGCGGCTGCTGCTGCGGCGCGCTGTGGCCGGGCGGCGGGGCAACCTGAGGGTTCTGCGGGTCCGCGGGCTTGCCCAGCGGGTCCTCGGACGGCCGGGACGGCTGGTCGGGCGGCTGAGTCATCAGCGTCTCCCCCTCTTCACTGACCGGCGCGCCCGCGCCTGTCCGCTTCCTGGGCCCCTCAGCGGCACTCAAGGACCGGTTGTCATACCGGGGCCTTTTCTATCACCCGCGCCGGAACGCGACGGGCCGGTTCCTCCCCTGTTCCCAAGGGAGAACCGGCCCGTGACGTCGCTGTTATCGGTGACGTCCCGTCAGGGCGCCGGGGACGGTCAGGCGTCCTCGGCGAGCTCGAGCCACTGCATCTCCAGCTCGTCCCGCTCGCCCGCGAGTTCGCGCAGCTTGGCGTCGAGTTCCGCCACCTTCGCGAAGTCCGTGGCGTTGTCGGCGATCTGGGCGTGCAGCTTGCCCTCCTGCTCGGAGATCTTGTCGAGCCTCCGCTCGATCCTCTGGAGCTCCTTCTTGGCGGCGCGCTGGTCGGCGGCGCTCTTCTCGGCGGCGGGCTTCGCCGCCGGCGCCGGGGCGGAGGCGGCGGCCGCCTCCTCCATCCTCCGGCGGCGCTCCAGGTACTCGTCGATCCCCCGCGGCAGCATCCGCAGGGTGGAGTCGCCGAGCAGGGCGAACACCCGGTCGGTGGTGCGCTCGACGAAGAACCGGTCGTGGGAGATCACGATCATCGAGCCGGGCCACCCGTCGAGGACGTCCTCCAGCTGGGTGAGGGTCTCGATGTCGAGGTCGTTGGTGGGCTCGTCGAGGAAGAGGACGTTGGGCTCGTCCATCAGCAGCCGCAGCAGCTGGAGGCGGCGGCGCTCACCGCCGGAGAGGTCTCCGACCGGCGTCCACTGCTTCTCCTTGGTGAAGCCGAACGTCTCGCAGAGCTGGCCGGCGGTCATCTCCCGCCCCTTGCCCAGGTCCACGCGCTCGCGCACCTTCTGGACCGCCTCCAGGACCCGCCAGTTCGGGTCCAGTTCGGCGACCTCCTGCGAGAGGTAGGCCAGCTTGACCGTCCGGCCCACCTTGATCCGCCCGGCGGCGGGCTGCTCCTCGCCCTCGCTGCGGGCGGCGGCGGCCATGGCGCGCAGCAGCGAGGTCTTGCCGGCGCCGTTGACGCCGACCAGGCCGATGCGGTCACCGGGGCCGAGCTGCCAGGTGACGTGCTCCAGCAGCGTCTTGGGGCCTGCCTGGACGGTCACGTCCTCCAGGTCGAAGACCGTCTTCCCGAGGCGGGAGGAGGCGAACTTCATCAGCTCGCTGCTGTCGCGCGGCGGCGGGACGTCGGCGATCAGCTCGTTGGCGGCCTCGACGCGGAAGCGGGGCTTGGAGGTGCGGGCGGGGGCGCCGCGGCGCAGCCAGGCCAGTTCCTTGCGGACCAGGTTCTGCCGCTTGACCTCCTCGGTCTGCGCGATCCGCTCGCGTTCGGCGCGGGCGAAGACGTAGTCGGAGTAGCCGCCCTCGTACTCGTGGACGTCGCCGCGCTGCACGTCCCACATGCGGGTGCAGACCTGGTCGAGGAACCAGCGGTCGTGGGTGACGCAGACGAGGGCGGAGCGGCGGGCGGCGAGGTGGGCGGCGAGCCAGGCGATGCCCTCGACGTCGAGGTGGTTGGTGGGCTCGTCCAGGACGATCAGGTCCTGCTCGGCGATGAGCAGCTTGGCCAGCGCGATGCGGCGGCGCTCGCCTCCGGAGAGGGGGCCGATGACGGTGTCCAGGCCCTTGGGGAAGCCGGGGAGGTCCAGGCCGCCGAAGAGGCCGGTGAGGACGTCGCGGATCTTGGCGTCGCCGGCCCACTCGTGGTCGGCGAGGTCGCCGATCACCTCGTGCCGGACGGTGGCCTCCGGGTCGAGGGAGTCGTGCTGCGTCAGCACGCCCAGACGGAGGCCGCCCACGTGGGTGACGCGGCCGGTGTCCGGCTCCTCCAGCTGCGCGAGCATCCGGATCAGGGTGGTCTTGCCGTCGCCGTTGCGGCCGACGACGCCGATGCGGTCGCCCTCGGAGACGCCGAGGGAGATGCCGTCCAGGAGGGTACGGGTGCCGTACACCTTGTGGACGTTCTCGACATTGACCAGGTTGACGGCCATTTCTCTCCAACCGAGGGGGACGAGCTCAGCGGTCCAGGTTAGCCCGCGCGGGGGCCCCGCTCCGCCGCTGCGGGGTTTCGCCGGGCCTGTGCGTACGCGCGGGTGCGCGGGCGCGGGTGGGCTGACGCCGCGCGGGCGAACCGTCCCGTGCGTACGCACCGCCTGCGCCCACCCGTGCCGCCCAGCGGCACGACTGCCCGCAGGGTGAACGGGCCTGCCTGCACCTCTGCGGGCGGCTGGGCCGCCCAGGGGGCGATGGGGGTCCCCCCTGCTCGAGCGAAGCCGAGAGCTTGGGGGAGGGCGGGCGCTGGCCGGCTCCCTCCGCGGCGAGCGGCTCGCCCCACCTGGCCCCGGTGCAGCGGTGCCGTGCGCACGGGACGGTTCCCCCGCGTCGCGTCGGCCCGCGGCCGGCGAAGGTGGGGCTCACGTGCGGCGAGGGCCCGTAAAGGGGCCTCACGGAATCACCGGGGGGCGTGTTTCGCGGCGACCACCGCGTCGAAGACGTCCCGCTTGGGGAGTCCCGCCTCCGCGGCGACCGCGGCGATGGCCTCCTTGCGCCGCTCCCCCGCCTCCTCCCGCACCCGCACGCGCCGGACGAGTTCGTCGGCGTCCACGTCGCCCGGCGCGGGTTCGGGCGCGCCCTCGACCACCACCGTGATCTCGCCCCGCACCCCCTCCTTCGCCCACGCCGCCAGCTCCGCCAGCGGTCCCCGCCGGACCTCCTCGTAGGTCTTGGTCAGCTCCCGGCAGACCGCCGCCCGCCGGTCGCCGCCGAACACCTCGGCCATCGCGTCGAGCGTGTCGTCCAGCCGGTGCGGTGCCTCGAAGTAGACGAGGGTGCGCCGCTCCCCGGCGACCTCCCGCAGCCGTCCCAGCCGCTCGCCGGCCTTGCGCGGCAGGAACCCCTCGAAGCAGAACCGGTCCACCGGCAGCCCGGAGAGCGCCAGCGCGGTCAGCACCGCCGACGGCCCCGGCACGGCGGTGACCTTGATGTCGTGCTCCACGGCGGCGGCGACCAGCCGGTACCCGGGGTCGGAGACCGACGGCATGCCCGCGTCCGTCACCAGCAGCACCCGCGCGCCGCCCCGCAGCGCCTCGACCAGCTCGGGCGTGCGGGCGGTCTCGTTGCCCTCGAAGTAGGAGACGACCCGCCCCTCGGTGCGCACCCCGAGCGCCTGGGTGAGGCGGCGCAGCCTGCGGGTGTCCTCGGCGGCGACCACATCCGCCGTGGCGAGTTCCTGGGCCAGGCGCGGCGGGGCGTCCGCCACGTCCCCGATGGGCGTGCCGGCGAGCACGAGCACCCCGCCCGCCGGGGAGGAGGGAGAGGAAGAGGGGGAGGAGCCGGGGGAAACGGACACGGAGGGCGTGTCGGAAGGCGTATCGGTCACCATTCCATCGTCCCAGCCCGCCAACCCTGCCCCACGCACCGCCCTGTTCCCTACGATGGCGCGGTGACCAGTACCCCGACCGACACGGACCTCCGGCAGGACCGGCCGCCGCTCAAGGGCGAGGCCGCGGGCCCGCCCGTCGGCGACGTCCGCAGCCGGCTGGTGCCCCCGTTCATGTCGCCCGGCCCGCGCCTGTGGGAGACGCTGCGGATCCCGCCGGGGACCGGCGACACCGTCGCGCGCTGGACCGGCTGGGTGGGCCCGCTGCTGGTCACCCTCTTCGCCGGCCTGCTGCGGTTCCGGGACCTGGGGAGCCCCCGGGCGGTGATGTTCGACGAGACGTACTACGCGAAGGACGCGTGGGCGCTCGTCCACCGCGGGTTCGAGCTGAGCTGGCCCAAGGACGTCGACAAGCTGATCATCGAGCAGGGCGGCGACGTCCCGCTGCCGGTCGACCCGGCCTACGTGGTGCATCCGCCGGTCGGCAAGTACGTGATCGGGCTGGGCGAGCTGATGTTCGGCTTCGACCCGTTCGGCTGGCGGTTCATGGTCGCGGTGCTCGGCACGCTGTCGGTGCTGATGCTCTGCCGGATCGGCCGCCGGATGTTCCGCTCGACGTTCCTCGGGTGCCTGGCCGGTCTGCTGCTGGCGGTCGACGGACTGCACTTCGTGATGAGCCGGACCGCGCTGCTGGACGGCGTGCTGATGTTCTTCGTGCTGGCCGCGTTCGGCTGCCTGGTGGTGGACCGGGACCGGGCGCGGGCCCGGCTGGCCGCCGCGCTGCCGGCGGACGACCGGGGCTGGGTGCGGCCGGACGCGGAGATCGCGCGGACGCTGCGGCTGGGCGCGCGGCCCTGGCGGTGGGCGGCCGGCCTGATGCTGGGCCTGGCCATCGGCACCAAGTGGAGCGGGTTCGTGGTGCTGGCGGCGTTCGGTCTGCTGACGGTCCTGTGGGACGTGGGCGCCCGGCGTACCGCGGGGGCGCGGAACCCGTACACGGCGGTGCTGCGGCGGGACGTGGTGCCGGCGTTCGTGGCGACGGTGCCGGTCGCCGTCGTGACCTATGTGGCGTCGTGGACCGGCTGGATCCTCTCCTCCGACGACGGCACGGGCGGCTACTACCGCAACTGGGCGGCCACCGAGGGGCAGAACGCGGGCTGGACGTTCCTGCCGGAGTGGCTGCGCAGCCTCTGGCACTACGAGAGCCAGGTGTGGGGCTTCCACGTCGGCCTGACCTCGCCGCACACCTACGAGTCGAACCCGTGGTCGTGGCTGGTGATGGGCCGCCCGGTCTCCTACTTCTACGAGTCGCCCGGCCCGGGCCAGGACGGCTGTCCCTCGGACGTGGTGGACAAGTGCGCCCGCGAGGTGCTGGCCATCGGCACCCCGATGCTGTGGTGGGCGGGCTGCTTCGCGCTGCTGTACGTGCTGTGGCGGTGGGCGCTGCGCCGCGACTGGCGGGCCGGGGGGATCCTGTGCGGGATCGCGGCCGGGTACCTGCCGTGGTTCATGTACCAGGAGCGGACGATCTTCCTGTTCTACGCGGTGGCCTTCGTGCCGTTCCTCTGCCTGGCGCTGGCGATGACGGCGGGGGCGCTGTTGGGGCGGCCGGACGCGGGCGAGACGCGGCGGGTGGCGGGGATCTCCGGGGTGGGCCTGCTGGTGCTGATGGTGGTGTGGAACTTCGCGCACTTCTGGCCGATCCTCGCCGGGGAGCCGATCCCGCTGGAGGAGTGGCAGACCCGGATGTGGCTGGACACGTGGGTGTGACGGCCGGGGTGTGACGGCCGGGGTGTGACGGCCGGGGTGTGACGGCCGGGGTGTGACGGCCGGGGTGTGACGGCCGGGGTGTGACCCCCGGCGCGTCACCGCGGTGCCCGTGACGGCCGGGGTCCGACGACGGCGGGCGGAGGGGCGGTCGCGGCAACGTACGCTGGTGCCGTGAGCAGCCCCACCCCCGCCGACGCCCTTCTCGGTCCCGCAGACGTACGCGAACTCGCCGCCGCCCTCGGGGTCCGCCCCACCAAGCAGCGCGGCCAGAACTTCGTGATCGACGCCAACACGGTGCGCCGTATCGTCCGCACCGCCGAGGTCCGCCCCGAGGACACCGTGGTCGAGGTGGGCCCGGGTCTGGGTTCGCTGACGCTGGCCCTGCTGGAGGTCGCCGACCGGGTCACCGCCGTGGAGATCGACGACGTGCTGGCGGCCGCGCTGCCCGCGACGATCTCCGCCCGGATGCCGGAGCGCGCCGAGCGGTTCGCGCTGGTCCACTCCGACGCGATGCAGGTGACGGAGCTGCCCGGTCCGGCCCCGACGGCGCTGGTGGCGAACCTGCCGTACAACGTGGCGGTGCCGGTGCTGCTGCACATGCTGGAGAGGTTCCCCAGCATCGAGCGCACGCTGGTGATGGTGCAGGCCGAGGTCGCCGACCGGCTGGCCGCGGGGCCGGGCAACAAGGTGTACGGCGTGCCGTCGGTGAAGGCCAACTGGTACGCCGAGGTCAAGCGCGCCGGGGCGATCGGGCGGAACGTGTTCTGGCCCGCCCCCAACGTGGACAGCGGCCTGGTCTCGCTGGTCCGCCGCACCGAGCCGATCGCGACCTCCGCCTCCCGGCAGGAGGTGTTCGCGGTGGTCGACGCCGCGTTCGCGCAGCGCCGCAAGACGCTGCGGGCGGCGCTGGCCGGGTGGGCCGGGTCGGCCGCCGCCGCGGAGGCCGCGCTGGTCGCCGCCGGGGTGTCGCCGCAGGCCCGCGGCGAGGCCCTCACCGTGCACGAGTTCGCCCGCATCGCCGAGAACCGCGGCGCCGGGCAGCACGGCACCGCCGAGCGGAAGGACTCCCCGGCGTGAGCGTCACCGTCCGCGTCCCCGCGAAGGTCAACGTGCAGCTCGCGGTGGGCGCCGCGCGTCCGGACGGGTTCCACCCGCTGGCCAACGTCTTCCTCGCCGTCGGGCTGTACGACCGGGTGACGGTCACCCCGGCCGAGGAGCTACGGGTCACCTGCTCGGGCCCCGACGCGGACCAGGTGCCGCTGGACGCCACCAACCTGGCGGCCCGCGCGGCCCTCGCCCTGGCGGAGCGGTACGGGCGCACCGGCCGGGACGCCGCCGTGCACCTCCACATCGACAAGGACATCCCGGTGGCCGGGGGTATGGCCGGCGGCAGCGCGGACGGCGCGGGCGCGCTGCTCGCCTGCGACGCGCTGTGGGGCACCGGCGCCTGTCGCGAGGAGCTGCTGGAGATCTGCGCGGAGCTCGGCAGCGACGTGCCGTTCAGCCTGGTCGGCGGGGCGGCGCTGGGTGTCGGCCGCGGTGAGCTGCTGACGCCGCTGGAGGTGGGCGGCGACTTCCACTGGGTGTTCGCGATGGCCACCCGCGGCCTGTCGACGCCCGCCGTGTTCCGCGAGTTCGACCGTCTCACCGAGCACGCCGTGGTCCCCGAGCCGGTGGCGAGCGAGCCGCTGCTGGCGGCGCTGGCCAAGGGCGACGTGGACGCGCTGGCCGAGGCGGTCGCCAACGACCTCCAGCCGGCGGCGCTCTCCCTCTTCCCCGAGCTGGCCCGCACCCTCGAGGCGGGCCGCGCCGCGGGTGCGGTGGCGGCCCTGGTCTCCGGCTCCGGCCCCACCACGGCCTACCTGGCCCGTGACGCCGCGTCCGCCGCCCGGATCGCCGACGCCCTCACCGCGTCGGGCACCTGCCGCGACGTCCGCCTGGCCACGGGGCCCGCGCCGGGGGCGACGGTCCTCTAGAGGTTGTCGACCGCGGTCAGGTCGACGGTGATGTCGTAGGGCTCGTGCACCTTCAGCTGGTCGCGGTGCATTCCGGTGTGCACGTAGGTCCGGGTGAGCGGGTCCAGCGCGTAGGTGTGCACCACCGGGTGCGCCGTCTCGCCGTTCCGCTCGACCCGCCAGAAGTGCGGGATGCCGGCGGCGGCGTACTTGTACGGCTTGGTCGTCCGGTCCCTGGACTCGGAGTCCGGGGTAACGACCTCGACGGCCAGCAGGACGTCGGCTGCCTCGTAATGCGTCTGATCCGGCCCGGTGATCGCCTCGGCGCGGACCACGCTCACGTCCGGCTCCGGTCCGTTACGCCGGTCGAGGACGATCGTCATCTCCCGGCTCACCCGGAGCTCGGCGGGCAAGCTGCTGCGCAGCCCTTGGACCAACAGGTCGACCACGTTGCCGTGGAAGCGTCGTTGCGGACTCACGAAGACCAGACTCCCGTCGATCAGCTCGGTGTGCGGCGGGAGATCCGGCAGCGTGAACAGGTCGTCCACGGTGTAGCCGTCCTGCGGCGGCACCGGCCAGTGAGTCTGCTGCTCCATGGGCTTGGCGGCGGTCATGGTTCCTCCCATGGACGGCATCCTGCGACCAGGTGTCCCACCGTATCCGGCGGACGGAGATCGGGTCATCACAACGAGTGATGACCCGTCGCGTGGTGTCGCTCTCCCGGCGCCGCGAAGCGCGTCCTCACCGGTGGACATAGCCTGGAAGGAAGGACATGCCGTCGCGTCGGAAGGAGCGGGCATGACCACGCAGCATCCGTACCGCGCCCAGGAGGCGTACTCCTTCGCCTGCATGCGCTGCGGGTACGGCTGGGAGCAGGACTACGAGATCCACCACCACATCCGCGCCGACGGCTCCGAGACGGTGACCTACCGCGCCGACGGCGAGACCGTTCCCTCACCCCTCTCCCGGCCGACCTGCGTGAACTGCGGCAGTCACGTCGTGCGGATCATGCAGCCGGGGCGGGTGCACGTCTTCGAGGAGCTGCTGCAGGGCTCGCACCAGGCGCCGCCCCACGGCCGCCACTGGTGGAACCGCCCGGTGTCCTGAGCCCGCGGTCCCGGGAGCGGCGTCCGCGTCCGCGTTCGTAGGATCGGTGGCATGCCTTCGAAGAACCACGCCGAAGCCCCTCCGCCGCCCGAGCCGCTGAGGGTGGCGGTCGCCGACTCGCACACCCACCTGGACATGCAGTCCGGCACCGTCGAGGAGGCCCTCGCGGCGGCGGCCGCGGTGGGCGTGAACACGCTGGTCCAGGTCGGCTGCGACCTGAAGGGTTCACGCTGGGCCGCCGAGACGGCCGCGGCGCACGCGGACGTCCACGCCGCCGTCGCGCTGCACCCGAACGAGGCGCCTCGCGTCGTGCTGGGCGACCCGGACGGCTGGTCGCGGCAGGGCGCGCGCGAGGCGGGCGGGGAGGCGGCGCTGGACGAGCAGCTCGCCGGGATCGACGCGCTGGCCGCGCTGGAGCAGGTGAAGGCGGTCGGCGAGACCGGGCTGGACTTCTTCCGCACCGGTGACGAGGGCCGCGCGGCGCAGGAGCGGTCGTTCCGCGCCCACGTCGAGATCGCCAAGCGGCACGGCAAGGCGCTGGTCATCCACGACCGGGACGCCCACGCGGACGTGCTGCGGGTGCTGAAGGAGGAGGGCGCCCCGGAGCGCACCGTCTTCCACTGCTACTCCGGCGACGCGGAGATGGCGGAGATCTGCGCGCGCGAGGGCTACTACATGTCGTTCGCCGGCAACGTCACCTTCAAGAACGCCCAGAACCTGCGGGACGCGGTGGCGGTGGCCCCGGCGGAGCTGCTGCTGGTGGAGACCGACGCGCCGTTCCTCACGCCGTCGCCGTGGCGGGGCCGGCCCAACGCGCCGTACCTGATCCCGGTCACCGTCCGGGCGATGGCCGAGGTGCGCGGGATGCCGGAGGAGGCGCTGTGCGAGGCGATCGCCGCCAACACCGCGCGGGCCTTCGGCTACCGGGCTCCGTAGGGAGACCGCCGCGGGCGGGCCGTCCAGGGCGGTCCGAGGGCCGGGCCCGGGGCCGTTCCAAGGCCGCCCCAAGGCCCGCCGGTCCCAACGCCGGGCCCGGGGCCGGCCCGACGCCGTCACAGTGCCGTTTCAGCCTCGCCGAACCGTCACAGTGCCGTTTCAGCCGTCGCGGAGCCGTCCCGGGGCCGTCGCGAAACCGTTTCACCGCGTCCCGTCGTCCTCCTCCGTGCCATCGGTCACACACCTGGGGAGGGGAGCGCTGGTGCGCAAGGGAGCGAAGGTCGCCGTGGTGTCCACGGCGTGCGCCGTGCTGCTGGGCGTGGCGGGGTACGGGACGTACAACGTGATGTCGGCCCTCGGGGGCGACGGGATCGCCCTCGCCGCGGCCGACCCGGACGATCCGCTGGACGCCGACGACGTCCGGGAGGCGTCGTCGGCCTTCTTCGACGCGTGGGAGAAGGCCGACGGGTACGCCGCCGCCGCTGCCACCAACGACGAGGCGGCGGCGGGCGCCCTGCTGAACGGGCTGTCCGAGCAGGCCTCGGTGGGCGACGTGCGGATCACCCCGAAGAAGGCGAAGGGCACCACCGTCCCGTACTCGGTGCGGGCGACCGTGAGCCTGGACGGGAGGAGCGAGCCGCTCGCCTACGACACCGAGCTGACCGTGGTGCGCGGCCGCACCACCGGGAAGCCCCTCGTCGACTGGGCGCCGACGGTCGTGCACCCGGAGCTGGAGGAGGGCGACACGCTGGTCACCGGGCCCTCGGACCTGCCCGCGATCGAGGTGCTGGACCGTGACGGGAAAGTACTGACCGCGAAGAAGTACCCGTCGCTGGGGCCGGTCGCCGACGAGCTGAGGGAACGTTACGGCAGCTCGGCGGGCGGCAGCCCGTCGGTGGAGCTGGTGATCCGGCACGCCGGGCAGAACGCACCGGACACCCCCCTGCTGACCCTCGCCGAGGGCAAGGCGGGCACGGTCCGCACCACGATCTCCGCCGCCGCCCAGAAGGCCGCCGAGCAGGCGGTGAAGGAGTACCCGGAGTCCTCGGTGGTCGCGCTGAAGCCCAGCACCGGAGAGGTGCTCGCGGTGGCCAACCACCGCTCGGACGGCTTCAACGCGGCGTTCCAGGGCCGGCTCGCGCCCGGTTCCACGATGAAGATCGTCACCGCGGCCATGCTGATCGAGGAGGGCGTCACCCATGCGGGCGGCCCGGCGCCCTGCACCGCGGACGCGATGTGGCAGGGCCAGACCTTCCGGAACGTCACCGGGCTCGCGCCGAACGAGAACGCCACCCTGGCCGACAGCTTCGCCCGGTCCTGCAACACCGCCTTCATCAAGCTGATCGACGAGGTGGAGGACGACACCCTGACCAGGGTCTCGCAGGAGCGGTTCGGGCTCGGCCGCGACGACTGGAAGACGGGCATCGTCTCCTTCGACGGCAGCGTCCCGCCCTCCGGCGGCCCGGACCGCGCGGCCAACGCGATCGGCCAGGGCCAGGTGCAGCTGAGCCCGCTCGACGTCGCCTCGGTCACGGCCACCGCGAAGACCGGCGCGTTCAAGCAGCCCTACCTGGTGTCGCCCGAGCTCGACGACCGGCGGCTCGCCACCGCCCGCGGCCTCGCCCCGGACGTCGCCGCGCAGCTGCGCCGGATGATGCACCTGACCGCCACCCAGGGGTCGGGACGGGACGCGATGCGCGGTCTCGGCCCGGACATCGGCGCCAAGACCGGCTCCGCCGAGGTCGACGGGCAGGAACTGCCCAACAGCTGGTTCACCGGATACCGCGGTGACGTCGCCGCCGCGGCGGTCGCCCAGCAGGGCGGGCGGGGCGGTGAGGCGGCCGGCCCCATCGTGGCCGCGGTGCTGCGGGCGGGCGGGTGACGACCGTCACTCCCCTGCCCTGCGAACCCGTCTGACCTGCGTCGACGTGCCCGCCCCCGATGGGCCCGGGACATCACGGGTGGGCAATCCGCCGTCCCCCTCCCCTGATGTCCGTCCGCGCTGAGAGCATGAGCACCGCACTGCGCGTACCGCACGCACCCCAGCGCTCCGGCCGGCTCCTCCGGCCAGGACAGCGATCCATCTCCGGAGGAACAGACCGTGGGCAAGAGAAGGCGTGTCCCCGAGCGCCGGGGCCTGGGACGCCGTCCCGCCCTGACCGGCCTGCTGGTCGCCGCCGCGGTGGCCGGCCTGGGCACCGGCGGCTACGTGGTGTTCGGCGACGGCGCCTCCGCGGCCGGCTCCACGCAGTCCACCGAGGAGCGGCGCAACGCCCCGCTGACCGCCGCCGACGTGTCGGCCGCCGCCGAGACCTTCCTCGCCGCCTGGCAGAAGGGCGACGTCGCCACCGCCGCCCGGGCCACCTCCGACCCGGAGGCGGCCCGCGTCCACCTGACCGGCTGGACCGGCGAGGCGGGCATCACCGCCGCCTCCTTCACCGCCGGCCGGCCGAAGGGGGACGCGCTGGAGTTCGCGGTGCGGGCCACCGTCACCCACGAGAAGCTGAGCGAGCCGCTGGCCTACGACGGCCGGCTCACCGTGGTGCGCCGCGAGACCGACGGCGAGCCGGTCGTCCGGTGGCGCCCCTCGGTCCTCCACCCGGAGCTGAAGGACGACGAACGCCTGGTCACCGGCGAGGCGGGAAGCGCGCCGGTCACGGCGCTGGACCGCGACGGCGGGGAACTGACCACCGCCGCCTACCCCTCCCTCGGCCCGGTCCTGGAGAGCCTCGCGGAGAAGTACGGCGAGAAGTCCGGCGGCACCCCGGCCGTCGCCCTGCGCGCGGTCCCCGCCGACAGCCTCCAGGCCGCGGAGGGCAGCGGGAAGAACGGCGACAAGCCGCCGAAGGAGAAGAAGGACGAGGCGGGCAAGGCGGACGGGGAGGAGGCCGAGGGGCGGGAGCTGCTGCTGCTCGCCGAGGCCACCCCCGGGGAGGTGAGGACCACGCTCCACCCCGGCCTGCAGAAGCTGGCCGAGGAGAAGGTGGCCGCCAAGCCGCGTTCCTCGGTGGTGCTGATGCGCGCCTCCACCGGCGAGATACTCGCCACCGCCAACTCCGACCCCGAGGTCGACACCGCCCTCCGGGGCTCCCTGGCCCCCGGCTCCACCATGAAGGTGATCTCCTCCGCGATGCTGCTGGAGAAGGGCCTGGCCGCCAACGACCGCGAGCACCCCTGCCCCAAGTACTCCTCGTACGGCGGGTGGAAGTTCCAGAACGACGACAAGTTCGCGATGAAGGACGCCTCCTTCAAGGCGAGCTTCGCCCGGTCCTGCAACACCGCCTTCATCAGCCAGGCGGAGAAGCTATCCGACGACGATCTCACCAAGGAGGCCCAGCAGGTCTTCGGCCTGGGCCTGAACAACTGGTCGGTGGGCGTCTCCACCTTCGACGGGGCCGTCCCGGTGCAGTCGGACGCCCCGATGGCGGCCTCGCTGATAGGCCAGGGCGGCGTGCGGATGAACCCGCTCAACATGGCCTCGGTCTCCGCGACCGTCGCCGCCGGGTCCTTCCACCAGCCGTACCTGGTGCCGCCCACCGTGGACGGGCGCGCGCTGGCCCAGGCATCGCGCGGCATGACCTCCGCCGCGCTGGGGCAGCTGCGGGAGCTGATGCGCTACACCGCGCAGGCGGGCACCGCGGCGGAGCCTATGGCCGGACTCGGCCCGTCCTACGGCGCCAAGACCGGCACCGCGGAGGTGGAGGGCCAGTCCAAGCCCAACGGCTGGTTCACCGCTTACCGGGGGGACTTCGCCGCCTCCGCGGTGGTCCGCGAGAGCGGCCACGGCGGCGAGCACGCGGGGCCGATCGTCGCCGCCCTCCTGCGCGCGACGGGCTGAACCGCGCCGGCTCGGGGCTGCCTGGCCCCGCCGGCTCAGGGCTGCGGAGCCCTCGCCGGCTCGCGGCCAGGGGCTGCCGAGCCCCGTCGGCTCGCGGCCGCCGAGCCCCGCCGGCGCGGGGCCGCGCCGCCCGGTGCGAAAAGCCGTTGCGGTGCGGACCGGGTGGCGTGGGAGCATCCCGGGATGCTGATCCGTGAGGCAACCGAGGCCGACTGGCCCGCCGTCTGGCCGTTCTTCCGGCGGATCGTGGCGGCCGGCGAGACCTACCCCTACCCGCTGGACCTCGGTGAGGAGGAGGGCCGCGGCTGGTGGCTGCTGCCCGCGCCGGACCGGACCGTGGTCGCGGTGGACGACGAGGGCGGCGGCGGGATCGTCGGCAGCGCCAAGATGAACTGCAACATGTCCCGTACCGGCAACGCGCGCCACATGGCGAGCGCCAGCTTCATGGTCGACCCGGACCACTCCGGCCGCGGCGTGGGCCGGGAGCTCTGCTCGTACGTGATCGACTGGGCGCGGGAGTCCGGGTTCCGGGCGATCCAGTTCAACGCGGTGGTGGAGACCAACGTCCGCGCGGTGAAGCTGTACGAGTCCCTGGGGTTCCGGATCGTGGGGACCGTTCCGGAGGGGTTCCGGCACCCCCGGCACGGGCTGGTCGGCGTGCACGTGATGCACCTGGCGCTGTGAGTGCCCCCGCGCGGGCGGTGCGGCGAGCGCCCCCGCGCGGGTCGCGGTTCAGGCCGCCGTCAGGGACTCCCGCACCGCCCGGACCAGGGCCTGGGCGCGGGGGTCCGCGGTGACCGACGTCAGGAAGCCGTTGGTCACGTAGCCGAAGGCGACGCCGCTCTCCGGGTCGGCGAACCCCAGCGCGCCGCCGCGGCCGGGGTGGCCGAAGGAGCCCGGGGCGAGCAGCGGGGAGGCGGGGCCGTGCAGCATGTACCCCGCGCCGAAGCGGGTGTTGACCACCAGGACGCGGTCCGGGCCCACCGAGTGCACGGTACGGGCCAGTTCCAGGGTCGACGGGGTGAACAGCGGCCGCCGGCCGTCGAGTTCGCCGGTCAGGGCCGCGTAGAAGCGGGACAGCCCCGCGGCCGTGGCGACGCCGTTCGAGGCGGGCAGTTCGGCCGCGCGGTAGGCGGGGTCGTTCTCGTCGGGGGCCGGTGAGACCGCGCCGAACGCCCGCCGGGTGAGCGAGCGCGGGTCCGCTTGGGCCTCGGCGACGGCCCGCTTGGGGCGTGCCCTCAGACCCGGCGCGCCGGCGCCGTCCGGTGCCGGCAGCGGTCCGCAGCGCCCGGCGCGTGCGGCCTCGGCGGCCGGGAGTCCGATCCACAGGTCGATGCCGGCCGGTCCGGTGACCTCGTTCGCCAGCCAGGTGCCCAGCGACACCCCGGTCACCCGCCGCACCAGCTCGCCGAGCAGCCAGCCGAAGGTCTGCGCGTGGTAGCCGTGGTCGGTGCCCGGCTCCCAGGCCGGCGCCTGTGCGGCCGTCGCCGCAGCGGTGCGTTCGGGGTCGAGCATCTCGGCGGGGGTCAGCGGCCGGTCCACGGCGGGCAGTCCGGCCCGGTGCGCCAGCAGGTGCCGGACGGTCACCCGCTCCTTGCCGGCCGCCTTGAAGGCGGGCCAGTGCTCCGCCACCGGCGCGTCCAGGTCCAGCAGTCCCCGCTGGTGGAGCAGCAGCACCACGGCCGCCGCCACGCCCTTGGTGGCCGACCGCACGACCTGTGCCGTGCCCTGCTCCCAGGGCCGGTCCCCGTCGACGTCCCGGGCGCCGCCCCACAGGTCCACGACCTTCCGGCCGTGCAGGTGGACGGCGACCGCCGCGCCGCGTTCGCCGAGGCGCGTGAAGTTGCGCTCGAAGGCCTCCCGGACGGGGGCGAACCGGTCGGTCACCGTGCCGTCGACGTCCACCTGGTCCACCGTTTCCTCGATCGGGCTCTTCGCACGTCCGTCGTGCCAACCGGCGCAACAAGCGGCCCGGGTCCCCGATTCCGCGCCGCGGGGTGGCGGCGGTCACAGTACGGGCGGGGACCGCTCAGCGCGGGGAGAAGCCGAACGGCAGCTCCAGCCGGTGGGCGTGCAGCAGCGTCTCGTCGGCCAGCAGCTTCGGCGTCGGGCCGTCCGCGACGATCGTGCCGCCGGACAGGACCAGCGAGCGCGGGCAGAGCTCCAGCGCGTAGGGCAGGTCGTGGGTGACCATCAGGACGGTGACGTCCAGCGAGGTCAGGATCTCGGCGAGCTCCCGCCGGGAGGCGGGGTCCAGGTTGGAGGACGGCTCGTCGAGGACGAGGATCTCCGGCTCCATCGCCAGCACGGTGGCCACCGCCACCCGGCGGCGCTGTCCGAACGACAGATGGTGGGGCGGGCGGTCGGCGTGCTCGGCCATGCCCACCCGTTCCAGCGCCCGGGTCACCCGGGCCTCCAGCTCGGCCCCGCGCAGACCGGCGTTGGCCGGGCCGAAGGCGACGTCCTCGCGGACGGTGGGCATGAAGAGCTGGTCGTCGGGGTCCTGGAAGACGATGCCGACCCGCTGCCTGACCTCGGCCATGTGGGCCCGGTCCACGGGCAGCCCGGCCACCCGCACGCTGCCGGCGCCGGCCGTGAGGATGCCGTTGAGGTGCAGGACCAGGGTGGTCTTCCCCGCGCCGTTGGGTCCGAGCAGTGCGACGCGCTCGCCCCGTTCCAGGGCGAAGTCCACCCCGAAGAGGGCCTGGTGGCCGTCGGGGTAGGCGAAGGCGAGGCCGGAGACCTCCAGGGAGTACGGCACGGGGTTCGTCGTCAGGGGGTCGGTCGTCACGGGTCCATCGTCACAGAGTCCAGGCGGGCAGGCAGACCGCGAGGGCCGTCACGGGCAGGGCCAGCGCGGCCGACCACTGCGCCCGCGTCGCCGCCCGCCCGTCCAGCACCGGCATGGCGCCGGTGTAGCCCCGGCTCACCATGGCCAGGTGGACCCGCTCGCCGCGCTCGTAGGTGCGGATGAACAGCGCGCCGGCCGTCCGGGCCAGCACGCCCCAGGCCCGCGGGCCGCGGGCACGGAAGCCGCGCGACTCGCGGGCGATCCGCATCCGGGCCAGCTCGTCGGCGATGACGTCGCCGTAGCGGAGCATGAACGAGGCGATCTGCACCAGCATCGGAGGCATCCGCAGCCGCTGGAGCCCGAGCAGCAGGTCGCGCAGTTCGGTGGTGGCGGCCAGCAGGACGGAGGCGCCGACGCCCAGGGTCCCCTTGGCCAGGATGTTCCACGCGCCCCACAGCCCGGAGACGCTGAGCTGCATGCCCAGCACCTCGGTCCGCCCGCCCTGCGCCACGAACGGCAGCAGCAGGGCGAACGCGACGAACGGCACCTCGACGGCCATCCGCCGCAGCGCGAACCCGGCGGGCACCCGCGCCGCCCGGGCCACCGCCGCCAGCAGCAGCGCGTACCCGGCGAACGCCCAGACCGCCTCACGGGGCGTGGAGACCACGACGACCACGAAGGCCAGGACGGCGACGAGCTTGGTGTGCGCGGGCAGCCGGTGCACCGGCGAGTGCCCGTGCAGGTGGAGCCGGTGCGCGTGCCCGGAGCCCACGGCGGTCAGGACTTCCCGTGACCGGCGGTGCTCTCGCGGGCCGCGGCCTCGTCCTGCGCGGACCGCGCCGACTCACGGCGGCGCACCACCAGGAAGACGCCGGTGCCCACGGCGGCCGTGACGCCCACGCCGATCACTCCGGCCAGGCCGACCGACAGCCGCTCGTCGTCCACCCCGCTGACCCCGTAGTCGGCCAGCGGGCCGTCGGCGACGGCGTGCTCCTCGGCGCCCCGGTCGATGCCGTGGTCGACGGCCACCTTCTCCAGGCCGTCCGGGGAGGCCGAGGCGTAGAAGCTGACGAACCCTGCCAGCACCAGGGAGGCGGCCAGACCCGCGAACCACACGGCCCGCGAGGAGCGCGGCGCGGGCCCGGCGGCGGCCGGGGCGGCGGGCGCGTCGACCAGCTCGCCGCCGACCTTGAGCTTCAGCGGGCGGGCCAGCCCGCGGGCGCCGTGCACCAGGTCGGGCCGGACGGCGATCACGGCGCCCACGGTCAGGGCGGTGATGACGCCCTCGCCGATGCCGATCAGGATGTGCACGCCGCCCATGGCGGCCGCCACCGAGCCGATCGGCACGTCGGTGGTGCCGCCGACGGCGTAGAGCAGGGTGAAGAACAGCGCGGACGCCGGCACCGAGATCAGCGCGGCGACGAAGGCGGAGGCGGTGACGGTGGACCGGCCGGCGGGCAGCACCCGCAGCAGCGTCCGGAAGACCAGGTGGGCCACCACGACGGTGACCAGCGCCATGCAGGTGATGTTGGTGCCGAGCGCGGTGAGGCCTCCGTCGGCGAACATGATCGCCTGGAGCAGCAGCACCACGGAGACGCAGAGGACCCCGGTGAAGGGGCCGACCAGGATCGCGGCCAGCGCGCCGCCCAGCAGATGCCCGCTGGTCCCGGCGGCCACCGGGAAGTTCAGCATCTGCACGGCGAAGATGAACGCGGCGGTCAGACCGGCGAGCGGCGCGGTCCGCTCGGCGCCCGGTCCGGCGGCACCGGCCGTGGGGCCCGCGGCGGCGGAGCCCGCCAGTTCGCGGCGGGCGCCGCGCAACGACAGGGCGACGGCGCCGGCAGCTATCACACCGGTCGCGACGGATGTGGGGGCGTCGAGGAAGCCATCGGGTACATGCACTGTTCGATGGTGCCGCTTGTTGCAACATCCTTGCAAGAACGAGTACTACGCCGGAGAGCGGAAACCGGCGAAAACTGGCACATTGTGTGCGTGTCCGCGATCGAGCAGTACACACGAGCGCACGTCCTGACCGCGTCGCAGGAGGACCGGGGCCGGGTCCCGGTGCTGCTGCGGCACGAGAGCGGGGCGTCGGAGGTGACGATCCGCCTGGCGGCGCCGACGCCGCACGAGTGGCGGGTGGACCGGGCGCTGCTGGAGCGGGGCGTGTGCAGCCCCGCGCGGGGCGCCGAGGCGGGCGGGGTGCGGGTGTGGCCCTGCGGGCGGGCCGGCACGGTGGTGGAGCTGCCGGGTGAGCGGGGCGTGGTGGTCGCCCAGTTCGACACCACCGTCCTGCTCCGCTTCCTCGGCCGCATCCACGCCGCGGTCACCGGCGCCCCGACCCCCGCCCCGACCGGCGCGCCCACCGCCTCCGCCCCACCCCTGACCCCCGCCCCGCACCCCTGACGGGCCCTTCACGGCACACGCCCTCACGGCGCCGCGCCGGGACCGCCCGCGGCGCCCGGGTCGCCCCCCGGGTCGCCCCCCGGGTCGCCCCCGGGCACCGAGGTACCGCCCGCGGTGGCCGCTCAGCCCGCGCGGAGCATCAGGCCCAGGCCCAGCACCACCAGCACGGCCCCCACCACCCGCGGCAGCCCGAACCGCTCCTTGAACAGGACCGCCCCGATGGCCGCCCCCACGATGATCGAGGACTCCCGCAGCGCCGCGACCGGCGCCATCGGCGCCCGCGTCTGCGCCCACAGCACCAGCCCGTACGCCGTCACCGACAGCCCCGCGCCCAGCAGCCCCAGCGCCGCGTGCGGCCGCAGGGCGGCGACGGCGCCGCCCCGCAGCCGGGAGAGCGCGTACAGCGGGACGCCCAGCCCGCCCAGGGCCATGAGGTACGCCGTGTAGCCCGCGGCCGCCCCGGCCGCCGGCCCCGCGGCCCGCACCCCGAGCCCGTCGACCACGGTGTACGCGGCGATGGCGAGCCCGGTCGCGAGGGCGGCCCCGATCGCCGCCGGGTCCGGCCGCCGCCCCCGCAGGCCCCACAGGGCCACGCCGGACAGGCCCAGGCAGGACACGACCACCCCGGCCATCGCCCACCCGCCCGGCACCTCGTGGGCGAGGACGGCCGCCAGCACGGTCACCACCAGCGGCGCGGTGCCCCGGGCGATCGGATAGGCCTGCCCGAAGTCACCCAGCCGGAACGACCGCATCAGCAGCAGGTAGTAGAGGACGTGCAGCACCGCCGAGCCCAGCAGGTACGGCCACGCCCCCGCCGCCGGAACCGGCACCAACGGCATCGCGACGACGCCGATCAGCGCCCCGCCCCCGGCGATCAGCGTGAATCCGACCAGCTTGTCGGCGATCCGGTGCGCCAGGGCGTTCCAGGCGGCGTGCGTGACCGCGGCCAGCCCCACCGCCGCCACGACCAGCGGCGTCATACCGTCCGCTCGGCGGTCTCCCGGACGTCGACGACCACGGCGTCGGCCAGCGCGACCAGCTCGCCCGGGGCGACGGGGAACACCGAGTGCGGTGTCCCCGCCGCCGCCCACAGCACCTCGTGGGCGAGCAGCGAGCGGTCGGCGAGGACCCGGGTGCGGGTGCGGTGCCCGAACGGGGGCACGCCCCCGATGGCGTAACCCGTGGCCTCCCGGACCGTCGCCGCCGTGGCCCGGGCGACCTGTTCCGCGTCCAGCTCCCGCCGCACCGCCTCCAGGTCGACCCGCCCGGCGCCGTCCATCAGGACCAGTACCGGCTCGTCGCCCACCGCGAAGATCAGGGACTTGCAGATCTGTGAGAGGTCGCAGCCGACCGCCGCGGCGGCCTCGGCGGCGGTCCGCACGGCGTCCGGGTACCGGCGGACACCCGCCAGCAGGTGCTCCAGCCCCCGCTCCCGCAGGGCGGCGGCGAAGCGGGGGTGGGCGGCGTCCGCTCCGGCGTCCCCGCTCAGGTCATGCGCCTGGTTCTCGATGGTCATGACCGCACGCTAGTGATCTCCCCCTCCCCGGTGCGACCCCGTTCCACCCACCGGGCGGGCACCGGGCAACCACCATGCGGGCACCGGGCGGGCGGATCCGCCCCCGGCGCGGACCCGAAGCGCTCCATTCGGCCCCGACCGGCCCCGGCGCGGCCGCCGCCCGAGTTGCCCGGCCGCCCAGGCCGCCGAAGCATGGTGGGGTGACCTTTTTGCGCCTGCCCCACATCCGCGGCGACCTGCTGTGCTTCGTGGCCGAGGACGATCTCTGGCTGGCGCCCTTGGACAAGGGCGGCGAGTGCGGCCGGGCGTGGCGGCTCACCTCGGACCGCACCAAGACCGGCCACCCCCGCTTCTCGCCGGACGGCACGCTGATCGCGTACACCTCCTGGCACACCCTGGTGCCCGAGGTGCACGTGATGCCGGTGGAGGGCGGCAAGGCGACCCGGCTGACCTACTGGGGCGGCCCGGACGCCCGGGTCTGCGGCTGGACACCGCCCGACCCGGAACTCGGCGGCCGCAGCGACATCCTCGCCGTCTCCTCCCACGGCCGGCCGTTCCCGATCACCTTCTCCTACGCGGTCCCCCTGGACGGCGGCCCCGGCTCACCCCTGCGGTGGGGGCCGGTCTCCGACATCGACCTCACCACCGGCCCCGCGGTGACCGGGACGGAGTCCGCCGCGGCGGACGCGGCAGGGGCCGACGCGGTTCGCGACGCCGACGGTGATACCGAGAGCGACGGCGAGTGGCGCACCCTGCTGCTCACCGGCACGCCCCCGCACGAGCCGGCCTCCTGGAAGCGCTACCGCGGCGGCGCCACCGGCCGCCTCTGGCTGGACGGGCGGCGGCTCCTCGCCGACATCGGCGGACACCTGGACTGCCCGCAGTTCATCGGCGACCGGATCGCCTTCCTCTCCGACCACGAGGGCGTCGGCAACCTCTACTCCTGCGCCCTGGACGGCACGGACCTTCGCCGCCACACCGACCACGCCGAGTTCTACGCCCGCAACGCCGCCGGCGACGGCACCCGGGTGGTCTACCAGTGCGGCGGCGACCTGTGGATGCTCGACGACCTCACGGCGGACTCCGAGCCCCGACGGCTGGACGTCCGCACCGGCGGCCCGCGCGCCGGCCGCCGCCGCCACCAGGTACCCGCCGCGCAGCACGTCGGCGGGATCGCGGTGGACGAGACCGGGCGGGCCAGCGCGGTCGTGGTCCGGGGCAGCCTGTACTGGCTCACCCACCGCGACGGCCCGGCGCGGACCCTGACCGACATGCCGGGAGTGCGGGTGCGCCTGCCGGAGACGCTGGGCGGCAGCGGCCGGATCGCCTACGTGACCGACGCCGAGGGCGAGGACGCCGTCGAGATCGCCTACCTGCCGCGCGCCACCGGCGACCGGGCCCCGCACCGGCTCGCCTCCGGGCGGCTGGGCCGCGTGCTGGAGATGGCGGCCGACCCGGAGGGCAACCGCCTCGCGGTCGCCTCCCACGACGGCCGCCTGATGCTGATCACCGTCTCCGACGACGCCGGCTCCGACACCGAGGCGTACGGCTCGGTCACCGAACTGGTCCGCTCCGACAACGGCCCGGTCCGCGACCTCGCCTTCTCGCCCGACGGCGCCTGGCTCACCTGGTCGCACCCGACCGTCGGGCGGACCCTGCGCCGGATCAGGCTGGCCCGGATCAAGGACGGCACGGTCGTCGACGTCACCGACGGCCGCTTCGAGGACGAGAGCCCCGTCTTCACCAGCGACGGCCGCTACCTGGCCTTCCTCTCCTGGCGCGGCTTCGACCCGGTGTACGACGTGCACACCGGCGACCTCTCCTTCCCGCTGGGCTCCCGCCCCTACCTGGTGCCGCTCTCCTCCGCCACGCCGTCGCCGTTCGCCCTGTCCCCCGAGGGCCGCCCGGCGGCGGGCGGACTGGAGCTGGAGGGGACGGACGAGCCGGGCGTGGTCTCCATCGAGACGGAGGGCCTGGAGAGCCGGGTCACGCCGTTCCCGGTGGCCGCCTCCAAGTACTCCTCCCTCACCCCGGTGGCGGGCGGCGGCCTCGTCTGGCTGCGCTGGCCCATCTCCGGCGCGCTCGGCGAGACCTTCGCCAACCCGGACGACCCCAGCGACCGGCCCTCCCTGGAGCACTTCCACATCGCCAAGGCCCGGCGCACCGAACTCGTCCACCACCTGGAATGGTTCGGCGTCAGCGGAGACGGCACCCGGCTGGTGGTCGTCCAGGACGGCGAGCTGCGCGCCATGCCGGCCACCGAACTCGGCGACGCCGACACCACGGTGTGGATCGACGCCCGGCGGATCCTGCACCGGGTCGACCCGGGCGCCGAGTGGCGGCAGGCGTTCGAGGAGGCCGGGCGGCTCACCCGGGCCTACTTCTGGGACCCGGGCATGTGCGGCATCGACTGGGACGCGGTCCTCGCCCAGTACCGGCCCCTGGTCGAACGGGTCAGCACGCCCGACGAGTTCGCCGACCTGCTGCGCGAGGTCCTGGGCGAGCTGGGCACCTCGCACGCCTACGTCACCCCGGCCCGCCGCAACGAGGGCCCGCCGCACTACCAGCGGCGGCAGGGCCTGCTCGGCGCGGACCTCGTGCGCACGCCGGCGGGCTGGCAGGTCAAGCGGATCCTGCCGGGCGACTCCTCCGACTCGCGCGCCCGCTCCCCGCTGGCCGGCACCGGCATCCGCGAGGGCGCGGTGCTCACCCACGTGAACGGCCGCCCGGTCGAGGTCACCGCCGGCCCCTTCCCGCTGCTCGCCGGCACCGGCGACACCACCGTGGAGCTGACGTTCGCGGCCCCCGGCGGCGGCCCCACCCGCCGGGTGGCGGTGCTGCCGCTGACCGACGAGCGGCCGCTGCGCTACCAGACCTGGGTCGCCGAACGGCGGGAGATCGTGCGGGAGCTGAGCGAGGGCCGGTGCGGCTACCTGCACATCCCCGACATGGGCGGCTCCGGCTGGGCGCAGTTCAGCCGGGACGTCCGCATGGAGGTCTCCCGCCCCGCCCTGATCGTCGACGTGCGCGGCAACGCGGGCGGGCACATCAGCGAGCTGGTGGTCGAGCAGCTGACACGGACCATCCTCGGCTGGGACGTCACCCGGCACGCCGAGCCGGTGTCCTACGCCTCCAACGCCCCGCGCGGGCCGGTGGTCGCGGTCGCCGACGAGGCGACGTCCTCCGACGGCGACATGATCACGGCGGCGTTCAAGCTGCTGGAGCTCGGCCCGGTGGTCGGCCAGCGGACCTGGGGCGGCGTGGTCGGCATGACCGGCCGCCACCGGCTCGGCGACGGCACGGTCATCACCGTCCCGATGAACGCGGCGTGGTTCGACGCGTACGGGTGGTCGGTCGAGAACCACGGCGTCGAACCGGACGTCGAGGCCCTGCGCACCCCGCTCGACTGGGCCGAGGGCCGCCTCACCGGCCTGGAGGAGGCCGTCCGCATCGCCCTCGACCTCCTCTCCGAGCGGCCCGCCGCCGAACCCCCGGACCGCGACACCGTCCCGGACCGCACCCGCCCGCCACTGCCGCCCCGGAACTGACCCACCCGCGGCGGGTCGCCGCCCGGGCCTCGGGCCCGCCCGGAGCGACGGCACGGCGACCAGGCACACCGGCGGGGACCAGCCCGGCCCCGGCCCTGCGGACCGGGGCCGCGGTCCCGCCGCATCCTCCCGCCCGGGACCGTCACACCGGCCGGCCGGGGCGACGGCGCGCCGACCGCGGCGACGGGCTCCGCACCGCTGACGGCCATGCCACGCCTCACGCAACCTCGGTCGGGGGCGGGAGACCGACTCCGCCGCACCACACTCCGCACCGGCAGGCCCGACACTGCGCCTTCCCCACCCGAGGCATGCATCCGGACCGACTACGACGCCGCGGCCAGGGCATCAGGCGCAGCCGCACCAACGGCACGGCGACCGGAGCGGCGGCACAGCGACCCGGGTTGGCCGGGGCAACTGCGCGGCAGGCCAAGGCGACGGCGAGGCAGCCCGGGGCAGCGGCACGGCGGGCCAGGACAGCGGCGAGGCGCCCGGGGCGGGCCGAGGCGGCGACTCGGCGACCGGAGCGGCGGCACAGCAGCCCGGGTTGGCCGGGGCAACTGCGCGGCAGGCCAAGGCGACGGCGAGGCAACCCGGAGCAGCGGCACAGCGGGCCAAGACAGCGGCGAGGCGCCCGGGGCGGGCCGGGGCGGCCACTCGGCGGCCGGGGCACCTGCGCGGCGGGCCAAGGCGGCGGCACTGCGGCCGGCGCGGCGGCCCCGGGCGGCGGCCCGGCGGCCCGGGCAGCCCGGGCGGCGGCCGGCGCGGCGACACTGCGGCCCGGGTGGTGGCAGGGTGGGCTACGGCTTGCGGAGGCGCCGGTCCAGGGCGAGGGAGAGTTCCGCCTGGACCACGCTCCGCGCCAGCGGGCGCAGACGGTGCGCGTCCTCCGCCGGGGCGTGCGCGCCGACCAGTTCCGCGAAGAGGTCCGCGACCGCGTCGGCGTGCTCCCGCACCCGCCGCCCCGCCTCCAGCACCGCCCCCAGCGGGATGCCCGCCCGCACCAGGGCCGACGACGCGTCCAGCAGGTTCCGGCTGATGTGCACGAACTCCTCGCCGTCCACGGCGACATAGCCGAGCTCCATCGCCGCGACCAGGTTCTCCGGCGACACCTCGCCGGCGAACCGTTCCGCCAGCTCCTCCGGGGTGAGCCGCACCGGGGTCTCCTCGGTGGGGGCGACCCCCAGGAGCTCCCCCACCCCCCGCCCGTGCTCGAACGCCTCGGCCAGCTCGGCGATGCCGGTCAGTGTGTGGCCCCGCTCCAGCAGCGCCGCGATGGTCCGCAGCCGGGCCAGGTGCCGGTCGTCGTACCAGGCGATCCGGCCCTCCCGCCGCGGCGGCGCCAGCAGCCTGCGCTCCCGGTAGAAGCGGAGGGTGCGCGTGGTGATGCCGGCCAGCCGCGCCAGTTCCTCCGCGCGGTACTCCCGCCGCCTGCCGTCGCCGTCGTCGTCGTGTGCCACCGTCGCCGCCTCGTCCGTCACGCCGATCACCCTAGGCCGTACCGTCGGTAACTTTCCTCCGCGCGACCCCTACCCATCGGTACACACCTGCCCTACGCTCCGAACATTGCCAGTGAATACTGGCAAGGTTCGTCGGACCCAGGCAACACTCAGCCAGACAGAGCGCAGGAGGCGGCGGGATGGCCGACTACGAGCACGAGCATGTACGGGTGGCGGTGATCGGCGCCGGATTCGGTGGCCTGGGCGCCGCGGTGCGGCTACGCCGCGAGGGCGTCACCGACTTCGTCGTCCTGGAACGCGCCTCCGCCATCGGTGGCACCTGGCGCGACAACAGCTACCCCGGGTGCGCGTGCGACGTGCCGTCGCACCTGTACTCGTTCTCATTCGCCCCCAACCCGGACTGGCCGCGCGCCTTCTCCGGGCAGCAGCACATCCACGCCTACCTGGAGAAGGTCGCCGACACCTTCGGCCTGCGCCCCCACATCCGCTTCGACTCCGAGGTCGAGCGCATGACCTGGGACAAGCGGGAACTGCACTGGGTGATCGAGACCAAGGACGGCGCGACCCTCACCGCGGACGTGGTGGTCAACGCGACCGGCCCGCTCTCCGACCCCAAGCTGCCGGACGTCCCCGGGATCGACTCGTTCCCCGGCAAGATCTTCCACTCCGCGCGCTGGGACCACGACTACGACCTCACCGGCAAGCGCGTCGCCATGGTCGGCACCGGCGCCTCGGCCATCCAGATCGTGCCCGCGATCCAGCCGAAGGCCGGCCGGCTGACCGTCCTCCAGCGCACGCCCCCGTGGGTGATGCCCCGCGCGGACCGCCCGATCGGCGGCCTGGAACGCGGCATCCACCGCGCCGTCCCGCTCACCACCAAGCTCCGCCGCGGCGTCCTGTGGGGCATCCGCGAGCTCCAGGTGCAGGCGTTCACCAAGCACCCCGACATGCTCGGCGTCGTCGAGAAGCTCGCCAAGGCCAACATGGCCAAGGCGATCAAGGACCCGGAGCTGCGCCGCAAGCTGACCCCCGACTACCGGATCGGCTGCAAGCGCATCCTGCTCTCCAACGCCTACTACCCGGCCCTCGCGCAGCCGAATGTGGACGTGGTGGCGAGCGGCCTGGCCGAGATCAAGGGCTCCACCGTGGTGGCCGCCGACGGCACCGGGACCGAGGTCGACGCGATCATCTTCGGCACCGGCTTCCACGTCACCGACATGCCGATCGCCGAGCGGGCGGTGGGCACCGACGGGCGGACCCTGGCGGAGACCTGGAAGGACGGCATGGCGGGCCTGCGCGGCACCACCACGGCCGGCTTCCCCAACTTCCTGCTGGTCATCGGCCCCAACACCGGTCTCGGCAACTCCTCGATGATCCTGATGATCGAGTCCCAGCTGAATTATCTCGCCGACTACCTGCGGCAGTTGGACACCCTCGGCGGCCGCGCCGCGCTGGACGTGCGGCCCGAGGCGCAGGAGGCCTGGACCGCACGGGTGCAGGAGCGGATGCGTCGCACCGTGTGGAACACCGGCGGCTGCACCAGCTGGTACCTGGACGCGAGCGGCCGCAACACCACCGTCTGGCCCGGCACCACCGCCGAGTTCCGCAAGGCCACCCGCCGGGTCGACCTGCTGGAGTACGGCGTCGTCCGCCCCGAACCCGCCCCCGCCCCCGCCGACGGCGCCGCCGGAGCCGGAACCGCCCCCGTGGAGGCCGCCGCGTGAGCAACCCCCTGGACCACATCAGGACGCTGGGCCGCTACCAGCCGCCCCCGCCCTCCCGCGAGCTGACCGCCGTCTCCGCGGACGGTGCCGGGATCTCCGTCGAGGTGCACGGCCCGCAGGACGCGCCCGCCGTGGTGCTGGCGCACGGCTGGACCTGCTCCGTCGCCTTCTGGGCGGCGCAGATACGCGCCCTGTCGGACCGGTTCCGCGTCATCGCCTACGACCAGCGCGGTCACGGCGGCAGCCCGCTGCACGCTCCGGTCGGCACCGGGAAGCTCGCCGACGACCTGGAGGCGGTGCTCGCCGCCACCCTCGCCCCCGGCGAGAAGGCGGTGATCGCCGGCCACTCCATGGGCGGCATGACGATCATGGCGGCGGCCGGCCGCCCCGGCTTCCGCGAGCACGCCGCGGCCGCCCTGCTCTGCTCCACCGGCGCCCACACCCTGGTGCCGGAGTCCACGGTGCTGCCGATCGGGCGCGGCGCGGTCCGCACCTGGATCACCGGGCAGATCCTCAGCTCCCCGCTGCCGATCGGCGGCCGCCCGAGCGGGATCAGCCGCAAGGCCGTCAAGTACGGCACCATGGGCCCGGGTTCGACACCGCAGATGGTGGAGGCCTGCGCGCGGGTGATCCACGCCTGCCCCACCAGGACGCGCCGGGCCTGGTCCCACGTCCTCTCGTCGCTCGAACTGAGCGAGGGCGTGCGGCGGTTGGACGTCCCCACCGAGGTGATCGTGGGCACCGCGGACCGGCTGACGCCGCCGGTGCACGCCCGTAACCTCGCCGGGGAACTGCCCGACTGCCTGGGCCTGACCGAACTGCCCGGCATCGGCCACATGACCCCCGTGGAGGCGCCGGACGTGGTCACCGACCGCATCACGTCCCTCGCCGCCGCCCACCTCACCCCCGGCACCACGGCCGGCGGGAAGAACGAGAAGCCCGGCGAGCCCGGCATGACCAAGGAGAACGCCGCATGAGCAAGGTCAACCTGGAAGGGCGGGTCGCCGTCGTCACCGGTGCCGCGCGGGGCGTCGGCGAACTGCTGGCCCGCAAGCTGTCGGTGCGCGGCGTGAAGATCGCGCTGGTGGGTCTGGAGCCGGAGCGGCTCAAGGAGGTCTCGTCCCGCCTGTACGCCGAGAGCGACTGGTGGCACGCGGACGTCACCGACCAGAACGCCATGGACCAGGTGGCCGCCGAGGTCAAGGAGCGGTTCGGGCGGATCGACATCGTGATCGCCAACGCGGGCGTCGCCACCGGCGGCCCGGTGGCCGGTTCCGACGCGGACGCCTGGCGCCGGGTCATCGAGGTCAACCTGATCGGCTCGGCGGTCACCGGGCGGGCGTTCCTGCCCGCGCTGCTGGAGACCCGCGGCTACCTGCTGCAGATCGCCTCGCTGGCCGCGCTCACCCCCGCCCCGATGATGTCGGCCTACTGCGCCTCCAAGTCCGGCGTCGAGGCGTACGCGCACTGCCTGCGCGGCGAGGTCGGCCACCGGGGCGTCGACGTGGGCGTCGGCTACCTGTCGTGGACCGACACCGACATGGTGCGCGGCGCCGACCAGGACGACGTGATGCGGGAACTGCGCAAGCGGCTGCCCTGGCCGACCAACAAGACCTATCCGCTCGGCCCCGCCGTGGACCGGCTGGTGGACGGCATCGAGCGGCGCTCCGCGCACATCTACGGCCAGTGGTGGCTGCGCGGCATGCAGTCGGTGCGCGGCGCACTGCCGATGCTGATCGGCACGATCGGCCCGCGGGAGGTGCGTCGCTTCGACGACCGCCTGGGCGAGGTGCGGCCCGGTCTGGTGGGCGCCGGAGGCGCCGCCGACGAGCAGGAACGGACGTCCCGGCACAGCGCGTGACGAGGGCGTGGCGACGGTCCGTGATGATCGAAATGCGTAGCGTGCGCGCCCGTGTCACGCTGGTCGAGCCCCGAACCCCTCACCACTCTTGGGAGTGAACAGCATGGGCATCAAGGACCAGTTCCAGGACAAGGCCGAGCGTCTCCAGCAGGAGGCGAACCAGCGCGCCGGTCAGCGCAGGGACGACGCGGGCGAGCGCCCCCCGTCCCGTGACCGCTCGCCGCAGCACGAGGACGACCGCTCGCGTCGCTCGCCGTCGTCGCAGGACGACATCTACGACGACGACACGATCTGACGCAGGTCCTCCGGCACACGCGCGCGGCCTGATCCTGCACCGGGGCGCCCCCTTCGGGGGGCGCCCTTCGCATGCCCGCCGGCAGCCGCCGACAGCCGCCTACAGGTCGTAGACCACGGTCACCGGCGCGTGGTCGGACCACCGCTCGGTATGGGTGGCGGCCCGCTCGACGAAGCCCTTGACCGCCCGGTCCGCGAGGCCCTCGGTCGCCGCGTGGAGGTCGATGCGCCATCCGGAGTCGTTGTCGAAGGCCCGGCCCCGGTAGGACCACCAGGAGTAGGGCCCCTCCGTGTCCGGGTGCAGGGCGCGGACCACGTCCACGTAGCCGCCGTCGCCCGGGGACAGGACGCGGGACAGCCACGCGCGCTCCTCCGGGAGGAAGCCGGAGTTCTTGCGGTTGGCCCGCCAGTTCCTGAGGTCCGCCTCCGCGTGGGCGATGTTCCAGTCCCCGCAGACCAGCACCTCACGGCCGTCGGCGGCGGCCCGCTCACGCAGGGACGTGAGGTACGGCAGGAACTCGTCCATGAACCGGTACTTCTCGTCCTGCCGCTCGGTCCCCACCTCCCCGGAGGGCAGGTAGAGGCTGGCGACGGTGACGCCCGGCAGGTCGGCCTCCAGGTACCGCCCGCTGCCGTCGAACTCCTGCGACCCGAAGCCGGTCCGCACCGCGTCCGGCTGCCGGCGGGTGTACAGCGAGACCCCGGCCCTGCCCTTGGCGGCGGCGGGCGCGTGGGTGACGTGCCACCCCTCCGGCGCCCCGGCGGCCCGCGGCAGCTGCCCGGGCTCGGCCCGCACCTCCTGGAGGCACAGCACGTCGGCGGAGGTCTCCGCCAGCCACTCGACGAAGCCCTTCTTCGCGGCGGCACGGAGTCCATTGACATTGACGGAGGTCACGGTGAGCACCGGAGAACAATACCGGCACACTGGACGGGACCCGCCCGTCTGTTCCCTTCTTCGTGGAGACGTACGATCCCCGCCATGAACATCCGCACCGTCCCCTTCGACCACCCCGACGCAGTGAAGCTGAACGACGAGGTCCAGGCCGAGTACCAGCGCCGTTACGGAGACGGCGGTGACGCCACCGTCCTGCACCCCGACGACTTCCGCCCGCCGCACGGGCTGTTCCTGATCGCCTACGACGAGCACGACCGCCCCGTCGCCACCGGGGGCTGGCGCACCCAGGACGAGAACGGCGAGGGCAACCGGGACGGTGACGCCGAGCTGAAGCGGATGTTCGTCGTCGAGCAGTGCCGCGGGCTGGGGCTGGCGCGGCGCATCCTCGGCATGCTGGAGGAGGACGCGCGGGCGGCCGGGCGGGTCCGGATGGTCCTGGAGACCGGTGACCAGCAGCCGGAGGCGGTCACCCTCTACGGCTCCTCCGGGTACGAGCGCTGCGAGAAGTTCGGTTACTACCGCACCTACGACTCCAGCATCTGCATGGCCAAGCCGCTGTGACCTCTCCGCCGGCGCCGGTCCCGCTCCGGCCCTGACCCCGGCGGCGGGCCGGAGCCCCGGGCGAAGGCCGCCGCGTGTTCCCGCGTCCGTACAACCCTCCAGTCACCTCGGGTGTCTTCTGTGGCACCGCTTGGTGAAGGCGCACAGAAGCAACTCCCGGCGAATCAGCGTCCCGGCGAACACGAACCGACGGGCCGCCCTTCACCCGGCACACCCGCACGACGCGTGCTCCTGGAGGAGTCCTCATGCGCAAACGCCTCTTGCTGATGTCCGCCACGGTGCTGGCCTGTGGCCTCACCCCGCTCGCCGCGACAGGCGCCCAGGCGGCCGCCGGCGTCCCGGGCGACATCGACAAGGACGGTTACCGGGACCTGGTCGTCTCCGCGCCGGACGCCACCGTCTCGGGCCGCGCCAAGGCCGGTGCGGTGGTCATCCTGTACGGGGGCGCCCAGGGCGTCGACGCGAAGCGGCGCACCGTGCTGACGCAGGACTCCCCCGGCATCCCCGGCGCCGCCGAGGCCGGGGACCGCTTCGGCGCCGCCGTGGCCGTCCACGACCTGAACGCCGACGGGTACGGCGACCTGGTCGTCGGCTCCCCCGACGAGGAGGTCGCCGGGGACGTGGGCGGCGGGTCGGTCACCGTCGTCTGGGGCTCGGCGTCCGGCCCGGTGAAGGGCAAGACGGTCAAGGACCCCTGGCGGTCCGAGCACGACGCGTTCGGCCGGACCGTGGCGGTGGGCACCTACGACTCCCTCAACCCCGTCAACGGCGGCAAGCTGTCGATCGCGGTCGGCGCCAACGACGCGCAGGTCCTGTTCGCACCGGCCGACCTGTCCGAGTCGTCCGGCACCAGCGGCACCGGCCTCGACTTCAATCCCGGCCACGGCATCGCCGCCCTCACCTCCGTGGACCTGCCCGGCACCGGCGACGACCGTCTCCTCGTCCACGGCCGCGGCGACGGGGACGGCGGCTGGGGCCACGACGGGTACGGCGACGACCCCCGCACCCGGCTCGTCTCCCCCGGCGGGTCGCTGCACGCCACCCTGCCCGCGGGCACCAGCTCCGCCGTCGGCGACCTGAACGGCAACGGCTCCCCCGACCTCGTCGTCGGCAACCCCGAGGACCCCTCGCAGAGCCCCGGGACCGCGCTCGGCGGCCAGGTCACCGTCTACTTCGACGCCGGGTACGACGGCACACCCAGCTCCGTCCTGACCCTCACCCAGGACACCGCCGGCATGCCGGGCGCGGGCGAGCAGGGCGACCGCTTCGGCGCCTCGGTCGCCGTCGGCGACACCGACAAGGACGGCCGCGCGGACCTGGTGATCGGCACGCCCGGAGAGAACGCCGCGGCCGGCGCCGTCACCGTCGTCCGCGGGAGCGCCGACGGCCTGGACACCGCCCACGCCCGCAGCTGGCTCCAGAGCACCGCCGGCGTGCCGGGCAGCGCCGAACAGGGCGACGCCTTCGGCACGGCCGTCCAGCTCAGCGACATCGACAAGGACGGCCACGCGGACCTGCTGGTCGGAGCGCCGGGCGAGAACGGCCGGACGGGCGGCCTGTGGGTGCTGCGCGGCTCGGCCGCCTCGGTCACCGCGACCGGCGCCCTCTCCCTCACTCCCGGGGCGGTGGGGCTCGGTCAGGCCGGCGCCGCCCGCTTCGCGAACGTGGTGACCGGCCGGTGACCCTCCTGCGCCGTCCCGCCCCGACGTCCCCCGCCCCAGGAGCAGCCATGCAGGCCCACCGCCCCGTCCACCCCTCGCCCGCCCCCGGCCGAAGGACCGGCCGGACGTCGCGCACGGCCGTCGCCGCCGCGGCCGCGCTCTGCGCGGCCCTCACACCGGCCGTCGTCCTCCCCGCCTCGCCGGCCGCGGCCGCCTCCCCCTACCGCGGGGCCAACACCGCCGCCGTGCAGGACGACTTCAACGGCGACGGCTACCGCGACCTGGCCGTCGGCGCGCCCGGCGCCGCCAGCGGCACCGTCGACGCGGCGGGCGCGGTCGTGGTGTTCTACGGCTCCGCGAGCGGCGTCTCCGCGTCCCGGCGCGTCGTCATCACGCAGGCCACGACCGGCATACCGGGCACGCCGGAGCAGTGGGACTACTTCGGCTCGGCCGTCACCTCCGCCGACCTCGACCGCGACGGCTACGCCGACCTGCTCGTCGGCACCCCGAGCGAGTCGGCAGGCACCATGTGGGGCACCGGATCGCTCACCATCGTCTGGGGCGGGTCCTCGGGCCTCAAGGGCGGCGCGACCGTCCCGACCCCGACCGGTCTGGACGAGGGCTGCTACTTCGCCGCCGGCCTCGCGGTGGGAGACGTCACCGGTGACGGCGCCCCCGACCTCGGCGTCACCGGCCACTGCGGCGCCACCACCTACACCGGCCCCTTCACCCGCTCCGGGACCCCGGCGTCCCGGGCGTTCGTGAACCACCTCGGGACCAACCGGGGCGTCGTCATGGGCGACGTGAACGGCGACGGGAAGGCCGAACGCTTCTGGCTGCCGGGCCCGACCGACGGAGACGTGAGCGGACCCGTCCACCTGGAGAACCGCCACGGCTCCTACACCGAACTGCCCTTCGCCGACGGCCTCTCCGGCCGGATCGGCGACGTGAACGGCGACGGGTACGGCGACCTGGTCACCGGCATCCCCTACGACGCCTCGCTGACCCTCGGGGACACCCCCGCCCACCGCGGCGGCGAGATCCAGGTCCTCTACGGCGGTCCGCAGGGCATCGCCCCCGACCAGAAGCCCCAGGTCTTCCACCAGGACACCGCCGGGGTCCCGGGCGCCGCCGAGGACGGCGACCTGTTCGGCTCCTCGATCGGCGTCGGCGACGTCGACGGCGACACGTACGCCGACGTCCTGGTCGGCACCCCGGGCGAGGCCCTCGGCTCCCTCTCCTACGCGGGCTCCACCACCCTGCTGCGCGGGTCGGCGACCGGACTGACCGCGACCGGGGCGAAGTCCTTCACCCAGGACACGAGCGGCGTGCCCGGCACCGGCGAGGCGGGCGACATGTTCGGACAGTCCGTCCACCTGACCGACCTGAACAAGGACGGCCGGGCGGAGACGGTCGTGGGCGCCCCCGCCGAGAACGCGTACGGCGTGGTGTGGACCGCGAAGGGCTCGGCGTCCGGCCCTCTCGCCGTCGGCTCGTCGACGATCAGCGGCAACGGGGTCGGCCTCACCCGCCGGTACACCGAGTTCCGGTTCGGCGAGTACCTGCCCGGCGCCCGCTCCACCATCTGACGCGCCACGTAGGCCACGGAGCCGGGCGGCACCCGGGCCCCCCGCGGGCCGCCCGGCTCCGGCTGCGCCGGTACAGCGATACCAGGCGCAGCCGGACAGACACCGGAAACGACGAAGATCCCGCCGATCGTGAGATCGGCGGGATCTTCCTTGTGCAGTGGACCTGAGGGGATTCGAACCCCTGGCCCCCTCGATGCGAACGAGGTGCGCTACCGGACTGCGCCACAGGCCCTTGCAACGAGAGAAACTCTAGCATCCCCATCCGGGTGCTTGGAAATCCGTTCCGTGCGATCCCCGCAGGCCGGACGCCGGTCTACTCGTTGGCCGCCCTCGGCCGGTCGCGGTCCGCCTCCGCGTACTGGTCGAAGAGCGGCGTCCGCCCGCGGCCCCGGCCGCGGCGTGCGCCCGGCGGGGCCTGGCGACGGCCTTCCGGACGGGCCGGCGGCTCCTCGGCAGCCCCGGACGCGTCGGCCCCCGCGGCCCCTGCCGACCCCGCCGCCCCCGCGGACCCGTCGGTCCGGGCGGCCGCGTCGGACCGCTCGTGGGCGTCCGGGGCGACGGCGGCGCGGGCGGAGCTCCACGCGTCGTCGGTGAGGTCGAGGTCGGAGGTGGCGCGGGGGGCCACCGGGGCGGTGACGTAGGTCGGCAGCGGCACCGGCACCGGTTCCCAGCCGTCGGCCTGGCCCGCGCCGCGCTCCGGCTCACGCTGCTGGTCGACCCACTCGGCGTGGTCGGTCTGCTCGATCAGCGCCAGCCGGTCGGCGGCGAGGGAGGAGAGGGTGGCCGGACCCGGGTCGTGCTCCTCGAGGGCCGGCGACGCCTCGCGCGGACGCCCGGCGGGCCGCTCGACGCCCGCCTCGGGCCCGCGCCCGAGCCGCTCCGTCCGGCCGTCGGTGACCGGATCCGCCGAGGGGCGGGGACGGCGCCGGCCGCCGCGCTCCCGGCCCCGGTCCCGCTCCCGCTCGCGGCCCCGCTCCCGCACCCGGCGCGCCGCCTCCTCGGCCTGGCCGCGGTCCATGCGGTAGGCGAAGCGGCGGCGTTCCTGGGTCCGCAGGTAGGCGATGTAGACGCTGAGCAGCACGGCCGGCAGCGCCGGCGCCCAGAGGAACGCGACGCCGCCGACCGCCGCGGCGACCGCGCCGACGGTGAAGACCAGGAAGAGCAGGGTGGTGGTGCGGCGTCTGCGCGCGAGCACCTTGGTCCGCGCGACCTTCGCCCGCGCCGCCTCCGCGTCCCGTTCCGCGGCCGCCCGGGCCAGCCGCTCCGCGCGGCCGGGGTGCGGCTGCTCCCCCGGGGCGCCGGCCGGGGACCCTCCGGCCGCTCCGGCGGGAGCGGGACGCCGCGCGGGCGGCCCCTCCGCCCCGCGCCGGGGCCCGGGCCCCTCACCGCGACGGCGTTCCGGCGGGGCCGGGCGCGGATCGTCCGGGGGTACGGCGAAGGCCCGGACGTCGACCGAGTCGGTCACGGCGTCCGGGTCCACCCTGTCGGCCGCGGGCTCCGCCTCGTCGGCGGAGCGCGCGAGGTCCTTGGCGTAACGGCGCTCCATCCCCGCCCTTCCGGACAGCAGCCGGATGGCGGTGCTGAAGCGTTCCGTCGGACGGGCCTCGTTCAGCTCGTCCTGCCTACGGAGCCACATCGGCACCAAGTAGGCGGCCCAGGCCCCGACAATGACTGCGTAGATGAGGCCGCTGCTGCTCACAGTCACACGGTAGAGCGGTTTGGGTGAGGCCATCTGCCTATTCGCGCGGTGTGTCGCACGATCTGGCTGATATTTCGAGCCTTTTACGCGACCGATGTGATCACAGCCCGCCGGAAGCGTGAATTCCTGCACCCAAACGTGATCAGCACGGACAGGGAATTCGAACACTTATTCAATTACTGGGGAAAGCGTCACCTCGGGCGGCGTGCTCACGACCTCCGGCCGCTCAGCCTGGACAGACGGGTCATCATCCCTTCCGGGACCTCTTCCGCGGTCAGCGCGTAGACCAGGTGGTCGCGCCAGTCGCCGTCGATGTGGAGATAGCGGGGCCGCATCCCTTCCTCGCGGAATCCGAGTTTCTCCACCACGCGCCGGCTCGGCCCGTTCTCCGGGCGAATGCAGACCTCCAGGCGGTGAAGTCCCACGGCCCGGAAGCTGTGCTCCACGGCGAGCGCGACCGCCGTCGGCATCACCCCGCGGCCGGCCACCGCCTCGTCCACCCAGTAACCGATGTTGCCGGAGCACATGGAGCCCCAGGTGATGCTGCCGACCGTGATCTGCCCGGCCAGCCGCCCCCGGTACTCGACGACCCAGGGCATCATCCGCCCGGCCCGCGCCTCGGACCGCAGGTGACGGACCATCTGGCGGTAGGTGGGCCGGTGGGTGACGGGGCCGCCCGGCAGCGGGGGCGGGATGGTGGCCTCCCACCGGCGCAGCCAGTCGCGGTTGCGCCGGTTCACCTCGCGCCAGGCCGCCTGGTCGCGCATCCGCATCGGCCGCAGCCGGACGTCCCCGTGCGCCAGTTCCACCGGCCAGATCAGGCCGTTCAGCTCGCACCCCCGGACGACGGCGCCGGGGACGACGGCCCTCCGGACGGATCTCCCGGCGTCGCGTGGTCGCCGCCGCGGAGCTGGTCCACGGCGTGCGTCAGCAGGGTCTCCAGGACGGCGAGACCGTCCTTCACCCCTCCGGTGGAGCCGGGGAGGTTGACGATCAGCGTGGACCCGGCGACGCCCGCGATGCCCCGGGAGAGCGCCGCGGTGGGCACCTTCCCGCGTCCGTGGGCGCGGATCGCCTCGGGGATGCCGGGGACCTCGTGGCCGACGACTTTGCGGGTGGCCTCCGGGGTGCGGTCGGTGGGCGAGATTCCGGTACCGCCGGTGGTGAGGACCACGTCGTAGCCGGCCGCCACGGCGTCCCGCAGCGCGGCCTCCACCGGGTCGCCGTCGGGGACCACCACGGGTCCGTCCACGGTGAAGCCCAGCCGCTCCAGTCCCGCCGCCAGCAGCGGGCCGCCGCGGTCCTCGTAGACCCCGGCCGCGGCACGGTTGGAGGCGGTGACTACCAGCCCCCGGTAGGGCCGGCCGCCGCTCACGCCCGGCTCCAGTCGCCGGACTTGCCCCCGGTCTTCTCCTCCACCCGGACGTCGGTGATGACGGCACCCTTGTCGACCGCCTTCACCATGTCGACCACGGTGAGCGCGGCGACGGTCACCGCGGTGAGCGCCTCCATCTCCACCCCGGTGCGGTCCGTGGTCCGCACGGTGGCGGTGATCTCCACGGCGTCGTCGGCGACGGCGAGGTCGAGCTTCACCCCGGAGAGGGCCAGCGGATGGCAGAGCGGGATCAGTTCGGGCGTCTTCTTCGCGCCCATGATCCCGGCGATCCGTGCCGTGGCGAGGGCGTCGCCCTTGGGCACGCCCTCGCCACGCAGCAGTTCCACCACGCGCGGGTGGACCAGGACACGGCCGCTCGCCCTGGCGGTGCGGGCGGTCACGTCCTTCCCGGAGACGTCGACCATGCGGGCGGCGCCCGCCTCGTCGATGTGGGTCAGTCGATCCTGCGTACCCATGCGGAAGGCGTCCTTAGTCGTTCAGGCTGTCACGCCGTGCTCCGTGGACGGCGATGCGCGACACGGTACCGCCAGGATCCGCCCGTCAGCCGAGCAGGACCACCTCGACATCGGTGCCGGGCTCCACGGAGGTGACGTCCTCGGGGACCACGATCAGCGCGTTCGCCTGCGCCAGCGCGCCGATCAGGTGGGAACCGGGGCCGCCCACCGGGGTGACCCGCCCGTCCTCGGCCCGGCCCCGCAGGAACTGGCGGCGGCCCGGGGGCGAGGCGAGCGCCTGGTCCGCCGTCAGCACCGCGCGGGCGCGCGGCCGGTGCAGCCGGTCCTCGGGCAGCCCCATGAGGGCGCGGATCACCGGGCGGACGAAGATCTCGAAGGAGACGAACGACGAGACCGGGTTGCCCGGCAGCGTCAGCACCGGCGTGTGGTCCGGGCCGATCAGCCCGAAGCCCTGCGGTTTGCCGGGCTGCATGGCGACCCGGCGGAAATCGACCCCGGCGGCGACCGCCCCCTCTCCGTCGCCGCTGCTGCTGCCGCCGTCGCCGTCGGCGCCGTTCTCGTCCCGGCCGTCGTCGCCCGTGACGGGGCCCACCGGCGCGGGGCTGCTCAGCGCCTCCTTGACCACGTCGTACGCGCCCACGCTGACGCCCCCGCTGGTCACCAGCAGGTCGGCGCGGACCAGTTGGTCGTCGACGCTGGTGCGCAGGGTCTCCGCGTCGTCGGCGACGGCGCCCACCCGGTAGGCGATGGCACCGGCGTCGCGGGCGGCGGCGGTGAGCGCGAAGCTGTTGGAGTCGTGGATCTGCCCGGGCTTCAACGGCTCCCCCGGCGGCACGAGTTCGCTGCCGGTGGAGAGGACCACCACCCGGGGGCGCGGCCGCACCCGGGCGGTCGCCCGGCCCACCGAGG
The DNA here is from genome assembly GCF_008974245.1 of Streptomyces abyssomicinicus. Taxonomy (GTDB): domain Bacteria; phylum Actinomycetota; class Actinomycetes; order Streptomycetales; family Streptomycetaceae; genus Streptomyces; species Streptomyces abyssomicinicus. Next base: position 265,637 of record NZ_BBZI01000011.1, on the reverse strand, counting down.
CGAGCAGCGAGAGCTGGGCGGGGCCGAGGACGGTCCCCGCGGTGAGGGCGCGGTCGCCGGCCTTCATGTCGCTGCCGGCCCGGCGGACGTGCGCGCCGGCCTCGGCGGGCCGGAAGACGCGGACCTGTCCGGAGGCTCCCTCGGGGGCCTGGCTGCGGGCCCGCATGCCGGTGGCCGGCCCGGCCCCGAGACCCCCGTCGGTCCACTCGACGGGGACGACGGTCTCGGCGCCGGGCGGCAGCGGCGCGCCGGTCATGATGCGGGCGGCCTGCCCGGGCCCCACCCTCAGGCCGGGCTCCTGGCCGGCCGCCACGTCCCCGACCACGTCGAGGACGGCGGGGTACTGCTCGCTCGCGCCGGTGACGTCCGCGACACGTACCGCGTAGCCGTCCATCGAGCTGTTGTCGAAGGGCGGCAGGGAGACCGGGACCGTCACGTCCTCGACCAGGACGCAGCCCTGGGCGTCGAGCAGCTGCAGCTCGATCGGCTCGAGGGGGCGGACGGTGGAGAGGATGTCCTCGAGGTGCTCCTCCACCGTCCACAGACGGTCCTCCGGCGCGCGGTCCTCGTGCGCGCGGTCCTCCGGCGCGTGGTCCTCCTGGCTCGCGGTGCTGCGGGGCGCGGTGGTGCTCAAGTCCGTTACATCTCCTCGGCTACGAATCGGCGGAGCCACGACCGGAAGTCCGGTCCCAGGTCCTCACGTTCGCATGCCAGTCGGACAATCGCACGCAGATAGTCACCTCGGTCCCCGGTGTCGTAGCGGCGCCCCTTGAAGACGACGCCGTGAACCGGGCCGGCGGTGTTCTCGTCGGCCGCCAGGCGCTGGAGCGCGTCGGTCAGCTGGATCTCGCCGCCGCGCCCGGGCGGGGTGTGCCGCAGCACCTCGAAGATGCCGGGGTCGAGCACGTAGCGGCCGATGACGGCGTAGGCGGACGGCGCGTCGGAGGGCTCCGGCTTCTCCACCAGGCCGGTCACCCGGACCACGTCGGCGTCCTTGGTGACGTCGACGGCGGCACAGCCGTAGAGGTGGATCTGGGCGGGGTCCACCTCCATCAGCGCGACGACGCTGCCGCCGTATTCGGCCTGCACGTCGATCATGCGGGCGAGCAGCGGGTCGCGCGGATCGATGAGGTCGTCGCCGAGCAGGACGGCGAAGGGCTCGTCACCGACGTGCGGGGCGGCGCAGAGCACGGCGTGTCCGAGGCCTCTGGGGTCGCCCTGTCGGACGTAGTGGATGGTGGCGAGGTCGGTGGGCTCCTGGACGCGGGCCAGTCGGTCGTTGTCGCCCTTGCGCTCGAGGGCGTTCTCCAGCTCGTAGTTGCGGTCGAAGTGGTCCTCGAGGGGGCGCTTGTTGCGGCCGGTGACCATCAGCACGTCCCGCAGGCAGGCCTGGACGGCCTCCTCGACGACGTACTGGATCGCCGGCTTGTCCACGACCGGGAGCATCTCCTTGGGGGTCGCCTTGGTGGCGGGAAGGAACCGCGTGCCGAGACCGGCCGCCGGGATGACAGCCTTACTGATCCGAGGATGTGCCTTCATCATGTTCGCAACCATATCCATTGGGTTGTACGGAATCGGTAGTTCCATTCGATTCCACGTCATATGGCTGCATTCGGGCGGAAAACCGGACCGTTCGTGCGGCCGAGGAGCGGTGGGAAGAAACAGTGGCTGACGACCTTGCCAAGCGAACGTTGCGCGCGGAGATCCTCCGGGCGAGGAGAAGGTTGACGGACGACGAGCGGCGGGCGTCGGAACGGGCCCTCGCCGCGCGGGCGCTGGAGCTGCCGCGGATGGCGGACGCGAAGGTCGTCGCGGCGTACGTCTCGGTGGGGTCCGAGCCGGGCACCCGGGCGCTGCTGGACGCGCTGCGCGCCCGGGGGGTGCGGGTCCTGCTGCCGGTGCTGCGGGAGGACGACGACCTCGACTGGGGCGTCTACGAGGGCGCCCACTCGCTGGTGGAGGTCCCGCTGGGGGCGGGGCGGATGACGCTGCTGGAGCCGGGGGGCGCGCGGGCGGGGGTCGACGCGGTCCTCGCCGCCGACGTCGTCCTCCTCCCCGGGCTCGCGGTGGACCGGCGCGGGATGCGGCTGGGGCGGGGCGGCGGGTCCTACGACCGGGTCCTCGCCCGCCTCGCCGCGGCGGGCGCGGCGCCGGCGCTGGTCGTCCTGCTGTACGACGCCGAACTGCGCGACACGGTCCCCACCGAGCCCCACGACCGCCCGGTCACCGCGGCGGCGACCCCTTCGGGCATCCACCCCTTCGGCTGACCCCGCCCGGAAACGGCGACGGGGCGGGTCCCCCCTGGTGAGGAGGGACCCGCCCCGCGGGGGCGATGTGCGCGGACCGCTTCGGTTCGCGGACCGTTACGGGCTCGCGGACCGCTACGGGCTCGCGGACCGCTACGGGCTCGCGGACCGCTACGGGTTCAGCGTGAGCGTCTCCTGCGTGGCCTTCTTCACGGCGGCCGCGGAGGACGGCCACTCGTACAGCTCACCCTTCGCCCACGCGTCCGTCTGGTCCACGTAGTGCGAGCTGTACGCGTGCCCGGAGGCGCCCGTGAGGTTGATCCACTTCGACTTGTCGAGGTCGCCCAGGTTCACGACCATCCGCATGGACGGCACCCAGACCACCCCGTACCCACCGGCCGCGTTCCACCCGGTCGCGTTGACCGTGGACTCGCCGCCGCCCAGCTCCCAGGGCCCGCGGTTGAGCATGTGCTGGAGGAAGCCCGGACCGGCCGTGCCCATGGTCTGGTTCTTCAGGTACAGCGTGTGCAGCCGGCCCCAGCTCCAGGTGTCCATGTTCTTGCCGAGCTTCGCCGTCAGCTCCCAGCGCGCGTCGATCATCGCGCGCCGGAGCAGCTCGTCCCGGTTGGTGGCCTCCGGCCGGCCGCTGGCCGTCTCGCCGGTGGTCCACCACTCGCTGTCCGGCTCCTCCATCAGCTTGCGCACGACCTCGAACCACCGGTCGCCGCCGTCCGGCTGCGCCTGCGTGGCGCTGCGCTGACCGCACTCGCGGACCTTGTCGGCCTCGTCGGCCGGCCCGGTGGTGTTCACCGGTTCGACCCACAGGCACTGGCCCTCGACCCTCAGCTCCTTCGGCAGCTTGTTGCCGAACGCCAGCCTCAGCAGGTTGCGCCACACCGCGTTGAAGTAGGCGGCCGCCGCGGAGTCCGGGGTCTGGGTGCGGTCCCAGTGCTCCAGCAGCTCCTGCGCGTCGCGGACGTCCTCGTCCTCGGGGTCGATCTTCAGCAGCTCGGGCACCAGCAGCTTGGCGATCTCGCTGCTGCTGTCCGTCTGCATCTCGCGCATGTCCTCGGTCGAGATCTTCCCGCCGCCGTCGATCTTCGCCTTGACCAGGTCGTTGATCCGCTGGCTGCGCGCGCCGTAGGACCAGTCGCCGGTGAGCAGGTAGGGGTACTCCTTCTCGTCGACGACGGCCTGGTTGGCGGTGACGATGTAGCCGCGCTTCGGGTTGTACTCGTAGGGCAGCTCGTCCTGGTCGATCCAGCCGGTCCAGCGGGAGGCGGAGTCCCAGCCGGGCGCCGGCAGCGAGCCGTCGTGGCCCTCGGCGCGGATGGGGATGCGGCCCGGCAGCTGGTAGCCGATGTTCTTCTTGTCGGCGTAGACGAGGTTCTGGGAGGGCACCTCGAACAGCTCGGCGGCCGCCCGGAACTCCTTCCAGTTCTGCGCCGTGTTCATCGCGAAGACGGCGTCCATGCTGGTGCCGGGGTCGAGCGCGGTCCAGCGCAGCGAGACGCCGTAGCCGTCGCCCCGGTCCGGGGCCGCGGCGTCGACGCCCGCCTTCTTGCCGACCTGGACCAGCTCGCCGTCGCGGTCGGAGAGCAGCGGGCCGTTGTTGGTCTCCCGTACGACGATCTTCTTGCTCTGCCCGCCGGCGACCTTGATGGTCTCCTCGCGGGTGGCGAAGGGGACCGTCTTCCCGTCGTACTGGTAACCCTCCGGGGTGACCTTCTGCAGGTAGAGGTCGACGACGTCCACACCCGAGTTGGTGAAGCCCCAGGCGATGGTCTGGTTGTGGCCGATGACCACGCCGGGCATGCCGGAGAAGGTGTAGCCGGAGACGTCGTAGCGGCACGTGTCGGAGACGGTGCGGCAGTGCAGGCCCATCTGGTACCAGACCGAGGGCAGCGCGGGCGACAGGTGCGGGTCGTTGGCCAGCAGCGGGGCGCCGCTCACCGTGTGCGTGCCGGCGATCACCCAGGAGTTGGAGCCGATGCCGTTGCCGTTGACGCCGACCGCGGTGGGCAGGTCGTCGAGCGCGCCGTAGAGCCCGGCGAGCTGGCTCTGCAGCCCCGCCGCGTCCCCGGCCGGGACGCCCGCCAGGCCGGCGGCGGTGCCGCCCTGCCCCTGCGGGGCCGCCGTCGCCTTCTGGTCCCAGGTGCCGGTGAGCTCGGAGTAGGCGCCCTCCTGGACGATCGGCTTGTTCCGCGCGAACGGGTAGCCGGGGTACAGGTCGGCGATCTGGTCGGCGTCCAGCCGGCTGGTCATCAGCGAGCGGTCGATCTCGTCCTGCATGTTGCCGCGCAGGTCCCAGGCCATCGCCTTCAGCCAGGCCACCGAGTCCACCGGGGTCCACGCCTCGGGCTCGTAGTCGCCGGTGAGCGCCAGCGCCGCGTACTCGAGGGAGAGCTCGTCGGCCTCCTTGCCGTCCAGGTAGGCGTTGACGCCCTTGGTGTACGCCTGGAGGTACTTCTTGGTCGAGTCCGACAGCTTCTTGTCGTACTCCTGCTGCGCGACCCGGCGCCAGCCGAGGGTGCGCAGGAACTCGTCGGTCGAGACCTGGCTCTCGCCGAACATCTCCGAGAGCCGGCCCGCGGTCAGGTGGCGGCGGACGTCCATCTCGTAGAACCGGTCCTGCGCCTGGACGAAGCCCTGCGCCATGAACAGGTCTTCCTCGGAGTCGGCGTAGACGTGGGGCACGCCCTGGCCGTCGCGCCGGACCTCCACCGGGCCGGACAGGCCCTTGAGGGTCAGCGACCCACTGGTCTGCGGAAACGAGGCACGGACGGTGCTGACCGTCCAGAACCCGCCGTAGACCAGGCCGCCTATGAGCGCCAGGACGACGAGGAGGACCAGGAGTCGGGCTTTGCGCCCCTTCTTCCTGCCGGACTTGCCGGGCTGCTGACCGGAAGAGGCGGTGGTGTTGGGGGGCATCGCTGTCCTTGCTGTCCTCACGCGAGCGGCGGGGCGGGCGGTGGTCAGTTCTGGCGCGGCGGCGTAGCCCGTCGTCGCGCTGGAGCAACGATAGGCGTACGGGGCGCGGCGGCTTGACGCGGCGTCTGTGAAGCCGTGGCATCAGGCGAGCAGGTGTCCGCTTCGTCCCGGTGCGGCGCCCGGCCGGAACCGCCGGAGCGTTCCGAAGTACAAGAACCGCGTCAAGAAAGCGTCAAGAGTTAGGTAAGGTAACGAAAGACTTGACGAAGACTCGCCCGTTCGCGGCACCTCGTTCTCAGCGATGCGTTCGCGGGACCCGTTCGCGGCACTTCGTCCGCAGCATCTCGTTCCCAGCAGCTTGTCCGCAGGAGCTTGTCCGCAGCACCTCGTCCGCAGCACCTCGTCCGCAGCACTTCGGAGGAAGGGAAGGCCGCCACTGACTGTCGACCACCTCAACCAGCTTCTGCTCGGCGCCTCGCTCGTCCTCCTGGTGGCGGTGGCCGCCGTGCGGGTGTCCTCGCGCAGCGGACTGCCCAGCCTCCTGATCTATCTCGGGATCGGCATCGCGCTGGGCTCCGACGGGATCGCGGGCATCGAGTTCGACAACGCCGCGCTGACCCAGGTCATCGGCTACGCCGCCCTGGTCGTGATCCTCGCCGAGGGCGGACTCGGCACCAAGTGGAGCCAGATCAAGCCGGTGCTGCCGTCCGCCTCCGTGCTGGCCTCGGCCGGTGTCGCGGTGAGCGTCGCGGTGACCGCCGCCGGCGCGCACTACCTGGCCGGGCTGGAGTGGCGGCAGGCGCTGATCGTGGGCGCGGTGGTCTCCTCCACCGACGCGGCGGCGGTCTTCTCGGTGCTGCGCCGGATCCCCCTGCCGTCACGCATCACCGGCACGCTGGAGGCCGAGTCGGGCTTCAACGACGCCCCGGTGGTCATCCTGGTCGTCTCCTTCTCCACGGCCGGCCCGGTCGAGCACTGGTACCTGCTGCTCGCCGAGATGGCGATGGAGCTGGCGATCGGCGCGGCGGTGGGCCTCGCGGTCGGCTGGCTGGGCGCCTGGGGTCTGCGCCGGGTGGCGCTGCCCGCCTCCGGCCTCTACCCGATCGCCGTGATGGCGATGGCGGTGACGGCCTACGCGGCCGGCGCGATCGCGCACGGCAGCGGCTTCCTCGCCGTCTACCTGGCCTCCATGGTGCTGGGCAACGCCCGGCTGCCGCACCATCCGGCCACCCGCGGGTTCGCGGACGGGCTCGGCTGGATCGCGCAGATCGGCATGTTCGTGCTGCTCGGCCTGCTGGTCAACCCGCGTGAGCTGGGCGACGACATCCTTCCCGCGCTGGTGATCGGCCTGGTCCTGACGATGGTGGCGCGGCCGCTGAGCGTCTTCGCCTGCCTGACACCGTTCCGGACGCCCTGGCGGCAGCAGACCCTGATGTCGTGGGCCGGTCTGCGCGGCGCGGTGCCGATCATCCTGGCGACCATTCCGATGGTGAGCGGGGTGGAGGGCAGCCGCCGCATCTTCAACATCGTCTTCGTGCTGGTCGTGGTCTACACGCTGATCCAGGGGCCGACGCTGCCCTGGCTGGCCCGGAAGCTGCGCCTGGGCGACGACAACGAGGCGGCTGACCTGGGCATCGAGTCGGCGCCACTGGAGCGGCTGCGCGGGCACCTGCTGTCGCTGACCGTGGACAGGGACTCCCGGATGCACGGCGTCGAGGTGGGCGAGCTGCGGCTGCCGGAGGGCTCCTCGGTGACCCTGGTGGTCAGGAACGACGCCTCGTTCGTGCCGGCGCCGTCGACCGTGCTCCAGCGGGGCGACGAGCTGCTGGTGGTCGCCACCGACCAGGTGCAGGACGCCACCGAGCGCCGGCTTCGTGCGGTGGCCCGGGGCGGCAAGCTGGCCGGCTGGCTGGGCACCTCCGGGGCGGCCCGCTGACGTCCGGTGCCAGTGGCATGGGTCACCGGAGGGGGTACGGCAGTGGACTGTCGGCCAGGAATGCGTCAAGATGGATCGTCGTTAGCACTCATCGAGTCAGAGTGCCAGGAGGAAGACAGTGCCGACCTACCAGTACCAGTGCACCGCGTGCGGCGAGGGCCTCGAGGCGGTGCAGAAGTTCACCGACGACGCCCTGACCGAGTGCCCCAACTGCCAGGGCCGCCTGAAGAAGGTGTTCTCGGCCGTCGGCATCGTCTTCAAGGGCTCCGGCTTCTACCGCAACGACAGCCGCGGCTCGTCGTCGAGCAGCACGCCCGCGGCGAAGTCCGGTTCGTCGACGTCCTCGTCGTCCGCGCCGTCCTCGGGCTCGTCGTCGTCGGGCTCCGGTTCGTCCTCCTCGGCGACCGCGGCGCCGGCCGCCTCGACGTCGGCGGCCTCGTCGAGCAGCAGCTCGGCCGCCTGACCCACCCGCTTCGCAGGCCCCGCGCGTCCTCCGTCCACGGAGGGCACGGCGGGGCCTTCGGCGTGCCACGGCGGCTCCGCGCCCCGCACGCGCCCGTGGCCGCGCGAGGTCCGCGCGCAGCGGGGTCCGGCTGAGAGCAGCGCAGCCGGGTCTGCTTGAGAGCCCCACGCAGCCGGGTCCGGCTGAGGTCCGCACGCGCCCGGGTCCGGCTGAGGTCCGCGCGCAGCCGGGTCCGGCTGAGAGCCGCGCAGCCGGGTCCGCATGAGGTCCACGGCGCGGGATCCGCATGGGGTCCGCGGTGCCGTCTCCGCGTCGCCGGGTCCGCGCCATGTCCGGGGCCGTGCCGGAGGCCCTATGGTTCCGGCATGGTCAACACGGTGAGCGCCGAGATCGGCGTGATCGGCGGGTCAGGCTTCTACTCGTTCCTCGACGACGTGACCGAGGTCCCCGTCGAGACCCCCTACGGCCCGCCCAGCGACTCCTTGTTCGTGGGCCACGTCGCGGGCCGCCGGGTCGCGTTCCTGCCACGGCACGGGCGCGGACACCATCTGCCACCGCACCGGATCAACTACCGGGCCAACCTCTGGGCACTGCGGTCGGTGGGCGTCCGGCAGGTCCTCGGACCCTGCGCGGTCGGCGGCCTGCGGCCCGAGCACGGTCCCGGCACCCTGCTCGTCCCCGACCAGCTGGTGGACCGCACCAAGGCGCGGCACAACAGCTACTTCGACGGCCTGCCCCTGCCCGACGGCACCGTCGCCAACGTGGTCCACGTCTCGCTGGCCGACCCGTACTGCCCCGCCGGGCGGGCGGTGGCCCTCAAGGCAGCGCGCGGCCGGGACTGGGAGGCGGTGGACGGCGGCACGCTGGTCGTGATCGAGGGGCCCCGCTTCTCCACCCGCGCCGAGTCCCGCTGGCACGCCGCCCAGGGCTGGGCGGTGGTCGGCATGACCGGGCACCCGGAGGCGGCGCTCGCCCGTGAACTGGAGCTCTGCTACACGTCGCTGAACCTGGTCACCGACCTCGACGCGGGCGCGGAGACCGGCGAGGGGGTCTCCCACGAGGAGGTGCTCCGGGTCTTCGGCGCCAACGTGGACCGGCTGCGGGACGTCCTCTTCGACGCGGTGGCGGCGCTGCCTGCTGCCGACCGGCGGACCTGCGCCTGCGCCCACGCGCTGGGCGGCCAGGACCCGGGCTTCGCGCTGCCGTAACTCTCACGGGTGACCTGTGGACAACGGTGCGGTCGGGTTGTCCACGGGCCGTCCGAGGACCGTCCGCCGGTCGTCCACAGGCTCCGGCGGGGATCGGCGGGGAGGCGCAAGGTAGGTCCATGAACACGAACTTCGGCCTCGTGGAGGCCCTCGCGGTGAACGAGGCGCCCGCCGCTGTCCGTCCTTCCGCCGCCCGTCGCTCCCTCTCCTCCACCGTCCCTCCCCCCGCCTTTCCCACGGTGTCCACCGCCCTGCCGCCCCCGGCCTCCCTGCGGCGGCTCGGGCCCGGCGGTGTGCCCGCGCCGGGCGCGGTGCCGGCGTTCGCGCCGCTGCGGGTCTCCGGCGGGCGCCTGCGCGCCGGGCGGCCGGCCGGCCGGGCCTGGCCCCGGGCGCTCGCCGCGGTGCTGGCCGCGGCGGCGGTGGCCGCGCTGGCGCCGGGGCCGTCGGCTCCGTCGTCCCGGGCGGCGTCGGCGGTGGCTCGGGGCGCGCCGGCCGGATCCGGCGGCGGCGCGCCGGCGGGGCGGCCGGGTGGTGTTCCACCGCCGCCGGAACCACGCGTGCAGGCGCCGGTGCGGCTGGCGGATCCGGCCGTCGCCGGGCTGCTGCGGGCGGGCGACCTGGTCGATGTGGTCGCCGCCGGGCCCGGAGGCCGCGCGCGGGTGGTGGCGCGGGAGGCCCGTGTCGCCCGGACGGCGGCCGGGCCGGGCGAGGACGCGGCGCGTGGCGCGCTCGTCGTGCTCGCCGTACCGCGCCGGACCGCCGTCCGGCTGCTGGGCACGGCGCCGGAGGAACGGCTCGCGGTGGCGTTCCGGAGCCGGCCGTGAGCGGGTCAGCCGTGAGCGGGTCAGAGGTGGTGCGGCGGCTTCTCGTCGAGGAAGCGGCGGAGGTCGGCGGCGGCGTCCCCGCCGCGCGGCCCGTCGCCCCAGCCGCGGTCGGTGTCGTCCGAGGACTGCTGGTCCAGCGGGTCGTCGAAGACCAGCGCGGCCTTGGGAACACGCGGCCCGGGCCCGGCGGCACCCGCCGAAGGGGCCGCGGGGGAGGCGGAGGAAGAGGGGGTGCCGTCGCGGTCGTCTCGGTCGTCGCGGGCGGCGTCGTCGTGGGAGGAGGACATCCGTCAAGCCTACGACCGGCGTACGCCCCCGTCGGCAGGCAACCCTCGACACCACATAGGCGTCTCAACAACCGTACGTTTTCTCGGTTCCCGGACATGATGTCCGACCGAGGGGCTACGGTATGCACCCACAAGGTGACAAGCAGCGACGCTGGGAGCACCCTTGAGCGTTCCGTACGAGACGGCGGCGCATCCGGAGGAGCACCTGGACCGGCTCCTCGGCCGCGCCCTGAACTCCTTCGAACTGCCCGACGAGGTCCTGACCCGGCTGGACTCCGCGCTGGCGTACGACGGCTCGCTGCATTCCGCGCATCACAGCGCCGGCCGCCACCGGGAGACCTACCGGCACACCTGGCTGCTCACCGACGGCTCCGTGCTGACGCTGTGGGAGCTGGTCCACAACACGGCACCGGGCGGCCTGGCGCGGCACGAGGTCTACGCCGACGAGGCGGAGCTTTCCGCGGCCACGGCCCGGCTGCCCCTCCCGGCGGACGAGCCCGGCCTGGAGCCGGTGGACACCCTGCGGCTGCCTCCGGTCCGGCTGCCCCCGATGGTGACCGCCGGCCCGCCGTACGCGCCGGCCGACTCGGCGGACCACCTCCGGCGCCTGCTGCGCCGGGCGGAGAACCTCGACCGGCCGGGGCCTCAGGACACGGCGGTGCTGCGGACCGCCTACGCGCACGAGATCACCCAGGCGTTCGGCCCTCCGTGCCGGACCGGCACCGGGCTGTGCCTCTCGCTCTACGAGCACGTCTTCCTGCTGCCGCACGGGCGCCGGGCCTCCCTGTGGGAGGTCGAGCACACGGCGACACCGGACGGGCGCCACATGTGCGAGGTCTACGTCACGGAGGCGGCGGCCCGGGCGGCGATGGAACGGCGCGCGTAGGGCCGCCGGCCGCTCGAGGGACATTGATTGAATCCTTAACAAAGCCGGGTTAGGTTTGCGGTTGCGCTTTCAAGCGATGAGGAGCCGCCGCCATGACCACCACAGCCGACGACCGCACCGGCGGCCGGATGCCCGCGCTCTACCTGAGCCACGGCGCGCCGCCGCTGGCCGACGACCCGGTCTGGCCCGGCGAGCTGGCCGCCTGGTCGGCCTCTCTGCCCCGGCCGAAGGCCGTCCTGGTCGTCTCCGCCCACTGGGAGGAGGCCCCGCTGGCGCTCGCCGCGACCACCACCGTGCCGCTGGTGTACGACTTCTGGGGCTTCCCCGAGCACTACTACCAGGTCCGCTACGAAGCGCCCGGCGCCCCCGAGCTGGCCGAGTCGGTGCGCAAGCTGCTCCGCGCCCCCGGCACCCCGGTGCAGGACGTACCCGACCGGGGCCTGGACCACGGAGCGTACGTGCCGCTGGCCGAGATGTACCCGGAGGCGGACATACCGGTGCTCCAGGTCTCCATGCCCACCCTGGATCCGCAGCGGCTGATGGAGATCGGCCGGCGCCTGGCCCCGCTGCGGGACGAGGGCGTGCTGATCCTCGGCTCCGGGTTCTTCACCCACAACCTGGCCGCGCTGCGCCACACGGGCGTCCCGGCCTGGTCCACCGAGTTCGACGACTGGGGCCGCCGCGCCCTGGACGCCGGTGACGTCGACGCGCTGCTGGACTTCGCCCACGCGGCTCCCGCCGGGCAGCTCGCCCATCCGCGCACGGAGCACTTCGCCCCGCTCTTCGTCACCATGGGCGCCGCCGAGGCCACCGGCGACCTGGACGCCCAGCGTTCCGCCATCGAGGGCTTCTGGATGGGCCTGGCCAAGCGCTCCGTGCAGTTCGGCTGAGCCGGTCCTTGGCGTGGCTTTCGCGCGCCCGTGCCGCCCGAGCCGCCCATGCCGCCCGTACAGCAGGGGTCCTGCGAGGCGTGGGGCACGAGCGAGGCCCGTCAGAGCCTCTTCTCGAACCAGGCCACGTCCCAGTACCGGCCGAACTTCCACCCGACCTCGCGGAACAGCCCGACCTGCTCGAAGCCGAACCGCCGGTGCAGCCGCTCGGAGGGCTCGTTGGGCGGGACGATCGCCGCGTAGGCCCGGTGGACGTCCTCGTCCGCCAGCGCGTCGAACAGCGCCCGGTACAGCCGCCCGCCCACTCCGCGCCCCGTGGCGCCCGGCGCGAGGTACACGGTGCACTCCACCGAACTGAGGTAGGCGGGCTTGGGCCGGAACCGGCCGGAGGTGGCGTATCCCAGCAGGGTTCCCGTGCCGGCATCCTCGGCCACCAGCAACCGGTGCGGGCCCCGCGCGGAATACCCGGCGAGCCAGGCGCGTCTTTCCCCCGGGGGGAAAGGCAACGTGTCGAAGGTGTAAGGCGTCTCACACACGTAGTGGTTGTAGATGTCCGTGAGACCCGTGAGGTCCTCCTCGGTACCGGGCCTGACCTGCACTTCCTGACCCACTGTGCTCCTCCGTGTCCCCCGTGTGGGCGGGCAGGGTAACGCATCCGGAGCGAACGGGACGGGTGCGGCGGGAATTCTGTCCCGATTCCGGTCGTTGTATCCCACGGATGCCGGGCACCCGGTGACAGTGAGGCCAACACGCTTCAGTGTCACGCCGAGCCCGCCGGGGGTGGCCCACGGCCGCCCGGGAGGCCGGCGTCCGAGTACGAAACCGCCCGCCCACGATCGTTAGGGAGCACACGCATGGCAACCCGTGCCGTCGCCCGTCGCAAGTCCGCCACCTCCGGCGGGACGTCCGACGCGGCACGCAGCGTTCGCGCCCATGGCGGCGAGATCGCGGACCGCGACCTGGTCGGCATGTACCTGGACGAGATCGCGCGTACGCCGCTGCTCGACGCCGCGAAGGAGGTCGAGCTGTCCGAGACGATCGAGGCGGGCGTCTACGCCCAGCAGATCCTCGACGGCGAGGCGGAGACCAAGGCGGACGCCACCCGCGAGGAGTTCGAGGCCCTGATCGAAGCGGGTGAGCGGGCCAAGGACGTCTTCATCAGGTCCAACCTGCGTCTGGTGGTGGCGGTCGCCCGCCGCTATCCGCGCAGCGGTCTGCCGCTGCTCGACCTGATCCAGGAGGGGAACGCCGGCTTGGTCCGCGCGGTGGAGAAGTTCGACTACCGCAAGGGCTTCAAGTTCTCCACGTACGCCACGTGGTGGATCCGTCAGGCCATCACCCGCTCGATAGCCGACCAGTCGCGCACCATCCGGCTCCCCGTCCACCTGGTGGAGGAGCTGGGCCGGATCCGCCGTGTGCAGCGCGAGTTCAACCGCGAGAACGGCCGCGACCCGGAGCCCGCGGAGATAGCGCAGGAGCTGGGCGCGACCCCGGAGCGTATCGTCGACGTGCTGGACTGGGCCCGTGACCCGGTCTCGCTGAACATGTCGGTGGACGACGAGGGGGAGACCCAGTTCGGCGACCTCCTCGAGGACACCTCCGCGGTGTCGCCGGAGCAGTCGGTGCTCACCCTGCTGCGCAGTGAGGAGCTCGACGAGCTGATCAACCACCTTGACCAGCGCACCGCCTCGATCATCAAGATGCGTTACGGCATCGAGGACGGCCGGGAGCGTACGCTGACGGAGGTGGGCAAGGAACACGGCCTGACCCGCGAGCGGATCCGGCAGATCGAGAAGCACGCTCTGCTGGAGCTGAAGAAGCTGGCGCGCGACACCGGCTTCGACGCCGCGGCGTAACGGCGGAAAACGCCCCCTGCCGGGCGGCGTAGCCCGCCGCAGGCCGGGCACAACAACTGGGCCGGCCCTTCGGGCCGCCCTCCAGAACCGGGCCCCGATGCACTCCCCCCGGCATCGGGTCCCGCCAGCCGGGCCCCGGCGTCCTCTCCCCCCTGGACGTCCGGGCCCGGCCCTTTTTCGTGCGCGCGGCGCCTCCTCGCCTCCCCAAACCTCTTCTCCGTGAAATCCCCCGGCCGGCCTCCCCCAGCGGGCGACGGCCCCCACCGAGGCCCAGGGTGATCGGAAGGGTGCGGCCGGTCGCCGGACCGGCCGTGTGGAGTGGGAGGCCGAGCATGCTGCACCGCAGTGCGTACCGCCGCTCCATACCGGGGGACCGGGCAGGAGGCCTGACCCGGTCCCGGCGTATCGCCTCGCTGACCGCCCTGTGCGCGCTGAGTCTGGCCGTGTGCACGTCCGCCGTGAACGAGCAGGCGGAGGATCCCACCGCGGCGGGTCCCGTCCCCCCGGCCAGGGCCGCCGTGGGGCTGGCCCCGTGCATGATCAGTGGCGGGCTGGACGCCCAGATGTCGGAGGGCGTGCCCACCCCCTCCGGCTACTCCGCCGCCACCGGCGCCGTCCGGGCCCTGACCCTGATGGTCGACTTTCCCGACGCCCGCGGCGAGGGCGACCCGATGGACCGGTACGGGGAGTTCTTCCCCCAGACCCAGGACTGGTTCCGCACCAGCTCCTACGGCCGGCTCGACTACCGGGCCGACGCCCCGGTGAAGCGGTGGCTGCGGATGCCGAAGGAATTCGCGGAGTACGGGATAGAACGCGGCGCGCCGTTCGACCCGGCGTACCGGGGGCTGGTCGAGGACATCGTCGAGGAGGCCGACCCGGAGGTCGACTTCCGTCAGTACGACCTGCTGAACGTCCTGATCACCCCGAACGCCGGCCCGTCCGCACTGGACACCGTGCTGTCCGTGACCTTCGCCGCCAACTCCGACGCCCCGGTCGCCGACGGGGTGCCCGTCTCGCACACCTCGTTCGTCTACTCGCGCCAGGACGACGGCTCCGGCACCTACGACCGGACCGGCTACCGGGTCCTGCCCCACGAGAACGCGCACGTCTTCGGGCTGCCCGACCTCTACACCCAGGACGGCGGCGGGGCGGCCGGCCACTGGGACATCATGAGCGAGGACTGGGGGGTCAACAACGATCTCCTCGGCTGGCACAAGTGGAAGCTGGGCTGGCTCGATTCCGGCCAGATCGCCTGCGCCGCGCGGGCCGGCTCCGCCAGCGACCACGTGCTGACGCCGCTGGCCCGCCCGGGCGGCCCCAAGCTGGTGGTGGTGCCGCTGGACGAGGACACCTCCTACGCCGTCGAGGTCCGCACCCAGGAGGGCAACGACGAGCTGGTGTGCCGCCCGGGCGTCCTGGTCTACCGGGTGGAGGCGGGCGTCGAGACCGGACAGGGCCCCGTCACCGTCCACGACCACCGGCGCGACAGCGGCGGCTGCACCCACTCCCCCAACGTCCACGCCGAACTCTCCGACGCCACCCTGACCCCGGGCGACACCTTCGCCGACCGTGAGCACGGCATCCAGGTCCGCGTCCTCGGCAAGGGCCCCGGCGAGACCTACCGCCTCCGCGTCACCCGCGACTGAGGCACGAAGCTTTCCGCCGCCCGCGCGTTCCCCGCCCCCACCCGGAGACCTCGCCGCCCGGGGGCCTCGCCGTCCGTGGCCTCGCCACCCGGAGGCCTCGCCACCCGCCGGGAGGCCTGAAGGCGCGGAGGCGCTCTCCTTATTGCGACCAGCATGCAATAGCATGATCCTCGCAAGGATCAAGGATCAAGGGTTACCCACGGAAGGCACTCCTCCCATGCCCCGGGCCATACGTCAGACCGTCGCCCTCACCGCGGCGGCCCTCACCGCGACCGCGTGCTCCGCCCCCGGCGCGGACGACACCCGGGGCGCCGCGCCGGCCGACTCCGTCGTGCTGGGCGTGGCCACCGAGCCGGACACCCTCAGCCCGCTCCTCGGCTACGGCAAGGACGGCAACTCCAAGCTCTTCGACGGCCTCCTCACCCGCGACGCGGACCTGAACCTCGAACCCGCCCTCGCCGAGGACCTGCCCGAGGTGTCGAAGGACGGCCTCACCTACACCTTCACCCTCCGCGACGGCGTCACCTTCAGCGACGGCGAGCCGCTCACCCCGGCCGACGTGGTCTTCACCTACGAGACCGTCCTCGACGAGAAGACCAACAACCCCAACCGCAGCGAACTCGCCGCCGTCGAGCGGGTGCGCGCCGAGGGGAGCGACCAGGTGGTCTTCACCCTCGCCTACCCCTTCGCCCCCTTCGCCGCCCGCACCGTGCTGCCGATCGTCCCGCAGCACGTCGCCGGCGAGCAGGACCCCAACACCGGCGCGTTCAACACCTCCCCGGTCGGCACCGGCCCCTACGTGCTGGCCGACTGGCGGAAGGGCGAGAAGCTGGTCTTCAAGGCCAACCCCCACTACTGGGGCGGCGAACCGGCCGTGAAGAACGTGACCATGGCGATCGTCCCCGACGACGACGTGCGCGCCACCCGGCTGCGCTCCGGCGACCTGGACGGCGCGATCCTGCCGCCCAACCTGGCCGCCACCTTCGAGGACGAGGCGGACCTGACGACCTACCGGGCCACCTCGTACGACTACCGCGCCGTCAGCCTGCCCACCGGCGACCCGGTGACCGGCGACGTCGACGTCCGCCGCGCCCTGGACCTGGCGGTGGACCGCGACACGATGGTGGAGAAGGTCCTCGACGGCGCCGGCCGCCCCGCCTACGGCCCGCTGCCGGTCGACGACGACTGGTTCGCCAAGGGCACCGAACGCGCCCACGACCCCGCGGCCGCGCGCCGGATCCTCGACCGGGCCGGATGGGAGAAGGGCGCCGACGGCGTCCTCACCAAGGACGGCCGCCGCGCCGCGTTCACCCTCTACTACCCGGCCGGCGACAAGGTCCGCCAGGACCTGGCCCTGGCCTACGCCGGTGACGCCAAGAAGATCGGCGTCGAGGTGAAGGTCGAGTCCGGCACCTGGGACGTCATCGAGCCGCGGATGGCGAAGGACGCCGTGCTCGCCGGATTCGGCGACGTCGGCGACCCCGATTTCGGCCTCTACCCGCTGCTGCACTCCTCCGAGGCCGGCGACGGCTTCAACAACATGCCGCACTACGACAACCCGGCCGTCGACAAGGCCCTGGACGACGCCCGCCGCACCCGTGACGCGGCGGAGCGCCGGGCCGCGTACGACACGCTCCAGCAGGAACTCGCCGAGAACCCCGGCTACACCTTCCTCACCCACCTGGACCACCTGTACGTCCTCGCCGACCGCTGGAAGACCGCCGGTTCCGACGGCCTGACCACCCAGGTCGAGCCGCACGAGCACGGCTTCGCGGCCGGCCCGTGGTGGAACCTCGAGGACTGGCAGCCGCGGCGATGAGCGCGGCGGCGAGCACCGCGGCGGTGGACGCCGGTGCGGCGACCGCCCGGCGGCGCCTGCCCTGGGGCGGCATGGCCCGGCTGACGGTCCGCCGCATCCTCACCGGCGTGCCACTGCTGCTGACCGTCACCCTCGGCGTCTTCGCGCTGGCCGCCGCCTCACCGTTCGACCCGGTGCGCGGCTACGCGGGCGACGCGGCGCTCACCGCCGACCAGGAGACCCTGGACCGGCTCGCCGCCAACCTCGGCGTGGGCGAGCCGTTCGCGGTGCGCTGGTGGGACTGGCTGACCGCCGCCCTCCGCGGCGACCTCGGCGACTCCACGGTGCTGCGGCAGCCGGTCCTCGAGGTGATCGCCGAGCGCGCCGTCTGGTCGGCCCTGCTGTGCGCGGTGGCGTTCGCGGTGGCGGTGGCGGTGGGCACGCTGCTCGGCGTGCTCGCCGCACGCCGCCCCGGCGGCCTGCTCGACCGGACGGTCACCGGGACGGCGTACACCCTCTCCGCCGCCCCGGTCTTCTGGCTGGCGCTGCTCGCCGTGTGGTTCTTCGCCCTGCGCCTCGACGTGCTGCCGGCGGGCGGGCTCACCGACAGCGGGTCGTCGTACGTCTCCTTCGGCGATGTGGCCGAGCATCTGGTGCTGCCCGCCGGGGTGCTGGCCGTCTCCCAGCTGCCCTGGTTCGTGCTCTACGTCCGGCAGGGCGTCGTCGACGCGCTCGCCGAGGACCCGGTGCGCGGCGCCCGCGCCCGCGGCCTCGCCGAGCGGACCGTCCTGGTGCGGCACGCCCTGCGGTCCGGGCTGCTGCCGGTGCTCACCCTGATCGGCTCCCGGGTGCCCGAACTGATCACCGGGGCGCTGCTGGTGGAGACCGTCTTCAGCTGGCCGGGCATCGCCGACGCCACCGTGCGCGCCGCCACCGCCGTGGACTTCCAGCTGCTGGCCGCGCTGACCGCCTTCGCCACCGTCGCCGTCCTCCTCGGCAACCTCCTCGCCGACCTGCTGTACGGCCTGTTCGATCCAAGGGTGGACTTCCGTGACATGTGAGCGCCCGGAGACGTCCGCGACCGGGGGGCGTCCGGACGTGCTCGCGCCGCTGCCGGTCGCCTGGCGGTCGCACGGCCCCCGGCAGCGGTCGTGGCGGACCCTGCGGGTGCGTACCTCCGCCGTCCTGACCGCCGCCGTCGTCCTCGCCGTGCTGCTGGTCCCGCCGCTGGTCCAGCTCGACCAGCAGGCCGTGGACCTGGCGGCCAAGCTGCGGCAGCCCTCGTGGTCGCACCCGTTCGGCACCGACGACGTGGGCCGCGACCTGCTGCTGCGGTGCGTCTACGGGCTGCGGGTCTCGCTCTTCGTCGGCGTGGCCGCCGCGCTGGTCGCCGCCGTCGTGGGCACCGCCGTGGGTGCGCTGGCGGGTGCGCTCGGCGGCTGGGTGGACCGGGTCGCCATGCGGGTCGTCGACGCCCTGGCCTCGGTGCCGCACCTGCTGCTCGGCGTCTTCGTCGTCGCCCTCTTCCGGCCCGGCGTGTGGCCCGTGCTGCTGTCCGTGGCCGCCACCCACTGGCTGTCCACGGCCCGCATCGTGCGTGCCGAGGTGCTGTCGCTGCGCGGCCGCCCGTTCGTCGACGCGGCGATCTCCGGCGGTGCCTCCCGGTGGCGGATCGCGGTCCGGCACCTGGTGCCCGCCGTGCTCCCGCAGGCAGGTCTGGCCGCCGTGCTCTCCGTGCCGCACGCCATGTGGCACGAGTCCGCCCTCTCCTTCCTGGGCCTCGGCCTGCCCGCCCACATGGCGAGCCTCGGCAACCTCATCGAGGGCGCCCGCGGCTCGCTGCTCGCCGGGCAGTGGTGGCCGACGCTCTTCCCGGGCCTGTTCCTGATCGTCCCCACCCTCGCCGTGGCCGGCCTGGCCGGCGCTTGGCGGGACCGGATCGACCCGCGCCGCCGATCGGAGCTGATGCTGTGAGCGACGTCCTCCTCTCCGTCCGGGGACTCCACGTGCGGTTCCTGCTGCCGCGCGGCCGGATCGTCTCCGCCGTCACCGACGCCTCGTTCTACGTCCGGGCCGGGGAATGCCTCGTCCTGGTGGGCGAGAGCGGCTGCGGCAAGTCGGTGCTGGCCTCCGCCCTGCTCGGGCTCCTGCCGGGCAACGCGCAGACCGCGGGCAGCGCGGTCCTCGACGGCGCGGGGGCCCCGGGCCTCGGCACTCCCGGCCATGCCCTCCCCGGCCACGGCTCTCCCGGCCATGCCCTCCCCGGCCACGGCTCTCCCGCCCACGACCTCCCCGGCCTCGACCTGCTCGCCGCCGACGAACGCACCCTGGCCCGCCGGGTCCGGGGCCGCCTGGTCGGACTCGTGCCGCAGAGTCCCGCCGCGCACCTCACCCCGGTGCGCACGGTCCGCTCCCAACTGGAGGAGACCGTCGCCGAGCTGCGGGGACCGCGTCGTCGGCACCTTCCCCAGGGACCCCAGGGGTCCCAGGGGTCCCAGAGGTCCCAGGAGGCACGGGGCCTGCGGCGCGGACGCGCGGCCCTGCGCTCGGCCGCCGCCGACGCCGCCGAGCGGGCCGCCTTCCCCGCCTCCCACCTGGACCGCTACCCGCACGAACTCTCCGGCGGCCTCGCCCAGCGCGCCGCCACCGCGCTCGCCCTGGCCGGGGACGCCCCCCTGCTGCTCGCCGACGAGCCCACCACCGGCCTCGACCGCGACCTCGTCGACCGCACCGTGGACGAACTCCGCCGCCACGTCGACGCCGAACCGGCCGACGGCTCGGGGCGGCGCGGCATGCTGATGATCACCCACGACCTCGCGGCGGCGTCACGCGTCGCCGACCGGGTCGCCGTGATGTACGCGGGCCGCATCGTCGAGATCTGCGACGCCGCCGACTTCTTCGGCGCCCGTGGCCCCCGCCACCCCTACAGCCGTGGCCTCCTCGACGCCCTCCCCGACCGCGCCTTCACCCCCATCCCCGGCCTCCCGCCGGAACTCAGCGACCTGCCGCCCGGGTGCGCGTTCGCTCCTCGCTGCGGACGTGCCACGGATGCCTGCGGGACCGTTCCCGCGGTGATGGCCGTCCCGCCGAAGGCGACCACGCGTCCGGAGCCGCCCGCCGATCCCACCCTCGTGGCCTGCCACCATCCCGTGGAGCAGCCCGAGGAGTCGGCAGCCCCGGCCGCCCGAACCGACCGGGCCGCCGACGAAGGCGGGGGCGAAGGCGAAGGCGAGGGAGGCGGCGAAGGCAGCCAAGGCGACGAAGGCCACGACACTCCTCAGACCGGCCCCGGTCCCGACCCCGGCGTCCCCGCCCGCCCGGAGCCCTCCAAGCCCGCGGAGCCGACCCATGCATAACTCCCCCGCCCCCACCGCCTCCGCCTCCGCCTCCGCAGAGGCCCACGAGACGGACCCGGCCACCGCCACCGTGCTGGAACTCCGTGGCATCACCGCGGGATACGAACGGCACCGTCCCGTCGTCCGCGACGCCTCCCTCACCCTCGCCGCGGGCGAGGCCGTCGGGCTGCTCGGCCCCAGCGGCTGCGGCAAGTCCACCCTGGCTCGCGTCGCCGCCCTGCTCCACCGCCCGTCGGCCGGCCGGCTCCTCCTCGACGGCACCCCGGTGACGCGCTGGCGTCACCGCGCCCCCCGCGCGCAGCGCACCGCCTTCGGCGTCGTCCTCCAGCAGCCCCGCCTGGCCGCCGACCCCCGTCTGACCCTCGCCGCCCTGATCACCGAACCGCTGCGCGCCACCGGCCGCCGCCCCGAGGCCCCCGCCCGCCTCGCCGAACTCACCCCCCTGGTCGGCCTCACCCCCGACCTCCTCACCCGTCGCCCCCACGAGGTCAGCGACGGCCAACTCCAGCGCGCCTGCCTGGCCCGCGCCCTGTGCCTGCGTCCCCGCGTCCTGGTCTGCGACGAGATGACCGCCATGCTCGACGCCTCCACCACCGCGGCCCTGGTCGCCGCCGTCGAGTCCTACCGTGCCGAGACCGGAGCCGCCCTCCTCGCGGTCGGCCACGACGCGGTCCTGCTCGACCGCTGGTGCGACCGCGTCCTCCCCTGGCAGGCGGTGACCGCGGCGGCGTGATCCCGCTCGACGCGGCCCTACATCTCCCGCCTGGCGAACAACTCCAGATGCCCGCACTGGGGGCACCGGTAGGCCTCGATCTCCCACCGGGTCCTCCCCAGTCGCTTGGCGCCCCCGAAGACCCCCCGCTCCAACGGCCCGGCGATCCACCGCGCGAACCCCCGTGAGCCCTCGCCCGAGTCCTCCACGAACCCCGGCTCCAGCCCCACCGCGCCGCACTGCCCGCACTCCACGCTGTCATCCATGGCGCGGAGCCTAACGCCGCCCCCACCGGCCCCCGGCCGGCCGCTTCCCTCCCCGCAGCACCCCGTCCGCGCCCCGCCGCAGACCAGCGCGGTCGCGGCGCTTCGCGACCCCGCCACTACTCCGGTTACGGATCAGCCCTCACCCGCTACACTGACCGCGGTGGCCAAGCCGTCCGGCCAGGCCTCCCGCCTTCGTAGCTCAGGGGATAGAGCACCGCTCTCCTAAAGCGGGTGTCGCAGGTTCGAATCCTGCCGGGGGCACAACAAGAAGGGCGCCCACAAATCTTTGTGGGCGCCCTTTCGGCATTCATGGCCACCAACCAGGCCAGAGACACTCAGGCGGCGTGCGGTGTGAAGGTGACGCTGGAGTCGCCTTCGTTTATGGCCAGGTTCAGCGTGCCGTCCAGGGCCTTGGCCAAGCGCCTCAGCAGTGGGAGGGTCGGGACGGTGTCGCCACCCTCCATCCGGGAGACCTGGGGCTGAGTCATCCCGGCTCGCTCAGCCAACTCGGTCTGGGAAAAACCGAGTTCGATCCGCCGGTCGTAGACCGCCTGCCCGAGATCGCCGGCCAGCCGCGCGTCGACGTACTCCAGGTCGTACTCCACCGCCTCACCCGCAAGCTGCCGGGCCCGGCGCGTTCTCCATGTGCTGTGGTTCATCAGCTCTCCTTTCGGCGCTCGTAGGCGTGCTGGGCATGCCCGTGCTCGGCCTCACAGACCTTCTGGGCCTGGTGTGCCCGCTCGACTTCCGCCACCTCACGCATCCTCGTCTTGCGGAAGACCGTCAGCAGAACGATCCGCTGCCCAGGAGCGAGCCAGTACGGGATGCGCACGGCCTCACCGTCGAGTTCGAAGCGCAGCTCACGAAGCTTGCCGCCCAGGTACCGGGAGTAGGGCTCACCGAGTGTCGTCGGCTCATCCAGCAAACGGTCGGTCTTGTCCTCGACCCTCCGGTACAGGCGGAACGGAAGCAGCTCCAGCCAATCCCGGACCTCGGGTTCGATCTCGATCTCCTACCGCTCCGTCATGCACTCAACGGTATATACCTCGAAATGCATGGGGCAAGTCGCCACGGACAACGCGGCCAACACCTCGCCCACCGGCCAGACTCAACTGCCGGACTGGAAGGAAAAACATAACGCTTCCCACCGGAAAGTCCGCGCCCGCATTGAGCACGCTTTCGCCCGCATGAAGACTTGGAAGATCCTCCGCGACTGCCGTCTCAAAGGCGACGGCGTGCGGCACGCCATGCTCGGCATCGCCCGCCTCCACAACCTCGTCCTTGCCGGCTGACCGAGCGGTACGGCAGGCAACCCGCCATACCCGAGATCATTTACGGGACGAGACCGAGGGAAACTCCTGAAGCGGGTGTCGCAGGTTCGAATCCTGCCGGGGCACAGAGAAACACCAGGTCAGGAGCCCTTCCGTCCACCGGACGGGAGGGCTTCCGCGCTTGCGGCACACCGCAACAACCTCGCCCAAGTCGCCCGCGCCGTGAACCCGGGCGGCAGCCCTGCCGAAGTCGCTGACGTGATCAGCGCGGTCGGCCAAGCCGTGCAACAGGGCCAGCAGGCCACCGACCGACTCCTCGGTTCAGAGACGAGCCGCCCCCCGGCCCAGTGACCGTCTCCATCCTGCTGTTCCTCGTGCGCTCTAGGAGCCGCTGACGAGGGCCGCCCACTCACGGTCGAGGATGGCGTGGACGACGGAGTCTCGCCATCGGCCGGCCTTGTGGATGTGCTCGCGGATGACGCCTTCCTCGACCATGCCCGCGGCCGCCATCGTTCTGGCCGACGCCTCGTTGAGAGGCGAACGTCCACCCCAGATGCGGTGGAGGCCGAGGTCCTCGAAGCCGAGGCCGAGGAGGAGTCGCACGGTTTCGAGGCCGTGGCCGACACCCCAGGCGTCGGGGTTGAGGGCGAAGCCGAAGGTTGCTCCGCGCTGTTGGTGCGGGTCCAGGGCGAGGCGGCCGAACCCGGTCAACCGGCCGGTGTCGCGTTCCACAACCGCGAGCGAGTACTCCGTTCGCGGGGCCGCCTCGGCGGAGGCGACGGACCTCGCGACGATCTCGGCGACCTGCGCGCGGCTGCGCGGCTCGAACGACAGGTGCTCCGTGGCCTTGGGGCTGCCGTAGATGGCGTACACGGCGTCCGTGTCGTCGATGGTGAGCTCACGCAACGCGAGGCGCGAGCCCGTGCGGTCCATCGGGTACATGGCACCGGACTCTATCCGTGAGGCAGCGCGGGGCAGCCTGCCACAGCCAAGGCTTCGATCTCCTCGAGCAGGTCCCGGACCGCGAGGGCGGTATGCGCCGGGCCCGGTTCGCGGAGGTGGGATCGCAGGGACCCGCGACGGCCTGCTCCGCCTGGGCGGCCAGGCTGCTCGTCGCCGTGTCGCGGAAGGACCTCGGCCTCCACGGTGCCGGTCGCCCATCGGCCACGAGACGACGGATACCCACCCGCCGGGTTGTGCCCGGTGCGTTCACGGCCGGATGGCGATCTTGGTGGCTTGGCGCGCGTTCATGGCCTGGTAGGCGGCTGCGACGTCGTCCAGGGGCAGCTCGGTCGACAGTACCGGTGAGGGGTCGAGCTGACCCGCGAGGACCTCCGCGAGCAGGGGTTCCAGGTAGCGGCGGGCGGGAGTCACCCCGGCCCGCAGGGCGATGTTGTGGCGGAACAGACGGTAGAGGTCGACGCTGTCCACGCCGTTGGGGACCCCGACGGAACCGATGGTGCCGCCGGGCCGGACCAGGTCGATCGCGAGGTCGAGGGCGGACTGGGTGCCCGCGCACTCGGCGACGCCGCCGGCACCGCCTTCCGTCTCGTCCCGGACCAGGGCGACGGTCGCGGAGTCGTCCGCAGCCAGGACGTCGGTTGCCCCCATGCGCTTGGCCAGGTCCCGGCGGTCGGGGTGGCGGCCGACGAGGATGATCCGTCCGGCCCGGGCGCGGCGGGCGGCGAGCACCGCGCACAGCCCGACGGCACCGTCCCCCAGGACGACCACGGTGGAACCCGGCCGGACACCGGCCAGGACGACGGCGTGGGCTCCGGTCGCCATGACGTCCGTCAGCGGAAGCAGGCGACGCAGGAGCTCGGCATCCGCTTCCGCGCGCACCGGGACGAGCGTGCTCTCGGCGAACGGCACACGTACGGCCTCGGCCTGGCCGCCGTCATGGCGGCCGCCCCAGAAGCCGCCGTTGGGACAGGAGGTGAACAACCCGTCGCGGCACGGTCGGCAGGTGCCGTCCGCGAACGCGAAGGGAGCGAGGACGAGGTCGCCCGCCCGGAGACGGGTGACACCCGCGCCGACCTCCTCGACGACTCCGATCCACTCGTGGCCCATGCGGTCGCCTGGCGTGAACGACTCCTGGCCTCGGAACGGCCACAGGTCGGATCCGCACACGGCGGCGAGGGAAACCCTCACCAGCGCGTCACTCGGTTGCTCGATCACCGGGTCGGGAACGTCGACGAGACGGACCTGTCCGACCCCTTCCAGCACGGTGGCTCTCATGGGCGAACACGGTAGGCTGCCGCCGCCCGTCCGGCCATGGCGTTCCGACGCGGTGCCCGCGCTCTTTCCGTCGAACAGAAGGTGTTTCGGCTTGTCCGTTTCCCAAACGTCGGGAACAGATGCAGTGGATCTCGCGATCATCCGTGAGCTCTCCCGCAACGCCCGCATCAGCCTTGCCGAGTTGGGCCGCAGGGTGTCCCTCAGTCGGCCCGCCGTCGCCGAGCGGGTGCGGCGCCTGGAGGACTCCGGTGTGATCAAGGGCTACGGCGTCCACCTGGATCTCGACCGGCTGGGGCTGGGCCTGAGGGCTCACGTCTCGCTGAGCCCGCGGCTGCGATCCGCCCGGAAGCCACAGATCCTGCGCGACCGGCTGCTCGCCATGGGCCACGTCCTGTCGTGCGTCCACGTCACCGGCGAGAACTGCTACGAGCTGACGATCGCGGTCCGGGACGCACAGCACCTCGAGCAGGTCATCGAGCAACTCTCGGAGATGGGCGACACCACCACCGGCGTGGTGCTGTCGGAGCCCGTGCATCCGCGTGACGTGGACATCGCCGCATGGCTCCTGTGTGAGGACTGACAGAACGGGGCGCTCGGCAGGACGTGGCCGTGAGCGGCGGATCCGGGCGCCCGTCACTCCGGGAGTCGGTCCGGTTCGTCCTCCCAGGCCATGGAGGACATCCTCCAGCCTGCCGGGGTCCGAAGGAACTGGGTGGTCTTGTGGCCGTGTCCCTCGAAGTGCGCTCCGTCCCGGACACCGGACTTGCGGTACTCGGTGAACCGGTGGGCGACCGAGCCGAAGATCTCGGTCCGCCGGTGGACCTCCCACTCGGAGAACTCCGTCAGCGTTCCGTCGGTGAGCATCTTCTGGCGCGGCTCGACGAACGCGTCCAGGTCCATGATCACGGGGTCGTCCCCGGTGTTCGAGATGATCCGCCCCTCCGGGACGAAGAGTTCGCGGATGATCTCCAGATCGGGGCGCCTTCCGCCGGTGTTGGTGAAGGAGTCCATGAACAGGCCCATCAGCCGGTCGATTTCCGCCTGGTCGCCGGACGCGTGTGTGGGCTCGGACGCGGACCGAGCCTCTGCCGGCGGCCACTCCTGCGCCAGGACCGACCACACCTCGCTGTCGTGCCGCACCCCGCGGTGCGGATAGCGCTGCCGGAGCACGCCGTCCCGGGTCATCCCCAGGCGGCGCGCGGCCGCGATGCTGCGGGTGTTGCCGGAGGCGACCCACCACTCGACCCTGCTCATCCCGCGCTCGGTGAAGGCCCAGTCGATCAGTGTCCGGCAGGCGCGGGTCACCAGTCCTCGTCCCTGCCCGGCCTCCTCCAGCCAGCAGCCGATCTCGCACACTCCCGAGGAGGCGTCGAAGCGGGTGAACATGACGCCGCCCACGAGCACGCCGTCCAGCCAGATTCCGTATATCCGGCCGCTGTCGGAGGACGAGAGGTCGGCGTAGCGCTGGAGGGTCGACCTGGCCGAGGCCAAGTCGGTGGTGAGCGACGCCCAGGGGATCCACGGGTCGACCAGGGGGCGGGCCCGGTCGATGTGCGCCAGGAACTCCGGCGCCTGCCAGGGCTCCAGAGGACGAAGTCGCGCGTGGTCGTCGAGCGCGATGGTGAACATGGGCATTGCCTTCCGGGTCGGGCCGGGCGGAAACGCCGACAGGTAACTGCCGGCGGGCATGAGGCGTGGAGCGTGCGTAACAAGCGTTTGGTATGTAGGGTAGCCGGATGCCGCCACCCGCACCCGGAGATCACGAAGCCCGCCGCAAGGACGTGTCCGAGGCGGTGTGGCGCGTTCTCGCCGCCAAGGGTTTCGGGGGCCTGACACTGCGCGCGGTCGCCGCCGAGATGGGTGTCTCCACGGGCATGTTGACGCACTACTTCCCGAGCAAGCGCGCTCTTGTCACGCACGCGCTGGACCTGCTGGAACATGACACGGCGGGACGCCCGCGCCGGACTCCTCCCGCCGGTGGCCTGTCCGCCGTACGGGCCGCGCTGATCGACATCCTGCCGCTCACTCCGGCCGACACCGCCCGTAACCGCATCTGGGTCAGCTCCTGGGACCTGTCCCTAGCCGACGAGACCCTGTCCTCCCAACAAGGCGATCGCTACACGAGGTTGCGCGACACCTTCCGTCGTCATTTCGAGACGGCATGCGACCTCAAGGAGATCCCCGCGAGCGCCGACACAGGCCAACTGGCCGCCTCCGCCGTCGCCTTCGTCCACGGACTCGTCGTCCAAGCCCTCTTCGACCCCGGACGTTTCGCCGAGGACGTGCAGATCGCCATGGTCGACGACTTCGTTGCCAGGCTCGCCGGGTCCGAGCCCGTCGCTGGATAGGGGTTGATGCCATGCGGCTGCTCCTGACGCCCCCGCCACCCGCCGCCCAGAGGGGGCGGTCGTGCCGAGCCACCCCTGGGACACGGGGGTGGCCGCGCGGATTGCCCACGGACACGAACACGACGTGATGGCAATCGATCAAGGAGACCTCAGGTGCAGTCCCCTTCCGCCCTGCCCGTTCGGCAGGGTGTTCTCCACGTCGCTATCGCGGCCGCGGCATGGGGCACGGGCGGTGCCGTGGCCGCCGAACTGTACGACGCCGGCGGGATCGGCCCCGTCGCGGTGTCGTTCTGGCGGTTCCTGGTGGGACTCGGCCTGCTCCTGGCGGCTCACCTGGGCCGACGCACCTGGCGATCCCGGCGGCCGGAGACGGCGCTGTCGCTGCGCGCGGCGTTCGCGGCCAACCCCCGGCGGGCCCTGATCACGGGCTTCGGACTGGCGGTGTACCAGACGGCCTACTTCGCCTCGGTGCAGCAGGCCGGGCTGACCGTGGCCACGGTGGTGACCCTGGGTGCGGGGCCGGCGCTGGTCGCCGTGGGCGCCAGGCTCACTCTGGGCGAGCGCACCGGCGCCGCCGGAACCGCCGCGGTGGCGAGCGGCGTCGCCGGCCTGGTGCTGCTGACGGGCGGTGCGGACGGGAGCACCGGCCCCGCTCCCTTGCTGGGCATCGGATACGCGCTGCTCTCCGCCGCCGGCTACGCGGGGGTGACGCTGCTGGGCCGCCTCTCCGGCCGGGAGAACGCCGGTGGCGCGTTCGGGTCCACGGTGACCGGCTTCGCGGTCGGCATGGTCTGTCTCCTGCCGGCCGCTCTGATGGAGGGCCTGCTGCCCGACGCGGAGCGTACGGCGTGGACGCTGGGCCTGGTCCTCTACCTGGGGGCGGTGCCGACGGCGCTGGCGTACACGTTGTTCTTCACCGGCCTCGGCGCCGTCAAGGCGACCACAGCTTCCGTCGTGGCCCTGGTGGAGCCGCTCACCGCGGCGGTCATCGGCGTGCTCGTCCTCGGCGAGCGGCTCAACGCGATCGTCCTCACCGGCACGGCTCTGCTGCTGTTCGCCGTGGTGTTCCTCGCCGCCGCCGAGGGGGCCGGCCGGGCGGCCGCACGACGGACGGCCGGCACAGGAGGCGCTGACCGGGGTCCGCGCACGTCGCGTCCGGCCGTGCGAGCCAAGGACTGACGCCGCCGCGTACGGAGTTCCGGATCGAGATGCGCCGGTCCCGGAGGAGCAGGAACGTGCGCGTTCCGCCCCGGATCCGACGGATCATCTCCGTGCCCTGACGACGGAGACGGGAAGCGGCGGTGGCCGGATCGGTGGTTCCCGCTGCGGCCGGCGGCGCTCAGGCAGAGCCCCGCGCGGCGGGGGCGGACGCGGCCCCTCGGCCGAAGGCGCGCATGGCGAGGGCGCCGGCCAGCGGGCCGGGGGCGAGGAGGAGGAAGGCGTAGCGCCAGCCGACGGCCTCGGCGAGCAGGGGCGTGAACTGGATGGTCACCACGGTGAGGGCGAAGCCGATCGCGGTCTGACCGGTGAGCGCCGTGCCCATGTAGCGCTGGTCGGCGACCTCGCTCAGCGAGGTGGAGAACACCCCGGAGTCCGCGATCACGGCGGCGCCCCAGATCGTGCAGAAGACGAACAGGACCGCCGGTGGGGCGTCGAGGAGCAGCGGGGAGAGCAGGCAGCACAGGCCGCTGAGGAGCAGCGCGGTCACGGCGGCGGGAGAGCGGCCGTAGCGGTCCGCGCCCCACCCGCCGAGCAGGCAGCCGACCGCCCCGCCGATCCCCATGGAGAGGAACACCGTGATCTCCACCGAACCCGGGAGGTCGCGCGCGGCGGGGGCCGCCAGCAGGAACGTCGGGATCCAGGTCCACAGGGCGTAGAGCTCCCACATGTGCCCGAAATAGCCGAGATTGGCCAGGCGCGGCCCGCGTTCGGTGAACATGGTCAGCGCGTACCGGGGATTGCGGGCGGGTGGGGCCGACGCCGCGTGGGGGCCGGGCCGCACGAGCGCCAGGGCTATGGCGGAGCCCACGAGTCCGGACGCCGCCGCCGTGAGCAGGACGCCGCGCCAGGGCAGTGATCCCAGCCCGGCGATGAGGTGGGGGAGCGTGGAGCCGAGGGTGAGGGCGGCGATGAGGACGCCCATGGTCCGGCCCCGCCCGGCGCTGCCGGACCAGGAGGCCATGAGCTTCATGCCGGTGGGATAGACGGCGGCCAGGAACATGCCGGTCAGGAAGCGCAGCGGGACGGCGACGGCCGACCGGTCGGCGAAGAGGGCCAGCGCGACGGTGCAGACGGCGGCCGCCGCTGCGCCGGCGGCGAGCAGACGATGGGGCGCGACGCGATCCGGAAGGTTGAGGGAGGTCGAGATCACGGCCCCGGCGACGAAACCGATCTGCACGGACGCCGTCAGCCACACCGCGCCGCCGGCCGTGAGCCCCCAGTCGTTCCGCAGGCTGGGGACCACCGCCGACATGGAGAACCACACGGCGAGGCCGAGTACCTGCACGGCGGCGATCGCACCGCGTTGCACACCGACGTTCACAGATACCCCTCGCACCGCGCCGCCTTCGCACCGCGGCCTCGCTCCTTCGGCCTTCCTCGCCATGGCCGAAAGCCGACCCTAGCCTCCCGGGAGCCGCCGGGGACGGCCGTGGGCCTCGCCCAGCGTGTGAGGGGTTACACAATGGAAGTGTGGCTCAGTAAGGAGGCATCACCATGCTGGAGGTCAGGACTCCCAGTAAGCCCGATGAACAGCGCGATTTCCCGCACGGTCACCTCGAATCGGTCCACCTCACGGGGCTGGACTTCGCGACGGCGACCTTCGAGCCCGGCTGGCGGTGGTCCCAGGACATCGCGCCGACCGCCGGTACCGAGAGCTGCCAGTTCCACCACAACGGGGTGGTGACGCAGGGGCGCATGCACATCCGCATGGACGACGGAAGCGAGACCGAGGTCGGCGCCGGGGAGGTCTTCGTGTGCTCCCCCGGGCACGACGCGTGGACCGTCGGCGACGAACCGTGTGTGGTGTACGACTTCGCCGGTGAGATGGCGAAGGACTACGCGAAGGAGAAGGAAGGAGCGTCCGGAGGTCGCGTCCGCTGACGTGAGCGCCGACGTGCGCACATGACATCCGCGGCCGGCACCGCGTCGTCCCTCGGCCGCCGCCGGCCTAGCCCGTTCGTCCTCGTGCTGGTGCGCGCGCCGAAGGCGTCGGTGACGATTCCCGGTGTGGCCCTCGGCGACGGGATGTCGCTTCCCAGGGCATTCCTGAACGAGGAGCCGGCACATGATGCACCGGATCGTCGCCTTCGCCGTGGCGGGTGTCCTGGCCGCGGCCGTCTCGGCCACGGCGACCCCCGCCCGGGTGCCCGCCGGCGTGGGGACGCCGCCCCCCAGGCCGACCGCGCCACCCGGGCACGCGCCCCATCCCCGGCCACCGCAGCACCACAAGCCGCCGCAGCGCCACGAACCACCCCACCACCACAAGCCACCGCACCACAACGAACCGCCGCACCACCACAAGCCGCCCCACCACCACAAGCCGCCGCAGCACCCGCGGCCGCCCCACACGCCACCGCACACGCCGGGTCCGACGGCCCCGCCCCCCGGAGCGGGCACCGGTGGCGAGGCGTGGGCGTGGACCCAGCTGACCAGCCACGGCACACAGATCCGTTACGTGTCCACCGACGCGAGCCTGACCTGTCCCACCGTGCGCTACACCCTGGGGACACAGGTGACCGTCCCTCTCCAGCGGGTGAGCACCCCCACGGGCGGGCACTTCCCCACCACGGTCTGCGAGTCGGGGGCACAGACGCCGGTGCCGCTCGGGGCGACCGGCGCGCAGCTCGTCCCGACGACGGTGCGGGCGGCGACGCTCCACCCCGCGGGCGGTCACCTGCCGCTGCCGAGGTGGACCGCGACCACCCGTCCCCGCACGGTCAACGTCATCGGCGACACCGGCTGCGAGCTGCCGGTGAACCCGGCGGAGGCGGCGCAGTCCTGCGCGACCGCCTGGCCCTTCACCCCGATCGCGAACAGCATCGCCCGTGGCGCGCCCGACCTCGTGATCCACACCGGGGACTACCTCTACCGCAACGACCCGGGCAGGGCGGACGACAAGGCCAGGAACCCCGGGTGCACGCTGCGCGCCCAGGCGGCGAGCTGGGCCTGTGTGGTTGCCGACTTCTTCAGGCCCGCGGAGGCGCTGCTGGCCGCGGCGCCCGTCGTGCTGGCCCGGGGCAACCACGAGGACTGCACTGGACAGGCCGGCGGCGCCGGTGACGCGTGGTTCCGCTACCTCGCCGACGAACTGCGGGGCAACGGAACGTGCAGCCGTTTCCCGCCGCCCGCCACGATCCGGGCCGGCCTGCTGAACCTCGTCTCCGTGGACTCCTCGTCCGCCGATCCGGGCGACACCGGGAGCACGGCGCAGGTGAACACCTTCGTCCCGCAGTTCCAGGCCGTGAACCGGGCCGCGGGGCAGCGTCCGTCCGAGGACTTCTTCGTGCTCACCCACAAGCCGGTGTGGATGGCGAAGTCCGCCGGGCAGGCCCCCGGCGCGGTGACCTGGCTGACGCATGTCCTCGACGCGGCGGTCGCGGGCACCGCCCAGCAGCGGCTGGCGGACAACGTGCGCCTGGTGCTGTCGGGGCACGTCCACCTCTACCAGATGCTCGATTTCGCCACCGTCCGTCCGCCCCAGCTGACGGTGGGCTCCTCGGGCTCGCCGCTGGACCGGGGGCCGGTCGACGACAACGTCACGGGGCAGCCCGTCGGCACCCCGCCGCAGCCGGTCCACCGGTCGGTCACCCAGGTGGAGAACCCCTCGAACCCTCCGGCGGGACTCGACGGGGTCGCCGGGTACGGGCAGTTGCGGCACGACAACGGGACCTGGGACCTGACCTTCCACAGGACGGACGGTGCGGTGCGCGGTCAGGTCTGCACGCTGAGTACGAGCCTCACCGCCAAGTCGTTCAGCTGTCACTGAGCGCCCCCGCGCCCCCGCGGGCCCCCGGGCAGGACGGCCGCGCGGTGCGGTGAGCGCCGGGGTGGCCGATTCACCCTCCGTTTCCGTGACCGGGCAGCGGGCAACCGGGCCGCATGACAGGTCAATCGACGACGTGGCTCCCCCGGACCACCGCGCGGCGCGCCGCCAACAGTTCCGCGATGGACCGTGCGGCCCGGGCCGGCTTCGCGGCGCGCGGGGTGCTCTACCTGCTCATCGGGGTCATCGCGCTGCGGGTGGCCTTCCACCCGGGCGACGGTGAGCAGGCGGACCGCTCCGGCGCGCTCGCGGAGATAGCCGAGAAGCCGTTCGGCTCGGTGCTGCTGTGGGCGCTGGGCATCGCCACCGCCGGCATGGCGGTGTGGCGGCTGTCGGAGGCGGCGTTCGGCGCCTCGGGGCCGGACGGGCACAAGACGCACAAGCGGCTGTTCTCCGGCTGCCGTGCCGTCTTCTACGGCTTCGTCGCCTACTCCGTGCTGGCCTTCGCCGCCGGCTCGGGCGGCGGCGGTTCCTCCGACGAGCAGTCCAAGGACTTCACCGCGCGGGCGCTGGAGATGCCGGGCGGTCGCTGGCTGGTCGGCGCCGCGGCGGTCGGTGTGGTCGTCGCGGGTGGGTGGATCCTGGTCCGCGCGGTGCGGCGGACGTTCCACAAGCACCTCAAGATGGGCCGGATGAGCCGACGTGTCCGCCAGGTGGTCGACGTCCTCGGCGTCTTCGGCGGCGTCGCGCGCGGTGTCCTGTTCGGCGCGGTGGGCGTGTTCGCCCTGGTCGCCGCGGTCCGGTTCGACCCGGACGAGGCGAAGGGGATGGACGACACGCTGCGCGCCTTCACCCAGACCGCGGCCGGTCCGTGGCTGCTGGTGGTGATCGCCGTGGGGCTGGTGGCCTTCAGCGGCTTCTCGTTCGCCAGCGCGCGCTACCGCAGGACGTGACCTCGCGGGCCGCCCGCCGGGTGGCCCCCTGGCCGCCGCCCGCGACGGAGCGGCTGCTCACGGCGGTTGAGTACGAGGACTCATGTCCGGTGCCGCCGCCCGGCCGTAGCTTGCGGTCATGGCGACAAACCTCGATCAGCGGCACGGCCGCCCCGTGCGACGTTATGTGGGTCTGGGGCTCGGCATCGGTGTGAGCGCCGTCCTGCTCACGCGGTTCGGGCCCCTGCCCGTGTCCACCGCGGCGCGGCTGTGGGAGCAGCTCGCGGCCCGCGCGGTGGCGGTGGACCCGCAGCGGCTGCTGCCCCACCACAGCCCTCCCGGGCAGGCCGCCGCCACGTACCGCGCGACGACGGTGTGGTGCAGGGAGCGGGCGGGGCGGGCCGGGACCCTGGCCCGGCAGGCGTCCCGGGCGGCGCGTCGGCCGCGGCGGACCGGGGCGTGACCGTGACACCGTCCGGGGCCCCGGAGCCGCCCACCGGCTGAACGCGGCGGGGCTTCCGGGTCCCGCGGCCCGGTCATGCCCCGGTGCGGCGGGCGTTCCTGCGCCTCCAGGCGTCCGTGGCGAAGCAGACCAGGGCGGTGGCGCCGAGGGTGGTGACCGTGATCATGAAGACGCCGACGGCGAACAGACCGCTGGCGTCGTCCGACCAGTCGTACCAGGCGGCGCCGGCCAGGCCGATGGCCGTGCCGAGGACCGCGCCGACGTAGTAGCGGCGCAGCGCGGTCAGGACGACGGCGGCGAGGAGGGTCAGGACCAGGCCGATCACCTGCCACGCCTCGTACGGGCCGGTCGTGGAGCCGTCGGGCTGGACGTCGCGCTCCTGGTCCCAGCCCAGCCACCCGGCCCAGGCGGCCGCGGCCACCGCGGAGAGGACGAGGACGGACAGCAGGTGGGGGAGGACGCTCCTGCGAGGTCGCGGGGCAGGGATCGTCGGAGGCGTCGGAGGCGTCGAATTCATGGCCTCATCGTCACGAACCGCCCTGGTCCGGCCGCAGAGCGCGCGTACTCAGATCGGGCTGAGTACGTCGGACGCGGCGGCGCGGTCCCCGGACGTCAGACGGCCCGGCCGTCGCTCACCGGGCCCGTCGGCGCCGCGCCGTCGGCGATGGCCCGGAGGGCGGTGAGGTGGCCGACCAGGGCGCTGTGGCCGGCGGGGGTCAGGGAGAGCCAGGTGCGGGGCCCTGAGGTGCGGACGGTGAGATGGCCGGCGTCCCGCAGGGCGGTCGTGGCGGCGGCGGCCTCCTCGTCGGTGACCCGGCAGTGGTCGCGGACCGCCGTCAGGTCGGCGTCGAAGCAGCCGGTGAGGAACGCCGCCGTCGCCAGGCGGGTCGGGTCGGCGAGGACCTCGTCCGGAACGGGAGCCGGCACCCGGCGGGGCGCCGGTGTGCGTCCCGGTGCCGCCGGCCCGGGTGACGGCGTGGTGGCGGGCGGAGCGGCCCTGCGGCTCTCCCGCCACCAGACCGCGGCCCCGGCGAGCACCCCCAGGGTGATCGCGCCGCCGATCCGGCCGAGCGGGACGAACGAGAGGCCGCCCAGGACGTACGCGGCCACCGGAGCGCCCTCGCGGAGCACCCGCCGACCGGTGGTGGCGTGGGGCGGCCGGGAGCGGACCCGGCTGCGGAGAACGCGGGCGAGGTGGAGGGCGGGGAGGACGGCGATCAACGCCACGACGCCCAACTGGAGCGCGCGGCGCGTGAGATGGCTGTCGGTGGTGTGGAGCAGGGGGCTCGTCGCCAGCGTCAGGGCGGCGCCGTGGGTGGTGGCGGCGAGCGGGATCCACCAGCGGGGGTGCGGGGGCCGGTCGAGGGCGGTCAGGTACGCCCGGTCGGCGGCCCGCAGGGCCTCCCCCGCCTCGGCCGGCCCGTTGCCGGGGCGGCCGGCCGTCCGTCCGATCGGTTGCCCGGTGTCCGGCATGAGCGCCTCCCCTTGTGTCCCCACCCGGTGTCGTCACCCGGTCTCCCCACCCTGTGTCCCACCGGCACGCGCGGCCCAGGGTAGCCACCGCCCACCCCGGCCGTCCGTTCGTCCGTCCCGCTGCGAGCATGACGGGATGACGAGCGCGGGTGTGGGGCGGCTTCCGGCCGGGTGGACGATCGAGCGGGTGCGGGAGCTGTCCGGGGTCCCGGACGCCGTCGTGGTCGACAACGTCCGGGCGGTGACCCGGGTGGCGTGGCCGCCGGACGGTGAGGACCGGCCGGTCACGCCCGAAGTCGTCATCCGGCTGGGTGGTCTTGCCGTGGTGAAGGGCGTCGGCGGCGAGGACTGGTACACCGGCCACTTCGAGGACGACGGCGGTGTGTGCTGCTGGTCCGCCGGGACCCTGCACCAGATGCTGCGTGGGCTCTAGACCCGGTGCGCAGCCGGAGGGGTGCCGGTTCCGGGGAGTCCGCACGGCGGTTCAGGCGTCCGCCCGCTGGTAGACGAGGGCGTTGACGCCCTTGGGGCTGGTGGTGACGGAGGCGAGCCGGAAGGTGGTGAGGCCTCCGTCGGCGGGAAAGACGGACTTGCCCCCACCGAGGAGCACCGGCATCTGCGTCAGCCGCAGTTCGTCGACCAGCCCGGCGCTCAGCAGGGCGCGGGCGACCGAGGCACTGCCCATCACGACGATGTCGCGGCCCTCCTCCTCGCGCAGCGCGCGGATCCGCGCGGGGAACTCCGCGCCGGGCAGGCGGACGGTGTTGTGCCAGGTCAGGTCGGCGTCGCCGAGGCTGTCGGTGACGACGAACTTGCGGATGGCGTTCATCCGGTCGGCGAACGGGTCACCCGCCCGCTCCGGCCAGGCACCGGCCATGACCTGCCAGGTGCGGCGGCCGAAGAGGAGGGCGTCGGCGCCGTTGAGCGCCGCGTCGAAGGCGCCGCCGACCACCTCGTCGTCGAAGTGGGGGGCGCTCCAGCCGCCGTGGGCGAAGCCGCCGTCGGTGTCCTCCTCGGGACCGCCGGGCGCCTGGGTGACGCCGTCGAGGCTGATGAACTCGGTGATCACGACACGCATGTGGATTCGCTCCCCTGGCCTTGATTCTCCGCGTCGGTGCGACGGGCCGCACGGTACGGGACCGCACGGACAGGAGACCGGTGACGAGCCGGAAAGTCATCGGTTCGGCGCTGATCGGGTACGCACGGCGGGCCGGTTAGGCTCCGGGCATGACCAATGCTGAGAGTTCGAGGGACGCGGGTCCGGTGTTCGACGTCGAGATCGAGGCCCTGCGCGGCGGCTCCGCGGAGCTGGGGCAGTACGCCGGGAAGACGGCCCTGCTGATCGTGAACGTGGCCTCCCGGTGCGGGCTGACGCCGCAGTACAACGGGCTGGAGAAGCTCCAGGAGCGGTACGCGGAGCGCGGGTTCAGCGTGCTGGGCGTGCCGTGCAACCAGTTCATGGGGCAGGAGCCCGGGTCGGCCGAGGAGATCGCGGAGTTCTGCTCGGCGACGTACGGCGTGACCTTCCCGATGACCGAGAAGGTGGAGGTGAACGGGGAGGGCCGGCACCCGCTCTACCAGCGGTTGACGGGCTTCGCCGACGCCGAGGGCCACGCCGGGGACGTCCGGTGGAACTTCGAGAAGTTCCTGGTGGACCGGGACGGGCACGTGGTGGCCCGGTTCGCGCCGCAGACGGAGCCGGAGTCGGACGAGGTCGTGGCCGCGATCGAGAAGGTGCTCGGCCACTGAGCCGGTGAAGCCGGTGAGAGCCGGCGAACCGGCGACTGACGGGCCGGCGGGCCGATGTGCCGCGAGGGCATGGGCCGATGGGCCTCGAGGGCATGGTTGACCTTGCCCTTGGGGCAAGCCGCAGTCTCCACGTCACCGGGCCGGAGGTCCGGTGACGGAGGAGGCCACGAACATGAGCGACGAGCTGATCAGCATCGGCGCGTTCGCCGCGAGGGTGCGGCTGTCGGCGAAGGCGTTGCGGCTGTACGGCCGGCTGGGGCTGCTGCCCCCGGCGTACGTCGACCCGGCGACCGGGTACCGCTACTACCGGCGCGAGCAGGTGGAGCGGGCCCGGACCATCGTGCACCTGCGGCATCTCGACATGCCGCTGGCGGAGGTCGCGGACGTGGTGGCGCTGATGGGTCACGACGGCCCGGCCGCGGCCGAGCGGGTGGCCGCCTACTGGGCGGACGTCGAGGCGCGGCTCGCCGGGCAGCGGGCGCTCGTGGACTTCCTCCGTGCGCGACTTGACGGAAGGAGTTCCCTGATGAGCGAGCGGTACTCGACGGAGACGGTGGACGTGCCCGGATGCACGGTGCTCACCCTGCAGCGGCACATCCTGGTCGGCGAGTTGCCGGCCTGGATCGGGACCACGCTGGACCGACTGACCGCGGTGGCGGCCGAGGAGTGCGGCGGCGTCGCCGCGGCGCCGTTCGTGGCCTACCACTCCGAGGTGTCGCAGGAGAGCGACGGCCCCGCCGAGGTGTGCGTGCCGGTGCGGGACGCCGACGCGGCGCGGGAGTGGGCGGCGCGGCAGAACAGGGCCGTGACCGTGCGGGAGGAACCCGCACGGCGGCTGGCCTTCACCCGCATCACCAAGGCGGAGGTGAGCCAGCCGATGATCCTCAACGCCTTCGAGGCGGTGGAGCGGTGGGTCGCCGGCCAGGGGCTGCGGATCGCGGCTCCGTGCCGTGAGGTGTACTTCGCGGACTGGTCGTCGGCGGGGCCCACGGATCCGGTCTGCGACGTGGCCTACCCGGTCGAGGTCCCCGACGAGGTCCCGGCCTGAGTCCCCGACGAGGTCCCGGCCTGAGTCCCCGATGAGGTCCCGGCCTTAGTTCCTGACGAGGTCCCGGCCCGCCCGGGCCACGGCTCCGTGCCGGGGCCTCGGCGGGCGGGGGTCAGGGGCTTTCCGGTTCGGGGCAGGGCGTGCCGCGCGGTA
This sequence comes from Streptomyces abyssomicinicus, assembly GCF_008974245.1. Classification (GTDB taxonomy): domain Bacteria; phylum Actinomycetota; class Actinomycetes; order Streptomycetales; family Streptomycetaceae; genus Streptomyces; species Streptomyces abyssomicinicus. Next base: position 227,673 of record NZ_BBZI01000011.1, on the reverse strand, counting down.
TCCGGTAGTGGGCCGCGAGGCGGTAGGTGCCGGGGGCGGGGGCGTCCAGGACGGTCCAGGCGACGCCCCAGGCGTCCTCCTCGCCCTCGGCCACGCAGCCGTGCACGTTCGGCCCGCCCGGCTCCGGCGGCGGGACGGCCTCCCCGTCGGCGTCGAAGAGGCCCAGCCACGGCGAGTGGGCCACGCGCACGGTGTACCGGCCGGGGCGCGGCACGTGGAGGACGATGCCCTCCTCGTCGGCCCGGACGACCCGCGCCGGCGGGTCGGCCAGCGGGGCGGGGTCGGCGACGGCGTACATCCGCCAGTTGTCGTCGGCCCACACCTCCTTCAGGTAGGGCAGCCCGCCCTCGATCAGTTCCCGTTCCCGGCGGCCTCCCTCGCCGTCGGGTGAGCCGTGGAGCGGCAGGACGACGTGGTGGACGGCCCAGCGGCGCAGCCATTCGCGGTAGCTGCCGGCGTCGAGCGAGCCGTCGTAGAAGAGCGGGTTGCGCTCCCGGTCCGCCTGGCGGTTCCAGCCGCGGGCCAGGTTGACGTACGGCACCAGCGCCGAGGACTCCGCGTGCGAGCTGGCGGGGACCACCTCCACGCGGCCCCGGCCGGTGTCGGGTTCCTTCAGCCGGTCGACCAGCGGGGCGAGGTTGCGGGCCCAGATCGCGTCGGGCTTCATGCTCACCACGTCGTTGACGGTGCTGACGCCGACCCAGCCGGCGAAGACGGTGAACGAGAGCAGCACCGCGTACCACCGCCGTGAGCGCGGCTCGGTGAACGGCAGCACGGCCAGCAGGGCGGCCCCGCCGAACAGCATGGGCAGGCGGGTGATGTTGGAGCCGATCTGCGAGCTGACCGCCCACACCAGCAGCACGGCGACGGCGTAGACGACGCAGGTGAACCGCACGGTGCGCCACCCGGGCGGTGCCACCGCCCACATCAGGAGGGCCACGGCCAGTGGCCCGAGCGTGGTGGTGACGCCCATCGGCTGGGTGCCGGAGAACGGGAACAGCCAGGCGGACACCGCCACCACCAGGGCCGGTCCGAGACCCAGCGCCCATGCGCCGGGGCGGCGGTGCTGGAGGAAGAGCGCGACGGCCACCAGGCCGAGGAACAGCCCGGCCACCGGCGACGCCATGGTGGCGAGCGCGGCCAGCGGGGCGGCGCACCACGCCTTGACCCAGCGCCGCCGGTGCCACGGGATCGGCATGCAGAAGACGGCCGCGATCGTCGCGAGCGCGAAGAGCACACCCAGGCCGAAGGTGACCCGGCCGGAGACGGCGTTGCAGAACAGTCCGAACACCCCGGCGAGTGCGGCCGGCCACACGTGGCGGAGACCCGGCATGGGCCGCGGGGCGGGGCCGGTGCGGGCGTGACAGAGGATCAGGGTGAGCAGCCCGGCGGAGAGGGTGCCGGAGAGCATCATCGTGGTCCGTACCCCGAGGACGTGCATCAGGTAGGGCGAGACCACGCTGTAGGAGACCGGGTGCATGCCGCCGTACCAGGCCATGTTGTAGGCCGAGCCGGGGTTGCGGCCGACGAACTCGGCCCAGGCGTCCTGGGCGGCGAGGTCGCCACCACTGTTCGCGAACGCGAAGAACCAGAGTATGTGCAGGGCTCCGGCGAGGGCGGTGACGGCGGTCGCCGGGTGGCGGAGGACGCGGACGGCACGACCGGGGGCGGCGGCGGACGGCGTCCCGGTTCCGGGGGGCGACAGAGGGCGTCGGGGGCGCGGCAGGTCACCGGGGATGCCGGCGGTGCCGGCGGTGCCGGCGGTGCCCGCGGTGGGCCGTCCGGCCGGGGCGGGCACCCGGGCCCGGGGCGCCTCGGCCGGGGCCGCCCCCGGTGGCGTGCGCGGTGGCGTGCGCGCCGGCTGCGGCCTTTCCGCTGTGCTCACCTGGACGAACTCCCTTGTCACGTCCGCCGGTTCTCCGTCGGCGGTTCCGCCGCCGGACCGACCGGCGACGCTAGCACGGCGCCCTGCCGCGGAACGCCTGGTCGGCGGTCCGCGGCAGGGCGCGTGAGGGGAGCGGACTCCGCGGGGCGGGCCCGCGCCGCTCAGACGATGCGGGTCAGCTTGGCTCCGACGCCCGGCTCGGCCAGGTCGCCCTGCAACTGCACCGGCACCTTGACGGCTCCGCCCGCGGCGTCGCCGACGGTCAGCGTTCCGACCTCGGTCCCGGCGGAGGCGACGTGCGGCAGGTTCTCCGCGGGCTCGAAGGTCAGCTTGACCTCGTGCCCGGCCCACCCGACCGCCGTGACGTCCTCGGAGACGACCACGGGGGTCCGTCCGCCGAGCCCGTCGTCGACGTGGCCGACGACGTCGCCCTTCTTGAGGATGGTGTCCGCGGCCAGTGCCTCCTGGGTGGCCAGCATCGCCGTCTTGGAGACCGCGTTCACGGTGTCCAGGATGGGGCTCTTGTGCTGGCCGAGGACCGCGCCGACCAGGGTCACCGTCTCGCCGCCGACCTCCTTGGTGGCGGCGAAGAGCAGGTTGCCGCCGGCCTTGGTGGTCGAGCCGGTCTTGATGCCGATCGCGCCGTCGTAGGGGACCAGGGTGTTGTAGTTGTAGTGCAGGTTTCCGTACGGGTCCTTCCAGGAGCCCTGCGCGGTGATGTCCACCATGCCCGGCATCTTCATCATCTCGACGCCCAGCTTCACCTGGTCCTCGGCCGTGGAGACGGTCGACGCCTTGAGGCCGGAGGGGTCGGTGTAGGTGGTGTTCTTCATGCCGAGCTCTTGGGCGGTCCTGTTCATCTTCTCGACGAACGCGGACTCCGAGCCGGCGTTCCAACGGGCCAGCAGGCGCGCGATGTTGTTCGCGGACGGGATCATCACCGCGGACAGCGCGTCGCGGAGGCTGAGCTTGTCGCCCTCCTTGACGCTGTTGAGCGTCGACTCGTCACCCGTCTTGTCGTAGCCGCCCTCCTTCTCGGCGAGCGCGTCGACCGGGATGTCGGGCCCCGCCTCACCGGGCTTGAGCGGGTTCTCCTTCATGATCACGTACGCGGTCATCGACTTGGTGACCGAGGCGATCGGCACGGGCTTCTGGTCGCCGAAGTGGTCGACGGTGCCGATGCCGGTGACGTCCATCCAGCCCTGGCCCTCACCGGGCCACGGGAGGGCGACCGGGGCACCGCCGAAGCGGTGGGTGTCCGTGGCGGTCAGCACCAGGGACGGCTCGGGCAGCGGGCGGACCATCTGGACGATCGCGAGGACGATCGCCAGCAGCACCACGACCGGGGTCCAGATCTTGACGCGGCGCACCACCCGGCGCGGCAGGGTGTCCGGCGGCGGCGGGGTGTTGGTCAGCTCGGCGAGCAGGTCCAGCGGGGGCTTGGGCGGCAGCGGCTGCTGCGTGGTGCGTTCGGGGCCCACCTGGGGGATGGCGGTGGTTCCGGTGGACGACGCCCCGGCGGGGGCGGCCCCCGCCGCGGGGCCTCCGGGACGCGCGGGCGGCGCCGGCGGCTTCCGGGTGGCCGGCTGCGGGGCGGAGCCGACCTTCAGCTGCGTGGTCGGCTGGTCCACCGGGCGCTTGGCGCCGGGGCGGCCGCCGAGGCGGATCGCGGTGGTGGGCTGGTCCACGGGCTTGCCGGCCGGCGGCGCGACCTTGCCGAGGACGCGGGTCGTGTCGCTCCGCTCCTCCGCCGGCAGCGGCCCCGCGGCCCACCCCGGCCGCTTCGCCCCGTCGTCCCCGGCCCCGCGCTCGCCCACCTCGGGCTCGTCCTCGGGGGCGCCGCCCTTGGGCTCGTCCTTGGGTGCACCGCCCTCGGGCACGTCCTTGGGCTCGCCCTTGCGCTCGGCGTCGGGGGCACCGCCCTTGGGCTCGTCCTTGGGCTCGGCACCCTTGGGCTCGCCCTCGCGCTCGTCCTCGGGTGCACCGCCCTTGGGCTCGGCGTCGAGCTCGGCGTTCTTGGGCTCGTCCTCGAGCCCGTCCGTCCGGGCGCCGCCCTTGGGCTCGTCGTCGGACACGGCGTCGGACGGCTCGATGTCCGTCGGCTCGTCGGCGGGCACGGCGTCGCTCGGCTCGTCGACCGGCGCGGCATCGGCCGGCTCGTCCGCGGGCGTGGCGTCGACGGGCTCGGCGTCGGTCGACTCCTCGGCGGACACCGCATCGGCCGACGCGTCAGCGGGCGCGACGTCCGTCGGTTCGGCATCGACCGGCTCGGCATCGGCCGGCTCGTCGGCGGGCGCGGCAGTGGCGGGCGCGGCGTCCGTCGACTCGTCGGCGTCCAGGTCGTCCGTGGCGGTCGCGGCGGTCGCGGGAGCGTCCTGGTCCACGTCCGAGGACGGCTCCGGCGCGGGCACGCGGTCGGCACCGGCCGGCTCGTCATCCCGGTCGCCGTCCGCCCGCGGCTGACCCTCGGCCTCGCGGCCCTCGTCGTCACGGTCGCCCTCTACGGGCAGGTCGTCGGCCGGAGCGTCCCCGTCGGCGTCCGGCGCGGCGTCGCTGCCGCCCTCGCCCACCGGGGCGCCCTCACGGACGTCCGACGCCTCCCCGGCAGCCTCCACGTCCGCTGCGGGACCTTCCGGGTCCACACCCGCGGCCGCCCCGTACGCGGGCACACCCCGCTCGGCCACCGACTCGTCGCCGTCGCCGTCGGCGTCGCCGTCGCCCTCGGCACCCGGGCTCACAGCCGGAGCGTCCCCGTCGGCGTCCGGCGCGGCGTCGCTGCCGCCCTCGCCCACCGGGGCGCCCTCACGGGCCTCCACGCCTCCGGCCGGACCCTCCGGGTCCACGCCCGCCGGCGCACCGAACGCGGGCACCCCACGCTCGGCCTCCGGCTCGTCGTCGTTGTCGGCGCGGCGGGAGCCGTCCCCGGCGTCACCGGACGGCTCGCCGGCGACGGGGCCGTTCCGCTCGGCCGACGGGTCGTCGTCCGGGTCACCGGCGGCGCGCGCACCCCCGGCCGCGGCGTCCGCGTCCTCGACGGTGTCACGCTCGGCATCGTCGTCCTCGGAGGCCGCTCCGGCGCCCTCGGCGTCCGCCAAGGCCTCTCGGGCGGTCTCGGTGCCCGAAGGGCCCTCCGTGGCCGTGGAGGCCGCGCCAGAGGCCTCACCGGGCTGCTCCGGGACACCGGGCCCTGAATCGGCGCCGTCCGCGCCGTCCGCGGCATCCACGTCGTCCGCACCCCGCGGCGGCGCGGCCACGGCGGTGCGGGCGAAGGCGGCACGCGGGTCGGCGGCCGCCGACACCGCGGCGGTCTCCGCAACCGGATCCCCCGTGCCCGGCGTCACATCCACCGAGGACTCTCGCTGCTTCGACCTGTCGGGGGACTCGCCCGCCACCAATGCCTCCTCCATACGCCACGCACTCCCCGTGCGCCTGCCCAACCAGCCGACCGTCAACGCCGGCGGCCACCGTCCGGACCGTTCAAGTGTCGCGTCACCGCTCCCGGCCCTCCCGCAGGGACGAGAACGACATACCTGCCGGTTCCATCCGATAGCGGGCTCGCACTCTCGACAGATGAGTGTGAGAGGGGTCACCCTGTCGTACATCCACGCGGGGAGGCATGGATGGGCAAGAGCCGCAGAACACTTCCGGAGGAGCTTCTGCTGCTGGCATTGGACCCGGCCACGGGCACCACTGCACAGCCTCAGTCGCTCGACCTGGGTCTGGCCGGAGCACAGCTCGTCGAGCTGGCCATGGCCGGACGGATAGCCCCGGACGGGGATCGTATCTCCGTGGTGATGCCACGGCCGACAGGAGATCCGACTCTGGACCACGCACTGGAGCTGCTGCGCAGACGCGGCGCACCGGTACGCGCGGTCCACTGGATCGGCGGACCCCGGCTGGGGCTCCGCCAGACGTACCTCGCTCACCTGGAGCGGTGCGGCATGGTGCATGCCGTCGCCGGTCCGATGTGCGGGGTGCTGCCGACGACTCGCTACCAGGCGACGGACACGGCGATCAGCCGGGAGATCAGGTCCCGGCTGGACACGGCGATCAAGACGGGCGTCCCACCGGACCCCAGGACCGCCGCGCTCGCGGCGCTGGCCCACGCGGTCGGCCTCGGCAAGCACCTGTACCCCGGGAACGAGGGCCGCTCGGCCCGCTCCCGGCTGCGGGACCTGATCAGACACGACCCGATGGGCGGCCTCGTGGCGCACGCCGTGATGGACGTCCAGAACGGCGCGGCGGCGCAACCACGCCGGGCCCAGGCGCCAGGCGGCCGCACCCCGGTCCCGGCCCACGGGCGGGCCACGGCGCCGCAGCAGGCGACCCACGGTGTGGCGGCGCAGCCGCATCCGGGACCCATGGCACGGGCCGTCGCACGCTGACCCGGGCCGCCCGGCCCTGAGCCGGGCCCCTGTCACCCGCCCGGGCGGGACGACGGACCGACGAGGTCCGTCGTCCCGCCCGGGCTCGACGCGTTCCCGGGCCGCCGAGGGCCCGACGGCCCTGGCGGGCCCCGACGGCCTCCGGCGGACCGTGGACGCGCAGACCGTCAACGGGCGAAGGCAGGTCCCACCCGAAGGCGTGAGGCCGCGCCCGCGGTCCGCCCCCGGAGGCGGACGCCGCGCACCCGGGGCTCACGCGTGGGCGGGCATTGTGCGCCGTTTCCCAGCGGCGGCCCACACCCAGGTGGCAGTCTGCTGAACAGCAGATACGCAAAGTTGAGGTACGCAGCCGGAGGTGCCGTCCGTGGCGTCCAGTGTCAACCCCACCGTCAGGCGCCGCCGCCTGGGTCAGGAGCTCCGCAGGCTCCGCGAGCAGAAGGGCATGACCGCCGAGGAGGTGGCGGAGCGGCTGCTGGTCTCGCAGTCGAAGATCAGCCGGCTGGAGAACGGCCGCCGGTCCATCAGCCAGCGCGACGTCCGCGACCTCTGCGGAGTCTACGAGGTGGAGGACCAGCGGATCGTCGATTCGCTGATGCAGATGGCCAAGGACTCCCGCCAGCAGGGCTGGTGGCACTCCTTCGGCGACATCCCCTACAGCGTCTACATCGGCCTGGAGACCGACGCGGCCAGCCTGCGCGTCTACGACCCGCAGGTGGTGCCGGGGCTGCTCCAGACGCGGCAGTACGCGGAGTCGCTCATCACCGGCGCGCTGCCGGAGACCGCGGCCGCCGACATCGAGAAGCGGGTGCAGGTCCGGCTGCGCCGGCAGCAGCGGATCAACGCCCCCGAGAACCCGCTGCGCCTGTGGACGGTGCTCGACGAGGCCGCGCTGAAGCGGATCGTGGGCAACCGGGCCGTGATGCGGGAGCAGTTGGAGCACCTGGTCGAGCAGGCGCAGATGCCGCACGTGACGGTGCAGGTGATCCCGTTCGACCTGGGCGCGCACCCGGGGCTCAACGGGCAGTACGCCATCCTGGAGTTCCCCGACGCGTCGGACTCCAGCGTGGTCTACATCGAGGGCGTCACCAGCGACCTGTACCTGGAGAAGCCGAACGACGTGCAGAAGTACAGCGTGATGTACGAGCACCTGCGGGCCCAGGCCCTGAACGTGGACCAGTCCCGGCAATACATCGAGGACATCGCGAAGTCCTACGCGTGAACGCCGTCGCGGGAACGTCGTCGCGTGGGGGCCACCGCGGGAACGCCGTCGCGTGACCGCCCGGCCGCACCCGCGATTCGGTCACGCTGAGTGACCCGGTACCCCTAGATCCGTTGCCGTTGGACTTTGCCACCGGCAAAAAGGCGAACCGTACATGCACAACTCCTGTTGCGGTAGAGCCTATTGGGACATCCCATCCTCACGAGTGAATGGATACCTCCGAAGCACGAGGCGGCGAGTAGCGTCGATCACGCCAACGGTCACAGGCGGTTGGCTCGGATCACCCCGATCGTCACTCTCAGTTAACTCGGAGTAAAAATGGCTATTCGTCAGGGCGCCACCCCCGCGTGGACCAAGTCGTCCTACTCGACCGGTAACGGAGCGTGCGTGGAGGTCAAGTCGCCGGTGCGCGAGGAGCTCGCCGTGCGGGACTCCAAGGTGCCGGCCGGCCCGACGCTCGCCTTCCCGGCCGACTCCTGGAGCGCGTTCGTCTCCGGCGTCAACCGCGGGGAGTTCGGCGGAGTCTGACCTCCGCCGCGGGGGCCGGTTCCCACCGGCGCCCAGGGCACGACCTGTACAGCCCTCTCGTCCGGCTCGCCGTCCTGGCCGAGGGGGCTCGCCCGTGTGCGGGCGGGCCGCGCCCGGGTCCCGCCGGGCAGCCCCGCCCGGCGTCTCCCGGCCGTGGCCCGCGCCCTCAGCCGCCGCCCTCAGCCGCCGCTCTCAGTCCGCGCTCTCAGTCCTCGGCCCGGGGCCCGCGCGGGTAGCGGGCCAGCCAGCCGGGGGACGCGTAGGAGGGGCCGTGCAGGGCCGGTCCCTGGGTCATCTCGACCGCGAAGTCGTCGGCCAGCACCACCAGGGTGGGCCGGCCCTCGAGTTCGGCCAGCCACGCGGGCGGCAGGGCCGTCTCCCCGTGGAGCGCCCCCAGCAGCCCGCCGGTCAGGGCCCCGGTGACGCTCGCCGGCCCGCCGAGGTTCACCGCGAGGCAGAGCGCGTGCCGGGTGTCCTCGCCGCCCAGCGCGCAGCGCACGGCCGCCGCCAGGACCTCGTCGGCGCCCGCGTCGGCCTCCAGCGGGGCCGGGGGCTCCGCGGCGGCCTCGGCGGCCTCCAGGGCGCCGGTGACCTCCTGATGGCCCGGCCAGGGCGCGATCGCCCCGATCGCCGTCCGCACGGCCTGTGGCAGCGCCTCCCCGCGGGCCAGGCCGTGCACGGTGACCGCGTACGCCCCGGCCGCCAGGTAGGCGGTGGGGTGACCGTGGGTCTGGGTCGCGCACTCCACGGCCAGTTGGGCCACCAGCCGCGGCTCCCAGCCGACCAGGAGTCCGAACGCCGCCGAGCGGGCCGCCGCGTGCGGACCGCGCTCCCCGGGGTTCCGGGGGTCGGCGGGCGTGCCCATGGTCGTCCCGCGCAGTGCCAGCAGCGTGGGGCGGTGCGGGGCGCGGCGGGCGTAGAGCCACTCCTCCCGGGCCAGCCAGCCGTCGTCCTTGCGGCGCTCGTCGGGCCCCCAGTCGTGCTGGGTGGCCGTCCAGCGCCGCCAGGCGCGGTGCAGGTCGCTCGGGGGATGCCAGGCGCCGGTGTCGCGGCGCACCTGGGCGCGGATCAGGCCGTCCACGGTGAACAGGGACAGCTGGGTCACGTCGGTGACGGCGCCGAGCCGCCCGTACGCGGGGACCGGCGCGGTCAGCCCCTCGGGGCCGTGGGCGGCGGCGATCTCCTCGGCCGTCTGCCCGTCCAGCGGCGCGCCCAGCGCGTCGCCCACGGCGGTCCCGAGCACCACGCCGCGCACCCTGCTCCGGAAGTCCTGCAACTCGGCCCGGCCCCACGCACCAGCCACCGCCCGACCTCCCACGGCCGTCACCCACGCCTGTGTTCTCCCGCGCCCGCGGTCGGCCCGGGGCCCGGTCGCTGGCGACGCTAGTCGTCCGGCGGTCCGGGCGGAACGGGCAATTCTGGCCGATGCGTATGTACGGTCCCCGGCGCGCCCGCGCTTCCACGGGATCCCCCCGCGACGCGCACAGCACCCGCCCCACCCGGCACGCACCCGACGGCACCCGCCACTCGCGGGACGAGGGGCCGGCGCCGACGGCACCCTCCGCTCTCCCGGCCCGAGTCCGAGGTCCGGGCTCCGGGCTCCGGGGGTCCGGGTGGGTCCTGCCCGCGCTTCCACGGGATCCCCCGCGACGCGCACAGCACCCGCCCCACCCGGCACGCACCCGACGGCGCCCGCCGCTCGCGGGGCGAGAAGGGCGGGCGCCGGTGGCATCCTCCGCTGTCCCGGGGCCCGAGGCCCACGGTCCGAGGTCCGAGGTCCGAGGTCCGAGGTCCGAGGTCCGGGATCCCGGATCTGGCATCCGGGATCCGGGATCCGGGGTGGGTCCTGCCCGCGCTTCCACGGGATCCCCCGCGACGCGCACAGCACGGCGCCCGCCGCTCGCGGGGCGAGGGGCGGGCGCCGGTGGCATCCTCCGGTGTCCGGGGGCCGGGGGCCGGGGTTCGGTCAGGGCGCTGTCCAGTGGTAGGACCGGATCTTTTCGTCGGGCAGGACGCCGTGCCACACGCGGACCTCGTCCACCGTGCCGGCCAGCTGGTCGCCCCATCCGCCGGCGGTGCGGCCCCGCCCCAGGTGCAGCGTGCCCTCGACCGCCCGCGGCGGGGCGAGTTCGGCCGGTTCCCCCGCCTGCCCGTCCACGTACAACCGGATCCGGTCCGCCCGTGCGTCGTGGATGAGGACCAGCTCGTTCGCGTAGTACGAGGAGGCGTACTGCTCGGTGAGGACCTCACGGACGCCGTCGGCGCCGGCACGCACGAGCTGCCAGGTGGCGGTGGCGGGCTCGAGGCGGACGGACAGGGTCTCGCCCTCCTCGCCGCCCACCGTGAAGGCGGTCATGGGCCGCTCGAGGGCCGACCAGTCGGTCAGGTCGACCAGGGCCGCGACGGTGAAGCTGTCGCCGGTCCCCACCACGGGGGCGGCGGTGGTCGCGTACCCGTCCACCCCGTCCAGGGCCAGGAGGTTCTGCCCGTACGGCGACCCCCAGGCAGCGTCCTCACGGATCTCCGCGCCACCGCCCAGGGCGAAGGGCACCTCGCCCCGGACCGCCGGGCTCACTCCGTCCTCGACGGACTCGAACTGCCAGGCGCCGGTGATCCGCGCGTCCTGCCGTGCGAGTTCCGCGATTTCGGGCGGGGCCACCACGCGGTCCCAGACACGGACGTCGGCGAGGTCGCCCTGCCAGCGCTGCCCGCCGTTCCCCCGGGAGCGGCCGAGCTGGAACGCGCCGGGCGCGGCCACCGGGACCGCCCGGCCTTCCTCGCCGACCTCCTCGCCGTCGACGTACAGACGCAGCGTGTCGTCCTCGGTGTCGAAGAGACCCAGCACATGCGACCACTCGCCGCTCCGCGCACGCCCGCCGGTGACGGTGGCGCCGCCGAAGGTGAACGACCAGACGCCGTCCCCGCCCGCGGCGGCCGGGCGCAGGCCCAGCGTGAAGGCGGAGGCGCCGTCGGAGGTGTCCTGGCTCGCCAGGGTCATCGCGCGGCCGGAGGCCTCGGGGCGGGCCCAGAGCGAGACGGCGAAGGTGTTCTCCGTGTCCACGACCGGCCCGTCGGGGGTGAGGTAGCCGTTGCCGGAGCCGCTGAGCCGGGCGCTCCCGGTGAGGCCGGTACCGGCCGGGGCCTGCGGCCGGAAGGTGACGCCGTCCTCGGCGCGCAGCTCCGGCCCCGCCTGCGCCGCCGGGGAGCCGGCGAGCGTCCAGTGGGCGACGGGCGCACGGCCGGACGCGACGCGGAACTGGTGATGCGTCGGCCGGCTCCCGTTGCCCGCGCGGTCGAAGGCCTGGACGGTCAGGGTGAACACCCCGCCCTTCTCGGGCATGTACCGCACTGCGACGGGGCCGCCCGGCTCCTCGGGCTCGGCCCACCGCTGCGGGCCGCCGGTGAAGGAGTACGCGTACCGGACGACGTCCTCGGACGGCGAGCCGAAGGTGAAGCCGCCGTAGAGGCCGGCGCCGCCGTGCCAGCCGTCCTGGGGGTCGGAGGGGTCCACCGCGGGGTACTCGTCCGAGGCGACCGTCGCGGGTTCCGGCTCGGCGAAGTCCGTGACGAACTCGCAGGCGTGGCCGCCGTTCTCGTCGCTCCACGGGGAGGTGGCGCCGTACTGGTCCGTGGCGCGGGCCCGCCAGGAGACGCGGGTCGCCGACGGGTAGGTGAACGACGGGGCCAGGGTGAGCGGACTGCCCGTCGCCGTCGCGGTCGTGGTCAGGGTGTGACGTTCCCCGGTCCCGTCCTCCCCCGTCCACCACACCTCGATCTCCGCCGACACGCTGTCGTACGGGTCGGGGTCGCGCAGGGTCAGCTGGAGGCCGGGCCTCATCCTCACGTACGGCGCGTCCTCCCCGGCCGCGCACGGCGCGGAACCGGTGAGCAGGTCCGCCGCTCCCGGCCGCTCCGGCGGCGTGTTCTCCGCCGCGGCCGCCACCCCCGGCGTCACCGCCAGCAGCGCGGCGGCCGTCCAGGCGACCACTCCGCGTCTGCGCCGACCGTTCCCGTCCACGAACCGCCCCCTCTGACGTGTACTCAGCAAAGTGGCCGCGAACCTAGCAGGGGACGCCGACAGCCGGAGAGCGAATTTCCGCGCCGCCTGCCCCCACCGCCGAGTGGGACGCCCTTGTTTGCCCAGCTCGTCCCGCTCGTATGCTCGGGGGATGACGACTTCCGCCAGCTCCGGAACGGGCCGCCCCACCGAGAACTCGATGCGCCGCGCCCTCAGGCGCGCCCGGGACGGGGTCACGCTGGACGTCGCCGAGGCGGCGGTGCTGCTGCAGGCGCGCGGGGCCGACCTCGACGACCTGTGCGCCACCGCCTCCCGGGTGCGGGACGCGGGCCTGGAGGCGGCCGGACGGCCCGGGGTCATCACCTACTCCAGGAGCGTGTTCATCCCGCTCACCCGGCTGTGCCGGGACAAGTGCCACTACTGCACCTTCGTCACCGTGCCCGGCAAGCTGCGCAGGGCCGGCCACGGGATGTTCATGTCGCCCGACGAGGTGCTGGACGTCGCCCGGCGCGGCGCGGCGATGGGCTGTAAGGAGGCCCTGATCACCCTCGGCGACAAGCCGGAGGACCGCTGGCCCGAGGCCCGGGAGTGGCTGGACGCGCACGGGTACGACGACACCATCGCCTACGTCCGGGCGATCTCGATCCGGATCCTGGAGGAGACGGGTCTGCTGCCGCACCTCAACCCGGGGGTGCTGAGCTGGACGGACTTCCAGCGGCTCAAGCCGGTCGCCCCGTCGATGGGCATGATGCTGGAGACGACGGCGACCCGGCTGTGGTCCGAGCCGGGCGGGCCGCACCACGGCTCCCCCGACAAGGAACCGGCCGTGCGGCTGCGGGTGCTGGAGGACGCGGGCCGCTCCTCGGTGCCGTTCACCAGCGGCATCCTGATCGGCATCGGCGAGACCTACGAGGAGCGCGCCGAGTCGCTGTTCGCGCTGCGGAAGGTGGCGCGGGCGTACCACTCGGTGCAGGAGCTGATCATCCAGAACTTCCGCGCCAAGCCGGACACGGCGATGCGGGGGATGCCGGACGCGGAGCTGGACGAGCTGGTCGCGGCGGTGGCGGTGGCGCGGGTGGTCATGGGCCCGACGGCCTGCGTCCAGGCCCCGCCGAACCTGGTGGACGCCGAGTACGAGCGGCTGATCCGGGCCGGCATCGACGACTGGGGCGGCGTCTCGCCGGTCACCATCGACCACGTCAACCCCGAGCGCCCCTGGCCGCAGATCGACGAGCTGGCCGGGCGGTCCGCGGCGGCCGGTTTCGAGCTGCGTGAACGGCTGTGCGTGTACCCGGAGTTCGTGCGCCGTGGCGAGCCGTGGCTGGACCCGCGGGTGGTGCCGCACGTGCGGGCGCTGGCCGATCCGGAGACCGGGCTGGCGGTGCCGGACGCGGTGGTCGAGGGGCGTCCCTGGCAGGAGCCGGACGAGGCGTTCACCCCGTCGGGCCGGACGGACCTGCACCGGACCATCGACTCCGAGGGCCGCACGGGCGACCGGCGGGACGACTTCGACGAGGTCTACGGCGACTGGGAGTCGCTGCGGGAGGCCGCCGCGCCCGGCATGGTCCCGGAGCGGATCGACGGTGACGTGCGGGCCGCGCTGCGCACGGCGGCGGACGACCCCACGCGGCTGACGGACGAGGAGGCGCTCGCCCTCTTCCACGCCGACGGCGCGGCGCTGGACGCGCTCTGCCGGATCGCCGACGACGTCCGCAGGTCGGCGGTCGGGGACGACGTGACCTACATCGTCACGCGGAACATCAACTTCACCAACGTCTGCTACACCGGCTGCCGTTTCTGCGCGTTCGCGCAGCGCCGCACCGACGCGGACGCGTACACGCTGTCGCTGGAGCAGGTCGCCGACCGGGCCCAGCAGGCGTGGGACGTCGGCGCGGTGGAGGTCTGCATGCAGGGCGGCATCCACCCCGACCTGCCGGGCACCGCCTACTTCGACATCGCGCGGGCGGTGAAGGAACGGGTGCCCGGCATGCACGTGCACGCCTTCTCGCCGATGGAGGTCGTCAACGGCGCGACCCGGACCGGGATGTCGATCCGGGAGTGGCTGACCGCCGCCAAGGAGGCGGGCCTCGACACGATCCCCGGGACGGCCGCCGAGATCCTCGACGACGAGGTGCGGTGGGTGCTGACCAAGGGCAAGCTGCCCACGGCCACCTGGGTCGAGGTGATCAGCACGGCGCACGAGCTGGGCATCCGGTCGTCGTCCACGATGATGTACGGCCACGTCGACCAGCCGCGCCACTGGCTGGGGCACCTGCGGACGCTGGCCGGCATCCAGCGGCGCACCGGCGGGTTCACGGAGTTCGTGACGCTGCCGTTCGTGCACACCAACGCGCCGGTGTACCTCGCGGGCATCGCGCGGCCGGGCCCGACGGTGCGGGACAACCGGGCGGTGACGGCGATGGCGCGGCTGCTCCTGCACCCGTACATCCCCAACATCCAGACCAGCTGGGTGAAGCTGGGCACGGAGGGCGCGGCGGAGATGCTGCGGTCGGGCGCCAACGACCTGGGCGGGACGCTGATGGAGGAGACCATCTCCCGGATGGCGGGCTCCTCCTACGGCTCCTACCGGTCGGTCGCGGACCTGGTGGCGATCGCCGACGCGGCGGGGCGGCCCTCCCGGCCGCGCAACACGCTCTACGGGGAGGTCCCCGAGGAGCGGCAGCGGGCGGCGGCCGCCTCGGACGGGCATCTGCCGGAACTGCTGCCGGTCCTCGACTGACCCGGGGCCCCGCGAAGCGGCGGGCGCGGCGGTACGGCCGCGGCGGTGCGGCCGCGGCCACACGGTCCCGGCCGCACGGTGCCGCCGCACGGTCCCGGCCACGCGGCCCCGGCCGCACGGTCCCGCCACCGCGTCCCGGCCGCGGGGCGGTGGGCCCGTCGAGCGGGGAAGGGGCAGGGGACGGGCCGGCCGGGTCGGGCCCCTGGTCAGGGGGCGGGCGGGTCACCGTAGGATGATCCGACTCTGTTCCCGCCGCGGCCCGCACCCGCAGGGCCTGTCGCTGAGGAGATGCGTGCACGTGGCTGCTCGAGGGCTTCCCACCTGGGCCTGGGTGACCGGGCTGACCAGCGCGGCGATCGTGGTGGTCATCGGGCTGGCCGTGCAGGCCGGCTCGGGGCCCAGGCCCGCCGCCCTGGACGACCGCCCGGCGGCCTCCGCCTCGGACGCGCCGCGGCCGCGGAAGTCCCTCCCGGCGGAGGGCGAGGACGCTCCCTCGGCGGCATCGGTGCCGCGGGACTCCGGCACGGGCCGGCGGCTCGTGTACGCGCTGGAGGCGGACCGGGTGTGGCTGGTCGACGCCGGCGACAAGGCGCTGCGCAGCTTCACGGTGTGGCCCGGCACGATGGACCCGGAGCCGGGTGAGTACGAGGCGGGCACCCGGACCGCGGCGACCACCGGGTCCGACGGGGTGGCGATCGAGCACGTCGTGTACTTCGCCTTCTCCGGCGGGGTGAACTTCGCCTTCTCCCACGCGGAGGACGGGGCGTCCCCCGCGCCGGCCGGCGGCAAGCAGACGGCGGGCGTCCGCATGCCGGTCGAGGACGGCACGGCCCTGTGGGAGTTCGCCTCCACCGGCACCCCGGTCGTCGTCGTCCCCTGACCCCACCCCGGGCCGGCCGCTCCCGGGCCCCCGGCCCCGCGGCGGGCCGCGCCGTCACCGCGTGACAAGGTCCGGGATGCCCGGCTCGGGTGGGCTGCTGCCCGGTCGCCGTCATGTGCGGCCGCGGCCGCCCGGCGAACCGGTCCTGCGCGTCCACCGGCGTCACCCGCACGTCGTCGCGCCGCCCGATCGTGGAAGCCGCGCGCGCCCGTGCGTGACACGAGGGTGCCGTGATGCGCGCCACAGGGGGCCTGTCCTACGCCCGCCCAGCCCCATCGCCCCTGGCCGGCCCCGCCGCCCGCGGGAACGGCAGCGCTGGGCCGACCGCGCGGCGGCGGGCGGCCCCACGGGGGCCGTGGGCGGGGCCCCACGGGGGCTGTGGGCCGCTCAGGCGGGGCGGGCGGTGCCGGTGCCCTTCTCCGCGTCGAGGGCGTACACGCAGCGGTCCTTGCTGCACGCGTACACCACCCCGCCCCGCACCACCGGCGACCCGGTGATCTCCCCACCCGTGGCCAGCTTCCACCGCAGCCGGCCGTCGTCGGCCTTGAGCGTGTAGAGCAGGTGGTCGGTGGAGCCGAAGTGGATCCGCCCCTCGGCCACCGCCGGCGCGCCCACGATGTCGCCGCCCGCCTGGAACCGCCACTTGGGCGTGCCGGTGACCGCGTCCAGCGTGTACAGCCCCTTGCCGCTGGCGACGTGGATGTGTCCCGCCGCGACCAGCACCGGTTCGACGGAGGACCGCGCCTCCGTGGCGATCCGCCACCGGTCCCGGCCGTCCGCCGCGTCGAGCGCGTACACCGTGCCGAGGTAGTCGGCGAGGTACACGCCGCCGCCCGTGACGGCGGCCCCCGGCACGTACGCGGGCGGGCTCAGGAAGACCGCCGGCGCCTCGAAGTGCCAGTGCACATGGCCGCTCGCCACATTGATCGCCAGCACGCGCGTGCCGGCGGACACATACACGCACCCGTCGGAGGCGTGGCTCAGCCGCACCGGGACGCCCCCGCAGGAGGCCGCGTCGCCGATCGGGTACGACCACCGCTCCTCGCCCGTGCGCACGTCCAGCGCCCGCAGCCGGGCGTCCTGCCAGACGAACGCGGTGCCGTCGTAAAGCGCCGGTCCGGCCTCCGGGGTCTCGAAATCGGTCTGCGCGCCGCTCAGTTGCCACAGCCGACGGCCGGTGGACGCCTCCCACGCCTGTACCCCGCCGCCGCGCGTGCCGGTGAGCACGTGGCCGCGGTCGGCCTGGAGCGAGTACACCCAGGCGTCGGCGGACAGCCGCCACAGGTCGGAGCCGTCGCGGGCGTCGAGCGCGAACAGGGTGGGTCCGTCCGACGCGTGGATCCGCCGGTCGGAGACCTTCATCGACCAGGCGACGTCACGGGTCTTGAAGCGGCGCCGGCCGGTCTGCACGTCCAGCGCGTGCACCTCGAAGGAGGTGACGTAGACCAGGTCGTCGGCGACCTCGGGAGTTCCCCAGACGTCGTTGGACATCCGGAAGCGCCACGGCCGCCAGCCGCCCCGGCCGTCCGGCTGCTCCTCGCCGGCCGGCCCCGGCTGCCCGGCCTGCTGCTGCGGCACCGGCGCGGCGCCGTGCTGGGGCCGCGCCCAGGAGGCCGCGAGCCCCGACTCCGCCAGCGGCGGGCGCGCGGCGGCCGCGGAGCGCACCTCGGCGACGCGCGGGCCGGGCCCGATCGGCACCCGGGCGCCCGGCAGCAGCACCGGTGCGGGGTCGGGCGGCGCGGAGGGCAGCGAGGGGTGCGGGGCGAGCCCGCCGTGGCCCGGTCCGGGGTCGTGCTGCGGCGGCACCGGAGGCGGGGGTGGGGGCGGGGGCGGGTCGTGCGGCGGACGCGGCGGCACCGGGGCGGGGCCCATGATGGTGCGGCCGCCGTTGCGGCGCTGCTCGATGAGGTGGACGGCCCGCTCCGGCAGCCACGCCGAGGCGGTGCCGCTGTCGTCGGAGCCCGCGCCGAACAGGTGCGGGGCGAGCTGGGCCTGGAGATCCGCCGGGCTGGGGCGGGCCGAGGCGTCCATCTTCATGCAGGCGTCGATCAGCGGCCGCAGCTCGTCCGGCAGCCCCTCCAGGTCCGGTTCCTCACGCAGCAGCATGAAGACCGTCTCCACCGGGTTGGCGCCGTGGAACGGCGGGTGCCCGGTGGCCGCGAAGACCAGGGTGGAGCCCAGTGAGAAGACGTCGCTGGCCCCGGTGACGCTGCGGGAGTCCTTGGCCTGCTCCGGGGACATGTAGGCGGGCGTGCCGACCGCGACGTTGGTCATGGTCAGCCGGGTCGAGGAGACACCGGAGGCGATGCCGAAGTCGATCACCCGCGGGCCGTCCTCGACCACCAGGACGTTGGACGGCTTGAGGTCGCGGTGCACCAGGCCCGCGCCGTGGATCGACTGCAGCGCCTCGGCGACGCCCGCGGCCAGCCAGCGGACCGCCTGCACGGGCAGCGGGCCGCACTCGTTCACTATCTCCTCGAGCGACGGCGCGGGCACGTAGGCGGTCGCCAGCCAGGGCACCGCGGCCCGCGGGTCGGCGTCGACCACGGCGGCCGTGTAGAAGCCGGAGACGGCGCGGGCCGCCTCCACCTCACGCGTGAAGCGGACGCGGAACAGCTGGTCCTCGGCGAGCTCCGTCCGCACGGTCTTGATCGCCACCCGCCGCCGCCCGGAGGCCGAGCGCGCGAGATAGACCAGGCCCATGCCTCCGGCTCCCAGCCGTCCGAGCACCTCGAACGGACCGATCCGGCGCGGATCGGTCTGTGTCAGCTGATCCACCACTTGCCTGCCACCTCCCCGTGAGAGCCGCGTCGCCTTCGTGTGTACGCGACCCCGTGCAGCGTCTCACCACCGCACCGCCGTGGCGGCACGCACCCCGATTCTTCCCTGCCCGAGCGGTGCCGCGCGAACCCGGGGGCGAACCGGACGCCGCCCGCACCCTGGGTACCGCGCGCGGCGGCCCGGGTCCAGACCCCGGCAGGCCGCTCCGCGCCCCGGCCGCCCCGTCCCCGCGGCGGCCCGTCAGCTCTCCAGCAGGGCGAACGACGCGTTCTGGTTGTCCGTCACCACCGCGACCGGGCCCCGGTCGGTCTGGAACGGCTGCGCCTGCACCCGGCCGCCCAGGCGGTACACGGCGCCGAGCGCGCTCTCCAGGTCACTAACCGAGAAATGCACCAGGAAGTGCGACGGCATGACTTCCGGAAAAACGCCCGCCAGGGGGGCGATCGCGATCCGGGGCCCGCCGAACAGCCCGTCCCAGAACGGCCGGGCGGCCTCCGGGTCCCGGGTGTGGAGGACCGCACGGGCGAAGCCGCCGCTGGCCGGGCGCCGCTCTCCGAAACCGCCGTGCAGGGCCGGCTCCCACAGGCCGAACACCGCGCCCTCCGGCCCCACCGCCAGCGCCTGCCGCCCGAGCCCGCCCAGCGGCGTCGGCGCGGCGATCACCTGTCCGCCCTCCTCGGGGATCCGCCGGGTCAGCACCGTCGCGTCCCGGGTGGCCAGGTACACCGTCCACACCGTCGGCATCCGCCCGTCCCGTTTGGGCAGCAGGGCGGCCACCGGGTCGCCCTCGCGGTGCGCCCACGCCGCGCCGCGAGGTCCCCCCGCCACCCCTCGCGGCCCCACCGCGTCGAAACTCCACCCGAACAGTTCCCCGTAGAAACGCTTGCCCGCCTCCACGTCGGGAAGCGAGGCGTCCACCCAGCAGGGAACGCCCTCGGCGGCTTCGCCGCCCTCCGTATTCACGGATGCCCCATTTTCGGCCATAGCGCCAAGTTAGCGGCACGGGAACGGTCACGCAGTGCACCCGCACCCCATTTGCAGTCTGCCGAATAGCGCGCGAATCCCCCGTCGATAAGCTGACGACATGACAGGACACGTACGCACGGTCGACGGCCGCGTGGCTGGTCGGCGAGGGCAGGCGACGCGGCAGAAGCTGCTGGACTGCCTCGGAGAAATGCTCGGTTCCGCCCCTTACCGCGACGTGAAGGTGATCGACGTCGCCCGTAGGGCCGGCACATCCCCGGCGACCTTCTACCAGTACTTCCCGGACGTCGAGAGCGCCGTCCTGGAGATCGCCGAGGACCTGGCGGCGGGCGGCGCGGGGCTGGGCGGCCTGCTGGAGGGCCGGTCCTGGACGGGCCGGGCGGGATGGCAGACGGCGCAGGAACTGGTCGACGGGTTCATGGACTTCTGGCGGGCCAACGACGCGATCCTGCGGGTCGTCGACCTGGCCGCCGCGGAAGGGGACAAACGGTTCGCCAAGCTCCGGCTGCGCATCCTGGGCACCGTCCACAAGGGGTTGACGGAGGCCATCGGCGGGCTGCGCTCCAAGGGCAAGGTCGACCAGGACGTGAGCCCGGCCGCCACCGCCGCCTCGCTGGTCGCCATGCTCTCCGCGGCCGCCTCGCACCAGAAGGGCGGCCACACGGGCTGGGGCTACAAGGCCGCCGAGCTGCGCCCGAGCCTGGCCCATCTCGTCCACCTCGGCGTCACCGGAAAGAGGCCGACCAGGTAACCCGCCGGCACCCCTTTCCCCGGGCTTCCCCGGGTTTCCCCGCGGGATCACGGCGGGTTTCCCCGCGGGCCCGCGTCCTGTCATCCGGACCGCCGCGCGGCCGGTGCCGCGTTCCGGCCGATTTCCACCACCCGCGCCTCGCGTGAGACTCCGCCCGTCCACAATTCACCCCTGAGCGTGACCGATTCGGAATCAATTCCGGTCTTGACCGAGACCCATCAAGTGATTTCCCGAATAAAATCTCGGCATCATGCTCGAAAAGCACATTCCTCAGGACTCCCCGTCCCACGCCCGGCACCCCGTGTACGTCGTCGGCGGCGGGCCCGGAGGACTGGCCGCGGCGCAGGCACTGCGGGCGCGGGGGATCCGCGCCGTCGTGCTGGAGAAGTCGTCCCGGGTGGGCGACTCCTGGCGCCGCCACTACGACCGGCTGCACCTGCACACCACCCGCAGGCGGTCCTCGCTGCCCGGGCTGCCGATGCCGCGTTCCTTCGGCCGGTGGCCGGCCCGCGACGACATGGTGCGCTACCTGGAGAGGTACGCGGAGCACCACGGGCTGGAGGTCGTCACCGGCGTCGAGGTCTCCCGGCTGGAGCGGGCCGGTGACGGGGCCGACGGCGCCTGGGTGCTGCACGCGACCGGAGGGCGGCGGCTCACCGGCAGCGCCGTCGTGGTGGCCACCGGCTACAACCACACCCCGCGCACGCCCGGCTGGCCCGGCCTCGACGGCTTCACGGGCGAGTTCCTGCACGCCTCCGCCTACCGCTCCGGCACCGCCTTCGCCGGACGTGACGTGCTGGTCGTCGGCGTCGGCAACACCGGGGCGGAACTCGCCGTCGACCTGGTGGAGCGCGGAGCGGCGCGGGTCCGGCTGGCGGTGCGGACGGTGCCGCACATCGTGCGCCGCTCCACCGCGGGGTGGCCGGCGCAGAACACCGCGATCCTGGTCCGCCGGCTGCCGGTGCGGCTGGTCGACCGGCTGGCCCGCACCATGGCCAGGATCAGCGTGCCCGACCTGTCGGCGCAGGGGCTGCCGAGGCCGGACACCGGTCTGTACTCGCGGGTGCGCGAGGGCGCGATCCCGGTGCAGGACGTCGGCCTGATCGACGCGGTGCGCCGGGGCCGGGTGGAGGTGGTCGCCGCGGTGGACGGCTTCGACGGCGCGGAGGTCCTGCTGGCCGACGGCTCCCGGATCACCCCCGATGCGGTCGTCGCGGCCACCGGCTACGTCCGCGGCCTGGAGGGCCTGGTGGGCCACCTCGGCGTCCTCGACGACCGGGGCCTGCCCACCGTCCACGGCCCACGCGCGCCGCAGGACGCCCCCGGCCTCTTCTTCACCGGCTTCACCACCCCCATCAGCGGCACCCTGCGCGAACTGGCCCGGGACGCCGAGCGGCTGGCGAAGGCGATCGCCCGCGCGGCGGGCTGACAGCGCCCGCGGCGCTCCCTAGACCACCGCGAGCGGCGTCGGGCGGCGGCGGATCACCAGGACCATCAGGGCCGCTCCCGCGCACAGGGCACCGGAGGCGTACCAGACGACGTCGTAGGTGCCGAAGACGTCCCGGGCCAGGCCGCCCAGGAAGGCGACGGCGGCCGCGCCCGCCTGGTGGGAGGCGAGGACCCAGCCGAAGACGATCGGCCCGTCCTCGCCGAAGTGCTCCCGGCACAGGGCGATCGTCGGCGGCACGGTCGCCACCCAGTCCAGCCCGTAGAAGACGATGAAGAAGAGCATCGGGGGATGGACCGCCGGCGCCAGCAGCATCGGCAGGAAGAGCAGCGACAGGCCCCGCAGCGCGTAGTACACGGCGAGCAGCCGCCGGGAGTCGAAGCGGTCGGTGAGCCAGCCGGAGGCGATCGTGCCGACCACGTCGAAGACGCCGATGACCGCGAGCAGCGAGGCGGCGACGGTGACCGGCATGCGGTGGTCGTGCGCGGCGGGCACGAAGTGGGTCTGCACCAGTCCGTTGGTGGAGGCCCCGCAGATGGCGAAGGAGCCGGCCAGCAGCCAGAACGTGCCGCTGCGCACCGCGCGGGCCAGCACGGTCAGCGCGCGCCGGGCCACCCCCGGGATCGGGGCCGGCGGCGGGGTCACCTCCTTGGCTCCGTAGAGGGGGAGGCCCACGTCGGACGGGTGGTCGCGCATCAGCAGCCACGCGAACGGCACCACGGCGAGCGCGGCCAGCGCCACCGTGACGGCGGCCGGACGCCAGCCGTGGGCGACGACCAGCCACGACAGCAGCGGCAGGAAGACCAGCTGCCCCGAGGCGCCCGCGGCGGTGAGGACGCCGGAGACCAGGCCGCGGCGCTCGGCGAACCACCGGTTGGTGACGGTGGCGGCGAACCCGGTGGCCAGCGCGCCGGTGCCCAGGCCCACGAACACGCCCCACAGCAGCAGGAGCTGCCACGCCTCGCGCATGAGGACGGCGGCGCCGACGCCCACGGCGATCAGGGTGAGGGCGCCGGTCACCACCCGGCGGATGCCGAAACGGTCCATCAGCGCGGCGGAGAACGGGGCGATCAGACCGTTCAGCACCAGATTGACGGAGACGGCCGCGCCGATGGTGCCGCGCGACCAGCCGAAGTCGTCGCCCAGCGGGTCGGTCACCAGGCCGGGCAGGGTGCGGAAGGCCGCGGCGCCGATGATCGTCACGAAGGCGACGGCCACCACCAGCCAGGCGCGGTGCGGCATGCGCCACGTGCCCCGCGGGCGCGGTCCGGGCCGATGGCCGGACCCGGGCGCGGGCCCGGGCGGGGCGGTGGGGGCGAGGGCGGGCGAGGCGGAGTCCGTCTGTGTCACCGCCACAGCATCCGTCCTCCGGCACGATGCGAACGAGTGGCCCGAGGGACACTGTTCGACAGGATCGGGCCACGGCTACGATCCGGGCATGACGGCAGAGGGCGCGGGCGGGGCGGAACAGGCGGACCTGGACCGGCGGACGGACCGGACGGACCGGACCGACCGGCCGCACCAGGTGGCGGTGCTGGTCATGGACGGACTGATCCCCTTCGAACTGGGCATACCGCACCGGATCTTCGGCCGGGCGCGCGGCGCGGACGGGCGGTTCCTCTACGAGGTGACGACCTGCTCGGCGGGCCCGCCTGGCGAGGTCCGGACCGACGCGGACTTCGCGGTCCGGGTG
This sequence comes from Streptomyces abyssomicinicus, assembly GCF_008974245.1. Taxonomy (GTDB): domain Bacteria; phylum Actinomycetota; class Actinomycetes; order Streptomycetales; family Streptomycetaceae; genus Streptomyces; species Streptomyces abyssomicinicus. The sequence continues at coordinate 204,362 of NZ_BBZI01000011.1, read as the reverse complement.
GAGCACGGCCCCGAGGCGCTGGCCCGGGCGGACACCGTGGTGGTGCCGGCGGCGCACGAGCGGGGCGTGGTCCACGAGCAGGGCGTGCTGACGGAGGAACTGGCGGCGGCGTTCGCCGTGATCCGGCCCGGGACCCGGCTGGTGTCGATCTGCACCGGCGGCTACGTGCTGGGCGCGGCGGGGGTCCTCGACGGACGTCCGGCCACCACCCACTGGGCGCACGCCGAGCACTTCCAGCGGCTCTTCCCCAAGGTGCGGGTCGACCCCGACGTGCTCTTCGTCGACGACGGCGACGTGCTGACCTCCGCGGGGGTGGCGGCCGGGCTCGACCTCTGCCTGCACCTGGTGCGGCGCGACCACGGGGCGGCCGTGGCCGCGGAGGTGGCACGGGTCACCGTGGTGCCGCCGCACCGGGACGGCGGACAGGCCCAGTACGTGCGGCGGCCGGTGCCGGAACCGAGGGCGGCCGGCACGGCGCGGGCCCGGGCCTGGGCGCTGGAGCGGCTCCACGAACCGCTCCTGCTGCGCGAACTGGCGCGGCAGGAGGCGCTGTCGGTGCGGACCTTCACCCGGCGGTTCCGCGAGGAGACCGGCCTGAGCCCCGGGGAGTGGCTCACCCGGCAGCGGGTGGAGCGGGCGCGGCACCTGCTGGAGACCACCGGCCTGTCGGTGGAGCGGATCGCCCGCGACGCGGGATTCGGCAGCGTGCAGTCCATGCGGCAGCATGTACGGGCCGTCCTGGGCGTCTCCCCCACGGTCTACCGCCGCACCTTCCACGAGACGCGCTGACCCCGCCGACCTTCATCCACACCCTGTGGACAACTTCGGCGACCGACCCCGCGGCACCCGGCGGACGGCCTGGCGCGGGCGGCGACGGGGAGGGCGTCTTTCGCGGGGGCGCGCACGACGGCACGAACGGCACCGCACCGCACCGCACCGCACCGCACCGCACCGGACGACGTCATCACACTCGGCGGCGCGCACGGCGGCATACACGGCGGCACGGACGGCCACGCGACCACACGGCGCGAACGGCACCGCGGGCGACGGCCCGGGGGCAGCGCGGTCACACGGCAGCGCGACCACGCGCGAGGGCGGCGGCGCGAACCGCCGGAGGCACGGCATCACGCACGGCGGCCCCGGGCGGCCGGGTCACGCGCCGACGAGGGTGGCGGCGAGGGCGGCGGGGAGCTCAGACGGCCTCGTAGGCCAGCCCCCCGCACGCGGCGATCCCCGTGCCGTACGCGACGGCGGCCGTCGCCCCGCCCCCGGCGACCTGCGCCCCCCGGTCCAGCTCGCACCAGATCCGCTTGCCGGCGCCCTCCCGCGTCCAGCCCCACCGGTCGGCGAGGCCGTCCACCAGGGCCAGACCGCGGCCGCCCGTCTCGTCCTCGTCCGAACACCGCGGCACCGGCGCCCGGCAGTCCGCGTCGGCGACCTCCAGCCTCACCGGCGGCATCACGCCCGCCGGGGCCCCGCCCGCGTCCTCGGCCGGCAGCACCAGCCGCAGCACCGCGGGACAGCCCGTGTGCACCACCGCGTTGGTCACCAGCTCGGACACGAGCAGGATCACCGTCTCGGCCAGCGACTCGTCCGCGTCCATCCCGGACCCCGCGAGCCGCGACCGGGCCCATCTCCGGGCCCTCCCCACTTCCGCGGGGTCGGGCCGGATCTCCAACTGCACTTGAAGCACCTGCACCGCTCACACCATCCGAACCGGCGGACACGACACGGAGTCACGGACTGTGACTCCCTTGTTGCACAGCATGGTTGACACTGAGTCACCCCAACAAGCGCTTCGGGCATATTCCAGCGCGAAGGAGTACCCGTGCGGCATACTGTGCGACGACTCCCGCCGTGCGAGGCGTCCTCGCGCTAGGGCCGTTGGGCCCTGGCATCTCTCGCATTTCACCCAAGGTACCCGAGGGCGACCGGGCTCCGGGCGGGCGGCGGATCCGGTCACCGGCGCCCTCGCGTCAACTCTCCGTGACCGCCGCACGGCCACGGTGCGTGACGTGCGCCTCGTGACCACGCAAGGGTGAACACCCACCGCGGGGCGGCCGTCAACTGCTCCGCACATCCGGCGTGTTGCACCCCAGCCGCTCCGCCGCCGCCGCGCGCTACGCCGACATCGGGCGGACGTCGTCGTCCAGCGCCGCCTCGGCGTCCGGGAAGACCTCGAAGAGCCGCCGCACCCCGAGCGCGCCCAGCACCCGGTTGACGTGCGACCCGTCCTCCGCGCCCGCGGCCGGGAGCACCAGCCGCAGCCGGCCGCCGCAGGACCGCAGCAGCCGCCGGGCGGCGATCAGCACGCCCACGCCGCTGGAATCGCAGAAGAAGACGCCCGAGAGGTCGACGACCACGCTGCGATGACCGGCCGCCACCGCGTCGTGCACCCGTCGGCGCAGTTCCGGCGAGGTCATCAGGTCCATCTCGCCGCACACCCGGAGCACCACCCACTCGCCGTGCCCGGTGCCGGTCACCGTGAACGCCACATCATGCCCCTAACTCGCCGGAGGCGGTCTCGTGGCAGCGCCCCTGCCCCCACCCCGCCTCCATGAAACACAGGGCCCGATAAGGAAAACCAGACATCGACCGGCCACATCCAGGCTCATTCGATCGAAAATTCTCACACATCGGTCAGTTGGGTTCATTGTCGGGGGACAAGGCGGATACCACCCGCCCCGAAGCACCGGCCGCGCGACCCTTACCACGTGGGACCGCTCCCGTGGCGTGGGTTTGCCGTAAAGAGCCGTGCGCGGCACGGGGTGCCGACTACATTCGGCGGGGAGGGGTTCCGCGGCGAGCGGGACGCGACCGAACGGGGCACGGGGGCGGCAGGAGGAGGGACTGTGGCGGTCGCCACGGACGGACCGGTCCGCGCGGACCGGAAGACGCAGCAGCGGCTGGAACGCGGGGAGGCCGCGGCCCTCGGCGAGCTCTACGACCGGTACGCCTCACTCGTCCACGGCCTGGCCAACCGGGTCCTGGAGGACGAGCGGGCCGCCGACGCGGTGACCCGCGAGGTCTTCGGCCACGTCTGGGAGAACCCCTCCGGCTACGACCACCGGAAGGGCCCGCTGCGGACCTGGCTCTCCGAGCTGACCCGCACCATCGCGGTGCGACGCCTGCACGCGGCCGGGACGGCGGAACTGCGGCGCCGGGGCGCCGACCCGGAGGATCCCGGGGCCCTCGAGGCCGTCGAGGAACTGGAGGCGAGGGTCCGGGAGGCCGCCGTCGCCGCCCGCGCCGACTACATCGTGACCTCCATGCCCGCCCCGCTGCGGGCCGCGCTCGACCTGGCCTACCACCACCGCCGGGACTACCGGCGCGTCGCCGCCGACCTCGGGGTCACCGAGGAGGAGGCCCGCCGCCGGATCCGCCTGGGGCTGCAGCTGCTCGCCACCGCCCGCACGGTCTCCACACCCCTGACCACGCCCGCGTCCCCACCGGACTCCGGGCCGAGGTCCGCGCCGGAGGCCGCACCGGGCTCCGGGCGGGTCTCCGCGGCGGAGGCCGCGCCCCCTCACCTGCCGGAGTACACGCCGGTCCCGCCGCCGGATCCGGGAGGCGCCGCGTGAACCGGCCCCCGCAGACGCCCGCCGAGGACTTCCCCGAGGACGCCCGGCCGGGAGACGGCCCCGGGCACCGGCCCGCCGGCCACGCCCGCCCCAACCGGTCCCACGCCGGCCGCTGGTCCGGGCCCGGTGACCGGCCGGAGCCCGCCGCGTCGGCACGGGACACCCGGACGCCGGGCGCGGGGGACGACGCCCCGTCCGCGCCCGCCACGCACCGCGCCCTGAAGTCCCTGCTGGGGGCATGGGCCCTCTCCGTCTGCACGCCCGCCGAGGCGGCCGCGGTCGACGCCCACCTGCCCGGCTGCCGCCGCTGCGCCGACGAGGCCCGCTCGCTGCGTGAGGCGGTGCACCTCCTCCAGCGGCCGGAGAGCCTGGACCTCGACCCGATGCTGCGCACCCGGGTGCTGGACGGCTGCCTCGACCGGCGTCCGCCGCGCATCCCGGTCCCGGAGTGGGCCATGCCCTACGACGCGGAGACCGCCCGGCTCGACGCGCTGCTCCAGGACATCGACGAGGCCGAGTGGCACGCCCCGGTCCGGCTCCGCTGGATCGAGGAGGACGAGGAGCGCCAGCACCGGGCCACCGTCGCCAAGGTCCTCGCCCACCTGTTCGCGGTGGACGGCCTGGTCGCGGTCGCGCTGGGCCTCCCCGACCCGCTGTCCCTGCCCACCGGCATCGGCGGCGCCGCACCGATCAGGGGCCACGGCACGCCGACCGCGCGCACCCGCGCGTACTGGGCCGCACTCAACCGTCCGCCCACCCGCGAGGTCCGCGCGCCCTGGCGGGAGCAGAGCCACGGCCTGGTCCGGACCGCCTCGTTCACCGGCACCACGGGCGGACTCCCGGTCGTCTACGGGCCGTGCGAGATCCCGCTGCGGGACGCCATGCTGGAGCGGGCCTTCGCCTGCTGGGTGCACGGCGGTGACATCGCGGACGCGGTCAACTACCCGTACCGGCCGCCCGCGCCGCGCCATCTGCACGCCATGATCGACCTGGCCGCCCGTCGGCTGCCCGAGGCGATCGCCGCCCGCCGCCGGGCGGGGCTCGCCGCACCGGGTCCGGGCGCACGCCATCTGGTCCCGGCGGGCCGTCCCGGACGCAGCCTGCTGCTGGAGATCGAGGGGCGGGGCGGCGGCGACTGGCTGATCCCGCTGGACTCCCCCGCCGCGCTGCCCTCCGAGAACCACGTGGTGGGTCAGGTGGTGCTGGACGACGAGGAGTTCGCGCAGCTGGTGGCCGGGCACATCCGTCCCCGGGACGCGGCGGCGGGCCAGACCGGCGACAAGGCCGCCGCCGTCGCGGACGTCCTCTTCGCGGCCGCGTCCCTCAGCCGGCTGTAGCGGCGGCCGCGTTCAGGAGAAGACCACCGTGCGGTGGCCGTTCAGCAGGACCCGCCGCTCGGCGTGCCACTTCACCGCACGGGCCAGCGCCTGGCACTCGACGTCCCGGCCGACCGCGACCAGCTGCCCGGGGGTCAGCTCGTGGCCGACGCGCTCGACCTCCTGCTCGATGATCGGGCCCTCGTCGAGGTCCGCGGTCACGTAGTGCGCGGTGGCGCCGATCAGCTTCACGCCGCGGGTGTGGGCCTGGTGGTACGGCTTGGCGCCCTTGAAGCTCGGCAGGAAGGAGTGGTGGATATTGATGATCCGCCCGCTGAGCTGCTTGCACAGGTCGTCGGAGATGACCTGCATGTAGCGGGCGAGCACGACCAGTTCCGCGCCCGTCTCCCGGACGATCTCCAGCAGCCGGGCCTCCGCCTCCTGCTTGGTGTCACGGGTCACCGGCACATGGTGGAACGGCACGTTGTACGAGCCCACCAGCTCGGCGAAGTCGGTGTGGTTGGACACCACGGCGACGATCTCCACCGGCAGCGCGCCGGTGGACGCGCGGAAGAGCAGGTCGTTGAGGCAGTGGCCGAAGCGGCTCACCATCAGCAGCACGCGCATCTTCTCGCCGGCCAGGCCGATCTGCCATTCCATGTGGAACGAGTCGCCGATCGCGGCGAAGCTGGCACGCAGCTTCTCCAGGCTGACCGGGGCGGGGGCCGAGAAGTGGACCCGCATGAAGAACAGTCCCGTGTCGTGGTCGCCGAACTGCTGGCTGTCCTCGATGTTGCAGCCGGTCATGAAGAGGTAGCTCGACACGGCGTGGACGATGCCCTGCTTGTCCGGGCAGGCGAGGGTGAGGACGTACTGCTCGACGGGGGCGGCGGTGGACTGTTCGCTCATGACCGCCAGGGTCGCACATCCCCCACCCCCGTCGCGGGCGTGTCCGCATCCGGGACGGCACCGCCACCCCCGCGAGGGGGTGTCAGGCCACGCGGGTGAGGATGCGGAGGACTTCGAGGGACTGCGGCGGGGTGTCGGGGTCGTCGCCGTCACCGACGGCCATCCGCACATGCGCGTCCCGCGCCGCCCGGACCGCCTCCGGCCACCCGGCGTGGGCCATGTACGCCGACACCGGCGCGTCCGGCCCCACCTGGTGCATGATCCGCAGCACCCGCAGCACGGCCGTGTCGACCAGCGCCGCCTCCTGCGAGTCCCGGAAGATCGTGCCGACGTACTTCTCCGCCGACCAGTTGTCCAGCCAGGTGTCCTCGACCAGGCGGTACACGGCGTCCGTGACGTCGCCGTACCCGTCGACACCCGCCAGCCAGACGTTCTGCTGGAAGCCGGGGTCGGAGAGCATGTGCAGCGCCGAGCGGACGTTCCCGCGCCAGCGCCACCACGGCATGTCGTTGAGGGGCATGACGCCCATGGTGGAGGAGCGACGCCCGTGGCGGGAAGGGTTCACCGAAGTTTGCACGACACCCGATCGTACGTTCCGCGGCCGGCGACGGACGCCCCGGGCACCGGGGGGCGGGGCCCGGACACCGACCGCTCGGAGGAGAAACCGCAGGTCAGAGCTGCAGTGGCGGCCGCTCGGTGAGCTTCCACTCCTTGGCGATCGGGTTCCACAGCCCGGACGCCTTCTGCTTCTCCGTGGTGGCGGTCCCGCTCTGCTCGGTGGCCGCGCGGGTCTCCGCGGTGTGCCGGGCCTGGCCGCGCTTGCAGAGCTTGCCCCGGTCGGCGGCGACCTGGTCGGCCCAGGCCGCGTAGTGCTCGTCGGCGGACTTGGACGCCTGCCAGGCCTTGGTGAGCGCGTCCGTCAGCTCGGCGTGCTGCGGGAGCTGGTCGACCTCCAGCTCGTTGAGACGGGTGACCAGGTCGGCACGC
>NZ_BBZI01000011.1:162900-197350 GCF_008974245.1 Streptomyces abyssomicinicus | reverse complement strand
GGGGCGGCCCCGCGCAGCGCCTGCGCGGCCGCGTCCAGCTTCACGCACTTCCTGACGTCCTCGACGGCTCCGACCACCGCCGAGCGGCTGTCGCCGCTGTCGGCGAGGAGCTGGTCCAGGGCGACGGCCTGCGCCTTCACCGTCTCCTTGTCGTCCTTCTCCTCCTCCGGACGCTGCTCCTCGCCGGCGGGCGAGGAGGTGGGGGAAGCGGCCGCGACCGGGGTGTCGTCCGACTCGTCGCCGCCGTCCATGAGGGATCCGATGCCGATGCCGAGCACCACGATGCCGACCCCGGCCGCGGCCAGCAGCGGGATCCGGCTGCCCGACCCGCGGCGGCCCGCTGCGGGAGCCGGAGTGGGGGCGGGGGCGGGATGCGGGTCGTAGCCGCCGGAGGCGGGCTGCCCGTAGGCGGGGCCGGGCGCAGGGGCGTTCGAGCGGAAAAGGTTGTCGAACTCGGCCGGAGGCTGCCGGTTGTCGTCGGAGCCGTGGCCGCCGGGGACGGGGGGCAGGTACTGGGTGGCCTCGGCGTCGCCGCCCGGCGACTGCGGCTGCTGCTGCTGCTGCGACTGCTGCTGGGGGGCGGGGATACGGCGGAGCATCTGGGTGTCGCGGTCCATGCCCTGCTGCGGCAGGGGCCGGCCCTGCTGCGGAGGCTGCGGCTGCTGGTGGGGCTGCGGCCGCTGGTGGCCCTCGGCGGGCAGTGGGGCCACCGGCGGGAGGTACTGGGTGGCGGCCGCCTGGTCGTCGGCCGGGACCGGCGGGAGGTACTGGGTGGCGGCGGCCTCGTCGACGGCGGGTATCGGCCGTATGAGCTGCGTGGCCGCGTCGTCGGCACGACCGGCCGGCGCGGACGTCACCGGCGGGATGTACTGGGTGGCGTCGGCCTCGCCGTAACCGCCGGACGCCTGGGCCTCGGGCGGCAGCGGGCCGGGCCCGGGGGCGCCGGTCCAGACCTGCGGTGCGGAGCTCCCCCATGCGCCGCCGTCGGCCCCGGACCCGTTCCAGCCCCCCTCGGGCTCCTGCTGCGGGGGCTGCGGCTGCTGCGGGTACGGCGGCTGGTCCGGCCGGTCCGGCGTCCACGGACCGCCGTGTCCACTCTGCGTCACCGGTGCTCCTACGTATGGGGGACTTACGGAATCGTCGGGTCACGCTACCCGCTCGTCCTCCGTGCCCTCCACCCAGACTCCCACCGCCCCCTGCGGGCAGGCCGGTTGAAGCCGACGCCCCTTGCGGGGCGCGGCAGCGGGCGGCCGGCTCAGGCCACGGCGAGACGTTCCGCGAAGGCGCGGACCGGGGCCTCGGCGCGGTACGGCTCCAGTCGGTGCCGGAAGTCGTCCAGGTACTCCGTGCCGCGGTCGGAGCGCAGCGAGCCCAGGAGTTCCGCGGCCCTCAGCGCCGTCGCGCAGGCCTGCTCCAGTTCACGCCGCTGGAGCTGGGCCGTGGCGAGCAGCACGTGCCCGATGGCCCGGCGGCGCGCCCGTGACTCGGGGTGACCGTCGAGGGACTGCCGGGCACAGCGCTCGGCCCGCTCGGCCTGGCCGAGGTCCCGGTGGCAGTGGGCCAGCTCGTCGGCGAGGTACGCCTCATCGAAGTGGCTGATCCACACCGGGTCGTCCCCGGCGTCGGTGGCCGTGCCGGCCGCCTCCATGGCGTCCAGCGCGCGCCCGCGCGCGGCCTCGGCCGCGAGGGCGTCGCCGAGCACCGCGTGCCCGCGCGCCTCGGCGGCGTGGAACATCGCCTGGGCGCGCGGCGTCACCCGGCCCCGCGCGCCCTCCTGCGCGGCGCGCGCGAGCTGGGCGATCTCGCGCGGGTTGCCGAGCTGCGCCGCCAGGTGGCTCATGGACGCGGCCAGCACGTACCCGCCGTAGCCGCGGTCGCCCGCCGCCTGGGCGAGGCGCAGTGCCTGGATGTAGTAGCGCTGGGCCAGGGCCGGCTGCCCGGTGTCCACGGCCATGTACCCGGCCAGTTCGGTCAGGCGGGCGACGGCGGCGAACAGGTCCCGGCCGACCGCCTCCCGGTACGACCCGGAGAGCAGGCCGGAGACCACGCTGTTGAGGTAGTGGACCAGGACCGGGCGGACGTGTCCGCTGCCGAACCGGTGGTCCAGGTCGACGAGGGCCTGGGTCATCGCCTCGACCGCGGCCACGTCGGAGGGGCCGACCCGGGGGCCGACCGCGCGGGCGACCTGCGCGTCCGGGGCGGAGATCAGCCAGTCGCGGCTCGGTTCGACCAGCGCGGAGGAGGCCACCGAGGTGCCGGCCAGGAAGTCCCGCCGCCCCACGTCGCTGCGCCACAGCTCGCAGACCTGCTCCACCGCGCCCGGCACGGTCGGGGCGAACTGCAGGCCGACACCGGTGGCGAGGTTCTTGCCGTTGGCCATGCCGATCTCGTCGATGGTGACGGTGCGGCCCAGTTTCCGGCCGAGCGCCTCGGCGATGACCGCGGGCGCGCGGCCCCGGGGCTGCTGGCCGCGGAGCCAGCGGGCCACCGAGGTCTTGTCGTAGCGGAGGTCGAGGCCGTGTTCCGCGCCGCACAGGTTGACCCGGCGGGCGAGCCCGGCGTTGGAGCAGCCGGCCTCCTGGATGAGCGCCTGCAGCCGTTCGTTGGGCTGTCGTGCGACGAGTGGCCTGGCGGCCATGAATACCCCCTGGTTGCTCCTGCTGGTGCTGTCCGTGGTCCGCGGGTGGTGCGGGTCCGCTCCGGGTGTGCCGGGCCGGGCCCCCAGTGGCTACCCAGCGCCCGCTCGCCCGCCGCCCGCGCGCCCCCTCGAATGCACCTGTGCGCCCCGTGCTCCCCGGCGGTGGCCGTGTCCCGCCCGCGTGTCCGGCGTAACCCGGACGTGTGAGAGGAGTTGAGTCGTTCGTGGAAAATACGATCTCCGGCACCGAAGTCACACCAATCCCGCAGCAGCGTGGCGAGGCGGGTCAGCAGCCGTCCGGGCACGGGCCCGACCAGCCCGGGCAGGGGCGGCGAGGTACCTCCTCGATGCTCGAGGCCGCCGTGGAGTACGCCGAGGAACGGCAGTGGCAGGTCTTCCCCGGCGTGTCGACGGAGACGGTGGAGGGCGTGGTGCGCTGCTCCTGCGGTGACCCGTCCTGTCCGCTGCCGGGGGCGCATCCGGAGAGCCCGGACTGGACGAACCAGGCCACGCTGAGCGGGGCGGTCGCCCGGCGGCTGTGGAGCAGGCGGCCGGAGGCGGCGGTGCTGCTGCCGACGGGGCGGGGGTTCGACGTGCTGGAGGTTCCGGAGACGGCCGGATACCTGGCGCTGGCCCGGCTGGACCGGCTGGGCGCGGAGCCGGGGGCGGGCCCGGTGCTGGTGGCGCCGGACCGCAGGATGAGGTTCCTGGTGCTGCCGGGTGCGCAGGCGCGGGTGCCCCGGCTGGTCCGGGGGCTGGGGTGGGCGCCCGAGGGGCTCGACCTCGCGGTCATGGGCACGGGCGGATGGATCGCGGCGCCGCCCACGCGGTACGGCGCGCGGGGCCCCGTCCAGTGGGTCCGGCCCCCCGCCGGCCGCCTCCCCGACGCCGCCGCCCTCGTCCCCGCCCTCGCCTACGCCTGCACGCGCGACCGGTAGGCCTCCCCCGCGGCCGGCCGGCGTCTCTCCGCCCGGGCGGGGCCGTCACGCCCGCGGGTGGCCACCCGACACCGCCTGCGGGCGGTCGGGTGGCCACGCCGCGCGAGGAACGAGGTGCCCGGCTCCGCGACCCCGCTGATCAGGGTTCCACCACCCTGGACCGCCTCCGTGTCGCCCGGTGCGCACTTAGCGCGACGCCGCCGTCGGGCGTCCCTGCTACGGCGCGGTCGTCGTACAGCCGTCGTGAGGACGGCGGTCGTCCGCGATCGGCCGCCGTACCGTGCGTGCGGTCCGGAGTGCCGGCTCTACTCGTGGCACTCCGTCAGACCCGGCAGGCCCGAGGCAGCCCCGACCGAGGGCCGCAGGTGCTCGTCGTACAGCTTCTGCCATTCCGACGTGCCGTTCCTGGTCTCCATGATCTTCCGCAGGGCCCCGCACACCTTCGCCTTGAGGACGGTGTCGCCGGACCGCAGCCCGACACCGTAGTCGCGAGCCCCTCCGCCGAACGTCTCGACCAGCTTCGTGTCGCGATGCTCGTCCGCGATCCCCTGGGTGATGACTTCGTCCGTGATCACCGCGAACACGTCGCTGTCGTCGTCGAGCAGCTTGTCCACGCACTTGTCATAGGTGCCCGGAAGCCCTTCGTCGGTAAGGGGCACCTTGTTGTCGGCCGCCCAGTCCTTGTACGTCGACCCCTCCACCGTGCACGCCCGGACGCCTCTGTCGTCCGACAGGTCGGAGAGAGCGTCTATGTGCACGATTCCCTTGTCGCGCACCAGGATTCCCCCCTGGTGGTTGTGGAAGTACCCACCGGCGAACGTCACCCCTGCCACGTCCTTGCGGATGCTGTAACTGGCAAGGAGGAGGTCGACCTCCGGCTCGACCGCGGGGACGGCGTTCCTGTCACCCGTCAACTGGCGGACACGGTCCTCGCTGGTCACCTCCTTCAGCACGATCTGATCCTCGCCGTATCCGAGGAGCTCACCGATCCTCCGGGCGAGATCAGGTTCGAAGCCCACGAACACCTTGTTGTTCCACCGGCTCAGCGGCGGCTGTTCGGCCTTGACGCCCACTCTCAGAACGGGGTGGGCAGCCTTGAACCTCGCCCATGCGTCCGGGTGCGGGGCGGAGCCGGATCCCTTTCCGTCCTGGGCGTCGTCCCCCATCGCGTTGGCCAGCCATCCCCCGCCCACGAGCAGCGCCGCGCAGAGCACGGCGAGGGGAACCTTCCACCTGTTCCACCGCTCGGGGCCGGGACCCCCCGTGCCGACGGTCGTGGGCGGCGGGCCCTGCTCCCCGGGCACGGCCTGCTCCGCGGCCTTCTCCGGCCGTGGCGCGGGCGGGGCCGTGGGGGCGGGGATGTCCCGGGTGATCTCCTCCAGCATCATCTCCAGTGCCCGCGCGCTCGGCCGCCGCAGCGGATCCTTCCGCAGAAGGTCCTCGATCAGCGGGGTGAGCAGCCCGCCGAAGCGCAGAGGAGGAAGCGGATCCCGAACGATGGAGTTCATGATCTGCAACTTGTCGCCCACGAAGGGGCGTCTGCCTTCCACCATCTCGTAGAGCGTCACACCCAGCGCCCAGAGGTCGGAGGCCGCTGTCGCCGGGTACGGTCCCGGCTCGCGGGTGAGCAGTTCCGGGGCGAGGTAAGGAGCGGAGCCGATGACATCGTTCGACCCGGTGAGCTGCGTCGCCCCCTCATAGGTGGCGACGCCGAAGTCCGTCAGCAGCGCGCTGCCGTCGGCACGGAAGAGGATGTTGCTGGGCTTCACGTCCCGGTGCAGCACCCCCGCCTCGTGCACGGCGGCAAGCCCTCGCAGCACCTGGAGGCCGATCCGGGCGGCGTGCGGCACGGAGAGCGGTTCCCGGGGTTTCAGCATGTCGGCCAGCGAGCGGGCGTCGAGCAGTTCCATCACGATCCAGACCTGGTCGTCGTCGCCGCCGTCGCCGTGGCCGTCGATCACGTCGTGTACGGAGATCACGTTCCGATGGCCGACCCTGGCGACGGTCCTGGCCTCACGGTGAGCGCGGCCCACCCACTGCGCCCGGATGTCGGAGGCCGCGGATCCCGGATCCGGGTACACCATTTCCTTGACGGCCACCTTCCGGTCCAGGCGCGTGTCCAGTGCCTCCCAGACCACACCCATGGCGCCCCGCCCCAGGCGGCGTAGCAGCTCGTACCGGCCCGCGATCACCATGCCGGGAAGACCGCCCGGATGCCCGTTCATCTCGTCCCCCTCGTGCGTGCGACCCGCCAGTAGTTCGTGGATGGTGAACTGGGCGCCACACTAGACGGGGCGTCAGGTGGCGGGGCGGTTTTCGTCGCACGGTGGTGACAGGCGGTCTTCCCCGGCCGCCCGGCCCGGCGCCTGCGGGGCGAGGAACCGGAGGGGGCCCGGAGTCGTCACGGAGGTGAGGGTCGGCGGGACGGGGCATAGGGTCGGTCCTGTACCCGGTGCCGGCGCCGGTTCCAGTTCTGCGGAGGGATGCGATGAACGCCGCCGTACGCGTGGAAGGCCTCTGGAAACGCTTCGGCGAGCACGTCGCCGTGGGCGGGATCGACCTGGAGCTGCCCGCCGGGCGGTTCGTCGGGCTGGTCGGTCCCAACGGGGCGGGCAAGACCACCACCCTCTCCATGATCACCGGCCTGCTCCGCCCCGACCAGGGCCGGGTGGAGGTCGTCGGACACGACGTGTGGCGCGACCCCGCCGAGGTGAAGGCGAGGATCGGGGTCCTCCCCGAGGGGCTGCGGCTCTTCGAGCGGCTGTCCGGGGGCGAACTCCTCTCCTACGCGGGCCGTCTGCGCGGCCTGCCCGGCGACGAGACCGACAAGCGCGCCGCCCAGCTGATCGAGGTGCTGGACCTGTCCGCCGCCCGCGACAAGCTGGTCGTCGACTACTCCACCGGCATGCGGAAGAAGATCGGCCTGGCCTCCGCCCTGCTGCACAACCCGGAGGTGCTCTTCCTCGACGAGCCCTTCGAGGGCGTCGACCCGGTCTCCGCGCAGACGATCCGCACCGTCCTGGAGCGGTACACCGCGTCCGGGGCGACGGTGGTGTTCTCCTCCCACGTGATGGAGCTGGTCGAGTCGCTCTGCGACTGGGTGGCGGTGCTGGCCGCGGGCCGGATCCGCGCCGCGGGGACGCTGGAGGAGGTACGCGGCACCGCGCCCTCGCTCCAGCAGGCGTTCCTGGAGCTGGTCGGAGCGGGCGACCGGGACGCGGGCAGCAGCCTGGACTGGCTGGGCGGCGCCCGGTGACCCCGCCCGAGCCGGGCCCCTCGTCCGAGCCGACGTCCCCGCCGGCACCGGCGCCCGGGCCCGCACCGGCTCCCGGGCACGCACCAGTGCCGGCACCGGCACCGGCACCCGCACCCGCACCCGCGTCGGCCACCGTGCGGCGGCCGGGTTCGGTCACCGGCGTGATGGTCCGGCTGAAGCTGGCGATCATGCGCAACGGCCTGCGCCGCTCCGGCGGCCGCCGCGCCGCGTACATCGCCTCCGCGGTCATGGTGCTGCTGCTGGCCGCCTTCCTGCTGCTGGGGCTGCTCCTGCTGCGCGGCAACCCGCACGCCGCCTCCGTGGTGGTGCCGATCACCGCGCTGCTGGCCCTGGGCTGGGCGGTGATGCCGCTCTTCTCGTCCAGCGGCGACGAGACGCTCGACGCGACCCGACTGGTCCTGCTGCCGCTGCGGCCGCGCCCACTGGTCCGGGCGCTGCTGGCCGCGTCGCTGGTGGGCATCGGGCCGCTGTTCACGCTCTGTCTGCTGGCCGGTTCGGCGGCCGCCGTGGCGCGGGGCCCGGCCGGCGCGGTGACCGCGGTGGTCGCGGTGCCGCTGGCCCTGCTGACCTGCGTGGCGCTGGCCCGCGCCGTGGTCACCGCCAACACCCGGCTGCTCTCCAGCCGCCGCGGACGCGACCTGGCCGTGGTCAGCGGCCTGATCGTGGCGATCGGCGCGCAGGCCGTCAACTTCGGTGTGCAGCGCCTCGGTTCCTCGGGGCTGGCGCAGCTCGACCCGTTCGCGGAGGTGCTGCGCTGGGTGCCACCGGCCTCCGCGATCGGCGCCGTCGACTCGGCGGGCGACGGCTACTACGGTGCCGCGCTGGCCCAACTGGCGCTCACGGCGCTGGCGTTGACGCTGGCGCTGCGCTGGTGGTCGGCCACCTTGACCCGGCTGATGACGGCGCCGGACGCCTCCACCCTCCAGGCCGCGGAACCGGCCGCCGTCCGTGCCGCACGGCGTCCCGGGGCCTTCGGACTCGCCAGGCTGCTGCCGCCCGGCCGGATCCCCACGGTGATGGAACGCAGCCTGCGTTACGCCTGGCGCGACCCCAAGACCCGTGCGGCGCTGGTGATCTCGCTGGCCGTCGGGCTGATCGTGCCGCTGTTCAACGCGTTCCAGGGATCGGGTTCGGTCTACTTCGCCTGCTTCGCCGCCGGGATGCTCGGCTCGATGATGTACAACCAGTTCGGCCAGGACTACTCGGGCTTCTGGATGGTCGCGATGACCATCTCCTCGCCCCGGGACGCGCTGCGCGAGCTGTGGGGGCGGGCGCTGGCGCTGATGGCGTACGCGGTGCCGTACTCGGTCCTGGTCTGCGTGGCGACGGTGGCGGTGCTGGGTGACTGGGACCGGCTCCCGGAGGCCCTGGGGCTCTCGCTGTCGCTGCTCGGCGCGATGATGGCGACCGGCGCGTGGGCCTCGGTGCGCCACCCCTACTCCATCCCGCCCGAGGGCAACCGGAACGTGGCGCCCGGCCAGGTGGGGCTGGTGTGGATGGCGATCTTCGGCGGCATGGCCGGCGCGGCGCTGCTGTCCACCCCGGTGATCGCGCTGACCGTATGGCTGCACGTCGCCGGGCACGCCGCCGCGTGGAGCTGGCTGCTGCTGCCGGTGGGCACGGCCTACGGCGCCCTCCTCACGGTGGCCGGGCTGCGGCTGGCCGCGCCCCGGGCGGCCGAGCGACTCCCCGAGATCCTCACCGCCGTCAGCAAGGGCTGACGCGCAGGTCCGCCGGTACGCCTGCACCGGTCCGCCGGTGCGCCGGGGTCCGACAGCCACCCCTCCCGCACCTGGCCGGAAGCCAAGACCGGCAGGAACTCCCCGAGCGGCAGAGGCCCTGCCGGGATACCGCCGCCGGCGAAGACCGAGGCCTCCGCCCCCGGGCCGCAGCCGCGCGGCAGCACGAGGCCGACCCTCCCGCGCGGGCCGGGCCACCACTCCGGCATCCGGCCGGACACCAGAGCCACCACCGCGCCCCCCGAGCAGCAGAACCGGCTGCCCGAGACCCTCGTCGCCGTCAGCGAAGACCAAGACCTCTGCCCGCCGGGCCGCACCTACGCGGGCCACCGAGCCACGGGTGCAGCGGGCCGTCAGTACACGGGGTCCACCGGCCTCCGCTCCCGCGCGGGCCCGGCCCCGAGCCGCCACCACTCCGGCATCCGGCCGGACGCCAGAGCCACCACCGCGCCCCCGAGCGGCAGAACCGGCTGCCCGAGACCCTCGCCGCCGACGGAGGCTGAGACCCCGGCTCCGACGCCGGGCCGGAGCGACGCGGGGCGACGCTCGGTGCCGGGCCGGGCAGCCTGGGCCGCGGCGCCAGCTGCCTGGGCCGGGCGTCCGGGTCGCACCGCTCCGGTGCCCGACGGGGCGTCACCGTCCGTACCCGACATGCCCCGTGGCGGGGCGCCGGGCCGCGGCGGGTCACGGCGTCAGGACGCCCTGGAGGAACCGGGTCAGCACCTCCTGCCAGGCCTCCGGCTGCTCGTGGTGGAGCAGGTGGCCGGCGTCGGGGATCTCCGCGTACTCGCCGCGCGGCAGCACCCTGACCATCTCGTGCGCCTCGGCCCGGCCCAGCAGGCCGTCCACCCCCCGCACCACCAGGGCGGGGCAGGGCACCTGCGCCAGCTCCTCCCAGTGGGCGTCGAAGGCCCAGCCGCGGCGGGCCAGCCGCATCTGCTCGGGATCGAAGACGGGGCGCCAGCCGTCCGGCGCGGGGCTCATCACCTCGGCGTAGTAGGCGCCACGGGCCTTGCTGGGCCGCTCCACCCACGGGTCGCGGGAGAACCACTCGCGGACCTCCTCCAGCGTGGCGAACGGCGCGGGCCAGGCGGCCAGCCAGTCCTCCCACTCCCGCTGCCAGGCCGCCCCCACGGCCGAGGCCCGCATCTCCGCCAGGACCAGCCCGCGCACCAGGTCGGGCCGCGCGGCGGCCAGACGCCACCCGATCAGCGCGCCCATGCCGTGCCCCACCACCACGGCGGGCCCGAGACCCAGCTGCTCCAGCGCGGCCTCGGCGTCGGCGAGGAACGCCTCCGGGGCCAGCCCGGCGGGCCCGGCGGGACGCTCGCTGAGGCCGTGCCCCCGCTGGTCGAGCGCCACGGCACGGCAGTCGCCGGACAGGCCGCGGGCGGTCTCCGCCCAGTGCGAGGCCCGGCCCAGCAGGCCGTGCAATAAGAGGATCCCCGGCCCCTGGGACGGCCCGTCCACGGGCCCGCCGGGTACCGGCACCTCGTCGGCGGACCCCTGCGGACCGGCCCGCCCGTCCGGCTTCGGGGGGTCGGCGAACTCCCAGGCGACCAGCCGCAGGCCGCCCGCTCCGGTCACGTCGATCCGCCGTGCCATCCGTGCCCCCTCAATGCGCGCCCTGACGCGCGCCCGTCCTTACGCCTGTCTGCCCGGTTGTGCGCTGCTTTGCGCCCCCACAACGCAGACTATCGAATCTCTATTCGAAAACACGGTTTCATGTCGCCGACACCCCTCGTTCGAGTGACCACGGCCGGGGATTGACCGTCGTCGTCGGGGGGAGATCTTGAGCGGGAGGCGGACCACTCGGGGACAGGGGTCCGCGGGGACTGCCGACCTCGGGAGCTCGGGGCTCCAGGTCGGCGCAGGGGAGGACGGGCCCCGGCACGGCTCTGGCCGCGCCGGGGCCCCGTTGCGTGGGTCGCCCCTCGGGGCGGGGTCCTCCGGTCATATGCCTCGCACACCAGCCTGCCGCACGGCGAGCCACCTTGAAAAGGCGGACGGCGCAAAGAGGGCGCACAACGGGCGGCGCGCCACCCCATAGGAGCGGGCCACCGCCCGGGGGAGCGCACTGCCGCCCGGCGGGAGCGTCACCGCCAGGCGCGGGCGCGGGGAACCGGCGCGGGGAACCGGCGCGGGGCCGACGCCCCGGCCCACGGAGAGCCGGCGCCCCGGCCGCCGGGAGGTCTCAGCGCTTGGCCACAAAAACGTGCGAGGCGACCTCGCTGTCGAGCTCCGCCGCCTCGCCGCCGCTGCCGACCAGGACACCGGTGGCGGACTCGGTCACGCTGACCACCGAACCGGGCTGCACCCCGGCCCGCCGCAGCGCGTACATCAACTGTGCGTCCGTCTGGATGGGCTCGCCGATCCGGCGCACGACCACCGTCTTGCCCTCGAATCCGGGCTCCAGGTCGGCCAGCGACACCATGCTGTCGTCGAGGAACGGGTCGGCGACGGCGTCCTGGCCGAGCTCGTCCAGGCCGGGGATCGGGTTGCCGTAGGGCGACTCCGTCGGGTGCCGGAGCAGTTCGAGGACGCGGCGCTCGACGGCCTCGCTCATCACGTGCTCCCAGCGGCAGGCCTCGGCGTGCACCTGCTCCCACTCCAGGCCGATGACGTCCACCAGCAGGCACTCGGCCAGCCGGTGCTTGCGCATCACCCGCGTCGCCAGCCGGCGGCCCTCGTCGGTCAGCTCCAGGTGACGGTCGCTGGCGACCGAGAGCAGGCCGTCCCGCTCCATGCGCGCCACCGTCTGGCTGACCGTCGGACCGCTCTGGTCCAGCCTCTCGGCGATACGGGCGCGCATGGGGACCACACCTTCCTCCTCCAGCTCGAGGATGGTGCGGAGATACATCTCCGTCGTGTCGATCAGTCCGGACATACGTGCCCCTCGCAATACATCTGCCGATAAGCCGCGCGCAGCCTCGACGGTCCGGCCTGCCCGGCTGCTCCGGGCGGCGCGCCGACTCCGCATCCAATTCTTACGCATGCGGCCGACAACCGTGCCCTGCCGGAGAAACCGTTCGAGGCCGGTTCGTCTCCCGTCTGCCCCTTGAGCAACGGGGGATGCCCCCGTTGCCCCCCGTTGACACCACTGTGGTCCAGACCTCACGGTGATCATCCACACACAGGAGGGAGCCGGAGCCGGTGAGCGGTCTCGGGGACGATCTGGTCGGCCGGTACTTCGACGCGGCGCAGGATCTGCTGCGGCGGGTGCGGGAGGAGGAGACGGCGGCGATCACCGCGGCCGGTGAACTGATCGCGGACACGGTGACCGGCGGCGGGCGGCTGTTCGCGTTCGGCGCGGGACACTCGTCGCTCGCCGCGCAGGACGTGGTCTACCGGGCGGGCGGCCTGGCGCTGATGAACCTGCTCTCGGTACCGGGGCTGACCGGGGTCGACGTGCGCCCCGCCACCCTCGGCTCCGCGCTGGAACGGGTCGAGGGGCTCGCCACCACGGTGCTCGACGTCTCCGCGCTGCGCGCCGGGGACCTGCTGGTGGTGATCTCCCTGTCGGGGCGCAACGCGCTGCCGGTGGAGATGGCGTCCGTGGCCCGCGGGCGGGGGGTGCGCGTGGTGGGGGTGACGTCGGTCGCCTACGCCCGGCAGACCTCGCCGGGCCACGCCTCGGGCACCTTCCTCAAGGACCACTGCGACGTCGTGATCGACTCCAAGATCGCCGTCGGGGACGCCGAGCTGACGCTGGACGGGGCCGGCGCGCCGTTCGCGTCCGCCTCCACGGTCGTCACGTCCGCGATCATGCAGGCCGTGATGGCGACGGCGGCCGGCGAGCTGACCGAGCGGGGCGTCGAGCCGCCGCTGCTGCGGTCCGGGAACGTGGACGGGGGCCGCGACTGGAACGACGCGGTGTTCGAGCGGTACCGGGAACGGATCTTCCACCAGCACTGAGGCGGGCGGCAGCCGGCGGGCGACGGGCACAGCAGGCAGTCGGCAGCCGACGGGCAGGGCGGCCGACGGGCGGCGGCCGGTTCCGCGGCAGGCCGGCGCGCGCGGCCCGTTGGTCGCGGGGTCACCCGCGCCAGGTGGTGCCGCGCCCGGCCCAGGCCGTACATGTCCCGCATGCGGGAGAACAGCGCCCGCGACCGGCGACGGCGGCCGGCGGGCAGGGCGGCCGGCGGGCGGGCGGCCGCTCAGCCCGTGTCGCCCGTCGCCGCCGCCAGGTCCAGGGCGGCGGCCACCCGGCCCGCGACCTCCTCGCCGTGCGCGACGTCGTGACGGCCGAACGGACCGCGGGCCGCGCCGCGCAGGAAGGTGACCACGCCCAGGGTGCGCCCACGGCTGCGCAGCGGGACGCACAGGGCGTGCGCGGCGCCCGGCGGCCACTGCTCGGCGTGTCCCGCGGCGGCGGAGACCCGCACCGTGCCCCCGCGCTGCGCGCACCGCACCGCGGGGTGCCCCGGCGGGTACGGCACCGGCAGGCCCGAGGGGTCCGAGCGCTCGCCGGAGCCGGGCGTGCCGTACGGCGTCGCCGTCGCGCGCACGAGCCGGACCGGGGCCTCCCCCTCGTCGTCCGGGGCCGTCCCGGTGGCCGACCGGTCCAGCAGGGCGTGGTCGGCGAAGCCCGCCAGGGCGAAGTCGAGGTGGACGGCGGCCGCCTCCGCCGGGTCCTCGCACTCGGCGGCCGCGCGGGACGCCCGGTGCAGCTGGGCGGCGCGGAAGCGGGTGACCGCGGCCTCCTGCTCGGTGGTGCGGGCCTCCGTGACGTCCTGGAACATCCAGCCCACGCCGAGCGGCACCGGTTCCTCGGTGAGGGGCGAGGCCAGCCGCAGGAAGCCGCTGCGCCAGCAGCGGCGGCGCTCCTCGGTGCCGGATCTCAGGGTGACCCACAGGTCGGCGGGGGCCGGGGGCGCGCCCTGGGCGAGGACGTGGGTGAGCGCGGCCTCCACCTCCCGCACGCCCTCGCTCAGCACCTCGCCCAGCGGACGCCCGAGCAGCGCGCCGCGGCCCTGTCCGAAGGCGCGGGCGGCGTGGGCGTTGACCACGGCGGGGCGAAGGTCCGCGTCGACCAGGACGACGCCCCAGGAGGCGTCGTTGAACAGCGCCTCGCTCAGCGCGAGGGAACGTTCGAGGTCGGTCTGCGCGTCGGCGGGACCGAAGGCGAGGTAGACGCCGGCCGGCTTGCCGTCCGGGCCGGGGACGGCGGCGGACTGGGTGCGCACCAGCACCCGGCCGCCGTCCTTGGTGAGCAGCGCGAAGTCGTGGACCCGGCGTCCGGGGGCGTGCATCGCGCCCAGCAGGCGGGACTCGGTCTCGGCGGCGTCGGCGGGGCGGACCGCCCACCCGGACAGGCCGCGGCGGCCGACCGCCTCGGCGGCGGTCCAGCCGAGGACGCGCTCCGCCTCGCGGTTCCAGTGGGTCACCACGCCGTCGGCGTCGAAGGCGCAGAGGGCGGCGTCCATGCCGTTCAGAAGTGCGGCGAGCAACCGGTCGCCGCACTGGTCCTCGCCGGTCGGAGCGGTCACGGTGCTACCCCCTGTACTGGGCCGTGGGGGTCCCATTCAACTCCACCGGCGTGCCTCCCCGACAGACCTTTCGGCAGAGACGGAACCACCCGCCCGCGGACCGCCGGGCAGGGTGGGGAAAAAAGGCGTTGTCCCGTGGACGGGGCCGGTCGTACGGTGGGGCTACACGGGAAAGGAGGTGATCGGGTACATGAGTGACACCCGGACGCGTGAGGTGGCTGCGGGCTGACGGCTCGTGACCACGCGCAGTACACCGGTCGCGGGCCGAGGCCCAGACCAAGCAGTCACCCGACCCGCGAGCTCGCCGGCACGTCCGGCCGGCCCCCTTCCGTGGGACCCGAGCTCGCGGGTCGTTCCGTGCCCCGGCGAGGGCGCCCGCGTCAGTCCCGCGCGATGTCCCCGTGGCCGTCGATGTCCTCGACCGGCCGCTCCCCCGGGCCGACGTACCGCGCGGAGGGCCGCACCAGCCGCCCCGTCCGCTTCTGCTCCAGGATGTGCGCCGACCACCCCGCCGTGCGGGCGCAGGTGAACATCGACGTGAACATGTGCGCCGGCACCTGCGCGAAGTCCAGGACGATCGCCGCCCAGAACTCCACGTTGGTGGCGAGCACCCGGTCCGGCCGCCGCGCGTGCAGCTCGGCCAGCGCGGCCTTCTCCAGCGCCTCGGCGACCTCGTAGCGCGGCGCGCCCAGCTCGCGGGCGGTGCGGCGCAGCACCCGGGCGCGCGGGTCCTCGGCACGGTAGACGCGGTGGCCGAAGCCCATCAGCCGCTCGCCGCGGTCCAGCGCGCCCCGCACGTAGGCCTCCGCGTCCCCCGTGCGCTCGATCTCCTCGATCATGCCCAGCACCCGCGAGGGCGCCCCGCCGTGCAGCGGCCCGGACATCGCGCCGACCGCGCCGGAGAGCGCCGCGGCCACGTCCGCGCCGGTGGAGGCGATGACGCGCGCGGTGAAGGTGGAGGCGTTCATGCCGTGCTCGGCGGCCGAGGTCCAGTAGGCGTCGACGGCCGCGACGTGCTTGGGGTCGGGCTCGCCGCGCCAGCGGATCATGAACCGTTCGGCGATGGAGTTCGCCTTGTCGATCTCCTTCTGCGGGACCATCGGCACGCCCTGGCCGCGCGCCGACTGGGCGACGTAGGAGAGCGCCATCACGGCGGCCCGGGCGAGGTCGTCACGGGCCTGTTCGACGGAGATGTCCAGCAGCGGCTTCAGCCCCCACACCGGGGCGAGCATCGCCAGCGCCGCCTGCACGTCGACGCGGACGTCGCCGGAGTGGACCGGGATGGGGAAGGGCTCGGCGGGCGGCAGGCCCGGGTTGAACGATCCGTCGACCAGCAGACCCCAGACGTGACCGTAGGTGACCTTGCCCACCAGGTCCTCGATGTCGACGCCCCGGTAGCGCAGGGCGCCGCCCTCCCTGTCCGGTTCGGCGATCTCCGTCTCGAACGCGACGACTCCTTCGAGCCCGGGAACGAAGTCGGACATGTGCGGCTCCTCGGCGGTTGACGGTCAGCCCCGTGCCCCGGATCGTATCCAGGAGTGCCACTTTTGGGGAGAGGCGCGGCACTGAGTGCCACCAACCGGCCTCGGGCGCGCTTCCGTGGACTTCTCCGTACCGTTCCCCCCGCTTCACCGGACCGCGACCGAACGCACCTGCGCATACGGCAAGATGATCGCGTGAACGACCGAGAAGCCGCCCTCGACAGGTCCGACGACACCGTTCTCGCCCCCGTGCCCGACCCGGCCGCGATGCGCAGGCAGTACCAGGCGGAAGGGCTGGTCCGGTCCCAGCTCGCCGGCACGCCCGTGGAGCAGTTCGGCCGCTGGTTCCGGGACGCGACGGAGAACCCCGCGGTGTTCGAGCCCAACGCGATGGTGGTCTCCACGGCCGACGCGGAGGGCCGCCCCAGCTCCCGCACCGTGCTGCTCAAGCACGTCGACGACCACGGGTTCGTCTTCTACACCAACTACGGCTCCCGCAAGGGCCGCGAGCTGACCGAGAACCCGCACGTCTCGCTGCTGTTCCCGTGGTACCCGCTGGCCCGGCAGGTGATCGTGACCGGCGTCGCCACCCGCACCGGGCGCGACGAGACGGCCGCCTACTTCCGCACCCGGCCGCACGGCTCCCAGCTGGGCGCCTGGGCCAGTGAGCAGTCCACGGTGATCGGCTCACGCGAGGAGCTGGACCAGGCCTTCGCCGACCTGGACGCCCGCTACCCGGCCGACGAGCAGGTGCCGGTGCCGCCGCACTGGGGCGGGTTCCGCGTCACGCCGCGGAGCGTGGAGTTCTGGCAGGGCCGCACCAACCGGCTGCACGACCGGCTGCGTTACGTCGCCCGCCCCGGCGGCGGCTGGCGGATCGAGCGCCTCAGCCCCTGACCCCGTCCGGCCCACGCCGCCCCGGGTCCCGCCCCGGGTCCCGGCCGAGGCCGGCCCCGGTCCCGCCTCAGGCCGCCTTCGGCGCCCCCAGCGCCTCGTCGAGCAGCGCCGCCCACTGGGCCACCACCCGCGCGCGGCGCGCGGTGTCGTCGCTGAGCAGGTTGGCCAGGCCCAGGCCGCGGGCCATGTCCAGCAGCCCCTGCACGGTCTCCCGCACGCCCGGCCGTGACTCGTCCACGCCCAGCAGCTCCACGGCCGTGCGGTGGGTCTCCCGGCCGACGCGGGCCTCCAGCTCGGTGACCCGGCCGCGCAGCTGCTCCTCGTTGGAGGCGGCCACCCACAGGGCGAGGGCGGCGCGGAAGACCGGCCCGGTGAAGAGGGCGACGATCTCCTCGACCACGGCCCGGCGGTCCCCCGCCGCGCCCCGCGGGAACAACTCCCGCAGGGCGGTGGAGCGTTCCTCGGCGACGTGCTCGACGGCCGCGGTGAACAGGTCCTCGCGGGTGGGGAAGTGGTGCTGGGCGGCGCCCCGGGAGACGCCGGCCCGTTCGGCGACGACGGCGACCGTGGAGCCCGCCCAGCCGTGTTCGGCGAGGCAGGCGACGGCGGCCTCCAGCAGCCGCTGCCGGGTGGCCCGGCTGCGGTCCTGCTTGGGGGCGCGCGCCGCCGCGGACGTCGCCTGGTTCACATCACCCACGCGGGATCCCGTCGCTCGAGGAAGGCGGTCATCCCCTCTCGCGCCTCGTCGGAGGAGAACAACCGGGCCGAGAGCGCGGACAGTTCTTCCGCGTCCCGGTCGAAGTTCTCCAGCACCTTAGCCGTGACCAGCGGTTTGGTCCGGGCGAGGGCCTGCGGGGAGGCGCGGCGCAGACCGTCCAGGACCGGCTCCAGCACCTGGTCGACGTCCTCGCCCGCCGCCGTCACCAGGCCGATCCGCGCGGCCTCGGCGGCGTCGAAGCGCTCACCGGTGAGGTAGTAGCGGGACAGGGCGCGGGGTTCGACGCGGGGCAGCAGGGTGAGCGAGACGACGGCCGGGGCCACCCCGATCCGCACCTCGGTCAGGGCGAAGGTCGACCGCGCCGAGGAGGCGGCGACGATGTCGCAGGCGCCGAGCAGCCCGAACCCGCCGGCCCGCACATGTCCGTCCACCCGTCCGACCACCGGCTTGGGCAGTTCCAGCATCCGCCGCAGCAGCCCGGTCAGCGCCTCGGGCGGCGGCGGGTCGCGCAGGTCGGCGCCGGCGCAGAAGGTGGTGCCGGTGTGGGTGAGCACCACCGCCCGCACGTCCTGGTCCTCGGCGCACGCTTCGAGCAGCCCGGCCAGCCGCCCGACCAGGGCGGCCGACAGGGCGTTGCGGTTGGCCGGCGAGTCCAGGACGAGCGTGGCGACGCCCCGCTCGTCCGACCGCCGCACCAGGTCCGCGGATGTGTCCGTCATGTGCCTTCCCTCATGCTCGTTCCCTCAGTTCGCGTCGCAGGATCTTGCCGCTGACCGCGCGCGGCACGGCGTCGACGAAGGTGACCCGCCGCACCCGCTTGTACGGGGCGACGCGTTCGGCGACATAGGCCGTCACGTCCGCCCCGGTCAGCTCCTCCGCCCCGGCCTGGCGGACCACGAAGGCGGCCGGGACCTCGTTGGAGTCGTCGTCGTAGACCCCGATGACCGCCGCGTCGGCGATGCCGGGGTGGGTGAGCAGCAGTGCCTCCAGCTCGGCGGGGGCGACCTGGTAGCCCTTGTACTTGATCAGTTCCTTGACCCGGTCCACCACGAAGAGCCAGCCGTCCTCGTCGACCCGGCCGACGTCGCCGGTGTGCAGCCAGCCGTCGGCGTCGACCATGGCGTCGGTGGCCTCGGGTCGGCCCAGGTAGCCCTTCATGACCTGCGGGCCGCGGATCAGGATCTCGCCGGTCGCGCCCGGGCCGAGGTCCTTCTCCGGGTCATCCAGCGAGACGATCCGCATCTCGGTGCCGGCGATCAGCTTGCCGACGGTGCCGGGCGGGGCGTCCTGCGCGGACGGCGGGACGACGTGGGTGCCGGGCGACAGCTCGGTCATGCCGTAGGCCTGGCCGACCGACGGCACCCCGAGCCGCGTCCGGCACGCCTGCGCCAGCTCGGCGTCCAGCGGTGCGGCGGCACTGATGACGTACCGCACCGAGGAGAGGTCGTAGCCGTCCACCGCGGGGTGCTTGGCGAGGGCCAGCACGATCGGCGGGGCGACGTAGAGGGCGGTGATCCGGTGCTTCTCGACGGCGGCGAGGAAGACGTCCAGCTCGAAGCGGGGCAGCACCACCACGGTGGCGCCCTGCCTGAGCGGGGCGTTCATCAGGGCGGTGAGCCCGTAGATGTGGAAGAAGGGCAGGACGGCGAGGATCCGCTCGCCCTCCCCGGTCGGCACCGCCGGCTCCAGCTGGGCGAGGTTGGTGGCGATCGACCGGTGGGTGAGCATCACGCCCTTGGGGGTGCCGGTGGTGCCCGAGGAGTACGGCAGGGCCGCGACGTCCTCGGCCGGATCGACCGGGACCTGCGGCTCGGGGGCGGTGGAGCCCAGGAAGTCCATCAGCGACCGGTGTCCGGGGGCGCTGTCGCAGACGTAGATCTCCTGGACGCCGCCCGCGAGCTCCGCCGCCGCCTTCGCGGTCTCCAGCAGCGGCGAGACGGTGACGATCCAGCGCGCCGAGGAGTCGGTGAGCTGCTTGGCGAACTCCTCGGCGGTGGCCAGCGGGTGGACGGTGGTGACGGCCGCGCCCGCCCGAGTCGCCGCGTAGAAGGCGATCGGGAAGGCGACCGTGTTGGGGCTGTGCAGGGCGAGCACGTCCCCCTTGACCAGTCCGGCCTCCGCCAGGCCGGCCGCCACCCTGCGGTGGAAGGCGTCGACCTGGGCGTAGGTCAGGGTCATGCCGTTCGTGCCGTCGATCAGTGCGGGGGTGTCGCCGCGTTCGGCGGCCCGGCCGAGCACCGCGTCGTGGATGGGCTCCTCGACGGCGGGGACATCTGCGTACTCGCTGCGGAACATGAAGGCTCCTTGTCGCACGACGCTGTGCCGATGTGCGCCCCTGCTGGGGCGTGGCCGCCAAATATGGCGATATCAGTAGGACTTGGGAAGACCCAGCGTCTGATGCGAGACGAAGTTCAGGATCATTTCCCGGCTGACCGGGGCGATCCGGGCCACCCGCGCCGCGTTGACCAGCGAGGCGAGGCCGAACTCCTTGGTGAGGCCGTTGCCGCCCAGGGTGTGCACGGCGGTGTCCACCGCCTTCACGCAGGCCTCGCCCGCCGCGTACTTCGCCATGTTGGCGGCCTCGCCCGCGGCCAGGTCGTCGCCGGCGTCACAGAGGTGGGCGGCCTTCTGCATCATCAGCTTGGCGGTCTCCACCTCGATGTGCGCGACCGCCAGCGGGTGCTGGATGGCCTGGTGGGCGCCGATGGGGGCCTTCCAGACCTGCCGCTCCTTGGCGTACTCGACGGCCCTGGCGAGCGCGTACCGGGCCATGCCCACGGCGAAGGCGGCGGTCATCACCCGTTCCGGGTTGAGCCCGGCGAAGAGCTGGAGGAGCCCCGCGTCCTCGTCGCCGACCAGCGCGTCGGCGGGCAGCCGCACGTCGTCGAGGACCAGCTCGAACTGCTTCTCGGCGGCGGCCAGTTCCATGTCGAGCACGGTGCGGTGGAAGCCCGGCGTGTCGCGCGGGACGATGAACAGGGCGGGCTTGAGCTTGCCGGTGCGGGCGTCCTCGGTGCGGCCCACGATCAGGGTGGCGTCGGAGATGTCCACGCCGGAGATGAAGACCTTCCGGCCGTTGAGCACCCACTGGTCGCCGTCGCGCCGCGCGGTCGTGGTGATGCGGTGGCTGTTGGACCCGGCGTCCGGCTCGGTGATGCCGAACGACATGATCCTGCTGCCGTCGGCCAGGCCCGGCAGCCACTCCCGCTTCTGCTCCTCGGTGCCGTAGCGGGCGATGATCGTGCCGCAGATGGCCGGGGAGACCACCAGCAGGAGCAGCGGGCAGCCCGCCGCGCCGAGCTCCTCCAGCACCAGGGACAGCTCCTGGATGCCGCCGCCCCCGCCGCCGTACTCCTCGGGCAGGCTCACCCCGAGGTAGCCCAGCTTGCCCGCCTCGCTCCACAGCTCCTCGGGGCCCTTGCCCTCCTCCATCGCCCGGGTGACGTACGCCCGCCCGTAGCGGCGGCCCAGCGCGGCGACGGCCTCCCGCAGCGCCTTGTGCTCCTCGGTCTCGATGACGACGCTCACTGGCTCTCCTCGTGGTCGGCGGAACGGTCCGCTTCCTTCGGCGGTGCCTGGACGACGGCGAGCAGCGCGCCGACCTCGACCTGGCGGCCGGGTTCGGCGTGCAGTGCCGTCAGGGTGCCGGAGACCGGGGCGGTGACGCGGTGCTCCATCTTCATCGCCTCCAGCCACAGCAGTGGTCGGCCCTCGGTGACCTCGGAGCCGACGGCCAGGCCCTCGGCGACCCGGACGACGGTGCCGGGCATCGGCGCGAGCAGTGAACCGGGCTCCCGGCGGGTCTCCGGCTCGGGGAACCGGGGCAGCTCGGTGAGCGCGGCACCGTTCACGAAGACCTGCCCGCCGTCGTACCGGGCCACCTCGTACCGGCGCCGCACGCCCCCGGTCTCCAGGACGACCAGTGCGGGGCCGGCCTGCACCACGTCCGCCGCGTCGGCCGCGAGTCCCTGCCGGGTCCAGCGGTAGGAGACCTCGTGCTCCGTCTCCCCCGCCCGGTACCGGCGGGTCTGCGGCTGCGAGGGAACGTTGCGCCAGCCGCCGCCGAACCGGCCGCGGCCCGTCGCCGCGGCGGCCAGCGCGGCGGCCAGCGGGGCGAGCGGATCGGCGGCGGTCGCGGTCAGCTCGGCGAGGTGCCGGTCGTAGAAGCCGGTGTCCATCCGTCCGGTGACGAACTCCTCGTGCCGCAGCGAGTTCACCAGCAGGTCCCGGTTGGTGACCGGCCCGTGCACGGCCGCCCGCTCCAGCGCCCCGGCCAGCTTGCGGACCGCCTCGGCCCGGGTCGGGGCGTGCGCGACGACCTTGGCGAGCATCGGGTCGTAGTGGACGCCGATCGGGTCGCCGTCGGCGAAGCCGGTGTCGACCCGGACGCCCGCCGCCCCGGGGAAGGCGATCCGGTGCAGGAGTCCGGTCTGCGGGGCCCAGCCGCGCGCCGGGTCCTCGGCGTACAGGCGGGCCTCCACCGCGTGGCCGCGCGGTGCGGGCGGCTCAGGATCCAGCGCGCCGCCCTCGGCGATCCGCAGCTGGAGGGCGACCAGGTCGATCCCGAACACCGCCTCCGTGACGGGGTGTTCGACCTGGAGCCGGGTGTTCATCTCCAGGAAGTGGGCCCGGCCGTCGGCGACCAGGAACTCGACCGTGCCCGCGCCGACGTACTTCACGGACCGCACCGCCCGCACGGCCAGCGCGTGGAGCTCCGCCGGCAGGCCGGGCGCGAGACCGGGCGCCGGGGCCTCCTCGACGACCTTCTGGTGGCGGCGCTGCAGCGAACAGTCGCGGGTGCCCAGCGCCCACACCGTGCCGTGGGTGTCGGCCAGCACCTGCACCTCGACGTGGCGTCCGCCCTCCACGTAGGGCTCGACGAACACCTCGCCGTCGCCGAAGGCGCTCAGCGCCTCGGCCCGCGCGGCCGTCAGCCCGGCCTCCAGGTCCTCCAGCCGGCGCACCACGCGCATGCCGCGCCCGCCGCCGCCCGCCGCCGCCTTCACCAGCACCGGCAGGTCCGCCGCGGTGACCTCGCGCAGGGGCTCCAGCCCCATCAGCTCCTTGGCGCGGGTCTTGGAGGCCATCGCCTCGATCGCCTCCGGGGGTGGGCCGATCCACACCAGCCCGGCGTCCCGCACCTGGCGGGCGAAGTCCGGGTTCTCGGAGAGGAAGCCGTACCCCGGGTGCACCGCGTCCGCGCCGGCCGCCAGGGCGGCCTTCACGACCAGGTCGCCCCGCAGATAGGTGTCGGCGGGCGCCGACCCGGGCAGCCGGACCGCCTCGTCGGCGGTGCGGGTGTGCAGGGCCCGGGCGTCCGCGTCCGAGTGCACGGCGACGGTGCGCACGCCCAGCTCCGCACAGGTGCGGAAGACCCGGCAGGCGATCTCACCCCGGTTGGCGACAAGTACCTTGGAGATCACAGGAGTTCCCTCACATCCGGAAGACGCCGAAGCCGCCGCGCACGCCCTCGAAGGGGGCCGTGTGGATCGCGGACAGGCAGATGCCCAGTACGGTCCGGGTGTCGCGCGGGTCGATCACCCCGTCGTCGTAGAGCCGCCCGGACAGGAACATCGGCAGCGACTCGGCCTCGATCTGCTGCTCCACCATGGCGCGCAGCGCCTTGTCGCCCTCCTCGTCGTAGGGCTGCCCCTTCGACGCCGCGGACTGTCGCATCACGATGGAGAGCACGCCGGCGAGCTGCTGCGGGCCCATCACGGCGGACTTCGCGCTCGGCCAGGCGAACAGGAAGCGGGGGTCGTAGGCCCTCCCGCACATGCCGTAGTGGCCGGCCCCGTAGGAGGCGCCCATCAGGACCGACAGGTGCGGCACCTTCGAGTTCGACACCGCGTTGATCATCATCGCGCCGTGTTTGATGATGCCGCCCTGCTCGTACTCCTTGCCGACCATGTAGCCGGTGGTGTTGTGCAGGAACAGCAGCGGGATGTCGCGCTGGTCGGCGAGCTGGATGAACTGGGCGGCCTTCTGCGACTCGGCGCTGAACAGCACGCCCTGCGCGTTGGCCAGGATGCCGACCGGGTAGCCGTGCAGGGTGGCCCAGCCGGTGGTCAGGCTGGTGCCGTAGCGCGGCTTGAACTCGTCGAAGTCCGAGCCGTCGACGATCCGGGCGATCACCTCGCGCGGGTCGAACGGCGTGCGCAGGTCCTCGGGGACGATGCCGAGCAGTTCCTCGGGGTCGTACTTCGGCGGCTCGACGAACGCCGGGTCGGGGTCCGGGTGCGCCTTGCGGTGGTTGAGGCGGGCCACCACCCGGCGGGCCTGCCGGATCGCGTCCAGCTCGTCCACGGCGAAGTAGTCGGCGAGCCCGGAGACCCTCGCGTGCATCTCCGCGCCGCCCAGCGACTCGTCGTCGCTCTCCTCGCCGGTGGCCATCTTCACCAGCGGCGGACCGCCGAGGAAGACCTTCGACCGCTCCCTCACCATGATCACGTGGTCGGACATCCCGGGGATGTACGCGCCGCCCGCGGTCGAGTTGCCGAGCACCACGGCGACGGTCGGGATGCCGGCCGCCGAGAGCCGGGTCAGGTCGCGGAAGACCTGGCCGCCGGGGATGAAGATCTCCTTCTGCGAGGGCAGGTCGGCCCCGCCGGACTCGACCATGGTCACCACGGGCAGCCGGTTGGCCAGGGCGATGTCGTTGGCCCGCAGTGCCTTCCTCAGCCCCCACGGGTTGGTCGCGCCTCCGCGGACGGTGGGGTCGTTGGCGGTGATCAGGCACTCGACGCCCTCGACCACGCCGATGCCGGTGACCATCGACGCGCCCACCGGGTACTCGCTGCCCCAGGCGGCCAGCGGCGACAGCTCGAGGAACGGGGTGTCGGGGTCGACGAGCAGCTCGATCCGCTCCCGGGCGAGCAGCTTCCCACGCCCCCGGTGCCGGGCGACGTACTTCTCGCCGCCGCCCGCGAGGGCCTTGGCGTGTTCGGCGTCCAGCGCCTCCAGCTTCTCCAGCAGCGCGGCGCGGTGGGCCGCGTACTCGGGGCTGTCGGTGTCCAGGGCCGTGGGCAGCACGGTCACAGCAGGGCCTCCGGTATGTCCAGGCGGCGGGCGCGCAGCCATTCGCCGAGCGCCTTGGCCTGCGGGTCGAAACGGTGCTGCGCGGCCACGCCCTCGCCGAGGATCCCCTCGACCACGAAGTTGAGCGCGCGCAGGTCGGGCAGCGGATGACGGGTGACGGTCAGCCCCTCGGTCTCGGGCAGGAGCTCCTTGAACCGCTCGACGGTGAGGGTGTGGGCGAGCCACCGCCACGCCTCGTCGCTCCGGGCCCACACGCCGACGTTGGCGTCGCCGCCCTTGTCGCCGCTGCGGGCTCCGGCGACCAGGCCCAGCGGGGCGCGGCGCACCGGGCCGGGGGCGGGCGGCGGTGGCAGCGGCGGCTCGGCGACGCCGGCGAGTTCCCGTGTCACGGGCGCCGGCGGCACCGCCTCGCGGGTTCCGTCCGGCAGCACGGCGATGTGCTCGACGTCGCCCTGCGGCACGTACGCGGCGTGGAAGGTGCCGTAGGGCGCGCCCTTGCCGGGCGGCGCGGTGACATGGAAGCCCGGGTAGCTGGCCAGGGCCAGTTCGATGCCCGCGCTGCTGAGGGTCCGGCCGACGGCCCGCTGGTCGGGGTCGCGGACCACCAGCCGCAGGACCGCGCTGGCGGTCTCCTCGGTGGCGGCGTCGGGCCGGTCGGTGCGGACCAGTTCCCAGTCGACCTGCCGGGGGCGCGCCTCGGCCCGGCCCAGCGCGTCCTCCATCTGCTCCCGCACCAGGGCGGCCTTGCGTTCCACGTCGAGGCCGGTGAGCACGAACTCCACCTGGTTGCGGAATCCGCCGAACCGGTTGATCCCCACCTTGAGCGTGGGCGGCGGCGCCTCGCCCCGCACTCCGCCGATCCGGACCCGGTCGGGGCCCTCCTGGGCGAGGGTGACGGTGTCCAGCCGGGCGGTGACGTCCGGCCCGGCGTAGCGGGCTCCGCCGGTCTCGTAGAGGAGCTGAGCGGTGACCGTGCCCACGTCGACGACTCCGCCGGTGCCGGGGTGCTTGGTGATCACGGCGGTGCCGTCGGCGTGGATCTCCGCCAGCGGGAAGCCGGGGCGGACCAGGCGGCGCGGCTCGAAGTCGCCGAAGAAGGCGTAGTTGCCGCCGGTGGCCTGGGTGCCGCACTCCAGCACGTGCCCGGCGACGACGGCGCCGGCCAGGGCGTCGTGGTCGGCGGGGGTCCAGCCGAAGTGGGCGGCGGCCGGGCCGGTGACCAGGGCGGCGTCGGTGACCCGGCCGGTGACCACGACGTCGGCGCCGGCCCGCAGGCAGGCGGCGATGCCGAAGCCGCCGAGGTAGGCGTGGGCGGCGAGCGCACCGGGGTGCCCGGCGGTGCGGTCGTCGCCCTCGACGTGGGCGACCCGCACCGGCAGTCCGAGCCGCTCCGCCAGCTCACGGATCCGGGCGGCCAGCCCGGCGGGGTTGAGCCCGCCGGCGTTGGCGACGATCCGCACGCCCCGTTCGCGGGCCAGGCCCAGGCACTCCTCCAGCTGGCGCAGGAAGGTGCGGGCGTAACCGGCCTCGGGGTCCTTGAGCCGGTCGCGGCCGAGGATCAGCATGGTCAGTTCGGCGAGGTAGTCGCCGGTCAGCACGTCGAGTCCGCCGCCGGTGAGCATCTCGCGCATCGCGTCGAAACGGTCGCCGTAGAAACCGGAGGCGTTGCCGATCCGCAGGGGGCGGGCCGTCACGCGCGCTCCCCGGGGGCGCGTCCGGCGCCGGGAGGCCCGGCGAAGCACTGCGCGATGTCCAGCCACCGGTCGGCGTCCGGGCCCTCGGCGCGCAGGTCCAGGTCGGCGCGGTGGGCCCGCTGGGTCACCAGCAGGCAGAAG
Source organism: Streptomyces abyssomicinicus (assembly GCF_008974245.1). GTDB lineage: Bacteria > Actinomycetota > Actinomycetes > Streptomycetales > Streptomycetaceae > Streptomyces > Streptomyces abyssomicinicus. Next base: position 171,300 of record NZ_BBZI01000011.1, on the reverse strand, counting down.
TCCGGCCCCGACCCGGTGACCCGCTGCGGCGCGTCCTGCGGCCCGAGCGTCCACAACCCGGCGTCCGGGAAGGCGAGTTCCAGGTGGAACTCCTCCTTCGGGGCCTCCAGCCCGTTCACCAGGAACGCGAAGTCGCGGGTGCGCGCGCCCAGCCGGGCGATGTGCCGCAGCCGGCCGGTGGGACGGCGTTCGGCGCCCAGGGCGTCGGCGACGTCCTGGCCGTGCGCCCAGGTCTCCATCAGCCGTGCGGTGGCCATCGACGCCGCGGACATCGGCGGCCCGAACCAGGGGATGCGCGTCCCTCGCGGCACCCGGTGCAGGGCCTCCGCCAGCTCGGCACGGCCCTCCCGCCAGGTGGCCAGGAGCTCCGCGGGCGGCTTGCGGGCGCCCAGCGCCGCCTGCGCGTCCATGTACCCGCCGGGGTCCGCGAGCGCCTGCCGTACCTCGGCGTCGAACGCCTCCCGGTCACCGATCGCGGCCAGCGCGGCCCGGTCGGTCCACGCCAGGTGGGCGATCTGGTGGGCGACGCCCCAGCCCGGCGCGGGCGTGGGTGCCGCCCACCGTTCGTCGTCCAACTCGGCTACCAAGGCGTCGAGTTCGTCGGACTCTGCACGCATGTCGTCGATCACCGACGAGGTCGGATCGTCCATCTCGGCGTACTGCTCCCTCCGGGCACGGCGATGTGCGGGGTGGTGCGCTTGGGAGCATGGCAGCGGGACGGAAATCAATCAAGCGTGCTTGCTTGATTTTCTGGACGGCGAACGACGACCGGTGAGCCGCGGACGGCGGACGGCGAGTGACGCGCGGCGGGGGCGGACTGCGGGCGGCGGGCGGCGGGCCCGTTCACAGCCGGTGGCGCACCCACACGTTGGGTTCCACGTACACGGCCTGGTCGTGGGCGAGGCTGCACAGGACGGGCGTGAGGGCGTCGGGGACCAGTACCGGGCCGTCGGCGTCGAAGGGGAGCCCGGTCCACTTCCGCCACTGCTCGAGCGAGCCGCTGACCGTCATGCTGGCCGGGGCGACCTTCTCGATCACTCCGCCCGCCCGCACGTGCACCCGCAGCCAGGGGTCGCGCGGCAGTCCGTCCTCGTCCCGGGTCAGCCGGACGTACTCGGCCATGGGGGTGTCCGGCTCCAGGTGCTTGGCGTTCGGCCGCACCGGCGCGAGCAGCGCGTCGTGCCCCCGCGCGGCGACCGCGCCGCGCATCGCGGCCAGCATCCGGTAGGACAGGCCCCTGCCGAGGTGGCCGGTGCCGACGGTGATCTCCAGCGCGCTCGCCGCGGTGACGTCCAGGCCCAGCGCGCGGTCGCGGAACGCCCAGGCGATCACCCGGTCCCAGCCCTGGTCGGGGGTCTCCTCCCGGCCCTCCAGCACGGAGTTGAACGGCACGCTCATCGCCCGGGCCACCACCTGGTCGCCCTCGGTGGCGACCACGCAGTACTCGGGGAACTCCCGGATCACCCGGCTGTGCAGGGACGCGGACAGCAGGTCGTGCTGGACGAACTCCGGCCAGGTGTCGTGGAGGTCGTACATCCGCGGTATCAGCTCGGGGCGCTCGGCGAAGGTCGTGATCAGGATGTCGTCGTCAGTGGTCATGCACGCAGGCTGGCAGACGGCCCGCGGTGATCCAACTCGTTTTGGACGCCCGTCTCGTTCCGGGCGCCCGCGTCCCCCGCGCCGCCCAGTTCCAGCACCCCGACGGTCTGCCCGCCACTGACCTCGCCCGTCTTCCGGAACCCGAGCCCCAGGTAGAACCCCTCCGGCCCGTCCTCGCCCGGCTCCCAGGTCACGTGGAGCAGCGACCCGCCACGGCGCCGGATCTCCTCCGCCACCGCACGCACCGCGAACCTCCCGTAGCCGCGCCGCTGTTCGGCCTCGGCGATGTTCAGCCGCCACAGGCCGGACCGGACGTCGCGCCGGGTGCCGTCGCCGGCCCAGTCGATGTCCAGGAAGGCCATCAGGAAGCCCACCGGCCGGTCCCCGTCGAGGATCAGCCGGGGCCACGCGTGCTCCGGATGCAGGTACGCCTCCGCCAGGGACTTCACCACCGGTGCGACCAGCCGCCGCTGCGCGGGGGCAACCTCGATGCCGATCGCCGTGTCGAAGTTGTCCGGCGTGACCGGCTCCAGCCTCAGTCCCTCAGTCATGCGGGCACCCTAGGCGGCGCTCCTCCCCGGGTCCTAGGCCTTTTCTCCCATGTGCCGGGGCCCCACCGCTCCCTACGCTCGTCACCATGTCCACCACCCCCTCCGCGCGCCCCCGCCCTCCCGGTTCCGCCGCCGGACTCCCGGCCCCGGCCCCGGCCGAGCAGGTGGGGCTCCCGTCCATGGAGGCGGCCCACATCCGTACGGCCCGCCCCTCCCGCGACCTCGACGCCGCGGCCCGCTTCTGGATCGACGGCCTCGGCCTGTCGCAGCTCTGGCGCACGACGGGGGACGGCTCCCCCGGCGGCAACAGTCTGCTGATGGTCGGCCGGCCCGGCGCCTCCTGGCACCTGGAACTCGCCCACAACGCCCTCGCCCCGGTGGAACCCCGCCCCACCCCGGAGGACCTGCTGGTGATCTACTGCGCCGGCCCCGTCCCCGAGGCCCTGGTCGCCCGCCTGGAGGCCCACGGCGGCCGCCGCGTCACCTCCCACAACCCGTACTGGGACCGCTGGGGCGTCACCGTCGAGGACCCCGACGGCTACCGGCTGGTGCTGTCCACACGGGACTGGTCCAACACGCTCTCCTGAGGCGTCCCGTCGAACGGCCCACTCAGTCGAGTACGGGTTCCTTGGTCGCGCGGAGGGCGCCGACCTGGGTACGGACCGCGCCCATGCTCGCCGCGACGACCAGGCCGATGGCGGCCGCCTGGGCGGCACCCAGCGTCTGGTGGAGGATCAGGAAGCCGGCGAGGGCGGCGACCGCGGGTTCCAGGCTCATCAGGATGGAGAAGGCGGAGGCCGGAAGGGTGCGGAGGGCGATCAGCTCGAGGGTGTAGGGCAGCACGGACGACAGCACCGCGACGCCCGCGCCGAGGCCCACCGTCACCGGGTCGAGGAGTTCACGGCCCGCCGAGCCGATGCCCAGCGGAAGGATGAACAGGGCGGCCAGGGCCATCGCGATGGCCAGCCCGTCGGCCTGCGGGAAGCGGCGGCCGGTGCGGGCGCTGAAGACGATGTACCCCGCCCACATGGCGCCCGCGCCCAGCGCGTACGCCGCGCCCACCGGGTCCAGGCCGGAGAAGTCGCCGCCACCGAGCAGGAAGACACCGGCCAGGGCCAGCCCCGCCCACAGGACGCTCACCAGCCGGCGGGAGCTGAACACCGACAGCGCCAGCGGCCCCAGCACCTCCAGGGTCACCGCCGGACCCAGCGGCATCCGGTCGGCGGCCTGGTAGAAGAGGCCGTTCATGCCCGCCAGCGTCGCCGCGAAGGCGATCACCGTGCCCCAGTCGGCACGCGAGTGGCCGCGCAGCCGCGGGCGGCAGACCACCAGCAGCAGAGCGGCGGCGACCACCAGGCGGATGGCGACCACGCCCAGCGCGCTGGTGCGCTCCATCAGGTTCACGGCGAGCGCGCTGCCGAACTGCACGGAGACGACCCCGCCCATCACCAGGCCGACCGGCCCGAACGCGGACCGGGCCCCGGCGGCGGGCGCCGGTCCCGCTCCGGTCGCCGTGGCTCCCGCGAGGGGCTGGTCGGTGCGGGATGCGTTCACGGTGCCGTCCTGGTGTGCGCGGTGGTGCGGAAGGGTCGTCCGTACGAGGTTAAGCGCGGCGTGTCATTCCCGTAAAACGCTTTCAGTCCTTACCGCCGTCCGGCGCCTCGGCCGACACCTCGTCCAGCGCCTCGTCCAGCGCCTCGGCCAGCACCTCCGCCAGGTGCCGGCCGCGTTTCCCGGCCAGTTGGTCGAGCTGGGTACGGCAGGAGTAGCCGTCGGCGAGCAGCACCGCGTCCTCCCCGGCCGCCCGGACGGCGGGCAGCAGCTGTTCCTCGGCGCAGGCGACGGAGACCTCGTGGTGGCCGGGCTGGAAGCCGAAGTCGCCGGCCAGGCCGCAGCAGCCGCCGGAGAGGTCTCCGGTGAGGCCGGCCGCCTCGCGCAGCCGGCGCTCGGCGGCGTCGCCGAGGACGGCGTGCTGGTGGCAGTGGGTCTGTCCGGCGACCGGGCGGTCCAGCCGGGGCGGGGTCCAGCCGGGCGCGTACCGCTCCAGCGCCTGGGCGAAGGTGACCACGGCGGCGGACAGCCGTGCGGCCCGCGGATCGTCGGACAGCAGCTCGGGCAGGTCGCTCCTGAGCGCCGCCCCGCAGCTCGGCTCCAGGACCACCACCGGGAGGCCCGCGTCGAGGACCGGTTCCATCAGGTCGAGGGTCCGGCGCAGCACCGCCCGGGCCCGGTCGAGCTGGCCGGTGGAGATGTAGGTGAGGCCGCAGCAGACCCGGTCGCGGCGGCGGCCGGCCGCCAGGACGGCGAGGGCGCCGCCGAGGCCGGCCGTCCGGCCGTCGGCGATCCGCGGGCCTCCCGGCCGGAGCACCGGTGGCAGCGTCACCGTCAGCCCGGCCGCCTCCAGCACCCGTACGGCCGACAGGCCGACGGACGGTGAGAGGTACTCCGTGAAGGTGTCCGGCCAGAGCACCACCGTGCGCCCCCCTTCCGGGTGACCTGCCTCGTCCGGGTGATCTGCCTCTTCCGGGTGAAGGACGCGCGGCGGACGCCGTTCCCACGTGCGGGTGAACGTCCGCGGCGCGAGGCGCGGGATCCCCCGTTCCGGTGCCACCCCCGCGAGCCGCTTGCCCAGCGCGGCCGGCGGCCCTACCGCGGCCAGCGCGTTCACCACCCGGGCCAGCCGGGTCCGGGCCACCACCCGCAGCCACACCGGCAGCCACCCCATCGTGTAGTGCGCGGCCGGCCGCCGCCGCCCCGCGTAGTGGTGGTGCAGGAACTCCGCCTTGTAGGTGGCCATGTCGACGCCGACCGGGCAGTCCGTGCGGCAGCCCTTGCAGGACAGACAGAGGTCGAGCGCGTCCCGGACCTCCACCGAACGCCACCCGTCGGTGATCACCTCTCCGGCCAGCATCTCGTGCAGCAGCCGCGCCCGGCCGCGGGTGGAGTGCGCCTCCTCCCCGGTCGCCCGGAACGAGGGGCACATCACCTCGCTGCCGGCCGCCGTGGTGGTGCGGCACTTGGCGACGCCCACGCAGCGGCGGACCGCCGCCCGGAAGTCGCCGTTGTCGGCGGGGTAGCCGAACTCCACGTCGACGGGTTCGCGGGGCAGCGGCGCGAACCGCAGGTTGGCGTCGAGCGGCTCCGGGCGGACCAGGACGCCCGGGTTGAGCAGCCCGTCCGGGTCCCAGACCTCCTTGACCCGCTCGAACAGCCGCACCGCCTCGGCGCCGTACATCCGCTCCAGCAGCTCGGCCCGCGCCATACCGTCGCCGTGCTCCCCGGAGAGCGAGCCCCCGTACGAGGTCACCAGGGCGGCCAGCTCCTCCGAGAACCGCCGGTACCGCGCGATCCCGGGCTCCGTCAGCAGGTCGAAGTCGACGCGCACGTGGACGCAGCCGTCCCCGAAGTGCCCGTACGGCGCCCCCCGGAGTCCGTGCGCCGCGAGCAGCCGCCGGAAGTCCCGCAGGTACGCGCCCAGCCGGGCGGGCGGCACCGCGCAGTCCTCCCAGCCGGGCCACGCCTCGGTGCCGTCCGGCATCCGGGTGGCGGTGCCGGCGGCGTCCTCCCGGATCCGCCAGAGGGCACGCTGGGCGGCGGGGTCGGTGACCACGAGCGCGTCCAGCGCGTCGGCCGCCCGCACGATCCGCCCGGCGCGGGCCCGCGCCTCGGTCCCGTTGGCCCCGCCGGTCTCCACGAAGAGCCAGGCCCCGCCGCGCGGCAGCCCTTCGGCGGACGGCACCAGGTCGGTCGCCATGCCCTCAACGGTCAGCGGACGGTGGGTCAGCAGTCCCGGCGCGGCCTGCGCGGCCGCCGACTCGTCGGGGTACCCCAGCACCGCCAGGGCGCGTGCTCCCGGCGGCTCCACCAGCCGCACCGTGGCCTCGGTGAGCACCCCGAGGGTGCCCTCCGAGCCGCAGAACGACCGCGCCACGTCCACCCCGCGCTCCGGCAGCAGCGCGTCCAGCGCGTAGCCGGAGATCCGGCGCGGCAGGTCCGTCGCGAAACCGGTCCGCAGCAGCCGCAGCTCGGAGTCGACCAGCTCCCGCAGGCCGTCCGGCGCGCCCTGCCCGCCCCGCCCGAGGCGGAGGAGGGCGCCGCGCGCGGTGAGCACCTCCAGCGACACCACGTTGTCCGCCGTCGTCCCCCAGGCCACCGAGTGGGAGCCGCACGAGTTGTTGCCGACCATCCCGCCCAGGGTGCACCGGCCGTGGGTCGACGGGTCGGGCCCGAACCGCAGCCCGTGCGGCGCCGCCGCCTCCTGGAGCCGGTCCAGCACCAGACCCGGCTGCACGACGGCGGTGCGGGCCGCCGCGTCCAGCGACACCAGCCGGTTCATGTGCCGGGTGAGGTCCAGGACCACGCCGGTCCCGGTGGCCTGCCCCGCGATCGAGGTCCCGCCGCCGCGCGGCACCACCGGGACGCCGTGCTCCCGGCAGACCCCCAGCACCGCCGCCACGTCCTCCGCGTCGCGTGGGGCCACCACGCCCAGCGGGACCCGGCGGTAGTTGGAGGCGTCCATGGTGGTCAGCGCCCGGGCGGCCGCGTCGAACGCCACCTCTCCCCGGACCGCCGCGCGCAGTGCCGCCTCCAGCGGCGCTGCCTCCGGTGGCGCAGCCCGGCGTGGTGACGCCTCGAGCGGTGCGGATTCCCGTGGTGCCGATTCCCGATCGCGCATCCCCCCAGCATGCCCGCAGCGGCCGTCGCCGAGGCGGGCGGCGCAGGGCGGACACGTCGTCTCAGCCGCCGGACCACGTTTCGTCCGGGTTTCACGAACGGCTACGCTCGCGCTCGTGGCTGAGATCCAGATTCCCGCTGACATCAAGCCCGCCGACGGACGTTTCGGCGCTGGCCCCTCCAAGGTGCGGACGAAGGCGCTGAACGCTCTCGCCGCGACCGGCACCTCTCTGCTCGGCACGTCCCACCGCCAGGCCCCGGTCAAGAACCTGGTCGGCAAGGTGCGGGAAGGCATCCGCGAGCTGTTCTCCCTGCCCGAGGGTTACGAGGTGGTCCTCGGCAACGGCGGCTCCACCGCGTTCTGGGACGTGGCGACGCACGGCCTGATCGAGAACCGGTCGCAGCACCTCACCTTCGGCGAGTTCTCCTCGAAGTTCGCCAAGGCCGCCAAGCTCGCCCCCTGGCTCGGCGACCCCACGCTGGTCTCCGCGGACCCGGGCGACCACCCTGAGGCCAAGGCCGAGGCGGGTGTCGACGTCTACGCCCTCACCCACAACGAGACCTCCACCGGTGTCGCCATGCCGGTCCGCCGCGTGGACGGCGCGGACGACGGCGCGCTGGTGCTGGTCGACGCGACCAGCGGCGCGGGCGGCCTGCCGGTCGACATCACCGAGACGGACGTCTACTACTTCGCCCCGCAGAAGTCCTTCGCCGCGGACGGCGGTCTGTGGATCGGCGTGTTCTCCCCGGCCGCGGTCGAGCGCGCCGAGCGGATCCACGCCTCCGGCCGTCACATCCCGGAGTTCTTCTCGCTGCCGACGGCGATCGACAACTCCCGCAAGAACCAGACCTACAACACGCCGGCGCTGTCCACGCTCTTCCTGCTGAACGAGCAGCTGGAGTGGATCAACGGCCAGGGCGGCCTGGACTGGGCGGTCTCCCGCACGGCCGAGTCCTCGCGGACGCTGTACGGCTGGGCGGAGGCCTCCACCTACGCGACGCCGTTCGTCACGGACGCGGCGAAGCGGTCGCAGGTCATCGGCACGATCGACTTCGCCGAGGAGATCGACGCGGCCGCCGTCGCCAAGGCGCTGCGGGCGAACGGGATCGTCGACACGGAGCCGTACCGGAAGCTGGGGCGCAACCAGCTGCGGGTCGCCATGTTCCCCGCGGTCGACCCCGCGGACGTGGCCGCCCTGACGGCCAGCGTCGACTACGTCATCGAGCGCCTCTGACCGCGCTCCCCGCCTCCTGACGACGCCGCGTTCCCCGGAACGCGGCGTCGTCCTTTTCCCGTGCGGGTTTCCCGTGGGGGCGAACCACGCGCTCGCCCCTGCCCGGTGAGCGCGACGCGGACCCGGACGGAGCGGCCGACACGGCAAGCCCCGGCGGGGGCGGGCCGAGCGGTGGCGGGGCGGCGCAGCGCCCCTGCCGAAGCAGCCCACGAGCGTGCCGCCTGCCCGCGGCGCGGAAGCGGTGGCGGCGCGGGGCGCGGACGGAGTGTGCCTGCGCCGCAGGGGCCTGGCGGGACCCACCGGGCAGGGAAGGCCGCCAGACAGGGAGGGCCGCCGGGCAC
>NZ_BBZI01000011.1:135978-162267 GCF_008974245.1 Streptomyces abyssomicinicus | reverse complement strand
GGAGGGCCGCCGGCCGGGGCGGGCCGGCACAGCGCCCCGGCGGAGGCAGCCCGGCGGCGCCCACACGGGCGCCCGCCCCTGCCCGGGGCGGGCGGTGTGGGCGACGCGGGCCCGGACGGAGGACGTCGGCCCCGAGACGCCCCGCCTGCCCCGCGAGGGCCCCCGGGCGGGAGCGGGCCGGCACGGCGCCGGCACCCCGACGGACGCCCGCCCCGCGGAGGCGGGGCGGCGCGGCGTGGGCCCGGACAGAACCGGTCGGCACCGCAGCGCCTCAGACACCCGGCGGCACCCGGCGGAGGCCGGCGGAGGCACTCCCGGCCGGGGCGGGCCCGAGGGCACGGCGCCCGCAGCGCCCCAGACACCCGGCGGAGGCCGGCGGCACCCGGCGGCATCCGGCAAAGGCCGGCGGAGGCACTCCCGGCCGGGGCGGGCCCGAGGGCACGGCACCCGCAGCGCCCCAGACACCCGGCGGAGGCCGGCGGCACCCGGCGGCATCCGGCAAAGGCCGGCGGAGGCACTCCCGGCACGCCGGGGCGGGCCCGAAGGCACGGCACCGCAGCGCCTCAGACACCGGCGGCACCCGGCGGAGGCCGGCGGCACCCGGCGGCACCCGGCAAAGGCCGGCGGAGGCACGCCCGGCACGCCGGGGCGGGCCCGAGGGCACGGCACCGCAGCGCCTCAGACACCGGCGGCACCCGGCGGAGGCCGGCGGAGGCCGGCCCGGCACGCCGGGGCGGGCCCGGGGGCAGTCACCCCGCGGTGGCGAGTTCCCGCTCCCGCGAAACGACCCGCACCGTGGGGTGCACGCCCTTCCACCCCACGGCGATCCGCAGGCGGCCGACGCGTGCGAGCACCACGCCCACCACGACCGCGGACAGCGCCGCGACCGCGCCGCAGACCGCGAACCCGGCCCGGGGCCCGTAGACGTCCGTCGCCCACCCGGCCAGCGGCGCCCCGAACGGCGTGCCGCCCAGGAAGATCATCATGAAGAGCGCCATCACCCGCCCCCGCATCGCGGGTTCGGTCGCCATCTGGATCCCGGTGTTGGCGGTGACGTTGACCGTCATGCTGAACGCCCCGATCGGCACCAGCAGCAGCGCGAACATCCACAGCTCGGGGCTGAGCGCCGCCATCACCTCCAGCACGCCGAAGGCGAACGCCGCCGCGATCAGCAGCCGCAGCCGCGCCTGGCTCCGCCGCGCCGCCAGCAGCGCGCCGGCCAGCGAACCGACCGCGATCAGCGTGTTGAACAGGGAGTAGCCGCCTGCCCCGGTGTGGAAGACGTCGTCGGCGAAGGCGGAGAGGACGACGGGGAAGTTGAACCCGAACGCCCCGACGAAGCCGATCAGGACGATCGTCCAGTACAGGTGCGGCCGCCCCGAGACGTAGCGGATGCCCTCCCGCAGCTGGCCCTTGGCGCGCGGGGCGCGCTCCACCGGGTGGAGTTCACGGGCCCGCATCATCATCAGACAGGCGATGGGCGCGGCGAAGGACAGGCCGTTGATCAGGAACGCCCAGCCCGTGCCCATGCCGGTGATCAGCACACCGGCGACGGCGGGCCCGACCAGGCGGGCGGACTGGAAGTTGGCGGAGTTGAGGCTGACCGCGTTCTGCAGCTGGCTCCGGCCGACCATCTCGGAGACGAAGGTCTGCCGCGCCGGGTTGTCGACGACCGTGGCCATGCCGACCAGCATCGCGGCGACGTAGACGTGCCACACCTCGACGTGTCCGCTCAGGTCGAGCGCGGCGAGCGCGAGGCCGGTGACGGCCATCGAGGACTGGGTGACCAGCAGCGTCGGCCGCTTGGGCAGCCGGTCGACCAGCAGGCCGCCGTAGAGCCCGAACAGGAGCATGGGCAGGAACTGCAGGGCCGTGGTGATGCCGACGGCGGTGGACGAGCCGGTGAGGCTGAGCACCAGCCAGTCCTGGGCGATGCGCTGCATCCAGGTGCCGATGTTGGAGACGACCTGGCCCGCGAAGAAGAGCCGGTAGTTCCGGACCCTCAGGGAACTGAACATCGACCCCTCGCGGGGCCGTTCGACGGAACCGGTCCCGCGGGCCGCACGGGCGGGACGGGCAGTGCGGGCGGTGCGGGCGGTGCGGATCCTGCGGGTGGTGCCAGGGGTCGTTGGTTCGATCGGTGCGGGGGCGGAGTCTGCTCCGGGTCCCGAACTCAAAGAGTTTCGCCTCCTTCTGGGGTCCAGCTCACAGGTGGGCGAGCTTCTCCAGCACCGGCGCGGCGGCGCGGAGCTTCGCCCATTCCTCCTCGTCGAGTCCCTCCTCCACCAGCGCGGCGAGGAACGCGTTCCTCTTGCGGCGGCTCTCCTCGAGCATCGCCTCGGCCGCGTCGGTCTGGGAGACGACCTTCTGTCTGCGGTCCTCCGGGTGCGGCTCCAGACGCACCAGCCCCTTGGCCTCCAGCAGGGCCACGATGCGGGTCATGGACGGCGGCTGCACGTGTTCCTTGCGGGCCAGCTCGCCGGGGGTGGCGCGGCCGCAGCGGGCGAGGGTGCCGAGCACCGACATCTCGGTGGGGCTCAGCGACTCGTCCACCCGCTGGTGCTTGAGCCGGCGGGCCAGTCGCATCACGGCGGAGCGCAGGTCGTTCACGGCGTCCGAATCGTCGCCGTGGGTGAGGTCCAGCATGTCTTTAGAGTAACTCATTACTCTGGCTAAAGAACACCGGAAACGCCTGGTGCCGTCAGGAGGGTGCGCTACATCACCCGAAGGAGTGATCCCGGGAGCGGAAACGGGACACCTGTCCACACCCGGCGCGACCCTCGTCCCCATGCAGATGACGCAGACGACGGGTCACGACGACACCGGTGTGCTCAGCCTGCGTGTCGACGGGGACCTGCTCGACCGTCTCCGCACGCACGCGGCGAGAAGCGGAATGAGCGTCCAGGACTATGTCGTCCGGACGCTCGTGAGGGACGACTTCGACCAGCGGTTCCGGGCCGCGGTCGAGGAGACGCGGAAACACTACGGCCCCGCGCACGGGAACGCGGGGCCGTAGTGGCTGTGACGGCCGGAGCCGCCGGACGCGGGACCGGCAGGCCCCGGGCGGATCAGGCGAGGCCGAGGGCCGGCATCAGGTAGTAGAAGACGAACACCGCCGCCACCGCCCACATCGCGGCCGGGACGCCCTTGGCGCGGCCGGTGACCAGGCGCAGCACCGCGAAGGTGATGAAGCCGAGGCCGATACCGGTGGTGATGGAGAAGGTGAACGGCATCGCCAGCATGGTGATGAAGGCCGGGATCGCGATCGACCAGTCGCTCCAGTCGATCTCCTTGATGTTGCCCGCCAGGATCAGGAAGCCGACCGCGACCAGCGCCGGGGTGGCGGCCTGCGACGGGACCATGGTGGCGACCGGGGTCAGGAAGAGCGCGACGGCGAAGAGCGCGCCGCTGACCACGTTGGCGAGACCGGTGCGCGCACCCTCGCCGACGCCCGCGGTGGACTCCACGAAGCAGGTGGTGGCCGAGGAGGAGCTGGCGCCACCGGCGGCGACCGCGATGCCGTCGATGAACAGCACCTTGTTCATGCCGGGCATCTGGCCCTGGGCGTCGGTCAGCTTGGCCTCGTCACTGATGCCCATGATCGTGCCCATGGCGTCGAAGAAGCAGGACAGCAGGACGGTGAAGACGAAGAGGATGCCGGTCAGCAGGCCGACCTTCTCGAACCCGCCGAACAGGCTGACCTGACCGATCAGGCCGAAGTCGGGGGCCGCGAAGGGGTTGCCGGGCCACTCGGGCGTGGTCAGGCCCCAGCTCTCCACGTCGGCGAGGGCGTGGATCACCATGGCGACGACGGTCATCACGACGATCGAGATCAGGATCGCGCCGGGCACCTTGCGGATCATCAGGGCGAAGGTGAGCAGCACACCGAGGACGAAGACCAGGACCGGCCAGCCGAGGAGCTGGTTGCCGACGCCGAGCTGGAGCGGGACGGTGGTGTGGGCGGCGTCCGGCATGCGGGTGACGAAGCCCGAGTCGACCAGACCGATGAGCAGCACGAACAGGCCGATGCCGATGGCGATCGCCTTCCGGATGCCGAACGGCACCGCGTTCATCACCCGTTCCCGCAGGCCCGTGGCGACCAGCAGCATCACCACGAAACCGGCCAGCACGACCATGCCCATCGCGTCCGCCCACGACATCCGCGGGGCGAGCTGGAGCGCGACGACGGTGTTGACGCCGAGGCCGGCGGCCAGCGCGATCGGCACGTTGCCGATGACGCCCATCAGGAGGGTGGAGAAGGCCGCGGACAGGGCGGTCGCGGTGACCAGCTGCGCGTTGTCGAGCTGGTTCCCGTACATGTCCTTCGCGCTGCCCAGGATGATCGGGTTCAGCACGATGATGTACGCCATCGCGAAGAAGGTGGCGAATCCGCCGCGGATCTCCCGGGGCAGGGAGCTGCCGCGCTCGGAGATCTTGAAGAAGCGGTCGAGAGCGCCGAACCGGGGCCGGCTGCCCGGCTGCTCGGGCGCGGTGGCCTTGGCGGTGGCCGAGGTGGACATACGGGACCTCAGATGCACAGGGGGGGTTGGGGGGTCCGCCCGGCAGCTCTCGTGGTTTCCTACGATTTGATCCAGCCAGGCGGTGTCTCCACCAGTATGAACATATAAACCAGGCGTTAGCGAATCTCTGAACGCGAATGTGACGAGGGTCGAAAGAGGGTGCGACGGGCCTCGTAAACTGTGGTCATGGCGAAGTGGACCCCCAAGCACGAGGCGCCGGAGCCCCTGGAGGGGCCCGTGGTAGCCACCATCACCGGCGGCACGATCCTGTGGTTCGTCCTCTTCCTCGTTCAACTGCCCTTCTACGGATGGTTCGACGACAACGGGCACGCGTGGTGGGTGTGGACCTGTCTGGCCGGCGGCGGGCTGGGGATCATCGGCATCTGGTACGTCCGCAAACGGGACACGGCGATCAAGCGGGCCGAGGCGGAGCGGCACGGCGCCGCGTGACGCGTTTCACGCCACGTCACTCACGCTGACGCCGCCCTCCGGCGCGCGCAACCCGCGCGCATCCGTCCGGCTCTCCCGCGGTCCTTCCTCCCGCCACCCGGGCGGAGTTCCGGACGGCGTTCCGGACGGCGTTCCGGGCCGTCCAGTGACAGAGTGCGGGCCCGCGGCGGGGCGCGCCCCGGGACAAGGCAAGGCCCGCGACGGGCAGGACCCGCGGCCGAGCAGGGGCCGCGGCAGGACAGCGCCCGGCGCGGGGCAGAATCCGCGACGGGGCAGGACCGGGGAGCGGAACCCTCGGCAGAGCAACGCCCGTGGCAGGACAGGACCTGCGGCGGCGCGGGAGAGGTCAGTCGGCGCGGCGGCGGCGGGCCGCGGCCCACAGGCCCACGACGGCCGCGACCACGGCCACCCCGCCCAGCGTCACGCTCCCCTCGTTACCGCCTCGCCCCCCGTCCTCCCCGGAGGACGGACCTCCTGCCGGTGACGATGACGACGGCGAGCCGGGCGAGGACGCGTCCGGGGACCCGGCGGACGCCCCCTCCGGCGCGGGCCGCGCGACCACCCGGCTCCCCTCCCCCTCGCTGCCGAACAGCAGCAGCCGCCCGTCCGCGCTGTACGTGAGCGACTCCCCCTGCCCCTGGAACGGCGGCGACAGCCGCTCCCGTTCCTCGGGCCGCCCCCCGTTCCAGTCCAGCAGGACGCCCTCCAGGTACCCGCGCACCGCGAGCTGCGCCCCGTCCGGCGAGAACGCCGCGTCCGTCGCCCACACGTTGACGTCGGCCACCGGCCGGAACAGGTTGACCCCCTGCGCCGAGAGCCGCTCCGGTCCCGCGAACAGGCGGCCGTCGCCCTCGCGCCGCTTGTCGACGATGTAGACCCGCCCCGTCCCCGGGTGCACGGCCAGCGACTCGGCGTCCCGCGCGCCGCCCTCGTAGCGCACCACGTACTGGGTGGCCCGCACGGTGGCGTCCCGCAGCTCCTTCGGCTCCTCGAACGCGTAGATCCAGACGTGGTCCCAGCCGCCGTCGAAGTTGTCGCCGATGTCCCCCACGTACACGCGGCCGTCCGGCCCCACCGACACGGCCTCGATGTCCCGCGCCTGCCCCACCCCCGCGAGGGTGACCGTGGCGACGGTCCGTCCGGTCCGCCCGTCCACGGCGAACACCCGCGAGCCGTCCTCGCTGTCGTTGTGGGTCCAGTAGACCCCCGGATGCCTGCGGGAGGCCGCCAGGCCGCTGGACTCGGTGATCCGCGGGTCCTGGAGGGTGAACCCGCCGCCCTCGTCGGCCACGGCGGGGGCGGCGCCGGCGACGGCACCACCGGCGGTCAGGACCAGGGCCCCGGCAAGAGACGCGAGCGAGCGACGCAGCATGCGCACAGTGTCCCCCCTCACGTCGCGTCGCGGGCCCGGAACGGGGCATCATGATCCAATGCTCAGGTTCATGCCCGTCGGGGACTCCATGACGATCGGCAGCGCGGGGGAACACACCTGGCGCTACCGCCTCTGGCAGCACCTGCGGGGCACGCTGGACGCGCCGTTCGCGATCGTCGGCCCGCGCGAGGCCCTCCACGACCCGGCCACCGACGGGCCCGACTCCTTCGCGTACGCCCCCGACGTCGACCCGGCGTTCCCCCGCGCCCACCTGGCCGGCTGGGGCGAGGGGTGGCACCACATGATGCCGCTGATCGGCGACGCCGTCCGCGCCCACCGCGCCGACGTGCTGCTGATCTCGCTCGGCCTGATCGACCTGGGCTTCTACACCAACGCGCGGCAGACCGCGGACAACGTCCGCCGCTTCGTGATCGACGCGCGGGAGGTCCGGCCCGCGGTGCGGATGGTGATGCTGCCCGTCATCCCCAACGTCCGCGCCACCAAGGACGAGGCCTTCGCCGCCGAGGTCACCCGCTTCAACGAACTCCTCGCCAAGGAGGTCGCGGAGCTCCACACCGACCTCTCCCCCGTGCTGCTCGCACCCGTCCCGCCCGGCTGGGACATCGACCACGACACCTACGACGGCACCCACCCCAACGCCTCCGGCGAGCACCGGATCGCGGCCACGTTCGCCGACGTGATGTACGAGGAGTGGGGCTACGGGGCCCGGTACGAGCCGTAGCCCTCCCGGCGAATCCCCTCGGTGACCTGCCGGGCGTGCCTGTCGTTGAGCAGCCCCGGCCGTGCTCGACCGAGGACATGGCCGGGGAAGGAGTGCCACGATGACCGTCCTCGTTCGAGAGGGGATCGACATGGCCGCCGTCGACGAGCAGGCGCTGGACGCCCTGTTCGACCAGATGACTGTCCCCGAGGGCTACAGGGCCGAGATCGTCGGGGGAGCCATTCACATGTCGCCGCAACGGCGTGTCCACTGGGAGATCACCCGCAGGGTCGTCCGGGCTCTGGAGGACGCCTTCTGCATGGACGCCCTCGTCCTTTCCGACGTGCGTATCGACTTCCCCGGCCCTCTCAACGGTTTCTGCCCTGATGTCGCGAAGATGCGCGACGGCGCGGAGTCGGTACGAGGGGAGCGCTGGCGGTACCAGGACGTCGAGTTCGTCACCGAAGTGATCTCCCAGAGCACAGCGCGCAACGACTACGAGCCCAAGAAGCGGGCCTACGCCGCGGCCGCCGTTCCCGTGTACCTCATCGCCGATCCTTACCAGCGCCGGTGCCACGTCTACACCGAGCCGAAGGAGGGCGAGTACCGGACGGAGCTCATCGTCGCCTTCGGTGGTGACGTCGACCTCACCTCCACCTCCCTGGGCCTCACCCTCGCCACCAAGGACTTCCCTGTGGAGTGATCACCGGCCGACCGACGAGTCCCTCTTGCCCGACGCCCCGTCAGGGCGTTGGCTAGGGGACCATGAAGTACACACAGCTGGGACGCACGGGTCTCAAGGTGAGCAGGCTGGTCCTCGGGACCATGAACTTCGGGCCGCAGACCGACGAGGCCGACAGCCACGCGATCATGGACGGGGCGCTGGACGCCGGGATCAACTTCTTCGACACGGCCAACGTCTACGGGTGGGGCGAGAACAAGGGCCGCACCGAGTCGATCATCGGCAGCTGGTTCGCCAAGGGCGGTGACCGCCGCGACAAGGTGGTGCTGGCCACGAAGGTGTACGGCAACATGAGCGCCGACGAGAAGGCCTGGCCCAACCACGACCGGCTCTCCGCGCTGAACATCCGGCGGGCCGTGGACGCCAGCCTCAAGCGGCTGAACACCGACTACATCGACCTGTACCAGTTCCACCACATCGACCGCCGGACGCCGTTCGAGGAGATCTGGCAGGCGGTCGACGTCCTGGTGCAGCAGGGCAAGATCCTCTACGTGGGATCCTCCAACTTCCCCGGCTTCAAGATCGCCCAGGCGAACGAGGTCGCCTCGCGCCGCGGCGGCGGTGCGATGGGCCTGGTCAGCGAGCAGTGCCTGTACAACCTGGTCGAGCGGCGCGCCGAGATGGAGGTCATCCCGGCCGCGCGCGACTACGGGCTGGGCGTGATCCCCTGGTCGCCGCTGCACGGCGGTCTGCTGGGCGGTGTGCTCAAGAAGGAGAGCGAGGGCAAGCGGCGGGCCGGCGGCCGGTCCGCTGACGCGCTGGCCGACACCGCCATGCGGGGGAAGGTGCAGGCCTACGAGGACCTGCTGGACAAGCACGGCCTGGAGCCGGGCGAGGCGGCGCTGGCCTGGCTGCTGACCCGGCCCGGCGTCACCGGGCCGATCGTCGGTCCGCGCACCGCCGAGCAGCTGGAGTCGGCGCTGCGGGCCGTCGAGCTGGAACTGGGCGAGGAGGTGCTGGCCGGGCTGGACGAGATCTTCCCCGGTCCGGGCCCGACGCCGGAGGCCTTCGCCTGGTGATCGCCTCGCACGCCGTCGGCCGGGCTACCGGCCGACGGCCGAGGCCAGGGCGACGACGACGAACATCAGGACGAGCACACCGGCCATGATCCGGTTACGGGTCTTGGAATCCACGCCTTCGAGGTTAACCGGAGGCGCCCAGCTCCCAGCGGGCGACCGTCTCGTAACGGGGCTGCTCGCCGGGGACGCCGGAGCGGGGCAGCCGGCTGTGGACCAGGGACAGCTCGTCGACGGTCCAGGAACGGCCGCGGTGGCCGTCCAGCGCGTCCAGCAGCGGCCGGACGTCCGGGGCGGCGGCGCCACGGCCGGAGCGGGCCAGCGAGAGGTGGGCGCGGTAGCGGCGGTGGTCCTCCATGGGGACGCCGGCCTTGCGGGCGGCGGCCTCGGCCCGTGAGGCCAGGAGGCTCAGGTCCCGCACGTCGCCCTCGACCCCGGCCCAGAACGCGCGGCCCCGGCCGAACTGGCCGGCGCCGCGCAGGGCCAGCGCGAACGGCTCGGTGTGGGCCGCGGCGCGGGCCAGCCGCTCGCGCAGCGCGGGCAGCAGGTCCTCGTCGACCTCGCCGTAGAAGGCGAGGGTGAGGTGCCAGTGGGCGGGGGTCGTCCAGCGCAGGTCCCGCCCGGCGGGGAGGTCCCGCAGCGGGGCGACCGCCTCCGCGAGGTCCTGGAGCACGTCCTTCGGGGGCAGCACGGCGGCGAAGAGGCGCATGGACCAAGCCTGACGCTCCCCACCCCCCGACCGCCACCGCTTCCCCCAGCCTCCGCCCGCGCCGCCGACTCCGCCCCTCCGCCCGCGCCGCCCGGTGGCTCCGCCCGGTCGACCGGCGGACCTGCCCCGGCAGGCGGTCGGTTGCCCGGCAGTCGGCCAGTCCAGCAGACGCAGCCACGCGGCAGTCAATCGGCCCGGTGGTCGATGGCCAGGCGGGCGGGCAGCCAGGCGGGCGGGCGGTCGCCCTGCGGTCCGCCGGCCCTGCGGTCGACCTGCCCCGCGGTCGGTCGGCTCCGCGGTCGGGCGACCCAGCAGTGGGAGCGACGCGGCGGTCGATCGACCCTGTGGCCGGTGGCCCGACGGACGAGCGGACCGGGCAACCAGCCACCGCACAGCAGCCGGCCGACCCGGCCACCGGTCGGCCCGGCCACCGGTCGGCCCAGCGGGCGGAGTGGCCCGGTGGGCGGACCGGCGGGGGCCGCGCGGTGGGTCAGTCGAACCAGCGGGCCGTGGCGAGTTCCTCGGTGCGGGTCGGGTCCTCCAGGAGGGCGGCCACCTCGAAGCGGCGCGGCCACTGGCGGGCCGCCCAGGCGAGGCCCGCGGCGACGCCCTCCAGTGTGGCGGCGTGGACCGTGCCGTCGTCGGTGAGCCGCCAGTCCAGTTCGGTGCCGTCGACCACCAGTTCCTCGTGCTCCACGTAGGACGCCGGCGCGGACGGCCCCAGCAGCGCCCGTACCGCGTCCGGCACCTCGTGCTCCACGCCCTCGGAGGTGACCGTGCCGGGCACCGTCTCGCTGAGGCGGCGGATCTGGAAGAGCTCGGCGAGGTCGGCGGCGCGGTCCGGGCGGACCGGGAGGAGCGGGGTCCCGGCGATCAGCGGCAGCAGGTCGGGCGAGTCCACCACCACCGCGTAGGCGGCGTCGACGATCTCCGCCCGGCCGTCCACCACCGCGCGGACCTCGTCCGGCAGCAGCCCCACCCGCTCCGGATCGAGCTCGGCCAGCGCGCTGTAGAGGCCGTGCAGCTGGGCCGGGGTGACCTCGCGGTCCGGGTCGGCGAGACGGTCGAGGAGTTCGGCGGCGCCGCCCGGTTCGTCGAGCAGCGCGTCCACGGTGGTGCGCACGCCGAGGGCGCGGAGCACCTGGACGTCGTCGAAACCGGTGGCGTCCGCCTCGTCGTAGAGGCCCCGCAGCAGCGGGTCGCCGCCGGCGGCGAGCAGCCCGGCCGGGCGCCGGCCGTCGAGCACCGGGTGGCCGCGCAGCCACCAGGCCGTGTACGGGCGGACGGTCTCGTGGGTGCCGTCCGGCATCAGTACCCGCACCGGCTGGACCAGGGCGTCCCGCAGCGGCGGGAGGGAGAGCAGCGCCAGCGCCTCGGGCCAGTGGTCGTCGTCGACCAGTTCCAGGTCGCGGACGGCGACCAGTTCGGTGGCGACGGGCGGCACGGGGGTGTCGGGGAAGCGGTCGAGGACGTCCTCGCACCAGACGTCGACCGCGTCCAGCAGCCCGGCGTCGTCGGGTTCGGCGAAGTCCCCTTCGCGCGGCTCCAGTTCGTCCGGGTCGAGGACGACGTCGCTCGCGCGGACCAGCGCGAAGCCGGCCAGCACGCCGCAGGCGGCGAGCGTCTCCTCACCCCAGCGTCCGGCCAGTTCCTCGTCCACGGCGGGCAGTTCGCCCTCGCGGACGACGCGGGCGAAGTCGCTGCCGGGGAAGAGGAGTTCACCGGCGGGCGCGAGTTCGCCCTCCTCGTCGGGCAGGGCCAGCGCGCCCAGCCAGGGCTCGTCGCCCGGCTCCAGGTTCGCGTCGCGCACCAACGTGAGGACCAGGTCGGCGAGTTCGTCGGCGTCGAGGGCGTTCTCGTCCCAGCCGCCGCCGCCGTCGTCGTCCAGCGAGGCGGCGACCGCCGCGCGGACCTGGCCGGTGGTCAGGACGGCGCGGGCGGTCGCGGGCAGCGCGCCCAGCTTCTCCAGCAGCGGGTGGGCGGCGTCGGGGTGGGCGACCTTGAGGCCGAGGCGGCCGAGGACCTCCGGCTCGATCCGCGGCCCGTCGGGCGTGGGCAGCAGCACCTGGCGGGGGCCGATCACGGTACGGCGGTCGGCGAGCGGCACGGGCAGACCGCTGAGCCGGTCGGGGTCGACGCCCAGCAGGCTGTCGTAGAGCCGCCGCCACCACTCGGGAGACTTCTCCAGCCCGGCCAGCCGGTCGATCGCGTCGGTCAGCGGCAGCCGGGCGACGCCCAGCGCGCGCAGTTCGGTGCGGCGCTCCAGCCCGGCGGGCAGCAGGGTGGGCAGCACCTCGGCGAGGACCCGGACGGTACCGGCGCCCGCGCCCTCGACGATCTCCGCGTCGCGCGGGCGCAGCGCCTCGGGGAGGTCGCTGTCGGAGCCGTCGCCCGCGGGCGGGAGGGCGGGCGGCAGGAAGGCCGTGCGGGGCAGCCGCTCCAGGACGGCCGCACGCAGCGCGCCGTCGAGTTCGCCCTTGCCGAGCGGTCCGGGAACCAGGTCGATCAGGCCCTCGCCGACCGGGCGCCAGGAGGCGAGCAGTTCGGCGTAGAGCCCGGCGGCGCGCTCCACCAGGAAGTCGGTCAGCGGTCCCGGCGCGACGTGCCGGCGGGTGGTGTCCAGCGGGAAGGCGGCGATCAGCAGGGCGGGGACGCCGATCGGCTCGTCGCTGGGGGTGGGCGCGTGCAGGACGGGACCGGTGCGGGGACGGCCGGGCGCCCCGGCCTCGTCGACGGGGACGGCCCAGGTCACCGACCAGTGGGGGCGCAGGCGTTCCTCGACGGGGCGGTCGGCGAGCAGCCGCGCGTCCAGTGGGCCCTCACCGGCGGCGGTGCGCCAGCGGGTGGGGCCGGAGAACGAGTCCTCGACGACCACGCAGTCGCCCTCGTCGCGGCGGCGCAGCACCCGCTCGGGCGCGTCGGCGGTCTCCACGACGACCTCGGCCAGCCCGGGCAGGGCGAGCAGCAGCGCGTCGTCGACGGCGTCCAGCAGCCGCGCGGCCAGCGCCTCGGCGGCGGTGTCGCGGAGCGGGAGGATCACGGCGGTGTCGTACGGGTCCGGCGCGGTGCCCTCGGCGGGGAAGGGCAGGCGCAGCACCGGGACGTGGCCGTCGCGGCGGCGGATCTCCTCGGTGAGGCCCTCGGCGTCCCTCTCCCCGGCCTCGGCGGCGGCCAGGTCGCGGGACTCGGCGAGGGACCAGCGGACGCCGCCGTGGCGGGAGACCACGGCGGGTTCGTCGGTGACCGCCAGCACGGCGGCGAAGCCGACGCCGAAGCGGCCGACGGCGGTGCCGGTGTCACGTTTGGCGGAGGCGCGCAGGGTGGAGAGCGACTCCACGCCGGCCGCGTCGAGCGGGGCGCCGGTGTTCGCGGCGACGAGGACGCCGTCGCGCAGGGTCAGGCGCAGGCGGCCGGGCACACCGGCGCGGGCGGCGGCGTCGGCGGCGTTCTGGGCGAGCTCGACGACCAGGCGGTCGCGGTACCCGCCGAGGACCAGGTCCTCCTCGGCGTTGGCGTCCTCACGGAAGCGGGCGGGGGCGGCGGTCCAGGTGTCCAGGACGGCGCGGCGAAGACGCGCCGTCGCGAAGGGGTCCGGGGCGCCGGGGTCGGTGCTCGTCACGTTCACGTGAAGGAGGCTAGCGCCCTGGCGGGGCCGTCCACGATCCGCCGTGGCCCCGGCGGGACGACCCCGTTCACCTCGCGGTCACCGTGAGCCTGCACCATGGCGGGGTGAACAGCACCCAGACGCCCCGGACGGCACTGACCGTCGGGTTCGACCTCGACATGA
The DNA here is from genome assembly GCF_008974245.1 of Streptomyces abyssomicinicus. GTDB lineage: Bacteria > Actinomycetota > Actinomycetes > Streptomycetales > Streptomycetaceae > Streptomyces > Streptomyces abyssomicinicus. The sequence goes on along the minus strand of NZ_BBZI01000011.1, from coordinate 148,950 downwards.
CCCTGATCGACTCCCGCCCGGGCATCCACGCCTGCTACACGGCGCTCTCCGAGCGCACCGGCACCTTCGTCGACGCGGACCTGGCGGTCACCCGCCTGGGTCCGCCGCTGGAGACGGAGCTGGCGTTCTGGTTCCCCGAGGAGCGGGTGGCGGAGGTCGCCGGGCTGTACCGGTCGATGTACCCGCAGTACGCGATCACCCCGACGACCGCCATGGCCGGTGCCCGGGAGGCGGTGGACGCGGTACGGGCGGCGGGCGGCCGGGCCGTGGTGGTGACGGCGAAGTACGAGCCGAACGCCGAACTGCACCTGGCGCACCTCGGTATCGAGGCCGACGCGGTGATCGGCGGCCTGTGGGCGGAGGCCAAGGCGGAGGCGCTGCGTGAGCAGGGCGCGACGGTCTACGTGGGCGACCACGTGGGCGACGTGCTCGGGGCGCGGCGCGCCCGGGCGTTCTCGGTCGCCGTGGCGACCGGCCCCTGCCCGGCCGAGGAGCTCCGCGCGGCGGGCGCCGACGTGGTGCTGGCGGACCTGGGGGAGTTCCCGTCCTGGCTGGCGGGCCACCTTCCGGAGCCGGCGCCCGAGGCCGCCTGAGCGCGGTGCCGCCGGGCACACGACCGGGCAGCGCCCAGGTCAGAGCGCAGGGCAGCACGCGGGGCAGCGCGCAGGACCGGCCGGGCGGACGGCCCCCCGGCGGGCCACGATGCGGGCCACCGGGCGGGCCATCTCCGCGTCAGGCGCCCTGGGCCGTCGTCGCCCCACGGGCCGCGGCGCGCGCCGCGCGGCGGCCCGCCGCGGCGGACTTCAGCACGCCCGCGGCGGCGATCACGAAGCCCACGCCCATCAGCATGCTCAGGCAGAACATGTAGACGGGGAACGGCGTGGTGCCCAGGAAGAGCGGCGCCACGGTGACCAGGGTGGCCACCGCGCCGAGGACGAAGACGATGCCGCCGATGCGGACCAGGCGGTCCGCGGAATTCATTGGTGTTTGTTCGCGCACCCGACCAGGGTAGTTCCCAAGCCAGGGGAAACGGCCGGGGGACACCTTGTCCCCGGGCGGGTGCCCACTAGCCTGTGAAGTGGCCGGTGTCCGACGCCGTCCACCACCCCCGCGACACACCACCGGCACCAGTACCAGCACGAGGACGAGGACGACGGACGTGCCCACCGGCAAGGTCAAATGGTTCAACAAGGAGAAGGGCTTCGGCTTCCTCTCCCGCGACGACGGCGGTGACGTCTTCGTGCATTCCTCGGTCCTGCCCGTCGGCGTCGAGGCCCTCAAGCCAGGCCAGCGGGTCGAGTTCGGCGTGGTGGCGGGCCAGCGGGGCGAGCAGGCGCTCGCGGTGACGCTGCTGGAGCCCGCCCCCTCGGTGGCGGCGGCGCAGCGGCGCAAGCCGGCCGAGCTGGCATCCATCGTGCAGGATCTGACCACGCTCCTGGAGACCGTCGTGCTGGGCTCCCTGGACCGGGGCCGCTACCCCGACAAGGCGGCGGGCGCGAAGGTCGCCACCCTGCTGCGGGCGGTCGCCGACGAGCTGGACGTCTAGGTCCAGACCGGGGCGGGCGGGTCGGCGCCCGGCGCCGGTCAGGGGAAGGCGAGCGCGTCCGGCTTCAGCGCGGGCACGAGCCCCTGGTCCGCCGCGCGGTCCAGCAGGCCGCGGACCGCCGCGTAGCCCTCCTCGCCGAGGTCCGCGCTGAACTCGTTGACGTACAGCGCGATGTGCTGGTCGGCGACGGCCGGGTCCATCTCCTGCGCGTGCTCCATCACGTACGGCCGCGTCGTCCCCGGGTCCGCCCAGGCGGCGCGGACGGAGGCGCGGGCGGCGTCGGCCAGCCGGTTCAGCGTGCCCGCGCCCAGGGAGCGCCGGGCGATGATGGCGCCCAGCGGGATGGACAGCCCGGTGGTGGCCTCCCAGTGCTCGCCCATGTCGGCCAGCTTGTGCAGGCCGTAGTTCTGGTACGTGAACCGGGCCTCGTGGATGACCAGGCCGGCGTCCACCTTCCCGTCGCGGACGGCGGGCATGATCTCGTGGAACGGCATCACCACGATCTCGCCGACGCCGCCGGGCACCTCGGCCGCCGCCCACAGGCGGAACAGCAGGTAGGCGGTGGAGCGCTCGCTGGGCACGGCGACGGTGCGTCCGGCGAGACCGGCGGGGTCGCCGGCGTCGCGGGTGAGCACCAGCGGCCCGCAGCCCCGGCCGAGGGCGCCGCCGCAGGGCAGCAGCGCGTACTCGTCCAGCACGTACGGCAGCACCGCGTACGACACCTTCAGCACGTCGAGCTCGCCGCGCTCCGCCATGCCGTTGGTGATGTCGATGTCGGCGAAGGTGACGTCGAGGGCGGGCGCGCCGGGGATCCGGCCGTGCGCCCAGGCGTCGAAGACGAAGGTGTCGTTGGGGCAGGGCGAGAAGGCGATGCGCAGGGTCTCGGGCTCGGTCCGGTTGTCGCTCATGGCTCCACTCTTTCGGTGCTGAGGCGCCTCAGGACGGGTGCGAGGCGTCCGAAGGCGGTGGTGAGGGCGGCCAGCGCCTCGGGGATCCGCCAGGCGGCGCGGTCGCGGGGGCCGACCGGGTTGGAGACGGCGCGGATCTCCAGCACGGGCACGCCGTGCGCGGCGGCGGCCTCGGCGACGCCGAAGCCCTCCATCGCCTCGGCGAGCGCGCCGGGGTGGCGCTCGCGCAGCAGCGCGGCACGGGCGGCGGTGCCGGTGACGGTGGAGGCCGTGAGCACCGGTCCGGTGGCGGCGCCGGTGGCCGCGGCGGCGGCGCGCACCAGTGCGGGCGGCGGGCGGTGGGTGACGGCGCCGAAGCCGAGTTCGGTCACCGGCAGGAAGCCGTCGGCGGTCTCCGCGCCGAGGTCCGCGGCGGTGATCTCGTCGGCAACGACCAGGGAGCCGACCGGCGCGGCGGGCGCGAAGCCGCCGCCGATACCGGCCGAGACGGCCAGCCGGTACGGCTCGCCGCGGAGGGCGGCGGCGGTGAGCGCGGTCGCGGTGGACGCGGCGGCGAGCGCCGGGCCCACGCCGACGGCGAGGAGATCCAGGCCGGTGGGGTCGTTCGGCAGGCCGGTCCGCAGGTGGCGGACGAGGAGGCCTCCGGGGAGCCGCGACTCACCGGCCACGGGGCCGAACGCGCGGGCCACCGCGTCCCCTTCGGCGGGGACGGCGGTGGCCACGAGCACGCGGGCGGGGCGGGCGGTCAGCTGACGCCCTCCTCCAGCTTGAAGGTCCACAGGCCGGTGGTCCTGGCCTTGTCGTCCGGGTCCAGCGCCTGGATGGCGACGGTGGTGGAACCGCCCTGGGCGCCGTACTGCGGGCTGAAGAAGATGCTGCCCGGGATCGTCCGGTAGGTGCGCTCGCTGTCCGCGACGAGCGGCTTGCCGTTCATCAGGATCACCCAGCGGCTCTCGGCGATCTCCGGGTCGACGCCGAACCGGACGGTCTCGTCCTGGTCCACCGTGAGCGTCGGGACGTCCTTGTCCGACAGGCAGGAGGTCAGCTCGTCCGGCTTGATCTCCTCGCCGTGTGCGTAGCAGGAGGCCTCCGAGCTGACCGTATCCGAACCGACGGTCACGGTGGCCACGGGCGACGGCTTGTCGCAGGCGGAGAGAACGAGCAGCCCGGCGGAAACGGCGCCGACGGCGGCGACGACTCGGCGGCGTCGCCCGGCGGAGTGCAACGAGGTCATGGCCGAAGGCTATCTGGCCTTGGCAACGACAAGGTCACGCGGGGTCGGCGTGCCGCTCCCGCACGGGACGCATACCGGGCCGCAGCGGGCGCTTTCGCCCGGCCCCCGGCCCTCGCGACCCGCGGCACGGCCGCCCGCGGCGGCCGCACCGTCAGCTGTGGCCGAGATCCTCCGTGGAGGAGTCCGCGGTCGCCGGGACCGAGCCCTCGTCGGGGACGGCGACGGGGTGCAGGACCATCGACTCGACCCGCGTCTCGTCCAGCACCGGCGGCGCCGGCCGCAACGGCTTCGGCATGACGGCGGCCTCCGAGTGGGCCCCGCAGCCGTACCCGAGCGAGACCACCCGGCCGTCCGCGGGCGAGAACTCGTTGGCGCACACCCCGAAGGCCTGCCCGAGCGAACCGCCGACCCGGGCGAGGAACCCGCAGCTCATGCACGTCGCGGGTGCCGCCTGGGCCATCGGCGTCTTGGGCCCGAACGAGTCCTCCCACCGGTCGGCCGCGCTGTGCAGCCCGTACCGCGACAGCACCCGGGCCCGCCGCAGCCCCAGTTCCTCCGCGACGGCCGCGATGGTGCCGCGCGCCGGGCCGGCCGGCAGCTCGGCCGGCTTCGCGCCCGCGACCTCGGCGTCCTCCGCCTCGACCAGCGCGGCCATCTCGTCGGAGACCGCGGAGTTCGGCGCCGGCTCGTCCTCGCCGGTCCAGCCGGGCTCCAGCCGCAGGTCGTCCGCGTTGCTGGGCAGCAGGTCGCCGGGGCCCAGGTCGCCGGGGCGCAGCCGCTCGCTCCACGGCACCCATTCGGGTGCGAGCAGCGCGTCCGGGCCGGGCAGCAGCACCGTCTCGTCCAGGGTGACGATCTTCGCGCGGGACGCGCGGGCCACCGTCACGGCCCAGCGCCAGCCGCGGTAGCCGAGTTCCCGGCACTCGAAGAAGTGGGTGACGACGCGGTCGCCCTCGGACACCATGCCGACGTGTTCGCCGACGACGCCGGGCGCGGCCGCCTCCTCGGCGGCGGCGCGGGCGAGGTCGACGGCCTCGGCGCACAGGCGGTCGGGGGTGCGGCTTCGCGTTGTCGCTGCGCTCACAGGTATCGCTTCTCTCCTACGCCGTCTCACGGGTGCGCGCGTACGGCGGCGGAGCGGACGGAGCGGACCGGAGGGCCGCGTCGACGTCCGCGCCCGATCGCGCTCGGGCGCACCTATGTCATCCATTCTGCGGGATGAAGTTCAGGCGCGCGGCCGAGTACAACCACCACGGCGCGCAACCGAACGCTACCTGCTCCGTGGCCGTCGGCCCACACCGGCGGGCGGTTCCGGCGATCCCGATCGGCGCCGGACGGCCACGCGCGGACGCGGACCGGTTGCTCCGACAATACGAACCGCCCGTTCGGAACAGCGCATAACCGCCGTGAGCGGGGCACTATGACGGGGTGGCAGCCGCTCGGACGTCCCGCACCCGTAAGGGAGGAACTACCGGCGGAGCGGGCCGTGACGGCGGACCGCTCCGTGCCGTCGGGCGCGTGCTGAGGGCCCCCGTGCGAGGTGCCGGCCGGCTGATCCGCCGTGCCACCCACGCCCACGGGGCGGGCGAATCGGGGCTCGGCAAGCTGATCGAGCTCCACGCGGTGAACGGGGCGGGCGACGTCCTGATCACCGTGGCGCTCGCCTCCACCGTCTTCTTCTCCGTCCCCACCGACGAGGCGCGCGGGCGGGTCGCGCTCTACCTGGCGATCACCATGGCGCCGTTCACCCTGCTGGCCCCCGTGATCGGCCCGCTGATCGACCGCATCCCGTACGGCCGGCGGGCCGCCATGGCGAGCTCGATGGGCGCGCGGGCGGTGCTGGCGCTGGTCCTCACCGGGGCGGTGGCCGGTGGCGGGCTCCAGCTCTACCCGGCGGCGCTGGGCGTGCTGATGTGCTCCAAGGCGTACGGGGTGGTGCGCAGCGCGGTGGTGCCGCGGCTGCTGCCCCGGCGGTTCTCGCTGGTCAAGGCGAACTCGCGGGTCACCCTCGGCGGGCTGGTGGCCACCGGGGTGGCCGCCCCGGTGGGGGCCGGGCTGCACCAGCTCGGGCCGCGGTGGCCGCTGTACGCGGCGTGCGCGGTGTTCGTCGCGGGGACGCTGCTGTCGCTGTCGCTGCCGAAGAAGGTCGACTCCGCCAAGGGGGAGGAGCCCGCGCTGCTGGCGGCCGACCCCGAGCATCTGCACGGCCCGCACCGGCGCACCCCGGGTGACCGGCCCCGGCTGGCGCTGCGCACGGTCGGCACGAGCGTCACGCACGGCCTGGTGGTCAACGCCTCCCAGCGGGTCCTGTCGGGGTTCCTGCTGTTCTTCCTGGCGTTCCTGCTGCGCGAGCACCCGATGAGCGGGCAGAGCGTGGCGGTGTCCATGGGCATCGTCGGGGTCGCCGCCGGTACGGGCAACGCGCTGGGCACGGCGGTGGGGGCGTGGGTGCGGTCGCGGCCGCCGGAGCGGATCATCGTGTCGGTGGTCGCGATGGTGGTCGTCGCGGCGGTGCTGGCGGCGGCGTTCTTCGGGGCGGCGATGGTGGCGGTCCTCGCGGGGGTCGCGGGCTTCGCCCAGGCCCTGTCCAAGCTCTCCCTGGACGCGATGATCCAGCGGGACGTCCCGGAACAGGTCCGGACCTCGGCGTTCGCCCGGTCCGAGACGACGCTGCAGATGGCGTGGGTGGTGGGGGGCGCGATCGGGATCTCCCTCCCCCTGGTGGGGCCGCTCGGGCTCGGGGTCGCCGCGGTCATCGTGGGCGCCGGCTGGGCCCTCACCGCCCGCGGTCTCCTCCACGCCGCCACCACCGGAGGCCGCCGCCACCTGGCGTGACCCACCCCCACCACCCGCGGCCGCGGGGGCGGCCACAGGGCGGCGCCTTGTCCGGGCGTGACCCCGCGGGCGGTGATCAGGCGGGGCGGCGGGCGCGGTGGAGGACGTACAGGGCGGAGAGGACCGCGGCGCAGCGCAGGACCACCGGCCACGTCTCCGTGAGCGCCGCCGCGAACTCGCCCTCGGGGATGGCCGCGCCCCACCGCCCGCTCGCCCGCCCCCACACCCACGCCACGCCGCCCGCGACGGCGACCCCCGGCATGGTGACGAGCGCCCACCGCGTCTCCCCCGGCCCCAGCCGCCGCGACGCCCACACGATCAGCCACCCCAGCGCCAGCGGCGGCAACTGCCCCAGCACCGCCCCCGCGACGAGCAGCACCGCGGCGGCCACCAGCACGGGGCTGCCGAGGCCACCACCGGCCGTCCGCCGCGGCACCCACGCGAACCGGCGCCGCCGCGCCGGAGCCGCGGCCGGGGCGCCCTCGCCGGCCTCCGCGGCCTCCCCGGCCCCCGGGGACACGGCCGCGTCGGCCCCGTCCGCCGCCCCGCGCGCCCGCGGTGGCGGCTTCAGCATCTCGGGGATCTCCACACCGCCGGTGAACCCCGGCACCTCGTCCGCCCGCACCGGCGCGTCGACCCGCCACCAGTCCCCCGCGTCCGCCCTCGCCCCGGGCGTCGGCGCCGATGCCGGCGTCTCGTCCGCCCGCTGCTTGGGCACGCTCTTCCGCAGCCCCCACAGCCGCCCCGCCAGGAACGGCTCCGTGGAGGACGTCGACAGGCGCGGTCCGGGCGAGGTCACCGGTCCGGGTTCCGCCTCGGCCTCCCGGCCCTCCGGGGCCGCGGGAGCCGCCGACGCGGGCGGCACCGGTGGCGCGGGCGGCGCGGGCGGCGTCACCGGCGGGTCGGGGACCCGCTGCGCCGGCACTGGCTCCCCCGCCGCCGCGACCACCGCGTCCGGCGGCCCCAGCCGGTCGAGGATCCGCCTCACCGTGGCCGGGCTGTCCCCCGTCGTCCTGGCCCGCCGCCGGTCGATCTCGCCCCGCAGCTCCGTCACCAGCCGCATCCGCGTGGCCGACGGCAACTGCCGCTGCTGGGCGACGTCACCGACCCGGCTCAGGTAGTCGTAGACCAGCCGGTCGCTCTCGATACCCACCCGCTCCACCTCCCGTGCACCGCCCTGCGACCACCCCCGCGCACCCCCGGGCCGCCCATTCGGCACGCTAGCGCAGTCGCCCCGCCGTCACCGGGGAACTCCGCGCGGGACACCCCCAACCCGCCGCCCCGCCTGCCCCTCCACGGCCCTGCCCGGCCTGTGACGGTCCCACCCACTACCGTTGGGCGGATGAGCACCGAGGAGAAGCCGGCGGCCACCCCCCGTTCCCTCGCGGAGGCGTTGCGCGCCCGGGACGACGTGTCGTTGTCCGCGCTGCTGCGCGCCCGCCCCGACCTGGTCAGCCCGGTCCCCACCGACCTGACGCAGCTGGCCACCCGGGCCGGCACCCGCGCCTCCGTGGCTCGCGCCCTGGAGCGGCTGGACCGCTTCACCCTGCAGACCGCGGAGGCGCTCGCCGTCGCCTCCGACCCCGCCTCCTACGACGAACTGCTGCGGCTGATGGCCGGCGAGCAGGGCGACGACCCGGAGGCCGCCGCGTCCCCCGTCGTCCGCGCCCTCCCGCACGCCGTGGACAAGCTGCGCGAGCAGGCCCTGGTGTGGGGCGACGACGCCCGGCTGCGCCTGGTGCGCACCGCCCGCGAGCTGATGGCGCCCACGCCCCGGCACCCCTCGCCGACCGGCCTGGGCCCCACGGTGGCGGAGGCCGCCGTGCCCATGTCGCCCAACCGGGTGCAGGACATCCTGGCGGCCGCCGGGCTGTCGTCCACCCACGACGCGGTCTCCGCGGTGACCGCGCTCACCGAGCTCTTCACGGACCCGCAGCGCATGTCCGACCTGCTGTCCGACGCGCCCGCCGACTCCCTGGAGATCCTGGACCGCCTGGTCTGGGGCCCGCCGTACGGGCAGGTCACCCACGACCCGGCGCCCCGGCTGCGCTGGCTGATGGACCGCGGCCTGCTGCTGCCGATCGCCCCCGGCACCGTCGTGCTGCCCCGCGAGGTGGCGCTGCACCTGCGCGGCGGGCGCGCCCACCGGGTGACCGAGCCCCTCCCGTCCGCCGTGCGGGCCGCCGCGCGGCACGCGCCACAGGTCGTGGACGCCACCGCGGCCGGGCAGGCCTACCAGGCACTGGTGACCGTGGAGGACCTGCTGAAGCTGTGGGACGGCGGCGGCCCGGCCGTGCTGCGGGCCGGCGGGCTCAGCGTGCGCGACCTGAAGCGGACGTCCGTCTCGCTGGGCGTCTCCGAACCGGAGGCGGCCTTCTGGCTGGAGATCGCCTTCGGCGCGGGCCTGCTCGCCTCCGACGGGGAGGCCGACGAACGGTACGCGCCGACCCCCGCCTCCGACGAGTGGCTGGACCGGCCGCCGGCCGAACGGTGGGCCCGGCTGGCCCAGGCCTGGCTGACCGCGACCCGCACGCCCGGCGTGGTCGGCGGGCGGGACGCCAAGGACCGCGCCCTGTCCGCGCTCGGCGCCGGCCTCGACCGCTCCGCAGCGCCCGAGGTCCGGCACCGGGTGCTGACACTGTTGGCCTCGCTGCCCGCCGGGTCCGCGCCCGACGAGCGCTCCCTGCTCGACCGGCTCCAGTGGGAGCGCCCGCTGCGCCGGGCGGACGGGACGGCCGGCTCGTCCGGAGGCCCGTCCGGCGGCGAGGAGGACCTGCGGACCCGGCTCGCCCGCTGGACGCTGGAGGAGGCCGAACGCCTCGGCGTCACCGGGCGGGGCGCGCTCGCCTCGCACGGCCGCGCGCTGGTCCTCGGCGAGGCCCCGGAGCGGGGGCGGGAGCCGCTGCGGGAGGCCGAGGCGGAGCCCGGGCCGACGGCGGACACGGGGGTTGGGCAGGCGGACTCCTGGGCCGGGCAGGCGGACTCCTGGGCCGCGCCCGCGGACGCCGGGCCCGGCGACAAGCTGCCGGTGCACCGTCACCTCAACGCCAACGCCACCGGCCGTCCCGACCCGGTCCCCGCACCGCTGCCGCCCGCCGAGCAGGCCGCCGCCGCGGACACCGCGGCCCAGGTGCTCACGCCGCTGCTGCCGGCGCCGCTGGACCACGTACTGCTCCAGGCCGACCTCACGGCGGTGGCGCCCGGGCCGCTGGTGCGGCCGCTGGCCGAGATGCTGGACGTCCTGGCGGAGGTCGAGTCCAAGGGCGGCGCCACGGTCTACCGGTTCACTCCCGGTTCGGTGCGGCGGGCGCTGGACTCCGGCCGCACCGCCGCGGACCTGCACGCCTTCCTCGCCGCGCACGCGCGGACGCCGGTGCCGCAGCCGCTCGCCTACCTGATCGACGACGTCGCCCGGCGGCACGGTGTGCTGCGGGTGGGGGCGTGCTCCTCGTACGTGCGGTGCGACGACGAGAAGGTGCTGGAGGAGATCCTGGCCGACGGCCGTTCCCACGGGCTGGGGCTGCGGCGGCTCGCGCCCACCGTGCTGGCCGCACGGACCGACCCGTCGACGCTGCTGGAAGGCCTGCGGTCGATGGGGTTCGCCCCGGCCGCGGAGTCCTCGGAGGGCGATGTGCTGGTCGCCCGTGCCGCCGCGCACCGGACCCCGCCGCGGGCCCTGCCGCAGCCCGTCCCGGAGGGGCCGCCGACGCCGGACGGGGTCCAGCTGTCGGCGGCGGTGCGGGCGATCCGGGCCGGGGACGCGGCCGCCACCGCGCCGCTGAAGACGCCGGAGGTACCGGAGGGCGACCTGCCGCGGACCTCGGCGGCGGACACCCTGGCGACGCTGCAGATGGCGGTGATGACGGGGACGCGGGTGCTGATCGGGCACCTCAACGCGGAGGGCGTCGCCACGCAGCGGGTCCTGACCCCGCTCAGCGTCGAGGGCGGCTTCGTCACCGCCCACGACCACACGGCGGCGGGCGTCCGCACGTACCCCCTCCACCGCGTCACCGGCGCGGCCGAACTCGCCGACGACGACGCCTGACCGCGGCCCGGCCACCGACCGCGGGGCGCGGTCGGTGGTCGCTGTCAGCCGCCGTCGAGGACGTCGTCGGCGTCGATGATCCGGTAGGCGTACCCCTGCTCCGCCAGGAACCGCTGCCGGTGCGCCGCGAAGTCCTGGTCGACCGTGTCCCGCGCGACCACGGAGTAGAAGTGGGCCTGGTGCCCGTCCGCCTTCGGCCGCAGCACCCGCCCGAGCCGCTGCGCCTCCTCCTGCCGGGACCCGAAGGTCCCCGACACCTGGATGGCGACCGTGGCCTCGGGAAGGTCGATCGAGAAGTTGGCGACCTTCGACACGACCAGCACGTTGATCTCGCCGTTGCGGAACGCGTCGAACAGCTTCTCCCGCTGCGCGTTGCTGGTCTCGCCCTTGATGACCGGCGCGTCGAGGTGCTCGCCCAGTTCGTCGAGCTGGTCGATGTACTGCCCGATGACCAGGATCTGCTGCCCGGCGAACTTCCGGACCAGCGCCTCCGTCACCTTCCGCTTGGTGGCGGTGGTCGCGCAGAACCGGTACTTCTCCTCCGTCTCGGCGGTCGCGTACGCCAGCCGTTCGGAGTCGGTGAGGTTGACCCGGACCTCGACGCAGTCGGCGGGCGCGATGTAGCCCTGCGCCTCGATCTCCTTCCACGGCGCGTCGAACCGCTTGGGCCCGATCAGCGAGAAGACGTCGGACTCCCGCCCGTCCTCCCGCACCAGCGTGGCGGTCAGCCCGAGCCGGCGCCGGGCCTGCAGGTCGGCGGTGAACTTGAAGACCGGCGCGGGCAGCAGGTGCACCTCGTCGTAGAGGATCAGCCCCCAGTCACGGGAGTCGAACAGCTCCAGGTGGGGGTAGACGCCCTTCCGGCGCGTCGTCAGCACCTGGTAGGTGGCAATGGTGACGGGCCGGATCTCCTTCTTCGTCCCGCTGTACTCGCCGATCTCGTCCTCGGTGAGCGAGGTGCGCCGCACCAGCTCGGCCTTCCACTGCCGGGCCGAGACGGTGTTGGTGACGAGGATCAGCGTCGTCGACTTCGCCTGTGCCATGGCCCCCGCGCCGACCAGCGTCTTGCCCGCGCCGCAGGGCAGCACGACGACGCCGCTGCCGCCGTACCAGAAGTTCTCCACCGCCTGCTTCTGGTAGGGCCGCAGCTGCCAGCCGTCCTCGTGGAGGTCGATCGCGTGGGCCTCACCGTCGATGTAGCCGGCGAGGTCCTCGGCGGGCCAGCCCAGCTTGAGCAGCGTCTGCTTGATCTGGCCGCGCTCGGAGGGGTGCACGGCCACCGTGTCGGCGTCGATCCGGGCGCCCACCAGCGGGGCGATCCGCTTGGACTTCAGCACCTCCTCCAGCACCGGCCGGTCGGTGGTGGTGAGCACCAGGCCGTGGGTGGGGTGCTTGGAGAGGGTCAGCCGGCCGTAGCGGTCCATCGTCTCGGCGATGTCGACCAGCAGCGCGTGCGGCACCGGGTAACGGCTGTGGGTGACCAGCGCGTCGACGACCTGCTCGGCGTCGTGCCCGGCGGCGCGGGCGTTCCACAGGCCGAGCGGGGTGATGCGGTAGGTGTGGATGTGCTCGGGCGCCCGCTCCAGTTCGGCGAAGGGCGCGATGACCCGACGGCAGTCGTCGGCCTGCTCGTGGTCGACCTCCAGCAGGAGCGTCTTGTCACTCTGCACGATCAGCGGACCGTTCAACGCGCCACCTCTCCCTCACTCGGCCGCACCTCGTCGGCCAAACGTCCAGTGTGCATCACGCGGCGGCGGGGACGGGGTGACGGGGAACACCCGGCCGGCGTCAGGGGCGGCGCCCGCGTCGGCGGTGGCCCTCCACGCAGAACCGGTTGCCCTCCGGGTCGGCGAGCACCACGTACGGCCGCTCCCCGGGGGCCGTGGTGTCGGTGGGGTGCGGCCAGTCGACACGCCGTGCCCCGAGGGCCACCAGGCGCTGCACCTCCTCGTCGAGGTCGCGGTCGCCGGCGTCCAGGTCGAGGTGGACGCGGGGGAACTCCTCGGCGGGGCTCTCGCTGGTGTCCATGGCGAGGGCGGCACCCGGCTCACCGGGCGGCGGCTCCAGGACGATCCAGTCGTCTCCCTCGAAACGCGGAGGCCGTCGCGCGTAGCCCAGCGCCTGCCGCCAGAACTCACCCGCCCGCCGGTCGTCGTGGACGCCCAGCGAGATCTGCTTGATGGTCGCCATGCCGGCACCCTAGGGCCCGCCGGACCCCTGCCGAAGCCCGCGAACGCCGCTCCCCGCACAACCGCCGCCCCCCGCGGTTCCACCGCCCCGCAGACCCACGCCCTCACGGACCCGCCGTCCCCCCGCGGACCCACCGCCCTCACGGAACCACCGTCCTCGCGGACCCACCACCCCCCGCAGACCCACGCCCTCGCGGACCCACCATCCCCCACGG
>NZ_BBZI01000011.1:0-135837 GCF_008974245.1 Streptomyces abyssomicinicus | reverse complement strand
GGACCCACCGCCCCCCGCAGACCCACGCCCTCGCGGACCCACCGCCCCCCGCAGACCCACGCCCTCGCGAACCCACCATCCCCCGCGGACCCACCGCCCGCACGGAACCGCCGTCCTCGCAGACCCACCGCCCCCCGCGAACCCACCGCCCTCGCGGACCCACCGTCCCCCGCGGATCCGCCGTCCTCACGGACCCACCGTCCTCGCGGCTGCCATGCTGGAGCGATGCGGATCCGGGAGGCGCGGGAGCGCGACATGGAGGCGTTCCTGCGGCTGGCCGCGCAGGTGGAGCAGTGGTTCGGCCCGATGGTGGCCGAGCCGGGTTTCCACCGTGCCCTGCGCACCCACCTGACCCGGGGGACGGCGCTGCTCGCCGAGGACGGCGGTTCCGCGCCGTTGGGCGGGCTGCTGTTCGACCCGGTGCGCGGCACGGAGTCGCCCGCGCACCATCTGGACTGGCTGGTCGTCTCCGCCGCGGCCAGGGGAACGGGCGTGGGCAGCGCGCTGCTGGACGCGGCCGTCGCCCGCTTCGTGCCCGAGCGGCCGGCCGTCCTGGAGGTCGTCACCTTCGGCGCGGACCATCCCGGGGCGGTGAGCAGCGGCGCACGGGTCTTCTACGAGCGGCTCGGGTTCACGGCCGGTGAACCGGCGGCGCGGGGTCCGGAGGGCGGATCGCGGCAGGTCTACCGCCGGACCCTCACCGGGCCCGCTCCGGCCGGCCGCCCGATGGGGGCCGGTGCCTGACCGCGGCATTCGCCCCGTGCCACGGCGAGGGCGTAAGATCCCGCGTCTCCCCGCCTCCGCGCCCCACCCCGGAGTGCCGCCGACCGGACGGAAACCGGCCGGCCCCGCCGCCCCGCGCGCTCGCGCTCCGGCGGCTGTCACCGCACACCATCAGGTACGACCGGAGGCATGCCGTGTCCAGCCCATCGAGCCCGTCCACCAGACCGACGAGTCCTCCGAGTCCGACGACGTCGACGACTCCGACGAATCCGACGGGTCCGACGAGTCCGTCCGACGGCCCGCTCGCCCGGGAGCGGGCCCATCTCACGGCCTCCCGGGCCGCCCTGCGGGCCATGCGGGAGGACGTCGAAGCCCTCGACATCCGGGACGTCACCGCCAACTGGGTGAACGCGGAGGTCCTCTCCCACCAGATCGGCGAGCGGATCAAGGCCCTCGCCGACCTCAGCGACACCCCGCTCTTCTTCGGCCGCCTCGACTACCTGCACTCGCCGGGCGCGGACCGGGCGGAGGGGGGCGAGGGCGAGCGGTTCTACATCGGGCGGCGCCACGTGCACGACGCGGACGGCGACCCGATGGTGATCGACTGGCGCGCCCCGGTGTCGCAGCCGTTCTACCGCGCGTCCCGCAAGGACCCGATGGACGTCGGGCTGCGCCGCCGCTTCGGGTACACGGGCGGCGAGCTCACCGCGTACGAGGACGAGCACCTGACCGACCCGGCGGAGGCGGAGACCACCAGCCGGCTGCTCCAGCAGGAGATCGAGAAGCCGCGCGTGGGCCCCATGCGGGACATCGTGGCGACCATCCAGCCGGAGCAGGACGAGATCGTCCGCTCGGGTCTGGGCGGCACGGTCTGTGTGCAGGGCGGCCCCGGCACGGGCAAGACGGCGGTCGGCCTGCACCGTGTCGCGTACCTGCTGTACGCCTACCGTGACCGGCTGGCCCGCACCGGGACCCTGGTGATCGGCCCGAACCGCTCCTTCCTGCACTACATCGAGCAGGTGCTGCCCGCGCTGGGCGAGCTGGAGGTCAAGCAGGCCACGGTGGACGACCTGGTCGCCCAGGTCTCCGGGGTCGAGGTGCGCGGCGCCGACGAGCCGGCCACCGCGCTGCTCAAGGGCGACGCGCGGCTGGCCGAGGTGCTGCGGCGGGCCGTCCGGTCGCACGTCACGATGCCCACCGAGCCGCTGGTGGTGGTCCGGGGCTCCCGGCGGTGGCGCCTCCCGGCGTACGAACTGGAGGAGATCGTCCAGGAGTTGCTGGCCCGGGACATCCGGTACGGAGCCGCCCGGGAGGCGCTGCCGCAGCGCATCGCGCACGCGGTGCTGGTGCGGATGGAGCAGGCCGGGGAGGCCCCGGACGACCGGGTGCAGGACGCGGTGGCCCGCAACGCGGCGGTGAAGGCGGCCGTCAAGGTCCTCTGGCCGCCGGTCGACCCGGCGAAGCTGGTGCTGCGGCTGCTCTCCGACCCGGAGTTCCTCGCCGGACAGGCGGACGGCGTGCTCGGCGAGGACGAGCAGAAGCTGCTGCTGTGGACGAAACCCGCCCGGTCGGTGCGGTCCGCGAAGTGGTCGGCGGCGGACGCGGTGCTGATCGACGAGGCCGCCGACCTGGTGCAGCGGACGTCCTCGCTGGGGCACGTGGTGCTGGACGAGGCCCAGGACCTCTCGCCCATGCAGTACCGGGCGGTGGGCCGCCGGTGCACCACCGGCTCGGCGACGGTGCTGGGGGACCTCGCCCAGGGCACGACCCCGTGGGCCACGCGGAGCTGGGACGAGGCGCTACGGCACCTCGGCAAGCCGGAGGGTGTGGTGGAGGAGCTCACCGCCGGTTTCCGCGTGCCGACGGACGTCATCACGTACGCCTCACGGCTGCTGCCGCACATCGCTCCGGGGCTCACCCCCGTGGCGTCGGTCCGGGAGAACCCCGGGTTCTTCGACATCCGCCGGGTGGAGGGGGCGGAGGCGGTCGTCGCGGCCTGCGGTGAACTCCTGCGCAACGAGGGGTCGGTGGGCCTCATCGCGGCGGACGCCCGGGTGCCCGTGCTGGCCGAGGCGCTGGCCGCGGCGGGCGTCGGGTACCTGGGGCCCGGCGAGGAGACGACGGCGCGCACCCGCCTCACGCTGGTCCCCGCCTCGCTGGCCAAGGGCCTCGAGTACGACTACGTCGTGCTCGACGAGCCGCGGGCCGTGGTCGACGGGGAGCCCGACGAGCGCACCGGCCTGCGCCGCCTGTACGTCACCCTCACCCGAGCGGTCTCCGGGCTGGTCGTCACCCACGCGACGGACCTGCCGGAGCAACTCGCCTGACCCTCCGCGGCTCCGGCTCCGGCTCCCCGCGGGCGGTACCGGGGAGCCGTGGCCGCCGGAACCTGTCCCGCCCACGGCGCCGAACCGGCCCCGGCCCGCACCGCGCCCCGGCGCCCCCGACGGCACTGCCCGCACAGGCGGTGCCGCCGGGGCGGCCGCCCTCACGTCTCACCCGACATGCGACACCAACCGGCAGCCGCCACAGCCCGGTTGCTCGCCGAGGCGCACAACGACGCTGCCCACGCACGCGGATGCCGCCGGGACGGGCACGCCCGGGTCTCACCCCACACACGGCCCGAACCCGGGTCCACCACAGGCCGGTTGCCACCAAGGCCCCACAACGACGCCGCCCGCGCGGGTGGGCGTCGCCGGGGGCGCTCCCGGCCGCACGGCCGGCCCCGCGGGTGGCCCGGCTCGGATACGCCGCGGGCGGGCACGCCGCGGCTCGGGGACGCGCGGGGCGGGCACCGCCGCGGCTCGGGGACACGCGGTGCGGGCACGCCGCGGAGCGTGCGGTCCGCCCCGTGGCCCGCACCGGTGGGGGCGTCATGCCACGAGCACGCCGTCCACCACCGCACGCCACTCCCGTACCGCCCCCGCGGACACCTGCCCGTCCCACCCTCCGGCCCGCACCGCGCCGCCGACGTGGAACGCCCGCACGCCCCCGGCGCCCAGCACCGGCACGTGCTCCAGCCGCAGTCCCCCGCCGGCCATCAGCCCGGGGTCGCCCGGGGACAGGGCGGCGGCCTCCGCGAGGAGGACCGGGAGGCCGGTGTCCACCCCGCCCGCCGCGCCCGCGGTGAGGCACAGGTCGGCGCCCGGCAGCCCCGCGACGGCCTTGCGCACCGCGTCCCGGTCCGCCGCGTGGTCGAGCGCCCGGTGGAACGTCCACGCGCAGCCGTCGAGCGCGTCCACGACCCGCTCCATCGCGGCGACGTCCAGCAGCCCGCCCTCGTCCAGGAAGCCGAGGACGAACTCCGCCGCCCCCGCCTCCCTCAGCTCATCCGCTCTTCGCACCAGCTCGGCCACGCCCGCGTCGCCGCCGGCCGAGAACCCGTCCGCGAGCCGCAGCATCACCCGCACCGGCAGGTCCACCGCCGCCCGCACCGAGGCGAAGACGGCGGCGGACGGGGTCAGCCCGTCCGCCGCCATGTCCGTCACCAGTTCCAGCCGGTCCGCCCCGCCGTCCTGCGCCGCGACCGCGTCCTCGGCGTCGAGCGCGATCACCTCCAGCACCGCACGATGCACCGCACGCTCCGCGCCCACGGGCAACCACCCCAAAGGTCTAGTCCAATCGGACCCCCAGAGTACGCGCCCCGGCCCGGCCCGGTCAGCCGAAGAGGTTGAGCTCCGCCCCGGTCACCCCGGCCAGCTCGTAGGACGCCCCCGCCACCGGCCGCCCCGAGTACAGCCGGAGCAGGGTCGCCGCGTCCCCGATGTACCGCGCGGGCACCGCCGCGCCGTCGCCCAGCCGCAGCGGTTCGTCGTAACCGTCCAGGTCGGCGTGGACGGCGACGAGGCGGAACGACCCGGTCACCCAGGCCAGCAGCCGCAGCGCGTCCGCCTGCCCGGGCCCGGCGTAGGCGCCGGGCAGCCCCCACGCCTCCCGCACGTCGCCCGCGTGCACCCACTCGCCGAGCGCCACCCCGTCCCGCACGCCGCCGTCCTCCAGGCCGGCGATCACGGGGCCGGCCTCGCGCATCCCCCGGTCCAGTTCGTCGACGATCCGCGCCACCGGCCAGTCGGCCCGCGCCGCGATGTCCCGCGCGTTGTGCCCGGGGCTGCCGACCCCCTTCTCCCACCGGCCCTCCACCAGGCGGGTGAGCACCGCGCCGCAGTGCGCCAGCGCGTCCCGCACCGTCCACCCGGGGCAGGCCGGTACGGGCGCCAGGAAGTCCGCATCCGGCCGGGAGCGCAACAGCGGGACGAACTCCTCGCGTTCGCGGCCGAGGAGCCTGCCCGGCAACTCCGGGTCACGGACGGGGTGTCGTGCGTCGGCAGAAGTCGTCATGCCGTCACGCTAGGCGCGGTCGCCGCTCCCGGCCAGCCCGCGCCGGTGCGCCAGCGCCGCCGCCTCCCCGCGGGTGGCGACGCCCAGCTTGGCGAGGATGTTGGAGACGTGCACGCTCGCCGTCTTGGGCGAGATGTGCAGCGCGTCGGCGATCTGACGGTTGCTCCGCCCCGCCGCGACCAGCGGCAGCACGTCCCGTTCCCGCGCCGTCAGCCCGTACCCGTCCCCCGGCGCGAGCGCGGGGCGGGAGGGGAGCAGCGCCTCGGCCGCCTCGGCCAGCGGGCGCGCCCCGAGACGGCGGGCGGCCGCGCCGACCAGCACCAGCAGTTCGGCGGCCCGTTCCAGGTCGCCGTCCCCGCCGCGGGCGACCAGGGACTCGGCGAGCCGGAGCCGGATCCGGGCCAGGTCGTAGGGCCGCTCCAGCGTCTCGAACGCGGTGACCGCGGCGGACCAGTCGTCCACCTCCGCCCCCGCGTCGCCGCCACCGGCCGCCCGCCGCAGCGACGCCCGCAGCCACAGCTCGTGCGCCCACCACACCGGCGCCGGGGTGACCTGCCGGCGGCCCTCGGTGCGCAGCCGCTCCAGCACCGCCTCGTCCGCCGTCCCCGCGGCGATCTCCGCCTCCGCGCCCGCGAGCAGCAGCGGCCAGCTGTAGACGACCGCCCCCGGCGGCAGCCCGGCGTCCAGCGCGGCCAGCAGGACGGCCCGCGCCTCGTCGGTCCGGCCGTGGGCCGAGGCCAGCAGCAGCCTGGTGCGGGCCATCGGAAGGGACTCCTGCGGCAGCCGGTCACTGGTGCCGAACAGCTCCCGCGCCTCCTCCAGCAGGCCCGACGCCTCCTCCACCTCGCCCCGGTGCAGCGCGACGAGGGCGGAGATCAGGCGGCCTATCCCCTGCGGCTTCGCGGCGTGCCCGATCCGCTGGGTCTTCTCGTCGGCCCGCAGCGCGTCGTCCCAGTCGCCCACCGAGTACAGCGCCTCGGCGAGATTGGCGTGCACCCAGGCCCGGGAGACGACCAGGCCGTTGCGCTTGGTGAAGGCGGCGCCCTCCTCGAGCATCGCCACGGCCTCCCGGTACCGGCCCACCGACTCCAGTTCCGACGGCAGGTTCACGTACACCCGGGCGGCCTGGTCGGCCAGCCCGGCGGCGATCGCCTCCTCCTTGACCGCGTACAGCTCCCGCAGTCCCCCGGCCACGTCTCCGGAGTGGAAGCGCAGGCAGCCCAGGGTGGCCCGGGCGTTCAGCTCGGCGGGCAGCGCGCCGAGCATGCGGGCGTACTCGACGGCGTGCTCGGCGGAGGCGATCGCCTCCGGCCCCTGGTGGCGGACCATCGCCCAGGCCGCCGAGTGGGCCAGCACCCAGGCGCGCACCTCTGACGGGGGCAGCCCGCGGGTCAGCTCCCGCGCCTTGTCGAGTTCGGCCCGCCCGTCACCGCGTGCCAGCGCCTGGACCAGCAGCGACTTCTGGTTCCAGAACCAGGCGGCACGCAGCGGGTCCCGGTTCTCGTCCAGCAGTTTCAGGGCCCTGCGGGCCAGCTTCAGCGCCCGGTCCCGTTCCCCGCAGAGCCGGCCGGCGATCGCGGCCTGCGACAGCAGGTCGATGTAGTCGAACCCCTCGGAGCGCTCGCCGGGGCCGAGCAGCAGCATGTCCTCGAACTCGGCCTCCCGCAGCCCGCCCCGGACCTCCGGCGGCGCGATGTCCCACAGCTCCAGCGCCCGCTCCAGCAGTTGCAGCTGCTCCGCGTAGGCACGCCGGCAGCTCGCCTCCAGGGCGGCCTCCAGCACGGCGGGCAGCGCCTTGGCGGCGTCGTGGGCGCAGTACCAGTAGCCGGCCAGCCGGGTGACGCGCCGGTCGGGGGCGACCAGCGTGGGGTCGGCCTCCAGCGCCTCGGCCAGACGCCGGTTGATCCGGGCGCGCTCGCCGGGCAGCAGGTCGTCGGCGACGGCCTCGCGGACCAGGGAGTGACGGAACCGGTAGCAGTTCCCCTCCACCTCGGCGAGCAGCAGGTTGGCGCCGACGGCGGCCCGCAGCGCTTCGTCCAGCCGGTCCTCGGGCAGCTCGACGACGGCGGCGAGCAGGCGGTGCTCCACCGAGGAACCGGCCTCGGCGAGGATCCGCACCACCCGCTGGGCCTCGTCGGGCAGCCGCTCCACGCGCACCAGCAGCAGGTCGTGCAGTGATTCGGCGCTGTCCGAGCAGGCGAGTTCCTCGACGAAGAAGGCGTTGCCGTCGGAGCGGCGGTAGATGTCGTCGACGCGGTCGGAGGCGGGCGCGGCGCCCTGGATGCCGGTCAGCTGGCGGGCCACCTCGTCGCGGCTGAAGCGGGCCAGCTCGACCCGGCGCACGGTGCGCAGGCGGTCCAGTTCGGCGAGGAGCGGGCGCAGCGGGTGGCGGCGGTGGACGTCGTCGGAGCGGTAGGTGGCGAGGACCAGCAGGCGGCCGGTGCGCAGGGTGCGCAGCAGGTACGCGAGGAGGTGGCGGGTGGAGGTGTCGGCCCAGTGCAGGTCCTCGATGACGAGGACCACGGTCCGGGCGGCGGAGAGGTCCTCCAGCAGGCGGGCGATCAGTTCGAAGAGGCGGGCCATGCCCTCGTCGTCGTGGCGTCCGGGCACGGCGTCGCCCAGCTCCGGCAGCAGGCGGGCGAGTTCGTCCTCCTGGCCGGCGGCCGCGGCGGCCAGTTCCTCGGGCAGTTCGCGGCGGAGCACCCGCAGGGCGGTGGAGACGGGTGCGAAGGGGAGCCCGTCGGCGCCGATCTCCACGCAGCCGCCGACGGCGACGACCGCGCCGCGGCGGGTCGCGGCGGCGGCGAACTCCTCGACGAGCCGCGTCTTGCCCACCCCGGCCTCGCCGCCGAGCAGCAGCGCCTGCGGCTCGGCGGCGTCCGCCCGGCCGAGCGCCTCGCCGAGGACCCGCAGTTCCTCCGTCCGCCCGACGAACACGGGGCTCACGTTCCTGGTCTCCACCCTCCGGAGCATCGCACAGGCCTGCGACGGGCCGGCAACGGATGTGCGCAGGGCAGACCCCCTTTGGCCGGAACCCGCCACGACACCTCCCGGCGGCCCGCCGTTCACGTCCACCGCGTCGGCCGTGCCGGCCGCACCGGCCGCTCGGGGGCGAGGGGACCCGGAGGCCGGGGGCTGTGGGGCGGCGGGCTGTGGGGTTGGCGCCTGGGCCGTGGGCGCGGGCGGGCCGGAAAACACTGCGGCGGAACCCCGTTCCGTGGGGTTCCGCTCGTCAGGGTCCTGCTCCCGGGCGTTCCGCTCTCCTGCGTTCCGTTCTCCGGGGGTCCGTTCTTCGGGGGTCCGTTCTTCGGGATTCCGCCGGGTGGGCCCCCGCCCCGCGGTGGTCCGTCCCGGCGGTGGGGCGGCGTGCCCCGTTCCCGTCCGGTGCGCCGGAGCCGCGGCGCTCACGCGGCGGCGGTGAGGCCGCCGGACCGCCGCTCCTCCGCCTCGCGCGCCGCCACGTCCTCCTCGGTGCCCCTGCGGGCCCGCGCCGCCGCCCTCGCGAGCCGCACCCGCGCCGCGTGCTGCCTCAGCTCGTTGCCACGGGCTTCCTGGATTTCGTACTCGAACATGATCTGTTCCCCTCGTTGTCTCCGGCTTTCCTCGCACTACTACCTTCGCTTCCAAGGGCACTCCCCCACATCGGGAGACTGCCCGATCTTTTCCCCGGCTGGTGTCCTAGAGCACGGCGCCGACGGCGCGGCCGGGCCCTAAGTCCCGTCCGCGGGGCCTAAGACATCGCCTCACCCGGCGTACGCTCCCGGCATGCCGACCCTCGAACGCCTACGCGCGGACCACGCGGAGGCCCTGTTCGCCTTCGAACGGGACAACCGCGGGTACTTCGCCCGCACCGTCCCCGACCGCGGTGACGCCTACTTCGCCCACTTCACCGACCGTCTCGGCGCCCTGCTGGCCGAGCAGGAGGAAGGCGTCTGCCACTTCCACGTCGTGCTCGGCGACGACGGGGAGGTCGCCGCCCGGGTCAACCTGGTCGACGTCGACCCCGCCGACGGCTCCGCGGAACTGGGGTACCGGGTGGCCGAGCGGTACGCGGGCCGGGGTCTGGCCACGGCCGCCGTGCGGGAGGTGTGCGGGGCCGCCGCCTCGTACGGGCTGCGCGCGCTGACCGCCGTCACCCACGAGGACCACCTGGCCTCGCGCCGCGTGCTGGAACGCACCGGGTTCACCGCGACCGGCCGCTTCCTCCTCGACGGCCGCCCCGCCGTCCGCCATCGCCGCTCGCTGGAAGGACTCATGCCGTGACGCCGCCCGTGACCCGTCTCGCCGCCCTGGACGACGCGGAGGAACTCGCCGCCTGCCTGACCCGCAACCGCGCCTTCCTGAGCCCGTGGGAACCCGTGCGCGCCGACGCCTACTTCACCGCCGCCGGGCAGCGCGCGGTGCTGGCCGAGAGCCTGGACCTGTACGCCCGGGGGGTGATGGTCCCGCTGCTGATCACGGACGGCGCCGGCCGGATCGCCGGGCGCCTGAGCGTCAACAACGTGATCCTCGGGGCCTTCCGGTCCGCCTCGCTCGGCTACTGGGTGGCCGAGGAGGCCGGTGGCCGGGGGCTCGCCACCGCCGCCGTGGCCGAGGCGGTACGGCTCGCCTTCGACGACATGGGGCTGCACCGCCTGGAGGCCGGCACCCTGCTCCACAACGTCGCCTCGCAGGGCGTCCTGCGCCGCAACGGCTTCACACCGTTCGGGGTGGCCCCCCGGTACCTGCGGATCGCGGGGCGGTGGCAGGACCACGTCCTGTTCCAGCTCCTGAACGACGCCCGGGAAGATCCCGCGGTGCCTTAGGACCCGGCGCCCCCGACGGCAACGGCCGAGCCGGGCGCGGGAGGCCGGCGGGCCTCGCGTCAGTCCCGCGCCGCGGCGAGGGCGGCCCGCAGGTGGCCGCCGGCCCCGGCGAGGAGCCGTGCCGCGGTCGCCGCGTCCACGCCCGCGGCCACGACCAGCACCGCCGGTTTGACCTCGCCGCCGGTGGCCTCCAGCGCGGCCTCCACCTCCGCGTCCCCCGCGCCCGTGGCCAACGCCACGATGCGGTGGGCGCGCGCCCGCAGCTTCTCGTTGCCGACCCGGACGTCGACCATCAGGTTCCCGTAGGTCTTGCCCAGCCGGACCATGGTGATGGTCGAGATCATGTTGAGGACCAGCTTCTGGGCGGTGCCGGCCTTGAGCCTCGTCGACCCCGCGATCAGTTCCGGCCCGACGACGACCTCGACCGGGTGCTCCGCCGCCGCGGCCAGCGGACTGCCCGGGTTGCAGGCCACCCCGACCGTGAGCGCGCCGGCGGCGCGGGCGTGCTCCACCGCGGCCACCGCGTACGGGGTGCGGCCCGAGGCGGAGACGCCGACCACGCAGTCCCCGGCGGTCAGCTTCAGTCCGTCCAGGTCGGCCCGCGCGGCGTCCGCGTCGTCCTCCGCGCCCTCCACCGAGGTCACCAGCGCCTGCGGACCGCCCGCGATCAGGCCGGTGACCTGGCCGGGTGCGGTGTCGAAGGTGGGCGGGCACTCCGAGGCGTCCAGCACCCCGAGCCGGCCGGCCGTGCCGGCGCCCGCGTAGATCAGCCGGCCTCCCCGTGCCATCCGCGCCGCGATGGCGTCCACGGCGGCGGCGATCCGCGGCAGCTGCCCGGCCACCGCGGCCGGCACGGCGGCGTCGCCCTCGTTCATCAGCTCCGCGATCCGCTCCGTGGGCAGCCGGTCGAGCTCGGCGAGATCGGGACGGGCGGCCTCGGTGGGGAGGCTCTCGAGCTGGACTCTCAGATCGGCACCGGACATGTCGGCGGCACTCCCAGGGAGGGACGGGGCGGATCGGGACGGACGGATCGGACGGATCGGACGGGGCGTGATCAGCGGTGGGGCGGGATCAGCGGTGGAGCAGGATCAGCGGCGGTGACGGTGCGCGAGCGCCTCGTAGGAGGCGGAGAGGGCGGGCGCCGCCCGGTCGTAGGTGCGCTGGGCGACGCCCACGAACAGGCAGTCGACGACCAGCAGCTGCCCGGTGCGCGAGGACATCGCGGCCGGCCTGAGCTCGCTCTCCCGGGCCGTGGACGTGGTCAGCACGTGGTCCGCGTACTGGGTGACGGACGAACCGGGACGGCCGGTGATCACCACGGTGGTCGCACCGCGCTCGAAGGCCACCCGCAGCGGCTCGATCACGTCCCCGGTGGAGCCGGAGTGGGTGATCGCCAGGGCCACATCACCGCCGCGCAGCTGCACGGCGTTGGTCACGGCCAGGTGGGGGTCGCTGTGCGCGTGCGCGACCAGCCCTATCCGGAGCAGCTTCTGCGCCAGGTCCTGGGCGACCAGACCCGAGGCGGCCACCCCGTACACGTCGATCCGCCGGGCCGCGGCCAGGGCGGCGACGGCCGCGCCGAGCTGCACCGTGTCCAGCCCGGCGGCCGTGTCGGCGAGGGTCTGCTGCTCGTCGTGGGCGAGCTTGGCGACGACGTCGGCGATCGGGTCGTCCACCGCTATGTCGGCGGTGACCGACGGGGCGCGGCCCGACTCCTGGTGGGCGGCGAGGCCCGCCAGGGCCAGGCGCAGGTCCCGGTAACCCGGATAGCCCAGCAGCCGCGCCGTGCGCACCACGGTGGCCTCACTGGTCCCGGTGAGTTCGGCGAGACCGGTGACGGTGAGCGCCGCGCAGCCGGCCGGGTCGCCCGCCACCGCCTCGGCGACACGCTGCATGGACCGGGTCATCGACGGTCCCAGCGTCCGCACCTTGGCCGCGAGGGCGGCGGGCGCGGGCGGAGCGGGGGCGGCGGCCCGCGCCGGGGCGCCGGCCCCGGTCTGACGGGCGGCGGACGGCAGGGTCGATGGACTCACGAAAGTTTCCTTCACCTCAAGGGTCTCCCCTGAAAGGTATTTTCGTTCCCTGGGCAGGTCAAGGCCGCGTGACAATGGGAGCATGAGCGCCATCAGCCCCCTCGAACAGGCCGTGCACGCCGCGCGCGCCCTCGTCCTCGCCGATCTGGTAGCCGGAGACGTGGCCGAGGCCGACGTGGTCTCCCTGGTCGAGGACTCGGTGGTGCAGCGGCGCTGGTGGGTGGAGCAGTGGCCGGAGGGGGCGGGCTTCCTGCCGGGGCTGGTCGCGCAGGACGTCCAGGACGCGCTGCTGGACAAGTACGGCCGCTGGCCGCTCTGCCCGGTCTGCGCGCACGGCGAGCCGCACGCGCTGGAGGTCGAGCCGGAGCTGGGCCCGGACCCGCACTGGGTGTGCCACCAGGCGGGCGTGCGGGTCGCCGCGGTGGGCGCCCTGGCCTCCACCCTGCCCGGGCCGTCGTGACCCTCTACATCGATCCGCCGGCCTGGCCCGGGCACGGGAAGTTCTGGTCCCACCTGGCCAGCGACGTCTCGTACGACGAGCTGCACGCCTTCGCGGCGCGGCTGGGCGTGCCACGACGCGGCTTCGACGGCGACCACTACGACATCCCCGCCGAACGCTACGCGGAGGTGGTGACGGCCGGCGCGGTCCCGGTCCGCAGCCGGGAGATCGTCCGCCGGCTCCACGCGGCGGGCCTGCGCCGACGCAAGCGGGCGGGCGCGGACGGACGTTAGACGGAAACCGTTCACCCCCTGGGCCGCGGCGCGCGAGGATGCCACCATCGGGGGCATCCGCAGAGAGGAGACCCCCGGTGCCGTCGCCCCTTCCGCCTCCCCCGCACGACCCGTGGCAGCCGCCGCAGCAGCAGCGCGACCCGCGGCAGTCGTCCGACCCTCCGCGGCAGCCACCGGCGCAGGCTGGGCCGCCTTACGGCAACGGCCCGTCACCGTGGCAGCAGCCGGCGCCGCGACCGTGGAACCAGCGGGCGATCGTCGCCCTCATGGTGTCCGTGGTGGCCGCGACCAACACCGTGAACGAGTGGCTCGGCCTGGCGCTCACCTGCGCGGTTCTGGCCGTCGGCATCGTCAGCCTGGTCGAACTCGCCCGCCACGAGCGCCGCGGCACCCCGCAGCGCGGCCAGGGCCTCGCGCTCACCGCGGTGTCGCTCGCCGGCCTGACCCTGCTGGTTCGCGTGCTCCTGCTGCTGGACGTCGTCGCCCTCTGAGCCCGTCAGGCCGCGTCCCCGCGCCGTTCGAAGACGAGCATGCCGCCGTCGTCCGCCAGATGGCCGGTGTGCAGGAACCCCGCCCGCTCCAGCACGTGCCGCGACGCGTCGTTCCCCGGGTCCACCCGCGCGGTGACCGTCCCGACGGCCTCCTGGGCGAGGGCCCACGCGGCGAGGGCGCGCAGCGCCTCCGTGGCGTATCCCTGCCCGCGGGCCGCGACCGCGAGGTCGTAGCCGATCTCCACCCGGCCCTCCTCGTCCGGCGGGCCGTGGAACCCCATGGAACCGACCGCCCGGTCGTCCTCCCGCCGCACCAGCACGTAGGAACCCCACTGCGGCCGGAACGCGCCCTTGTCGTAGGCCGCGGCGACGAGTCCCGCTCCCTCCCGGGTGCCCCCGAAGGGGCCGCCGTCGACCCAGTCGAAGCCGCCGTCGCCGCCGAGCGCCAGGTCCGCCGCGGCCGGAACGGTCAGGCCCTCCAGCGTCAGCCGCTCCGCCTCGACCAGCGGGTTGTTGTACCAGCGCCACCCGGTGACCGGCTCCTCGCCCGGCAGCGTCCCCCGCCCGGTGGCCCACAGCAGCGTCCGCCACGGGTCCTCGCCCTGACGGACGTGCGGGAAGATCCGCGCGAGCACGTACCCGCACAGCTCCGCCGAGGGCCGGTAGGCGATGCCCAGGCCCTCCGCCATGTCGTGGGTGTGCAGCAGCACCTCCGCCACGCCCATCGCCGCGAAGCCCTCGCGGCCGGCGCCGAGGAACGGCGCCGGATGGAAGCCGCGGGCCGACCGGGGCGCGGTGCGGCAGGCCAGGGCGAGCATCGCGCCGCCCGCCTCGACCGCCTCCAGGGCGCCCTCGGCGCCGATGTCCGGCGGGTCCAGCACGTACTCCACCGGCCGGTACTCCTCCGGCGCCCGGGTCACCAGCTGCGTGGCGTACGCGAAGAGGTCGCTCACCACGTGCTCGGCGGTGCGCAGGCAGTCCCACTCCACCCGCCCCGCCCGCACCGCGGACCAGTCGCGGTCCGCCGCCGGTCGCAGCGCCGCCACCGCCTGAGCCACCGCGTCCGTCACCGTCCGCGCCGCCGCGTCGCCCCCCAGGGCACCCGAGTTCGTCATGCCGGCGAGCCTAGGGGGAGCGTCGCACGGCCGTCACCGTCATTTCGTCAGCAGGTCGAGTTCGGAACGCAGGTTGTACCGGGCCGTCGCCTCCCAGCGCTCCGCGCCGTGCGGGGTGCGGAACAACCGCGGCAGGTCCAGGAGTTGGCGCAGGACGGCGGAGCGGCCCTCGCGGAAGAGGCCGGACGGGACGAAGTGGTACTCCTGCCGGACCGCGGTCGCGTACGCGGCGTACGCCTCGGGCGGGGAGGCGAGGACCGCCAGGTCGGCGTCGCAGAGCACCTGGCCGTCGAGGTCGTCGTCGGCCGGGTCGTGGGTGACGGTCAGCCGGACCAGGCGGGCCACCTCGGCGGTCCGCGCCGCGTCCACGCCCGCCTCCGGGAGCGCGATCTCGGCGATACGGGCGGACCGCTCCTCGTTCTCGGACCGCTCTGGGTGGTAGACGGCGTCGTGGAACCACGCCGCCAGCCGGACCACGTCCGGGTCGGCCGCGTACCGTTCCAGCTCGTCCACCCGGTCGAGGACCGCGGTGAGGTGGGTGAGCGTGTGGTAGTGCCGCTGCGGCTCCGCCCAGCGGGCCAGCAGGTTCCGCGCGTACGGCGCCGGGTCCGGCTCCGGGGCTCCGCCGCGGGCGGCGGTCAGGGTCCGCGCCCAGCGGGCGCGCAGCGCGTCGAGGTCGACGTCGGGTCGGGTCATGCCCGCATTCTGGACCGCACCGCCTCCGGTGCGCGCCCCCGGGCGCCCCGCGCGTGTGCGACGCTGGAACCGCACCCGACACGTGCCGCCCGTCCCATCGACGCGCCCGACCCCCACGTCCGGAGAGGATCCGTACCGCCGTGAACCACGCACAGCTCACCGCCCTGGGCCGCGCCCTGCGCGTGCTCGGCGACCACGGGGAGAAGATCGGCTCCGACACCCCGGACTCGCAGCTGCACGAGCTGAAGGGCGACCTGCGGCGCGCGATGGAGCTGCTGGAGGAGACGGTCACCACGGCGGCCCCCGCCACCCGCTGCCCGGAGCACCCGAACGGCCCGGTGGACAAGAGCGCCCCGGACCTCTGCCTGCTCTGCGAGACGCGCCGCCGGACGGCCCGCCGGGCGCGGCTGAGCGGCGGGCCGGCGCCGGAGCGCCCGGTGGAGCCCGCCCCGTCCCGCTACGGC
Source organism: Streptomyces abyssomicinicus (assembly GCF_008974245.1). Lineage (GTDB taxonomy): Bacteria > Actinomycetota > Actinomycetes > Streptomycetales > Streptomycetaceae > Streptomyces > Streptomyces abyssomicinicus. The sequence continues at coordinate 120,440 of NZ_BBZI01000011.1, read as the reverse complement.
ATGCACGGCGACCGCCCGCAGCCCCAGCAGCGCTGGCTGCCCGAGGCGTGGAACGGCCGCGCCTGGGAGCTGTGCGGCGCGCCCCGCCGGGACCGGCGCGAGGCCGAGCTCTTCCTGGCGGCCGAGCGGCGCTCACCGCGCCCGGCCATGGCGTACCGGCTGGTGCACGAGTTCACCGACTACGAGGTGCTGCGGGTCTGGGGCGAGCCCCGGGTGGTTCCCGTCGAGCCGATGGGCTGACCGGACCCCGCACCCGGATCCCCGCACCCGCCCCCGCACCGGCCCTCCGTCCGGGCCCGCACCCGGACCCCGCGTCCGACCGGAGCCGGAGCACGCCCGAGGGGCCGGCCGGGGCGCGGACTCGCGGCGGCCGGCCCCTCGGGGGCGTGCGGGCTCAGTGCAGCTGGAGCAGCGAGGCCGCGTCGTACGGCGTCATCTCGTCCGTGCGCCCGGCGAGCAGCTTGGCCCCCCACTCCGGGTCCTGGAGCAGCGCGCGGCCGACGGCCACCAGGTCGACGTCCTCGCGCTCCACGCTGTCCAGCAGGTCGTCGACGGCCCGCAGCGGAGCGCCCTTGCCGACGAAGGCCTCCTCGAAGTTCCCGTCCAGGCCCACCGAGCCGACGGTGATCACGGGCTTGCCGAGCAGCTTCTTCGTCCAGGCGGCCAGGTTGAGGTCGGAGCCCTCGAACTCGGGCAGCCAGTAGCGGCGGGTGGAGGCGTGGAAGGCGTCCACACCGGCCTCGGAGATGGGCCGCAGGACCGCCTCCAGCTCCTCCGGGGTGGCCCCCAGCTTGGCGTCGTACGCGCCGGACTTCCACTGCGAGAAGCGGAAGATCACCGGGAACTCCGGCGAGACCGCGGCCCGGACCGCCTCCACGACCTCCACGGCGAACCGGGTGCGGGCGGCGGCGTCGCCGCCGTACTTGTCGGTGCGGCGGTTGGTGCGCTCCCAGAGGAACTGGTCGATCAGGTAGCCGTGGGCGCCGTGCAGCTCGATGCCGTCGAAACCGGCGCGCTCGGCGTCGGCGGCCGCCTTGGCGAAGGCGGCGACGGTGGCGTCGATGTCCTCCTGGGTCATCGTCCGGCCGTTCGGGGACGCCTCACCGGTCAGCAGCAGCCCCGAGGGGCCCTCGGACGGGGCGTCCGGGAACGGGCCGCGGCCGTCCGGGCGGACCATGCCGACGTGCCAGAGCTGCGGGACGATCTTTCCGCCCTCGGCGTGCACCGCCTCTGCGACCTTGCGCCAGCCGGCCAGCGACTCCTCGCCGTGGAAGCGCGGCACCCGGCGGCTGTCACCCGCGGCCGCACGGTCGATGTAGGTGCCCTCGGTCACGATCAGCCCGACCTGGGCCGCGGCGCGGCGCCGGTAGTAGGCGACCACGTCCTCGCCGGGCACGCCGTCCGGGGAGAACTTCCGGGTCATGGGCGGCATCACCAGGCGGTTGCGCAGCGTCATGCCGTTGATGGTGAGCGGGCGGGACAGGACGCGGGAGGCGCGGTCGGCGATCTCGGCACCGGTGGCGACGGTCACGTGGGGCTCCTTGGGGGGAGGGACAGTCTCGTTCGACGACGCGGGCGTGCGTACCGGCCGGCGCGCACGTCCACGTAACTGTGCGAACCAGTCGGTATGCCGGGGCATTCCCGGTCCCTGGTGACGATCGGGGAAAGCCGAAGGGCGGCACCCCAGCGGGGTGCCGCCCTCCTGTGTCACGCGTGACGCGGACCTCGGTCCTCCGAGCCGTCAGGCTCAGAAGTCCATGTCACCGCCCGGCATGCCGCCCGGAGCGGCCGCGGCGGCCTTCTCCGGCTTGTCGGCGATGACGGCCTCGGTGGTGAGGAACAGCGCGGCGATGGAGGCGGCGTTCTGCAGCGCGGAACGGGTCACCTTCGCCGGGTCGATGATGCCCTCGGCGATCAGGTCGACGTACTCGCCGGTCGCGGCGTTGAGGCCGTGACCCGGGGTGAGGTTGCGGACCTTCTCCACCACGACGCCGCCCTCGAGGCCGGCGTTGACGGCGATCTGCTTCAGCGGGGCCTCGAGCGCGATGCGCACGGCGTTGGCGCCGGTCGCCTCGTCACCGTCGAGCTCCAGCTTCTCGAAGACCTGGGAGGCCTGCAGCAGGGCCACGCCACCACCGGCGACGATGCCCTCCTCGACGGCGGCCTTCGCGTTGCGGACGGCGTCCTCGATGCGGTGCTTGCGCTCCTTGAGCTCCACCTCGGTGGCGGCGCCGGCCTTGATGACCGCGACACCGCCGGCGAGCTTCGCCAGGCGCTCCTGCAGCTTCTCGCGGTCGTAGTCCGAGTCGCTGTTCTCGATCTCGGCGCGGATCTGGTTGACCCGGCCCTGGACCTGGTCGGCGGAGCCGGCACCGTCGACGATGGTGGTCTCGTCCTTGGTGATGACGACCTTGCGGGCGCGGCCCAGGAGGTCGAGGGTCGCGTTCTCCAGCTTGAGACCGACCTCCTCGGAGATGACCTCGCCGCCCGTGAGGATGGCGATGTCGCCGAGCATGGCCTTGCGGCGGTCGCCGAAGCCCGGAGCCTTGACGGCGACGGACTTGAAGGTGCCGCGGATCTTGTTGACGACCAGGGTCGACAGGGCCTCGCCCTCGACGTCCTCGGCGATGATCAGCAGCGGCTTGCCGGACTGCATGACCTTCTCGAGGAGCGGCAGCAGGTCCTTGACCGAGGAGATCTTGGAGTTGGCGATGAGGATGTACGGGTCCTCGAGCGACGCCTCCATGCGCTCCATGTCGGTCGCGAAGTACGCCGAGATGTAGCCCTTGTCGAAGCGCATACCCTCGGTGAGCTCCAGCTCCAGACCGAAGGTCTGGGACTCCTCGACGGTGATGACGCCTTCCTTGCCGACCTTGTCCATCGCCTCGGCGATGAGCTCGCCGATCTGGGTGTCGGCGGCGGAGATCGACGCGGTGGAGGCGATCTGCTCCTTGGTCTCGATCTCCTTGGCCTGCTCGAGCAGGGCGCCGGAGACGGCCTCGACGGCCTTCTCGATGCCGCGCTTGAGGGCCATCGGGTTGGCGCCGGCCGCCACGTTGCGCAGGCCCTCGCGGACCAGCGCCTGGGCGAGGACGGTCGCGGTGGTCGTACCGTCGCCGGCGACGTCGTCCGTCTTCTTGGCGACTTCCTTGACCAGCTCGGCGCCGATCTTCTCGTACGGGTCCTCGAGCTCGATCTCCTTGGCGATGGAGACACCATCGTTGGTGATCGTGGGGGCGCCCCACTTCTTCTCGAGGACGACGTTGCGGCCCTTGGGGCCGAGCGTCACCTTGACGGCGTCCGCGAGCTGGTTCATGCCGCGCTCGAGGCCGCGCCGTGCCTCCTCGTCGAACGCGATGATCTTGGCCATGTGAAGTGGTCCTCCCAGGACTGGGGGTGATTCCTTCGGACCGCGCCCGCGCCCGCGACGGACGGCCTGCATGTCGGGCGGTTCCTTCCCCGCCACGCCACGCGGACCTCACCGACCCGGTCCATCGTTGTCACTCTCACCTTCAGAGTGCTAACGCAATGATTAGCACTCGACCCCTCCGAGTGCAAGACGCTCCCCCAATCCGCCCCCGATTTCCCACTCACCGAACGCCTCCCTCCCGCCCCCACGGACACAGGACACCCCACCGATTCCACCCCACCCGCCCCACAGACACACACCCCACCGCCCTGCGCGCGCCCACCCCGCCTGCCCAGCGGGCACGCACCCCACCCGCCCCACAGACGCACCCCCCACCGCCCTGCGCGCGCCCACCCCGCCTGCCCAGCGGGCACGCACCCCACCCGCCCCACAGACGCACCCCCCACCGCCCTGCGGACGGCTCACCCCGCCCGTTCCGCGCACGCACGCCCCACCGCCCAGCGGGCGCCTACCCCGCCCGTCCTGCGGACGCACGCCCCACCGCCCTGCGGGCACGAACCCCGCCCGTTCCGCGGACGCACGCCCCCACCGCCCAGCGGGCACGAACCCCCGCCCGTCCTGCGGTCGCACTCCCATCGCCCTGCGGGCGGCTCACCCCGCCGTCCTGCGGGCGGCTGGGCCGCCCAGGGGGCGGCACGGGCGGGCGCAGGGCGGCGCCTCCGCGGCGAGCGGTCCGCTCCACCAGGCCCAAGAGGGCGGCGCCTTACGCACGTGACCTCGCTGCGGCGTGCTCCAGCTCAGCCGGGGCGGACAGCACTGTTCATCCCCCGACCCGCCCCCTTCCCAGGGGCTCAACCTCCGCGGAGCGAACCGTCACGTGCGCACGTGAGGCCTGCGCCCACCCGTGCCGCCCAGCGGCACGATTGCCCGCAGACGGAACGGGCGGGAGCTGCGCGCCGCGCGGGGGCGGAACGGCACCGCGCACGCACCGCGTGGCGGCAACGACGCGCCGCGCGGCGGCGCGGGGGCGGGACCCAGGGCCGGGCGACGGGACGGCAAAGGGCCCGCGGCCCCTCCAGGGGGGCCGCGGGCCCGATGTCACGTCAGGATGTCGGTCGCTGCGTTCAGCCGGCCAGCCGGACCATGTCCGCCTGCGGCCCCTTCTGGCCCTGCGAGATCTCGAACTCGACCCGCTGGCCTTCCTCGAGGGTGCGGTAGCCGTCCATCTGGATCGCGCTGTAGTGCACGAAGACGTCCGCACCACCGTCGACCGCGATGAAGCCGTACCCCTTCTCCGCGTTGAACCACTTGACGGTGCCCTGAGCCATGCCTAACTCCCCTATTACTGGCCCTTGCACAGACCCGCACTTCGCGGATCCGGGTCAGACCTCACCCGCCGCCGAGGCGACGGGCGTGCGCCGGAACGCGTCGACCGCGGCCGAATGTATCTGCCCAACTGCCCTCTGCAACAGGTCAATCGGGCGACAAATCTGGAAGCGGCAGGCCAGGAATATGCCAAGAAATCGCCGGAATTCAGGTCAAGTCGGGGCGGACAGATGGAACGAACCGCGCAAAGAACCCGCGCAGTTTGGCTGCATCTTGTCGTGCGAGAGGCAGGAACTCATCGGCGCCCGGCCCGAGTTCGGCGCGGAGTACCCCAACTGTACCGCGCCCAATCATGCAGAATCGCCCCCTCCGGATGTCGGCGCCATGTGACGCCGGCATGAACCGGAGAGGGCGATCGGGAAATGCGGGGGAAGCGAAGGGGTCAGGCGCCGCCGGCCACGGCGGGAATGATCGAAACACTGCCGCCGTCGGGCGTGGCCGTCTCCAGGCCCTGCTCGAACCGCACGTCGTCGTCGTTGACGTAGACGTTGACGAAGCGCCGCAGCTTGCCCTGGTCGTCCAGCACGCGGGCGGCGATGCCGGTGTGGTTCTTCTCCAGGTCCGCGATGACCTCTCCCAGGTTCGCGCCCTCGGCGCTCACCTCGGCCTGGCCACCGGTGTAGGTGCGCAAGATGGTCGGGATGCGAACGGACACGCTCATGGGATTTGACCTCCGGTCACGGTGAGGCGGGTTACGGGACGGGCGAGGGGGAGGTCAGGCGAGACCGGCCGCTCGGAAGGACTCGAGGCTGGGACGGATGGTGGCGGTCAGGCCCTGGTCGGCCACCGCGTCCAGGGTCTTCAGGCCGTCGCCGGTGTTGAGGACGACCGTGGTGAGCGACGGGTCCAGCAGACCGTTCTCGATCAGCTTGCGGGTCACGCCGACCGTCACACCGCCCGCCGTCTCGGCGAAGATGCCCTCGGTGCGGGCCAGCAGCCGGATGCCGGCCACGACCTCCTCGTCGGTGACGTCCTCCACCGCGCCGCCCGTGCGACGGGCGATGTCCAGGACGTACGGGCCGTCGGCCGGGTTGCCGATGGCCAGCGACTTGGCGATGGTGTCCGGCTTCTGCGGGCGGACCACGTCGTGACCGGCCTTGTAGGCGACGGAGACCGGCGAGCAGCCGTTCGCCTGGGCGCCGAAGAGCCGGTACGGCTTGTCCTCGACCAGGCCGAGCTGGATCAGCTCCTTCAGACCCTTGTCGATCTTCGTGAACTGCGAGCCGGAGGCGATCGGGATCACCAGCTGGTCCGGCAGCTGCCAGCCGAGCTGCTCGCAGATCTCGTACGCCAGCGTCTTGGAGCCCTCGCCGTAGTAGGGGCGCAGGTTGACGTTGACGAAGCCCCAGCCCTCACCCGCCGGGTCGCCGATCAGCTCGGAGCAGAAACGGTTCACGTCGTCGTAGTTGCCGTCGATGCCGACCAGCTCGCCGCCGTAGACCGCGGCCATCACGACCTTGCCCTGCTCCAGGTCGTGCGGGATGAACACGCACGAGCGGAAGCCGGCCCGGGCGGCGGCCGCGCCGACCGCGCCGGCCAGGTTGCCGGTGGAGGAGCAGGAGAGGGTGGTGAAGCCGAAGGCGCGGGCGGCCTCCAGGGCCTGGGCGACGACGCGGTCCTTGAAGGAGTGCGTCGGGTTGCCGGAGTCGTCCTTGACGTAGAGACCGCCGGTGACACCCAGCTCACGGGCCAGGTTGTCGGCCTTGACCAGCTTGGTCCAGCCCGGGTTCAGGTTCGGCTTGTCGGCGACGTCCGCCGGGACGGGCAGCAGCGGGGCGTAGCGCCAGATGTTGCTGGGACCGGCCTCGATGCGGCGGCGGAGTTCCTCGGCCTCGTAGGAGGAGAAGTCGTAGGCGATCTCGAGCGGTCCGAAACACTCTTCGCAGGCGAAGACGGGACCGAGCGGGACGCGGTGGCCGCATTCGCGACAGGAGAGCGCGGTGGCGGGGCCGAGATCGACAGAGGCGGCGGAGGTCGTCGCGGACACGGAATCGGTCGTGACAGTCTGTACAGCCATGAGTGGCGAGGCCCTTTCTCCTCATCTTCCTCAGCGGCGTCTTCGCCGTGAGACGGATTTGGCACCTTCCCTAGCCGGGGCCTCGCGTGAACGCGGGCGCGGCTGGAGGGTTGCCGGGGCTTCATCGGGCCGTATCCCTCTGCCCCTCTGGATGAGCGTTCTTCTGTTGTTCTGAAGTTGTTTTGAGTCGCGTCCCGCCAGGGGACTCGTATCCACCAGTCGAGCGACTCGACCCCCGACATGCGGTGGTCACTGGTGATGTTCAAGACTGTAACCGAAGGCCAGGACAGTTGAGAGAGTCGTCCGGAACGCGAGACGGACCGCCCGCCGCGAGGCAGGCGGTGGACACAGTGAGGAGCCGGTGACTGTGCTGGAAGAAGTCGAAAGCTGGCTGGGCACACGCTCCTGGCATGTGACCGATCGCCCGCTCCACCAGATACTCGCCGCCAAGCGCCTGAGCGGCACGAAGGTCTCCGTCGTGCTGCCCGCGCTCAACGAGGAGGCCACGGTCGGCGACATCGTGGCCACGATCCGCCGGGACCTGGTCGAGCAGGTCCCGCTCGTCGACGAGCTCGTGGTCGTCGACTCCGCGTCCACGGACCGCACCTCGGAGGTGGCCGCCGCGGCGGGCGCCAAGGTGGTGCACCGGGACCACATCCTGCCCCGCGTCCCCGCCGTCCGCGGCAAGGGAGAGGTGCTGTGGCGCTCGCTGCTGGCGACCAGCGGCGACATCGTCTGCTTCGTCGACGCGGACCTGCGGGACTTCTCCTCCGACTTCGTCACCGGCACGGTCGGACCGCTGCTCACCGATCCCCAGATCTCGCTGGTCAAGGCCATGTACGACCGTCCGCTCGGCACCGAGGCGGGCCAGGGCGGCCGCGTCACCGAGCTGATGGCGCGCCCGCTGATCAACCTGCACTGGCCCCAGCTGGCCGGCTTCGTGCAGCCGCTGGGCGGCGAGTACGCGGCCCGCCGTTCGCTGCTGGAGAGGCTGCCGTTCCCGGTGGGCTACGGCGTCGAACTGGCCATGCTGATCGACTCCCTGCACACGGTGGGCCTGGACGCCCTCGCCCAGGTCGACGTCGGCGTCCGCAAGCACCGCAACCAGGACAGCCAGGCCCTGGGGCGGATGGCCGCCACCATCTACCGCACCGCCCAGCTGCGGCTGGCGCGCGGCCAGATGGTCCGGCCGCTGATCACCCAGTTCGAGCGCACCGAGGAGGGCTTCGCGCCGCGCACCCACGCGGTGGACACCCTCGAGCGGCCGCCGATGGCGGAGATCCTCGAGTACCGGTCACGCGAGGTGGCCTGATGTCACCCGTCCGGCGCAGCGTCCCGCCCCCGGCGGGACGCCGCCGCCGTCTCCGCGCACGTTTGGACTTTTCCCCTCCGGGCTAGGTGACGCGTATGGGTTCCGCCGAAAGATCTGCTCAGGTACTGGTCGCCTCCAACCGCGGCCCCGTCTCCTACTCGGTCGCCGAGGACGGCTCGCTGGTCTCCCGCCGCGGCGGCGGGGGCATGGTCTCCGGGCTCTCCGCGATCGGACCGGACGCCGGCGCCCTGTGGGTCTGCTCGGCCCTGAGCGACGGCGACCGCGAGGCGGTCCGGCGCGGGGTGGGCGAGCCGGGCGTGAAGATGCTCGACATCTCCGCCGAGACGCACCACGCCGCGTACAACGGCATCGCCAACTCGGTGCTCTGGTTCGTGCACCACATGCTGTACCAGACGCCGCTCGAACCTGTTTTCGACAGCGAGTTCCGGCTCCAGTGGGCCGCCTACCAGGAGTTCAACCACTCCTTCGCCGAGGCGCTGGCCGAGGAGGCCGCCGAGGGCGCGGCGGTGCTGATCCAGGACTACCACCTGACGCTGGCCCCCGGCATGCTCCGCGAGCTCCGCCCCGACCTGCGCATCGGCCACTTCTCGCACACCCCCTGGGCGCCGCCGGAGTACTTCCGGCTGCTGCCCGACGACGTGGCGGAGTCCGTCCTGCGCGGCATGCTGGGCGCCGACCGCCTGGGCTTCCTCACCCAGCGCTGGGCCGACGCCTTCACCGCCTGCTGCGACACGGTCGTGGGCGGCCTCGGCGACACCCGGATCGGCGTGCACGGACTGGGCGCCGACGCCGAGTTCCTGCGGGAGCGGGCCGGGCGGGAGGACGTCGACCAGCGGGTGGCGGAGCTGCGCACGGACATCGGCAACGACCCGGACGGCAACCTCCGGAAGACGATCGTGCGGGTCGACCGCACCGAGCTGTCCAAGAACATCGTCCGCGGCCTGCACGCCTTCCGGCAGCTGCTCGACGACCACCCCGAGTGGTGCGACCGGGTCGTGCACGTCGCCTTCGCCTACCCCTCGCGCCAGGACCTCGCCGTCTACCGCGACTACACGGCGGAGGTGGCGCGGGTCGCCGCCGAGATCAACGCGGAGTACGGCACGCCGTACTGGACGCCGGTGGTGCTGAACCTCAAGGACGACTTCGCGCGGTCGCTGGCCGCGTACCGGCTGGCCGACGTGGCGCTGGTGAACCCGATCCGGGACGGCATGAACCTGGTCGCCAAGGAGGTGCCGGTCCTCGCCGAGAACGGCTGCGCGCTGGTGCTGTCGCGGGAGGCGGGTGCGCACGAGGAGATGGGCGACGACGCGATCACGGTCCACCCCTACGACGTGAACGCGACGGCGCGGGCGCTGCACGAGGGGCTGACGATGCCGCCGGGTGAGCGCGCCGACCGCACCAAGCGGCTCGTCGCCGCGGCCACGGCCACCCCGCCGGCCAAGTGGTTCCTCGACCAGCTCGACGCCCTGACCGCCACGGCCCACTAGGGAGCGACCCCCGCCCCCGGCCCGCACCTGCCCGGCCGGGGGCAGGGATGCGTTCCACGTGACCGGCCGCACCCGGGGACGGGCTCCGTCCCGGCCTTCCACGGGTTCGCCGCGACGGCCGGACACCCGCGGACGGCTGTGCCGTAAATGCGGTGACCTGCGGCGACGGGCCGTGGCACAGTCGCCGCATGTCCAACGACATCGCCTATCCCGTCTTCCGCGCCCCCGACCCCGCACTCGCCCTGAGCACCGCGCGCCGCCTCATGGAGTTCGGCATCTGCGAGTACTCCGAGGTCTCCGTGGGAGCCGAGCTCCGGTCCGTCGCCGAGGTGCGGCGGGTGGCCAGGGAGCTGCCCCAGGCGTGGTTCCGGGGACAGGAGGAGTACGGGGAGTTCGACGGGGTGCCGTGGGAGGCCCAGCCCGCGCTGGTCGTCGGCGTGCACGGACCCGGTCTGCCGGCCGATCCGGCTGCGTACGCGGGGCGACTACCGGTGGAGTGCGGACTGTCCGAGTTGCCGGTCGGCAGTATCGAGGACGCCTTCACGGCGGCGATCGGCCCGAACGCGGGCGAGATCAACTGGTACGGCCTGTGCTGGCCGGACGCGCCCGAGCTGGGCTTCCTCGGCGAGTCCAAGCACGCCGAGGTGACGCTCCTCCTCAACACCCGCACCCGCGACTTCGACGAGCCGGCCGGCGACCACACCGTCCTCGTCCACGTCCGCAGCGCCAGCGTCGACGGCCGCCAGATGCGGGAGCCCTACGCGCACTGGCTCGCCGAGCAGGTCGGACTCACCGTCCTCGGGCCCGGGCAACGGTGCTGAACCGGCCCGGCCGCACGCCCGCCCAGCACCGGAACCGGCCGCCCACGGGACCGGCCCCGGGCACGGTCAGGCTGGGCCGGCCCCGCAACCGGACGCGGGCGGGAAGTCACGGTCACGGCCGCACGCGCGGTCGGCCCCGGACCCGGCCGCGCGCACGACCAGCCCGGTCAGGCCACGCGCGAAGCCGGCCCGCACCTCGAACGCACCCTGGGCCAACCCCGGCACCGGGCGCCCGCGGGACCGGCCCCAAGCCGGGCCCACGCAGGAACAGCCCCGGTCACGGTCGCACGAGGACGGCCCGGGTCCCAGCCGCACGCAGCGTCGGCCCCGGACCCGGACCCGGACGCGGATCGGGTCGGCGCCGCAGGCGGGCGGCCCCCGTCACGGGAGGCGCGCGGCGAGGGCGGCGAGGAGACGCACGACCCCCTCCGGGTCGGCCACCACCACGTCCGCGCGGGCGGCGAGCTCACGGACCGCCTCGTTCGCGCTGCACACGAGGAGCCCCGGAACCCCCTCCCCCCGCAGCGCCTCGACCGCGTCGAAGGCCGGCAGGTCCCCGAGGTCGTCCCCCGCGTACAGCACCGCCCCCGCACCCACGTCCCGCAGGTACGCCCGCAGGGCGACCCCCTTGTCGACCCCCGGCGGGCGCAGCTCCAGCACCATCCGCCCCGGCTCGACGATCAGCCCGTGCCGCTCCGCCAGCGCCCCCAGCGGCTCCCGCAGCGCCTCGAACGCGGCCTCGGGGTCCTCCGCACGCCGGGTGTGCGCGGCGATCGCCCGGCCCTTGTCCTCGACCCACGTCCCCCGCGACGCCGGCACAGACGCCAGCACGTCGGTGAACTCCCGCCGCACCGCCTCGACCCCCGGATGCGGGTCCGGGGCCGTGACCTTCCCGGTGGCGGCCTCCCACCGCTCCGCCCCGTAGTGCCCGAGCACCACCAGGCGGTCCAGCCCGTCCACCCCGGCGAACCCGCCGTTGCGCACCGCCACCTCGGCCGGCCGGCCGGTGACCACCGCCACCGCCGCCACCTTCTGGGCGAGCGCGGCCAGCGCCGGCACCGCCTCGGGGTGTGCGCGGGCCAGGTCGGGGTTTGGCACGATCGGCGCCAGCGTGCCGTCGAAGTCCAGCGCGATCACGGCCCGCTCCGGCGCGGCGAGGATCGCCGCGAGTCCGTCCCGTCCGGCCGCCGTCACCGGCTCCGGAAGGCCGCCGTCGGGAGAAGAAGAGGTCGCAGAGGTCTGGTTCTGGTCGCTGCCCATATCGGGACCATAACCGCGCAGCCCCGCGCCAACCCCCCGCTCAGCGTTCCGTGCGGCGGCTGTCCCGGATCCGCCGCAGCCGGTTGACCGTCACCGGGTCGTGGGCCAGCGCCCGCGGGTCGTCCAGCAGCGCGTTGAGCAGCTGGTAGTACCGCACCGGGGCCAGCCCCAGCTCCTCGCGGATCGCCCGCTCCTTGGCACCGGGACCGGCGAACCCCCGCCGTTCCAGCGCGAGCACGTCCCGTTCCCTGCCACTGAGCTCCTCCACCCCTGCACCGTAACCGCTGCCTCCGACTCCCCGCCCCGCGGGAACGGCACCAGGAGAACCGCGGGAGGGGCGAGAACCGCAAGTGGACTAGACCTTTCCCGGCCCACCCGCCAGACTGATCCCGTGAAACACGTCATCGCCCTCGATGTGGGCGGCACGGGGATGAAGGCCGCCCTGGTCGCCCCCGACGGCCGCCTGCTGCACCAGGCCCGCCGCGCCACCGGCCGGCACCGCGGCCCCGAGGCGGTGGTGGACGAGATCCTCCGCTTCGCCGCCGACCTCCACGCCGAGGGCGAGGCGCGCCTCGGCCGGGGCGCGTCTGCGTTCGGTGTCACCGTCCCCGGCATCGTGGACGCCGACCGTGGCGTGGCCGTCTACGCGGCCAACCTCGGCTGGCGGGACGTCCCGCTGCGCGCGCTGATCGGCGAGCGGCTGCACGGCATTCCGGTGGCCGTCGGTCACGACGTCCGCGCCGGCGGGCTCGCCGAGGGGCGGGCGGGGGCCGGCCGTGGTGCCGCCCGGTTCCTGTTCGTCGCCCTCGGCACCGGCATCGCGGGCGCCATCGGGATCGCCGGCCGGGTCGAGGAGGGCGCCCACGGCAACGCGGGCGAGATCGGCCACGTCGTCGTCCGCCCCGGCGGCGCGCCCTGCCCCTGCGGGCAGCTCGGCTGTCTGGAGCGGTACGCCTCGGCCTCCGCGGTCAGCGAGGCCTGGGCCCGCGCCTGCGGCGACCCGGACGCCGACGCCGCGGACTGCGCGGCGGCCGTGGCCCGCGGCGACGAGCGGGCTTGTGAGGTCTGGCAGGAGGCGGTGGACGCCCTCGCCGACGGCCTGGTCACCGGCCTGACCCTGCTCGACCCGCAGCGCCTGATCATCGGCGGCGGCCTGGCCGAGGCGGGCGAGACCCTGTTCGCCCCGTTGCGTGAGGCGGTGGACGCGCGGATCACCTTCCAGCGCCGCCCCGAGATCGTCCCCGCCGACCTCGGCGACACGGCGGGCTGCCTGGGCGCCGGTCTCCTCGCCTGGGACCTGCTCGACGCCGAAGCCGCCTCCCCGGCCGCCGCTCCTTCCCCCGACGCCCCCACCCCGGAGGTCCCCGCTCCATGACGTCCACCGATCCCGGCGCCCCCGAGGCTCCCCGCTCCCCCGAGTCCGCCCCGGCGGGCGGCCACTCCGGCCCCCCGCGCACCGTCCTCACCGGCGCCCGGGTGGTGCTTCCCGGCGGCACGGTCCCCGGCGCCCGCGTGGTCGTCGAGGGCGACCGCCTCGCCGATCCGGCCACCGTCCCCGCCGACGCCCCCGCCACCGTCGTCGACCTGCCCGGCTGCTGGATCGTCCCCGGCTTCGTCGACCTCCACAACCACGGCGGCGGCGGCGCCTCGTTCTCCTCCGGCACCGTCGAGGAGATCCTGCGCGGCGTGCGCACCCACCGCGCGCACGGCACCACCACGCTGGTCGCCTCCACCGTCACCGGCGACCTGGACACCCTCGCCGTGCGCGCCGGAATGCTCTCCGAGCTGGCCGAGGACGGCGAGATCGCCGGCGTCCACTTCGAGGGCCCGTTCATCTCCCCCTGCCGCAAGGGCGCCCACTCCGAGTCCCTGCTGCGCCACCCCGACCCGGCGGAGGTCCGCAAGCTGGTGGAGGCCGCCCGGGGGCAGGCCCGGATGGTCACCCTGGCCGCCGAACTCCCCGGCGGCGTCGACTCGGTGCGGATGCTGAGCGAGATGGGCGTGATCGCCGCGGTCGGCCACACCGACGCGACGTACGAGCAGACGGTGGAGGCGATCGAGGCGGGCGCCACCGTCGCCACCCACCTGTTCAACGCCATGCCCCCGCTGGGCCACCGCGCCCCCGGCCCGGTCACCGCGCTGCTGGAGGACGAGCGGGTCACCGTCGAGCTGATCGACGACGGCGTCCACCTCCACCCCGGCGCGCTCCAGCTGGCTTTCCGTCACGCGGGTGGCGCCCGGGTCGCGTTGATCACCGACGCGATGGACGCCGCCGGGTTCGGCGACGGCCGCTACCTGCTGGGACCACTGGAGGTCGACGTGGTCGACGGCGTGGCCCGGCTGGCCGGCGACGGCACGATCGCCGGCTCGACGCTCACCCTGGACCGCGCCTTCCGACGGGCCGTCACCGACGACGCGCTGCCGGTGGAGGAGGTGGTCGCGGCGATCTCCACGACCCCGGCCCGGCTGCTCGGACTGGACGACCGGATCGGCTCGCTGGAACCCGGCAAGGACGCCGATCTCGTCGTGCTGGACGAGGAGTTCACCCTGCGCGGGGTGATGCGCAAGGGAACCTGGGTGGTCGACCCCCGGCAGGGCTGAGCCCGCGCCACCCCACTCCGGGCGTCACGGACCTGTGCGCCCGAGCCTGCGTTTGGCATGATCGGACCAGAAAGGGCGGCCGCGACCCGGCCGCGTTCGACGAGCAGGCGCATCATCGGGAAAGGCGGACCGGATGATCCTCACGGTCACGCTGAACGCCGCACTCGACATCACCTACCGGGTCCGGGAGCTGCGTCCGCAGACCAGCCACCGGGTCTCGGAGGTCGTGGAGCGGCCCGGCGGCAAAGGCATCAACGTCGCGCGGGTGCTGGCCGCCCTGGGGCACCGGGTCACGGTGACCGGCTTCGCCGGCGGCCTCACCGGACGCACGGTCCGCGAACTGCTGGCCCGCGCGCCGGGCCCGCTGGTGGACACGCTGGTACCGGTGGCCGGGGCCACCCGCCGTACCGTCTCGGTCCTCGACCCGGCCGCCGACGACGCCACCCTGCTCAACGAGCCGGGACCGGCGGTCACCCCGGCGGAGTGGGCCGCGCTCCAGGTCGTCTACCGGGACCTGCTGCCCGCGGCGCGGGCGGTCGCCCTCTGCGGCAGTCTGCCCCCGGGCGTCCCGGTGGGCGCGTACGCGCACCTGGTGCGCGAGGCGCGGGCGGCGGGGGTGCCGGTGCTGCTGGACACCTCCGGCGAACCGCTGCGGCGCGGCGTCGCGGCCCGGCCCGACCTGCTCAAGCCCAATGCCGAGGAACTGGCCGAGCTGACCGGCTCGCACGACCCGCCGCAGGCCGCCCGGGACGCCCGGCGGCGCGGGGCCCGGACCGTGGTGGCCTCGCTGGGCGCCGAGGGCCTGATGGCGATCGGCCCGGAGGGCCACTGGCGCGCCGCACCGCCCCGCCGCCTGCGCGGCAACCCGGCCGGGGCCGGGGACTCCGTGGTCGCCGGACTTCTCTCGGGGCTCGTGGACGGCCTGCCCTGGCCCGAGCGGCTGGCCCGGGCGGCCGCCCTCTCGGCGGCCACCGTGGCCTCACCGGCCGCCGGGGAGTTCGACCGGCCGCTCTACGAGGAGCTGCTCGGCCGTGTCCGGGTCTCCGAGGCCGCCCCGGCGGGCTGACCGGACACCGCCGGCAACACCGTCGGGGTCAGGACGCCGCCGGCGTCAGGAGAACTCCTTCGGCTCCTTGGCGACCTCACCCTGGACCAGGCCGAACTGGTCGACGTTGGCGTTGCAGCCGTCGGCGCAGGAGAGGGTGATGGTGTTGGTGCCCTGCTTCAGCGGGATGTAGTTGTAGGTCCGGGTCCAGCCCTTGGCCCAGTCGCCCTTCTCCGCACCGGCGTAGTTCTTCAGGTTGACCTCGGCCGGCTGTCCGCCGTTGACGGTCAGCGTGGCCTTGGCGTCCTCGCCGGGGACCCCGTAGTAGGTGAAGAGGGTGTACTGGCCGTCCTTCGGAACCCCGTTGACAGTCCAGGTCACCGAGGAGCCGGGGGTGTTGAGGCCGGCGATGTAGGAGCCGCCCTCGGCCCTGGAGCCCGGGACGTCGCTCGCGAGGGCGGCGCCGCCGGCGAACTCGCCGAGCGAGGCCGCGTCGATCTTCGTCGGCTCGAACTCGTCCTTCTTCTTGTCCTTGCCGTCGCCCGCGGCCTCGGTCGGCTTCTCCATGGAGGTCGCCGTCGGCGACGGGTCGGTGCCCGCGGTCTTGTCGGCGTCGTCGTCGCCGCCGGTCACCGCGATGGTGATGCCGACGACCACCGCGGCCACCACGGCCACCGCGCCGATCATCAGGCCCTTGGTGTTGGGACCGCGTCCGCGTCCGCCGCCGTCCTGGGAGCGGCGCGAGCCCGGGGCGCCGGGACCGCCGGGAACCCCGACGGAACCCATGGCCGCCTCGGGCGCCTGGTAGTGGGGGTTCGGGCTGCCGTAGGCGCCGGGGGCCTGCGTTCCGTACGCGCCGGGGGCCTGCGCCGGCTGCTGCGCCGTCTGCTGGGCGCCGTACCGGCGTTCGCCGACGGCCCGCACACGGTTGACGGAGTTCGGGTAGCCGTAACCGCCGCCGGAGGGCGGCTGGGCGCCGTTGGCCTGTCCGTCGGCGTAGAGGTAGCCGAACGGGTCGTCGTCCTCGGGCGTGCTGGCGCCGTTGTTACCGGACGTCATCCCTTGGTACTCCTCAACAGATGCGGGGTCAGGTGCGACAGGTGATGTCTTGCGAGCGTACCCGGTGTTTGTAGCCCGAGTGGGTGACACAGATCCCACCGGCAGGTGACCGGCCGCTGACCTGCGGTTCAACCCGCGCGTCTGTGAGTTTTCGGACGTGATCGTTTCTGCACGTACATACGCTCATCGGCGGACTTCAGCACTTCCTCCGCCGTCATGCCGCAGTGCGCCCAGCCGATGCCGAAGCTCGCCCCGACCCGCATGTCCCTGCCGTCCACCGTGATCGGCTGGACGATCCGGCTGCGCAGCCGTACCGCCAGGTCCTCGGCGTCCGCCCGGCCCAGGCCGTCGGCGAGGACCACGAACTCGTCGCCGCCCAGCCGGGCCACCGTGTCGCCGTCCCGGACGCCCTCGCTGAGGCGGCGGGCCACCTCTATCAGCACCGCGTCGCCGGCGTTGTGGCCGTAGCGGTCGTTGACGCCCTTGAAGCCGTCCAGGTCGCAGAAGAGGACCGCCAGCCCCTTGGTGCCGTCGTCCCGGGTCTCGAGCGGCGCCACGGTGTGCACGTGGCGGGGCTCGCCGACGATGCCGTACCGGTCCGCGGGGACCGGGAACCGGCTGTGCCCCATGCTCTCGAACGGGTCCGCCTCGAAGGCCTGGCCGCCCGGGGCGCCGGGGACGCCCGGGTGGACGTGCTCCAACGGCAGGTCGCGGTAGACACCGGTGTCGTACGCGCCCGGCTCGTACATCCCGGGCTCGTACATCCCCAGCTCGCACGGCTCGTCCCCGTAGGCGGCGTCCAGCGACTCCACCACCCCGGCCAGCCGTGACCCGGCCGTGGACGGCGCGTACGGACGGTCGCAGAGCCGGGCGCTCAGCCGCGCCCGCAGCTCCGCCGAGTTCGGCAGGCCGGTCAGCGAGTCGTGCGAGGCCCGGTGGGCGAGCGCCAGCTCGCGGCGCTTGCGCTCCTCGATGTCCTCGACGTGGCTCAGCAGGAACCGCGGCCCGTCGGCGGTGTCGGCGACCACCGAGTTGCGCAGCGACACCCAGACGTAGCTGCCGTCCCGCCGGGACAGCCGCAGCTCGGCCCGGCCGCCGTCGGCGTAGGTCCGGCGCAGTGTGTCCGCGTCCTCGGGATGGACCAGGCCCTCGAAGGACCGCTTGCACAGCATCGTCGACGGGCGGCCCAGCAGCCGGCACAGCGCGTCGTTGGTCCGCAGGATCCGGCCGTGCTGGTCGCCGCTTCCCATGTCGGTGATGGCCATGCCGGACGGGGCGTACTCGAAGGCGTGCCGGAAGCTCTCCTCGCTGGCCCGCAGCGCCTGCTGCTCGCGCTCCAGGCGGACCAGGGCGCGCTGCATGTTGGAGCGCAGCCGGGCGTTGGTGATCGCGATGGCGGCGTGGAAGACGTACGTCTCCAGCGCCTCGCGGCCCCAGGCGCCGGGGCGGCGCCCGTTGCGCGGGCGGTCCACCGAGATCACGCCGATCAGCTCGGGCCCGGTCTTGCGGTCCAGGGTGCCGGGCGCGTACATCGGCGCGATGAGCCGGTCGTCGGGGTGCCACTCGTCCTCGAAGCGGGGCAGCGGGCCGCCGGTGAGCCAGGTCGGGACGTCGTCCTCGTTGAGGGCCCAGGCCTCGGTGTGCGGGATGAACCGGAGCGTGCCCCAGGACTCGCCCATGGTCAGCCGCCGGTCCCAGGAGTCACGGGACCCGGAACGACCGGTGAGCAGCGCCTCGGCGGCCGTGTTGCCCGCGACGGCGGCGACCACCAGGTCGTTGTACTCGGGGCGGACCATGTTGACGGCGGCGAGCTCCCAGCCCAGCCCCTCGACCAGACCGTCGGCCACGGTCTGCAGGGTGTCGGCGAGGCTGCGCGCCGTGTTCATCCGCGCCATCAGCTGATGCAGCTGCCGCAGAGTCGCAAGGCGGACATACGGTTCCGACTCGGTCTCCATGCTCGCCCTCCCCCCGAGACCTCGTAGCGAATCAAGGGTTGTCTTCGGCGTCCTCGTGCAGCTTCCACGCCACTGAATCACAGCGCGCTGCCTCACCGGTACGCAGGGTCAGCAAATTTCTTACGCTGTGAGTCAAGTCACATGTATCACGGGAAACTTGGACAACGTGGTGAGAACGGGGAAGACGACGGCGGAATTCCACGGCGGCGGGGCCTGCGACGGGACGTGTGGGGCGGGTGGGACGACCCGCGGGGCCTGTGGGGCGGGTGGGACGGCCCGCGCGGTCGGCGGGACCTCCCCGCGCGGTCGGCAGGACGGCCGGTACGGGCGGCGGGGTGACCTGACGGGCGGGCGGGTGACCTGACAGGCGGGCGGGGTGGGCCGAACAGCCGGTGGGACGGCTCGGGGGGCCGGTGAGGCGGCGCTGGAGGCGGCGCTGAGGGCCGGTGAGGCAGCCCGGACAGTCGGTGCGGCCCGGACAGCCCGTGAGGCGGGCCGGACAGCCTGTGAGGTCGGTGGGGCGGCCTGTGAGGTCGGTGGGACGGCCGGTGCACGCAGGGCCGCCGCCGGTCGCGGGGGCGTGGGACCTAGGTCCCGGAGCGGGGACGGGTTGCGGCCGGGGGCCGATGCGCGGCAGGCGTGGCGGCGCCTAGCGTCGTTCATGTGGCGACCCTTTCCTTCCCCCAGGCACCTCACACCTCCCCGGGCTCCCCGGTCTCGGTGCGCTCGGTGGACCCGGCGAGCTCACCGGTCCCAGCCGGCTCAGCAGACCCGGCCGCCTCACAGGTCCGGGTGCGCTCAACGGGCTCAACGGGCTCCACGAGCCCGGCCAGCTCGGCAGATCCCTCGGCCTCGCCACACCCAGCAGGCCCAGCGGGCTCGCTGGTCCCAGGAAACCCTCCGGACCCCACAGACTCCGCGGACCCAACAGGCTCAGTCGCCTCCGTGGGATCAACGGACTCCTCCACCCCAGCGGACTCTCTGGGCCCGGTGGACTCGCCCGGCCTGCTGGACTCAACTACCCCTCCGAGCTCCTCCGCCCCAACGGACTCCCCAAGCCCAGCAGCCTCAGCGACCTCAACGGGCTACCCGGCCCCACAAGATGTTCCACGCCCAGCGGGCTCCCACGGCCCAGTGGGCTCGGCTGCCCGTCCGGGCCACCCGGCCCCGGCGAATCCCCCGGTCCCACCCGGCTCCGCGGGCTCCCCGGTCCCACCCGGCTCCGCGGACCCGTCCGGGTCGCCGGCCCCAGAGGCTTCATCGGCCACGTCCGGCCTGCCGGCCACTTCGCCCCCATCGGCCCCCCGGACCTCCGTGCCCCCTCAGGACGCCGCGCCCCCCACGCCCTCGGTGCCACCCGCTGCCCGCGCCCACGACAGCCCCCATCGCCTCTGAAACCCTGGTGACCCCCGTGACTCCTGTAACCCCTGCAACCCCTCTGCCCCCTGCAGCCCCTGCGTTCCATGCCGTCCCGGAGCCGGGGCATGCTGAAGGTGTGAACGACGAAGAATTCCGCGCGGCCATGTCCCGGCTGGCCTCGGGCGTGGTCCTGGTGACCGCGCACGAGCCCCAGCCCGACCCCGACGGCCCGGCCGGCGAGGACGCGGGCATGACGGCGACGGCCTTCATGTCGGTCTCGCTGGACCCGCCACTGGCGATGATCAGCCTCCGCACCGGCTCCCGGATGGACGACCTGCTGGCGGAGCAGCCGCTGTGGGCGGTCTCGGTACTGGCGGAGGACCAGCGGCACATCGCGGGGCGGTTCGCCATGAAGGGGCGGATCAGCGACCGCCTGCTCTTCGCCGACGTCCCGCACACACGCGGCGAGGCCAGCGGGGCCCCGCTGATCACCGGCTCGCTGGCCACCGTGGAGTGCCGCACCGAGCAGCGCGTCGAGGCGGGCGACCACATCCTGGTCGTCGGCCGCGTCCTCACGGCCGCCACCGCGCCCGGCGACTCCGGTCCGCTGCTCCACTTCCGCAGCCGCTACCGGCACCTGAGCTGAATCGGGCGGAGACCGCGGGCGCGACGCGGGCGCGGACGGAGCAACCGCGCCGGTCAGTCCCAGTCGCGGGCATTGCGTCCCCGCTTGGTGTCCGCGCGCTTCTTCTTCTCCCGCAGACGGCGCTCGTTGATGCCGCGGGGGATCCGGGTCGGCCGGCGGACCTTCGGCGGCGGCGCCACCGCCTCGCCCAGCAGGGCCGTCAGCCTCTCCATCGCCGCCTCGCGGTTGCGCCACTGGGAGCGGAACTCCGACGCCCGCACCACCAGCACGCCCCCGTCCACCAGCCGCGACCCCAGCCGCTCCAGCGCCCGCGCCTTCCACACCGGCGGCAGCGCCTCGCTGGCGGCCAGGTCGAACCGCAGCTCGACCTGGGTGTCACTGGTGTTGACGTGCTGTCCGCCCGGCCCTCCGGAACGGGAGAAACGCCAGTTCAGCTCCGCCTCGGGCAGAGGCACGGAGCCGCGGATGAGAAGGGGGCGACCGGACATGCCCCCATGGTCCCCTGCGCGGGGCGGCCCAGTCATCCGGGTTTCCGGCCGCTCCGGGTCCGGCCCAGGTCCGGTACACGTCCGGTCCAGGTCCGGTCCGCGTCCGATTCGCGTCCCGCCGTCCGGGTGAACGGTAAAAAAGGTAAAGCCAGCCGGAACCTCACAGACCTCTCCCGGCGTTCAACGATGCGACGGTAGTTTCGCCCCCAGTGCGAAGCCCGTCAGTCACAC
Source organism: Streptomyces abyssomicinicus (assembly GCF_008974245.1). Taxonomy (GTDB): domain Bacteria; phylum Actinomycetota; class Actinomycetes; order Streptomycetales; family Streptomycetaceae; genus Streptomyces; species Streptomyces abyssomicinicus. The sequence continues at coordinate 99,382 of NZ_BBZI01000011.1, read as the reverse complement.
AACGAAGGAAGGGACTCCCACCATGGCTGTAAGCCTGTCCAAGGGCGGCAACGTCTCGCTCACCAAGGAAGCTCCGGGCCTGACCGCCGTCACCATTGGCCTGGGCTGGGACGTCCGCACCACCACGGGCACGGACTTCGACCTCGACGCGTCCGCCATCGCGGTCACGGCCGCGGGCCGGGTCTACGCGGACACGTACTTCGTCTTCTTCAACAACAAGGCGACGCCGGACCAGTCCATCGTCCACACCGGCGACAACCGCACCGGTGAGGGCGCGGGCGACGACGAGGCGATCAACGTCAACCTCGCCGGTCTCCCGGCCGAGATCGACAAGGTCGTCTTCCCGGTCTCCATCTACGACGCCGAGAACCGTTCGCAGAACTTCGGCCAGGTCCGCAACGCGTACATCCGCGTGGTGAACCAGGCCGGCGGCGCCGAGATCGCCCGCTACGACCTCTCCGAGGACGCCGCGACCGAGACCGCCATGGTCTTCGGCGAGCTCTACCGCCACGGCGCGGAGTGGAAGTTCCGCGCCGTCGGCCAGGGCTACGCCTCCGGCCTCGCCGGCATCGCCCAGGACTTCGGCGTCAGCGTCTGACAGCCCTCGGCCACAACCGGCCCGTCCGCACCGCGGGCGGGCCGGCCCCGCCGTCCATTAGCGTGCGCCCATGATCCTGGAGCCGCTGACCCTCACCCCGGACCGTGACATCCCCGGCCCCGTGCTCACCGAGCTCACCGCCCTGTACGCCTCGAACCGGGAGTTCCACGCGCTCAGCGGGGGCGACGAGTTCCCCGACCCGGACGACATCCGCCCCGAGCAGGTGGCCGCCGCCCTCGCGGAAGAACTCGCCGATCCGGACATCGAGGTGCTGCTGGCCCGCAGTTCCGGCCGCCTCGTCGGCCTGGCCGTCACCCTCGCCCATCACCCCGACCCGGCGGACCCGGACCCGTGGATCGGCCTGCTGATGGTGGACGCCTCCGTCCACCGCCAGGGCTTCGGCCGCAGGCTGGTCGCCGCGGTGGAGGCCCGCCTGTTCGCCGGCGGCCGCACCGCCGTGCGCCTCGCCGTCCTGGACAGCACGCCCGACTCGCTCGCCTTCTGGACCGCCCTGGGCTACCAGGTCATCGGCCACCGCGTGGACCGCCAGTACCACCGCCCCTGCTCGGTGCTGCGCAAGCCGCTCCAGGACCCCCGGACGCCCCGCATGCCGCGCGCCGCCGCGCGGGTCGCCGTGGTCGGCCCCGACCCCGACCGGGCGGTCCTCCTGCTCCGGTACGAGAACCCCGGCACCGGCGCCTACTGGGCGCTGCCCGGCGGCGGACTGGAGCCCGGTGAGAGCCCGCTCCAGGGCGCCACCCGAGAGGTTCGCGAGGAGACCGGCTGGAGCGACGTCACCCCCGGCCCGCTGCTGTGCGTCTGGGAGCACGACTTCCCCTACCGCGGCGTCCCGGTACGGCAGCACGAGCACGTCTACCTGGCCCGCGCCCCGCTCCGCGACCTGGCGGGCGACCTCACGGAGGCGCACGCCGACGACGCGATCCTCGCCTGGCGCTGGTGGTCGCTGGAGGAGCTGGCCGCCACGGAGGAGACGATCTGGCCGCCCCGCCTGGCCATGCTGGTGGCCGCCGCCACCGCCACGGACCGACCGGCCTCGCCGTGACCGGGGCGCCACGGACGCGAAGAGCCCCGTCGTCACCCGGCACCGCGGACGCGAGCCGGGCCCTTGGCCGCCGGGGCACACCACGTGATCGCGGCACCTGATCGCGGCACCTCGTCGCGGCGCGTGTTCGCGGCCGGCGGTGGACGCGACGCCGGTCCGGCGCATGACACCATCGGCGTGTGCTCGACATCGGCTACGCGCTCTCCAACCGCTTCCCGGACCCGCCCCAGACGGACTACCGGCGCGCGGACGTCCGCGCCCTGCGCCACGACCTGTTCTGCGGTGACGTCTACCTCGCCGACACCGAGAAGGACGAGGAGATCTCCACAACCTGGGGATGGGTTCCGGTCCTGGACTTCGCCTGGGCCCTGTGCGACATCACCGAGCAGATCGACCGCGACCCCGCCGGATCCCGCGCCTCCCGCCCGCAGCACGCGGAGCTGGACTTCACCGAGTCCACCGACCGGCTCTACTTCGAGCGCCGCTTCGGCTGGGTCGAGATCGACGCCGACTGGATGACCACGGACGAGCCGCCCCTGCGGTTCTCCCACTCCGCCCTGCGGCGTGAGGCCCGGGACTTCCTGCACGACCTCATCGCGGACCTCTGCGACATGCACGAGGACCTCGCCGAGAACCCCGCCGTCTGGACCCTCCAGGCCCGCTTCCCCCGCCTGCCGTAACAACCGCGCTCCCCCCTCTCCCTCCACTCCCCCCGCTCCGGCTCCCTCCCCGGCCGCCGCGTCGACACCGCGCGAAGGGGGACTCGGACGTCGTACCGGCGCACCGGCGCACCGGCGCACCGCACCACCCGGCGCCCGCGCGTCCCGTCCCGTCCCGCCCGTGTCCGTGTCCGTGTCCGTGTCCGTGTCCGTGTCCGAGGGAGAGAACCATGCCCCGCACCGTCACCGTCGTCGGTGGCGGCCTCGCCGGACTCACCGCCGCCATCGCCGCCGCCGAGCGCGGCGCCGACGTCACCCTGTACGAGGCCCATCACGACCTCGGCGGCCGAGCCCGCACCGCCGCCGCCCCCTACCGCACCAACGAGGGCCCGCACGCCTTCCTGAGCCGCAGCCCCCACTGGGCCTGGCTGAACGACCGCGGCCTGATCGGCCCCCTGGCCCCGTTCCGGCTGAGCGACGTCGCTGGGGCCCGGTTCCGCCACCACGGCGCCCTGCGCCGCACCCCGCCGATCGGCATGGTCCGCCTGCTCGGCACCGACGCCGGCCAGGTGCCCGCGGACGTCAACTTCCTCAGCTGGGCCGCCTGGCGGATCGGCGACGAGGCGGCCCGTGCCACCGCGTACCTCACCTCCGTGGTGCTCTTCCACCACGACCCCGGCTCACTCTCCGCCCGTTTCGTGCAGGAACGGCTGCGGCGCGTCACCGGTTTCCCGCCGGAGGTCCGCTACCCCCGCGGAGGGTGGCAGGCCATCGTGAACCGCATGGCGGCACGTGCCCGCAACCTCGGCGTCCGGACGGAGACCGGCGCGCGGATCCACACCCTGGCCGACGCCCGCCCCCACGACGGCCCGGTGATCGTCGCCACCTCGCTGGCCGCGGCCCGCGCGCTCCTCGACGACCCGTCACTGACCTGGCCGAGCGGCCGCACCGTCCTGGTCGACCTGGCACTGCGTGAGGACCCGCGCGACGCGTTCGTCCTCTCCGACCTCGACGGCCCCGGCTACGTGGAGCGGTTCACCGTGCAGGACCCGACACTGGCCCCCAGGGGCGAGCACCTGCTCCAGGCCCAGTTCCCGCTGGCGCCCGGCGCTCCCCGCGAGGACGCCGTCGCCCGGGGCGAGACCCTGCTGGACCTCGGCCTGCCCGACTGGCGGGACCGCGTCACGTACCGCCGCGACGCGCTGGCCGAGGGCCGGACCGGGGCCGTCGACCCGCCCGGAACGACGTGGCGGGACCGCCCCGCCGTGGACCGCGGCGGCGACGTCTACCTGGCCGGCGACCAGGTCGCGGCGCCGGGCGTGCTCTCCGCGGTGGCGGCCGCCAGCGCGCTCACCGCCGTGTCATCGGCGCTCGGCCGGTACCGCGCCGTCCCCGGCTTCAGGCCACCGGCTCCCCGGGCCGCCGTGCGGTCCCGAGCGCGGTGAGCGCCTCGTCGGTCAGCCGGAACACCGTCCACTCGTCCTGCGGCCGGGCGCCCAGCGCCCGGTAGAAGCCGATCGCCGGCTCGTTCCAGTCCAGCACCGACCACTCCAGCCGCTGGTAGCCCCGCTCCACGCAGAGCCGCGCCAGTTCCTCGAGCAGCGCCCGCCCGTGCCCGCCGCCGCGCGCCTGCGGCCGGACGTACAGGTCCTCCAGGTAGATGCCGTGCACGCCGCGCCAGGTCGAGAAGTTCAGGAACCACAGCGCGAACCCGGCCGGCTCCCCCGTCACGTCGTCCACCGCCATGTGGGCGTAGGCGGCGGGCCGCTCCCCGAACAGCGCCTGGCGCAACTGTTCCTCGGTGGCCACGGCCTCGTCGAGCGCCTTCTCGTAATCGGCGAGTTCACGGACCATGGCGTGGATGACGGGCACGTCGGCCGGCGCGGCGGGTCGGATCATGCGGCCATCCTCACACGGTGCGGCGTGGCCGGGCGGCCCCGTCCCGGGGACCGGACGTCCTCAGGCGAGGCGCAGATCGATCCAGGGAACGGTGTCCCCGTCGTCCAGCAGACACCTCTCGACCTCCACGAACCCGCGCGCCGGCGCGAACCGCAGCCCGTCCCCGTTGGACGACAGCACCACCGTCCCGACCGTCTGCGCACCCCACTACCCCCGTGCGCCCGTCCTGAGGTCAGTGGAACCAGACGACGAGACGTACGTTCTCCGCGCGGTGGATTTCGCCGAGGACGCGCATGACACTCCAGACGCGGCCCCAGGCGGTGCCGGTCCCCGCGGCCGACGCGCGGCTTCGCGTCCCGGAGGCGTCCGTCTCCTGCCAGTCGGTGGCCTCCAGCTCGGCCCAGGTCAGCCACGTCGTTCCGTGCACGCAGCGGGGGCCGCCGTACTCGGCGAACTCCCTCCGCAGCCCTTCCGACGCGTCCTCCGGAAAACCACGGCCTTCGGCAAGCGGTCGGAAGCCGAAGTAGTTGCGTATCCCGAAGAGACAGGCCAGGCCGTCGTAGGCGTTGCCGCTGTTCAGCAGCATGAGGTCGATGCCCGCTTCCCAGACCGTCTCCTCGTCGTCCGGCCCCCACAGTCGGGCTCCCGGCCGGCACTCGATCATTCCGCTGACATCTGTCGACATGGCCTGATCCTGCCTCAGGTGGATACTGCCCCTCCGACCGTTGCCCGATCGTCCGGGGGGATTGATCCATGTCCGAGGGCTTGCAGAGACCACCACGCCCCGACGAGGAAGCCGAGCTGCTGCGGCGGTTCCACAACGGGGACACCCTCGACAACCTGCCGGTGGTCCAGTCCCTGACGCCGCCTCCACGGCGTACCCCCGTCGGCCGGCTGATCGCGGCCGTCCTGGGCGTGGGCCTCCTCACGGGCGTGGGCGGAGCACTCGTCGCGCAGCGGGTCCTGGACGACGAGACGCCGGCCGCCGCCCCCGCACCCAGCGCCGAGGCGCCCACCTCACCGCCTGCCGGCAGCGAGGCCGCCACCCCCTCTCCCGGTAACGAGCCCGAACCTGAGCCCGAACCCGAATCCGAGCCCGAACCTGAGCCCACTGTCCGAGCGGCCGCTCTCGAACAGGTCCGCATCATCCAGACACCGTCGACCGGCGGCGACGTCGCGGCGACGTTCTGCCTGGTGTACACGGGGAGCGCTTCGGGGCCCGAGCGCGAGGCGATCCTGTTGCTGAACGCGCCGGCCTACCAGTGCGCGGATCTCCTGCCGTACGACCCTGCGAGCGGACCGTTCATGACCGAGGCCCCCGAGTGCGCCGAGCCGTCGCGGGCCGCCGTGCTCTCCTTCGCGGAGTCCACGGACTGGGGGGCGAACCTGATGTACACGTGCCTGACGGAACACAACGGCGCGTAGGGCGGGGAGAGCTTGACGTCGACCACCTTCGGTGACGCGCTGGGCCAGAAAGGTCAGGCCGGCTCCAGGGGCGGCATCGAGGGGATGAGGGCCGCCAGGAACCCGAGAACGGCACGGGGACGGACCACGGCGTCTTTGGATCGAGCGGGCGAAATCAGAGCACGACGCGGTAGTGGGTGGTCAGGCGACGGTCGTCGCCCAGGACGTGGAAGGCGAGGCCGGGCGGCTGGTCCCGGTCTGCGAGGGTGGTGTCGAGCGCTGGTTGACGCTGGAACTGGCGAGCACGATCCGCCACGACGGAGACGGCGGCGTCATGGACGACCTCGCCACGACGCACGGGACAACCCGCTGGATCCAGGCCCAGGCCGACCACCTGACCGACGCGGTTTCGGTCGGGGGGATCACAGTGGACGAGGGCCTGCGGATCGAGATCACCGAACTGCGTCGCGCAGTCCGGGCGCTGTTCGCCCGGGCGGTCGACCCCGCACCCCCCAGCTCGGCGGACGCCCGTCGACCGATGCCGGCCAACCAGGCATTGGCCCACCTCAACACGGTCGCCGCTCGTGAACCGGTCGTCCCCCAGTTAAACTGGCCGGGGCAAGGCACGCCGCCCGTTGCCCGTCTGCTGTCTGCAGAGAGCGATCCGCATACCCGACTCGTGGCGGCCTTGGCACGCGCGGCCATCGAGTTCCTGAGCAGCCCGCAGCGTGAACAGTTGCGCGCCTGCACCGCACCCCGCTGCGTGCGTTACTTCGTCAGGAGTCACGGGCGGCAGGAATGGTGCAAGCCCTCGTGCGGGAACCGTGCCCGCGCAGCTCGTCACTACCAACGCCAACGCCTGGTGGCCAGTGACGACTCCACCACCCCCTGACGCCCATCGCGCTCTCGCTGCAACGCATCGCCACCCCAGCAGGACCGCCTGGTCGACGGAGCCGCAGCCGCGGCCGGGGACGTAAGCCGAGTGCGGTGAAAGTGTGGGCAAGCAGCCCCGCCCCTGCTGCCGATCCTCGACTGGGGCCGCGCCGACCGCGGTGGCGTCACGCGGTCCTTGACGTCGTCCACGCGTCCATGGATGCCGAAGACCCCCAACCAAGATCGGTTGAGGGTCTTCGCCGTGTCCTGCCTGGAGCCCCCTGTCGGGTTCGAACCGACGACCCCCGCTGCACAAGTTCGAGCAGCGGCTCACGTAGCGGCGGCGCCTGTGGGCACGGGCACCGCACATGATTGCCGGACTCCACCGCTGTTCGTGGTCGTTGATGTCGAAGTTGGATGTCAGCGGAACGGCTCCAACACCGGCAGACTCACAGGAAGGTGGGCCGATCCTCACCGAACGCGCCGACCACAGCAATCGACAGGTCGACGAAAGTGCGGTTGCGGCTGTCTGCTTGGATGCCGGAAATGACGACGAGTTCTCCTGGTTCCCGCGCAGACGGCGCCGCATCCGACCGTCTGCGGGGCCTGCTGGAAAGTGCCTCCGAGGGGCGGGACAGTCAGGCCTGGAGCGACCTCTGGACGGAGCTTTACCACAACGGCTCTCTGGACGTCACCCATCCGCTGGTGCTGCGCACACTGGCCGACATGGCGGAGGCCGACAAGGCCGACACGGCAGCTTCGGCCCTCCACCTGGCCGGCGCCCTTCTGGTCCAGGCCGACCAGCGCTTCGAGACCCGGAATCTGCGATACCAGTACGCGTCGGAAGTCGCATGCCTACTGAGCGCCGCGAACCGGTGGAGGCAGGCCACCGCCGACCGGAACGACTACTGCTATCTGGTTGAGGCGGTCCTGAACCTGGAGGGCGACATCCACTGGGCGGAGGACTTGATCTGGGGCATCGTCAGCGAGGAATACGAGTTTGAGTGCCCGGATCCCGACGGGTGCGCGTCGCTATGGGTGATCATCGGGGAGCGGGGCTTCTTCAGTGCGGCGGAGGACTACGCCCTCTCCGAGGACATCGAAACCTATCCTCTGCATCCGGCCGACCCCCGCACCCTGGAAGGTCTGGGCCGCCGCCTCCATGACCTCGCGTTGGCTGACGGCCACGAGGAAGTCGCGCATGCCCTGACCTATGCCTTCGGTGAGGCGACTTGCCCGGAGTGTGAGCAGCGCTTCTCCGTTGTCGGGCAGATCGCTGCATGTTCCAGCTGAGAACCGGGGGAGGCGGCGGGGTTTGGCCCAAGGACCTCTTCGTCCCGAAGCAACTTGCGCGAGGACTCCCTCTTGGGCCTACGCGTCTTTCACCTGCGCTGACGGGTCGCAGGCGTTCGCGTTTGTCCGCCGCTGTGCGTGGACGTTGTCACACAGTTAGACACTCAGCGCAAGAGCACCAATCAGGGCAACCACATGGGCTCTGTGTGCCTGCTGTCAACGGACCATGGCAAGGCGGCAAGCCTCGTGGGCCTCTTCCATGCAGTGGTCTGCGTCGCCCTGACAGCTCCATATGCAGCTTCGCGTCAGCTCGACGCCGAGTACATCTGGGTCCGCTTTGCGTAGTTCTTTGTGCCACTCACTACACGAGCGCCAGACCTCGTAGGCGGCCTGTGTGACAGAAGCTGGACCTTCGAGTGAGACAACGATGCGGGCTGTTTCAAGTTTCCCGATCTGCTCACGTGCGAGGTTTAAGCGCTCTGACCGCTCACTGTCGTCGTAGGCCGCATGAAGGATGCCGCGCCCGATCTCGTCGAGCAGCTGGTGGGTGGCCATCGCGATTGTCAAGAACACTACGTAGGCATCACGGCGGGTTTGGCGTCGCCACTGCTTGTTCTGTCCCCGCCCCGTCACCGCTGCAGCTGATATCGCACCACCCGCGCCAACCGCTGCGCCGACCACCGCAGCGATCGCTCCTACGAGAGCTACTCCTCCTGCGTCCACCCCGAGATTATCCCGTGAGCTCCAGTCACCACCCCTGTTGGGTTCAGTCGCTGCTGTCGGATTCCGATCCCGACTGGCCCTGGCCCTTCTGGCGCTTTGCTCGCAAGGCGTCGACCTGTTGCCGCGAAAAGTTCTCCCCGCAGTTCATGCAGACCCAGTCTCCCGTGTTGGAGCTGAGGTGGTACTCCCGTTCAACGTTGTCGTGGTCACAGGGAGGGCGGCCGGCCTCTACCCATTGGCGATATATGCGGTGGGCGTCATCCAACTGAACCATGACCGCCAGCGTGCGCAGTAAGGCCGTCGGCTGCCGCTCTTGGACGAAACCAGAGGGCCCGCATGTGAAAGCTGCCGTTCCATGCCAACGAACCTCAACCCACCACTCACCCAGCTCCCATCCCGTCTGCCGTCGACCCACACACCGTGGAGCAGGCGCGGTGCCGGGCGTCCAGGTGGAGCGCGCCACTGTACGAACGACCTGGACGCCAGGTGCCGTGTCTGCTCGGCTCTGCCCGGGTCGACGGCCTGCGGGATGGGAGCTCCCTACGCTCGCCACACTCGGCCGGCACTCGGCAGCGGCGCCCCCTCCATCCCGGCGTCGGCCGATCCCCCGCCGGAGGCATGTCCTTCACCGCGGCCCCAGTCGCGCGGTGCTCGCCTTGCAGTCCGGGCCCCTCTTGTCGTGGGCGCGCGTCGGCGCAGCGTGCGCGGAGCGGGCCGAAGGCAGGAGCGCAGCGCGACGCGGAGCCGGGAGCGCGCCCGGCGGAGCGGAGCGCAGCCGGGCTTGAGGAAGTAGGGAAACTCTTATCGCACTGTCTGGTCGTGCTCGGCTCGGTACTCGTCGAAGAGGCTGAAGAACAGGTCCATGGCTGACTGACCGGCGGCCTGCGCCTGGCGCTCGATCTCTGCTGCCCAGCCCAGTGAACTGTGCTCGCCCAGCCGTCGCCACAGCCAGTCGGTGAAGAGGCCCGGTTTGCCGGGGCTCCAGAAGGGCCAGTCTTCGTCGACGCCGTGAGGGTTCAGGGCGATGCGGTAACCCATCAGCATCGAATCGAGGTGCAGCAGGGAGCCGCCACGCACCCACATCCCTGGCCGCAAGCGGACCTCGTCGAGCAGCTCGTAGACGTCGTTCAGCTCGCTCGCGTGCTTCGAGGCGCGTCCAGTCGCATCGGGTGCCGGCACTTTGGTTCTCCTACTGGGTGAGAAGCTGTCGGCCGTCGTGGCTCCGCACATGAGGGCCCGTTCCGTCAATGGCGTCCAGGAGCCGGATCGAGTAGACCTCGGCCACGCGTTCCGAGACCTCGTCGGGCGTCAACCAGTCGACGGCCGTCGACTCATTCGACGTTCGCTCGTTGCCGCCCGCGGGCTTGCAGCGGAATACGAGGGCGACGACTCCTCGTGTCAACGTCTACACGCACGTCAGCGATGACAGCCGTCGGGAGGCGATGAGCCACATGGACCGGCTGCTGAAACGACGCCGGTAGGTCCTGTCCGCCAGACCCGACGTGCCCGCCCCTTCTCGTGGAGGGGGCGGGCACGGGGTGAGTGTCAGTTCAGGCGTCCGCCGACGCCGCCGTCGGAGGCGATCTCGGCGATGCAGGCCAGGTCTTCGGCCGTGAGGGTCAGGTCGGCCGCGGCGGTGTTCTGCGCGACGCGGTCGGGGTTGCGCGAGCCGGGGATGGGGACGATGTAGTCCTTCTGCGCCAGCAGCCACGCGAGGGCGAGCTGGGAAAGGGTCGCGCCCTTGCTTTCGGCGAGTTCGGTCAGCTTGCCCACGATGGCGAGGTTGGCGTCGAAATTCTCCGGCTTCCACCAGGCCAGGCGCTGGCGGAAGTCGTCGGCGGTGTAGTGGTCGCGGGACTTCACCGCGCCGCTGAGGAAGCCGCGGGCGAGCGGGGAGTAGGCGACCAAGCCGATGCCGAGTTCCTCCAGGACCGGCAGGAGTGGGGCGGTGTCGTGGAGGGCGAAGAGGGAGTACTCGTTCTGCAGGACCGAGATCGGGTGCACCGCGTGGGCACGGCGGACGGTGTCGGCGTTGGCGTTGGACAGGCCGAGGTACTTGACCTTGCCGGCGTCGACGAACTCCTTCATCACCCCGACGACGTCCTCGATCGGCACGCTGGGGTCGGGTACGTGCTGGTAGAGGACGTCGATCACGTCGGTGTTCAAGTTGCGCAGGCTGTTGTCGACCACCTCGCGGACGTGGTTGAGCTGCGAGTTGGGGGCGAAAGCGGGAGTGAAGCCGAACTTGGTCGCGATCGTCACCTCGTCGCGGATCGGCCCGAGGGCGTGGCCCAGGAGCTTCTCGCCCTCGCCCCAGCCGTACATCTCGGCGGTGTCGAAGTGCGTGACGCCGAGTTCGTGCGCGCGGCGGATCGCGGTGATCGACTGGGTGTCGTCGGTCGGGCCGTAGCCGACGGCGGTGCCCATCGCGCCGTAGCCGATCGCGGAGGCGGTCAGGCCTTGGGTTCCGAGAGTCCGCTGTTCCATGAAGCACTCCTCTACCAAACCGAACTGTTTGGTTTTACCGTACGTCCGCCCTCCACTTACGGCAAACCGAACGGTTCGGTCTTAGATTGGTGCCATGAGCGCTTCAACCGGGACGGATTCCACTCGCGATCGCATCGTCGTCGCGGCAACCGCGGAGTTCGCTCGGCACGGCATCGCCGGCGCCCGCATCGAGCGCATCGCCAAAGCGGCCAGGACCAGCAAGGAGCGTCTCTACGCTCACTTTCGAGGCAAGGAAGAGCTCTACGCCACCGTCGTGGCCCGCGAGATGACCCTGGTCGCCGAGGCCACCCGCCTCGATGTCACCGACCTGCCCGGCTACGCCGGGCGCGTCCACGACTACTTCACTGCCCACCCCGACCGGCTCCGCCTGATGAACTGGGGTCGCCTCGAACTCCCCGGTGACACCGCGCCCGACCCGAACGACCCCATCCGGGCCACCGTGTTCCACAAGACGGAGCAGCTGCGCGAAGCACAGAAGGCCGGCCACCTCGACCCTGCGTGGGACCCGGCCGACATCCTGATGTTCGTGAACCAGCTCGCCATGTCGTGGGCAGGACAAGCCGACCTACTGCCCTCCGGGGAGAAGCAGCGCGCAGCGTTCCTTGCCGCCCGCCGTGAGGCCATCGTGACGGCGGTCCAGCGCCTGTTCCCCGCGTCCGCAGCCTAGCCACCAAGATCTGCCGGACAAGCCTTGCTAGAGGCGGTTGCCGTCAAGTACTACCGTCAACGCCCCCGCCATCCAAGATCGCGGGGGCGTCGACGCAGGTCACGCCTGGAGCCCCCTGTCGGGTTCGAACCGACGACCCCCGCTTTACAATTTCGGTCCGGACCCGTTCCTGCCGCGGTCGGCCACTGCCACGAGGGCCGGACGGGGACGCTGGTGTTCGCCACCGTCCGGCGTCGTTGATGTCAGCCGTGGATGTCAGAAGCCGCCTGATCCGTCGCTCTCTGTCCGGCGCAGCGACACTGCCTGGCGGCTGCCGGTCAAGATGATGGTCGCTCAAGTCGGAAGTCACGGGGTGTCTCGCCTGCGGCGCCCGTTGGTGACTGCGGTTGTCAGTCTCGCGCCTACTCGCCTGCCACCGGGCAAGAGAAGGGAGGGCACCGGCCCGCATCCTGCGGAAACGTTCCGGCTACTGTGTCGCGACGATCGGCAGCGCAAGGGGTGGGACAGAAGCGTGGACAGAGGGCAGCGGGAATACCGGAAGCGCAAAAGCATGCCCCGGTCATGGAAGGTGGTCCTGGGCTTCTACGTGCTGTGGGTGACGGTCAATCTGGGCACTCTCGACAACGACCGCCCTTGGATGCCGTGGCTCAAGGCAGGGGTGATCGTCGCCCTCCTCTTGATGTTCACTTGGCTGCTGGCACGCCTGCGAGTCGGGCACACCTTCATCGGGCCGGACGGGGTGACCACTCGAGGAGCCGTGATTCGCCGCCACCGGGCCTGGCCCGACCTCTACGACATCAGGGTCGAGCCAACCCCGGCCGGCAGGTGGAGTCCCGACCACTCGACGCTGGCTTACGGCATGGACGGGCGTCGCCTGCCGCTCTTCTTCGTGGACAGCCAGCAGTGTGACGACCTCCCTGCCGAGGTGGAGGCCATCCGCACCGATGGTGCCGCGTGGCGCGACATGCCATGGACCCGCCTGCCGGAGGTGGAGGAGAAGATCCGCCGCCGAGCACTGCGTCGGGCCAGTTGGAACAGGGCCTTCATCTGCATGCTGTGCTCCTACTTGCCCGCACTATTCCTCGTCGTGTGGCGTGTTTTCCATGGCGAGGACGGCCATCCGGCCCTGTTCCTCGTGTGGGGGCCGCTGGCGGTGCTGCTCGCTTGCCTGACGTTGTTCGTGGCGATGGAGTCCCGGCGGCCGGCCCGCTCTGAATGACACGCCCAGACGAAGCTTGGCTGTTTCCAGTAAGGGCTGGCGAGAGCCGTGAGGTGACGCCGAGTTCGCTTGCGGCTGCAAAACGATCAGGTACGTAGGATCCTCCTTCTGTCCGGCCCCGACGTGGAAGCGTCTGTGTCCTTCCTTGGCGAAGGAAAGGTGCCGTTCTGGCCTTCTTCTCCGTAGCTCTATATGGAGCGGGCGACAACGGTTGTCAGGGCGCCGTTTCGGTCTTAAGCGGCCGCGAAACGCCGTCGAAGGCCACAGCGGATGCTGTACTTTGCTGCTGCACTCAACCCTACGAGAAGGGTCGCTACAGGAAGGGCATCGGCGTAGATACCAAACGCTTCCTCGGCCGCCGGCCACAGCCACATCACGAGGATGACGATCACGAGCACCCACGGGTACCGGTAGCGGTTTGACAGATCATGCGGTTGAGGGGCCAAATTCATGGCAGGACCTCCGGGTTCAGGCCCACCCCGCTGCTTCTGCCTGGTACGCGAGCGCAGCGTGGTGGGCTTCCGACGTGTTGAGGCACATGGTGCCTGGTCGGAGGAGCCGCACGGGAATGACGGGATAGCAACCGGCCTGGGGTGCCTACAGCCTTTCGAGCCTCAACACGTTGCATTGCAACGCGTTAATGAGTCAGATATTTTCCCAGATCAACCACCTAATGGGCGATTTGGGCATGCATCTGAGCTGGGCAAAGTACATAGAATTAGGGAAACAAAGACTAACTTAGCCGGACTTCAATATGTCTTGAATCAGTCCCTGCGATAGCGGGCTAAACACCTGAACCACCGCTCTGCTCTCCCCAGCTCCCATCCCGTGTGCCGTCGCCCCACACTCCGTGGAGCAGGCGCGGTGCCGGGCGTCCAGGTGGAGCGCGCCACTGTACTGATGGCCCAGCAGCGCAAACGCAACCCCAACGGGGCGGGAACCATCACCAAGCGCAAGGACGGCCGCTATCAGGCAGCCGTGTACGTCCTTCAGCCCGACGGCACCCGCGCCCGCAAGTTCGCCTACGGCAAGACCTGGGCCGAGTGCGACGGCAAGCGCCGGGAACTCCTCGCCAAGGTGGACCAGGGCGTGCCCGTGCCCACCCGGTCGGCCAAGCTCGCCGGGTGGCTGACCTTCTGGCTGGACAGCGTGGTCAAGCCGCGCCGCAAACTCAGCACCTACGACAAGTACGAGGCGCACGTCCGCCTCTACCTCTCCCCGATGCTGGGCACGAAGCGGCTGGAGTCCCTGAGCGCTCCCGACGTCCGCCGCTTCCTCCTGCAGCTGGAGAAGAAGACCACCGCGGCCACCGCCAAGGAGTCGCACCGCGTCCTGCGCACGGCTCTCTCCGCCGCCTGCCGCGAGGAGCTGATCTCGCGCAACGTCGCCACGCTCGTGGAGCCGCCGCGGCCCACCCCACGGGAGCTGAGCCCGTGGTCTCTGGATGAGACGCTCGACTTCCTCGCCGCCGCCCGCCGGGACCCGCTGTACGCGGCCTTCGTGCTCGCCATCGCCATGGGGCTGCGCCGGGGCGAGATCGTCGGGCTTCGCTGGCAGGACGTCGACCTCGAGAACCGCGTCCTCCTGGTCCGCCAGCAGGTGCAGCGTCGGCGCGGGGTGCTCTACAACGACGAGACCAAAGGGCGCCGCTCGCGGGCCCTGCCCCTGCCAGCCATCTGCATCGCTCCGCTGCGCTGGCACCGGATGCGGCAGCAGTCGGCGTACGCGGCCGCCGGCATCGACTGGGTTCCCAAGGGCTACGTCTTCGCGACCCGTACCGGGCGGCCGATCGAGCCGCGGAACGTGCACCGGTCCTTCGTCCGCGTCAGCGAGTCCGCCGGCCTCCGGCCCGTCCGGCTGCACGACGCCCGGCACGGCTGCGCCACCCTCCTCACCGCGGCCGGGGTCGCGCCCCGCGTGGTGATGGAGATCCTGGGCCACAGCCAGATCAGCATGACCATGGACGTCTACACGCACGTCGTGCAGGACACCCAGCGCGAGGCGATCAGCCATATGGACCGGCTGCTCAAGCGGCGGCCCGCCCGTGAGTGACCGCCCTCGTTGATGTCAGACGTGGATGTCAAAGGCCCCGGACCATGATCGGTCCGGGGCCTTCGCTTTGTCCTGCCTGGAGCCCCCTGTCGGGTTCGAACCGACGACCCCCGCTTTACAAGAGCGGTGCTCTGGCCAGCTGAGCTAAGGAGGCGTTGCCCGAGCAGTGTACCCACCGGGTGCGGTGACCCCGCCGAGAATTGTTGTGAACTTCTCCCCCGGACCCTGCTGACTTTCGAGGGTCGGGCGGGTTAACGTCCGTGCAGCCCGGTTCTCCGGGCCGCACAGCCACCACCTTCCACTACGGATCGTCCGGCACGTTCCTGCCGGTGAAGGGGGCCTCTCACCATGGCCACTGTTACGTTCGACAAGGCGACCCGCATCTACCCCGGCGGCACCAAGCCCGCGGTCGACGCGCTCGAGATCGAGATCGAGGACGGCGAGTTCCTCGTCCTGGTCGGTCCGTCCGGTTGCGGCAAGTCCACCTCCCTGCGCATGCTCGCGGGTCTCGAGGACGTCAACGGCGGTGCGATCCGCATCGGCGACCGCGACGTCACCCACCTGCCGCCGAAGGACCGGGACATCGCCATGGTGTTCCAGAACTACGCGCTCTACCCGCACATGACGGTCGCCGCGAACATGGGCTTCGCGCTCAAGATCGCGGGCGTGCCGAAGGACGTCATCCGGCAGAAGGTGGAGGAGGCCGCGCGCATCCTCGACCTCACCGAGTACCTGGACCGCAAGCCGAAGGCGCTCTCCGGCGGTCAGCGCCAGCGTGTGGCGATGGGCCGCGCCATCGTGCGTGAGCCGCAGGTGTTCCTCATGGACGAGCCGCTGTCCAACCTGGACGCCAAGCTCCGCGTCTCCACCCGTACGCAGATCGCGTCGCTCCAGCGCCGTCTGGGCATCACCACCGTCTACGTCACCCACGACCAGGTCGAGGCCATGACGATGGGCGACCGGGTTGCCGTGCTCAAGGACGGTCTGCTCCAGCAGATCGACTCCCCGCGCAACATGTACGACCGCCCCGCCAACCTCTTCGTGGCCGGCTTCATCGGCTCG
This sequence comes from Streptomyces abyssomicinicus, assembly GCF_008974245.1. Taxonomy (GTDB): domain Bacteria; phylum Actinomycetota; class Actinomycetes; order Streptomycetales; family Streptomycetaceae; genus Streptomyces; species Streptomyces abyssomicinicus. Next base: position 83,362 of record NZ_BBZI01000011.1, on the reverse strand, counting down.
CCCGCGATGAACCTGGTCGAGGTCCCGATCACCGACGGTGGCGTGAAGTTCGGCAACAGCGTGGTGCCGGTCAGCCGTGAGGCGCTGTCCGCCGCCGCCAACCGCGGCGACACCACGGTGACCGTGGGCATCCGCCCCGAGCACTTCGACGTCGTGGAGCTCGGCGGCTCCGCCGGTCTCGCCAAGGACGCCGGTCTCGAGGTCTCGGTCAACGTGGTCGAGGAGCTCGGCGCCGACGGTTACGTCTACGGCACCGCGCGGGTCGGCGGCGAGGACAAGGACCTGGTGGTCCGCGTCAACGGCCGTCAGGTCCCGGAGAAGGGCGCCAAGCTGCACGTCGTCCCGAAGGCGGGCGAGACCCACGTCTTCTCGACCTCTACCGGCGAGCGCCTCTCCGACTGATCCGGCACACCGGGCTCCGGCCCGGACTCCGGCTCGGGCTCCGGCCCGGCTTCGGCTCGGACTCGAAGGCCCCGCGGCGTCACGCCGCGGGGCCTTTCGCCGTGCGGGCGCCGCGCGAACCCTGCCCGCCGCGTCAACCTGATCACTCGAATGCTTCACCGAAACGTCACCCATCAGGGTTACCAAATGTCGCCGGACAACTACCGCCCGCTACCCTCACTCGCGTGAAGCACACCACGAACCAGCAGACGCGCGCCGGCCGCGGTCCCGCCCGGGGGATCGGCCGCACGCTCGCCCTCGTCCTCCCCGTCGTCCTGGTCCTCTCCGGCACGCTCGCGGTCACCCGGGTGAACTGGTCGGGCGAGCCCGCCGACCAGGTGCTCGCAGCGGCGAACGCGGGCGCTCCGGCGGGCGTCTCCGCCAAGGGCCGTCCCGCCGCGCAGGACGTGCTCCGTGACCGGCTCCTGGCCGAGCTCCAGGAGAAGGACCCGGGCGTCGCCCTCACCCACCTGCAGAAGGCGATCGACGAGCGGCCGTCGCTGGCCCGCCACTGCGCCTCCATCGCACGCGCCCTGGGCAGGGCCGCGGTCCGCGCCTACGGGCCGGTACAGGCGCAGTCCTTCTCGCGGCCGGTGTGCGACACGTCGTTCGCCACGGGGGTGGCCGCCGCGGGCAACTAGGCCCGCGAGCGCCTCTGCCCTTCCCGCTCCTCCCCTTCTCCCGTCTCCCCTTCTTCCGTCCCCCTTCCCGCCTCCCTTCCCGCCTCCCTTCCCCCTGCTCGACCTGTGGCGCGCGGGGCGCACGTACAGTGCGGTCCATGACCGATCCGAACGCCGCCGCGCGCCCCGTCCAGGCCGTCATCCTGGCCGGTGGCCAGGGCTCACGCCTGCGCCCGTACACCGACGACCGGCCCAAGCCGATGGTGGAGATCCCCGGCACGGGCACGCCGATCATCGGCCACCAGATCGCCTGGCTCGCCCAGGAGGGCGTGACCGACGTGGTCGTCAGCTGCGGGCACCTCGCAGAGGTGCTGGAGAAGTGGCTGGACACCGCCGACCTGCCGGTGCGGGTCACCACCGTCGTCGAGCCCGAGCCGCTCGGGCGGGGCGGCGGGCTCAAGTACGCCGCGGAGCGTCTGCCGCACCCCGACCGCCCGTGGTACGCCACCAACGGGGACATCTGGACCCGGTTCTCGCTGCGGGACATGGCGGACTTCCACGCCGGCCGAGGCGCCACTGCGACGCTGGCGCTCGCGCGGCCGCGGCTGCCGTGGGGGGCGGTCCGGACCGACGGGTTCGGCTACATCAGCGACTTCATCGAGGCTCCCCCGTCGACCCTCGAGATCAACGCGGGTGTCTACGTCTTCTCGCCCGAGTTCGCGGAGCTGCTGCCGGAGCGGGGGGACCACGAACGCAGCACGTTCCCGCAGCTGGCCCGTGAGCGGCGGCTGGCCGGGTTCTCCATCCCGCACGGTGCGTACTGGCGGGCCATCGACACGGCGAAGGACCTCACGGAGGCCGCCAAGGAACTCGCCGCCCTCAGCAGCTGATGCGGCGCGGCGCCCGGCCGCGCGGCACCGGACCGCGCGGCGGCGCCCGCACAGGGGCGGCTCGGACACGGCACCGCGCCACTCCGCGCCGGATCCCCCCCGTCCCCTTCCCGGGCGGCACGGCTGCCCGTCGGAGACCGCAGCGTGCCCACACCCGCCCCGCCACCCGCACCCACCCGCTGCCACGCAAGCGGGGCATGCGAAGGCCCCCGGAGCCGAAAGGTTCCGGGGGCCTTCGCGGCGGCGGGGACGACCGCCGCACCGGTCAGCCGAAGAGACCGCCGACGAGGCCCGGGCTGGTGGGGGGCTCCTCGAAGGAGCCGCCGCTGCCGGACGGGCTGCCGGAGGAGGGCGCGCCGTCGAAGGAACCCGAGGCCGGCGCCTCCTCCGGGGCCGGTTCCACCGGTGGCGCCTGCCCCGACTCGCTGGGCCGTCCGCCCGTGACGTCACCGGTCGCCCCGGTGTCCGCACCCGCGACGTCCTCGCCGGTCTGCGTGCCGGCGGTGTCCGCGCTCCGCTCCTGCTCGCCGGCCGTGCCGGCCGTCTCCCGCGCTCCCGCGGTACCGTCCGACCCCGCCGTCGGCCCGCCCGAGGCGGCACCGGACGGCGACCGGGTGCCCGGCGCCGCCTCACCCGGCAGCGGCGACCCCGGCAGCGCGTTCCGCGGCGGCTCGCCGGGGCGCGGCACGACGACCCGGTCCGCGTCCCGCACCGCCGCGCCCAGCAGCGATCCGACCAGGAGGGTGAGGCCGGTGACGACGCCCGCCGCCAGCGCGCCCCGCCGCAGGACGTAGCGCCGCAGGTCCCAGATCGCGGCCCGCGGTCCCAGCCTCCGCCAGGCCCGCCCGGCCAGCGCGCCGTCCACCGAGTAGACCGGCGCGCCCGCGATCACCAGCGGCGACCAGGCCGCCAGGTAGATGACGTCCGCCATCTCGTACACCGGCACGGCCTGCCAGCTCACGCCCATCAGCAGCGCGGACGCCAGCAGCACGCCCAGGCCCGCGGCGACCCGCTGCCACAGGCCCAGGACCGTCAGCACGCCGGCGATCACCTGGAGGAAGGCCACGGTCAGTCCGGAGCCCACCGGGTGCTGGAGCGCGAAGCCGTGCAGCGGCTCGCCGATGCCCCACGGTTCCAGGGAGTGCAGCAGCCGGGTCATCGAGCCGCGCTCGCCGCCGTCGAAGTAGACGGGGTCGCAGAGCTTGCCCATGCCGTCGTAGACGGAGACGAAGCCGAGGAACACCCGCAGCGGCAGCAGCACCACGCCGAGGTTCATCCGGCGGCCGGGGTAGTAGGCGTGCTTCTCGGAAGCCCGCCGGGCCCCGCGCCCCTCCTCGGCCTCCTCCGCCGAGAGACCCCCGGCACCGTAACCGTCGGCCCCGTAGCCGTCGGCGCCGTACCCTCCGGCCCCGTAGCCGTCCGCGTCATAGGGGTCGGCGCCGTGGCGGTCGGTCCCGTAGCGGTCTGCGCCCTGGACGTCCGCGCCGTAGCCGTCGGTGCCGTAACCGCCGGCGTAGCCGTCCGTGCCGTAGGCGCCGGGCCGGCGGCCGTAGCCGTTCGCGCCGTACCCGTCGCGGCGGGAGCCGGTGTCCCGGTACGCGCCGGGGCGGCCGTAGCCGTCGGCGGCGTACTCGTCGCCGTAGGGCTCGTACGGGTCCGGCGCCAGGTAGCCGGGCTCCTCGAAGGCGCTGCCCACCGACCGCATCGGCGGGAGCAGACGCGCGCCCTCGCCGATCACCGGGTTCTCCAGCGTCCGCTCGGCCGGGTCCTCCTCGCGGACGCCCGCGTACCCGGCGGGCGCGCCCCTGTCGTAGCCCCCGTCCAGCCCTTCGCCGAAGCCGCCGCCGTACCCCGCTCCGGGGTCCGGCAGCCGTGGGATGGTCTGGGTCGCCCCGGGCGGCGCCGGCGCCACGGGGGCTCCGGGCGCGACGGCACCGGGAGCGGCGGGCCCGGTGGCTCCCTGGGCGAGGGCGCCGCGCAACTGCGCGCCCCGCACGGCCTGGAGCAGCCGGTGCGCCCCCGTGTCGTCCGGCGCCGACCGCCCGCTCCAGACGACCGGTCGCCGCTTCCGGCCGGCGGCGGCCGGACCCGGCTGCGCGACGACGGGGATCGGCGTCGTGTCCTCGGTGGCTCTCACGTGCCCGGCGATCCGCGTCGACCTGGCCCGCCGCGCCGAGGCGCCCAACTGCACGCGGAAACTCACGTGATTGACGATGACCTGCGCGGGATCGCAGGGCACCTTCACCATGCTCAGCGCGGGGGTGTCGTCGAAGCCCGACGGACGGTCCCCCGTAGGTGTGCGGGGTGTTCTGGTGTCCACACTCATCTAACCGAGTGACGACACGTAAGGACACTGCTCCATGCGCCCCGATCTGTCCGAAGCACGTCAAGCTCGGCAGTCGTCCGCAAAACACCCCGCGCGGGCGAATTTCTGCACACCTGTTCGAGGTCCGGCGAGGCCCCTTGGCCCCGTGCCGGGCGAGGGATCAGTCCCGCCGGCGCGCCGAGGGATCAGTCCCGTCGGCGTGCCGCCTCGTAGAGCACGATGCCCGCCGCCACACCGGCGTTCAGCGACTCGGCGCCACCCGGCATCGGGATGCGGACCCGGAAGTCGCAGGTCTCGCCGACCAGCCGGGACAGGCCCTTGCCCTCGCTGCCGACCACGATCACGACGGGGCCCGAGAGCGCCTCCAGCTCGCCGATCTCGTGCTCGCCGTCGGCCGCCAGACCCACCACGACCAGGCCGGACTTCTTGTACTGCTCCAGCGCCCGGGTCAGGTTGGTGGCCCGCGCCACCGGCGTGCGGGCCGCGGTGCCCGCCGACGTCTTCCACGCGCCCGCCGTCATACCGGCCGCGCGGCGCTCCGGCACCACCACGCCGTGACCGCCGAAGGCGGACACGGAGCGGACCACGGCGCCGAGGTTGCGCGGGTCGGTGACGCCGTCCAGGGCCACGACCAGCGGGTCCTCACCGGCGTCGGCGGCGTCGGCGACCAGGTCCTCGGGGTGCGCGTACTCGTACGGCGGGACCTGGAGGACCAGGCCCTGGTGGTTGAGCCCGTTGGTCATCCGGTCGAGCTCGGGGCGCGGCGCCTCCATCAGGTTGATGCCGCCGCGCTCGGCGGCGAGCTGCAGCGCCTCACGGACCCGCTCGTCGCTGTCGATGAACTGCTGCACGTAGAGCATCTTGGCGGGCACGCCCTCGCGCAGCGCCTCGACGACCGGGTTGCGGCCGACGACCAGCTCGGAGGTGGAGCGGCCGCCGCCCCGCCGGGCGGTGGCCGGCCGGCCCTGGGCGCGGCGGGCCTTCGCGTTGGCGGCACGCTGCTTGGCGTGGCCCTTGCGCATCTCGGCGGGCGGGGTCGGCCCCTTGCCCTCGAGGCCCCGGCGTCGCTGGCCGCCACTGCCGACCTGCGCGCCCTTCTTACTCGATGCGCGGCGGTCCTTGGACATGAGCTGATCGTCTCCGTGAAGCTGGGGGGATGTGTACGTCGTGAAGTGCAAGTGTGCCGCCCGGAAGCCCGGACGGCACATTCGCGCAGGTCGCGCAGGTCGGGTCAGCGGCCGCCGAGGGACCAGCGCGGTCCCTGCGGGCTGTCCTCGATGACCAGGCCCGAGTTGCCGAGCTGGTCGCGGATGGCGTCGGCGGTCGCCCAGTCCTTGCGGGCCCGGGCGGCCTCACGCTGCTCCAGCACCAGCCGGACCAGGCCGTCGACCACGCCTTCGAGCTCCTCGCCGCGGCCCCCGGCACCGCCGGACCACTGCTCGTCCAGCGGGTCGAGACCGAACACGCCGAGCATGGCGCGGACCTCGGCCAGGCGGGCGACGACGGTCTCCTTGTCGTCGGCCTGCAGGGCGCTGTTGCCCTGCCGGACCGTGGTGTGGACGACGGCGAGCGCCTGCGGGGTGCCCAGGTCGTCGTCCATCGCCTCGGCGAAGGCCGGCGGCACCTCGGCGGCGGGCTCGACCGGCCCGCCCGCGAGCTCGACGGCACGCTGGACGAAGCCCTCGATCCGCGCGAACGCGGACTCGGCCTCGCGCAGCGCCTCCTCGCTGTACTCGATCATCGACCGGTAGTGCGGGGTGCCCAGGTAGTAGCGCAGGACGATCGGCCGCCACCGGGTGACCATCTCGGAGACCAGCACCGAGTTGCCGAGCGACTTCGACATCTTCTCGCCGCTCATCGTCACCCAGGCGTTGTGCATCCAGTAGCGGGCGAACTCGTCGCCGAACGCCTTGGCCTGGGCGATCTCGTTCTCGTGGTGCGGGAAGATCAGGTCCAGGCCGCCGCCGTGGATGTCGAAGGCGGAGCCCAGGTACTTGTGGGCCATCGCCGAGCACTCCAGGTGCCAGCCGGGGCGGCCGCGGCCGAAGGGCGTCTCCCAGCTGGGCTCGCCCGGCTTGACCGCCTTCCACATCGCGAAGTCCCGCGGGTCGCGCTTGCCGGCCACGCCCTCGTCCGGCTGGCGGAGGTCGTCGACGTCCTGGTTGGACAGCTCCAGGTAGCCGGGGAACGAGCGCACGTCGAAGTAGACGCTGCCGTCCGCCTCGTAGGCGTGGCCGCGCTCGATCAGGCCGCGCATCATCTCGACCATCTCGGTGACATGGCCGGTGGCCCGCGGCTCGTACGTCGGCGGCAGGCAGCCGAGCGCGTCGTAGGCGGCGGTGAAGGCGCGCTCGTTCTCGTAACCGATGGACCACCACGGGCGGCCGTACTCGGCCGACTTGGTGATGATCTTGTCGTCGATGTCGGTGACGTTCCGGACGAAGGTCACCTGGTGGCCGCGGTGGGCGAACCAGCGGCGCAGGATGTCGAAGTTGAGGCCCGAGCGGATGTGCCCGATGTGCGGCGGCGCCTGCACGGTGGCACCACACAGGTAGATCGAGACACAGCCCTGCGTGAGCGGGACGAAGTCACGGATCTGCCGGGCGCTGGTGTCGTACAGGCGAATAGTCACGCCTCAAGAGTAGTGGGCGTGCGGCACTGCCTCACGCCCACCGCACAACAACCGGCCACCGCGTCCGGAGGCCCTGGCCGGCCCCATCCCCAGGGGCGTCGTCGCCCCGTCGCCGGCCCCGCCCGCGGCCCCGTCGCCGGCTCCGGCGGACCTACCCGCCGGGGGTGCGGACGACCAGGGCGGTGGCCACCGCCATCAGCCCCTCGCCCCTGCCGGGGAAGCCGAGGCCGTCCGTGGTCGCCCCGGAGACGGAGACCGGTGCGCCCGCCGCCTCGGAGAGGATCTTCTGCGCCTCGTCCCGCCGCTTGCCGATCTTCGGCCGGGGGCCGACGACCTGCACGGCGACGTTGCCGATGACGAAGCCCTCCTCGCGGACGATCCGGGCCGCCTCGGTGAGCAGGGTGACCCCGGAGGCGCCGGACCACTCGGGCCGCGAGGTGCCGAAGTGCTGCCCCAGGTCACCGAGTCCGGCGGCGGAGAAGAGCGCGTTGCAGGCGGCGTGCGCCACCACGTCCGCGTCGGAGTGCCCGGCCAGACCGGGGCCCTCGCCCTCCCACTTCAGGCCCGCGCACCACAGGTCGCGGCCCTCCTCGAAGGCGTGGATGTCGGTGCCGATGCCGACCTGCGGCAGCGGGTGGGAAAGAACGGGCTGCTCAGAAGCCATCGTTGCGCCTCCTTCGGGCCAGGACCGCCTCGGCCAGGACCAGGTCCAGCGGGCGGGTCACCTTGAACGCCTCCTCGTGCCCGGGCACCGTGACGACACGCAGGCCGAGCCGCTCGACCATGCTCGCGTCGTCGGTCACCTCGCCGTCCACCTCCTTGTGGGCGCGGAGCAGGGTGGTCCGGTCGAACCCCTGGGGGGTCTGCACGGCGCGCAGCCGGGCGCGCTCCGGGGTGGCCACCACCGGCTCGGGCACGCCGGCCACCGCCGCGGGCTCGACCTCCTTCACGGTGTCGGCCGGCGGCAGCGCGGGGACCACGGCGGGGGCGCCGTCGCGGACCGCCTCGATCACCGTGTCCACGGTGTCCACCGGGACCAGCGGCCGGGCCGCGTCGTGGACCAGCACCACCTCGTGCCCGGCGGGCAGGGCCTCCAGGCCGAGCCGCACGGACTCCTGGCGGGTCTCCCCGCCCGCGACCACCAGGACGTCGGTGCCCGCCCGGCCACCGCCGGGGGCGCCCCCGGGCAGCGCGTGCGAGTCGAGCAGCGACCGCACCTCGGCCACGCCCTCCGGCGGGGCCACCACCACGACCAGGGAGACATGACGGGACGCGGCCATGGCGCGCACCGCGTGGATCAGCATGGGGGTGCCGCCGAGCGTCCGCAGCGCCTTGGGGGCGCCGGGGCCCAGGCGTACGCCCCGGCCGGCGGCCGGGATCACCACGGCGGCGTGCGCGGCCGACGGGGCGGGACGCTCTTCTTGGGACAACACTGCTTCAGACATGGTTCCCGTCAGGTTTGTGTGCTCCACGCGGATGGGTATGGCCTCTGCGAACCGGACGCCCGCCACCGACCGGACCCCTTCCGTGACAGACGGTCGGGTCGGACCGGGCTTCGGGGACAACCGGGCTGCGGTGACAGGCCTTTCGGGGTCCGGGCCGTGCTCGCGGCGCAACCGCCATGCCTCCGGACATGCCGCGGCGCCCGGCAATGCTTTCGCATCATCGGGCACCACGGCAGCAAGTGACCTGCTTCCGGTCGCGCTCGGCGGAACCGCCGGCACGCCCGGGGGAACATCAGGAGGCGAGCACCTCGTCGAGCAGCGCCTCGGCCTTGTCCTCGTTGGTGTTCTCCGCGAGCGCCAGCTCGCTCACCAGGATCTGGCGGGCCTTGGCGAGCATGCGCTTCTCACCGGCGGACAGGCCGCGCTCCCGCTCGCGACGCCACAGGTCGCGGACGACCTCGGCGACCTTGATGACATCACCGGAGGCCAGCTTCTCCAGGTTTGCCTTGTAACGGCGCGACCAGTTCGTGGGCTCCTCGGCGTACGGCGCGCGCAGCACCTCGAAGACCCGGTCCAGTCCATCCTGACCGACCACGTCGCGCACACCCACGAACTCCGCATTGTCCGCCGGCACGCGCACAGTGAGATCGCCCTGGGCGACCTTCAGCACCAAGTAGGTCTTGTCCACGCCTTTGATCTGGCGAGTTTCGATGGCCTCGATCAGCGCGGCCCCGTGATGGGGATAGACCACGGTGTCGCCAACCTTGAACGTCATGTGACAGGTACCCCTTCCGTGGCTATCCAGGGTAACACGGATTGGGCGTGTTCTGAATGGCGTTTTCGCAGGTCAGGGCATATCTCGGGGCTTGACAACTCCTGCCGGTGCATGCTTCCTAAGGGGAACGGAAGGGGGTATTCGCAGGTCGGAGGGGGGATCACGGCCGTGCGAAACGCGGACGTTACACCCCTTCGGGGCCCTGCGACAACGACGTTACGCCCCAGAATGTCCGATTCCAAGTGAGCGAACTCCGCTACTCCGTTCGAGCGGGCCGCCGGACCGGCGCAGGGGCGGCCGCGGCAATGCGGAATTGATCATCGGCCGACGGAGTGAACCCCTGATCGATTTTCGTCATCGCCATTCCGGGCCTGCGGAAATAACGCCCCGCAGTTATGCGAATGCTGAACGGGTGAGTGCGGAATCCGCAGCCCGAAGAGGGGACCGCGGAACCCTCACGGCGGACGACAAGGCGTTGTTGTGACGAACGTCAAGCGGACCCGTGAAGTTCCTGTGCCCGCGATCCGCGGGTTCACGCCGTGTGCACGCGTGGTGCGCAGAGGGTGGGTCGGGTGCGGTGGGGAAGAAGAGGCTCGGTAATCTTGGGGCGCCATACGAACCCAGGGGAGCGGCGCCCGCGCCCTCCCGCTCCGCCCACGTTCAAGGAGATGCCGCCGCCGTGAGCAGCAGCCTTCGACGCGGCGCCCTCGCCGCCGCCGCCATCGCGTTCTCGATCGCCTCGCTCGCCGCCTGCGGCGCCGGCAACAACGCCGAGACCCTCCAGATCAAGCCGGACCTGTCGGACGTCGCGGTCGGCGACATCAAGGTCCAGAACGTCGCCATCCTGACGCAGGAGGACCCCCAGGCCACCGGACCGGCCAGCGTCATGGCGACCGTCTTCAACGACGGGTCCACCGACCAGACGCTGGAGTCCATCACGCTGGAGGGCGGTCCCACCGTGGAGCTGGAGCCCGTCGAGGGCACCTCGGTGACGGTCCCGGCCGGTGGCCGTGTGGTGATCGGCGGCGAGGACAACGCCACCGCGACGCTGCCCGTCGGCCGCGAGGCCGTGCGTGACGGCGACAACCAGCGGATGACCTTCACCTTCAGCGAGACCGGCGCCGTCTCCCTCGACGTCCTGGTGCTGCCCGCCGAGCACCACTTCGCCGACTGGGGTCCCGGGGCCGTTCCCGGCACCGCGTCGCCGACCGCCAAGCCGTCGGTGGACCCCTCCGGCGAGCCGTCGGGCGCCGCCGCGTCCCCCGAGGAGGACACCGAGGACGAGTCCGCGGAGACCGGGTCCGACGCCGGCCACTGAGACGGCAGGGGCCCGGCGCGCCGGGAGGCGCGCAGGACACACCAGCACACACGGAAGGGGCGGCTCCGCGCGGAGCCGCCCCTTCCGTGTGTGTGCGTCCGCCGGCCTACGGTTCGAACTTGTAGCCCAGCCCCCGGACGGTGACCAGGTAGCGCGGGGCTCCCGGGTCGGGCTCGATCTTGGCCCGGAGCCGCTTCACGTGGACGTCCAGCGTCTTGGTGTCGCCCACGTAGTCGGCGCCCCACACCCGGTCGATCAGCTGCATGCGGGTCAGCACCCGGCCGGCGTTGCGCAGCAGCATCTCCAGCAGGTCGAACTCCTTGAGCGGCAGGTCCACCTTGGCGCCGTCCACGGTGACCACGTGCCGGTCCACGTCCATCCGGACCGGGCCCGCCTCCAGGGCGGTGGGCGTCGTCTCCTCGGGCTCGCCGCGCCGCCGCAGCACGGCGCGGATCCGGGCGACCAGTTCCCGGGAGGAGAACGGCTTGGTGACGTAGTCGTCGGCGCCTATTTCCAGACCGACCACCTTGTCGATCTCGCTGTCCTTGGCGGTGACCATGATCACCGGCACGTTGGAGCGGTTGCGCAGCTGGCGGCAGACCTCGGTGCCCGGCAGCCCGGGCAGCATCAGGTCGAGCAGGACCAGGTCGGCTCCGTTGCGCTCGAACTCCTCGAGGCCGTCGGGGCCGGTCGCCGCGACGGCGACCTCGAAGCCCTCCTTGCGAAGCATGTACGACAGTACGTCGGAGAAGGACTCCTCGTCCTCGACGACGAGCACACGGGTCACGGGCGGACCTCCGGAGCGGGAAGCGGATCTGGCTGGACGGCGGGCACGGCGGTGGACCCGACGGCGGGGGACGTGGCGGACGCGGCGGTCGGACCGCCGGAGTCCTCGGAGACGGCGGTCGGGCCGCCGGCGTCCGCTGAGACGGCGGTCGAGCCGCCGGCGTTCGCGGAGCCCTGGCGCCCACGCGCCGAGCGGGCCTCGGGAAGCCTGATGGTGAAGGTGGAGCCCTGGCCCTCGGTGCTCCAGACGGTGACCTCGCCGCCGTGCGAGGCCACCACGTGCTTGACGATGGCGAGGCCCAGGCCGGTGCCGCCGGTGGCCCGGGAGCGGGCCGGGTCGACCCGGTAGAAGCGCTCGAAGATGCGGTCCCGGTCACGGTCGGAGATCCCGATGCCCTGGTCGGTGACGGCGATCTCGACCATCTCGCCGCCCGGCCCGGCGACCCGGCGGGCAGCGATGCCGACCTTGGTCTGCGCGGGCGAGTAGTTGACGGCGTTCTCGACGAGGTTGCCCAGGGCGCCGACCAGCTGGCCGCGGTTGCCCCAGACGTACAGCCCCTCGGCGCCGGCCGCCGCCATGGTGATGTTCTTGGAGCCGGCCTGCTGCCGGCAGCGGTCCATCGCCTCGGCGACCAGCACCTCGACCTTGACCGGCTCGGCGTACTCCAGGGGGTCGTCGTTCTGGATCCTGGAGAGGTCGATGAGTTCCTGCACCAGATTGGTGAGGCGGGTGGCCTCGATCTGCATCCGGCCGGCGAACCGCTCCACCGCCTCCGGGTCGTCGGAGGCGTCCATCACGGCCTCCGACAGCAGGGAGAGCGCTCCCACGGGCGTCTTCAGCTCGTGGGACACGTTGGCGACGAAGTCGCGCCGGACCGCCTCGATGCGGCGGGCCTCGGTCAGGTCCTCGACCAGCAGCATCACCAGGCGTGATCCGAGCGGGGCGACCCGGGCCGAGACCGCGAGCGGTTCGGCGCGGCCCGCTCCCCGTCGGGGCAGTTCCAGCTCCACCTGGCGTATCTCGCCGTCCCGCCGGGTGTCCCGGGCCATCTGCAGCATCGGCTCGACGGACAGCCGCCCGCCGCGGACCAGGCCCAGGGCGTACGCGGCCGAGCTGGCCTTCACGACGGCGTCCGCCTCGTCCAGCACCACGGCCGAGGAGCGGAGCACCGACAGCACGGTGTCCACCCCGCGGGGCAGGGCGGACTCCGCGTGCGCCGAGGCCCTCGAGGGGCGTTCCAGGTCGCTCTCGCTCCAGCGGAACGCCAGCATGGCGATCACACCGGTGAGCACACCGGCGATCGCCGCCGCTGCGGCGACCGCCGCGTCCACGTCCATGACTCCAGGTTAGGCGGGGTGAGGGGGTACTCCCCAGCCCTCTGGGGGAGACCTGGCGCACTGGTCGCCCAGAGTTCACCTTCCGGCCCGTGTCGGTTCACCCCGGCGGCCCGCCACGGGGCGGGCAGGGCGGGCCGGCCGCGCTTTCGGGGGCTTCAGGCCGCGAGGGGCGGGTAGGACGGACCGCACGTGGAATCACGTTCATGATCGGCCCGCTCGGGGAGCCTTCCCCGGGATCCGCCCGGGACCGTCCGTCATCGGAAAAAGGGGAACACGGATGCGCGACGCGTACCACGAGGAGCTGGATTCGATCACCGACGACCTGGTGGAGATGGCCCGCACCGTCGGCTCGGCGATGGGCCGGGCCACCACGGCGATCCTGGACGCCGACCTCTCGCTCGCGGAGCGGGTGATCGATGCGGACCGGGGCGTCGACGAGACCCAGCACGACCTGGAGGCCAGGGCCATCGCCCTGCTGGCCCGCCAGCAGCCGGTGGCCACCGACCTGCGGACGGTGGTGACCTCGCTCAGGATCTCCGCCGACCTGGAGCGGTCCGGGGACCTCGCCAAGCACGTGGCCAAGCTGGCCCGGCTGCGCTACCCGGACAAGGCCGTCCCCTCCGACCTGCACGCCACCGTGCTGGAGATGGGGCAGCTCGCCCAGCGGCTGATGGCCAAGACGGCCCAGGTGCTGGCCACCAAGGACGTCCGGCTCGCGCTCCAGCTGGAGCAGGACGACGACGCGATGGACACCCTGCACCGCACGCTCTTCCAGCACCTGATGGACGACAAGTGGGAGCACGGGATCGAGACCGCCGTGGACGTGACGCTCCTCGGCCGGTACTACGAACGGTTCGCCGACCACGCCGTCTCCGCGGCGCGGCGGGTGGTGTTCCTGGTGACCGGTGAGCACGCCGGGGACTTCGCGGCCGAGGGCGGCGCGTAGCGGCGGCGTTCGGGGCCCCGGCGCGTAGCGGCGGCCCCCGGGGAGCCGGGGTGGCGGGGTGAGGGGCCCGGCCTCCCGGTTCTCCGGGCAGGGCCGGGCCGGGCAGGGCCGGGCCGGCGCCACCGTGCGCCGTTGATGCGCCGTGGCCGGGGCCGGTGCAATGGAGGAGCACCGTTGCACGCTCCTGTAGGACGCCCCTGGAGGGATGGACCGAGATGCCCGAGGCCCCCCGCACGGACGAGGACCCCACCCGCGCCGCCGACACCGAGGAGGCGCCGGCACCGCGGGCGCTGCCACTGCTCGCGGCCTGCGGCTGCGGCTCCGGCTGCGGCTGCGGCTGCCAGTCCGGCGCCCCCTGTCAGTGCGGCTGACCACACACCGCACCACCAACACCGCCGGGCGCGCGACGGCGCGCGCCCGGCGTCCGTGTGCCCGCCCGGGCATCCGTGTGCCCGGCGTCCGTGAGCGCTCGGGCCGGAGCGTCATCGCGCGCCCCGGGAGGTGCTCTCAGCCGACGGAGGTGCTCAGCCGCCCGGCGCCAGCGCGCTCCACGCCACCGTGACCTCGCCCTGACGCCACCGGGACGGCCCGTCCGTCACCGGCCAGACCGCCGCGAGGTCGCGCACCGTCCGGATCCACCGCTGGCGCGCGCCGTAGGAGGCGTAGGGCGCGGCCGCCGCCCAGGCGCGGTCGAAGTCGCGCAGGAAGAAGTGGACCGGCTCGCCCGGCACATTCCGGTGGATCAGCGCCTTGGGCAGCCGTTCGGCGAGGTCGGACGGGCGGTCCAGGGAGCCGAGCCGGGTCGCGAAGGTGACCGTGCGCGGGCCCTCGGGGCCCAGGGCGACCCAGACGTGGCGCCGCCCGATCTCGTCGCAGGTGCCCTCCACCAGCAGTCCGCCCCGCGAACCGGGGCCGTCGGCCGGTGCGAGGCGGGCGCACAGCCCCGCCCACACCTCGGCGACCCGCTCCTCGTCGTACTGGCGCAGCACGTTGGCGGCCCTGATCAGGTGCGGTCGGGCCGGCAGCGGCACCTCGAAGCCGCCGTGCCGGAACTCCAGCCCCTCCCGCTCGTACGGCCGGGCGGCGGCGACCCGTGCCGGGTCGATCTCGATGCCGACGACCCGGGTCCGCGGCGCGGCGGTCCGCAGCCGGCCGAGCAGTTCGACGGCGGTCCAGGGCGCCGCCCCGTAGCCCAGGTCGACGGCGACCGGTTCCGCCGCGCGGCGCAGCTCGGCACCGTGCGTGGCGGCGATCCAGCGGTCCATGCGGCGGAGCCGGTTGGGGTTGGTCGTCCCGCGCGTCACCGTTCCCACGGGGCGGGTCGCTGCGCGGGGCGTCATGCCTACGAGGGTACGGAAGCCCCGGTCGGGGGGTACGGAAGCCCCGTTCCGGGGGTACGGAAGCCCCGGTCGGGGCCGTCGCCGGCCGTTCACGCGCGGGCAACGCCGCCGCCACGCGGCGTAACGTTTTGGCAAAGTCGAAATTGCACGCGCCCCGCCGGTGTTTCCGCCGTGGAGGGGGCCTGACCGCCCACCCGCCCGAACGGCACCGACGCCTACCCCGTCCGACCCCACCCGACACCCATGGAGGACTGCCACGTGAGCCAGTACGTCACCAGGCTCGGGCGTCTCTCCTCGGCGTCGCCGGCCAGGCTGCGGCTGCCGGGCGCACCGCGCCGTCCGCGCCGGGTCGCCATGCTGTCCGTCCACACCTCGCCGCTGCACCAGCCCGGTACGGGCGACGCGGGCGGCATGAACGTCTACATCGTGGAGCTGGCCCGCCGCCTCGCCGCGCAGGGCGTCGAGGTGGAGATCTTCACCCGTGCCACCTCCGCCTCCCTCCCGCCGGCCGTGGAGCTTGCCCCGGGTGTGCTGGTGCGCCACGTGGACGCCGGGCCGTACGAGGGCCTGGCCAAGGAGGACCTGCCGGCGCAGCTGTGCGCCTTCACCCACGGCGTGATGCAGGCGTGGGCGGGGAACCGTCCTGGCCACTACGACCTGGTCCACTCCCACTACTGGCTCTCCGGACACGTCGGCTGGCTGGCGGCCCAGCGCTGGGGCGTGCCGCTGGTGCACGCCATGCACACCATGGCCAAGGTGAAGAACGCCTCCCTCGCCGCGGGCGACACGCCCGAGCCGCCCGCGCGGGTCATTGGCGAGACGCAGATCGTGGACGCCGCCGACCGGCTGATCGCCAACACCGCCGACGAGGCCGCCGACCTGGTCCGTCACTACGAGGCCGACCCCCTGAAGGTCGAGATCGTGCACCCCGGCGTCAACCTGGACCGCTTCCGCCCGGCCGACGGCCGGGCCGCCGCCCGGGCGCGTCTGGGACTCCCGCAGGACGCCCTGATTCCCCTCTTCGCCGGACGGATACAGCCGCTCAAGGCCCCCGACGTGCTGCTGCGCGCGGTGGCGGTGCTGCTGGAGCGGCGGCCCGAGCTGCGCCCGCGCCTGGTGGTGCCGGTGGTCGGCGGTCCCAGCGGAAGCGGTCTGGCCAAGCCGGAGCGGCTGCAGAAGCTGTCGGCGCGCCTGGGTATCGGTGACGTGGTGCGATTCCACCCGCCGGTGGGGCAGGACCGGCTGGCCGACTGGTTCCGTGCGGCGTCGCTGCTGGTGATGCCCTCGTACAGCGAGTCGTTCGGCCTGGTCGCCATCGAGGCGCAGGCCACCGGCACGCCGGTGCTGGCGGCCGCGGTGGGCGGCCTGCCGGTGGCGGTACGGGACGGCGAGACCGGTTGTCTGGTCCGCGGCCACGACCCCGCCGACTACGCGGACGTGCTGGGCCGCTTCGCCGACGACCCGTCGCTGACCGACCGCCTCGGCGCGAACGCCGCCCGGCACGCCCAGGGCTTCGGCTGGGACCGTGCCGCCAGCGCGACCACCGACGTCTACACGGCCGCCCTGCACGCCCACCGCCGTCGCGTACGCTCGGCCCATGGCTGACGCGCGCGAGGTGATCGAGGAGTTCCTGCGGGACGCGGAGCTGGAGTGGGAGTCCCCGGAGCCGGGCAACTACGTCGTCACCCTCCCCGGCGTCAGGAAGCTCTCCACCACGGTCTCGCTGATCGCCGGCCGCCACTCGCTCTCCCTGAACGCCTTCGTGATCCGCCACCCGGACGAGAACGAGGCGGGCGTCCACCGCTGGCTCCTGGAGCGCAACCTCAAGCTGTACGGCGTCTCCTACGCCGTGGACGCGCACGGCGACGTGTACGTCACCGCCCGCCTGCCGCTGGCCTCGGTCACCGCCGACGGGATCGACCGCCTCCTCGGCCAGGTCCTGGAGGCCGCCGACGGCGCCTTCAACACGCTGCTGGAGCTGGGTTTCGCGTCCTCCATCCGCAAGGAGTACGCCTGGCGCGTCTCCCGCGGCGAGTCGACCCGGAACCTGGACGCCTTCGCCCACCTCCTCGAACGCGAGTAGCGTGAACCCGATCGGGGCTCGGCCTCCCCGGCGGGCTGCGGTCAGCCGCGCACCGGGAACGACGCCTGGAACGCCAGGCGGCGGTCCGCGTCCTCCCCGACGCGGGTGAGCAGGTCGTCGAGGGCGGCGAACTCCTCCCAGGCCGGCCGCCCGCTCAGCTCGGCCAGCCCGGTGATGACAAGGTCCTCCAGGCCGGGTACGCGCCTGCCCTTCCACGCCTTGTCGGCGAGCGACACCAGCAGGTCCTCCAGGCGGACGCCCGGTGCCGTCCACGAGGCGTGGGTGGCGGCGAAGCGGGCGAGTGGGGGCTCGACACCGTGCTCGAGCAACAGCGCGCGCCCCGCGCGCTCGTGGGCGGATCCGGGACCGGAGAGCTCGCCGGGGTGGAGGATCTTGCCGATGTCGTGCGTGGCCGCGCCGAAGAGCACCGCCTCCCGGTCGAGGACCACGGCGGGACGGTGCCGCTCGGCCCAGTCCGTCACCTGGTGCGCCACGTCGTGGACGGCGCGCAGGTGGGCCGCGAGCCGCGGCGGGCAGCGGAGGGCCGTCAGGAGGTTCACGACACGGTCCGGCAGGGGGCGCAGCGGCGGGTCGGCGGGGCCGTGCAGGGCCTGCCACAGGAGGCTCGCGGACGACGTCACGGCAGCGTTCCGACGGGCGGCGCGGCGGGCGGGGCGACCGGTGGATCGGCCGGTGCGTCGACCGGTGGATCGGCCGGTGGATCGGCCGGTGGGACGTCGACCGCCATCAGGGGCAGCGACCTGCCCGGGACGGAGCCGGACGGGACGGTCCCGGTGACCTGGGCGCCCATCGCCCGGTAGAACGGCTCCGCGTACGGGTCGGCGTCGATGGTGAGGCGGCTCATGCCGAGGCGGCGGGCGGTGGACAGGGCCGCGGCGAAGAGCCGGCGGCCCAGCCCGGAGCCGATGGCGGGCGGGTCGACGAAGAGCATGTCGAGGCGGCCCCGCGGCGGGGCGCCGTCGACCAGGACGAAACCCAGGACGCGCCCGGCGCCGTCCTCGGCCACCGTCGCGGTGCCGGGTGCCAGGTCCTCGGGGCGCAGGGTGAGTTCGTCCCGGCAGGCGGCGAGGAAGGCGTCGTCGTAGCCCCAGTGGCCCTTGGAGCGCAGCGCCAGCCCGCTCAGCGCGGGTGCCTCACCGGGGCGGGCGGGCCTGAGCCGGACGCGGGGGTCGGCGTCGGCGGGGGTTGCGCCGCGGGTCGCGGTGTTGTCGGTTCCGGGCAGATACGGCATGCGGTCCTCCTCCTGACTCACTGGCAGGATGGCAGGGTGGCAGGGATGGCGACACGACTTCCGTCCGACGAACAGCCCGACCGTCTGCGAGAGGTGCTGACCCGGAACACGATCCTGGTGGAGGTGCTGGAACGCGCCGCCGGACTCCGGCTCCCCGACTGGTACCTGACGGCCGGTTGCGTCTTCCAGACGGTGTGGAACGTGGTGACCGGCCGCCCGCCGACGGCGGGGATCAAGGACTACGACCTGTTCTACTTCGACGGCGGCGATCTCTCCTGGGAGGCCGAGGACGCCGTGATCCGCGCCGGCCGCGAGGTGTTCGCGGGGCTGCCCGCCGAGGTCGAGATCCGCAACGAGGCGCGGGTGCACCTCTGGTACGAGGACCGGTTCGGCGTGCCGTGCGCCCCGTACGACTGCACGGAGGCCGCCATCGACAGCTTCGCCGCCACGACCTGCTGCGTCGGCGTCCGCCTGGAACCCGGCGGGCAATGGCGGGTGTACGCGCCGCACGGGCTGTCCGACGTGTTCGGCCTGGTCGTCCGCCCCAACCCGGTGCTCGCCCCGCGCGCGGTGTACGAGGCCAAGACCGCGCGGTGGCGGGCGCAGTGGCCCGGACTGACGGTTCTGCCGTGGCCGTCGGAGGCGGCCACTACTCTCGGGTCATGACACCAGAGGAACCCGGCTTCGTCTGCTCTCGCTGCGGCGAGCGCCACGCAGGCCTCCCCATGGGTTACTCCACCGAGGCGCCCGACGTCTGGGACCCGCGCTACGCCGAGCGCGAGGACAGCGTGCTCTCCCCCGACCAGTGCGTGATCAAGGGCGAGCACTTCCTCGTGAAGGGCCTGATCGAGATTCCGGTGCGCGACACCGGCCAGGTGTTCGAGTGGGGCGTCTGGGTCTCCCTGAGCGCCCAGAACTTCCGCCGCTCGGACGAGCTGTGGGAGACGCCGGGGCGGGAGTCGGAGCCGCCGTACTTCGGCTGGCTCACCACCGAGCTGCCGCTGTACTCCCCCAGCACGCTCAATCTCCGCACCAACGTCCACACCCGTGAGGTGGGCCGCCGGCCCTATGTGGAACTGGAGCCGACGGACCATCCGCTGGCGGTGGAGCAGCGCGAGGGGATCACCCTGGCGCGGGTCCGGGAGATCGCCGAGGCGGTCGTGCACGGGGGGTGAGTCGCCGCGGTGCGGTCCGACCCGGTCCCGGGACAGCCCGGGCGCGGGCCGCGGCGTGCCCGCAGGGCAGCCGCCCGCACCGTCCCGCCGCGCGTCAGGCCCTGAGGCCACGCCCCTTGTCGGGCCGTGACGCCATGCCCGACGTCAGGCGGTGACGCCCCCGGTCGGCTCCGTCTCCGCCACCGGCTTGCGCGTGCCGCCCGAGACGGCGACCTCGGGCTCGGGCGGCAGGCTCCGCATGACCATCGCGTACCCCACGGCCGCGATCGTGCCCAGCACGGCGGACCCGCCCCACAGCCAGTTCGCCCCGTACGCGTCGATGACCACGCCGGAGACGAGCGGCGCCACCAGGGCCGCCAGCGACCAGGACATCGTGTACATCCCCTGGTACCGCCCGCGTCCCTCCGCCGGGGAGAGCCGCACCACCAGACTGGACTGGGTGGGGGCGTTGAGGATCTCGGCGATCGTCCACACGCACACCGTGAGCGCCAGCACGCCCACCGAGCCGGCGAAGGCGGTCAGCCCGAACCCGTACCCGGCCAGCAGCGCGGAGACCACCAGCAGCCGGCGCGGGTCCCGGCGCGCGATCAGCCCCGTGACCGGGACCTGCACCGCGACGATCAGCACGCCGTTGACGGCGATGGCGAGGCCGTAGTCGGCCGGGCTGAACCCGTGCTGCCCCATGGCCACCGGCAGCGCCACGTACCCCTGCTGGAAGATCAGCGCGATCAGGAACGACAGCCCCACCAGCGACATGAACCGCCCGTCGCGCAGCACCGTGCCGAGCCTGACCTCGGCGCCGCTCTCCTTGCCGCCGCCCGCCGCGCCGGCGGGCGCCGCGGGCTTCGACTCGGGGATCTTCGCGAAGACCAGTACCGCGCAGACCAGCGTCATCCCGGCCTCGATCAGGAACCCGGCGCGGTAGCTGAACTCGGCGATGAACCCGGCGCCCACCGCGGAGACCGCGAAGCCGAGGTTGACCGCGAAGTAGTTGAGCGAGAACGCCCGCACCCGGTCCTCGGGCGGCAGGATGTCCGCCATCATCGCCTGCACCGCGGGCCGGGAGGCGTTGGAGGCCATGCCCACCAGGAAGGCGACGCACGCGATGGCCACCGGATCCTGCACGAAGCCGAGCAGCGCCACCGAGGCCGCCGTGGAGAGCTGGGCGACCAGCATCGTGGGGCGGCGGCCCAGCCGGTCCGCCATCACCCCGGCGGCCACCGACGAGATCACGCCGCCGAGTCCGTGGAGCGCGGCCACCAGGCCCGCGTAGGAGGCGGAGTAGCCCCGCTCCATGGTCAGGTAGAGCGCCATGAAGGTGGCGACGAACGCTCCCAGTCGGTTGACCAGGGAACTGGTCCACAGCCACCAGAACTCCCTGGGGAGCCCGGAAACGGTCGCCCGGAGGGCACGTCTCGGCGAGACGAGGGACAAGGTGGCCTCCATGGAGCAGCCGTAGTGCAAGCCGTAAGCGGCAAAAGCGGTCAGCGCATGTTACTCCCGCACGTCGCGCGGCAGCCACCGCATTGTGGACGCGCGCGCGGCCCCCACCCCCCTCCGATTACGCTGGGTGCCATGGCCGACGCACCGTACAAGCTGATCCTCCTCCGCCACGGCGAGAGCGAGTGGAACGCCAAGAACCTGTTCACCGGCTGGGTGGACGTGGACCTGACCGACAAGGGCGAGAAGGAGGCGATCCGCGGCGGCGAGCTGATGAAGGACGCCGGGCTCCTCCCCGACGTCGTGCACACGTCCCTCCAGAAGCGTGCCATCCGCACCGCCCAGCTCTCCCTGACCGCCGCCGACCGGCACTGGATCCCGGTCCACCGCAACTGGCGCCTCAACGAGCGCCACTACGGCGCCCTCCAGGGCAAGAACAAGGCGGAGATCCTCGAGCAGTTCGGCGAGGAGCAGTTCATGCAGTGGCGCCGCTCCTACGACACCCCGCCGCCGGTCCTCGACGCGGACGCCGAGTGGTCGCAGTACAACGACGCCCGCTACGCCACGATCCCGCCGGAGCTGCGCCCGCAGACGGAGTGCCTCAAGGACGTCGTCCACCGGATGATGCCGTACTGGTACGACAGCATCGTCCCCGACCTGCTGACCGGCCGCACCGTCCTGGTCGCCGCCCACGGCAACTCGCTGCGCGCGCTGGTGAAGCACCTGGACGGCATCTCCGACGCCGACATCGCCGGCCTCAACATCCCCACCGGCATCCCGCTCGCCTACGAGCTCGACGCCGAGTTCAAGCCGGTCGTCGCGCACGGCACCTACCTCGACCCGGAGGCCGCCAAGGCCGCCATCGAGGCCGTGAAGAACCAGGGCAAGAAGAAGTAACCGCCCACGCGTGAGCCCCCTGCCCGCGGGTTCTCCGCCGGCAGGGGGCTTTTCGCTACCCCGGAGCCGCCTTCGGGCCGTCAGGCCCGGCGGTCACGCCGCCACTCGTATGCACCGGGTGAGGAGGTCGCGCTGATCGGCGACCCACGTCGGTGGCAGCACGGACAACGGGAGGGTGACCGTGATTCCGGTCGCCGGCCCGTCGTGCACGGACACCGAAAGCCCGTCGCTCTCCTGGGGCTTGAACCTGTGCCATCCGCGAGTCCATGGGTCATCCGCGGGGAAACTTTGCGGTTCCTCGGAAGGGGGTCGATCGACCGACACCAGCGGCTGACACCAACAACCGCGCACAGTGGCGATCGGCTCCGGACCTCAGCGCGGATGATCACTCAAGGCAGGAAGCCGGTTGACGGATGTCCTGGGCCCTTGTGGCCGACCTGATGAGGATGAGGCTGCACCCTCAAAGGTTGTCTTCCGCGGTGGTCGCTACATGCCCGCCGCAGGGTCACCGTCGCCGAGGCCTATCCACCAGTGCCCGTCATTCTTCACCAGCAGCAGCTCCTGCCGTTGACCGCTTTGCTTGTACGCCACCGTCACCGAGTTGAAGTAGGGAACGACTCCCTCCAGCACGGTGACTTCGACGGGACCGCCCGCTGCCTGGCCGTACTCGCGTACGTACTTGGCCGCAGTAGGGCCGGGCTGCTCGTAAGCCGGCCCAGCCAGCTCGGCGATTCCCTTGGCGTTTCCATCCTTGAGCCGCTGGACGTAGACCCGTACGAGAGTGTCGACGTCCTCGGCCGTCTCCCGCACGTCGGGGTACGTGGACCCTTCCGCGCGCACCGTCACGTCGACCATGGGCGCGTCGGTCAGGTCATAGGGCTCGTGAGACCAGCTCCACCACACCCCCGTGGTGATCCCGACAACCAGCAGGCCACTGCCGAGCGAACCAACCAGCGTCCTCATATGCGCCTTCCTCCGGTACCAGTTGGACTCGACGCGGTGAACGAGCAGTCGGTTCCCGCAGACCGGGACGGCCGGTCGACTCCGGAGCCGCTCTGGCCCAGCACAGATGTACAGCGACGAAGTACCGCAACCAAGGCGACCGCGCCTGGCCGTCAGTACCCCGGCAAGGCCGGGAAACGGGCTGATGGCATGCTGCTGACCAGTTTCTCCGGAGCTACGGATCAGAAGGCGCAGCCTGCTGGCGGTGAGGGTCGTCCGCACGGCAGAGGCCGCGACCCGGGGTGCGACGGGGGTCGGTTGCCTCACCACCACCGTCCAGGCCAGGGCCGCCTCTGGGCCGCCCGAGGCCGCTCAACGCCGGCAAGCAGCGACCAATGACGGTCAGCTGTTCTTCCGCTGGTGGGGGACTCGGCCCTCTCGCCGTCAGACGCGTCGACACCAGCGCCGGACGCGGATGTCGAAGACGATCAGTAGGGCCGTAGGGATGGCGATCCCGGCGGGAGCGTCGGCCCAGAGGGCGAGCGCGCCGCCGGCCGTACCAATCAGCGCGATCGGCAGATCGCGGAGGTGGATGTCAACGGTCACGCCGACGCGTGGGACCATGGGGTCCTCCAGCTGTGCTCAGTTCACTTGCCATCGTGATTTCTTGGGCGTGGCACGGAGACGAATGCCGCCCCTGCCCGGGCGGCATTCGCATGCCGCTGGAACTTTCCCATAGTCATCACGCGACGGACAAACGCGCAGCTGAAAGCCACCCTGTTCACTTTCGTAGACAGTTCGCCCACGATCGTGGACAGGCAGAGACTCCAACCATTTCCTGGCTCTTCCAACGACTTCCAATCTTCAGGTCGTCCCGCACCGGGCTGTGCCGGTCCACACCGGCCCGGCGCCCCGCACCGCGTCGTTTCCCGCACGTCGCCGCACCGCAGCACGCCGGCGGGACCCGATTGGCCGCAGAGCCGCCAGATCCCGTCGGCGAAACCCCAGCCGCTTTACCAACCCGATTTGGGCAATCTCTTTTGGGCAATCCCTTTTGGGTGAACCGATTCGACCGCACCGACCGACTTGGATTCGGAACCTGGGATATGAAATGTGGAACCGGATGCCGAATCCGAGGATCCGAATCGGACGCTCACGCACCAGCCGTCGAGAGACGGTCCGGAAACGGTGCCGAGTACCTTGCGCGGCGTCCACAGCCTGGGCCTCGTCCGGCGAAGCCACACCGAGCCGGTGGATGGCGGACCACGCACAGGTGTGCTGGATCGAGCGGAGCGAGCCATGGGACCTGGAGTCACAGCTCGTCTCCCAGCTCGACCTCCCGCTGAACCTCGACCAGAACCGCCACAACGCGTTCCATGGCCGCCTGAAGGAGCTGCGGGCCCGAGCACGTGGGCGAGCACGAAAGTTGCCCATCAGCTCATAGGCCGCGCCGAGCGGGCCGCGGTCCGGGCTGTCTCCGGGCTGCCTCCGGGCCGCCTCCAGGCCGTCGCCCGCACCGCCTCCGGGCCGTCCGTGGCGCGCTCAACAGGGGCGGATGACGGCCGACGACGACCACCGGACGCACAGGCCCACTGCCCCACGGCCCCTGAACACACGTCACCCGATCGACCCCGTTCCCCGGGGAACGATCGTTCTGCGCTGTTCGTCACACCACCTGAGAGATCGTCACGCACGGCGTCCCCATCGGGAAAGGTGGCCGTGCGAGAGGGTGGCCGGGGGGCCGCTCGGAGTGGCTGCCGACCCGTCCGATTCGGACCGGCCCGGCACGACCTCTGTCGCTTTGCCCGCAAGGCATGGCAGCATCCCCCGGAAGAACAGACGTTACCGACGGTAAGGCAGGTGGGAGGCGACCCATGGCAGCGAGCAGAGACAGACGCAGAGGCGGCCCGAGCCGCCGCGGACTGATCGCCACGGCGGTGGCGCTGGTCTGCGCGATCACCGCCCTCGGCGCGCCCGGCACGGCGTTCGCGGGCACCCACGCGCCATCCTCGGTGACCGCCCCCACCGACCCCGCTCCCCCGCCCGCCCCCACGCCGGCGACCAACGCCGAACTCGAGGCGGTGCGCGAGAAGCTCGACGCCCTCTACAAGGACGCCGCCCGCGCCACCGAGGCGTACAACGCGGCGGAGGAGAAGGCGAAGAAGCAGTCCGAGGAGATCGACGAACTCACCGGGAAGATCGCCGGCGTCCAGGACAGGGTGGACGACCTGTACGAGCGGGCCGGGGCCGCCGCCCGCGCCCAGTACCGGAGCGCGGGACTGCCACCGGAGGCGAAGCTCTGGCTGAGCGAGGACCCGGAGGACTTCCTCGACGGCGCCCGGCGCGTCCAGGAGGGCGAGAAGGCCGCCAAGGGCCTGCTCGCCGACCTCGTCTCCACCCGGGACGAGCTGGAGAAGCTGGAGCAGGCCGCCTCCTCCCGCTGGGCGGACCTGGAGGAGCAGCGCCGGACCAAGGACAAGGCCCGCGAGAAGATCGAGAAGCAGATCGCCGAGGCCGAGAAGCTGGAGTCGCGCCTCCAGAAGGAGGAGCGGGAGCGGCTCGCCGCCATGGAGGCCGAGGCCGCCCGCCAGTCCCACGCCGCCTGGGTCGGATCCGGCATCCTCGCCGGACTCGACGACGCGACCTCCGCCTCCGCCCGCCGCGCCATCGCCTACGCGACCGATCAGCTGGGCAAGCCGTACGTGTGGGGCGCCGAGGGGCCGGACTCCTTCGACTGCTCGGGCCTGACCTCCCAGGCGTGGGCCAAGGCCGGTTACCCGATCCCGCGCACCTCGCAGGAGCAGTGGCGTCAACTGCACCGGATGTCCGTCCAGGAGATGCGTCCGGGCGACCTCATCATCTACAACAGCGACGCCACCCACGTCGCCATATACGTGGGTGACGGCCTGATGATCCACGCGCCCCGTCCCGGCCGCTCCGTGACCGTGGCCGGTGCGGGCAGCATGCCGATCCTGGGCGTGGTCCGCCCCGACCCGCACCGGCCGAACGTCGAGGAGGACTGAGGAACGCCGACGTCGAGGAGGACTGCGGAACGCCTACGTCTGGAAGGGCTGCGGGGCGCCTCCGTCTGGAAGGGCCGCGGGACGCCTCCGTCGAGGAGGACCAAGTCCCGTCCCCTGGAGCAGGGAGCACCGGAGGCCGCAACCGGGACCGAAGTACCGCTGCGGGACGTTCCGGTGACCGGTGGACGGAGTGACCCATTCCACCCCGGCCGCTCTTCCGGCCCCCTCCGACGCGTGACGTTCGTCATCCCCGCCGAGGCCGCCGTCCTGTCCAAAAGCGCTCCTGAACGCGGCATTTGACACTGCCGGGCAGTCCTTCCCGAGGGCTGTCCGGCATTCCGTTGTGCCCTTGTGAGCCGCTAAGGTCCCCACTCGGTGGGCGTCGAACCCTCTCGATCCCGCCGTCTCGGGGGGAGGGAAGGAAACCGAACCCATGCCGATGCACATACCGCGGCCCCGGGCAGTCCCGTCCGTGGAGAGCGATCCGGCGGCGGACCTCGGCGCCTGGACGTACGGCGCCCCCGCCGAGGAGGCTCCGCGCCCGCAGGAGACGGCCGAGGCCGTCACCTCGGCGGCACCGGCGAACCCCCACGCCGTCCCGCCCGCGGGCGACGACGCCCTCCCCGAGGACCCGCACCACCACGGCACCCGACCCGACGACCCCTGTCGCGACGACCACGTCCGCCAGGCCGACCCGCACCACGAGGAGCACCCCTCGCCGGAGAACCCCGCGTCCAGCGCCCCGGTGGCCGAGAAGGCCCCCGCCCCGGCGCAGCTGACGCTGCTGCTGATCGAGGCCGACCCGGGCGGCTCCGCCGTCGTGTCCGAACTCCTCGCCTCCGACGGCAGGCCCGTACGGGTCCGTACCGCCCGCAACCTCACCGAGGCGGAGCGGCTCCTCACCGACGACGTGAACTGCATCCTGCTCGATCTCGACCTCCCCGCCCCCGGCCGGACCGCCCCGTCGGAGGACGGCGCGGCCGAGGACGAGCTGGTCGTGCTCAAGCACGTGCTGCGGATCGCGCCCCGGCACGCCGTCCTGGCCCTCACCAGTTCCGGCGACGCCGAGCGGCGTGGCCCCGAGGCGGTGCGCGTCGGCGCGCAGGACTACCTGGTCCGCGACGAGCTCGACGGGCGGCTGCTGCGCCGCGCCATCCGCTACGCCGTGGAGCGCAAGCGGTCCGACACGGCGGAGCGGCGGCTGACCGAGTCCCGGATGCGGGCCCAGGAGAACGCCCGCCTGGAGCGCGGTCTGCTGCCCACACCCATCCTGGACGGCTCCCTGCTGCGTTTCGCGGCCCGCTACCGACCCGGCCGCTCCCGGGCCCTGCTCGGCGGGGACTTCTACGACACGGTGCGCACCCCGGACGGGGCGGTGCACGTGATGATCGGCGACGTGGCCGGCCACGGCCCCGACGAGGCGGCGCTCGGCGTCGAGCTCCGCATCGCCTGGCGCGCGCTGACGCTGGCCGGGCTGAGCGGTGACGACCTGCTCACCACCCTCCAGAAGGTCCTGGAACACGAGCGGCACAGCGAGGAGACCTTCGCCACCCTCTGCCAGGTCGACATCGCGCCCGACGGACGCAGCGCCGGGGTGTGTCTGGCGGGCCACCCGCCGCCGCTGATCTCCCGCCCGGGCGAGGGCGCGCACCTGCTCCCCTACGAGGAGAACGGCCCGGCACTGGGGCTGCTGCCGGACGCCCGCTGGCCGCGCACCGAGATGTGGCTGGGCGACGCCTGGAGCCTGATGCTGTACACGGACGGCCTGATCGAGGGCCGGGACGGCAACGGCCAGGGCGAGCGGCTGGGCGAGGACGGCATGGCCGACCTGGTCCGCCACCATCTGGCCGCGGGCCTGAGCGGTGAGCCGCTGCTCCGCGAGACGCTGGCGGAGGTCCGCTCGCTCAACGGTGGCGAACTCACCGACGACGTGGCCGTGCTGCTGCTCGAACGGGGCTAGCCGGGACGTCGGCCTCCGCCGCGGGTGAGGCGCCCGGCCCCCGGCCGCCCCGTCCCCTGCGCGGGCCCCGGCCGCGGCCACGGCTCCTGGCCTGCTCATCGCGCAGACGGCCTACCGCTCCGGCCTCGGCGCACCGCCGGCGGTCACCACGCTGGTCAACCCGGTGGCCGCGTCCGTGATCGGTCTCGTCCTGCTCGGGGAGCACCTCCAGGACGGCCTGCTCGGCGTGCCGCCGGCCGGCCCGCCAAGACCACCGGGACCACCGGGACCACCGGAACCACCCGGCCCGCCCGGCCCGCCGCGCCCCTCCCGCGCGAGGACCCGCCGCGCCCCGCACGCGGCCCCCCGCCCCGTACGCCGCGTAGGCAATCCGTCACCCAATCGGCACCTGAAGGACACCACGCGACCGCATGCTCATGCCAAGCTGCTCCCAGCTGTCCACTCAACACGCGTAGATCGGACACCCCGCATGCTCGCGATACGCACTCGCCACCGCAGAGCGCTGGCCCTCGCCGTCGCCACCCTCCTCGCCGGTCCCACCCTGGCCGCGACGCCGGCCACGGCCACCACGACGGACTACGACTCGACGTACTACAAGAACGCGGTCGGGAAGACGGGCACGAGCCTCAAGTCCTCGCTGCACACGATCACCAGCAGCCAGACGAAGATCTCGTACTCGGCCGTGTGGAACGCGCTGATGGCCACCGACCAGGACCCGTCGAACAGCTCCAACGTGATCCTGCTGTACTCGGGCGCCTCCCGCAGCAAGTCGCTCAACGGCGGCAACACCGGTGACTGGAACCGTGAACACGTCTGGGCCAAGTCGCACGGCGACTTCGGCACGGCCACCGGGCCCGGCACCGACCTGCACCACCTGCGCCCCGAGGACGTGCAGGTCAACAGCATCCGGGGCAACAAGGACTTCGACAACGGCGGCAGCACCGTCTCGGGCGGCGGTGGCAGTCTCACCGACTCCGACTCCTTCGAGCCGCGCGACGCCGTCAAGGGCGACGTGGCCCGCATGATCTTCTACATGGCGGTCCGCTACGAGGGCGGCGACGGCTGGGCCGACCTGGAGGTCAACAGCAGCGTGAACAACGGGAGCAACCCGTACATGGGGAAGCTCGCCGTACTCAAGGCGTGGAACGACGAGGACCCGCCGGACGCCTTCGAGGAGCGCCGCAACCAGGTCATCTACGACTCGTACCAGCACAACCGCAACCCGTTCATCGACCACCCGGAGTGGGTCGAGGCGATCTGGTAGGCCCCGCCACCCGCCGCCGCGGTACGGCGGTACGGGTCTCAGCGGCCGCCGTTGTACGGGCCGTACGGGCCGTCGCTGCTGGATCCGCCCCGCGTGCGCTTGCGCCCGCCGCCGGGGAGGCTGCGCAACGCGGGTCGCACGTCGACCACGTACACGATCGTGGCGATCAGACCGATGATCGGCAGGAACGACAGGATCGGGAAGATCAGGTTCACCACGAAGGCGAGCCCCAGGATGATCAGCCAGAACGGCTTGGTCTGCTTGTCGGCGGCGCGGTAGCCGTCCTCGCGGCGGATCGCCGCGTCCACCAGCGCGAACCCGCTGAAGACGATCAGCGCCAGGTTCAGCAGATACATCAGGTTGCTGAAGCCCTGCATCAGCACAACGTCCACCACCACTCTCAGGTCGCCCGGGCCCGGGGAGGGGTCCTGGGGGAGGTCCTGTCAGCCCTTGTCAGCCACGGTACTCGTCTCCGCGCCCGTGGCCCTGCCCGGTTGCCCGTGCTCGTCGATGCCTGTCCGGCCTGTCGGTGCTCCCTTACCCGGCCGAAGCACCGGGCACCCGCGGGCGCCGGCCCTCACCACCGCCGCCCGACGGTGACGGTGCGATGGCGGGGCCGATGGCGGCGAGGGCGGTGGCGGCGGTGGCGAACCGGCTCACTCGGCGGGCGGCGTGGGCTTCTTCGTGGTGCGCCGCGCCGGCGCCTTCTTGGCGGGGGCGGCCTTCTTCCCCGCGGCGGAGGCCTCCGCGGTCGTCTCGGCGGGCGGCTCCGCCACCGGGGTGACCGACGCCGCCGGGCGGGAGGCCCGCGGCTCGACCGCCGCCGCGGCGTCGACGATGCCGTCCGCCGCGTCGCCGCGCCAGACGCGGACCGCCTGCTCGCCGTGCTCGGCGACCCGCTCGTACGTCTCGCGGGCCTTGACCGCGTACTCCAGGGCCCGGCCCACGCCGCGCAGCGCCAGGCCCTGCGCGGTCTCGCCGAGCTTCTTCAGGTCGGGCTCGAGGCCGGCGACCACCTCGTTGACCTTGGTCTGGACGACCGTGGTGGTCTCCTTGACGCGGGCCACGGCCTTCTCCTGGACGGCCTTGGGGTCGGCGGCCTTCACGGCCTCGATGCGGGCCGGCGCCTCGGCCCGGATCTGCTCGACCAGGGCGGGCACCTTACGGGCCTGCTGGAGGGCCAGATCGGCGGTACCGGCGGCGAAGTAGAGGGGCGTCGGGTCGCTCAGGGTCTTGCGCAGGTCGTCGGTGATGGCCATGAGGACGGTCCTCCCGGATCGCTTACTTCTGAGGGTCACGCTTCTGGGTCAGGCTGTCGGAGTCACACTTCTGCAGGTCACGCTGCCGCCGGCCTCGCTGCCGGCGGTCGCGCCGCCGAGGGTCACGCGTCCGCCTCCGCCCGTGCGGGCGGCTCGCTCCCGCCGTCGGCCGGGCGCGGTCCGCCGGCCCCGGGACCGCCCACGCCGCTCTCGTGGCGGAAGGCGTCGTAGATCTGGACCAGGGCCTGCTTCTGCCGCTCGGTGAGCGCGGGGTCGGCGAGGATGGCGGCCCGGGTGTCCGGACCGCTCTTCCCGTCGTCCGCAAAGCCGCTGCCCCGTTCGGCGTCGAGAATGCCCGCCCGGACGTAGAGAGTTTCGGCGGAGATCCTCAGCGCCTTGGCGACCTGCTGGAGGACCTCGGCGCTGGGCTTGCGCAGACCGCGCTCGATCTGGCTCAGGTAGGGGTTCGACACCCCCGCGGCGTCGGCGAGCTGACGCAGCGAAAGCTGCGCGTTGCGCCGTTGCTCGCGCAGGTACTCCCCGAGACCACCGACGTTGAGCGATGCCATGACCACACCGTGCCACCCCGCGCTAACTTTTGCAAGCGCCCTGTTAGCAAGGGGTGACGGGAGTCCGTCCGGCGGTGCCGGTGAGTGCGTCGAGCACGAACTTCAGCGATCCGACCAGGTGTTGGGCGCCCGCTTCCACCAGCTGCCGCTCCCTCACCTCGCTCCGCGCGTGCCCGAGGAAGGGCACTCCGGCCGCGCGGGCCGCCGCGAGATGGGCGGGGGTCTCCCCGACGAACAGGGCCTCCTCCCGCGTGGCGTCCAGGGAGGCGAGCGCCCCGGCCAGCGTGTAGCCGAACTCGTCACGGCGCCCGGTACCCCGGCCGCACACCCTCGGCAGCGCCTCGGTGAGGCCGCGCCCCGCCACGTAGCGGCTCGCCGCCTCGGCCGCGTGCCGGGTCACCACGGCGGTGCGCACGCCGAGCGAGGCCCAGGTGCGCACCAGCGGGTCGGCCCAGGGCGTGGGCACGGCCCTCGGCACGGCCTGCAGCTCGGCCGCGGTCACCCGCTCGCGTACAGCGGTCGCGAGGGCCGTGTCCGCCCCCTCGGCCACCGCGGCCAGCACCGCGTAGGGATCGCGGCCGGCCCGTGGGGCGTCCGGGAGCTGTCCGGCGGCGTCCGGTCCGCCGCGCCGGGCGACCAGTCCGCACAGGTCGTCGGCGAGCTGACGCAGTTCCTCCCCGCCCGGCGGGAAGAGCCGGCAGAGGGGGCCGTCGAGGGCCAGGAGCACGACACGGGCGCGGGAGACGAGGCGGTCCGCCTCGGCGGTCATCACATGAGGGGCCATCACGACAGTGTCAGGTCGCTGGTGATGGTTTCCCAGAGGGCGTCGAACCACTTCTGCGACTGTTCCACGAACGCCGCGTCCCGTGACGCCCCGGCGCGCTCGAAGGAGAAGAGCAGGGACTCCGCGCTCATCCCGTCGAAAACCTCCACGGCCTCGCTCTCGCCGACCGTCTCCTCGCGCCGCGTGATCATGTAGTAGGCCATCAGCGCCTCGGAGCCGTTGAGCAGGTAGAGCTTCACCGGCGGGGTGAACGGCAGCGCCCGGAAGGTCACCCGGACGTCGACGCCGTGCGAGTGCCGCAGCATCCGCAGGTTGTGGCGCAGGACGTGGCCCTGGGCGTTGCGCTGCGCCAGCCACCACTCGTGGACCGGGTCGGGCGGCTCGAGGTCGCCGTCGGCACGCTTGCGGCGCCCCTCGACCGGGACCGGGAAGGCTAGGTTGATGTTCCGGGAGGGGACCAGGATCCGCACGTCGATGGATTCCGGCCGGACCCGGCCCTCGTGGACCAGCCGCAGCGGCTCGGCGAGCGCCAGCATCAGCGTCTCGGCCGTCAGGCAGACCGCGTCGATCCGCACCGCCGGCTCCTGGAACGCCTGCACCAGCCGGGGCGCCAGCCCCACCATGGCCGAGCGCGGCTCACCCGACGGGGGACGCCGCTCCGCGATCCGCGGCGGGCTGCCCTTGCTCACATTGGTCAGCAGCCCGAGCTCCTGCAAGGTACGCAGCGCCTGACGCACGGCACCGCGCTCCACGCCGAACTCCACCGCGAGCTCGGCCTGGGTGGGCAGACGGTCGCCCGCCTTGAGCTCCCCCGCCTGGATCCGGTCGCGCAGCACCTCGGCGATCTCATGGGACGAGAGTCTCCTGTTGCCAGTCACCGCCACGTTCTCCTGAGTCACGACCAAACGGTACAACTTCCGTGCATATTACGGAGGTTGGTTTCACGAACCACCAACTGGACATAACTTCAACCAACTTGGACGCTTGGCAAAGTTGGACCGAGTTGGCCGCACGTCCACCACCGGGAGAGAACCACGCACCGGACACCCTGAGACCCGAGACCCCTGGAGGCATCCGTGCCCGCCCTTGCCGCACTCGCCGCAGCCCTCACCGTCGCGGCACTCGAGCGGTACGTCGAGATGAGGTACGGCACGGCCGGACTCGTCGGCCTGCTGCTCCTGACCGTCGGCCACAAGGCCAACAGCCCGACGTGCAGCTCCGCCGGTGCGGTGGTGCTCGCCGCGACGGTCACCTCGCCCGTCGTCTGACCCGCCAAGCCTACAACTTCACGCCAAATATGGGGAGTTGCCGAAAAGGTGGTTCAGCGGACAAGCAAGATGGATACAACTACAGATGAGTTGGTCGCCAACTCGCCCAACCTGGCCGCGGACTCGGGCGGTTGGCGTCAACGGCCGTGAGACACGGCAGCGCTCCTCTCCGGAGGGGAGCCGGGAGCGCACCACCACAACTGAAGAGCACGCTACGGATGCACCACCGCACCAGGCACCAGGCACCAGGCACCACTCATCGATCACCGACCACCGCATCACCAGGCCGGAAGGAGACCGCCCAGGAGAGTTCACGGCAGGGCGCCCGCCCGTTCCGGGCGGGGCCCCTGCGGCTCCAGGACCAGCACAACCCCGCCGGCATCTCCGCCGGCACCCCCGCGGGTCTCGCGGGTCCCGCGCACTCCGGAAGGCCCGCGCGCCTCAGAAGGCCGCGCGGATCGCGCCGACCTCCCGGCCGCCGCCCAGCAGCGGAGCGTGGCCGACGCGCTCCAGCACGGGGGCGTCCACCCCCGCCATGCGGAGCACCCGCTCGAGGACCGGGCCGAGGGCACGCGTCGCGCCGTCCTCCACCTTGAACGCCAGCGCCCGCCCGTCCGGCAGCGCGACCGCCTGGACCGCCTCGGCGCCCATCTTCGACAAGGCCCCCGGCACCTCGCGCATCAGCCACGTGTCCGGACGACGGGTTCCGGCCACGTACTCCGGGTGCGCCCGCATCGCGTCCGCCACCCGGCGCTCCGCACTGCCGGGCTCCGCCAGCACGAAGGAGCGGAATGCCCGGGCCAGGCCGGTGAGCGTGACCGCCATCAGCGGCGCACCGCACCCGTCGGTGCCCACCGCCGTCACCGGCTCGCCCGTCGCCTCCTCGATCACGGTGTGGGCGAGCCGCTGCAGCGGGTGCTCGGGGTCCAGGTAGCTGTCCAGCGGCCAGTCGTTGAGCGCGGAGACGGCAAGCATCGCGGTGTGCTTGCCCGAGCAGTTCATGGTGACCCGCTCCCGGACACCGCCGGCGGCCAGGTAGGCCTCCGCCTCGACCGGGTCCAGCGGCAGGTCGGCCGGGCACTGGAGCTGGTCCTCGGTGAGCCGGAACTCGGCGAGCATCTCGCGCACCAGAGCACGGTGAAACGTTTCTCCGGAGTGGCTGGCCGCCGCCAGCGCCAGCCGCTCGCCCTTCAGCGGCAGCCCGGCGCGCAGGATCGCGGCGGCCTGCATCGGCTTGTTGGACGACCGGGGGAAGACGGCCGCGCCCGGGTCGCCCAGCGAGAACTCCACCGAGCCGTCCGGGGCCAGCAGCACCAGGTGCCCCCGGTGCCGCCCCTCCACGAACCCCGACCGCACCACCTCGGCCAGCGGCACCGGCTCGGCGGCGCCCGCCGCTCCGGACGGGGTGGGGGCGGCCGCTCCCGAGGGGCGGTCTGCGGCGAGGACGCGGGTCGGCTCGGAGGTCGGCTCGGACACGGTGCGGGGCCTTTCGGGAGAACTCAGAGAAGCAGGTCGTCCACCTGCGCTTCTCCTTCACGGTACCTGCGTGCCAGCTCCGCGCCGCACACGTCGGCGGTGCGCTGGAGGTCCTGGCGCCGCAGCGACACCTCGCGCTCGTGCCGCACCAGCCGGGCCAGCGCCACCCTCAGCTCCACGTCCGTCCGGGCGGCCAGGTCGGAGAGCCCCACCTCGTCCAGCATGCCGGCGGCCAGCCTCCGGTACTCCTCGCCCCGCGGCGCGGAGAGGGTGACGTGACGGGCCGAGGACGGGTGGCGCGCCGGGGCGTCCCGGAGGATCTCCGGCAGCCGCTCCATGACCGGCCCCAGCTCCCTCACCGGGGGCTGCCCGGCCGGTCCCCGGTGGCCCAGCTCGGCCCGGAGGATGTCGATCCGGCCCTGGAGCAGCCGCCGGAGATAGCTGAGGTCGGCCTCCTCCCGCTGGGCCCGGCGGCGCAGCGCGCGGACCTCGGCCATCGGCAGCCCGGCCGCCGGGCGCCCGTCCGCCGGGGCCCCGCCCGCCGGGCCCCGGTCCGCCGGGGCCTCCGGAGCCGCGGCACCCGGAGTCGTGGCCGCCATGTCGTGGGACGGCGTCCGCTGCGCGAAGGCGCGGCCGGCCACCGCCCGCCCGTCCCGCTCGGTCGCCCGCCCGCCGATGTGCGTTCCCGGTGTCCTCATCTGCTCCAGCATCTCCTTGGTCGCCCTCGACCGGCGTGTGGACTTGCATCGTGCCACCCCAAGTGGCCGCAATGTGCGCGAGTGTCCATGATCGTCCCCTGATGGGGGGTGCTTGAACCCCGCGGGGGCGGGCGCGACCACCGTTCGGCGGCACGGCATGATGGGGCGTATGCGAGCGGTGGTACAGCGGGTGGACGGCGCGAGCGTCGTCGTCGAGGGCGAGACGGTCGGGAAGATCACTGGTGAGGGGCTGTGCGTCCTCGTCGGGGTGACCCACGACGACACCGCGGAGAAGGCGGCCCAGCTGGCCCGCAAGCTCTGGTCGCTGCGGATCCTGCACGAGGAGAAGTCCTGCAGCGACGTGGACGCGCCGCTTCTGGTGATCAGCCAGTTCACCCTTTACGGGGACGCCCGCAAGGGGCGCCGGCCCACCTGGAACGCGGCGGCGCCCGGCCCGGTGGCCGAGCCGCTGGTCGACGAGGTCGTCGCCCAGCTGCGCGCCCTCGGCGCGACGGTGGCCACCGGCCGCTTCGGCGCGGAGATGAGGGTCTCCCTCACCAACGACGGCCCCTTCACGGTCCTGCTGGAGATGTGAGGCCCCGGGCGCGGAGCGGCCGGCCCCGGGCGGGAGACCGGCCCCGGGCCCAAGGCCTCCAGGCGCGAAGCCTCCCGGCGCGGGGTGCCCCCGAAGCCTCCCGGCGCGGGGCGCCCCGGGACCGCGGGGGTGCCGCTACGGCTGGACCACGACCTCCTGCGCGGCCGCCGTCCCTCCCGCCATCAGCCTGGCGTCCACGGGGACGTTGCGCTTCACCAGGGCCAGCGCCACCGGCCCCAGCTCGTGGTGGCGCACCGAGGTCGTGACGAATCCCAGCTTGCGCCCCTCCGGCCCGTCGTCCGCGTCGCGGATCTCCGTCCCCGGCGGCGGCAGGTGCACCTCGCTGCCGTCGAGGTGCAGGAAGACCAGCCGCCGCGGCGGCTTCCCCAGGTTGTGGACGCGGGCCACCGTCTCCTGGCCCCGGTAGCACCCCTTCTGCAGGTGCACCGCGGTCTCCAGCCAGCCCAGCTCGTGCGGGATGGTCCGGTGGTCGGTCTCGAAGCCGAGGCGGGGCCGGTGCTGCTCCACCCGCAGCGCCTCCAGCGCCAGGATGCCCGCCGCCGGGCCGTGGCCCTCGGCGAACTCCTCCAGCCGCTCGCGGGGCAGGAACAGGTCCCGCCCGTGCGGGGTCTCCCGGACGACGGCGTCCTCCGGGGTGGCCGCGATCGACCCGGCGGGCAGGTGCACCACCGCGACGTCCCCGGTGCGGTCGGCGACCTCGACCCGGTAGAAGAACTTCATCGACTCCAGGTAGGCGATCAGCGCCTCCTGCGTGCCCGGCTCCACGTGCGCCCAGGTGGTGGCGCCGTCGTCGACCAGGTACAGCGCGTGCTCGATGTGCCCGTGCGGGGAGAGGATCAGCGCCTCCGTCGCCCGGTGCGGGGGCAGATTCTCCACGTGCTGGGTGAGCAGCAGGTGCAGCCAGGCCAGCCGGTCCGCGCCGGTGACGGTGACCACGCCGCGGTGCGAGAGGTCCACGAAACCGCTGCCGTCGGCCAGCGCCCGCTGCTCGCGGAACAGGTCGCCGTAGTGCGCGGCCACGCCTTCGTCCACGCCCTCGGCGGGGACCGCGCCGGGCAGCAACAGCAAGGGACTCTTCATACGGATCACCCTACGTGTCTCGGGCACCCGGATCGCCGGGGGCGGAGGCGGCGGGGCCGCCCGCGGAGGAGGGGGCTTCCTGCCCGCACCTCTCGCACCGCCCGAAGATCGCGAAGTGCTTCATGTCGGTCTCGAAGCCGAAGTCCGCCCGGAGCTTGGCGGTGAACTCGGCCGCCACCGCCACGTCCGCCTCGATGACCTCGCCGCAGTCCCGGCAGACCAGATGCAGATGATGGTGCCGGTCGGCCAGGTGATAGGTCGGCGCGCCGTGCCCCAGATGGGCGTGGCTGACCAGGCCCAGCTCCTCCAGGAGCTCCAGCGTCCGGTAGACGGTGGAAATGTTGACCCCCGACGCCGTCCTCCGCACTTCGCCGAGGATGTCGTCAGGGGTCGCGTGCTCCAGTGT
Organism: Streptomyces abyssomicinicus; assembly: GCF_008974245.1. Taxonomy (GTDB): domain Bacteria; phylum Actinomycetota; class Actinomycetes; order Streptomycetales; family Streptomycetaceae; genus Streptomyces; species Streptomyces abyssomicinicus. Next base: position 46,313 of record NZ_BBZI01000011.1, on the reverse strand, counting down.
CTCGACCGCTTCGAGCACAAGTTGCCGCTGCGGCGTCAGGCGGTAACCGCGCTGCCGCAGGTCAGTCTTCCAGTCGGTGCTCACCACACCGAAAGTCTAGGTCGGCCGGGCCTACTTGAAGAAGGCGATTCCGTCGTCCGGCATATCGTCGGGCAGGGCCTTGGCCCAGCGCTCGACCTCCTCCGGCGTGACGACCTTCTTCAGGTGGGCGGACATGTAGGGGCGAAGCTCCACCTCGGGGGTCTGCTTCTCGCCGACCCACATCAGGTCGCTCTTCACGTAGCCGTACAGCCGCTTGCCGCCGCTGTACGGCCCGGAGGCCCCGGTCCGCGCGACCGCGTCGGTCACGACGTCGATCTGCGGCTTCTTGTCGGCCATCTGCCCGTACCAGACCTCGACCACGCCGTCGTCGCGGGTCATCACGATCTCGACGTTGCGGTCCTTGTCGATCCGCCAGAAACCGGACTCGGTCTCCAGCGGCCGGACCTTGTTCCCGTCGTTGTCCAGCACCCAGGTGTGGGAGTGGTACTCCAGGAAGTCCCGGCCGTCGTGGCTGAAGGTAACCTCCTGGCCGAAGTTGCACTTCTCGGAGCCGGGGAAGTCGTGCACGCCGGCGCCGGCCCAGTTGCCGAGCAGGAAGGCGAGCGGGACGAGGTCCGGATGGAGGTCGGACGGGATCTCGATCATGAGTTGCTCTTCGTCGCGAGGGGCGTAATCGGACTGGTCAGGGCGCGGACGTCAGCGCTGGCCCTGGTACAGCTTCTTCACGGTGAGGCCGGCGAAGGCGAGAACGCCGAGGCAGACAAGGACCAGCAGGGCCGAAAAGAAGATCTCCACGGGTGCTCCTCAGATGAGCGCGGTATAGCGGTGTACACAAGAGCCGGACCCCAGCTTACGCCGCCGGGGTCCGGCTCTTCCTGCGAGGTCGGCCTCAGCCCAGCAGCTGGCCCTGCAGCGCGACCGTCTGCTGGAAGGGGACGGCCGGGGCCGTTCCCTTCCGCGTCTGGGTGATCACGGCGAGGGTGTCACCGGCGATCAGGTACGCCTGGCGGCTCTGCTCGTCACCGTAGGGCTTCTCCTCGACGTACTCGATGGACGTGATGTCCTTCGTGTGCGCCTTGGACGGGAACTTCTTGTCGGCGACCCACTTCTCGGTGCCGTTCAGGTAGTAGCCCGGCGCCCCGTAGGGGGCCATCGAGGGCCGCAGGCCGGTGTCCACCTGCTCGGCGGTGTTGAAGTGGAGCAGGAAGATCTTCGTCCGGGTGCCGTCCGGCATGGTCCAGCCCCGGGCGGCGATGTGCCGCAGCCCGTTGTCGGTGAGGAGCTGCCCGATCTCCTCCCGGTCGTCCTTGCCGAACTCGGCGAGGAACGTCTTCCTCTTCAGCCAGCCGTTCTTGTCCCCGGCGAGCTCCTTGTCGGCCTCGGCGCCCTTGGGCGCGGGCAGCAGGAGTTCGCGCAGGTCGGCGTGGTGCGCGCGGGCCGGGTTGTCGTCGCCGAACGGGGCGGGGCTGCCCTCGGGCAGCGGCGGCCTCACCAGCTCCGGGTAGTCCCAGCGGCCGTCCGTCACGGTGGCCAGGCCCGGCACGTCGGTGCGCTCCATGGAGGCGATGCCGAACGCGGTTCCGGTGCCGACGGCGGCGAACACCACCACGGCGGCGGTCCACCGCAGCGCCGCGCGCAGCACCCGTCGATCCCCGCGCTTCGCCGGGGCCTCGACGGCCGCCGGCGTGGCCCACACCTCCGCCTCGGCCGCGGGGGCACCTGCCTGCCGAGGCATCTCCGGCTCGGCCTGTCCGGCCGGTGCCGGCTCGGGCTGGGCGGCCAACGCCGGCTCGGGCTGGGCGGCCAACGCCGGCTCGGGCTGTGCGGCCGGTGCCGGCTCGGGCTGTGCGGACTGATCGACGGTCTGCTCGCTCATACCGCCTCCCCCGGGGTCTCGATACGGTCGAGCTGCTTGCCGAACAGTCCGGCGACGTCCTTCTTGTCGATCGGCTTGTCGGCGTCCGCCGTGAGGCCGGCCTCCACCTCGCCGTGGTGGCCGACGCAGAACATGGACTCGTTCTGCTCGTCCCCATCCGCCTTGAGCAGGTAGCACCAGGCGTTCTTCTCATGCCCGGGCACCTTGGGACCGGCCTTGAAGACGCCGAGGTCCTTCAGCGTCTCGTACACCTCACGCTCGCCCTTGGCGGAGGCCTTGGCGTTCTTCTCGCCCTCGACCTGCGTGAGCACCACCTCGAGCGCGTACTTGTGCCAGCCGTCGGCGGTGGTGTAGCTGCGCATCGCGATGCCCTCGATGTGCCGCTCGTCGACCTCCCGCTCGAGCTGCTTCCGCTGCGTTCGGGGAAGCTCCGCGAAGCTCTCCTTGGCCAGCTCGGCGGCCTCCTTGCCGGTCAGCTCGGTGTCGGAGCCGAACTCGCCCATGTCGGGGCCCGGCGTCAGCCCGGCCTGACCGCCGTAGGCGAGCAGCATCGCCCGCAACCCCTCGCCCTCGGACGTCTCCTGCTTCCTGTCCGCCGGCTCGGGGTGCTCGAAGACGGGCTTGCCCGGATCCCGGTCGGCGCTCCGCACGGTCACCGCGGTGAAGCCGGACACCCCGATCACGGCGACGGCGAGCAGCGCCGCACCGGTGATCGCCGCGACGCGCCGACCGCGGCCGGGCTTCCCGGCTGCGGGAGTCTGCGCGCTCTCCGTCACGTCCGCCCCGGTCACAGCCGCTCCATCTGCTGGGTGGCCAGTCTCATGATCGTGTCCTTGCTCAGCGGCCGGACGTCGGTGACCCACATCTGCAGGGCGATGTCGCCCCGGGAGGCGGACGCCCGCGTCTCGTACTGCGGCATGTAGCCGGGCTCCCGCTCGGGCTCGTCGAGAACGTGGACCACGCCGTCGCCCGTGCCCGGGATGTCGTACTCCTCGGCGCCGTCGGCGACCGAGCCCATCGACTGGCGCTCGGAGTTCTTCACGGCACCCAGGACCGTCTCGTGGCGGTACTGGACGAGGCGGATCTCCACGTAGCGGGTGCTGCTCTCCCTCCAGGTCACGGTGGCGGCACGGCGGAACTCGTCGCCCAGGTCGAACGGCAGGGAGGACTCCTTGCCCTCACTGGTGGCGGAGTACTCGGCGAGCGACATCCACCCCCGCTCGATCTCCTTCTTGCCCTTGGGCGTCTTCAGGAGCAGATCGCGCAGGTCGCCGTCGGTCCTCACCTTGCGGTCCTGGGCGGCGGGGAGCGGGTCCGGGCCCTCGCCCCCGGCCTGCCTCAGCTCGGGCTGGGACAGCGACGGCAGCGCCGTGGGCTCGCGGTCGGCCTGGATCAGGTAACCGGTACAGGCGCCGCCGATCAGGCCCAGGGCGACCGCCGCCGCGATCAGGGCGGCGGTGCGGCCCTTGCGGCGCGGGGCGGGCGCGGGCTCCTCGGTGGGCACCGGGGCGGGCACGGTGCCGCCGGTGTGTGTGGCCTCCGGTTCCCCGGGCGCCGTCCCCGTGACGGGGAGGGCCTCCTCGGGTGCCTTCGGCAGGTCGTCTGACAAGACTTCTCCCTGGCAGGATCTCAGGGCACCGACGGAGGTTTTCGCGTCCATGCCAATGGGAAGACTCTTCGACCCGCCCCGGGGTTGCAAGCGAGTTTGGTTACGATCCAGCCATGGCCAAAAAACTGGTGATCAAGGTGACCGCGGGCGCCGACGCCCCGGAGCGCTGCTCGCAGGCGTTCACGGTGGCGGCGGTGGCGGTGGCCAGCGGCGTGGAGGTCTCGCTCTGGCTGACCGGCGAGTCGGCGTGGTTCGCGCTGCCGGGCAGGGCGGCGGAGTTCGAACTGCCGCACGCCGCGCCGCTGCCGGACCTGCTGGACTCGCTGCTGGCCGGAGGCAGCGTCACCCTGTGCACGCAGTGCGCCGCGCGGCGCGAGATCACCGAGGCGGACGTGCTCGAGGGCGTGCGCATCGCCGGCGCCCAGGTGTTCGTGCAGGAGGCGCTGGGCGAGAACACCCAGGCCCTCGTCTACTGATCGCCTGAACGAGGGGGTGCCGGGCACCCTCTAGCGCGGCGGGGGTTTGCGGCGGCCGTCGAGTTCGTCCCACCAGGCGTCGGACTCCTCGTCGCCGCTGGGGTCGTCCCACCAGCGGTCGTCCGGGCCCCGCCGGTTGGCGACCACCGCCGCGACCGGCGGGATCACCATGGCCACCACGCACATGGCCACCGCCGCCGGGACCGACCACAGGCGCACCACGCTCCAGGCCAGGACGAACAGGCCCAGGCAGATGCCCATCAGGACGAAATAGACGTGGCGCCGCCGCGCGTACATGCCTCCAGCGTAGGCATGCCGCGCGACGGCGCCACAGTCGTCGGTCGGGGCCGAACCGTCCGGCCCGTTCGAGCCGGCCGGCCCGCTCCCGGACCTCACCGTCAGACGGCGATGGCGACCTCCGCCAGACCGCCCTGCTGGGCGACGACGGTACGGTCCGCGGTGAGCCCACCGGGAACCAGGGCCCGCAGGGTCCAGGTGCCCTCGGCGGCGTAGAAGCGGAACTGGCCGGTGGCCGAGGTGGGCACCTCGGCGGTGAACTCACCGGTCGAGTCCAGCAGCCGGACGTAGCCGGTCACCGGCTCGCCCTCGTGCAGCACCTGGCCCTGGATGGTGGTCTCACCCGGGCGGACGGCGGCGTCGGGGCCGCCTGCCTTAGCTCCACACATGGTCGTCCGTCCTCACTTACCGGGGCCGAGCTCGATCGGCACGCCGACCAGCGAGCCGTACTCGGTCCACGAACCGTCGTAGTTCTTCACGTTCTCCACGCCCAGCAGCTCGTGCAGCACGAACCAGGTCAGCGCGGAGCGCTCGCCGATGCGGCAGTAGGCGATGGTGTCCTTGGCCAGGTCGACATCGGCCTCGGTGTACAGCTCCTTCAGCTCGTCGTCGGACTTGAAGGTGCCGTCGTCGTTGGCGTTCTTCGACCACGGGATGTTCGCGGCGGTCGGCACGTGGCCGGCGCGCTGGGACTGCTCCTGCGGCAGGTGGGCCGGGGCGAGCAGCTTGCCGGAGAACTCGTCGGGCGAGCGCACGTCGACCAGGTTCTGCTTGCCGATCGCGGCCAGGACGTCGTCGCGGAAGGCGCGGATCGCGGTGTTCTGCGGCTTGGCCTTGTACTGGGTCTCCACGCGCTCGGGGACCTCTTCGACCAGCTCGCGGGCGTCCAGCTCCCACTTCTTGCGGCCGCCGTCGAGCAGCTTCACGCTCTCGTGGCCGTAGAGCTTGAAGTACCAGTACGCGTAGGAGGCGAACCAGTTGTTGTTGCCGCCGTACAGGACCACGAGGGAGTCGTTGGCGATGCCCTTGGCGGAGAGCAGCTTCTCGAAGCCCTCCTGGTCCACGAAGTCGCGGCGGACCGGGTCCTGGAGGTCCTTGGTCCAGTCGAGCTTGATGGCGTTGCGGATGTGGTTCTTGTCGTACGCGCTGGTGTCCTCGTCGACCTCGACGATCACCACGTTCGTGTCGTCCAGGTGCTCCTGGACCCAGTCGGCGTCGACCAGGACGTCGCTGCGGCTCATGCTTCATCTCCTCCGGGGCAGTTGCGGGGGTTCGGCCGTCAGGCTGAAAAGCTGGTGAATCCGGATATGCGCACATGCGTCGCGGTGAGCGGTGGGCGCGTCGGCCTGCGACGGGATGCACGCGGGGCGGGCCCGCCGAGCGGGCCGCGGGAACGGGAGGCTGGTCCCGTCAGGAAGCGCGACAGAGCATGGCGGCCACACGGCACAGGTCCACTGCCCGCCGTTTGGTGAGATCCGCCTGTCGCTTCATGCCTCAGATCCTAAGGACGAGGCACGGGGCGTGTCACCGGCGTGTCGCATGATGAGACGCATTAGTCCGTGATGTGGACATCGGGTCGGCGCGGGCCGCCCACGGCGGCCGGAGAGCCCTCCGTGGGGGCCTCCGGCCGCCGCCCCGTCCGCCATGGCGGACATCCCGTCTCGCGCTGCGGACCGCCGGTGCGGTGCGCCCCGCCGACGGGCGGCGGCCGCGGCCCCGCCGCCGGCTACCAGCCGGACAGGTCGACGTCCTCGCCGGTCACCGTGATGCGGACGCCGTCGCCCGTCGGGCTGACGTCGGACAGCTCCAGCCCCTCCGGGAGCTCCGCGAGGGCCTGGTCGAAGTCGGTCACGGACCGCACCGCCCGGTCCGCGATGTCGGCCCCGAGGTCGGGCAGCGCGTCCGCCCGGACCCGCAGCCTGCCGTCCTGGACGTCGACCCGGCTGAGCACGTCCACCGTGGGCAGCTCCTGCCCCAGCAGGGACGGCCGCACCTTCAGCTTGATCCGCCCGTCGCCACCGTGCGACAGCCCCACCACGGCGGCGGAGATCCCGGGCGCGACGTCCTGCGGCTCGGCGCGCGCGGCCTTCAGCAACTCGTCGTAGGGGACCAGCCCGGTGCCGTCGACCGTCGCCGCACGGTCCGGGGACATGCCGCCGTCCAGACGCACGCCGCCGAGCCGGACGTCGAGGTCCTCGACCACCATGTCGCGGCCGTCGGCCCCGCTCACCGGGAACTCCGGGATGTCCAGCTCGACGTCGTCCAGCTCACCGCCGGCGACCTGGGTGAGGAACGGGAAGCCGTGGATGGTGACCTCCGGCGTGGCCTCCAGCTCCTGGGAGGACTTCAGCCCGTCCTCCGTCCGGCCCTCGGCGAGGGTGACGGCCAGCCGGTCGACGGCCACCAGCAGGCCGCCGATGACCAGCACCAGGACAAGAAGTATTCGAACGGCACGCAACTGCGGGTCTCCCTACCTGGGCGGGTCGGCGGAGCGCTCGTCGGTCGACGGTAACGCCGACGGCGGCGGTACCGGCAAGGTTGTGGATCAGCTGTGACAAGCCTCCCGCGCATCCGGCACACCTGCCCCGGGCAGCGGACACCGGACCTCGGGCATCGACCGCCGGGCATCGCCCCCGCGCATCGGCCCCCCGCCCGGCACCGGGGCGCGCGCCCTCAGCCCTCGCAGCCGCAGGAGCGCCGGACGACCAGATGGGACGGGACGACCCGCAGCCGGTCCTGCCCGTTGCCCGGCAGCCGCACGGTGTCGTCGAGCACCAGGTCCACCGCGGCACGGGCCATGGCCGACCGGTCGGAGGCGATCGTGGTGAGCGGCGGGTCGGTGAGCGCCGCCTCCTTGATGTCGTCGAAGCCGGCCACCGACAGCTCCCCCGGCACGTCGATCCGCAGTTCCCGGGCGGCGCGCAGCACGCCCACGGCCTGGTCGTCGGTGGAGCAGAAGATCGCCGGCGGACGGTCGGGGCCGGAGAGGATCCCGAGCGCCACCCGGTAGGCGTCGTAGCGGTTGTAGGGGGCCTCGAAGCAGCGGCCCTCGATGGACAGGCCTGCCTCCTCCATGGCCCGGCGCCAGCCCTCGACGTGGTCGGAGACCGGGTCGCCGACGGCCGGGGTCTCGGCGGTGCCGCCGATGCAGGCCACGTACGGGGCGCCGTGCTCCAGCAGGTGCCGCACGGCCGCGTGGGCCCCGCCCACGTCGTCGGTCACCACGGCGACGTCGTCGATGGCCTCGGGCCGCTCGTGCAGCAGCACCACCCGGGCGTCCCAGGCGTCGATCTCGGCGGCGGCCTGGTCGTTGAGCGCGTGGCTGACCAGGATCAGGCCGGAGACCCGCATGCCGAGGAAGGCACGCAGGTAGTGCACCTCCCGCTCGGCCACGTAGTCCGTGTTGCCGACCAGGACCATCTTTCCGCGCTCGGAGGCGGCCTGCTCGACCGCGTGCGCCATCTCGCCGAAGAACGGCTGCCGGGCGTCCGGCACGATCAGGCCTATCAGGTCGGTCCGCCGCGAGGCCATCGCCTGCGCGACCCGGTCGGGCCGGTAGCCGAGCTGCTGGATGGCGGCCAGCACACGTTCGCGGGTGGCCGGGGCGACCGGCCGCGGTCCGTTGTTGATGACGTAGCTGACGACGGCGGTCGAGGTACCCGCCAGTCGTGCCACATCATCCCGAGTCACCTTGGCCACGCGCGGAGTCTACGCGTATGGAAACACCTCTGGGCAGGACATCTACGCTTTGCTGTCACCGCGGTCCCGGCCCGGCGTGCGGTCCGGGAGCGGGCCGCGAACGGCCCGCGACCCGTGCGATCAGGCCTCGGCGGCCATTTTCGGAGCGATCTCTTCCGTTACGACCCGCTTCGCCCCGGCGCGGGAACCGGGGGCGGCGGTCCGCTGGGCCTCCTCGGCGGGACGTTCGCCCTTCTCAGGAGTGACGAACCGGTATCCCACATTGCGGACGGTGCCGATCAGCGACTCGTGCTCCGGGCCGAGCTTGGCGCGCAGCCGCCGGACGTGGACGTCCACCGTGCGGGTGCCGCCGAAGTAGTCGTAGCCCCAGACCTCCTGGAGCAGCTGGGCGCGGGTGAAGACCCGGCCGGGGTGCTGGGCGAGGTACTTCAGGAGCTCGAACTCCTTGAAGGTGAGGTCGAGGACGCGCCCCTTGAGCTTGGCCGAGTAGGTGGCCTCGTCGACGGAGAGGTCGCCGTTGCGGATCTCCATCGGGGAGTCGTCGCCGGTGAGCTGCTGGCGGCCGACGGCCAGCCGCAGGCGGGCCTCCACCTCGGCGGGGCCGGCCGTGTCGAGCAGGACGTCGTCGACGCCCCAGTCGGCGGTGACGGCGGCCAGGCCGCCCTCGGTGACGATCAGGATCAGCGGGCAGCCGGGCCCGGTGGAGCGCAGCAGCTGGCACAGGCTGCGGACCTGCGGGAGGTCGCGGCGTCCGTCGACCAGGATGACGTCGGCGCTGGGCACGTTGACCAGGGCGGGGCCCTCGGCGGGGGCGACGCGCACGTTGTGGAGCAGCAGGCCGAGGGCCGGCAGCACCTCGGTCGACGGCTGGAGGGCGTTGGTGAGGAGCAGCAGAGAGCTCATACGGTCTCCCCCGCACGGTGGACGGTCCGGTGGTGCACGGTTCGCTTGCCCATAACGTCTTGGTTCCTCCTCGGTCCCCGCGAGGACGTTTGCGGCACTGCTCTCGGCGCGTGTGGCGTGGCTCCGTTGCCCGGGGCCGCCTCCGCCGCACCGCTCCGTGCGGGGAGAAGTCCCGTGCACCTGCGCTTTCAGGCTCGTATACAGCTCGCTCTAATGCACGAAAGGACCCGGGGGCTGCGTCGCCCGAGTCCTCTACCCAGCAGAATAGCCCACATGAGCACCGGTAGGGCAGGTCAAACAGCTGAATGGGTGGACGTCCCGAATGATGGGACAAGGCACCGGCGGCCCCTCAGAGCCTTTCTGCGTACGTCCGACGGAGTGACGATCGACGCCGCGTACGACCCGGGAACGGCCGTATACGATCCGGCCGATGCCGAATCCGATCACCCGGCGATTGTGATCGCGCACGGATTCACCGGAGATCTCGAGCGCCCCCATGTCCGGCGAATAGCGCGTTCATTTTCACATTTCGCAGCTGTGATCACTTTCTCGTTCCGCGGGCACGGCGCGTCGGGCGGTCACTCGACGGTGGGCGACAAGGAGGTCCTGGACCTGGCCGCCGCGGTCGCCTGGGCGCGTGAGCTCGGCCACCGGAGGATCGCCACGGTCGGGTTCTCCATGGGCGGCTCGGTGGTGGTGCGGCACGCGGCCCTGCCGGACGCCGCGGTGGCCGCGGTGGCCACCGTCAGCGGCCCGGCCCGCTGGTACTACCGGGGCACCGCGGCGATGCGGCGGCTGCACTGGGTGGTGCTGCGGCCGGCCGGGCGGCTGGTGGGGCGGCTCGCCCTGCGCACCCGGATCCACCACCGGGACTGGGACCCCGTGCCGCCCTCGCCGGTGGAGTCGGTCCCGCTGATCGCACCCGTCCCGCTGCTGGTGGTGCACGGCGACAGCGACCCGTACTTCCCGCTCGACCACCCCCGGTCGCTGGTCGAGGCGTCCGGGGGTCACGCCGAGTTCTGGCAGGAGGAGGGCATGGGTCACGCGGAGAACGCGACGGACGAGGAGCTGGCCCGGCGGCTCGGAGCCTGGCTGGCCGACTCCGCCCGTGGGGGCCGCTAGCCTGACCGTGTTCACACATCAGTTCACTCAGCCGAGGAACGGTATGACACAGGTCATGGTGCGCTACTGGGCCGCCGCCAAGGCCGCGGCCGGCGTCGCCGAGGAGTCCTTCGACGCGGACACCCTCGCCGAGGCGCTGGACGCGGTGCGCGGGCGGCACCCCGGGGAACTCACCCAGGTACTGCGGCGCTGTTCGTTCCTGATCGACGGCGATCCCGTGGGGACCCGCGGGCACGACACCGTACGGCTGGCCCCGGGCGGCACGGTCGAGGTGCTCCCGCCGTTCGCAGGAGGGTGACACCCACAGCATGAGCAACCAGTACGAGCCGTATCCGGGCCCGCACCAGGACCCCCACCAGGGCCGGGGGGCCGGTTACCCCGACGCCCCGTCGCCGTCCGAGACCACGCAGCAGTGGCAGGGCAACACCTGGGACTCCCAGATGCAGCCGCACCTCGGTGCCGCCCCGGCCCCGGCCCCGGCCATCGAGCCGGAGGCCGCCCGGACCGCCTACCTGCCGCCGGTCCCGGAGGCTCCCGGGGCGTCCCCCCACGCCTACCCGTCACACGCGGAGGCTCCCGGGACCGCCCACCCGGCGTACCCGTCCCAGGGAGAGGCGCCCGGAGGCGCACACCCGGCGTACCCGTCACCGGCGGGGTCGGCGCCCGGTGCCGGGTTCCCCGCACACCCCCAGCCGGGGCCGATGCCGGGCACGGCCGTCGCCGGGACCCATGCGGGCGCGGGGGCGCACACCGGCGCGGTGTCGCACGCCGAGGCCGCACCCCAGGCCGCCCCCGCCGCACCGCGGACCGGACCGCAGACCGCACCGCAGACCGGCACCGGGGCACCGGCCGGGGCCGGGACCGACGCCCGCGCGGGAGCCGGGGCTCAGGCCGGCCCGGACCTCGCCGGGTACGGGCCCGCCACGGTCGGCGGCAACACCCGCGTCACGGACGCCCAGCGCGCCCGCGCCGAGGGGCGCTCCCCGATCATCGACCCCGGCATCCAGCCGGCCGCGCTCACCGCAGTGCTCTCGCTGCTGGTGGCCGGCGGCGCGGCCCTAGGGACGTGGGCGCTGCTCCTGCCGCTGGTCGTGCTCCAGGGCCTGACCGCGGCCGGCTGGTTCCGCCTGAACGGCATGTGGCCCGCCCGCCAGGGCATCGCCCTCGGCTTCCTCGGCGCGCTGGTCGCCGACGCGGCCGTGCTGGTCGCCGGCCGGGAGCACGGCGCCGGTGCGGTCATCGGCACGCTGGGCGTCTGGGTGCTGCTCACCCTGGTGCTCCAGCTCCGCAGCCACGCCGAACCCGACGAGCGGCTGTACGGCCTCACCGCCGCCCTGGCCGCCGCCGCCCTCGCCATCCTGGCCACCGGTCACCTCGCGGCCGAGCCCGAGGCGGTGACCGTCGGCGGCGTCGCGGTGGCCGCCGCGATCCTGGTCCGGGCCGCCTTCACCAGGTCGGCCCCGGCCGGCATGGTCCTCGCGGTCGCCGTCGCCGCCGGCGCGGGCGCCGTGCTCGGCTCCGGGCTCGGCGGGGCGCCGCTGGGCGCGCTGGCCGGCCTGTGCGCCGTGGTCGGGCACCGGGTCGCCGCCTACGACTACCCGTCCCGCTTCGTGCACTTCACGGCGGGCGTCGCGCTCCCGCTCGCACTGGCCGCGCCGGCGGCGCTGCTGCTGGGCTGAGCGCCGCGGTCCCCCCGGGCCGCCGCACACGAAAGGGCCGCCCCGTGCACTGCACGGGGCGGCCCTTCCCGTCGAGCCCTCAGGCCCTCGGGCCCCCAGGTCCGAGGGCCTGAGGCGTCACCCGACGATCGTGATGCGGTCCGCCGCCGGCGGCGCGATCGGCGAGGACGGCGAGGACGTCGCGGTCAGATAGTCCGCGAACGCCGTCAGGTCGTCACTGCCGACGACCGGGTCGGTGCCCTTGGCCAGCGCCGGGAAGTTGTCCCCGCCGCCCGCGAGGAAGTTGTTCATCGCGACCCGGTAGGTGGCCGTGAGGTCCACCGGCTGCCCCTGGATCCGGATCGAGTCGACGACCACGCGGTCGGCGCCGGACTTCGTCGTGTCCAGCGTGTAGGTGAGCCCCTCGGAGACCTGAAGGATCTTCGGCGAGGCCGCGTTGCCGCCGCTGACCTGCTGCTGCAGGGCGGCGACGATGTCGGCGCCGGTGAGGTCCGCCAGGTTCACCGTGTTGCTGAACGGCTGGACGGTGAAGCCCTCGCCGTAGGTGACGACGCCGTCGCCCTCCTCGCCGCTCGCGGCGTAGGACAGGTCGGCGCGGACGCCGCCCGGGTTCATCAGCGCGAACGCCGTGTCCGGGTCGATGCCGCGCGCGTGGTGCAGCTGCGCGTCCGCGATCAGGTCGCCCAGCGGGCTCTCGGTGCCGGTCTTGGTGATGTCACCGCTGATGTAACCGATGGGCCGGTTGGCCACCGGCTCCGACAGCGTCCTCCACCGCTTGATCAGGGTGGAGATGTCGCCGGCGGGGTCCTGGGTGCGGCTGACCACGTGGTTGGCCGAGTCCACCGCGGTGCGCACGATGTCCTCGGTCGCCAGGTCGTAGGTCAGCGTGGTGTCCGTGTACAGACGGCCGAAGGAGGCCGCCGAGGTCACCATGCGGGAGTTGCCCGCCGGGTCGGGGATGTCGCAGACGTAGGCGTTGTGGGTGTGGCCCGTGACCAGCGCGTCGACCTTGGGGCTGACCTTCTTGGCGATGTCGACGATCGGGCCGGAGATGCCGCCGGCCTGCGCGTCGCACAGGTGGTTGTACGCGCCGTTGGCGGGCACGCCGCCCTCGTGGACCAGAGCGACGACGGACTTGACGCCCTGCCGGTTCAGCTCGTCCGCGTACTTGTTGATCGTCTCGACCTCGTCGTGGAACTCCAGTCCCTTGACGCCCTCGGCGGTGACGATGCCGGGGGTGTTCTCCAGCGTGACGCCGATGAAGCCGATCTTGACCGAGCCATGCTTCCAGACCCAGTACGGGGCCAGCGCGGGCCTGCCGGTGTCCTCGCGGGTCACGTTGGCGCCCAGGTACGGGAAATCCGCGCCCTTGAACGGCTTGTCGGTGTAGCAGCCGTCGGTCGGGTGGCAGCCGCCGTCGCGCATGCGCTTCAGCTCGGCCAGACCCTCGTCGAACTCGTGGTTGCCGACCCCGGAGACGTCCAGGTCGAGCTTGTTGAGCGCCTCGACGGTCGGCTCGTCGTGGAACAGACCGGAGAGCAGCGGACTGGCGCCGATCAGGTCGCCGGCCGCGGCGGTCACGCTGTACTTCTCGCCCTTGCGCGCGGTGCGCAGCGAGGCCGCCAGGTACTCGACGCCGCCGACGCCTTCGATGGTCTTGACGGTGCCGTCCGGCTGAACCTCCGTCACGCGGGCGCTGGAGCCGGTCGGGGGCTCCAGGTTGCCGTGCAGGTCGTTGAAGGAGAGCAGCTGCACGTCGACCGTGCGCGGCTTCGGGCCGTGTCCCTGACCGGAGGCCTCGGCGGGCAGCGCGGCGGTCAGCGCGCCGACGGTGGTCAGCGCGGCGCCGGCGATCAGGATGCGGTGGGTACGTCGCTGCCGGGTGATCCGCGGCATCGTCCCCCCTCGTTGGTGAGTAGGTGCACAGTGGGGTGGGGTGGCTGAGCGGCAGCTTAGGGTCAACGCGCGTAGCGGCGACAGGCCACGCGGGTCACAGCCTGGTTGCGACTGCCTGAACGGCGCACGCCCGGCCACCCGGCCGCCACACCGGACCTCCCGCGGACCGGCCGGACCGCCCGGACCGTCCGGCCACCCGGACCGTCAGGACCGTCAGGACCGTCAGGACCGTCCGGACCACCGAGGACCGTCCAGGACCGCCGAGGACCACCCGGACGACCACCGCTGACCTGTGACGCACCGGGCGCAGGCCATACGCTCGGAGCATGACCAGCCCCCTGAGTCCCCGCCAGATCGACACCCTGGACCGCCTCACCCCCGAGCAGGTCGACGAGGTGACCGCCCTGCTGTCGGCCGCCCTGGACGCGGACGGCCAGCACGCCGTGTCCGAGCAGGGCCGGCTGCACCTGAGGAGCGGCGAGCCCCGCCCCGGCATCGCCCACCTGCTGCTCACCGTGGGCGACGGCGAACTGGCCGGTTACGCCCAGCTGGACGGCTCCGAGCTCGTCGAGGCGCCCGCCGCCGAACTGGTGGTACACCCCTCGCACCGCGGCCGGGGCCACGGCCGGGCGCTGGGCAGTGCGCTGCTCGCGGCCACCGGCAAGCGCCTGCGGGTGTGGGCACACGGCGGCCACGCCTCCGCCCGCCACCTGGCGCAGGTCCTCGGCCTCACCCTCTTCCGTGAACTCCGCCAGATGCGGCGGCCGCTGACCGGCGCGGACGCACCCGAGCTGCCCGAGCCGGTCCTCCCGCCGGGCGTCACCGTCCGCACCTTCGTGCCCGGTCAGGACGACGCCGCCTGGCTGGCCGTCAACGCCGAGGCCTTCGCCCACCACCCCGAGCAGGGTTCGCTGACCCAGCGGGACCTGGACGACCGCGAGGCGGAGTCCTGGTTCGACCCGGAAGGGTTCTTCCTCGCGGAGAAGGACGGCGAGCTGGTCGGCTTCCACTGGACCAAGGTGCACGCCGAGGAAGGCGACGGTGGGATCGGTGAGGTCTACGTGGTCGGCGTGCGCCCCGGCGCCCAGGGCGGCGGCCTCGGCAAGGCGCTCACCGTCACCGGCCTGCGCCACCTCGCGGAGCGCGGGCTGCCGGCCGCGATGCTCTACGTCGACGGTGACAACAAGGCCGCCGTCACCGTCTACGAGCGCCTCGGTTTCACCACCCACGAGACGGACCTGATGTACCGCACCGAACTCTGACGCCAGCAGGCGGCAACAGGCCCGAGGGGGCGGCGACTTGACGCCGCCCCCTCTCTTGCACCACCCTTCCACTACTCAATTAGTGAAAGGGTGTTGTCGAGTGGTCGAGTACCGCATCGACCGGCGCAGCGGCGTCGCCACCTATCTGCAGATCGTCCAGCAGACCAAGCACGCCCTGAGACTGGGCCTGCTGGAACCAGGTGACCGGCTGCCCACGGCCCGCGAGGTCGTGGCCGCCACCGCCATCAATCCGAACACCGTCCTCAAGGCCTACCGCGAGCTGGAACGCGAGGGCCTGGTGGAGGCCCGGCGCGGCCTCGGCACGTTCGTCCGGCGCTCCCTCGGCCCCGCCACCGCCGACTCGGCCCCGCTGCGGGACGACCTCGCCGCGTGGACGAAGCGGGCCAAGGAGTCCGGCCTGGAACGCGACGACGTGTCCGCGCTGTTCACCTCCGTCCTGGACGACCTCTATCCCTTTGGGGGGGACCACCGATGACCGACATCGCCATCGAGGCGGAGACCCTGGGCAGGCGCTACAGCCGCCTGCTCCCCCGCCGCCGCGTCAACTGGGCCTTGCGGGACTGCTCGTTCAGCCTTCCCGCGGGCCGCGTCTGCGCGGTCGTCGGCCCCAACGGCGCCGGCAAGTCCACGCTGCTCTCCCTGGCGGCGGGCCTGGCCCGCCCCACCGAGGGCACGATCCGGGTCCTCGGCCAGGGCCCCGGCGACGTGCGCGAGCGCCTCGCCCACGTCGCCCAGAACAAGCCGCTGCACGGCCAGCTCACGGTGATCGACACGCTGCGGCTGGGCCACGCGCTCAACCCGGCGCGCTGGGACCAGGCGACGGCCGAACGCATCGTCGCCCAGGGCGACCTGGATCCGACCGCCACCGTCCGCAGCCTCTCCGGCGGCCAGCGCACCCGGGTCGCCCTGGCCCTGGCGCTCGGCAAGCGGCCCGAACTCCTGCTGCTGGACGAGCCGATGGCCGACCTCGACCCGCTCGCCCGCCACCAGCTGATGGGCGAGCTGATGGCCGAGGCCGCCGAACACGGCACCACGGTGGTCATGTCCTCGCACGTCATCGCGGAACTGGAGGGCTCCTGCGACCACCTCCTGCTGATCCGCCGCGGCCGGGTCCGCCTCCAGGGCGAGCTGGAGGACGTCCTGGCCTCCCACACCCTGGTCACCGGCCCCGCCGACGCCTCACTGGACGGCCACACCGTGATCGAGTCCCGCACCACGGGCCGTCAGATCACCGCGCTGGTGCGCCCCGCGGGGCCGCTGCCCGAGGCCCACGAGGCGTCCACCCCGACGCTGGAGGAACTGGTCCTCTCCTACCTCCGGGAGCCCGCCGCATGACCACGACGACGACCTCGCCCGCCCCGCCGCACGCCGAGGACACGGCGGCCCGGGCAACGGCTCCGGGCGGGCTGACCTGGACCGTCTTCCGGCTCCACCGCTGGGCGCTGTGGATGTGGATCGCCTACGTCGCCGTGGGCTCGGGCCTGCTGCTGTGGGCGTGGGGGCCGGCGGCGAACGGTCTGGAGTCCGTGGCCGCGGGCTGCGACCTCGGAGGGCCGGCGCAGCCCTACTGCGCGAACGGCGTGTACGAGGCCCTGTCCACCTACCAGGAGTTCATGCGCCTGGGCTTCTTCGCCATCCTCCTCGCCCCGCTGCTGGTGGGCGCCTGGGCGGCCGCCTCGCTGACGGCCCGGGAACTGGAGACCGGCACCGCCGAACTGGCCTGGACCCAGTCCGTCACCCCCGCCCGCTGGCTCACCGCCAAGCTGGCCCTCCCGGCCGTGGTCGCCACCGCGGGCACCGCGCTGCTGCTCGGCCTGTACCGGCTCGCCCACCTGGAGGGCGCCCCCCTCTTCACCGAGATCCGGCAGTGGACGCCGTCGTGGTGGAACGAGGACCTCTTCACCGCCATGGGCGTCGTCGTGCTGCCCCGGGTCCTGTGCGCGGTGGCCGTCGGCGTCCTGCTCGGCCTGCTGCTGAAGCGGACGCTGGCGTCACTGGGCACCGGGCTGGTGCTGGTGGGCGGTGGCATCTTCGCCTTCGTGCTCGGCCGCCGGTTCCTGTGGCCTACCGAGATCCGCTACGGCAGGGACACCCCCGCCGGCTCCCCCTACACGAGCACCGACCCGGGCGAGTGGCAGATGTCCACCGGGGCGGTGACGGAGTCCGGCGAGCTGGCCGGGCAGTCCGGCGAACTGGCCGGGTACGGGTGCATGGAAGCGGGCTACGGGGACGGCGGCGGGGCCTTCGACTCCGACGCGTACTACGCCTGCCTCGAGGACCGGGGCTTCACCGACGTCTGGATCTCCTACCACCCCGAGAGCCACCGCTGGCCGCTCCAGCTGATGGAGTCCGGCATCTGGCTCGTCGTCGCCGCCCTCGCGGTGTTCGTCTCCTACCGCGTCATCCGCCACCGGACGGCCCCCCGGGAGCGTGCCGCATGACCGCCGCCACCCTGACACCGCGCACCCCCGCCCCCGCCTCCGCACCGGCGAAGGCCCCCGGCGGGCTGATCCGCACCATGCTCCGCCTCCACCGCTGGGCCCTGTGGCTGTGGGTCGCCTACGTCGCCCTCTTCACCGGACTGCTGCTCTGGGCCTGGACGACGATGGGCGACGACACCCAGGCCCTGCTCGCCTCCTGCGAACCCGGGAACGCGCCCTACCTCCGCTGCCCCAAGGAGCTCGAGGACGTCTGGTCGGTCTACGACACCCTGCTGCGCCTCGGGCTCTACGCCATCGTCGCCGCCCCGTTCCTGGCCGGCGCCTGGGCGTCGGCCTCGCTGACCGCCAGGGAACTGGAGACCGGCACCGCCGAACTGGCCTGGACCCAGTCGGTGTCGCCCGCCCGCTGGCTCACCGCCAAGCTGGCGGTGCCCGCCGTGGCCGTCGGCGCGGGCATCGCCCTGCTGCTCGCGGTGTACCGGCCCGTCGCCGCGGCGGGCGTCGACGTCCGCGACGTCGTCTGGTACGGAGGGGCCCCGCAGTGGTGGAGCGAGGACTTCTTCACCGCGATGGGCGTCGTCGCAGTGCCCCGCGCGCTGTGCGCGGTGGCCGTCGGCGCCCTGCTCGGGTTCCTGCTCCGACGGTCGCTGGCGTCGCTCGGCACCGGGCTGCTGCTGATGACCGCGGGCACCGTCACGTTCGCGCTCGGCCGTCACCGGCTCTGGCCGTCCGAGACCCGCCTCGGCTACGCCGCGGACGAGCCGTCGCCCAGGTGGGACGCCTTTGCCGGCGAGTGGCCGCTGGACAGCGGCGCGGTGACCGGGTCCGGCGAGCACGTCGCCTACGACTACGACTGCCTGGACGCCGTCCTCGGCGACGACGGCCGGGCCGGTGACGCCGGTGACTTCTACGCCTGCCTCAAGGCCGACGGCTACAGCGACGTCTGGGCGAGCTACCACCCCAAGAGCCATTACTGGCCGCTCCAGCTCGTGGAGTCCGGCATCTGGCTCGCCGTCGCCGCCCTCGCGGTATTCCTGTCATACCGCGTCCTTCGCCGCCGTACGGCCTGACGCCTGGCAGCCAACTGCCCGTAACCCGGCATTAAGGCTCGCTTGGGACCCTTCCCACGTGGTGAAACCTCCCTCTTCCGATGCCGGGCCGCCGCCCCCCGAGGACATCCCCTCGGGGGGCGACGGCGCGCCCTCCGGGCCCGCGACGTCGCGCACAGGCGGCGTGAGCAGGCGGAACGCTCACCTCCGGGTGCTTCCACGCGCCCGATCCGACATGCCATACGAGGACGCCACGCGGAACAATGGGTACATGAGCGAGCCCAGTGCCCAGGACCCCCGTTCCAAGGATCTCCGTTCCCAGGATCTCCGTTCCCAGGACCTCAGCGCCCATGACCCCGCCGCCCACGGCTCCACGGCGGCCACGGTCGGTCTGATACCGGTCGGGCACGAGCAGGAACCTCCGCGCCCGCACCTGCCCGAGGAGCAGGTCGAGACCGGGCCGGACTTCGACGGCTACCAGGAGGTCCGCCAGGGCGACGGCCCCCTCCCCGAGGGCCGCTTCCTGGACCGGGAGCGCAGCTGGCTCGCGTTCAACGAGCGTGTCCTCGAACTCGCCGAGGACCCGAACACGCCGTTGCTGGAGCGCGCCAACTTCCTCGCGATCTTCGCCAGCAACCTGGACGAGTTCTTCATGGTCCGCGTCGCCGGCCTGAAGCGCCGCATCGCGACCGGCGTCGCCCAGCGTTCCGCCTCCGGGCTGCAGCCCCGTGAGGTGCTGGAGATGATCTGGGCCCGCTCCCGCGAGCTGATGGCCCGGCACGCCGCCTGCTTCCACGAGGACGTCGCCCCCGCCCTCGCCGAGGAGGGCATCCACGTCGTGCGCTGGGGGGAGCTGACCGAGAAGGAGCAGGCGCGGCTCTTCACGCTGTTCCGCTCCAAGATCTTCCCGGTGCTCACCCCGCTCGCCGTGGACCCCGCGCACCCCTTCCCCTACATCTCCGGCCTCTCGCTCAACCTGGCCGTCGTCGTCCGCAACCCGGTCTCCGGCCACCGGCACTTCGCCCGGGTCAAGGTGCCGCCGTCCCTCTCCCGCTACCTGGAGGCCTCCCCGGAGCGCTACGTCCCCATCGAGGACGTCATCGCCGCGCACCTGGAGGAGTTGTTCCCAGGCATGGAGGTGCTCCAGCACCACGCCTTCCGGCTGACCCGCAACGAGGACCTGGAGGTCGAGGAGGACGACGCCGAGAACCTCCTCAAGGCCCTCGAGAAGGAGCTGATGCGGCGCCGCTTCGGCCCGCCGGTGCGCCTGGAGGTCGAGGAGTCCATCGACCGGCACGTCCTGGACCTGCTGGTCCGCGAGCTGAAGATCACCGAGGCCGAGGTCTACCCGCTGCCCGGGCCGCTGGACCTCACCGGCCTGTTCGGCATCGCCGGCCTGGACCGCCCCGACCTCAAGTACCGCAAGTACATCGCCGGCACCCACCGCGACCTGGCCGAGGTGGAGTCCGCCTCCGCGCCCGACATCTTCGCCGCGCTGCGCGAGCGGGACGTGCTGCTGCACCACCCCTACGACTCCTTCTCCACCTCCGTCCAGACCTTCCTGGAGCAGGCCGCCGCCGACCCCGACGTGCTGGCCATCAAGCAGACCCTCTACCGCACCTCCGGCGACTCGCCGATCGTCGACGCCCTCATAGACGCGGCCGAGGCCGGCAAGCAGGTCCTGGTGCTGGTGGAGATCAAGGCCCGCTTCGACGAGCAGGCCAACATCAAGTGGGCGCGCAAGCTGGAGGAGTCCGGCTGCCACGTCGTCTACGGCCTGGTCGGGCTGAAGACGCACTGCAAGCTGTCGCTGGTGGTCCGCCAGGAGGGCGACAACCTGCGCCGCTACTCGCACGTCGGCACCGGCAACTACCACCCCAAGACGGCCCGCCTCTACGAGGACCTCGGCCTGCTCACCGCCGACCCGCAGGTCGGCGCGGACCTCTCGGACCTCTTCAACCGGCTCTCCGGCTACTCCCGCCGGGAGACCTACCGCCGACTGCTGGTCGCGCCCAAGTCGCTGCGCGACGGGCTGGTCCAGCGGATCGGCAAGGAGATCCGCCACCACCGGGCCGGCCGGCCCGCCCACGTGCGGATCAAGGTCAACTCGATGGTGGACGAGGCGGTCATCGACGCCTGCTACCGCGCCTCCCAGGCCGGGGTGCCGGTGGACGTCTGGGTCCGCGGCATCTGCGCGGTGCGGCCCGGCGTCCCGGGGCTGTCGGAGAACATCCGGGTCCGGTCGGTGCTCGGCCGGTTCCTCGAACACTCGCGGATCTTCTCGTTCGCCAACGGCGGCGAGCCCGAGGTGTGGTTCGGCAGCGCCGACATGATGCACCGCAACCTCGACCGCCGCATCGAGGCACTGGTCCGGGTCACCGACCCGACCCACCGGGCCACCCTCAACCGGTTCCTGGAGACCGGCATGTCCGACTCCACCTCGTCCTGGCACCTCGGCCCGGACGGCGAGTGGACCCGGCACTCCACGGACCCGGACGGGCGCCCGCTGCCGCATGTCCAGGAGATGCTCATCGACGCCCGGAGGCGCCGGCGTGGCCCAGCAACACCCTGACGTCCAGCACCCCGCCGGCGCCGCCCCGGCGCTCACGGCCTACCTGCGCGCGCAGGCCACCGACTTCCTGCGCGCGCAGACCGGGTCCGCGGGCGGCGGTCCCGCGCAGGGCGGGGACTCCGCGCCCGCCCTGCGCAGGGCCGCGCGCCGGATCGGGGCGACGCTGCACACCTTCCACGCGGCGTTCGATCCCGCCTGGTCGGCCGGGTTACGGCGTGAGCTGGCCTGGTTCTCCGGCGCCCTGGCCCAGGAACGGCTGCACGCGGCCACCCTGCGACGCCTCCAGGCCGCGCTCCAGGAACCGCCGGGCGACCTCGGCGCGGCCAGGGCCGCAGCGCTGCTGGAGCGGCGCCTCACCCTGGCCCGCGGCCGGGCCCACTCGGCGGTGCTGGAGGCACTGGGCTCGGCACGGTTCCACGCCCTGGCCGACGCGGTCGCCCTGCTGGGCGGCGAGGTCCCGCTGCGGGGCGACGCCGCCGCCTGCGCCGTTCTGCGGGAGCAGGCCGGCACGGCCGAGGTGCGGCTGGCCGACGCGGTGGCCGCACTGCCGGCCGGGCCCGGACCCGACGCCGACCCCGCCACCGACCCCGACCCCGGCCCGTACGGCGACGCGCTCCCGTACGGCGACGCCGGCCCCTGCCAGGGGCGCCCGGGGGACGGGGACGGGGATCCCGCCTGGCACCAGGTGCGGCTGCTCCTGCGGCTGCACCGGTACGCGGTGGAGGCACTCGGCGGACCGGTCCCGCCGCGCCTGGTCGCCGCGGCCCGGGCGCTCGACCGGCACCGGGACGCCGCCGAGGCCGCCTCGGTCGCCGCCGCGGCCGCCCGCACGCCGCGGATCGCCCCCGCGACGGCCTACGCCCTGGGCAACCTCCACGCCCACCAGCGCCACGAGGTCCTCGCCGCGCGCCATGCCTTCCACCGCACCTGGCAGTCCCTCCCCCGCCCCCGGAACACGGTGACCGTGCCATGACGACGACCGACTCCGACTCCAACTCCGACGAAACGATCCTGGCGGCCGGCTGCGTCCTGTACCGCCGCGCCCCCTCCGGCGACCTGGAGGTCTGTCTCGTCCACAGACCGAAGTACGACGACTGGTCCTTCCCCAAAGGGAAGCTGGATCCCGGCGAGACGCCGGAGCAGGCGGCGGTGCGCGAGGTCGCCGAGGAGACCGGTCACCACGTCCGGCTCGGGCCGCGCCTGCCCACCGTCCGTTACACGGTGGGCGACCGCCCCAAGCGGGTCGACTACTGGGCCGCCGAGACGGCCTCCCCCGACACCTTCACGCCCACCCACGAGGTCGACGCCCTCCACTGGCACCCCGCCCCCACCGCCCACCAGCACCTCACCCACCCCCACGACCACCCCCTCCTGACCACCTTCCTCTCCCTCCCCCTCTGACCCCGCCTCTGACCCCGCCCCCGTCTGCGGGCAATCGTGCCGCTCGAGCAGGGGGGAGGGTGGGCGCAGGCCTCACGTACGCACGCGACGGCTCGCTCCGCGGGAGGTAAGCCCTCCCGGGAGGGGGCGGGTAGGGGGATGAACAGTGCTGTCCGCCTGGCCCGGACTTGGGCACGCCGCAGTGAGGTCACGTGCGTACGGCACCGCCCGCTTGCGCGTGGTGGATGGGACCGCTCGCCGCGGAGGCCGGGGCCTGCGCCCGCCCTCCCCCATCGCCCCCGGGGCGGCCCAGCCGCCGGCAGAACGGCGGGCGGCGCGCAGAACGGCGGGCGAACGCGGCTGCGTG
This sequence comes from Streptomyces abyssomicinicus, assembly GCF_008974245.1. Classification (GTDB taxonomy): domain Bacteria; phylum Actinomycetota; class Actinomycetes; order Streptomycetales; family Streptomycetaceae; genus Streptomyces; species Streptomyces abyssomicinicus. The sequence continues at coordinate 23,622 of NZ_BBZI01000011.1, read as the reverse complement.
AACGGGACGGGCGTCCCCCGGGCCCGGCGCTTGGCTGCGCGCGGTCAGGGGTTCGGGGCCGGCCCAGCCCCCCGCGCACCGGGGCCGGGACACCCGCAAGGCGGACGGCAGGCAAGGCACCCGCACGCGCCGCGGCATCCGAGGCGGGCCGGCGGCGCCACACGCAAGGCGGCACGCACGGAGAACGGCACGGCACGGCGCGGCGCGCCGTGGCAAGGGCACAGGGCCACGGCGGCGGAACGGCACAGGCACCCCACCCCGCGGCGACCTCACCGCCCCGTCCCCCCGGATTCACCCGCCGTTCACCCTCCCCCGTCGACCCCGTCACCTCACCGGCCTAATTTCGACCTCGACGGCGGGGAAACCGACGCAAAGACACCCCCCGGCACCCGACACTTCGCACGCCGCCACCGGACACCAACCACCCGGGCGGCTCCCGGAAGGAATCCACGAAAAGTGACGCTTCAGCGCATGACCCGGCGCCGGACCCGGCGGGCCCTGACCCTCGGCGCCCTCGCCGTCTCCGGCGCCCTGGCCCTCACGGCGTGCGGCTCGGACGCGACGAGCGAGACCGGTGGCACCGGCGGCACCAACACCCCGAAGGCGGGCGCGATCGACTGCGGCGACGCCAAGGGCCAGCTCCTCGCGGACGGCTCCTCCGCGCAGAAGAACGCGATAGACGCGTGGGTGAAGCAGTTCTCCGCCGCCTGCCAGGGCGCCCTCCAGATCAACTACAAGGGCTCCGGCTCGGGCGCCGGCATCACCGCGTTCACCCAGGGCCAGGTCGCCTTCGCCGGCTCCGACTCCGCGCTCAAGCCGGAGGAGATCGAGGAGTCCAAGAAGATCTGCAAGGACGGCCAGGCGATCGACCTGCCCATGGTCGGCGGCCCGATCGCGGTCTCCTACAACCTCCCCGGCGTGGACGGTCTGGTCCTGGACGCCCCGACCCTGGCGAAGATCTTCGACTCGAAGATCACCACCTGGGACGACGCGGCGATCAAGAAGCTGAACCCGGACGCCGAGCTGCCGTCCACCAAGATCCAGGCCTTCCACCGCTCCGACGAGTCCGGCACCACGGACAACTTCACCAAGTACCTGATCGCCGCGGCCCCGGACGACTGGAAGTACGAGGGCGGCAAGTCCTGGCAGGCCAAGGGCGGCCAGGCGGCCTCCGGCTCCAGCGGCGTGGCCCAGCAGGTGAAGCAGACCGAGGGCGCCATCGGCTACATGGAGCTCTCCTACGCCAAGGACAGCACCACCGTCTCCATCGCCACCGGCGCCTCCGCCCCGGTCGCCGCGACCGTGGAGAACGCCTCCAACGCCATCGCCGACGCCAAGATCGTGGGCACCGGCAAGGACCTGGCCCTGGAGCTGAACTACGGCACCACCGCCGACAACGCCTACCCGATCGTCCTGGTCACCTACGAGATCGTCTGCGACAAGGGCAACAAGCCCGAGACGCTCCCGGCGACCAAGGCCTTCCTGAACTACATCGCGAGCGAGGACGGCCAGGGGCTGCTCGCCGACGCCGGCTACGCCCCGATCCCCGACGAGATCATCGGCAAGGTCCGCGAGACCATCGACGGCCTCGCCTGACCCCCGCGAGCCCGGCCCCCGGCCGGGCTCCGTCCGGTGCACCGCCGCCAGGAGCCGCGGGCCCGCCCAGCACCACCAGGGCGGGCCACGGCCCCGCAGACCGGAGATCCTGATGGACATATCGACACGAAAGCCCCAAGCGGGCGACGACGACACCGTTTCCGCGGGCGCGGCCACGACCCCCGCGCCCTCCGACCCGGGCCCGGACGGGAAGCCGGCCCCGACGTCCGGCGCGCCCCGCACCGCCCGCGGCACGACCCGCCGGGGCGACCGCGTCTTCCTCGGCCTCTCCCGCGGCTCGGGCATCCTGCTGCTGGCCGTGATGGCCGCGATCGCGGTGTTCCTGAGCTACCGCGCCGCCCTCGCCATCAGCAAGGACCAGGGCAACTTCCTCACCACCTTCGAGTGGGACCCCAACAGCACCGAGCCGGTGTTCGGCATCGCCGTGCTGGCCTTCGGCACCGTGGTGTCCTCGGTGATCGCCATGGTCATCGCGGTACCGGTCGCGGTGGCCATCGCGCTCTTCCTGACCCACTACGCGCCGCGCAGGCTCAGCGGCCCCATCGCCTACGTGGTGGACCTGCTCGCGGCCGTGCCGTCGATCGTCTACGGCCTGTGGGGCGCGCTGGTCCTGGTCCCGCACATGAACGGCCTCTTCAGCTGGCTGAACGAGTACCTGGGCTGGACCGGCCTCTTCTCCTGGCAGGGCGGCCCGGCGCGCTCCATGCTCACCGTCGGCATCCTGCTGGCGATCATGATCCTGCCGGTCATCACCAACGTGAGCCGCGAGGTCTTCCGCCAGGTGCCCAAGGCGCACGAGGAGGCCGCGCTCGCCCTCGGCGCGACGCGCTGGGAGGTCATCCGCATGTCGGTGCTCCCCTTCGGCCGCTCCGGCGTGATCTCCGCCTCGATGCTGGGCCTCGGCCGCGCGCTCGGCGAGACCATGGCCGTGGCGACCGTCCTGTCGCCCACCTTCGACATCCAGGCCAGCCTGCTCGACCCGGGCGGTGGCACCTTCGCCCAGAACATCGCCAGCAAGTTCGGCGAGGCGAACGAGCAGGGCCGTGACGCGCTGATCGCCTCCGGTCTCGTCCTGTTCGTCATCACCCTGCTGGTCAACGGCGCCGCACGCGTGATCATCGCCCGCCGCAAGGAGTACTCGGGGGCCAACGCATGAGCACCACGACCGTTCTCAAGCCCGTCTCCCTGCAAGGCGCCCGGCTCCCGAAGTGGGCCCCCTGGGGCGTCGCCGTCACCGCGGTCGCCGTCGCCGTGGCCGCCGGGCTCGCCTTCGGCCTGCACAGCCGCGTCCAGTGGGGGCTGATCGCGGCCGTCCTGTTCGTCCTCGGCACCTTCGCGCTCTCCGCCAAGGTCGAGGGCCGCCGGCAGGCCAAGGACCGCGTCGCCACCAGCCTGGTCTGGGTCGCCTTCCTGCTCGCCGTCGTCCCCCTGCTCTCCCTCGTCTGGGAGACCGCGGTGCGCGGCGTGAAGGTCCTCGACGGGTACTTCCTCACCCACTCCATGGGCGTCGTGGCCGACGCCGAGCCCGGCGGCGGCATCTACCACGCCATCCTCGGCACCGCGCAGCAGGTGGGCCTCGCCACCCTGATCGCCGCCCCGGTCGGGGTGCTCACCGCGATCTACCTGGTGGAGTACGGCCGGGGCGCGCTCGCCAGGGCCGTCACCTTCTTCGTCGACGTGATGACCGGCATCCCGTCCATCGTGGCCGGCCTGTTCATCCTGAGCCTGATGCTCATGCTCGACCTGCAGCCGTTCGGCTTCGCCGGCTCGCTGGCGCTGGCCATCCTGATGCTGCCGGTCGTCGTCCGCTCCACCGAGGAGATGCTCAAGCTCGTCCCCAACGAGCTGCGCGAGGCGTCCCTCGCCCTGGGTGTGCCCAGGTGGCGGACCATCCTGAAGGTCGTCCTGCCGACCGCGGTCGGCGGCATCACCACCGGCGTGATGCTCGCCATCGCCCGTATCGCGGGCGAGAGCGCCCCGGTGCTGCTGCTGGTCTTCGGCAACAACTTCATCAACGCCAATCCCTTCGAGGGAGCCCAGGCGTCGCTGCCGCTCTACATCTACCAGCAGTACATCAACAGCGCCGGCTCGACCGCGGCCTACGACCGCGCCTGGGCGGCGGCACTGACGCTGATCGCCTTCGTGATGATCCTCAACCTGGTGGCCCGCGGCATCGCCCGCTGGAAGACGCCCCGCTGAAAATTCTGGAAGTGACTGAAATGGCCAAGCGAATCGACGTCAGCGGCCTCTCCGCCTTCTACGGCGCCCACAAGGCCATCGAGGATATCTCGATGACCATCGAACCCCGCTCGGTGACCGCCTTCATCGGCCCCTCCGGCTGCGGCAAGTCCACGTTCCTGCGCACCCTGAACCGCATGCACGAGGTCGTCCCCGGCGGCCGCGTCGAGGGCAAGGTGATGCTGGACGACGAGGACCTGTACGGCCCCGGGATCGACCCCGTGTCGGTGCGCCGGGAGGTCGGCATGGTCTTCCAGCGGCCCAACCCGTTCCCCACCATGTCGATCTACGACAACGTGGCGGCCGGCCTGCGGCTGAACGGCAGCTACAAGAAGTCCGAGCTCGACGGCGTCGTCGAGCAGTCCCTGCGCGGCGCCAACCTCTGGAACGAGGTCAAGGACCGCCTGAACAAGCCCGGCTCCGGCCTCTCCGGCGGCCAGCAGCAGCGCCTGTGCATCGCGCGGGCGACCGCCGTGCAGCCCAAGGTCCTGCTGATGGACGAGCCCTGCTCGGCCCTCGACCCGATCTCCACGCTCGCCATCGAGGACCTGATCGGTGAGCTCAAGGAGCAGTACACGATCGTCATCGTCACCCACAACATGCAGCAGGCGGCCCGTGTCTCTGACCGCACCGCCTTCTTCAACCTGGAGGCGATCGGCCGGCCCGGCAAGCTGATCGAGATCGACGAGACCGAGCGGATCTTCTCCAACCCGTCGGTGCAGGACACCGAGGACTACATCTCGGGCCGCTTCGGCTGATCCGGCGGTCCCCCACGAGCTCCCCCGGAGCTCCTCGCAAGCTCCTCGCGGTGCTGCATGGCGGTGCCACCGCGAGGCCCCGGGGTCCGCGCCGCACCGGCGCGGACCCCTCCGGACCTTCTGGGCTCCGGACCTTCCGTCCCGGAGCTTCCGTCCCGGACCTTCCGTCCCGGACCTTCTGGGCCCACCGGACTAGCCCGTCCGTGCCATGCGCCGACCGCCGTCGCTCCTTACTCTGGAAAGCCCGTACGGGCTCCGGCAGAAGGAGAGGTGATCAGCGTGGCTCCGCTCGGCGCACCGGGACAGGTCCAGGACCCGATCGCTCTCGCCGAGATAGAGATCTGCGGCGACCTGATGATCGCCGCGTCCTCGGCGAACGTCGACCGGCTCAGCCAGGCGAGCATCGACGAGATCCTCCGCGTCAGGGAGGACCGGCGCGCCGCACGCTGAGTGCCGCCCCGGCCCGGCCGGGACCGTCAGGGTGCGCAGCGGACCGTCAGGTGCGCAGCATCCGGGCGATGGCCTTGGTGGCCTCCTCGACCTTCGCGTCGATCTCGTCGCCGCCCTTGACCGCCGCGTCGGCCACACAGTGCCGCAGGTGCTCCTCCAGCAACTGCAGCGCGAACGACTGCAGCCCCTTGGTCGAGGCGGAGACCTGCGTGAGTATGTCGATGCAGTAGACGTCCTCCTCGACCATCCGCTGCAGACCGCGGATCTGCCCCTCGATCCGCCGCAGGCGCTTCAGGTGCTCGGCCTTCTGCGCGTGATAGCCGTAGTGGTGCCCGTTCGCGGCGGCGTCCGCGGCCCGGTCCTGCCCGGGCTCCCCGGCCCCGTGCCCGCCTGCCGCCCGCTCCTGGGCCCCGTGCTCCTCGGCGGGGGCCTCCACGGCCTGCCCGGCCTCCGGCGTCGTCGCCATCTCCGGCAGCCTCCTCGCCTCGTGTGTCACATATGTCACGGCCGGACCCCGACGGCCTACCCGAGATGCATACCCCTGCCGGGTATATGGTACTCGCGTTCGGTGGGTAGATGGGGTTACGGCCGCAGCGGAGCGGATGGACGACACTGGATTCCGGCACGCCGCTCCATTAGCAGCGGCCACCTGATGGGCCTAGCATCACCCTGACCGATTCGAAGACCCTCCGAGGACCCCACGTGCGCTTTCGTCTGACCCCCAGGGAGACGAGCTTCTACGACATGTTCTCCGCCTCCGCGGACAACATCGTCACGGGCTCCAAGCTCCTGCTGGAACTGCTCGGTGCGGAGCCGTCCGCGCGGGGCGAGATCGCCGAGCGGATGCGGGCCGCGGAACACGCGGGCGACGACGCCACCCACGCGATCTTCCACCAACTGAACTCGTCCTTCATCACGCCGTTCGACCGCGAGGACATCTACACCCTCGCCGGCTCGCTCGACGACATCATGGACTTCATGGAGGAGGCCGTCGACCTGGTCGTCCTCTACAACGTCGAGGAACTCCCCAAGGGCGTCGAGCAGCAGATCGAGGTACTGGCGCGCGCGGCCGAGCTGACCGCCGAGGCCATGCCCAACCTGCGCACCATGTCGAACCTCACCGAGTACTGGATCGAGGTCAACCGCCTCGAGAACCAGGCCGACCAGATCCACCGCAAGCTGCTGGCCCAGCTCTTCAACGGCAAGTACGACGCCATCGAGGTGCTCAAGCTCAAGCAGATCGTGGACGTCCTCGAGGAGGCCGCCGACGCCTTCGAACACGTGGCCAACACGGTGGAGACGATCTCGGTCAAGGAGTCCTGACCCCTGACATGGACACCTTTGCTCTGATCGTGACCGTAGGCGTCGCGCTCTTCTTCACCTACACCAACGGCTTCCACGACTCCGCGAACGCGATCGCCACCTCGGTCTCCACCCGGGCGCTGACCCCGCGGGCCGCGCTGGCGATGGCCGCCGTGATGAACCTGCTCGGCGCCTTCCTGGGCTCCGGCGTCGCCAAGACCGTCAGTGAGGGTCTGATCGAGACGCCCCAGGGCTCCAAGGGCATGGGCATCCTCTTCGCGGCGCTGGTCGGCGCGATCGCCTGGAACCTCCTCACCTGGTACTTCGGCCTGCCCTCGTCCTCCTCGCACGCCCTCTTCGGCGGCATGGTGGGCGCGGCCCTGGCCGGCGGGATCACCGTCTTCTGGGACGGCGTCCTGCAGAAGATCGTGCTGCCGATGTTCATCTCGCCCGTGGTGGGCCTGGTCATCGGCTACTTGGTGATGACGGCCATCATGTGGATCTTCCGGCGCTCCAATCCGCACAAGGCCAAGCGCGGCTTCCGCATCGCCCAGACCGTCTCCGCGGCCGGCATGGCGCTGGGCCACGGCCTGCAGGACGCCCAGAAGACGATGGGCATCGTGGTGATGGCCCTGGTCATCGCCGACGTCGAGGAGTACGGCGACGCGATCCCGGTGTGGGTCAAGGTCATGTGCGCGCTGATGCTGTCACTGGGCACCTACGCGGGCGGCTGGCGCATCATGCGGACGCTGGGGCGCAAGATCATCGAGCTGGATCCGCCGCAGGGGTTCGCCGCCGAGACCACGGGCGCGTCGATCATGTTCGTGACCGCCTTCATCTTCAAGGCGCCGATCTCGACCACGCACGTGATCACCTCGGCGATCATGGGTGTCGGCGCGACCAAGCGGGTCAACGCGGTGCGGTGGGGCGTGGCCAAGAACATCGTCCTCGGTTGGTTCATCACCATGCCGGCCGCGGCGACGGTCGCCGCCGCCTGCTACGGCCTCGTCCACCTCGTCGCCCTCCTGTAACCCGCCCCGCCCGCGCGCGGAGTCCGCCGCCCGTCCCCGCGCGTGCGGCGCCCGTCCTTGCCCCCACAGGCAACACCTGGCCGCCTGCTCGCCCGCCCCGGCGCGGCACCAGGCCCACCCCAGCCACGCCCTGCAGACGCATGCTCCGCCGTTTCTGCGGGCGGCTGGGCCGCCCAGAGGGCGGCACGGGCGGGCGCAGGCCCCAGCCTCCGCAGCGAGCGGTCCCATCCACCACGCGCAAGCGGGCGGCACCTTACGCACGTGACCTCACTGCGGCACGCACAAGCCCGGCCCCGTGCGGACAGCACTGTCCATCCCCCGACCCGCCCCCTTCCCAGGAGGCCAAGGTTCCGGGGAGCGAGCCGCCGCGTGCGTACGTGAGGCCGGCGCCCACCCTCCCCCATCGCCCTTGGCGGCACGATTGCCCGCAGACGGGACGGGCGTGATCCGTGCACCGCACGGTGGCCCCGCCGCACGGGGAAGGAACGGCACTGTCCACGGACCGCACGGTGAGGCGGCCTCGCGCAGGCGGAGCGGAGGGCCCCCGCGCCGCGGGGCGGAAGGACCAGGACCAAGACCGCGGCGGAGGGAACGCCCCGCACGGGACGCCGGCCCCGCCCCGGGGGTCACCGGGAGGCGATGCGCCCCGCGAAGATGTCCCCCGCGGCGGGAAGCCGGACGTCGACCGCCGCCCCGAAGTCGTAGAGCGTCATCGTCGACGTCACCACCACCGTCCGCCGCGCCTCGTTCAGAAAGCTGAACTCCTGCCGGACCTTCCGGATCCGCCCCTCACGGTCCAGGTACACGTCGAACGGCACCTCCGCACTGGCGAACCCTTTCGCCGCCGCCCGCAGCCCTTCCCGCCACCCCGCCCCCGCCCGCACCGCCGCGTCCCCCAGGTGGGCCACCCCCTCGTACCGCCGCACCTGCGTCCCGGCGAAGTCCACCGTCCCCCGGTACTCGGCCCGCCGGGTCCCCCGCAGCAGCTCCGCCGCCGCCAGCGGGTCCGTGGCGCCCCCGGTCACCAGGTTCCCGTCAGCCGAGTCCCCGGCGTCCAGCCGCACCCATTTGTCCAGGGGGACGCCCTCCCCCCGGTTCTTCAGGAACACCGCCCCGGGCGTCAGCAGCTCGGTGATCGGCCGCCGCAGCGCCCGCCCGGCCGGCTCCTCCGGCAGCGTCACCAGCAGCTCGCCCCGCTGCCGCCGGTAGTCGTACACGCCCTCACCGCGGATGACGATCCGCGTGCCGCCCGCCGCCATCGCCATCGAGGTGCTGGCCCGCGAGGTCCCCGCCGCCGCCAGGCGGCCCGCGGCCTGCCTCAGCAGGTTCCGGGCGCCCTGCGGACCGTCCGCGCCACCGGCCCGCCGGTCGTCCGCGACGGCCCCGCCGGAGCAGCCGACGACGCCGGCCATGACCGCGGCCCACGCGGCCGCCACGGCCACGTCCACACCGGCGCGCCGCATCCGCCGCCACCGTCCCATCGCCTGCCACCCCCATGCGGGTTCGTCCGCCCACGGGCCTTGCCGTTCCGGTTAACGACGGGTAGCACCCCCCGTCACGCACACCGGGCGCGGTCCCCCCACATGGGCGGGGCCCGTACCTCCCAGAGGTACGGGCCCCGTGACGTGCGCTCGTCGGGTCAGGCGGCGAGACCGCGGGCGTCTGGGCCCCCGGCGGACCGGTCCTCCGAGGAGGGGGTCTCCGTCCGCGCCGCCCGGCCGTCCTCGCGCGCCACGTCGCCCAGGAGCAGCCGCCCGATGCCCGGCACCCGGCCGAGCCAGCCGACCAGCGGCGTCAGCACCGCCATGGCGACCGGCGAGAGCAGCAGGGCCACCGCGGTGCCCAGCGCGAAGCCGCCCGCCACGTCCGTCGGGTAGTGGACGCCCATGTAGACACGCGACAGCCCGGCCAGCAGCGCCAGCACGATCGCCACCACACCGAACTTCCGGTGGGCGAGGAAGAGCGCGACCGCCATGGCCATGGCCAGCGTCGCGTGGTCGCTCACGAAGGAGTAGTCGTCCTTGCCCTCGACCAGCACCTCGAGCCCGCGGTGCGTCAGGAAGGGCCGGGGCCGCTCCACGAACCCCCGGATGGGTATGTTCACGATGACGGCGACCAGCGCCGCCACCGGCATCCAGGCGATGGCCGCCACCGAGGCGACCACCGACCCGCGGTCCGCGACGCCCTCCCGGCCGAGCCGCCGGACGCGTACCAGGCACCACAGCCCCATCACCACGATGGCGAGCGGCAGCCCGTACTCCCCGACGTACTCCATGGTCCGGTCGAACCAGGTGGGGGCCGCCTCGGCCAGGCCGTTTATCTCGAAGAGCAGGCCGACATCGGGATTCGACCCGGATTCGGCGAGTCCAGCCATCGTGCAGTCGGCCCCTTCATCTGTGCCTCCGGAACGCACACGCGTCCCTTGCGCGTGCGCGCCGCTTGTCCACCCCCGTGGTGCGACGTGGGTCCCGTGCGGTTCCCGTACACCACCAGGAACGCACGACCCTCGCTCAAGGGTTCCATTTCCCGGCGAAAGATCACCGAGACGTTACCCAAGAGCAACTCGTCCGTGCAGCTCAGGGCAGAGCTTCACGTGGCGCACACGCATCCGCGCGTGACGCACACCATCCCTCCGCCGTCACGCCGCGTTCGGCAGCGCCGCCGCGCCCTCGGCGGTGACCCTGGTCGCCCCGAAGTACTTCGGGGTGTCCACCGGATCGAAGCGGATCACCGCGCCGGTGTAGGGCGCGTCGATCATGTAACCGCCACCGACATAGATCCCTACGTGATCAATCGCCCGGGAATTAGTGGGGTCGTCCGAAAAGAATACGAGATCGCCCGGAAGAAGTTCATCCCTCGAAGGATGCGGCCCGGCGTTGTACTGATCGTTCGCCACCCGTGGCAGCTCGATCCCCACGCTCTCGTACGCCGCCTTGGTCAGCCCCGAGCAGTCGAACCGGCCACCCTGGTCCGCGGTGCCGTTGCCGCCCCACAGGTAGGGCGTGCCCAGCTTGTCCTGCGCGTACATGATCGCGCCGGCCGCCTGCCTGCTCGGTTCCAGCCGCGCCTTCGGCTTGGCGAACGACTTCTCCAGCGCCCGGATCCGCTTCACGTAGTTCTGCGTCTCGGTGATCGCCGGGACACCACCGGACCTGATCACGCGGTAGGCGCCGGCGTTGTAGGCGGCCAGCATGTTGTTCGTCCGGTCCCCCGGTACGTCGTCCACGTACTTCGCCAGCTCGCAGTCGTAGGAGGCCGCCGAAGGGATGGCGTCCTTCGGGTCCCAGATGTCCCGGTCGCCGTCGCGGTCCCCGTCGATCCCGTGGGTGGCCCAGGTGCTCGGGATGAACTGCGCGATGCCCCGGGCGTCGGCGTGGCTCACCACGTCGGCGTCCCAGCCGCTCTCCTGGTACAGCTGGGCGGCCAGCAGGGCGGGGTTGATTTCCGGACAGAGATTTCCCCAGTCCCGCACCAGCTTCACGTACTGCGCCGGAACCGACCCTTCCACGACGTCCACGGCGCCCTGTGTCGCACCCCTCACCAGGTTGCCGGCGACGACGTACACGCCGATCACCAGCAACATGACGAAGCCCATGACGGCCCCGACGACCGCCCCTCCGGTCAGCCACACCTTCCGCACGTTCTCAGCCCTCCCCCACGAGGTGACCCGGCCGGCGCATCGCCGGTCCTTCTCCTTCCCACGGCCGTCCCCCGCCTACTCCGCGACGGTGAAGCCGTCGCAGACGACGGTGCGGTAGTCCTTCGGACCCGTCACGTGCAGGAACATGACAGTCCAGTCGCCGGGATCGTCCCGCAGCGGTCTGGCGGCGGTCCGGCTCTTCCCCTGGACCTCCGTGCCGAAGTCGTCGGGGTAGACGAACTCCACCCACGGCGTGTCCGACGAGCCCTTGCCGGGCTTGAGGTCCACGATCCTGCTCGCGTGCCCGAGCGCGCGGTTCTCGACCAGCCCGAGGCCGGACGCCTCGGCCTCCGCCACCGGCTGGTCGTGCGGAGGCTTCACCACGGCGACCGCGTAGTAGTGGTCCCCCGGCGGATCGTCGGGGTACTTCAGGCGCATGCCGATCCTGGCTTTGCCGGACGCGACGTCCGCCGGATCGCGCGGCACCGCGAACTGGAAGTTCTGCTCGACTTCCTCGCTCGGGATGTTGCACCGCCCGCCCGTCCACTCGTCGTGGGGGTCCGCGCTCCAGTACGTCACGTTGGGAGCGGTCTGCTCGATGTGCGTCGGCGGCTCCGGCACGGCGTCGCTCCCGCCACCGCCGCCCGAGGGGGACGCCGAGGCCTTGGCGTCCGGCCCGGCGGTGTCGCCGCTCGCCGCCCGCTCCTTCTTCCCCCCGTCCTCCCCGCCGTCCGGTATGGCCACCAGCACGCCTCCGGTGACCGCCGCCACCAGGGCCACGGTGCCCACCACGGTCCACGCGCGCCGCCGCCGGGCAGCCGGCCCGCTCGCGCCGGCGAGCTGTGTGGGCGTGTAGCCGTCGAGCGTGGGCAGATCGTGCGGCATTGCCGGAGCCCCGGCCGGCACGGCCGAGGCCCGGGCCCCCGCGCCCTGGGCGTGGCCCTGGGCCGCAACCGGGCCGCCATGGACCGCAGCGACGGGGCCCTGCGGCGCCGCCGCCCCTGCGCCCACGAGGGCCGCGTAGTGGACGTCGCCCACCAGCGCACCCGCCACGGCGCAGCGCTCGATCACCTGGGCCGGCGAGGGCCTGGCGGCGGGGTCCTTCGCCACGCACGCCCGCACGAGCTCCGCGAGGCCGTCCTCGACGCCCACGAGGTCGATCGGCTCGTAGACCGCGCGGTAGCCGACGCTCGCCGCGGGACCGGTGCCGAAGGGCGGCCGCCCGGTGGCCGCGTACGCGATGGTGGCCCCGAGGGCGAAGACGTCGGCGGCGGGCCCGACCTCGTTGCGCATCAGCACCTCGGGCGCGGTGAAGCCCGGCGTCCCCGGTCCGGACGCCCCGTCCTCGGTGACGGCGGTCTGCTCCGCGCCGCGCGCGATGCCGAAGTCGATCAACTGCGGGCCCCGCTGGGACAGGATCACGTTCTGCGGCTTCAGGTCCCGGTGCGTGACCCCGCACGCGTGCACCGCCGCCAGCCCCTCGGCCAGCGCGGCGAAGAGGCCCCGGCAGGTCTCCGCGGGCAGCGGTCCCCGCTCGCCGACGGCCGCGCTCAGCGTCGGGCCCTGGACGTACTCCGTCGCCAGCCAGTACGGCGCCTCGTCCAGGGAGGCGTCGATCAGGTTGGCCGTGTAGGCGCTGCGGACCGCCCGGGCCGTCTCGACCTCACGCCGGAAGCGCAGCAGCGCCTCGGGATGCCCGGTGATCTCCTCCCGGACGACCTTGAGGGCCACCAGACGTCCACCCGGCGACCTGCCGAGGTACACCTGGCCCATGCCTCCCGCCCCCAACCGGGCATGGAGGACGTAAGGGCCCAGTACCGCGGGGTCGTTCACCCTCAACTCGTCCACGGACAAGACAGTGCCACAGACGGCCCGGCGATGCGGAGGGGACGAACATCCCGCGGGGCCGTGCGCCCCCCGCCTCCCGGACGCCGCCCGTGCCACCCGCCGAACGCCCCCGCGGCCGACGCGGCCACGGCGCGCCACGCCGCGCCGCGCCGCGCCGACCCAACCGGTCGGGATCGTTGCCCGACGCACCCGACCGTGATACACAAAGTGATCATATGATTACTTCTCGTTAGAACGGGGCGACTTTCCGTACATCCCGTCGCCCCGGCCTCATAACAGCCACACAAAACCAGCCACGCAATGACGCCAAGTCGACATGACAGCACGTCATCGTCGGCGACAATGAGGCCTGTCCTCCGCAACCCGGCGGAGGCCACGCGGAACTACCCAACAGGGGCGGTGAGTTACATGCTTCTTGCAGCTGACGAGGGAGACATCACCACCATCATCGGCGGGATCGCTCCGGACTGGGGCCCCTTCGGCAGCCTGGGCGGCGAGGCGAAGGTGATGATCGAAGTGGTCATGGCCATCGCCATCCTGCTCTGCCTCGGCATCGCCATCTGGGGCGCCGCCAAGCAGCGCATCGGCGCCACCGCACTGCGCGACACGTTCAGCGCGGAACAGGGCAAGGGCCTCATCATCGCCGGCCTCACCGGCGTCTTCATCATCGGTTCACTCGGCACGCTGTTCACCATCGTCTACGGCATGGCCGTCTAGCCGGGCCCGGACCACCCCCGCGCACGGCACCCCGTCCAGTCCCGGCCGGAGCGCCCCCCGGATGCTTCCGAGACCCCCACATGTCCGCTGTCCCACCGGCTGAGGATGCGTCACCCTGATGTCCAGTCACCACACCGCGCCCGCACGGGGTCCAGGAGGACTACCGTCGTACCTTGGCACGTTCCAGTACGACGAACTCCCGTACGGCGCGACCGAAGGGGCGAACGGCGCATGAGTCTCGGGGACGACTACGGCGACGGTCAGACGCGCACCCGCATGCCGGAGCGGAACGAGCTGCCGCCGCGCAGGGGGCGTGGCGGCGGCAGGTCCTCGCGCGGCCTGGTGACGGGCGTGGGCGTCATCGTCCTGCTCATCGCGGCGATCGCCTTCGCCAACCGTGGCGGCGACGACACCGCCGGCGGCGACAACGCCCCCGCCACATCCCCGACCGCCCCCACGGGCGAGCGGCCGGTCGCCTCGGGGTTCGCCCACGACGAGCAGGGCGCCCAGAGCGCGGCAGCGAACTACGCGGTGGCGCTGGGGTCGGCCGAGATGTTCGACAAGGGCCGCCGGGACACCATCCTCGAGGCGATCATCACGCCCTCCCGTGTGCCCGCCTTCCGGTCGACTCTCGACAAGGCGTACGGCCCCGAGTTCTACCAGAACGTCGGGCTCGGCACGGACGGCTCCGCGCCCACGGGCTTCACCTTCGTCTCGCGCACGACCCCCGTTGGCACGAAGGCCACCGACTACTCCGCGGACAAGGCAACGGTAGAGGTCTGGTGCAGCGGTCTCCTCGGCCTGGCCGGCGAGGGCTCCACCACGCCGGTGACCAACAGTTGGTTCACCATCACCATGCAGCTCGAGTACGTGAGCGGCGACTGGAAGATCACCGACCACGACCAGAGGGACGGCCCGGCTCCCGTACCGGGAGACGACAAGGCGTCCAGTGCGGGAGAGATCGCCAACGCGGTCGAGGAGTACGGAGGGTTCACATATGCGCGGTAACCCACGACGCGCCCTCACCGCTGTCGGCATCGTCGCTGTGATGCAGCTCGTGGCCGCTCGTGCCGTGGCGGCGCCCTCCCCCACGCCTTCGGACGACCCCTGCGACCTCATCCACGGCCCCGCCAAGGACTACTGCGAACGCGGCGAAGGCGGCGGCAGCGGTGGCGGCGTGGGCGCGAACAGCGTCCCCGGCGACCCCACCACCGCCCTGGACCCCCTCGCCTCCCTCGCAAGGGGCTTCGCCGACGCCGCGTCCTGGACCGTCACCAAGCTCAGCGAGCTCGTCCAGGAGACGGCCACCGTCGACTTCACCAACCCGCAGTTCCTCAAGCAGTACGCCGTCGTGTTCGCCGCCTCGACCGTCCTCACCCTGGTCCTGTGGCTGCTCGCCGTGGCCAAGCGCGCCGTCCGCGGCGTCCCGCTGTCCACCGCGCTCGGCGAAGCCGTCGGCTTCCTCTGGCTGACCGTGCTCGCCAGCGCCTTCACCCCGCTGATCCTCTACACCGTGGTCTCCGCGACCGACGGCGTCACCGACGTCCTGGCCGGCGCCACCGGCGACCAGACCGACGCCTTCTTCGGCACCTTCTCCGCCGCCCTCAAGAAGGGCGACGACATGGGTGGCGGCCCGATCATGCTGATCCTGGTCTCCCTGGTCTCCATCGTCGCCGCCGGTCTCCTCTACCTGGAGCTCTACCTCCGCGCCGTCCTGCTCTACGTCGGCGCGCTGCTCGGCGTCGTCGTCTACGCCGGCCTCGTCGACAAGAACCTCTGGGGCCACGTCCGCCGCTGGGCGGGCATCATGATCGCCGTCATCATGGTGAAGCCGGTCATCGTGATCGTCCTCGGCCTGGCCGGAGCGCTCGCCGGCGACGACGGCCCCGACGAGCTGGCCGCGATCGTCTCCGGCCTGGCGATCATCCTGCTGGCCATCTTCGCCAGCGCGATGATCTACCGCTTCGTCCCCGGCTTCGGCGACGAGATCGCCAACAGCCGCAACAACCGCCTGATGCAGGGCGCCGAGAGCAAGGCCGCCGCGGTGATCAGCTCCCCGGCCACCCTGGTCGCCCAGGGCATCAAGACGCACTCCAGCCGCGCCGACAACGGCGGCGGCGCCGCGCCGCGCCCCGCCAACCAGGTCTCCGGCGGCGTCGCCGCCCACGGCTCCCGCGGCGGGTCCGCGGCCACCGCCCCCGCTCCCCGCCCGGCGAGTCCCACCGCCCCGGCGGGCAGCCCCCACGCCTCTGACAGCCGCACCAACCGCACAGGAGGTGAAGGGCGTTGACGACCCACGCGCAGGTCCCCCACCCGGTCGCGCCCCGCCGCACGTATCTGATCGGCCGCGCCCGCCCCAACGCGATCATCGGCCGCAACCGGGAGACCGGCGAGATCGCGCTGATCATCGCCGGTGCCTTCCTCGGCATGATGTGCGGTCTGCTGGTTCCGCTGCTCACCCCGCGGATCGTCCTGCTGGCCGGTTTCCCCATGCTGTCGATCGCCGCGGTGTACGTGCCGTACAAGGGCCGCACGATCTACAAGTGGTTCGAGATCAACCGCAGCTACAAGCGCACGGTCCGCGGCCCCAACGCCGTCTACCGCTCGGCCGCCATGGAGGCGGGCACCCGGCTCGACGGCCGTCAGGTCGAGGTCGGCCCGCCCCCCGGCATCGGCCGCATCACCTGGCTGTCCGCGCCGTTCGGCCCCGACGAGATCGCCGTGCTGCTGCACGCCGACCGGCGTACCGTCACCGCCGCCATCGAGATCGAGGGCCCCGGCGTGGGCCTGCGCGACAGCGAGGACCAGGAGGCGCTGGTCGACCGGTTCGGCACCCTGCTGAAGCACGTCGCCAACGGGGACGGCTTCGTCACCCGCCTCCAGATGCTGGCCCGCACCCTGCCCGCCGACCCCGACGCGCACGCCAAGGACGTCGCGATGCGCGGTGACGAGCGGTCCCCGCAGTGGCTGCGCCGCTCCTACGACCAGCTCCAGTCCATGGTCTCCACCAGCAGCGAGCAGCACCGCGCCTACCTGGTCGCCTGCATGCACTACAGCCGCGAACTGGCGGCCGAGGCGCACGCCATGGCCCGCGCGGCCCGCCGCGGCCCCGGCCGCAAGCTGGACAAGGACGGCGGCCTCGCCGTCGTGATGGCCAGGGAGCTGACCGACATCTGCTCGCGCCTCCAGGAGGCCGACATCCGGGTCCGCCAGCCGCTCGGCCAGGCCCGCCTGTCGTCGCTGATCCACTCCATGTACGACCCGGACCACCCGATCGACCACATCCAGGCGATGTCCAAGCGCAACGCCTGGCCGGCCGAGCTGGACGCCCGCGAGCCCAACTACCTCCAGGCCAAGACCCGCGAGTCCTCCACCCGCGACCCCTGGTGCCACGCCACCGCCTGGGTCAAGGAGTGGCCGATGACCCCGGTCGGCGTGAACTTCCTCGCCCCGCTCCTGGTCCACACCCCCGACGTGATCCGCACGGTCGCCGTCACCATGGACCTCGAGCCCACCGAGGTCGCCATCGAGCGGATGCTCACCGAGAAGACGAACGACGAGGCCGAGGCCAGCCGCGCCGCCAAGATGAACCGCACCGTCGACCCCCGCGACATGGCCGCCCACTCCCGCCTCGACCAGCGCGGCGAGGACCTGGCCAGCGGCGCCGCAGGCGTCAACCTGGTCGGCTGGATCACCGTCTCCTCCCGCAGCCCCGAGGCGCTCGCCCGGGACAAGCGCACCATCCGCGCGTCGGCCGGCAAGTCGTACCTCAAGCTCGAGTGGTGCGACCGCGAGCACCACCGCGCCTTCGTCAACACGCTTCCATTCGCGACCGGAATCCGAAGGTAGGGGCTGATGCTCTGATGCGGGACCCGCTGTCCGTCCTCACGGAAGCCTTCACGTCGTTCCTGTTCGGCAAGGTGGAGACGACCCGTCTGCCGGTGCGCACCTCCACCGGCCAGGCGCAGGCCGTCTACCTGCCCACCGCCGCGCCCGGACTCGGCGACTCCGGTGTGATCATCGGCCGCGAGGTGTACTCCGGCAAGGGCTACATCTACGACCCGTTCCAGCTCTACGGCCAGCAGCTGCCCGCCCCGCACTGGCTGGTGCTGGGCGAGTCCGGCAACGGCAAGTCCGCGCTGGAGAAGACCTACGTCCTGCGCCAGCTCCGCTTCCGCGACCGCCAGGTCGTCGTCCTGGACGCCCAGGGCGAGGACGGCGTCGGCGAGTGGAACCTGGTGGCCCAGGAACTCGGCATAACCCCCATCCGCCTGGACCCGACCGCCGCCCTCGACCACGGCATCCGCCTCAACCCGCTGGACCCGGCGATCACCTCGACCGGCCAGCTGGCGCTGCTGCGCACCATCATCGAGGTGGCCATGGGCCACGGCCTCGACGAGCGCGCCGGCTTCGCCCTCAAGGTGGCCCACGCCTACGTCAACGCCACCATCACGGCCCGCCAGCCGGTGCTCACCGACATCGTCGAGCAGCTCCGCCACCCCAAGCCGGAGTCCGCGGAGGCGATGAACGTCGCCCTGGAGGACGTCCGCGCGTGGGGCCTGGACGTGGCGCTGGTCCTCGACCGCCTGGTCGACGGCGACCTGCGCGGCATGTTCGACGGCCCCACCACGGTCGGCATCGACCTGGACGCGCCGCTGATCGTCTTCGACCTCTCGCACATCGACCGCAACTCGATCGCGATGCCGATCCTGATGGCGATCGTCGGCGTGTGGCTGGAGCACACCTGGATCCGGCCCGACCGCAAGAAGCGCATCTTCCTGGTGGAAGAGGCCTGGCACATCATCAACAGCCCTTTCGTGGCGCAGCTCTTCCAGCGTCTGCTGAAGTTCGGCCGCCGCCTCGGCCTGTCCTTCGTCGCCGTGGTCCACCACCTCTCCGACGTGGTGGACGGTGCCGCCGCCAAGGAGGCCGCGGCGATCCTGAAGATGGCCTCCACGCGCACCATCTACGCCCAGAAGGCCGACGAGGCCCGCGCCACCGGCCGTGTGCTGGGCCTGCCCCGGTGGGCGGTGGAGATCATCCCCACCCTGACGCCCGGCATCGCGGTGTGGGACGTCAACGGCAACGTCCAGGTGGTCAAGCACCTGGTGACCGAGAGCGAACGCCCGCTGGTCTTCACCGACCGCGCCATGACCGAGTCGGCCAGCGACCTGGCCGAGGAGGAGCTGTCCGAGGCCCTGCGAGCGGCGGAACTGGAAGCGGAGGAGAGGGCGACCGCCTTTATGCACCACCAGTACCCCGAGTCCAAGTCGTCGGTGGCCTGACGGTGCCGCCCGAGGAGAAGCGCAGCGCCACGCCGGGCGGTCAGGGCCGGCCGGACGGTCAGGGCGGCGTCCCGGACGGGCTGCTGGTCGGCCTGCTCGCCTTCCTGCTCGGCCTCACCCTGCTGGTGTGGACGGCGACCGGCCTGGCCGCCCTGTTCAGCCACGGGTCCTGGCCGGACGCGGTCACCTTCACCCGCAGCCCGCTCGCCATACGGCACCTGGTCGGCAGCCCGCGCGACCTCGCGGGCGCCTGGCCGGACGCCGCCCCGGAGGCCCTCTCCGGTTACGGGCTCTTCTGGGGGCTGCTGATCGGCGAGCTGATGGTGCTGATCGTCCTCACCGTCTTCGTGCTGGGCACGGTGGCCCGCTGGAGGGCGGTCCGCGCCGCCAGAAGGGCCGGCCTCCCCCTGCCCGGCCACGACCGCCCCGCCACACCGGCCGCACACACCACGCCGGCCGCACACGCCGCGTCGGCCAAGGCCGACCCCCGGCTGCCCGCCGACACGGCCCCGACGACGCCCGCGCCGGTGCCTCCCGCCCGGCCCGCGCACCACCCGGACCACGGGCCCGTGCCCCACGCGCACCACGCCCCCGGCGGGGCCGGCACGGCACCTCCGGGGGCTCCGCCCGCAAGCGGTACGCCCACTCCACCGGCCGGGTCCGGCCCTGCCGACCACGTCGTCCCGGCGGTGGCGACAGCCCATCCGCCCGCACCGGCCCCGCCCGCACCGCCGTGGCCCACGGCCCCCGTGCCGGCAGCACACCCGGCGGCAGCACACCCTGCGCCGGCGCCCCCGCAGGGGTCGTCCGCACCCACGGCGCCGCTTCCCGTGGCGCCCCTTCCGGCGGCCGTCCCCACGCCCGTCGGCCCCGTGCTGTACGCACCGCCCGCGGAACGCCTCTCCACCGCCGTGCAGGCCGTCCTGGAGGCCGAGGGGCCCGTCCTGGCCGTCACCTCCGACCCGGCGCTCTGGGAGGCCACCAAGGACGCCCGCGCCAAGCTGGGTCCCGTCCTGGTGCACGACGCGTCCCGTCTCTGCGACACACCGGCCCGCCTCCACTGGTCCCCGCTGGCCGGCTGCGAGGAGCGGGACACCGCTGCCGCCCGCGCCACCGCCCTGCTGGCCCCGGTCCGTCCGGCGGCCCGCCTGGACGCCGCGGTCGCCGACACCGCCGAGACCCTGCTCCGCTGCTACCTGCACGCCGCCGCCGTGGACGGCCGCACGGTCCGCCACCTGCACCGCTGGGCCCAGGGCAACCATGTCCAGGAAGCCGTCCGCGCCCTGCGCACCCACCCCTCCGCCGCCTCCGGCGCGGCCGGGGAGCTGGAGTCGGCGCTCACCGCTCACACCGAACGCCGCGACATGGCTCACCAGTTGACCTCCCGCGCCCTCGCCTGCCTGGGCGCCGTCCACATCCGCGAGGCGTGCACACCGAACCGGAACGATTCCCTGGTACTGGATTCCTTCGTCCACGAATCGGGCACGCTCTATGTGATCGGCGAATCCGTCGAGGACCCGAGGACCGATCCGGCGGCCATGCCGCTCCTGACGGCCCTCGCCTCAAGCGTGGTCGAGCGCGGCCGGCGCATGGCCGAACGGTCATCCTCCGGCCGCCTCGACCCACCAATCACCCTCGTCCTCGACGACGTCGCCGCCGTCGCCCCGGTCCCCCAGCTCCCGGACCTCCTGTCCGCGGGCACCGCACTGGGCCTGCCCACCCTGGCCCTGGTCCGCTCCCGGGAACAGCTCCGCGCCCGCTGGCCGCACGCCGGCCTCTGAACCGGATTCCGCCCGCCCTTCCCCCTGCCCTTCACCCCCACGTGACGCCGTCCCTCAGGACTCGCTCAAAAAAGGTGCCTTCCGACCACCGGGGTGCAACCGTGGGTCCCTGCCCGCCGTCTCCCGTGACAGCGGGCATACGGGAGGGGTGGGCTGCATGGTCTGGTTCCTGGGGCTTGGTTTCGCGGGGCTCGTCGTTCTCGCCGTGGCGCTCCTCTTCGACGGCGTCCTCGAAGGCCTCTTCGGCGGTGTCGAGGCCCTCAACGGCCTCTTCGACGGTCTGATCTCGCTGCCCGTGGTCGCGGGCTTCGTCTCGATGCTCGGCTTCACCGGCGCGATCGTCACCGGCACCACCGGCCTCGGCCCGGTCGCCGCGGCCGCCGTTGCCGTCCCCGCCGCCCTGCTCACCGCCTGGGGTGCCTACCGCGCCAGCAGGGCCCTGATGAACGACCGTTCCGGCTCCGCGCCCCGCGAGGCCGACGTCGTCGGTGTCACCGGTGTCGTCGTCACCGCCATATCGGCCAACGGCTACGGCGAGGTCCTGGTGCGGCTCGCGGGCCAGCCCGTGAAACTCGCCGCCCGCGCCGACCGACCACTGCCGCGCGGCACCCGGGTCTGGGTCGACCAGTCCCTGTCGAGCACCTCCATCTCGGTGCGCCCGGTCGAAAGCTGACCCCGCCCGCGCCCCGACACCGAACACCCAGCACTGCGCACCGCCCACCGCGCATCTCGCACCTCGCACCTCGCACCCAGTCCCACCACCAGCGCTGTTCCGTTCCCTGGGGGGAATCCATGCCAAGCCCTGTCGTCATCGCCTCGGCAGGAGTCGTCGTACTCCTCTTCCTGCTCGCCCTGATCGTGGTCAGCCGCTACAAGGTGGCCGGCCCCAACGAGGCCTTCATCGTCACCGGCCGCCGCGGCAAGAAGGCCACCGACCCGGAGACCGGCACCGTCTTCACCGACAACAGCGGCCAGAAGGTCGTGGTCGGCGGCGGCGTCTTCGTCGTCCCGTTCCTGCAGCAGCGCTTCAGCCTGGACCTGTCGTCCCGTCAGATCCCCGTGTCGGTCCGCGGCGCGGTCACCCTCCGGGGCATCAAGGCCAACCTGGACGGCGTGGCCATCGTCAAGGTCGGCGGCACCGAGGACGCCATCCGCGCCGCCGCCCAGCGCTTCCTCGGCCAGCAGGACGACATCGTCGGCTTCACCCAGGAAGTGCTGTCCGGCGCCCTGCGCGCCATCGTGGGCCGCATGTCCGTCGAGGACATCATCCGCGACCGTGCCGCCTTCGCCGGCCAGGTCGCCGAGGAGGCCGAGGCCAGCCTCTCCGGACAGGGCCTGATCACCGACGCCTTCCAGATCCAGGACATCACCACCGAGGGCTCCTACCTCCAGGACCTCGGTCGTCCCGAGGCCGCCCGCGCCAAGCAGGAAGCGGACATCGCCGAGGCCATCGCCCGCCGCGCCGCCGAACAGGCCCGTCTGAAGGCCGAGGAGGAGATCGCGGTCGCCCAGCGGACCTTCGCCCTCAAGCAGGCGGAGATCCAGGCCGAGACCGACGAGGCCAAGGCCCGCGCCGCGGCCTCCGGCCCGCTCGCCGAGGCGGCCCGCCAGCAGGAGATCCTCCAGGAACAGGAGAAGGTCGCCGAGCGCCAGGCCGCCCTGACCGACCGGCAGCTCGACACCGAGGTCCGCAAGCCGGCCGACGCCAAGCGGTACGCCGCCGAGCAGGACGCCGAGGCCAAGCGCGTCGCCCGTGTGAAGCAGGCGGAGGCCGAACGCCTGGCCGGCATCGCCTCCGCACAGGCGGAGGCCGAGCGGGCCCGCCTCACCGGTGAGGGCGAGAAGCAGCGCCGCAGCGCCATCGCCGAGGCCGTACGCCTCGAGGGTGAGGCCGAGGCGGCCGCCATCGGCGTCAAGGGCGCCGCGGAGGCCGCCGCCATGGAGAAGAAGGCCGACGCCTACCGCCAGTACGGTGACGCGGCCATCCTCCAGATGCTGGTGGAGATCCTTCCCCAGGTCGTCGAGAAGGCCGCCGAGCCGATGAGCGCCATCGACAAGATGACGGTCATCTCCACCGACGGCGCCAGCCAGCTCTCCCGCACGGTCACCGACAACGTCGCCCAGGGCCTGGAACTGCTGAGCTCCACCACCGGAGTCGACCTCCCGTCCCTGCTGAAGAACCTCACCCAGCGGAACGGCGCCGGCGACACCGGAACCCGCAACGGGAGCGTCCCGATCACCGAGTGACCCACCGCGGCCACATACACCGAGGGCCCCGGTTCGCCCCATGTCTCCATGGGACGAACCGGGGCCCTCCACACATCACACGCCGTCACGCCTTGGGCAGCACAAGCTCCCACTCGAAGTCATCGCCCTCCGGAACCTTGAGCCCACTCGGCCGGAACCCGAGCCGACGGTACGCGCCGAGCGCGCGCTCGTTCCGCTCGTGGACGTAGAGCCGTACCTGCTCGGCCCCGCTCTCCCAGGCCCAGGCCACCGCCGCTTCGAGGAGTTCCCCGATCAGCCCGGTGCCGCGGTACTCGGGCTGCACGAACACGCCCACCACCTGGGCCTGCCGGCGCTCGATCGGCACACCAAGGAAGTCCGCCTCCCCCGGCGTCTCCAGCAGGACCGCCACCGTGCCGACCCAGCCACCCACACCCGGAAGCTCCGCCACGAACTGCCGGACCGCGGTGCCACCCTCCGCGGCACCTTCCGTCCGCTCCTGCCAGAACGAGTCCGGCTTGCCGGCGGCGTTCTCGTAGGTCTCGGCGAAGGCCAGATGAGCCACCGGGTCCTGCAGCGAAAGCAGCCGCAGTGCCTTCATCTCACGCCACTCCGCGGCGCGTATCACCCGGATGACGGGTCGCTGTCTGTCGTCCATACGGTCAGGCTAAGCAAAACCAGAACAGACCGCCCACCCGATTAAACGCGAACGAACCATCCGAAACGGGC
>NZ_BBZI01000010.1 GCF_008974245.1 Streptomyces abyssomicinicus | reverse complement strand
TCCTCAGCGCCCAGTTCTCCTTCCCGCAGCGAGAGGTCATCAAGGATCGCTGGTGCCCCACCGGCTGCCACCTGTCCCACCCCGAGCGGTGGAAGGAGGCGATGCCGCCACTGCCTGGGGCCGACGCTTGACGACGCCGTGCGAATACTGCGCTGCAGCACATGCGAAGGGGCTTGCGGTGCAGGCCGAGTTGTCCCCAGGTCCAGGCTTCGAAGAACTCGTCGAGGGTTCCCGGGCCGCCAGGCAGGGCGACGAAGGCGTCGGCGAGCTCGGTCATGCGGGCCTTGCGCTCGTGAAGGGTGTCGACGATGTGCAGCTTGGTCAGCCGGTCGTGGGCCAGCTCGCGGTCGACCAGGTGGCGAGGCATGACTCCTATGGCCTTACCGCCCGCGTCCACAACCGCATCGGCGATCTCGCTCATCAGTCCGACGCGCCCGCCACCGTGGACGAGGGTGATGCCCTGGTCGGCCAGGTACGCGCCGAAGTCGGCTACTGAGCGGCGCATGGTGGTGCCGGAGCCGTGGGCCGAGCCGGTTTACACGGCGAGTGCCGACAGTGGGGAGCTGCCGGAGCGGGCAGGAGACATCTGCACGTCTTCCTCCGCAGTGGGTTCGGTCTTTGTGTTTGAAGGATGGCTGCGGCTTGGCCGAAGGGGACCATGCGGGTGCCCTGGCGGCAGGGATCCGCCACTTGTCCGCCGGCCCGAGCGGGATTCGGTGTGGGAGGGTCGCTCAGGTTGCCGTGACGAGCGTCATGTCGCTCTTGGTGCGTCGGCGGCGGGTCACGCGGACGGAGAGCAGGGCCGCGCAGGACACCAGGAGCGGCCAGACCAGGTAGGAGCCGGAGAGCGCGAGGAGGGCGAGGACCGCTGTGAGGGCGGACCAGGCGGAGCGGCGGCCCCAGCTGTCGCGTGGCAGCAGGCGGATGGCGGCGGCGACGCCGATGGCGTAGACCACGGAGAAGGAGGCGGCGGAGAGCATGACCGCCGGCTGCGCCCCCGTTCCGGAGGTCCCGACGGCGAGCAGGGTGAGCAGGGCGAGGGCTGAGACGAAGAACAGGCTGCGCCGCGGGGTCTCGCCCGCCGTGCTGCCTCGGGCGAACCAGCGGGGCAGCGCGCCGTCCCGGCCGAGGGCTGCGCCGAGCTTGGCGGCGCCCGCGTAGTAGGCGTTCATGGTGCCGAAGGTGAGCAGCAGTGCGGCCACCGCGGCGAGCGGGCGCGCGCCGTCGCCCAGGCCCTTGGCCATGAGGTCGCCGAGTGGCGCTCCGGAGCGGGCGGCGCTGGGTCCGAGGACGGTGATCACCGCGAAGGCGGCGGCCAGGTAGACGATGCCCACGATGACGACGGCGGCCGCGGTGGCCCGGGGCAGGTCGCGGTCGGGGCGGCGGAATTCGCCGGCGAGGTGTGCGACCGCCTCCCAGCCGGCGAAGCAGAACACCAGCAGGGCCGCCGCGGGGCCGATGGCAGACCAGCCGTGCGGCGCGAACGGACGGAGGTTGGCAGTGGTGGCGTGGGGCAGCGAGAACAGGACGGCGACCGTGAGTAGGGTCAGCAGCAGGGCGAACAGGATGACCTGCAGTCGGCCGGTGAGCCGGACGCCGGTGGCGTTGACGACCGTGACGGTGGCCATCAGCGCGACTGCCGTGCCGACGGTGGTGGCCGTGCCGCCGCCCAGCGCTGCGGAGAAGTAGGAGCCGCCGAAGAGGGCTGCGACTGTGGCGCCCGGCGGTATCGCAAGGTAGAAGCACCATCCGGCGACGGTGGCGGTCCGCTCGCCGAACGCGAGCCGGGCGTAGGTGGAGACGCCTCCCGCGTCGGCGTGGCGCGCGCCGAGGGCGGCGAAGGCGGCGGCGAGCGGCACGGAGAGGACCACTAGGGCAATCCAGGCGAGCAGCGAGGCGGGTCCGGCGATGTCGGCGGCGAGCGCGGGGAGGGCGATGACGCCGGTGCCGAGTACGGCGCCCACGGACAGGGCGGTGCCCTGCGCGACGGTGAGCCGTCCGGCGGAGGAAGGGTTGTGCTGTGGCATGGGTCAACCTTCCGGGCCGCCGCACGTCCTCGACCAGTGGCGGAAAGGACCGCATGCGCTACATTTCTGCCATGAACAACGGCGGTGGCGGCGCGGGGCCCGCGGCGGGCAGAGCGCACGTGGTCGCGGTGGCAGTGGTCGACGGCGCGGCGACCTTCGAGCTGGCCGTACCCTGCGAGGTGTTCGGGACGGACCGGAGCGACATCGTCGTCCCCTGGTACGAGCTGCGGCTGTGCGCCGCCGAGCCGGGGCCGCTGCGCACCTCGGCCGGTCTGACGCTGAGCACCCCGTTCGGTCTGGAGGATCTCGCGGAGGCGGACACCGTGGTGGTCGCTGCCTGCCCGCGCCGCGTCCAGCTCGATCCGCCGCCGGGCCTGCTGGAGGCGTTGCGGGACGCGCACGCGCGGGGGCGGCGGATCGTCTCCTTGTGCAGCGGCGCGTACGTGCTCGCCGCCGCCGGGCTGCTCGACGGACGGCGGGCGACCACGCACTGGATGAACGCGGTGGACTTCGCCCACCGTTTCCCGGGCGTCACCTACGACCCGTCCTCGCTCTACATCGAGGACGGCACGGTCCTCACCTCGGCGGGCACCGGAGCCGTCATCGACACCTGTCTGCACCTGGTCCGCGCCGACCACGGCTCCGCAGCCGCCAACGAGGTGGCCCGGCGCATGGTCGTCCCACCGCACCGGGAGGGCGGCCAGACCCAGTACGCCAAGCCGCTCCCCCCACGCGCCCGGCGCCGCGACGAAAGTCTTGGCCCGGTGCTGGACTGGGCACGCGAGCGGCTCCACGAACCGCTGACAGTGGCCCGCCTGGCCCAGCAGGCGCACCTGAGCGAACGCACCTTCGCACGGCGCTTCCGCGACACGCTGGGCACCACCCCACTGCAGTGGATCCTGCAGGAACGGGTCCGGCTGGCACAGGAATTGCTGGAGACCACCGACGACGCGGTGGAGTCCGTCGCCCGCCGGACCGGTTTCGGCAACGCCGCCAACCTGCGCCGCCACTTCGGCCGGCTCACCACGGTCTCCCCGCAGACCTACCGCCACGTCTTCCGGCACCGCCTCTCCACGGCCAGCTGATCGCGGCAGCGGCCACTGCCCCGCACCTGCGCGCCGATGCGCTGCACTCGTGCCGCGGATGCCTCCCGGGCGGTACTCCCGCCCCCGCGTCGGCCCTGCCGGGGTCTGTAGCGTGAACGGCTCTTACAAGATTTTCGTGGTGTGGGGTGACCGTCTTATCGGCTCCGGCCCGGTGATCCGGAGGGGGTCGGCAGGCTGCCTGTGTGATGATCGATTGCGTGGAGGTGTGGCCGCAGCTGGCCCGGGTTCGGGTCGACTCGGTCAAGGTGGAACCGGAGTTACTGCTGGTCAGGGCAGTGACCAAGAATGTACCGCGTTCGTGTCCGGGGTGCGGGGTGGCGCCCCGCAGGGTGCATTCGCGGCACGGGCGCCGGGTGGCCGATGAGCGGGTCGGGAGCCGCCCGGTGGTGATCGAATTGTCGGTGCGCCGGCTGCTGCGCGGCAATCCGGGGTGCGGGCGGGTCACGTTCGTCGAGCAGGTCGAGGCGCTGACCGAGCGGTATCAGCGGCGGACTCCGGCCCTGCGCAGGCCCGTCGAGACGGTCGCGATCGCGCTGGCCGGGGCTGCGGGAGCCCGGCTGCTGCACCCGCTGGGGCAGCAATTGTCGTGGACGACGGTGCTGAACGTGCTGATGCGCACCCCGGTGCCGGAGCCGGAAGAGGTGCCCCCAGTGGTGGGGGTGGACGAATTCGCCCTGCTCAAGGGCCAAAAGTACGCCACGATCCTCACCGATGCCGTAACCGGACGGCGTCTGGATGTCCTGGTCGACCGGGAACCGGCCACGGTCACCGCCTGGCTCAAGGCCCCTCCCGGGATCCGGGCGGTGTGCCGGGACGGCTCGAACGCCTTCGCCAAGGCCATCACTGACGCGGGGCGGGGGATTGTGCAGGTCGCGGACCGCTGACACCTGTGGCACGGCCTGGCCGAAGCCGCCCAGAAGGACATCGGTGCGCACTCCGGCTGCTGGGCCGGCATCGGGCCGCCGATCATCGAGGGCAAGCGGGCCGCGGACACCCGGGAACGCCGGCAGCAGATCCGCGACCTGCGCCAGGCCGGGGTCGGCCCGGGCGACTGCGCCCGCCGGCCGGGCCTGTCGATGAACACGGTGAAGCGGTACACCCGCCACCCTCGCCCCGAGAACATGATCAAAGCCCCGAACTACCGCCCCCCGCTCGTAGACCCCTACCGCAGCCACCTGCGCCGGCGCCGGACAGAAGATCCCGGGGTGCCCACCACGCACCTGCTCGAAGAGATCCGTGCCCTGGGCTACACCGGCAGCGCGAACCTCCTTGTCCGCTACATCAACCAAGGCCGCGCCGAAGCCGACCACTCGCGCCTCTCCCCACGACGCGTCACCGCCCTGCTGACCCGCCACCCCGACCGGCTCACACCCGCCGACCGAGACCTCCGCGACCGGCTCACCCAGGCGTGCCCCGAGATGACACAACTCACCGCTCTGATCAGCGGGTTCGCCGAACTCCTGGCACCGGCAGACGGCAACGACACCACCCTGACCAACTGGATCACCCACGCCCGCGACGCCGAACTGCCGTTCCTGCACTCCTTCACCCGCGGCCTGGAACGCGACCGGAAAGCCGTCGACGCCGCCCTCACTCTGCCTTGGCACAACGGTCGCACCGAAGGCGTCAACAACAAGATCAAACTACTCAAACGCCAGACCTACGGCCGCGCCGGCCACCCCCTCCTCCGCCAACAGATACTCCTCAACCTGCCATGAACCACCACGAAAATCTTGGAAGAGCCGTTTCACAGACACTCCCCAGCGCTTGGCCGCGGGGTGCGATTCGTGTGTGGGCCCGCGTACGGATCGTGCCCGGCAGTTTCGGCACCTTCGCCGGACTGGCGACCGACGAGCACGCCCGGGTCCTGGGTGACGGGGACGAGCTCGTCTTGGGGCTTTACGCCGTCGGCGACGACCAGGCGAGCGTGATGGGCGGCCACTACCCCGCCGGCGGCATCAACCTCGGCCCGGCCATGACCTTCGGCTGGATCGCCGCCCGTCACCTGGCCGGCCCCCGGCAGCCGCCGCTGAACCACGGCAGCCGCCCGGCCCGCCGCCGCCCGGTAGCGCCCCACACACCCGCCGCTCCATCGCTCTCCCGGCCGCCGACCCGCATTGCCAAGGAGTTCGCATGACGAGCTACGCCGACGACGCCCTCGCCCTGGTCACCGGCGGAACCGGCGGCGTCGGCGTCGGCGCCGCCACCGCGGCGACACTGCGCGCCCACGGCGTACGGGTCGTCACCGCCGGCCTCGCCCCGGGAGCGGACGAGTACCTGGACGTCACCGGTCCCGAGGCCGTTGCCGCGCTCCTCCACCGGCTGGGCCCGGTGAGCATCCTCGTGCACAGCGCGGGAACCGTGGGCCCCCCGTCCCCTCGCCGAACTCGGCCTCGACGAATGGCGGACGACGTTCCGGGTCGATGTCGACGGCACCTTCCCGCTGTGCCGCGCCGTCGTACCGGCGATGGTGGGGCGGGATGGGGCCGCATCGTCACTCTGGCGAGCATCGCCGCCAAGGACGGCAACCCCGCCCGGAGCGCCTACTCGGCGTCGAAGGCCGCAGTCGTCGCGCTCACCGAGTCACTCGGCAAGGAACTCGACACGACCGGCGTCCTGGTCAACGCCGTGGCCCCGCGGCCGCCCGCCGTGGCCCCCGCGGCCGTCCGCACGCCGATGAACGCGCACACCGACCCCGCCGTCCTCGCCCGCTCCCAGGCGCTGACCTGGATGGGCCGCTTCGCCCGAACCGAGGATCGCCGAACTGATCGCCTGGCTGTGCCCGGAAGCAGGTCAGCTTCTCCACCGGCGCGGTCCACGACGCGAGCGGCGACCGGGCGACGTACTGAGAAGTCCGCCGGACACGCCCTGCTTTGCCGTTCCCCGACAGCGCCGGCATCCTCCGCCGCACAACTTCCGCGCCGCTGCTGCCCTTGTCGCACCGAGCCGCCCGGGGCGGTGCCGTGCCTGCTTCCGTGCCGCGCGCCGTGCCGTCGTCGAGCGCGCCACCGCGGCGTCGCGTCAAAGCGCCCGGTGAAAGCAAGGGTGTTCTGGACCGAACGCATAGGGCGGCGGCACGGCGACCGCAACGGCCGGCGATGCTGGTCCTCCCGGCAGGCCGGGCACAGGAGGCCAGCAGGTCAGGAATCTCGTCGGGGGTGGCGGTGCGGATGGTGGTGTCGTCCGTCCCGCCGACCGACCGGGGCGTCGCCCGCCGGGCGGAGGTCTCCGCCCGGCGGACGCCCGGTTCCGGACGCCGTGACGACGGCGGCCGCCACGGCCCTACAGGCGCAGGAGTGCCGTCACGGCGACCGCGGCCACCAGGGTCACGGGGAGCGGGGCCCGGGTCCGGACGAGTACCGGGACGACAGCGAGTCCGGCGATCAGGGTGAGGTCCACCGCGCTCCACCGCGGGCCCAGCACGTCGACCACGATGAACCCGGCGAGCAGGGCGGGGGCGGTCAGGGCGATCACCGACCGCGCCCGGGGCGGCAGCGTGCGCCCGCCGACCAGGGCGGGCCCTAAAGCCTTGAAGGCGAAGCTGAGAGCGGCGACGGCGACTATGGCGAGCCAGAGGGTCATCGCGGGACCTCTTCGTCGTAGCGGACGGGCCGCCCGGGCTCCCCGGCCGGCCCGGGCCGGCGGGGCGGCCCGGGGCGGCGGGGCGGCCCGGCGACGGGCGGCCCGGCCACGGATGCGGTGTCGGACACGACGGGTGCTGCAGTGTCCGACACGGCAGGTGCTGCAGTGTCCGACACGGCAGGTGCTGCAGTGTCGGGTGCTGCGGGTGCTGCGGTGTCGGACACGACGGGTGCTGCGGTGTCGGGTGCTGCGGTGTCGGGTGCTGCGGGTGCTGCGGTGTCCGACACGGCGGGTGCTGCGGGGCGGCGGGCGAGGGCCACGAGCGCCGCCGGCACCGCGCCGACCAGAGCGGGCCCGGCCGGCAGGAAGAGGACGAGGCCGGCCGCCAACAGCGCGCCCAGCAGCGCGGGCAGCCGGTTGAGCCGCTCCTTGCGGACCTCGTCGCACAGGAGCGCCACGAAGAGTGCCGGGGTGAGGACGTCGAGTCCCAGCCGGTGCAGAAGATCGGGGTCGGGGGAGACCACGACGCCGAGCCCGGTCCCCGCCACCCAGGCCGGCCACTGGATGGCGGTGGCGCCGAAGAGCAGGTACCGGTCGAAGCGCCCGCCGCCGAGATGGGCGGCGGCCCACGACCCGTCAACCACCGCCTGGCCCTCCAGCGCCCGCCGGAACCGGCCGCCCCGCAGATCACCGGCCACGGCGATGCCCATCGGGACGAAGCGGCTGTTGATCAGCGCCGCGGACGCCACGGCGCCCATGAGCCCGCCACCGGAGCCGAGGACCGCCAGCAGGGCGAACTGGGCGGAGCCCGAGAAGACGACCATCGAGCAGATCACGGGCGCGAGATGCCCCCAGCCCTGCGAGGCACTGACCGCGCCGAAGCTGACGGCAAGGAGGAAGGAAGCGGCGGCCAGTCCGGATCCCGTCCGAAGCCCGGAGACGAAGCTCGCCCGCGCAGAGGCGGCGGTGCGCTCCGATCGGAGACTGTCCATACAATCAGCCTAACAGCCATAACGCACTTTGACTGTTAGAAACCGGCGTAGGATGAAGGAGTGACGAAACAACGCCCGGCCCTTCCCGCCCCCGCCGTACCGGAGAGCACGGCCGCACCGGAAAGCACGAGCGCACGGAAGAACACGGCCGCACGGGAGAACACGAGCGCACGGGAGAACACGGCCGTACCGGCGGACCCCGGCGGCAGCGTCCACGCCTCCGCCGTGTCCCTGGTGGGCGGGCACCCGGTGCTGGACTTCGCCAACACCGTCGCCTGGCGGCTGGACCCCGCCCGCACCGCCGACCGCGTCCAGGGGCCCGAGGCGTGGGCGCGCTGGGCGGCCACCGCCGGGCCGGCCGGCCAGGAGCACGCCGAGACCCTGCTCCGGGCCGCCGCCGCGGACCCCGCACGCGCCGAGGCCGCGACCGCGGCGCTCGTGGACCTGCGCACCGCCCTCCTGCCGGTCCTGGACGCCCTCGTGGACGACGCACAACCCCCGGCCGCACAGTGGGAAGCGCTGCGCGGCCACCTGGCGCGGGCCCGCCAGGACTCCGCGCTGCCCCCAACCTTCCCCCTGCGCTGGCAGCCCGACCCGGACCGCCTCGACGGACTCCGCCACGAGCTCGCGCTGCGGACGGAGGAACTGCTCGGCGGGGACAACCTGGACCGCGTCCGACGCTGCGAGGGCGCCGGATGCGGATGGTTCTTCCTCGACCGCTCCCGCAACGCGACCCGCCGCTGGTGCAGCGCGGGAGACTGCGGCAACCGGGACCGCGCCCGCCGCCACTACGCCAGAACCCGCCGGGAAGCGTCACCCGCCGCTCAGGCGCAGGCGTAGGGCGCAGGCGAGGAGCGGCGCAGCCGGCCGGCGGAACTCGGTGAGCCGTCCCACCAGCAGCACGTCGACCGCGGCCCGCCCGTGGAAGAACTGCGCGTCGTGTCTCCTGCGTCATACCGACGGCCACGTACAGCCGCACCGCGTCCGTGACCACCCGGCATGCCGGCCCGGCCACACAGACCAGGACCCGCCCGGCGGTGTCACAGACCAGGACCCACAACACCGCCGGGCGGACATCGACGCCCGTGTCGGCAAGCCCGGCCGCCTCCCGGACCAGCAGGCGCAAAGCCCCCCGTCCGGCCGCCGCGCCTCCCGACCAAAACGCCCGCGCCCACTGGGAAGCGAGGGAGCCGCCGAACCACCGCCACGCGCAGATGCGCGCCGGTCTCCGCCAGCACCGCAACCGCGAGACCCAGCAGGCAGAGAGGCCGGCCTTCATGATCGGGCCGGTGCGCGGCCTGCGTCACCGGCACCGCGGGGCCGCTGCGCGCCATGACAGTGCTGCCGGGCCCACCGCGGGTGAAGCACTCCACGGCAAGGCCGCGGCAGACCCGGTCGAGACCGATACCGACGCACACCCGGCTCAGCTGCAAAACCACCAGACCGGTAATACCGGAACCGGAAAAAGGGCCAACGTCGAGTCAGACCAGAAACTGCCGGAGCGCCCCTCGGACACGCACCCCGCCCGAGCAGGGAACAGCCAGCCCCCCACCACCCCCAGGCCAGGAACGGCACCTCCCGCCACCCCGGGCCGGCAGCGATCTCCGCCACGGCGGCAGCTTGACGGGTACGAGGCAGGCACAGCCCGCTTCCCGTGCAAGTGGATCAAGCCGCGGACCAGACAGACCGCGACAGCACAGCCCCGACCACGGGCACCCCGGCAAGTAGAGCTCTCACATCATTCGAGCCTGCTCGACCATCCCGAGCCCGGTACGGAAAGCGTCACGTTGACACACCCGGGTTACTCACCTTGCCCGTGGAGCGTGTGTGCGCAGGTCAGAAGGGGATTCGGAGGGAGCGTGACAGGCCGCGCGACAGGGGCTCGGAATGCGAACAGCCAACCGATGCGGAGTTCCCGCAGTCCGGACGGGAAGTCTCGAAGACGTGAAGGCCCGTAGGTTGGCGGGTCAGGGTCTGTGTCGTGTGGTTGTCTCCCGGGTGGGTATGGAGTGCGGTCCTGGCAGGTCGGGTGTGTGGTCGGTGGGGGGCGGGCTCATGGGTGTGCGCCCGCCCGGTGCCTGCCGGTTCGATGCGGTGTGGATGGCGGTGGTGATCCGGTGGATATCGCCGTGTTCCGCGGCCGGTAGGGGCGCGCCGACCGATGCCCTGAGTGCTGTGGCTTTTTCCAGCAGGGCGCTCGCCTCTTCCCAGGCGCCCTCGGCCGCCGCGACCCCGGCCAGTCCTTCCTGGGCCAGGGCGACGGCGCGGGGGTCGCCGGTCTGGCGGGCTGTGGCGAAGCCTTCCAGGTGCCAGGTTCTGGCCGTGGCCGGGTCGCCGCGCTGTTCGGCAAGGAAGCCGAGTTCGGCCAGCAGCAGGCTCATGCCGTAGAACGGCCGGCCGTAGTCGGTTTCCAGACGACGGTTCCAGGCCAGCGACTGCTCGAAGAGCCGTTGGGCCGTGTCGAGGTCGCCGGCGCGGCGGGCCACGAGGCCGAGGCCGACCCGGGCGAACTCACGGGCGAAGCTGCTGGACTGCTCGTCCGCCAGGCGCATTGCCCGCTCGTGCAGCTCACGCGACGCGTCCAGGTCTGCGGTCAGAAGGGCCAGCCGTCCGAGGCTGGACAGCCGGTAGGAGGCGTCGGTCCACAGCCTGAGGTTTTCGGCGGCGCGCAGGCCCTCGCGGTGCAGGCGGGTGCCGCGCTCGTAGTCGCCGTTGATCTCGGCGAGGTAGCCGAGCATGTCGGACGCCTGCAGTTGTCCCCAGCCGTCGCCGAGGTCCGTGAAGAGCGCCAGACTCCGGGAGCCGGACCGTTCGGCCAGGGCGTGGTCACCCTGGAACATCGCCTGTTTGGCGCGGCCCGCCAGCGTCGCCGCCTCGCCCCAGCGGTCGCCGGCGGTGCGGAACGCGGCCAGTGCGTCCGTCAGCAGGACTTCGGCCCCCGCGGCGTCCCCGAAGTTCAGGTGCGCGAGCGCCAGGAACCAGCGTGACCGCGCGTCACGTGCGTCCACGGCCCGCGCCGCGGTGCGGCTGCGCTCCAGCAGACCGGTGCCGTCGCCGGTCAGCATCGCGAACCCGGCCTCCCAGGCCGCCGTCCTGGAGCACCGCGCGCCGGGCAGCGCCAGGACCGCCGTGATGAAGGCGTGGCCCTCGCGGTGTGTGCCACGCAGATACCAGTACCAGGCCAGGGCGTCCACCAGGCGCAGGGCCGGTGCGGGGTCGGTTGTGTGCTCGAGCGTGGCGCGCAGATTGGGCACCTCGGTGTCCAGGCGCTCCAGCCACTGGCGTTGGGCGGGACCGTGGAGGTGGGGTGCGGCCTGTTCGGCCAGCTCGGTGTAGTAGAGGTCGCGGCGATCGAACACGGGGTCGTCGCCGCTGATCCGCTCGAGACAGTAGGCGGTGATCGACTCCAGCAGCCGGTAACGGATCCCGGCACCGGACGCGACCGGTTCGACCATCGACCTAGCCACCAACTGGTCCAGCAGGTCGGCGACGTCCGCCGCCCCGTCCCGCCCGAGATCCGCGCACACCGCCTCCGCCGCAACCAGCGTGCAGCCTCCCGGGTGGACGGCCAGCCGGATCAGGACCTGTTGTTGTCGCTCGGTGAGCTGCTCCCAGCTCCAGTCGATCACCGCGCGCAGAGTCTGCTGGCGGGCGGGCCGTCCCCGGCCCGAAACGGTGAGCAGGTGGAAGCGGTCGTCCAGCCGGTCGGCGACGCCGCGCACACCCAGTGTGCGTACCCGGGCGGCGGCCAGTTCCAGTGCCAGGGGCAGGCCGTCCAGCCTCCTGCAGATCGCCGCGACCGCGGGCGCGCCGGCTTCGTCCAGCACGAA
The DNA here is from genome assembly GCF_008974245.1 of Streptomyces abyssomicinicus. Lineage (GTDB taxonomy): Bacteria > Actinomycetota > Actinomycetes > Streptomycetales > Streptomycetaceae > Streptomyces > Streptomyces abyssomicinicus. The sequence goes on along the minus strand of NZ_BBZI01000010.1, from coordinate 467,794 downwards.
CCCGGGTGCCGCTGCCGTGGCGCGGGCCATGAACAGCCGCACGGAGGCGGCCCGCACCGGATCCGCTCCGGGCACCGGAACCTCCAGTGGTGGTACCGCGTACAGCATCTCCCCCGCGAGTGCCAGCGGCTCGCGGCTCGTGGTGAGCACGCGCAGGTCCGGGGCGGCCCCGAGGAGCAGGTCCACCAGCGCGGCGACGGGTCCGGCCACGTGTTCGCAGTTGTCCAGCACCAGCAGCATCCGCCGGCCACCCGCGGCATCGACGAGCCGGTGCGCCAGGCTCTTCGGGGGTATACCGGGACGCGCACCGGTCGCCGTGTCGTCACGGACGTCCAGCACGGCGGCCACCACCTCGGTCACCCCCGCAGTCCGGCCCGACAGCGCTCCCAACTCCACCCACCACACCCCGTCGGGAAAGGCATCGACGGCGAGAGCGGCGATCTCCAGGGCAAGCCTGGTCTTGCCGACCCCACCCGGACCGGTCAGCGTGACCAGACGTGCCGAGCCGAGCAGCGCGCCGGCCTCGGCCACGGCCTGCTCCCGGCCGATCAGTCCGGTCAGCGGGGCGGGCACGTTCGTACGCGCGGCGGGAAGGTCCGTGCGCGGTGAGGGGACGTTCGTCCGCGGGGCGGGGAGGTGCGTGCGCGGGGCGGGGAGGTGCGTCCGTGAGCGTGCCGGCGCGAGCGACGCATCCTGGCGCAGCATCGCCTGGTGGAGGGCGGCGAGCTCGGGGCCGGGATCCAGGCCCAGCTCCTCGGCCAGCCTGTGCCGCAGTTCGTCGTACCCGGCCAGCGCCTGCGCCTGCCGTCCCGACTGGTAGAGCGCGCGCAGGTGGGCGGCGCGCAGGCGCTCACGCAGCGGGTGCGCGGCGACCAGCTCGCCCAGCTCGTCGGCCACCAGGCTGTGCTCGCCCAGCTCCAGCCGTACCTCCGCCCGCTCCTCCAGCGCGGTCAGGCGCTGTTCCTCCAGCCGCACGGCCGCGGTACGGGCGAATGTCTCGTCGGCGAAGTCGGCGTAGGCGGGGCCCCGCCAGAGGGCCAGCGCGCCCTCCAGCAGCTCGGCCTTGGCCTGCGGATCAGTGGCGGCGTGGGCCTGGTCGAGCAGCGCGCCGAAACGTAGGGCGTCCACGTCGGCGGCGTGCAGGACGTAGCCGCGCGCGTGGAACGCCACCAGCTGGCGGCCTCCTGGCTCTCCCTGCTCCAGGGCGCGGCGCAGCTGGGACACCTTGGTCTGCAGCGTGTTGGCGGGGTTGCCCGGCGGGCTGTCCCCCCAGAGGTCTTCGGCCAGGCGGTCGGCCGGCACCGGGCGTCCCTGGTGGGCCAGTAGGTCGGCGAGCAGTGCCCGGACCTTCACCTCGGGCACCCGTAGCGGGCGCCCGTTGTCGGTCCATACGCACAGGGGTCCTAACACACCGAATCTCACCTGGTCACCGTACCCGCAGCGAACCCCCAGCCGATCGTGCGCGCCGTCCTCCAGTGTGGAGCCCGAAGCCGGGACACCACGAGTCCCGGGAGCAGGAACACCATCAGCGAGGAGCACCCCCATGACCGTGAACCGTGAGATCCACCTGGTCGCCCGCCCCGTCGGCGAGCCCGGCACGGACAGCTTCCACCTGGCCACCACCGCGCTGCCCGAACTGGCGGCGGGCCAGGTCCTGGTCCGCAACACCTGGATGTCGGTCGACCCCTACATGCGGGAGCGGATGCACGACGCCGAGTCCTATCTGCCGCCGTTCCGGCTCGACGAGCCCTTGGACGGCTCGGCGATCGGCGAGGTCGTGGCCTCGCGCGCGGACGGCATCCCGGTGGGCGCGAGCGTCGTGCACTTCCTCGGCTGGCGCCAGTACGCCGCGGTGGACGCCGCGGCCGCGACCGTCGCCGACCTCACCCTGGCCCCTGCCGAGGCGTGGCTCGGCGTGCTGGGCACCACCGGGCTGACCGCCTACGCGGCCCTGACTCACGTGGCTCCGGTGCGCGAGGGCGACGTTGTCCTCGTTTCGGCGGCGGCCGGTGCGGTGGGCAGCGTCGCCGGCCAACTCGCCCGCAAGCTCGGCGCCGCCCGGGTGATCGGTTCCGCCGGCGGGACGGCGAAGGCCAAGAGGCTCGTGCAGGACTTCGGCTACGACGCCGCGATCGACTACCGCGCTGGTTCGGTCGCCGGTCAACTGGCCGAGGCCGCCCCCGACGGCATCGACGTCTACGTCGACCTCGTCGGCGGCGACCACCTGGTGGCGGCGATCGACGCACTGCGTAACGGCGGCAGGATTGCGATGGTGGGCGCGATCAGCTCCTCCAACGCCACCGAGCCGGTCCCCGGCCCGGGCAACCTGTTCGCTCTGGCCGCCAAGGACGCCACCTTGCGCGGCATGCTGGTCAACTCCTACTTCCACCTGTTCCCGGAATGGATCACGAAGGCGGCCGGCTGGCTGGCCGACGGCTCCCTGCACACCGAAGTGACCGTCGCCGAGGGCATCGAGCGGGCACCGGCCGCCTTCCTCGACATGATGCGCGGCGGCAACGTGGGCAAGATGCTGGTGAAGCTCTGAGACACCTCCCGCCGAGCCCGCCCTCCGCTTCCTGGGCAGCAGGACTGCGGCGGGGCGCGTCACCGGCGGGCGGCGTGGGGTGTGAGGAGCACGACCATGCTGTACGCCCGCTGCAGGCCGCCCGTCGGCGGGACGAAGCAGTCTTTGCCCGCGCTGACGGATCACTGCCCCCAGAGCGGCAGGAACACCCACCCCGAAGACGCCTACACCCCTGTCGGGCCATGCCACCGCCGCGGCGCCGTCGAGAAGTGAGGACAACCCTCCTCGTGCGACGGTGCCCCGCCTGGAGCAAGCAGGCGGGGCACCGCCTCCTGCACGCGCTCCTCGGCCAGGTCCAGGTCGCGCGCGACGCGTGCCGTCGCGGCGAGCACCAAGGCCCATTCGTGACGGTGCGCGTCCACGACCGCTGTCTGGACGTCTGCCGGGGGCGTCATGCCGTGGCGGGCCCGTCCGCGATGAGGCCGCCCTCGACGGGCCGGACCTCGACACCACCGCCCTGCTGAGTGGCTGGATTGGCCCGGGCGATCCTCAAGGCGGCGTCCAGGTCGGGCGCCTCGATGACGGCGATCCCGGCGATGACCTCCTTGGCATCGACGAACGGGCCGTCGGACACCACGTCGCCGCGGATCGAGGTCGCTGTGCCGGCGGCGGCCAGGGCGCAGCCTCCCGACCGGGACGGACGGCGCAGGCACCATGCCAGCGGTCCGGGAGGCGCGGGACGTCCACGCGGCGGCGCAGCGCTTCCCCTGGGCCCTGGCCGGTCCGGATGCCTACCTCGAGGTGTCCGAGGAGGTTCTGGGCGTGGTGCTCGGCACGGTGGCCGAGGTCGAGCGGGCCGGGTACGTGGCACGGTGGGAGGAGTTCGCCGGGCGGCACCGGGCGCGCCATCCCTGGATCCAGTGTCCCGTGTGTCCAAGATCCGGGGTCATGGCCCGTGCGTGCGTGGCGCTGTCGGGGCCACGGTGATGCGGATCTGGCTCGGGCAGTGGTCTGCCGGGTGGGGGAGGCTTGTTGCTGCTTGTCCGGCGGTGGTGGTCGGTTCGGTGTGCCAAGGTGCCGTCACTGGTGTGGCACGGCTATGCCGGCGGCGCGCAGTTCTGCTTCGACCAGGGCGTTCAGGCGGGCCACGGACGGTACTCGGTCCTCCAGGTGGTGGTTGACCACGCCGTAGCGGGTGGCGGCGTCGGAGCGGGTCTCGAACCCGGACGGCATCGACAGCAGTTCGCGTCGGGCCAGTAGCTTGCCGGCCAGTGCGGAGGCCAGTTCCTCGATCCGCGGATCGTGAGGGTCCCAGCTCCTGGCCTCCCAGCCGCGTCTGGTCAGCTCGACGGTCTCGGGGTCGGCGAGGGACTGTTCGAGCCAGGTCACGAAGCCGTCGAAGATCTCCGGGACCAGCGCCCGGGTCAGCACGAGGGCCTCGCGCTGACCGGTCACGTAGCCGGGGTCGAAACCGAGTTCGGCCAGTGTTTCCAGGACCGCGCAGGCCCGGTCGGGCAGCAGGGCGCGGTCTCCGTGGTCCAGGCGGTCCAGCCTGTCGCGGCGGGCGGTCAGGTCCTCGATCCGCGCGGTGAGGTCGCGGTGGACCTCGTCCAGGGTGGCTGCGAAGGTCTCGGGGCCGGCGTCGAGGAGGTCACCGACCTCGGCCAGCGGCACCCCGGCCGCGGCCAGGGTCCGGACCTGGACCAGCCGGAACAGGTCGTCGGAGCGGTAGCGGCGGTAGCCGGAGGCGTCGCGCTCCGGCTCGGCGACCAGGCCGAGCCGGTGGTAGTGCCGCACGGTCTTGACCGTGACACCGACATACGCAGCCGCCTGACCGATCGTGAGCCCCAGCCCCTCCGCCATCGCCTTGACGCTCCTTCATGTCGCGGTCCTCGCGGGGCGAGGATAACGCGCCCGGCCGGCACTTGACGTTGACCCTGGGTCAAGGGTGCAGCCTCTTGCCATGGCCCCTTCTCGAGGGGGCCACGCGGCCGCCGGTCGGCGGCCGCGGGGGACGACACCATGAACGGGAGATGTGCCATGACAACGAACGACAGCGGCTTCACCGGAGCGGGGCTGCGCCGGCTGCGCGAGGTGCTGGAAGGGCATGTGGAGTCCGGGAGGATTCCCGGCCTGGTCGCCCTCGTCGGCCGCGGCCGCCACACGCACGTCGAGGCGATCGGGACGATGCGGCACGACGGCGGCCCGCCGATGCGCCGGGACACGATCTTCCGGATGGCGTCCACGTCCAAGCCGGTCACCATGGCGGCGGCGATGGTCCTGCTCGACGAGTGCCGGCTGCGGCTGGACGACCCCGTGGACCCGTGGCTGCCCGAACTCGCCGACCGGCAGGTCCTGAGACGGCCCGACGGCCCGCTGGACGACACCGTCGCGGCGCGCCGGCCCGTCACCGTACGGGACCTGCTGACCTCCACCTTCGGGCTCGGCACCGACTTCGAGTCGATGGGCTCGCCGATCAGGGCCGCGACCTTCGAACGCCTCGACTACAGCGTGGCCTCCGGACCGGCTCCCCACCAGGACGAGTGGATGCGCCGCCTGGGCGAGCTGCCGCTGCAGTACCAGCCGGGAGTGCGATGGCAGTACGACCTCAGCAACGAAGTGACCGGCGTGCTCGTCTCCCGGGTCACCGGGCAGCCGTTGGAAGTGTTCCTGCGTGAGCGGATCCTCGACCCGCTGGGGATGAAGGACACCGGCTTCCACGTGCCCGCCGACCGGATCGACCGGCTGCCGCCCCTGTACGGGCCCGATCCGCAGACCGGCGCTTTCGCCGTCTGGGACGAGGCCGCGGGGGGAATGTTCAGCACCCCTCCCGTCTTCCAGGGCGCGGGTGGCGGGCTGGCCTCCACCGTCGACGACTACCACGCCTACTTCCGCATGCTGCTGAACCACGGAGTGCACGACGGCCAGCGCGTCCTGTCCCGGGCCGCCGTGGAGTTGATGACCACCAACCGTCTCTCCGACACGCAGATGGCCGCCCGCACAGCCATGTTCGACGGCGTCGCCCATCTGTCGTCCGGACAGGGCGCGGCCGGCGGCTGGGGGTTCGGCATGTCCGTGGGTACCGGCCGCGACGACTACACGCCCGCCGGACGGTTCGGCTGGTTCGGCGGCACCGGCACCACCGCCTACGCGGACCCGGCCCACCAGCTGACCGGTGTCCTGCTCACCCAGGTCGGGCTCTCCACACCGGACTCGCCGCGTGCCATGGCCGACTTCTGGACCACGCTCTACCAGGCCCTCGACTGACAGAAATCCACGCAGGAGCAACACAGCGGACCCGACCGGAGCGGAGCGGGCCGGGCACGCGGCCGGGGCGCCCACGTGAACGCGGCAACGCGGCAACGGTAGGTGTCGTGTGTTGCTGGTGTCGCCGATCCGCCCGGCGATGTCGGGGGCCTGGGGAAGCGGGTGGCGGGGCCTTCGCTCAGCTGCTCTGAGGCACGAGGCTGTTCCACGGCCCGAAGAGCCTGCCGGACCGTCTTCTGCGCCGTCACCGTGGCCGAGCGCGCGGCGGCGCGCACGGGTACCGCCGGGTCCGGTGCGCGCGCTGCTCATGTGCTGAGGCCCGCGACCACGCTCCCGCCCGGTGAGCGCGCCCGCCCGGGTCCCGCCCTGCTGCAATCGCCGCCGGCCACTGGGCGAGGGGGGCGGTCTGCCGGTCCTGGACGAGCCGGCCGACCATCTGGCCTGCCGGCCATCGGGCAGGTGGAGTCGGCGCTGGAGGCGCTGCCGGGGACGCCGCTCCTGGTGACTCGTCGACCGGCGGATGCTGAGGGCGGCGGGCACCATGCGGCGGGTAAGGCCGCCGACGGCACGGTCACCGACGCCGGCCGGACACCCAGGGCCCGCCCCTCCCGGCAAGGAGGGGCGGGCCCGGGACGGACACGTCCGTGACTCAGTCGACGTAGGTGATCTCCGACGCCGAGTAGATGCAGTGGGTGCCGTCCGCACCCGAGCCGATCTCACTCGGCTCACCGCTCGTCGTGCCCTTGTACTTGGTGCAGATCTTCATGTCACGGTCGCCGTCCTCGTAGATCGTGACGTCCGAGATCCGTGCCGTGTCACCGTAGTTGGTGTTGATGCCGACCAGGCTGGTGCCCGGGGCGGTCGCCCAGATGTTCTGCAACTGGATGTGGCGGGCGTTCTGCGTGGAGCAGTTGCCACAGGAACGGACCAGCTTGCCGAAGTCGTCGACCTGGAAGTTCTTCACGACCAGGGTACCGACACCGTTGTGCTGGAACACCTTGTCCTCGGCCAGCCTCGCACCACCGCCGTCGATCGTACGGACCGTCGAGGAGGAACCGCCGCGGAAGGTCGCGGCGTCCTCGCCCACGTCCTCCCACCAGACGTTCTTGATCGTGCAGGTACCCGCGCAGTGCACACCGTCGGCGGCCGGAGCGCCGAGGATGACGTTCTGCAGGGTGGCACCGTCCGCCAGCTTGATCATCGGGGGCTGGTCCTCGTCCTGGTCACCACTGCCCAGATCACCGCTGCCGTACAGGCGCTTCATGCCACCGTCGTACGTGCCCGAGACCTCGATCGTCGACGAGACCGCCTGGCTGCCGTTGGCGGTCGGCCATGACGGCCGGTTGGTGGGCGGGTTGGTGGGCGGGTTCGTCGGCTCGGTCGGCGGGTCCGTGGGCACGGTGCCCGACGCCGTGAAGGTCCAGCTCTTGCTCGTCACGGAGTCGCAGGAGTTCTGCTGCACCAGGGCACCCGAGGCGGTCGAACTGTCCTTGACGTTCAGACACTTGCCACCGTTGCTGTTGACGACCCGGTAGGTGTTGCCGCTGACCAACGTCAGGGTCCACACCTGGGTGGCGCTACCGGCGCAGTTCTGCTGCTCCACGGCCTTGCCCGCGCTGGTGGAGGCATCCCGCACGCCGGCGCACTTGGCGCTGTGCGCGGCGGCCAGGGTGTACCCGCTCCCTGAAGCGGTGAGCTTCCAGGTCTGGTTCGCAGCCCCGGAACAGGCACTCTGGGCGAGCTGCGTACCCGCGGCCGTGCCGGCACCCGGCACCCCCAGACACAGACCACTCGCCACGTTCTTCAGACTGTACGAACCCGCCGCGGGCGCCGCCGAGGCCGAGCCGGTCACGAAGAGGGCCGTGAGGCCCGCGGCGAGGAGTGACACCACAGCGGATAAGACAGCGGCGGCACGGCCGCCACGCCTTCTGAAGTGCTCATTTTCGATACGCACTGGCAATTCCTTTCACCGCCTGCGGCATCCTCCGCAGGCACCTGTGGGGGTTGGTGCGGTGGTGAAGGCTGGCACCCGACTGCAACCCAAGATTCAGCAGGGTGAACCACGTTCGTGTATGCGAACGCTTGCGACCGTAGGACAGGCTGAAGACGCGGTCAATGAGTTCAACGGAAGAAACAACAAGGGCGACCGGAACGGGACGACGCAAGGGGAAGACCCTGAAAAACCGTGAAACCGCCCGAGCGGCAGCCACCGCGGCGGGGGTGGCCGGGGGCACGACAGGTGTCGTGGGCGCCGCGGCGGGGGCCGCCCACCGGACCACCGTGCGTCCAAGGGTTGCATCAGGTTGTGTGACGGCTGTTGACAGGCGCAGGCTCTGCTGGCTTCATGAACGAACGTGATGGGAGCGCTCCCATCCTCCCGATGGACAACACTTCCGCATCCGGATCAAGGCAGAGCGCCACACAGCGACACATGCCACCGCGCCGCCTACAGGGGCCGACCCTGTGACGTCGCCGCACGCACCACCGTTCCCACGAACCGCACCACCGCGCGCCTGCGCCGCGGGCCCGCCCCGTCCGGGCCGCCCTCCGGGCGCCGGAGCCTCGTCCGTAGCCCGCCCCACCGACGTCGGAAGGGACCATCCGTTGCGCCTCCCCAACGTGTTCCGCCGCAGACGAGGACGCCTCGCCGCCCCGGCCACCGCCGGGCGTCGCGCGGGGCTGACAGCCCTCGCCGGAGTGCTCCTCACCGGCGCCCTGTTACCCCTGTCCGCCTCGGCCTCCGCCTCCGCCGCGCCCGCTTTCGCCTACGGTGAGGCGCTGCAGAAGTCGCTGCTGTTCTACGAATCCCAGCAGTCCGGCCGCCTGCCCGACTTCAACCGCGTCGGCTGGCGAGGGGACTCGGGCCTGGACGACGGCAAGGACGCGGGTCTCGACCTCACCGGCGGCTGGTACGACGCCGGCGACCACGTCAAGTTCGGGCTGCCCATGGCGTACTCCGCGACGATGCTCGCCTGGGGCGGCATCGAGCAGAAGGCCGCCTACGCCTCCTCCGGCCAGCTCGAGCACCTGCGCAACAACCTGCGCTTCGTCAACGACTACTTCGTCAAGGCGCACCCCTCGCCGAACGTCCTCTACGGCCAGGTCGGCAACGGCGCGGACGACCACAAGTGGTGGGGCCCGGCGGAGGTCATGCCGATGGCCCGGCCCGCGTACAAGATCGATGCCTCCTGCCCCGGCTCCGACCTCGCCGGCGAGACCGCCGCCGCCATGGCGGCGTCGTCCATCGTCTTCCGCGACTCGGACCCGGCGTACGCGGACAAGCTGCTCACGCACGCCAAGCAGCTCTACACCTTCGCCGACACCTACCGGGGCAAGTACAGCGACTGCATCACCGACGCGCAGTCGTACTACAAGTCCTGGAGCGGCTACAACGACGAGCTGGTCTGGGGCGCGATCTGGCTCCACAAGGCCACCGGCGACGCCTCCTACCTGACCAAGGCCGAGACGTACTACGACAACCTCTCCACCGAGCCGCAGACCACCACCCGCTCCTACCGGTGGACGATCTCCTGGGACGACACGTCCTACGGCTCCTACGTGATGCTCGCCAAGCTGACCGGCAAGCAGCGGTACGTCGACGACGCCAACCGCTGGCTCGACTGGTGGACGAGCGGGGTGAACGGCCAGAAGGTGAAGTACTCGCCCGGCGGGCAGGCCGTCCTCGACAGCTGGGGTTCGCTGCGGTACGCGGCCAACACCGCGTTCGTCGCCCTCTCCTACTCCGACTGGCTGACCGGCGACAGCGAACGCAAGCAGCGCTACCACGACTTCGCCGTCCGGCAGATCAACTACGCGCTCGGCGACAACCCGCGCAAGTCCAGCTACGTCGTCGGCTTCGGGGCCAACCCGCCCACCAAGCCGCACCACCGCACCGCGCACGGCTCCTGGACCGACCAGATCACCAACCCGGCCGAGAGCAGGCACGTGCTGCACGGCGCGTTGGTCGGCGGTCCGAGCGCCGCGGACGACGCCTACACCGACGACCGGTCCAACTACACCAACAACGAGGTCGCCACCGACTACAACGCGGCCTTCACCGGTGCGCTGGCCCGCCTGTACGCGGAGTACGGCGGCGCGCCGCTCGCGGGCTTCCCACAGGCCGAGACACCGGACGGGCCCGAGATGTCCGTGCAGGCCTCGGTGAACGCCACCGGCTCCAACTTCACCGAAATCAAGGCGTACCTGGTCAACAGGTCGGCCTGGCCCGCGCGGGCGCTGAACGACGCGTCGCTGCGCTACTACTTCACCCTCGAGGACGGCGTCACGCCCGCCCAGATCACCCTCACCACCAACTACAACCAGTGCGGCAAGGTCAGCGGGCCCACGCAGTTCAAGGACAACGTCCACTACGTGACCGTGGACTGCTCGGACACGGTGATCGCCCCGGCGGGCCAGTCGGCATACCGCAAGGAGGTCCAGTTCAGGATCGCCTCCGCCGGCGCCTGGAACCCGGCGAACGACTGGTCCTACCAGGGCGTGCCCACCGCCTCCGGCAGCACGCCCGTCGACGCGGCGAACATCGTGCTGATGGAGGGCGCGGCCAAGCAGTGGGGCGCGACCCCGGACGTAACGACCCCCACGCCTGGCCCCACACCGACGCCCACCCCCACGCCAACACCGACGCCCACGCCCACGCCCACGCCGACCGGTCCGTGCTCGGTCACGTACAAGGTCACCAGCACCTGGGGAAGCGGCTTCACCGCCGACGTCACGGTGCACAACACCAGCACGACAGCGATCACCGGCGGCTGGAAACTCGGCTTCACCTTCCAGGGCGGTGAACGGATCACCAGCGCCTGGAACGCCACCACCACCCAGACCGGGGCCGACGTCACCGTCACCAACGCCGCACACAACGGCAACATCCCGGCAACCGGCACCGCCTCGTTCGGCATCCAGGCCACCGGAACACCCACAGGTGCCAAAGCCTTCACCCTCAACGCAAAAAGCTGCGCATAGCCCCCGACCCCAGCCCCGGCCGGGCCCAACCGAAACCGGTCACGATCCGACGCCGGCCCGGCCGGGCACGACCGACCATGCGCGCCCCGACCCCAGCCCCACCCGTGCGGTACCCCCGCCCACCCCGGTGGAGCGTGTGCGGGACTTCCTGCGAGGCCGGACCACCGGGGAGGCGCACAGCGCGGCAGCGACCGGGCCCGTGGTGCGTCCCTTTCTGCCGTCCGGTGCCGTGCCCCACATCCGGCGTAGCCTGTGGCATGTGACACCGACCCAGAAGATCATGCTCTTCCGCCGGCCTTCCGTCGCTCAGGGGCACTCGACGTCATCCTGGGTGGCCGTTCCGTGAGCGAGGTCGTTTTCACCCGGGAGAACTGGTTTCCTCGCGTGGTCCGCGAGGACGGAGACCTCCTGCTCGAGGTCGTCGGCGGAGCCGACGCGCTGCACGACCCGCGGACGTTCACCGTCCCCGTCGTCGAGGAGCACGTCACGACGATCCGGAACAGCCTCTCCCGGCATCTTCTGCTGTACAGCGCGCTCCTGCCGCTGTGCCATGCGGCTGGTAGCCGCGGACCTCTCGATGAACGTGCGGCAGCAACGTTGTCGGACGCGATCCTGTTCGGTTCGCAGGAGGAGGTCGACGCGCTGTTCAGGCGCGTCAGGTGGGACATGCCTTGCCTCATCGCCCACAGTGCGAGCGTCAAGCTGCTCAAGCAGAGGAAGGTCTTCGCAGCGGTGCAGTCCGCGACGCCGACGCCGAACTGGGACCGTGTTCGACGGTACGAGGCCAAGCGCACCCGCGGGTGACGGCGTCGAAGGGGCGCGTCAGGTTCACATCCGGCGGGAGCGCTGCTCGGCCGACCAGGTGTGGTGCGCGATCGCCGAGCTGACCTCGCCGCGGTAGTCGCGGCCGGGCTCCCCTCCGCGGCGATACAGGTCGCGTGCGAAGTACGGGGAATCCGGGGTGTACGGCGCGCTCATGTGGATCTTTCCAGCGAGCTGTCGCAGGTACTCGTGCCCGCCCTTGCTGTACGCGCTCCGTTCGGCGGGATCGAGCTCGATCAGCGCGGAGTCGTCGATGACCGCGCTGTAGGAGTAGCGGGCGTCCAGGTAGAGCGAGTCACCCTGCTGGACCAGGAACCACGCACCGGGCTGGTGGTCGACGTATCGCAGGGCGTCCTGCTCCGCGACCACGCGTTCCTGCGCTGCCCACTGGTCAGCCGGCGGGATCGGCTCGGCGGGCCGTCGACGGGCCTCGTCGACGGCGTGGTGGCCGAACGTGGGCGAGCCGTCTCTGTACAGGGTGAAGCAGATGATGTGGCGACAGGACGTACAGATCAGGTGGCTCTCGACGAACGTCATCAGGCGCGAGGCGTGGAGCGCCCGGAGGTCGGTGAGCTTCGCCCGGGAAGCAACCTCCTTGAGAGTCTTGGCGGCGACCGCGCTCTCGAGCCGCAGGAGAGTGGCATCGACGTCGACACCGTTCTCGCCGCACACGAGCAAATCCGTGCAGGCCGGACATTCGTCGGCGTCGGGCGGGAGCCCCAGTCCGGGCTTGTCCATGGTGATGACGATGCGGGTCAGGTGCCCCGGCTGATTCCAGCCGCCGGCGCCGGCGCTGCCGCTGCCGTCGCCGGGGACGAAGCGCAGCCCGGCATATCCGGCCCCGATCGTGAAGTACGGGCTGCGGAGGCCGGCGAAATGGACGGGCAGCGCAAGAGCGGCCTTGAGTTCCTCCAGCGTCGCGTCGTTGGTGAGGCCCTTGACCCATTGCGCGAGGTCGACCACGCCAAGGTCGCCGGCGGCGGGCTTCACGTGCAGGATCACGCCCACCACCGTGTCGTGATGCAGCACGATCTCTCCGCCCGACGCGAAGCGCAGTTTCCGCACGCGAAGCGCGGGCTCGCCGAGGTCGTATCCGGTCACGGAGGTGGGTTCGCCGCCGAAGGCACCGATGAGCCGGCGCACTGGCTCATCGGTCGTGTCCAGGGCGAGGGCATCCACGAGGAGCGGAAGCCTGCTCCGCGCGGCCCACCGGTGCTTGTTCGTCATGCTCACTCCCGTCGTCGCCGGAACTGGATGCTCGGTGCCGGCCCGCGGTCCGGTCGACGGTGACGACTCAGAGTACTGCCGGGCCGGTCCGGGCCGGCGTGCGCTGCCTTGAGGGCTGCGGGGCTGCGGGCGGAGTGTTCTGGGGGTGTGGGCCGGATCACGTCGATTCGAGCGCTGACTCTGCTGGTCGGGGTCGGTCGGATGAGCGACAACTCGACGTGAGGAAGGCTCATTCATGACGCACACGGTCGGCGCATCCCGGCACGTTGCTCCCCTGACCGCCGTGTCCCGCCCGGCGGTACGCAGGTCTCTGGTCGGTGGCATGGTGGCGGGTCCGGTGTTCCTCGCGGTAGGTGCCGCGCAGGGGCTTGCGCGTGAGGGCTTCGACTTCGGACGGAACGCGCTCAGCCAGCTCGCGCTGGGCGAGGCGGGCTGGATCCAGACGGTGAACTTCCTGCTCGCCGGCGCCCTGCTGGTGGCGGGTGCGGTCGGTCTGCGCCGGGTGCTGGGCGGTGGTGGGGGCGGCTCGTGGGGGCCGGTCCTGGTCGGGGTCTTCGGTGCCTCGTTCTGGGTGGCGGCGGCCTTCCCGGCGGATGCGGGCGCGGGCTTTCCGGCCGGAGCGCCCGATGCGACCGTGATGAGCGGGCACGGTGCCGTCCACATGGCCGCGGGAATGGTCGGCTACCTCGCTCTGTGCGCTGCCTTCGTCGTGCTGGCCGGCCCGCTCGCCGCCCATGGGCACCGTGGGTGGGCCGTGGCCTCGCGTCTCCTCCCGGTCGCCGTCCTCGCGGGGTTCGCTGCCTCCGCCACCTCCGTCATGGCCTTCACGGCCGGCGCCGGCCTCGGCCTTCTGTGGCTGACCTTGGTGACGGCCCGTCTGGCCACCGCAGCGGCGCATCACTGACGGCTGGTCGGCCGTCCGGTCACCGAGTGGGGAGCCCGGGGATGCCTCACGCAGTCAGGCACGAGCATCGAGCCGGACGTCTTCGCCCAGGTGGTCCGGCAGGGCGAAGAGCGGGAAGAGACGCTCGGTGTCACGGAAGGCCGTGATGCCGGTGATCCGGTCGCCTGCGAAATCGACGACCTGAAGGGCCCAGGGGACGTAGCCGGTGCCGTCCGAGCGAGGGCGGTACTGGCCGAAGGCGGGAGAGCCGTTGGCGGTGGTGGGGACCAGGCGCGAGCCGCGGCAGCCGATCGCGGGGCCGGTGAGCCACGCCTGGATGTCGGGGACACCGCGCATCCACTTCGCGTACGGGGGCAGGCAGAGCGTGGCGTCGACGTGGAGGAGCATCTTCAGCTCCTCCATGTCGTAGCGGGAGAAGGCCGTGGCATACCGCTCGGCCAGCACCTGGCGGACGTTGTCGCCGCACGGCCGGGCCGCGGGCCCGTCGGCGGCCCGGCGGCGGTCGGCCAGCGTGGCTCGCGCCCGCTGCAGGGCGCTGTTGGCCGAGGCGACGGTGCAGCCGTGCAGGTCGGCGACCTCTCGTGCCGAGAAACGCAGGACGTCCCGCAGGACCAGCGTGGCCCGCTGCTTGGGCGGCAGGTGCTGCAGGGCGGCGACGAACGCCAGCCGCACCGACTCGCCCATCGTGGCGGACGCCTCCGGATCGTCGCCAGGACAGGGCTCCACCCACAGCGCGGCGTCCTTCGGGGGCGCCGGCGCCGTACCGCCCTGGCTCGGTCCGGACAGGTCCATGGGCAGCGCCCGCCGCTTGCCCGAGGCGAGGGCGTCCAGGCAGACGTTGGTGGCGATGCGGTACACCCACGACCGCAGCGCCGACCGGCCCTCGAAGCCGTCCATGCTCCGCCACGCCCGCACCAGCGTCTCCTGCACGGCGTCCTCGGCCTCGGCGTACGACCCCAGCATCCGGTAGCAGTAGCCGGTGAGCTCCCCCCTGTACCCTTCGAGCCCGTCCACCGCCGCTGCGGACACCCCGGTATCCCCCATGCCGCACTCCTTCGAAGAGATCGACGTCGCTGACCAGTCCCTCACTGTAGGACGGGTCCATGGCTGAAGCGGGTGGCTCACGGCGCATGTGGTGGGGAGGCGTGATCATGTGGTGGGCCGGGCGCGCCGAACAGGTCAAGCGGTGCCTTGTGCCGGCCAGCCCTTGCGGGGCGGCCGCAGGGGCCGGCCGGAGGGAGTGCGTTCGGATCGCTGCGATTCCGGTGGAGTCACCGCCCGGTCCTGTGCTCGCTGTAGCGCGCTCTCCTGGGCTTCGAGGAGTTCGTCACTGTGCTCGATCGCCCAGCGTCCGAGCGCCGTCATGGGACCCTCGACGAGGCTCTGCCCCAAACCGGTCAGGCTGTACTCGACGCGAGGTGGCGCTTCGGCGTGCGCGTGGCGGTCGATCAGGCCGTTGGAGAGCAAACGCTTCAGGGTGTCGGTCAGGACCTTGTCGCTGATGCCGCCGATCGTGGCGCGCAGCTCGCGGCGCCGGCGCGGGCCCGGGCGAAGAGCCGCCAGCACAACCGGATCCCATGTGTGGGCGAAGAGATCGGTGGCCGCGCGCAGACGGCAGTCAGCGACCAGCTCGTGGCAGTGGTCCTGGTGATCGGTCATCGCGTCTCCATCATCGCGCGGTCGTCACGCACCGATCGGTGCGCAACGCGTTCCCTAGTGTGGCTGCCCTCCTGACTGCCACCTGAGAGGAAACGACGATGCGCATCGGGATCCTGGGGACAGGGACGTTGGCGGCGGCCTTGGGCGAGGGCTGGTCACGCGCGGGGCATGACGTGGTGATCGGCGGGCGGTCGCAGGTCAAGGCCGAGAGGCTTGCTGAGCGGCTGGGCCCCGAAGTGCTCGCCGTCGCGCCGCGTGAGGCGGTCGTCGGGCGGGACGCGGTGCTGCTCGCCGTGTCCTGGGACGGTGTCGAGGACATGTTGGGACTGGTGGGCGCGTCCGAAGGTTCGCTTGCGGGGACGCCGTTGATCGATCCCACGAACGCTGTCGCGCATGGTGTCGGCGTTCTGCTCACCGAGCACGGCGAGCCGATGGCGAAGCGGATCGCCGGGCTGGCTCGAGGAGCTCACGTCGTCAAGGCATTTCATCTCTTCCCCGCCGACCGGTGGACGAGCTCTCCCGGTGCTGGCCAGGCCGGCGTCACGGTGGCCATGTGCGGCGACGATTCCGCGGCACTGCGTGTCGTCGGTGAGCTGGTGCGTGACGTCGGCGGGACGCCTGCGATTCTTGGGGGCCTGGATCGCGTCCGCCAGTTGGAAGAAGCGGCGGGTTTCGTCATTGGGCTGGCTTTCGCAGGCTTTGACCCCAGCTCGGCGGTGCCTCGTGTGCCCTCGTCGCCGGTGAGCGACTGATCCTGAGCCGTGTCCGACCGGGGCCCGTCCAGCTTCTCGTGGACCGAAGGCAGCGGCCACTGGTCGCGTCGTCCGGGGTCGTGCTTCCTCCTGCTTCCGGCCTTGTGCCACGGTCAGGATGGGTGTCGGAGTGCGTGGGCAGCTCCGGTTGCGTGCTGCTGTCGGACCCGGTCGGACAGCCGTCCTGACGGCCAGGCCGAATGCCCGCGCTGCGCCGGCGTGTTCAGCATCGCGGACGAGTACACCTCCGCCAATCGCCCCGGTGGTAGGCACGGTGAAGCGCAGATGGGCGAGCCGAACTCAGGAGCGGAGCCACAGCTGGATCGCCGTGACGGTCACCGTGCCACGGAAGAGGTACACCCGTTCGTCGAAGCGAGTGGCCACGGCGCGGAAACCCATGCGGCGTTGATCTGGTCGGGAGTCCGGTTCACGACACGCGTGGTCCGGTGGACGGGTGCCGGGGTGTCGCGCTCGGGTGGTGCTACCACAGGACGATGGACACGGGCGACAGGCACGCAGCCTCCTCCTCGGAGCGGACACATCTGCCGAAGCACAGGATTCTCGCGTTGACCGACGGCGTGGTGGCCATCGCCATGACGCTGCTGGTGCTCGATATCGACGTGCCCGAGGGGCTCCGGGGGCAGGCCTTGGTGGACGCACTCGACGACGTGCAGGGCCAGGTGGGGACGTTCCTGTTGAGCGCTGTCGTGATCGCTCTGTTCTGGCGGGCCCACCACTTGGTGCTGCGCGACGCGGAGTGGATCAACGGCTCCCTCTTCTGGTGCAACGTCGCCTTCCTGGCTCTGGTCTCCTTGATCCCCTTTCCCACGAGAGTGCTGGCCGACTACGGCCAGCAGCCGCTCGGACCGGGCCTGTACGGTGCGGTCATCGGCACGGCCGCCCTGGTGCTGTACCTGATGGCCGTGCTCGTCGCCCGGGGATCGGGGCCCCGGAGGCCCTCCCCGCCCTTTCCCGCACAGGCGTGCGTCTTCCTTCTCTCCGTCGGAATCGCCCAGTACGCACCCATGGCGGCCGTCTACAGCTGGACCGCCTCAGTGCCCCTCTCCGTGCTGGCCCACCGGCGCGCCGGCCGCAGGTCACGGGCCTCCCGACCCTGACCCGACGACGGGCGGCCGGCGTGCCGGTGGGCCCGCCTGAGGAGGTGAGTGGGCCGCGTGCGGAGGGCCGGGCGGCGCGGCGGCGCCGGGTGGTGCGGCGGCGCCGGGTGGTGCCGTCCCGTCACCGGCGTTCCGGGCCCGGCCGCCGCGCCGTGGGCGCCGTCCTGCGCAGGACGCGGCCCGGGCGGGCCTGGGTCGGCTCGCCGTCACGGAGCACCGGTTCACCGGCCACCAGCACGTCCCGTACGCCCGTCGCGTACTGCCAGGGTTCGGCGTAGGTGGACCGGTCGGTGATCCGGGCGGGGTCGAGGACGACGAGGTCGGCGACCTGGCCGGGTGCCACGGTGCCGCGGTCGGGCAGGGGGAGCCGGGACGCGGGCAGGGAGGTCATCTTGCGCACGGCGTCGCTGAGTTCGAGGACGCCCCGGTTCCGGGTGTAGCGCCCCAGGACGCGCGCGAAGGTGCCGAAGTTGCGGGGGTGGGGATGGCCGTCGCCGGCGGCGTGCAGCACCCAGCCGTCGCTGGCCACGGCGGCGGAGGGGTGGCGCAGGACGGTGTCGACGTCATCCTCGGCCATGGCGTGGTTGACGATCATGGCCTCGCCGTGGTGGGCGGCGAGCACGTTGAGGACGGCCTCGGCCGGCTCGACCTGCTCGTCCCGGGCGATGGCGGCGATGCTGTCGCCGATGCGGTCGCTGTAGGGGCCCGGCGTGAGCTGGGCCAGGATGACTCCTTCGGGAAGGAAGGTGCGGCCGACGGCGGGCCGCAGGTCGGCCAGGACGCGTGCGCGGGTGGCGGGGTCGGCGAGGTGCCGCAGGAGGGCGGAGGGGCCGCCGTCCATCGCCCAGCCGGGCAGGCGGGAGGTGAGCCGGGTGGAGGAGGCCGTGTAGGGGTAGACGTCGCAGGCCACGTCGAGTCCGTCGGACGCCGCGGCTTCGATCAGGGCGAGGGCCTGGCGGACCTTGCCGTGGTTGGCGGGTCCCATGGCCTTCAGGTGCGAGACCTGGAGCCGGACGCCGGCGGCGCGCGCGGTGTCGAGTGCCTCGGTGAGGGCTTCGATCAGGTGGTCGCCCTCGTCGCGCATGTGGGTCGCGTACAGCAGGTCGTGCCGGGCCGCCTCGGCGGCCAGCGCGACGACCTCGTCGTTGTCGGCGAACGATCCGGGCGCGTAGATCAGCCCGGTGGACAGGCCGAAGGCGCCCTGCTCGGCGGCGGTCGCCAGCAGGGCCCGCATGGCGTCGAGCTGGGCCGGGTCGGCCTGGGCTCGGGCGGCGCCCATGACGGCGGTCCGCAGTGCTCCGTGGCCGACGAGGAGGGCGACGTTGAGGGCGGGCCGGGCCTCGTGGACGGCGGCGGCGAACGCGGCAGCGTCGTGCCACTGGCCCGCACCGAGGCTGTCGGCGGTGACGCCCGGGGCAGGATCCGGGACGGGCGCGTGCGGGAACGGGGACAGGCCGCAGTTGCCGGTGACGACGGTGGTGACGCCCTGGCGCAGGCACGCCTCGGCGTCGGGGGTCTCGAGGAGGGTGAAGTCGGCGTGGGAGTGGAGGTCGATGAAGCCGGGGGTGACCGTCAGGCCGGTGGCGTCGATCACCGTGGCGGCGCGCGCCGCCGGGTTCGGGTCGCCGACCTCGACGATGCTGCCGTCGCGCACGGCGACGTCGGCGCGCCGGGGCGCGGAGCCGGTCCCGTCGACGACGGTGCCGCCGGTGATCAGCAGGTCGAAGCCGTCGTGGTCGTCGTGGCGGGGGGCGCGGGGGGTTGCGGGCATGGCAGCTCGATTCGCGGATGGTTCCGGTGCGCGTCCGCCCGGTTGCGGGAGGGCCCGGGCGAGGACGGCGCGGGCGCAGAAGGCCTGGTCCGGGCGGGAGTGACGCGGGTGGGGCGGGTGCGGGAGGTTCAGAGGATGACGTTGAGGAGGACGGTGTACAGCACGCATGCCGGGATGAGCAGCGCCCATCCGGCACCGAGCAGGTAGGGCAGCCGGCCGGCGCGGGCCAGGCCCATGGCGCCGACCATGTTGGCGTTCGGCAGGGGCCCGTAGGTGTCGGCCTTGGACGCCCACAGGAGGACGATCACCCATGCCGCCGGGCCGATGCCGAGTTCGTCGCCGATCGGGCCGAAGACCTCGCCGATGAGGATGACCTGTGCGGCGGTGGCCCCCGGTACGCCGACCCAGCCGAGGGCGGCGACGGCGAGGGCGAACGGCAGCGCGGACATCGCGCGCAGGTCGGGCCCGAGGGCGTCGAGGACGACGTCGTAGGGCCGCAGGAGGTCGACGAACCCGAACAGGGCGGCCAGCATCCAGAAGAGCAGCAGCATGGGCAGCATGCGGCGGGCTCCGGTCAGGGCCGCCCGTGCCGTGCGCGCCGGGGACAGCCCCGCGGCCGCGGCGGTGACGAGGGCGAGCAGGGGCAGGGCGAGCAGCGGGAAGACGGTGCCGGCCCGGGTCACGGCGGCGTAGGCCACGGTGACGGCGAGGGTGAGGAGGAAGGCGCGGGTGGCCCGCCGGGTCCGGGTGTCGGGCGGGGTGTCGGTGGGGTCGGTGTGCTCGTCCCTGGTGACCTCCTCGGGCCGGTAGAAGTCACCGCGGGCCGCGCTGTGGCGCTGCACCCAGGGCACGACGACGGCGGCGAGGAGGAGGGAGAGGAGCGCGAGCGGGCCGGCGCCGACGGCGAGGTAGGTCGGGTAGCCGGTGTCCGCGGTCTGCATGATGGCGATGTTGGAGCCGGCGAAGGGGGCGAGGGCGAGGCCCGCGCAGCCGCCGAGGAACATGGTGACGGCGGTGGTGGAGCGGGTGAGTCCGGCGCGGGCGGCGACCGGGATGAGCAGCGGCGCGGCGATGGCCAGTGCGCCGGCGAGCGTGCCGAGCCCGGCCACCAGGACCACGCAGGCGCACATCATGGCGTAGATCAGGGCCGTGGTGCCGCGGCCCTCCACGGCCCGCAGGATGCCGCGGACGAGGGCGTCGGCCACGCCGGTGACCCGCAGCACCTCGCCGACGGCCGCGCCGAACACGATGATGAGGCCGATGAGGGTGACCGGGTCGGTCAGGGTGCCGCCGAGCACGTCCGCGGCGGTGCCGGGGGCGGGCAGGGCGAGGAGGACGGCGCTGAGGAGCGCGACGCCGGTGGCGAGGGCGAGGTCGGCGCCGGTGAGGGCGAGGACGGCGTACAGGACGATGGGCAGCAGGCCCCACAGCGTCGGTGCGTCGGTCGACAGGCCGACGGTGACGCTGACGGCGAGTGCGGGCACGGCGAGGTAGGCGGCCGGGGTGCGGTGCAGGGGGCGGGCGGGCTTGGCCTGCGAGGTGCGCGCGCCCGCGTCCGTGGCGCTCACGCCCGCTCCTCGGGGGTGGTCGCCGTGGCGGGGCGGGCGGCGAGGGTGACGAGGCCTGCCGCGTGGCGGGCGCCGCTCTCCGCGGCGATCTCGTCGAGGGTCTGCGGATCGCGGACGGGGGCGCTGTGCACCCGGGTGCCGTCGGTGCGGTATCCGTGGACGCCCACGCGGGGCAGGCTGTTGTAGGCCCAGGGGGTGGAGAAGTAGTAGGCGCCGGTGTCGTACAGGACGACGTGGTCGCCCTCCTCCAGCAGGGGCAGCTCGCGGCCGGTGGCGACGACGTCACCGGCGAAGCAGCAGGGACCGGCGACGTCCTGGACGCGGTGCGGGGTCTGCTTGGGGTGCCCGTCGGCGTCGAAGGCGCCGACGCGCAGCGGCCAGGCGTCGGGCATCAGGGTGGTGCGGGTGGCGGTCTGGGCGCCGGCGTGGGTGACGGCGATCCGGCGGCCGCCGGCCTCCTTGACGTACTCGACGCGGGCGGCGATGAAGCCGCTCTTGGCGAGCAGTGAGCGGCCGAACTCGGTGACGAGCGCGTAGCGGCCGTCGAACAGCTCGGGCACGGCGGTGCGCAGTGCCGCCGTGTGGTCCTGGTAGGTGGGGCGGACGGTGTCGTCGGTGAAGTTGACGGGGAGACCGCCGCCGATGTCGAGGCTGGTGACCTGGCGGCGGCCGAGGACCGTGTTGATCTCCTCGGCGAGCCGGTGGGTCGCGGAGATCCCCTCGGCGATGAGCTCCAGCGGGCAGCCCTGGGAGCCGACGTGGGCGTGCAGCCGGGTCAGCCAGGGCCGGCGGGCGAAGGCGTCGACGACCCGCTCGCGGGCTCCCTCGTCGCGCAGGGCGACGCCGAACTTGGAGGTGGCGGTGGCCGTGCTCATCGCGCCGATGGCGCCGCCGCCGACCTGCGGGTTGACGCGCAGGCCGATGACCGAGGAGCAGCCGGGTGCGCGCAGGGCGTCGATCCGTTCCAGTTCGTCGAGGTTGTCCGCGTTGAGGGCGACGCCCAGGCGGAGCGCCTCGGCGATCTCGGTGCGGGTCTTGGCGGGCGAGTCGAGGACGATCCTGGCGGGCTCGAAGCCGGCGTCGAGGGCCAGGCGCAGTTCGCCGGGGCTGGCGACCTCGCAGCCCATGCCGTCCTCGGCGAGGAGCCTCAGGACCGGCACCAGCGAGGCCGCCTTGGCGGCGAAGGTGTGCAGCACGTCGGGTGCCTCGGCGAACGCGGCTCGCAGGGAGGCGGCCTGCTGCCGGATGTGGTCCACGTCGAGGAAGCCTGCGACGGGCTGCTCGGCGGACAGCAGTCCCTGGGCGAGGGCGTGGCGCAGGACGGCCCCGGCCCGGTCGCCGGTGGTCGCGGTCGGAGGGCCGTCGGGGCGGCCGGGGAGGGAGTTCGCACGCAAGGTCACGGTCACGGCCTTCGGGGAGGGGCGGCGGGGTGACAAAAGGGTGGACCCGGGCGAGGGCCCTGGTCTTTGTCCGCGGATCCGAAGGAGATCACGCCCGTTGTGCCGGAGGACAACTGCCGGACGGATCGGGTCAGATCGGCGGACGGCCGGAGGAACCGTCTTCGGTCGCCTCCAGGCGGACGGCCAGGGTGACCACGAGCCGGGTGTCCGGGTCGTCCAGGTCGATGCCGAAACGTTCACGGGCCCGGCGCAGGCGGTAGCGCAGTGTGTTGGGGTGGAGTGTCAGCCGTGCGGCGGCGCGCGGGATGTCGCCGGAGGCGTCGAGGAAGGCGGCGAGGGAGCGGACCAGGTCGCCGCCCGCGGCGAGGTCGGCCCGCAGGAGTTCGCGCACCGCTCCCCCGTGTTCACGCCACACGGGCCGCGCGGCGTCGAGGAAGCGCAGCGCGGTCACGGCCTGTGCCGTCCCGGCGAGTCCGGCGTGCCGGACCGGCGGCTGTCCGTCCGGGGCGGGGGCCGGGGCCGGGGCTTCGTGCCGCGCCGGGCCGCCCGGCTGCGCGGCCCGTTCCTCGCGCTCCCGCAGGACCCGTACGACGAGGAGTGCCTCGTCCTGCGAGCGTGCGGCGTCCAGGGGGGAGTCGACGACGTCGCCCGCGCCGGCCCGGACGGTGGGGGCGTCCGGCATGGCGGCGGCCAGGGCGGCGAGTTCCCTGGCGAGGGTGACGCCGTCCTGGGGATCGCCGTCGGGCACGGGCAGCAGCACGGTCAGGTGTTGCCGTTCGCGGACGGTGCGAGCGCTCGCCCGGTGGGCCACGGCCTGCAGGGCGAGTGCCATCAGGGTGCGGTCCGGTACGGGGCCGGGCGGGGCGTCGTGGGCGGCGACGACGACCGCGCACGGGGTGTCGGGCTCGAGACCGAGCGCCCACAGGTGGGTGCGTGCGTCACCCTCCTGGCGCAGCAGTCCGCGCAGGGCGTGGTTCTCCCTGCGGCGGCCGGTGTCCGCGCGCAGCCGGTGCCGCACGAGATAGGGCACCGCGATCTCGGCGGCGCGCCGCAGGACCTCGGGTGCGTCCTCGGAGAGCTGCCCGCCGTCGGCCGCGGCCCACAGGGAGCCCAGCAGTTCGCCGCCGCGCCGGACGGCGACGATCAGCCGTTCCGGTTCCTCGTCCCGGGCGGGCCGGTGGATCACGTCGCGGGACGTCCACAGGGCACGCAGCAGTCCGCTGCGGCGCATCTCGGCCACGCGCCATTCGGGGACGCGGCCGCCGAGGATGGTCGACTGCCGCAGCCCGTCGGCGTCGGGGCTGGTCGCCGAGTGGGCGATGACCCGGAACTGGTTGTCCTCGACGGTGATGGAGCCGCCGCAGTAGCCCGCGGCGACGGTGACGAGCCGGTGCAGCCCGCCGGCGGCCGCGTGCTGCGCGAGTGGGTCGGCGGTGCCCGCCTCGGCGAACGCGGCGGCCGCGCGCAGCAGTTCGACGGTGTCGTTCCAGTCCGCCCAGTCGGCACGCGTGAGCAGGGCGATGCCGCCGTCGCGGGCCGCGTCGACGACCGGTGGCGGAGGCCGCTCGCCGGGCGCGCGCAGCACCAGGGCGACGGCCCCGCGCCGAGCCGCTTCGCGTACGGTCTCCGGGGCCTCGGCGGCGTCGGGGTTCATGCCGGTGGCCAGCAGGACGCGGCCGTGGTGGGCCGCGTCCGGTCCTTCGTCGCCGATGACCACGCCGGAGACCGGGACGTCGAAGCCGTGCGGGGCGAGGACCAGGCGCAGGATGCCGTCCTCGTCGTAGTCGAGCAGACGGCGCAGGGTGAGCGGTCCGGGGGTGTCCGTCATGGAGCTGCGGCGGGGTGGGGGCGGGCGTGCATGGTCAAAGCATACGAACGGCTGCCCGGCTCCAGGAGCGGCGGCCGGGCGGTCCCCGGCACGGCGGGGCCGGCGGTCCCCGGCACAGTAGGGGCGTCGGGGTCAGCGGTCCGGGCCCGGTACGGGCGGTCCGGGGCCCGGTACGGGGCGTCGGCCTCCGGTTGCGGCCCTGGCGTCCGCCGGGAACATGGTGGGAGGAACCGGAGGGACGGGGAGGCGATGCCTGCGCGGCGGGAACCGCCCGCTGGGCGCACCACGGGAACACCCGTGCCGCGGACATCGCCCGCGCCCCGCCGTCGATGCCCTGACCTTGCAGAAGGCCCCGCGCGGAGGGTGACACCGCCCCGGCCACCGCTCGTCGCCCGGCTGCGGCTCGGGCCTCTTCGCCGGAGGGGCCCGTGGCCGCCTGAAGCCGCACCTCCACCGGAAGGACCAGACGCATGACGGACTTCTCACCGGGGTTCCGGGGCAGGACCCACGCGTTCGAAGGGCGGCTGCCTCCCGGTCAGTACCCGACCGAGTCCTTCCCCGTCCTGTCCGCGGGCCCCACTCCGCACCTGGCGACGGACCGGTGGACCTTCACGGTCACCGACGGGACGGGCGGCAGCCGGTCCTGGAACTGGGACGAGATGATGGCCCTGCCCCAGGAGCACCCGACCGTCGACATCCACTGCGTCACCCGCTGGTCGAAGTTCGACACGCGCTGGCAGGGCGTGTCCCTGGACGTCCTCCTCGACGGTGTGGACACCACCGCCGGCTTCGTCGTCGCCGAGTCCTACGACGGCTACACCACGAACCTGCCGCTGGCGGACGTCACCGGCGGCAAGGCCTGGGTGGCCCACTCCTTCGACGGTTTCGCCCTCTCCCCCGAACACGGCGGGCCGGCCCGCCTGCTCGTCCCGCACCTCTACTTCTGGAAGTCCGCCAAGTGGGTCAAGGGCGTGCGTCTGACCGTCCGGAACGAACCCGGTTTCTGGGAGGCGGCCGGCTATCACGACTACGGCGACCCCTGGCGCGAGCAGCGCACCTGGAGCGACTGATGGCCACGCCGGCCCCGATCACCACGGCCGGACCGGCTCCCTCGGGCGGCTGGCGGCCGGCCCGGCTGGAGCAGCGCGAGAGCCGGACGACGACCGGACGTACCCTGCGCTTCAGCGTCCCCGGCTGGCCCGGGCACCTGCCGGGTCAGCACGTCGATGTCCGGCTCACCGCGGACGACGGCTACCAGGCCGTGCGCAGCTATTCCCTGGCGGCCCCCGCCGACGGTGACACGGTCGAACTGGGCGTGCAGGCCACCACGGGCGGCGAAGTCTCCCCGTACCTGGCCGAGGAGTTGCCGGTGGGCGCGCGGGTCGAGATGAAGGGCCCGCTGGGCGGCTGGTTCGTGTGGGACGGCACGTTCGACGGCCCGCTGCTGCTCGCCGCCGGCGGCAGCGGGGTGGTGCCCCTCATGGCCATCCTGCGAGCCCGCCGCCGGGTGCGCTCCGACGCCCCCTGCACACTGCTGTACTCCGTCCGCACCCCGGACGATGTCTGGTACGCCGACGAACTGGCCGCCGCACCGCCTTTCCTGTCGGTGCGCATCCTCCACACCCGTCAGGCGCCGCCGGGATCCGCACGCACCGCCGGGCGGATCACGTCCGCGGACCTCGACGCGCTGCCGGCGCCCCCGGGCAGCCGCTGCTACGTCTGCGGGCCCACCGGCTTCGTCGAGCACACCAGCGACCTGCTGCTCGCCGCCGGGCATCCCGCCGACCTGATCCGCACCGAGCGCTACGGCTGATCCACCGGCCCGTACGCCCGACCTCCCGCACACGGCCCACCCGACTCACCCGCACCCGCGACCGCACCCGCACCCGCACTCGCACCCGCTGACCCGAACGCGACCTCAGGAGACCGACGTGACCCAGCCCCGCCCCTCCTACCTCGACGGCAACGCCCTTGCCGGTCCGCTCTCCGAGGTGTTCGCCGTCGACCCCACGACAGCCTGGCGCCTGTGCCCCACCTGCCGGATGCCCTCCACCTTGGGGCAGTTGCACGTCTACGGACCCGAACCGGGCCTCACGGGCCGCTGCCCGGGCTGCGCCGACATCGCCCTGCGGGCCGTCGCCCAGCCCGGCCATCTCTGGATCCAGCTCGGCAGTGGCGGCGGCGCGTTCCGCTTCGCCCTGCCGAACGGCACGGGCGGGTTCACGTAGGGAGTCCACCCTCACGGCTGGACCGGGCCCCGGGTCCCCTGATCACGCCGTGGGTTCGGTGACGTAGGCGTATACGCGGACCGGGTCGAGGTGCAGTTCGTGAGGGCCGAGACAGTCTGCGGCAAGGGTGGCGACGAGGGTTCCGCAGGCGCACGCCATATTGCGGCCCCCGGTGCCCAGCGGCCCACAGCACCCGCGGTGCACGCCCAGGGCTCCGGTCAGGCGGAGGCTCGGCACTTCTGTCGGGTGCACGATCACCGAGTTCTTCGGGCCGGCGGAGACCGTTCCGTCCAGCTCGGACGGCATGAGGAGAGCACGGTTCCCACGCACGCCGGGACGGGTGTCGCGCGCCGGGGGTCGCGAGAAGGGAGCGCCCCATGGCTCCGGGTCGACGGCGTAGTACCCCTTGGGCACGGTCGACGGCGCCAGCCGGGTCCTGGCGTCCCGGTCCGGCCAGGCCACGCGGGCGTCGGGGACCTCTGGAAGCTTCCGGAGATCACGGGTGAGCTCAGCACCGCATTTCGAACAGTAAAAAAGCGTCATGCCGGCCGTTCTGCCTGCCGAGGTTCGCTCCGCCCGCCGCCCGATCGGCCCGGTCGACGAGGGATGGACGAGCCGCGCAGTGTGGTTCCGGTGCGGGCGTGGGGTCAGTCGCCGAGCGTGGCGGAGGGTTCGTCTCCGTTCTGGGCCTGCTGGGACCGCTGGGCGAGCATCGTGGCCAGGTCCCGGACGCTGTCGGCGTCGATGTCGCCCTTGTGCGCGGCAGACTCCATGCTCCACAGCAGCGTCGTGCCGACCCTGGTCTGGGTGACGGCGCCGGGCTCGCCGTTGAAGCCGGAGGTCCCGAGCCGGGCTTCGTGCTCGTCACCGATCGGGCCGAGCTCGAGCATCTTGGCCTTTTGGCCCGCCTGGTTGCCGTAGAAGCCGTCCCAGAGCACGGCGTAGGCGTCCTCGGCGGCCTGTTCGCTGTCGTAGGCGACGATCTGGAAGGTGACGGAGGCGAAGGGGTCCTTGCGCTCGAAGGTCGCGGCGCCGAAGAAGCGGGCGTCCTCGCAGCCCGCGTTGCCCTTGATGGGGCAGGCCTGCGAGCGGTAGAGCTTGTCCATCTCGACTGCCATGGGCCGAACGGACTGCTTCCAGCCCGCCATGACCTCGTTGTCCGGCAGCGTCCTTCGGACCTGTTCCTGGGTGAGCGGCGCGGCCTTGCCGACTGTGCTGTTGCTCTCGCCGTCGGAGCAACCGGTCAGCAGCAGTGCCGCCGCGGTCGCCACGCACCACCGATAAGTTCTCATGATCATGCCCCCTTGGGTAGTCATCCTACGTCGGGCCGTCTCCGTGTGTGTGGTGCCCCCGAGCGGGGTCGTCGGCCACCACCCCGGGCGCCCCACGGGAGCGGCGGCCTTGCTGTTCGGGCCGATCCCCGTCTACCGTCGGGACGTTCACTCGTCCTCCCAGCTGGAAGTGCTCATGCCCCGCCGCTCACCGGGCGGGATCGGAACCGGACGTCCCTGTCGGGGGAACGCCGGGAGCCGGCAGGTCATCCCTGGTCTGTCCGCTGCGACGAACCGGCAGATCGCACAGTTCGAGATCCGGTACCGGTTGCCTCCCGGTCACGTCGCGCACGCCTTCCGGGCATGGTTCCTGGCGCTTCACCCATGGCCGGAGCATGGGCCCAACCACGGGCGGGGAACCACCCTTTGGAGGGACGGACACGCGAGAACCCTCCTGCAGGGCGCGGCATCGGCCATGAGGCGCAAGGAGAGCCGTGAACTCCTCGGAGCCGTCGCTCCTCTGGACGACCGCTTCCTCGCGGGGACCCTGCCGGATCCGTTCGCACCACGCACGGATCCCTGGTGGAGACGCCGTCTCGTGGAGTGAGTGGTCCGGCCGGCCGGCTGCGGGGTCGCGGCCGAGGCCTGGGCGAGGTGTGCTTCCGCGGCAACGGCCGCCGCGCGCACGGGACACGATCGTGCGGGGCCCGTTCGTACGGGGCCCGTTCGTGCGGGAGAGGGCTTCACGCTCGGTCGGTGGGCGGCGGTGATCCTGCGCCGGCGGCTTCCACGAGGATCTGTCCGGGCCGGGTGCGTGCGTACAGCACCTCTCTGCCCGCACGGTGGGCGCTGACCAGACCGGCGGTGCGCAGGGCCGTCAGGTGCTGGGAGACGCCGCCGGGAGTCAGCCCGGTCCGGCGGGCGAGGGTCGTGGTCGAGGCGGGGGCGGTCAGCTCGGTCAGGAGGGTTGCGCGGGAGCGGCCCAGCACCCCTGCCAGGGCGTCGGACACCGTAACGGGCCGTGTCTGCCACAGCGTGCCGACGGCGCGTGGCGGATAGCGCAGCGATGGTTGCCATGGCTCGTTGAGCACGGAGAACACGCGCGGCCACACGAAGGCGGACGGCACCAGCAGCAGACCCCGGCCGCCGAGTCGGCGCGCCCCGCGGACGGTGCGATGCTCCAGGCGCAGAGTGCCTCCGGCCCAGGTGACCTGTGGGTCGAGGTCCGCGAACAGATGCTGGGCGCCGCCGTCGACCAGTCGGCCTGCCCGGTAGCGGATGTCGTCCTCCAGCAGGGTGAGGATCCGGGGCCAGTACGGCGCCAGAGACAGCTCCCAGTACGCCTGCAGCACGTCGGCCAGTCGCCCGAGCTCGGCTGCCGGGTCCGCGCGCAGCGCGGCCATCCGCTCGGGCGGCACCCCGGCCGCCGTGTGCAGGAGCGCCGGCGGCGTGGCCCGGAGGGTGGCCAGCTCCATGTCCAGTGACGGCATCGGCGTCGTGGGCGGCGGGCAGATGAAGCCCGGAACGCGGCCGCCCCAGGGGGAGCGCGCGGGCACCGGAACGAGGTCGGACAACGGCCTCAGGTCGAGGTCCGCCGCCGCCAGCCGTGGGCGGACCTGTTCGGCCCAGGTGCGGTGCAGGCCGTGTTCGTCCGCGCCCTTGAGCACCCGGACGCTGGCCACCACCTCCCACAGCGGGGAGATCGCGAAGCGGGTACGGGCCATGTCCTCCAGGCCGAGTTCTATATCGATCATTCAGCTGAGGGTAAATCAGTAGGGGGAGGGCCGGGTGGTCCCGCACGGTACGGGCATGACCGAAGCGTCCTCCTCACCGTGGCGGCTGCGCGACTTCCGTGTGCTCTTCGCCGCGGGTGCCCTCAGCCACCTCGGCAGCAATGTCGGCTACGTCGCGATCCCGCTGCTCGCCGTCACCACCCTCGGTGCCGGACCCGGCCAGGCCGGGGCGCTGGCCGCGCTGTCCACCGCCGCCTTCCTGCTCGTCGGCCTGCCGGCGGGTGCCTGGGTGGACCGTCTGCCCGCTCGCCGGGTACTGGTGGCCGCCGACGCCGCCCGCGCCGCGCTGTTCGCCTCAGTTCCCGTTGCCTGGTGGCTGGATGTGCTGTCGCTGCCGCAGCTCTACACGGTGGTGCTGCTGAACGGCTGCGCCACGGTGTTCTTCGACGTCGGCTCGCAGAGCGTCCTGCCCGAACTGGTGGGCCGCGAGCGCCTGGTGCCGGCGAACACCGCTCTCGTCGGCCTGATGGCCGGCGCCAACATCGCCGGCCGCGGCGCCGGCGGCTTCCTGGTCCAGGCCTTCACCGCTCCCCTCGCGATCCTCGGCGGGGCCGTCGCCTACCTGGCCTCGGCGGCCGGCCTCACGGGCATCGGCGGGCTTCGCCCTCCTGCCGTGGTACCGGCAGGAGGGCGACGGCTGCGGACCGAGATGGCGGAAGGGCTGCGGCACGTGCTGGGCAGCCGCGAGCTGCGCGCGCTGGCACTCACGGCGACCCTCACCAACCTCGGCGCGCAGATGACCAACGCCATGCTGCCGGTGCTGTTCGTCCGTGAACTGCACCTGTCCGCCGGGGCGTTGGGCGCGTACTGGGCGGTCGGCGGCGTGGGCATCCTGCTCGGCGCCGCCCTCGCCCGCTACCTCGCCGCCCGCCTGGGCCACGGCCGCGCCCTGGGGTTGACCGGGCTCTGGGGCGCACCCGCCGCACTCGCCATCGCGCTGATCGGCGACGGGCCATGGCTGTGGGTGGCCGGTGCCGGGTGGCTCGCGGCCATGACCAAGGCCGGTATCGACAACGTCCTCGGCGTCTCCCTGCGCCAGCACTTGACCCAGGACCCGCTGCTCGGCCGCATGAACGCCACCTTCCGCTTCCTGCTCACCGGCGCCCTGGCCGTCGGCGCCGCCCTCGGTGGCCTTGTCGGCCAGGCGGCAGGCCTGCGCGCGGCGGTGTGGGCGGGTGCGTTGTGCATGGCGGGCGCGTTCCTCCCCGTCTTCTGTTCCCCCGTCCGCGCGCTGCGAGAGCTGCCGGCCGCCACCTCGCCGCCACCGCGCGGGGGATCAGCGGCATCCGCCACCGAGGCGTGAACCGACAGTCCCTGCGGTGTCGGGCCCGTGGGCCGACCACCATGTCCGGCTGCCCACCCGAGCGGTGACCGGCCGGAGGAACCTCGACGACTGCTTGCTCCGGGCTCCACGTCATCGCAGCCCGGGAAGAACATCGGTCCCACCTTGTCCGAGAGGGGCAGGCCTCGCGATCGGACGGCACGGCTCCTCGGTCGGCCTTCCGCCGCCGGGAGTCCAACTGCGATTGGCTGACTGCCAGTTGCTTGCCCACTCCCTTGTTCGCCGGTCGGATGTTCCCGCTATCCTCCCGATCATGACCGGGAACCGGGAACTCGCCGACGGCCGTTACGCGCTGGACGCGGAGCCGATCGCTTCGGGCGGCATGGGCACGGTGTGGCGCGGTTACGACCGGAAACTCAAGCGCGCGGTGGCGATCAAGGAACTTCGCCTGGCCGAGGACCTGGGTCCGGTGGAGTTGGAGCGGCAGCGGGAGCGGGTGATCGCGGAGGCGCGGGCGGCGGCCCGGCTGGAGCATCCCGGGATCGTGTCGGTGTACGACGTGGTCGAGGAGGACGGCCGGCCGTGGCTCGTGATGCGGCTGGTGGCCGGACGTTCCCTGGCGGAGGAAGTGACGCGGGCCGGGCCGTTGGCGCCGCAGCGGACGGCTTCCCTCGGGCTGCGGCTGCTGGAGGCGCTGGCAACGGCACACGCACAAGGGGTGCTGCACCGGGATGTGAAGCCGCAGAACGTCCTGCTCGACGCGGAGGGCCGGCCGGTGCTGACGGACTTCGGCATCGCGGTCGTCGCGGGCGTCACCCGGCCGGTGACCGAGGCGGGCCTGGTGGTCGGGACAGTCGGCTATCTGGCACCGGAGCGCCTGTCGGGGGGCGTCTCCGGACCGGAGTCGGACCTGTGGTCCCTGGGAGCGACGCTGTACTACGCGGTGGAGGGACGGCACGCGTACGACACCGGGGACGTGGCCGGCACCATCGCCGCCGTCCTCTCCCGTGACCCGGAGCCGGCGGAACGGGCGGGTCAGCTGGCACCTCTGATCCTGGGTCTGATGAGCCGTGACCCCGCGGAGCGCCCGGACGTGTGGAGCGCGCGGAGTCATCTGGAGGCGATGGCCGCCGGGCGCCCGGCTTCGCAGGCCACCACCCGTCTGCTGCACCGCGCGGCTGCCGCGACCACCCCACTGCCCACCGGATCCGCGGCCCGGGGCGCGGTTCCGCCGCCGGCCCCGCGGGGCCGGGCCCGGGCCGCCGGCATCGCCGCGGGGGTGGTGCTGCTGGCCGCAGGCGTGGGGCTGGGGATGTACATCAACAGCCCCACCAAGCCGACGGACCACCGGGCCGCGCCGACCAACAGCCCCACACCCAACCGGTTCGGCAGTGCTCCCAAGGTGTGCGAGTCGGACCTGCTCAACGAGGCCAGAATCGGCGAGGAAATGCTCGTCGGCCCGGTCCCGGGCGCGACCGTGAGCACGGAAGCGGTCAATCACTGCGAATGGCACACCGACTACTCCGGCGACTCGCTGAGCGTGAACATCGTGCGGCACGGCAACACCGCTCAAGCCGTGAAAACATTCCGAAGCCAGTACGAGCGGTTCGAGTTCGACGCGGAATACCACCGGGAAGAGCTGGGAGACGAGGCCGCGATCAACGACGATGACGCCCTGGTCCGGATCAGCAACCTCACCATCACCATCCGCTACCCCGATCCCCTTCACGTCACGCTCCGCGACCTCGCCTCGGAAGTCCTCGCCGCCGCGGAGGCGGACGCCGACACGGCATGAGGGCAAAGGGGAACTTGGCCGTCACCCCCGGGCGACGTCGTGGTCGCGTTCGAGGAAATACAGGCAGGCCCGCTTGTGGTCCAGAGCGACCTCGGTGCCTTCCGTGAACCCTGCCAGGCGCAGCCGCCGGCGGGATCTGTCGTTGCGGACGTCGGGCTCGGCCACCACCCGCAGATGGGCGGGGTCGGACCAGACGAAGTCGAGAACGGCCCCGAACAGGGCGCCTCCGTGGCCGCTGCGCGGAGCGGTCCCGGGGGGCGCGAAGAGGAAATGGATGCCGAAGTCGCCGGGGCGTACCGGGTAGTGCTCCCCCAGCGGATCGTGCTCGGGCTCATAGGTCTGCAGCAGTCCCGCCGGGCGGCCGTCGTGCTCGATCAGGTAGGCGTGGTGGGTCTCCAGGGAGTCCACGAACGCGTAGATGTCGCGCACCCGTTCGACCGTGTGTCCGACCATGCCCCAGAACCGGGCCCGCTCGTCGTCCACCCAGCGGTGGACGGTCGCGGCGTCGTGCTCCGGGTCGAGGACACGGAAGCCGACGGTGCCGAAGCCGGGCACCCGGCAGACGTGCGCGGGGGCGGGCCCGTGGGGCGCCGCGGATTCCTCGGGCGCCGCGGATTCCTGGGCCGCCCGGGACTCCCGGGGCGTCGGGGGTGCGGTGGGCTCCGTCATGCTGATTCCTCCTCGGTGAGCACGTTCCAGTCGGTGACGACGGGGACCAGGGCGCCGCGCAGCCACAGCGGAAGCTGGTCGCGGGCGTGGGCGTCGTCGGGGAGTCCCGAGGCGCCCAGGGGGACGATCCAGGCGCTGTCCTGTCTGCGGGCCAGGTCCCACACGAAGCGCGCGGCGGAGGCGCGGGCGCTCAGATCGGTCAGTCCGGGCACGCTCGAGGAGGACATCACACAGTCGTGGTCCCCCTCCAGAGCGGGCGTCCCGGGAGAAGGGGACACCGAGGGCAGCGCCTGCCACGCGGCCAGACGATGGGTCTCGCCCCAGCCGGCGGGAGCGCCGTCGCGGGCCACCTCCTCGAGGGCCGCCCGCGCGTGGGCGGGAACGTCCACCGCCGCGGGCAGCGCGCCGGGCACGGTCAGACCTTCCAGCGCGTGTCCGACCCGGCCGAGGAGAGACAGCCAGGGCAGGAAGATCTCGGGATCGTCCGGGCGGGGTGCCAGAGCCGCCAGCGCCGGATCCCCCGCCAGCCGGCGCGCGAGCGCGCCGCGCCAGGCGGCGAAGACCGCGGCCCCCCGGGAGCCTGCGCCCATGTGCCGGTCCCACGCGTCCAGTTCGCGCCGCAGTGACGCGGCCTCCGGCGACAGCCCGGCCAACGGCTCGACCAGCCGCGCGAGCAGCACCGCCGCACCCGGCGAGAAGGTGTCGGTGTGCACGGCGGTGATGTCGGCGGGAGACCAACGCGGCCGGGAGTCCAGGAGTTCGGCGATCCGGCGCGCCCGGTGCGCGGCAGCGAACTCCGACCCCAGTGGCGTGGCGACACCCCGGGCGTTGGCCATCACCGCCCGGCCGTCGGACACCTCACCACGCGGCATCGGCTCCCACTCCCCCGACCAGGCCGTGGCCGGGTCCCAGGCATCGACGAGCCCGCGGCGGTTGGCGTCGGCGCGGACCGGGACCGCTCCGGCGACCCGGTGCAGCAGACCACCCGACGTGTCCGCGGCCATCACCACGTTGACCGGCTCCACCCACCCGTCCAACGCCGCGTCGACGTCCGCGACGGTCCTGGCCCGCAGCAGGGCGGGCAGGGCGTCGAAGCCGAGTGAGCCGAGCACTCTCGCCGGCAGGCGCAGGGCGAGCGCCGTCCCGCGGCCGCTCGCGTCCGCCTCGTCAACGCCGGTGCCGGAACCGGCAGCACGGACGGCACCGGAAGCACCGGCGGCCGTGACTTCCTCCTCGGCCGCGGCCGGGATCGCCCCCTGGAGCACGACCGGTCCCCGGGCGGTCTCCACCATCTCGACCTCCACCGGATCACCCCCGGCGACCTGGAAGCTCTCGGTGCGGACATCGGCGGGCTCCCACCCGTCCGGTCCCCACGCCTCCACCGCCGTCGTCCCGTCCGGTCGCCGGATCCGCCGCAGCCGCTCCCGGTAGAGGTCCTGGTAGTCCGCCATGGCGTTGGTGATGGCCCACGCGACGTGCCCCGCATGGCCGAAGTGCGCGATGCCGGGGACGCCCGGCACCGCGAGACCCACCACGTCGAACTCGGGGCACGCCAGCCGGATCTGCTGGTACACCCCGGGAGCCTCGATGAAGCGGTGGGGGTCGCCGGCGAGCAGGGGCGCGCCCGTGGTGGTGCGTTCCGGGGTGAGGATCCAGCCGTTGCTGCCCGCGGTGCCCGGGCCGTCGGTCGAGAAGGACGCCACCGCTTCGGGCCCGAGCGCCGAAGCGACACGATCGCGCCAGAGTTTCGCGGGGAAGCCGGCGAAGAGGAGGTGGTGGGAGAGCCACACCGCCAGCGGCACCCAGGGCTCCCAGGCGCCCGGGCGCAGACCGGCGTGGTCGAACTCGGGCGCGCGGCGGGCCGCCTCGGGCAACGCGGAATCCACACCCTCGGCATACGCCCGGACCCAGGCCGCGGTGCCCTCGTCCAGTGCCTCGTAGCAACGCCGGGCGGTGTCGGCCAGTCGGGCGCGACGGGCGAGGACGTCCCACGACAGGTGCTCGGGGCCGAGGAAGGAGGCCGAGCTGCCCAGTGCCCGGTGCCGCTCGACCTCGATCTGCCAGCCGCGGTCACGTGCGGTCACCACGCCCTGGGCGCGGGCGAGGGCGAGTGCGTCGGGGGCCCACACGTGAGGTATGCCGTACGGGTCGCGGTGGATGCGGTGGCGGGCTCTGGGCAAGCCGGGCTCCTCGGTCTGCGGCTGCTGGCGATACGTCAAGTGGCTTTGCACGAACGTGGCTTGAGGTGGATCAGGGACTTGAGCCGATGGTGGACGCACGGTTGACAAGGGATTAGGTGAGCCTAACCTTAACCATGTGGTCATGGTGACGCGACACCGACGAGGCGACGAGCCGAGGCGATGTCGACAAGCGAAGCCGGGCATGCTTAGGTAAGCCTTGCCTAAAAAGCGTCTCCGCTGTCCCCCACCAGAAGGCTGACATGACCATCGACGGCAAGACTGTCCCGGCGCAGCGCTCCGTCGCCTCGCCGAGCGCCGAGGCCCGGCGGCACCTCTTCGGTGAGCCGACCGCGGGCGCCTACCGTGAGGCGCTGCTCCTGGGCGCGGACGCGGTGGCATCCCGCGTGACCGGCGTCAAGGGACCGTTCACCGGCATCAGCCCGGACGCGCTCGGGCCCGAGGTCGAGCAGGTCGATCTGGACCGGCCGCTCGGCGACTCGGCGGCGGCGCTCGCCGAGTTGGAGCGGCTCTACCTCCGTGACGCCGTCTACTTCCACCACCCTCGCTATCTCGCCCACCTCAACTGCCCCGTCGTGATCCCGGCCCTGCTGGGCGAAGCGGTGCTCAGCGCGGTCAACTCCTCGATGGACACCTGGGACCAGAGCGCCGGCGCCACCCTGATCGAGCGCCGCCTGATCGACTGGACCGCGGGGCGGATCGGCTTCGGCCTGGACGCGGACGGGATCTTCACCAGCGGCGGCACGCAGTCGAACCTGCACGCGCTGGTGCTGGCGCGCGAGGAGGCGTTCGCCCGCGCGGGGGCACGCACGTCCGAGGCCCGTCAGGCCCTGCTGCCGCGGATGCGGGTGCTCGCCTCCGACGCGGCCCACTTCAGTGTCAGCAAGTCCGCCAAGATGCTCGGCCTGCCGATGGAGGCGGTGGTGGGCGTGGCCACCACCGCCGACCGGCGGATGGACGTGGCGGCGCTGCGCCGGGAGTGCGACCGCCTGCGCGCCGAGGGGCTGACGGTGATGGCCGTGGTCGCCACCGCGGGCACCACCGACTTCGGCAGCATCGATCCGCTCGCGGAGGTGGCGGACGTCTGCGAGGCGCAGGCCACGTGGCTCCACGTGGACGCCGCCTACGGCTGCGGCCTGCTGGTGTCCCCGACCCGGCGGCACCTGCTCGAGGGCGTCGAACGCGCCGACTCGGTGACCGTGGACTTCCACAAGTCCTTCTTCCAGCCGGTGAGTTCGAGCG
Source organism: Streptomyces abyssomicinicus (assembly GCF_008974245.1). Classification (GTDB taxonomy): domain Bacteria; phylum Actinomycetota; class Actinomycetes; order Streptomycetales; family Streptomycetaceae; genus Streptomyces; species Streptomyces abyssomicinicus. The sequence continues at coordinate 431,496 of NZ_BBZI01000010.1, read as the reverse complement.
CGGTGGTGGTCCGTGACAGCCGGATGATGTCGCACGCGACCTACTACGCCGACTACCTGAACCCCGCCCGGATGGCCGAGCGCCGGATCCCCAACCAGGTGGACAAGTCGCTGCAGACCACGCGCCGCTTCGACGCGCTGAAGCTGTGGATGACACTGCGCGTCATGGGCGCCGACGGGGTGGGAGTCCTCTTCGACGAGGTGGTGGACCTGGCCGGCGCCGTGCACGACATGCTCGCCGGCGACCCCCGGTTCGAGGTGGTCGGCCGCTCCCAGCTCTCCACCGTCGTCTTCCGCTACCTTCCCGCCGCGCAGGACGCGCATCTCGCCGACGACGCCAACCTGCACGCCCGGGAGGCGCTCGCCGCCTCGGGCGAGGGCATGGTCGCGGGCACCAGGGTGGACGGGCGGCACTTCCTGAAGTGCACGTTCCTCAACCCCAGCACCACCCCGGGCGACGTCGCCCACGTCCTCGACCTGCTGGCGGCGCACGCCGCCGAGTTCGTCGAGGCCGCTCCCCGCGTCAGGGCCGCGGACGGCGTGGCCTGACCGCACCCGTTCCGTCCGGCCCGGCCACGGCCCGGGCGGCAGGGACCCGCGCGCCGCGCGCCGCCACCGCCCCCACCACTGTGCTTCTGGAGACACGCATGACCCAGCCCGCAACCGAGCCCGTCCACGACTTCGTCGCGGTCGGCCTGGGCCCGTACAACCTGGGCCTGGCCTGCCTCACCGCGCCGTTGGACGACCTCGACGGCGTCTTCCTGGAGAGCCGGGAGCAGTTCGACTGGCACCCCGGGATGCTGCTCGACTTCGCGACGCTGCAGACACCGTTCATGGCCGACCTGGTCAGTCTCGCCGACCCGACGTCGCCCTTCTCCTTCCTCCAGTACCTCAAGGAGAAGGGACGGCTCTACCCGTTCTACATACGCGAGAACTTCTATCCGGTGCGCGCCGAGTACAACGACTACTGCCGATGGGCGGCCGCGCAGCTCCCGTCCGTGCGGTTCGGCCACCGGGTGGAGAAGGTGGAGTTCGACGAGGTGGAAGGCGTCTACGTCGTCACCTCCACGCGGCAGGGTGCCGGGGGCCAGGTCCAGCACCGGGGCCGGCACTTGGTGCTCGGCACGGGAACGCCTCCGCACCTGCCGCCCGCCTGCCGCGACCTGCCGGGTGACGCCGTCCACAACTCCCTCTACCTCCAGCACAAGAGCGTGCTGCAGGCCAAGGAGTCGGTGACCGTGGTCGGCTCCGGCCAGAGCGCCGCCGAGATCTACTACGACCTGCTCGGCGACATCGACACCTACGGCTACCGGCTCAACTGGGTGACCCGCTCCCCGCGGTTCTTCCCGCTGGAGTACACCAAGCTCACGCTCGAGATGACCTCGCCCGAGTACGTGGACTACTTCCACGCGCTTCCCGAGGCGACCCGCTACCGGCTGGAGTCGGAGCAGAAGGGTCTCAGCAAGGGCATCGACGCCGAGCTGATCAACAACATCTTCGACCTGCTCTACCAGAAGAGCGTGCACGGCCCGGTGCCCACCCGGCTGTTCACCAACACCGCGCTGCGTACCGCCCGTCACGACGAGGCCGCGGACCGGTACGAGCTCGGGCTGCACCACGACGAGCAGGACCGGGACTTCACCCTCCTCACCCACGGGCTGGTGCTGGCCACCGGCTACGCCTACCAGCCGCCCGCCTTCCTGGAACCGGTTCGCGACCGGCTGCTGTGGGACGGCCGCGGGCGTCTGGAGGTGGCCCGCAACTACAGCGTCGACGTCACCGGCCGTGGCGTCTTCCTGCAGAACGGCGCCACCCACGCGCACAGCGTGACCTCGCCCGACCTCGGCATGGGCCCCTACCGCAACAGCTGGATCATCCGCGAGATCACGGGCCGCGAGGCCTACCCGATCGAGAAGTCCATCGCGTTCCAGGAGTTCGGCGCGCCCGAGGGCGTGGTGTCGTGACCCGTCCCGTGACCCCCGCTCTCTACTCCCGGCCCACGCCCCTGGGCACGATGTCGCTGCATCCGCTGGACCCGGCCCGGGAGTCCGCCCTGCTGCACGCCTGGGTCACCGACCCGAAGGCCGCGTACTGGATGATGGGGAATCTCAGCACCGCCGAGGTCGTCGAGGCCTACGAGGCGATCGTCCGCCATCCTCACCACGACGCCTTCCTCGGCGCCCTGGACGGCGAGTCCTGCTTCCTGGTGGAGCGTTACGACCCGGCACGGGTGGAGCTGGCCGGACTGTACGAGGCGCGCCCGGGGGACGTCGGCATGCACTTCCTGTGCGCTCCGGCCGGCTCTCCCCGCCACGGGTTCACCCGCGCAGTCATCACCACCGTGATGGCCTTCCTCTTCGACGACCCCTCGGCGCACCGCGTCGTCGTCGAGCCGGACGTCCGCAACACCGCCGTCCACTCCCTCAACGCCTTCGTCGGATTCGTCCCCGAGGGCCCGCTCGTCAAGCCCGAGAAGACCGCCCTGCTCAGCTTCTGCACCAGGGAACAGTTCACGGCCGCCACCGAAGGAGCCGACGCATGACCGCCGCCCAGCCCCACCGGGCCGCCACCGCCGCCCTGGACCAGGTGGCCCACCTGCGCCCCGAGCTGTGGGCGGCCGCCAACCGGGCGCTGGTCCGCAAGGCGCTCGCGGAGTTCGCCCACGAACGGCTGCTGACCCCGGAGCCCGCCGGCGACGGGTGGTACACCGTGCGGTCCGACGACGGCGCCACGGAGTACCGCTTCGCCGCCCGGACGATGTCCCTGGACCACTGGCAGATCGACGCCGGCTCCGTCACCCGGTGGCGCTCCGGCTCCGAAGCACCGCTGGACGCCCTGGAACTGGTCCTCGAACTGCGCGCCACGCTGGGTCTGAGCGACGAGGTGCTGCCCGTCTACCTCGAGGAACTCAGCTCCACTCTCTCGTCGAGTGCCTACAAGCTCTCCCGGCCGGCGCCGACCGCGGCCGAACTGGTGACGGCCGGCTTCCAGACCGTCGAGGCGAGCATGACCGAGGGGCACCCCGGCTTCGTCGCCAACAACGGCCGGATCGGCTTCGACATCGCGGAGTTCCACTCCTACGCCCCTGAGGCCGCGGCCCCGATCCGCCTGATGTGGCTCGCCGCGCACCGCGACCGCGCCACCTTCACCTCCTGCGCGGACATCGACTACGACACCCTGATCGCGCAGGAGCTGGGCACCGAGGAGCGGGCACGGCTCGAAGGGGTGCTCACCGGCCTCGGACTCGACCCCGCGGACTACCTGCTCTTCCCCGCGCACCCCTGGCAGTGGACCAACAAACTGGCGGTCACCTTCGCCGGAGAGATCGCCACCCGCCACCTGGTGCCGCTCGGCGAGAGCGAGGACCTCTACCAGGCGCAGCAGTCCATCCGTACGTTCTTCAACACCAGCCGTCCCGACCGGCATTACGTGAAGACGGCCATGTCCGTCCTCAACATGGGTTTCATGCGGGGTCTCTCGGCCGCGTACATGGAGGCGACGCCGGCCATCAACGACTGGCTGGCCGAACTGATCGCCACCGACCCGGTGCTGAGCGGGACCGGGCTGACGATCATCCGCGAGCACGCCGCCATCGGGTACCGCGACCCGCGGTACGAGGCGGCAACCGACCGCTACTCGCCGTACCGCAAGATGCTGGCCGCGCTGTGGCGGGAGAGCCCGGTGCCCTCGCTGGCGCCGGGCGAGCGGGTGTGCACCATGGCCGCGCTCCTGCACGCCGACCGCGACGGCGGGTCGTTCGCGGCGGCCCTGATCGCCGGCAGCGGTCTGCCCGCGCAGGAGTGGCTGCGGCGCTACCTCGACGCCTACCTCGTGCCGCTGCTGCAGAGTTTCTACGCCCACGACCTCGCCTTCATGCCGCACGGGGAGAACGTCATCCTGGTGCTCGACGGCGAGGGCGCGGTGGTGCGCGCCGTGTTCAAGGACATCGCCGAGGAGATCGTGGTCATGAACCCGGAGGCGGACCTGCCGCCGGCCGTGCGACGTGTCCGCGCCGACGTCCCGGAGGACATGCAGCTGCTGTCCATCTTCACCGACGTCTTCGACGGCTTCCTGCGGTACCTGGCCGCGCTTCTCGACGAGGCGGGCACGCTCGCCGAGGACCGCTTCTGGGAGACGGTGGCCCGGTGCGTCGCCGACTACCAGGACGCCGTCCCCCACCTCGCCGAGCGGTTCCGGCGCCACGACGCGTTCGCGAAGACCTTCGCGCTGTCCTGCCTCAACCGCCTGCAGTTGCGGAACAACCGCCAGATGGTGGACCTCGCCGACCCCTCCGCGGCGCTCCAGCTGGTCGGCGAACTGACCAATCCCATAGCCCGGTTCGCCCCGGTCCGGTGACCGGAGGAACTTCCACGGGGGACGCCCGCGCGCCCGGCGCCCCCTCGGGACGAGCGGGTGGCCCGGTGATGCGCCCCGACCGGCGGGCGGTGGTGCTCGGCGTGGTCTGCCTGGTGCAGCTCGTCGTCGTCCTGGACAACTCGGTACTGACCGTCGCGGTTCCCACGCTCTCCCGGGAACTGGACGCGGGGATGTCGGCGATCCAGTGGGTGGTGAACGCCTATCCGCTGGCCCAGGCGGGGCTGCTGCTGGCCGCCGGCGCCGCCGCCGACCGCTACGGACGGCGGCGACTGCTGCTGATCGGGCTGGCCCTGTTCGGCGTGTGCTCCCTGGCGGCCGGACTGAGCCAGGACGTCGGCCAGCTCGTCGCCGCCCGGGCCGGCATGGGCGTGGGCGGCGCGCTGATCACGTGCACCACCCTCGCGGTGGTCGCCCAGGTCTTCCCCGAGGCTGAGCGCGTCCGGGCCATCGGCATCTGGGCGGCGGTCAACGGTCTCGGCTTCGCGGCCGGGCCGCCGCTCGGCGGGCTGATCCTCTCCCACTTCCCGTGGGGCGCGATCTTCCTGATCAACGTGCCGGTGGCCCTGCTGGGGCTGGCCGCCGCCCGGTGGCTGATTCCCGAGTCGCGACGTGCGGGGGCGGGGCGGCCCGACGTGCCCGGAGCGGTGCTGTCCGCCGTCGGCGTGGTGGCACTGGTGCACGCGGTGACCTCCTGGCCGGAGCACGGCGCCGGTTCCCTTCCGGTGCTCGCCGCGACCGCGACCGCGGCGGTGGCGCTGACCGGGCTCGTGGTGTGGGAGCGGCACTGCGCCGACCCCGTGCTGGCGCCCCAGCTCTTCCGCAACCCCCGGTTCACGGGCGCGGTCACCGGGGTGCTGCTGATCAGTTTCGGCAGCGCGGGAGCGCTGTTCCTGCTGGCGCAGCAGCTCCAGTACGTCCGGGGCTTCACCGCCCTGGAGGCCGGGTTGTACATGGCGCCCTTCCCGCTGAGCGTCGTGGCGCTCAACATCCGCGGTCTGGCGCCGAGGATGATCGCCCGGCTGGGCGAGGTCCGTGCCGTCGCTCTCGGCATGGGCCTGCTGGCCGGCGGGTTCGCGGTGGCCGGGGTGCTGGACCGGGGCGGCTACCCGGTGCTGCTGGCCGGTCTGCTGCTGATGGGCGTCGGCTGCGCCCTCGCCAATCCGGCCATCGTCGCGGCGGTGATGGGCTCGATCCCCGCGGACCGGGCGGGGTCGGGCGCGGCTGTCGACGGCACCATGGGCGAGGTCGGGGGCAGCCTGGGCGTGGCGGTGCTCGGAGCGGTCGTCAGCAGCCACCTCGCCGCACAGGAGTCGTGGACCGTCGGTTCCGCGTCGCTGACCGCGGTGCTGGAGGCCGCGGGGCCGGAGAACGGCCCGGCCGTGCTGGACGCCTTCGCGGCGGCGGCGCGCACCGGGCAGGCCCTGGGGTCGGCGGCGGTCATGGCGGGAGGGCTGGCCACCGCGTACCTGCTGCACCGCGCCCGGCGCCGGGCGGGGCAGGGCGGGCTGGAGGACGGGGTCGCGGTCGGCGCCGCCGGCCACCCGTGAGGGAAGGCCGGCGGGCCGCGACGGGCGCGCCGGCCCGCCGGCGTGCACCGGCCTTCGGCATCGGTGACCGGGCGCTTCGGTCGGCGGGTTCCGCCGAGTACCGCGCCCAGAACGTGCGCAGGTGCGGCCGGCGACTCGTCAGGGCCGAAATCCAGCGGCCGTTCCGTCACGGACCGGGAATGATGCCCCCTGTGAACCATGTCCTGTACGGGCTCGCCGCCAATGCGGCCCTGCCGTCCGAGCTGGTCGACCGGCTGACGGCGATCGCGGACGCCGACATCGCCGCGGAGCTGGCTGCTCGCCCGGACCTCGCTCACGCGCAGGCGCTCCGGCTGGCCTCACGCGTCGAGGAGAGCGCCGTGTGGTTGGCGTACGCGGGGCGGCTGACGGTCGCCGACGTCGATCCCGTGGCACAGCCGCACGCCGCGCTCGCCCTGCTCGACGGGGGCGCCGGCAGCCCGGAGTGGGCGCGTCTCCTCGCGGCCGATCCGGTCGTCGAGCGCCGGGAGAAGCTGGCCGCCTGCCCCGCCCTTCCGCCCGATGTGGTGGAGACGCTCGCCGCGGACCCGGACGTACGGGTCGTGGCGGAGCTCGCCCTGTGGACGACGCCGGAAGTGGCCGCCAGGCTTGCGGGGCATCCGCACGCCGAGGTCCGCCGGGCGGTCGCGGCCAACGAGGCGACGCCCCCGGCCGTGCTGGCGGCGCTGCTCACCGGCCAAGGGCTGCCTCCCGCGCGACGGTGCCTGGTCTGCGACCGGGAAGAGACACCGTTCGTCCACGATCCGCACTGCTCGCGGCTCGACTGCGATCTGGAGCCGGGCGCCTCCTGCGACGGCTCCCACGAGTCCACCGTGCACGACACGCGGCAGGCGGCACTGCGGAACCCGGCGACACCCACCGAAGCCGTCGTCGGTTTCGTGGACCATCCTTCGCTGCTGCTGCGCTGGGCACTCGCCGCCCGCCCCGGCCTGCCGTCGCGGGTGTGCGAACAGCTCGCCGCGGACCCCTCCCCCGGGGTCCGGGCCGATCTCGCGGGGAATCCGGCGATCGACGACGACCTGATGCGCGTCCTGGCCGGCGACCCCGGCCACGACGTGCGGCGCAGGCTCGCCCACAACCCACAGGTGCCGCTCGACGTGCTCACCCGCCTGGCCGGGTCCGCCAGGATGGGCGACACCCTTGTGCCGCGGATCGCCGCCGCCTCCCCCGACGAGGTCGAGGAGCTGGCCCAGTCTCCGGACCCGGCCGTGCGGATGCTCGTGGCCCGACGACGCGATCTGCCGCCCGCGACACGCGACGCACTGGCCGCCGACCCCGACGCGAAAGTGGTCAAGTCCGTCGCGCCGCACCCGGGCCTGTCCGAAGCCCAGCTGCGCGCCATGGCCGACCGGCACGGAGTCCGGGTCGTCGCCAAGATCGCAGCCAACCCGGACGCGACGCCGGCGCTGCTGGAGGACCTGACCCGGCACGGACCGTCGGTACGCAAAGCGCTCCGCGAGGTCGCCCGGCATCCCCGCGCGACGGCCCCGGCCCTGCTCGCCTGTCTGGCCGACAGACGGGCGCGGCCCATGGCCGCCCGCCATCCTGCCCTGCCGCCATCGGTCGTCGTGGAGCTGCTCACCGACACCGACGGACAGGTGGTGGCAGCGGCGGCCTCCAACCCGTCGTTGCCGCTCGCCACGATGTCGGACCTGGTGTCCCGGCTGGAGAGGCGGCCGGTCCCGGGCGCGGCTGCTACAGCTCGAACTCCAGGTGCTCGATGTCCGTGAACCTGACCTCCTCCAGGCTGCCGGCGCGGCGGCCGCCGTCCTGGAAGTAGACCTCCTTGAGCGCCTCGGCGGCGATCTGCTGGAGCTGCTGGTCGGCCGCGCCGGCCTCCTGGGCGTCGAAGAGGCGGGCGGCGTACCGCGGGGGCAGGGCGACGGTCAGGTGCCGGACGCGGTCCTGGTCCGTCGACCCGATCGGTGCGGTGTAGCCCATGCGGGCCCGGGTGTCGATGACGATGCCGTCGGTGGTGGCCGCCCGCTGCCGGGCCATGGCCCTGATCCGCGGCTGCCACCGCTTCCTCACCTCGCGCTCGAGGCGCGCCGCGAGGTCCGGGCGGGGTTTTCTGATCTGGTCCTTCACGTACCGTTCGACGGTGCGCTGGGAGACCCGCAGTGTCTGGGCGACCGCTCTCGTCCCTTTCATCTGCCGGACCAGGTAGCGCATCTGCGCGCCCGCGGTCCTGGGCGCCGGGCGGGTGAACGCCTTCTGCACCGCGGCCTCCAGGCCCTCCCCGAACATGCTCATCGCCTGCCCTCTCCTCTACTCGCCGTTGTCGGCGTCGCTGACGGTGCCGTCCTTGATGTACCGGGCGAGGTTGAGTTCCGGCGCGTCGAACCGTTCGCGGACCTCCTCGCCCCACAGCAGGGGCTGGGTGCCTTCGTGCTTGACCAGGCCGGGGTTGACGCCGAGCTTGAACCCGCCGGGCAGCGGCTTGCCCTCCCGGTACGGCAGGAAGTCCAGCGGGCCGGTGCCGCCGGCCGCGTAGACGACGCAGTCGGAGAGGATCGCGACCGGGTACTGCCCGGTGAACGCGGCGTGCCTGACGATCTTTCGGTGCAGGTTGATCCGCGTGCGGGAGATGACCGCCGCGCGGATGTCGGGCCGCCACGTCGGCCGGGCCAGGGCGCGCCACGGCTCACCGGGCCGCCAACCCTCGCCCCGCGGCCGCTCGCGCAGCTTGCCCAGGCCGCCCTTCACGGTCGCCTTGACCGCCGAGACGACGATCGCCAGCTCCGGGTCGCGCTCCTTGCAGCCGTCCATCGCTGCGAGGAAGTCGGCCGGGGGCATGTCCGCGTGGACGCCGAGGTCGGCCATCGTGGCCAGGTAGGCGTCCCGCAGGCGCTGGTACCAGCCGTCCAGGTAACGGCCGTTGTCGTGGCGCACCCATGCCTCCAGCGGCCGGACCTCGTAGCCGAGTTCCACCGCGTACGCCACGGTCGGCGTCGCGTACCAGGCCGGTCCTTCGGGGCGCTCGCCCTTCGGCGTGAACGGGCTGGGCAGCAGGCCGCCGTCCAGACGCACCCACTCCTTGCCGCTCCTCACCCGGGACAGGTCGACGTGGGACAGGTCCACCAGCCACGAGCCGGGCAGCTTCGGGTCGAAAAGGGGGTTCTTGACGTGGGCGGGTGCGCCGAGGCCGACGTTCAGGCCGTTGGCGCCTGCGGCGAAAGCCATGTTCACGTCGATGCCGACCAGGTGCCGCAGCGTGCACTCCTCGTCGGTCATCGGGCGCGCCCAGTCGTACGCCTCCTCGAAGAGCTTCTCCGCAGGACCGCGGACGTGGAATCGCGGGAGGTCCCTGAGTACGGGGTGCCCGTCGGGGGCCTCGCAGGGTGCCGGGTCGACCGGGTCCTTGCCCAGGGAGCCGGGGTTGTGCTCGGAGTGCCGCTTGCCCGTCCCATCGGGTCCGGAGGCCCGGGTCGGCGGGTGCAGGGCGGTCATGAGTTCCAGTCCGGTCACGGCGGTGGAGCCGCGCGGCGTCATGACCCGGGAGGCGTACACGCCCAGCACGCGGGCGAGTTCGGCGGGCGGGAGCTGTGCGGCGTGGCCCCAGTGCCGGGGGTCGAGGGCGTGCCACGAGGGGATGCACAGCTGCACGCAGGCCCGCTCCGAACCGGTCGCGGGGCGGTAGATCCGGGCCCACGGCCCGAACCCGCGCTTCGTCAGCTTCCACTGCGCGCGTGCGAGCTGCTTGACCACCGTGTGGCCCTCCGGGATGCGCCCGGCGAGCCGTTCCTCGTCGGTGAGGGCCGTCGGCAGGCCGTAGCGCTCCAGCGCGGCCTCGGTGAGCACGAGCAGCGGGTCGGCGTCCTTGCCCGGCCCGGACAGCTTCGGCTGCCCGAGCCGCGCCTCGGTGAGCGACCACTCCACCAGGGCCGGAAGGCTCCTGGCGGGCACGTCCAGGACCAGGCCGCCGGTGCAGTACGCGAGCACCTGCCCGTCCTCGGCGTCCACGACGGCCAGTGGACCGTTCGCGAACCGCGGGTCGGTGCCGCCGTCCGCGGGTGTGGCGGCCGGTGCCGCCTTCCTCGCGCCAGGGCGGCGCGACGCCGACGACGCTCCGGCGGCGCGCGCCGGACGGGTCACGGTGTCCGGGGCGGGGGCGGGGTCCTGGGCGGGGACGGGGTCCTGGGCGGGGACGGCGGCAGGGTCCGGGACGGGAGCGGGGGTGGGGGCGGGTTCTTGGGCGGGAACGGGGGCAGAGGCGGGGGCGGGGGTCCGGGTGTTCCCGGTCGTCGTCATGGCCGCGGTGTCAAGGACCTGGCCGGTGGGCGCGGTCTCCGCCTTCGCCCGGGAGGGGACGGCGGTGGACGGGGCGGGCACCGGCGGTGCGGCCGGCTCCGGCGGCGCCGCGGGGACGGGGTAGAGCTCGGCGAGCTTCTCCAGCAGCCGCGCGTACGCCTGGCGCTCCGGGCCGCGCGGCTCGGTCGGTTTCTTCACCGACTCCCAGCCGGACACCGTGGCCCGGCGCACCTTCAACGCGGTGGCGACTTCGTCCAGCGTCAGGCCGTGGGCCAGCCGCAGCCGCTTACGTTCCTCCACCGGCGGGAGCGGCGAGCGGGACGCGACGAGCGCGTCGACCGCGTCGAACAACTCGGACATGGAACACCTCCTGGCCCAGACCCTAACCGCGTCAACCGTACGGATGGCGCACGCTCACCGTACCGACCGCGTACCGAGCGCGTTCCGGGAGGGCCCGAACGCCAGCACCCCGTGCCGGACCGCCGGGGCGGGAAAGGTGTGCGGCACGGGCGCGTGGTGCCGCGACCGGGCGGTCACGGATAGAGACTGGGGCGGTGACCATGAACACTCTCCGCCGCCGGGTCGGCAGGGCCTTGTCCCAGCAGCAGGTCTACGCGTCGCGGGAGCGGGTGCCGTTGCTGACCCGCCACGGCAGGGCGGCGTGGGTGCTCCCCATGGGCTGCCTGCTCGTCATCTTCCTCGTGGGTGAGCTGGGCTCGTCCATCCGGGTCGCGAACTGGCTGCTGATGGTCCCCCTGCTGGCGTCCGGGGTCTGCTCGCCGGTGGTCACCCTCATGTTCGGCGTGCTCGTGGTGGGGCTCAACCGATGGGTCGACATCGCCCACCCCTCGGCGGACATCCACACCGAGGACTTCCTGCTGCAGGTCACCGCGGCGCTCCTCGCGTTGCTCATCGCCGTGCTCCGGGCGCAGGCTCACGCCTACGTGCGCCATCTGCAGAACGCCGCGGAGACCACCCGCCAGGTCATCCTGCCGCCGCTGCCGCCGGGATGGGGCGGGATCGAGTCCGCGGCCCACTACCAGGCGGCGGACGTCGAGGCGCGGGTCGGCGGGGACTTCTACGACGTGCTGGCGACTCCGCACGGAGCCCGGGTGATCCTGGGCGACGTGCAGGGCAAGGGTCTGCCCGCCGTGTCGAGCGCCGGCGCGGTGACGGGGGCCTTCCGCGAAGCCGGGTACCACGAGGCGGATCTCGACGTCGTGGCCCGGCGTCTGGAGCACGCGCTGTGGCGGCACAACCAGCTGCGGCAGGCCTACGGCGAGAAGACGGAACGCTTCGCGACGGCGGTCGTCCTCGCCTTCCCCAAGGAGCAGCCGCACACGGTCGAGGTGGTCAACTTCGGGCACGACGGCCCGTTCGTGGTCGGCCCGCGAGGGGTGTGGCAGCTGCCGCACGGCGCGGGCGCCCCGATCGGCATGGCCGAACTCGTCGGAGGGACACCCCCCGTGCGCAAGGTGCGCGTCGAGCCGCGGGAGACGGTGCTGCTGGTGACCGACGGCGTGACGGAAGCGCGGAGCAAGGCGGGCGCGTTCTTCCCGTTGCGGCACCGGCTGGAGGAGTTGGCCGCCGGCCGGCCCGAGGGGATCGCTCCCGTCCACCTGCTGCGTGCGGTCCTCGCGTCCGTCCGCGATCACACCGACGGCCGGTTCACCGACGACGTCGCCCTGCTCGCCGTCCGGGAGAACACCCAGGACCCGGCTCCCGCGGACGGTCAGGACACCGCGACATGACCGGCGAGCGGCCCGGTGAGCGACCCGGCGCGTGGCGGCGTGCATGTGGGGTCAGGGGCCGACGGTGATGCGTTCGCCGACGGGCAGGCCCTTGTCCCACCAGTGCCGGTAGCGCCGGTAGACGGCCGGATCGCGGCCGGCGAGGACCGATACGAGTCGCTGCGCCTCCTCGGTCAGCCCGCGCCGGCCGGTGCGGGTCAGCGGATGGAAGGCGGTCAGCTCCACCCCGCCGTCGGCGCCGGTCCGCCATACCCCGGCGACCTGTCCGTCGACGAGCACGCAGGGCAGGATGTCGCCGTTGCGGCGGACGACCAGCGGCCGGTAGCCGGGAGGGATCAGCCGGCCCGGAGCGGCGTGCGCCAGCAGGCTGCTGTCCCACATCGGCAGCAGCCGTGGCGGAGCGGGCGTGTCCCCGGCCGGTACGGAGGCTTCCGGCAGGTCCAGCAGCGCGGTCGGACCGGGTCCCGCCTGCCGCACCAGCCGGTCCCCCAGCTGGTTCACCGCGCGGGTGATCACGGGCCGTGTGAGCAGGGTGAACCGGGCGAAGTCCGCGGCCGACGCGGGTCCGAACGCCCGCAGGTACGCGAGCAGCAGCCGCCCGGCGCCGTCGGCCACCTCCTCCGGCGAGGGAGCGGCCGCCACCGCGGGCGTGGCGGCGAGGTAGGCGTTGCGGTGCCCGAACGACCACGGGCCGCCGGTCGGTGCGTGGCGGACGGGGGCGTAGGTGCGCAGCGCCCACCACACGCGGTGGGCGTGTTCCCCCACCGTCTCCGCCAGTTCCCGCTCCATCTCGACGCCGGTACGCGGGCGGGTCAGGTACCCGGCCATGCCGGGGACCAGGGCGTCGGCGTCGGTCGGGGCGAGCCCGGTCGCGCGGAAGCGGGCGTCGGCCAACCGCGCGCCGCGCAGGGTCTGGAGCATCGCGGCGCGGAAGGGGGCGTGGTCGTCGGTGTGCACCGCGTGCAGGGTGATCCGCATGAGCGATGCCTTGACGACGGAGCCCTGGGTGAACGCCGCGTCGAGGTCCTCGAAGGCGAAGTCCTCCAGGCGGTTCCACAGCGCCAGGTACGGGGACGCCGGCTCCTGGGCCTGCAGGGCGCAGAGCCGGCGGACCGCTTCGGTGACGTCGAGGCGCTCCCGCCGCAGAAGCATCTGCCGGTCCAGTGTGGCCAGGGCGAGTTGACGCGCGGTGAGTGTCACGCCCGGAATCTATCCCGGCGGTCCGACACAGGCGCCGGGGCCTCCGGCGGCTACGGCAGCTACGGCCACGGGTGCCTTCAGCAGGTGCGGCGGCGGTAGCCGTGCTCGCCGGCCGGTACCAGGTCCACGTCCCGCAGCACCACGGACAAGCGGTCGCCCCACGCCTCGCAGGCGGCGGTGAAGCCGTCGGACCGGTACTCGACGACGAACACCCGGTCGTCGTACGCGTCCGCGTACGCGTCGCACTCGTCGTACTGGCCGCACTCCTCGGCGACGGCGAAGTCGAAGCCGAGGTCGCGGCCCTGTTCGGCCAGTGCGGCCGTGTTCTTCTGGCCGATGGCCAGGCCCGCGGCGTGGGCGCGGTCCGCGAGGACCTTGCCGAACGCCAGGTTGTCGGCGGCCGTCAGCCGCCCTTCGGACCGCTCGTAGGAGTCGAGGTTGTCGGGCTCGACGGCCTGGTACCCGGCCGCGGCGCAGCCGTCGATCCACTCTCCGACGATCTCGGCGAGCCGTCGGCGCTTGTCCGGTGCCGAGGTGTCGAAGAGGACCTCGTCCCAGTCACGGTCGACGACCCATGCGCCGTCGGTGTCGCGGAGCAGCAGGGTGGGGTGGTGTTCGCGCCACCAGTCGGTGGCGTCCGGCTGGGCCTGGAAGGCGTTGACGTAGCAGACGTTGTAGACGCCGGGCGCGGGCTGCGCGGTGCGGTCGCGGACGACCGCGCCCGCTCCGTCCGGCGGCGGGTAGGGGCCGCCGAGCTGGTAGTCGAAGTCCGTCCCGGGCTCCGGCGAAGCCGCCTTCGCGGCGTTCTCGGCGTTTTCGGTGCTCTCCGTGCTCTCCGTGTTCTCCGGCTTCGCGGTCCGCTCGGCGTCCGCGGTCGTACAGCCGGCCGTTGCCGTGAGGAGCGTGACGCACAGCACCGCGGCTGTCAGCGCGCGGCGACGGGGCGGAAGGCCTTGCGGGACCATGGGTGACGACTCCTGTCGGGGTGCGGCCCATCTTCGCAGCAGGCCGGCCCCGAGCCCGTGCCGGGGTCCGACCGGGCCGCCGGCCAGGGGAGGCCGGCCGGCGGCCCTCGCGTGCAGGATGAAGTCATGATGGAAGAGGAAGTGCCGTTGTCCGGCGGGCGCGTCACCGTGGGTGTGGTGAGGGCCGGTGACACCGTCCGTCGGCCGGCCACCGCGTCGTCCCCCTTCGTCGCCGAACTGCTCGTCGGCCTTCGGCGGCAGGGCTTCACCGGCGCTCCGCGTCATCTCGGGTTCGACGGGGCCGGCCGCGAGGTGCTCAGCTGGGTGCCCGGCCGGGTGCCCGCCCGCTTCCGGCGCTGGACGGACCGCCAGGTGGCCGCCGCCGGTTCGCTGCTCCGCGGTTTTCACGACGCCACGCGCGCGAGCCGCCTGGCCGGCCGGTCTCCCGTGGTCTGCCACCACGACCCGGGGCCGAACAACGCGGTTTTCGTGGACGACGTCCCGGTCGCCTTCATCGACTTCGACACCGCCGCCCCCGGGGATCCGCTGGAGGACCTCGGTTACATGGCGTGGACCTGGTGCATCTCCTCCAAGCCCGGTGCTCCCGCCGCGGCCGTCCAGGCGGCGCAGGTACGCGTCCTCGCCGACGCGTACGGCCTCGGTCCCGCTTCCCGCTCACGCCTTGTCGATGCCACGCTCGACCGCCAGCTGCGCAACGCCCGGTGGTGGCGCAGCCGGCTCGCGTGTCCGTCTCCGCGTGTCGCCGACGGCCGGGAGATCATCGAGCGCGTTCGGTGGTCCGAGCGGGAGCACGCCTACACCTCGGCCCACCGCGCCGCCTTCGACGCGGCCCTGCGCTGACGGGGGCAGGCTCCGTCCGAACCGGTCGCAGGGGTCAGAAGGCGTACCGGATGCGCAGCCACGGGGCATGGGCCGCGATCAGTCCTCGCAGGCGGACGAGGGCGTCGTGCTTGATCCGGCGGGCGTAGCGGACGTTGAGGGCGCCGTTCTCGGAGCGTTTGGCCTCCTGGGCGGCGGGCTGCCACAGAAGGTCCTCCGCTGTGGGGTGCCAGCCGAGGTTGACCTCGTGGAGCTGCTGGTTGTGGGTCAGCATGATGATCTCGGCGGCCGCTTGTTCCTTGACCCGGCCGGGAAGGACGTCGTCCATGTGGACGAGCAGGTCGGCCCAGTCGCGCTGCCAGCCGGGG
This sequence comes from Streptomyces abyssomicinicus, assembly GCF_008974245.1. GTDB lineage: Bacteria > Actinomycetota > Actinomycetes > Streptomycetales > Streptomycetaceae > Streptomyces > Streptomyces abyssomicinicus. The sequence continues at coordinate 416,159 of NZ_BBZI01000010.1, read as the reverse complement.
CGCAGCACCACCGGTGAGAGGTTGAAGTGGACCTCGTAGCCCGCGTCGAGGAAGTCGGCGCCGGCGGCGATGCGGTCCGTGACCGGGCTGGTGCGGATGTCCAGCAGGCGTGAGTCCGCCTCCGGCATGACCGAGAAGCGCACCCGGGTCCGGCCCTGCGGGTCCAGTGCGAGCAGGTCGGGGTTGACGAACTTGGTCGCGAACGACGCCTTGGCGGTGGGCAGCCGACGGAACGCGGCGACGAGGTCGGCGGTGTTGTCGCACACCAGGGCGTCGACCGAGCAGTCGCCGTTCTCGCCGATGTCGTACACCCAGGACTGGGGATCGCACTGGTTGGGCTCCCGTTTGGGGCCCTGCGCGTGTACGTGGCGACGGACGTGGGCGATGATCGCCTCGATGTTGGTGAACAGGGTGATCGGGTTGGCGTACCCCTTCCGGCGGGGGACGTAGCAGTAGGCGCAGGCCATGGCGCAGCCGTTGGAGGCGCCCGGTGCGATCCAGTCGGCGGACCTGCCGTTGGGGCGCGTCGTGAGGGTCTGCTTGACGCCCAGGACGAGGGTCTCGGTCTTGATGCGCGCCCATCGGGTGACGTTGCCGTCGTTGCCGTGCAGTGAGGGGATGCGCCAGTGGCCGGCCACCTCGGTGACCGGGACCTCCGGCAGCCTCGCCAGGATCTGGCGGCCGCGGGGAGAGGCGAGCGCGGCGGGTTCGGCGTACACCTGGCGCACGTCCAGCATCCGCCTGGCCCGGGAGCTGTCCCGGAAGGCGCCGCCGGGCGGCGCGGGGGGCGTGGCGGGCGCGGCGTCCTCCCAGTCGAAGAGCGCCTGCTGTCCAAGATCTTCCGGGGAGGACCCGGGCGGGGTCCGGTGCACTGCGCTGCTCCTGTCCCTGTCCCTGTCCCTGTCCCTGTGGCGGCCCCACGGCTCCGTCGGGACCTCTCTCGACCTTACGTGCAGCGCGGCCTGCGGGACGAACCGCGCATAGGCGGCTCCCGGCCTCCGATGCCGTTCACGTCCCGCCGCCTGCGCAGCGCGACGTGAACGGCACCGTCCGTGTACAGGACCGCACGAGCACCTCGGCCACATCGGCCACATCGGCGAGGAAGGGCACGGGGCGTGATGCCCTGGCTCAGCACAGGGGCCGGTACGGGGCGTCCGGGACGTAGGTGTCCCATTCGTCCGGTGTGATGTCCCGGCCGGCCTTCCGGCAGACGGTGGCGGCCAGACGGCCGGGGGTGAGGTCGAGGGTCTGGCGCTGCGAGCCGGTCAGGACGCGGAGCACGTCGCCGTCGTCGAAGGCCATGCCGTCGATCTCTCGGCCGGTGAGGTCCAGCGGGTCGCCCAGGGCCAGGTGGGCCTCGACGTCCCACAGCTGGACGGAGTCGTCGTCGACGACCGCGGCGAGGAGTGCCCCGTCGTCGGAGAAGACGGGGGCTTCCAGGAATTCGCCGGCGTGGGTGCCGCCGCGCACCGTGGGGCTCGGCATGCGGACCAGGCGACGGCGGGCGGAGCTGTCCCACAGTTCGGTCCAGCCGGTGTCCGTCACCACGGCGAGGGTCCTGCCGTCGGCGGAGAAGGCCAGCCCCACGCCGGTGTCGGCGCTGAAGCCGGCGCGGCGTACCGCGCCGTCGGACAGTTCCAGGACGTTGCCGTCGGTGGTGACCAGGCGGCGGCTGTCGGAGCTGAACACGCTCCCGCCGGTCGCCTTCTCGAAGGTGTGGACGCGCCGTCGGGTGCGGACGTCCCAGACGTCGGTGGTTCCGCCCTCGCCGGAGGGTTCGGCGCGTTGGTCGTAGCTGACGGCGACGTGGCGCCCGTCGGGGGACAGGGCGAGGTGGAAGACCTCCTTGCCCTCCGGCACGGAGGCGCGGAAGAGCTCCTTGTGGGCACGGGTGTCCCAGACGCTGACGGCGAGGCCGAGCTTGTCGCCGCGCGGCCGGTGATCGGTGAAGGCCAGGACGCGGCCACCGGTGGACAGGGCGCTGAACCGGTTGACCGAGGGGGCGTCGCCGGCCATCCGCTGCGGGACGGGAGCGGCGGTCTCCTTGCCGGTACGCAGGTCCACGAGGTGCTGCACGGGCTGCTCCTCGCCCTTGCGGAACACTCCGACGCGCCCGTCCGGGGACACCGCACCGCCTGTGACGTCGTGGTCCTGCTGGTGGCCGGACAGGACGGCTGTCAGATCGAGGCGGTGGACCTGATGAGGGGCCTCGGTCGCGTAGGTGAGGGTGTTCGTGCGCGTGTCGAGTACGACGTGCTCGTACGCCTCCTTCCTGCTGCGGCCGGAGAAGCGGAAGAGGGGTTCCGCCGTGCTGTCGACGCGCCTGACCTCGAGGGCGTTCTCGTCGGTGACGGTGAGGAAGTACGCGCCGTCCTCGGTCAGCGCCGTCCGGCTCTCCGCGCCGCCGCCCGGGGCGTCGCCCGCCGGCCGGCCGTCGAGCGACCAGGCGTGGGCCGTGCCGTACTCGGTCTGCATGCCGATCCGCCGGCCATCCGCGCTGAAGTCCAGGAACACGCTGCCGCAGGTCACACCGGAGGCGGCTGCGTCGGTGACGAACTCGCGCCGTGTCTCACCGGGGTGGATCGACCACACCTCGAGCGGGCCTTCGGCGCTCTCGCCGCAGGACGCGTAGTGGGTGCCGAGCGGGGAGAGCGTGGCCACGCCGTCGGTCCACTGCGCGGTCGTGGTGCGCGAGGGTGAGAGCAGCCGGTAGCGCTGGCTTCCGAGGCTGTTGACGGCGTCGCTGAACAGTACGTGCCCCTCGTTCGACACCTGGGCGGGTACGAAACCGGGCTGGAGCGGAACGGGCTTGCCAACGGGCGAGCCGTCCCGGGTGGAGACCAGTCGGTAGGGAGCGCCCTTGGTCCTGCCGGGCAGGACCAGCAGCCGCCCGTCCTGGCTGACGACGGGCGGCGCGTACGGCGTCACCGAGGCGAGCCCGGGGAGGGTGAGGCGGGGCTTGTCCGCGCCTGTCTGGCCCTTCGTCAGGTCCCAGAACGTGGCCCTTTCCGTCGTGTAGATCATCATCGTTCGGCCACGGTCGAGCAACACGGTCCCGTTCTCGGGGGCGGGGGCGGGTACGGGCAGGGTGATGACCGACGTCTCGCGCTGTGTCGCCGCCGTGTTGAGCGCCGCCCGGGATTCGGCGGTGTGCGCGAGGCGCCAGGAGGCGAGGCCGAGGAGCAGCGCCGTGTCCGGAGCGGTGCCGCGCAGGCTGTCGGCGGCCTGGGCGACGGAGCGGGCCGTGGCCTGGGCGCGGCGCAGGTCCGCCTCCTCGCCCCGGCGGCGGCTCTCCTCCCGTTGGAACCAGGCGAAGGTTCCGGCGAGCAGTGCCAGCACCGTCAGCACGGCCAGGCCGGAGAGGAGTTGGCGTCGGCGGCGGGCGGCGCGGGTGGCCGCGGTTCGGGAGGTGGTGAGGAAGCGCAGTTCCAGTGGGCTGGGGCGGAGCGGGAAGGGCGCCGTGGCCAGCCAGTCCAGGCTGGTGCGGAGGGTGGTGCCGTGCAGCAGGTCGTCGGGGCGTTCGCCGTGCGCCTGCCAGGCGAGGGCGGCCCGGCCGAGCCGTCGGTGCACGGTGAGGCCCGCGCGCTCGGTGGCGACCCACTCGCGCAGTCGCTGCCATGCGGGAACCAGGGCCGCGCTGACCGGTCGCACCGACCCGTCCTCCGCGCGGACGAGCACGCCGGCCTCGCGGAACGCGTCCAGAGCCTGCCGGACGGTCCGGCGTTCGCTCTCCGGGCGGTCGGCGTGGAGTTCACCGGGACCGGCCGTCCGCACGGAGTCCTGCGACCCGTCGGCGGCGTCGCCGGGAACCACCAGGCGCAGCACCATCTCCTGAGCGGCGAGCTGGGCGGCGCCGGGCAGCGCGCTGAAGGCGGCCTCGGCGAGGTCGCCGAGCGGCGGTACGGCCTCGGTGGCGGGCCCGGTCGCCCGCCGGTCCGGGTCCGGGTCCGGGTCGGCGGCGCGGCGGGCCCCGGCCTCCAGCAGAGCCCTGCGCGGGTCCGCGGACGCGGGCAGACTGCCGACGAGACCGAGGAGCAGGTCGTTGGCGCTCGGCCGGATTTCGGGGTTCTTGGCGAGGGCGGCGGCGACCAGCGGGCGGATCCGGGCGGGGATCGCGCTCAGGTCCGGGTCGAGGGAGGCCGTGCGGTGCACGACCTCACCTATGTGGTCGCCGCGGAAGGGCTCGACGGCGCTGGCCGCGTAGACCGTCACCGCGGCCCAGGCGAAGATGTCGGACGCCTCGGTGGCGCGTTTCCCGGCGAGCACCTCGGGGGCGATGTAGCCGAGGGTGCCCATGATGGCGCCGGACGCGGTGAGGGACATGTCGGCGGCGCGGGCGATGCCGAAATCGATGATGCGCGGCCCGTCGGGGCCGAGAAGGACGTTGCCGGGCTTGAGGTCCCGGTGGACGACGTCGGCACTGTGGATCGCCGCGAGGGCGGTGGCGACCCCCGTCGCGAGGCGCAGCAGCGCGTCGGGGGCGAGCGGGCCGTGCTGCCGCACCTCGGCGGCGAGCGTGGGGCCCGGGACGTACTCGCTGACGATGAACGGAACGCCGTGGGAAGCGCCCGGCGCGTCCGCGGGCCCGTCCTGGCCGGCGTCCGGTATCCGGCCCTCCCGCGGGTCGTTCCCCTGCCCAGGACTCCGCCCGTCCCCGGCCCCGGCCGCCCCGGGACCGGCGCCCGCCCCGGCACCGGACACGGACGCGGAGACGTCCAGGATGCGGGCCGTGCAGAAGGAGGCCACGCGGCGAGCCGCCTCCGCCTCCCGCCGGAAGCGGGCTCGCTCGGCCGGCTCGGCCCCCTGATGCAGTGTCTTGAGCGCGACCCGGGCGCCGGCCGCGTCGTACGCCTCGTACACAACGCCTTGGCCGCCGGCACCGAGCCTCGCGGCCAGCCAGTACCCGCCAAGCCGCTCGGGATCCGATGCCGTCAACGGAGTCGCCAACTCACTCTCTCCTAAAGGTAGTTGACCCGCGCCCATGGCGACGCGCCGTCGATGTTACGGGCCGCCGCCCGGGGCGACGACCGGCGGCGGCCCGCCGGCGGACGTTTTCTCCGCCAGTAGTGCGTGGCGAATACACGATGTGCGCCCGAACCCCACGATCATGGCGAATGCAGGCATTCCACCCGGATCGACGTGAGGAAAGATCATGCTCCTGGAGACGAAGAGGACCGCGCGGACCATGGTGACGGCGCTCGCCGCGGCGGCCGCGTTCACCATGATCGTGCCGACCGGCACCGCTTTCGCCATCAACGAGGTCAGCTGTGCCGAGCAGGGCGACTTCCTGAGAATCCAGTCGCACCACAGCACCGGCCTGAAGAGCGAGGACTGCTACGCGAACGCGGGGAAGGCCGACTTCGGCGGGTGGTGGATCGACAAGATCTCCACGGGGAACAACGACGTGAGGCTGCACGACGCCAACGGCTCCGTGGTGACCATCCCGCGGCACCGGGTGGTCAGCTACCCGAACCGGCCCCCGAAGGTCAACGCGATCGAAATCCTGTGACCGGCGGTCGGCCCGGCTTTCGCCTTCTCCCCAGGAGCGCCTCATGCCTCACCTCAGCATCATCGGCACCGGCACCATGGGCCGGGCGATCTCCGGCGTCGTCGAGAGGGGCGGCAGCACCGTCGAACTGCTCGGCAGGGCCGACGCCGGCACACCTGTCACCGGCGACATCGTCGTACTCGCCGTGCCCTATCCGGCCTTCGGCCACATCCTCGCCGAGCGCGCCGAACAGCTGGCCGGCAGGATCGTCGTCGACATCACCAACCCACTGGACTTCGAGACCTTCGATTCCCTCGTCGTCCCCGCCGACAGCTCCGCCGCCGCCGGGATCGCCGCCGCACTGCCGCGGTCGCGGGTGCTGAAGGCCTTCAACACCACCTTCGCCGCCACACTGACCTCCGGCACCGTCGGCGAGCTCCCCACCACCGTCCTCGTCGCGGGGGACGACGCCGATGCCAAGGCGCTGCTCGCCGGCGTGCTCACGGCCGGCGGTGTGCGCGCCGTGGACGCCGGCTCGCTCAAGCGGGCCCGCGAGCTGGAGGCGCTCGGGTTCCTCCAGCTCACCCTCGCGGCGCGGGAGGAGATCTCCTGGGCCGGAGGCTTCGGCGTCGTGAGCTGACGCGGAGGCCGCGCGCGGGAGCGGGGCGACCGGCCGTCGCCCGGCGGCCGGTCGCACGGTGTCCGGCAGGCTCACGCGCGCGGGTGCGGCCGGGTCGACGACTGCGGTCGTCCCGGTGATGCGGCCGTCGGCGTCCGCCGGGGGTGTGGACGGTGAACTCCGCCTCGGGGTGCGGCACTTCCGGCAGCCGGGCCGAAAGGGCGCGGCGTCGGCGAGGAAGCCGGCGCGGCGCCCTCTCAGTGGAGGACTTCACGCTCCCACTGTCCGGGCGGCTGGGTGTGCAGACGCCAGTAGTGCTCGGCGATGTCGTCGGGGTCCCACGCCGTCCCGGGCGCGACCGCCCCGCCGACGGTGACGGTGGCGACGTGCACGCCGGACGGCCCGTACTGCGTGTCGAGCAACTCGACCAGCGCCCGCACGCCGGCCTTGCCCAGCGACAGACTCACGTACTGCGGCTTCATCTCGGGCATCCCGCCGGTGACGACGAAGGTTCCTCCTCCTCTCCGCGCCATCGCCGGAAGGGTGTGCGCGGCGGCGGTCAGGGCGCCGAGCACGTTGACCGCGTAGGTCTCCAGGTGGTCGCGGTGCGGAAGTTCACCGACGGCGTCGGACCGGATGACCGCGGCGTTGTAGACCACGACGTCGGGTTCGCCGAGTTCCCCGGTGGCGGCGTCGAGGGCGGCGCGCAGGGAGGCCTCGTCGGCGGTGTCGGCGGTGAGCGGCAGAGCCCGCACGCCCAGCGGGCCGATGGCCTCGGCGCCCGCCGCCACCGTCTCCTTCGTCCGCGCGATCAGCGCGACGGGCAGCCCCTCCCTGGCGAACCGCCGGGCCACCGCCTGCCCGATCCCCTGGCCCGCCCCGATGATCAACGCTCCGGCCATGGTCGCTCCTTCTTGTCGAATGAAGTGGCGTGAGCGTCAACCCGGTCCGGTCACCGCCTCTTCCCGTGGGACCGGAGGCGCTCCGGTCCCACGGACGGACACGCTCCGGTCCCACGGACTCTGTCGGGGCCTTACCGGTGAGGTGAGGTGGCGTCGTGCGCACCTGCCGGGCGAGGGGCGAAGGGGCCGTCCAGGGCCGCCCATTGGAGGAGCAGGACGGTCTTGCCGTCGGCGATGCGCCCGTCCCGGGTCATGGCCAGGGCTTCGGCGAAGGGCAGTTCGAGGACCTCGATGTCTTCGCCCTCCTCCTCGACCCCGCCGCCGGCCCCGGTCCGGTCGGCGGGGGTGTAGGGGGCGGCGAAGAAGTGGAGGCGTTCGGTGACGGAACCGGGACTCATGTAGGCGTCGAGGACGTGGGTGAGCGGGCCGAGGGTGACGCCGAGTTCCTCGGCCGCCTCGCGGCGGACGGCGGCGGGCGCGTCGTCCGCGTCGAGCAGCCCTGCGGCCGCCTCGACGAGCATTCCGTCGGGGTGGTCGTTGACGTACGCCGGGTAGCGGAACTGCCGGGTCAACAGGACGCGGCCGCGGTCGGTGTCGTAGGGCAGGACGACGGCGCCGTTGCCGCGGTCGTAGGTCTCGCGCGCCTGTGTCTCCCAGCGTCCGTCGCGGCGGCGGTAGTCGAAGGTGGTGCGTCGCAGGACGTGCCACCCCTCGGAGGTCAGCCGGACGTCGCGGACCACCACGTCCGGGTTGCGGCCGAGGTCGCGTCCCGCCCGGTCGAGACCGGTCCGGCCACGGTGGTCCGGGACGTCCACGCCGGGGCGGGAGCTCACACCGCCTCCTGCCGGGCGAGCGGCGGGATCTCCGCGATGTCGTGGTAGACGGGCAGGCCCCGGCGGCGGGCGGTGGCGACGTCCTGGTCGGCTCCGGTGGATTCGCCGGGCAGACGCAGCACGGCGTCGCAGCGGGCCAGAAGGCGCTCGGCGGTCGGGTACAGCACCTGGTCGGCGAGGGGGTCGGTGGGTCCCGCGCCGGCGGAGCGGAGGACGGGCAGGGCGATCCATTCCCCGATGACGGGAAGGTGGCCGGCGGCGAAGACGGGCCACGCGGCTGCTTCGAGGCGCGCGAGGTTGGCCTCCATGGCCTGCGGATCGCCGTCGGTCCCGGATCGGTAGGGCCCGGCGATGAGGATGAGCATGGGTTTGTCGGTCATGGGACGCTACGATACATGCAGAAACGTGCAAGAACAGGAGAGAACACGGATGCTGGCTGCCGAACGGCGCGACCACCTGCTGGACCTGCTGGCCAGTCGCGGCAAGATCGTCGCCAAGGACGTCGCCGCCGAGCTGCGGATTTCCGAGGACACCGTGCGGCGCGACCTTCGCGACATGGCGAGTGAGGGGCTGTGCCAGCGGGTCTACGGCGGGGCACTTCCCGTTTCCCCCGCCGTGGCGGACTACGGCGCCCGGCAGTCCGTCGCCCCGGAGGGCAAACGGAAGGTCGCCTCGGTGGCCGCCGGCCTGGTGCGGCCGGGGGGCGTGGTGATCCTCGACGGCGGTACCACCGCCCTGGCCGTCGTGCACGCGCTGCCGCGGGATCTGGACTGCACAGTGATCACCCACAGCCCGACGATCGCCGCCGCCCTGCTCGACCATCCGCGGGCCGAGGTCTTCATGCTGGGCGGCCGTCTCTTCAAGCACTCGGCGGTCGCCTGCGGCGCGGCCGCGGTCGAGGCCGCGCAGAACGTCTCCGCCGACCTCTTCCTCCTCGGCGTCACCGGCGTGCATCCCGAGGCGGGACTCACCACCGGCGACGCCGAGGACGCCGCGATGAAACGCGCCCTCGCCGCACGGGCCGCGGACACCTACGTCCTCGCCTCCTCCGAGAAGATCGGCACCGCTTCCCGCTTCCGCGTGCTGCCCTGGGAGGAGATCAGCGGACTGATCACGGACAGGGCGCCGCACGACCCGGTGATCGAGCAGCTCACGACGCTGGGGGTCGAGGTCCTGGCGGCCGACTGAGGCGAGGTGGCCGGTACGGAGAGCGTTCGCCGTGCCCACGACAGACGTTGCGTCCCTCCCGCACGGTGAATCATGATCGAGGCTCCCACCCCTCATGAGGAAGAGAGCACCGTGCTGGAACTGGATCGCCTGACACGACGCTTCGGCGAACGTGTGGCAGTGGACGCCGCGTCGTTCCACGTGGAGCGTGGAAAGGTCACCGGCTTCGTCGGGGGCAACGGCGCCGGGAAGACCACCACCATGCGCATGATCATGGGCGTGCTGGCGCCCACCGGCGGCGAGGTCCGGTGGAACGGTTCCGCGCCCACCGCCGCCGACCGGCGGACGTTCGGCTACATGCCGGAGGAACGCGGGCTGTACCCGAAGCAGCCGGTGCTCTCGCAGCTGGTCTACCTGGGGCGGCTGCGCGGACTGAGCGCCTCGGCGGCGCGTGCCTCCGCCACCGCCCTGCTGGACCGGTTCGGACTGGCCGACCGGCTCGGCTCCCGCCTGGAGTCGCTGTCGCTGGGGAACCAGCAGCGGGTGCAGATCGCCGCCGCGCTGCTCGGTGAGCCGCAGCTGCTGGTGCTGGACGAGCCGTTCTCCGGGCTGGACCCCAGCGCCGTGGACAGCATGACGGAGGTGCTGCGCGAGTTCGCGGGGCGCGGGGTGCCGGTGCTGTTCTCCTCGCACCAGCTCGAGCTGGTGGAGGCGCTGTCCGACCGGCTGGTGATCCTCTCCGGCGGCAAGGTCGTCGCCCACGGCACCTCCGAGGAGCTGCGGCGCCGTGGTCCGCGCCGGCATGTGCTGGTCACCGGGCAGGAGACCGGCTGGCTGCGCGGCTTCGCCGGGGTCGAGGTCGTCGAGGACGGCGGGGGCCGGGCCGTGCTGGAGCTCGCCGACGGCCAGGAGACGGCCGACGCCCTGCTGGCGGAGGCCCTGCGCCGAGGATCGGTACGGCAGTTCGCCGAGCTGGTGCCGAGTGTTGCCGACGTCTACCGGGAGATGACCGCATGACCGCCCTGCGTGACCGTACGTGGTGGATCGTCGCCACCCGCGAGATGTCGGTGAAGGTCCGCGACCGGGGGTTCCTGGTCTCGACCGGGATCACGCTGCTGCTGATCCTGGGCGTGCTGGGTTTCCAGGTCTTCATGGGGACCTCGGCGCGCGAGGTGACCGTCGCGACCGTCGGTGACGAGCCGCAGCAGGTGCTGGAGGTGTCCACCGCGCTCGCCGGGGCGTCGGGAGAGGACGTCAGCTTCGAGCCGCGGCCCGTCGGCTCGGCCGCCGAGGTCCGGGCCCTGGTCCTGGACGACGAGGCGGAGGTGGGCCTGCTGGCGGCCGGGGAGCGCGGCTGGGAGCTGGTGGGCGCCTCCGAGCGGGACTCCGACGCGGAGATATGGATCGGGGCGGCCGTCCGCCAGATGGTGATGGAGCAGAACGCCGCGGCGGCGGGCACCAGCATGGCGGAGCTGGCCGCGGGCGGGGAGGTGTCCTACGAGCTGCTGGAGCCCGGCAAGCCGTCCGGGATGACGCTGTACTTCACGACCTTCGTCTTCACCTTCCTCTTCTACTTCTCATCGGTGCTGCTCGGCAGCGGACTGGCGACGAGCGTGGTGGAGGAGAAGCAGAACCGGATCGTGGAGATCGTCGCCTCCTCGATCCGCGTGCGGGACCTGCTGATCGGCAAGACGCTCGGCGCGACACTGATGGCGCTGGCGCAGATCGCCCTGCTCGCGGGGGTGGCGGTGGTCGCGCTGCTGGTCACCGGACGGCATCAGCTGCTGGAGCAGATCAGCGGGGGACTGGGCTGGTACCTGGTCTTCTACACGGTGGGAGTGGCCGTGCTGGCGTGCGTGTTCGCGGCGGCCGGCGCGGTGTCGACACGGCACGAGGACATCGCGTCGACCACCACGCCGGTCTCGACGGTGCTGATGGTCATGATGTTCGCGAGCCTGCTGGCCGGCGGGACGCTGAAGACGGTGCTGTCGTTCCTGCCGCTGGGCTCGGTGATGGTCATGCCGTCGCGGCTGGTGTCGGGGGACGCCGCGTGGTGGGAGGCGGCTGCCGCCCTGCTGATCTCGCTGGTGGCCGCGGCCGTGGTGATCCGGCTCGCCGAGCGGATCTACCGGCGGGCGCTGATGCAGACGTCGGGGAAGCTGACGTTCCGGCAGGCGCTGCGGCTCACGGACTAGGCCCACCGTCCGCCGGCAGGCGCTGCGGCTCACGGATCTCAGGTCCACCGTCCGCCGGCGGGCGTCGCCCACGCGGCCCGGGCCCTGTCCGGTGGCGGCGCGGCGGTGAGCCGTGGCGACCCGGCGGACGGGGCGCGGCCGCCACCGGGCCTCGGCCCCGTGGCGGCCGCGCGTGGAGGTCACCCGCCGGAACCTGCCAGCAGGGCGAGGGCCGTCTCGGCGGCGGCGAGGTCCTGGGGACCGATGCCGATGAGTTTGGCGACCGTCACGTCGTCCGGCGTGCGGCGTCCGGGGATCCGGCCGGCCAGGACGTCGCCGATCTCACCGTCGATGCGGTCCGCCGTCACCTCGCCGCGGGCGACGGCGGCGTGGATGTCGCCGTGACGGAGGGCGAGTTCCCGGCTGTCGACGAAGACCTGGGTGGCGCGGCGCAGGCAGGCCCCGCCGAGCTCGCGCTTGGCCGGGTCGTCGGCCCCGAGGGCGGTGATGTGCCGGCCGGGGCGGAGCCAGGAGCCGAACAGGACGGGGACGGGGCCGGCCGTCGCGGTGACGACGATGTCGCAGCGGCGCACGGCGCGCTCCGGGTCGACGGCGGCGGTGACGTCGACGTGCGGCAGGTCCCGGCCGAGGCGGTCGGCGAGGGCGGCCGCCCGGCGGTGGTCGCGGCCCCAGACGCTCAGCTGCCGGACCGGACGTACCAGGGTGAGGGCGCGGGCCTGGAGCTCGGCCTGTCTGCCGGTGCCGAGGACGGTCGCGCGGGTCGCGTCCGGGCGGGACAGGGCACGCGCGCAGACGGCTCCCGCGGCGGCCGTGCGGAGGTCGGAGAGGTGATGCTCGTCCTCCAGCACCGCGGTGACGGCCCCGGTCTCCGCGTCGAAGAGCGCGACGAACCCGCCGCCCTCGGGCAGGCCGCGCCTCCGGTTGCCGGGGAACCAGTTGGCGATCTTGACGAGGAAGTGGCGACCACCGGGCAGGTGGGCGGCCTTGACGTGGGAGTCCCCGCCGTCGGCGACGGGCAGCACCATGACCGGGGCCCGGGCTTCCGCGTGGGTGCTGAACGCGACGAAGGCGTCGGCGACCGGCTCGACGAGGTCGGCGAGGCCGACGGCGGCGCGGATGCGGTCGGCCGTGTGGAGGGGGAAGCTGCGCATGGGGGTGGTCCTCACTCGGGCAGGGTGTCCAGGGTTCCCCTGGCCACCATGGTCACGTCGCCGCCGACGCGGATGTTGTACAGGGCGTCGGGGCTTCCCTGCGGCCGGACGGCGAGCCGGCTCGGACGCCCGGTGAAGCGCCCCTGCCGCAGCGCGAACTCCTCCCCCGTGGGTACGACGCGGTGCCGGGCCAGGTACGCGCCGACGCAGCCGGCCGCGCTGCCGGTGGCGACGTCCTCCAGGACGCCGTCGTTGTTCCAGTGCCGGCCTTCCAGGGCCCGGACGTCGAGCACGTACGCGAACTGCGCGCCGTACCGCCCGACCAGCTCGGCGAAGTCGCTGCGGACGATCCTCGCCCCGGCGAGACCCGACACCACCGGCACGACGAGATAGCGCAGGCCGGTGGAGACGACGCGCAGGGGGAGATCGGCGAGTGCCGTGAGGGGCAGATTCAGGGCCGCGGCGACCTCCGCCCTGTCGTGCGCCAGCACGGTGGCGAGGAACTCCGGGGCTCCCTGGTCGAGTTCCGCGTGGTACCCGGTGGCGGTGCGCCGGGTGGTCACCTCCACGGTCCTGGCGGCCAGGCGGAACGTCCGGCGCTGCGGGTCAGGGCCCCCGTGGCGCTCGTGCAGGACGGCGGCCGCGCCGAGGACCGGATGCCCGGCGAAGTCGAGTTCCTCGAAGAGGTCGAACACCCGGGCGGTGACATCCCGGCCTCCGTCCGTGCCGCTCAGGAAGATCGTCTCGAAGTGCCGGAGCTCCTGGGTGATCGCGAGCATCTGCCCGGTGGAGAGGTCGGGGGCGTCGGGGAAGACGGCGAGGCTGTTGCCGGTGAACGCCGTTCCGGCGAACACGTCGACATGGCGGTAGTGCGGGGGCATGGGATTCCCGGGGGCGCTGCGGTGGTGGCTGGTCACGGCTCGACGCTAGGCGGGACCGGGCGGCCCGGTCATGGGCCAATCCCGGTAAAGTGGCCCATGCGAGGTGGCCCATGCGAGGTGGCCCAGGAGAGCGGCCCAAGTGAGGTGGCCCAGGTGAATGGCGCTGTGCGGCGTGTCCCGGCGTCGCGGCTCGGCCGGCTGCTCGGCGACTGGCGAGCGGGCGACGGGTCGCTGGCGCGGCGGCTCGCCGGTGCCGTGGAGAAGGCCGTGCGCGACGGCCGGCTTCCGCTCGGGGTGCAGCTGCCCGCCGAACGCCTGCTCGCCGGTGAGCTCGGCCTCGCGCGGGGCACCGTGGCGGCGAGCTACGAGATCCTGCGCGCCGAGCAGCTGATCGTCACCCGGACCGGCTCCGGCAGCACGGTCACGCTGCCGCCCCGGCTGCTCGACCGCCTCTCTCCCTGGGCCAGCGACCGGGGCGAGGCGGGCCGGAACGGGGCGCCGCTGGATCTCACCATCGCGGAGCCCGCGGCCCCCTTCGACGAACTGCTCCAGGCGGTGCGGGCGGCGGCCGACACCCTGTCCGCCACGTTGCTGCACGCCCCCGCCGACGGCGGCGGTCCCCTGTCGCCGGCCACGGCCGTCGCCGACGCCTATCGGGCCCAGGGCCTCGCGACCGACGACAGCCACCTGCTGCTGACCAGCGGCGCCGATGCCGCGTTGAGCCTGCTCGGCGCGGCGTACCTGCGGCCAGGCGCCAGGGTCGTCCTGGACTCCCCCACCTATCCGGGCGCGCTCGCCCTGTTCCGCGCCGCGGGCGCCCGGCCGGTCTCCCAGCCCCTCACGCCCACCGGCTGGGACGTCCCCGCCCTGGACCGCACCCTGGCGGCAGCCCGGCCGTCGCTGACGTACCTGATCACGGACTTCCACAACCCGACGGGCCTGCTGATGGGCGAGGAGGAGCGCGCCGAACTGCGCCGTCGGCTCCGCCACCACGACACCCTGGTCGTCTTCGACGAGACCATGCGGGACCTCGACCTGCGCGAGGACGCGGCACCGCCGCCCCGGGTCCCGGTACGCGCCGGGGACCGGAACGTCGTGTACGTGGGTTCGCTGAGCAAGTCGCTGTGGCCGGGCCTGCGCGTGGGCTGGATCCGCGCCCATCCCGACGTCGTCCGGCGACTGGCGGCGCTCCCCCTCGCCGCCGCGCTCGCCCCCTCGCCGGTCGACCGCATCGTCGCCGCCCGTCTCCTGGAGCACCGGGATGCGATCCTCGTCCGCCGACGCGCCCAACTCGCCCTCCAGCGGGACCACTTGGCGGCGCGTCTGGCGGCTCTGCCGTGGTGCCGCTTCCAGGTGCCGCAGGGCGGCCTGTCCCTGTGGCTCGAACTCCTCGACGCCGACTCCCGGCGGCTGACCGACCTGGCGGCCGCCCGCGGCCTCGTCCTCACCCCGGGGTTCCGCTTCTCCCCCGACGGCGCACTGGACCGCTACCTGCGCATCCCCTTCACCCTCCCGCCCGAGGCACTCGATTCCGCGGTCGACCGGCTCGCCGCGGCCCACGCCGGCCTCGGGCGCACCCACTGACCGGCAGCCGCCTGACCGGCGTCCGCGCGGCGGGCCCGCGAGGGTGCCTCCCGGCGATCCGTGTGTCAGGGCAGAGGTTGCAGGACCGGCCGAAGGGTCCGGGGGTGACAATGGCCTGCATGGACATGCGGCGCGCACCTGACGCAGGCCCCGACCTGGCCGCGGTCGCCAGGCTCCTGGGCAACGGCACACGGGCCGGTTTCTGCCTGGCCCTGCTCGACGGCCGGGCGTGGACGGCGACGGAGCTGGCGCGCCACATGGGGGTGGCCCCCTCGACGGCGACCGAGCACCTGCACGCGCTCGTGCGCGGCGATCTCCTGGTCGAGGTCCGGCAGGGCCGCCACCGTTATCTGCGTCTGGCCGGCCCGCACGTCGCCGAGCTGGTCGAGAGCCTCGCGTCGATGGCGCCCGACCGGGACACGTCCTCCCGCTCCCTCTCGGCCGCGGGCCGCCGCAACGCCCTCGCCTACGCCCGCACCTGCTACGACCATCTCGCGGGAAGCCTCGGAGTCGCCATCACGGACGCCATGGTCGGGCGGAAGCTGCTGGGCCTCGAGCACGGGCTGGAACTCACCGCCGCCGGGGCGGCCTGGCTGAAGGAACTCGGCATCACCGTCCCGGCCGGATCGCGACGGCCGTCGGTGCGGTCGTGCCTGGACTGGACCGAACGCACGCCTCATCTGGCGGGGGCCGTGGGCGCCGCCCTGTGCCGCCACGCGTTCGACGCGGACTGGATCGGACGCATCGGCAGCACGCGCGCCGTGGCCGTCACCCCGCTCGGCCGGGCGGAGCTGCACCGCCACCTCGGCCTGCCCGCGGATCTCCAGCGGCCGGTGGAATGACGCCGGTCCCCGCACGGGGCGCGGTGCGCACCGCGCCTCGTGCGGGGCCGTCCGGCGTCGGCCTGTGCCGTCATGTGCGCGACGGGTCCGCCGGGGCAGCGCTCCACGAGCCGGCGTCCCGTGGTGACCCGGTCGCGATCACCGCGCGGAGGGGGAACGCGACGAGCAGCGCGACGGCGGTCAGGAGTCCGCTCGCCCACAAGGGCCCGAGGTTCCCGGCCGTGGTATTGAGAGTGGCCGCGGCGACGAGCGGTCCCGCGACGGCACCCGCGTTGAGCGCCGCGGTCGCGTACGAGCCGGCCATGGTGGGGGCTCCCGCCGCCTCGTGGAGGACCCGCGCGATCAGCGTGCTGCCCACCGCGAACGACAGCACCCCCTGCACGAACACGAGGGTGAGCAGCGCGGCCGGTTCGCCGGCCAGCAGCGCCAGGGCCGGCCAGCCGGCGAGCAGCGGCGGACCAGCCACGGCGAGGACCAGTGCGGGGCGCCGGTCGGACAGCCGCCCGGCGACGGTCACTCCGACGAAGGAACCGGCGCCGAAGAGCATCAGCGCGACGGAGACCCACAGCTCTCCCATGCCGGCGGCGCCGGTCACCACCGGGGCGAGGAAGGTGAGGCTCGCGAAGGTCGCGGCGTTCACCAGCGCTCCGAGGAGCATGACCAGCGCCAGCCGGGGCCGTTTGAGCTGGGCCAGCTCCGCCCGCAAGGCCGGCCCGTCGGCCGTGCCTTCCCCTGCGCGTCCCGCCGGGATGCCCTTCAGGACGCCGAGGGCCGCGGGCAGGCAGAGAGCGGCGACGGCCCAGAAGGTGGCCCGCCAGCCGAGCAGGGTGCCGAGCAGCGATCCGCCGGGGACACCGGCGATCGTGGCCACCGTGGTGCCCGACAGCAGGACGGCCAGCGCGCGTCCCTTCCTGTCGGGCGGGACCGACGCGGCGGCGGCCGTCAGGGCGACCGCGAGGAAGCCTGCGTTGGCGAGCGCGGCCACCACCCGGGTGGCGAGCAGGACCGGGAAGCTCGTGGTGGCGGCTCCCAGGGCGTGAGCCGCCGCGAAGGCGAGGACGAACCCGAAAAGGCCGGCGCGCCGGGGCCAGTGGCGGGCGATCGCGGCCGTCAGGGGAGCTCCGACGGCCATGCCGATCGCGTAGGCGGAGGTGAGGGCGCCCGCGGACCCGACGGTGACGCCGAGGTCCGAGGCGATGTCCGGCAGGAGGCCGGCGAGCATGAACTCCGAGGTGCCCATGGCGAAGACCGCCACGGCGAGCAGGTACAGCGGAAGAGGCATCGAGTGGCTCCGAGGTGAGGAGAAGCACGAGAGGGTCATCTCGTCACCGCGGCCGGCCCCCGGGGGCGCGCTCGTGCGGCCGCGGAACGCGGCGCGACGGCGGGGCTACGTGCTCAGTGGTTCCGGGGGCTGACGGCGTGACCGAAAGCCCCCACCGTGTCCGACTCAGGACTCGACATGACCCGCACCCTACCGGACGCCACTTGGGGCGTACTTCGGCCCCGGTGCCCTGAAGGGGCACCGGGGCCGGGAGTCGGGGCCGGGAGTCGTGCGGGCGCGGGTGTCAGTGGCCGTACGACAGGCCGTGCCCGGAACGGAAGAGGACCTGGGCCGGGTCGTCGGCCCGCTGGACGGGCACGGGCAGCTTGCCACGCGGTTCGACCCGGCCGGCGATCACCCGTGCGGCGGCGCGCAGTTCGACCTCGGTCCAGCAGTAGGACGCCAGGGAGGCCGGCACGCCGGCGAGGTGGGCGATGTCGTAGGGGTTGCGCACCGCGAGGTGGACGACGCGGACGCCCGTCGCGAGCAGCCGCGACACCAGGGTCCGCTGGGCGCTGGTGGCGTTGACGTTGTCGGTGGTGACGATCACCGCGTCCCGTCCCTGTGCGGCGGCCACGGCCTCGTCGATCTTCGCCGTGTCGGGTGTCCGGCCGGTGGCGAGCTGGGTGGTGGCGTAACCCAGTTCGTCGAACGCCGCGGCCAGCTCGGGCACCGTGGTGCGGGTCGCGTCGGTCGGGAAGGCCGGACTGGCGCCGACCACGAGCAGCTTGCGCTGCCCGCGGCCCAGCGGGAGCGCCTCGTCCTCGTTGACCAGCAGGGTGGTGGTGCGTTCGGCGATCCGGGCGGCGGCGAGCCGGTGCCTGCGGGCGCCGACGACCCGGTCGATCTCCCGGGGAGAGGTGTACGGGCTGCCGCTGAGCAGTCCGGCCTTGTCCTTGAGCCGCAGGATGCGCAGGACCGACTCGTCGAGCCGGTCCTCGGTGATCTCGCCGCTGCGGACGGCGGCCAGGACGCCGTGGTAGGCGACGTCGATGTCCGGCGGGAACAGCAGTTGGTCGGCGCCGGCCTTGAGGGCGAGGACGGGCACGCGGTCGTCGCCGTACTTGGTGCGCACTCCCTGCATGTTGAGGGCGTCGGTGACGATCACGCCGTCGTAGCCGAGTTCGCCGCGCAGCACGCCCTGGAGGATCGCGGGCGACAGGGTGGCCGGTTCGTTGCTGGGGTCGAGCGCGGGGACCTGGAGGTGCGCGGTCATGATCGAGTCGACGCCGGCGGCGATCGCGGCCTTGAAGGGCGGGGCGTCGGTACGGTCCCACTCCTCACGGGTGTGGGTGATCACGGGCAGCCCCGTGTGGCTGTCCTGCCCGGTGTCCCCGTGCCCCGGGAAGTGCTTGGCGCACGCCACGACGCCGGCCTGCCGGTAGCCCGTCACCTGGGCCGCCACCATGCGGCCGACCTCGCCGGCGTCGGCGCCGAAGGAGCGGACGTTGATGATGGGGTTGGCCGGGTTGACGTTGACGTCGGCGACCGGGGCGAAGTTCTGGTGGATGCCGAGGGCGGCGAGTTCGGTGCCCGAGATCCGGGCGGCGGTGCGGGCGTCGGAGAGCGAACGGCCCGCGCCGAGCGCCATCGCGCCCGGGAGCTGGGTGACGCCGCTGCCGATGCGGACGTTGACGCCGTGTTCCTGGTCGATGGAGATCAGCGACGGGATGGGGGTGGGCAGGGCGAGCGAGGCCCGCTGCACGCCGTCCGACAGCTCCGCGACCTGGGCGGGGTCCTGGATGTTGTTCGCCCAGCCGGAGAAGTAGATGACACCGCCGATGTGGTACTTGGCGATGAGCTCGGCCACGGTGCGGACGCCGAGTTCCCTGAGGTTGCGGTCCTGGTCCGACCGGCTGGGAGAGGTCGCCGAGGTGCCGTAGAAGTACGGCACGAAGAGCTGGCCGATCTTGGCCTCGACACTCATCCTGGAGATGATCTTCTTGAGGCCGTGGTCGCGCTGGTGCGCGGCCGCGGGGGTGGCCGCCACGCCCACGACACCTGCCGCGCTCGCGGCGACCACGGTCGCGGAGGCGAGAACGGTGCGTCTGGACAGACTCCGGTCCTGCATGCGGACATGCTCCTTCCGGCCTTGTAGACAAGGGAGTTGAAGGAAACGTGCAGTACTCCGAACAGCGCGAAACCTAGCCCGGACGCCTCGGGCAGGACAAGAGGTCTAGACAAACTTGGTCTAGACAAGGACTCCGACGCCCCGGCCCATGAGGGTGCGGCCGGTGCCGCCCGGGCTCGGCCGTCACCGGCCGAGCGCGGTCGTCACCGGCCGAGGTCGTGTCCTGGCGCCCCCTCAGTCCTCGTGGCCCTGCGGCGGCATCGCCCCGCCCGCCCTGCAGCCGTTGAAGGAGGCGTTCGGGCAGAAGGCGTCGAAGCCCATGCCGAAGCGCGCGAAGGCCTCCCAGGCGGCGCGGCGCACAGCGGTGTACTCGCTCCCGGCGATCTCCGCGGCCTCGCCCTCCCCGAGGTCCCGCAGCGCGCGCAGGATCGCGTCCCGGGCCGTGAGCAGCGACGGGTTCTTCGGGGTGAGCTTCAGTCCGTCGACGACGGCCATCCACGCGATCTGGTGGGCCCGCTGCTTGTCACCGAGCGCGGCGGTGCTCCGGCGGACCATGTCCATGAGGGCGGCGCACCAGATTTCGCCCACGTTGTGGATCTTCGTGTAGTCGAGGCCGCCCAGCTCGTCCGGGCCCTTGCCGATGTCGCCGAAGCCGCCCGGGTACTGCGCGTCGTAGGGCCGCTGGCGGATGCCACCGGGGTTCGCGACCACCCAGTCGCCGACGACAGCGCGGTCCTCGCCGCGGACGCTGTTGCGGGTGGTGAGCGCGAAGAAGTCGGACCAGCCCTCGCCCATCGACCGCGACTGGAGCTCCCTCAGGCCCTGGGCGTCGAGGAGGCCGCCGACGAGCCGGTTGCTCACGCCGTGGGTGAACTCGTGGAAGACGACGTCACCGTCGTTGGCGGTGTGCCGGCCCGTGCTGCGGACCAGCCCCATGTTCATCAGCGCGGCCCCGCCGTCGGGCGGGGTGGACATGTTGGCCGTGCCGAGGACCGGCCGGGGGTGGGCCAGGGCCCGTACCGGGTCGGCTCCCTTGCCCTCCCCGGAGGGGTTGGTGACCTGGAAGTTGCCGTGCTTCTCGTCGAACCCGAGCATCTGGAAGAAGTCGTGCATGTAGTTGCAGAAGAAGAAGATGTTGGTGACGAACTGCTCGGGGCTGTCGGGCGAGGGCTCGAACACCGCGTCGCCCGCCGCGTCGACCTCGATCTCGACCTGCAGCTCGCTGTCGCCGTCGAGGGCGATCACATTGTTGCCCACGGTGGCCACGTGCCCGTCGTGCCGCTCCGCCCAGGGGCCGGGGAAGCCGGCCAGGGCCTTCCTCGGCCGGACCGGGTAGTCGTCCACGGGCAGCGGGAAGGGGACCTTGTCGAACGTGCTCTCGGCCGGATTGCGCCGGAACACCTTTCCCGCCACGGCGTGCTGGGTCAGGTCCTGAAGGTAGAGGATCTGCGGCGCGGACGTGTCCGCGGTCTTCTCGTCGGCCTCGACGAGGGCGCTGTACTGCGCGGCCATGTCGTTCCTCGACAGGGTGAACGACCACGTGAGCCGGACCTCGTCACCCATGTAGAGGTAGACCAGCCGGCACGGGATCTCCTCGTCGAAGGGGCCCTTCGCGAAGGTCATGGGCCGGTCGTTGCGCGGCTGGAACGTCAGCCGGGGCAAGGAGGCCGGTACCTCGAGGGCGGGCAGCTCGTCGGAACCGAACGGTGTCTCGAGCGTCACCGGCTCGGCCGCCTTCGCCACGGCCACGGCCAGAGCCGCCTCCGCGGTCACCGCGGGGGTGGCGGACACCCGGGCGGACAGGCTCGCGGTGTCGCCGACGACCCGGTCGACCGAGCCGTCCTCCCGCAGCCACACCTTGGGGGCCATGCCCCACACCTCGATGCCGTTGAGGGTCTGCTGGAGGCTGACCACCCGCATGCCGCCGTGGGTGACCGGCACGTTCGGGTCGGCGTCGAACTCGGCGGGTTCGTCACTCGCGAAGCCGATGGCCTCCGTGACCGATGCCAGGTACTCCTTGGCGCGCGTGATGTAGTCCTCGGCGGTGACCCCGCCGTCGACGCGCTCCAGGCCGGGCGGGAGGCCGGGGGCGCCGCTCACCCGCAGCTCGGTCAGATGCCCGGTAAATCGGTTCACCTTCCGGTCGTCGGCCTCCAGGGTGTGGTTCAGGGACTCCGCGATCCGGCCGGTCTCCGCGAGGAAGGCCTCCGCGCCGTCGATCTCGGTCAGCCGGTCGTAGTCCAGGTCACGCCTGTCGATGAGCTGCGTCATGGTGGTTCCTCCTCCCGCCACGGACAGCCCGCAGGGGGCGTCCGCCGGAGTGGGATGTCGGGTGGGGCGCGTCAGATGCCCGCGAGTGTCAGGGCGGTCGCGGTCACGGCGCGCGCGACGGTGGTCGCGAAGTCGGGGTCGTGGTCGACGTCGGTGACGGTGTCGCCGGTCGTGTGGTACTTCCGGGTGCCCGTGCCCTCGGCACCGCCCGGAGTGGCGAACAGGTCCTCGGACACGGCGACGGCCGCGTAGCCGCGCTCGTGGAAGCTGGCGTGGTCGCTGCGCCCCACTGCCGGGTCGGCGTCACCGGTCAGCTGCTGGGTCTTCGGTCCGAGACCTCCTGGGTCCTCGGCGGCGAGCGCGAGCAGGGCCTGCTCCACCCGGCTGCCCAGCGCGTCGGATGCCTCCACCACCGGGCCCGGCACGGCGGATCCGGTGTGCACCTCCACGACGGGCCGGGTCCCGGGCTGGTGTCCGGCGATCATGTCCATCTGGAGCACGCCGGCGATCGGGTCCCCGGCCGCGGCCGCGGCACGGGCGTAGAACTTGCTGCCCACCAGGCCTTGTTCCTCGGCGTTGAAGAGCACGAAGCGGATGCTCCGGGCGGGCTCCCTGCCGCCGGCGACCAGGTCGCGCAGGCATGCGGCGGCGGCCAGGACGGCCGCGGTGCCGCTGCCGTCGTCGTCGGCGCCCGGCGCCGGGTCCCGGGACGGGTCGTAGGGGCGCGGCAGGCCGTGCACGTCGACGAAGTCCTCGCTGGTCGCGGTGGAGTCCATGTGCGCGGTGACCAGCACGGTGGCGTCGGAGCCGGCGACGGTGTGCTCGGCCTCCACGTTGAACAGGTGGTGGTCGCGCCAGGTGAACGGATGCAGTCGCACGGTCAGTCCGAGGTTCTGGAGGCGGTTGGCCAGTACGCGGACCACCAGCGTGTTGTCGTGGGTGGCCGCGTGGCGGCTGCGGACCGTGAGCGGGTCGCCCTCCACCAGCGGTTCGCGGCCGGAGAAGCGGGCGGTGTGCTCGCGCAGCACCTCCGGAGTCACGGCCGCGCGGACCGCCGCGAGGGCCTCGGCGGAGGGGAGGCCGTCCTCGAATCCCTCACGCGACCCCTCACCGGACTCCGGCCCGGGTGGAGGCCGCAGGCCGGTCAGGGAGGAGAGGCCGGCCGCGAACGCGGCGCCGGGACGGGACAGCAGGGCCGGGTCGGGAAGCAGCCGTTCGGTGTGGCCGGGCCTGGCCCCCGGGAGGTGGAAGTCCTCCACCGGAACACCGGCCGGCACGGCCACGTAGACCCCGCCGGGGGCCGGCCCCAGCGGCACCGGTTTCCCGTCCGCGCCCGGCGCGGCCTCCATCTGCCCGGCGACGAAGTCGAACGCCGTCGCGGCCCGCGCCGCCGCCGTCACCTCGTCCGCCGAGGCGCCGGTCAGGGCGCTCGCGGACGGCGTCGGGCGGTCGTCGCGGACCAGGAAGGCCGTGGTGTCCTCCACCGCTCCGCGCAGGTCGGGCAGGAATCCGGCGTCGGCCAGCGCTTCCGCGCCGCGCGTGGTGGTCATCGCCAGCACCAGCCGCTCGGAGGCGACGTGCACCGGCACCACCTCGGCCGCGTTCGCCGCTGCCTCCAGCTCGGGCAGGCCCGTTCCGTCGGGCAGCGTGATCCGGGCCCAGAGGACCGGACGGTCCTCCACGGCGGCACGGGTGAAGACGGGGTGGGGCGCCGTCCGCATCCCCGCCTCCCGCGCGAACGCCCGCTCGTGGGCGTCCTCCCCCACGAAGACGGAGGCGCCGTCCTCCTCCCCCACCGCGACGGCCGAGGCGGCGGCCGTGTCGAAGAGGGTCCTGCTGTTCTTCCGTCCCCAGTGGATGAGCCGGTCGTCGGGGAACCGGGTGGCGAAGGCACGCCGCAGTGCGGCCTCCGCGCGCTCGGCGGCGCCCACGCTGGGGCCCGGGTCCGAGATGATGCCCTTGCGCCACTCCGTGCCGAACGCGTCTAGGACGTTCTCGACGCGTGGTCTGGGCCGCAGCTCCAGAGAACCGTCGGGCTGAACATGGGCGTCCGCCAAGGTCGCCCCGATGTCGAAGAAGAGCACAGGCATCCCAGCGCCTCCGCGTGCTTACGGGTCTCTGCGGTGCGGCCGGCGATCCGCCGGCGGCGGGCTCGGGCCGCACTTCGGCCGGGCTTCCATTCTACGACCGCTTCTCCGGCGGCAGCATCTCCGACAACCCGCCGCATTTCGTTGAACGGGAAAAATTTGAAAGAGCCTCCGCTTTTTCTCTTTCTCTTTCTCTTTCTGTTTCTGTTTCTGTTCCCGACGGGGCGGGCACCGGCCTCAGGCGGAATCCTGCTCGGGATCCGGCTCCTCGTCGTAGTGGGTGTAGAGCACGGCCCCCTGCCCGGACGGGTCGAGCGCGGCGAGGACGGCGTCACCGATGGCCGCGAGCTGATCCACCTGCTCGTCGGTGAGCGCGTCGATGACGTAGCGGCGGACGGCGGCGACGTGGCCGGGGGCCGCCTGCAGCAGCTTCGCCCAGCCCTCCTCGGTGAGCCGGGCGTTCGTGGCCCGGCGGTTCTCCGGGCACGGGAAGCGTTCCACCAGGCCCCGCTTCTCCAGTCGCGACACCACGTGGGAGAGCCGGGGCAGGGTGGCGTTGGTCCGCTGGGCCAGCCCGGTCATGCGCAGCGTCCGACCGGGCGCCTCCGAGAGCATCGCCAGGGCGGTGTACTCGAACTCCGTCAGATGGGCGTCGTTGCGCAGTTGGGTGTCGAGGGTGCCGGGCAGCAGCTCCAGTACCGCGCGCAGGCGGATCCAGGCGCGCAGCTGCCGCCGGTCGAGCCAAGGTGTGTTCGCCGTCACATCGCCACCCGGAATGGTTGTAGCTACAAGTTTGCTGGGGACGGTGTTCGTCCGTTGTCCCTACAACCTTTCCACAGGGAGGACGCCGTGGCACGCACCCGGACCGGCGGGTCGGCCGCGGTCGCCCGAGACCCTCGCCGTCGACACCGACCCCTCACCCCCACCGGGGGCGGCCCTGCAGCGGCCCCGGCACCCCCACAGCAACGACAGGAACCGTCATGACCTTCCCCTCCGCCGCCCGCGACCTCGCACTTTTCCTGGCCCGTGTCGCAGTCGGCGCCGTCTTCCTCGCCCACGGCTGGCAGAAGCTGTTCACCAACGGCATCGACGGCACCGCCGCCTTCTTCGACCAGGCCGGTGTACCCGCCGCGACCGCCTCGGCGTGGTTCGCGGCCGTCGTGGAGCTCGCCGGTGGCGCAGCCCTGATCGCCGGAATCGCCGTGCCGGCCGCGGGGTTGCTGCTGCTGGTCGACATGATCGGCGCGTTCGCCTTCGTCCACGCCGGCAGCGGCCTCTTCGTGGACGCGGGTGGCTACGAGCTCGTGCTGGTGCTCGGGGCGGCCGCTCTCGCGCTCGCCGCCGTCGGCGGCGGCCGCTTCAGCGTCGACCACCTGCTCACCGGCCGCCCCCGGGCCGCGCGCCACGTCAACGGCTGAGGGGCCACGTGGCGCGGCGACGTGTTCGTCCGGCGCGGAGCCGCGCCACTCGGTGTGTATTTCCGGCCCACCGACTCCCGTGCGGGAGCCGAATTCCGAAGCCGCCGGAATTCCCCCGGCCACACATATGTGCTTTATTCCTCGGCCACGCGTTTCGAGAAGTCGGCCATGCGTTTCGAGAACAAGGTGAATTCGAGGAAAGGCTTTCGCGTGTGCGGCGGAGCTGACGGCGGCCCGCGACCTGCCCACCGTCGGAGCGGGTGCGCTCAGACCAGGCTGCCGCTGCCGTGGGGGGCGTACAGGTCGAGCAGCCGGATCCGGGAGGTGTGCAGCCGGTGGACGACCGCCGCGCCGACCCACCCGGCGATCGCCCGGCCGAACGCCGGGTCCTCGGCGCACGAGGCCCGCACGGCCTCCGCGTCGAACTCCCAGGCGCGCACCGGGCTCAGTGCCTCGGCACCGAGCTGCCACGTGTAGGGCGGGAAGTGCCAGGAGCAGCCGACGAGTTCCCCGCGGCCCAGCGACTCGACGGCGGCGGGACGGCACCCCGGCACGCGGGAGTCGAGGAGCACGGTGCCGCTGCGGACGACCCAGAACCGGTCGGCGCACCGGTCCTCCTCGAACAGGCGGGTGCCCGCCGCGAAGGAGACTTCGTGTGCCAGGTGCATCAGCCTGTCGCGGTGGCGGACAGGCAGGGCCGTGGTGGTCGTGGCGCTCGTCATCGTCCTGGTTCCCCTCTCGACGCCCGGCGGTGCGGGGGCTGCGGATGACTCCAGCCTGCGCCTCGGCCGGGGCGTCCTCCACGGGCCGGCCGGTCCCTGCCCGAGGCCGTTCGGCCCCACTGCGAGGGGCCGATGCGCGCGCCGAACGGCGAGCGGAGGATCCGCCGGCCCAGGGCGCCCCGTCCGGAACGTGACCACGCCCGCCCGGTGTGAGCCCACAGGCCCTTCACACGGCGAGCCACATCCCGCACGCGGCCGTGGCCACGGTGCACAGTGACACCGCCGCGGCCACGGGGAGGGCGAGGGACCGGATGCGGGATCCGCGCGCACTCGCGTCCTGGATCTCCCGGACCCGTGCGTGCGCCAGGGCCGTGAACGCCAGCCACAGCGCGCAGCAGGCCGCGCCCACGGCCATCGCCCCGCTCGAAGGCGCCTCCCGCAGCGCCGTCCTGACGGCCAGTACGGCGACGACCGCCGCCGAGAGGGTCGTACGCCGCCACGCCAGCCGCGTCCGCTCGGCCTGGAGCCCAGGGTCCCGCCCCGGCGCCGCCGGCGGCTCCCCGGTCCCGCCGATCATCCGGCCGGTCCGAGAACCACGACGACCACCATGACCAGTGCGACCAGCGCCACCACCAGGCCGAGCAGCGCGGGGAAGCGCGTCGGCGGCAGGTCCTCGCCGCGTCGCATCGCGCGCTCGCACCGCACCCAGCGGTCGACCGCGCGCAACGCGCACACCGCGCCCACCGCGAGCAGCGCGCAGGCAAGCCCGACCCGCCAGCCCCAGCGGAGACCGGGCAGGAACTGGTCCACCGCGAACCCTCCGCCGACCAGGGCCAGAGCGGTGCGCAGCCAGGCCAGGAACGTCCGCTCGTTCGCCAGCGAGAAGCGGTAGTCCGGCGTGTCGCCTTCCTCGCCGAGGTGCTGTGGCGCGAACCAAAGACGCAGGTTCCGGATGATTCCGATCATGCGCGGGACCATACCGCCGTCCCGTCCGACGGGTCGCCGCCCCTGCTGACGGTGCGAGGGCGGATCTGCCGGCGCGTCAGGACGGCGGCGGCCGCTGCCGCCGACGGTGTCGGCGGCAGCGGTCCGTCCGTCCCGGCGGGCGGCCGTCAGCAGTAGAGGTTGCTGCCGGTCGGCGTCCCGAGGATCTGCGTGAACCGCTGGTAGTTGTTCACACGGCTCTGCACCTGCGCCGGGTTCCTGCCGTCGCACTCCAGGGAGCCGTTGATGCTGCGTATGGTCTGGCCGAATCCCGCGCCGTTCACCATGGCGTTGTGCGGGGTCATGCTGCCGGGGCCGGTCTGGGTGTTCCAGTACCACAGGGCCGTCTTCCATGCGACGGCCGAGTCGTTCTGCACCAGCCAGGGGTTGTTGAGGAGATCGATGCCGAGCGCGTCGCCCGCCGCCTTGTAGTTGAAGTTCCAGCTCAGCTGGATCGGGCCGCGTCCGTAGTAGGCGGACTGCCCGGCCGGACAGCCGTAGGGCTGGCCCCAGTCGCAGTAGTGCGAGTAGTTGGCGGTGTTCTGCTCCACCACGTGCACCAGCCCGCCGGTCTCGTGGCTGACGTTGGCGAGGAAGGCCGCGGCCTCCTGCTTCTTCACCGTGTCGCTGCCGGTGTTGGCGAAGCCGGGGTAGGCGCTCAGGGCAGCGGTGAGGCCGCTGTAGCTGTAGAAGGAGTTCCGGTTGGGGAACATCTGGTTGAACTGCGCCTCCGTCACGACGAAGCGCGTGCTGGGGGTGCCCGGCCCGTTGTCGCAGGCGTACGGCTCCCAGTACCAGGTGCTGATGATCGGGTCGTAGCCCGGGTTGGCGTGCTCGGCGATGTACGCCTTCCCGTCGGTGTAGCGGACGATGTCACCGGCGTTGTAGGACTTGCCGGCCACCCAGTTCGGGTAGCTGGAGCACGCCGCGGCGGCGGCGTTCGTGGCCGGGAGCATCACCGGGGCGGCGCCGGCGAGCGCGAGGACGGTCAGGACCGCGGAGACAGAACGTCGTGGCACGAGATCAACTCCTATGCGCGGCACGGCCGCGTCCTGGGGCGGGACGCAACAGCTCGCACGACGCGCACCGGTGGACCGGACACGGCGTGGGGGCGGCCGTGGTGGGGGTGTGGAGCCACACTCAACCGCGTTGGTCTGTACCAGTCAAGGAGGGAGACCGGTCAGGTATAGACCAATAAAGGTCAGCGGCGGGGCCGGAGCACCTCCAGGGCTCCGGTCTCGGTGTCGTAGCTGCGCAGAGTGGTGAGCCGGGCCGACAGCGGCGGCACCGGCAGCAGTTCCTGGACGCGCCGGTCGGCGAAGGCACCGGGTCGCCGGCTCCGTCCGAGAGTGACGTGCGGACTCCACCGCCCGGGCTCGTGGAGGGGGTTGAGGGACTGGTGGGGGCTGTCCGCGGTCACCGCCTCCCACGCCCGGCGGTGCAGGCCGGCCAGCGCGGCGTCGCGGTCCAGCGCCCAGGCCAGCACCGAGGTGGGCCGCTCGAACCGGACCACGCCGGTGAACCGCACCGGCAGCGGCAGGGCCGCGGCCACCTCGGCGAGCCCCCAGCGGATCGGGGCGGTCAGCTCCGGGCAGGCGGCCAGGGTGAGGTGCGGGCTGTTGGTCGGTGAGCGATGGCGTGCCTGACTGGGCAGCCCCGCGTCCGCGAGCCGCCGCCATGCCTCCCGGACCGCCAGGTCCGCCGCCTCGTCCAACAGGAGCTCGACCGTGCGCACCTGCGCAGCGTACCCGCGGGGCCGAGGGGCCCCGCGGGCAGGTCGGCCCCGCCGTCAGGTCAGGGCAGGGTCCACTTCTGGTTGCTGTTGGCGTGGCAGGTCCACAGGTGGACCGCGGTGCCGTCGTTCCAGGTGCCGCCGGAGGCGTCCAGGCACTTGCCCGAGGCCGGGTTGCGGACCGTCCCGTCGGCCTGGGCGGACCACACCTGCGCACCCGTGCCGTTGCACGTCCACAACTGGATCCGCGTCCCGTCGGTGCTCCCGCCGCCCGACACGTCCAGGCACTTGCCCAGCGCCCGCACCGTGCCGTCACCGGGAAGCGTCCACCGCTGCGCGGCGGTGCCGTTGCACGTCCAGATCTGCACCTTCGTGCCGTCCGCCGTCTGCCCGCCGTCGACGTCCAGGCACTTGCCGTTGACCCCCTTCACCTCACCCGAGCGGGGGCCGGGCTCCTGCCCCCCGCCGCCCTGTTTGACGCGGATGTTGCGGAAGGACACCTCGTCGCCGTCCCCGTGGTTCTGGATGCCGATGTGTCCCTGCCGCAGGCTCCGCGCCGGGTCCGTGTTGGTGAAGTCGTTGATCTTCCGGCCGTTGAGGAAGATCTCCAGGCGCTCGCCGGTCACCCGGAGTTCGTAGGTGTTCCACTCCCCCGGCGGATTCAGCGCGGCGTCCCGTGCGGCGATGTCGGCGGAGCGGAAGCCGTAGACGGCGCCGGTGGTGCGGTCGGCCGCGTCGGTGGCGTCGATCTGGATCTCGTAACCGTTGTTCACCGCCGTCCAGGGGTCGCCGGAGGCGGGGAAACCGAGGAAGACGCCGGAGTTGTCGTCCCCGGCCATCCTCCAGTCGAGCTTGAGGGAGTAGTCGCCGCTGAACTCCCTGCCCGAGTACCAGTACAGCCCCATCCCCCCGGTGGAGGTGAGGGTGCCGTCCGCGAGGGTGAAGGAGCCGGGACCGGCCTGGCTCCAGCCAGCGGTGGAGGAGCCGTCGAACAGGGTGGTGTAGCCCGTTTCCGGCCGGCAGTCGGCGTCCGTCATACCGGCCGCCCAGCGGATGCCGCCGAGCAGGTGCCGTCGGAAGGCGGTCTCGGAGTAGGACTCGTCGGTGTGGCCGCCACCGGTGTAGAAGGCGCGGCCCCCCTGGTAGTCCTTGCACCAGGCGATCGGGTGGTCGCCGGACATGCTTCCGCCCGAGTAGCTGGACTCGTCGAGGGAGGCCAGGACACGGGCGGTGGTGCGCGGGTTCGAGCGGTAGTCGTACCACTCGTCGGTGCGCTGCCAGGTGCTGCCCAGATGGGCCGTGGCGTCGTGGGCGCGGTCCTCCACCTCGACGGTGGCGGACTGGACGGCCGGGTGGGAGCGGAAGAGCGCGCCGGCCAGGCCCTCGTAGAAGGGCCAGTCGTACTCGGTGTCGGCCGCGGCGTGGATGCCGGCGTATCCGCCGCCGCCCTGGATGTACTGCTCGAAGGCCGTCTGCTGGGCGGCGTTCAGCACGTCGCCCGTCGTGGAGAGGAAGACGACCGCCTTGTACTGGGCGAGGTTGCCGGTGGTGAAGGCCTGGGCGTCCTCGGTGGCGTCCACGGTGAAGCTGTTGGCGGTACCGAGGTCCCGCAGGGCCGCGATGCCGTCGTCGATCGAGGAGTGGCGGAAGCCCGCCGTCCTGGAGAAGACCAGGACCTTGTACGCCGGGTCGGCGGCCGCGTGTGCCGTCGCCGGGTCGGCGGCCGCGTGTGCCGTCGCCGGGTCGGCGGCCGCGCGTGTGTCCGCGGTGTTGGAACTGGGCGCTGCGACGGGGTGGCCCGCCTCTGCCGGCAGTGCGACGGCCTGGGGTGTCAGGCAGAGCACGGTGGACGTGAACAGGCCGAGGGCCGTCCTGCGAAGGGTGCGCATGATCGGTTCCTCCTTTCCGGAACGGGGCTAGGGCAGGGTCCACTTCTGGTTGCTGTTGGCGTGGCAGGTCCACAGGTGGACCGCGGTGCCGTCGTTCCAGGTGCCGCCGGAGGCGTCCAGGCACTTGCCCGAGGCCGGGTTGCGGACCGTCCCGTCGGCCTGGGCGGACCACGCCTGCGCACCCGTGCCGTTGCACGTCCACAACTGGATCCGCGTCCCGTCCGCGCTCCCGCCGCCCGACACGTCCAGGCACTTGCCCAGCGCCCGCACCGTGCCGTCACCGGGAAGCGTCCACCGCTGCGCGGCGGTGCCGTTGCACGTCCAGATCTGCACCTTCGTGCCGTCCGCCGTCTGCCCGCCGTCGACGTCCAGGCACTTGCCGTTGACCCCCTTCACCTCACCCGAGCGGGACGGGTCGCCGGAGGTGGTGAAGGAGAACTCGTCCACGTCGAACAGGGAGCCGCTGCCGCCCTTGAACACGAGGTGGAGGGAGGTCGTGCCGGAGGGCTGGCCACTCAGGCCGGCCGTGACGTCCTGGAAGGTCTCCCAGCCTCCCGTCACCGGCACGGTGGCGGTGCCGAGCAGGGTGCCCGTCGGGGATCCCGCCCGCACCTCGATGGTGCCGCCGGCGCCCGCGGAGGAGACGCGTGCGGTGAACCGGGTGGTGTTGCCGAGGGCGTAGGGCTTGAACGAGATCCAGTCGCCGTTCTCGATGTGGCCGACGGTCCGGCCGCCGTGGGCGGGCGTGTGGTCGACGACCTGGACTCCCGCGGAGTCGGAGTAGTGCTCGGCCTGCCGGTGGGAGGGCTGGGTGATGTGCTGGTCGTGGGTGGTCAGCGCGGGCTGCCCCCCGGCGCCCTTGTCGGTGTACTCGGCGTCGACGACGCCGAAGATGTTGGCGTTGGGGTCGTGCTCGCCGTCGGCGAGGGTCTGGAGCCGCCCCTCGCATCCCGTGGTCGAGGTCTGCGGATGGCCGTGGCTGTCGTGTCCGACGACGAAGGTGACCTTCACCCTGGAGCAGTCGACCGTGCCGTCCTCGGGATCGGTCACCGTCACCTTGTAGGGGATGGCGTCACCGAAGTCGTGGACGCTGCCGTCCGCGGGCAGGTCGAGCCTGACCGTCGGCGCGGTGTTGCCCACCGTGATCCGGACGGACGCCGTGCCGGACTTCCCGGTCGCGTCCGTCACCTTCAGCGTCGCCGTGTACTGGCCGTTGCTCCCGTAGGTGTGGGACGGGTCGGCCGCCGTGGAGGTGGTGCCGTCGCCGAAGGTCCAGGCGTGGCTCAGGGCGTCACCGTCGGGGTCGGAGGTGCCGGCGGAGGAGAACGAGACGGACAGGGGCGCCTTCCCGGAGGTGACGTCCGCCGTAGCCTGGGCCGTCGGCGCGCGGCCGCCGGTGACGTGCTCGATGCGGTACAGGGCGGAGTTGGCATCGCCGTTGAAGTAGCCGGTGCCGTAGTCGAGCACGTACAGGGCGCCGTCGGGTCCGAAGGCCATGTCCATCACCTGGGTGCCGGTCCAGGGGAAGGAGTTGACCGACTGCACGGTGCCGCCGGTGCCGGTCTCGATGCGCTTGATCCACCGGCGGCCGAACTCTCCGGCGAAGAAGTCGCCGTCCCACTCCTGGGGGAACTTGACCGCGGAGGTGGAGCCGGCGTCGTACCGGTACACCGGACCGCCCATGGGTGACTCCGAGCCGCCGCCGAACTCCGGGACGGAGTCGCCGTTGTACGGGATCCACGCGGGCTTGGCAGGCGGCAGGTCGGTCAGGCCGGTGTTCCTGGGCGAGTTGTTCTTCGGTGCCGCGCAGTCGAACGCGGCACCCGAGGCGCCTGTTGCGAAGTTGTGGTCCGTGTAGGCGTCGTTCCTGCCCGTGCAGTACGGCCAGCCGTAGTTGCCGGCTTCGGTGATGCGGTTGAACTCGACCTGGCCTTCCGGCCCTCTCGCGGGGTTCGCGGTGCCGGAGTCGGGACCGTAGTCCCCGAGGTGGACGATGCCCGTCGCCTTGTCGACGCTCATCCGGAACGGGTTGCGGAAGCCCATCGCGTAGATCTCCGGCCGGGTCCTGGCGGTGCCGGGCGGGAAGAGGTTGCCGCCGGGGATCGCGTACGTGCCGTCCGCGTTGACCTTGATGCGCAGGACCTTGCCGCGCAGGTCGTTGGTGTTGCCCGAGGAACGCTGCGCGTCGTAGGCCGGATTGCGGGAGGGCCGCTCGTCGATCGGGGTGAAGCCGTCCGAGGCGAAGGGGTTGGTGTCGTCACCGGTCGACAGGTAGAGGTTGCCCTGCGCGTCGAAGTCGATGTCGCCGCCGACGTGGCAGCAGGTGCCGCGGGAGGCGGGCACATCGAGGATCTTCCTCTCGCTGGCGAGATCGAGGGTCCCGTCGGCCTTGAGGACGAACCGGGACAGTCGGTTGACGCCGTCGAAGGGGGCGAAGTCCGCCGCCGTACCGTCGGACGGGGCGTCACCGGCCGGTGTGGTGAGCCGGGGGGCGTAGTAGAGGTAGACGTGCCGGTTGGACGCGAAGCCGGGGTCGGCCGCGACGCCCTGCAGGCCCTCCTCGTCGTGGCTGTAGACGTCCAGCTTGCCCGCGACGGAGGTGGTGCCTGCGGCGTTCGTCAGCCGGAGCGTGCCGTCGCGCGAGGTGTGCAGGACCGAGCGGTCCGGCAGCACCGCCAGCGTCATGGGCTCGCCGGTCTCGGCCACGCCCTTGGCGAGCGTGACCTGCTGGAATTCCTCCGCCGCGGCTTCGGCCGCGAAGTCGGCCACGGCTTCGGCCGCGGCCGGCGGGCGGTCCTGGCCGCCCGGGCCGTCGGGCTGGGCGGCTGCCGGTGACATGGCCAGCAGATGTGCGAGGACGCCGGCCGCCGCGGTCAGCAGCAGGCGGGCCCGTCCAGGTAAGAGCGGTCGTGTGCGCACAGAGTTCTCCCCAGGAAGGTGGGATGACGGCAGACCCGAAGAGGACTGCCTCGAGGAGCACAGGCGCGCGCCGTCGCGCCTTGGCCGGCCCGCTCGATGCGTGACCGGTTCATTACAAGGAAGCTAGCGAGCTTTGCCCGTCCCCGGAACCCGAAGCGCACAGGATCTCGAAACTTTCTCCCGTGGCGGGACAAAGTGAATCACCGCGCCACGGCACCCCGCTCAGCCGGACGTGCGCCCCTGGGGTTGCCATTCGATCAGCATGATGGTGGCGTCGTCGGTCAGCTTGTCGTGGTGGTGGTCGAGGATGTCGTGGATGAGCAGCCGCAGGATCTCGGCGGGGCGCTGTCCGGCGGCGGCGGAGCGGATGATGAAGTCGGCGAACCGGCCGAGGCCGAACTCGTCGCCGCCCCGGCGGGCCTCGGTGACGCCGTCCGTGTACAGCAGGACACGGTCGCCGGGTTCCAGGGTCGTCTCGTGCACCTGGCGGCCGGCCCCGGCGCCGAGCAGGCCACCCAGACCCATGGGCGGCTGCGGCGGGCTGTCCAGTGCCTTGTCGAGCACGCGCTGGCCGCGGATCAGCAGGGGGGCGGGATGGCCGCAGTTGCTCCAGCGCAGTACACCGGTGTCGGCGTCCAGCCAGCACACGACGCCGGTGCAGAACTGGTCGGGGAGCCACTCGGCGAGGGCCTGGTCGACGGACTCGACCATTTCGGCCAGGTCGGCGCGGGAACGGCGGGCATTGCGGCAGCACGCCAGCGCCACCGCCGTGGTCAGGCCGGAGGCGAGGTTGTGCCCCATGGAGTCGAAGATCGCGGCGTGCAGGACGTTCCGGGTCAAGGAGTGGTCGAAGGCGTCCCCACCGAGGTCGTAGGCCGGCTCCAGCACGCCGGTCGAGATCACCGAGGAGGTCCCCACGCTGCGGGGCGGCAGGAAGGCGCGCAGCATCTCGGTGTGCGCGTGCATGCTGCGGGTACGGGTGCGGGCCACGAACCAGTCGCTGTAGGTGCGCTTGGAGGTGACCACCATCGAGAGCGTGTGGGCCAGCAGACGGCATCGGCGCAACCGCACGGCGTCCATCGTGGCTGACCGCACGCCCAGCACGCCGAGGCGTTCCGCGCCGTCGACCAGGGGCACCCAGACGACCAGCTCGTTCTGTTCCTCCTCGATGCGCATGGAGACCGTGCGGTAGGCCCATCCCGCCCTGCTGTCGTCCACCGGCAGCCGGGCGTCCTGCTCGTCGAGCGGAACCAGGATCCTTTGCTGAAGGTCGACCAGGTAGATGGTCGCGCCGTCCAGCCCCATCGCCCGGGCACAGCGGTCCACCAGCCCGGGCAGCTGGTAGGGGACGATCGCGTGGACCTCGGCGAGCATCCGTTCCAGCAACTGCTCTTCCAGGCCGAGGGCTGCCACCCGTTCGTGCTCGTCCGTCACGACGTCACCTCCACTCCGTCCACCCACTCTCACACCGTTCGTCCGTCCGCCCCACCGTCCCCGCCGCAGATGGAGCAACGTTCCCCTGGGCAGGGTGACCGGCAACCGGTCGTGCCGGTCCTCGCCGGCACGTTCCGTGGTCCTGGTGGGCCGAGCCGTACGCCCGCCGCGCGCGCGGTGGCCGACGGCCGGACGTCCGGGGGCCTCACGGGCCGGCGGACGCCGGGCGACGCTCGCGACCACCGGGATGCCGGTGCCGCCAGGTCCAGAACACCGCGCACGACAGCAGGGTCCAGCCCCCGAGTACCAGGAACGGGAACGCGTGTTGGTGCCCGCGGAAGTACACCGCCGTGTGCTGCGCGTTGACCGAGGCGCCGGGCGGCAGCCACTTGCCGATCTCGCCCAGCGGCGACGGCAGCAGCGGCCAGGACACCGCGCCGCCGGACGAGGGGTTGCCCAGCAGGACCATCAGCCCCCACGTCGGAAGCATCGCCCAGCGGCCGACCAGGGTGTTGAACATGCTGAAGACCATGCCGCTCGCGAAGAGGGTGAGCGCCAGGATCAGCCACGACTGCACGAACGGCAGGTCGAGAGCACCGAGCAGCCAGTCCACGGTCGCCGCGATGGCGAATCCGCTGAGCAGCGCGTAGGCGAGGGTGAACGCCATGCGTTCGAGGGGGGTCAGGTCCCGTGCGTGCACGCTGAGCTGGATCGCCCCGAGGAAGCCGATGATGACGGCGGCCAGCGAGATGTAGAAGATGGCCAGCCCGCGCGGGTCGCCCTCCTGGAGCGGATTGAGGTCCCGGACGGTGACCACGACGCCTGTCCTCCTCCCCACGGCCGGTGCCGTGTCGGCCAGCACCTCGGCGACCGAGGCCCCGGACGCGCCCGACAGGTCGAGGACCGCGGTCCGCCCGTCGTCGCGGATGTCGAAGATCGCGAAGACCCTCTGGTCGTCCATGGCCTGACGGGCCCCGGCGAGACTGCCGCACCGGCGCACCTTCACGGACGCGTTCAACGCCTTCTCCAGGCCGTCCAGAAAGGCCTGCCCCCGGGCCTGCTCGTACGAGCCGACCACGGCCGCGGGGATGGAGCGCGGCGTCGGATCGGCCATGGCGAAGGTGTACGAACCGGCGAAGAGACCGGCCGCCGCAGCCAGAATGAGCGTCAGCACGACGGCGGGGCGCAGCGGTGACTGCCGGAACTCGGACCACCGCCGGCCGGGCGTCGGCGGCTGGGCGTCCGCACCACGGAAGATGTCGGCCATGACCAGCACATTTCCACATACGGGGAGGAAAGCACCGAAAGCGCCACGGAGGCCGGGCGGCGGCCCGGCCTGCGTTCCTCGTCGGTCGGGCCGCCTCCCGTGCCGTGTGACCTGCATGGAAGCCTCCGATCCGGGCATATGGGCCGACCCGGGACTTGGAGGGAAGCATGACGATGACGGAGCAGCCGGCCGGTTCGGCGATCGAGGACGCCGCCTGCCGCGAACACGCCGCCTGCCGCGAACACGCCGCCTGCTGCGAACACGGCGCCGGCCACGGCACGAAGCACGGTGCCGAAGAACCGGAGACGCCGCGCGAGCGGGTCAACCGCCGCTGGAACGAGATCCTTCAGGAGACCCGGGTCACCCAGACCGGCGTGCAGATCCTCTTCGGGTTCCTGCTCAGCGTCGCGTTCACCCCCACGTTCAGGCAGCTGGAGACGCTGGACCGCGGCATCTACGTCATCACCGTGGTGCTCGGCGCGGCGGCCACCGCGTCGCTCATCGCGCCCGTCGCCATGCACCGGTTCCTGGCGGGTCAGCGGATGAAGGACGAGATGGTGGAGGCCGCCGGCCGCCTGATGGTGTGCGGCATGGTCCTCCTGGCCCTGACCATCGGCTGCACCCTCCTGCTGCTCCTGCGCTTCGTCCTCCCCGGAGTCCTCGCCGAAGTGCTCGTGGGCGCGGTCATGCTCTGGTTCGGCCTGTGCTGGTACGTGCTGCCACTGCGCCTGCGCCGCCGTGCCGCTCGCCGCTCCCGCACGGCCGGCGAGGCGTAGGGCGGGTCACCCGGGCGGAGCGCCCAGCGGGTTCGCGGCCAGGGCGCGTGCGGCGCCGTGGAGGTTGGCGGCCATCGCGCGGCCGGTTCGGTGGGCCCAGTCGTGGCCGCGCCGGTCGTCGAGGTAGTCCGGGCCCGGGCCGGGGCCGAGGTGCCAGTAGGTCCACGACTGGCCGGGAATGGTGTAACCGATGTCGCACAGGGCGCCGTTGATCTCGCTGATCACATGGTGCGCGCCGTCCTCGTTGCCGGTGACCACGACTCCCGCGACGCGGTCGTAGGCGACGGGGCGGCCGTCGTCGTCGGTCTCGGAGAGCATGGCGTCCATGCGTTCCAGGACACGCTGGGCCACCGACGACGGCCGGCCGAGCCATGTCGGGGAGGCGACGACGAGGATCTGCGCCTGCAGCAGCTTGGCGTGCACGGCGGGCCAGTCGTCGCCTGCGGCGACCGCCTCGCTGACCACGCCGGGGTGGATGTCGAGGTCGACGGCTCGGACGTGCTCCACCTCCACGCCGGCGTTCTCCGCCAGCCAGTCACCGACCACCCGCGCCAGCGCCTCGGTGTTGGACGGCTCGGGGGACTTCTTGAGCGTGCAGTTGATCACCAGTGCCTTCATGACGCGGCGGTACCCCGCTGCGGGCCGCCGACCCCCCGGTGCCCCCACCCGGGCGAAGAGCGTGCCCGGCCGGAGCAAGGGGCGCGGCTCCTTCCGCGCCCGCCCTGCTCGGCCGTCACGGCCGACGGGCGGGTCGGCACCGGGTGCACCCGGATGGCGGCCGACGGCGGTCCGGGCGATGCTCAGGTCCGGGGATCCGGTTCGCCGCGATGAAAGGACAAACCATGCCCTTCTGCACGACGCGAGACGGTGTCGAGATCTTCTACAAGGACTGGGGCCGGGGCCGCCCGGTGGTGTTCATCCACGGCTGGCCGCTCAGCGGCGACGCGTGGCAGGACCAGCTCAAGGCCGTCGCCGACGCCGGCTACCGCGGCATCGCGCACGACCGGCGTGGGCACGGCCGCTCGACGCCGGTCTACGACGGCTACGACTTCGACACCTTCGCCGACGACCTGAACGACCTGATCACCCACCTCGACCTGCGGGACGTCACTCTGGTGGCGCACTCGATGGGTGGTGGGGAGCTCGCCCGCTACATCGGCCGCCACGGCACCGGGCGCATCCGCTCCGCCGTCCTGCTGTCCGCGATCCCGCCGCTGATGCTCCAGGGCCCGGACAACCCCGAGGGCGTCCCGCAGTCCGTCTTCGACGACATCAAGGCGGGCATCATCGCGGAGCGGTCGCAGTTCTGGAAGGACACCGCGGTCGGTTTCTTCTCCGCCAACCGCGACGGCAACAAGGTCACCCAGGGCAACAAGGACGCGTTCTGGTACATGGCCATGGCGCAGACGATCGAGGGCGGCGTCGACTGTGTCGACGCCTTCGGCACCACGGACTTCCACGAGGACCTCAAGAAGTTCGACGTCCCGACGCTCGTCGTGCACGGCGACGACGACCAGGTCGTGCCGATCGACGCCACCGGCCGCAAGTCCGCCCAGCTCATCGCGGACGCCGAGCTCAAGGTCTACGAGGGCGGCTCGCACGGCATCGCCCTGGTGCCGGGTGACAAGGAGCGCTTCAACAAGGACCTGCTGGAGTTCCTCAAGAAGTGACCCTCGGGCGTGGTGCGCGTCGGTCGGCCGTCATCGGCGCGCCCACGCCGACGGCCGGGTCGCGGAGGCGGAGGAAGGCGGTACGGGGCAGCGCACCGTCCGGCGAACGGGCTCCCTCGGCGCCGCGCGGATCCTCCGAGCGCAGGCCGGTCAGGGGCACGGACGGTCCGCCCTCGTCCCAGGTGTTGCCCTTGGAACGCGCGGACGGGCCGAGTTCCGCCTCTCGCGGGTTGCTCCACGCGGCGTTGCGGACGAGCGAGGCGGTGGCGTCGGCGATGCGGAAGCCCGCGATGCCGTTGCGGTAGGCGCTGTTGCGCTCCAGGACCGGCGAGCCGGTGTTGCCGTCGTCGGTGAACCCATGGCCCCCGTTGTCCCAGGCGGCGTTGTTCGTCACGACGTGCGCCACCGGGGCCCTGGTCCGGCCGCCGCCGAGGGTGAAGCCGTCGCCGTTGCGGTAGGCCCAGTTGCCGTCGAGCACGACGGGATCGGTGAAGCCTCCCAGGTCGACGCCGTCGCCGCCGTTGTCCCAGGCACGGCAGTCGCGGACGGTGTTGCCCTCGCCCGCGCCGAAGACGATCGCCAGGCCCGTGCCGCCGCCGTCGCCCTGGCGGTTGTGGTGGAAGTCGCTGTCCACCACGGTGTTGCCGACGGTGCCCGCGTCCCGCAGCACCAGCCCGGACTCCGCGTTGTGGTGCATCGTCAGGCCGTCGAAGACGTCGTGCGCGCATCCGCTGCACACCCATGCGTGGCTGCTGGACCCGCGCACCTCCAGTCCGCGCACCGTCCAGTGGTCGGCGCGCTGGGTGACGGCCCACCGGCCCTCGGGGACGGCGGACACGTCGAGCACCGGGCGCTCCCCGCGGTAGGCGGTGAGCAGCACGGGGCGTGCGGCGGTGCCGTCGGTGTCGATGGTGACGGGTTCGCTCGGCCGGTAGGTGCCGCCGCGCAGGGCGATGGTCTGGCCGGGGCGCACCATCCCGACGGCCTTGCCGAGCGTGGCGTAGGGCCGGGTGAGGCTTCCGTCGCCCCGCTCGTCGGAACCGTCGGGGGCGACGACGATGTCGGCCGCCGCGGTACCGCCGTCGGGGGCCGTGGCGGTCGGCGGGGCTGCCGGACCTCCCGGTGCGCCGGGGGCGGCGGTCGGCGCGGAGCGCGGAGTGCGGTCGGGCGCCGGGGACTGCCACACCGGGAGGACGACCGCGCCGATCAGTACCGCGGCCCCCACCGCGAGCGCGGCGGCGGTACGGGGCCTGACGCCGTGGAAGAGGTCGGTGACGCGGTCGAACAGCACGCCGATCCCCGCCTTGGACGAGGCCGCCGCGGCGGAGGCGGAGTCGAGCAGCCCCGGGAGGCCGGCCAGCAGGCCCGCCGGAACCGGCAGCACGATGCCCGGCAGCAGCAACTCGGGCGGCACCAGGCCCTCTCCCTGCCGCAGACAGGCCGGACAGTCGCGGACGTGTCGGCCCAGCCGTTTGCGCCACAGTGCGCTCGGCGTGCCGTCCCAGCCGCGGACGGCGGCCGTCAGCTCCGGGCACCGCGGCGAACGGGAGAGCGCCCGCACGACGGTGCGGGCCGTGTGCAGCTGCTCCTTCATC
Source organism: Streptomyces abyssomicinicus (assembly GCF_008974245.1). Taxonomy (GTDB): domain Bacteria; phylum Actinomycetota; class Actinomycetes; order Streptomycetales; family Streptomycetaceae; genus Streptomyces; species Streptomyces abyssomicinicus. Next base: position 376,341 of record NZ_BBZI01000010.1, on the reverse strand, counting down.
CGCTGCACCCGCACCGCGACGTGCGCGCGGGGCATGTTCATGGCCGCGCTCAGCTCGCCGCGTCCGAGGACCCCGGCCGTCTCCTCCCACCACAGGGCGAGAAGGCGGCGGTCCGCGGGCTCCAGCCAGCCGGTGGCGCGCAGGATCTCCCCGCGCTGCTCGGCCATGACCACTTCGGCGACGGTCCGTTCGGTGAAGTCACCCGACGGATCGGGCAGTTCCTCGTCCACGGGCCGGTACGGGAGGTCGGGGCGACGGCTCCGTCCGTGCTGCTGGACCTGCCGGAAGGCGATGGCCACCGCCCAGGACCGGAACCTCTCGGGCTCCCGCAGCCCGGGCAGCCCCGCCACGATCCGCAGCAGCACCTCCTGCACCACGTCGTCGGTGTCGGCATGCCCGTCCAGGGCCCGCCCCACGACCCGGTGGAGCAACGGCAGGCAGGCGGCGAGCAGTTGCTCCAGCGCCGCGCGGTCCCCGCCCCGGGCCGCCCGGACGAGCTCGAGGTCCCGCGACGACATCCCGGGCGCCCAGCTGCCGGGCGGCGTGGCCGCCGCCCCGGGCGTGGCGGTCCGGTCCGTGGCGCCCGTGGCGGTCCGGCCGCCCGCGGCCCGCGGCGAGGGGGGATGGTCCATGGCGCGGTTCTCCTTCGCCGCGCGCCGCCGTCCCGGGCGGCGCGGGCGGTCGGTGGCCCCGGGGCGGACATGCTCGGGGCCTGCTCGGACACCTGGCGTGCGACAGGCCCCGGATCGTGGCACGGAGCCCGGGAGCTGTAAAGCCGTGGCACCCACGAGGTGACGGGAACACGCCACGTTTCTCTTTTTCCGTTATCCCCTCCTCCCCCACCGCATCTACCTCTTCACCGCGGTGCCCTCCGGCCGCGGCACCCGCACGCCGAACGGCGAGAGAGGTCCCCGCCCATGACCACCGACAGATCCGCTCCGCTCATGTCCGGACCCGGTGCGCCGCACCCCTCCCGGCCCGCGGGCCGCCGACCGGCACGCCGTCGGCACGCGCGCCGCCGCGGGCGCCTCGCGGCGCTGACGTCCGCCCTGGTGATGACCGCGGGCGGAGTGACCGCCGCGGTCCAGCTCGCAGCGCCGGCCGGCGCCGCGACACTGCCCGCGGTGGACACGAAGTACCAGCTCGTCGTCACCAGGTCCGGCAAGTGCGTCGACGTCCCCGGCGCCTCCACCGCCAGTGGCGCCAAGCTCCAGCAGTGGGGCTGCACCGACGACTCCCCCTGGCAGCAGTTCACTCTCAGGTCCGCCGGGACGGGTGTCTACACACTCGTCGGCGTCAACAGCGGCCAGTGCGTCGACGTCCCCTCCGGCAGCACCGTCAGCGGAACCCAGGTCCAGCAGTGGGGCTGCGGAGCCGGCCGGACCAACCAGCAGTGGCGCCTCACCCCCAGCGGGACCGGCACCTACCAGATCATCAGTGTGGCATCCGGCCTGTGCCTCTCCGACGCCCTCGCCTCCACCACCAACGGCACGCCCGTCATCCAGGAGACCTGCACCCACAACACCAACAAGCAGTGGGCCTTCAAACCGGTGGCCGGCTCCGGCGGCGGCTCCGGCACGCCGAACACGGTGGCGGCCGACGGCACCGGCACCTACCGGACCGTCCAGGCCGCGATCGACGCGGTGCCCAAGGGCAACACCAAGCCGGTGACGATCACCATCAAGCCCGGCACCTACCGGGAGAAGGTCACCGTCCCGGCCGACAAGCCGTTCGTCACCCTGCGGGGCAACGGCGACTCCCCGGACGACGTCGTGATCATCGGCAACCGCAACGCCGGGAGCTACGGAACGTCCGGCAGCGCCACCGTCGTCGCCCTGGGCCACGACTTCACCGCCGACCGGCTGACGATGGCCAACGACTTCGACGAGAACTCCTCCGACACCGGCGACCAGGCACTGGCCCTCTACCTGGACGCGGACCGGGCCCTCCTGGACGACGTCCGGCTCCTCGGCGACCAGGACACCTTCCTGGTCAACAACAACGCCCGCGCCTACGTGAGCGACTCCTACGTCGAGGGCACCGTCGACTTCGTCTACGGAGGGGGCATCGCCGTCTTCGACCGCTGCCGCATCCACGAGAAGCGCAGCACGGGCGGCCCGATCACCGCCGCCAGCACCCCCGCCGACCGCGCCTACGGTTTCCTCTTCCACCGCTCCACGATCACCGGGGCCAACACCGGCAGGACCCAGCTCGGCCGGCCCTGGCGGCAGAACGCGCAGGTCGTGTTCCGCGAGTCCAACCTGTCGGACACGGTCGCCACCGCGCAGCCGTGGACCGACATGTCCGACGCCACCTGGCAGAACGCGCGGTTCTTCGAATACGCCAACACCGGTCCCGGCGCCACCGTCAACAGCAACCGCCCTCAGCTGACGGCCGCCCAGGCCGCCTCCTACACCCCGCAGAAGTACCTGGCGGGCACCGACGGCTGGAACCCGGTCGGCTGACCCGGGACCGGGCCGAGCCCCACCCCCACGCACCCGCTCCACACCCACGAGAAGGAAGAAGGACATGAGCCGACGCAGTACCCCTGACACCCCGCCCGCCCGCCACCGCCACCGCCGCCGTCCCGGCAAGGCCGCCGCGACGGTCTCCGCCATGGCGGTGGTGGCCGGCGCAGTGGTCGGCGCCGTCACCGCGACGGACAGCGCCCAGGCCGCGGAGCTCCCCGCCGTCGACGTCAAGTACCAGCTCGTCGTCACCAAGTCGGGCAAGTGCATCGACGTTCCCGGAGCGTCCAGGGCGAACCAGACCAAGCTCCAGCAGTGGGGCTGCACGGACAACTCCCCCTGGCAGCAGTTCACCCTGAAGTCCGCCGGCAGCGGCGTCCACACCCTCGTCGGCGTCGACAGTGGCCTGTGCGTCGACGTGCCCTCCCGCTCCACCGTCAGCGGCGTCCAGGTGCAGCAGTACGAGTGCGGCGCGGGCAAGACCAACCAGCAGTGGCGACTCGTGGCCTCGGGGACCAACACCTGGCAGATCGTCAACGTGAACTCCGGGCTGTGCCTCTCCGACGAACTCGCCTCGACCACCAACGGGACTCCCATCATCCAGGAGACCTGCACGGCCAACACCAACAAGCAGTGGGCGTTCAAGCCGGTGGGGGGCGGCAGCGGCCGGACCTGGTCGAACACCGCGGACGGCTTCGCCTCCACCGGCGGCGGCACCACGGGCGGCGCGGCCGGAGCGACGGTCACCGTGAGGACCTTCGCCGACCTGGTCAAGTACGCGACGGCGGCCGAGCCGTACACGATCAAGATCGCCGGGGCGATCACCGTCGCCCCGTACGGCCACGAGATCCCCGTGAAGTCGAACAAGACGCTGATCGGCGTCGGCACCTCCGGGGAGATCGTCAACGGCGGCTTCTTCCTCGGCGCCGGCACCCGCAACGTCATCATCCGCAACCTCACCATCCGCGACACCCGCATGGCCGAGGACGACCCGGACGACAAGGACTTCGACTACGACGGCATCCAGATGGACACCGCCGACCACATCTGGATCGACCACAACCGCATCGAGCGGATGAACGACGGCCTGATCGACAGTCGCAAGGACACCAGCTACCTGACCGTCTCCTGGAACGACCTGGGTGAGGTCAACAAGGCCTTCGGCATCGGCTGGACCGAGAACACCACGGCCCGCATGACGATCCACCACAACTGGATCCACGACACCAACCAGCGCAACCCCAGCATCGACAACGTGGCGCTGGCCCACCTCTACAACAACTACCTGCAGAACATCACCTCGTACGGCAACCTCTCGCGCGGCCGGTCCAAGACCGTCATCGAGAACAGCTACTACGAGAACGTCGCCAACCCGTACTACCCCGACACCTCGGCCGCGTCCCTGTCGCAGACGGGCTCCGTGGTCGTCAACTCCACCGGCAAGCAGCAGACCGGCGGCACCACCTTCGACCCGCGCAGCCACTACAGCTACTCCCTGGACGCCGCGAAGGACGTCCCGGCGCTGCTGCGCCAGTACACCGGCCCGCAGAGCACCATCGGGCAGTGAGTGACGGCCGGGGCCCCCGGTTCACGGGGGCCCCGGCCCAGAAGTCGCCGCTCGACGCCGGCGAGGGGACGGCGCGGCGGCCTCCCGGGCCCGTGAAGGAGATGTTGCATGTTCTTGTCAACGCTTCCCGGGGCTTACGCCGGTGGGCGGCCGGGGCTTAGCGTGCGGGCGCACCCCCCACGTCGCGTCGGTACGAGACCCGGAGAACCCCCTCTTGAATCCCTTCACCCGCCTCCTCGGGCACGGCCGCCGGGGCAGATCCCGCTCCGTGGCCGTCCTGCTGACCGCCGGCGCGCTGCTGGCCGGCACGCTCACCGGAGCGACCGGTGCCGCGGCCACCTCCGACCCCTGGCCCGGCGCCTCGGACCCCTGCGTGGGCCAGTGCGGTGACATCCTCACCCCCGGCGAGAACGGCCACGCGACGCTGGCCGGAATCCTGCTGCACCGCAGCATCGGCACCCGGCCCGCGCACTCGGCCGACCAGATCGAGAAGTACGACGACCTTCTGCACAACTACTCCGGGCTGACCGACGACCAGCTCGCCGACTACTTCTCGGACGCCTCCCTCGGTGTCGCCGCCGACCAGGTGGAGTCCTCCTACAGCCCGCGTTCCGGCGTGACGATCACCCGGGACAAGGCCACCGGCACCCCGCACATCAAGGGCACGACCCGCTCCGCCACCGAGTTCGGCGCCGGTTACGCGGCCGGCGAGGACCGGCTGTGGCTGATGGACATCCTGCGCCACGTGGGCCGCGCCCAGCTTTCGTCGTTCGCCGGCGGAGCGGGCGGCAACCGGGAACTGGAGCAGAGCCTGTGGGCGGTCGCCGCCTACAAGGAGTCGGACCTGCAGGACCAGCTGAACCGCATCAAGGGCTCCGGCGCGCGCGGTGCCCAGGCCGTGCAGGACATCACCGACTACGTCGCCGGCATCAACGCCTTCATCGACGACACGGTGGGCGACAACACCTATCCCGGCGAGTACGAGCTCACCGGGCAGGGCAACGACATCAAGGACTTCACCGCCACCGACGTGGTGGCGATCGCCTCCGTCATCGGCGCCATCTTCGGCAGCGGAGGCGGCGGCGAGGTGGAGAACGCGCTCGCGAAGCTGGCGCTGCAGAAGCAGTACGGCGCCGCGGCGGGCGCGGCCGCCTACAAGGCCTGGCGTGCCCAGAACGACACCGAGGCCACCACCACGACCGGCGGCTCCTTCCCGTACGCGACCAGTCCCGACTCCCCGGTCGGCGTCGCCGCACCGGACCGCGGCTCGGTCAAGGCCTACCAGCACGTGAGCAACGGCACCGGTACGGGGGCGACGGCCACCGCGGGGACGCCGGCGGCGGCGTCGTCCCTCTCCTCCTCCTCGTCGGAGGGTGTCCTCCCGGGGGACCTGATCAGTGCGAGGCGGGGCATGTCCAACGCCCTGGTGGTGTCCGGGGAGCACACCGCCTCCGGTCACCCGATCGCCGTGTTCGGGCCCCAGACCGGTTACTACGCACCGCAGTTGCTGATGGTGCAGGAGCTGGACGGTCCCGGTCTGCGCTCCCGCGGAGCCTCCTTCCCCGGCATCAGCTTCTACGTGGAGATCGGACGGGGCCTGGACTACGCCTGGAGCGCCACGTCGGCCAACCAGGACATCACCGACACGTTCGCCGTCGAGCTGTGCGAGCCGTCCGGCGCCACGCCGACCACCGCGTCGCAGTCCTATCTGCTGGACGGGACCTGCACGCCGTTCGAGAAGCTGACCGTGCACAACTCCTGGTCACCGACGACCGCGGACGGCACCGCGGCGGGCTCCTACGACCTGACCACGCTGCGTTCGGCGTACGGGCTGGTGACGCACACCGGCACCAGCGGAGGCACCCCCGTGGCCTACACGGCGCTGCGTTCGACGTACCACCACGAGCTGGACTCGGTGATCGGCTTCCAGAAGTTCAACGACCCCTCGGTGATCACCTCGGCCGCGGCGTTCCGGACCGCGGCCCAGGACATCGGGTACACGTTCAACTGGTTCTACGCCGACTCCCGGCACACCACGTACTACAACTCGGGCCACAACCCGGTGCGGGCCGCGGGCACCGACCCGGACCAGCCCCTCTGGGCGCGGTCCTCCTACGAGTGGCGCAACTGGGACCCGGCCGACAACACCTCGGACGTCACCGCTCCCTCGGCGCACCCGCAGTCCGAGGACGAGGACTACTACATCAGCTGGAACAACAAGCAGGCCGACGACTACGCGGCGGGCTGGAGCAACGGCGCGGTGCACCGGGCCGACCTGCTGGACCGGCGGGTCTCCGCGCTGGTGGACACCGGCGGCGTCACCCGGGCCAAGCTGGTCCAGGCGATGGAGGACGCGGCGGTCACCGACCTGCGGGCCGAACAGTTGCTGCCCGAACTCCTCGAGGTTCTCGACTCGGCGCAGGTGACCGACCCGGCGGCGTCCGCCGCCGTGTCCAAGCTGCGCGCCTGGGCGGCGGCCGGCTCGGAGCGGCGTGAGGGGTCGAAGGGCGACGGCACGTACACGCACGCGGACGCCATCCGCATCCTGGACGCCTGGTGGCCGCTGCTGATCGAGGGCGTCTTCGAGGCGGACCTCGGCACCGAGGCCTACCGGGCGCTCACCGCCGTGGCGCCGATCAACGAGTCCCCGTCGGGCGGTCAGAACGGCTCCGGCGCCACCGGGACGGGCATCGCCGCCGGTCAGGCGCACAAGGGTTCCGCCTTCCAGCACGGCTGGTGGAGTTACCTCGACAAGGACCTGCGGTCCGTCCTCGGCCGCGGCGTTGCCTCTCCCCTGGACCGCACCTACTGCGGCAGCGGCACCGTCTCCTCCTGCCGCGCCGTGCTGCTGGACACCCTGACCACCGCCGCCGCCCAGCCGGCCGCCGGGGTCTACCCGGGTGACGACTCCTGCGACCCCGGTGACCAGGTGTGCGCGGACGCCATCGTGCACCGGGCGATGGGCGGCATCACCGCGCCGCGCATCGCCTGGCAGAACCGCCCCACCTACCAGCAGGTGGTGGAGTTCCCCGCCACCCGGGCGGACACCCTGACCAACCTGGCGCGCGGCGGCACCGCCACGGCCTCCGACCACCAGGACGCCGTCATCGTGTCCTACCCGCCGGGCAAGGCGATCGACGGCGACCTGGGCTCCCGCTGGGCGAGCAGGACCGTCTCCACCGCGTGGATCACGGTCGACCTGAAGGCGGTGCGCAGGGTCGGCCGGGTCTTCCTGGACTGGTCCGACCAGTACGCCGTGAAGTACCAGGTCCAGGTCTCCTCGGACAACGCCACCTGGTCCACCGTCCACACCACGACGGCCGGCAGCGGAGGCTCCGAGAACCGGTCCTTCACCCCGGTCGACGCCCGCTACGTCCGCGTCAGCCTCCTCGTGCGCGGTACCGACAACCGGTACTCGCTCAACGAGATCGGTGTCTACAGCCAGTAGGCGCGTGCCCGGAGGGACGGGACGGAGGATCGCGACGGACCCGCCCCCGCCGGCTGCCGGCGGGGGCGGGTCCGTCGCGTCCGGGTCACCGCTCCTCCTCGGTTCCTCCGCTGCGTGCGGGGCCCGCGGGAGCGGGCGGGGCCTCGTCGTGCCGGGCGGCGTCGTCGAGGGCGCCGGTGAGCCGGGTCAGCAGGACGCGCAGGGTGCGCGCGTCCTGGCGGTCGAAACCGGTGGCGGCGGCGATGTGGCGGGGGACGTGGCACGCCTGTTCGCGCAGGGCGAGTCCCTCGGCGGTGAGGTGGATGTGGACGGAGCGCTCGTCGGCGGCGGAGCGGCGGCGGTGGATGAGTCCGGCCGCCTCGAGTCGCTTCAGGAGGGGCGACAGGGTCCCGGAGTCCAGGCGCAGGCGCTCACCGAGGTGTTTGACGGGGGTGGTGCCGTCCTCCCACAGGACGAGCATGACCAGGTACTGGGGATAGGTGAGCCCGAGGTCCTTGAGGACGACGCGGTACAGGGCCGCGAAGGCGCGGGAGGCCGCGTTGAGGGAGAAGCAGATCTGGCTGTCCAGGAGAAGGGCCTCGTCCAGGCCCGTCTCCCCCTGCTCGTCCACGCGGCCGGGGTGCGGGGTGTCCATGGGGTCAGGGTAGCCCGCCCACATTTTGATTGTGCACAATTAAATTGCGTGCTTAACTAGAGCCCGGCGGGGCCGGTCCGGGTCCGCCTCCACGCAGGGAGAAGAGGATTCGCATGGACGCGCTCTACACCGCTGTCGCCACCGCCACCCACGGCCGCGAAGGCCGCGCCGTGGCCTCCGACGGGAAGCTGGACGTCCAGCTCGCACCCCCGCGCGAACTGGGCGGCAACGGTGAGGGAACCAACCCGGAACAGCTCTTCGCCGCCGGTTACGCCGCCTGCTTCGCCAGTGCCCTCGGCGCCGTCGGGCGGCAGGCGAAGATCGACGTCTCCGACGCGGCCGTGACCGGCGAGGTGTCGATAGGCAAGGACGGTCCGGGGTTCGCCCTGGCCGTGACGCTCCGGATCGAGCTGCCGGAGTCCGTGGACGCCGAGACGGGACGCAAGCTGGTGGACCAGGCGCACCAGGTCTGCCCGTACTCCAACGCGACGCGCGGCAACATCCCGGTGGACCTGGTCGTCGAGTGACGTCCGGCCGCACCCGGGGGACCCCCGGGCGCGGGGGACGCCTTCCTGGTGCGGGAGCGGCGGTGCGGTGCCACGATGGTCGGGCCGGAGCGGTGAGCGGCCGGTGAGGCCCGTCGCCGCGCTCCGGGCAGCGATCTCGAGGAACGGGTGCTCGCATGGACAGGTCCGGGCTGGTCGAAGCCGTCACGCGGAAGGCCGCCGAGGACGGTGGACTGACGTCCGAGCAGGTCGGCCGCGTCGTCGACGCGGTGTTCGGCACCGTCGACGGGGCGGGGGCGATCGCGGAGGCCCTCAAGGAGGGCGAGACCGTGACCCTGGACGCCTTCGGCAGTTTCCACCACCGGGGCGGCGAGACGGGGCTGCGGCCGGGCAAGGCGCTCGACGAGTTCGTCAACGGCCAGGTCGGCTGAGGCGGCGTCCGGACGGGACCGGAGGACGGCCGCGGTCGCCCTGCGCCTCGATGGCGCCCCCGGGCCCGGCAGCGGCAAGCACCGCGTCCCCCGGCGGTTCCGCACCCGTCAAGGACGGTGCGGAACCGCCGGGCGCGGATCAGGGCGCGGCGTAGGCGGCCAGGTGCTCGGCGGTGAGGGTGGAGGCCTTGCCGACCAGGTCGGCGGGGGTCCCCTCGAAGACGACGCCGCCGCCCTCCCGGCCCGCGCCCGGGCCGAGGTCGATGATCCAGTCGGCGTGTGCCATGACCGCGAGATGGTGCTCCACGACGACGACCGACTTGCCCGAGTCCACGAGCCGGTCGAGAAGGGTCAGCAGCTGCTCCACGTCGGCGAGGTGGAGGCCGGTGGTGGGTTCGTCGAGGACGTAGACGCCTCCCGGCTCGCCCATGTGCGTGGCCAGTTTGAGGCGCTGCCGCTCTCCGCCGGAGAGGGTCGTCAAGGGCTGGCCGAGGGTGAGGTAGCCCAGACCGACGTCGTCGAGCCGGGTGAGGACCCGGTGGGCGGCGGGCGTGCGGGCCTCGCCGTCGGCGAAGAACTCCAGCGCCTCGGACACCGGCATGGCGAGGACCTCGCTGATGTCCCGGCCGCCCAGGCGGTACTCGAGGACGGCTGGCTGGAACCGCTTGCCCTCGCAGTCCTCGCACGGCGTGGCGACGCCCGCCATCATCGCCAGGTCGGTGTAGACCACGCCGGCCCCGTTGCAGCCGGGGCAGGCGCCCTCGGAGTTGGCGCTGAACAGTGCGGGCTTGACGCCGTTGGCCTTGGCGAACGCCTTGCGGATCGGCTCCAGGAGACCCGTGTAGGTGGCGGGGTTGCTGCGCCGTGAACCTCGGATCGCGCCCTGGCCGACGGAGACCACCCCCACGTCGGCACCGAGAGGGGTACCGACCAGCGAGCCGTGGACGAGGGAACTCTTGCCGGAGCCGGCGACGCCCGTGACGACGACCAGGACACCGAGCGGGATGTCGACGTCGACGTCCCGCAGGTTGTGCGTCCCGGCCCCGCGGATCTCCAGCCGGCCCGTGGGGGTGCGCACCTCGTCCTTGACCGGGGTGCGGTCCTCGAGGTGGCGTCCGGTGACGGTGCCGGCCGCGCGCAGCCCTTCCACCGTGCCCTCGAAGCAGACGGTGCCGCCACCCGTGCCCGCGCCCGGGCCCAGGTCGACGACGTGGTCGGCGATCGCGATCGTCTGCGGCTTGTGCTCGACGACCAGGACGGTGTTGCCCTTGTCGCGCAGGCGCAGCAGGAGGTTGTTGACCCGCTGGATGTCGTGGGGGTGCAGGCCGACGGTGGGCTCGTCGAAGACGTAGGTGACGTCGGTGAGGCTGGAGCCGAGGTGGCGGATCATCTTCACGCGCTGGGCCTCGCCGCCCGACAGGCTGCCGGTGGGGCGCTCCAGGGAGAGGTAGCCGAGGCCGATCCCGACGAAGGAGTCGAGGACCCCGCGGAGTGAGGTGAGCAGGGGGGCCACGGCAGGCTCGTCGAGCCCGGCGGCCCACGCGGCGAGCTCGCTGATCTCCATGGCGCAGAGTTCGGCGATGTTCCGGCCGCGGATGCGGGAGGAGCGCGCGGTCTCGTTCAGACGGGTGCCGTCGCATTCGGGGCAGCTCACGAAGGTGACCGCGCGGTCCACGAACTCGCGGATGTGCGGCTGCATCGCGTCGCGGTCCTTGGAGAGGATCGACTTGCGGAGCTTGGGGATCAGGCCCTCGTAGGTGAGGTTGGCGCCTTCGACCTTGATCTTGACGGGTTCGTGGTGGAGGAAGTCCTCCATCTCCTTCTCGGTGAACTCGCGGATGGGCTTGTCCGGGTCGAGGAAGCCCGAGGCCGCGTAGATCCTGACCGTCCACCAGCTGTCGGACTTCCAGCCCGGGATGGTGAAGGCTCCCTCGGCGATCGACTTGGAGTCGTCGTAGAGCTGGGTGAGGTCGATGTCGGAGACGGTGCCGCGGCCCTCGCAGCGGGGGCACATGCCGCCGCTGCGGGAGAAGGTCTGCTTCACGGTCTTGCCGGCTCCCCGCTCGACGGTGATCGCGCCGGCGGCGCGCACCGAGGGGGTGTTGAAGGAGAAGGCACTCGGAGGACCGATGTGGGGATCGCCGAGCCGGCTGAAGAGGATGCGCAGCAGGGCGTTGACGTCGGTGACCGTGCCGACGGTGGAGCGGGGGTCCGCGGCGATGCGCTCCTGGTCGACGACGATCGCGGTCGTCAGCCCTTCGAGGACGTCGACGTCGGGGCGGGCGAGGGTGGGCATGAAGCCCTGGACGAACGCGCTGTACGTCTCGTTGATCAGCCGCTGGGATTCCGCGGCGATGGTCTCGAAGACCAGGGAGCTCTTGCCGGAGCCGGAGACGCCGGTGAAGACCGTGAGGCTGCGTTTGGGGATGTCGACGCTGACGTCACGGAGGTTGTTGACCCGGGCGCCGTGTACGCGGATCACGTCATGAGGGGCGGGGACCGGTGTCTGCGGTCCGTTCGGGGCCGGGGGTGCGGCTTTGCTCACGACAGGCTCCAGTGCGGGAGAGGGGCGGGTCGGTCCGGGTGTCCGGGGCGGCCTGGGGCGCGCACGCGGTGGCTGCCGGCAGGGCGGCGCCGGCCGCGTGCTCACTCCCATGCCGACCACCGGCAACAGTAGACGCCGCCACCGACAACGTCCCGGGTTCGCCCGCGCGTGATCTTGTCGCGGCCGGGGAGGCGGTGGCCGTCCGGCCGGTGCTGCGGCTCCCGCGCGGCCGGTCTGCGGCCGCGGAGAGGCGTCCGTCCCGCTCGCGGACCACAATGGAGGGAGGGGAACCCACAGGACGAAGGTAAGTCCATGGTCACCAAGGAACACGTCTCCCCGGCCACGGCCGCGTACGCGCTCCAGCTGGAACAGGCGGGGCAGCGGTTCGCGGAGCGCACCGCGCGGCGGGAGGCGAACCGCCGCACCGTCGCCGACCGGGGTGTGCTGTACGCGGACGATCCCGGGCGGGTGCAGAAAAGGCTGGCCCGGCTCAACGCGGACTGGTCGCTCGCCGGGTCCGTCGAGCGCGCCCGCACCGATCCCCCGAGCTCGGCGGGCGGCACGCTGCCGCTGGAGCCCGAGGAGTTCGGGACGGACGTGCTCGGTCTGGAGCGTCTGATGGGGCGCAACGACCTCACGGAGGTGGCGTACCTGGAAGGGGGACAGCTGGCCGCCCGGTCCGTCGGCAGGATCACCGTGACCGGGACCTCGGGCCGCAGGCACCACGGCACCGGTTTCATGGTCTCCCCCTCGCTGCTGATCACCAACAACCACGTGCTGCGCGGTCAGGAGGAGGCGGGGCGGGCCGTCGTCGAGTTCAATCTCCAGGCCGGTCTCGACGGCACGCCGCTGGTCCCGGCGGTCTTCCCCCTCGATCCGCAGGGTTTCTTCGTCACGGACGCCGAGCTGGACTTCAGCGTGGTGGCCGTGAGGGACGACGGCGACCGGTCCGCGCCGCTCGAGCGGTTCCACTGGCTCCCGCTGGACGGTGCGCAGGGGAAGGCGATCATCGGGGAGTTCGTGAACATCGTCCAGCACCCCGACGGCGAACCGAAGCAGCTGGCCCTGCGGGAGAACCAGATCGTCGACCTGCTCGACGGTTACGTCCACTACGTCACCGACACCGCGCGCGGTTCGTCCGGCTCGCCGGTCCTCAACGACCAGTGGGAGGTGGTCGCCCTGCACCACTCGGCCGTGCCGAGGACCGACAGCGAGGGACGCCCGCTCACCCTCGACGGCACGCTCTGGCAGCCCTGGATGGGTGAGCACGAGCTGGCCTGGAAGGGCAACGAGGGGGTGCGCGTCAGCCGCATCCTCCAGGCCCTGACCCGCGTCACGCTGAGCGGAACGCCGGCCCGGCTCCGGGACGAGATGCTGCGGCCCTCCGACGGCGGACCGCCGCCCGTGGTCCCCCGCACCGCGCCGGGCGTCGCGGCCGGCGCCGCCCGGCCGGGGACCGGCGACGCGCCGGTGCCGGGTGCGGGCCCCGTCGCGGAGACCGGCGGGGCGACGGCCGGAGCCGCCGCGACGGCTCGGGCGGGGAGCTCTCCGGAGGTCACCGTCCCCCTGCGCGTCACCGTCGACGTGGGGGCCCTCCCGCACGCCTGGCGGTCGGCGGACGGCACCGCGGCGGTCTCCGGCCGGGGACCGGACGCCGAAGCCTTCCCCCTGGTCACGGCGCCGGACGTGCCCACCGGGACCGGGCGGCCCGGCGGGCCGGGGGCGTCGGCCGCCGCACGGGACCTGGACGCGGCCCTGCTGAACCTGCGCCTCGGCCGCGACCGGGTCTACTACGACGAGCCGTCCGACCTGGCGGCCCGCGACTCCTACTACGCCGGCGTGTCCCCCGGCGCGGACGGCGACGCGCTGCGCGAGGAACTGACCCGGCTGCTGGAGGCCACCCACGAGCGGCGCCCCTCCTACCGCCCCTCCCGACTGCTCTACCCGTGGGTCGACCTCCACCCCGACCGGCTGCTGCGCGGCATCTACTCCGGCAAGACCTTCACCCCCGAGGAGCTCATCCGGGCGGACACCGCCGTCGAGGCGGCCCGCCTGAGCCGGCTGCAGGGCTTCCTCGCCCGTGAGACCACGGCCGGTCCCGCCGAGCTGACGGCGGAGCTGGAGGCCCTGGAGGCCTCCCTGCCCTACAACTGCGAGCACGTCGTGCCCCAGTCGTGGTTCGACGAGAAGGAACCCATGCGCGGCGACCTCCACCACCTGTTCGCCTGCGAGCCCGGCTGCAACAGCTTCCGCGGCAACTTCCGGTACCACGACTTCGCCGACTTCCGCGAGGCCGTCCGCCACGACTGCGGCAGGCGCGAGGACGAGGGCTTCGAACCCGCGCACGGCAAGGGCACCGCGGCCCGGGCGACGCTCTACTTCCTCCTGCGGTATCCCGGCCTCGTCGGTGACGCCGAGAAGGAGTTCACGCCGGAGCGGATACCCGTGCTGCTCGCGTGGCACCGCGCGGAACCCCCCACCGTGTACGAACGCCACCGCAACGGTGCGATCGCCGAGGTCCAGGGCAACCGCAACCCGCTCGTCGACCACCCCGACTGGGCGGACCGCGTCCGCTTCGCCCGCGAGCAGCCCTGACCCGTGCGGGAACTGGTCCGGCCCGTGCGGGAACTGGTCCGGACGGCAGAGGCGTAGGGCGCGGTGACGGAACCGGGCGGCGCACCTCGGTGATAGTCGGCACATGTCGAACATCTGGGGAAGGCGGGAAGTCCGGGAGATCTTCAGGCGGGAGAAGGGGCTGTGGGAGCTCAGGGAGGGCCTTTCCTCGCGCATCGGCGAACTCGACGCGCTGCTGCGGGCCGAGCGGGACAGGGGCGGCGCGCAACCCGACCCGGAACGCGAGGCGCTGGTGGCCCGGGCCTTCGAGGAACTGGAGAAGGCGAGGGAGACGCTGCGCCACTCCCATCGGCGCAGGCAGCCGGCGGCACACCTGGCGGTGGCGCAGGCCCACTACGACACAGCCCACTCCCTGATGCTGCGCCTGGTTCCGCTGGAGCGGATCGGGGCCATGCTCCCCGGGCTGCTGGCGTTCGTGCGTGAGCACCTCACGGTGAGCGACGAACGCAGGGTCCAGACCGAACAGATCGCGCTGTCCGTGCTGGCGGGGGGCGCCCTCGACGACGCCCAGCGGCAGATCCTCGTCGACGCCACGAGCGTCGCGCGGCAGGCGCATCTGAAGGAGAACCTGCGGGTGCGGAGCTTCACCCAGATCGTCTACGGGATCTCCGGCGTTCTCGCCGTGGTGGTGGTCCTGGTCGGCGTGGTCGGGGCGCTGGCGCCGAGGATGGTTCCGCTGTGTTTCGAGCCGCAGGGCGTGGGGGTCGTGTGCGCGACGGGGAGCGCTCCCGCGGAGAGCAGGCTGCCCGGGCAGGACGTCGACGACGTGTTCGCCGAGGTGGCGTCCCGCTGGGACTACGCCGTCGTGCTGTTCGTGGGCATGGTGGCGGCGGCCATCGCCGCGGCGGCGTCGTTGCGGCGGATCAGGGGCAGCTCCACGCCGTACAACGTGCCGGTGGCGCTGGCGATGCTGAAGCTGCCGACGGGAGCGCTGACGGCCGTACTGGGTCTCCTCCTCATGCGCGGCGAGTTCGTGCCCGGGCTGCAGTCCCTGGACTCGTCCGCCCAGATCATCGCCTGGGCGGTGATCTTCGGGTATGCGCAGCAATTGTTCACGCGATTCGTCGACACCCAGGCGCAGACCGTGCTGAATTCCGTCGGAGGACCGAGCGCGACACCGGCGAAACAGCCCAAGGAACCGCAGGTCCCGCCGAGCTGAAAGGTTGACCGGGCAATCACGTCTCCCTTCTCCGCCGCCCGCCGGTGGAATTCCGGGAATGCGGGTGGAGAACTACTCTGGGAGTATGACGACACAGCATCTGACGCGACACGACACGTATTACACGGTGCGGCCCGGAGACACTCTCACGGACATCGCGAAGCACTATCACACGACCGTGAAGCAGCTCCAGGTCTGGAACGGCATCCCCAACCCGAACATCATCAAGGTCGGACAGCGGCTCGTCGTCGCGAAGGGCCACTCCCCCGAGAACTACGTCCCGTTCCCCGGCAAGGAATGGTTCGCGAGTGTGCCCAACAGCCCCGTCATCGTGATGATGGGCTACCGGCTGGTCGACGAGGGGTGCAACTGCTACCCCGACGACGTGGAGGGCATCGGACCGCGCTGGGACGAACACCACCGGGACTCCTACGCCATGTGGCAGCGCAAGCTGGGCTTCACCGGCGCGGACGCGAACGGTGTGCCGGGACGCACGTCCTGGGACAAGCTCCGCGTTCCCGTCCCCGTGGAAGGGGGCTGAGGAAAAAGCGACAGGAGGACGCCCGGCCGATATCGCGACCGGGTGTCCGCATTTTGTTGACGCGAGGAAATTTGAAGGCGCAAAGGAATACTTTCCGGGATTCCCGTACCGCGCCGGCCCGGTCCCCGGAATTGCGGGTTTCCCCGGTCAGGAGGAGGCTGGAGGTGAAGGGGTTTCCAGCCTTTATGCCGGTACCGAGGGGCGAGTGAGATGACACGCCAGTACTACCAGCGCGGCCAACTCCTGGAGGCCGAGGAGATCGACGGGGTCGTCGCGGTGAAGGTGAGCGCGGACGCCCCCGGTGGGCCCGCCGGGATCGGCGCGGAACTCGGTACGGTCGCAACGGAGGAGATCCGCGAGACCGGTGTGGAGGAGGACGTCTCCGACGCCTTCGCCCGCGCCAACTGGGTGCTGGTGCGGCCCGCGCCCCACGCCCACGAGGCGTTCGCCACCGGTGAGCCCCTGCCCGGCGCGGAGACGACCGGGACGGTGGTGCGGCGGCCCAACGGCAGGATCGGCATCGCCACCGACGAACTCACCGTCCGCCTGGACCCCGCCCTGTCCGAGGAGGAGGCGGAACGCGAACTGGCGGCCGCCCGTCTGACCACGCTGCACAAGCTCGCCTTCGCCAAGAACCTCTACCAGGTGCGCGCCCCGTCCGGTCTGGACTCCCTCGGCGCCTCGGTCGCGCTGCACGAGAACGACCGCTTCCTCTTCGCCGAACCGGCCTTCGTGGAACACGTCCCCACCCGGCTGCGGCCCACCGGCGCCCGCTACGCCGAGCAGTGGCAGTGGCACAACACCGGCGCCAACGGCGGCGTACCCGACGCCGACGTCCACATCGAGCCCGCGTGGGACCACACCCTGGGGGGCGGGATCCGTGTCGCCGTCATCGACAACGGCTTCGACGCCTCCCACCCGGACCTCGCCGACGGTGTCGACCCCTTGTCGGGCTTCTGGACCGAAGGCGCCGACGGCACCGTCTTCGCCCAGGACACGGCGGGCATGCCGGACAGCGACCACGGCACCTTCTGCGCCGGCATGGTGGGCGGTCGTCTCAGCAACCCCTCCGGAGGGACGGGCGCCGCCCCCGAGTGCGACCTCATGCTGCTCGCCTGCCTGCCCGACCAGGTCGGCACCCAGACGACCCTCGCCCGCGCGATCGCCTACGCGGCCGATCCGTCGGCGGAGACCGGCCCGGCGCAGTCCGGCGACGGCGCGGACATCCTCGTGTGCAGCCTGGGCCCCAACGGAGCGGACTGGGACATCACCACGACCATGGAACTCGCCCTCGAGTTCGCCGCGGCGAACGGCCGCCGGGGCAAGGGGCTGCCCGTCTTCTGGGCCGCCAGCAACGGCCGCAACGTCGACATCGGCAAGGACGAGATCGTCTCGCACCCCGACGTCATCGCCGTGGTGCGCTCCACCAACCAGGACCGCGAGGACCACGCCGCGCGCGGCCCGGAGGTCGAACTGATCGCCCCCGGCGTCAACGTTCTCAGCACCACCTCCGGCGGGGGCTACGGCACCAGCACCGGGACGAGTTTCGCCGCTCCCTGCGCGGCCGGCTGCGCGGCCCTCGCGCTCGCCTCGAAGCCCGGTCTCACCCGCGACCAGCTCCGCGGCATCCTGCACACCACCGCCGACAAGATCGGACCGCCCACAGTCCGTTACGACGCCCACGGTCACAACGACGACTACGGCTTCGGCCGCATCAACACCGCCGACGCCCTCCGCGCAGCGCAGGCGATCCCCTCATGACGGCCACCGGGGAACCTCCGGTCCCCGACGTCATCCGGTGCCACGTGGTGGCCGAGGACGCCGAGGCGCTCCGGCGGTTCGTCCGCGAGACCCGTCCCGACCTCGGGTGCCGCCCCGTCGCGCGTCCCGGGCGCGACGGGGTGGCCACCGAGGTCTACTTCCGGCAGGACCGGCTGGACGCCGCCATGGCGGCCCGGTCCGCCGACCGGGTGACCGTCACCGCCGTCGAGAACGTCACCGAGAACTGGCGGGCACGTGTCGAGGAGGTCGGCACGGGTGACCGCTTCGCCACCCGCGACGCCGTCCCGCACGGACTCGGCCGCAAGGAATGAACCGTGTATCTCAACGCCACGGAGATCGACTCCGCCGTCGGGCGCCTGCACGACGCCTATCCGGAGGTGACGGAGCTCCTCACCGCGTCCCGCCCCACCCATGAGGGCCGCCCGCTGCGACTGCTGCGCGTCGGAACGCCGCACGACGGCGCGAGCCCCGGCATCCTGCTGCTGGGCGGGGTGCACGCCCGCGAGTGGGTGCCGCCGGACGCGCTGGTCTCCCTCGCCGCCGACCTGCTCGAGGCGTGGCACAGGGGCACCGGGCTGGGCTACGGCTCGGCGGTCTTCACCGCCGCCCAGGTGAGGAGCGTGGTGGAGGGCGTGGACCTGTTCGTCTTCCCCTGCGTCAATCCCGACGGCCGGGCCCACAGCCAGACCGCCTCCGCCATGTGGCGCAAGAACCGCCGCCCGGCTCCGCCCGGAGCGACCGATCCGTCCTGCGCGGGCGTCGACCTGAACCGCAACTTCGACTTCCTGTGGGACCACACGGCGAAATTCGCGCCCGACGCCGACGTCCACACCTCCGACCGGCCGTGCGACCCGCAGGTCTACCGCGGGCCGGCGGCCGCCTCCGAGCCGGAGACCCGGTCGGTGGTCGAGGTGCTCGACGGCCGTCCGGGCATCCGGTGGCTGGTGGACGTGCACAGCGCCGTCCCCGTCATCCTCCACCACTGGGGCAGCGACCGGAACCAGACCACCGACCCCGACCAGAACTTCCGCAACCCCGGCCTCGACGCCGTCCGCGGACGTCCCGACGACGGCACGGGCGAGTACATCGCCCCGGACGACCTGCGCACCGCCGTGGACCTCGCCGGCCGCATGAGCGGGGCCGTGCGCGCGGTACGCGGCGGCGAGTACGGCGTCGAGCCGTCCTACGGCCTGTACCCGACCTCGGGCACCAGTGACGACTACGCCTACAGCCGCCACCTCTCCCGTCCCGGCGCCTCCAAGGTGTTCGGCTGGACCATCGAGTGCGGCACGACCTTCCAGCCGGCCGTCGAGGAGGCCGGACAGGTCGTCCGCGAGGTGTGCGCCGCACTCCTCGCCCTGGCCCTCGCAGTGCCGCGCACGCCCTGAGGCACCGGGCGCGCGGGTGGTGGGCCGGTCACCCGGGGTGGGGCCCCTCCCCCGGGAAACGGCCGTGCCGGCCGGCTCCCGCGGCGAAGCGGGCGGCCCCGGCCACCCCCTCGCGCTCCACGACGGGCGCCCCGGCCGCGCCTTCCGCCCGCAGTGCCTCCGCGAGGGGCAGGTCCAGGCCCGCGTAGACGGAGGCCCGGTCGGTCAGCACGCACAGGGACGGGAACCCGGCGATGGCTCGGGCGAGTTCACGCGCCACCGCGACGGCCCGGCCCGGTTCCGCCAGGCGGTTGGCCAGGCCCATGTCCAGGGCCTCGGCGGCGCCGACGGGGCGTCCGGTGAGGATCAGGTCCAGGGCGCGGCCGAGGCCGACGATCCTCGGCAGGCGGACGGTCCCGCCGTCGATCAGCGGCACGCCCCAGCGCCGGCAGAAGACGCCCATGACGGCGTCACGCTCGACGACCCGGAGGTCGGCCAGCAGGGCCAGTTCGAGGCCGCCCGCCACCGCGTGTCCGGCCACGGCGGCGACCAGCGGCTTGGTCAGGTGCCCGCGCGTGGGGCCCATGGGGCCCGGCGCCGCGCCGTCCGGGGTGAGCTCGTTGCGGCGGCCCGGATCGCCGACGGCGGTGAGGTCGGCCCCCGCGCAGAAGGTGCCGCCCGCGCCGGCCAGGACCGCCACCCGCAGCTGCGGATCGGCTTCGAACCGCTCGAAGGCGGCGACGAGTTGTCCGGCCATGGCCCGGTCGACGGCGTTCCGGCGTTCGGGCCGGTCGAGCCAGATGGTGGCGACGGCGCCTTCGATGTCGAACCGTACGTCGGACACGGTCACCTCCACGATCGCGCATCGGACGGCCGGAGCCTCTCCGGCGCCGCGCGACCGGGTCCTTCCCGGCCCGGGCGGCCGTCAGACATGGAGTTCGGGCGGCAGGCCCGTCCAGCGCAGCGATTCGGGCAGGTGGCGGGTGTCGTTGTAGGTGAGGAGGGCCGGGGGCCGGTCCGGCGTGTAGCGGATGACGGTGAGGCCCGCGTTGGCGTGGTTCAGACCGATCCAGCGGCTGGGCGGGGCGTCCAGGGCGGCGCGGACCAGCCAGCCGATCAGGAAGTTGTGGGTGATCACCAGGTCGTGGCGGACGGTGTCCTGGTGTGCCGGGCCGGTGAAGCGGACCAGTGCCTCTCGGGCGAGTCCCGGGCCCCGCTCGCGCTCGGGGGCGGGGAAGGAGGCCAGCACGTCGAGGGTCCTGTCCGCCGAGGCCGGATGGAGCTCCGCACGGGCGGGGAGGTGGGGGATGTAGTCCCCCGCCGGATCGCACGGGTGGGCGCTCACCTCACCGAGCCGGGCGGTGACGAGGGCCGCGGTCTCGGCGGTGCGGGGCAGCGGGCCGTGATGGACCGCGGTGAACGGGACGCCGCGCAGACGTTCGCCGAGGAGGGTGGCCTGGCGGCGGCCGCGCTCGGTTAGCGAGGTCTCCTCCGCGTCGGCCTCGCCGTGGCGCGTGACGTAGAGGAAGCGGTCGGAGAGGGTGGACAAGCGGTGGCTCCTGCGGTTCTCGGGAGGCGGGCCCGCCTCGAACTTCCGTGCCGTCCGCCGGTCTTGGCGGCAAGGGTGAGCGACGCGCCCGCCGTCGCCGTGGTTCCGGCCCTCGCCGGACCCGTTTCCTCGCTCTGAGCCGTCTCGTTGGACATGCGTTGAACAAGCCCGGGCGG
The DNA here is from genome assembly GCF_008974245.1 of Streptomyces abyssomicinicus. Taxonomy (GTDB): domain Bacteria; phylum Actinomycetota; class Actinomycetes; order Streptomycetales; family Streptomycetaceae; genus Streptomyces; species Streptomyces abyssomicinicus. The sequence goes on along the minus strand of NZ_BBZI01000010.1, from coordinate 355,534 downwards.
ATGAGGCTTTGTGGGCGGTCGGCGGGAACGAGGGCTCGTGTTCGCCGTCGGGGGCCGGGCCGGTGCAGGGACCGGCGAATGGTTCCTTCCTCTCCGCCCCCTACGAAGGGATACGCCCCGGTGCGAGTGACCGACATCCAGCGATGCGACGTGCGTCCCGGACTGCTCGTCGAGTGGACGCTCAGTCCGGAGACCGTCGAGGCGGCCGCGGGCCTGCCGGAGGACTCCCGGCCGCCGGCGTACGTGCAGGAGTCGCACATCAGGACGGCCCGGTCGGTGCGGGAGGACGGCCTGTTCGTGCCCACGTGGGTCGGCGCGGCCTTCGACGTCCCCGGGAGCGTCGACCTCGATGCGCTGCAACAGGCGCTGCACCGCTGGACGTTGCGGCACGAGACGCTGCGCAGCGGGTTCCGCTGGGACCGGGGGACGATGCGGCGGTTCACGCTGGACGCCGGTGCGGTGCGGCTACGCCGTGAGGTGGTGGGCGAGTTCACCGGGGCGCGGGAGCTGGTCGACCACCTCCAGGACCGGTTCGACGTCGCCGCGGACGCGTTGGACTGGCCGAACTTCATCTACGCGGCGGTGGTCCGCGAGGACTGCACCAGTGTGTACATGGCCTTCGACCACAGCAACGTGGACGCGTACTCGCTGCACCGGATCCCGGCCGAGGTGTGGGAGTTCTACGCGGCCGCCGTCGACGGGCGGACGGTGGCGCAGCCGCCCGCGGGCAGCTACGTCGACTTCTGCGAGGCGGAGCGGGCGGACGCGGACCGGGTGGACGACGGCCACGGGATCGTGGCGCGCTGGCGGGAGTTCGTGGCCCGGTGCGACGGGCGGTTGCCCAACTTCCCGGTCGACCTCGGGCTGGACGCGGAGGGCAAGCTGCCGACGCAGAAGCTGATGCAGGACATGCTGTCGGACGCCGGGGAGGCGGCGGGCTTCGAGGCGTTCTGCCGTCCGTTCGGGGGCAGCCTGGTGGGCGTACTGGCGGCCACCGCGGTGATCGTGCGGGAGATCTCGGGCACGCCGGTGTACCGGACGGTGGTGCCGTTCCACACCCGGGCGAAGTCGCAGTGGCAGGACTCGGTGGGCTGGTACGTGGGCGGGGTGCCGATCGAGGTCGACCTGTCGGACGGGGCCGGCTTCGAGGAGGCGCTGCGGCGGGTGCGCGCGGCGCTGCGGGAGAACCGGCGGCTGGCGCGGATGCCGATCGCCCGGGTGCTGCACCTGCTGGGCTCGGAGTTCCGTCCGCGCTCGCCCGACCTGTACTCGATCGTGTCGTTCGTCGACGGCCGTCCGGTGCCCGGCTCCGGGCGGTGGGACGAGCTGCACGCCTACGGGCTCCTGCGGGTCTCCTACGGGGACCAGGTGTGCGTGTGGGTCAGCCGGGTGCACGAGGGACTGCAGTTCGCCGCGCGGTACCCGGACACCGGGCCCGCGCTGCGGAACATGGAGGCGTACCTGCGGCGGCTCCGGGAGATCGTCTCGGAGGTGGCCGCGGCCGCGGGCGCGGTGCCCGGGACGGGGGCCCCGGTGTGAGCGGGGGCGTCGCCCGGTTAGGGTGAGGGCCCACTGCTCGTGGTGCAGGAACCCGGTGCGAGTCCGGGGCGGTTCCGCCACTGTGTCGTTCCCCCGTTCGGGGACGCAGCCAGACACTGACCACGGGTCGTCCGACCGTCGTACGGGGCGAGAACCCCGAGGGAGGAACACGGCCTTGACCGTGCCTGTAGCGCTGCTGTCCACGTCCGACACCGATCTGCTCTCCGCGCGGGCCAGTGGCGCCGCCTATGCGTGGGCGAATCCGTCCCGGGCCTCCGACGAGGAACTCTCCGCCGCCGTGGAGGGCGCCGCCCTGGTGGTGGTGAGGCTGCTCGGTTCTCCGCAGGACCTGTGGCCGGGACTCGATGCCGTCCGCGAGCGGGGGACGCCGCTGGTCGTGCTGGGCGGCGAGCTCCAGCCGAGCGCCGAGCTGATGGAGCACTCGACGGTGCCCGTCGGGGTGGCCGCCGACGCGCACCGGTATCTCGCGGAGGGCGGCCCGGCGAACCTGCGGCGGCTGCACGCCTTCCTCTCCGACACCGTGCTGCTCACCGGCGAGGGCTTCGAGCCGCCGGAGGCGGTGCCGCTGTGGGGGTTCGCCGAGCGGGAGGTACCGGCGGACGAGGGCCTGCCCCGGGTGGGGATCCTCTACTACCGGGCGCACGAGGCGGGCGGCAACGCGGCGTTCGCGCACGCGCTGGCCGACGCGGTGGACGCCACCGGCCGGGGCGTGGGCGTGCCGGTGTTCGCGGGCTCGCTGCGGTCGGCGCCGGACGACCTGTACGAGGCGCTGGGCGCCTTCGACGCGCTGGTGGTGACGGTCCTGGCGGCCGGCGGGAGCGTGCCGGCCTCCGCGAGCGCCGGCGGCGACGACGAGGCGTGGGACGTCGAGCGGATGGCCGCCCTGGACGTGCCGGTCCTTCAGGGACTGTGCCTGACCAGTTCGCGGGCCGAGTGGGAGGAGTCGGAGGACGGCGTCACGCCGCTGGACTCCGCGAGCCAGATCGCCATCCCGGAGTTCGACGGGCGGATCATCACGGTGCCGTTCTCCTTCAAGGAGATCGACCGCGACGGTCTGCCGCGCTACATGGCCGACGCCGAGCGGTGCGCCCGGCTGGCGGGCATCGCGGTCAACCACGCCCGGCTGCGGCACGTTCCCCCCGCGCGGAAGCGGATCGCGGTGGTGCTGTCGGCGTACCCGACCAAGCACTCCCGCATCGGCAACGCGGTCGGGCTGGACACCCCGCGCTCGGCGGTGCGGCTGCTGCGGCGGCTGCGCGCGGAGGGTTACGACCTGGGGGCGCCCGGCGACCTGCCCGGGCTGGATCTGCCCGACGACCAGGAGGCGGGCGACGCGCTGATCCACGCGGTGATCGCGGCGGGCGGGCAGGACGAGGAGTGGCTGACCTCCGGCCAGCTCACCGACGCCCATGTGCGGATCACGGCCGAGGAGTACGCGGCGTGGACGGCGGACGTGCCGGCCGGCCTGCGGGACGCGATGAGCGAGGCGTGGGGTCCGGCCCCGGGCCGGCTCTTCGTGAACGACGCCGGGGAGATCGTGCTGGCCGCGCTGCGCGCGGGCAACGTGGTGGTGCTGGTGCAGCCGCCGCGGGGCTTCGGGGAGAACCCGGTGGCGATCTACCACGACCCGTCGCTGCCGCCGAGCCACCACTACCTGGCCGCCTACCGCTGGCTGGAGAACGGCTTCGGCGCGGACGCCGTCGTCCACCTGGGCAAGCACGGCTCGCTGGAGTGGCTGCCGGGCAAGAACGCCGCGCTGTCCGCGGCCTGTGCCACCGACGCGGCGCTGGGCTCGATGCCGCTGGTGTACCCGTTCCTGGTGAACGACCCCGGCGAGGGAGCCCAGGCCAAGCGCCGGGCGCACGCCACGGTGGTCGACCACCTGATCCCGCCGATGGCCCGCGCGGAGTCCTACGGCGACATCGCCCGTCTGGAACAGTTGCTGGACGAGCACGCCAACATCGCCTCGATGGACCCGGCCAAGCTGCCCGCGGTCCGGGGCGAGATCTGGTCGCTGCTGCGGGCGGCGGAGCTCCACCGCGACCTCGGTCTCGAACAGCGGCCGGAGGACGAGGAGTTCGACGACTTCCTGCTCCATGTCGACGGCTGGCTCTGCGAGATCAAGGACGCGCAGATCCGCGACGGTCTGCACGTGCTGGGCGAGGCGCCGGCGGGCGAGGCGCGGGTGAACCTGGTGCTGGCGATCCTGCGGGCGGCCCAGGTGTGGGGCGGTGTCGGGGGTGCCGTGCCGGGCCTGCGGAAGGCGCTGGGGCTGAAGGACGACGAGCGGCTGGACACGGTCGACGGCGTCGAGGCGCGGGCCCGGGAGCTGGTGGAGCGGATGGAGGCGGCGGACTGGGATCCCGCCGCGGCCGCCGCGCTGCACGACGACGCGGAGGTGCGCCGGGTACTGGAGTTCGCCGCCGGGCAGGTGGTGCCGCGGCTCGCCCGGACGACGGAGGAGCTGGACCACGTGGTCCACGCGCTGGCGGGCGGTTTCGTGCCGGCCGGCCCCTCGGGGTCTCCGCTGCGCGGTCTGGTGAACGTGCTGCCGACCGGCCGGAACTTCTACACGGTGGACCCGCGGGCGGTGCCCTCGCGGCTGGCCTGGCAGACCGGCCAGGCCATGGCCCGGTCCCTGGTGGAGCGGCATCTGGCGGAGACCGGGAGCTACCCGGAGTCGGTCGGCCTGTCGGTGTGGGGGACGTCGGCGATGCGCACCTCCGGCGACGACGTCGCCGAGGTGCTGGCGCTGCTGGGCGTGCGGCCCGAGTGGGACGAGGCGTCCCGGCGGGTGTCGCGCCTGGAGGTGGTGCCCCTGGAGGAGCTGGGGCGCCCCCGGATCGACGTGACGGTGCGGATCTCGGGCTTCTTCCGCGACGCCTTCCCGCACGTGGTGGCGATGCTGGACGACGCGGTGCGGATGGTCGCCGCGCTCGACGAGCCGGAGGAGGGCAACCACGTGCGGGCGCACGCCCGGGCGGACCTGGCGGTGCACGGCGACGAACGCCGCGCGACCACGCGGATCTTCGGGTCGAAGCCCGGCTCCTACGGGGCGGGCATCCTCCAGCTGGTGGAGTCGGGCAGCTGGCGTGACGACCGCGACCTCGCCGAGGTGTACACGGCGTGGGGCGGCTTCGCCTACGGCCGCGGACTGGACGGTGTCCCGGCGGCGGAGGACATGCGCGCCAACTACCGCCGGATCAAGGTGGCGGCGAAGAACATCGACAGCGCCGAACACGACATCGCGGACTCCGACGACTACTTCCAGTACCACGGCGGCATGATCGCCACGGTGCGCGCGCTGACCGGCGTGGACCCGAAGGCGTACGTGGGCGACTCGACGACGCCGGACGCGGTCCGTACCCGGACGCTGGCGGAGGAGACGGCCCGGGTGTTCCGGGCCCGGGTGGTCAACCCCCGCTGGATCGCCGCGATGCGCCGCCACGGGTACAAGGGCGCCTTCGAACTGGCGGCGACCGTCGACTACCTCTTCGGCTTCGACGCCACGGCCGGTGTGGTGCACGACTGGATGTACGAGAAGCTGGCCGCCGAGTACGTCCTGGACGAGCAGACCCAGGAGTTCCTGCGGCGCTCCAACCCGTGGGCGCTGCACGGCATCGTGGAGCGGCTGCACGAGGCGGCGGAGCGGGGCCTGTGGGCCGAGCCGGATCCGGAGACCCTGCGGGCCATGGCCGAGGTGTACCTGGAGGTCGAGGGCGACCTGGAGGATCGGTCCCAGTGAACGGCGCGGTGAACGGCCCGGTGAACGGCGCGGTGAGGGTGCGCGTGCTCGGCATCGGCATGGGGCCGCGCCACCTGACGGCCGAGGTCGTGGAGGCGCTGCGGGGCTGCGACTACGCGGTCGCGGCCCGCAAGGCCGAGGACGACGGGCTGCTGGAGGCGCGGCGCGCGGTGTGCGAGGCGCACGGCGTGGAGCTGGTGGAGGTCCCGGACCCGGAGCGTGACCGCCGCGACCCGAAGGACTACCCGGGGGCGGTGGCGGCCTGGCACGAGGCGCGGGTCGCGGCCTACGAGCGGGTGCTGGCCGCCCGTGGCGGCACCGCGGCGTTCCTGGTGTGGGGCGATCCGTCGCTGTACGACTCCACGGTACGGATCGTGGAGCGGGTCGCGGCACGGGGCGTGGTGCCGGTGGAGTACGACGTGCTGCCGGGGGTGAGCGCCCCGCAGCTGCTGGCGGCGCGGCACCGGATGGTGCTGCACGAGGTGGGGCGGCCGGTGCACGTGACCACGGCCCGCCGGCTGGCCGCCGCGGTGGCGGAGGGTCAGGAGAACATCGTGGTGATGCTGGGCTCCGAGCCGCGGTTCGACGGCCTGGAGGACTGGTCCGTATGGTGGGGCGCCAATCTCGGCACGGACGCCGAGGAGCTGGTGGCCGGGAGGGTCGGTGAGGTGCTGCCCGGCATCGTGCGGGCCAGGGACCGGGCCCGGCGGGCGGCCGGCTGGGTGATGGACGTCTGTCTGCTGAGGAAGGACGCGGCACGATGAGCGGGCTGCTGGTGGCGGGGACCACGTCGGACGCCGGGAAGAGCGTGGTGACGACGGCGCTGTGCCGGGCGTTCGCGCGGCGCGGGGTGCGGGTGGCGCCGTACAAGGCGCAGAACATGTCGAACAACTCGATGGTCTGCCGCGGCCGCGACGGCGTGATGGCCGAGATCGGGCGAGCCCAGTGGGTGCAGGCGGTGGCGGCGCGTGCGGTGCCGGAGCCGGAGATGAATCCGGTGCTGCTGAAGCCGGGCACCGACCGGCGCAGCCATGTGGTGCTGATGGGACAGCCGGCCGGTGAGGTGTCGTCGGCGAACTGGGAGTCGGGCCGCAGGCATCTGGCCGAGGCGGCGCACGCCGCCTTCGACGACCTGGCCGCCCGGTACGACGTGGTGGTGGCCGAGGGGGCGGGCAGCCCCGCCGAGATCAATCTGCGGGCGGGCGACTACGTCAACATGGGGCTGGCCCGGCACGCCGGGCTGCCGGTGGTGGTGGTCGGCGACATCGACCGGGGCGGGGTGTTCGCCTCGATGTACGGCACGGTGGGGCTGCTGGAGCCGGCCGACCAGGCGCTGGTGGCCGGGTTCGTGGTCAACAAGTTCCGCGGTGACGTGGGGCTGCTGCGGCCCGGGCTGGAGGACCTGGAGCGGCTCACGGGACGCCGGGTGTTCGGTGTGCTGCCCTGGGATCCGGGCCTGTGGCTCGACTCGGAGGACGCCCTGGACCTGGAGGGGCGGCGGGCGCGCGGTGACGCGGTGCGGCGGGTGGCGGTGATCCGGCTGCCGCGCGTCAGCAACTTCACGGACGTGGACGCGCTCGGACTGGAACCGGATTTGGACGTGGTGTTCGCGTCGGGGCCCCGGGACCTGTCGGACGCGGACCTGGTGGTGCTGCCGGGGACCCGGTCGACCCTGGCCGACCTGGCGTGGCTGAGGGCGCGGGGGCTGGACCGGGCCGTGGTGGAGCACGCCCGGCGGGGCCGGCCGGTGCTGGGGATCTGCGGGGGGTTCCAGATGCTGGGGCGGGTCGTCGCCGATCCGGAGGGGGTCGAGGCGGAGCCGGGGGCGTCGGCGGAAGGGCTGGGGCTGCTCGACGTACGCACGGACTTCGCGGCGGCGAAGACGCTGCGGTTGCCGGAGGGGACGGCGCTCGGGGCGCCGGCGTCCGGTTACGAGATCCACCACGGGCGGATCACCGTGGGCGGCGGGGCCGAGGAGTTCCTGGGCGGGGCGCGGGCGGGCCACGTGTACGGCACGATGTGGCACGGAAGCCTGGAGGGCGACGCGTTCCGGGAGGCGTTCCTCGCCGAGACGCTGGGGTGCGCGCCGTCGGGGGTCCGGTTCTCCGCCGCGCGGGAGGGCCGGATCGAGGGGCTCGCCGATCTGGCGGAGAAGTACCTCGACGTCGACGCGCTGGCCGCGCTGGCGCGGGACGGGGCGCCGGGCGCGCTGCCGCTGCTGCCGCCCGGAGGTGTGCGGTGAGGCTGCTGCTGCTGGGCGGGACCGCCGAGGCCCGGGAGCTGGCCGCTCTGCTGGTGGACGCCGGGGTGGAGGTGACGACCTCGCTGGCGGGGCGGGTGGCCCGGCCCCGGCTGCCGGTGGGGCAGGTGCGGATCGGCGGTTTCGGTGGCGTGCCCGGGCTGCGGGCGGCGCTGGCCGGCTACGACGCGGTGGTGGACGCGACGCATCCGTTCGCCCGCGGCATGAGCGCCAACGCCGTAGCCGCCTGCGGGAGTTCGGGGATGCCGCTGCTGCGGCTGGAGCGGCCGGGCTGGGATCCGGATCCGGCGTGGACCTACGCCTCCTCGCACGAGGAGGCCGCCGGGCACGCCGCCGGGCTGGGCGGGCGGCCGTTCGTGACGGTGGGACGGCAGGAACTGGCCCGGTTCGTGCCGGCGCTGGGGACACGTGCCGTGCTGGCGCGGGTGGTCGACGTGCCGGACCTCCCGATCCCGCCCGCCTGGCGGCTGCTGACCAGCCGGGGGCCGTACCTGCTGGACGGGGAGCTGGAGGTGTTCCGGGAGCACGGCGCCGACGTGCTGGTGACCAAGGACTCCGGTGGGACGTACACCTGGCCGAAGATGGAGGCGGCGCGGCTGCTCGGCGTTCCGGTGGTGGTGGTCCGGCGGCCCGGGGCGACGGACGGCGTGCCGGTGGTGCACGACGTGGCCGAGGCGTTCGCCTGGGTGCGGAGGGCGGCGGGCTGAGGGCGGCGGGCCGAGGGGCCCCTGCCGTCACTGGTTGCGCGTGGGCGGCACGGCGTAGCCGGGGACGGAGGGCCATCGCACGGTCAGCACCACCGACTCCTCCTCGGCGACCCAGGAGTGGTCGACGCCCTCGCCCCAGACGACGTAGTCGCCCTGCCGCTCCAGCACGACGCTGCGGCCGGGGAACTCCACCCGGAAGCGTCCGCTGACCAGGACCTGCAGCGCGGTGCGCTGCTCGCCGCGCACCCACTGGGCGCGGGTGTCGCCCCGCGGGTGGACGCCCCACTTGATCTCCACGGCTTCGCTGTGCCGCGGGTCGCCCGCGTCCTTGAAGTGCCCGAGCAGCCAGCCCCGGTCCAGGGCCGCGTCCTGCCCGGCGTTGCCCACGTACACGCTGTCGTCCATGGCTGCGGACACTAACAGCCCCGCTCCCCCGGCCTGCCGCGCAAGACCGTCGCGGCCACCGCGGCGGTGACGGCGGCGGCCAGGCCGACGCGGCGGGCCAGGGCGGTCGCCCGGGGGATGTCGGCGGGGCCGGGTGGCGGGCCGTCACCCATGACGGCCCGGTGTTCGACTCCGGAGGCGTACCGGTTGGTGCCGCCGAGGCGGATGCCGAGGGCGCCCGCGAAGGAGGCTTCGACGACGCCCGCGTTGGGGCTGGGGTGGGCGGCGGCGTCACGCCTCCAGGCACGCAGCGGCGCGGCGGGCCCGGCCGGCGAGGTGGCGGCGGTGAGCAGGCCGGCGAGGCGGGAGCCGGGCAGGTTGAGGAGGTCGTCGAGGCGGGCGGAGGCCCAGCCGAAGCGCTCGTGGCGCGGGGTGCGGTGGCCGACCATGGCGTCCAGGGTGTTGGCCGCCCGGTAGGCGAGCAGCCCCGGGACACCGGCCGCGGCTCCCCAGACCAGCGGCGCGACCACGGCGTCGGAGGTGTTCTCGGCGACGGACTCGACCACGGCGCGGGCGACCTGTCCCGCGTCCAGGGTGGTGGTGTCCCGGCCCACCAGGGAACGGAGCCGGGTGCGGGCGGCCGGCAGGTCGGGAACGGAGAGACGGCGGTGGACCGCGGCGGCCTCGCGTTCCAGGGAGCGGCCGCCGAGGACCGCCCAGGTGGCCAGTGCGGTGGCGGCGAGGTGTGCGGCCGGGTGGCGGGCGGCGGCCCGCTCGGCCACCGTCCCGAGGGCCGCCGTGCCGCCGACCAGCAGGAGCGTGTGGGCCACGCCGCGGGCGCGGGAGTCGGCGTGCAGCCGTCGCTCCAGGGTGGCGGCGACGGTTCCGAAGCCGGCCACCGGGTGGTAGCGGCGCGGGTCGCCGAGGAGCCGGTCGGCGGCGTGGCCGAGGAGGAGGCCGGCCGCGCGGGTGCTCATGCGGTGGCGCATGCCCGCACCTCCGTCAGGGCGTCGAGGAAGCGGCGGGTGGTCTCCGGGGGGCGGACCGCCAGGCGGATCCAGGAGCCGTCGAGGCCGGGGAAGGTGTCGGCGCGCCGGACGGCGACGCCGCGTTCCCGGAGCAGACCGTGCACCCCCTTCCCCGGCCGGGCCAGAACGAAGGGCGCGCCGGACGGGACGAACGCCACGCCCTGACGTGCCAGTCCCTCCTGGAGGCACTGCCGCCAGGAGGTGAGCCGCCGGGCTCGCGACAGGGCCTCGGGAAGCGCCTGAGCGGCGGTGCAGGCGACGGTGGCGGCGACGGCCGGGGACGACAGCGACCACGGGGTCTGCTCCCGGGCCAGTTCCCGCACGACGGCCGGGTCGCCGACGACGTATCCGGCCCGGATGCCGGGGATCGACCAGTGCTTGGTGAGGCTGCGGATCACCAGGATCCCTTCGGCCCGGTCGCCGGCCAGGGACTGCGGTTCGCCGGGGACGGCGTCCATGAACGCCTCGTCGACGACCACCAGCCGGCCCGGGCGGCGCAGCGCGCGCAGGGTGGCGGCCGGGTGGAGGACGCCGGTGGGGTTGGTGGGGTTGCCGATGACCACCAGGTCGGCGTCCTCGGGGACGGCGGCCGGGTCGAGGGCGAAGCCGTCCTCGGGCCGGCACAGTACGCAGGTGACGGTGTGTCCGGCCTGTTCCAGGGCGGCGTGGGGTTCGGTGAACTGCGGGTGGACCACGACCGGTCGCCGCCAGGGGCGCAGGCGGGCGATCAGGGTGAAGGCCTCGGCGGCGCCGGCGGTGGGCAGGGCCTCGTCATCCGGCCGGCGGTGGCGGCGGGCGGCCGCGTGGCGGGCGGGCCCGGGGTCGGGGTAGGCCGCCGCGTCGGCGATGCTGCCGTGCAGGGCGCGGTCGAGCCAGTCGGGCCGGTCGCCGGAGTAGACGTTGACGGCGAGGTCGAGGAGTCCGCTGCGGGCCTCGACGTCGCCGTGGTGGCGCAGCGGGTCGGCGGGCGCGGGGGCGGGGGCGATGGTGGACGCGGGGGCGGGGGCGATGGTGGACGCGGTCGTGGGCACGGTGGTGGGCGCGGCGGCGGCCGCCGTGGTGGCCGCCCCGGAGGGCGCGGCGTCCCGGCGGCGCGTGGCGTCGGCGAACCGGGCGGCGATGCGGGGGTGTCCGGCCCAGTGGACGTGCAGGTAGGAGGCGTGCAGGGTCGCGGAGGCGAAGCCCTCGGGACGGCCGTCGATCTCCCAGGCGGGGGTGGCCTCCGAGGCCCCGGGGGTGGTGCGGGTGCGGTGGAACTCGTGCCCGGTGACCCGCTCCCCCGCCCGGGTGAGGAGGGTGTCGCCGGGTGAGACGGCCTGCGGGTAGCGCAGGGTGAGGCGTTCGGTCATCCGGGCGTGGACGGGGAGGGCGCCGGCCATGGGGGCGTCGTCGAGGGTCCGCGCGAGGTAGAGGAGGCCGGCGCACTCGGCGACCGTGGGCATGCCGTCCCGGACGGATTCCCGGATCTCCGCCAGCAGCGGCCTGTTGGCGGCCAGTTCGGCGGCGAACACCTCGGGGAAGCCGCCACCCAGGTAGAGGCCGCGGGTGCCGGAGGGCAGGGCGGGGTCGGTCAGCGGGTCGAACGGGACGACCTCGCAGCCGGCGGCGGTGAGGAGTTCCTCGGTCTCGGTGTAGCGGAAGGTGAAGGCGCGGCCGCCCGCGACGGCGACGACGGGCCGTCCGCCGCCGTGCGGTGCGCCGATCTCCTCCGCCGGGTCCCAGGGCCGGGCGCCGAGCGGGGGCGCGCTGCGCGCCAGGGCGAGGACGGCGTCCAGGTCGACCTGCTGCGCGATGCGTGCGCCGAGCCGCCGGACGGCGAGGGCGGAGTCCGCGCGTTCGGAGGCGGGCACCAGGCCGAGGTGGCGGGAGGGGGCCGCGATCTCGTCGTCACGGGGGACGACGCCGAGCACGGGCAGCCGCAGGGACCGGCGTATCTCGGCGACGTTCCGTTCGGAGCCGGCCTTGTTGAGGATGACGCCGACGACCTCGACGGCCGGGTCGTAGACGGCCATGCCCTCCACCAGCGCGCCGACGGATCGGGACATGCGGGAGACGTCGACGACGAGCACCACGGGGGTCCGGGTGAGGGCGGCGACGTGGGCGGAGGAGGCGAACCCGTCGCCCCCGATCCGTCCGTCGTGCAGGCCCATCACGCCCTCGAGCACCGCGACGTCGGCGCCGTGCGCCCCGTGCAGCAGGAGCGGCTCCACCCGCTTCTCGCCGACCAGGTGGGGGTCGAGGTTGCGGCCGGGGCGGCCGGTGGCGAGGGCGTGGTAGCCGGGGTCGATGTAGTCGGGGCCGGTCTTGTGGCCGCTGACGGTGTGGCCGGCGTCGCGGAGGGCGGCCATCAGGCCGGTGGCGACGGTGGTCTTGCCCTGCCCGGTCATCGGGGCCGCGATCATGATCCGGGGCAGGTTCGCCGGCGTCGGGGCGGGCCGGGACCGGTGCGGGTGGTGGCGTGTCACCATTCGATGCCTCGCTGGCCCTTCTGCCCCGCGTCCATGGGGTGCTTGATCTTGGTCATCTCGGTGACGAGGTCGGCGGCCTCCAGCAGTGCGGGGGCGGCGCGGCGGCCGGTGATCACGACGTGCTGGCGGCCGGGCCGCTCGCGCAGGGTGGTGACGACGTCGTCGACGTCGATCCAGCCCCAGGCGAGGGGGTAGGTGAACTCGTCGAGGACCAGCAGGTCGTACGTCTCGTCGGCCAGGCGGCGCTTGATCTCGGCCCAGCCTTCGACGGCGGCCGCGGCGTGGTCCTCGCCGTCGCCCTGCTTGCGGGTCCAGGACCAGCCGGAGCCCATCTTGTGCCAGTCGACGGGACCGCCCTCGCCGGTCTCCTCGTGGAGCCGGCCGAGGCGTTCGAGGACGGTCTGCTCGCCGATGCGCCACTTGGCGGACTTGACGAACTGGAAGACCCCGATCCGCCAGCCCTGGTTCCAGCCGCGCAGGGCGAGGCCGAAGGCGGCGGTCGACTTGCCCTTGCCGTCGCCGGTGTGGACGACGAGGAGGGGCTTGTTGCGGCGCTGGCGGGTGGTGAGGCCGTCGTTCGGCACGACGGCGGGCTGTCCCTGGGGCATCAGGCGGCCCTCTCTCGGACGGCGGTGCTCAGCGCGTCGGCGCTGACCTCGCGGACGGGCAGGTGGTCGGCGTGCAGGCGGGCGGCCAGGTGCGCGGCCAGGCCGAGGCGCAGGGGTCCGGACTCGCTGTCCACGACGACGGTGCTGACGCCCAGCGAGGCGACCTGGTCGGCGGCGGCCAGCGAGCGGGCGACGGCGTCCTTGCCGCCGGTGGCGCGGCCGTCGGTGACCACCACGAGCAGGGGCCGCAGCCGCGGGTCGCGGCGGCGTTCGCGGGCGACGACGCGGGCGGCCTCCAGCAGCCCCTCGGCGAGGGGTGTGCGGCCGCCGGCCGGAAGGCCGTCGAGGCGGGCGGCGGCGATGTCGACGGAGTGGGTGGGCGGCAGGACCAGTTCGGCGTCCTGGCCGCAGAAGGTGATCATGCCGACCTTGTCGCGGCGGCGGTAGGCGTCGAGGAGGAGGGAGAGGACGGCCGTCTTGACCTGGGTCATGCGTTTGCGCGCCGCCATGGAGCCGGAGGCGTCGACGCAGAACAGGATCAGGTTGGCCTCGCGGCCCTCACGGACGGAGGTGCGCAGGTCCTCCGGGCGCAGCCGCAGCGGGCCGCCGTCGCGGGCGGCTCGGGGGCGGGCGGCCGCGGCGCGGACCGTCTCGGCCAGGTGCAGGGAGCCGCGGGCGCCCCGGCCGGGCAGGGCGGCGCCGATCCGGCGGCCGCGGGTTCCGAGGGCGCGGCTGCGGCGGCCGTCGGCGCCCTCCCCGGTGCCGCGGACGGTGAGGAGGCGGGGGCGGTAGGGGGCGGAGGCCTTGACGGTCGTGCCGGGGGCGGGCCCGGCACGGTACGGCTCGTCGGCCGGGTCGGCGTCGGTGGCGCCCGGTTCGGGTGCGGCGGCCGCCGGGTTCCCGGCCCACGGCCGGGGACCGGCCGCGCCGGACGCCTCGGTGCTCCCGCCGCTCCCCAGTCCGTCGCCGCCCTCCCGTCCGTCGCCTTCCCGGCCTCCGCCCTCCGGACCGCCGCCTTCCGGACCGCCGTCGTCCGGTCCGCGGCCGGGACCGCCTTCGCCGGAACCGCCGTCGGGGCCGTCGGGGCCGTCGCCCGGCCCGTCCGGGTCGTCGTCGTCCGGCTGGCTCGGCGGCGCCCCGTCCGGCGGGTCCGGCGGGTCCGGCGGGAATTCGTCGTCGCCGAGCACCCGGTCGAGCAGGTCCTCGTCGAGCCCCGGCGCGTCGAAGGGGTTGCGCCGCCGGCGGTGCGGCAGGGAGAGCCTGGCGGCGCGGCGGACGTCGTCGCGGGTGACGGTGGTGCGGCCGGCCCAGGCGGCGTGGGCGACGGCGGTGCGCGCGGTGACGATGTCGGCGCGCAGCCCGTCCACGTCGAACGCGGCGCATATCTCGGCGATCTTGTGCAGGGCGGCGTCCGGGAGCCAAACCTCGCCCAGGCGCGAGCGGGCGGCGGCGATGCGGGCGGCGAGGGCCTCCTCCGCCGGGCGGTGGCGGGCGGCGAAGCCGGCCGGGTCGGCGTCGTAGGCCATGCGGCGGCGTACCACCTCGGCGCGCGGGGCGGGGTCCCGGGGCGCGGCGACCTCGACGGTGAGGCCGAACCGGTCGAGGAGCTGCGGGCGGAGTTCGCCCTCCTCGGGGTTCATGGTGCCGACCAGCAGGAACCGGGCGGCGTGCTCCATGGAGAACCCGTCGCGTTCCACGGTGACCCGGCCGGTGGCCGCGGCGTCGAGGAGCAGGTCGACGAGGTGGTCGGGGAGGAGGTTGACCTCGTCGGCGTAGAGGATGCCGCGGTGGGCGCGGGCCAGCAGTCCGGGCTCGTAGGCCACCTTGCCGTGGGTGAGGGCCTGTTCGAGGTGGAGGGAGCCGAGGACGCGGTCCTCGGTGGCGCCGACGGGGAGCTCGATGAGGCGGACCGGGCGGCTTTCCACGGGCGTCCCGGGCCCGAACGGCCCGTCCGGGGACGGGTCGTCGGGGTCGGCGGGGTCGGCGGAGAAGCGGTCCGCGGGGTGGACGTCCACAGGCGGCAGCAGGGCGGCCAGCGCGCGGGCGGCGGTGGACTTGGCGGTGCCCTTCTCGCCGCGGACGAGGACGCCGCCGATCTCCGGCGAGATGCCGGTCAGGACCAGGGAGAGGCCGAGGTCGTCAAGGTCGCCGGCGTCGCAGCCGACGATCGCGGAAAAGGGGTAGTGCGAACGCACCAATGGCATGTGAGGCTCCCGCTCGTATCGCCATCCGTAAGGGGCGGGCGCGAGGCCGGTCTTCGGACTTGCCGAGTCCTCGTGAGCGAGGCTCGGTTCACCGCAGCGGGCCTGTGCCGGAATCTCACCGGGCTTCCCAGATTCTCCCCGCGGGCCGTCCTCACCGTTTCCGATGGCTGGGCCGTGGGGGCACCTCGTGCCTGTGATCGACCACGATAGCGTCATGGGTATGACGATCGGCACGCCCCCTCCCCCCGTTCCCCTCCGCCCGGATCACCGGATCACCGTCGTCGGCGTCACCGCCGACGGCTGGCCCTCGCTGCCCGGGCGGCTGCGGCGGACGGTGCTGGAGGCGGAGGTGGTGCTGGGCGGGCGGCGGCACCTGGCGATGCTGCCGGAGGCGCCCGGGCAGCGCCGTGAGGTGTGGCCCTCGCCGCTTCGGCAGGGGCTGCCGGGCCTGCTGGCCTCCCTCGGCGGGGCCCGGACCGTGGCGCTGGCCTCGGGCGACCCGCTGGTGTCGGGGATCGGCACAACGCTCATCGAAGCCCTGGGAGTTGACGCGGTCCGCGTCGAACCGGCGGTGTCGTCGGTGGCGTTGGCGCGGGCCCGGATGGGATGGCCGTCCGAGCGGTGCGCCGTGGTGACGCTGGTGGGCCGTGATCCGCGGTTGCTGCTGCGGGAGTTGACGCCCGGTCACCGGGTGCTGGTGCTCTCCTCGGACGCGGCGACGCCGGCCGCCGTGGCGGCGCTGCTGGTCGGCGCCGGTTACGGGGGGAGCGCGTTGACGGTGCTCGGCGACCTGGGGTCGGCCTCGGAGTCCAGGCTGGAGGACACCGCGGACGGCTGGCTGGCGTCGCCGCCCGCCCAGGTGCCCGCGCTGCACGTGCTGGCGCTGGAACTGGCGGGGCCGCCCGGTTACGGGCTGGTGGCCGGGCTGCCCGACGACGCGTTCGAGAACGACGGTCAGCTGACCAGGCGTGACCTGCGGGCCTCGGCGCTGGCCCGGCTGGCGCCCGGTCCGGGGCAGCATCTGTGGGACGTGGGCGCCGGGGCCGGTTCGGTGGGCATCGAGTGGATGCGGGCGCACCCGGCCTGCACGACGACGGCCGTGGAGGCCGACGAGGTGCGTGCCGGCCGCATCGCCCGCAACGCGGGGCGACTGGGGGTGCCGGGGCTGCGGGTGGTGACCGGTCGTGCGCCGGACGCGCTGGCCGGACTGCCGTCGCCGGACGCGGTGTTCGTGGGTGGCGGGGCCACCCGGCCGGGCGTCCTGGAGGGGTGCCTCGGGGCGCTGCGGCCGGGCGGCCGGCTGGTGGTGCACGGGGTGACGCTGGAGACCGAGGGGCTGCTGGCGGAGGCCTACCGCCGCCATGGCGGGGAGCTGACCCGCCTGGCGGTGGAGACGACGGCGCCCATCGGCTCGTTCACCGGTTGGACGCCGGCGCGGACGGTCACCCAGTGGAGTCTGAGGGTGGGCTGACGCGGGGGCGGGCCGGGTCGTAGAGGAACGACTCGCCGCCGGGGGCCGGGTCGAGCGCCCGGCCCACCAGGATCACCGCGGCCTGCCGCAGCCCGGCCTCCTCCACCGCGTCGGCGATGTCGGCGACGGTGCCGCGCAGCACCAGCTCCCGCGGCTGGCTCGCCCGGTGGACCACGACCACGGGGCAGTCGGGACCGTACTCGGGCACGAGTTCCGCCATCAGTTCGCGGACGCGGGTGATGGCGAGGTGGAGGACCAGGGTGGCCCGGGTGGCGGCGAACGCGGCGAGCGACTCGGTGCCGGGCATGGCGGTGGACCGGGCCCGGGTGCGGGTGAGGACCACCGACTGGGCGAGCAGCGGCACGGTCAGCTCCCGCCCCGCCAGCGCGGCCGCGGCCGCGTAGGCGGGGACCCCGGGCGTGACGTCCCAGGGCACGCCGTGCGCGTCCAGGCGGCGGGTCTGCTCGGCGAGAGCCGAGTAGAGGGACGGGTCCCCGGAGGTCAGCCGGACGACCTCGCGTCCGGCCCGGTGGGCGGTGACCAGGTGCTCGGTGATGCGGTCCAGGTCGAGCCGCTGGGTGTCGACCAGTTCGGCGCCGGGGGGGCAGTGGTCGAGGACCGCCCGGTCCAGGTAGGTGCCGGGGTAGAGCACGGTGCCGGCCGTGGCGAGCAGCCGTACGGCGCGCACGGTGAGCAGGTCGGCGGCGCCGGGACCCGCGCCGACGAAGTGGACGGTCACGGCTTCACCCACCTCGGCGTCCACACCCGGCCGGACGCCGAGACCCGGGTGCCGGACGCGCCGACGATCAGCAGGCAGCGCATGTCGACGGTGGCCGGGTCGAGTTCGCCGAGGGTGGTGACGGTCAGCGACTCGCCGGGGCGTCCGACGTCCCGGCCGACGACGACCACGGTCCGGGGTTCGCGGTGCTCCAGCAGGACACGGCGGGCGGTGGCGATCTGTTCGGTGCGGGACCGGGAGGCCGGGTTGTACACGGCCAGCACCAGGTCGGCCTCGGCGATCGCGCGCAGGCGCCGCTCGACCACCTCCCAGGGCTTGAGCCGGTCGGAGAGGCTGACGACCGCGAAGTCGCCGCCGATCGGGGCGCCCGCCCGGGCGGCGACGGCCTGCACGGCGCTCACGCCGGGCAGCACGCGCACCGGAACCTGCCGGAAGGCGGGGTCCTCGGCGGCCTCGAGGACGGCGGTGGCCATGCCGAAGACGCCGGCGTCGCCGCCGGAGACCACCGCGACCCGCTCGCCGCGCTTGGCCAACTCCAGTGCGTGCCGGGCGCGTTCCAGTTCGACGGTGTTGCCGGAGGCGTGCCGGGTCAGGCCGGCGCGCTGCGGCACCCGGTCGACGTAGGGGCCGTAGCCGATGACGTGGTCGACCTCGGCCAGCGCCTCGGTGGCCTCCGGGGTCAGCCAGGCGCCGGGGCCGGGGCCCAGGCCGACGACCAGCAGCTCGGCCGCGGGGACAACCTGCCCTCCCTCGGCCGCAGGGACGGCCGGCTGCTCCCCGCCGGTCGCGGTCCGGTCGGTCGCGGTCCGGTCGCCGGGCCGCCGGGAGCGGGTCCCGTTGCGGCTGTCGCCGGTGACGAG
This sequence comes from Streptomyces abyssomicinicus, assembly GCF_008974245.1. Lineage (GTDB taxonomy): Bacteria > Actinomycetota > Actinomycetes > Streptomycetales > Streptomycetaceae > Streptomyces > Streptomyces abyssomicinicus. Next base: position 337,500 of record NZ_BBZI01000010.1, on the reverse strand, counting down.
GATCAGCGAGAAGTACGGCACGTCGGCCGGGTCCACCTCGGCGACGGGCAGGCGTCGTTCGCCCTCCATGGAGGCGCGTTCGACGTACACGGCGTGGTCGAGCCGTCCGGCCGCCTCCAGGGCGCGGCGGACGGCCGGGAAGGTGCGGCCGAGCTTCATCACGACGGCGGCGTCGGTGTCGGCGAGGCGGCGGGCCAGTTCCGGTTCGGGCAGGGTGCCGGGGAGGACCGTGAGCACGTCGGTCTGCCGGACCAGTGGCGCCGCGGCGGCCGCCGCGGCGGCGGCGAACGCGGGGACGCCGGGCACGATCTGCGTCTCGTACCGCTCGGAGAGCCGGTCGTGCATGTACATGAACGATCCGTAGAAGAGCGGGTCGCCCTCGGAGAGCAGCACGACGTCGCGCCCCGCCTCGAGGTGGGCGGCGAGGCGGGCGGCGGACTCCTCGTAGAAGTCGGCCAGGGCGCCCGCGTAGCCGCCGGGGTGGTCGGTGGCGCCGGTGGTGACGGGGTAGGTCAGCACTTCCTCGGCCGCGGTGCCCGGTATGAGCGAGGCGGCGATCCGGCGGGCGTTGGACTCCTTGCCGACGCCCGCGTGGTAGGCGACGACGTCGGCGGAGGCGATCAGCCGGGCGGCCTTGAGGGTGATCAGTTCGGGGTCGCCGGGGCCGACGCCGACTCCGTGGAAACGTCCGGTCACTCCTCCTCCTTGGCGAGTGCGTTCAGGGCCGACGACGTCATGGCGGATCCGCCGCGGCGGCCGTGGACGGTGACGTACGGGATGTCGATCCCGTGGTCGTCGGCGAGTTCGGTGAGGGCCTGCTTGGACTCGGCGGCGCCGATGAAGCCGACCGGGCAGCCCACGATGGCGGCGGGGCGGGGCGCCCCGTCGATCAGCATCTCCAGCAGGTGGAACAGGGCGGTCGGCGCGTTGCCGACGGCGACCACGGCGCCCTCCATCAGCGGCTCCCAGAGGGAGACGGCCGCCGCGGTACGGGTGGTGCCCCAGCGGCGGGCGAGGGCGGGCACGCGTTCGTCGCCGAGGAGGCAGACGACATCGTTGTCGCGTGGCAGGCGGCTGCGGGTGACCCCGGTGGCGACCATGGTGACGTCGCAGAGGATCGGCGCGCCCGAGCGCAGGGCGGCGCGGGCGGCGGGGACCAGTCGCGGGTGGATCACCAGGTCGTCGGCGAGGTCGACCTGCCCCGCCCCGTGGATCATCCGCACGGCGAGGCGTTCCGCCTCGGCGGGGACGTGGTCCAGCCGCGCTTCGCGGCGGATGGTGGCGAAGGAGTCGACGTAGATGGCCGGGCCGTCGGCGAGGTAGTCGTAGTGCGTGTGCGGCCTGCGGGGCCCGGGGCCGCCGGTGGGGGTGCTGTTCACGCGGCGGCTCCCGGGACGATGACGCCGCGCCAGGGCGTGACGGTGAGTTCGGTGGCGCCCGCGGCGTGGGCCTCGTCCACCAGCCGGGCGGCGAGGCCGGCGGTCATGCCGTCGTCGGGGACCGCCACGTGCCGGCCGCCCCCGGGCAGGGGTCCGGGTGGCAGGGGTGGCTCGGGACTCGGCAGCCGGGGGTCCGGGGCCGCGGCCGGTGCGATCGGGGCGGACAGTTCGACGACGTGCCAGGGTGCCGTGGGGCCGATGCCCCGGGCGTCCAGGAAGCTCCGGGCCAGGCCGGTCAGCGCCGGGGCGGCCTCCGGGAGCGGCACGACGGGCCCCCAGGAGTCCCCGATCCGCAGTTGCGCGGTGTCCGCGTCGAGGGCCACCAGCCCGAGGTCGGCGGGGCGGGTGAGCAGGTCGCCGCGGCCGTCGTCCAGGACGAACAGGAACCGGGCGGGCAGGCCGGCCAGGCGCGGGTCGGCGCACAGCAGCCGGTCGAGTGCGGCGGCCACCGGGCGCAGGTCGGCACGGCCTCCGGCCGTTCCCGTGCGGGGCGAGACCATCACGTTCCGCACGAGCTCGTGGGTGCGGGAGGGCAGCAGGCCGGTGGCCTCCACGGCGTCGAGGACGGCGCTGCCGAGGCGGCCGAGGTGGCCGGGCAGGGCGCGGATCTGGAGGTTGGCCCGGCCGGTGACGTGGACCCGGCCGTCGCCGTGGCGTTCGGCGACGGCGGCGAGGGCGATGAGCGACTTCGTGGGGAGACGGCCGCCGACGAGGCGGAGGCGGATCAGGAGGCCGTCCTCGGCGGGCCAGGGGCGGAGCACGCCGGGGCAGCGGTCACGGCGGGCACGGCGTGCGCAGACGATGGCGTTGTCCATCCGGGACATACGAGTCCTTCGAGGTCAGGGACCCGTTCGCGGGGCCCGCGGTCGACCTGGCGGCCCGTCACCGCCAGCGCCAGCAGGTCTTCGGACTCGGGTTCCTCCGGTACGGGCGCCTTCCCGGAGCGTCGCTCCAGTGGCTGCGCTGCGCTCGTCGCGCGTGCGCCTGCCCGACCGTCACCCTCACCGCTGCGCGTCAGTCCCGGACTCTCACCGGGTTCCCTGACCCCACCACGTGGAGTTCGACTGGCTGGACGAGGGTACCTTGCCGCGCGAGGGCCGCGGACGGGGGCGTCGGAGCGAGCGCTAGGGTCCGGCCATGACTTTCTCGATCGCCGCCCGCAGTGCGGACGGGACCTGCTTCGGGGTCGCCGTCGCGTCGAAGTTCCTCGCCGTGGGAGCGGCCGTCCCGGCGGCCGGGGCCGGGGTGGGCGCGCTGGCCACCCAGGCCCTGGCCAACCTCGCCTACCGGGCGGACGGCATACGCCTGTTGGGCGAGGGGCGCTCCGCCCGCCAGACCCTGGACGCGCTGCTCGCGGGCGACGAGCGGCCCGACGACCGGCAGGCCGGGATCGTCGACCGGGACGGCGGCTCGGCGACCTGGACCGGCCGCGCCTGCATGACGTGGGCGGGTGGTGTCTCCGGGCCGGGCTACGCGATCCAGGGCAACATCCTGACCGGACCCGAGGTGGTGCGGGCGATGGAGGGGGCCTGGCTGGGGAGCGACCGGGACCTTCCGCTGGCCCGGCGGCTGCACGCGGCGCTGCTGGCCGGCGACCGCGCGGGCGGCGACAGCCGGGGCCGGCAGAGCGCGGCGCTGCTGGTGGTGTCGCCGGGCGGCGGATACGGCGGGGGCAGCGACGTGCTGGTGGACCTGCGGGTGGACGACCACCCCGACCCCTCGGTGGAGCTGGGCCGGCTGCTGGACCTGCACGACCTGTACTTCGGCAGGCCCGACCCGCGGACCCTGCTGCCCTTGGCGGGCGGGCTGGCCGAGGAGGTGGCCGGCCGGCTGGCCGCGCTGGGGCACCGCGGGGTGGAACTCGACGTGGCGCTGGCCGAGTGGGCCGGCATCGCCAACCTCGAGGAGCGGCTGGTGACCGGGGCGATCGACCCGCTGGTCCTGGAGCAGTTGCGGGCGGCGGGGGACGCCGGGGCGGCGTGACGCGGTCCGCTCCGCGCGTGGCGCGCCCCGCCCGGTCCGCGCCACGCGCCGCGGGTCAGCGGGCGTCGAGGAACCCGGCCAGCTCCCTCGCGAAGGCGGGGGCGGCTACCGCGCTGGAATGGTCCCCGGGCACGGTCCTCAGCGTGGCCGCGGGGAGTGCTCCGGCGAGTACCTCGGGCCGGGCGGCGAGCGGGTCGTCCTCCCCGGCGAGGAGCAGCGTGGGCGCGGTGATCTCCGCGAGCGGGATCGGCTCCTGGTGGACGACCCGGGCGTGGGCCGCGAGGGCGAGGCGGTCGGCGCCGACGGCGTCGGCGTAGGCGCGGAAGCCGGCCGCGGCGGGGTCGGTGACGGTGGACGGGTCGTCGGCGGTCAGGGCGTGCACCAGGGCGGGTCCGCCGATGACGCGGCTGTCGACGCCCCCGAGTTCGACGACGGCGGCTCCGACGCCGCCGACCGCGAGCCGGCGGATGCGGGTGTCCCGGGCGGCCGTGAGCAGGCTGACCACGGCGCCCATGGAGTAGCCGACGAGGTCGTAGGCGTCCTCGCCGAGGAGGTCCATCAGTTCCCGCAGGTCCTCGGCCATGCGGGCCTCGCCGTAGCGCGCGGGGTCGTGCGGCTTCCCGCTGCGGCCGTGTCCGCGGGCGTCGAGGGCGAGCACCCGGCGGCCGGTCTCGGTGAGGAGCCGGACGACGCCGGGAGCCACCCAGTTGCTGTCGGCGTCGGCGATGAAGCCGTGCTGCAGGAGGACCAGCGGCTGCGGGGAGTCCTGCTCCCAGAGCTGGTAGTGGATCTCGACGTCGTCGGAGGTCTTGAAGTACGGCATGGCGGGGATCCCTTCCTGATGGCGGGGGCTGCGCGGCACGGGCCGCGCGGGTCGGCCGTCGCGGTGGCGGACGTGGACGTGGCCGGGCCCGGGGTACCGCGGGGGCCACGGCGCCAGGACGCGGTCGAGAGGGTAACGGCATCGCTCGGCGACCCGGCAGGAGGCCTGGTTGGACTCCTGATGAGTGAGTTCCAGGGCGGTCAGGCCGGCGAAGGCGGTGAACGCCCAGCCGGTGAGGGCCTCCAGGGCCCGGGGGGCGATCTGGCGCCCGCGCGCGGGGGCGGCCGTCCAGTAGCCGACCTCGGCGACGGACGCGCCCGGCCGCGGCAGCCGCAGGACCACCTGTCCGGCGAGCAGGCCCGTCTCCTCCAGGACGGCGAAGGAGAAGCGCTCACCGCGCCGGGCCGCCGTCCGCTGTTCTCCGATCCACCGGCGCGCCCCGGCCTCGTCGTCGAGCGGCTCGGTCAGCCACCGGCGCATGGCGTCGTCCCGGTGCGCCGCTGCCAGGGCTGCGGCGTCCGTGGTCCGCCAGGGCCGCAGGACGAGTCCGGAAGCGGTGTCCGGAAACGGTCGGGCGTGGGTCACCGCAGCCGTGCCACCGCGGCGAGGGCGTGGGCGGGCGCCGCCGGCACCGCGTCGTCGGGGCGCCATTCGGCGGAGCGGACCAGGCCCGGGGGGACGAGGTCGAACCCGTCGAAGAAGGCGGCGATCCGTTCCGGGGACCGCAGGTGGTAGGTGTGGACGGACCGGCCGTTGTAGGCGGCGACGGCCTCGTTGAGGGCGTCGCCGGTGTCGGTGCCGTCGGTGAGGGCGAGGTGGCTGCCCGCGGGCAGCGCCCCGGCCAGGGTGCGGACGAGCGACCAGGGGTCGTCCTCGTCGGGGATCTGCCCCATGACACCGAAGAGCATCAGGCCCACCGGGCGGGTGAGGTCCAGGGTCTCGGCGGCCCGGGCGAGGATGTCCTCGGGGTCGCGGACGTCCGCGTCGAGATAGGCGCAGCTCCCCTCGGGCGTCGAGGTGAGGAGCCTTTCGGCGTGCAGCAGGACCAGCGGGTCGTGGTCGACGTAGACGATCCGGCTGTCGGGGGCGACGCGCTGGGCGACCTGGTGGGTGTTGTCGGCGGTGGGCAGCCCGGTGCCGATGTCGAGGAACTGGCGGAGGCCGGCCTCCTCGGCGAGGAACCGTACGGCGCGGCGCAGGAAGAGGCGCTGGTGCCGGGCCACGGCCGCGAAGTCGGGGAAGTGCTCGAGGACGGCCCGGCCGGCGGCCCGGTCGGCGGGGGTGTTGTCCTCTCCGCCGAGCAGGTAGTTCCATACGCGTGCGGAGTGCGGCTTGCCGGCGTCGGGTATGCCGCCGTCCGGGGCCTGATCGATTGCGTCCATGCCCGAAGCCTCACACGGGCCTAGCGACCACCGCCGGAGTTCCGGTCAGTTCGGCCGGGTGGGGTTCGCCCGGGTCTCCAGCAGGGCCCGCAGCCGGTCCCCCGAGCCCTCCTTGGGCAGCACCGCCAGGCACGGCTGGTCCCGGTCCGCGCCGATCAGGAGGAACAGCCGGGGCGTCTCGAGATGGCGGGCGATCTCCGGCCACGCGAACCGGCGCTGCTCGCCGCCCGCGGTGACGCGCACACCGGCCTCGTCGATGCGGACCCGCTGTCCCCCGCCCTCCGCGGCCCTGGCGGCGGCCCGGCCGGCCTGCGCACGGGGCAGGAAGACCAGGGCGAAGAACAGGTAGGCGGCGCCCATCAGCAGGGACAGCACGGTGACCGAACCGCCGCGGATGCCCACCGCCATCACCGCGACGGTCAGCACGAGGGTGACGGCGAGCCGGCGGCGGCCCGCCCGGGTGGAGCGGGCGTGGGCGCGGTGCGCCTCGCGGAAGTCGCGTGCGGTCGGGGTGTACCGGAGATCCATCCGGTCCGTGCGGTCCGTCCGGTTGTTCTGGTGCCGGCTGTCGGTGGTCACGTGGGTTCGGCTGCCTGTTCTGTCGTGGGGGCCGGCAATGGGACGCCGGCCGGGGGACCGGTGGAGTGAGACATGCCCGCCCGAGGGAACAAAAGGGGCAGTTGTGACCCGCTCTCTCCTAGTGTGCCCGTGTGAGCGAGTCCAACCCCCACACTCCGCCCGTCGAGCCCGGACCCGCGCGACGGCTCGACCGCCTCTCGGTGACAGGCCGGGCGACCCTGGCGGGCGCCGTGGCCGCCGTCGTGCTGATCCTCGCCATCGTGTTCGGCAGCAGACTGCTGCGCGACTTCGACTCGGCGCTGCTGCCCTACGCGGCCGCCTCGGTCTTCCTCGTCTTCGGGCTGGTCCACCGGTACACGGTGTGGGTGTCCGCACCCGCCGCGCGCCGCCTGTTCAAGCAGGGCTGGCGGTCCTTCTTCTCGGCGGAGAACTTCCGCCGCGCGCCCACCGCGGTGCCCCGCATGATCGCCACCTATCTGGGCTTCCAGAAGTTCCTGGGCGCGCGCTCGCACGGCCGGTGGGCCGCCCACCAGCTGATCTTCTGGGGCTGCCTGCTGGCCGCGGTGATCACCTTCCCGCTGACCTGGGGCTGGTTCACCTTCACCTCCCCCACCGGCCCCGGTCCGCAGTACGAGTGGCGGATGTGGGGCGTGAAGCTGCTGACCTTCGACTCGCTGAGCTTCTTCGGCTGGCTGCTCTTCCACGGCCTGGACATCGCCGCCGTCCTGGTGATCGCGGGGGCCTCGTACTTCCTGTGGCGGCGGATGCGCGACCGGGGGGCGATGACGGGACAGCGGTTCGCGTACGACCTGCTCCCCCTGATCGCCCTGGTGGTGATCTCGGTGACGGGACTGCTGCTCACCTTCTCCGCGATCTTCCTGCACGGCCAGGGCTACGAGTTCCTGATGGTGCTGCACATGATCTCGGTGGTGTTCACCCTGATCTACCTGCCGTTCGGCAAGTTCTTCCACATCGCCCAGCGCCCCGCGGCCGTGGGGATGCAGTTGTTCAAGTACACGGCCCGGCAGGACGAGAAGGTCTTCGCCTGCCGCCGGTGCGGCGTCACGGTGGACACCGACGCCTATGTGGAGAACCTCCGCGGCACCATGCGCGACCTGCGGCTCGACTTCGACGAGTGGGCCGAGTACTGCCCCCGGTGCAAGCGGGTGCTGCGGGGGTCCGCCTATCTCGAGAACGTCAAGAAGGGCTACAAGTGAACCGGCCGACCATTCCGCTCGACCCCACGCAGGCGCCGCCGGGGGCGCAGTCGTTCCGCGACGCGGGCGGCATCCCCGCCGACCGCTGGCACGCGGACCAGCGGGGCGAGACGCTGGTCCCCACCCACTGCTGTTTCTGCGGGGTGCAGTGCGGCATGTACCTGCGCGTCAACGAGGCGGGCAAGGTGTTCGGCATGGAGCCCCGCAACCACGACATCAACCGGATGCGGCTGTGCCCGAAGGGCGTCAACGCCTACCAGCAGATCAACCATCCGGAGCGGCTGACCGCGCCGCTGATCCGCGGCTCCCGCGACGAGCCGTTCCGCGAGGTGAGCTGGGACGAGGCCCTGGACTTCACCGCGGCCGAGATGCGGCGGATCCAGGAGAGCCACGGCCGGGACGCCTTCGGGATGCTGGGCGGGGCGAGTCTGTTCACGGAGAAGACGTACCTGGTCGGGAAGTTCGCCCGGGTGGCGCTGAGGACCCGGCACCTGGACTACAACGGCCGGCTCTGCATGGTGTCGGCGGCCGCCGCCAACAAGGCGGTCTTCGGCGTCGACCGGGCCGGCAACCCGTTCTCGGACATGCTGGTGACGGACTGCCTGCTGGTGGCGGGCGGCAACATCGGCGAGTGCTTCCCGGTCCTGACCCAGTACGTGTGGGGCGGACGGGACCGCGGGGCGAAGCTGATCATCGTGGATCCGCGGGAGACGGCCATCGCCCGGACGGCGGACATCCACGTGGCGCTGCGTCCGGGCACCGATTCCGCGTTCTTCAACGCGGTGCTCCACGTGGTGATCGAGGAGGGGCTGGTCGACGAGGAGTTCGTCGCCGCGCACGCCACCGGCTGGGACGACGTGGTGCGGTGCGTGCGCGAGTACCCGCCGTCGCGGGCGGCGGAGATCTGCGGGATCCCCGAGTCCCAGGTGTACGAGGTGGCGCGCATGTTCGCCGGCGCCGGGAACGCTATGGCCTGCCACGCCCGGGGCATCGAGCACCAGACGCAGGGCGTGGAGAACTGCCTGAGCGTGGTCAACCTGATCGTGGCCACCGGCAACGTGGGCCGGCCGGGCGCCGGATACGGCACGCTGACCGGGCAGGGCAACGGCCAGGGCGGCCGGGAGCACGGCCAGAAGTCCGACATGCTGCCGGGCGGCCGGGACCTGAAGAACCCGGAGCACCGCCGGCAGATCTGCGAGATCTGGGGCATCGACGAGGCCGAACTGCCGGGTGTGGGCACGTCGATGATGGAGATGGTCTGGCAGATGCAGCGCGGGGAGATCCGCGGGCTGCTGGGCGTGTGCAACAACCCGCTCGTCTCGCTCCCCAACCACCGTGCGGTCAAGGACGGTTACAACCGGCTGGAGTTCCACGTCCAGCTGGACTTCTTCCTCTCCGAGACGGCCGCCAACGCCCATGTGGTGCTGCCGGTGACCGTCTGGGCCGAGGACGAGGGGGTGACGGCGAACGCCGAGGCCCGGGTCGTCAAGCACAACAAGGCGCAGGACCCGCCGCCGGGGGTGCGCACCGACACCTGGGTGCTGTGCGAGCTGGCACGGCGGCTGGGCGCCGGGGACAAGTTCGCCTTCGGCGGGTCGCGGGACGTCTTCGAGGAGCTGCGGGTGGCGACGGCGGGGGCGCTGGTCGACTACTCGGGCATCACCTACGAGCGGCTGGAGGAGACCGGCGGCATCTGCTGGCCGTGCCCGTCGACCGACCATCCCGGCACGCCCCGGCTCTTCGAGGACCTGCGCACCTACCACCCCGACGGCAAGATGCACCTCCAGACCGTGGAGTGGCATCCCCCCGCCGATGTCTACACCGCCGACTACCCGCTGACGCTGACAACCGGCCGCACGGTGGCGCACTTCCTGTCGGGCACCCAGACACGCCGGCTGGGCGGCCTGGTGGAGCAGACACCGCGGCCGTGGGTGGAGATCCATCCCTCTCAGGGCTTCCGCAACGGCGATCCGGTGCGGGTGGTGACCCGGCGCGGCAGCGTGGTCCTCCCGGCGCTGGTGACCGAGGCGATCCGGCCGGACACGGTGTTCGTTCCCTACCACTGGCCCGCGCCCACGGCGGCCAACGTGCTCACCGTGGACGCGCTCGATCCCCGGTCGCGGATCCCCGAGTACAAGGTGGCCGCGGCCAGGCTGGAGCTCGCGGAGCACGTCGACGAGGTGCCGGCTCCGCCGGTCCCGCCCGGCCGGGCCCACTACGAGGAGGTCCAGGCCGCACTGTCCGACCCGTTGCCGCCGTCCGCGTCTCAGGGTCGCGGAACCGCAGAGAGGAGCTGACGTCCGTCATGATGGGCCGCACCATCTTCATCGATCCGGGGCGCTGCATCGGCTGTCAGGCCTGCGTCTCGGCCTGCCGCGAGTGCGACTCGCACCGCGGCAAGTCCCTGATCCATCTGGACTACCCGCAGGAGGGGCAGTCGGTGGCCGCGCTGCCCACGGTCTGCATGCACTGCGAGGACCCGGTGGCGCCGTGCGCGGAGGTCTGTCCGGCCGACGCGATCCTGGTGACGGCCGACGGTGTGGTCCAGGAGGCCGACACCACCCGGTGCATCGGCTGCGCGAACTGTGTCAACGCCTGCCCGTTCGGCGTGCCCAAGATCGATGTGACGGCGAAGCTGCAGTTCAAGTGCAACCTCTGCTACGACCGCACCTCGTACGGTCTGGCGCCGATGTGCGCGACGGTCTGCCCGACGGGCGCCCTGTTCTACGGGACGGTGGAGGAACTGCGGGAGGAGCGGCCGGGCGTGCAGGTGGTGGACGAGTTCACCTTCGGGCGGAGCACCGTGCGCACCGGGGTCGCCATGGTGGTTCCCGCCGAGCGGGCCCGCTGGCCGGTGCCCGGCGGGCTTCCGGTGGTCGAGGTGAACGGGGTGGACGTGCGATGAGCGTGACCCAGCGGGAGCCCGGCCCCGAGCCGGGCGGGGGCTCCGGCGGGAGCCCCGGCGCGGACGCCGGTTCGCGGGCGTACGCGGAGCGGGAGCACGACGCGGCGCAGGAGTCGATGCGGGACAGGATCACGGCGCACTCGCTGACCACCCGTCGGGACTGCCTGCGCCTGGTGGCGACGGTCTCGGGCGGTCTGGCGGCCGGCGGGGTGGCGGTGGCGGCGGGGGTGCTGCACCGGCACGGGGACAGCGGGAACGCGCAGCCTCCCCGGGTGCGCATCGCGGACCGGCTCGAGCCCGGGCGGTCGGTGGCGTTCCGCTACCCGGAGGACGAGGACCGGGCGGTGGCGGTCCGGCTGGGCGACGGCACGCTGGTGGGCTACTCGGCGGTGTGCACCCATCTCGCCTGCGGCGTGATGTGGCGGGCCGACCGGGGCGACGAGGGCGAGCTGTACTGCCCGTGTCACGAGGGCGTGTTCGACGTCCGTACCGGCGAGGTGACGGCTGGGCCGCCGCCCCGGCCGCTCCCCAAGGTCTACCTGACCGAGGAGGAGGACGGCAGCGTGTGGGCGTTCGCGACGGCCCGGTCGGGCGAGAACGTGACCGACGCGCTGTGCCGGCAGTTCCAGCAGCCCGATCTGCGGAGGCAGTTGGGGTGCCCGGAGGAAGGTGGGGACGGGTGAGCGAGGACGCTTCCAGGCGCCGGTCGATCGGTTTCGGCCGGGCGGGGTACCGGCCGGGCAGCTCCCGGCCGTGGCTGAACCGCCCGGTGGACGAACGGTACCCGCAGATCCGGCCGACCAGTGGGTACGGCGACGGGCGGATCCGGCACACCGGGCCCGGGCCGGGTGCGGGCACCGAGCAGGAGCCGGAGCGGGCGTCGAAGCTGTCGGCGCGTCTGGTGCTCGCCTTCACCGTGCTGGCCGGTCAGCTGTGGGCGCTGACGGTGGTGGTCGACACCTGGATGTCCGGGCAGGTGGCGACCGCCTGGTGGTGCGCCGCCTTCCTGGTGCTGTCGTTCCTGGTGGTACTCGGACTGTGGTGGCTCGACCCCGAGGACCGCTGAGAGACGGGTCCGGCCGCCGTCCGGAGTAGTCCGCCGGGCGCGGCCCAGGGTGTGTTCCTAGCGTGGAACACGTGAATCGATCGAAGGAATCCGCTCGGGGAGCGGCGACGACGGCGGAGGCCGACCGGGTTCCCGGCGCGGCGTACCGGAACCTGGTCACGGCCACGGTCGGCTTCGCGCTCACCTTCTGGGCCTGGAACCTGATCTCGCCGCTGGCCGGGGATTTCGGGCAGCGGTTGTCGCTGAGCTCCTTCCAGCAGTCGTTCCTGGTGGCCGTTCCGGTCCTCGTCGGGTCGCTGGGCCGGATCCCGGTGGGCGCGCTGACCGACCGGTACGGGGCCAGGGTGATGTTCCCGCTGATCTCGGCCCTGACGATTCTGCCGGTGCTGCTGGTGATCCCGGCACGGAACTCGTTCGGCGCGATGATCGCGGTGGGTTTCCTGCTGGGCCTGGGCGGTACCACGTTCGCCATCGGCATTCCGCTGGTCAACTCGTGGTTCCCGCCGGCGCGGCGCGGGCTCGCGCTGGGCGTCTTCGGCATGGGCATGGGCGGTGTGGCGCTCTCCGGGTACTTCACGCCGCGGATCGCCAAGCACGGTGAGACGCTGCCGTTCCTGGTGGTGGCGCTGGCGCTCGCCGTCTTCGCGGTGGCGGCGTTCTTCCTGATCCGCGACCGGCCCGACCGGACGGTGCCGACGGCCTCGCTGGCCTCGCGGCTCGGCCAGGCCTCCCGGCTGCGGGTCACCTGGGAGCTGTCGGCGCTGTACGCGATCGGGTTCGGCGGCGTGGTGGCGTTCGGTGTCTATCTGCCGTCGTACCTGAAGACCTGGTACGAGCTGGACCCGACGGACGCGGGCACCAAGGCGGCCGGATTCGCCCTGGTGACGGTGATCTTCCGGCCGTTCGGCGGCTGGCTCTCGGACCGGATCCACCCGGCGATGGTGACGGCCGGGGCGCTGGCCGTGGTGGCGCTGTTCGCCGTGTTCCAGGCGTTCGACCCGCGCCTCTATCCCATGGGCACGATCTGCCTCCTGGTGATGGCCGCGGGACTGGGCACCACCAGCGGCAGCGTCTTCGCGCTGGTCTCCCAGGTGACGCCGCAGCAGCAGGTCGGCTCGGTGACCGGCGTGGTCGGCGCGATGGGCGGACTCGGCGGGTTCGTGCCGCCGCTGCTGATGGGCGCCATCTACAGCGCGAAGGACTCGTACTCGATCGGCTTCATGCTCCTCTCCGACCTGGCGCTGGCCGGCTGTGTGTACGCCTACGGGCGGATGCGGAACGTCAGGCCGGCGGCGTGAGGGTCGGGCCGGGCGGCTTGACGTTCGGGCGTTCGGGCCGCTTCGTCCTCCAGGAGGGCGAGGAGGGTCGAGCGGGCGAGGTCCGACATGACCGGGTTGGTCTCCCGGTAGTACCAGAGGCAGCCGACGGCCTGGGCGAGGGCCCAGCCCTTCCCCCGGTCCCAGGCGTCGTCGTCGGCGTCGAGGGCGAGGCGGAACGCCTCCCGGGCGGCGGGTCCGAAGAGGTTCCAGGCGGGCTGGAGATCCTGGGCGGGGTCGGCCACGCCCGCCTGGCCGACGTCGATCACACCGGCGAGGCGGCCCCGCTCGGTGAGGAGGTTGCCGGGCATCAGGTCTCCGTGCGTCCAGAGGTCCGGCTCGGTCCGGGGCGTCCGGCGCAGGCGCGCCCACAGGTCGGCCAGGGCCTGTGTGTCGATCAGGTCCCGGCTCCGCTCCAGGCACGAGGCGACGTCGTCGTCGTGGCCGGCGAGGAGTCCGCCGCGGCCCTTGCCCCGGAAGACCCGGCCCTCGGTGTCGAGGGCGCGGACGTCCAGGACGAAGGCGGCGAGGTCCTTCGCGAAGACCGTGGAGTCCCGGACGTCGGCGGCGGTGGCGGTGGTGCCGGGGATCCAGTGGTGGACGCTCCACGGGAGCGGGTAGCCGAGGCCGGGTTCGCCGAGGGCGGCGAACCTCGGGGTGGGAACGCGGGCGGCTTCGGCGACCCTGGCCGCGGCCTCGATCTGCCGCCGGACGTCCCGGCGCGCGGTGTCCGGGTCGTCGCCGAGGAGGGGGAGCCTGGCGACCAGGTCGTCGCCGATGCGGAAGAGGGCGTTCTCGGTGCCGTCCGAGGGGCAGGCGCGGACCGGCAGTTCCCTCCACCGGGGGAACTGGGCCGCCACCAGGGCGGCCATCTGCTCTTCGCTGACCATGAGTTGACCGGCATGCATGGGTGTCGAGGGCGGCATGGGGCGCATTCTCCCCGAACTCGGCCGGTCACTCGCGGGTGACGCGGAACATGAAGCAGCCCCAGGCGATGTTGCGGCTGTGGATCTGGACGACCTCGGGGTGGGCGAACTGTGCGGCGATCACGGCTTCGGGGTCCGTGCCGTCGTGGACGGTGGTGGCGTCGTGGATGCGGCCGCGGGCGTCGTAGGCGCGCAGCACCTGGGGGCGGCCGCGCCAGGCGGGCGGACAGCCGTCGCCGTGCGCCGGTCCGGCGCACGGCGCGGCGTGGGCCAGGACGGCGCCCGCCTCCCGGTAGGGGCTGGGCGGCAGCGGCGGGCGGTGGCCGAAGAGCAGCAGCGGCTCGCCGGGCCGTGCGTCGGTGAGGCAGCAGCGCAGGGGTTCGCCGCCCTCGGCGGTGAGGCGTTCGGGCGGTGCCCCCCACGCGTCGGGACCGCCGTCGCGGGCGCGGTCGAGCACGGAGGCGGGGAGGGCGTGGACCCGGAAGGAGGGCGTCGTTCTCGCGGTCATACGGACAGGGTGCGGCCGGGAGGCGGTCCGGGTCCGGCGGAAATCCGACGCGGTGTTCGGGGCGGCCGCACCGGCGGCATCGGCCCGGTGGCCTCGGCCCGTTGGCTTCAACCGGCGGCCTCGGGACGGCGGCCTCGTGACGGCGGCCGCCGGCTGGTTGGCGGCGGTGCTGAGGGGTACCGGTGACCGGTCGTCGAGAGGCGGGAGACAGCCGCGTGGACGAGACGGTGGACCGGATCGCCCTTCCGTGGGGAGGGCGTACTCCCTACGACCGGCACGGCGTGTGGCCGGAACGGGTGGACATCCGCCTGGAGGACGGGGTGGAGCCCGCCTCGGTGGACCGGTGGGTGCAGGCGGCCTCGATCCTGCACTCCGACGGGGACGCCATGGACATCGCGGTCCGCGACGGCCGGATGGTCGGCGTCCGTGGCCGGGCGGTGGACCGGGTGAACCGGGGGCGGCTCGGGCGCCGAAGGACCTTCCGACGCACGAGGAGCCGGACGACGCGTACCCGTTCCACCTCACCACCGGCCGCACCGTCTACCACTTCCACACCCGCACCAAGACCGCGCGGGCTCCTCAGCTGGACGCGGCCGCCCCCGACGTCTGGGTCGAGGTGGCGGCCGTCGACGCGGAGCGGATGGACCTGCGGGAGGGGGACATGGTCGAGGTGCGCACGCCCCGCGGCGCGACGCGGGGGCGGCTGCGGATCACCGGGATGCGGCCCGGGGTCGTCTTCGTGCCGTTCCACTACGGCTACTGGGACACCGCCTCCCCGGACGGCCCGGACGGGCGGACCCCACCGCGTGCGGCCAACGAGGCCACCGTCACCGACTGGGATCCCGCGTCCAAGCAGCCGCTGTTCAAGATGGCCGCGGCCTCGCTGACCCTGGTCGAACGGGGTGACGGGAGTCCTTCCCCGGCGCCCACCACCGCGGCCTCGGCCCCGGTGGACCGGGACGCCGTGCCGGAGACCGCCGGAGGTCCGGCGGCGCATGTGCGGCAGACGAGCGAGGGCCGCCGGGACGCGCGGGGAGGCGGACGGTGAAGGGGATCGGGATCGCGATGCGGGTGCTGCACCGGGGCGAGGAGGACCTGGCCCGGCAGCTGACGGCCGTGGCGGAGCGTCACCGCTGCGAGCACGAGGTGCGCCACGTCGCCCTGGACCTGGCCGGCTGGTCCCGCGACCACGTGCGCCGGCTGGCCGACGCGGGAGCGGCTCGGGGACTGCGTCCGGACGAGCCGGCCGGCTCCGGGGACGGCGGCCTGCTCGCCACGCTCCGGTCGAAGGCCACCGCGGCCGTCGGGCACCACCCGGAACCAGGTCTGCTGCTCCTGCGCGACCTGCGGGAACTGCACCTGGCGGCCGCGGAGAACTCGTTGCACTGGGAGATGCTGGCCCGGGCGGCGCAGGCGGCCAGGGAGCGGGAGCTGGTGGCGCTCGTGTCCTCCTGCCATCCGCGGACGCTGCGGCAGATGCGCTGGACCAACACGATGGTCAAGAATCTGGCGCCCCATGTGCTCACGAGTCTGTGACCGCCGCCCGGGAGGGGTGAAGGGCGCCGCCGGTCCCGTGGCCGGGCTCGTGGCGTCGCCGGGCGGGCTCAGTCGGTGGAGATGTCGACCAGCCAGTCGATGCCGTAGGCGTCCGTGCAGGCCCCGAACTCGTCACCCCAGGGCTGGCGGTCCATCGGCACGGTGACCGTGCCGCCGCTCGACAGCTTCTCCCACCAGCCGCGGAGCGTCCCGGCGTCGTCCCCGGTGAGCGCGACGGTCACGGCGCTGCCGGGCCGGTAGTCGGTTCCCGGCGGGACGTCGGCGCCCATGAGGGTGGGCCCGGACTCCGACTCCAGGCTGCCGTGCATGATCTTGGCGGCGTCGGCGGGGCTCAGCTCGGCGCCCATGTCGAGGGCGTCGTAGCGCATGAGTTCCAGCTTGCCGCCGAAGACGGTGCGGTAGAACTCCATCGCCTCGCGGGCGTTTCCGTCGAAGTTCAGATACGGACTGACGAAGGTGTTGCTCATGACGGCTCCTTCTCGCCCCCCTGCGCGAAACGGACCGGGCCATCGTGCCGCAACGGCCGGAGGCGGAGCGGTGCGGCACGCGGGGACGCGGCACGCCGGATGCGGGATGCGGGGATATGGGGTGCGGGGATATGGGGTGCGGGGATATGGGGTGCGGGATGCGGGGTTCATGCGCCGTGGCACGGCCGGGGAGGGGCCGGGCCGGACGGCGGGTGGGGCCGGGGCGCGGTAGCGTGCCGGTGCAGGACGTCTCTCTCCCGCGGAGGGCAGCATGCGCGATCCCGTACCGCACCCCGCCCTGCGGCGGCTGGACCCCCTGGCCGGGGTCTGGGACATGTACGCGCGGGGCACGCAGGTCGGCCCCGTGCGCACCGAGTTCGCCTGGCTGGAGGGCGGTGCCTTCCTCGTCCAGCGCGCCGACCTGGGCCCGGACACCGTGCTGCCGGAGGACTGGCAGGGGCACGCGCCCTTCCCGACCTCCTGTGTCACCGGGTACGACGACACCGCCGACGAGTTCACGGTGCTCTACGCCGACGGGCGGGGCGTGGCCCGGGTCTACCGGGCCGATCTGGTGGACGGCGTGTGGCGGCAGTGGCGGGCCGTCCCCGGTTTCCACCAGCGCTTCGCCGCCGACGTGGACCCGGCGGGTCGAACGCTGACCGGCGCGTGGGAGTTCTCCGAGGACGGTGCCCTCTGGCGGCGCGACTTCGACGTCACGTACCGACGGGTCCGCTGACGGCCGGACCGCCGTAGGCTGTGCGGGTGCACCTGACGTTCGTCTGCAGCGGAAACATCTGCCGGTCCCCCTCGGCCGCCCTGGTGGTGGCGGAGCGTCTGCGCCGGGCCGGCCTCGACGACCGGGTCCGGGTGACCAGCGCCGGGATCGGCGACTGGCACGTCGGGGAGCCGATCGACCCGCGCTCCGGCGGCGCGCTGGCCGGCCGCGGTTATCCGACCGGCCACGCGGCCGCCCAGGTCGGTGCCGAGCACCTCGACGCCGACCTGTTCCTCGCGATGGACCGCACCCACGAGAAGGCACTGCGCGGACTGGTCGAGGACCCGTCCCGGGTCCGGCTGCTGCGCTCCTTCGACCCGGAGGCGGTGGCGTCCGGCGACCTCGAGGTGCCCGACCCGTACTACGGAGGGGGCCAGGGCTTCGAGGACGTCCTGGACATGATCGAGGCCTGCGTACCCGGTCTGCTCGCCTGGGTCCGCGGGCACCTGGCCGGATGACCGCCGCCGACGGGCCCGCGGCCGCCGCGGCGCGTCTGACCGGCCGTCGGGTGGCCGGGGAGCGCCGGGCGGCGGGCGGGCCGACCGAGGTGGAACTCGACGACGGACGCCGGGTGATGGTCAAGCACGGCGACGGCGCCGGGGCGGTGCTCGCCGAGGCGGCCGGACTGCGCTGGCTCTCGGCGGCGGGCACGGTCCGGGTGCCGGTGGTGCACGGCTGGGACGACCGGTGGCTGGTCAGCGACCGGGTGGCGGAGGGCCCCCCGGACCCGGCGGCCGCTCCGCGGTTCGGCCGGGACCTGGCAGCGCTGCACGCCTCCGGCGCGCCGGCCTTCGGCGCCGCGCCGCCCGACGGGCCGGTGGAGGCGTACATCGGGGCCGCTCCCATGCGCAACGTCCGCGGCGAGGACTGGCCGGCCTGGTACGCCGAGTACCGGGTGCTGCCCTACCTGCGCCGGGCGGTGGACGAGGGCACCCTCCGGGCGGCCGAGGCCGTCGTGGTGGAGCGGGTGTGCGCCCGGCTGCCGGAGCTGTCCGGGCCGCCGGAGCCGCCCGCACGGCTGCACGGCGACCTGTGGAACGGCAACGTGCTGTGGGGCGCCGACGGCGAGGTCTGGCTGATCGACCCGGCCGCGCACGGCGGCCATCGGGAGACCGACCTGGCCATGCTCCAGCTCTTCGGCTGCCCGCACCTGGACCGCGTGCTGGCCGGCTACGACGAGGCCGCGCCGCTCGCCGACGGCTGGCGGCGGCGGGTTCCCCTGCACCAGTTGTTCCCGCTGCTGGTGCACACCGTGCTCTTCGGCCGCGGTTACGCCGAGCAGACGCTGACGGCCGCCCGGGCGGCGCTGGCGGCCGCATGAGCCGCCCCGGCTGAACGACGGTCGGCCGGACGCCTCGGTGGCGCGCCTCGACGGGGTGCTGCGGTGGCGCGCTGCGGTGGGACTCACGGTGGCGCGCTGCGGCTGAGCCTCCTCGACGTCGGCGGGGGCCGGCGCCCGCACGCCGAGGGACAGCGGGCGCCCGCGGACGGCGGGGCGGAGCGTGCCGTCAGGAGGCCCGGCGGTAGACGGCGGCGGGGCCGATGACCGCCGGGCCGAACCGGTCCCGGATGCCGTCGGCGGCCTCCTCCGCCGCCAGGCGGGCCTCCCGCGCCTCGTCCAGGCTGATCTGGCGTGCGACCTGTTCCGCGTCCATCAGGTCCTCCGCCCGGAGCCCGATCCCCGTCAACCGCCCCCGCTGCAGTCCCGCCGCGTCCATCAACTGGTAGGCGAGGGTGCGCAGGTCGTCGTCGTGCCCCGACGGCTCCGGCAGACGCCGGGTCTTCTCCCAGGAGCCGCCGGCGGCGAACCGCAGCGTCAGCCGCAGGCCGCGCGCCGCCTGTCCGCGCCGTCTCAGCAGCAGCCCGAGGCGGACCACCAGGTCGAGCAGGGCCGCCCGGACCTCGGCGCCGTCCAGCGTCTGCCGCGGGAAGCTGTGGCTCACCGCCGCCGAGGCGGGAAGTTCGCGCGGCACCACGGGGCGGGGATCGATGCCCCGGGCCCGCTCCGACGCGGCCCGCCCGGCCGTCCCGCCCAGCAGCCGCTGCACGGTGGCCGACGGCAGTTCGGCCAGCAGACCCACCCGGTCGACGCCGTAGTCCCGCAGCGCCGTCGCCTGCCGGCGGCCGACGCCGTGCAGTGCCTCCACCGGCAGGGGCGCCAGCCATGCGGCGACGCGGTCGGCCTCCACCGCCACCACGCCCCCCACGGGGCCGCCCCGCTCCCCCGCCGCCTGCCCGGAGGCGGTGGCCGCGACCGCGATCGTCGGGCCTATCCCGATCCGCAGATCGACACCCAGCCGCGATATCGAACGGATGCGCAGCACCTCTCCGAGCCGTCGCACCTCCTCGATCCGTCCGCCGTCCACCCCGTGGCACCGCAGGGCTCCCCGCAGATCCACCAGCGCGGCGGAGGGGGGCGAGGCCTGCACGACGGGGGAGAGATCCCCCAGCAGCTCCAGGACCTGCCGGTAGACCGCCTCGGGCAACCGCTCCGGACAGCGCACATGCATCACACACCCCGTGCCGGTTCCGGCCCCGCCACTGCTGGTCATCGTTCCCACCTCCCCCTCCACGTTATCGAACTAAAATTCGAACACGCGAATCTTTCACCCCGCCGCCCCGGCCGCACCCGCCGCCCCGGCCGCCCAGAAGTCGATCTCCTTGCTCTCCACGGTCCCCGCGGCGCGCCCCGGCGCCTTCTGGAAGGACCAGTAGAGGTTGGTGTGGGCGATCACCTGGGCGGGCTCGGGCGCGCCCCATCGTGTGAGGTCCTCGGTGGTGTGGGCGTCGGAGACGAGCACCGTGTCGTATCCGCGGGTCAGCGCCCCGTGCAGGGTCGACCGGATGCACATGTCCGTCTGTGCCCCCGTCACGAAGACCCGCCCGACACCTCGCTCGGCCAGCACCGTCTCCAGCCTGGTGGCCTCGAACGAGTCCCCGTACTCCTTCTCCACCACCGGCTCGCCCTCGGCCCGCCGGAGCTCCGGCACGATCTGCCAGCCGTCGCCGCCCGCCGGCATCTCCTCGTCCTGGTGGCGCACCCACACCACGGGGACCCGCTCGGCGCGCGCCTTCTCCACCAGCTCCCCTATGACCCCCACGACCGCGTCCCGCTCGTACGCCCGCGCCACCACGTCGTTCTGCACGTCGATGACCAGCAGTGCGCTCTTCAGCCGGTTCTCCAGAGTGCTCATGACGGCTCCCCCATCTCGCTTCCACATCCGACTGTGACCCGGACCACGCTACTGGCCGCCACCGACAACACCCCTCCCACGGCGCATGCCACGGCACGGACCCGGGCACGTGCGGCGGCACAGGCGCCCGCGACCCCTCCGCACCCCGCGGGCCGCACCGCGGCGGACGACGGCCGAGTGAACGTTCATGCAGGTCAACGCGGGCGGAAGCGGAGCAACACCTTCGGCTGACTGCCACTGTGCCCGGCATGTCCGTTCTCTCCCGGCAGGCCCCGCTGCCGATGATCGTCGGGCCTCCTCCTCCCGACGAAAGGCCTGCCCCCATGTCGTCCGCCGTCGCACGGATGGATCTCCCACCCCTGTTCTGTCCCCTGGAGTCCGCCGTCCACCCCCGGGTCGCCGTCGTCGAGGAACGCGCCACCCGCTGGATCGCCGAGAGCGGCATGTGCGCGACGGAGGAGGAGCGGGCGTGGGCGGTCGCGAGCCACAGCGCCGACTTCTTCTCCCGCTTCGCGCCCGACGCGCAGGACCAGGACCGCCTGCTGGCCGCCGCGCTGTGGGTGTACTGGGGCTTCGCCTTCGACGACGCCCGCTGCGACCGCGGCCCGCTCAGCAGCCGGCCGGCCGAGTTCAACGTCCTGGCGGGGCAGGTCCAGCGGGCCTGCGAGGCGGTCACGGCGACCGGCGAGGACCGCTTCGTCGGGGCGCTGCAGGACATCGTGGGCCGGTTCCGGGCCCTGTGCCCGGCGCCCCAGGTCCGCCGCTTCGCACACGCCCACCGGGCCTGGTTGTCCGGGGTGGCCTGGCAGGTAGGCAACCACGCCGCGGACCGCATGCCGGACCTGGACGACTTCCTCGCCATGCGCCTGCTCTCCTCCGGCGGCGAGCCGACGTTCGCCCTGCTGGAGCTGGCCACCGGGATCGAGGTGCCCGGCGGCGAGATGCACCGCCCGGCGGTGCGCGCCCTCACCGAGATGGCGATCATGGTGGCCGCCCTCGACAACGACCGGCATTCGCTGGTCAAGGAGTCCGCCCGCGACCAGGCGGACCAGAACATCTACACGGTCCTGATGAGGCACCGCGCCCTCACCCTGCCGCAGGCGGTGGAGGAGGCGAACGCGCTCCGGGACCGCGTCCTGCTGCGTTTCCTGCGGCTCCACGACCAGGTGCGCCCGGCCGCCGGGGAGGACCTGGCCCGCTACCTGCAGGGGCTGCGGTACGGGATCCGGGGCAACAACGAATGGGGGCTGCGGGTGCCCCGGTACCTCAGCCGCGGCCACTGGCCGGACGAGTGGGAGGACCTCACGGTGACGTGGGCGGACCGGCCGTCCGACAGCCGGCCCGGTCCGGTCGCCGGGGCGCCGTCGGTGGCCTGGTGGTGGGACCCGGACCTCGCCTGAACCCGGCGCCGCCCGGAACACGCCTCGCCCGGACGCGGCCCCGGCCCGGACCCGGCGGGTCCGGGCCGGGGCCGCGTCCGTGGCCGCGTCCGGGGGCTCAGCGCCGCGAGGCCATCACCAGCGTCCACCACGGTCCGCCGCGCCCCCGCGCCACTCCCACACCGGCGTGGGAGTACCGGCAGCCGAGGATGATGGCCCGGTGCGGGGCACTGCGCATCCAGGAGCGGACCGCCTCGAACGGTCCCGCCGGACCCGCGACGAGGTTCTCCCCCACCATGCCCGGCCGGTATCCGGCGGCCCTGACCCGGTCCCCGGGAGATGTGCCGCCCCGGCCGCGGTGGCTGAGCCGGCCGAGCCGGGACAGATGGGCACTGTGCCCGGCGGCCGCCCGGTGAAGCGCCCGCCGCCCGCTGACGGAATGGCATCCCGCCTGCCGTCGGTACTGGTTGACGGCGGTGATGACACGGGAGCGCGCCGACGCCCGCACCGGCCCCTGGGGGCGGGGACGCGAGGGAGCGGCGCCCTCGGCCGGGCCATGGGGCCGCCCGTACCCGCCCGCGGACAGCCAGGGCGCCGAAGGACGGGGCGTCCAGGGCTGCACGTGGTAGGGAGGCGGCGGCTCGGGCATCGGCTGCCCCGCCCACGACGGCGTCGCGGTGAGAGCGACCATCGCGAGGGCGATCCGCGCGGCCGCTCCCGCTCTCCGTACCCCGGGCATCTCGTTTCCTTTCACAGGCCATCGGTTTTCCCGCGCATTCTGGCACGCCCCGTACGGCACAATTCAAATCGGCCCGCGCCCATTCGAGGGAAAAATTCACCGGGAGGCCGTCCGGGGAACCCGGACGGAATGAATTTCACTAGACTCCCTGATGCATCTTCCCTTCCCTCTCCATTTTCCGGAGGATTTCGCGATGTCCGTCACGCGCCGTCTCGCGGCGCTCTTCCTGGCACTCTTCACCCTGTCCGTGCTCTCGGCCGGCTCCGCCGCGGCCTGGGCCGCGGACGGCCCCGAAGGCCACGAGGGCCAGCAGGGCCAGGGCCGCCACGACCGCCCGTTCCGGTTCGGCCCCTTCGAGTTCCCGGAGAGCGGCAATGTCTCGGGTGGTTTCGCCTGGGATCTGGAGAACTGATCCCAGGACGCCCGGAAAAGGCGGTGGAGTCTCCTCGGAGCTCCACCGCCTTTTCTTTTTTCAGGACTCCGGAGCCATTCAGCGCTCGAGGGTCGCCGCACTGGCGACGAGAACGAGAATCACGCATCCGAGGACGAGCAATGCGTCCCGGACGAAAATACCGGTGACCCCGGTGTGCGTGGCCGCCTCGGTGGCGGCCTGGACCGCGTAGGTCATCGGCATGACCTTGGCGACGGCGGACAGCACACCCTGCATCTCGTCCCGCGGCACGAACAGACCGCAGACCAGGAACTGCGGCAGCACGCCGGCCGGGAGGAACTGCACCGCCTGGAACTCGTTGCGGGCGAAGGCGCTCACCAGAAGACCCAGTGCCAGCCCGAGCAGCGCGCCGAACATGGCGATGATCATCAGCAGGTAGGGCGGCCCCTTGATGTCCAGACCGAGCGGCCCCACCGCCAGCAGGGTGGAGAGCACCGCCTGGAGGAGCGCGAGGAAGGAGAAGGCGAGGCTGTAGCCCAGCACGATGTCCAGCCGCTGCACCGGCATGGTCAGCAGCCGCTCGGCGGTCCCGGTGGTGCGCTCGCGGAGCGTGGAGACGGAGGCCACCAGGTACATCACGATCACCGGGAAGATCCCGAACACCTGCGGCCCCACCCGCTCGAAGGCGTCCTCCGCGTCGTGGAACATCAGCTTCAGCAGCACCATCAGCATGCAGGGGATGCCCAGCAGCAGCGCCGTGCTGCCCCGGTCGCGGGAGATCTGCTGCAGCACCCGGACCGCCGTGGCGCCGGTGATGGTCGGCGAGAACGGCAGGCGGCCGGCCCTGCGTCGTCCGTGGCTCACGACAGGACGTCCGCGGGCAACGGGGTGCGGGCACCCTCCGGTTCGCCCGGCCGGGCGAGCAGCGGGGGCAGGAAGGGCTCCGCGGCACGCTGCCTCGCCCGCTCCTCCGCGGCCGCCGCCGACCTCACCAGGTGCATGAACGCCTCCTCGACGTCCGTGCACCCGGTGTGCCGCAGCAGCGACTGCCGGTCGGCGCCGGCCAGGAGGCGCCCGGCCCGCATCAGCAGCAGCCAGTCGCAGCGGTCGGCCTCGTCCATCACATGGCTGGACACCAGCAGCGTGGCGCCCTCGGCCGCGAGGCGCTGGAACACCTGCCACAGCTCCCGCCGCACCATGGGATCCAGGCCCACGGTCGGCTCGTCCATGACGAGCAGGTCCGGCCGGTTGAGCAGCGCCACGGCGAGCGACACCCGGGAGTACTGACCACCGGAGAGCCGGCAGACCATCTTGTCGGCGTAGGAGGTGAGCGCGACTTCCTTCACCACGCGGACCACGGCGTCCTCCCGGCGCCAGCCGCGCAGTCCCAGCGCGGCGGAGAAGTAACGGAGGTTCTCCAGGACGGTGAGGTCTCCGTACACCGACGGGGCCTGGGTGACGTACCCGACGCGGGTACGCAGTCTCGGCGAGCCGGCGGGGTGCCCCAGCACCTGTACATGGCCGTGGGTCGCCTCCTGGACTCCGACGACCGAGCGCAGCAGGGTCGTCTTTCCGCAGCCGCTGGGACCGAGGAGGCCGACGATGGATCCCCGCGGGATGGTGAAGCTGACGTTCCTCAGCAGAGTGTGGGCGCCGCGTTCCACGCCCAGTCCGTAGGCAGCCACGGCCGGGAGGTCACCCGGCGCTGCGCTGTGGTCGTTGTAGTGCACGTCCCCTGTGTTCCGTCGTCAGCGATGTCGGGCCCGGGCCGAGCGCGACGGGCGTTCGGCCGCCGCCTTCCCAACGGCCTTGCTCCGTCCAGGTAACGGCGGTTCGGCCGTCGGAGCGGTCAGCAGTCGCGCCGGGTGACGGCGTCCGCGACCTCCTGGAGCAGCCGGTAGGCCTCGGCGGTGGGTCGCGCGCAGGACAACGCCCGCAACGCCTGGGAGAGTTGCCGCGCGGCCTCCCGCTCCGCGGCCTCCCGCCCGCCCGCCTCCTCCACGAGGCGGCGCAGGACCTCGGTGGCGGGGCCGCCCTCGGCGTCGGGTGCCGCGTAGAACGACCGCAGCCGCCGGGAGGCGGGCCCGCCCTCGGCCAGCGCGGCCACCACGGGGAAGGACTTCTTGCGCGCGGCCAGGTCCGAGCCGACCGGTTTGCCGCTGCGCCGGGTGCTGCCCCAGATGCCCAGGACGTCGTCCACGCACTGGAAGGCGACCCCGAGCCTGCGCCCGAACTCCCTGAGCCCGTCGACACGTTCGCCGTCGACGCCGCCGAGGATGCCGCCCAGGGCGCAGGCGCAGCCGAGCAGCGCTCCCGTCTTGCCCTCCGCCATGGCCAGGTACTCGTCCACCGGCACCTCGAGGGCCTTCTCGTTGGCCACGTCCACGCTCTGCCCGCGGACCAGGTCGAGCAGGGCGCCCACCAGTTCCCGCACGGCGGCCGCCGCCCGGGCCTGCGGGGTGGCTGCCAGCGCCTGGAGCGCCGCGGCCAGCAGGGCGTCCCCGGTCAGGACGGCCGCGGAGGTGCCGAACACCGACCAGGACGCGGGACGGTGCCTGCGCAGGGCGTCACCGTCCATGACGTCGTCGTGCAGGAGCGTGAAGTCGTGCACCATCTCGACCGCGACGGCACCGGGGACGGCGGCACCGGGGTCGGCACCCACCGCCGCGGCGCAGAGCAGGGTCAGTGCCGGACGCACCAGCTTGCCCGCCGCCCGGTCGGGCACCGGCACCCCGTAGGCGTCGCACCAGCCGCGGTGGTAACCGGCCACCCGGCTCTCGGCGGCGGGCAGTGCGGAGACGGCCTCACGCAGGGCGGGGAGCACAAGCTCCTCGACCCAGTCGAGCCGGGGGAATCCGGACACCGTCGCCGGGCCGGTGACGCTTGCGGACATCGTTGCGCTCCTTGTCCCTCGGCCGGCCGGTGTCGACGGCGGCCGGCCGAGGCCGGGGATCATGGGGGGACGCCTCAGTCAACCGGTCAGGGAGAGGCCGGCGGGCTCCCGGCGCGCGGGGCCCCGCGAGGATCACCACCCCGGGGGAGCCTTACTACGGTGCACCCACCCGACAATCGGCAAGTCGACACACCGTGCGGAAACCTTCCCGCAGCAGAAACGGTACGTAATACACCAAACACGCACGGACAGGTGTGCGATCCGGTCGCCTCGCGGGTACTCGGGGCGTCGCACGGGACCGCCCGGAACCGTCGGGAGGAGTAGCGATCATGACCACACTCGACTTCCACCGCCATCGCTCCAACGGGCACCGCACCGATACCCATGCCGCGCACAAGGGCGCCGACGCCCACGCCTCGGTGGGCCAGCTGGTGCAGCAGGCATCGCGGCAGCTCACCGATCTGGTGCGGGCCGAGATGCGGCTGGCGCAGACCGAGATGACCCAGAAGGGCAAGCGGTTCGGCACCGGCGGCGGCATGCTCGCGGCAGCCGGGGTGTTCGGGTTCCTTGCCCTGGCGACGCTGGTGACGGCGGCCGTGGCGGCGATCGCCATGGAGCTGCCGCTCTGGGCGTCGGCGCTGATCATCGCGGGCGCCCTGCTGCTGGTCACCGCGGTGATGGCGCTGGTGGGCAGGTCGATGATCCGTAAGGCGACCCCGGCGGCGCCACGCCGCACGATGGCGAGCGTGCGCACCGACGTGGCCGAGATCAAGGAGAGGACCCGGCGATGAGCGACACCCACACCCACCACCACTCCCACACCCATGAGGGCCCGCACGGCCCCCACTGCGAGGACGAACTCCGCCGGGACGTCGAGGAGATGCGTGAGGAGCTGGGGCACACGGTGGAGGAGCTGGCCTCGCGCGCCGATGTGAAGGCCCGCGCCCGTGCCCGGCTGCGGGAGACCAGGCATCAGGCGGAGGCCCGGCGGGCCGAGCTGCGGGGGCGCGCGCTCGGGGCGAAGCACCGGGCGCACGGCAGGACGTCCGCCGGTGACGGCCGTGCGGAGCCCGGGCCGGCCGACGCGGGCTCCGGCGCCTACCGCGCGGACATGAAGGAGGGGACGAGCCGCCGCAAGCCGCTGATGGTCGCGGGCGGCGCGGCGGTGGCCGCCTGCGCGGTCGGTGTGCTGATGCACCGGAGCGGCCGCTCCCCCATGGGCGGCCACTCCATGGGCGGACCCTCCATGGCCGGCCGGGCCATGGGCGGGCTCCACAAGGGCGGACACACCATGGGTCGCCGCACCATGGGCGGACACCGCATGGGTGACCATCACATGGTCGGACACCGCATCGCCGGACACCACATGGCCGGACACCGCATGGGTGGACACGGCATGGCCGGACACCGCATGGGCGCGGGCGCGGTGAAGTCCCTGGAGTCCGTGCGGTCCGTGCACCTCACGCACCCCATGGGTTCCCCGAAGGGCGGGTCGCTGCTCGGCGGTCACTCGGCCACCGGCGGCGGCCTGCCGCACCTGCACGGCGGTCACCGCGGGGCGCCCGGCGGCTCCGTGATGCGCGGCATGGCTCTCGAGAAGGGCGCCGCCATGGTCGGCGGCGCTCCGGTGCTGGGCGCGAAGGTCATGAGCCAGGGGGTCCGCAAGGGCGGTGCCCTGATGCACGCCGGCGTTCCGAGCGGCGGCCGTACCCCCGGCACGGGCCTGACGCACACCGTGGCGCACTACGTCACCGCGGACCAGGGCGTGGCACACCGGCTCCAGCACGCCATGGGCCACGCCCATCACCATGCCCGTCACCACGGTCACCGCCACGGCCCGACCGGCCACCGGCACTGACCGGACGTGACCGGCCCGACCCGACGTACCGCAGGGAGGCGACCATGACGGTCCGGCCCGCCGCGGCCGCGCTGCTGGCGGCAGCCGGCGCAGCACTGGGCGCCCGGCTGTCCGCCGCGCGCCGGGCCCGGTACGACGCGAGCGCCGCCCGTGCACCGTGGCGCCGCACCGCTCCGGCCGGGCCCGCGGGACACACGACCGGCCGGAGCCCGCTACGGGCACGGCGTCCCACGGGTCCCACAGGTCACGCCGGAGACTCCACCGGCCCCCGCGACCCCGCCGGCGCGCGGCCGGCGGCCGCCGGGACCGGCGACACGCCGTCGGCGGCGCACCGGCCGGCTGCCCGGGAGCCACGGACGCTGGAGGAGATGGAGACGGAACTGCGGCGCTACTGGGACCGCATCCGGCCCCTGTACCCCCGCCAGTGACCCTGGTGGGGGTCGGCCGGGACCGGCGACGGCCGCGGAGGAGTCACCGGACCCCTTCGCGGTCGTCGCCGGTCCTGTCGACGACGTCCCGCCGGCCCTCGTTCTCCCGGTCGCTCAGTGACGCGTGCCCGGGGTGGTGGAGGTCGAAGGCGGGCGAGTCGGACCGCACCCGCGGCAGCGAGTGGAAGTTGTGCCGGGGCGGCGGGCAGGAGGTCGCCCACTCCAGCGACCGGCCGTAGCCCCAGGGGTCGTCGGCCTCGATCATCGGGGCGTCCCTGCGGGTCTTCCAGACGTTGTACAGGAAGACCAGCGTGGACGCCCCCAGCAGGAACGAGCCCACGCTGGAGATCGTGTTGAGGACGGTGAACCCGTCGGCGGCGAGGTAGTCGGCGTACCGGCGGGGCATGCCCTCGGCGCCCAGCCAGTGCTGTACCAGGAACGTCGTGTGGAAGCCGACGAACAGCGTCCAGAAATGGATCTTGCCGAGCCGCTCGTCCAGCATCTTCCCGGTGAACTTCGGCCACCAGAAGTGGAATCCGCCGAACATGGCGAAGACGATGGTGCCGAACAGCACGTAGTGGAAATGGGCGACCACGAAGTAGCTGTCCGTCACGTGCCAGTCGAGGACCGGGGAGCCGAGGACGACGCCGGTGAGGCCGCCGAAGAGGAAGGTCACCAGAAATCCGACCGCCCACAGCATCGGTGTCTCGAAGGAGAGCGAGCCCTTCCACATGGTGCCGATCCAGTTGAAGAACTTCACCCCGGTCGGCACCGCGATCAGGAAGGTCAGAAAGGAGAAGAACGGCAGCAGTACGCCGCCGGTGGCGAACATGTGGTGCGCCCACACCATCGCGGAGAGGGCGGTGATGGTGACGGTGGCGCCGACCAGCCCCATGTAGCCGAAGATCGGCTTGCGGCTGAACACCGGGATGATCTCGGTCACCACGCCGAAGAAGGGCAGCGCCAGGATGTAGACCTCGGGGTGGCCGAAGAACCAGAACAGGTGCTGCCACAGCAGGGCCCCGCCGTTCTCGGGGGCGAAGACCCGCGAACCGAACTGCCGGTCCGACTCCAGGACGAAGAGCGCCGCGGCGAGCACCGGGAAGGCAAGCAGCACGAGCACCGAGGTGAGCAGCACGTTCCAGGTGAACAACGGCATCCGGAACATGGTCATGCCCGGCGCGCGCATGCAGATGATCGTGGTGATGAAGTTGACGGCACCGAGGATGGTGCCGAAGCCGGAGAGCGCCAGCCCCATGATCCACAGGTCGGCGCCCGGGCCCGGCGAGCGCTGCTCGAGGCTGAGCGGCGTGTAGGCGGTCCAGCCGAAGTCGGGGGCGCCCTGCGGGGTGAGGAAGCCGCTGACGGCGATCAGCCCTCCGAAGAGGAACAGCCAGTAGGCGAACATGTTCAGCCGCGGGAAGGCGACGTCGGGCGAGCCGATCTGCAGCGGCATCACCGCGTTGGCGAAGCCGGCGAAGGTCGGGGTGGCGAACAGCAGGAGCATCACCGCCCCGTGCATGGTGAACGCCTGGTTGTACTGCTCGTTGGAGATGAACTGGATGCCCGGCCGGGCGAGTTCGGCGCGCATCAGCAGCGCGAGCACGCCGGCCAGCAGGAAGAAGGCGAACGACGTGACCAGGTAGAGGTGCCCGATTTTCTTGTGGTCCGTGGTCGAGGCCCAGGTGATGACCGCCCTGCCCTTGCCGCGCCTCTTGCGCCGTACGGGGGCGACCGGTTCTGTCTCTGTCATCGACGTCCTTCGCGATTCTGCGTCGGTCTTGCATCCGTTGTCCGGTGCCCCGGGCGGCGCACCCGCCGTCCGTCACCCGCCTCGCTCGCGCCGCCCGCCCCGGGAACCGGCGTAGGCGGCGACGCGGAGCGCGCGCAGCGAGCGGGTGGGGTGCAGCCCCGGCAGACAGTGGGTGTAGGGCTCGTACGAGACCGTCCGGGCGGGCGGCTCCGGTCCGGCGGAGCCGAGGGTCAGGGAGGCGAACATCCGGCGGGGTTCGCCCGCCGCCACGGTGCAGAGCCGGAACGTGACGGGCCCTCGGCCCAGCGCCTGGCGGAGTCCCGGCACGCTGACGGGAACCCGGGACCGGCCTGCCGGGGGTTTCACCGGGAAGGCCATCAGCAGCCGGTCGCGCCGGCCCACCCGGTAGGCGGTGAGGGTGGAGTACGGGCCGCCGAGCGCGTCCCGGCGCGGGAGGGGCAGGCGGCGGCCCAGGCGACCGCGGCCGCTGGAGGTGAGGAGCAGGTCGAGGGTGGAACCCCGCCCGTCGGCGTCGTCGACCCGCAGCGCGAGTCCCACGCCGTCGGGCAGGACACCGGGCAGGCCGGCCGCAAGCGACCAGCGCGCGGTGACCGGGTGGACGCCGGGCCGGTCCAGCCATTCGACCCCCCACCCGCCCTCCGGGTCGCCGGGGACCTCCAGCGTCCCGACGCACGTCACCCCGGCGGGGTGCAGGGCGGGCGCTCTCCGCAGCCGGGCCACCTGACGGGCGACCGTGCGCACCGTGCCGCCGAACACCCCTGTCATCTCGCACCCCTCTCCCGGTCGGCCGGCACCCGTGCCGCGGCCGTGGACCGCGGCCGCGGCGCGCCGGTTCCTGTACCCCGGCCAGTCCTCCGGGAACGTCGCCGGGCACGAGGCCCGGTGACGGGACCGGACGCCCGCGCCGCCGCGCACCGGTTCGGCTGTCACCCCTGGCCCGTCGCACTCGTTCGCGGCCTCGTCCTGAGGAGTGAGAGGCCCGTGTCCGTCATGCTGTGGTCCGGGTGCCACCGGAGGACGGGTCCACGCCAGCGCCGAGGGGGTCGTTCATCCGTTCGGGGCAGCGGGGCCGCCGCCGAGTGGCCGGACCGCGCTCCGGTCAGCGGCCTCCGTTCGGCGGGCGGTGGGGGGGCTGTTCGGGGGTGGGACGGTGGACGGGGTTGGGCACCGGGCGGACGACGGGGCCGCCGCCGTTGGCGGTCACCCGCACCGGCGTGCCGTGATGGCGGATGGTCAGCGGACGGCCGCTGACCAGCCGGTAGGCGGCCGTCTCCTGGGTGATCTCCACCCGCAGGCAGCGCCCGAGCACCTGCAGGGTGAACGCGAGCCGGCTGAACTTCTCCGGCAGCCGGGGCGCGAACTCCAGCTGGTCGCCGCGCTGGCGCAGCCCGCCGAACCCGCCGACCAGGGCCAGCCACGCCCCGGCCAGGGAGGCGATGTGCAGGCCGTCGCGGGCGTTGTGCTCCAGGTCGTCGAGGTCCATCAGCGCCGCCTCGGCCGTGTAGTCGTAGGCGAGCCGCAGGTGTCCGGCGCGGGCGGCGATGACGGCCTGGCAGCAGGCCGAGAGGGAGGAGTCGCGGACGGTGAGCGGTTCGTAGTAGGCGAAGTTCCGGGCGATCTGCTCCTCGTCGAACATGTCGTCGCAGGTGTACATGGCCAGGACCAGGTCGGCCTGCTTGATGACCTGCTTGCGGTAGAGGTCGAAGTAGGGGAAGTGGAGCAGCAGCGGGTACTGGTCGGGGCCGGTCTTGTCGAAGTTCCAGCGCTGGTGGCCGGTGAACCCGGCCGACTGCTCGTGGACGCGCAGTTCCTCGTTGTAGGGGATGTGCATGGCCGCCGCGGCGTCCCGCCAGCCGGCGCCCTCCTCGTCGTCGACGCCGAGCCGGGCGGCCTGGTCGGCGTGGCGTTCCACCGCGTCGGCGGCGGCGAGCAGATTGGCCCGGGCCATCAGGTTGGTGTAGGCGTTGTCGTCGACGACGGCGCTGTACTCGTCGGGTCCGGTGACTCCGTCGATGTGGAAGTTGCCGTGGTGGTCGTGGTGGCCGAGCGAGCGCCACAGCCGCGCCGTCTCCACCAGCAGTTCCAGACCGACCTCCCGCTCGAAGCGGCTGTCCCCGGTGGCCGCGACGTAGCGCACTACGGCCGCCGCGATGTCGGCGTTGACGTGGAAGGCGGCGGTGCCGGCCGGCCAGTAGCCGGAGCACTCGGAGCCGTCGATGGTCCGCCAGGGGAAGGCCGCGCCCGACAGCCCGAGCGTGGCCGCGCGCTCCTTGGCGACCTCGAGGGTGTTGTGCCGCCAGCGCAGGGCCTCGGCCACCGCTTTGGGCGAGGTGTAGGTGAGCGGTGTGAGCACGAACGTCTCGGTGTCCCAGAAGGCGTGACCGTCGTAGCCGGACCCGGTGAGGCCCTTGGCGGGGATGGCGCGCTCCTCCGCCCGGACGCCGGCCTGGAGGACGTGGAAGAGGGCGAAGCGGACGGCCTGCTGGATCTCCTCGTCGCCGTCGACCTCGACGTCGGCGCGGCCCCAGAAGTCCGCGAGGAACTCCTCCTGCTCCTTGAGCAGCCCGTCCCACCCGCTGTGGCGCGCGGCGGCGAGGGCCGCGTCGACCTGGTCGCTCATGGCGGGCAGGGAGCGGGTGCGGGACCAGCCGTGGGCGACCACCTTGTGCACCACCAGACGCTGACCGGGCTCCAGGACCGAGGTGACGGTGAGCCGGGCGAGGTCGTCCTCGCTCTCGCTGTCGGTGACGATCGGCTGGTGTCCGGTGATCACGTGGTCGGCGGCGACGGCCACCCGGATACCGCTGCGCTTGGTGCGGTGCACCAGACGCAGCCTGTTGCCCGAGGAGAAGTTCTGCTCCGGCTCCAGCGGGGACTGGAGCGCCTTGGCCGCCCGGGGGTCGCTTCCGGTGCCGTCGGGCAGCTGCTCGTTGGCGACCAGTTCGGACTGGAGGACGACGCGCACCCGGGCGTCGACCGGCTCGACCTCGTAGGAGACGGCGGCGATGGCCCGCTGGGTGAGGGAGACCAGGCGGGTGGAGCGGACCCGTACCCGGGAGCCTGCCGGGGAGACCCAGTCGCAGCTGCGCTCGAGCACGCCGCGGCGCATGTCCAGGGTGCGTTCGTGGGCGACCAGCCGGCCGTGGCGCAGGTCGAACGGCTCGTCGTCGACGAGCAGCCGCAGCACCTTCCCGTTGGTGATGTTGATCACCGTCTGACCGGACTCGGGGTAGCCGTAGCCGGCCTCGGCGTACGGCAGGGGGTGGAGTTCGAAGACGCCGTTGAGGTAGCTGCCGGGCAGGCCGTGCGGCTCGCCCTCGTCGAAGTTGCCGCGCCAGCCGACGTGGCCGTTGGAGAGCGCGAAGACCGACTCGCTCTGGGCGAGGACGTCCAGGCTGAGTTCGGTCTCGCGGACGGTCCAGGGTTCGACGGCGTACGACCGCTGGGTGATCACCCGCCACCTCCCGGGGTCCGCGTCGGCTCGGCGGGTTCGGCGGGCCTGCTGGACCCGCCGTCTCCGCCGAGCTCGCCGAGGTCCTGGACCACGATGTCCGCGCCGTGCGCGCGCAGGGCTTCCGCCTGACCCACCCGGTCCACGCCGACGACCTGTCCGAAGCGTCCGGCGCGGCCGGCGTCCATGCCGGCCAGGGCGTCCTCGAACACGGCGGCCTCGGAGGGCCGCACGCCGAGGTCGCGGGCGGCGGCGAGGAAGGTGTCCGGGTTCGGCTTGCCCGGCAGGCCGCGCTCGGCGGCGACCACGCCGTCGATCCGGACGTCGAAGAGGCCGACGGCGTCCACGGCGCGGAGCACGTCGAGACAGTTCTTGCTGGAGGACACGATCGCGGTGGCGAGCCCGCGGGCGCGCACGGCCCGGATGTAGGCGAGGGTGCTGTCGTACGCCTCGACCCCGCCTTCACGGATCTTGGCCAGAACCAGCTCGTTCTTCCGGTTGCCGAGGCCCTGCACGGTCACGGCGTCCGGGGGGTCGTCCGGGGCTCCCTCGGGGAGCGTGATGCCGCGCGAGGCGAGGAAGGTGCGCACCCCGTCGGTGCGCGGCAGGCCGTCGACGTACTCGTCGTAGTCGTGCGCCGCGTCGAAGGGCCGGTAACCGGCCCCGTCCCGTTCCTCGAGGAAGCTGTCGAAGGTCTCCTTCCAGGCCGCCGCGTGCACCACGGCGGTCCGCGTGACGACGCCGTCGAGGTCGAACAGGCAGGCCCGGATCTGCGGGGGAAGGCCGAGGTCGGTCATGCCGACCACCTTCCCACCGGGCGCGGATCCTTGCCTGTCGGCTCCACCCGAAGTGGGTGCGCGCGGAGCAGCGGCGGGTTTTCGGCCACGCCCTTCCGCGGGATGCGGAGGGAAGGGTTCCATGCTGCCCGGGCACCGCGCGGAGGAGCAGGGCCGAAGGTCCCTGACAGATGCCCTGACGTGGGCGTCCGCGTGATCTCCTCGCACGCGATGTGCCATGCTCGTCACGTGACGACCGATCCTGCTCCCGCCGCCGAAGCCGGTGCCATGCCCGATGTGGTGGCGTCCGAGGCCGTGCTGGAGCGGGCGAAGGGCGTGATCATGGCCCTGACCGGCAGAACCGCCGACGAGGCGCAGGCGGAGCTGCTCCGCAGGGCCCGCGCCGGGGGGCGCACGCTGCTGGACGAGTGCCGGCTCACCGTGGGCGGGACGGCGACGGACCGGTCCTCCGCCGGCGGCGCGGCGGTCCGCAGGGCGCCCGCCGTGCCCGCTCCCGCCTCCCCGCCCTCCTCCGGGTCCGCTCCCACGGCCTGGGGGTCCGCGCCCGCCCCGGCCGAGGACGCCAACGCCGCGGTGCTGCGGCAGGTGGGCCGCGCCCTGGTCCGGGTCCGCACCCCGATGGAGCTGGCCCGCCGGCTGCGCGAGGAGCTGGCCGGCAGCGTCGGCGCGGACGCCGTGGCCGTGTTCTCCACACTGCCGGACGGCGGCCTCGGGCTGACCGGTCACGCGGGCTTCACCCGGCACCAGGCCGCCCGCTGGCGCCGTGAACCCCCGGCGGACGGCAGCCCGGTGGCCGAGGTGGTCCGGACCCATGCACCGCTTTGGCTGGAAAACGCCGGCGTCGGCGCGGGCGGGCCGGCCCGCGCCGGTGGTCCGCCGGGTCCGTGGGGCGCCCAGGCGTGGCTGCCGGTCGGCACGGGCAGCGGGCCCGCCGCCGCGCTCGGTGTGCTGTGCCGCCCGGTGGCGCCGTTCGGCCCCCGGACGCGGGAGCTGCTGAGGTCGGTCGCCCGGCTCTGCTCCGGCTCGCTCGGCTCCTTCGACACGTGGCCGCCGCCCTCCGAGGACGTCTCGCTGCCGACCGTTCAGGCGGTGCTGGACGCGCTGCCCGAGGCGGCGCTGGCGCTGGCCCCGCTGCGGTCGGCCTCCGGCCTGGTGGAGGACTACCGCATCGAGGCGGCCGGCCCCGCCGTGGTCGGGCTGACCGGCCTCAGCGGCCGGTCGCTGGTGGGCGTCCGGCTGCTCGAGTCGTTCCCGGCGCTGGCCGACGGGCACACCTGGGAGGGCCTGCTGCACACGCTGGCCACCGGGGAGGCGTACGAGGGCGAGCCGATGGCCTATCCCTCGCCGGACGCCGACGCGGCGGAGCTGCCCACCTTCTCGGTGCGCGCCCGGCGTCTGGGTGACGGCCTGATGCTGACCTGGTCGCGCTACGAGATCGCCGAGCGCCAGGAGCAGCGCCTCTCCGACGTGCAGCGTCTGGGCAACCTGGGCTGGACCAACTGGAATCTGCTGACCCACGAGGTGAACTGGTCGCCGCAGGTCTTCAGGATCTTCGACCGTTCCCCGGCGGACGGTCCCGTCCCCTACGACGACCTGCCGGACCTGGTGGTGGCCGAGGACCGGCCGGCGCTCCGCCGTGCCGTGGACGCCCTGGCCTCGGAGGGGCGGCCCTTCGACGTGCCGTTCCGGATCCGCGCCGCGGGCGGCGTGCGCCATCTGCGGGCCGTCGCCGAGGCGGTGACCGATCCCCGGGGCGCGCCGGTGGAGGCGCACGGGTTCGTCCAGGACCTGACGGCGCAGCGCAGCGCCGAGCTGGCGCTGGTGGAGAGCGAGCGGATGATGCTCACCCAGCACGGCATGCTGCGGGCCGAGCGGAGTCTGGCCAGCCGGCTCCAGCAGGCGCTGCTGCCCCTGCCGCACCAGCCGGTGCGTCCGGGCGGGCTGCGGGTGGACGTCGCCTACCTGCCCGCTCAGTCCGGCATACAGGTGGGTGGTGACTGGTTCAGCGCCATCGAACTGCCTGACGGGGACGCCCTGTGCGTGGTGGGCGACGTGGCCGGGCACGGCATCGACGCGGTGGCCACCATGGCGCAGCTGCGGTTCACCGCCAAGGGCATGGTGATCACCGGCTCCTCGCTGACCGGAGCGCTGGCGCGGCTCAACGCCCTGCTGCTGCACACCGGGGAGCCGCGCGCCACGGCCACCATGGTGCTGGCCCGCTACAACCCGCGTGAGCGCAAGCTGGTGTGGGCGCAGGCGGGCCATCCGCCGCCGCTGCTGCTGCGCGACGGCGAGGCGCGGTTCCTGAAGCGCCCGATGGGCATGCTGCTGGGCGCGGTGGAGAACCCGCCGTTCCAGGAGGGCGAGTGCCTGCTGGAGCCCGGCGACCGGATCCTGCTGTACACCGACGGCCTGATCGAGCGGCCCTCGGAGGGCATCGACGCCGGCCTCCAGCGGCTGGCCCGCGCGGCCACCGGCCATGACGACCGGCCGGGATCGGCGTCGCTGGGGCCGCTGCTCGCCGAGATGCTGGAGGGCGAGCGGCGCGACGACGTCTGCGTGCTGGACATCCGGGTGACGCCGCAGGAGGAGCCGGGAGCCTGAGGACGCGCCCGAGGTCGACCGCGAGGTCGTCCGCCTCCCGGGCGTCGTCGTCCCGGGGGCGTCCGCGTCTCAGGCTGGGTGCCCGGGCTCGATGTCCAGGACGTCCTCCAGTCTGAGCAGGGGCCCGCCCTGCCGCGGGTGCTCGCCACTCCGCTCGGGCGCGAGGACGTGGGCGACGTGGTCGCCGGTGTCGAAGCGCTCCTGGACGAGGCCGACCGTCCAGGCCGCCGCTTCGGTGAGGACCGCGCTGCCGCCCGGCCCTTCGTGCCAGTCGACGTCGGCGAACTTGTCGGTGTCGTCGCCCGTCCGCCCGCCGAACAGCGCGGCCAGGCCGTGCTGCTCCGGGGTGAGCAGGTGGACCGTCAGCCGCTCGGCCCGCAGCGCGACGCGGTGGGTGTGGTTGGTCTTGGAGATCCAGACGGTGAGCCGGGGCGGATCGATGGAGCACTGGGTCCAGAACCCGACGAGACAGCCGGACCGCTCCCCGTCGGCGACCGCGGTCACCACGCACATGTCGGGGTTGAGACGCTTCATGAACGCGTCGCTGGATCGCATGCGTGCCATGCTGCCCCGGAACGGGGCGGCCAACCACTCAGCCGCGGTCGAGCAGGCGGTGCAGTGCGGCCTTGAGGGCGTCGACGAACGCGTCGCGGCGCTCGGCCGGGAGGGCGTCCAGGGAAAGGTAGGGGTTGAGGTCCTCCAGCTCCACCAGCAGCAGCCGGCCGTCGGGGGCCCGGCAGGCGTCGACGCGCTGGATGCCGTGGGAGATGGTGTTCCACGCGACGAAGCGGCGGGCGAACTCCAGGTCCTCGCCGGTGGGTTCGTAGGGGACGAGTTCCCAGCGGCGCCGCGGGTCGGGGGCGTACAGCGCGTACTGGAACGCGTCGTCGACGAAGTAGAAGGAGACCTCGTGGACGAAGTCGATCCGGGGCTGCACCAGGACGTCGCCGTACTCGACGCCGCCGAGCTCGTCCGGGGCGAGGACGCGCAGTCCGACGGAGTCGGCTCCGAGCCGCGGCTTGACGACGTAGGCGTCCGCGCGGGGCAGCAGGCCCAGGTCCTCGGGCCGGTCGACGGTGGGGATGACGGGGTGCCCCGCGGCGGTGAGGTCGAGCAGGTACTGCTTGCCCGCCATGTCCCCCTGGCCGGTGAGCTCGTTGTAGACGCGGGTCCCGGCGGCCAGGGCGCGGTCCCGGAACTCCCGGTGGGCGGCGAGGTGGCCCAGTACGGGGCCGCTGTTGCGGACCAGCACGGCGTCGAAGGAGTCCATCAGCGCCGCGGCCTGCCGGGGGTGGCACAGGGCGGTGTCGAAGTCCTCGCCCAGCCGGGCGGAGAGGTGGATGTCCTCGTCGCAGTAGCGGCGTCCCGCGGCCGGGTAGGCGAGGTCGGTGACGTGCAGGAGCCTGGGGCGGGCGGACGGCATGGCTACTCCTCGGACGGGCGTCTACGCAGGTCAACCTAGCTGGTGCACTCCGTTCCCCGAGAAGGGGACCTAGTGCCGCGCGGCTGGTTCGGTGCTACGTTTCGCGGCATGAGTTTCCCGTCGAAGCCGCCGATGCGTGACGCGCTGGTCGAGGCCGCCTTCCGGCTCTTCCTGGAGCGTGGGTACGAGCAGACGACGGTCGAGGACATCGTCACCCTGGCCGGCGTGGGCCGCCGTTCCTTCTTCCGGTACTTCCCGTCGAAGGAGGGCGTGGTCTTCCCCGACCACGAACGCCGGCTGGCCGAGGTGACCGGCTTCCTGGCCGCGAGCGGCAGGGGCGAGGACCCGGTGGCGCGCGTCTGCGAGGCGGTGGGCCTGGTGCTGCGCCTCTACACCGACAACCCCACCTTCTCGGTGCAGCGTTACCGGCTCACCAAGGAGGTTCCGGGCCTGCGGGCGTACGAGCTGTCGGTGGTGTGGCGCTACGAGCGGACCTTCGCGGGTCATCTGCGGGAGCGGCTGGCGGACCGGCCGGACGGCACCCTGCGGGCCGACGTGATCGCGGCGGCCGTGGTGGCCGCGCACAACAACGTGCTCCGTTCCTGGCTGCGTTCGGAAGGGGAGGGGGACGCCGGGGCGGCGGTGGACCGGGCTCTGGCCTATGTGCGCGAGGCGTTCGGGGACGGCGCGGGCCGGGGGCGCGAGCAGGACGACGACGTGGTCGTGGTGGTGTCGCGGCGCGGGGCGCCGATGTGGCGGGTGGTGCGGGAGATCGAGTCCGCCCTGGATCCCGCCGGGGAGAACCCCGCCCGGCCGTGAGGGAAGCCGCGGCAGGGGCCGCGGCGGGCATCGCGGGAGAAGCCGCGGGAGAAACCGCGGAGGAGGCTCCGAAAGAAGCTCCGAAAGAGGAGGTACGCAGTACCTTTACCTGTGGCACTGGGTGCCATACTCTGTGCTCGCGCGCGGGGGCGCCGCGCGCTTCGGGTCTCGTCCGCGCGCAGGGAGATGACAGTCGTGTTCCAGTCAGGATTCACCTCGCACCCGGCCGCCGGCTCCTCCGCGACGGGTGTGCTCGACCACGGCACCCAGGAGACCGAGGGCCTCGGTTACCAGTGCTGCACCTGGTGCGGCACCTCCATGTACCACAAGCTTCTGTGCCCGGTCTGCGCCGGCAGCGAGCTGCGCTCGGAGCGCAGCTCGGGCGCCGGAACGGTGTTGCGGTCGACGGTGGTCCACCGGAACACCCCGTCGGCGCGGAACGTCTCGCTGATAGAGATGGCCGAGGGGTTCGTGGTCCGCGGCCGGGTGACCGGACCGCCGGCGGGCGTGCACACGGGTGACCGGGTGCGGCTGATCACGGCGAAGGATCCGGTCCGGGGCGAGCCGGTCTTCCAGCTCAGCGACGACACGCACCGGTCCTGGCACTGACGGCGCCGTCGGAACCGGCGGCCGGGGCGGCGCGGTTCCGTGTCCCCGCGGGGCGGGGACACGGGCGACGGGCGAGGTCTCAGGAGGCGCGGGCCGGGCGGCGGCGGGACTTGGGCCGCGGAGTGGCAGCGGCCCACTCCCCCACCAGGCGCTGATACATCCGGCGCTGCTCGTGGTCGAGCCGGCCGCCGGACTTCATCAACAGGTCCCGGATCTCCTCGTTCACCTCGGCCGCCGTACGGAGGCGGACGGTCTCAGGAGTGGTGGACATGCTGTGAAGCATACGGCGGAAGCCGTGGGGACGATGTGAGCAATCCGGTGAAAGCACGCAATGCGGACGTGTTACTGATCACGTGCCGGGCTTGCGGCCCCACACGTACACCTCGTCGCCGGTCCGGAGCAGCTCCCAGTACTTCTTGGCGTCCCGGGGCGTCATGTTGACGCAGCCGTGCGAGCCCGGCGGGCTCCACACGCTCATGCCGACCGAGTGGAACGCCTGGCCGCCGTCGAAGAACTGGCTGTAGGGCATGGCCACGTGGTAGATGGTCGAGACGTGGTCGATGTTCCGCCACGAGATCTTCTTGAGCCCGGTACGGGTCTCGTAGCCGTCGCGCCCGGTACGGACCGGGACCGGCCCGTACACGAGCTTCCTCCCGTCCTGGACCCAGCTCAGCTGGCGCGTGAGGTCGACGCAGGCGATGCGGCCCTTGTCGACGGGGCAGCGGCCGTCCGCGTTCGGGGTGGCGCCCGCGGCCCGCTGCCGGTCCATGAGGTCCATCACACGCCGGGTGACCGGACCGGCGAAGCCGGCGCTGGGGGTGATCAGGTGCTTCCTCTGGAAGGCGCGGATCGCCTCGCAGTCGGCGCGCGACTGGCGGCCGTCCACCGGACGGCCGAGGAAGCGCTCGGCCTCCTTCTGGTGGGGTCCCGCGCCCGCCGTGCAGGCGGCGGCGACGGGCGCGGTCCCGTCCGCGGCGGCCGGGGCGGCGCCGAAGGCGACTGCGAGCGGAGCCGCGAGCACCGCGGCCAGCAGGGCGGCGCCCCGTCTGCGGATGTCCCCCATGACCCAGGGCCTTTCTCTGTCGCTCTCGACGTGCCGGTTCCGCCGGCACGGGTCCGCCGGCACGGGTCCGCGCCCTGGGAGGCGGTCCCGGGTCAGCCACGTCGGCGAACAAATGATGACATCACCGGACGGGTGCGCCGTGAACGGGACGGGAACCGGCACGCCGCGCGGGCGGTCCGGTTCACCGTCCCGGTCGAGCGGCGCACCGGTACGGACCGCCCGGTCAGTGCCCCCGCGCGATCCATTCCTCCAGGTGGGGGGCCTCTTCACCGATGGTGGTGCCGTCTCCGTGACCGGTGAGGACCTTGGTCTCCGGCGGCAGCGTGAGCAATTTCTCGCGAATCGATTCGATGATGTCCGGGAAGCTCGACCAGGACCTGCCGGTGGCTCCCGGTCCGCCCTGGAAGAGGGTGTCGCCGCTGAACACGACTCCCAGCGCGACGGTCCGCAGGCAGACGGCGCCGGGGGCGTGCCCGGGGGTGTGGATCACCTCCAGGTCGGTGCCGGCCACCTCGATCCGCAGGCCGTCCTCGAGCCAGGCGTCGGGCAGCCGGTCCGGGTGGGTCTGCTTCCACAGGTGCAGGTCGTCCGGGTGCAGCCAGATCGTCGCACCCGTGCGCTCGGCGAGCTCGGGGGCGGCGCCGATGTGGTCGTTGTGCGCGTGGGTGCAGATGACGCCGGTCAGCCGGCGGTCGCCGACGGCCCGCAGGATCGCCTCCGCGTCGTGCGCGGCGTCGATCACCACGGCCTCGTGGTCGTCGCCGACGATCCAGACGTTGTTCTCCACGTCCCAGGTGCCGCCGTCCAGGCTGAACTGCCCTGAGGTGACGAGGCGTTCGATCCGCGCGGTCACGGCAGGACCACCACCGAACGCAGCACGTCGCCGTGGTGCATGCGCTCGAACGCCGCCTCCACGTCGGTCAGTTCGATCGTCTCGGTGACGAACTTGTCCAGCGGGAGGCGGCCTTGGAGGTGCAGGTCGATCAGCATGGGGAAGTCCCGGGAGGGCAGGCAGTCGCCGTACCAGGAGGACTTCAGGGAGCCGCCGCGGCCGAAGACGTCGAGCAGCGGGAGCTCCAGCTTCATCTCCGGCGTGGGCACGCCGACCAGGACGACGGTGCCGGCCAGGTCACGCGCGTAGAAGGCCTGCCGGTAGGTCTCCGGGTGGCCGACCGCCTCGATCACCACGTCGGCGCCGAAGCCGCCGGTGAGTTCGCGGATCGCCTCGACGGCGTCCGCGTTCTTCGAGTTGACGGTGTGGGTGGCGCCCATGGTGAGGGCGGTCTCCAGCTTCCGGTCGTCGATGTCCACGGCGATGATCCTCGCGGCGCCCGCCAGGTTCGCCCCCGCGATCGCCGCGTCGCCGACACCGCCGCAGCCGATGACCGCGACGCTGTCGCCGCGGCCGACCCCACCGGTGTTGATGGCGGCGCCGATGCCGGCCATCACGCCGCAGCCGAGGAGCCCGGCGACGGCCGGCGAGACCGACGGGTCGACCTTGGTGCACTGGCCGGCCGCGACCAGGGTCTTCTCGGCGAAGGCCCCGATGCCCAGCGCGGGGCTCAGCTCGGTCCCGTCGGCGAGCGTCATCCGCTGCCGGGCGTTGTGGGTGTCGAAGCAGTACCAGGGGCGGCCCCGCAGACAGGCGCGGCACTGACCGCACACGGCACGCCAGTTGAGGACGACGAAGTCGCCGGGAGCGACGTCGGTGACGCCCTCGCCGACGGACTCCACCACACCGGCCGCCTCGTGACCGAGCAGGAAGGGGTAGTCGTCGCTGATGCCGCCCTGCTTGTAGTGCAGGTCGGTGTGGCAGACGCCGCAGGCCTGGATCTTCACCACGGCCTCGCCCGGTCCCGGGTCCGGCACCAGGATCGTCTCGACCCGCACCGGCTGGTTCCTGCCTGGGGCGACTACGCCGCGTACTTCCTGCGCCATGGGTGACCTTTCGTCGGGGACGTGGACCGTGATCCGGCGTCCCCACCGTACGTCACCGGCGTCGGCGCGTACCGCAGACGTGGCGACGTCGCGCAGGTCAGCGGCGTGGACCCGCCCCGGCGGGGGCGGGTCCGGTCCCGCGGGAGGGCGTCACTAGAAGGGGTAGTGGGCGTGCTCGGTGGCGACGGTCACCCAACGGGTGGCGGAGAACGCCTCGATGCCCCAGCGCCCTCCGAAGCGGCCGTAGCCGGAGGCCTTGACGCCGCCGAACGGGGCCTGCGGCTCGTCGCCCACCGACTGGTCGTTGACGTGGACGATGCCGGTGCGTACGCGCCGGGCCAGGCTGAGTCCGTGGGTGGCGTTCTCGGTGATGATGCCGCAGGTGAGCCCGTTCTCGGTGTCGTTGGCGAGCGCGACGGCCTCGTCGTCGGTCGTGAAGGTGCGCACCACGCAGACCGGGCCGAAGGCCTCCGCGTGGTGGAGGTCGGCGTCCTCGGGCACGTCGGTGAGCACGGTCGCGGGGTGCACGGCGCCGTCCGGGTCGCCGCCTCCGGTCAGGACGGTGGCGCCCTTGCCGACGGCGTCCCGGACCAGGGCGGCGACCCGGCGGGCGGCGTCGGCGGTGACCAGGGGGCCGATCACCGTCTCGGGGCGGGTCGGGTCTCCGGCGGGCAGCGAGGCGGCCTTGGCGGCGAACCGCCGGCAGAACTCGTCGGCGAGCGAGGCGTGGACCAGGACGCGGTCGCCCGACATGCATATCTGGCCGGCGTTCATGAAGACGCCGAAGGTGGCCGCGTCCACGGCGTAGTCGAGGTCCGCGTCCTCGAGCACGATGACGGCGTTCTTGCCGCCGAGTTCCAGGACCGCCGGCTTCAGGTGACGGGCGGCGTGGGTGCCGATGATCCGGCCGACCCCGGTGGAGCCGGTGAAGTTCACCGCCCGCACCCGCGGGTCGGCGATCAGCGTCTCGGCGATCTCGGCCGCGTCCTCGCGCGCGTTGGTGACGACGTTGAGCACACCGTCCGGCAGGCCGGCCTCGCGCAGCACGTCGGCGACGAAGAGGGCGCAGGCCACCGGCGCGTCCTC
Organism: Streptomyces abyssomicinicus; assembly: GCF_008974245.1. Lineage (GTDB taxonomy): Bacteria > Actinomycetota > Actinomycetes > Streptomycetales > Streptomycetaceae > Streptomyces > Streptomyces abyssomicinicus. Next base: position 294,111 of record NZ_BBZI01000010.1, on the reverse strand, counting down.
ACTGGCCTTCACCACCACCGTGTTGCCCGCGGCGAGCGGCGCGGCGACGGCGCGGACGCCCAGGATCACGGGAGCGTTCCACGGGGCGAAGGCGGCCACCACGCCCAGCGGCTCGCGGACCGCCATGCCGAGCACCCCCTCCTGCTGGGAGGTGAGCACCTCGCCGCGGGGCGCGGTGACCGCGGCGGCCGCCTCGCGCAGCATGTTGGCGCCGAGGCCGGCGTTGAACATGGCCCAGGGGCGGGTGCCGCCGGCCTCGTTCGCCATCATCTCGGCGACCTGCTCCGCCTTGCCGTCCAGGATGTCGGCGGCCTTGAGCAGGATGGCGCGGCGGGCGAACGGGGAGAGCGCGGCCCACCCCTCGAAGGCGGCGTCCGCCGCGTCCACGGCGCGCCGCACGTCCTCGGGTCCGGCGGCGGCGACCCTCGCGTACACCTCGCCGGTGAACGGATTGACGTCCTCCTCCGTCCGTCCGGAGGCGGCGGGCACGTCCTTGCCGCCGATGAGCAGGTCACGGGTGAGGGTCATGGTGCGATTCCCGTCGTTCCGGAGGTCCACGGATGCGCCGGGTGAACACATGTTCACCGGTGCGGGCATGCTCCGTTCCTCGCCGAGGGAAAGTCAAGGGACGGCCGGCCGGGCCGCCCGCCCTCCCCCGTGACCGTCACTGTCACCTTCACCGTCCCGCCCCACGGGACCCGCGTGCGGGAAATCTGCACACCTGCTGCCCGAAGCAGGCACCGTCCCGGCCCGCCGCGGTCCGCCGGCGCACGGCCGCGGTCCGCAATGCCCGATCCGGCCGGGCGTGGCGAGAAGGGCCTGCGAGCGCCGCGTGCCGCTTGTGTGGAAGAGATCCCCAAGCAGTGACGAGGCATTCACGCTTCCCGCCGACCTGGCGGCAAAAGCCCAGCTCGCAGCGGTTGTTGAGTGGAAGACGGCGACGCGCCCGTGCTTTGATCCAACCGCGCCGCAGGGCTTCGCAGGCCCCCTCCGGAGCCTGGTCGGCCCACGGCGCGAGTCCCCATAAGAAGGCCCTTACGAAGGGAAGTTCCCATGAACTTCGTCCCCCAGGTCGAGACCGCCGAGATCTCCGACGCCGAGCTGGACAACGTCTCCGGCGGTCTGCTCGGCGAGACCCTCGGTGCCGTGACCGGCGTCGTCGACGGCATCGTCCCGGTCTCCGGCATCCTCAACACCGCGATCTCCACGGTCGAGGGCACCACCGGCCTGAACACCGCTCCGGTCACCGGCCTGGTCAACAGCCTCTGACCGCACGCGTTTGCCGACCGGTCCCCCACATCTCCGGTCGGACACCGCGTCGCCGGATCCCGGAGCCGTCGCACGGCTCCGGGATTCCCGGCGTTCCGCACCGGTTCCCGCACAGGCGGCCGGTATTCCGCACAGTCGAAGGAAGACCCGTGCAGTTCCGCCAGCAGGCGCTCGACAAGCTGCGGTCGCCGGAGGACCTCGAGCTGCCCGCCCGGCTCGCCCGGCCGCAGGGCTGGCTGGTGCTCTCGGTGACCCTGGCCGTGACGGCCGCCGCGTCCCTCTGGGCGGTGACCGGTTCGGTCGTCACCACGGTGAGCGCGCCGGCCGTGCTCACCCACGGGCGGGGCAGTTACGTCCTGCAGAGCCCCGTCACCGGACAGGTGACCGAGGTGGTGGCCGAGGAGGGCGACCGCCTCGGCGCCGAGGCGCCCGTCCTGAGGGTGCGCACCGCCGAGGGCGACGTCCTGGTGCGGACGGTCGAGGCCGGACGCGTCACCGCGCTCGCCGTGAACGTCGGGGCGGTGCTGCAGACCGGAGCCGACGTGGCGGCGGTCGAGAAGGTGGTGGCCGGCGACGCGCCGCTGTACGCCACCGTGTACGTCCCGGCGGGCGAGGCGGCCGAGGTCCGCGAGGGCGACCGGGTGGACCTCACCGTGCAGACCGCGCCGGCCTCCCGTTACGGGGTGCTGCGCGGCGAGGTGCGGTCGGTGGAGCGGCGGGCGCAGTCGCCCCGGCGCATCGCCTCCTTCCTGGGCGACTCCGGGCTGGCCGCGCGTCTCACCGAGGACGGCGCGCCGGTCGCCGTCACCGTCGGGCTGCTCCGCTCGTCGTCGACGAGGAGCGGCTACGCGTGGTCCACCGAGGACGGGCCGCCCTTCCGGCTGGACTCCATGACACAGGCCACCGCCTCCGTCCGCGTGGCCGACCAGCACCCCGTCGATTGGCTCCTGCCGTGACCCCACAGGGCGTGACCTCCCGGAAGGACCTGCCGCCGCCCGTCCGCGGCCGGCGCCGGGCCGTACCTCCGAGGCGACCCCCGGTCCGCCGGACGCTCCGCCGTACCGTGCGCACCCCGACGGTGCTCCAGATGGAGGCCGTGGAGTGCGGCGCCGCCGCGCTCGCCATGGTGCTGGGCCACCACGGACGCCACGTCCCCCTGGAGGAGCTGCGGATCGCCTGCGGCGTCTCCCGCGACGGCTCGCGGGCCGGCAACCTGCTGAAGGCGGCGCGCGGCTACGGCATGACCGCCAAGGGCATGCAGATGGACACCGCCGCCCTGGCCCGGGTGGCGGCCCCCGCCGTCCTGTTCTGGGAGTTCAACCACTACGTCGTCCTCGACGGCATGGGACGGCGGTTCGGCCGGCGCGGCGCGTACGTCAACGACCCCGCCAAGGGCCGCCGGTTCGTTCCGATGGAGGACTTCGACACCAGCTTCACCGGTGTGGTCCTGGTGATGGAACCGGGCCCGGACTTCCGGCGCGGCGGACGCCGCCCGGGCGCGCTCGGCGCCCTCCCCGCCCGGCTGCGCGGCACCGCCGGTGCCCTGCCCGCAGCCGTGCTGGCGAGCCTGCTGCTGGTGCTGGTCGGCGCGGCCGTGCCCGCGCTCAGCCGCACCTACATCGACACCTTCCTGATCGGCGGCCAGACCTCCTTGCTGGGGGTCCTGTTCACCTCGATGGGCGCCTGCGTGCTGCTCACCGCGGTGCTGACCTGGCTCCAGCAGGGCAATCTGCTGCGCGGGCGGATCATCTCGTCCACCCTCTCCAGCGCCCGGTTCCTGCGCCATCTGCTGCGGCTGCCGGTCACCTTCTTCTCCCAGCGGGGCCCGGCCGACCTGGTGCAGCGGCTCGAGTCCAACGACTCGGTCGCCGAGACCCTCTCCCGGGACCTGGCCTCCGCGGGCGTGGACGCGGTCGTGGTGGTGCTGTACGCGGTGCTGCTGTACACCTACGACCCGCAGCTCACCGCGGTCGGGATCGGTGTCGCGCTGCTCAACGTGGTCGCCATGCGGGTGGTGGTGCGGCTGCGCGCCACCCGCACCGCCAAGCTGCGCGCGGACTCCGCACGGCTCACCAACACCGCCTACACCGGCCTCCAGCTGATCGAGACCATGAAGGCCACCGGCGGCGAGGACGGCTACTTCCGCAAGTGGGCCGGGCAGCACGCCGTCACCCTGGAGGAGCAGCAGCGCCTGGGGGTGCCCACCGCCTGGCTGGGCGTGGTGGCGCCCACCCTGGCCACCCTCAACAGCGCGCTGATCCTGTGGATCGGCGGCCTGCGCGCGGTGGAGGGCCACATCACGGTGGGTCTGCTGGTCGCCTTCCAGGCGCTGGTCACCCGCTTCACCGCGCCGCTGACCCGGCTCAACGGGGTGGCCGGGCGGATCCAGGACTTCGCGGCCGACGTGGCGCGGCTGAAGGACGTGGAGAACTTCGGCCCCGACCCGCTGCACGCGCGCGGCGGCGAGGACTCCACCCGCCGGCTGCGCGGGCACGTCGAGCTGCGGGACATCGCCTTCGGCTACAGCCCGCTGGACGAGCCGCTGATCAGCGGCTTCGACCTGACGGTGGGCCCGGGCCGGCAGGTGGCGCTGGTCGGCGGTTCCGGCAGCGGCAAGTCGACGGTGGCGCGGCTGCTGTCCGGCCTGTACACGCCCTGGGAGGGCGTGATCCGGATCGACGGGCAGCGGCTGGAGGACATCGCGCGCGGCACGCTGGCCGCCTCGGTCGCCTTCGTCGACCAGGACGTCTTCCTCTTCGAGGGCACGGTCCGCGACAACGTAGCGCTCTGGGACCCGTCCGTCCCCGACGAGGCGGTGGCCGACGCCCTGCGGGACGCGGCCCTGTACGACGTGGTGATGCGCCGCCCGGGCGGCATCCACAGTCCGGTCGAGCAGGACGGCCGGAACTTCTCCGGCGGGCAGCGGCAGCGGCTGGAGATCGCCCGCGCCCTGGCCCGCCGTCCCAGCGTCCTGGTCCTCGACGAGGTGACCAGCGCGCTGGACGCCGAGACCGAGCTGGTGGTGATGGACAACCTGCGCCGCCGCGGTTGCGCGTGCGTCGTCGTCGCGCACCGGCTGAGCACGGTCCGCGACAGCGACGAGATCGTGGTGCTCCGGCACGGCGGGATCGTCGAACGCGGCACCCACCATCAGCTGGTGGCCGCGGGCGGGGCCTACGCACGACTCGTCAGGGAGCGGTAGATGACGTCCGGGCACGAGGGCGACCGGCCCTCGCGGGAAGACGGCCTCCAGGCGCTCGGCGCGCTTGGCACCCTGGTGGACTGCTCCGGCCCGCGGCTGGACCTGGAGGGCCCGCAGGTGCTGTGGCTGGTGGCCGAGGGGGCGCTGGACCTGTTCGCCGTGGACGCGATGGGGCAGGGCCACTGGTACCACCTGGGCCGGCTGGAGGCGGGCTCGCTCCTGCTCGGCCCGGTCGCCGGGCCGCAGCACACCCTGGTGGCCCGGCCGCTGCGGGACTGCGCGGTCCGCCGGATCCAGCTGCGCGAGCTGTACCAGCCGGTGACCGAGCAGACCTGGGTCCACGACGGGTACGGCAATCCGCGGCACCTGAGCCCGCGCTACAGCGCGTCGGAGTCGGGCCCGCTGGAGCACGCGCTGGCGCTCGGCGTGGGGCGGGGCCTGTCGGTGCTGTTCCAGGCACCGATGGCGGCGGTGTTCACCGCCGAGTTCACCGAGGGGTTCTCCACCGAGCCCGGCTTCCAGCAGGCCGCCGAGCACCTCGCCAGGAAGGCCGACGAGGACGTCTTCTGGATGCACGTGCCGCCCGGCAGCGTCGCCCACGGTGCGGTGTACGGCGCGGAGGCCGCCGCCGACCTGCTCGTGGACCCGGCGCTCTGGCAGGGCATGGTGGACCGGCAGTTCCGGCTGCTCTCCACCCTGGACCGCTGGATCGAGCAACAGGAGCGGTCGCACGAGAGCCGCGCCGCGGCGGGCGTCCGGGCGGGCCGGGAGGCCCGCGACCGTGCGGACCGCACCCTGCTGGCGTCGCTGGGCGGCCCGTCGCGCCGCCGCATCACCGAGGTGGACGAGGACGCCACCTGGGCGGCCTGCCGCCTGGTGGCCCGGGCCGCGGGCGTGACGCTCACCGACCCGGCACGCGGCGCCGCGGGGGCCGAACGGCTGGACCCGGTGGAGCGCATCGCCGCCGTCTCGCGGGTGCGCACGCGCACCGTGCGGCTGGGCGGCGGCCGGTGGTGGAAGGAGGACGTCGGCCCGCTCCTGGGCTTCCGGGCCCTGTCCGGCGCCCCGGTGGCGCTGCTGTGGCGGCGCGGCGGCTACGTGGCGGTGCACCCGACCACCGGCCGGGAGACCCGGATCGGCGCGGAGAACGCCGACGACTACGGCGCCCGGGCGGTCATGTTCTTCCGTCCCCTCCCCGAGCGGCGCACCACCCCGCTGCGGCTGGCCCGGTTCGTGCTGTCCGGCGCCCGTCGGGACGTGGTGTCGCTGCTGCTCGGCGGACTGGTGACGGTCGCCGTGGGGGTGACCGTGCCGGTGGTCACCGGCAAGGTGCTGGGCCGGTACGTGCCGCAGGCGCGCACCGACCTGATCGCGCTGGCCTGCACCGCCGTGCTGGTGGCGGCCGTGGTGTCCGCGGTGTTCCTGCTGCTCCAGAACATGACGATGCTCCGGCTGGAGGGCCGGATCGAGGCCGTGCTGCAGCCGGCCGTGTGGGACAGGCTGCTGCGGCTGCCGGCGGCCTTCTTCGCCGGCCGGTCCACCGGCGAGCTGGCCGGGGCGGCGATGGGCATCAGCCGGATCCGGCAGTTGCTGGCCGGGGTCGGCCCGGTGGCGGCCCAGTCACTGACGGTCGGGACGGTCAACCTGGGGCTGCTGCTCTGGTACGACGTGAGCATGGCGCTGGCCGCCATGGCTCTGCTGGCGGTGCTGGCCGGGGTGTTCCTGCTGCTGGGCCTGTGGCAGGTGCGGTGGCAGCGCCGGCTGGTCCGGCTCACCCACCAGCTGAACAACCAGGCGTTCCAGACCCTGCGGGGGCTGCCCAAGCTGCGGGTGGCGGCGGCCGAGAACTACGCCTACGCCGCCTGGGCGGGCGGGTTCGCCCGCAGCCGTGAGATGCACCGCCGGCTCGGCGGCATCAAGAACCTGAACGCGGTGCTCGGCTCGGTGGCCCTGCCGGTGTGCTCGCTGCTGATGTTCGTGCTGCTGGCGGGGCCGGCGCGGGGCGCGATGCCGGCCGCCGACTTCCTCGCCTTCAACACGGCCGTCACGATGCTGCTGGGCTCGGTCACCCAGCTCACCGGCGCCGCGGTCTCGGTGGTCGCCGCGCTGCCGCTGTTCGAGGAGCTCAGGCCGGTGCTGGACGCGGTGCCGGAGGTGCGGAGCGCGAGCACCCCGCCGGGCCGGCTCTCCGGGGCGATCGAGGCGCGGCGGCTGTCGTTCCGCTACTCCGACGACGGGCCGCCGGTTCTCGACGACGTCTCCTTCGAGGTCCGTCCGGGTGAGTTCCTGGCGATCGTCGGCCCGAGCGGCTGCGGGAAGTCGACGCTGCTGCGGCTGCTGATCGGCTTCGACCGGCCCGCCTCCGGCAGCGTCCTCTACGACGGCCAGGACCTGGCCGCGCTGGACCACGCGGCGGTGCGGCGGCAGTGCGGTGTGGTGCTGCAGCACGCCCAGCCGTTCACCGGGTCGGTGCTGGACATCGTCCGCGGGCACGAGCCGTACTCACCCGAGGAGGTGATGGCGGCGGCGGAGCTGGCCGGGCTGGGCGACGACATCCGGCGGATGCCGATGGGGCTGCACACCCTGGTGGCCGGCAGCGGCTCGCTCTCCGGCGGGCAGCGGCAGCGGCTGATGATCGCGCAGGCGCTGATCCGCAGGCCGCGGATCCTCTTCCTCGACGAGGCGACCAGCGCGCTGGACAACGAGACGCAGCGACGGGTCATCGAGAGCACCCGCGCGCTGGAGGCGACCCGCGTGGTGATCGCACACCGGCTGTCCACGGTGATGGACGCCGACCGGGTGATCGTGATGGAGGACGGGCGCGTGGCGGAGACCGGCACGCCCGCCGCGCTGCTGGCCGACCGGGGAGGACGGCTGCACGAGCTGGTCCGGCGCCAGATGGCCTGAGCGGAGCCGGCGGGTCTGCCCGGGGCCGTGCCGGGTACCCGCAGTCCGCCCTCCGGGGCGACATGACAGCACTCGTGACAACCGAGGAGACGAACGGTGAACCACCACCACAGCCACGGCGACCGAAGCAGGGGCGACCACCGGGAGGAACCGCCGCGCACCGCGCTGGCCGAGGCGTTCCGGGAGGCCGAGGAGGCCGCGGCCCGCGTCACCGACCGGGACCGGGCCAAGGACGGCCCGGGGCGCCCCGGCGAGGCGGGCGACGCCACCTCGCCCGACCCCGCGGCCCAGGAACAGGCCCGACGGCAGCGCTGACCTGGAGGTCCGCCCGGGTACCCGGCGTCGCGGCGGGTACCCGGGCCGCATGAGTCACGACCGCGACGATCTCCCCGACCGCCACGCCCCCGAGCTCCCCGCCCCCCGCGGCCCGCTGTCCGCGGGGGTCCTCGCGCTGCTGCGCGGCGAGGTCCCGCCGCCCGGGCCGGAGGGCGCCGACGCCGCCGACCCGTACGGCGACGACCTGCAGCTCGCCCTGTACTGCTGCTACGAACTGCACTACCGCGGCTTCGCGGGCGTCGACCCGGCCATGGAGTGGGACCCTGGCCTGCTCACGGTGCGCCGGGCCATGGAGCGCCGGTTCCTCGCGGCGCTGCGCCGCGACGTGCCCGTCCACGACGACCTGCGCTCCGCCGTCAAGGAGCTGCTGACCGAGCCGGCCGAGGGCACGAGCGTCACCTGGTTCCTGCGCGACGAGGGCGAGCTGCGCCATCTGCGCGAGTACGCCGCGTTGCGTTCGGTCTACCACCTCAAGGAGGCGGACCCGCACGCCTGGGTGCTGCCCCGGCTGTGGGGCCGGGCGAAGGCCGCCATGGTGTCCGTGGAGTTCGACGAGTTCGGCGGCGGCCGCGCCGAGCGGGTGCACGCCAAGCTGTTCGCCGACCTCATGGCCGACCTCGGTCTGGACACCTCCTACGGCCGCTATCTCGGCCCCTCCCCCGCGCCGGCCCTGGCCGTGGTCAACCTGATGTCCCTGCTGGGCCTGCACCGCGCGCTGCGCGGCGCGCTGGTGGGCCATTTCGCCGCCGTCGAGATCACCTCCTCACCCGGCTCCCGCCGCCTCGCGGAGGCGATGCGCCGCACCGGCGCGGGACCGGCGGCCGAGTTCTTCTACGACGAGCACGTCGAGGCGGACGCGGTGCACGAGCAGGTGGTCCGGCACGAGGTGATCGGCGGCCTGCTGGAGGAGGAGCCGTATCTGGAGGGCGACGTGGTCTTCGGCATGGACGCCACGGTGTTCCTGGAGGACCGGCTGGCCGACCACGTGATGGCCTGCTGGCGGGCGAACGGCACGGCCCTGCGCGCCCCGCTGCCGGACACCGTGGCGGCGGCCGCGTGAGCGGGGCGGTGACCGGCGGCGGGCGGCGCGCCCGGGGGTGGTGGCCCTGGACGGGTGACGGGAACGGGCAGGTGGGCCATGGTGCCGTCGCACCGGGGTATTCGGCCGGTGTGAATCCTCCCTTGGTAGTTCCCGGGGTGTACGCCCCGCAGGACGACACCGTCCTCCTGACCGAAGCCCTGGCCGCCGAATCCCTGGCCGCCGGCGCCCGCGTCCTCGACGTGGGGACCGGCTCGGGCGCACTGGCCCTGGCGGCCGCCCGCCGGGGGGCGGAGGTGACGGCCGTGGACGTCTCCCGCCGCGCGGTGGCCGGCGTCCGGCTCAACGCCCTGCTGCACCGGGTGAAGGTGCGCGTGATGCGCGGCGACCTGTTCGCGCCGGTACGGGGCGAGGCGTTCGACGTGATCACCGCCAATCCCCCGTACGTGCCGACGCCGCCGGGCGGTCTGCGCGGCCGTCCGAGGCAGGCGCGGGCCTGGGACGCCGGGGACGACGGACGGCTGGTGGTCGACCGGATCTGCCGGGAAGCGCCGGGGCTGCTGCGCCCGGGCGGGGTGCTGCTGATGGTGCACTCCGAGCTCTCCGGGCCCTCGGCCACCGTGGAGCAGCTGCGGGCGGCCGGGCTCAAGGCCTCCGTGACCCTGCGGCGCCAGGTGGCCTTCGGGCCGGTGCTGCGCGACCGGGTGCACTGGCTGCGGCAGCGGGGGCTGATCTCCCCGGAGCAGGCGCGCACCGAGAGGGAAGAGCTGGTGGTGGTCCGTGCCGAACGACCCGTCTGAGCAGAACCGCGGTCCGGTGCCGCCCGGGCGTGGTGAGCGGGCGCACCGCGTCGTGGTGCCGCGCCGCGGGCCGATGCTGGTGGACGGCCCGGTGGAGGTGGAGCTCGAGGACGGCACGGTGGTGTCCTCGGACCGTTTCCGGGTGGCGCTGTGCACCTGCCGGCTGAGCGAGCGCTATCCGTGGTGCGACACCAGCCACCGAAGGCGGCGCTGACCGTGGGCCGGGCCGCCTTCGGATCACAGCTGCCACTCCCTGAGGCGGTCGGCGGCCCCGTAGACGTCGGTCTTGCCCGCGATCAGGTCGCGGGCGAGGTCGACGAGCGCGCCGTAGGGCGGGTCGATGCCCGCCCCGCTGGCGTACATGTAGGCCACCGCCGTGGCACAGGCGAAACGGGCGTTGGAGGACGGCAGCGGCCTGAGCACGGCGATGGTGTGCAGCAGGGCCGCGGCGCGCCAGGCCGGATCGGAGTCCACGCCGAGCCGGGGCGGGTCCACCCGGTGGCGGGCGACGGCGGCGACCAGCGCCGAGAAGTCGGTGATGGTCGGCTGGTCCGGAAGGACCTCCTCATGACGCTGGAGCAGCCAGGGCACGTCGATGTGCAGGAGGGAGGCCATGGGTCAGGCGGCCCGGCCCGCGCCCCGCAGCGGCGGCTCGTCGTCCGGGAAGGCGGCGGCGAACTCGTCGGCGTGCGTGGTGAAGAAGCGGCGGAAGGCCTCGGCGCCCTCCTGGAGCGCCCGGTGCCGCGCTATGTCCGCCGCCGCGGCCTCGCGTACCAGGGCCTTCATGGAGGTACCGCGCTCCTTGGCGATCTGCCGCAGGTCCTCGAGCTCGCGGTCGCTGAACTCCACATTGAGAGCTGGCATGGCGCCAAGGTACCGCTCGTCCGGCGGAGCGTAAAAACGTCCAGGTCACACCACTGGGTACACCCGTTCGGGCCGGTACCCGGAACGGTTCGCGCACCGGCCGCCGGACCCTGTGCCGGGGCGCCCGGGGCGGGGCCCGCCGCCCGCACGGCCCAAGGCCGCGGCACACGCCCCGCGCGGAGGTACTACGCTGGGACCGACGTGACCCGACGGTCACGGACAGTGTCCGCGATGGAGTGCCGACCATGAGCCCGGTCAACCCGCTCGACGATGCCGCGACGGCACGGGCTGTCGTCGACGACGACGGCGTGGTGCTCGAGTGGAACGACGGCGCCGTCCGGCTCCTCGGGTACTCCCCGGACGAGGTGGTGGGCCGCCCCGTCTCCGTGCTGTGCGTCGCCGAGGACGGCTGCGAGAACCTGCTCACCCCCGTGCCCGTCGAGCGCCGGACGACGGCGACGGTGGCGCTGCGTCACCGGGACGGGCGGGCGGTGCGGGTGCCTCTGATCGGTCACCGCAGACCCCCGGCGGAGGACCGTCCCGGTCACTGGCTGCTGGTGGCGCCGGTCGGCGGGAGCTCCGGCCCGCTGAGGCCCGACGACCCGCTGGCGATGGTGGAGCTGGTGCAGTCCCCCTGCGCGATGGCCGTCTTCGACACCCGCCTGCGGCTGCGCGCCATGAACGCCGACATGGCGAGGGTGCTCGGCGCCCCGGCCGACCGGCTGCGCGGGCTGCGGGTGACCGACATCGGCGCCCGCCCGGAACTCGCCGAGGTCGAGCGGGCCATGCGCAACGTCCTGGCGACCGGCGAGCACGACTCGGTGCGCGTCTTCCTTCCGCAGATGGGCAGCGGCAACACGGTCCGCGCCTGGCTCACCAGCATGGCGCCGGTCCGTGACGACCGCGGGGAGATCTGCGGGGTGTCCCTGGCCTCCCACGACTTCACCGAGCAGCTGCGCGCCCGTGAGCGTCTGCAGCTGGTAAACGAGGCGAGCTCCCGGGTCGGCACCACGCTCGACGTCCGGCGCACCGCCCAGGAGTTCGCCGACGTGCTGGTGCCGGCGATCGCCGACCACGTGTCCGTCGACCTGCTGGATCCCGAGCACGGCGGCGACCCGCCCTCGGAGCCGCCGTCGCCGGCCGTGCCGGTGCGGCTGCGCCGGGTCGCCGACCGCTCGGTGGCCGAGCGGGCGAAGGGCCTGCCGGGCGTCGGCGAGCTGGCCGCCTACCCCTCGTCGACGCTGCAGGCGGAAGCGCTCAGCCGCGCGCGGACGCTGGTCGTCACCGAGGCGCCGGAGGACCTGGCGCGGCGCTTCTCGTACCGGGTGGGCCTCGACAGCCGCGCGGTCGAGGTCGGCATGCACTCGGCGATGGCGGTGCCGTTGCGGGCCCGCGGCATGATCCTCGGTGTCGCCCTGTTCACCCGTCACCGGCAGCCCGAGCCCTTCTCCCGCGACGACGTGCTGCTGGCGGAGGAGGTCGCGGCGACGGCCGCCGTCTGCATCGACAACGCCCGGCGCTACTCGCGGGAACGGGAGGTCGCGCTGGCCCTGCAGCGGAGCCTGCTGCCGCGTTCCCTGCCGGTCACGGCGGCGCTGCAGGCCGCCTCGCGCTACCTGCCGGCGGCCCGGGCGGGCGGTGTGGGCGGGGACTGGTTCGACATCATCCCGCTCTCCGGGATGCGGGTGGCGATGGTGGTCGGCGACGTGGTGGGCCACGGCGTGCAGGCCTCGGCCACCATGGGCCGCCTGCGCACCGCGGTGCGTACCCTCGCCGACATCGACCTGGCGCCCGACGAACTCCTCACCCACCTCGACGACCTGGTGGTCCGCCTCTCCGACGAGGCGGGCAACGACGGCAGCCCGGGCGAGGTCGGCGCGACGTGTCTCTACGCGGTCTACGACCCGGTGTCCCGGCGCTGCTCCCTGGCGCGCGCCGGGCACCAGCCGCCGCTCATCGTCCGCCCGGGCGGTCTTCCCGAGCCGGTGGAGATGCCGGCCGGTCCCCCGCTGGGCGTGGGCGGGCTGCCGTTCGAGGCGGCCGAGCTGGAGCTGGCCGAGGGGACGGTCCTCGCCTTCTACACCGACGGCCTGGTGATGAACCGCGGCCTGGACGTGGACGCCGGCCGCATACTCCTGCAGGAGGCGCTGGCGGAGCCGGCCGATTCGCTGGACGACAGCTGCGAGCAGGTCCTGGCGAGGCTGCTCCCCCAGGGCGACGTGGCCGACGACGTCGCGCTGCTGCTGGCGCGGACGCGCGGGCTGCCCTCCTCCAGGGTGGCGACCTGGGACATCCCCGCGGACCCGGCGCTGGTGGCGGCGATCCGCAAGCAGGCGGTGAAGCAGGTCGAGCACTGGGGCCTGGAGGAGGCCACCTTCACCGCGGAGCTGGTGGTCAGCGAGCTGGTCACCAACGCCATCCGGTACGGGGCGCGCCCCATCCGCCTGCGGCTGATCCACGGCGCCTCCACGCTGATCTGCGAGGTGTCGGACACCAGCCACACCGCGCCGCACCTGCGGCGGGCGCGGACCTTCGACGAGGGCGGGCGGGGTCTGCTGCTGGTTGCGCAGCTGACCCAGCGCTGGGGCACCCGGCACACTCCCGACGGCAAGACGATCTGGGCGGAACTGCCACTTCTCGACGCCGTCTGAGGAGTCCGGATCCGGTCTTTCCGGAACCGGACGGCCGGAGGAGCATGACGGGAGCATCCGGCACGACGATCTCCCGGGAGTGTGGACGACGATGGGCCTCTCGCGTGCGACGCGGCACCGCGGCGTTCTGTGGCTTGCGACCGCGCTGCTGCCCGTGCCGTTCCTGCTGACCGGCTGTTCGGGGACCGACGGCGGTTCCTCCGCCCGCGCGGGCGGTGAGGCGACGGACGCGGGGCCGTCCTCGGCCGCCCCCGACCCGTCCGCCCCGGCCTCCGCCTCCGCCGCCACGTCGGCCCCGGCCGATCCGCCGGCCTCCTCCGCCCCGCCGCGGTCCCCGGGCGCTTCCTCCGACCGCTGCCGCACCTCCGGGCTGGCGGCCTCGGTGGGAACGGGCGAGGCGGGTGCGGGACAGCGGAGCTTCGCGGTGGCCCTCACCAACCAGTCGCAGCGCTCCTGCACGCTGCGCGGCTATCCGGGCGCGGCCTTCACGGACGCCTCCGGGGCGCAGCTGGGGCCCGACCCGCGGCGGATCGAGGGGACACCGGTCACCACGGTCAGGCTCTCCCCCGGGGAGAGCGCGTGGGCGACGCTGTCCTACAGCGACGCGAGGCTCACCGGGTCCAAGGCGAAGACCCCGGCCACCTTGCTGGTCACGCCCCCGGACGAGCGGGAGCCGCTGAGCGTGCGGTGGGAGTCCGGCAAGGTCCCGGTGTCCGCGAACGCCGCGGTCTCCGTCACCGCCTTCGGCAAGAGCTAGCGCCCCGCGGGGCCGGCCCCGGCGCCCCGGGTGAGCAGGTCTGGCCCCCGTGCCCCACGTGGGCGGGCCGGGTGTGCCGAGGTGGGCGGGACCGGTGCCGTCGGGGGCGGGGCGGGTGGGCCGAGGTGGGCGGGACCGGTGCTGTCGGGGGCGGGGCGGGTGGGCCGTGGTGGCGGTTGGTGCGGGCAGGTGAGGGGGCGGCGTGTCAGGGGGGCGTGGCGGGGACGGCGGGTGCGGGTCCTCCATGCTCGGCGGCGGACCCGACGCTGCCTACCCCCGGAGGAACCGGTGACGGCATCCCCGACCCCGCCGCCCCGTGCCACGCTGACCCGGCGGACCCGTGCCGCCCTGACCGCGGGAGCGGTGATCGTGGCGCTGACCGCCCTCTCCCCGCTCGTCGAACAGCGGCTGTCGGAGGCGGAACCGTCCGACAGCCGCGGATCCGCCCCCGTCGCGGTGGCGGCCGCCCCCGCTGATCCGGCCGCGGAGACCCTCTGCGCCCCGGCCGGTGTCCTGCGCGGGAGCGGCGGCGGCAAGGCGTCGCTGAGCCTCTGCACCTCCACCGGCGGTCCGTCCCTCGCCCTGTCCGCCCCCGCCTCGTGCTCGGCGCCCGGCGGGCGGACGTACGCCTGCCACACCTCCGGCACCTGGACGGCCCGCAGGGACGGCGAGGTCGTCGCCCGGGGCGCGCTGCCCGGTTCCGCCGACTACGCCGGTCCGGGGACGTACGAGATCACCGCCGAGGTCCGGGTCCGCTCCACGCCCGCCGGGGTGGACGTGCGGGGGAAGGCGACCGCCCCGCTCACCCTCACCCAGCCGCTGCGGGAGCCCACCCACCGCATCGAGGTGGACCAGGAGCGGTTGCGCGCGGGCCGGACCACCGTGCTGACGTACACAGTGCACCGGGACAGCGCGGAGGGCGACGGCAGCGGGCGGTTCGGGCTGATCGGCGAGGAGGACTCCGGGATCCGGCTCACCACGGACGACGCGCGCTGCGTCAACCCGCTGATCGGCCGGCACCCGTCCGAGCAGCGTCTGACCCACTCGCTGGACTGCGCGCTCACCGACCTCCAGCCGGGCAACCCCGCCACGGTGGTCGTCCGGGCCACCACCACCGACGCGTGCTCGAGCGTGGTGTCGAAGCTGGGGTACTGGATGCCCAAGGGCCAGACGTTCCGCACCGGCGGCATGGTGGCCGGTCCCGCCGTCGCCTGCGACGAGTGACCCGGAGCCCGGCCGGGCGTCGCCCGCGGGGGTGATGCGGGGGCCGGCCCGGAATTCCGCCGGGCCGGTGCGCATGAAGCCGTGAAGGCGGGGCAGACGCTTGTCGGGTCCCGCCGCGCTCCCCCGTCGTGGCGGGGCCCACCAGCGTCCCGCCCCTCCCCGCGCCGTGTGCCGCGAGCGCTCCCCCACCGCCTCCCGGGCTCGCCCTCCTCCCGCGGGTCCCGCCGGCACCGCGCGATCCCGCTCCACGCCCACCGCACGGGATCTTCGGCGGTGCCGATCGCCGAAAAGAGGGAACGCGTCCCTGGGAACGGACAACGACCCGGTCCGCGGACGGCAGGCGAGAGGGCGGCGATGAGCGGCGGCGAGGGCAACACCGAGTACGGCCGCAAGAAGTTCACGCGGTCGCCGAGCCACTTCACGGACCGGATCACCGCCGACGGCCGGGACGGCTGGCCGGTGGAGGAGGGACGGTACCGGCTGGTGGTCAGCCGGGCCTGTCCGTGGGCGAGCCGGGCGGTGATCTCCCGTCGGCTGCTGGGCCTGGAGGACGCGATCTCCCTGGCGATCGCGGACCCCGTCCAGGACGACCGCAGCTGGCGTTTCACCCTCGACCCCGGCGGCCGCGACCCGGTGCTCGGCATCAGGTTCCTGCACGAGGCCTACGACAGGCGGGAGACGGACCACCCCGGCGGCGTCAGCGTGCCCGCGGTCGTCGACGTCCCGAGCGGCGCGCTGGTCACCAACGACTACCGGCGGATCACCCTGGACCTCGCCACCGAGTGGACCGCCCACCACCGTGCGGGCGCCCCGGACCTGTACCCCGAGGCGCTCCGGGCGGAGATGGACGAGGTGATGGAGGACGTCCACCGGGACGTCAACAACGGGGTGTACCGGGCCGGTTTCGCGACCAACCAGGCCGACTACGAGGAGGCCTGCGCCGCGGTGTTCGACCGGCTGGAGCGGCTGGCCCGGCGGCTGGAGCGGCGGCGCTACCTGATGGGCGACACCGTCACCGAGGCGGACGTCCGGCTGTTCACCACCTTGGTGCGTTTCGATCCGGTCTACCACGGCCACTTCAAGTGCAACCGGTGGAAGCTGACGGAGAACCCGGTGCTCTGGGCGTACGCCCGCGACCTCTTCCAGACCCCCGGTTTCGGGGACACGGTCGATTTCGACCACATCAAACGGCACTACTACATGGTGCACACCGGCATCAACCCCACGCGGGTGGTGCCGCTGGGACCGGACCTGCCGGCCTGGCTGTCCCCGCATCACCGGGAGCAGCTCGGCGGCCGGCCGTTCGGTGACGGGACGCCGCCCGGCCCGGTTCCGCCGGGCGAGGAGGTGCCCGGAGCGGGGCGTCCGCGACCGTCCTGACCGACGGCGCGGGCAGGTCCGGCCTGACCGACCGAGGAACGAAGGAGAAACCCCTTGGCCACATTCACGCAGAAGAAGCAGAACCTGCCCACCGCCTACAAGCCCCTCGGGTTCGCGCTCAGCTGGGGCGGCGGACGGCTGGCCACCACGGCCTTCCAGAAGACCTGGAAGGCGATCAGGCACGAGGACGACGCGCCCGACGCCCTGGACCGGGACCGCCGGTGGGGCGAGATCCTGCTGGCCGCGGCGATCCAGGGGGCCATCTTCGCCGTGGTGCGGGCGGTCATCGACCGGACCAGCGCCCAGGCGGTCGAGCGAAGGACCGGCGTGTGGCCCGACCACACGAAGGGCAAGGGCCGGGACTGACCACCGGTCACCGTGCCGAGGCCGGGGCTCCGGGACATCCGGGGCCCCGGTTTCGCGTGCGCCCCAGGCGTGCGGGCGGGGGCAGGGTGCGCGCCGGGGCACGTTCTCCCGGCATGTGACGCCGAAAGTGCTACAGGTCACATGTTTAAAGGGTATGTGTTCATGACCGGAAGGGCAGCTTCGGAACGGCTCTGTGCGTCCACGTGGCTTGTTCAGGACACTTCTGGAGCCCACCGCCCGTCCCGAAAGGAACCCCCATGCCTCAGGACGTCACCTTCGACCTGCCCTTCTCCACACCGGTCAGCCCTCATCTGGAGTACGCGCGGGAGCGGCACCTGCGCTGGGTGCGTGACCGGGGGCTGGTACGGAGCGACGCGGGGTTCGAGGAGTACTGCTCGTGGGACCTGCCCCAGGCTGCGGCGCGCACCTACCCGTACGCCTCCGCCGAGGACATGACGGTGCTGATGAACTGGTTCTCCCTCGCCTTCCTGTTCGACGACCAGTTCGACTCCGGCCGGCCGGACCGGGCCGACCGGGTCACCGAGGTGGCCCGTGAACTGATCGTCACCCCGCTGCGTCCGGCGGACAGCCCGCCCCGGGTGGTGTGCCCGATCACCCAGGCCTGGGCGGAGGTCTGGGCCCAGTTGTCGCGTGGCATGTCACTCACCTGGCAGACCCGGTTCGCCGCCTCCTGGGGCCGGTTCCTCACCGCGCACTGCGAGGAGGTGGACCTCGCGGCGGCCGGCCTCGAGGGCACGCTCACCGTGAAGGAGTACGCGCGGTTCCGCCGCCGGACGGTGGGCATACACCACAGCATCGACGCGGGTGAACGCAGCCGCGGTTTCGAGGTGCCGGCGCAGGTCCAGGCCCATCCCGTGATGGAACGGATGAGGGACCTGGCCGCGGACGTCATCGGCTTCATGAACGACATCCACTCCTTCGAGCGGGAGCGGCGCCGGGGCGACGGCCACAACCTGATAGCCGTCCTCCGCCGTGAACTGGGCTGTTCCTGGGAGGAGGCGGCGGCCGAGGCGTACCGGATGACCGCCGCCTGCCTGGTGGAGTACCTGGAACTCGAGGCCCGCGTGCCGCAGATGTGCGACGAGCTGGGTCTGTCGGAGGACGAGCGCCTGCGCACCTCGATGGGGGTGGAGGCCGTGCAGCACTGGATCAACGGCAACTACGAATGGGCGCTGGTGACCGGGCGCTACGCGGCGGACAAGGACACGCCCGCCGCCGCGGCGGAGCGGGCGGGCCGGGGGTCGGTGGACGACCTGCTGTCGGTGAACTGACGTCCGGCGCGAAGGAGCGTGCACGACACGGCGGCCGCGCCCCCTCGGCGGGAAGGGGACGCGGCCACCGTGTGGTGTTCGCCCGGGTCAGCGGACGGGGAACTCCACCGGCAGGCTGTCCAGGCCGGTCATCCACGTCGAGGCGGTGGAGGTCAGCGAGTTCGGCGCCACGGCCGGCCGCAGTCCCGGCAGCCGGTGCAGCAGGACGTCGACCGCGATCTCGATGATGGCGTGCCCGATGCCCTGCCCCGGGCATTCGTGGGGGCCGGAGCTGAACGCCAGGTGCGAGTGGTTGCCCTGGAGCGACACGTCGCCGGCGGCGCGGATCTCCGGGTCGAGGTTGCCCGCCGCCAGCCCGAGCAGGAGCATGTCGCCCTCCTTGACCGCGGCGTCGCCGAGCTGGAGGTCGGCCGTGGCGAACCGGCCGGGCAGCACGGCGAGCGGCGGGGTGTTCCACATGACCTCCTCCACCACGGAGGACAGGGCGAGTTCGCCGCCCACCAGGGCGGCGAGCCGGGCGTCGTCGGTGAGGATCGCCTGGAGCACCCGGGCCAGCAGGTTGCTGGTGGTGGTGTGCGCGGTGATCAGCACCAGCCGCAGGTGGTGGAGGATCTCCTCGTCGTCGAGCCGGGCCGGGTGTCCGAGCAGCCCGGTGGTGAAGTCGGCACCCGGCTCGTGGCGCTTGCGCTCGGCGAGCTCCCCGAGGATCGTCATGATCCGGGCGTTGTGGACGAGGGCGTCCGCGCCTCCCTTGATGACATGGTTGCTGGACTCGGCGAGGCTGCGCCCCTCGCTCGCCGCGAGGCCGAACAGGCGGGTGAGCACCAGCATGGGCAGGTACTCGGCGAAGTCGGCCACCAGGTCGGCCCGGCCGGCCTTGGCGAAGGCGTCGATCTGCTTGTCCGCGAAGTGCGCGACGTGACGCCGGATGCCGCGGCCGGCGACCGCCTGGAGGCTTTCGGTGACCGCTCCGCGCAGCCGGCGGTGCGGCTCGCCGTCCTGGGAGACGCAGTCGGGGCGCCAGCCGACCATCTGCATCACCGGCAGGTCGTCGTCGACGCGTCCTTCCTTCCAGTCCCGCCAGATCCGGGCGTCCCGGCTGAACTGGAGCGGGTTGTCGAGCACCCGCCGGTTCTCCCGGTAGCCCAGCACCAGCCAGGCCGGGACGTCGCCCTCGATCAGGACCGGCGCCACCGCGCCGTGCTCGCGGCGCAGCCGCGCGTAGACGCTCTCCATGTCATGGGTCGTCTCGGGCCCGTACAGCCGGGTGGCTCCCCCGTGGGCGACGGGGCAGCCGGTTGCGGTGGCGGGACCGTGGGAGGTCCGTTCGGTCATCGGGGCTCCAGGGCGACGGCGCGTTCCTGCAGATGTCGTATGAGCGCGACGAGGACGTCACGGCTCGCGGCCCGGTCACGGGCGTCGAAGGCGACGACGGGGATGTCCTCCGGGATGTCCAGCGCGTCGCGGATCTCCTCGACCGGATGGTCCCGGCTGTCGGGGAAGACGTTGAGGGCTATCACGAAGGGGACGTTCTGGCGCTCCATCTCCTCTATGGCGCGGAAGCTGGAGGCGAGCCGGCGGGTGTCGACCAGGACCACCGCGCCCAGCGCCCCCTTGAAGAGCCCGTTCCACAGGAACCAGAAGCGCTCCTGGCCCGGCGTGCCGAACAGGTAGAGCACCAGCTCGTCGTTGATGCCGATCTTGCCGAAGTCCAGGCTGACGGTGGTCTGCTGCTTGTCCGTCACACCGATCAGGTGGTCCACACCGGCGCTGGCCTGGGTGAGGGTCTCCTCCGTGGTGAGCGGCCGGATGTCGCTGACCGAGCGGACCATGGTGGTCTTCCCGGTGCCGAAGCCACCGGCGATCATGACCTTCACCGAGCGGGTGCCGTCCGCCGCCGTGGTCCGGCCGGTGGGGTCAAAGCCTTTGAAGTCCACTGAGTACCTCCTCAAGGAGCGCGAGGTCGGGCCCGAGTCCGGCGGAGTTCGCCGGGACGGGGTCACGGGTTTCCACGCGTCCTGCTTCGAGCAGATCGGCCAGGAGTACCGCGATGATGTTGAAGGGCAGGCCCAGGTGGGCGCCGAGCTCCGCCACCGACAGCGGTTCGCGGCAGCGGCGGAGGATCTCCTCGTGCTCGTGCTGCAGGCCGGGCTGGGGCGACGGCTGCGGCCCCGTCCGGGAGACCACGAGGGTCGCCACGTCCAGGGTCGCCGCGGGGCCGGCCGGTTTGCTGCGGCCTCCGGTGAGCACGTAGTAGCGCTCGAGCCCGGTCGGGTCGGTGGGCCGGCGGGGAGCACTCATCCAGAGTGCTCCTCCAGCCGCGGAGTGGTGCCGAGCAGCTCGCCCATCCTCCGCGCCAGATCCCGCATCTGATGGCCCAGCAGGCCTTGGTCGAGGCCTTCCTTGGCGAGGACGCCGAGGTAGGTCTCCTGGCCGGCCCGGACCACGAACAGGTGGCCGCCGTCGACCTCGATCATGGCCAGCCTGAGCTGCCCGGCGGCCGCCGGGAACTGCTCGGCCACCGGCTGTGCGAGCGCCTGCAGTCCGGCGACCACCGCGGCGAAGCGGTCCACGTCGTCGGGGTCGTCGGCGCCGTAGGAGGTGATCGCCTTGCCGTCGCTGGAGGCCACCAGGGTGAAGCGGATCTCCGGGATGCTCTCCGCGAGGTCGCGGAGAGCCCAGCTGACATCGGTTCCCTGCTGCGTCGTCATGCGGACCAGTCGCTTTCTTCCGTACGGGGCTCGGTGGACTCGCGGTCGTCGGCTGCCGCCCTGGGGGCCGGGGCGCCGATGTCACGACCGGCGGTGGCGAAGGCGGCCAGGCCGGCGAACGAGGCGTCGGGCGGGACGTCGGGCACGCCGGCGGACCGCTGTCCGGCGGCCTGGGCACGCACGGTCTCCCGCGGCTCGGCGGCGCTCCGCCGGAGGCTGCGGCGGCGGGGAAGTCCTCCGGGGGTGGAGTCACCGGTGTGTCCGGCGTCGTCCATGTCGTGTTCGGCCTCGGACTGCGCCGGCACCGCGGGGACGCCGGCGGGCCGCTCGGGCGCCGTGGCGGCCGGGGCGGCGGCCAGCGGGCTGAAGTACTTGTGCGGTACCACCACGACGACGGAGGTGCCCAGCCAGGGCGAGTCGGCGAAGGTGACGCGGATCCCGTACCGGCGGGCCAGGGTGCCCACGACCCGCAGGCCGAGGTGCGCGTCCTCGGACAGGCCGCCGAGCCCGGAGCCCGCGGGGACGCCCGCGAGGGACCGCTCGGCCTCGCGCTTCTTCTCCTCGCTCAGGCCCTTGCCGGCGTCCTGGATCTCGATGCCGACGCCGTTGGGGACCTCCTTGCCGGAGACGATGACGGGCTCGCTGGGCGGGGAGTAACGGGCGGCGTTGTCCAGCAGGTGCGCGAAGATCAGCGTGAGGTGGTCCACCAGGCCGCCGTCGACACCCAGTTCGGGCAGCTGACGGATCTCCACCCGGTGGAAGTCCTTGATCCGGCCGATGCCGCCGCGGACCACGCCCAGCAGCCGCTGGGGTTCCTGCCACTGCCGGCCGGGGCGGGCCGAGCCGCCCAGCACGCCGATGGAGGCGGCGAGACAGTCGGCGGGACCGATCTGCTGGTCGAGTTCCATCAGGCCCTGCGCGACCACGGGGTGGCGGCCGTGCTCGCCCTGCATCTCGTGCAGGCGGACACGGAGCTTGCTGGTCAGGACGTGGATGCGGTTGCCGAGGCTGATGACGGCCTGCTCGGCGGAGGTGGAGCGGTCGAGCTCCTCCTCCACGCCGATCAGGGCGGTGCGCAGCACCTTGCGCAGTTCGGCCCGCACCTCGGGGGTGACGTCCCGCTCCTGCTCGACCAGCGGGAGGAGGTCCTCCACCGCGTCGCCGTCACGCAGGCGCTTGAGCGCCTCGGGGAGGTACTGGCCGGCGAACCGGGAGACGACGGCCAGGTCGCGCTCCCGGGTGGCCATCCACGCCTGGTCCCGCTCGGCGAGGCGCTGGTCGAGGGCCTCCCGCTCGCCGGCGAGGCGGCTCTCCGCCTGGGCGCGGGCCACGGCCAGGTCGTTCTCCAGTCCCACCGCCCGCTGCCGCCAGCGGCGCTCGGTCTCCTGGCTCTCGGCCCGGTGTTCCTCCCGGGACCGCCGCAGCCGGTCCTGGGACTTGAGGAGGAGCCGGACGCACACGGCGCCGGCGGCGGTGGCTGCGGCCCCCGCGGTGGTGGTGACGACGGGTTCCGGACTCAGGAAGGCGGAGGCGACCGTTCCGGAGCCCAGGGCCAGCGGCATGAGCCACCAGCCGTACCAGGCGGCTGAGGTCCGCACCGGTGGTGTGGCGAAATCCATCTGCATCCTTCGGGGCGACACGTCGGAGCGACAGGCGGACGGGTGGGGAGTCGGGAGGCGGACAGGTGGACGAAGACACGGCGGGGCGTCCGTGGACACCCCGGGGACACGCCGGCGGACCGGACCACCGGCAGCCTCTCCGGCACCGCGGGCAAATGGGCACGCATGTGCGGACGGTGAGGCGATTGCGGTGCGTAAAGGTCCCAACTCGCAGCGCTCCGGGGGAGCTTAGCCGGAATTCCGTCCGCCGGATCAACTCCCCGGGATTCGGCCGGGAATATTCCACCGGGAAAGACCCCGGGCGCTACCCTCCGTCGGCGCCCGCCCCCCGGGCACGCCGTGCGCCCGGCGGGTACCGGTGGCAGGCTGGTCCGCATGAGCGGCTCGAAGACCATGCGCGTGATCCGGCAGGACAGCCTCGGTGGCCCTGACGTGCTGCGGGAGGCGGAGACGGAGCGCCCGTCGCCCCGGCCCGGGGAGGTGCTGATCCGGGTCCGGACGGCCGGCGTCAACCCCACGGACTGGAAGCACCGGGCCGGCGGCGGGCTCCTCGGCGAGCCGCCGTTCGTCCTCGGATGGGACGTGTGCGGCACGGTGGTGGAGACCGGGTACGGAGTGACGATCCACCGAACGGGTGATGAGGTGTTCGGGATGTTGCCCTACCCCTTCGGTCACGGCTCGCACGCGGAATACGCCGTGGGGCCGGCCCGTGCGTTCGTCGCGCGGCCGGAGGGCGTGGACGTGGTGCAGGCCGGCGCGCTGCCGCTGGTGTCCCTGACGGCCTGGCAGGCACTGGTGGACACGGCGGTCCTGGGGCCGGGGCAGCGGCTCCTGGTGCACGCGGCGGCCGGCGGCGTCGGCCATGTGGCGGTGCAGATCGCGAAGTCCCGGGGCGCGTACGTGGTGGGCACCGCCAGTTCCGCGAAGCACGGCTTCCTGCGGGGCCTGGGCGCGGACGAGCAGATCGACTACCGGGAGACCGACTTCGCCGAGGCGGTCTCCGGGATGGACGTGGTGCTGGAGACGATCGGCGGCGAGCACGCCCTGCGTTCGCTGCGGGTGCTCCGCCCGGGCGGCACGCTGGTCTCGCTGCTGCCCCTTCCGCGGGAGCTGTACGCCGAGGCCGAGCGGCGCGGCGTGCGGACGGCGGTGATGCTGGTCGAGGACGACCAGGCCGGCATGCGCGCCGTCGCGGACCTGGCGGCGACCGGAAGGCTGCGGGCGGCGGTCGCGGAGACCTTCCCGCTGGCCGAGGCGGCCCGCGCGCACACCGCGGGCGAGACGGGGCGCACCATGGGCAAACTGGTGCTGACCGTCGACTGAGCGCGGCGCCCGGCGCGGGCCGGTGCGGGGCCGCCGCTGCGACGGTCCTCACACAAGCCTCACAGCCAAAGGCCAGACATATGTCAATCGAACATGCTGGAATTCACCCTGTAGGGGTAACTACCGTGCCAGGCAAGGGACTTGGGCGGACCGAGCCAGGCTGCGGCCGGATGGAGGCGATCTCGTCGTGCGGCAGGAACCCGCGCCCCTGACCCGGCACCTGCGGGTACGCGAGCACCAGGGCCACACGGTTCTGGAGCTCCGCGGCGAGATCGACATCCTCACCGCGCAGGAGGTCGGCCCGCACCTGGACGCCGTGACGGGGCGCACCCGGCCCGACGTGGTCGTCGACCTGACGCCCGTGGAGTTCTTCGACTGCTCCGGTCTGCGGCTGCTGCTGCGCGCACGGCGGCGGGTGCTGGCCCGCGGCGGCGAGTTACGGGTGGTGTGCGCGGACCGGCTGGTGCTGAGGATCCTGCGGGTCACCGGTCTGGCCGCGGTGCTGCCGGTCGCGCCCAGTATGGAGGAGGCGCTGCGCGCCCCGGCCCCCAGGGCCGCCTCCGGCGCCACCTAGACCGCCTCCGGCGCGCCACCCGGACCGCCTCCCGGTCCTCCCCCGCTCCCCGTCCGCACCGTCCGTCCCGGCCGTCCGCGACGGACGGTCGCGGGCCGGCCCCTGGGGCCAATTCCCTTGTCTGACACGCCGGATGGCGGGAAAGGGTGAGCAGGAAGGGGAGGCCCGGATGACGACGAAGACCTCAGGTTCCGCGCGCCGGTCGCGGGTGTGGACATGGGTGGGAGCCCTGCTGCTCGTGCTGCTGGCGCTCGCCGCCGGGATCAAGCTGAGCGGGATCTCCGGTCCCGGCGACTGGTTCGGCACCGACACCCACGACCGGTCCGGTCCCGCGCTGCTGAAGTCGGTGCAGGACATCAGCCGCCACGACGCGGCCACCGGCAACTTCCAGGTGGTGGTGGACCTGGAGAAGGACACCAAGTTCCTGCCCGACGCGGTCCGCGGCACCCGCACGCTCTACGTGGGCGCGGGCACCGTGGACGCCTACGTCGACCTGGGCAAGGTCGGCGAGGAGGACATCTCGGTGAACGAGGACCGCACCGAGGCGACGCTCCGCCTGCCGCACGCCGAACTGGGCCGGCCGGCGCTGGACCCCGAGCGCTCGTACGCCGTCTCCAAGCAGCGCGGGGTGCTGGACCGTCTCGGCGACCTCTTCTCGGACAACCCCAACAGCGAGCAGGCGGTGCAGAAGCTCGCGGTGAAGCACATCGGGGACGCGGCGAAGGAGAGCGAACTGACCAGGACGGCCGAGAAGAACACGACGGGAATGCTGGAGGGCCTGCTGCACTCGCTGGGCTTCGAGAAGGTGACGGTCACCTATGGCGACTGAACGCGCGATCCGCACGGGCGACGGCGCGGCGTCCGGACCCCCCGCGCGGCGGCCCCTGCCGTGGCCGCTCCGGGCCCTGGCCGTACTGGCGGGGTTCGCCCTGCTGGTCGGATTCTCGGTCCTGCTGGCCCGGCTGACACTCAATCCGTCGCCCGCCTCGGCGGAGCTGACGCACAGCAACCTCCGCCCCGGGGACTCCCTGCGGACGTACTTCACCGCCTACGAGCCCCTCCAGGCGGTCAAGCAGGTCGGCGGCAACGTCCTGCTCGGGGTGCCCTTCGGGGTGCTGGTGCCGGTGGTGGCCCCGGCGGCGCGCGGCATGCTGCGGGTGCTCGCGCTCACCGCGGTGGTCATGCTCTGCGTGGAGCTGGTGCAGGGGTCCCTGGTGACCGGGCGGGCGTTCGACATCGACGACGTCATCATGAACACCACCGGTGCGCTGCTGGGCCATCTGCTGATCGGCCGCAGGCTCGGCCGAGCGGTGCACGCCCGCCGGGCGCGCCCGGCCGGGGCGTAGGTTCCCGGGCCCGCCCCCGGCGGCGGGGCCCGTCCGGCGGTCCCCGGCCGCCCCGCCGGGGCGCGGAACTCCGGGACCGCCCGACGGGGCGCGGGACGGGTCATCGGACGGGCCACCGGACGGGGCGCGGGACGGGTCACCGGGCAGGTCACCGGACGGATGGCGGGACGGGGCGCCGGACCGGTCCTAGTGCGGGCCCGGGCCCCAGGTGAACTTGTCGCCGCCCACCCAGCGCACGACGTCCGGGTCGTCGAGGTCGTGCACCACGATGCCGTAGGCGGCGGCGATCTGCAGGACGTCGGTGACGGACCTCGCCGTTCCGACGTAGTCGCCGTCGATCTCCACGATCCGGAAGGGCCGGCTGTCCGGCTGGACCCCGAGCACGGTGATCCGGGACCGGGCGACGCGAGGGCTCGAGATTTCCGTCATGGCTCCGAGAGTAGTTCGGCTCAGGGACGCCGCCAGTCGTCCCGTTCCAGGGACGCCCCGGCCATCGGTCCCATCCGCGTCATCCCGCCGTCGACGACCCAGGAGGCTCCGGTGACGTAGGAGGACTCGGGCCCGGCCAGGAAGGCGACGACTGCGGCGACCTCCCGGGCGTCGCCCGGGCGGCCCAGGGGAACGCCCGGGCGTCGCCGGGTGTGCGGGTCGGTGTCCTCCTGGCCGGTCATCGGGGTGGAGATCTCGCCGGGCGCGACCGAGTTCACCGTGATGCCGTGTTCGGCGAGTTCCAGCGCCATCACCTGGGTCAGCAGCCCCAGTCCGCCCTTGGCCGCGCAGTACGGGGCGGCGCCCACCTTCGGCTGGTGCTCGTGCACCGAGGTGATGTTCACGATGCGCCCGCCCCCGCCCTGTCCGACCATGCGCCGGGCGGCGCGCTGCGAGCAGAGGAAGGGGCCCGCCAGGTTCACGTCCAGGACGTGCCGCAGGTCCTCGAGGCCCAGCTCCAGGAACAGGGTCGAGGTGCCGGTGCCCGCATTGTTGACCAGGACGTCGACACGGCCGAGCCGCTCGCAGAGTGCGTCCACCGCGTCGGCGGCCTCCGGCAGCCGGGTGAGGTCGACCTGGGCGATCTCGGCGCGGCAGCCCTTGGAGCGCACTTCACGCGCGGTGCGTTCGGCTCCCTCGCGGTCGGTGTGCCAGGTGACGCCCACGTCCATTCCCTGCTCGGCCAGCCGGACCGCCACGGCCCGGCCGATGCCGGAGTCCGAGCCGGTGACGACGGCGACGGGCGGTGCGGTCTCGGGCATGCGGCGCCTCCTGCGCGAGCGGTGGACCGGATGGGTACCCGGTCCGTCGCAGTACCCGGGCGCCCGGCGGGCAAACCGGGCGCGGACCGGCGCCCGTCGCGCCGGGGACGCCGTCCACGGATCGGAGGCTCGGGATGGATCCCGTCGTCGCGCTGGAGCGGATCGCCTACCTGCTGGAGCGGTCCCAGGAACCGGCCTACCGGGTGCGCGCCTTCCGGACGGCCGCCCGGGTGCTGGCAGGACTGGACGCCGCGGAGCTGCGCGAGCGGGCGGACAACGGGTCCCTGGAGTCCCTGAAGGGCATCGGCCCCAGGACCGCCCAGGTGGCCGTGGAGGCCCTGGCCGGTGAGGTCCCGGGGTATCTGGCGAAGCTCGAGGACAAGGGCGGCGAACCGCTCGCCGCCGGCGGGGAGCACCTGCGGTCGCAGCTGCGGGGCGACTGCCACCTGCACTCGGACTGGTCCGACGGGGGCAGTCCGATCGAGGAGATGGGCCGCGCCGCCGCGGGGCTCGGCCACGAGTGGGCCGTGCTGACCGACCACTCGCCGCGTCTGACGGTCGCCCGCGGGCTCTCCCCGGAGCGGCTGCGGGAGCAGCTGGAGGTGGTGGACCGGCTCAATGGGACGTGGGCGCCGTTCCGGCTGCTGACCGGGATCGAGTGCGACATCCTCGAGGACGGCTCACTGGACCAGGAGCCGGAGCTGCTGGAGCGGCTGGACGTGGTGGTCGTCTCGGTCCACTCCAAGCTCCGGATGGACAGCCGGTCGATGACCCGCCGGATGGTGGCCGCCGTCCGCGACCCGCACGCCGACGTGCTGGGCCACTGCACGGGACGGCTGGTGACCGGTCGGGGCCGTCCCGAGTCGGAGTTCGACGCCGACGCCGTGTTCGCGGCGTGCGCGGAGTCGGGCACCGCCCTGGAGATCAACAGCCGTCCCGAGCGGCTGGACCCGCCGCGCCGGCTGCTGCGCCGGGCCGTCGGGGCGGGCGTGCTGTTCTCGGTCGACACGGACGCCCACGCGCCGGGCCAGCTGGAGTGGCAGATCCACGGCTGTGCCCGGGCCGAGGAGTGCGGGGTGCCTCCGGAGCGGGTGGTGACCACCTGGCCGCTCGAGCGGCTGCTCGCGTGGAGCAGGGACGGAGTGGTCCCGGCGGGCGTCTGAAGGCGCGGTGGCGGTGGTACCCGACGGAAGTCCGCCGGAGGCCGGCGGGAAGTGAGCGAGAGGCGGGACGGGCATGGAGCGCGCGGTGGTGTTCGACGTCGACGGAACCCTGGTGGACACCAATCATCTGCACGCCGTCACCTGGTGGGAGGCGTTCCGCCAGGCAGGGCACCGGGTGCCGATGCACAGCGTGCACCGCGCGGTGGGCCTGCCCGGCATGGACCTGATCGCGCGGGTGCTGGGCGAGGACCGGGACGAGGAGCAGGACGGCGTCCTCAGCTCGGCGCACAAGACCCTGTACGGCCAGTACTTCGACCGGCTGGACCCGCTGCCCGGCGCGGGCGACCTGCTGAAGCGGCTGCACGGCGCCGGGCGCCGGGTGGTGCTGGCCACCTCCGCGGGCGGCGCGGAACTGACGGCGCTGCGCCGGGCTCTGGACGCCGACGAGGCGATCACCGCGACGGCGAGCGCGGACGACGTGGACCGGGGCAAGCCCGCCCCCGAACCGGTGGAGCAGGCGCTGGAGCTGGCGGGGGTGCCCGCCGAGCGGGCGGTGTTCGTCGGGGACACGGTCTGGGACATGAAGGCGGCGACCCGTGCGGGCGTCACCGCGGTGGCGGTGCTGTGCGGCGGGATTCCGCGCGCCGATCTGGAGGAGGCGGGGGCGAGCGCCGTCTACGCCGACCCGGCGCATCTGCTGCGGGCGCTGGAGGAGAGCCCGCTGGCCTGAGACGGGGCGGCCACGTGCGGTGCGGTTACCGGGACGGTCTCCGGCAACCCGTGGCGGATGAACCGTGCGACGGAGGCGATCGGCCGGGAGCTGCGCGCCGTCGGCGCGACGGTCCGCAACGCGGTGAGCGGGTCGGGGCGGGAACGCGACCTGCTGGTCCAGTCCTTCAAGGCGTCCGCGGCGGCGCTGCTGGCCTGGGCGGTGGCCCGGCTGTGGCTGGACGACCCGATGGCGCTGATGGCGCCCTGGGCGGCCCTGGTGCTGGTGCAGGCCACCGTGTACGGCTCGCTGCTGAGGGCGGCGCAGCAGTGCGTGGCCATCTGTGCGGGGACGCTGCTGGCCAGTGGCGCGCAGGCACTGACCGGGGACGAGCTGGCGGCCATGGCGGTGTGCCTGCCGCCGTTGATGCTGCTGGCCCAGTGGTCGCGCTTCGGCGACCAGGGCGGCTACGCGGCGACCACGGCGGTGTTCACGCTGGCCACCGGCACGGTGGGGGCGGAGGCGGTGGGCCACCGGGTGGGCCAGGCGGTGCTGGGGGCGGCGATCGGGGTGGCCGTCAACGCGCTGGTGCTGCCGCCGGTCCATCTGCGTGACGTGCGGGACAACCTGGCGGGTCTGGCCCGGGAGGCGGGGGCGGTGCTGCGGCAGGTGGCCGAGGAACTGCCCGACGCCGAGTGGGACGACGCCGCGGCGTCCCGCTGGTCGCGGGCCACCGATCGTCTGGAGCGACGGCTGGAGGGCCTGCGGTCGGCGCGCGGCTGGTCGGACGAGAGTCTGCGGCTGACCGCGAACCGGCTGCGCCGGCTGCGGCGGGTCCCGATGGACGTGCCGTCCGCCGAGGAGGACGAACGCTGGGCACGGGTGACCGGTCAGGTCGTCGCGCTCACCCGGGCGCTGTCGGTGGCGGCGGACGCGGGCCGGTCGCCCCTGCCTCCGGACCGCGCGGCGCTGCACCGGTACGCCGGGATGCTGGAGGTGCTGGGGCTGGCCTGCGAGGCGGAGAGCCGGCGGCTGGCCTCGGGTCCGGCCGGAGCGACCCGCAGCGATCTGCGCGAGGGCGGTCCCCGGGACGGGGGACGCCCGGCGGAGCCCGCCGGCGAGGCCCCGGAGGCGCCGCCCGAGCCGTCGGAGCCGTCGGAGGAGCGGCTGTCGGAGCTCCACTCGGCGCTGCGGGAGAACCTGCGCGAGCACGCCGCCCAGGACCCGTCGCGGGCCGCGGTGCTGGGCGCGCTGCTGCTGCACGCCGAGAACGTGTGGGCGGACACCTCGCTGGGCGCCCGGCGGGAGTGACCGCCCAGGCGGTACGCGACGGGTGACCGCGCAGGCGGTACGCGGCGGGTGGCCGCCCAGGCGGTACGCGGTGGGTGGCCGTCCGGCGGTACGCGGCGGGTGAGCGCCGGGCCCGGCCGGGTACCCGGCCGCCGGTACCGACGTGAGGAGCACGGCGTGAGCGGCAGAATCGTGGTGACGGGGGCGACCGGCAACGTGGGCACCAGCGTGGTGCGCGCCCTCACCGGGGACCCGGCGGTGGCCTCGGTGACGGGGATCGCCCGGCGGGTGCCCGAGTGGCGGCCGGAGCGGACCGAGTGGCAGGCGCTGGACCTGGCGCGGGAGGAGTCCGGGGCCCGCCTGGTGGAGGTGTTCCGGGGCGCGGACGCCGTGGTGCACCTCGCGTGGGCGTTCCAGCCCACGCACGACCCGGTGCTGACCTGGCGCACCAACGTCCTGGGCAGTCTGCGGGTGTTCGAGGCGGTGGCCGCCGCCGGGGTTCCGGCGCTGGTGCACGCCTCGTCGGTCGGGGCGTACTCGCCGGGCCCGAAGGACCGCGAGGTGGACGAGTCGTGGCCGACGCACGGCTGGCCGGACGCCGCCTACACGCGCGAGAAGTCCTACCTGGAACGGGCGCTGGACACCTTCGAGCGGGAGCACCCGGGGGTCCGCGTGGTGCGCATGCGGCCGGCGTTCCTGTTCAAGAGGGAGTCGGCGAGCGAGCAGCGGCGCATCTTCGGCGGCAGGTTCCTGCCGGGCGCCGTCGCCCGGCCGGGCGTGCTGCCGGTCCTGCCGGACATCCCGGGGCTGCGGGTGCAGGCCCTGCACACCGACGACGCGGCCGAGGCCTACCGGATCGCGGCCCTCTCCCCCGACGCGCGCGGCCCGTTCAACCTGGCGGCCGGCCCGCCGCTGGACGCCCAGGTGCTCGGGCGGATGTTCGGCGCCCGGCCGGTGCGGGTGCCGGCGGGCGCGGCGCGGGCGGCGATCGCCGCGGCGTGGCGCCTGCGGGTGCTGCCCGCGTCCCCGCACCTGTTCGACGCGGTGCTGCGGGTTCCGCTGCTGGACAGCGGGCGGGCCCGGGAGGTGCTGGGCTGGCGGCCGACGCGGGACGCCGAGTCGGTGGTCGAGGAGTTCCTGGCGGGCATGCGCGAGGGCGCGGGGCAGGCGACGGCCCCGCTGCGCGGGCGGCTCGCGGGCTGAGACCCGGGCGCGGCCGCCACGGCCCTCGCCGTGGTCCGCCCTCGCCCCCTCGGGAGACGATCATGGCGTTTCGCTCCCGGGTGCGGAGGTACCCGCAGGGCCGGGCCATGTCCGACGGGTGAGGCCCGGGACGCCGACCGGTGGCCCGGAGAAAGGGAGTGGAACTCGTGAGTGACGTGACAGCCGGGGCAGGCACGCAGCCGGTCCCCCGTGACATGCCGGACCAGCAGGCCGGTTCGCAGGAGGCGGAGCGCCGTGACGCGGCGCGTGCCCCGGAGGCGGGCCCGGGCGCGGCGGCCTCCCCGGACCGCGATCCGTCGACGGCGCCCGGGAGGTCCGAGGCCGACGCGGCACGGCAGGAGCCGGGAGGCCGGGAGGACCCGGAGCGCCCCGCGGCCGCCGCCAAACCCGTGCCCCGTGATCCGCAGGACCAGCAGGCGACCGAGGACGACGACCGCTGGGACGCGGAACCCCGGCCCGCCGGCACCGGACCGGACGACCGGCCGGGCGAGGGCGGCGACGAGGAGTTGCCCGACACCGACGAGGCGGGCACCGGCCGCCCCGGAGCCCCGCACGGCGGCAGCCCCAACCCCGAGCATCCGGTCCCCGAGGAGCCCGCCGGCTGACGTCCCCTCACCCGGGCGGCCCGGACCGGCGCCCTCGCGGCCCGTGTCGTGGAACGGATCCACGGCCCGGGCCGCGACGATGGACCGCACAGGGCGCCACCTGGCGGAACACACGTGTTGGGGGTGCCCGGGAGCGGGAAGGCGCGGGGCATGCGGGACGTACGAGGTGTGAAGGCAGCGCTGGTCACGAAGTACCGGAGGTGGAAGAGGGATCCGGACGTCGTCCACACCTTGCGGGCGACGGCGGCCGCGACGATCTCCTACGTCATCGCGCTCCACCTGAGCCCCGAGGCGGTGCCGCTGACGGCTCCGCTGACCGCGCTGCTGGTCGTGCAGGTGACCCTCTACTCGACGCTGACCACCGGCATCGAGCGGGTGAACGCGGTCGTGGCGGGCGTGCTCATCGCCATCGTCTTCACCCGGGTGGTCGGCCTGTCCTGGTGGAGTCTGGCGCTGATCATCCTGGCGTCGCTGGTCATCGGACGGCTGGCACGAACCGGGGACTTCCTGCCCGAGGTGGCGATCAGCGCCATGCTGGTGCTGGGCGTGACCACGGTGGGCGAC
This sequence comes from Streptomyces abyssomicinicus, assembly GCF_008974245.1. Taxonomy (GTDB): domain Bacteria; phylum Actinomycetota; class Actinomycetes; order Streptomycetales; family Streptomycetaceae; genus Streptomyces; species Streptomyces abyssomicinicus. Next base: position 261,646 of record NZ_BBZI01000010.1, on the reverse strand, counting down.
ACGGCGTGGGCGCGGATCGTCGAGACGCTGATCGGCGCGGTCGTCGGACTCTCCTTCAACTTCCTCTTCGTCCCCCCGGTCTGGGTGGACGTGGCCGCGGAGTCACTGACGGACCTGTCCCGGCGGATGCGGCAGCTGATGCTGCGGATGGGCGAGGAGGCGTCGGGGCACACGCCGGTGCCGCACGCCACGGCCCGGCTCCACGAGGCGCGCGCCCTGGACCAGCACATCGCCGGCGTCGACGCGGCACTGCGGCAGGCCGAGGACAGTCTGCGCCTCAATCCGAGGGTCCGGGAGGGTCTGCTGCACCGGGTCGTGCTGCGGACCGGGCTGGACACCCTGGAGATCTGCACGGTGGTGCTGCGGGTCATCGCCCGCAGCTTCACCGACCTGGCCAAGCGGCGTGACCCGGACCCGCTGTTCGTCCCCCAGGCGGGCCCGGTGGTCGAGGAGCTGCTCGCCGAGGTCGGGGACGCGGTGGTGAGCTTCGGGGTGATGGTGATCTCCGACGTCAGCGCCAGTGCCGAAGAGGCGGAGGAGCGGCTGGCGGCCGAGCTGGCGCAGGCGTCGGCCACCCGGGACCGGCTGGCCCACATCCTGCTGGAGCGCGTGCGGGACGATCCCAAGGACTGGCAGCTGGTGGGCGCCTTCCTCACCGAGATCACCCGCATCCTCGACGAACTGGACACCGACCACCGCTCCCGCCGTCTGCTGGAGGAGCTGGACCGCAACACCCGCCTCCAGCGGGAGCGCAAGCGGCGGCTGGAGGAGCTGCGCCGCAAACTGCGCATCCCCAGGCGCCGGCGGAACCGGGCGCGGTCCTGAGGCGTACTTCCTGACGGACGGGCCCGGCCTGCGGGCCCGGACGAGGGGAGCGTGGCATGGGCGGGACGGACACGGTACGGATCGACGGGGACGGCCTGGTGCTGCCGGGCGGGGTGCGGGTGCGGTTCATCCGGACCCTGCGCCTGCCCGAGACGGGCACCCACGCGCTGCCCCCCGGGCTCGGCTCGTTCCCGCTGCGCCGGGTGGAGGACTTCCCCGGCACTGTGCCGGCCGAATGGCTGGCGCGTGGCGGGGTGATGCTGCCGGTGTACCTCCGTGAGGCGATGTGGCTGCACTTCGGGGGCACCTCGCGCCCGGCGGCGCTCCAGGTCGGGGTGGGCAAGGTGTGCGCGGTCTCCGGGAAGCCGTGGAGCGGCCGGCTCTCCTCGAAGCCGCAGAACTACCTGCCGCTGCCGGACCAGCCCTGGCTTGACGGCATCAACTCCGGGCACGGCACGGTCCGTCAGTTCGTGGCGGTCCCGCTGGGCATGGGCGCGACCGTGGAGGGCCAGGTGACCGGTGAGGAGACCTGGGGCGGGATCCAGCTCCAGGTGTTCGGGCTGACCGACGGGAAGCTGGCCGAGTGGACCCGTCTGCGGGCGGGGTCGGCGGCCTGGCCCCCGCCTCCGGGTCCCGTCCCGACGCCCCCGCCGTACTCCGGGATGCCGCCCGCGCCCGCGCCGTACGCCGCGATGCCCATGCCGGCGCCCCCGGACAACATGGTGTTCGGGGCGCCGCCGCCCGCCCCCGGCGCGGCCCCCGGGGCACCGGCCCCCGGGGCGGTGCCGCCTCCGGCTCCGGCCGGTGCGGCTCCGCAGCGGTCGGCTCCGGCGATGGGTCTGGGCGCGGGAGGTTCCATGCGCCAGCAGGTGCACCGCGACACGCGGCCGCTTTCCAACTGGTCGGACAAGGCCTCCGGACGGGTCTTCGTGCATCTGGTGACGCCGCCCGAGTGGCGCCGGATCACCGGCGAGGCGCCCCCGCCCTCCCCCGTCGACCGCGCCGCCTACACCCGGGCGGGCCTGCCCTGGTTCGAGCACTACGACGAGAACGCGCAGGACCTGGACCCCTCGGAGACCCTGTCCGGTGTCAAGCCGGTGGGCGACTGGCTCGGCGACGACCACACGCCGTGGGTCGCGCCGGGCCCGCACCAGGTGGTCCAGCTGGGTGACGCGCCGGGCAGCCCGGTGGCGGACGGGGACTGGTGACGGACGGTTCCCGGAAGGCACGATGGTCACCGGGCCGCCTCCGGCACAGCGCGGGACGGCGGCCCGGTGACACGGCGGTTCGATCGGGAGGGTCCATGGCGAGCAGCAACACGGTCCGGGCGGTTGCTCCGGTGCCCGGCGTCCGGGAGGCCTGGCCGCGGCTCGACCTGATCCCGCACCCGCCCCGCCGGGTGCCGTTGCTGGGCGACGTCCTGGGGACCGACCGGTCCCGGCCGCTGCAGGACACCGTGCGCCGGGGAAGCGAACTGGGGCCGATCTTCCGTCGGAAGGTGCTCTCCTTCGAGCTGGTGTTCGTCGGCGGCGCGGAGCTGGTGGCGGATCTGTCGGACGAGTCCCGCTTCGCCAAGTTCGTCGCCCCCGGCATCGCGGCGCTGCGCCCCCTCGCCAAGGACGGCCTGTTCACGGCGCACAACCACGAGCCCAACTGGCAGCTGGCGCACGACGTGCTGGCGCCCGGGTTCAGCCGGGAGGCGATGGCCGGGTACCACCGGGCCATGCTGGACGTGGCGGACCGGCTGACCGGCCACTGGGACACCGAGCTGGCGGCCGGGCGCCCGGTGGACGTGCCCGGCGACATGACCAAGCTGACCCTGGAGACCATCGCCCGCACCGGGTTCGGCCATGACTTCGGTTCGTTCGAACGGGCCCGGCCCCACCCCTTCGTCGACGCGATGGTGGGCTACCTGAGCTACGCCCAGCGGCGCACCGCCCTGCCGGGTCCGCTGGCCGGGCTGCTGGGCGGCCGGGCCGCGGACCGGCGCGGCGAGCGGGACCTGGCGCTGCTCAACGACACGGTGGACGAGGTGGTCCGGGCCCGGGTGGCGGACGGACGGCCGGGCGACGGCGACCTGCTGGACCGGATGCTGGAGACCGCCCATCCCGACACCGGGGAGCGGCTGTCGCTGGACAACGTCCGCCGTCAGGTGATCACCTTCCTGGTCGCCGGTCACGAGACGACCTCGGGCGCGCTCTCGTTCGCCCTGCACTACCTCTCGCTGCACCCGGAGATCGCGGCGCGGGCGCGCGAGGAGGTGGACCGGGTCTGGGGCGACGTCGTCTCCCCGGGGTACGAGCAGGTGGCCAAGCTGCGGTACGTCCGGCGCGTGCTGGACGAGTCGCTGCGGCTGTGGCCGACCGCCCCGGCCTTCGCCCGGGTGGCCCTGGAGGACACGGTGCTGGGCGGCACGCACCCGATGCGGCGCGGCGCGTGGGCGCTGGTGGTGCTGCCGCTGCTGCACCGGGATCCGGCGGTCTGGGGGCCGGAGCCGGAACGGTTCGACCCGGACCGCTTCGAGGCCGCGGCGGTGCGGGGGCGGCCCGCGCACGTCTTCAAGCCCTTCGGCACCGGCGCCCGGGCCTGCATCGGCCGCCAGTTCGCGTTGCACGAGGCGACGCTGGTGCTGGGGCTGCTGCTGCGCCGCTACGAGTTCCGGCCCCGCCCGGAGTACCGGCTGAGCGTCTCGGAGCGGCTCACCCTGATGCCGGAGGGGCTGCGGCTGGGCCTGGAGCGCAGGGCGCCCAGGCCGGCGCCGGACGAGGCGGTCACCGCGGGTCGGTGACGCGGGTGGCCACGGCGGTCCGGTGACACGGGGCGGCGGCCGGGTGTGTCCGGCCGCCGCCCCGGCGCACGTGGCGTGCCCGGGGCGCGCCCCTGCCCGGACCCGGCGTCAGGCCTCGTCGCGTACCAGGGCCAGGAGACGGTCCAGGACCCGCGTTCCGCCCGCGCGGACGCCGTCGTGCTCGAACTCGTCGGTGACCCAGGTCCGCAGGCCGCGGATCGCGCGGGCGGTCTCCAGCGCGTGGCCGGTGTCGACGTAGAGGTCGTCGTGGTAGACGGCGGCCGCCACCGGGACCTCGTTGGCGGCGAGCCGCCGCGGGTCGTAGAGCGGGGTCCATTCGGTGCGTGCGGCGAGGACCTCGGCGGCCTCCCGGAGCGGTCGCAGCGCGGGGTCGCAGTCGAACAGCCAGGGGTGCACGGTCTCGCCGGTGAGGAGCACGGCCTCGCCCTCCTCGAGCGCCCGGCCGGCGTCGAACTGCGGGAACTCGGCGCGCACCCGTTCGGCGGACCAGGCGGTCGGCCGGTCGTCCTGGGCGTAGATGGCCTCGTGGAGCACCGCGTAGAGCGGGTGGCTCACGTAGGTGAGGGTCTGCCGGACCTGCTCGAGGAAGGCGTCGGAGAGCTGGAGCCCGTCCGGGGTGGGGAGCACGAAGGCGTCCTCCAGCAGGAAGTGCAGCCGGTGGCTGCCGTCGCCGGAGCCGAGCATGGCGCCCAGTGACTGGAACGCCTCGGCGGTGAGCCGGTGGCCGCCCGGCAGTTCGACGTCGTGCCGCAGCAGGTGCTCGGCGATGCGGCGGACCCGCTCGACGTCCTGGGGGTAGCGGGCGTAGTGGGCGGCGACCTTGCGCTCCATGCGCGGATAGGCGGCGCGGTAGACGTCGTCGGCGTGGGCGTGCAGGGAGGGCAGGCCGCCGGTGATCAGGGCGGCGGCCAGGCCCTCGGGGGCGAGCGAGAGGTAGGCGACGGTGCAGAAGCCGCCGAAGCTCTGGCCGAGCACCGTCCAGGGCGCGCCGCCGGTGAGCAGGGGGCGGATCGCCTCGCAGTCGCGGACGATCGAGTCGGCCCGGAAGCGCGTGAGGTAGTCCGCCTGTTCGGCCGGGCCGCCGCGCAGCGGGAGCGTCTGCGGGTTGGCCGGGGTCGAGGCGCCGGTGCCCCGCTGGTCCAGCAGGAGCACCCGGAACTCGCTCAGGGCCCGCTCCAGCCAGGCCTGCCGTCCGACGAAGCGGTGGGCGGGCATGCCGGGGCCGCCCTGCAGGTACAGCAGCCAGGGCAGGTCCCGGTCCGCCTTGTCGCTCGCCACCACCTCGCGTGCGTACAGCTCGATGGTCTCGCCGCCCGGGTCGGCGTGGTCGAGCGGCACGGTGAAGCGGTGGTCGGTGAGGACGACGCCGGGCTGGCGGTAGCGGAGGGTCAAGGCATGCTCCCGGGGCGGTCGGAGGGGGGTCGCCCCAGTTCAGCACAGTCCCGGGGAGGAGGGGCGGCCGGGACCCGGGACCTGGGTCCCGGGCCGGTGTACCGGGCCGCCGCGCTCCCCTAGGTTGACTGCGGTGACTGCACCAGGCCGGTACCGGGCATCGATCCGAGGGGCCGGCCCCCGACACCGGCCCGAGGGAGCTGACGAGGATGAGCGGCACGGACACCGGAGTACTGGACGAGGCGCTGGAACGGCTGCACCGGGCGGGGCCCGAGCGTGACGGCTGGCTCTCCAACCACGCCCCCATGGCGGTGGAGGCGCTGGTCCGGCACGGTCACGGGGCGAGCGCGCACCGCTGGCTGGAGCGGTACGCGCTCACCAAGCTGGAGGACATGCCCCGCTCGTCGGCTCCGGTGCCGGAGGCGGAGTGGCGCGAGGCGCTGGGCGATCCGCGCAGGCTCGGCGACTGGACCGTGTACTTCGGCCGGGCCGTCGTCGAGGAGGGCTGGCGGCCGGTCCTGGTGCGCTGGTGGCCGCGGCTGCTGCCGGGGATCGTCGCCGGGGCGACGCATCCGGTGATCCGGGTGGGGCACGCCGTGCGGGCGCTGCTGGAGTACGGGGAGAACGCGGCCAGGGTCACCGAGCTCGCCCATGGGCTGGCGTACTGGGCGGGCCGTCACCAGCCGCTGGCCGGCGTCGCCCGGCCGTCCGGCGCGGCCTCCCCGGGCGAGGCGCTGGCCGCGGTACCGCGGGTGGGGCCGAACCGGGGCGGTATCAGGGAGCGGCTGGCGCTGCTCGGGTCGGCCCCGGGGTGGACCGGCGCCACCGCCTCGCTGCGTGCCCCCGCCGGACCGCGGGAGGCCCAGGAGACGCTGGCGGAGTTGGTCACCGCGGCGACGGGCCGGTTCGCCGTCCATGCCCACGGTGACCCGGTGATGCTGGTGCACGCGGCGACGGCGCCCAACGCCGTGCTGCGGACCCTGCCGGCGCTGCCGCGCGAGCTGTGGGAGCCGAGTCTTCGGGCGGCCTGGGCCGCCTCCGCGGCGGTGACCGCCGTCTACGCGACGCCCGCGGCCGAGGTTCCCCGGGTGTCGGGGACGGGCGAGGAACTGTTCGCCCGCGCGGTCGAGCACGGCGACGAGCACGTCATCAAGCTGGCCGACACCGCGCTCGACGTCGCGGCCCGCTCGGGGAACGGGGAGTGCCTGGTCGCCGTGGAGCAGGCACTCCGGCTGATCGGCCCCCCGGACGCCTGAGCCCGGTGCGCGTGGCGGAACGCCTGACCGCCCACTGGGGGCGGCGGGTGACCGTCGAGGCGGAGGAACACTGCCGGATCGTGCTGCGGCTGGACGGTGCTCCGGCGGCGGGGCAGGACACCGCCCCCTGAGGACGACTTTCGGCCTCTCCCGGACCCCGGGCGCGGTGGCGTTCCGCCGGGCCCCCGGCGCCGGTACCGTACTGCGCGCAAGTGCCAAGATCCGCAACGGACTTGAGGGGGCTGCGTGATGCGGCGTCGTCGTACGGCACAACTGTTGGTCACTGCGGGACTGCTGGGGGCGCTCACGCTGCCCGGCACCGCTCCGGCGGGCGCGTACGCGGCCCCGCCGGCCGGGGCGGCGACCGTGCCGCTGCGGGTCGCCTCGTACAACATCCACGCGGGCGCGGGGACGGACAACGTCTTCGACCTCGACCGGCAGGTCGAGGAGCTGCGGGCCATGGACGCGGACGTGATCGGCCTCCAGGAGGTCGATGTCCACTGGGGTGCCCGGAGCGCCTGGCGGGACCTGGCGACGGAGCTGGGCGAGAGACTCGGCATGGAGGTCTTCTTCGCCCCGATATACAGCCTGGACCCGGTCACGGCGGACGCCCCGCGCCGTGAGTACGGGGTGGCGATCCTTTCGCGGTATCCCGTCCTGGCGGCCGAGAACCACGACATCACCCGGCTCTCGACCCAAGACGCCGAACCGGTGCCCGCCCTCGCCCCCGGGTTCCCGGAGGTGAGGATCCGCGTGAAGGGCGTGCCGGTGCACGTCTACACCACGCACCTGGACTACCGGGCGGACCCCTCGATACGGGCGGCGCAGGTCGCCGACACGCTGCGCGTCATGGGCGAGGACTGCGACAGGCACGGCCGCTGCCCGCGGCAGGTCCTCACCGGCGACTTCAACGCCGTCGCCGCGGCGCCCGAGCTGGCTCCCCTGTGGGAGCACCTGACCGACGCGTCGGCGGCGGCGGGCGCGGACGTTCCGACGTACCCGGCGCTCGACCCGAGGACCCGGATCGACTACGTCGCCGTCTCCCGGGGCGCGGTCGAGGTGAAGGGGGTCACGGTGCCCGAGACGCTCGCCTCGGACCACCGTCCGGTCGTCGCGGACCTCGCCCTGCGCCGGGGGCGCTGACCTCGCGGACCTTCGGCGGTCGCGCCGGAGAACTCGAGAGCACCGAAACCGCCCCTTCCTGACGGGTGGCCGGATATCGCTGACGCGACCGGCCACCCGTAATTGGTTCCGATCAAGGAAGTGAGATACGCAACACCGCTGATGAGAGGCGCGTTACTGCCGTTAGCATCAGCGAAGCGCCATCGATTCACTGCAACGAAAGGCACGACGACGTGTCCCGCACCAGTCCCCGCAGCATCGCCGTTTGGCTGCTGGTGGCAGCCATCGGCGCCGCCGGTTGGGTAGCCATCGCACTCGCTCGCGGTGAGAAGATATCGGCCACCTGGATCGTCGCCGCGGCGGTCGGTTCCTATCTGATCGCCCAGCGTTTCTACGCCCGGTTCATCGCCCGCAGGGTCCTCCGCGTCGACGACACGCGCGCGACCCCGGCGGAGCGGCACAACGACGGCGTGGACTACCACCCGACCGACAAGCGGGTGCTCTTCGGCCACCACTTCGCCGCGATCGCGGGCGCCGGCCCGCTGGTGGGACCGGTACTGGCGGCCCAGATGGGCTACCTCCCCGGCACCATCTGGATCATCGTCGGCGTGATCTTCGCGGGCGCCGTCCAGGACATGGTCGTGCTCTTCTTCTCGACCCGCCGCAACGGCAAGTCGCTCGGCCAGATGGCCCGTGACGAGATCGGGCGGATCGGCGGCATCGCCGCGCTGATCGCGGTCTTCGCGATCATGATCATCATCCTGGCCGTGCTGGCGCTGGTCGTCGTGCAGGCGCTCGCCCACTCCGCGTGGGGCACCTTCTCCATCGGCATGACCATCCCGATCGCCCTCTTCATGGGCGGCTACCTGCGGTTCCTGCGCCCCGGCAAGGTCACCGAGGTCAGCCTGATCGGTGTGGTGCTGCTGCTGGCCGCCATCATGGGCGGTCGCTGGGTCTCCGAGTCCTCCTTCGCGGACGCCTTCGTCCTGAGCCCGAAGACCCTGGTCATCTGCCTGGTCGTCTACGGCTTCGTGGCCGCCGTGTTGCCCGTGTGGATGCTGCTGGCGCCCCGCGACTACCTGTCCACCTTCATGAAGATCGGCACCATCGTGCTGCTCGCCGTGGGTGTGCTGGTCGCCAACCCGGACGTCAACGTCCCGGCGGTCTCCGAGTTCGCGAGCAGCGGCACCGGCCCGGTCTTCGCCGGCTCGCTGTTCCCGTTCGCCTTCATCACCATCGCCTGTGGCGCCCTGTCCGGCTTCCACTCCCTGATCTCGGCCGGCACCACGCCGAAGATGATCCAGAAGGAGAGCCAGATCCCGGGCATCGGCTACGGCTCGATGCTGATGGAGTCCTTCGTCGCGATCATGGCTCTGATCTGCGCCTGCGTCCTGGACCCGGGCCTGTACTACGCGATGAACGCTCCGGCCGGCGTGCTGGGCGACACCGTGCAGTCCGCCTCCCAGGCGGTGGCCGGCTTCGGCTTCACCATCAGCCCCGAGGCGCTGCAGCACGCCGCCGACCAGGTCGGCGAGGAGAGCCTGATCGCCCGTACCGGTGGCGCGCCGACGCTGGCCGTCGGCATGTCGATGATCCTCGCCAAGGCCTTCGGCTCCACCGGCATGATGTCGTTCTGGTACCACTTCGCCCTGATGTTCGAGGCGCTCTTCATCCTCACCGCGGTGGACGCCGCGACCCGGGTGGGCCGCTTCATGCTCCAGGACACCATCGGCAACGTGGTCCCGCGCTTCCGCGACAAGGACTGGAAGCCCGCCATCTGGATCTGCTCCGCGGTGGTCGTCCTGTGCTGGGGCTACTTCCTGTGGGTCGGCGTCAGTGACCCGCTGGGCGGCATCAACCAGCTCTACCCCCTGTTCGGCATCGCCAACCAGCTGCTCGCCTCGATCGCGCTGACCATCTCCACGACGCTGCTGATCAAGTCGGGCCGGCTCAAGTGGGCATGGGTCACCGCCCTGCCGCTCGCCTGGGCGCTGGCCGTGACCATGACCGCCAGCTACCAGAAGCTGTTCTCCGACAACCCGAAGATCGGCTTCTGGGCCCAGCGCTCCACCTACGCGGACGCCCTGGAGGCCGGCAAGGTCCTCGCCCCGGCGAAGACCCTCGACGACATGTCGACGGTCATCACCAACTCGACGGTGACCGGCACCCTGATGGCGGTCTTCGCGGGCCTGACCCTGGTGGTCTTCTTCTCCTGCCTGTGCGTGTCGGTGGCCCACCTGCGCGGGAAGAGCAAGCTGCCGCTCCAGGAGGACCCGTACGTGAAGTCCGAGCTCGAGGTTCCCGCCTTCTCCCTGCGCAAGCCGCAGACGGAGGAGAAGGAGCTGGTCGGCGCCGGAGCCGAGTGATGACCCCCGCGCTGACCCGGTTGCGGGAGGCGGGCGCCCGGGCGTGGTGGCTGCTGCGCGAGCTGAACGGTGAGCACGCGTACGACCGCTACGTGGCCCACGCCCGCTCGCACGACCCGGGGGTGCGGGTGCTCACCCGGCGGGAGTTCGAGAACCGGCGCGTGGACCGGCGTGACGCCGATCCCCGTGAGGGCGGCGGCTGCTGCTGACCGCCTCCGCGACGCGGGAAGGCCCGCCGCACTTCGGTGCGGCGGGCCTTCGCGTCGTCCGGGCGCGGGTGGCACGGGGCCTCTGGACGGCCGGGCTCCGCATCCTTACCCTCGGTAAGCCCTCCGGGCGCACCACCCCCACCCCTGACGCAGGGAGAGATGTCGTGTCCCACCGCAGACGTGTGGCAGCGATCCTGACCGCCGTCCTCGCGCTCGCCCCGGCCGTTCTCGCCTTACCCGCGACCGCCCAGGCCGCGCCCCGCACCTCGGTCACCACGGCCGTGACCGACAAGCTCCTCGGACAGACCGCGCTCACCGGCCGCAGCGCCGGCCCGGACGAGACCCGGGTCGAGGTCACCCGGGAGAAGGGCGGCAGGTGGGCCTTCGGGACCGCCGTCGTCGTCGCGCCGAGGACGGAAGGCGCCGCTCCCACCGGCGCCGTCTTCGTGGCCAGGGCGGAGGGCGACGGCTGGACGGTCGCCTTCGACGGCGAACCGGCCTTCGCGGACCTCGCCGCCGACTCGCCCGTGGTGACGGCCGAGGAGAAGAGGATCTTCGCCTCCGCCGGCCCCACCGCCGCCGCCGAGCCCCTCTCCCCCGGCGACTTCGTCCGGCCCCTCACGGGCGGGGACTACCGCACCGGCATGGCCCTGCCCTGGTCCACCGGCGCCTCCTGGACGATGACCGGCGGCCCCCACCAGTGGGACGGTGCCAGCGGTCCCTACAGCTCGGTGGACTTCGCGGGCGGCGACCAGGCGGTCCGGGCGACCCGGGCGGGCGCCGCCTACACCATGTGCTCGGGCTTCGTCCGCGTCATCCACGACCGGGGTTACGCCTCGGACTACTACCACCTCACCGGGCACGTCAACGCCAACGGGACCAGCGTCTCCCAGGGCACGTTCCTCGGCAACACCGGCACCAACGTGGCCTGCGGCGGCTCCGCCACCGGCCGCCACGTCCACTTCGGCCTGCGGCAGAACAACGCCTACGTACCGATCGCCGACCACGGCATCGGCGGCTGGGTCTTCTACTCCACCGGCTGGTACGAGGGGTACGCGATGCACGGCTCCACCACCCGGTACAACGGCGGCGCCCTCCACAACCACGGCGCGCTGGGCCTGACCCAGGGCATCGTGGACGCCAACGGCGGCGGCTCGGTGAACAAGCGGTCCGGGCCGGGCACCGGGTACGCGGCGGTCGGCTCGGTGGCCGACGGGACGACCGTGACCGTCTCCTGCTCCCGCAACGGCACGACGCACCAGGGCCGTTTCGGCACCACCTCGCTGTGGAACCGGCTGAGCGACGGAACCTGGATCTCCGACGCCTACCTGTGGACCGGTTACAACGGGGCCGTCAACGGCGCCTGCTGATCCTCCCGGCCGCTGCGGCCCGCAGGCCGATTCCTGTCGGTGGAAGGGGTGGGGAGATGGGATGGGGCGGAGGGCGGGTCCTACGCCATCGCAACGTGGTTCTGTACCTGAGCGGTGTGGTGGTCTCGGGCTTCGGGAGCTCCGTCATGGCCCTGGCGGCCGGCGTGTGGGCGAAGTCGCTCACCGGGTCGGACAGTCTGGCCGCACTGACGACCTTCTGCGTATGGGCGCCCATGCTGCTCGGCCCGCTGATCGGCACACTGGCCGACCGCGGGCGTCGGCGGCCGTTGCTGATCGGGACCAATCTCGGCATGGCCGCGGTGCTGCTGCCGCTCCTCGCCGTCCGTTCCGCCGACCGGATCTGGATCCTGTTCGCCGTACTGACCGTGTACGGCGTCAGCACGGTGTTGCTGGACGCGGCGGAAGCCGCACTGGTGGCCACCGCCGTACCGGAGCAGCTGCGCGGCGACTTCAACGGCCTGCGCATGACGGCGAACGAGGGCATGAAACTGGTCGCCCCGCTCCTGGGCGCGCTTCTGTTCGTCCGGTTCGGCGGCACGGCGGTGGTCCTGCTGGACGCGGTCACCTTCGTGCTCGCCGCCCTGGCCTTCGCCCTCATTCGCGTGTCGGAACCCTCGCACCGCCCGGCGGAAACCCGACGACGGAGCGCCCGGACCGCCGAGGGAATCCGCTTCCTGCGACATCACCCGGTTCTGTGGCGCCTGGTGCTGGCCGGGGCCGCGACCATGGGCATGGCCGGGGTGAACGGGGCGTCGGTCTACCCCGTGGTCGACGCCGGTCTCGACCGTCCGCCCGCCTACGCGGGTGTCCTCTACGCCGTGCAGGGCATCGGCTCCGTGGTCGTCGGGCTGTTCGCCGGCGCTCTGCTGCGGCGGATGCCCGAACGGGTCTTCGCCGCGGCCGGGATCATGCTGTTCGCGGCCGGCGTCGCACTGCGCGTCGTCCCCTCGCTCCCGGTCGTCCTGTTCGCCGGCGTGCTGATCGGCGCGGGGTTGCCGTGCGTGCTGATCGCGGCCATGACAGCCGTTCAGCGCGAGACCCCGGACGATCTCCTGGGCCGGGTCGCGGCCACCGCCAACACCCTCCTCTTCGCCCCCAACGCCGTCGCACTGGCCGCCGGAGCCGGCCTGCTCGCGCTCGTGGACCACCGCGTGCTGCTCCTCGCGGCCGGCACCGCTGCGGCCGCCGCCGCGGTCGGCCTCCTTCTCAGCGGCGGTGCCGGGACGCGGACGACGGACACCGCCCTCGGGGAGTCGGCGCGGGTCCGGGACCGGGGCGCCGAGGGAACCGGGCCCGCCCCCGATCCTCGCTGAGCTGTCAGCCCTTCGCCCCGCGGCCCGAAGCGGGTGGCGCGCCCGGTGCTCCTCGTCTCAGCCGTCTCAGCCGGCGATCTCCACGTGGAACTCCCGGAGTTCGTAGCTCCCCAGGGCGCGCTGCGACGAGACCCGGGGCGCGGTCCGCATCCGCAGGCCCGGCTCGGCGAAGAGACGGGTGAGGAAGACGTCGGTCTCCAGCAGGGCGATGTCCGCCCCCGGGCAGCGGTGCGGGCCGTCGCCGAAGGAGAGCACCGGCGGAGCGTCCGCGCCGCGGGCCACCTGCCCGGCGCGGGCGGGGCAGAGGCTCCCGGGGTCGGGGCCGACCGCCCGGGGGTCCAGGTTGGCCGTCCCGACGTCGATCTCGACGACCGCTCCGGCCGGGATGCGGAAGGCGCCGTCGGCGATCTCCAGTGCGGCGGTGGTCCTGCGGCGCAGGGTCGGGATGACCGGTTCGAGACGGAGTATCTCCCGCAGCAGCGCGAGGCGTTCGGGCTCGTCCGCGGCCCGGTAGGCGGCCAGCAGTTCCTCGCCGGTGAAGAGGTGCCAGGCCGCGAGGGAGACGAACTCGCGGGTGGTGACCATGCCGGCCGCGGCGAAGGTGATGCACTCGCCGAGGATCTCGCCCGCCGAGCAGCCCTCGTCGATCAGGTGGGAGATCAGGTCGTCGCGCCGCCGGGTGCGCCGGGCCCGGACCGCGGGGCGGACGTCGCCGGTGTAGAACCGCAGCCAGTTGCGGTTCTGCCGGGCGATGACGCGCAGACCCTTGAGGCTGGTGAACCCGGGCCGGTCGAACTTCTCGTCGGGGAAGAATGCCTCCAGCCGCCGGTCCGTACCGGGCCGGGACTCGGTCAGGCCGATCACCTCGGCGGCGACCGCGATGGCGAGGTGGAAGGCGAGCTGGGTGAGGTCGGCCTCGCCCACCGCGCGCAGCCGGGTCAACTGGGCCTCGGCGACGCGTTCCATGACGGGCCGGTAGTGCCGGTCCACCCGCCGCGGGGTGAAGAACCGTGCGGTCTGACGGCGGTCCTCGCGGTGCTCCGGTCCGTCCCGGTAGAGGACCGGGCGGCGGTAGAAGGAGGGCAGTTTCTCCGTGCTCTCGACGCCGAGTCCGGCCTGCACGGTGTCGTGGGAGCGCAGCACCGCGCGCGCCTCCTCGACCCCGGCGACCCGCCACACGCCGTCCGCGCCCAGGCGCACCGGACAGCCTCCCGCGCCGGACGGGTCCGTGTCCCCCGCCGGGCGCGAGGCCTTCCGCGCCCCGGCCACCGGTTCCTTGTCGCGCATCCGCGCCACCTCCACGCTGTCGGGCGTCCCGGGAGCCGTACGGTACGACACGCTCCCCGGCGCGAACAGGGCGCGAACGATCGTTCACTCCAGGGGCGGTCCAGGGGGCCCGCGTTCACCCGTTCCGGCTACAGTTCATCCGGCGATTCCAGAGATTTAACGCGCGACCTCTTGGCAGCTCTGTTTCTACGCGCGTAACTTGAGTCGACTTTCCCGTTGTGTCATTTCGCCCGCTCCGCGGCCCTACGCGGCGGGTTCCTTCCGAGGAGTACGAATCGTGCCCAAGTCGGGTGACAGAAGAGCGCGTTGGCGCCATGCCGCACAGGCCCTCACGGCGACGGGGGCGGCCGGCGCCTTCGTGCTGACTCCGCTGCCCCAGGCCTTCGCCGCCCCCTCCGGCGGCGCGGTGGTCGCCGAGGTGTACGGGGGCGGCGGCAACTCCGGGGCCACGCTCACCCGTGACTTCATCGAGCTGGGCAACGCCGGGGCGACTGCCGTGGACCTGTCCGGCTACAGCGTGCAGTACCTGCCGGGCTCCCCCTCGGCGACCTCCCGCTGGAGCATCACCCGGATCACCGGGTCCATAGCCCCGGGCGGCCGTTACCTGATCGCCGAGGCCCAGGGCGCCGGTGGCACCACGGCACTGCCCACCCCCGACGCCTCCGGCTCGATCGCGATGAGCGGCACCACCGGCACCGTCGCCCTGGTGGCCGGCACCGACGAGCTCAGCTGCCGGACCGCGGCCGACTGCGCGGCGGACGAGCGGATCGTGGACCTGGTCGGCTTCGGCACCGCCGCCGTCCGTGAGGGCAGCCCGGTCGCGGGTGCCTCCAACACCGCCTCGGTGGCCCGCGGCGCCTCGCTCGCCGACACCGACGACAACGCCGCCGACCTCACCGCGGGCGTCCCCACCCCGGTCAACGCCAAGGGCGAGACCCCGGGGGCGGGCGAGGGCGGCGGCGAGGAGCCCGGCGAACCCGGCGAGCCCGGAGCGGTCCGCGTCCACGACATCCAGGGCACCACCCGCCGTTCCCCGCTGACCGGCCAGACGGTCACCAACGTGCCCGGCATCGTGATCGGCGTGCGCGACAGCGGCTCCCGGGGCTTCTGGATCCAGGACCCGCAGGCCGACGCCGACGCCCGCACCAGCGAGGCGGTCTTCGTCTACACCGGCTCCGCCGCCCCGGCCGTGCGGACCGGCGACAGCGTCCTGGTCAGCGGCAAGGTCGCGGAGTACGCGCCGACCAGCACGACCCAGTCGATCACCCAGATCTCGGGCCCGAAGACCTCGGTCCTCTCCTCCGGCAACCCGCTCCCGGCTCCCGTCGTGCTCGGTCCGGCGAACCTGGCGGACGACTACACCCCCGAGGCGGGCGGCGGCTCCATCGAGGACCTGCCGCTCCAGCCGGCCGTGTACGCCCTGGACTTCCTGGAGTCCGCCGAGGGCATGCGGGTCCAGGTCGGCGACGCCCGGGTGGTCGGCGCGACCACCGAGTACGACGAGGTGTACGTCACCGCCAGGCCCGAGCAGAACCCCTCGGTCCGCGGCGGCACCGTGTACCTGGGCTACGACGGCCAGAACTCCGGCCGCGTCAAGATCGAGTCGCTCGGCCCCGCGGTCCCCGAGGCGAACGTCGGCGACACGCTGGCCGGCGCCACCACCGGCCCGCTCGACTACGACTCCTACGGCGGCTACACCCTGATGGCCACCGAGATGGGCTCGCACGTCCCGGGCGGCCTGGAGCGCGAGGTGACGCGCCGGCAGCTCGGCAAGGAGCTGGCGATCGCCACGTACAACGTGGAGAACCTGGACGCCCTGGACCCGCAGGAGAAGTTCGACCGCCTGGCGGAGGGCATCGCGGTCAACCTGGCCGCGCCGGACGTCGTCGCGCTGGAGGAGATCCAGGACGACAACGGCGCCACCGACGACGGCACGGTCACCTCCGAGCAGACCCTGACGCGCTTCACCGACGCGATCACCGCGGCCGGCGGCCCCCGCTACAGCTGGCGCTACGTCGCCCCGCGGGACAAGGCGGACGGCGGCGAGCCGGGCGGCAACATCCGCCAGGTGTTCCTCTACAACGAGGAGCGCGTCGCGTTCACCGACCGTCCGGGCGGGGACGCGGACACCGCCACCGAGGTCGTCGCCACCCGCAAGGGCGCCGAGCTGAGCGTCTCCCCGGGCCGGATCGACCCGGCGAGCGACGCCTGGGCGAACAGCCGCAAGCCGCTGGTGGGCGAGTTCAAGTTCCGCGGCGAGCGGGTCTTCGTGATCGCCAACCACTTCGCCTCCAAGGGTGGCGACGCCCCGATGCACGGCCGCTACCAGGAGCCCTCGCGTTCCTCCGAGGAGCAGCGTCACCAGCAGGCGCAGGAGGTCCGGGACTTCGTCGCGGAGCTGCTGGCGGCCGACCCGAAGGCGAAGGTGATCGTCCTCGGCGACATCAACGACTTCCAGTTCTCGAGGACCACCGGGATCATGACCGGCGACGGCTCCCTGCTGACGCCTCTCGTGAACACGCTGCCCGAGAAGGAGCGTTACACCTACGTCTTCGAGGGCAACTCGCAGACGCTGGACCAGACGCTGGTCAGCCCGTCGGTGGTCGCCTACGACTACGACATCGTGCACCTGAACGCCGAGTTCGCCGACCAGGCGAGCGACCACGACCCGCAGGTCGTGCGGATCGACGTCAAGAAGGGCCGCAAGTAACGTCAGGAAGGGCCGCACGTGACGGCCCCCGCTCCACGCGCCGCGGCCCGTCCGGGAACCTTCCGGGCGGGCCGCGGCCGTGCCCGGGGGGGCACGGGGGCGGCCGCGGCGGGCCCTATTGACAGAACACGGTCACAGAAGGAAGGTTTCAGCGCCCGCGGGTCATGGTGAAAGATTCTTTCGGAGGTCCTGTGCAGCGCAGAGGGATCAGCAGACGCCGGTTCGGAGCAGGGGCCCTGGCCCTGGGAGGTGCGGTGGTGGTGGCACCCCTCGGCGGCGGCACCGCGTCGGCGGCCGGGCGGCCGCCCGGTGACGCGGCGGGCGCCGGGCCGCGGCCGGTGCTGCGGCGCGGGTCGGCCGCGCGTGCCGGGCTCCTCGGGGAACGGCTCGCGGAGATCACGGCGGTGGCCGAGAAGTATCTGGGCCCCTCCCCCGCCCACCCGTACTGGGCGGGCGCGGTGGTGCTCGCCGGGCGCGGCGGGACCGTGGCGCTCGAGACCGCGGTCGGCAGGGCGGTCCGGTACTCCGACTACGACGCGGCCACCGGCCGGGCCGTGGAGTTCCCGCCCGAGGAGCAGATCGACGCCACCCCGGACACCGTGTACGACCTGGCGTCCCTGTCCAAGCTGTTCACCTCGCTGCTGGTGGTGCAGCAGCTGGAGCGCGGCCGGATCGAGCTGGAGGCCCCGGCCGCGCGTTACGTCCCGGAGTTCGCCGGCGGCGGCAAGCAGGACGTCACGATCCGTCACCTGCTGACGCACACCTCGGGGATGCCCGCCTGGATCGCCCTGTACCGGCAGCCCGACCGCGAGGCGATGCTCCGCGCGCTGTGGGCGGTGGAGCCCACCGACCCGCCCGGCACCGTCTACCGGTACTCGGACCTCAGTCTGATCACTCTCCAGCTGGTGCTCGAGCGGGTGACCGGCAAGCCGCTGGACGCGCTGCTCGCCGAGGAACTCACCGGCCCGCTGGAGCTGACCCGCACCCGCTACAACCCGCCGGCCGACTGGCGGCCGCGGATCGCCGCCACGGAGGTGTCCCGGCCGCCGTGGGCGGGCCTGGACCGGGGCCTGGTGTGGGGCGAGGTGCACGACGAGAACGCCTACGCCATGGGTGGTGTGGCCGGTCACGCCGGGGTCTTCTCCTGCGCCTGGGACCTGGCGGTGCTGGCCCGCACCCTGCTCAACGGCGGCGAGTACGGCGGGGTCCGCATCCTGTCCGAGCGCTCGGTGGAGCTGCTGTTCTCCGACTTCAACACCGATTTCCCCGGCGACAGCCACGGGCTGGGCTTCGAGCTGAACCAGCACTGGTACATGGGTGCCATGGCCACCCCGCGCACCGCCGGCCACACCGGTTTCACCGGCACCTGCATCGTGCTGGACCCCACCACCGACTCGTTCCTCGTCCTGCTCGGCAACTCGGTGCACCCGGTGCGCACCTGGCGGTCCGGTTCGGCGCCGCGGCAGGCGGCGGGCGAGCGGATGGCACGGGCGGTCGCGGTGCGGCCCGCGCACGGGGCCGCGGCCTGGTTCGGCGGCATGACCACCGCCGCGACCGCCGTGCTGACCCTGCCCGCGCTCGACACCTCGGCGGGAGCCCGGCTCACCGGCGACCTGTGGTGGGACACCGAGGCCACGTACGACGTGCTGTGCGCCGAGGTCTCCACGGACGGCGGCGCCACCTGGCTGCCCCTGCCGTTCACCACCCGGGCCCCGCGAGGGAAGCAGGACGTCGCCCGCGCCGACGGCAGGGTGTCCGGCTTCAACGGCCGTGTCTGGCACCGCTTCGCCGCCCAGCTGCCGGTCTCCGCGGCGACGTCGGTGCGCTGGCGGTACACCACCGACGCACGGTACGTCGGCCGCGGGGTGTACGTCGGCGCGCAGAAGGTCGCCTCCCGGGGCGCCCTGCTGTACGCGGACGCCCGTCCGGCCGACCTGGCCCGGGTGACGGCGGACGGCTGGACACGCGAGAGGGACTGACCGTCAGGTGAGGCCGCTCAGCTCCTCCATGGCCTCCCGCTCCAGCCGGGAGAGCCCGAGGAGCAGGTCGCCCGCCTCCGTCAGGTACCGCTCCTCCCCCGTCGCGCCGGCCCTGGAGATCAGTTCGGCGGCCTGCGTCCACCCTGCCGCCGCCTCGGTGTAGAGCCGGTGGCCGGTGCGCAGCCGGGGGCCGCCGACCGACTCGGCGCTCTCGGCGAGGAAGTCGCGGTAGAGGTTGCGGAACAGGGCGCCGCCGGTGCCGCCCTCCTCCATCAGGAGGGCGGCCCGGGGCAGGTCCCGTCCGGGGTCGTCGGTGCGGCGGAGCCAGGTGCGCACCAGCTTCCCGGCCTTCGCGATGCCCCGGTGGCCGAGGTTGGCGATGGGCGGGTGGAGGAAGGCGTCCGCGCAGGCGGTGACGGCGGGGACGATCCGGCTCTGCGGCTCGGGCGCGTCCCGGGGGACGGTGAGGGTGAACGACCGGTGCCTGGCCGTCATCGGACCGCGCGCGGCGCGGGCCCTGGCGAGGGCGGCCAGGCCCGTGGAGACCGCGCCGCCCTGCTGGTCGGTGTCGACCAGCAGGGCGCTTCGGTCGTCGTAGCCGTACAGGGCCACGACGTGGCCGCCGAAGTGGACCTTGGTCGTGAAGTGGTCGAGGTGGTAGCTGTCCAGTTGCAGGCCGACCGGGTGACCGGCGTCGACCGCGCCGGTCACGTTCTCCCACGCCTTGCGCGGGGAGGCCGTCTCCCGGACCTGGAGGTCCAGACCGAGGTTGGCGGCCAGGTTCCTGGTGAGTTCGAAGGGTTTGACCCGTCCGCCAAGGAACGGGAAGTCCAGGTTCCTGCTGTCCCAGTAGACGAAGGACAGCCCGGAGCCCAGGCCGAACAGCATGGGCTCCGACAGGTCCGCTCCCCGGTGCCGCAGCAGCACGCCCAGGGCCGACGTCTCGCAGTGCCGCGTACCGCGGGGATCGATGTCTTCGACGATGGTCACCCCCTCATGTTCTCGCGCCGGGAGGCCGTCCGGCGGGCCGGCCGGGTTTCCGCCGGGGCCCGGTCCCGCGCCGGGTGCCGGGCGGCGTCGGCGCGCCGCCGCGGCGGGCGGTGCCGCCGCGGGGCACGATCGCCTCACGGGCCGCCGCCGTGGACGGGTGCGGGGCCCGGAGCCGAGTGACCGAGGAGGACGCATGACGACGGACACCGTCGGACGGTTCCTGCACGCCCTGAGCCCCGAGCACCGTGAGGACGTCGAGCTCCGTCCGCGTGAGGAGCAGCAGCGGCTCGCCGACGCCTGGGAGGCGGAACTCGTCGAGGACCACGATCTCGACACGCTGAGCGAGCTCTCCGTCCCCGCGGCGGAGAGCGAGGCGGCGGCGCGGGTGATGCGGAAGCTGGGCTGAGCCGGGGCGGCGGGACGCGGCCCGGGTGGCGTCGCGTCACGTGGCGCGCACGTCCCGCACCCGTGCCGCCGGAGGGCAGCGGCGGGGGTGCGGGCCCCGGTCGGCCCCGCTGGGTCACGGGAGGATCGCCGACGCGCCGGCGCACGCGCTGGAGCTGCCCGGCGGGACGGCCGCACCGCCAAACGTCCACAGCTCCTGCCGTTCCACCTCACGACCGAACTGGAATGATGAAGGCATGTCAGTTATTCACCGAACGACCATGGCTCCCACGAAGGTGGAGCTGGTGACCGCGTGGCTGCCCGGCCGCCCCTGGTTCCGCGGTGCGGACACGCCCCGGCTGGAACGCGCGGGCGGATTCCGGCTCGACGACCCGGCCGGGGAGGTGGGGATCGAGTTCGCGGTCTTCGAGGACGCCGACGGCACCGCGTACCACCAGCCGATGTCCTACCGGGGCGCGCCGCTGGAGGGGGCCGAGGAGGCCCTGATCGGGACCAGTGAGCACGGCGTGCTGGGCACGCGCTGGATCTACGACGCCACCCGTGACCCGGTGGCCGTGCGGCAGATCGTGGCGCTGCTGGGCGGGCGCTCGGTGCCTCAGGCGCAGAGCCTGAGCGACACCCCGGACCCGTCGGTGGTGGCCTCCTACGGCGGCCCGCTGCCGGGCGGCGTGGCCGGCTGGGTGTCGGCCGTGGACGGGGAGAGATGGACGGACGTCGCGCTGGACGGCGTCACCCTGCGGGTGCTGCGCGTCCTGGAGGAGACGCCGGAGGTCGAGGGGAGTGCCGCGGTGACGGCGGGGGTCATCGCCGGCTGGACCGGCGGGGGCGAGCCGCGGCGCGGGGCGTTCCTGCGGGTGCTGCCCGCCTGACACGGCGTCCTGCCGACGCCGCCGCCCGGTCCGGCCGGGCGGCGGCGTCGCCCTTCGCTCCTGCGCGAGGCCACCCGGCAGGGGTCCGTGACGTTCCGCCGGTCCTGCCGACGGCCCCCGGTGAGCGGCGACGTGCCGCTCACCAGGTGCGGCAAGGGCGTCGGCCGGGGTGGCCCGGCGGCAGGGCCCCGGAGCCGCGACGGGCCCCGGACGGCCAGGTGCTCGCCGTCGCACCGGTCGCCCCCGTACCGTTCCTCGCGGCTCTCAGCCGAAGACGTCCATGAGGTCCGGTCCGGAGCCGGCGTCACCGGAGCGGGCCCGCATCGGGCGCGGCTCCGGGTAGGTTGCCGCCGCCGCCCTCGTGCGGACGGTCTCCGGCCCGCCGCACGTCGCGACCGCGAAGGCGCCGAAGACCTTCGCGAAGGCGGCCGGGTCACGGAACTCCACCCCGTACGCCCGGCCGTCCAGGAGCGGCACCCACACCACCCGGAGGGACCGGGCCCACTCGGGCACCGGCTGCTCGTCCGCGGTCGACCGCCCCTCCAGCCACAGCCGCGCCACGTGCAGCAGGTTCACCTGCTCCATCGGCAGCCGCTTGCGCCGTATGCGCAACTCGCCCGTCGTCAGCGTGACGAGCTGGTCCTTCTTCGCGTACCAGACGACGCCGATCCCGAACGGCACCCAGAGCAGGATCCCGATCACCGGCCAGACCAGGGCGTGGCCCCACGACCGGATCAGCCCGTCCAGCAGGGACACGGCTCCGAAGACCAGCACCCACTTCGCCGTCATCGACCAGAACCCTGTGCCCTGCCGGTACAGGACCGGCTGCTTCGTCGTCGTCATGCCCGCACGCTATAGGGTCAGCCGTCGGCGAGGGCCGACACCACCAGGTCGGTCAGCAGCGCTCCGGCGGTGCCGTCCGGGTCGAGGTCGGGGTCGTAGATGGTGACGTTGAGTCCGACGCAGTGCGGGGACCTCACGAGGGGGCGCAGCAGCGCGGTGACCTCGTGGGGGAGGAGGCCGTCGGGGTCAGGGCTGTCGACCGCGGGCATGACCGTGGGGTCGAGGACGTCGGCGTCCAGGTGCACCCAGAACCCGTCGAGCCCGGTGCGCCCCAGTTCGGCGGCGACGGCGGTCCCGAGGCCGGCGGGATCCTGGCGTCGCAGGCCGGAGACGGTCGTGACGGGGACCTTCAGCTCACGCAGTTCGACGACCTCCTCGTCCTCGGCGTACGCGTCCCGGGTGCCGAGGACGACGACGTCCTCGTCCCGGAGGTAGGGCCGGAGTCCTTCGAGGTCGGTCAGGTCGTCCTGGCCGCGTCCGGTCGCGAGGGCGAGCTCCTCGCCGCCGGCCGCGCCGATCCGGTCGGAGTTGCCCGCGTGGCGGAAGTCGGGAGAGGCGTCGACCGAGACCAGGCCATAGCGGCCGAGGCGGCGCAGGGCGAGCGCGGCGCCGAGCTGGACGGAGCAGTCCCCGCCAAGGACGAGGGTGAACCGTCCCTCGCCGACGTGGTGTTCGATCCGGTCGGCGAGCCTGCGGGTGTAGGTGGCGATCGCCGCCGCGTTGAAGACTCCGTCGCCTTCCTGCCAGTCTCCCCGGTCGTAGCGCGGCGGCACGACGACGCCGCCCTCGAGGGCTCCGGTCCGGCGCACGATCCCGTTGTCCCGCAGTGCTCCGGCCAGTTTGTGGCAGCCGGGGACCGTGCCGGGGGCCGGGGGGCGCAGGCCGAGGTTGGACGGGGCGTCGACGACCACGATGTTCCGCATGGGGTCCATGCTCTCCGCGGAGGGGTCCGCTCCTCAAGGGGCCCTGGCCGTCCGGGCTTTCCCCGCGCCGCCGCGGCAGCGGTCCTACGACAGTTCCAGCACTCCGGCGGGTGTGCCGATGCGGGCCACGAGCCTGTCGGGGCCCTCGGTGAGGGCGAGTTCGGTGCCGAGGGCGGTCAGCCGGCGGTGGACGTCGGCGGGGTCCGGAGCGCCGGCCGACATGCCGAGGAGGGTGACGCCGGGAAGTCCGGACGAGGGATGTCCGGTGGCACCCCAGTCGATCAGGAAGGGGACCACCACGCTCTCGCCCGTGGTCAGCCGCCATTGCAGCAGCGTGCCGTCCGGCCGCCGGCGGCTCATGGCGCGGACCGGGCCGGTGGAGTGCCCCGCGGCGCGGGCCGCGTCCACCGTCGCGTCCAGGTCACGGGGGCAGATCGCCCAGGTCACCATGCGCGGCGCGGACAGGTCGCCGACACCGAAGGGCCGCGGGCCGGACGGTTCCGGCTGCTGCGGGTCCGGGCCGATGATCTCCAGGTAGCGCGGACCGCCCAGGCCGACCAGGTAGTTGCGGGTGCCCAGGCCGACGTGCGCCCCGCCGGGGGCGGGCGTGACACCCGTGCGCCGGGCGAAGTCGGCGACGGTCGCCGCCAGGTCCGGGGTGGCGTAGACGAGGTGATCCAGCAGTGGAGGAATGGTGGCCACGCGGGGAGGCTAGCAGGCCCCGGGAACGACCAGAACGCCCCGGCCGGGTCGCCCGGGTCACTCCACGGAGGCGAATCGGATGTCGTGACGGTCCGCGTCGGGCACGGCGAACCGCAGGAGGGCGGCGCCCTCCTCGGCCGTCTCCTGCCGCTCGCGGGGGGTGAGGGGTGAGAACAGCCGTACGGTGAGCACCGCCCTGCCGTCCGCCTCGCGGGCGAGGGACCACAGTCCGCGGACGAATCCGTCGACCAGGACCGCCGGCTCCACCACCAGGTGCCGCCGGCGTTCGGCCGTCATCAGCCGGGCGCGGTCGGCGTGCCCGAGGACGACGTCGTCCAGCAGGGCCAGGAAGCGCACCGGGACGGGCAGCTCCTCCTCCGGCAGCGGCGCGTCGGGAAGGTCGAGCAGTTCCTCGCCGTCCTCTCCCCCGAACTGCCGGAGCCGGGGCCGGAGTCCGTCGACGACCTCGCGCAGCCGGGTCGTCCCGCTCCAGGCCTGGACGTCCCCGACGGTGGCCGGCCCGAAGGCGGCGAGATGGCGCAGCACCAGCCGGGCGGGGTCGGCCTCCGCCGTGAGGGCGCGGCCCAGCCAGTCCTCCGCGAGGGCGAACGGGACGGGCCCGCGCCGTCCCCACAGGCCGGCCGGCGGCGGATGGAGGACCGGCAGCAGCATCTGTGCCGAGCTCGCCAGGGCGACGGGGTCACGCCCCGGCCACCGGCCGGCCAGCGCCCGTCCCAGCTCCGGCCGGGTCGTCGTCCGCCCGGACAGCTCGGACCGGGCGGCCGCCGCCAGTTCCTCGGGGTCGACGCCCGCGGTGAGCCGTCCGAAGGCGCCCTTGCGCCGCACCCGCAGCATCGGTTCCAGGGTGGGCCGCAGCCACAGGTAGTCCTCGGCGGTGACCAGGTGCTGCGTCCCCCGGTGGAGGGTGGCGCGTACCACGGCCCGGACGTCCAGGAGGGTGGCGAGGTCGTCCCTGCGGAAGCCGTCGATCCTGTTCCACAGCCCGATGTAGGGCGGTTCGGGGTCCTGGGCCTGCACTCCGCCCACCTGCTCGATCACGGCCTCCGCGGAGAGTTCGGCCCGCCCGGTGAGCAACTGGCGGGTGAGTGTGGCCCGGTTGAGACGTCGACGGGTCAGGCGTTGCTTCATGCCGGTCAGCCTGCCGGGCCGAGCGGACGGTTTCTGTCCTGAAGGCCGGTGTGACAATTGACGTCGGACCCGCCGGGACGTTGTACGGCCGCACATTGACCCGTCACCGGGGCCCGGCGAGCATGACGGAGCCGGTCGATGACGTCGTTCGTCGCGCGCTGCCGGGCGCGCGGTCTCCTGGGAGTGGGAGCGTTCATGGGTTCTGCCGCCGTACTGGTCGCCAACCGTGGGGAGATCGCGGTGCGGGTGCTGCGCGCGGCGTCCGAACTGGGGTGGCGGACCGTCGCCGCGTACGCCGAGGGTGACGAGGCGCATCTGGTGGCGGCCGACGAGGCGGTGCCGGTGCCCGGGGGCTATCTCGACGCGGCCGGGCTGGTGGCGGCGGCGCTGCGCAGCGGCTGCGGTTTCGTGCATCCGGGGTACGGGTTCCTCAGCGAGGACGCGGGCTTCGCGCGCCGGTGCCTGGCGGCGGACCTGGTGTTCGTGGGGCCGTCGCCCAAGGTGCTGGACGTGTTCGGCGACAAGGTGCGGGCGCGGCGGCTGGCCGCGGAGGAGGGGGTGCCGGTGCTGCCCGGCACCGACGGCGCGGACGGCGCGGCGGGCGTCGGGGAGGCGCGGGCCCTGCTGGCGGGCGGCCCGGTGATGGTCAAGGCGGTCGGTGGCGGCGGTGGGCGGGGCATGCGGGTGGTGCGGCGCGCCGAGGAACTGGACGAGGCGTGGGAGCGGTGCCGTTCGGAGGCACGGCAGGGCTTCGGCCGCGAGGAGGTGTACGCGGAACGGCTGTTGGAGGGCTCCCGGCACGTCGAGGTGCAGGTGTTGGGGGACACCACCGGTGCGGTGACCCACCTCTGGGACCGGGACTGCACCACCCAGCGGCGCCGCCAGAAGCTCATCGAGACGGCGCCCGCGCCCGGACTCCCCCCGGCCCTGCGGAAGTCGGTCCGCGACGCAGCGCTGCGGCTGGCCCGCACGACCCGGTGTGCGGGGCTGGTCACCTTCGAGTTCCTGGTGCGCGGCAAGGAGTTCTACTTCATCGAGGCCAACCCGCGTCTGCAGGTGGAGCACACGGTCACCGAGGAGGTGACCGGGGTGGACCTGGTGGCCGCGCAACTGCGGCTGGCGGCCGGGGAGACGCTGGCCGGTCTGGGGCTGTCCGGACCGCCGCCCGAGCCGCGCGGGTTCGCGGTGCAGGCGCGGGTCTACGCGGAGGCGACGGGCCCGGACGGCACGGCCCGCCCGTCCGCGGGCCGCCTCACGCGCTTCGACCTGCCCTCCGGCCCCGGGGTCCGGGTCGACACGGCGCTGCGGGCCGGCGTAGAGGTCGGGGTGCGGCACGACCCGCTGCTCGCCAAGGTGGTGGCGCACGTCCCGTCGGGGTCGGTGGAGGGGGCCTGCGCGCGGGCCCGCCGGGCACTGGGCGAGTTCACCGTCGAGGGGGTGCGCACGGGCGTCCCGCTGCTGCGGGCCGTCCTCGCGGAACCCGCGTTCTGGACCGGCCCGGACGTGGTGGAACGTTGCGCGCGGGCTCTCGGCGCGGCGGTGCCGGAAGGGTCTGCGGAGGTGGTACCCGGCGCGGACGGCAGACACGGCGCGGACGGCGCGGTGACCGCGCCGATGAGCGCGACGGTGGTGCAGGTGGACGCCGTGCCGGGTGAGGAGGTGCGGGCGGGGCGGCGGTTGCTGGTGCTGGAGGCGATGAAGATGGAGCACGTGGTCGCCGCCCCGTGCGCCGGCCGGCTGCTGGACCTGCGGGTGAGGCCCGGCGACACGGTGGCCGAGGGTGCCGTGCTGGCGCTGCTGGAGCCCACCGGAACGGAGACCGACGCCGCGCGGGAGCAGGAGCCGGCCGCCCTGGACGAGGTGCGCCCCGACCTCGCGGAGGCGATCCGCCTCCACGCCTTCGGCCTGGACGAGAACCGGCCCGAGGCGGTGGCGGGACGGCACGCGCAGGGTCGCAGGACGGCCCGCGAGAACATCGCCGACCTGTGCGACGAGGGCACCTTCGCCGAGTCCGGCGCGCTGGCCCTGGCCGCGCAGCGGCGGCGGCGCACCCTGGACGACCTGGTCCGCTCCACCCCGGCGGACGGCATGGTGACCGGCACCGGGCGGATCGACGGCCGGACGTGCGTGGTGATGTCGTACGACTACACGGTGCTGGCCGGGACGCAGGGCATGAACAACCACCGCAAGACGGACCGCATGCTGGAGCTGGCCGGCCGGCGGCGGCTGCCCGTCGTCCTGTTCGCCGAGGGCGGCGGCGGGCGGCCGGGGGACACCGACTCGACGGCGGTGGCGGGCCTGAACGTGACCACCTTCCACAGCATGGGCCGGCTCAGCGGCCGGGTGCCCCTGGTGGGCATCGCCTCGGGCCGCTGCTTCGCCGGGAACGCGGCCCTGCTGGGCTGCTGCGACGTCGTGATCGCGACGCCGGAGGCCACCATCGGCATGGGCGGCCCGGCGATGATCGAGGGCGGCGGACTCGGGAGGTACCGCCCTGAGGAGGTCGGTCCGCTCTCGGTCCAGGTGCCGAACGGGGTGGTCGCCGTCGCCGTCGCCGACGAGGCGGAGGCGGTCCGGACCGCCCGCCGCTACCTGTCCTACTTCCGGGGGCCGGCCGACGACTGGGCGGCCCCGGAGGCCCGGGGGCTGCGACGGGTGGTGCCGGAGAACCGGCGCCGGGCCTACGACGTCCGCGCGGCGGTGCGCGGTCTGGCGGACACCGGTTCGGTGCTGGAGCTGCGCCCCGAGTACGGGGTGGGCATCCTGACCTGCCTGGTGCGGGTGGAAGGACGGCCGCTGGGGCTCCTGGCGAGCAACCCGGGCCACCTGGGCGGCGCGATCGACCGCGACGCGGCGGACAAGGCGGCCGGTTTCCTCCAGTTGTGCGACGCCTTCGGGCTGCCCGTCGTGTCGCTCTGCGACACCCCGGGGTTCATGGTCGGTCCCGACGCCGAACGCACCGCCACCGTGCGGCACTTCTCCCGGCTGTTCGTCGTCGGCGCCCGGCTGCGGGTGCCGTTGGTGGGTCTGGTGCTGCGCAAGGCGTACGGGCTGGGCGCGATGGCGATGCTGAGCGGCTCCACCCGGGCTCCGGTGGCGACCGCCGCCTGGCCGAGCGGGGAGTTCGGCGGGATGGGCCTGGAGGGAGCGGTCCGGCTGGGCTTCCGGCGGGAGCTGGAGGCGATCGCGGACCCGGCCGAGCGGGCGCGGGCCTTCGAGGCGCGGGTGGCCGAACTCCACGAGCAGGGAAAGGCGGTGAACGCGGCGGCCGCGCTGGAGATCGACGCAGTGATCGACCCGGCCGACTCGCGGTCCTGGATCCTCTCGGCGCTCGACGGATGAGAACGTCCGAAACCAGCCGTTACGCACGGTCACTCGCGTCGTTGCTCTGTGTGAGCACACATTCGTTCGAAGCGAGGAGGCGGTATGCGGCGTCCGGTGGAGGATTCTCCGTGACGGTGACCCAGCCCGCGGCCGATCCGGCCGACCTCTCGGCATATCTGGCCGTACACCCCGCGCCGGTGATGGCGGCGGACGCGCTGATCCGCGACGAGGCCGGTCGCATCCTGCTCGTCGACCCCTCCTACAAGGAGGGCTGGGACCTGCCCGGCGGCATGGTCGACGACGAGGAACCGGTGGCGGCCCTGGAGCGCGAGCTGCACGAGGAGCTCGGCGTCCGGGGCGCGCGCGTCGGGCGGCTGCTGGCGGTCGACAGCATGCCCAAGGAGGTGTACGGCCGCTCCCAGGTCGCCTGTGTCTACGCGGTGCACCCGCGCGGCCCGCTGCCGCTGGAGGAACTGTCCCTGCAGCGCGAGGAGTTGCGCGCTGCCGAGTACGTCCCCGAGCGGGAGGCGCTGAGCAGGCTGCCGGAGCCGTTGCGCCCCCGGGTGGCGGCCGCGTTGCGGGCGTCGCTGGGCTCGCACACCGCGCAGTTGCGCCAGGGCCGGGCCGTACCGGTGGACCTGCGGGACCACTTCGCGCTGCTGCCGTCACCGATGATGGCGGCGGCCGCCCTGATCACCGACGGGCGGGGCCGGGTGCTGGTGGCCGAGCACTCCTACGACCACGGCGGCGGCTCCCCCTACGGCCTGCCCGGCGGGATGGTCCACGCGCAGGAGTCGCCGCGCCGGGGCGCGGCCCGGGAACTGGCGGAGGAGCTGGGGCTGACCGGGGTGCCGGTGGGCCGGCTGGTCGCCGTGGACAGCACCCCGGCCCGCAGCTACGGGCGGGCCCTGGACGTCCACGTCTTCACGGTGGGACCGCTGAGCGACGAACAGGCGGCGTCGATCGGGTTCCCGGACGGCGAGATCGTCGCCGTGCACTGGCTCCCTCCGGACGAGGCGCTCGCCCTGCTCCCGGTCCAGATCGGCAACCGTCTCCGGTACGGGCTGCGGGCGCTGGCCGCGGGGACGGTCGCGCATCTCGAGGGCGGTCTCCCCCAGCCCGGTTCCCCGGTGGGCGTCCCCGTGTCCCGGCGGCCGCCGCCCGGCTCCGCCTCCGCCGAGGAGCCGGACACCGCTGCGCACGTGGACGGCCGCGCGGTGCGGGCCAAGGCGTTCACGGCCGCGGCCGTGCTGCTGACCGATGCCGCGGGCCGGGTGGTGCTGGTCCGGGCGGCGCGGGACCAGGACCGCGCCGCGGAGAGGGACTCGGACGGGGACTCGGACTGGGTGCTGCCCGGCGTCGCGGTGGACAGCGACGTCGGGGAGAGCCCGCGCGAGGCCGCCCGTCGCGCGGTGCGGGAGCGGCTGGGGCTGGAGTCCCAGGATCCGGTGGGGCGGCTGCTCGCCGTCGACTGGTGCCCGTCCAGGCCCGCCGGAGGTGCCGGAGCCCGCTTCCCCGCGGAGGCGCTGTACGTCTACGACGGCGGGGTCCTCGACGACGCGGAGGCGCGCCTCGGCGCCGGGCCCGGTCCGTGGCGGGCGGTGCCGGCCCGGGACCTCGGCGGACTCGCCCGCGGCGCTGCCGCCGCGGCGCGCGTCAGGGCCTGTCTGGCCGCCCGTGAGCGGGGCACCGGGGCCGTCGAGCTGACGGCCGGGCACCCGGTGGAGGGCTGAATGGCGCCGACTGCCCGGGGCGGCTGGTCAAGGACGGTCCCGACCTGGGAGAGTTGGCGGATGCTTCTGGATCCGGAGAAAGCGATGTTCGTGCCCGGCGCAACGCCGCTGCTGCTGCTCAGCGGTGCGCCGTTCCACGAGGCCCTGCCGCCGCTCGCGACCGAGGACCGGTCGCTGCCCACCTGCGAGGGGTGGAGCATCTTCCCCAAGCACACCCTGTGCGTGGTGGACGGCCCCGGCGAACACGGCGCGGTCATCCCCTCCATCGCCGCGCTGGTGCTGGGCGAGGCCGACATGAACGCCTGGTGCGGTGACGCGGCGCGGGCGGGCGGCGCGGTCGTCCTCTCCGTGGAGCGGCTTCCGGAGGTCGTCGACGTCCCGGCGCTGATGAACGGAGCGCCCACCCGGGGCGGCTTCATGGCTCTCACCGCCTGACCGCGGCGGACGACGGGCCCCGGAGCCGACGGGGGCCCCGGAGCGGGCTCCGGTGTGTCCGCGGTGCTGCCGTCGTCGGGGGCTCCGCGGGTCACCGGGGGTTCCGCGGGGGTACGTGCGGCGCGGACGCCGGGGTGGACGACTGCTCCGGGACGACGGCCCGCCGCTCCGGCGTCTCGTCGTTCAGCGGCTCGAGCGGCCGGGAGTGAGCCCAGTGCGGGCCGAGGTCGTCGAGGGTCCACCCGAAGGGGTAGGTGCGCGCCCTGGGCTTCTTCGGGAACCGTTCCGGCCGGGCGGGCAGCAGCCGCAGCAGCGCGGCCCGTGTCCGCAGGGCGCGGTGGGTCGCGCCCCGCAGCAGGCGCGGTTCCGCGGGCAGGCCGAGCGCCTCCAGCAGGGGCTCGTCCATCACGGCGATCGCCACCCGGGTGGCGGTCCGGCGTAAGGGGGCGGGGTACCAGGAGGCGAAGATCCGCAGGGTGGCGGCCGCCACCCTGCGGTTGGCGGGGTCGTAGGCGAACATCTCCCGCTCGTAGTCGTCGTGGAGGCGCTCGAAGCCGGCGTAGGTGTCGGGCACGCCGGTGATGCCCATCATCGAGCCCATCCGGTGTCCCACCAGCGCCAGGCTCTCGGCCTCCTGCTCGCACAGCGGCCGCTTCCCGTACCGGTCGATCCAGCGTTTCGGCCCGACCACGGTGGTCGCCAGGACGTAGAGGAAGTCCTCGTTGGGGATGCGGTAGCGGCCGTGGATGCGGTTCAGGTGGCGGGCCGCGGCCCGGCCGTGTTCCGAGTCCAGACCGTCGCGGACCATCTCGTAGGCGACCAGGACGGTGTCGTCGTACCGCTTCTGCCCGGCCCGTTCGAACTCCTGGGTGCGGTCGAGGAGCCGGGAG
This sequence comes from Streptomyces abyssomicinicus, assembly GCF_008974245.1. Lineage (GTDB taxonomy): Bacteria > Actinomycetota > Actinomycetes > Streptomycetales > Streptomycetaceae > Streptomyces > Streptomyces abyssomicinicus. The sequence continues at coordinate 230,724 of NZ_BBZI01000010.1, read as the reverse complement.
ATGCGGGGGACGCCGTAGTCGCGCAGGAAGGCGAACGACGTCCCGTGGAGGTAGTCGTCGGGGAACTCGTAGTGGGTGATCCAGTGGTAGATCTGCTCGAAGTCCCGCCGGGGGTCCATCTGCCGGATCCGCCGCAGCCGACGTCCGCCGCCCATGCGCCATCACTCCCCGCCACCGTGTGTGTACACCCCCGCGAGTCGGAGATACAAAAACTATCGATGTGTTTCACAAGACGCGTCAAGACGCCGGCGGTAGACTGAACGGGTGATCAAGGTCTACTACCACTACATCTGAGTTCCGCCCGGGGAGTCCCGGCCGGCGGCCCGTCGCGGCGCCGTGCCGGCCGTCGCGCTCCCCCGCCGTCCGATCACACCTTCCTTCTTCCGATACGGCGGAACTCATGCGCATTTCCACGCACTCGGGCATCGTGATGCCCTCCGACGGATCCGGCCCCGGTGGCACTCCCGGGACCGCGGCCTTCCAGCTGGTGCTGGACGATCTGACCCTCTCCCCGGGCGGCCGCGTCCTGCTCGACGGCGTGCGGCAGTCGGTCGCGCCCGGCGAGCGCGTCGGCGTCGTCGGCGAGAACGGTTCGGGAAAGTCCACCCTGCTGCGGGTGGTGGCCGGACTGGAGCCGCCCGCCGAGGGCGAGGTCCGCCTCCGGGCGCCCGGAGGCGTCGGCCACCTGCCGCAGGTCCCGGACCTGCCGCCCGAGGACACCGTCCAGGACGCCGTGGATCACGCGCTGGCCGGCCTGCGGGCGCTGGAGCACTCCCTGCGGGAGACCGAGCGGGCGCTGTCGGCCGCCGGTCCGGAGGAGACCGGTCCACTGCTGGCCGCCTACGGCGACCTCATGGAGGCGTTCGAGGCGCGGGATGGCTATGCCGCCGACGCCCGCGTGGCGGCGGCGATGCACGGCCTGGGGCTGGCCCGGATCACCCCCGGCCGCCGCCTGGGCAGCCTCTCCGGCGGCGAACAGGCGCGCCTCGGCCTGGCCTGCGTGCTGGCGGCGTCGCCGCAGTTGCTGCTGCTGGACGAACCGACCAACCACCTCGACGCCTCTGCCCTGGAGTGGCTCGAGGAGCGGCTGCGGTCCCACCGGGGTGCGGTGGTGGTGATCTCGCACGACCGGCTGTTCCTGGAACGGGTGGCGTCCGCGCTGTGGGAGGTGGACGCCGAGCGGCGCACGCTCCACCGCCACGGCGGCGGCTACGCCGGGTACCTGCGGGCCAGGACGGCGGCGCGGCGGCGGTGGGAGCGGGACCACCGGGACTGGCTGTCGGAACTGGCCGAACAGCGGGAACTGGCCGGGCGCGCGGCGGACCGGATGGCCTCGGGGGCGCGGCGGGGGGCCACGGCGGAGCGCTCGAACCAGCGCCATCAGCGCAGCGTCGAACGGCAGATCTCCGCGCGGATCCGCAACGCCAAGGAGCGGCTGCGGCGGCTGGAGGAGAACCCGGTTCCCCGCCCGCCGGAGCCGCTGCGTTTCCGCACGCCGGCGACGGCGGCCCCGGCCGCGCGTGGGTCGGCCGCCGACGGCACCCCCGGCGCGACCGGCCCGGCCGGCCCCGGCGCGGCCGGCGCGACCGGACCGCAAGGGGCACACGTGCCCGGGCTGCAACAGCCACATGGGCCGCAAGGATCGCAAGGCTCAGCAGGATCGCCAGGCCCGGCAGGTGCGGCAGGTGCGGCAGGCCCGCAAGGAGACGAGGAGGCCGTGGCCGTCCTGTCGGACGTGGCGGTCGGCGAGCGCCTGGACGTCGAGGCCTTCTCGGTCGCGCCGGGGGAACGGGTCCTGGTCACCGGGCCGAACGGCGCGGGCAAGAGCACCCTGCTGGCCGTGCTGGCCGGGGGCCTGACGCCCGGCCGGGGAGCCTGCCGGCGGACGCCGCGGACCGCCTGGCTGCCGCAGGAGACGGTGCTCGCGCACCCGGGACGGAGCCTGCTGGCCGCCTACGCCGAGGGGCTGCCCGGGACGCCGGAGGAGCACCGCGAGGCACTGCTCGCCCTGGGGCTCTTCGAGCCGTCGGCCCTCGCCACCGCGGTCGGTGATCTCTCGGTGGGCCAGGCGCGGCGACTGGGCCTGGCCCGGGTGCTGCGGGAACCGGCCGACCTGCTGCTGCTGGACGAGCCCACCAACCACCTCTCCCCCGGCCTGGTGGAGGACCTGGAGGAGGCGCTGGCCGCGTGGCCCGGCGCGCTGGTGGTCGTCTCCCACGACCGCATGTTCACCCGCCGGTTCACCGGCCGCCGGGTGCGGCTGGAGTCGGGCCGCCTCGCGGAGTGAGGCGCGGGGGCACGGGGGCGCGGGGGCGCGGGGGCGCGGGGCCGCTGGAGCACGGGGTGGGCGAGCGCGTGATCGTGCGCACACGCAGCGGTCACCTGACCGGCATCCGAAAAGGGATGGATCGCCGCGAACCGGGGCGACTTCGGCCCCCGCGCGCCCACCGCACCCCCCGGCGGCGGCCCCGGCTTGATCGACCATACTTCGAGATGGTTAACATGTGAGCGCCGCCTAGCTCGAAAGATGGACCTGTGACTGTCACCGAGGACTCGTTCACCAACTGGAAGAACCGCGAGGAGATCGCGGAGTCGATGATCCCGATCATCGGGAAGCTGCACCGGGAGCGGGACGTCACGGTCCTGGTCCACAGTCGCTCCCTGGTGAACAAGTCGGTCATCAGCATCCTCAAGACCCACCGCTTCGCCCGGCAGATCGTCGGCGGGGAGCTGTCGGTCGTCGAGACGATGCCGTTCCTTCAGGCCCTGACCACGCTGGACCTCGGGCCCTCTCAGATCGACATCGGCATGCTGGCGGTGGCCCACAAGGCCGACGACCGCGGTCTGTCGGTCGAGGAGTTCACCGCCGAGGCCGTCGCCGGCGCCACCGGCGCCCACAAGATCGAGCGTCGCGAGGGCCGCGACGTGGTCCTCTACGGCTTCGGCCGGATCGGCCGCCTGCTGGCCCGCCTGCTCATCGAGAAGGCCGGTTCCGGCAACGGCCTGCGCCTGAAGGCGATCGTGGTCCGCAACGGCGGTGGCGGTGACCTGGTCAAGCGCGCCTCGCTGCTGCGCCGCGACTCGATCCACGGTCAGTTCCAGGGCACCATCACCGTGGACGAGGCCAACAACCGGATCATCGCCAACGGCCACACGATCCAGGTGATCTACTCCGACTCGCCCGAGTCGGTGGACTACACCGAGTACGGCATCCGGAACGCCATCCTCATCGACAACACCGGCAAGTGGCGCGACCGCGAGGGCCTCTCCCAGCACCTGCGCCCCGGCGTCGACAAGGTCGTGCTGACCGCTCCGGGCAAGGGCGACGTCCCCAACATCGTCCACGGCGTCAACCACGACATGATCAAGCCGGACGAGAACATCATCTCCTGCGCCTCCTGCACGACCAACGCGATCGTGCCGCCGCTGAAGGCGATGGAGGACGAGTACGGCGTCCTGCGCGGGCACGTGGAGACCATCCACTCGTTCACCAACGACCAGAACCTGCTGGACAACTACCACAAGGGCGACCGTCGTGGCCGCTCCGCGCCGCTGAACATGGTCATCACCGAGACCGGCGCCGCCTCCGCCGTGGCGAAAGCGCTGCCCGACCTCGAGGCGACCATCACCGGCAGCTCGATCCGCGTCCCCACCCCGGACGTCTCGATCGCCATCCTCAACCTGCAGCTGAAGCGGGAGACGAGCCGCGCCGAGGTCCTGGAGTACCTGCGCGAGGTGTCGCTGACCTCGCCGCTGAAGCGCCAGATCGACTTCATCAGCGCCCCCGACGCGGTCTCCAGCGACTTCATCGGCTCGCGTCACGCCTCGATCGTCGACGCCGGCGCCACCAAGGTCGAGGGCGACAACGCGATCCTGTACCTCTGGTACGACAACGAGTTCGGCTACTCCTGCCAGGTGGTCCGGGTCGTGCAGCAGGTCTCGGGCGTCGAGTACCCGACGTTCCCGGCCCCGGCGGTCTGATCCGCCGCGGCAAGGGCCGCGACGGGTGTGCCCCGGGTGACGTCATGTCACCCGGGGCACACCCGTCTCCGGCGCCCGGTCGCCCGCGCCGGGTCGCCCGCGCCGACCCCCGCTTCCGGTCAGCCGCGTCCGCCGCGCTGGGCCGCCATCCGCACCGGGGCGTTCCGCGCCCCGTACCCCCGGTAGCCGCCGTCCCGCTGGACCAGCTCGAAGAAGACCCGGCCCACGGTGCGCGTGTAGCAGTGCCGGAACCCGCCCCGCTCGTCCCGGTCGTAGAGGATGCCGAGCTCGCGGAAGGTCTCCAGCTCCTCGTCCGGCAGGTCGTACAGGGCGGCGAGGTCGTCGTGGTAGTTGCCGGGGACGGCGAGCAGTTCCCCGCCGGCCTCCCGGAAGCGGCGGGCGGCCAGGACGACGTCGTCGGTGGCGAGCGCGATGTGCTGGAGACGGTCGCCGTCGTCGGTGGGGGCGGGGCCGACGCCCAGGGCGATGCGCACGCGGCCGTCGGCGTCGGTGACCGCGCGGCTGCGGAACAGCCCGTACGGCTCCGCCACGTCCACGCTCTCCTGGGCGCCCAGACCCAGCACGCTGCGGTGGAACAGGGCGGCTTCGTCGAACTGGTGCCAGGGCTGGGTGAGCGCGAGGTGGTCGACGCGCCGCGGGCCGCCGGCCGGGACCGCGGCCGGATCCTCCGCCCGCGGTCCCGGGGCGAAGTCGCTCCGCCAGTCGCGCGATCCGGGCCGTCCGGTGGCGCAGAAGAACAGCTCGGTGCCGTCCGGCGCGGCCACCGCGTCCAGTTCGGCGTCGTGGGCGGCACGACGGCGGGGCAGCACCGGTGCCAGCAGGGCCTCGGCGCGGCGGGCGGCCCCGGCCGGGTCCGGCGACTCCAGCCCGACGGCGGCGATCCGGGTCCCGCCGCGCGGCACCGCGGGCCCGGTGTTGACCAGGATCCGCGCCTCGCCCTGCTCCCACAGGTCCACCGGCTTGGAGCGGTGCCTGGCCGTGCGGGCGAAGCCGAGCGCGGTCAGGGTGGCGCCGAGCGGTTCGGCGTCCGGGGTGACCAGTTCGGCGAAGGCCACACCGGTGGGCACCACGCGGGGCGGGAGTTCGTCGATGCCCGCCTGCTCCTGGAGGACCAGCAGCGACCGTCGGGCGTCCACGGCGGTGGGCCCGGCCTCGGCCTGCCGGAACACGTCGTTGAAGACCTCCAGGGAGAGCGGCCCCCGGTAGCCCGTCCGCATCACGTGGCGCACCAGCCCGGCGACGTCGAACCCGCCCTGGCCCGGGAAGCAGCGGTAGTGGCGGCTCCACTGGAGGACGTCCATCGCGAGCAGCGGGGCGTCGGCGAGCTGGAGGAAGAAGATCTTCTCTCCCGGGATGTCCTCGATGCCCCGGGGGTCGGAGCCCCGGGAGAGGATGTGGAAGCTGTCCAGGCAGGTGCCGAGCGCGGGGTGGGCGGCGGCCTCGACGATCCGCCAGGCGTGGTCGTAGGTGTTGACGTGCCGTCCCCAGGCCAGCGCCTCGTAGGCGACGCGGACACCGAACTCCTGCGCGTTGTCCGCGAGTTCACTCAGCTGGGCGGCGGCCAGCGCGTCGTCGTCCCGGGCGAGCGGGGACACGCTGGAGCAGACCAGCACGGTGTCGGCGCCCAGACGGCGCATCAGGTCGAACTTGTGGCGGGCGCGGCGGAGGTTGCGGGCGAACTCCTCGGGCGGCACCGCCTCGATGTCCCGCATCGGCTGGTACAGCTCGATGCGCAGCCCGAGGTCGGCGCACCGGTCCCTGATCTCCTCCGGGGTGAGCGGACTGGCCAGCAGGTCGTTCTCGAAGATCTCCACACCGTCGAATCCGGCGCGGGAGGCGGCGGTGAGCTTTTCGGTGAGCGAGCCGCTGAGGGAGACGGTGGCGATGGAGGTGCGCACGGCGTGGGGGCTCCTTGCTGTTCGAGGAACACGGCTGGTCAGGAACACGGCTGGTCAGGAACAAGGCTGGTCGGGGGTCACGGCTGGTCGGGGATCACGGCCGCTCGAGGGGCACGGTCGCTCGGCGGGGGAACGGGCGCACCGCCGTCGAGGCCGCGCCGCCGCTCAGCCCCGGGCGCCGGCCGTGCCCGCGAGGCCGGCGAAGTCCGCCAGCATGCGCCCGGCGTCCGGCTCCCGCCCGGTGAAGAGCCGGAAGGCGTCCACGGCCTGGAAGACGGCCATGCCGCCGCCGTCCAGGGTGGCGCAGCCGGCCGCCTCGGCGGCCCGCAGCAGTTCCGTCCGCAGCGGGCGGTAGACCACCTCGGCCACCCACAGGCCGGGGTGGAGGAGCGCGGCGGGGAACGGCAGGCCGGGGTGGTGGGCCATGCCGGTGGGGGTGGCGTGCACGACGCCGTCGGCCCGGGCGAGCAGGCGCGCCAGGGATTCCGCGCCGTGGGGCGCGGCGGCGGCGCGGTCCGGCCCGAAGTGCCCGGCCAGCGCGGCGGCGAGCGCCTCGGCACGCTCCGCGAACGCGTCCACCACGGTGATCCGGCCGGCCCCGAGGGTGAGCAGGGCGTGGGCCACGGCGGCTCCCGCTCCTCCGGCGCCGACCTGGACCACGTGCTCCAGGGGCGCGTCCGGCAAGCCTCTGGCGAAGGAGGCGGCGAAACCGGTGACGTCGGTGTTGTGGCCGACGGCGCGGCCGTCCTCGAAGACCACGGTGTTGACCGCCCCGAGCGCCTCGGCCTGCGGCGAGAGCGCGTCGAGGTGCTCGACGACCAGTTGTTTGCAGGGGTGGGTGATGTTCAGCCCGTCGAAGCCGAGGTCCCGTGCGGCGCGGGTCAGGCGGCCCACCTCCGCGGGCGCGATCCCGAGGACGTCGATGTCGAGGAGACGGTAGAGGTAGCGCAGCCCTTGGCGGTCGGCCTCCCCCTGGTGGAGCGCGGGACTCAGCGACGGACCGATCCCCGATCCGATCAGTCCCACCAGATACGAGTCCTTGGCGTCCTTGGCCACGTCACGGCTCCCTAATGTACGAACTAGTACGTTACTCATATCAGCAAGGCCGGGCGCGACGGAAGCCCTCGAACCGGCTTGCGGAGGCGGCTTCTAGAATCGCGCTGACCTCTCCGGCCGCAGTCGGGCCGGCCGCGACGAGCACTCCGAGGACCCGCATTGACCAGCGTCGACAAGCCCGCACGGAACAACGGCCGGGTACGGGACGCCGCCCGCACCCAGGCCGAGATCCTCGACGTGGCGACCGAGGAGTTCGCCCGGGCGGGCTACGCGGGGGCCCGGGTGGACGAGATCGCCGCCCGCACCCGCACCACCAAGCGGATGATCTATTACTACTTCGGCGGCAAGGAGCAGCTGTTCACCGCCGTGCTGGAACGCGCCTACGCGGTGATCCGGGAGGCCGAACAGGACCTGGACGTCGACGGCCTCGACCCGGTCGCGGCGATCCGGCGGCTGTGCGAGGTGACCTTCGACCACCACGAGCAGCACCCGGACTTCATCCGCCTGGTGAGCATCGAGAACATCCACGAGGCCGAGCACATCATCTCCTCCGAGCGGCTCTCCCGCATGGGCTCGCCGGCGCTGGACGTGATCGGCCGCATCCTCGCCGCCGGCCGCTCGGCCGGCGTCTTCCGCGGCGACGTGGACGCGGTGGACCTGCACGCCATGATCAGTTCCTTCTGCTTCTTCCGGGTCTCCAACCGGTATACGTTCGGCGCCCTGTTCGGTCATGACCTGGTGGCTCCGGAGCGGCGCGAGCACCACCGGGCGATGCTGTGCGACATGGTCGTCGCCTATCTGACGGCCGGCTGACCCGGCGGGCGGTCGCCGCCGAAGCCCGGGACGCGGTCTCTTGACACCCGAGTCACCTCGGCGCAACATCACTGCCCATCGCTACTAACTACCCAGTGGGTTAATTAGCGACGTCCCCGTTTCCGCCTGCTTTCTCCTGCTTTTGCCCGCTGTCCGACCGCTGTCCGCCTGCTGTCGCCGTTCGCCGAAGGAGCACGCCCGTGTCCGTCCCCGCCGCCCCGCCCGAGACACCCACGGCACAGCCGAGGAAGGCGGCCGCCGCCGCCTGGATCGGCAGCGCGCTGGAGTACTACGACTTCTTCATCTACGGCAGCGCGGCCGCCCTGATCTTCCCGAAGGTCTTCTTCGACGAGTCCGATCCGGCGACCGCGACGCTGCTCTCGCTGGCCTCGTTCGGTGTCGCCTACGCGGCGCGGCCGATCGGCGCCCTCTTCCTCGGGCACTACGGCGACCGGCTGGGCCGCAAGAAGATCATGGTGTTCACCCTGTTCCTGATGGGCGTCTCCACCTTCCTGATCGGCTGTCTGCCCACCTACGGGCAGGTGGGCGTCCTCGCCCCGACGCTGCTGGTGCTCTGCCGGGTGCTGCAGGGCATATCCGCGGCCGGGGAGCAGGCCAGCGCGAGTTCCATGACGCTCGAACACGCGCCGTCGGAGCGGCGCGGCTTCTTCACCAGCTTCACCCTCAGCGGGACGCAGGGCGGTCAGCTGATCGCGACCCTGGTCTTCATCCCGGTCGCCGCGCTGCCGGAGGAGCAGCTGATGAGCTGGGGCTGGCGGGTGCCGTTCTGGCTCAGCGTGGCGGTGATGGCGGTGGGTCACGTCATCCGGCGCCGCCTGGACGAGACGCCCGCGTTCGCCGAGCAGGCCGCGTCCGGGGGTGTGGCGAAGATGCCGCTCGCCGTGCTGATGCGCGACCACTGGCAGGACGTGCTGCGGGTGGTGGCGGGTGCGCTGGTGGCCTCGGTGTCCACCATCTTCACCGTGTGGGCGCTGTCCTACGCGACCAGCGACGCGGTGGGGATGTCCCGTACCGGCATGCTGTGGGTGGCGGCGCTCGCCAACGCGGTGGCGCTGGGCGCGATCCCGCTGTGGGCCTCGCTGTCGGACCGGATCGGGCGGCGGCCGGTGTACCTGATCGGCGCGGTGGGCAGCCCGGTCCTGATGTTCGCCTACCTGTGGGCCATCTCCACCGGCTCGTTCCCGCTGGTCCTGGTGCTGGGCATCCTGCTCTTCGGTGTGGTCTACAGCGCGGCCAACGGCATCTGGCCGGCCTTCTACGGCGAGATGTTCTCCACCCGGGTGCGGCTCTCCGGCATGGCGATCGGCACGCAGATCGGCTTCGCCGTGGCGGGCTTCGCGGTCACCTTCGCGGCGGAGTTCGCCGGGCCGGAGGGCGACGACTGGTCCGCGGTGGCCCTCTTCACCGCCGTGCTCTGCCTGGGTCCGCTGGTGGCGGGACTCACCGCCCGGGAGACGGCCAAGGTGCCGACGGAACGGCTGGGGGAACGCCTGGCGGCGTGATCGGCGCACGACGGGGCGGGCCGGCCGGCGCCAGAGCGCGGTCGGGCCCGCCTCCGGCGTGTCCGGTCCCCCTTCACGCGGGCCGCCGGTTCGCGCGGGCCGTGCCGGCCGGGGGCAGGTGGCCGACCCGGCCGCCCCGCTCGCGATGCGGGCCGGGCCGGGGCGCGGGATTCTGGTGGCGGGCGGGCTCGGGACCGCGGCGTGAGGAGGACGGAGCGTGGGAGATGGGTGAGGACGGCGGCGGGAACGCCGCGCCGCTGCACTGCCTGGTGACCGGGGCGACGGGGTACATCGGCGGGCGCCTGGTGCCCGAACTGCTCGCCGCCGGACACCGGGTGCGCTGCCTGGCCCGCTCCCCCGGCAAGCTCCGCGACCACCCCTGGGCGGGTGACGTCGAGGTGGTCGAGGGGGACGTCACCGACGCGGACTCGACCGGCCGGGCCATGCGGGGCGTCGACGTGGCGTACTACCTGGTGCACGCCCTGGGGACCGGCCGCGACTTCGAGGACACCGACCGCCGGGCCGCGCGCGTCTTCGGCGAGCAGGCACGCGCCGCCGGTGTCCGGCGCATCGTCTACCTGGGCGGTCTCACCCCGGCCGGCGTGCCCGAGGAGCAACTGTCGCCCCATCTGCGCTCCCGTGCCGAGGTGGGCCGCATCCTGCTGGCGTCGGGCGTGCCGACCGCCGTGCTGCGGGCGGCCGTGATCATCGGCTCCGGATCGGCCTCCTTCGAGATGCTGCGCTATCTGACCGAACGCCTTCCTGTCATGGTCACCCCGAGCTGGGTGCGGACCCGGATCCAGCCCGTCGCCGTCCGCGACGTGCTGCGGCTGCTGGTGGGGTGCGCCCGGCTTCCCGGGGACGTCGCCCGCACCTTCGACATCGGCGGGCCGGACGTCCTGACGTACCGGGACATGATGCGGGGCTACGCCCGGGTGGCGGGCCTGCCGCACCGTCTGATCGTGCCGGTGCCGGTGCTCACGCCCCGGCTGTCCAGCTACTGGGTCGGCCTGGTGACGCCGGTGCCCGCGTCGATCGCCAAACCGCTGACCGAGTCGCTGCGCCATGAAGTGGTGTGCCGCGAGCACGACATCCGGCGGTACGTTCCGGACCCGCCGGGCGGCCCGGTCAGTTTCGAGGACGCGGTGCGTCTGGCGCTGCGCAACGTCCGGGAGGCGCGGGTCGCCACCCGCTGGTCGAGCGCGGCGGTGCCGGGCGCGGCCAGCGACCCGCTGCCGACCGACCCGGAGTGGGCGGGCGGCAGCCTGTACACCGACCGGCGGGAGCGGAGCGTGGACGCCACGCCCGAGGCGCTGTGGCGGGTGGTGGAGGGCATCGGGGGCGAGAACGGCTGGTACTCGTTCCCGCTGGCCTGGTCGGTGCGCGGGCTGCTGGACCGGCTGGCGGGCGGAGTCGGCCTGCGCCGCGGCAGACGGGACGCGGCGCGGCTGCGGGCCGGGGACTCGCTGGACTTCTGGCGGGTCGAGGAGATCGACCGGGGCCGGCTGCTGCGGCTGCGCGCCGAGATGCGGCTGCCGGGCCTCGCCTGGCTGGAGCTGTCCGTGGACACCGGGCCGGACGGCCGGACCCGTTACCGGCAGCGGGCCCTGTTCCACCCGCACGGGCTGCTGGGCCACGCGTACTGGTGGGGTGTGTCGCCGTTCCACGCGGTGGTCTTCGGCGGCATGGCCCGCAACATCGCCCGTGCGGCGGAACGTGGCGGCACCGCTCCCCGGGACCTCCGCCCACGGCGCCGACGCCGCTGAGCACGGCCCGGCCCCGCCGCCGGGGTCCCGCGGGCCTCGGCGGCGGGTGACGGCTGCGTCTGCCGGCGTGCCGGGCGGCGGCCCCGTCGGTCACCGGCCGGTGACCGGCCGGTGACCGGCCGTCCGGGCAGGTCCGCCGGGAACACCGGACCGCGGGCACCCGGAGGTGAGCGAACCCCGACGGCAGGGCCGTCGGTGGCCTGCTCCCCGGCGGCGTGGGCCGCCGACGCCGTCCGTGCGCCACGGCGAGCCGGGCGGCTGGTGCCGCGTTCGCCCCGGCGGTCCGTCGATGCCCTGTGGCGTCCGTGCCCCACGGCGACAACGCGCCACGGCGTCCGTGCCCCACGGCGACAGCGCGCCGCGGTGTCGGCGCGCCGCGGTGTCAGTGCCGGTAGAGCCTGCCGATGACCTCCGGCAGCAGCCGTTCCGCCAGGGCCGGCGGCATCGCCTGGAGCACGGCGAGGACCGGCGCGGTCCGCTCCGGCAGGGTGCCGTCGTCGCCGACCCCGGCCACCGCCAGCGCGAGGGCGACCTCCTCCTCCCCCAGTGCCTCCGGGTCCAGCGTGGCCGCGAGGGCGGCGATGTCCGGGTCCACGACCGCGGGGCCCACCGCGCGCGCCCGGCCGGCGGCCTTCTCGAGTTCGGCGAGCAGTTCCCGCGTCGTGTGCTCGTCGGCGGCGGCCGCCGTCACGGTGAGGTGCAGGTTGGCCGGGGAGCTGCCCCGGGCCGGCTGCGGCTGGAGGTACCAGCCGGCCGTCCTCATCTCGTCGGCCAGCACGAACGGGTCCAGGGCGGGGTCGTCGGAGGCGACGGCGAGCAGGGAGGCCCGGGGCCGCCCCAGCACCCGCAGGCCGTCGATCGCCGCGACGCCCTCCGCGAGCCGGGCCGTCGCCGCGTGGACGCGCCGCGCGAGTTCGGTGTAGCCGTCGGTGCCGATGTGCTCCAGCACCGCCCAGGCGCCGGCCAGCGGCGCCGCCGAACGGGTGCCCTGCAGCGTGGGGTTGACCACCGGATAGCCGGGCCATCCGGCCTGCGCGAACCAGCCGTGGCGCCGCAGCTCCGCGTCGCGGAACAGCAGCACCGAGGCGCCCTTGGGGGTGTACCCGTACTTGTGCAGGTCCGCCGAGACCGAGGTGACGCCGGGGACCGACAGGTCGAACGCGGGGAGTTCCGGGGCGTCCGGGGCGAGCCGGAGGTGGCCGAGGTACCAGCCGCCGATGCAGGCGTCGACGTGGCAGAGCACCCCGCGCGCCGCGGCCGCGGCGGCGACGCCGGCGACCGGGTCGATCACCCCGTGCGGATAGGACGGCGCGGAGACGACCACCAGGGCGGTGCGATCGGTGATCGCCGCGGCCATGTCCTCGGTGCGGACCTCGAAGGTCAGCGGGTCGACCGGAACCTCCACCACCCGCAGTCCGAAGAGGTGCGCGGCCTTGTGGAAGGCGGCGTGGGCGGTGGCCGGCAGCACCAGTTCGGCGCCCTCCCGCAGCCCCCGGGTCCGGCGGGCGTGCTCCCGCGCCGTCAGCACGGCGAGCATGCAGCTCTCGGTTCCCCCGCTGGTGAACACGCCGGCGGTGCGCCCGTCGCCGCCGAGCAGCCGGGCGGCCCGCCCGACCACCTCGTTCTCCAGGGTGACGACGCTGGGGAAGACGGTCATGTCCAGGCCGTTGACCCCGGCCACCCTGGCCTGGGCGGCAGCGGCCAGTGCCTCCGGCCCGTCCAGTCCGGAGTCGTAGACGTAGGCCATGGTGCGTCCGCCGCGGACCGGGAGATCGGCGGTGCGCAGGGCGTCGAGGCGGGCGAGGATGCCGGCCGGGGTGCGGGCCGGGGTGCGGGCAGGCTGATCAGACACTGACATGGGCGAAACGTAGAACACGCGGTCCACGGCGGGCCAGCCCCCGGAGGGCCCCCGCCGCGCCCCCACCACCGTGGAGGAGCGGCGGGCGCCGCGTCAGGCCGGGTTGTCGGCCCAGGCCGGGTCGTCGTCCTCGAGGAAGCCGCCCGACTGGTGCTCCCACAGCTTGGCGTAGACGCCACCGGTGGCGAGGAGTTCGTGGTGGGCGCCCTGCTCGATGATCCGTCCGCGGTCGAGGACCACCAGGCGGTCCATGCCGGCGACGGTGCTGAGCCGGTGGGCCACCACCAGGGCGGTCCGGCCCTCCATGAGCCGCCAGAGCGCCTCCTGGATGAGGATCTCGCTCTCCGAGTCGAGGGCGCTGGTGGCCTCGTCGAGCAGCAGGACCGGTGCGTCGCGCAGGATGGCCCGGGCGAGGGCGACCCGCTGGCGCTGCCCTCCGGAGAGTTTGACGCCCCGTTCGCCGACCATGGTCTCGAACCCCTCGGGCAGCGCGTCGGCGAACTCGGTGACGTGCGCGGCCTCCGCAGCGCGGCGGATCTCGGCGTCGGTGGCCCCGGGCCTGGCGAAGGCGATGTTCTCCTTGAGGGTGCGGTGGAACATCGCCGGCTCCTGCGGGACGTAGGCGATCATGCTGCGCAGATCGGCCTGGCGGAGCCTGCTGATGTCCTGACCGCCGATCAGGATGCGACCGCCGTCGATGTCCGTCATGCGCAGCAGCAGCCGGGTCAGGGTGGTCTTGCCGCCGCCGGAGCGGCCGACCAGACCGATCTTGGCCCCGCCCGGTACCGCCAGTTCCAGGTCCTCGAAGAGCGGCTTGCCGCCTCCGTGGGAGAAGGTCACCCGCTCGAAGCGGACGTCGGCCCCGTCGGCCCGCAGCGGCTCGGGCTCCGGCGGGTCGAGCACGGTCGGCGGCGCCAGCAGCAGCTCGGTGAACTGGGCGGCCTCCGTCATCGAGCTCTCCAGGCGACGGTAGATCTGGTTGAACTCGAACATGATCCGGGTCGCGTTGGTGTAGTAGGTGAAGGCGACGACGACCGCCTCCACGCTGTGCGTGCCGCCGCCGAGCGACACGGCGAGCAGCAGGCCGAGCAGGTTGGTGGCGACGGACATGGGCGCGATCAGCGTGTCGATGCGCAGGTTCCCGAAGTCCCAGGACCGCAGGCTGAGGCGGCGTGACTCGGCGACGCGTGAACGGTGTTCGGCGGCCTCGCGCCGCTCGGCGGCGAACGCGCGGACGGTCTCCATGTTCATCAGGCTGTCGGCCACGTGCCCGGAGACCCGGGCAATGGCCTCCTCGCGCCGTGCGACGAGCTTCTGCCGCCGCCGGATCAGCGGCACCACGCAGACGGCCGTCACCGCGAGCATGGTGAGCAGGCCGACGACGAGCAGCGGGTCGTAGTTCCACAGGACCACGGAGCCGAAGGCGAGCGGCACGAAGTTGCCCATGATGTTGAAGGTGAGGGTGTCGGCGAACTCCTCGAAGCGGGTGGCGAAGCTGAGGACCCGCTTGGTGAGCGATCCGGCGAAGTTGTCGTGGAAGAACGCCGCGTCCTTGGCGTAGAGCTCGTCCATGCCGACGACGTAGAGGTGCTCGATGCCGTAGGCGTCGAGGCGGTTGAGGCAGTGCAGGCCGAGGCGCCACAGGGCTTCGGCGAACAGCAGCACGCCGGCGAAGCCGAGGACGTAGGGGAGCGCGGACTCGAACGCTCCCTCGCCGCCGGGGTTCTCGTCACCGGCGACCTGGCCGATCAGCTTGGCGACGATCAGGGGGGCGACGTAGTAGAGGCCGATGTTGCCCAGTGCCGGCAGCAGCAGGGCGGGCACGGTGAAGCGTCGGAGCCGGGCCAGTTCCCGGCCGTAGTGGCGGAGTGCGAGGAGTACGGGTCCCTTGCGCGGACCCTCGCGTTTCTCAGGCGATTCCATGTGTGTGCGCCTAGGGGTCGTGGTGCGCCCGGGCCGGACATTTGGGGTGAACCCGGGAGGGGAAGTCTCGCGTGGCGCGGTTCGCCCCGTCCAAGCGTTTTTTTCGGCCGCCGTCGGAGGCAGAACGGCGGGGCGGACACGGGCGGCGCGTGAGGGCCGGGCGGCGCGTGGCGGCCGGGCTGCGGACGGACCCGGCATCAGGAGTCCCCCGTACGGCGGACCGGGCGGACCCGAGTGCGTATCCGCGGGCGCCGAGGATACCCGGCGTTCATGGCGAAAATGCATCTTCCAGGTAGCGGCGACCACGGCGACGGCGACGCCGACCGCGGTGAGCGCCCCGTCGGACCGTCCGGGTCCCGCGGGCATCACCGCGGCGACGAGGACACCGGCGCGCAGACGTTCGGTCCCTCCCCCTCGGTGGAGCGCAACGCCCCGGACAGTCCGACCGACCTTCCCAAGCCCCGCTGGGGCAAGGTCCTCAAGGGAGCCCTCAAGGAGTTCAAGGACGACGAACTCACCGACCGCGCGGCGGCGCTGACCTACTACGCGGTGCTCTCGCTCTTCCCCGCGCTGCTGGTGCTGGTCTCGCTGCTGGGCATCATGGGCCAGGACGCCACCGACCGGGTGATGGACAACGTCACCAAGCT
Organism: Streptomyces abyssomicinicus; assembly: GCF_008974245.1. Lineage (GTDB taxonomy): Bacteria > Actinomycetota > Actinomycetes > Streptomycetales > Streptomycetaceae > Streptomyces > Streptomyces abyssomicinicus. Next base: position 215,238 of record NZ_BBZI01000010.1, on the reverse strand, counting down.
GGCCCCGGGCCCCGCCCGGGACATCATCACCCAGGCCGTGGAGCAGTTGCAGGGCGGCGCGGGGATCGGCTCGATCATGGCGGTCGTCGGTCTGGTGCTGGCGATCTGGTCGGCGTCCGGATATGTCGCGGGCTTCATCCGCGCCGCCAACGCCGTGTACGACATCCCGGAAGGGCGGCCGGTGTGGAAGGTCCTGCCGGTGCGGGTCGGCATCACCGTGGTGCTGATGGTGATGACGGCGGCGAGCGCGGTCATCGTGGTCTTCACCGGCGGCGTGGCCCGCGAGGTCGGCACCACCCTCGGCATCGGCGACACGGCCCTGACCGTGTGGTCGATCGCGAAGTGGCCCGTGCTGGTCCTCCTGGTCACGCTGATGATCGCGATCCTCTACTGGGCGGCGCCGAACGCCAAGGTCAAGGGGTTCCGGTGGATCACCCCCGGCAGTTTCCTGGCCCTGTTCCTCTGGATGCTCGCCTCGGCCGGTTTCGCCTTCTACGTGGCGAACTTCGGCTCGTACAACAAGACCTACGGGACGATGGCCGGTGTGGTGATCTTCCTGATCTGGCTCTGGATCACCAATCTCGCCATCCTGCTGGGCCTGGAGTTCGACGCGGAGACGGTCCGCCAGCGCGCCATCTCCGGCGGCCACCCGCCGGAGGAGGAGCCGTACACCCAGCCCCGCGACACCACCGCGTGGGACGAGGAGGACCGGCGGCGCATGGAGGACGGCGGGTACACCGGGTGACGCCCGGGCACGGCCGGTGACCCCTCGTGCCGGAATGCCGAAGTCCGGTTTGTTCTGCCCACCACGGAAACCCGAGGAGACGGAGAAAGCGCGCACAGACCTTCGAGGAGGAGTGACGACATGACGACGGCCAAGGACATCATGCACCCCGGCGCCCAGTGGATCCCCGCCGGCGAGACGCTGGACCGGGCGGCCCAGTTGATGCGGGAGCTCGACGTCGGAGCGCTGCCGGTCGCCGGCGAGGACGAGCGGATGCAGGGCATCATCACGGACCGCGACATCGTGGTGAAGTGCGTGGCCTCGGGCCACGACCCGTCCAAGGTCACCTGCGCCGACCTCACGGAGGGCACGCCGCGCTGGGTGGACGCCTCCGCGGACGTCGACGAGGTGCTCCAGGAGATGCGGGAGCACCAGATCAAGCGGCTTCCGGTGATCGAGAACAAGCGGCTGGTCGGCATGATCAGCGAGGCGGACCTGGCGCACCACCTGACGGACGACAAGCTCGCCGACTTCGTGGAGAGCGTGTACTCGCGCCCCTGACGACGCCGGACGGCACGATGCCCGCCCCCTCCCTGCCGGAGGGGGCGGGCATCGCCGTCGGCGGTGTCCGTCGGCGAGGCCCGTCGGGGGTGTCAGCCGGGCGGGTCAGCCGAGTCCGAGGACCGTCATGGTGTGGTCGGCCATCCGGCTCTCCCCCAGGGCGTTGGGGTGGACGGGCACGATGCTGTTGCCGCCCAGGACCGGCTCGATCCACCGGGTCCCGGAGGCCTTGCAGGCGTCGTGTCCCTCGGAGACCTGGGAGAAGTCGACGTAGACGGCGCCGGACTCGCGGGCGGCGCGGGCGATGGTGTCGTTGAGGTGGCTCTGGAGGCCGCGCAGGTAGGGAATGTCGCCGCGGGCGATGGGGAGCTTGGAGAAGCAGGTGGAGTCGAAGGTGGCCGGGGTGATCCAGGGGTAGCCGAGGACGGCGATCCGCGCGCCGGGCGCCTTCGCCCGGACGGCGGCGAGCGCGCTCTTCAGCGCCGGGTAGGTGCTGTCGTCGATCGCGTCGGTGAACCGGCTGCCGTTCAGGGTCTCGCAGGGGTTGCCGTACCCCCCGGTGACCAGACCCGCGGAGCCGCAGGCGAGGAGCGCGCCGATGAAGGTGCTGTTGTCGTTGCCGCCGATGGTCAGGGTGATGAGGTCGGTGTCGGCGGTCACCGCGTTCACCTGCGGCGGGACCAGCGGGTACTGGGCCTGGGTGAAGTGCTTGGTCTGGGCGGCGCCGCAGGTGACGTCGGTGAGGTCGGCGCCGGTACGGCCGGCGATCACCTTCGGGTAGTTGACCTTGGAGCGCAGACAGAGCGGGCTGCTGAAGTCGGTGGGCGAGACCCCGGAGCCCGCGCTGTAACTGTCGCCGAGGGCGACGTAGCGGAGCGGCTCGGCCGCCTGGGCGGGCTGGACGGCGAGGCCGAGGGCGGCGGCGCTCACCGCGAGGGCGGCGGCGAGGGTTCTGCGCAGGCGGCGGGCGGGGTGCGGCATCGGGTCCTCCTGGTTGACGGCACGACGGGGCGCGCCGGGGCGCGTGACGGCGGCGGGGTGGGGCGGACCGGCTCCGTGAGGCGCCGGTTACTCGCTCGTAATGTCGGGCCATGACAGGGACTTGTCAACAATCTGGACGTGTCTCGTCGTGCCAGAAACCACGCCGGGCCCCTTCCCGGGGGTTACCGGCGCCACCGGGAAGGGGCCGGACGCGGTGCGGAATAGCCCGCCGTCACGCGCGGTTCAGGCAGGCGAAGGGAGATCGACGTGAACACGACCAGGTCGTACCACGACTACGGGACGCCGGCCGAGCGCTGGGAGCGGGCGCAGAAGCACTTCGGCCGCAAGAACTACGCGGACGCGGCGCGGGTGCTCAGCACGCTCGTCGAGGAGGTGCCGGAGCAGAGCGGTCCGCGGCTGCTGCTCGCGCGTGCCTACTACCACTCGGCGCAGCTGGGGCGGGCCGAGGCGCAGTGCCGTCTGCTGGTGGAACGCGACCCGGTGGAGCAGTACGCCCGGCTGCTGCTCGGGCGCACGCTGGAGCGGCAGGGCCGCCACGAGGAGGCGCGGCCGCACCTCCGGCTGGCCGCGGCGATGGCGGGCGACTTCGAGGACTGAGCGGGTGAGGACCTGTGGGTCCCGCAGGAGGGGCGGGGCCGTCCCGGGCGTCCGGGGCGGCCCCGCTCAGTCCCGGTAGGCCTCGAGGAACCTGAGCCACACCTCGCTGATCGTCGGATAGGCGGGGACGGCGTGCCAGAGCCGGGCGACCGGGACCTGGGCCACCACCGCGACGGTCGCGGAGTGCAGCAGTTCGCCGACCCCGGGGCCGACGAAGGTGACCCCGCGGAGGATCTCCTTGTCCAGGTCGACGACCATCCGCGCCCGGCCCCGGTAGCCGTCGGCGTAGAGTCCCGCGCCCGCGACGGTGGCGAGGTCGACGTCGACCGCGCGGACCCGGTGCCCGGCCCGTTCCGCCTCGGCGAGGGTGACTCCGACCGAGGCGGCCTCGGGGTCGGTGAAGACCACCTGGGGCACGGCGCCGTCGTCGGCGGTCGCCGCGGCCGGCGGTGCGTCCCCCCTGGCCCGGGCGCCGATCGCGTCCCCGGCGATCCGCGCCTGGTACTTCCCCTGATGGGTCAGCAGCGCCCGGTGGTTGGCGTCGCCGGCCGCGTAGAGCCAGTCGCTGCCGACGACCCGCAGGGTGTCGTCCACGCTCAGCCAGGAGCCGGGTTCCAGCCCGACGGTCTCCAGACCCAGGTCGTCGGTGCGCGGCGCCCGCCCCGTGGCGAAGAGGATCTCGTCGGCCTCCACCCGGTCGCCCGCGTCGGTGGTGGCGACCACCGTGCCGTTCTCCCTGCGCACGTCGGTGACCGACACCCCGGTCCGCACCTTCGCCCCCGCCTCGCGCAGCGCCTCCGCGACGAGTTCCCCGGCGAACGGTTCCATCCGCTCCAGCAGGCCGCCCCCTCGCACCAGGACCGTGACCCGGCTGCCGAGGGCCTGCCAGGCGGTGGCCATCTCCGCCGCCACCACTCCCCCGCCGACCACGATCAGCCGGCCGGGCGCCTCCCGCGCGCTGGTGGCCTCCCTGCTCGTCCAGGGCGCGACGGTGCCGTCGCGCAGTCCCGGCAGGCCGGGCAGCGCGGCGCGGCTGCCGGTGCAGACGGCGACCGCGTGCCGGGCCGTCAGGGTCTCGGTCCCGCCGTCGGGCGTGGTGACGGTGACGGTGCGGGGTCCGGCGAGGCGGCCGTGCCCCCGGTGCAGGCGGGCGCCGGTGCCCTCCAGCCACGTCACCTGCCCGTCGTCCTTCCAGTGCGCCACCTTGTCGTCCCGGCGCGCGAGCACCTCGGGCACGTCGAGCGGTCCCCGGGCGGCGGCGCGCAGGCCGGGCGTGCGGCGGGCGTCGGCCCGGGTGATCACAGGTCGGAGCAGCGCCTTGCTGGGCATGCAGGCCCAGTAGGAGCACTCACCGCCGACCCGTTCGCTCTCCACCACGGCGGTGGACAGTCCGGCGGCGCGCGTGCGGTCGGCGAGGTTCTCGCCGACGGGTCCGGCGCCGATCACCACGACGTCGTAGGCGAAGCTCTCGGTCTCGGTCATGACCTCAGTCTTCCGGGTGGTGTGCGTACCGGCCACACGGGTAGGCGCCCGGGACCCGTCCGCTGGGCCGGACGGGTCCGCCCGGTCGCGGCGGCGGCGCGGAGCCGACCATATGGGGCGCGTGGAATACCGCGTCCGGTCGGGTCGTTGTCGTCGGTGGCCGGGCGGCCGGCAGTCGCACACCCGACATCCCAGAAACCCCCGGAAAGAGGACATCAGCTCATGAGCAGCACGGTGGAGCTCACCAAGGAGAACTTCGACGAGACGGTCACCGAGAACCCGTTCGTTCTCATCGACTTCTGGGCCGACTGGTGCGGGCCGTGCAAGCAGTTCGCCCCGGTGTACGAGAAGGCCGCACAGGACAACCCCGACCTGCTGTTCGCCAAGGTGGACACGGAGGCCCAGCCGGAGCTGGCCCAGGCGTTCGGCATCCAGTCGATCCCCACGCTGATGATCGTGCGGGACCAGGTCGCCGTCTTCGCGCAGCCGGGCGCGCTGCCCGGTCCGGTGCTGGAGGACCTGATCGGGCAGGCGCGCGGCCTCGACATGGAGGAGGTCCGCCGCTCCGTCGCCGCGCAGCAGGCCCAGGCCGAGCAGGGCGGCAACGGCACGGCGGAGGCCCGTGGCGGTGAGCCGGCCTGACCCGGGCGCCGTTCCGGCCGGACCGGAAGGACCGACGAGGCGTGTTCGGCACCGTTCGCCGCATTCGTGACCTGCTGCGTTCCCGGCGGCCGGGCCCAAGTGGCGACCCCGGCTCGGGCGCACGTCAACGCCCCTTCTACGGTGGGGCGATGACCGTTCCCATCGACGAAGTCCCGGGCCGTACCGGCCCGTCGGCGACGACCGAGGCCGATGCGCGTTCCGTCGGCACGGTGCGCACCGAGTACTCCCCCGCCCACGACGGCGACCCCGATCCTGGTGAGATCGTCTGGACCTGGGTGCCCTACGAGGAGAACGACGGCCGGGGCAAGGACCGGCCGGTGCTCGTGGTGGCCCGTGAGCGGGGCGGCACGCTGCTCGCCGTTCAGCTGTCCAGCAAGGACCACGACGGCGACCGGGACTGGGTCCCGATCGGCGTCGGCCCCTGGGACCGCTCCGGGCGCCCCTCGTGGGTGGCGGTGGACCGCGTCCTGCGCGTGCACGACGGTGGCATGCGCCGCGAGGCGTGCGCGCTGGACCGGATGCGGTTCAACCTGGTCGTCCACCGCCTGCGCGAACGGTACGGCTGGCGGTAGGCGCTCGCCCGGCGGTGACCGGTCACCCGACCCCACCGCCGGGCGCCGCCGCGCGCACGACCCGTCCGGCCTCACCGCCGGGCGCCGCGCTCACAACCCGCGCCCGCCCGGGCCCAGGCGCGCATACATGTACATGTCCCGCCGCACGGCACCCACCCGCTGCCAGGAGCGGAGCAGCCCTTCCCGGGTGAAGCCGGCGCGTTCGGCGGTGCGCAGCGACGCGGTGTTCCACGGTTCGACGTACAGCTCCAGCCGGGCGAACCCCGACGTGGTCAGCGCCCATCGCGTCAGCGCGCCCAGGGCGGCGCCCGCGGCACCCTGGCCGCGCGCGGAGGGCACCACCCAGTACCCGAGCGACGCCCGATCGGGATCGCCGGCGAAGAGCCACAGCCCGACGTTCCCCACCGGCCGTCCGTCATGGGCGCGTTCGATCACCAGCGGGTAGCCGGTGCGCCGCGCGGCACGGTCCCACTGCCGCCGCACGAACGCCTCGCCCTCCTCCTCGGTGTACCGGGCCGGCACCGTGGTGATCAACGGGATCAACGGGTCACCCGAGGCCTCCCGCACCAGCGCGAGATCCGCGTCGTCCAACCGCCAGGGCCGGAGCCGGAATCCCGCACCGGTCTCGAGGACGGGCACGTCGAGGGCATGCGTCATGCGGAGGATCCTCATCCGGATCCGGACGGAAAGGCAACCCGCCGGCTGGCCGCCCTTCGGCCAATCTGAAACTTTTATTGCGCAATTTATGTTGCGGACCTACGCTGCGGTTCCATGAAGCATCGTCAGGAACCCGAGCGGATCACCGACCTGTCCCGGCTGAAGGCGTTCACCAACCCCTTGCGGCTGCGGCTCTACCGTGCGCTCTACGCCACGGGCGCGGCCACCGCCTCCCAGCTCGCCGAGCAGGTCGACCAGGCGCCGTCGCTGGTCAGTTACCACTTGCGCAAGCTGGCCGAGCACGGCTTCGTCACGGAGGCGAGCGGCCGCGGCACCGACGGCCGGGAGCGGTGGTGGCAGGTGGCGTCCGAGGAGGGCTGGGGGTTCCGTGACTCCGACTTCGCGGACACTCCCGAGGGTGCCGCGGCCGTGGGCTCGGTGATCCAGGGCATCGTCGAGACCCGTGCCGCCGCGTACCGCGCCTTCCTCGAGCAGCGGGCGGCCTGGGGGAAGGAATGGGTCGACGCCTCGGTCTCGTCCGAGTGGATGCTCACCCTCACCCCGGGCGAACTCGCCGAGATGAACGAGGAGTTGCAGGCGCTGGGTCGGCGCTGGCGCGAGCGCGGCAAGGCCGCGCGGGCCGCCGGGGAGACGGACGGCCGCGAGCACGTCGCCGTGCACCTCTACGGCTTCCCGTTCCGGCCCTGACATGGACCGGTCCGCCGCCCATCAGCCCGCCGGTCCGCCACCCGTCCGCCAGGGAGTTCAGCCGTGACCGCCGAAGGACAGACCTCTCCCGCGTTCCCATCCGCCCCGCCCGCGCCCGGCGCCGTTCCCGCCCACCGGGACGGCCGGGTACTGCGGTGGCTCGCCGCCTACGTCCTCTCGCTCGTCGGGGACGGTGTGTACTTCCTGGCCCTCGCCTGGTCCGCCCAGCGGACGGCCGGCCCGGCCGAGGTGGGCCTGGTCATGGCGGCCGGCGCGCTGCCGCGCGCCCTGCTGATGCTCGGCGGCGGTGTGCTGGCCGACCGGTTCGACCCGCGCCGGGTGGTCCTGGCGAGCGACGCGCTGCGCTGTGTCCTCATCCTCGCGGTGGCCGCCGTGATCGCCCTGGCCACGCCCGGCCTGTGGATCCTGGTCACGATCGCCCTCGTCTTCGGCGCCGTCGACGCGATGTTCGTCCCGGCGGTCGGCTCACTGCCGCCTCGCATCACCACACCCGACCAGCTGGCCAGGGTCAGTGGCATGCGCTCCCTCGCGATGCGGCTCAGCCAGATCGCGGGACCGCCGATCGGCGGACTGGCCCTTGCCGTCGGCGGTCCGGCCGGCGCCTTCGCCGTGGCTGGCGCGCTCTTCGCCCTTTCCCTGCCGCTGCTGTTGTCGATACGGCTCCGGCCGCTGCCCGCGGCCGGCACCGAGCGAGAAGCAACAGAGGGGGACGGGAGCGAGGGGGACGGGAGCGAGGGGGACGGACGCGAGAGCCCGAAGCCCGCCCGTACCGCTCGGGCGGAGCTGCTGGGCGGCCTGTACTACATCCGCCGGCACCGGCTGATCGGTCCCCTGATCCTGGGTGCCGGCCTCTTCGAACTGGGCCTGAGCGGACCGTTCAACGTCGGGCTGGTCCTGCTCAACGCCGAGCGCGGCTGGGGGTCTTCCGGATACGGGCTGATCGTCAGCGGCTTCGGCGCGGGGGCGGCGGTCAGCGCGGCGCTGCTCGCCGTCGTGGGCCGGCTGCCGCGTGCGGGGCTCGTCATGTCAGGGACGCTGATGGCGGGGTGCGCGGGGGCGGCCGCCATCGCGCTGGTGCCGCGGCTGTGGGCCGCGGTGGTGCTGGCTGCCGCCGTCGGGCTCTGCGCGGGGATCTTCGGCAGTCTCAACAGCACGCTCGTCCAGACGACCGCCGATCCCGCCTTCCTCGGCCGGGTCACCTCCGTCCTCATGATCACCATGGTCGGCCTCGCCCCACTGAGCTATCCCCTGGTGGGCGCCGCCGTCGGCGCCTGGGCACCGGCCCGGTGTTCGTCGGCTGCGGCCTCTTCTCCTCGCTCGGGGTGGTGATCACGCTGGCCTCCACCGCGGTGCGGCGGGCCGAACTGCCGAGGCCGGAGCGGCGGTGACGCATGCGGGGCACGGCTGGGAGACGGAGACGGAGACGGAGGAAGGAAAGGGGGCGGGGCGGCCGGATTCGAACCGGCGTCCTCCGAGATGTCATCGCGGCGCATTACCTCTGTGCTACGACCCCGCCCTTGGCCCGGAGTCTACGTCAACGGCGCTTGGAGCGCCGGAAATTGACGTTGCTCAGGTTCCGGCAAGGCCACTTCGCGGGCGAAGGCGGCGAGGACGCCGAGGTCCCCGTCGCCCAGGCCGACGCGCGGGTTGACGTGGTGCAGCAGGGCGGGCGCCGGGTGGTGGGCGGTCACGTACGCCTCGTCCGGGCCGCTCTGTTCGTCGTCGACCCAGGCGAAGGGCCGGCCCGCGGCGTACTCCACCAGGGCGGCGGTCTTCCAGTGCACTCCGTCGGGGCGCTCCTGGAGCAGGGCGTCGCCGAAATCGACGAAGGGAAGCTGGGGCAGCCCGAGCACGGGGGCGATCCAGCGGTTGGCGTCCGCCATCCATGTGGTGGCCCAGCACAGTTCGAAGCCGAGGCCCAGCAGACCTGGTCCGTGCGCCGGGTTGAGCCAGACCCGGAGGGGGCGCCGGTGGCGGGAGAGTTCCCGCCCCGGCTCCGGGGATCCGCCGGTCCTCGGCACCCGGAGCGTGGTGTAGCCGTGCGGCCGTCTCTCCGGCTGGGCCGCGTACGGGTTCAGAAGTCCGTCGACGTCGAGGAACAGCAGGGGCCGGCTCATGCTCTCCTTCCGGTCGGCCCGGCGGGGGGCCGGTGCGCCGAAGCCTAACCGTGGAACGCGGCCTTCGGCATGCCGTCGGCGGCCGCGGTGCCACCGGCGCTCCATCGGCTCCGGCCGGGGCACCGGCCCGCGCCCCGGTGGAGGTGGTGGCCGTTTTCCCCGGTGGCCCGGTGCCTGGCAGCCCGGACCCTCAGCCGATCCTGCCGCGGGCGACCGCGCGGACGCCCACGACCCGCAACTCGACGGACCCGTCCTCCCTCGTCGGCTCGACCGGACCGTTGGCCCTGCGCACGGCTCAGGCCATCCCGCGCCCACGCCCGTCGGCGAGGATGTCACGCTCTCGGCCACCCTGACCGGCGTCGACGGCCGCAAGCCGGTCTTCGAGGTCGAGGCGCGGAACGCGGAGGCGGTGGTGCTGCGCGGCCGGCACACGCGTGCCCTCATCGACCGCGAGCGGTTCGTCGGCAGGCTCACGCGCCGCACCGGCTGACCGGGCGGCCGTGCGGCCGGTGTCGGCCGGGCAACCGGTGTCGGCCGGCCGGAAGGCATGCGACCGGAAGGCACGCGGCCGGGCGGGCGTCCACGGGGCGCCGGCCCGGCCGCGGTCGTGTGCGCGGTGCCCCGCCGACGGGGCCGGCCGCGCACCAGCGGCGACGGCCCCGTCAGCCGCCGGCCGGGTTCCGGTCCCGGCGCAGGATCTCCAGGGCGGCCGTCACCAGTGCGGCGTTGCCCTCGGCCGGGGTGCCGTCCGGCAGGGTCAGCGCGTCCTCGAGGCCGATGCGCGTGTCGAGGCCCAGTTCCGCGGCCGTCTCCAGCACCGTCCAGGCACTGTCCTCGTCCCCGTGCAGCAGGACGGGGGCCGACGTCGCCGCCGACAGCCGCCCGGCCATGCCGCGGGCCTCCCGGGCCGCCCGCGCGGCGGGTGTGCGGGTGATCTCGACGAGCACCCGCAGGACCCGGTCGGCGAACGGGGAGGACAGGTAGGCGTCCGGTCCGCCGGTACCGGAGAACAGCCCGGCCTCGATACCGATACCGCGTTCCGTCAGGGCGCGGGCGATGCGGTCTGCACCCTCCTCGTGCCAGTTGACCGACGCGTGGTCGGGCAGGGTCGTCCAGGACTCGACGAGGCGCGCGCGGCGGGCCGGGTCGCGTTCGATCCACTCCCCCGTCGTGACGCCGACGCGGACGCCCGGGCCGACGGCCTCGCGCACGGCCTGGAGCACGTCGTGGACGACCACCGCGTCCAGGGTGTCGTGGCCGTGGTGGTCCCGGGGATGCAGGTGGATGTCCTCGGCTCCCGCGTCGACGGCCCGGCGCGCCTCGGCCGCCAGCTCCGCGGCCGTGACGGCCACCCAGCGGCTCTCGTCGGGGCGGCGTGTTCCGTTCAAACAGGCTTGCAGCATGTGTCGCACATTCCCACGCCGGACGACGTGACGCCGGAACGGCACACACCGGACGGCGGCGAGGACGTGCGTCCGCCGACGTCCCGCTTCCGCTTCCTGCACGGCCGGTTCATGAAGTGCCCGTCCCCGCACGGGGTGGTCGTCCACGACGACTTCGGCGCGCGGGGCATCGCCGCGTGCGTGACGGCGCTGCGGAAGGCGCTCCCGAGCAACTGACGCCGTTCCCTCGATCAGGTCAGCGGATCGAGGAAAGACAGCGGCCATGTGCGCCGCGTAAGGCGACGTCCAGGTCGGTTACGAGATCATCTCCTGGCCCGGTGGTTAGACCCGACAACGGGGCCGGGGCAGGGGCAGGGGGGCCGCTGCCGCGGTGAGCCCTGTCCCACAGCGGACCCCCGTAGCCTTCGACCAGGGTGCCCTCGGCCCAGGTGATCAAGCCTCCCTCACCATCCCGTCGGCAGGCTGCTGAGGAACGGGGCAAGCCGGTCGGCGATCACCCGGTCGTCGTGAGCGGAGGTGTGCCCGTCGCATCCGAGGAAGTCCAGGCCCGTCTGATCGAGGAACCAGTAGTGGACCCCACTGTCGCCGGCGTCGTTGCGCGCCTCGACCACCTGCCGCACATGCTCGGCGTTTCTGTCGAAGCCGACGGCCACGAGGGCGGAGCCGGCACCGTAGCGTGTCCGCAGTTCTCCGAGGAACTCGCCGTAGGCGGTGCGGAAGGCGGACGCGAGGCTGTCGAGCGTCCACGGTTCACCGGGGGTGAGGTCGGTGAAGTCGTTGGAGCCGAGGTTGACCACCACGATCTGAGGGCGCCAGGTTCCCGGGTTCCGCCAGACGTCGCCGTCCACGTTCAGCAGGGCACGGTCGTAGTAGGTCCGGTAGGTGATGTCCGGGCAGATACCGGCGACGTTGCGCACCATGCCGAGGCCGGAGAAGCCGTTGATCTGGTAATCGGCGTCCAGCTGCCGGGCCGTGAGGGCACCGTGGCTCACGTCGGTGTTGGTGTTCCGCTTGAGCTGCTCGGGATTGCAGTCGCGGGTGCCCGAGACATTGCCGTAGCCCACCGTGATGGAGTCCCCGATGAACTCGATCTGGCGGTCCCGGGGCGCCGGCTTGCCCAGTACGGCGCCCCCGGGCGCGGCGACGAAGCCTCCGAACGTGCTGATGTCTCCCGGGGTGTCGTTGCGTTTGGCGACCCGGACCGTGTGCTCGCCGTCCCGCAGGCCGTTGATCCAGTGCGTGGTGTCGCCGGGTGTGACGAGGGTGGCGACAGTGGCCCCGTCGACCTGGACGTCGTAGTCCGCGGCCGCGCAGTCGAGTACCACCCCGAGGCCGGTCCCGCGGAAGCGGCCCTCGAAGTACACCCCGGGCCAGCTGAACTGCACCGTCTTCCCCAGGTCCTTGACCCGCCCTGCGGTGTGCACCTGCTCCGAGACGCTCTTCACGGGGACCAGTTGCCTCAGCTCGTACCGCGAGCCCGCGTCCATCGCGGCGGGCACCGCCGGGCGCCTCTTGCGCACCTGCTTCGGGTTCCCTCCTCCGGAAGTCATCTGTGTGCCATCCCTCCGTCCCTGCGGCGCATCGGTCGGTCACGGCTGAACGTCCGACATTCCGCCCCTGGATGTCAACCGATTTGAGGGGACGAAATGGATCAACAGGCGTCCCTTGCAAGTGACTTGCGGGGCGGGCCTCGACCAGCGTGCTGAAGTCGGTGGCCCGCCGGACCGGCTTCGGCGACGCGGCCGATCCGCGGCGTCACCCCGGCCGGCCGACCACGGTCTCCCCGCAGGCGTACCGCCACGTTTTCCGGCACCGGGCGGCGCCGGAGGGCGGCCGCCCGGCCCCGCGGGACCGGGCGGCACCGGGAGCCTGACCTGGCTCAGCTCCAGGTCATGTTGATCTCCCGCTCGAAGTCCACGTACCCGGCGCGGGCGAACGCCTCGGCCATGGGGACGTTGCCCAGGTCCGTCGACGCGCGGATGCGGGGCACGTCCTGGGCCGTGAGGACGCGGGTGCCCTCGGCGAGGATCTCGTCCACGTATCCCTTGCCGCGGTGCTCGGGCAGCACGGCGAGGTAGGCGATGATCGGGTTGTAGCCGTTGTGGGCGGGGACGACGAAGCCCACCGGCCCCCCGTCGGGCAGTTCGGCGACCCGCCACCAGTCGCGCGGGCTGCGGTACAGGGCCAGTTCGTCGGCGTACTGCGCCTCGGCCGCCTCCTGGGGCGACATGGTGGTCAGGTCGTGCAGGCTGTGGGCGTCCAGGGTCCCCTCCAGCACACGCGCCATCAGGCCGGTCAGCTCACGCTCGTCGCGGGGCGTGCGGAAGACCAGGCGGCCCGTGGGAGGGGGAACGGGCAGGCCCGGGGAGCGGTTGAGACGGAGCCGTTCGACGAAGAGGCGGGCTCCGGTGCGTTCGGCGATCGCCATGCGGTCCTCGACGGCGCGCCGGACGGCGGGGACGTCCCGCCAGCCGGGCGGCACGAAGCGCGTGTACTCCGGGACCGGCGCCGCTGGGTCGAGCACCGTGGACATGGCGGTGCGCAGCAGGTGCTCGCCGATGTCCAGGCGGTCCGCGGCGGGCAGGGTGTCGTCGACGTCGAGGACGTCGAGCAGCAGCGGCCGGTCGGCGCCGGGGCGGTTCCACCAGGCGAGCCTGGCGAGGAGCCTGTCACCGTCGTGGGCGATCCACATCCGGTCGGGACGGCGGCGGCCTTCGTCGAGGTCGGCGGCGAGTTCCGCGTCGAGTGCGTAGGACAGGCCGAGGAAGAGGTCGAGTTCGTCGCGTCCGGCGAGCGGACGCACGGTCGGAAGAGCTGTGTTCACGGTCGGGACTCTCTGGTGAGGAGCGCTCGGCCGTCCGGACCCGGCGTCAGGCCGTGTGCGGGGTTCCGGGGAGGACGAGCGTGGTGGGCATACGGGGCGTGGACATGACTTACCCCTCCTCTCAGCGGCGGGAGTGGACGCGGCCCGGTGCGAAACGGGCCGTGCGTATGACTATCAGGCCGCCCGTCGGTCGCACCATCGGATTTCCGCTGCTCGGACTTCCGCTGCGCGGCTTCCGCGTACCCGCGAGGATCCGCACGCCGCTTGCCAGGCATGCCCGGCGCGCCATAAGTTACTGACTAGTAGGTTGGTGTCACCGCCTCGACCCGTGTGCAAAGGAGCAGCCATGCCCACTCTCGACCGTCACGGCGACGTCTTCGTTCTGGATCTCGGAGACGGCGAGAACCGCTTCCACCCGGACTGGATCGCCTCGGTGAACAGCGCCCTGGACGAGGTGGAGAAGGCGGAGGGCCCGCGCGCCCTGGTGACCGCCGCCACGGGCAAGTTCTGGTCGAACGGCCTCGACCTGGACTGGCTCTTCGCCCACGCCGACCAGCACCAGGAGTACGTGGTCTCCGTCCACGCCCTGTTCGCCCGCGTGCTGTCGCTCCCGGTGATCACGGTGGCAGCGCTCCAGGGGCACACCTTCGCCGCGGGGGCCATGCTGTCGCTGGCGCACGACTTCCGGGTGATGCGCGCCGACCGCGGCTTCTGGTGCCTGCCGGAGGCGGACATCCACATCCCGTTCACCCCGGGCATGTCGGCCCTGATCCAGTCCCGGCTGACGCCGCAGGCGGCGCACGAGGCGATGGTGACCGCCCGCCGCTTCGGGGGCGGGGAGGCGCTGGCCGCGGGCGTCGTGGACCGGGCGGTCCCCGAGGACGCTGTCCGCACGACCGCGGTGGAACTGGCGGCGTCGCTGGCCGGCAAGGCGAGCGAGACGCTCGGCACCATCAAGTCGCGGATGTACGCCCCGGCCCTGGAACTGCTGCGGGACACGACCGACCCGATGGGCTAAGCCGCTCCCACCCCGTGGCCTCCTGCCCGGTCCGGCGACCGGACGGGAGGCCGCGGCATGCGTGCGGCGTGCGGCGTGCGCGCGGCCTCCCCACCGGTCGCGTCAGCCCACCCGTACCGCTTCCACCCGCTCGAGCGCCCGCACCTCGCGGAAGGACAGGACCGCCAGCGAGGAGCCGGAGATCACGGCGGCGACCACCAGCAGCCAGGTGTCGACCCCCACCGCCGCGGCGACCGGACCGGTCAGGGCGAGGCCGAGGGGCCGGGCCACGAACGAGCCGACCGAGTCGAAGGCGTACACCCGCGCCAGCTTGTCGTCCGGCACCTGGCTCTGGATGGCCTGGTCCCAGTACACGCTGAACATCTGCAGGCCGACGCCGTGCACGAAGGCCCCCAGCATCACCGGCCACAGGGTGTCCGACAGCGCCATGGCGAGGGGGAAGATCCCGGTGAGGGCCAGCAGCACGACGCCCTGGCCCAGCGGCCGCCGGGGCCTGACCCGCAGGGCGAGCAGGCCGCCGACGACGAAGCCCGCCATCAGGGCGGAGAGGGCGAAGCCCCAGGCGGAACGCCCGAGCTCCTCCCCCACGACGACCGGGCCGAGCACGGCCTGCGCTCCCCCGTAGAAGAGGTGGTAGAGCAGCGCCTGGAGGATCAGCAGCCACAGCCAGGTGCGTCGCGCGACCTCCCGGAACCCTTCGCCGAGGTCCGTCAGGGGCGACGTCGTGCGCGGCGCGCGGGCGTCGGCCACGCCCATGCGGCCGAAGGCGACGGCCGCCACGGCGAAGGTCCCGGCGTCGACCGCGACGGCCCATCCCGGGCCCACCGCGGCGACCAGGAGGCCCGCGACCGCGTAGCCGAGGGTCCGGCACACACTGTCCAGCAGGGAGCGCAGCGCCACCGCGTCGGAGAGGTCGGACTCCGGGACGACCACGCGGGTCATCGCCTTGGAGGAGGGCCGGCTGAGGGCCGTGACCACTCCCCCGATGCCGCCGAGCACCGCGATCAGCCATATCGTGGCCGCGTCGAGCACCACCGCGGTCGCCATGAGCGCCATCACCACGGCGCTGACCGCGGAGGAGCCCTCCATCATCAGCTTGCGCGAGAACCGGTCACCCAGGACTCCGCCGGCGAGCATGGTGACGACCTGGCATATCGCGAAGACGGCCTCCACCAGGCCGAGGTCGGTCAGCGAGCCACCGAGGTCGAGCACGGCGAAGGCGAGCGCCACGGGGGTGATGGCGTTGCCGAGGGAGCTCACCGAGGCTCCGGTCACCAGGAGCCGGAAGTCGCGGTGCCGAAGGACTTGTCTGCTGTTCACGCCGGGAAGCTAGTTCGCCAGCTAATTATTGGTCAATCAACTATCAGGCCAACCGAGGACCTGCGCCTAGGATCGCGCCATGGCCACGGCGGAGACGGAAAGCGACGACCACCTCGGCGACTGGGCCGACCGGCACCTCTCCCGGCGGCGGGACCACGCGGCATGCCTCCCCCTTGACGACGAGGTGGAGGCGATCACGGTCCGGCTCGAACGCGTCCTCCGCCACCTCCGGCAGTCCGTGCGCCACGCCCTCGACGAGGTCGGCCTGCAGAACTGCGCCTACGAGACGCTGCACCTGCTGATGATCCGGGACACCCCCGGCCGGGCCACGCCCTCCGCGCTCGCCGCCGACCTGGGGGTCAGCGGCGCCGGCATGACGGGTCGCCTCGACGCGCTGGAGAGGGCCGGGTGGGTCCGGCGCACCCCGGCCACCGGCGACCGCCGACGGGTGGACGTCGTGATCACCGAGGCCGGCGAGCAAATCTGGCGCCGGGCGACGGTCCTGCGCGGCCGGGCGGAGAGCCGGATGTTCGACTCCCTGCGCGCGGAGGACCGTGCCTGTCTGGCGGCGCTGCTCCGACAGCTCACCCTGCGGATCGAGCTCCCCGACGGGCCGGCCGCCGACTGACCCGGCGGCTCGCGCGGCAGCCTCAGAGTGCGAGGGGGTGTCCGGTCGTCGCGTCCACGTGTGCGGGAATCTCCTCGTGCCGGTCGCCGACGGTCGACGTCCCCGACGGCTCGAGGAGCAGCAGCCGGGCGCCGTCGGGCGCGGACGGCCGGTGCTCGACGCCGCGCGGGACGGTGAACACGGTTCCCCGGGGCAGCCGGACGGTGCGCTCTCCGTCCGGTTCGCGCAGGGCGATGAAGAGTTCGCCGTCGAGGACCAGGAAGAACTCGTCGGTGTCCTCGTGGACGTGCCAGACGTGGTCGCCGCGGACCTTGGCGACGCGCACGTCGTAGTCGTTGACGCGGGTGACGATGCGGGGGCTCCACAGGGAGTCGAAGGAGGCCAGGGCGCGGGAGAGGTCGACGGGTACGGGGCGGTGCGATGTGTCGTTGGTCATGACGGTCATGCTGTCCGCCCGCCGCGGCACGGCGTGAGTGCCAGAATGCGCACATGCCGCAAGGATCCTCGCACCGGGTCGTGGTGATCGTCGACGAGAACTCCAATCCCTTCGAACTGGGCTGCGCCACCGAGGTGTTCGGCCTACGCAGGCCGGAACTGGGGCGCGAGCTCTACGACTTCGGGCTCTGCTCCCCGGGGCCGGAGACCCTGATGCGGGACGGGTTCTTCACCCTGGCCAAGGTGGCGGGGCTGGAGGCCGCCGAGTCCGCGGACACCCTGATCGTCCCCAACCGGCCCGACGTGGAGGTGCCGCGCCGTCCCGAGGTGCTGGACTCGGTCCGGCGGGCGCACGCGCGCGGGGCGCGGCTGGTGGGTTTCTGCAGCGGGGCGTTCACCCTGGCCGAGGCCGGGGTGCTGGACGGGCGGCGGGCCACCGCGCACTGGCAGTGGGCCGACCGGTTCCGGGAGCGTTTCCCCGCGGTGCGGCTGCAGGAGGACGTGCTCTTCGTCGACGACGGTCAGATCCTCACCGCCGCCGGCAGTGCCGCCGCGCTGGACCTGGGGCTGCACATCGTCCGCCGGGACCACGGCGCGGAGGTGGCCGACGCGGTCAGCCGGAGGCTGGTCTTCGCGGCCCACCGCGCGGGCGGGCAGCGGCAGTTCGTCCGGCGCCCCATGCCCGCGATCCCGGACGAGTCGCTCGGCCCGCTGCTCGTGTGGGCCGAGGAACGGCTGGAAGCGCCGCTGGGCGTCGCGGACCTCGCGGCGAGGGCCGCGGTGAGCACGGCCACCCTGCACCGCCGCTTCCGCGCGCAGCTCGGCACCACCCCGCTCGCCTGGCTCACCCGGCAGCGGCTGGCCCTGGCGTGCCGCCTGCTGGAGCGGGGCGAGTCACGACTGGAGGTGGTGGCCCGGCGCAGCGGCCTGGGGACCGCCACCCATCTGCGCGCGCTGATGCGGCGCGAGACCGGCCTCTCCCCGTCCGAGTACCGGCGCCGCTTCGGCCCCGCCGCCCCGGGGAGCCCGCCCTCCGCACCGGAGTAGGCCCCCACGACACGGTCCGCGCCTCCTGGGCGGGCCCTGCCGTCCCGGGCGTCACGTCCCGGGGATCACGTCCCGGGTGTCACCGGGCGGTGCGTCACCGGGCGGGGCGTCACGTCCCGGACGCGCTCCCCCGGCCTCCAGCGCGGCGACGGTCTCCCGCAGCCACGCCGTCTCGGCGCGTCCGGTGGCCCGTGCGACGGTGAGGACGCCGCGGCGGAACGGGTCGTCCAGTTCCTCGGCGCGCAGCGGCCGGTCGCCGTCGAGGAAGAAGCTGGAGGGTTCCTCCAGGAACGTCAGCCGCTGCCGCAGCACGGCGGCCTGCGCGGCCGGTTCCTCCAGGTGGCGGAGGAAGGCGAGCAGGGTGAACCAGCGGTTCTCGTCGGTGACGTCCAGCCGCTCGGGCGTGGCGAGCCTGCGGCGCAGTTCCCGCTCCCCTTCCCCGGTGAGCGTCAGGACGTGCCGCGGGGCCGCCGCTGCCCCCGGTTCGGTGGCCCGCACCAGCAGCCCCGCCTTCTCCATCCGCTTGAGGGCCGGGTAGAGCGTGCTCTCGGGGACCGGCCGCACGTGGCCGATCAGGGCGGTCAGGCGCTTGCGCAGGCCGTAACCGTGCAGCGGGGAGTCGCGGAGGAATCCGAGGATGGCCAGTTCGAGCATGAAGGCATTCTCGCCTACATCGTGAACGTAGTACCTCGACATCGAGGTATCCTCACCGCGTCAGGATGTCGACGGCGGTCCGCGGGGGCACGCCGCGGAAGGGGTGACGGCGATGCGCCAGACGGACTTCGACGGCCGGGGCAGCCGGATCCGGTGGACGGAGACGCCCGGCGTGGAGCCGGCCCGGGTGTACGTCCACGGGCTGGGCGCCGCGTCGGCCGTGTACCACGCGCATGTCGCGGCCCGCGGCGAACTGGCCGGGCGGCGCAGTCTCTTCGTCGATCTGCCCGGTCACGGGATCAGCGACCGGCCCGCGGACTTCGGCTACACGCTGGAGGACCACGCGGACGCCCTGGCGACCGCGCTGGACGCGGCCGGCGTGCGCGGGGCGGAGCTGGTCGCGCACAGCATGGGCGGTTCGGTGGCGATCGTGCTGGCCCACCGGCGGCCGGAGCTGGTGGCCCGGCTGGTCCTCACCGAGGCGAACCTCGACCCGCACCCGCCGGCGACGGCGGGCAGCAGTTCGATCGCCTCCTACGGCGAGGAGGAATTCGTCACCGAGGGCTACCGGCGAACGCTGGAGCGGGTGGGCCCGACGTGGGCGGCGACCATGCGGCTGGCGGACCCGCGCGCGCTGCACCGGTCGGCGGTGGGCCTGGTGCGCGGATCGCGTCCGACGATGCGCCGGATGCTGGAGGGGCTGACCGTCGGCCGGGTGTACCTCCAGGGCGCGCTCAGCGGCGAACTCGAGGGCCGGGCCGCCCTGGAGGCGGCGGGGGTGCGCGTGGTCACGGTGCCCGGGGCCGGGCACAACGTCATGTTCGACGCGCCCGGCGCCTTCGCGGAGGCCGTGGCCGGATGACCCGCCGCGCGGCCGGACGCCCGTCCGCGTCCGGCCGTCGTACGCGTCTCAGCCGCGGAGGCCGTGCCGGCCGGCCCAGGCCGACAGCGCGGCGGCCACCTCGGCGGGGCGGTCCTCGGGGGCGTGGTGGCCCGCGGGCCCGCACGCCGTGATCTCCAGGTCCGCGATGTTGTCGGCGCACCATGCGGCCATGGCGGAGTCGATGAGCAGCGTGGGCGATCCTTCGAAGGTCATCAGCAGTTTGGGTACTCCGGCGCTCTTCGCGAGCCAGGCGCCGTAGGACTCGATCCGGGCGACCAGGTCGGCCGGCTCGCCTCCCAACGGCACCTGACGCGCCCAGGCCAGCACCGGCCGCCGGCTCTCCGGTGTCGGGAAGGGCGCCAGGTAGACCTCCATGTCCTCGTCCGCGACGGGCGTGAGGACGCCGCCGGTGAAGGCCGACCGGACGAAGAGGTCCTTCGCGAGGACCATCTCCTCGCCCGGCCCGGGGGTGCGGATCGTCTCCGAGCGGCGTCGCGCCTGCGGGGACAGGTCCTCGGGGGCGAGGGGCTTGACGAAGGTCTCCAGGAAGGCGATCCCGGCGACGCGCTCCGGCCGTCGGGCCGCCATGTCGAAGGCGAGCGCGCCACCCCAGTCGTGACCGATCAGGACCACCCGGTCCAGCCCCAGCGCGTCGAACCAGGCGTCGAGGTAGCGGGCGTGGTCGTCGAACCGGTAGGCGATGCGGGGCTTGCCCGAGCGGCCCATGCCGATGAGGTCGGGGGCCAGGGCCCTGCCGTCGCCCGTCCGCGGCAGGACGTTCCGCCACAGGTGCGAGGAGCCGGGGTTGCCGTGCAGGAAGACGAACGGCGTGCCGCCGCCGCCCGTCTCCTCGTGGTGCATGACGGAGTCGAGGACCGGTGTCTCGGGCATGTGCGTGTCCTTCCTGCGGCCCCGCGCCGGTCTGTGCGCGGGGCGGTGGGCGGGCGCCGGGCGAGCGGGGCCCGGACGGCAGGAAGAGCGTGCGACCTCGAGCCGGCTTGAGGTCAAGGGGATGTCAGGGGCGGGCCGCGGCCGCCCGCTCCGGACCGGCTGCCGTCGCGTCCGTCCAGCCGTCGAGAACGCGGCGGACCGCCTCGGCGGGAACCTCGTGGCCCGCTCCCTCGACCTCGTCCAGCCGGCAGCCCTGGAGGTGGCCGGCCAGCGCGCGCACGTCGTCCAGGAGGTCGTCGTCGGTCCCGACGACCAGGTGCACCGGGGCCGGGACGTCCCAGATCTCCGGCAGTTCCTCCACGGAGACCGCGGGGGCCACCGCGACGACGCCCGCGACCGTGCCCGGCTCGCGGGAGAGGGCCCACCGCAGGGCGACCCGCCCGCCGGCCGAGAATCCGGCGAGGTACAGCGGAAGCCCCTCCGTCTCGGCGGCGTGCGCGGCCACCGCGGCGTCGACCTCGTCCAGGGCCTGCGACGCGTGCGCACCGCGGGGCCAGGTGCGGTACCGGGGCGAGGTGCGCCAGGACGACCGCACCGCGAGCACCGCGAACCCGGCCCGGAGCGCCGGCTGCCACGCGCGCACCGCGTCCCGCTCCGACTCCTCCGCCCCGTGCAGCGCCAGCAGCACACCGCGCGCGGGCAGCACCGACGGCCGCACCAGGAGGTCGTGTTCACGGGTCGTCCGCCGCCCGTCCTCCCAGCGCCGCGCCGACTCCTCGAGCAGCGGGGGGAATCCGGGAAGCCCGTGCGCCTCCGCGAGGTCCTCCTCCCCCTCCAGCACCGCCGGATCCCACCAGCCTCCCTCCGCGAGGGCTGCGCGCAGCGTCCCGAGCGCCTCGCCGGGGCGCCCGGCGGCGCCCTGGAGGCAGGCGAGCAGGTAGGCCAGTTCCGCACGCCAGGGCAGCAGTTCGGGGCGCGGGGCGGTCAGGAGACGGATGCCGTCCTCCAGGCGCCCCTGTTCGTAGCAGCGGAACACCTCCTCGTTGACGCTGCGGTAGGCGAGCAGAGCGGCGGGAACGTCCTCGTAGATCATGGCGCGCACCGTAGGCGGGCCGGCGCTCCCGGGCAAACGGAAATCGGCGGCCACCGAGGACACCCGAGGGCGGCCCGAGGACGATCCGGACCACATCCGACACGCCCGGACGCACCGGAGGAAGCGGGCATCTCGCCCGGAAGGGCCCTACGATGACGCCGCCCAAGGCTCCCAGCACCCCGGATGTACATCACATGATCAAGGTCAGCGTCGTGGTCCCCGTCTACAACGCGGGGCCGTACCTCGAACGCTCCGCACCCAGCCTCCTCCACCAGAGCCTCGGTCCGCAGGCGTACGAGGTCGTCTACGTGAACGACGGGTCGACCGACGGGTCGGCCGAGCGGCTGGAGCGGCTGGCCTCCAAGTACGCCCACGTCAGGGTGATCCACCAGGAGAACTCCGGCTGGCCCGGCAAGCCGCGCAACGTCGGCGTGCGCGCGGCGCGCGGTGAGTACGTCCAGTTCGTCGACCAGGACGACGAGCTGACGCCCGGCGCGCTGGACCGGCTGTACCGCATGGCCGTCCGCAACGGCTCGGACATCGTGATGGGCCGGACCGTCGGCACCATGCAGGGTCCGCACAGCCTCTACAAGCGCGACGTCGAACGCTGCTCCGTCGAGGACACACCGCTGATGGAGAGCCTGACGCCGCACAAGATGTTCCGGCGCGCCTTCCTGCTGGAACACGGCATCGAGTTCCCCGAGGGCCGGGTCCGTCTGGAGGACCAGCTGTTCATGGCGCGCGCCTACGTCCGGGCGAAAACGGTCTCCATCCTCGGCTCGCATCCCTGCTACGTGTGGAACCGGCGCGAGGACGGCGGCAACAACAGCGGGGGCGCGACCACACCGGAGGCGTACTACGGCCATCTCCGGTCGGTGGTCGAGGCCGTCAGGGAGGGCACCGAGCCGGGACCGCTCCAGGACTTCCTGCTGCGCCGCTCCTACCGCGTGGAACTGCTCAGGCCGGTGACCGAGCCCCGGGTCCTCCAGCGCACCGGGGCGGATCTGGAGCGTCACTTCGAGGTGGTACGCAAGATGGCCGTCGAGTGCTACCCGCCGGGCGTGCGCGAGGGCCTGCCGGCCCTCACCCGGCTCCGGGCGACACTCCTGGAGGACGGCCGGCTGGAATCGCTGGTCGAACTCGCCCGCCGGGTGCGGGCGGTGAGGCCGCAGGTCACGGTGGACGGCATGCGGTGGCGGGACGGCCGGCTGCTGATCTCCGCCACCATCGGCATGGTGCGTCCGGACGGCGGACCGCTGACCCTGGTGGAGCGGCACGGACGGCTGCTGCTGGACCCGGTGCTGCTCGACGGCATCGAGGGGGCCGAGGGCTGGGAGGTCCCCCACCCGCTGGCCTACGCGCGCGGCGAGCTGCTGGTGCACGACACCGGCCGGGACCAGTGGTGGTTCCCCGACGCCGACATGGCCCCGCGCACCGAGCCGCTCGGCGGCGGACGGCACCGGGTGCTCGTGTCCGGGGAGACCGCCGTCGACCCGCGGACGCTGTCCACCGAGCCCTGCCTGCGGGACGGGACCTACGAGGTGTGGGCCTACGGGCAGTTGCTGGGCGTCGGACGGCGACCCCGGTTCGCCGCCTCCGACGGCTTCGCACCGGCCCTGCCCCCGGCGCTCGTGGGCTCCCCGTCGCGTGCCGCGACCACCGCCTGGACGGGGCCCGGCGGGCAGCTCCGGCTGCTGGTCGGCCGGCCGCCTGGACCGGGGGCCCACCGCAGGGTGATGTGGCAGGCGGCGACCCATCCGCTGGTCCGCCGCGGCGGGGGCGCGCTGGTACGGCGTCTGCCCTCCCAGCTGCGCCGTCCGGTCCGGCGTCTGGTGCGCCAGGCCACCACCTGGACGTCGCCGGGCTGACCGCGCCGCCGGCGCCCTCTGCCCTGGGCAGATTCCCGGGACACGCCGCCGGCTTGCTGGTTGGCTCGGCGGCATGGAGATTCTGGTTCTGGGCGGTACGGCGTGGCTGGGCCGCGAGATCTCGCGGCGGGCCCTGGAACGGGGCCACCGGGTGACCTGCCTGGCCCGCGGCGAGAGCGGCGAGGTCGCCGGGGGCGCACGGCTGGTGGCCGCCGACCGGCGGGAGGCGTCGGCCTACGACGCGCTGCTCGACCGGGAGTGGGACGCGGTGTTCGAGGTGTCCTGGCAGCCCGGCTTCGTGCGCGGGGCCCTGACGGCGCTGGGCGGGCGCGCCCGCCACTGGAGTTACGTCTCGTCGGGCAACGTGTACGCCTCGCACGCGACGCCGGGGGCGGACGAGTCGGCCGCACTGCTGGCGCCCACCGAGCTGGACGAGGTTGGCCGTGAGCTGTACGGCGAGGCCAAGGCGGCCTCCGA
The DNA here is from genome assembly GCF_008974245.1 of Streptomyces abyssomicinicus. Classification (GTDB taxonomy): domain Bacteria; phylum Actinomycetota; class Actinomycetes; order Streptomycetales; family Streptomycetaceae; genus Streptomyces; species Streptomyces abyssomicinicus. Next base: position 191,593 of record NZ_BBZI01000010.1, on the reverse strand, counting down.
GGCGGCCTGCCGGGAGGCCGTCGGGGACCGCCTGCTGGTGGCGCGGGCGGGGCTGATCGGCGGCCCCGGCGACCCCAGCGACCGCGCCGGCTACTGGGTGGCACGCGCCGCCCGGGCCCCGCGCGAGCCGCTGCTGGTGCCGGACGTCCCCGGGGCCCCGGTGCAGGTCGTCGACGTGCGGGATCTGGCGGCCTGGCTGGTGGAGTGCGCGGGGCGGGCCGTCACGGGGGTGTTCGACACGGTGGGCCCGGTGATCCCGTTCGCCGAGTGGATCGACCTGTCACGGCGGGCGGGCGGCCATACCGGGCCGGTGGTGACCGCCCCGTCGAAGTGGCTTGTGGAGCAGGGCGTCGCCGAGTGGGCGGGCGAGGACTCGCTGCCGCTGTGGCTGGTCGAGGAGGGCTGGGAGGGCTGGATGGCGCGGACCGGCTCGGCGGCCCGCGCGGCCGGACTGCGCCACCGGCCCTACGCCGGGACCCTGGCCGACACCCTCGCCTGGGAACGCGGGGCGGGCCTGGACCGCCCCCGGCGGGCAGGCCTCGGCGCGGCCCGCGAGCGGGAGTTGCTGGCGGCGCTGGGCGCCGCCGGCTGACACGCCGCGTGCGCCGGGCTCCGGGCGCGGGACGCCGGGCGCCCGGCGCGCGATGCACGGCGTTCGGCGCGCTCGGCGGGACGTCGGCACCGGGCCGCGGCCGCGGACCGGAGACCGGGGGTGGGGCCGGAGACCGGGGCCGGGGGCCGGGCGCCGTCGTCAGCCCTCGGCCGTGCCGGTCCCGCCGAGGAACCGGGTGATGCGCTCGCGCAGCCCGCGCGGGTCGAGTCCGTGGGCGGCGATGTGCTCCGCCATCGTGCCGTAGCGCCGCAGTTCGCGACGGGCGACGCCGAGGCCGAGGACCCGGTGGGGGACGCCGGCGAGGGCGTCGTTGGCGGCGGCCGTGGAGGTTCCGGCCAGGTAGGGCTCGACCAGGACGACGTCGGTGCCCGCCACGCCGGCCGCCCGGCGCAGTGCCTCGCCGTCGAAGGGGCGCACGGTGGTGGCGTACAGGACGGTGACGTCCAGTTGCGCGGTGGCGTCGAGCACCGGGGTGAGCATCGGTCCGACGGCGACGACCACACCCGGGCCGCCGCGGCGGACGGTGCGGAAGCCCGGGCCCTCCACCGGGCGGGCCTCGGTGTTGGTCTGGGCGGAGAGCCGGACGTACACCTTGTCGTCGCCCGCCCCGACCGCGTGCCGCAGCAGCGTCTCGGCCTCGTCGGGGTGCCCGGGGACGTGCACGGTCCAGCCGTCGAGGGTGTCGAGGAGCGCCACGTCGCCGGGCGCCATGTGGGTGAACCCGCCGGCGGGCCAGTCGTACGAGCCCAGGCCGCTCACCAGGACGGCGCCGGCGTCCTGGTGGCCCAGGTCCAGCTTGATCTGCTCGAAGGGGCGCTCCACCAGGAAGCTGCCGAAGGTGTGCAGGACGGGCCGCATGCCGGTGAGGGCCAGACCCGCTCCCGCGCCGATCAGCAGCTGCTCGCGGATGCCCACGTTGACCACCCGGTCGGGGTGGCGGCGGGCCGCCTCGGCGAAGCCGTCCCGGCCGATCTCGGCGAGGACGACGGCGACCCGCGGGTCCTCGTCGAGCAGCCTGGTCATCACCGGGGCGAAGCGGTCGCGCATGGTGTCCATCAGGGTTCTCCCGTTCCTGTCTCTCCGCGTCTCGTCACTCAGGCGTTCTTGGCCCGGGTCCGCGCCACGACGGCGTGCGGGCGTCCGGGGTGGGGGTGGGTGAAGGCGGCGTGCAGCGCCTCGTGGTCGTGGCCGTCCACCGTGAGGACGGACCAGCCCGCCGCGTCGAGGCGTGCCGCGAGGCCGCCGGGGCGGGCGTGGGTCGCCGAGGCGTTGTCCACCACGACGAGGTGCAGCCGGTCCAGTGCCGCGTGGCCCGCGAGGTCGAGGGCCTCGTGGTTGCTCCCCTCGTCGAGTTCGGCGTCGCCGGCCAGTACCCAGACGGCGGGTTCCGTGCGGCCCTGGGCGCGCAGACCGAGAGCCTCGCCGACGGCGATCGGCAGGCCGTGTCCGAGCGATCCGCTGCCGATCTCGACGCCCGGCAGCAGGGTGCGGTCGGGGTGGTGGCCGAGCGGCGAGTCCCACGAGCCGAAGCCGGGCAGCAGGTCGGCGGGGAGGAAGCCCTTGGCGGCGAGGACCGCGTAGTAGGCCATCGGGCCGTGGCCCTTGGACAGCAGGAACCGGTCCCGCTCCGGGTCGTCCGCCCGTTCGGGCGAGATCCGCAGGACCCGGTCGTACAGGACCCACAGGACGTCGAGGGTGGAGGTGGCGGCGGGGCCGTGCTTCTCGTCGCCGGTCATCAGGCCCATCAGCCGGGGCAGCTCGGCGTGGCCGCGCGGGTGCGCCTGTGCGGTGTCGGTGTTCATGCGACGAGCGTGCGACCTCGAGCGAGGTTGAGGTCAAGCGCGGCCGCCGGAGGACGCCCGCCCGGGGCGGCGTGGCGCCGTTGCCGTAGCGTGTCGGCGTGCCCGACTCCGACACCGAGCCCCGGCTCGACACGCCCGACCCGTCCGCGCAGTTCGTCGCGTACCTCGACCACTACCGCGCCACCGTGGCGCGGACGACCGGGGGTCTGACCGAGGCGCGGCTGCGGACCTCGCTGGTGCCCTCCGGCTGGTCACCGCTGGAACTGCTCTCGCATCTGGTCCACATGGAGCGGCGCTGGTTCGTCTGGGGGTTTCTCGGCGAACCCGTCGAGGAGCCCTGGGGCGACCACGAGGGCGGCGTGAAGGGCGGTCGCTGGGCGGTGCCGGAGGGCGTCACGGCCGACGGCCTGATCGCGCGGCTGCACGCCGGCGGGGACCGCACCCGCACGATCCTGGCCGCACATCCCCTGGACGCCCGCGGGGCGGTCGGCGGCCGGTTCACCACGGCGCCCGCGCCGACCCTGTCCTGGATCGCCTTCCACGTGCTCCAGGAGTACGCCCGGCACGCGGGGCACCTGGACATCGTCCGGGAACTCGCCGACGGCCCCGCCGGGCCCTAGCGGCACCGCGCCGCCGTCACGCCGTTCCGCGGGCGGCCAGTTCCTCGGCCAGGGCCGTCAGTTCGGCGGACCGCAGCACCCGTCCGCCGGAACCGGGCAACGGCACGTGCAGCGGCTCGGTCCAGCGGGCCGGGACGGCGGCGGCGCCGTGGCGCGCGCCGGCGAGCGTTCCGGTGACCGCCGCGACGGTCTCCGTGTCGCCGCCCAGGTCGACGGCGGCCCGTACCGCTTCCTCGTAGCCCGAGGTGGTGCGCAGCGCCCACACGGCGGAGCCGAGGCAGGGCCAGACGGCACCGTTGAACTCGGTGGCCAGGTCGGGGTGCCAGTCCGGTGCGAGGACGGTGGCGTACCGCTCGCGGTGGGGTGGGGGCACCTCGGCGAGAACGCCGTCGACGGCGTCGAGCGGGTCGTCGCCCTCGAGCGCCACCCGCACCAGCTCGTGGAGGATGGCGGTGCCCTCCCAGGCGGCGCGGTCGCCGTGCGTGAGGGCGGCGATCCGGCGGGCGGCGTCCATGGTGGCCCGGCGTCCCCGGGCGGCGAAGGCGACGGCGGGCACGGAGGCACGCATCAGTGCACCGTTCCCGGCGGCACGGATGTTGACCTGGAAGTGGAAGGCGGCGGCCTGGTCCCAGGGCAGGCCGTTGGTGAGCACGTCCTCGGTCTGCAGGCCGATGTCCTTGGGGTCGGCGCGTGCCCAGCGCTGGAAGCGGCCGAAGACGTCCGGCAGGTCGAGTGCGCCGCGTTCGAGCAGGGACTGGCCGATCAGGACGGCCATCTGCGTGTCGTCGGTGGCCTCGCCCGGGTCCCAGCCGCCTCCGCCGCACATCTCCCCGCCGACGCCGGGCCCGGAGAACCGGGCGCTGAAGGCCCCCGGCGGTCCGAACTCGAACGGGCGCCCAACGCGTCCCCCACCGCCGCCCCCAGCACGGCGCCCACGGCGCGCTCCCTCCGGTCCATGGCGGCAGCGTAGCCGGGGGCGCGGCGGGGTCCGAGGTGCGGTGGAGCCCCGTGGGGCGGAGGTGAGCCTCGGCCCCCGTCCCACGGGGCGGATCGGGAGGCGGGCGGCCGCCCCCGCCGACGCCCGTCCTTGCTCCGCAGCATGACCGGACGACTCCTGGTCCGCATCGGCCGAATCACCGGCGCCCGGAATCCGCTGGGCTCCGCACCGTTCGTCGGCGACAATCCGGGGCGTGACGATCCGATCCGTACATCCGCACGAGCTGCCCCTGCTCCAGGAGATCGAGCGCGCCGCGGGCCGCCTGTTCGCCGGGATCGGCATGCGGGCCGTGGCCGACGACGAACCGCTGTCCCTCGACCGGCTCGAGCGGTACCGGAAGGCCGGGCTCGCCTGGGTGGCCGTGGACGCGGCGGACACGCCGGTCGGCTACCTGGTGGCCGAACCGGTGGACGACGCCCTCCACGTCGAGCAGGTGACCGTCCACCCCGGCCAGGCGCGCCGCGGTGTCGGCCGCGCCCTCGTCGACCACCTGGAACGGCACGCCGCGGCCGAGGGCGTGCCGGCCCTGACCCTCACCACGTTCGCCGAGGTGCCCTGGAACGCGCCCTACTGGTCCCGCGTCGGTTTCGTCCCGCTGCCCGCGGCGGCCTGGGGCCCGGGACTGCGGGAGGTCCGGCGCCAGGAGGCCGCGCACGGCCTCGACGCGTGGCCACGCGTCGCCATGCGGAAGGCGGTGACGGCCGGCGCGACGCCGTCCGGCACGGCACCGTCCGGCGCGACGCCGTCCGGCGACGGGCGGCTCGCGGAGGCGGTCCGGCTCCGGGAGGCGGGCGAGCCGGAGCGGGCCAGGCGGCTGCTGCTGTCCCTGGCCGCCGAGTTCCCGGGAGACGCCCGGATCGCCTACCAGACCGCCTGGGCGCACGACGTCCTCGGGCTGGAGGCGGAGGCCGTGCCGTTCTACGAGCGGGCCGTCGCCCTCCCCGGCCTCCCGGAGGAGGACCGGCGCGGCGCGCTGCTCGGACTGGGCAGCACCTACCGGGTGCTGGGGCGCTACGCCGACGCCGTCCGCACCCTGCGCGCGGGGGTCGAGGAGTTCCCGGACGACGGCGGCCTGCGGGCGTTCCTCGCCATGGCTCTCCACAACACCGGGGAGCACCACGAGGCGACGGCCCTGCTGCTCCGGCTCCTCGCCGCCACCAGTGACGACCCCGGCGTGCGGGCGTACCGGCGGGCGATCGAGTTCTACGCCGGGGACCTCGACGCCACGGTGTGAGCCCTCCGGGCCGTCCGGCCTGCTTGGATGTGTGCATGACCGCTGTCCGGAACGCCCCCGCCCGTTTCAAGGACCTCTGCCTGGACGCCGTGGACCATCAGGCGCTCGCCGACTGGTGGTGCGCGGCGCTCGGCTACGTCCGGCGCGAGTCGCCGGACGGTGCGGAGCCCGAGCCGCAGTGGCCGGTCCCGATCGTCGACCCGGCCGGTGCGGGTCCGCTGATCTGGGTCAACCTGGTCCCGGAGCCGAAGACGGTGAAGAACCGCATGCACCTCGACGTCTCCGGCGACCCGGTGCGCCTGATCGCCCTCGGCGCGACGCTGCTGCGCCGTCCGGACGAGGACGTCCACTGGCACGTCCTCGCCGACCCGGAGGGCAACGAGTTCTGCGTCTTCACCCCCGACGAGTGAGGAACCCGGTCTCCCGCGCCCCTCCTCCCGCGGGTGGCAGGGGCTCAGCGGCGGCGCCCGAGAGCCTTGGCGCGTCCGTGGGACCAGCCGGCCAGGAGCGCTCCGGCCACCGTGACCACGGCGTGGACGGTGAGCGTGGCGGCGAAGCCACCGGGGAGGTTGCGCAGCAGGCCGAGGTCCTGGTGATCCAGCAGCAGCCGGACCAGCCCCTGGCCGGCGACGGCGAGCAGGATCATGCCGGCGACTTGCAGAAGGTCGTACTTCACGGACCGCTTCTCCTACGGGTCGGGTGGTCTCTTGATACGTCGCGTGCGTTACGGACGTATCCATGGGACCGCGTCGCCCTCCCGGTCGAACAGTCCTTTCCTCACACATTTCCGCCTCCGGAGAGTGCCCGCGTGCGTGACGAAATCCAGCGCTCCTGCCGGGTGTGCGGCGCACCGGTGGCGGCGACCGGGCGCGGACGGCCCCCGCTGTACTGCTCGCGCAGTTGTCAGGCGCGGGCCTACCGGCGGCGCAGGACGGCGGCGGAGGCGGCCCAGGCCCCGGCCGCGGCCGCGGCCGCGGGGGAGACCGGCGACCGGTCCGCCAAGCGGCGGCGCGTCGCCGAGGCGGTGTGGCGCATCGCGGCGGAGCACGGGCTGGAGGCGGCGACCATGCGCAGGATCGCCGGCACGGCGGGGATGTCGCTGCGGATGGTGCAGTACCAGTACGCCTCCAAGCAGGACCTGCTGCTGGACGCGCTGCGCAGGCTGCACGCGGAGAACGAACGGCAGGCCAGGCGGCGGATTCCGGCGGACACCACGGATCCCCGGTCCCTGCTGACCGCCGTGCTGCACGAGTTCCTTCCCGTGGACGGCCAACGCGTCCTGTCGCTGCGGGTGTTGAACGCCTATTACGCGCGCAGCCTCACCGATGCCGCCCTCGCCGCGGTCTTCCTGCCGGACCAGCACCCGTTGGAGGAACTGGTCGCGTCCCTCCTGGAGGCGGCACGGTCCGTCGGCCACCTGGCGCCCGGCGTGGACCCGGCCCACGAGGCCGATCTGCTGGTGGCCGGCGCCACCGGCCTCGGCATGGACGTGCTGCACGGCCGCCGCCGCCTCGCCGACGCCCGTGCGGTGCTGGAGTACCACCTGGCCCGGCTCCTGGGCTGACGGGCGGCCGGACCCGCCGCGCCTGCCGGACCTGCCGGGCCTCCCGGGCCTCCCGGGCCTCCCGGGCCTCCCGGGCCTCCCGGCCGGAAAAACGATGGCACGCCCTGCCGGACCCGGGTACCTTCTCGCCCATGGGATCTCTGTGACAGCCCCCGCACCGCTCCGGCGTCGAGCACGGCTCCGCCGTTGACCGGTGCTGCCCGCCTCCACTTTCCGTACTTCCCGTCTCGGCATGCCGAGAGGCGAGGGGCTGCTCATGCGCGCGTCAGTCACATCCCAGCTTTCCCTGCACGGTGTCTCCCAGCGGTACGACGACCGCACCGTGTTCGAACAGGTCTCGCTCTCCCTCGCCCCCGGCGAGAAGGCCGGTGTCGTCGGCGACAACGGCGCCGGCAAGTCCACCCTGCTGCGCCTGCTGGCGGGGGTGGAGCGCCCGGTCTCCGGGGAGGTCACGGTCGTCGCCCCGGGCGGCGTCGGGTACCTCCCGCAGCACCTCGCGCTGCCGCCCGGGGCGACCGTCCAGGACGCGGTCGACCTTGCGCTCGGTGAACTCCGGTCCATGGAAGCCCTGTTGCGGCAGAAGGAGAACGCACTGACCGAACTTTCACCCGGCCCCGGCCTGGACACGGCGCTGGCCTCCTACGCCGCGCTCCGGGCCCGGTACGAGGCGCGCGAGGGCTACGGCGCCGACGTGCGGGTGGACATGGCGCTGAGCGACCTCGGGCTGCCCGGACTGGACCGGTCGCGTCCGCTGGACACCCTGTCCGGCGGCGAGCGGTCGCGGCTGGCGCTGGCCGCGACGCTGGCGTCGCAGCCGGAGCTGCTGCTGCTCGACGAGCCGACCAACGACCTGGACGACCGGGCGGTGGCCCGCCTGGAGGAGCGGCTGCGCCGCCATCGCGGCACGGTGGTGGCGGTCACCCATGACCGGGTCTTCCTGGAACGCCTGACCTCGACCGTGCTGGAGGTGGAGGAGGGCCGGGTCACCCGCCACGGCCACGGGTACGCCGGTTACCTGACCGCCAAGGCGGCCGAGCGCCGGCGGCGGCGGCAGCGCCACGACGAGTGGCGGGAGGAACTGGCCCGTTCGCGGCGGCTGGCCGAGGCGGGCGCGGCGCGGCTGGAGGCGATCCCCAGGCGGATGGAGAAGGCCATCTTCGGCGCGGCCGCCTTCCGCGCCCGGGGCCGCTCCCACGGGGCGATGGGCCGGATCCGGAACGCCAAGGAACGGATGGAGCGGCTCACCGCCTCGCCCGTGGCGCCGCCCCCGGACCCGTTGTCCTTCCGTGCGGCCCTCGTCACGGCGGCCGGAGCGGAGGCAGGTTCCCGGCCTGCCGCCGAACTGTCCGAGGTGGCGGTGGGCTCGCGCCTGCGCGTCCCGGAGCTGCGGCTCGATCCGGGTGAACGGCTGCTGGTCACCGGGCCCAACGGCGCGGGCAAGAGCACCCTGCTGCGGGTGCTCGCCGGTGAGCTGACGCCGGACTCGGGCACCGTGCTGACGCCCGGGAGGGTCGGACACCTGCGGCAGGAGGAGACTCCGTGGCCCCGCTCCGCCACCGTCCTGGAGGCTTTCGCGGACGGACGGCAGGGCGCCCGGGACGAGCACGCCGACCGGCTGCTGTCGCTCGGTCTCTTCGAGCCCGCCTCGCTGCGGCTGCGCGTGGGGGAACTGTCCTACGGGCAGCGGCGGCGGATCGAGCTGGCCCGGCTGGTCGTGGAACCGTTCGACCTGCTGCTGCTGGACGAGCCCACCAACCACCTCTCCCCCGCCCTGGTCGAGGAGTTGGAGACCGCTCTGGCGGACTACGCCGGAGCGGTCGTCCTGGTGACCCACGACCGGCGGATGCGGGAGCGGTTCACCGGCACGCGGCTGGAGCTGGACGGGGGCGAGGTGTGTTCGCTCAGGCGCCCCATGACGTGTCGATGACGCAGAACCTGTTGCCGTCCGGGTCCTCCAGCACCACGAAGTCGGCGTCCTCGGGGTAGAGGTCCCAGTCGGTCCGCCGGGCGCCGAGGGCCAGCAGCCGCTCGATCTGGGCGGCCTGGTCCGCGGCGTCGTCGGCGTAGAGGTCGAGGTGGACCCGGGGGTGCCGCTGGACAGGCGTCCCGCTGAGCATCAGCGCGAGCTGGGGCGCGGCGGCGCCCTCGGCGGGCACCAGCACCGCCCAGCGGTCCTCGGGTTCCTCCCGTGGCACGTAGCCCAGCGCCTCCGTCCAGAAGTGCAGGGCCCGTTCCATGTCGTCGACGCCCAGCACGAGCGATCCGATCTTCAGCATGGGCCCCATTCTTCACACCGTCACGCCCGCCGTCTCCCGGACGGGCCGGGCCGCCGCGGCGACGGACAGCAGGTCCACCTCCCGGCCGTGACGGGCCACCAGCTGGAGGCCCACGGGATCGCCGGCCGCCGTCAGCCCCGCCGGCACGCTGAGGGCGGGATGGCCGGTGATGTTGAACGCCCAGGTCAGGGCGACGCTCATCACCTCGCCGGGACCTTGGTGCCCGTGGGGCGGGTTCGGGGTGGTGGGTGTGGCCAGCAGGTCGTGCCCGGCGAAGAGGGCGTCCACGGCGCGGGTCAGCGCGCGGCGGAGCGGCTCGGCCCTCGCCGTGTCCCCGCCGCGCAGCGCGCTCCAGCAGGGCGCGGGGGCCGGCAGGCGCACCGCGTCCTCGCGCACCCGCACCGCTTCGGCCGCGGCGAGGCGCGCGAGTGCCGTCCGGGCGGTGGCGGCCACGGCGGGGTCGGTGTCCGCGAGGCCGAGGGTGGCCGACCACAGCACGGTCCGCGGAGCCCGGGGTGTGCCCGCTTGCGCCGCCGTCGTGGTGCCCGTGAGGACGTCCAGCGCGGCGGCGGCGTCCGCCACGCAACGTGTCAGCGGGCCGGGGGTGTTGAGCCCCGCCCGGTCCCGGGCGGGCAGCCGGCCGTTGGTGGGTTTGAGCCCCACCACGGAGCACCAGGCGGCGGGGATGCGGACCGATCCGGCGCCGTCGCTGCCGGTGGCGAGCGGAACCATGCCCCGGGCGACGGCCGCCGCGGACCCGGCGGAGGAGCCGCCGGGGCTGCGTCCGGCGTCGTGCGGGTTCAGGGTGGGACCGTGCGGTGTGGCGCCCCAGGTCTGCCAGGCCGTGCCCGGTCCCGGGGTGGCCGTGGCGCCGACCGGCACGCAGCCCGCGGCGAGCAGGCGGAGGGTCTGGAAGGACGTCGTCCCCTCGGTGGCCTTCACCCCGATCGGCACCCCGGCCAGGGGCAGCGCCTCGCCCGCCGCGAGTCTGCGGTCCACCTCGGCCGCGGTCCCGGCGGCGAGCCCGGGCCACACCTCCGTGAAGGCCCTGGTGCGTGGTTCCTCCCGCTCGATCCGGGCGAGCGCCGCCTCCACGACCTCCGCGGCGCGCACCTCCCCGGCCCGGACGAGTGAGGCGATCCGCAGGGCCGTCAGCCGTGGATAGTCGTCGGCGAAGCTCATGACCCGCCCAGGAGCAGGCCGACGGCGCGCCGGTACACCCCGTACACGCGGGGCAGTTCGGCCAGGTGGACCCGCTCGTCGGTTCCGTGCAGCCCCTGGTGGGGGAGGCCGAAGCCGGCTGTGGCCGGCACTCCCTCCCCGGCCAGCAGGTTGCCGATGTTGGAGGGCCCCGCGACCTTCGCCCCGACCTCCAGTCCGGCCTCGGCGGCGGCCTGCAGCAGGGCGGCGGCCGGCTGCCGGTCCCCGGCCAGCCGGTAGGCGGGCCAGGAGGCCACCGGTGCCACGTCGGTGGGCCGCGGGCGCGGGGCCCCGGCCTCAAGCCCCTCGGCGTCGAACGCCCCGGTCCCGAACCCCTCGGCGTCGAACGCGGCGACGACCGCCCGCACCAGTCGCTCGGCGGCCCGCGGCCCGAACTCCACCGTGGTGCGCACATCGACGTTGACGTCGCACCGGTCCGGCACGACGGAGAAGCCCTCGCCGCCGCCGATCGCGGTGACCGTCAGCCGTGGCGGCAACGGGAAGGAGTCGCGGGGCAGTTCGGCCGCGTCGAGCATCCGCACCAGTCGTGCCGCCCGGGAGACCGCGCCCACCACCTCCCGCCGCGCGCCCGAATGTCCGGACGGGGCGTGCACGGTGAGCACGCAGCGCCACAACCCCCGCCCGCCGACCACCACGTCACCGATCCCCGGGTACCCGATCATGACGCCCGCCGGCCGCCGGGCCCGCGGGTCCGCGAGGTAGGCCCGCGCGCCGCCGAAGCGCCCGGTGTGTTCGTCCACGTCGAGCAGGACCGCCAGGCCTCCGGCCGACTCGTCGGCGCGCGGGGCGATCTCGGCGGCCAGGTGGCAGAACATCGCCGCCGCCGTCTTGGAGTCCGCCGCCCCGCGCCCCCGCAGCCACCCGTCCACCACGTCCCCGGCGGTGGGCGGGAACGACCAGGCGCTCTCGTCCCCGAAGGGCGCGGTGTCCGCGCAGGCGTCGAGCGTCCACCACTGCCCCGGCCGGCCACCGGCGATCTCCACCAGCAGCCCGGCCGTGGTCCCGTCGGGACCCCGCAGCCGGCGGTGGGGAAGTCCACGCCCCGTCAGCCACCGTTCCAGGACGCCGAGCACCGGCCCGTAGTCGTCGATCCCGCCCCTGCTGGGCGTGCGGACCAGCTCACGCGCCAGCGCGACGACGGAGCCGAAGACGTCGTCGTCCACACCCTCACCCTTCGTCGGCCGTTCGGCAGCACCGTACGCTGCCGGGGCGGCACCTGGCGGCACGACGGAAGGTCCGATCACCCGTCGTACCACCCGCTCTTCGGCTCCTCCGGGCCGAGAGGGCAAGGCGGCGAGGGGGCGGGCGGGCTGGGGACGCCCTGGCCCCGAGGCCCTCTTGCGCCCGCTTTCCCCCACGGCCGAGGCTGAGGGCATGGTGACGACACGTACGGCAGCCGGCCCCCGGCAGACCCTGGAGATCACCCCGGTCGCCGGTCACATCGGCGCCGAGGTCGGCGGCGTCGACCTCGCCGGCGATCTGCCGCAGGCCGCGGTGACCGCGATCCGCGCGGCGCTGCTGCGCTGGAAGGTGCTGTTCTTCCGCGGCCAGCGCCTCGATCACGCCGCCCACGTCGCGCTCGCCCGGCGTTTCGGCGAGCCGGTGGTGCTGCCCCGCCGCGGCGGGGCGTCCCCGTCCGGGTTCCCGGAGGTGGAGACCACCGCCGACCGCCTGGAGCTGGGCGGCCGGTTCGGCATGGACCACGAGGAGTGGCTGGAGCGGCGCCGTCACAGCCTGCTCCGCGGCTGGCACTGCGACCACGGGGCCCGCGTCGACCCGCCCGCCGCGACGATCCTGCGGGCGGAGGAGGTGCCCCCGTACGGCGGTGACACCACCTGGTCGAACCTGGCGGCCGCCTACGCCGGCCTGTCGGCGCCGGTGCGGGCGTTCGCCGACGGGCTGCGCGCCGAGCACCGGCTCGGCGTGGGCTACCAGCCCCGCCCCGGTGAGGACGCCTACGTCCGCCATCTTCTCGGCCGCCAGGTGGCGACGGTGCACCCGCTGGTCCGGGTCCATCCGGAGTCCGGCGAGCGGTCGCTGTTCGTCAACGGCTACTACCTGGAGCGGATCCAGGAGCTGTCCCGGGCGGAGAGCACCCGCGTCCTGGAGATGCTGCTGGAGCAGGCCGTCCGCCCCGAGTACACGGTCCGGTTCCGCTGGGAGCCGGGCAGCGTGGCCTTCTGGGACAACCGCTCGACGATCCACCTCGCGCCGAGCGACCACACGGTGTCGGGCGCGCCGCGGATCATGCACCGGGTGATGCTGGCCGGGGAGGTCCCGGTGGGCGTCGACGGCCGCGCCTCCGAACCGCTGACGGGGAGCCGGCCGGGCGTGTGGTGAGAGGTCTCGCGCCGCCGGCGTGCCGCCTGCGAAGGAGGCGGCACGCCGGAGCCCGGCGGTCGGCCGGGCCCCCTCCTACTCGAACGGCGTCGGGTCGCCCGCGCCCCGGCGGACGATCTCGGGCACTCCCTCCGAGAAGTCGACCACCGTGGTCGGCGTCGTCCCGCACTCGCCGGAGTCCAGGACCGCGTCGACCACGTGGTCGAGCCGCTCCTTGATCTCCCAGCCGATGGTCATCGGCTCCTCGTCCCCCGGCAGGAGCAGCGTGCTGGAGAGCAGCGGTTCGCCCAGCTCCTCCAGCAGCGCCCGGACCACCGGGTGTTCGGGGATCCGCACGCCCACGGTCCGCTTCTTGGGGTGGGCCAGCTTCCTGGGCACCTCGCGGGTGGCCGGGAGGATGAAGGTGTACTGGCCCGGTGTCGTCGCCTTCACCGTCCGGAACACGTCGTTGTCGATCTGCGCGTACTGGCCGAGCTGCGCGAAGTCGCGGCAGACCAGCGTGAAGTGATGCCGGTCGTCCAGCTGGCGGATCGCCCGGATCCGGTCGACGCCGTCCTTGCTGCCCGTCCGGCATCCCAGCGCGAAGCAGGAGTCGGTGGGGTAGACGATCAGCGCGTCCTCCCGGAGGCTCTGCGCCACCTGGGCGATCGTGCGCGGCTGGGGATTGTCGGGGTGAACGTCGTAGTACTTGGCCATTCGACGAGCTTAGGGCCGGTCCCCCGGGGCGGGGGACCGGTTCGGGGGTCTACGGGCGTTCGCGACGCGCCTTCCCGGCGTCCTTCATCCGTTCCAGCGACCGTGTCAACTGGCGCAGCGAGAAGCCGGAGCCCTGCGACGGGGTCCTCTCCCCCTCCGCCGGGTCCTCCGGGCGCGGGGCGGGCAGCGCGGCCGGCCCCGCCGAGGCGCGGAGCGCGGTCAGCGCCTCGTGGGCCTGCTCGGCCGCCTCCCGGTAGAGGTCCCGGGAGCGGGTCATCGCCTCCAGTGCCTCCTTGTACATCACGACCAGCCGCTCGGCGTGCGCCAGCCGCTCCTGGAGGGTCACCAGGTGCCACTGCTCGCGCATCACCCGCACGCCCTCGGCGGCCCCCTCGGGGAGCGGGGCGGGCAGGCCCGCGAACCGGTGCAGCGCGTCGATGAGCGCGGTGGGCTCCGAGCCGTCGAGGAAGACGGAGCGCACCGTGAAGCCGGGGCGGTCGTAGCCGGGGCGGGCCGGCTCGCCGGGCAGGACCACGGCGCCGCCGCGGGGCACCTCGATGCCGTGGTCCTTGAGCGCCCAGTTCACCGCGCGGTACTGGTCGGGGGCGGCCCGGTGCTCGATCACCCGGTGCCGCAGCCCGGCCGGGAGCCTGCGCACCAGGGGGCGCAGGCCCCGGGCGTCCGGGGTCATCGCCTCGTGCACGACCACGTGGATGTTCCAGCCGTCGCGGGCGCAGTCCTTCAGGAGCTTGCGCAGCTCCTTGTCGTCGGGCAGCCGGTTGATCTCCAGGGTCCGCAGGTCAGCGCCGCGCATGCCCCCCACGTGGACGCAGTCCCAGCCGTCCGCGGCCTCCCGGGGCCAGAACATATCGGCCGGCGAGGGCCACCGCGGGTCCCACACGCTCTCCGCCTCGGCGACCAGCAGCCACTCCCGGCCCTCGGGGGCACGTCCGAGGGCGTGCGCCAGACCGGCGGGGGCGAGGGTGAGTCCGGGGGCGGCCCCCGGCAGGAAGCCGCCCTCCGGGCCGACGGTGAGCCGGGCACGGACGGTCGTGCCGTCCGGGGCGCGCCAGCGGGCCTCGAACGACTGCACGCCGTGGTCCACGCCGCCCGCCCCGCCGGCGTCCCCGTCCGGGGAGGGAGCCTGCTGCGCGGGGGCGGACGCCGGCGAGGGGGCCGCCGGGTGCGTCAGGTACGGGATCTCCGCGGGGTCCAGTTCCAGGTGGGCGTCGACGACGGCGGCGTCCTGCATCTGGCGCAGGTGCCGCCGCACGACGGCGTCGGCGAGCGGGAGCGTGCAGCGGCCTCGGGCGTACCAGACGGCGGTGGGGGCCGGGCCGCTGCTCGGGGGTGCGGGGTGGGCGGTGGCGGATTCGCTCATGGGATGGGTGCGCGAAGACCTTCCGTGCTGTGCTGCGGCGTGCGGGGGGTGCCCCAGTATCGTCCCCCGCCCGAGGTCGGAGCCCTCATCCGGGTCCGGGAGCACCCTTGTGAGAAACCCCACCCGGGCTCCGACTCCCGTTCCACGACGGGGAGTTACCCCGAAAGGGTGACTATTGGACACCCGTTCGGAAAGCACTGTGGGGTCCGCCGGGCCATCATGACGGTCGGGCCTCTGCTCGGGCCGTTCCCCTGCCCCGTCCTGAAGGCGTCTTCCCCTTGCTCTCCTCCTCTCCGGCCGGCCGGTCCCTGACCGCCCGCCTCCGCTCCGCCCGTCCCGCCGGCCGCCCGGACGGCCGCCGGGGCCCCTGGCGCTCGCTGCGCCACCGGTCCATGCGCTGGTGGTCCCTGGCCAACCTGGTCTCCAACGTCGGCACCTGGATGCAGCTCACCGCGCAGAACCTGCTGGTGCTCGAGCTCACCGGGTCGGCGGCCCTCACCGGGCTGTCGGTGTCCCTGCAGGCCGCACCCGGCCTGCTGCTGGGCCTGGCCGGAGGCGCCGCCGTCGACGCGTGGCCGCGCAAGCTGACCGCCGCGGTCAGCCAGGCGCTCCTGGGCGTGATCGCGGTCGTCACCGCGGTGCTCATCGCCCTCGGCCAGCTGAACGTGGGCGTGCTGATGGCCCTCGCCGTGGTCACCGGGCTGATCGCCACCGTCGACGCCCCGGCCTGCGCCCTGCTGGGCAACGACCTGGTGCCACCGCGCGACGTCCCCTCGGCGATCGCCGTCGGCTCGCTGGTGCACGGTGTCGGCCGGCTCGGCGGTGCCGCGGCGGCGGGCGTGCTGGTCAGCTGGTGGGGCGCGGGCGCTGCCTACGCGGCGAACGGCCTCTCCTTCCTGTTCGTCGCCACCGTGATCCCCTTCCTGCGTCCGGCGCCGGGCGCCGTGCCGGTGGAACCGGTCGCCGCCCCGGCCGGAAAAGCCCCTGCCGGGAAGGCGTCCCCCGGTAAGACGCCGGCCGCCGAGCGACGGCGCGGGACGGGGGCGCGCGAGGGGCTGGTCTTCTTCTTCCGGCGGCCGCGTCTGGTGGCGCTCGCCGTGATCACGGCGATGAGCAGCGTCTTCGGCCGCAACTACACACTGACCCTGGCCGTCCTGGTGACCGGGCCGCTGGCCGGCGGTGCGGCCGAGTTCGGCGCGGTCTCCACGGTGCTGGCGGTCGGCGGCGTGGTGGGCGCGGTGCTGGCGGGGCGGCTCACCGCCCCGACGGTGCGGCTGGTCGGCACGATGGCGGCGGTCGGGGGTCTGCTGCAGGTCGCGGCGGGGCTCTCGCCGAGCCTGGCGGTGCTGATGGCCCTGATCGTGCCGATGGCGATCGTGGAGTCGGTCTCGGACACCGCCGGGACGACCGTGCTGCAGACGGATCCGCCGCCGCGGATGCGGGGGCGGGTCCTCGGGGTGTGGCGCAGCGTGAGCACCGGGTGGGGGCTGGTGGGCCCGCCGCTGCTGGGACTGCTGATGGAGTGGGCGGGGGCGCGCGGCGCACTGGTGATCGGCGGCGTTCTCATCGCCGGCGTGGTCGGCGCGGGAGCGGCCCTGCACGGCCGCCGCTCCCCGGCCGCCGCCTCCCCCGCCGTGGCCTCCCCGGCGGCCGTCTCCCCGGCCGAAGCCGGCGCGGCCGTGGCCTCCGCGGCCGTGGTCTCCGCGGCCGTGGTCTCCGCTACGGCCGGGGCGGCACGCCGCCCGGCGGCACCCGCGGCGGTCCCGCTGATGCCCGCGCCCCTCGACGGTGCCCACGACGCCGTCGCCGTCCCCACCCGGGCCTAACCCGGGCCCACTGCCCCCAGCTCCTGCCCCTGCCCCTGCCCGCACGGCGCGGCCTGACGCGGGCGCCCGGGCGCCGCTTGCCGCTGCCGCAGCGTCAGCGCCTAGCGTCGTACCCGTCGCCGCGACGTGCGGCGACGGGAACGACGAAAGGCGACGCCGCGGCCATGGACGAGGAGTGGTCGATCACCCGGCTGGCGAAGGCCTCCGGGGTGACGGTGCGGACCCTGCGGCACTACGACGCCGTGGGCCTGCTGCCCGCGGACCGCATCGGCGCGGGCGGGGTCCGGCACTACACGACCGCCTCCGCCCTGCGGCTGCAGCGGATCCTGCTGCTGCGTGGTCTCGGACTCGGTCTGTCCGGGATCGCCGCGGTCGTCGACGAGGAGAAGGACGCCGCCGAGGCCCTCCGCGCCCACCTCACCGGGCTGCTCGCCGAGCGCCGGAGGGTGAACCGGCTGGTGGAGACCGTGGCGGCGACCATCGCGCATCTGGAAGGGGAGAGGGACATGGCACTCGAGGACCTGTTCGAGGGGTTCGACCCGGCACGGCAGGCGGTCCACGAGGCCGAGCTGGTGGACCGGTTCGGCGACGACGCCCGGCGGCACATCGAGGAGAGCCGCCGCCGCACGGCCGGCTGGGACCGGACGCGGGCCGGCGAGGCCGTCGCCGAGTACGAGGCGGTGGAGGACGCGGCGGTGGAGCTGATCGGGGCGGGCGTCGCCCCGGACGACCCGCGGTCCGTGGAGCTCATGGACCGGCAGTACCGGGCGGTGTCGGCCTTCTGGACGCCGAACCGGGCGTCGTTCACCGGTCTGGGCCGGATGTACGCGGACTCGCCGGAGTTCCGGGCGCGCTACGACGCCAAGCACCCGCGGCTGGCGGACTTCCTGTGCGACGCCATGGCCGCCTACGCGGTGCAGCGGCTCGCCTGAGCGGGACGGCGGCCCGCGCGGCACCGGTACGGCCGCGCACGGGCCGGTGGAGCACGGGCCGGTGGGGCATGGGCCGGCCGGGGGAAGCGGGCCGGGCCTCCGCTTGGCCGCGCCGCCCGCGGTGGAGAACTCTGCCGTGACGCTGCCACGGATCTCCCCCATGCTCGCCACCCCCGGCCGGCTGCCCCCCGCGGCGCAGGACGACCGGTGGGCCTACGAGACGAAGCAGGACGGCCAGCGCGCCGTGGTCTACACCGAGGGTGACGGCACCCTGACCGTGCGCGCCCGCTCCGGCGAGGACATCACCGCCGCCTACCCGGAGCTGGCCCCGCTGGGCCCCGCCCTCGGCGGATCCGCGGCGGTGCTCGACGGCGAGATCCTGGTCCTCGACGACCGGGGCCGCGCCGACTTCCAGGGGCTCCAGTCGCGCATGGGACTGGCCCGCTCCCCCGCCCTGGCGGCCCGCCGCGCGGCGACCGCTCCCGCGCACCTGGTGCTGTTCGACGTGATGCACCTGGACGGCCGCTCCCTGCTGCGGCTCCCCTACGCGCACCGCCGCCGGGAGCTGGAGGCGCTGGACCTGGCCGGGCCGTACTGGTCGACGCCCGCGGCGGTCGTCGGCCACGGGGAGCAGGCGCTGGCCCTCACCCGGGAGCACGGGCTGGAGGGACTGGTCTGCAAGCGGCTGGACTCGCGGTACGAGCCGGGGGTGCGCTCCCGTGCGTGGATCAAGATCCGGCACATGACCGGGGTGGACGTGGTGGTGGGCGGCTGGCTGCCCGGCAGGGGGCGGCTCACCGGGCTGCCGGGCGCCGTGCTGATGGGCCAGCGCGACGAGGAGGGCCTGCTGCGGTACGTGGGCAGTGTCGGCACCGGCTGGAGCGAGGGGGAACGCGCCGACCTGGCCCGCCTGCTGGCCGCCGCGGCGACCGGCGTCTGCCCGTTCACCCCGGCCCCCAAGGCGCCGGGGGCCCACTGGGTGGTCCCGAGGCTGGTCGGCGAGGTCCGCCACAGCACCCGGACCCGTGCGGGCCTGCTGCGCCAGCCCTCCTGGCTGCGCCTGCGGCCGGACCTCGCCCCGGAGGAGTCCTCGGCCGACCTCCCCGCCGGCACGGAGCCCCCTCCCGGCGCGTGAGGCGCGGACGGAGCGGACGGCACGGACGGCTCGGGCCGTCCGGTGTCCCCCGTGGTCCCGGATACGCCGGTGTCCCCGGTGTCCCCGTGCACCCGGGGACACCGCAGCACGCACCCACGCCACGGGCGTCCGTGGGGTCCACGGGGCCCTTGTTGACGGCTATCGTGGCCCCATGTCGGCTCCTGAGATCGTCCGCATCGTCTCCCGCGACTCCCCCATGGCCCTCGCCCAGGTGGAACGGGTCCGCGCCGAACTGGCCCTGCACCACCCGTCGACGCGCACCGAGGTGGTCCCGGTGAAGACGACCGGTGACAAGTGGATGGGCGAGCTGTCCCAGGTGGAGGGCAAGGGTGCGTTCACCAAGGAGGTGGACGCGGCGCTGCTGGCCGGCGAGGCGGACCTCGCGGTCCACTGCGTGAAGGACATCCCCGCCGACCGCCCGCTGCCCGCCGGTACCGTCTTCGCCGCCTTCCTGCGCCGGGACGACGTCCGCGACGCGCTGGTCCACCCCGGCGGCCTCACCCTCGACGAGCTCCCGCCCGGTACCCGGATCGGCACCTCCTCGGTGCGCCGGGTGGCCCAGCTGGCGGCCTCGCACCCGCACCTGACCTGTGTGCCGATGCGGGGCAACGCCAACCGGCGGCTGGAGAAACTGGCGGCGGGCGAGGCGGACGCGCTGATCCTGGCGGTGTCGGGGCTGGAGCGGATCGGCCGGACCGACGTGGTCGGCGAGGTGCTCTCCACCGAGACGATGATGCCGCCGATCGGCGCGGGCATCCTGGCCCTCCAGTGCCGTGAGGAGGACACCCGGCTGATCGAGGCGGTCGCCCCGCTCGGCGACCCGGACACCCACCGGGAGGCCGCCGCGGAGCGGATGTTCCTGCACGTCCTGCAGGGGCACTGCAACAGCCCGATCGCCGGTTTCGCCCGGGTCGACCGCACCGGCGAGCTCTCACTGCGGGCGTGCGTCTTCACCCCGGACGGCAAGACACGGCTCAACGCCCACGAGTGGGCCGGGCCGCTGGACCCCGCGACGCTGGGCACCTCGGTCGCCGTCACCCTGCTCCGCCAGGGCGCCCGGGAACTGATCGACTCGATCGACCACTGACGACCGTCCTCGGCCGGCCGTCGTCGACCGACGACGGCCGCCTCCGGGCGCCCCGGCCTCGACGCCCCGGCCCCGGCGCCACCCGCGCGCCTCACGTCACGGACGATGCGTCTGATTTGTTTGGGTTCCTCCGTTAGAGGGAATTCCTCCTCCAGTGCTTCGGACAGGAGGCACGGCCGCGGGAGACGGGTCTGCACGGCCCTCCCGGCGTCCCGGACCTGTCCGTGAGCGCGCCTCTCCCGCGGTGACCGCCCTGCCGGCCCAGCCGAGGGAGGTGCCCGTATGCCGGCCACCAGCACCACCAGCACCACTCGCACCAGGACCACCCGGTCCCGTGGTCATCCGCACGACGACGCCCCGGACACCGCGGCGGCCTTCGCCCGCCTGGCGTCCCTCCCCGAGGGTCCCGAGCACCGCGCCCTGCGTGACGACCTGGTCCGCGCCTGGCTCCCCATGGCCGAGCGGATCGCCGTCAACTTCAGGGGACGCGGTGAGGCCCTGGAAGACCTCTACCAGGTGGCGGCGCTCGGCCTCGTCAAGGCCGTCGACCACTACGACCCGGCCCGCGGCTGCGCCTTCGAGTCGTACGCGGTGCCCACCGTCACCGGTGAGATCAAACGCCACTTCCGTGACCATCTGTGGACGCTGCACGTGCCCCGAAGGGTCCAGGACCTGCGCAACCGGGTCCGGCGGGCGGCGAAGGAGCTGTCCCAGACCACCCAGGGCCGCTCGCCCACCGTCCCCGAGATCGCCGCGTACACCGGACTGACGGAGGACGAGGTGCGCACCGGCATGGAGGCGCTGGAGTGCTTCCACGCCCTCTCGCTGGAGGCGGAGCTGCCCGGCACCGAGGGGTACGCGCTGGAGGACGCGCTGGGGACCGTGGAGACCGGTTACGACCTGGTGGTGGACCGGGTGGCGGTGCGGCCCTGCCTGGAGGCGCTGTCCGAGCGGGACCGGGTCATCCTCTACCTGCGGTTCTTCCGCGGAATGACGCAGAGCCGGATCGCCCAGCAGCTGGGCATCTCCCAGATGCACGTGTCACGGCTGCTCAGCGGCTGTTTCGACCGGCTGCGCGAGGAGCTGGACGCGACCGGGGAGGAAGGGTGGTGAGCACCGTCCGGCGGACGCCTCCGGCCACCGGCCGGGGCGCGTCCCGGCGAACGGCAGCCGCCCGGCCTGGCGGCCGGGCGGCTGGGACGGGCTCACTGCCGAACCGTCCCGGGAGCCGTTCGAAAGCGAGCTCAGTGACCGGAGTGACCGGGCCCGGCGGCGTTGAAACGCGGCCGGGCCGCGGGACGGCCGGGCGGGGCGTGGCGGCGCAGGGCCTCCTCGAGGGCGGCCCGCACCTCCGCCGGGAGGTCGCCGGTCCGGGCCCAGAGCAGGATCATCTCGGCGACCTGGCGCAGCTTGACGTTGGTGTGCTGGGAGACCTCCCTGAGCACCGTCCAGCCCTGGTCGGGTGTCACCCGTCCGAGGGCGACCACGCTGCCGATCGCCTGGTCCACCACCGCGTGGGAGGTGACCGCCTCCTTGAGCTGGGCGACCTCCACCTCGAGGGCGAAGACGCGGTCGGTCTCGGCCCCGGGTACGTTCGCCGGCGGGGGAACCGCCCGCGTCCCGTCCCGTTCGCTGTCACCCGGACGGCCCTCCGTACGCATAGTGACCTCCGGCGTCCGTCGTAGGCTCCCGCGGGATCCTCGGGCTCCTCTACATCGTCGCCATTCGTCCCGCCGCCTGCCACCGCAGGGGCCTCCGTCGGCGGGAGGGCCTCTGACCGCCGGCGGGCACTCCGCCGGCGGGCGCTCCCACGGCGGCCACCGTTTCGGCCGAACGGCCCGGGTACTCGACAGGCACCGGCGCGAGGTCCGGCCGGACACTGGTGTCGGACGTGCGCGCGCCGGCCCCTCGCCCCAGGCGCCCCTTACTCCAGGACGTGGGACTGCCATGACTGCCATGAACGACGACAGCACGCCCCCCGGCACCCTCGCCGGGCGGCCGCGCTCCACCCGCACCATCTCCGGTGCTCCCGGCTGGGTGAGCCTGACCAGCCACGATCTCGCCGCGACCCAGAAGTTCTACACCGCCGTCCTGGGGTGGGAGTGGCGCTCGATGCGACTGGGCGACCCCTTCCGGGTGGCCCAGGTCGACGGCGTTCCCGTCGCCGGGGTCGCCGCCGTGGCGGGCATGTGGCAGATGGCGGTCAGCTGGACGGCGTACTTCGCGGTGGAGAGCGCCGACCAGACGGCCTCCCGGGTCCAGGAGCGCGGCGGCACGCTGGCCGTCGGCCCGCTCTCGCTGCCGCCCGGCCGCGCCGCCCTGCTCGCCGACCGGGACGGCGCCACCTTCGGCATCTGGGAGGGCGAGATCTTCGGGGCCTGGGAGGCCTGGCGCAAGGCCTCACCGGTCCTCATCCGCCTGCACACCCGGGACGCCTTCGACTCCGCGATCTTCTACGGCGAGGTCCTGGAGTGGGCCTCCGGCCGCCCCGGGGGCTGCGAGGTCCAGTACGACGGCGAGGAGGTGGTCGTGGTCAGCAGCGGTGAGGAGGTGGCCCGGATCGAGTCCGGTGCCCTCGGCGCCGCGCCCGACCCGACGATCCGGCCGCACTGGCAGGTCCACTTCGCGGTCGAGGACGTCCTCGGCTGCACCCGCGCCACCCAGGCGCACGGCGGCTCGGTGCTGCGCTCGACGGACCGCGAGGCAGTGCTGCGCGACCCGGAGGGCGCCCTGTTCACCGTCTACCACCGGCCCACCGGACCGCTCGGCGGCATGCGGCCCCCCGGCGCCCGGTCCTGACCGGGGCGACGGCGGCGTTCGGCGCGGCGGCGCCCCCGACCCGGGGCGCCGCCGCCGCTTCCGTCCGGGATCCGCCGGCCCGCCGGCCCGCCGGCCCGTCAGCCCGCCGCGGAATCCGTCGCCGGGGGCCGCGACAGCACCACCAGGCTGCGCGACTCGACGACGAGTTCGGTGCCGGCCTTGTGCTCGGACTCGTCCGGCATGCCCTGCGGGTCCGCCGTGTCGACCAGCGCCGTCCACCGCTCGCCGTAGGCGGCCGACGGCAGCCGGAAGGCCGTCGGCTCCCAGTGGCTGTTGAAGAGCAGCAGGAAGGAGTCGTCCACCACCCGCTGTCCGTAGGAGTCCCGTTCGGCGATGGCGTCGCCGTTGAGGAAGACCCCGAGCGCGTGCGCGCCGCAGCGGTGCCAGTCCTCGTCGGCCATCTCGGCGGCGTCCGGCAGCAGCCACACCAGGTCGGGCAGCGGCCGTCCCTCGCGGACCGGGGTCTCGCCGCGGAAGAAGCGGCGCCGCCGCAGCACGGGGTGTTCGCGGCGCAGCGAGATCAGGCGGCGGGTGTAGGCGGTCAGCTCACGCTGCTCCGGGCCGAGGCCGCGCCAGTCGATCCAGGAGATCTCGTTGTCCTGACAGTAGGCGTTGTTGTTGCCGCGCTGGGTGCGGCCCAGTTCGTCGCCGTGGCAGATCATCGGGATGCCCTGGGAGAGCAGCAGGGTGGCCAGGAGGTTGCGCTGCTGGCGGGCGCGGAGTTCGAGGATGCCCTCGTCGTCGGTCCCGCCCTCGACGCCGCAGTTCCAGGAGCGGTTGTGGCTCTCGCCGTCGCGGTTGTCCTCGCCGTTCGCCTCGTTGTGCTTGTCGTTGTACGACACCAGGTCGCGCAGGGTGAAACCGTCGTGGGCGGTGACGAAGTTGATGCTGGCGCGCGGCCGGCGGCGGTCGCGCTCGTAGAGGTCGGAGGAGCCGGTCAGCCGGGAGGCGAAGTCGGCCAGGCTGTCGTCCTCGGCCCGCCAGAAGTCGCGCACCGCGTCGCGGTAGAGGCCGTTCCACTCCGACCACAGGGGCGGGAAGTTGCCCACCTGGTAGCCGCCGTCGCCGAGGTCCCACGGTTCGGCGATCAGCTTGACGCGGCTGATCACCGGGTCCTGCTGGATGAGGTCGAAGAACGCCGACAGCCGGTCCACCTCGTGGAACTGCCGGGCCAGGGTGGCCGCCAGGTCGAAGCGGAAGCCGTCGACGTGCATCTCGGTCACCCAGTACCGCAGCGAGTCCATGATGAGCTGCAGCACGTAGGGGTGACGCATCAGCAGGCTGTTGCCGGTGCCGGTGGTGTCGTAGTAATGCGCCCAGTCACCGTCGACCAGGCGGTAGTAGGAGGCGTTGTCGATGCCGCGGAAGGACAGGGTGGGTCCCTTCTCGTTGCCTTCCGCCGTGTGGTTGTAGACCACGTCGAGGATGACCTCGAGTCCGGCCTCGTGGAGCGCCTTCACCATCGCCTTGAACTCGTTCACCTGTTCACCGCGGGTGCCGCGGGCGGCGTACTCGTTGTGCGGGGCGAAGAAGCCGATCGTGTTGTAGCCCCAGTAGTTGGTGAGTCCCCTGCCCTGCAGGACGCCGTCCTGCACGAACTGGTGCACCGGCATCAGTTCGACCGCCGTCACCCCGAGGGTGGTGAGGTGTTCGATCACCGCGGGGTGGGCGAGGCCGGCGTAGGTGCCGCGCAGCCGGGGCGGCACCTTGGGGTGGGTGCGGGTGAGGCCGCGGACGTGGGTCTCGTAGATGACGGAGTCCGCGTACGGCCGTCCGGGTGAACGGTCGTCGCCCCAGTCGAAGTAGGGGTCGGTGACCACGCCGAGCATGGTGTGACCGCCGCTGTCGGACGACGACCGGCCGCGCGGGGCCCGCTCGTAGAGCGAGGGGTGGTCGTCGGGCATGCCGTCGACGGCCCGGGCGTAGGGGTCCAGGAGCAGCTTCCGCGGATTGCAGCGGTGCCCGAGGGAGGGGTCCCAGGGGCCGTGCACCCGGTAGCCGTAGCGCTGGCCCGGTCCCACACCGGGCAGGTAGCAGTGCCAGACGAAGCCGTCGACCTCGTGGAGGGTCACCGTGCGGTGCGAGCCGTCGTCGTCCACCAGGACCAGGTCCACGCGCTCGGCGACCTCGCTGAAGAGCGCGAAGTTGGTGCCCTGGCCGTCGTAGGTCGCGCCCAGCGGACTGGGGCGCCCGCTCCACACGGGCGCCCCAGCGCTCTCGGTCCCGCGCGCCGTCACCGCGTCACCACGCTCTCGTGCACGGCGGCGGCCACTTCGGGCGGCGCGCAGCCCCTGAGGGCCGGCACCGGCTCGGTCTCCCGCGGCAGGTCGAGGGCCTCGGTGACCAGCGGGTCGGGGCCGACCGGCACCAGCGGCACCCGTTCCCCGGAGCGGGCGCGCCGGGTGAACCAGATGATCCGGCCGGCGCCCGTGTCGCACCAGCCCCAGCCGTCGCTGTGCGCGGCGATGTGGGTCAGGCAGGGGCGCAGTTCCAGGTCGGGACGGAGATTGCGGTCGTTCTGGCCGACCGCGGTGATCAGGTGCTGACCGTTCCACCACATCTCGATGGAGGTCTGCTTGTCGGTGGCGTGCTCGTCGATGGCGCGCAGCAGCACCTCGGCGCCGCGGCGGACGGGATCGACGAGGTTGTCGAGGCTCCAGAACCGGAGGTGTGCGGCCAGGATGCGGCCGACCTGGTCGACCCGTTGCGGACCGACCTCCACGTCGAGGTGGTAGTAGCAGGGCACCGCTGTCTTCATCGTCGTTGGCTCCTCACGGGCGAAGCTCCTCGCCTCCTCGTGCCACTTGGCGGACACGAGCCCCCGAACACGAAGCGTGAGTGTTGTTCGCTTCAGAGTCATCTTCAGAGTGAGAGTCTTACGCCGTTCGTGCAACCCGGGGCGACTCCTGCGGTCGTTGAAGCCCCAACAAGACGCTGCGTGGTCCCATGTGCACCATGGGTGACAAGCCTGCCCAGGAATCGTCCGAAGCATCGAGAGGGGGCCCGCCCCATGCTGCTCCCGGCCAAGGCCGAAGTGGTCCGGCATCTCAGCCGGTACCGGGCCTGGGAACGGGTGATGCTCGCATCTCCCGCCGACCCGGTGGTGCGCCACCGCTTCGAGGACTCGGGCTACAGCTTGTGCGCCCTGATGGGCAAGCGCTGTGCGCGCGAGGCGGCCGACGCCGCCGACCGGTATCTGCGCTCCGGTCTTGTCTCCTACCTGCGGGAGGAGCGGCGCGAGGCGCCACCCCTGCTCCGCGGGCGGCGGGCCTCCGGCCGGACGGGCCGGCGCGGCCCGCCGGGCGGGCGCCGTTCGCCCGCGGGCCGCTAGGCACCACCGGCCCCGCCCCGATTCCTCTCCGGCATTCCGATCACGTCGAAGGCAGAACCATGAAGCGACCCCAGGCCATCGGCCGCATTCCCGTCCGCGACGTCCGTCCGGCGGTCGAGTGCGGCAGACGTCCGGCGAAGGCAGTGGCCGGCGAGACCTTCGAGGTCACGGCGACGGTGTTCCGCGAGGGCCATGACGCGGTCGGTGCCAATGTCGTGCTGAGGGACCCCGACGGACGACCGGGCGCCTGGACCCCGATGCGGGAACTGGCCCCGGGGACCGACCGGTGGGGCGCCCTGGTCACTCCGGACCGGACGGGCCTGTGGACGTACGCCGTGGAGGCGTGGAGCGACCCGGTCACGACCTGGCGGCGGCACGCCCGTATCAAGATCCCGGCACGTATCGACGTGGGGCTGGTGCTGGAGGAGGGCGCCGAGCTGTACGCGCGCGCCGCGCGCCGGGTGCCCAAGGGGCCTGCCCGGGACGCGGTGCGGGCCGCGGCCCGGGCGCTGGGCGACGACCGGCTGCCGGTGGACGAGCGGTTCGCGGCCGCCTTCGACCCGGCGGCCGAGGAGGCGCTGGAGCGGCATCCGCTGCGCGAGCTGGTGTCGGCCTCGCGGCCGATGCCGCTGCTGGTGGAGCGGGAGCGGGCCCTGTACGGGGCCTGGTACGAGTTCTTCCCCCGCTCCGAGGGCGCGGTCGTGCCCCGGGACCAGGACGGTCCGCCGGTGAGCGGCACCTTCGCGACGGCGGCCGAGCGGCTGCCCGCGATCGCCGCGATGGGCTTCGACGTCGTCTACCTGCCGCCCATTCACCCGATCGGGAGAACGCATCGCAAGGGCCCGAACAACACGCTGACGGCCGGCGAGTGGGACGTCGGCGTTCCGTGGGCGATCGGTTCGCAGGAGGGCGGTCACGACGCGGTCCACCCGGACCTCGGGACGATCGAGGACTTCGACGCGTTCGTGGCGAAGGCCTCGGAGCACGGTCTGGAGATCGCCCTGGACTTCGCCCTCCAGTGCTCGCCGGACCATCCGTGGGTGGAGAAGCACCCGGAATGGTTCCACCACCGTCCCGACGGGTCGATCGCGTACGCGGAGAACCCGCCGAAGAAGTACCAGGACATCTACCCGGTCGCCTTCGACCAGGACATGCCGGGCCTGGTCGACGAGACGGTCCGCGTCCTGCGGTTCTGGATGGAGCACGGCGTCCGCATCTTCCGCGTGGACAACCCGCACACCAAACCCGTGGTCTTCTGGGAGAAGGTGATCGGCGAGATCAACGCCGCCGACCCGGACGTGATCTTCCTGGCGGAGGCCTTCACCCGCCCGGCGATGATGGAGACGCTCGCCCAGATCGGCTTCCAGCAGTCGTACACCTATTTCACCTGGCGCAACTCCAAGCGGGAACTTACCGATTATCTGAGCCAGTTGTCGGGTGAGTCGGCGGCCTTCCTGCGGCCGAACCTGTTCGTGAACACCCCGGACATCCTGAACGCCTACCTCCAGCACGGCGGCCGACCCGCCTTCGAGGTGCGCGCGGTGCTGGCCGCCACCCTCTCCCCCGCCTGGGGCGTCTACGCCGGCTTCGAACTCTGCGAGGACACGCCCGTGCGGGAGGGCAGCGAGGAGTACCTGGACTCCGAGAAGTACCAGCTCCGGCCGCGCGACTGGGAGGCCGCCGAGCGCGAGGGCCGCACCATCGCCCCGCTGATCGCCGAGCTCAACGCCATCCGGCGCCGCCATCCCGCGCTGCACCGGCTGCGCAATCTCCATTTCCATCCGACCGACAACGACGCCGTCATCGCGTTCAGCAAGCGGGAGGGCGACGACACGGTCCTGGTGGTCGCCAACCTCGACCCGCATCACGCGCAGGAGGCGACGGTGCGCCCGGACCTGCCGCGGCTGGGACGGGAGTGGCACGAGTCGGTGTCCGTCCGGGACGAGCTGACGGGCGAGACGTTCCGGTGGGGCGGCGCGAACTACGTCCGTCTGGAGCCCGGCGTCCGGCCGGCCCATGTCTTCCACGTGGAAGGCCTCCACGTCCAGGCCGGAGGGACCGCAGCGCCATGACCGTCAACGACCCCGTACCGGACACGTTCGAGGACACCCCCGCCCGCGACCGGGACCCGGACTGGTTCAAACGCGCCGTCTTCTACGAGGTGCTGGTCCGCTCCTTCCAGGACTCCAACGGCGACGGCGTCGGCGACCTGAAGGGCATCACCGCCAAGCTGGACTACCTCCAGTGGCTCGGCGTGGACTGCCTGTGGATCCCGCCCTTCTTCAAGTCCCCGCTGCGTGACGGCGGTTACGACGTCTCCGACTACACCTCCGTACTGCCGGAGTTCGGCGACCTCGCCGACTTCGTGGAGTTCGTCGACGCCGCCCACCAGCGGGGCATGCGCGTGATCATCGACTTCGTCATGAACCACACCAGCGACCAGCACCCGTGGTTCCAGGAGTCCCGCAAGGACCCCGACGGCCCCTACGGCGACTACTACGTCTGGGCCGACGACGACACCCGCTACGCCGACGCGCGCATCATCTTCGTCGACACCGAGACCTCCAACTGGACCTACGACCCGGTCCGCGGCCAGTACTACTGGCACCGGTTCTTCGCCCACCAGCCGGACCTCAACTACGAGAACCCGGCCGTGCAGGAGGAGATCCTGGCGGCCCTGCGCTTCTGGCTCGACCTCGGCGTGGACGGCTACCGCCTGGACGCCGTCCCCTATCTCTACGCGCAGGACGGCACCAACTGCGAGAACCTGCCGGCCACCCACCAGTTCCTCAAGCGGGTGCGCAAGGAGATCGACGCGCACTACCCGGACACCGTGCTGCTCGCCGAGGCCAACCAGTGGCCGGAGGACGTCGTCGACTACTTCGGCGACTACTCCGCCGGCGGCGACGAATGCCACATGGCCTTCCACTTCCCGGTCATGCCCCGCATCTTCATGGCCGTCCGGCGGGAATCGCGCTACCCGGTCTCCGAGATCCTCGCCAAGACCCCCGCGATCCCCGAGAAGTGCCAGTGGGGCATCTTCCTGCGCAACCACGACGAGCTGACCCTGGAGATGGTCACCGACGAGGAACGCGACTACATGTACGCGGAGTACGCCAAGGACCCGCGGATGCGGGCCAACATCGGCATCCGCCGCCGTCTCGCGCCGCTCCTCGACAACGACCGCAACCAGATCGAGCTCTTCACCGCGCTGCTGCTCTCCCTGCCCGGATCGCCCGTCCTGTACTACGGCGACGAGATCGGCATGGGCGACAACATCTGGCTCGGCGACCGCGACGCCGTGCGCACCCCCATGCAGTGGACCCCGGACCGCAACGCCGGATTCTCGCCCTGCGACCCGGGCCGCCTGTACCTGCCGACCATCATGGACCCGGTCTTCGGCTACCAGGTCACCAACGTGGAAGCCTCGATGAGCTCCCCCTCGTCGCTGCTCCACTGGACCCGCCGGATGATCGAGATCCGCAAGCAGAACCCCGCCTTCGGACTCGGCACCTACACCGAACTCCCCTCCTCCAACCCCGCGGTGCTCGCCTTCCTCCGCGAGTACGAGGACGACACCGTCGTGTGCGTGCACAACTTCTCCCGCTTCGCCCAGCCCACCGAACTCGACCTGAGCGCCTTCGAAGGACGCCATCCGGTCGAGCTGTTCGGCGGAGTCCGCTTCCCGGCCATCGGCGAACTGCCGTACCTGCTGACCCTGGCAGGCCACGGCTTCTACTGGTTCCGGCTCGTCCGAGTCGCACCCCGCGCCAGCCGACGACTGTGAGCCTGAGCCCGCGAAAGGACACGCCATGACGAAGACAGCACCGCTCCGCACCGCCCGCCCGGTCGCCGCCGAGCCCATGGCCTCCCTCAAGGGGCTGTTGCTCGAGTGGCTGCCCCAGCAGCGCTGGTTCGCGGGCAAGGACCGGCCCGTGACGGATCTGAAGCTGCTGTCCATGACGGAGCTGCACCCGGGCTGCCTGCACCTGCTGGTGCACGCCGAGCACACCGGCCCTCCCACCCCGGGCGTCTCCCGTCCCGGCGACTGCTACCAGCTGCTGCTGGGGGCCCGGCGGGAGCTGCCGCCCCGGCTGGCGGAGGCGTTCATCGGCCGGGCCGGCTCCGGCCCGCTGGCCGGCCTGGCCGTCTACGACGCGCTGCGCGAACCGCGCTCCGCGGCCCTGCTGCTCGACCGGCTGCGCCACCCGGGCACCACCGGGCCGCTCAGCTTCGAGCGGGACACCAGCGTCTGCCTGCCGGCCGGTCTCGCCCCCCGGCTGCTCGCGGCCGAGCAGTCCAACACCTCGCTGGTCTACGGCGACCAGTACATCCTGAAGGTGTTCCGCCGCATCCAGCCCGGCATCAACCCCGACTGGGAGGTGCCGTGGGCGCTGGCGCGCACGGGCTGCACCCGGGTTCCGGCGCCGACCGCCTGGTTCCGCACCTCGCAGCCCTTCGAGGCGACCCTCGGCGTCCTCCAGCCGTTCCTGCCCTCCGCGACGGACGGCTGGACGCTCGGTCTCAACGCGCTGGCCGCCGAGAACGACTTCACCCGTGACGCCTACGCCCTGGGCCGGGCCACCGCCGAGGTGCACCAGGCGCTGGCGGCCGCCTTCCCGCGCGGGCCGCTCGGTCCGGAGGCGGCCCCGCAGAAGGGACGGCTGGCGCAGGAGATGACCGAGCGGCTGCACGCCACCGCGCGTGCCGTCCCCGACCTGCGGCCCTACGTGCCGGGGCTGTCGGCGGCGTTCGCCTCTCTGGAGGCGGACCGCCCGGCCCAGCGCGTCCACGGCGACCTGCACCTGGGCCAGGTGCTGCGGGCCGGCAGCGACTGGTTCGTGATCGACTTCGAGGGCGAGCCCTCCCGGCCCCTGGCGGAGCGACGCAGCGCCCAGTCCCCGGTGCGGGACGTGGCGGGCATGCTCCGCTCCTTCGACTACGCGGCCCGCACCCGCCGGCCGTGGCACCCCGAGTGGGCCCGGCACTGCCGTGACGCCTACTGCGCGGGGTACGCGCGCGGCTCGGGGTGGGACCCCCGCGACGAGCCCGGCGTACTGCGCGCCTATGAGACGGACCGGGCGGTGTACGAGGTGCTCTACGAGGCCCGGCACCGTCCCGACTGGCTCCCCGTTCCGATGGCAGCAATCCGGCGTCTCGCCGTTCTAGGAGGCTGAACCCGACCATGGCACTGCGTGAGACCGCTCCCCCCGAGCCGTCCGCCCCCCGGCCCGGCGCCACCGCCGCGGCCGCCGCCCCCGCCGAGGCAGGCGGTGGCGGGGGCCCGGCCGGCGCCGGCCGGGCCCCCGCCGCCCGGACCAAGCGGCGACGGGCCTCGGCCCCGGTGGTGCGCAGGCCCGTCGTCCCGGGGGCGCCGCCCGCGCCGCCGATGGACCCGGGCGACCGCCACCGGCTGCTCTCCGGCTGCCACCACGACCCGCACGCCCTGCTCGGCGCCCATCCGGTGGCGGAGGGCGTGCGCTTCCGTGCCCTGCGGCCCGGGGCGCGGGGGGTCAGTCTGGTCCTCGACGGCGGACGGCACGTGCCGCTGAACGACGAGGGCGACGGCCTCTTCGGCGGCCTGCTCGCGCTGGAGGCGATTCCCGGGTACCGGCTGCACCTGGTGTACCCGGAGACCGAGGTCGAGACCGAGGACCCGTACCGGTTCCTGCCGGCGCTGGGCGAGTTCGACCTCCACCTGATCCGCGAGGGCCGGCACGAGCAGCTGTGGAAGGCCCTGGGCGCGGAGCCCATGGTCCACCAGGGGGTGACCGGCACCCGGTTCTCGGTCTGGGCGCCGAACGCCTCCGGGGTCCGGGTCGCGATGGACTCCACCTTCTGGGACGGCTCGGCCTTCCCGATGCGTTCGCTGGGCGCGTCCGGTGTGTGGGAGCTGTTCCTGCCCGGCGTCGGCGAGGGCGCCCTCTACAAGTTCGAGATCGCCACCAGCTACGGCACCCGGCTGCTGAAGGCCGACCCGATGGCCCGTCGCACCGAGTGCCCGCCCGCCACCGCCTCGGTGGTGACCGCCTCGCACTACGAGTGGGGCGACCGGGAGTGGATGGCGCACCGCGGCGACGTCCCGGTGCACGAGGCGCCGTTCTCGGTGTACGAGGTGCACCTGGCCTCCTGGCGGCCTGGGCTCACCTACCGGCAGCTCGCCGAGCAGCTGCCCGCCTATGTCAAGGAACTCGGATTCACCCATGTCGAGCTGATGCCGGTCGCCGAGCACCCGTTCGCCCCGTCCTGGGGCTACCAGGTCACCGGCTTCTACGCCCCGACCGCCCGCCTGGGCACGCCGGACGACTTCAAGTACCTGGTCGACAGCCTGCACCGGGCCGGCATCGGCGTGATCATGGACTGGGTGCCCGCGCACTTCCCGAAGGACGACTGGGCGCTGGCCCGGTTCGACGGCTTCCCCCTGTACGAGCCCGGCAACGAGATGCGGGCCGAGCACCCGGACTGGGGCACCTTCGAGTTCGACTTCGGCCGTACCGAGGTGCGCAACTTCCTGGTGGCCAACGCGGTCTACTGGTGCGAGGAGTTCCACATCGACGGCCTGCGGGTCGACGCCGTCGCCTCCATGCTCTACCTGGACTACTCCCGCGAGGACGGGCAGTGGCAGGCCAACGAGCACGGCGGGCGGGAGGACTGGGCGGCGGTCCGCTTCCTGCAGGAGATGAACGCCACCGTGTACCGCCGCAACCCGGGCGTGGTGACGATCGCCGAGGAGTCCACCGCGTGGGAGGGCGTCACCCGGCCCACCGAGAGCGGCGGCCTCGGCTTCGGCCTCAAATGGAACATGGGCTGGATGCACGATTCGCTGGAGTACATCGGCCACGAGCCCGTGCACCGCAAGTACCACCACCATGAGATGACCTTCTCGATGATCTACGCCTACAGCGAGAACTACGTGCTCCCCATCTCCCACGACGAGGTGGTGCACGGCAAGCGCTCGCTGGTCTCCAAGATGCCGGGCGACTGGTGGCAGCGGCGCGCCAACCACCGCGCCTACCTGGGATTCATGTGGGCCCATCCGGGCAAGCAGCTGCTGTTCATGGGGCAGGAGTTCGCGCAGGGCGACGAGTGGAAGCTGGAGAACGGTCCCGAGTGGTGGCTGCTCGACGCGGCGTACGGGGCCCGGGCCGACCACGAGGGCGTACGGGACCTGGTGCGCGAACTCAACGCCCGGTACCTGGGCACGCCCGCGCTGTGGCAGCGGGACACCGACCCGGCCGGATTCCGGTGGGTGGCCTGCGACAGCGCCGACGACAACCTGCTGGCCTTCGTCCGGTACGGCCACGACGGCGCGCCGTTGCTGTCGGTCAGCAACTTCTCCCCGGTGGTCCGTCACGACTACGCGCTGTGGGTGCCCGAGGAGGCCGGCGGCTCCTGGCGGGAGACGCTCAATACCGACGACCTGCGCTTCGGCGGCAGTGACGTCCGCAACGAGGGGACGGTGGAGCGGCAGCAGGACGGCTTCCTGCGCATGACGGTGCCGCCGCTGGCCACCGTCTGGCTGCGGCCGGTCTGACCCTCGCCCGGAAGGGCCGGGCGGTCGGACGCCGCCCGGCCCCTCCGCCGCCCGGCCCCGCTTCGGGAGACGGGTTCGCCGCTCAGTTCCACACGCCCACGGCGTAGCCGATCAGGCCGACCGCCACCAGCAGGACGACGAACAGGATCAGCGCGAGGGGCCCCTTGGCCCACCCCTTGGGCGGGTTGTGGGTGGTCTCCTGCGGTCCGGCCTCGGGCATGCTGCTCTCCGCGGGCGGCGTCTCGCCCGGCGGGACTCCCCCGCCGGGCTCCAGGCCGGTGGTACGGGACGGGTCCGGATCGGGATTCGAGTAACTCATGGGCGCCGGGTTCCCCGGCCCATCGTACCGGAACCGTCCCCTCCGCTTCACTCGCACGCCGCCTCCCGCGCCGTCCGGCGTTCATCCCCCGCGCACCCGTCGCGGGACGCATCCCACACCTCACCGGTGCGCGTAGCCTCCTCCCCTCCGGGAACAAGCAACGAAGGAAGAGGAAGACTGCGCGACAGCACCGCGCCCGACGGGCTGGGGAAGGCGACATGGCATCCGAGCCGCGCGGGGACGACGCGCTTGCCCACCACGACGAAGAGGTACACCGCCTGACGGCCGCCTTCCCCGGCGAACTGCCGGACGTGACGGACGCCAGGCTCGCCGCCGAGGAGTTCCTCCGGGTGCTGACCCGGTCCTCCCCTCCGTCGGCGCCCGAGCACTGGGACGACATCCTGCTGGTGGTGACCGAGCTGGCCGCC
This sequence comes from Streptomyces abyssomicinicus, assembly GCF_008974245.1. Taxonomy (GTDB): domain Bacteria; phylum Actinomycetota; class Actinomycetes; order Streptomycetales; family Streptomycetaceae; genus Streptomyces; species Streptomyces abyssomicinicus. The sequence continues at coordinate 157,416 of NZ_BBZI01000010.1, read as the reverse complement.
AACGCGATCCAGTACGCGCCCGGCCGGTTCGAGCTGCGGATGCGCCGCACCTTCGACGGTGTCCACGCCATCCTGAGCGACACCAACCCGGAACCGCCGGCCCCCCGGCCCTTCCAGCCCAGCCGGGGCGGAGGCGGGATCGGCTGGCACCTGGTGCACACGCTGTCCGACCAGGTCAGCGTGGTGCGGCGGGAGGACGGCAAGGACATCCACGTGTTCCTGCCCTGGTGAGACACCCGACACCCCCGGAGCCACACACCCCGAGGCACCCTCACCCCGAGGCACCCGGAGGCACCTGGCGGGGCCGGTCCCGCAGGACCGTGGGAAGCGTCGCGTCAGTCCTCGCGCGCCGAGGTCAGCGGGATCAGCGCGCTGACGGCCTTGCCGCCCTCCGGCAGCCGCTCGACATGGATGTCGCGTGCCAGCCGGTGGATCAGCGGCCACCCGTAGCCACCCGGAGCGGCCCGCTCCAGATGCGCCTCCCCCTCGGGGAAGGGTCCGGGGGAGGTCACGGCGTCCGGTACCCGGTCACTGGCGTCCCGGACCACCACCCGCACGCCCACGGCCTCGGGCCGCGCCTCGAAACCGGTCAGGCCGCCGCCGTGCCGGACCGCGTTGGACACCAGCTCGGAGACGACCAGGCGCAGATCGACCAGGGCTCCCTCGGGTGCCCTGCGGAACGGTGTCTCCCACTCCTCCCGGACCACCGCGACGGCGTAGGCGCGGGCCGCCGAGGCACTGGCCACGGCGGCCCGCGGCCGCTCGCGGACGGGGTGGGCGCCGTTCCGGCGGCCGTTCACCGCGCCCTCACCACGCCGCTCATGACGCCACGGGCTCGCCGCCCTCGGCGACGAGACGGCGGCCTCCGCCCCGGATCCGGCCCGCGGCCACCCGCCCGGCGCCGCTCTGGGGCATCCCTGAGGCCGGCAGCCCCGACGACGGCAGTCCCGAGGCGGGCAGTGCCGAGGCGGGCAGTTGTGCCGAGGCAGGCAGTCCCGCCTTGGGCACCGCGCCGGCGGGCAGCCCGCCGGCCGCCGGGCCGGGGCCCGGGCCGGCGAGCATGCGCCGCGCGGCGGCCAGCGCCGCGCGGACGTCACGGGTACCGGTGGAGACACACAGGGTGTAGGCCAGGTCCTCGGACCGCCTGCCGGTGCGCGGACCGCCCCGCTCGGCCTCCTCGGCGAGCAGCGCGTGATACTCGTCGACGAGCTTGCGCAGGGTCGCGGGGTGGGGCGTCAGCATCGGCCTACTCCTTCGCGAAGGCGGTTCGCAGGCCCTGGCCGAGGGCTTCCTCCCGTACCCGCGCACAGCTGCGGCTGATCAGCCGCGAGACGTGCATCTGGGAGATGCCCAGCCGGTCGGCGATCCGGTTCTGTGTCATGTCCTCGAAGAACCGCATGTAGAGGATGGCCCGCTCCCGTTCCGGCAGCCGGCGCAGCCCTTCCTTCGCCGCCTCCCGGTCGACCACCACGTCGTACGCGGAGTCGGAGGAGCCGAGGGTGTCGGCGAGGCTGTAGCCGTCGTCGTCGGAGGAGAGTTCGGCGTCCAGGGAGAGGGTGCTGAAGCTCTCCAGCGCCTCCATGCCGGTCGCGACCTCGTCCTCGGTGAGCCCGGCGTACTCGGCGATCCGCGCGGTGCTCGGTTCCGGGCTGCCGGGGCTCTGGGTGAGTTCGCGCCGCGCCACCCGCACCTTGTTGCGCAGTTCCTGCACCCGCCGCGGGACCCGCAGGGCCCACATCCGGTCGCGGAAGTGGCGCTTGATCTCGCCCGTGATGGTGGGGACGGCGTAGCTCTCGAACGCGCCGCGGGAGGGGTCGAACCGGTCGATGGCCTTGACGAGTCCGAGCGCCGCGACCTGCCTGAGGTCCTCGACGGATTCACCGCGGTCGCGGAACCGGCTGGCGATGCGGTGGGCCATCGGCAGCCACGCCTCGGTCAGCTCCTCCCGCACGGCGTCCCGCTCCGGCCCGTCCCCGAGTCCGGCGAGCCGGGCGAAGGCGGCCGCGGTGTCCGGCGCGTCGTCGTGCGACCTTCGGCCTGAGGCCCGCTGTGCCGTGGTGTGCGAAGTTTCGGAGCGACTTGTCGACATATCGATGACCATGCGATTGAGCTCCTGAGCAGTGGGGGGTCAGGGAACTGCCGCGGAAACGCTGCCCACGGTCGCCGGGAAGGTTTCGGATGCCGGGCGGTGGCGCCGTTCCGCGGCGCGTTTATCCGGCCCGAAGCACGAAACCCCACCTGCCCCAGGGGTCGAACGGCAAACGCCTCGATCTCCAATATTGTGACTGTCGCCACCTCACCGCGCACGCGGGCGGCTCCCGCGCGGCGTCGGCCCCCTGCCGACTTGCGGTCACTTCGAGCGAAAGCGCTGGTCAGCCCTTGATGAGATCCGCTTCACAGAAAAGTTTTCCTTCGGGTGGAGTAGGAAGCGAAGCTCGGGGCAGGCGAGCGTTGTCACCGAGCACAGGGGTGGCACGCAGCTACGAGGACGAATACGGCGTGTACCAGGATCTGTTCGACGACGACCTGTACGGCGTGTTCGAAGACTGCAGACGATCAGAGAGGAACAGCATGGCAGCCGTGACCGCGGGAGAGGCAACGACCACGGCGCAGTGGGAGGTCCGGACCGAGGAGACGACCGCGGGACTCCCGTACATCGAGGACCCGTCGGCCGTGGCCCCCCGGGACGCCCGGGAACTGTCGCGTGAGTTCCTGAACCGCCTCGCCGTGCTGGAGGAGGGCACGCCGGAGTACCAGTACGCCAGGAACACGCTCATCGAGATGAACCTGTCGCTCGTCCGGTACGCCGCGTCCCGCTTCCGCGGCCGCGACGACTCGATGGAGGACATCGTCCAGGTCGGCACCATCGGCCTGATCAAGGCGATCGACCGGTTCGAGCTGACCCGCGAGGTCGAGTTCACCTCCTTCGCGGTCCCCTACATCGTGGGGGAGATCAAGCGCTTCTTCCGCGACACGAGCTGGGCCGTCCATGTCCCGCGCCGCCTGCAGGAGGCGCGTGTGGAGCTGGCCCGGGCGACCGAGGAACTGCGCAGCCGGCTGGGCCGCACCCCGACCACCCGGGAGCTCTCGGAGCTGATGTCGCTCCCGGAGTCCGAGGTCGTGGAGGCCCAGAAGGCGTCCAACTGCTACACCTCCTCCTCCCTGGACGCCGCGCTCACCCGCGACGGCGGCAACGACGGCGAGGCGGTGCTGGCCGACTTCATCGGCGCCGAGGACGCCTCGCTGGAGCTGGTGGAGGACTTCCACTCGCTCGCCCCGCTCATCGCCGAGCTGGACGAGCGCGACCGCCAGATCATCCACATGCGCTTCGTCGAGGAGCGCACCCAGGCGCAGATCGGCGAGGAGCTGGGCATCTCGCAGATGCACGTCTCCCGGCTGCTGAGCCGGATCATCAAGAAGCTCCGCAAGGGCCTGCTCGACCCCTCGGTGGCCTGAGCCCCCACCGCACGGCTCTCCCCTCACCTGCCTCATCCGCGGACCGGCGTACGCAGCGGTCCGCGGATGAGGCAGGATTGCGTCGTACCGATAGTTGTACGAAGCATCGAGAGAGTGCGCGGTAGTACGTGGACACGAGCAGTCGAAGCGGCGTCGAGGATCGCGACGAAGCGGACAGCACCCTGGCGGACGGGGCGCCGCCGGCGGAGGGGACGAAGCGGGCGGCCGCCGAACCACCGGGTGAGCACCCGGCGCCGGCCGCCGCGGACCGCGGGTGGCGCCGGTTCGCCATGGACACCCGCCCGCTGCGCCGGCCCGCCTACCGAAGGCTGTGGTCGTCCACGATCGTGACCTCGGTGGGCAGTCAGCTCACCGCCGTGGCGGTCCCCAAGCAGATCTACGACATCACCGGCTCGTCCGCCTGGGTCGGGTACGCCAGCCTGGCCGGACTGGTGCCGATGGTGGTCTTCGCGCTGTGGGGCGGCGCGGTCGCCGACAGCGTGGACCGGCGCAAGCTGCTGCTGGTCACCAACGCCGGCATCGCTGTCACCTCTGTGCTGTTCTGGGCCCAGGCCGCGGCCGGGCTGGGTTCGGTCGCCGTGCTGATGGTGCTGCTCGCCCTCCAGCAGGCCTTCTTCGGGCTGAACGCGCCGGCGCGGACCGCCTCCATCGCCCGGCTGGTGCCCGCCGCGGAACTGCCGGCGGCCAACGCGCTGGGCTCCACGGTGATGCAGACGGGCCTCATCGCCGGGCCCCTGATGGCGGGGGCGCTGATACCCGTCGTCGGCCTGCCCGAGCTGTACCTGATCGACGCGCTGGCGCTGTGTGCGACGGTGTGGGCGGTGTGGCGGCTTCCGGCCCTGCCTCCGCCGGCCAACGGGCGGGCGCCCCGGCGGGCCGGGGTGCGGGAGGTCGTGGACGGTTTCCGGTACATCGGCATGCAGCAGGTGCTGCTGCTGTCCTTCGTCGCCGACATCATCGCCATGGTCTTCGGCATGCCGCGGGCACTGTTCCCGCAGATGGCGCAGGAGACCTTCGGGTCCTACGGCCCGGACTACGCCCTGGGGCTGCTGTTCGCCGCGATCCCGGTCGGGGCGGTGATCGGCGGCCTGTTCTCCGGCACGTTCTCACGCGCGCGGCGGCACGGGTGGATGGTGATCGGCTCGGTCGTGGGCTGGGGCCTCGCCGTGATCGGTTTCGGGCTCACCTCCAATCTCTGGGTGGCCGTCGCCTGCCTCGCGGCGGGCGGGGTCGCGGACATGGTGTCCATGGTCTTCCGGGGGGCGATCCTGCTGTCGGCCGCGACGGACGAGATGCGCGGGCGGATGCAGGGGGTCTTCACGGTGGTCGTGGCCGGCGGGCCCCGGCTCGCGGACGTCCTGCACGGCACGGCGGCGGCCGGGGCCGGGACCCGGTGGGCCGTCGTGGGGGGCGGGGCGCTCGTGGTCCTTCTGACGCTGGGACTCGCCGTGGTCACGCCTGCGCTGCGCCGTTACCGCGTCTGACGCCGCCGGGCGGCCCGGAGCCCGCCGGGACCCGCCGCCCGCGCGGGCGGGCCTCCGGCGGCGGCGTCACGGGGTCAGTGGCGGGCGTGCTGGAAGGACTCGAGGAGCTGGCCACGGGTTGATTCGAGACGGAAGGCGAGGATCTCGGCGACGATCCGCATCAGGGAGAGACCGAGGCCCACGTCCTCCTCGGAGAGCTCCAGCACGGAGGCCGCCTCGAACTCGTAGGCGCGGACCGGGCTGAAGGCCACCGCCCCGAAGTCCCACTCGTGGGGCGGGAACAGCCAGGACCACCCCAGCAGGTCCCCCGCCCCGAGGCTCGCCACCGTCACCCGGCGCAACTGCGTGACCTGCTGGTACAGGTCGACACGCCCGGAACGCACCACCCAGAAGCGGTCGGCGACCCCGCCCTCCTCGAAGATCGGGGCGTCCTCGGGGAACGAGACCTCGCGCGCCAGGGTCATCAGCCGTTCCCTGCGTTCCGGAGTCAGCGCGGTCAGCAACTTGATCGGCTTGGTCATCACGGCGCTCCTGCCGGCCGGGCGGACACGGACACCCCTCCCCCACCCCTCCATTGTCAGCGGGTCCCCCCGAGGAGAGCACTTCGAACGGGTGAAGGGTCGGCAAAGCTGGTGAAGGCCCGGGGAAACCGGGGAAGGGGCGACGCCGGGCGAGCCGCGGGCGTCGTGGAGCAGGACCGCGCGGGGCGTGGAAGAGAAAAAGACCCCGACCGGACGGGGGAGACCGGTCGGGGCCGCACAGGGTACGACGAGTACGCGTCGTATGTATGAAGCTTAAACCACCTTGACCCCTTCGGGCGAATCCGCCGCCGAGATGTGATCGCCGTCGCACTCGGGGAACCCGGGGCCGATGAGCGAACCGCATCTGCCGGACGGCGAACCGGTCGAGCTCTACCTCGACCTGCTGCGTCTCCGCCTGAGTCCCGAGGAATACGACCTCCTGCTCCGTCTGGTCCGGCCCGCGCTGCGGGCGCTCGGTGAGGACGTCGACCTGGCCGATCTCGGCCCGGACGGCGACTGCCCCGACGAGGGCCCGGTGCCGCAGGAGATCCGCGACGAGGCCGCCCTGGTGATCGCGGCAGCGGTCACCGGCCGTCTCGACAACGTCCTGATCGAACTCGACTACGAGGACACCGGTCCCATCCGGGTCGTCACCGATGCGGCCAGCGCCGCCGACCCGGACCGCCGCCGCGAGATCGCGGACTCCCTGTTGCGCCGTCGGCGCGAGGACGAGGAGCTGCGCGGCATCGCCGAGGTGAGCGACCTGCCCACCGACTTCTGAGCGGCGTGACCACCGCACCGGGCCCCGGCCGCACGCCGGGGCCCGGTTGCGTGCAACCGCCGGGGCCCCGTTGCGTGCCGCCCCCGCGGACCGGGTCCCGGTGCCTCACGCCGTCTTGTGGTCCTGCCTCGCCCGGGACCGCAGGGGGACCTGCAACGGGCGCGCGAGGCCGGTGACGGCGTCGTCCAGCCGCCCGAGGTGCCGCAGCACCCGGTCGGTGACGCGGCCGTAGCGCGGGGAGGCGTAGGAGCCCGGCTCGAGCAGCGAGGCGATGCTGGCGCCGGACTCCAGCTCGCCCGCGTCCTTGCGTTCCTCGACGTGCGCGGCGATCGTCTCGATGTTGCGCACGATCCGCTCCCCCGCCCCGGCCAGCCTCGGGTCCGCCGCGATGGCCGTCTGGCTCGGCAGCAGCTCGGCCGTCGCCGCCAGCGACCGCGCATGGTAGGCGCAGGTCTCCAGCTGGGCCACCACGTACCGGGCGGTGTTCCGCCGGCCCCGCATCGGGGTGATCGGGTGGGTGAGCGGCTGGGTCGACGAGCGCAGGTCGCCCAGCGCCTCGTCGAGCTCGCGGGCCTGGTCCAGCAGGTCGGCCGGGGGCCCGCCGCTGAGCTGGTGGACGGCGGACCGGGTCACGTCGGCGAGCCGCTCCAGCACCGTCACCAGGAGTTCGTCGGTGCGGCGCGCGGTGCGCACCGGCAGGATCAGGACCGCGGCGGCCAGTCCGCAGGCGGCCCCCAGCGCGGTCTCCCCCAGGCGCAGCACCAGCACGTCGAAGCTGTAGGTGTTGAGCAGCGTGTACAGCAGCCCGAGCATCGCCGTGACGAAGAACGACATCAGCGTGTAGGACAGGCGCGCCAGGTAGTGCGTGAGGAAGACCAGGACCAGCACCAGGGCGAAGGCGAGCTCCACCCGCTGCCCCACCAGGCCGGCCAGCACGATGCCGGCCACGACGCCGAGCATGGTGCCCAGCAGACGGCGGTACGCCTTGACCAGGATCTCGCCCGTGGAGCTGGTGTTGACGAAGACGATCCAGCAGGCGAGGACGGCCCAGTACCAGCGTTCCTGTGAGAGCAGGTCGCCGCCGGCGATGGCGAGGACCGAGCCGACGGTGACCTGGACGGCGGTCCGGGTGGTGGGGCGGTCGAGGCCGGTCCGTTCCGCTTCCCGCTCGTCCTCCACGGTCTCGGCGCCGGCGATGGCGGCGTCCTCAGCCTCGATCTCCTCACGGGAGCGGGCGGTCTCCGGGCTGTCGTCGGTCTCGTCGGCGGGACTCCCGCCCAGCGCGATCCGCAGTCCCATCACGGCGCGGGCCGCCTCGCCGACGCCCCGGAAGACGTCGCGGACGGCGGCGGACGCCTGGGCGGGGAGTTTGTCGTCGTCGCGGTAGCCGAGGAGGCGGTTGCGCACCTGGTTGAGCCCGGTGCTCCGGTGCTCTCCGGTGGAGCGCAGCACCAGGGTGCGCAGGGCCCGCAGGTCGCGGTGGAGGGCTTCGACCGCGCGGTCGCGGACGGGCTGCAGGCCGCTCTCCGGCAGGACGGCGCCCGGCAGGTGCAGGGTGAGGGTGTCGGCGCGTTCGGCGCTGCGCGCGGTGAGGATGAGCAGGCCGAGCCGTTCGGCGGCGATCTCGGCGTCCGCGATGCGGCGCTGCACGAGGGAGGCGGCCCGGTCGTCGGGGGTTCCCTCGGTGAGCCGGCCCTGGATCATCATGGCCGTCTCGTGGAGCCGGGCGGTGCGGCCGCGGACGTGGTCGAGGGCCTTCTCGATCTGGTCGGGTCCGGCGTCCAGCAGGTCGATCTGGGCGCTCACCAGCTGGGCGAAGCGGGCCCGGAACGCGGCACGGAGCCGTCCGAGGACCTGTTCCGGACCGGCCTGGACGACGCCGAACCGGATCAGCGCGCTGCAGGCGAAGCCGGCGCCGACGGGCCAGTACAGGCCGACCAGGCCGTCGGTGCCGACGCCCAGGAACTGGGAGAGGAAGTACGACTGGAAGGCGATCATGCCGAGGGCGAAGCCCCGGTCGCCGAAGCGGCGGCAGTAGACCGCGCCGAAGATCAGCACGACGAAGACGGCCACACCGACGAAGGTCCCGCTGAGCAGGGTCCCCAGGGTCAGCGCCAGCCAGGCGACGGGCAGGCCCGCCGTCAGGCTCAGGGCCTGCCCCCGCCACTCCTTCTCGCGGACCGCGAAGGTGGCCACCATGGCGGCCATCGCGCCGGCGACCAGTTGCTCCACCTGGGCGCCGAACACGCCGACCACGCCCAGGGTGAGGGCGAGCGAGCTGACCGTGCGCAGCCCCGCCGTCAGCCGCAGCAGTCCCGGGTCGGACGCGGCGACCCGGTCGCGGAAGGCCGCCCAGCCCGCTCGCGCCCGTGCCGCCCCCGTCACGCCTCGCGCAGCTTGTGACGCTCGACGCGCTCCCGGATCTGCTCCGGCGACAGGTAGGCGTCGGTGTACTCGAAGTCCTTCAGGGTGGCGGGCTTGCGCGCCTGGAAGCCGGTGCGCACGAAGTCGTCGCCGGCCACCGCGTTGAGCGCCCAGTTGGTCGCCACCCGGGCCTTGGCGACGCCGGTGCGCAGCGCCATCCAGTGGTAGCCGCGGGCGACGGCCAGGGCGGGCAGGCCCTTCAGCTCGACGCCGAGCGGCTTGGAGACCGCGTCGAGGCCGCCCAGGTCGACGACCAGGCCGAGGTCCTTGTGGACGTAGGGCCGCAGCGGCTGGTTGCGGATCCTGGCGATGACGTTGTCGGCGACGACCTTGCCCTGCCGCATGGCGTGCTGGGCGGTGGGCGGGCAGACCGCGCCCTCGTCGCCCTTGGCGAGGTCCGGCACGGCGGCGGCGTCGCCCAGGGCGAAGACCTCCGGGCAGCCGGGCGCCTTCATCTCCGCGTCGACGACCATCCGTCCCCGGGAGGTCTCGCAGCCGAGGGTGGCCATCAGCGGGCTGGCGGCCACGCCGGCGGTCCAGATCAGGGTGTGGCTGGGGACCACGCGACCGTCGGTGAACGTGACCTCGGTGGGCGCCGCCTTGGCCACCGATACGCCGAGGGAGACCTCGATGCCGCGCCTGCGCAGGATGCCCAGCGCGGTCTCGCCGAGCTTCTCGCCCAGCTCGGGCATCAGCCTCGGAGCGATGTCGATCAGGTGCCACTTGATCAGGCCGGGGTCCAGCCGCGGGTAGCGCTTGACCGCGTTGTGGGTGAGCCGCTGCAGGCAGGCGGCGGTCTCGGTGCCCGCGTATCCGCCGCCCACGACGACGAACTGGAGCCGGGCGGCCCGCTCCGCCGGGTCCTGGCTGGCGTCGGCGAGATCGAGCTGCTGGATGACGTGGTCGCGGACGTAGGCGGCCTCGGCGAGCGTCTTCATGCCCCGGGCGTTGTCGGTCAGCCCGGGGATGTCGAAGGTGCGGGTGACGCTGCCGGGGGTGAGCACCAGGATGTCGTACGGCTCGTCGATCAGCTCGTCGGTGACCGTACGGATGACGCAGACCTTCGCCTTGCTGTCGACTCCGATGGCGCCGCCGGGGATGATGCGGGTGCGGTAGCGGCTGCTGCGCCGCAGCGACACCGCGATCGACTGGGGGGTCAGCACTCCGGAGGCCACCTGGGGAAGCAGCGGCAGGTAGAGCTGGTAGGAGAAGGGCGCCACCAGGGTCACGTCCGCCTCGTCGGGCCCGAGTTTCCTCTCGAGGCGGCGGACGCACTCCACTCCCGCGAAGCCCGCGCCCACCACCAGGATCCTGGGTCGTGTCACGATGGCCACCTTTCTGCGGCTCCTGGTCGGCTGATCGGCCGTGCCCGTACGTCACGGCATCGTCGGAACGACACGGTCCGGATGCCCCCGAAGGACCCTTTGATCCCACCGCGTTCCGGGATCTTTCGCCACTCGGGACCGGTCCGGGTGGCGCCGTGGACTCACCGGCCGCGTTTCAGCGGGCCCCACTCCTCGCGGTGGCGGGCCACCTCGGCGCGGGACGCCTCGATCACCTCGTCGCCCACCCAGCACAGCGGTTCGACGTCCACGACCAGCGGTTCGTTGTCCGGGCCGCGGCCCGCCTCGGTGCCCTTGAGGACCCAGGGGCGGACCTGCGGGCCCTTCTCCCGGGGGAGGTGCTCGTAGTCGTAGACCCTCCGTGCCGCCCAGAGGAGGAGCGGGCGGTCCTCCCACCACCTCTCCACGTCCAGCGGGTTGGCGGAGAGCCCGGGCATGGGGATGCCTGTGAGGTCGTCCTTGCTGGACGACCTCGCCGCATCGACGTCCGGCCCCTTCGACCAGCGCAGGTAGAGCCCGTCGTGCCGCTCGAGGAGTGCCGCGAGCGCGTCGAGCGTGTGCAGGACGGGCAGGCCGTCCCGTTCGGCGGATTCCACGCGTGATCACCTCCCGGTCGAACTCCGGGGTACCCGGCGGCCGCGCGTGGAATCCCTCCTTCCGGCTGGTCGGGCCGTACCGGGGGCAGGCAGCCGTGACTGGGGCCAGGCCGTGCCGCGGGTCAGGCCACGGCGCGGGTCAGGCCACGGCGCGGGCGGCCGCGCGGCCGGCGGCGCGGCCGGAGAACAGGCAGCCGCCGAGGAAGGTCCCCTCCAGGGCGTTGTACCCGTGGACGCCGCCTCCGCCGAAGCCGGCTACCTCGCCGGCCGCGTAGAGGCCCTCGACGGGGGTGCCGTCCGGGCCGAGGGCGCGCGAGTCCAGGTCCGTCTGGATGCCGCCGAGCGTCTTGCGGGTGAGGACGTGCAGCTTGACGCCGATCAGCGGTCCGGCCCCGGGGTCGAGGACACGGTGCGGGGTGGCCACCCGGCCGAGCCGGTCGCCGAGGTAGCGCCGGGCGTTGTGGATGCCCTGGATCTGGGCGTCCTTGCTGTACGGGTTGGCCAGCTGGCGGTCGCGCTCCTCGATCTGCCGGCGGACCTCGGCCGCGTCGAGCAGCGGCTTGTCGGTGAGGGCGTTCATCTTCCCGACGAGTTCCTCGACGGTGTCCGCGACCACGAAGTCGGCTCCGTGCCGCTTGAACGCCTCGACCGGCGCGGGGGCGCCCTTGCCGAGGATGCGCTCCCGGAGGAAGGCCTTGCGGTCCTTGGCGGTGATGTCGGGGTTCTGCTCGGAGCCGGAGAGCGCGAACTCCTTCTCGATCATCTTCTGGGTGAGGACGAACCACGAGTGGTCGTACGCGGCGATGTCCTCGGTGGTGCGCAGGTGGCGCAGCGTGCCCAGGGTGTCGTAGCCGGGGAGGCAGGGCGCGGGCAGGCGGCGGCCGAGCGCGTCCAGCCAGACCGACGACGGGCCGGGCAGGATGCGGATGCCGTGGCCCGCCCATATCGGGTCCCAGTTGCGCACGCCCTCGGTGTAGTGCCACATGCGGTCGCGGTTGACCAGCCGCGCCCCGGCGCTCTCGGTGATGCCCAGCATCCTGCCGTCCACGTACGCGGGGACCCCGGTGACCATGCTCGACGGTGCGGTGCCGAGCCGCTCGGGCCAGTACCGGCGGACGATGTCGTGGTCGGCGCCGATGCCGCCGCTGGTCACCACCACGGCCTGGGCGGTGAGTTCGAACTCGCCGACCGCGTCGCGGTTGGAGGCGACGCCGCGCGGGGAGTCGTCGTCGGCGAGCAGCGTGCCGCGCACCCCGCGGACGGCGCCCCGCTCCACGACGAGCTCGTCGACCCGGTGCCGGTGGCGGAAGGACAGCAGCCCGTCCTGGAAGGCCTGCTGGGCGTACCGGACGAAGGGCGCGACGACGCCGGTGCCGGTGCCCCAGGCGACGTGGAAGCGCGGGACCGAGTTCCCGTGGCCGCCCGCCGTCAGGTCGCCGCGCTCGGCCCAGCCGACGGTCGGCAGGAAGGTGATGCCGTGGCCGTCGAGCCAGGAACGCTTCTCCCCCGCCGCCCATTCGACGTAGGCGCGGGCCCAGCGGACGGCCCAGGCGTCCTCGTCGTCGGTGCGGTCGAAGGCGGCGCTGCCCTGCCAGTCGCTCCACGCCAGTTCGAAGGAGTCCTTGACGCGCAGCCGCCGCTGCTCCGGGGAGTCGACCAGGAAGAGACCGCCGAAGGACCAGAACGCCTGGCCGCCGAGGTTGGCGGGGTTCTCCTGGTCCAGCAGCAGGACCCGCCGCCCCTGGCGGGTGATCTCATGGGCGGCGACCAGGCCCGCCAGGCCGGCTCCGACGACGATGACGTCCGCGTCCATGACGGTGTCCCCTCTGATCAGCTCTTGCTCGGTTCTGCGGCCCCCGCGCCAGATCCGCGGGGCCGGCCGCGCGCCCGCCGAGCGGTGCGGTGGGCGCGCGGCAATCTAACCCGTGACCTGCGCCGCGGGGAACCTATGCGGCGGGCGCCGGGGGGACGACGGCCACCGGGCAGGCGGCGTGGTGGACCATCGCGTCGGCCACCGAGCCGAGCCGGCTGCCGATCGCGGAGCGGTGGGCGCGGCGCCCGACGACCATCAGGCGGGCCCCGCCGGACAGCGACAGCAGCACCTCCCCGGCGCTGCCCATCTCCACCTGCTCCGTCACCCGGACGCCGGGGAACCGCTCCCGCCAGGGCGCCAGGGCGGCGGCCAGTGCCTTGCGCTCGAACGGCACCGGGCCGCCGGCCTCGTCCAGCAGCTGGAGCGAGCCGGGGCTGTAGGCGAAGACCGGGGGCAGCGACCAGGCGCGCACCGCGCGCAGCGGGGCGCCGGCCGCGGCGGCCGTCTCGAAGGCGAAGCGCAGCGTCTCGGCGCTGTCCTCCGGCTCGCCGTGCTGTCCGACGACGACCTCACCGGCCGCCTCGGGCCCGTCCTTGACGTCCGCGCGGACCAGGACCACCGGGAGGCTCGCCCCGCCGATCACCTGCCGGCCGACGGAGCCGAGCAGGAAGCCGAGCAGGATGCCCCGTCCGCGGGAGCCGAGGACCAGCATGCCGGCGCCGTCGGCGCACTGCGCGAGGCCTTCCGCCGCCTCGCCCCGCAGGATGTGGGTGCGCACGTCCAGCCCCGGGTGGCGCTCGGTCAGGCCGCGGACGGAGTCCTCCACGCCCTGCCGGACCCAGCGCTCCTGCTCCTGTGTGGTGCCGCTGCGCTCCTCCGCGCCGCTCACCCGGCGCGGCTCCCAGACGTGGGCCACCCGCAGCCCGGCCCCGCGCCGGCCGGCCTCGAGGGCCGCCCATTCCAGCGCCGCCAGGCTCTCCGGGGTTCCGTCCACTCCTACGGCGATCGGACGGGTCATCAGCTGCCTCCCTGCTCACGGCCGGTGGCCGCGGTCGTGTCATGACTCAGTCGCACGGGACCAGTCTGGACCACGCGGTTGCGGGTACCGCGGCGCGTCCCGGTGTCGGTGGGGCTCGGTAGCCTTCGGCCATGAGTTCCTCCCTGAACGTGTACCTGCTCGAAGTGGCCGCCACCCGCGCGCTGGTGGGATCGAAGGACGAGCAGTTGCTGGAAGTCGTCCGCGACCGGTTCGGGGACGCCCTCGACCGCGACGACCGGTGGTTCGCGCACGCCATCGAGGAGGGCGCGCCCACGGCCTTCGAGGCGCTGCGCGCGGTGGTGCACGGCGGCCCGTTCAGCCGGAACGAGGACCACGGGTTCCGGTACGGCTACGCCTACGAGCGGCTGTGCGGACTCACGGGGGTCCCCCTGGACAACGGCTGCTTCACCCCGCACCGGGGCGACTGGCTCACGGTGGTCGACAACGGGCTGAAGACCCTGGGCGTCACCGCCGTCTCGGTCGAGGAGTTCGGTTTCGGCGGGCTCCCCGCGCCGCTGCCCCGGGCGGACACCCCGGACTACGGCGAATGGACGCCCGGGGCGATCGCGGAGGCGCTGGAGCAGTTCGAGGCCACCCGGCGTGAGGTGGACGCCTCCGGCGAGGCGCCGCCGCTGGAGCCGGAGGTGGCGGACGCCGTCATGCAGTGCGTCGGGTGGATGCGGCGCGCGGCGGCGCGGCCCGGCTTCGGGGTCGTCGGCTTCCGGTTCTGAGGACCGGCGTCCCCGGCCTCCGGCGCACGGGGCGGCCCGCGGCGGGCGGGCCGCCCCCACGCGCTACCTCCGCCAGGGACCCGTGACGGCGAAGGTGGTGCCCGGGTCGTAGCAGTTGACGTACATGGTCCCGCCGTCGGGCGAGAAGGCGACGCCGGCGAACTCGCCCCATTCCGGGGCCTCTTCGGTGCCGATGTTCTGGGCGTTGCGGGCCAGGGTGTAGACCTCGCCGCGGCGGGTGACCCCGTGGACGTGCTGGGCGCCGCTGCCGTCCTCGCAGACCATCAGCGAGCCCCCGGGTGCCAGGCAGATGTTGTCCGGGGACTCGCCCGGCAGCTGGACGTCCGAGCCGGGGCCGAAGACGATCACCAGGGTGAGGCGGCGGGCACCGGGGTCGTAGCGCCAGACCTGGCCGTGGTGGTCGGCACCGGATCCCTCGCCGGTGCGGGCGTAGGAGGAGACGAAGTAGACGGAGCGCCCGCCCCAGTAGCAGCCCTCGAGTTTCTGCCCCCGGGTGACGCCGCCCGGGCCGTAGTCCTGGAGACGGGTCGGAGTCCGGGCGGCCAGCGGGTCGGGAACGTCCACCCACCGCACGCCGCCGAAGCTCGCGCCGGGTTCGTCGACGACGGACAGGTCGGGCAGGTCCGGCACCCGCATCGCCTGGAGCCGTCCGCCCGCGCGGAGCGAACCCAGGCGGCCCTCCGGCCGGTCGGGCAGGAAGCGGTAGAACAGGCCGAAGGGGGCGACGAAGGCGTCCTCGGTCTCGTAGACGAGGCCGTGGACGGGGTCGACGGCGACCGCCTCGTGCTGGAACCGGCCCATCGCGGTGAGCGGCACCGCGCCGCTGCGCCGGGGGTCGGCGGGGTCGACCTCGAAGATGAAGCCGTGGTCCTTGGCGTAGCCGGCGACTCCGGCCTTGTCCTCGGTCTCCTCGCAGGTCAGCCAGGTGCCCCAAGGGGTGGGTCCTCCGCTGCAGTTGACCGCGGTGCCCGCGACGGCCACGCGTTCGTCGACGACCGCGCCGTCGGGGCCGTCCAGGGTGATCAGGGTGCAGCCGCCCTTGGCCGCGGGGTCATAGGTGAGCCCCTCGACGGTGGGGACGCCGAGCGCGGCGGTCGTGCGGTTCTCGTGGTTGCGGACGAGGTGGACGCGGCCCTTCCTGCCGGGCAGCGCGGTCATGCCGTCGCAGTGGGAGGGCACCTGTCCCTCGCCGGAGCGGAGGGCCTCGCCCTCGCGGGAGAGCACCCGGTAGCTGAAACCTTTCGGCAGGTCGAGCAGGCCGTGGGGGTCGGGCGTCAGCGGACCGTATCCCGCCTCGGTGAGCGGCAGCGCGGAGGCGGCGGACACGGAGAAGAGCTCCGCGACGGCCCCGGAGACCACGACGCCCGCTCCGAGTGCACCGGAGCGGGCGATCATCTGACGTCGTGTTGCGGACATGGGCGACCTTCCTGCTGGCGGACAGGAGTGTGATCAGCCGTGTGTACCACGTCACACGGGCGCTCGGGAACCACGCCCGCATCACCGCCGGGAGCCGGTTCCCCGGCCGTTCCCGCCCGTCGGGCGCCCGGCCCGGCGGGCTGCGGCGCAGGTCGGGCCCGGTTCCCCGAGGGCGTGCGGGAGCGGCCCGCCGGCGCTTCGGGCCCTCGCCGGGTGCCGCCCCTCACCCCCGGAAGCGGGCCCCGGCACCGGCCGGTCCGGGCGTGTTAGCCTCGGACGTGGTCGCCCGGCGCGGCCCCGGACGAGCGCGTCGTACCCGGTGAGGACAAGACGGCGTACCGACTGCCGTCTCTTCCGAAGGGGTTCCGCCGCCATGTCGGCCTGGCTCGTACTGATCGTGTCCGGACTGCTCGAAACCGTCTGGGCCGTCGCCCTGAACGCCTCGCGGGGTTTCACCCGCCTGGTTCCCACCCTGCTCTTCGCCGCCGCCCTCGTGCTCAGCATGGGCGGGCTGGCCTACGCGATGCGCTCGATCCCGATCGGCACCGGTTACGCGGTCTGGGTCGGCATCGGGGCCGTCGGCACGGCTCTCTACGGGATGCTCTTCCTGCACGAGCCCGCCACCGCCGCCCGTCTGATCTGCCTGGCCCTGATCGTGGGCGGGGTGGTCGGGCTGAAGTTCCTGCACTGAGGTCCGGCGGCCGCCGCCGGGACGGCCGGTCAGGCGTCCCGGCGGCGCATCGCCCACCAGCCGACGGCCAGCGCGGCGGCCGCCCACAGGGCGGTCACGGCGAGCCCTTCCCAGGGCCCGAGCGGTCCCGGCGAGGTCTCCCGGAAGAAGTGGCTGCCGGCCCGGTCGGGCAGGTAGGCGCCGATCCCTCCGGCCCCGTCGCCGAGCACGAACGACCCCACCAGGACGAACGGGACCAGGACGCTCAGCGCGCCGACGGCGCTGCGCAGCAGGAAGGTGAGGCCGGCGGCGAACAGCGTCATCAGCACCAGGTAGACCGCTCCGCCGACGCAGGCCTGCAGCACTCCCGGGTGGCCGAGCCCGATGGCGTACTCGCCGAGGAAGGCCTGGCCGACCAGGAAGGCCGCGAAGGTGGTCGGGACGGACACCAGCAGGGCGGTGACCGCGATCACCGCGGTCTTGCAGCAGTAGAGCAGTCCGCGGCGCGGCACGGCCGCCAGGGAGACGCGCAGGGCGCCCTCGCGGTACTCCGAGGACACCGCGGTGGCCCCGTAGGCGAGGGCCGCCACCTGGGCGAAGTTCATCGTGTAGAAGGCCTCCTTCACCCGGTTCCCCCCGTTCGCCGCCTCCGACTCGCCGATGGTGGCGTAGGCCAGGACGGTGAGGGCCGTGGTGACGAGCAGGATCGCCAGCAGCGAGCCCCAGCTCGCCCGCACCGACCGGATCTTGATCCACTCGGAGCGGAGCACGGGTACGAAGGGCGCGGCGGGTACTACGGCCGCGGCGGCCGCGGCAGTTGCGGGGGACATGGTCAGACCTCCTGGGACGTGGTGACGGTGCGCGGGGACGCGGCGGTGAACTCGGCGGCCTCGGCGGTGAGCGAGAGGTAGGCGTCCTCCAGCGACACGCGGAGGTCGGTGAGCTCGAGGACGGGGATGCCCTCCCGGGCGCTCACCGCGCCCACCTCCTCGGCCGTGGCGCCGTCGACCAGCCACCGGCCGCCCTCGCCCTCCCGCATCCGGTGGCCCTTGAGGGCCATGCTCGCCCGCAGGCGCACCGGATCGCTGGTGCGGACCTGGACGCACGGGGTGGAGTTGGCGTCGATGAACTCGGCCGTCCCGACGTCGGCGAGCAGCCGTCCGCGGCCCAGCACCACCAGGTGGTCGGCGACCGCGGAGGTCTCGTTCATCAGGTGGCTGGACATCAGCACCGTGCGCCCTTCCCCGGCGAGCCTGCGCAGCAGCTGCCGCATCCACACGAAGCCCTCGGGGTCGAGTCCGTTGGCCGGCTCGTCCAGCATCAGCACCGGCGGGTCGCCGAGCAGCGCGGCGGCGACGCCGAGGCGCTGGCGCATGCCGAGCGAGAAGGTCCTCACCCGGCGCCGGGCCACCGGGGCGAGCCCCGCCTCCTCCAGCACCTCGTCGACCCGGGCGGCCGGGATCCTGTTGCTCGCCGCCAGGAAGCGCAGGTGGTCGCGGGCGGTGCGGGAGGGATGGGCCGCGTGGGCGTCCAGCAGGGCGCCGACGGTGCGCAGCGGGGTGTCCAGGGTGGTGCAGTCCCGGCCGCCGACGGTGGCGGTGCCGGAGGTGGGCCGGTCGAGGCCGAGGACCAGCCGCATGGTGGTGGACTTGCCGGCGCCGTTGGGGCCGAGGAAGCCGGTGACCCGGCCGGGCTCGACGGTGCAGGTGAGGTGGTCCACCGCGCGGGTTCCGCCGTACTCCTTGGTGAGTGCCGTGAGCTCGATCTTCGTCATGTCCACAGCCTGTCGGAGCCGGGCGGCCGGGACATCCCTTGGCCGAGGGGTTCGTCTCCCCCGCGCGGGGGAGGGCCGCCCCCGGCGGCTCTGGCAGCATGACCGGGTGCCTCGCCTCCTCACGCCGCTGACCCGCGCCGTCACCTACACCAGATGGCTGCACCTGGTGGTCACGGTGATCCTGCCGCTCGTCATGGCCATGGTCTTCCCGGGGCTGACGGACGCCTCCCCCGCCGAGTGGCTGCTGATCGCCGTCCAGCCCGTGCCGCTGCTGGTGCTGCTCGCCGTCCTGGTCCCGGCCGCGCGCACGGCCGAGGGGCTGCAGGCCCGGCTGATGCTCTTCCCGGGCGCGCACGCCAGGGACGGGGCGGGCGCGCCGGGCGACGACCACGGCGTCTCCGCCGCCCCGTCCGCCTCGTGGAACGACCGGCTGCGCACCGGGGTCTGGCTGGTGCTGCGGCTGGAGGTGGGCTGCGCCGTCGCGGCGGTCTCCAATCTGATGGCCGGTCTCTGTCTGGCCCTGATCGGCGCGGCCTTCGGCGACCCGGGCGTCTCCGCCGCCTACCCGCTGCCCGGCACCGGCTGGTGGTACGGGCTGCTGGCGGTGGCGGACCTGGCGGTGCTGCTCGCCTTCGTCACGGTCGTCGGCGTGCTGATGGCGCGGGCCGCCTCGGCGCTGCTGGGGCCGTCGGCCAAGGAGCGCCTCGCCCGTCTGGAGGAGCGGACCGAGCGGCTGCTGGAACGCAACCGGATGGCCCGGGAGCTGCACGACTCCATCGGGCACGCCCTGACCCTCGCGGTGGTGCAGGCGGGCGCGGCGCGGGCGGCGGGCGACCCGCGCTTCACCGAGCAGGCGCTCGAAGCCATCGAGGACACCGGACGGGCCGCGCTCGAGGACCTGGAAAGGGTACTGGTGGTGCTGCGCGACCCCGCCCGGCCCGCCGGGGCCCGGCCGGACCTGAGGGAGGCCGACCGGCTGCTGGAGTCGGCGCGGTCCTCCGGCGCCCGGGTCGACGCCGAGCTGTCGGGGCCGCTGGAGAAGGTGCCGGGTCCAATCTCCCGGGAGGGCTACCGCATGCTCCAGGAGGCGCTCACCAACGCGGTGCGTCACGCCGGTCCGCTGCCGGTGGGCGTGCGGATCGGCGTGGAGGACGCCCGGCTGCGGATCGAGGTGCGCAACCCGCTCCCCGAGGCGGGGAGGGAGACCGGGCTGCGCGGCGGGGGGACCGGTGTGCGGGGGATCCGCGAGCGGGCCGCCCTGCTCGGCGGAGAGGCCTCCGCCGGTCCGGAGGAGGGGATCTGGCGGCTGCGCGTGGACCTGCCGCTCGGCTGACCCGCCCCGTTCACCCCTGGTCTAGGCTGTGCCGATGCCCCTCACCGTTCTCCTGGTCGACGACGAACCGCTGGTGCGCGTCGGTCTTCGCGCCGTGCTGGAGGCGCAGCCCGGCATCTCGGTGGCCGGGGAGGCCGCCGACGGGGCGGCCGTCGTCCCGCTGGTGCGACAGCTGCGTCCGGACGTCGTGATGATGGACGTGCGGATGCCGCTGATGGACGGCATCGAGGCCACCCGTGCGGTGCTGCGGACCGTCGCGGACCCGCCGAAGATCCTGGTGGTCACCACCTTCGAGAACGACGAGTACGTGTACGGCGCGCTGCGGGCCGGCGCCGACGGGTTCCTGCTCAAGCGGGCCCGGCCCGCCGAGATCGTGAACGCGGTGCGGCTGGTGGCGGAGGGCGACTCGCTGCTGTTCCCCGCCGCGGTGCGGCAGCTGGCCGCCTCCTACGGTGAGACGCGCGGCAACGCCGGGGCCCGGGCCCGGCTGGAGCGCGCGGAGCTGACCGACCGGGAGGCGGAGGTGCTGCGGCTGGTGTCCCGCGGTCTGTCCAACGCGGAGATCGCCGAGCGGCTGGTCGTGGGCACCGAGACGGTGAAGTCCCACGTCAGCTCGGTGCTCGCCAAGCTGGGGGTGCGGGACCGCACGCAGGCGGTGATCGCCGCCTACGAGTCCGGGTTCGTCGCGCCGGGCTGAGGGGTGACCGGGGCCCGCGGCGGTCAGCCGCCCTGCGGGTCCTGCGGCTTGGCGTCGATCTCCCGCAGCCGCTGGTCCGTGAGCTCCGTGCGCGCCTCGGTGCGGTGGCCGCGGGCGATGTAGTCGCGGATCACGAGTTCGACGGCGTCCTGCGGCGAGTTGGTCCCGGAGAGGACCATCACCTCCACGACGAGCTCGGCGTCCAGGCTGATGCCGACCTTGGCCACGGTCCTCCCCCGTCCTGCCCGCCGGACGGCCGGGCGCTCCGGCGGACTTTAGCCGTTGCCGGGCGCGGGCATGACCGCCCGGGCGAAGTCGCCGGGGAGATCGCTCGCCTCGGCGACGAGGGAGCCGTCGGCCGCCCAGATGCCCGAGCGTCCCGAGGTGCGGTCGAAACCGCCGCCGGTGGGGCCGGCGAAGGCGGCGGTGGCGACCCAGACACCGTGGTCGGCGGCGGCCCTGCGGGCCCGCTCGCCGTGCACCTCGGCCTCGGTGTCGGAGTGCACCACGCCGGCCACGTAGCCGTCCATGCCGAGGGCGGCGGTGGCGGCCGCGTGCTCGGGCAGACCGGTGTCCCGGCAGACCGCGAGCCCCAGGCGCACTCCGTCCACCTCGATCACCGTCGGCTCGCCGGGACGGAAGTGGTCCGCCTCGGCGCCGTAAAGGTGCGTCTTGCCGTAGACCACGCGGGCGCCGTCACCGTCCACGGCGAGCACCCCGATGTGCGGTCCGGGGACGGGCGCGCCCACCAGGGCGAGCGATCCCGTCTCGGCGCAGGCGGCGACGATCGGGGCCAGCCGCTCGTCGTCGGGGGCGACCGGGGCGGCGTCCAGTTCGTAGCCGGTGAGGGACATCTCGGGGAACACCACCACCCGGGCGTCGGCGGCCCGTACCGCCTCGGCGTGGGCCAGGGCGTTGCCCGCCACGTCGTGGGCGGCGCAGCGGGGCTGCGCGACGGCGATGCTCAGTGGTCGGCCGGCCATGGGTTCCTCCGGAAGTCGTCGGCGCGATCATCATACGGCGTGCTGGAGCAAGGCCGACGCGCCCGGCGAACCGGGAGGTAACAGATATATCGGCATGGAGTCCCGCATAGAGTCCCGCCATGGGTCACTGGCTGTACCGGAACATCGTCGAGCCCGGCAAGCTCCCCCTGCTCCTCGCCCTCGCGTCCTTCCTCGTCACCTTCGCGGTCACCCGGCTGGTGACCCGGGCGATCCGTGCCGGGCGGGGGCCGTTCCGCAACGTGGAGAGCGGCGGCGTGCACGTCCACCACGTGGTGCCGGGAGTGGTACTCACCGTGGCGGGCGGCTTCGGCGCGGTGGCGAGCGGCACGCACGGCTTCGGCTCCTGGGCCGCCGCGGTCGTCTTCGGCGTGGGCGCGGGGCTGGTGCTGGACGAGTTCGCGCTGATCCTCCACCTGGCCGACGTCTACTGGTCGGAGGCGGGCCGCAAGAGCGTGGAGGTGGTGGTGATCACCGCCGCGCTGGCCGGGCTGCTGCTCGCCGGCTTCCTGCCCTTCGGGGTGGACGGCCTGAACGAGGACGCCCGGGAGGGCCGCGGGACCGTGGCGGTCACCGTCGTCGTCCATTTCCTCATCGTCCTGACCGCCCTGGCCAAGGGCAAGGCGCGGCTGGCCGTGTTCGGGCTGGTGGTCCCTTTCGTCGCCCTGGTCGGCGCCGTGCGTCTCGCCCGCCCCGGGTCCCCCTGGGCGCGCCGCCTCTACCGCGGCCGTCCGCGGGCCCTGGCCCGCGCCGAGCGGCGGGCGCTGCGGCACGACCGGCGGTGGTCGGGCCGGCTCCGCGCGGCGCAGGACTGGATCGGCGGCCGCCCCGACGACGAGGAGGGCAGGTGAAGCCGGGCGCGCGGCGGGCGGCGGAAACCGGGCGCGCGGCGCCACCCGCCTTTGTAGGGTGTGACGCCTGGTCACGGAGGTGACCGGGGAGGGGAACGCATGTCTGAGAAGGACACGATGCTCGAGCACCCGGCGGTCGACGGCCTGGCGCCCGGCAGCGGATACAGCCCGCTGGTCGTGGCGGAGGGCCGCCTGGTGGTGATCTCCGGTCAGGTCGCCCTGGACGCCGCGGGACGTGTGGTCGGCGAGGGGGACGTCACCGCGCAGGCGCATCAGGTCTTCGGCAACCTCGAGCGGTGCCTCAAGGCGGCCGGCGCCTCCTTCGCCGACGTGGTCAAGCTCGGCTTCTACGTCACCCGGATCGCCGACCTCCCCCAGGTACGGGTGGTCCGCGACACCTACATCGACGTCGCCCGCCCGCCGGCGAGCACGGCGGTGGAGGTGTCGGCGCTGATCCGTCCCGAACTCCTGCTGGAGGTCGAGGCGTACGCGGTGATCCCCTGGTGACCGCCGCGGACAGGGCGGACCGCGCGAGCGGGCTTCCGGTGGGCCGGGTGGGCTTCGGCGCCATGCGACTGCCCACGGCCCCGGGACCGGAGCGGGAACGGGCCCTCGGCGTCGCGCGCCGGGCCGCCGAACTCGGGGTGACGCTCGTCGACACGGCCTTCATGTACGGCTGGGGCGCCAACGAGGAGTTGCTGGCCGACGCCCTCCATCCCTATCCCGAGGGCCTGCTGATCGCCACCAAGGTCGGCATCGCGCGGTCCGACGGCCCCGAGGGATGGGCCCACGACGGCCGCCCCGGAAGTCTGCGCCGCCAGGCCGAACAGGCCCTGCGGAGACTGCGCCTGGACCGGATCGAACTGCTCCAGCTCCACCGGCTCGACCCCGCCGTGCCGGTCGCCGAACAGGTCGGGGCCCTCGGGGAGCTGCGCGCCGCGGGCCTGGTGCACCGCATCGGGCTCTCCGAGGTCACGGCGGAGCAGCTCACCGAGGCACGACGGACGGCCCCGGTCGCGAGCGTGCAGAACCGGTACAGCCTGTTCAGCCGTGACCACGAACGGGTGCTGGACGCCTGTGAGGCCGCGGACATCGCCTTCCTGCCGTGGCGTCCGGTCGCGGCGGGCGACTCCGCCGAGGTGGCGGCCGTGGCCGCGGAGACCGGCGCCACGCCGCAACAGGTGCTGCTGGCCTGGCTGCTGGCCCGTTCACCGGTGATGCTGCCGATCCCGGGCACGGCGTCGGCGGCGCACCTGGAGGAGAACGTCGCGGCGGGCGCCCTGCGTCTGACGTCCGGCCAGCGGGAGCGGCTGGAGCACGGGGCGCCCCCGGGCGGCCCGTAGCGCTCCGCCGCGTCGCGGGCCGGACCGCCCGGTGCCGGGCAGGTCCGCCCCGGCGCCGGGGCGGTCCGGCCGGGGGCACCGCCCCGGAGGCGCCCCGCCTCGTGCCGTCCCGTGTCAGCCCTGGCCCGCCCCCGCGGAGGCGAGCAGCGCGCGGGCGCGGAGCCGGAATGCCTCGTCCTGGCGGATGATCCGGTTCTCCAGCCCGGAGCGGACGATCCGCGCGTCGCCCTCGGCGAGGCGCTCGAGGCGGCGCAGGCAGTCGGCGGGGAGGGCGCCGATGCCCATGACCTCCAGGACGTCGAGCGCGCCCGTCGGGTCGGCGTCCTGCTCGGCCGCCTCCAGCACGGCGGAGGCGAGGGCGGGGCGGTCGAGGGTCGCCGGGTCGGCGACGGCGCAGAGGGCGAGGACCGCGGCCGGTGTCCGGCCCGGGTCGGTGAGAAGGGCTTCCAGACGGGCCGTCAGCGGGCGTCCGGCCGGCCCTGTCCGGGCCGCCGCGCGGGCCGCGCGTCCCGCCGTCCAGCACGCCCAGGGGTCGTCCGCGGTCCGGGCCAGGACGGAGTCCAGGACCGCGACGGCCGTGGCGGTGTCGCCCTCGACGGCGCACAGCGCCCCCGCGATCGCCGTGTCGGCGTCGAGGACGGGGTGGATGAGCGGGTCGTCCGGGCCGCTGAGGGCGGCTCGCAGCGCGGGGGCGAGCGGCACGGCCCGGGGCCCCAGTTCCGCCGCCGCCGAGGCGGCCTCCGCCACCTCCCTGGGCCCCTCCGAGAGCCGCCGGGCCAGGCAGCGCAGCAGGGGCCCGTCGTCACCGGTGAGGGCGTGCAGCGCCTTTGCGGCGATCAGCGCGCCGTCGCCTCCGGGTTCGGCCTCGGCGACGGGGCGCAGCGCCTCGGCCGCCGCGGCGCGCTCGCCGGGCGGGCGGACCGCGGCGATCGCGGCGACGGCCGGAGCCACCTGGGTGGGGAAGCGCGTCAGGACCGCCCGGAGTTCCGGGAGCGCCGCGGCGGACCGGACGCCCCATGCCGTCAGCAGGCGGGTGAGCTGCCAGGGTTCGTTGCCCACCAGGTCGTCCGGGCACCGCAGGCGGCGCCGCACGGCGTCGAGGAGGCCGTCGTCGTACGGGAGGACGACGCCGTCGCCCGGAGCGTGGAGTCCAGCCGCGGCGTTCAGGGCGCGCGGCCGTCGCCCGAGCGCGCGCGCCAGCAGCGGCACGGCGTCGGCGGGAGCGACCAGCACGAGGGCGGCGAGCACACGGTCCGCGTGGTCGTCCTTCCGGTCCGGGTTCCGGCCGGCGAGCGGGGCCAGCGCCGGCGCGGCCTGCGCGGCGGCGGGGCCCAGGCGTTCGAACAGCGAGGCGAGACCGAGCAGACCCCGCTCGTCGGGGGTGCCCCCCGCACCGGCGCCGACCGAGGCCAGCAGCCCGGGAAGCAGCCGCCGCGGTGCGCTGCGGGAGAGCATGCAGGCGCGGTCCGCCGCCCACCGCGCCTCCGAGCGCACCTCCTCCCGCACGTCGCGCAGGGCCTCGTCGAGCAGCGCGAACGCCGCCTCACGCTCGGCCTCACCACCCCGGCCGAGCAGTGCCTCGACGACCGCGCACAGCGGCTCGCCGCGTTCCGGCTGGGTGCCGGCCGACATCAGCGGGTCGGCCGGCAGGACGGACAGCATGACGGTGTGGTGCGCGCCGCTCCACGGCACTCCCGCGTCCAGGGCGGCGAAGACGGCGGCCAGGCGCAGCTCGGCGGGCCGGCCGACGTCCAGGACACCGGCGGCCGTCTCCGCGCCGAGCGCGGGGTCGAGGCGGGCGATCGCGGTCAGCACCTCGGCCCGCACGGCCGGGTCGTGCTCCCTCTCCCACCGGGCGCGGAGGGCGGGCAGCACGAGCGCGGACGCCCGGCTGTGCGCGACGGCCCAGGCAGCCCACCGCCGGACGTCCCGCTCGTCGGCGTCCAGCAGGGGCAGCAGCAGCGGGACCTGGCGTGCCACGGCCTCCCGGACCGCGCCCGGCGCCACCGCGTGGTCGTCCTCGCTCTCGGCCATGCCGCCGAGGAGCGCCAGCACGTCGGCGGTCCGGTGTCCGGCCGCCGCGATGCGGGCCAGGAAGGGCACGGTCTCGACGGTCGCGGCGTACACCGTGCCCTGGTGCAGCACGCACCCGTACAGCTCGGACAGCGCCTCGTCGGCCGCGTCGTCGTCCGGCCCCGCCAGGGCGCGCAGCAGGTCGGGGAGGCCGTCGGCGGCTCCGTAGGCGTGGGAGACGGCGGACCAGGGACGGTCGTCCAGGCCGTCGAGAGCGTGTGCGATTTCCATGGTCGGCATGGTGCCAGGCCACTCCGACACCAGGCACCGCGGGCGGCATCACGGCATCCGCGCGGCGCGCCTCAGGCCCGCTGCAGCGGCCTGCGGAAGAGACCGGCCCAGAGAAACGCTTCGCCGAACGTCTCATCGTCGGGGTCCGGCCGCCGCATCCGGCGGAGCTCCACCTCGGTCAGGTCGGAGAAGATCCACCGCAGGTCGTCGTCGCCGTACGCCACTCCCCCGTGCGCGCGGGCGTCCCGGTAGAGGTCGAGGTCGGAGAGCTCGGTCCCGGAGTTCTCCGCTCCCGTGGCGAAGCAGCTGAGGCCGAAGGTGCCGCCGGGGGCGAGGAAGCGGTCGAGGAAGGCCAGGTAGCCGACGCGGCGGTGGGGCGGCAGGTGGTGGAAGCAGCCCGAGTCGTAGATCAGGTCGTACGGCCCGTCGAGGTCCGACTCGGTCAGGGTGAAGGCGTCGGCGCGGTGGAAGGCCGCCTCGACGCCGGCCTCCTCGGCCCGCTCCCGGGCCCACCTCAACGCCGTCGGGGAGAGGTCCACCGCGTCGACGGCGAATCCGTGACGCGCCAGGTGAACGGTGTTGCGGCCGGGCCCGCACCCCAGGTCCAGGGCGCGGCCGCGCAGGCCGGGGGTGACGAGGCCGCGGTCGAGCCAGGACGCCAGGCTCTCGTCGGGCCGGGACGCGAAGAAGGGAACGCCCCGTGTGCGGTCGGAGTAGAAGCGGTCCCACCAGTCGGCGGCACCGTCCGTCCACCGGTCGGCGGCGGGCCCGAAGAGCCCGTCCAGCAGCCGGAAGACGTCGTCGGCCGTGCGTACGCTGCGCATGCTCCGTGAGGTGTGGTCCATGCCCGGATCCTAGGCTCCACAAGGGAGTCGGCCCAGGTCACAGCGATGACGCGGAGCCCGCGTACGGCCCGTCGGCGGACCGCGCGCGTCATGCCGGGACCCCTCGCCGAGGGGGTCGCGCCGTGCGGCGGGCGGTGCCCGCGTGGGTCGTGACGGCCCGGTTCCGCGGGAACCCGAGGGCACGTTTCGCCGCTCTTCGCCGCGCCTGACGTCAGTGCCCCGCGAACCGGTCCAGCGCGGCCAGGACGTGGCGGCGCGTGGTCCCTCCGCCGAGGTGTCCCTCCCGCCCCACGGTGATCAGCTCGGCGTCCGGCCAGTTGCGGCACAGCTGCCACGCGGTGTCCAGCGGGGAGCTCAGGTCGATCGCGCCGTGCACCAGGACGCCGGGGATGCCGGCCAGCCGGTGGGCGTCGCGGATGAGCTGCCCCTCCTCCAGCCAGGCGCCGTGGGCGAAGTAGTGCGAGCAGATGCGCACCATCGCCAGCATCGCCTCCGACGGCCGCCCGCTGTACGGCTTGGCCTCCTTGCCGCCCTCCGCGGAGAGCACGGCGTCCTCCCACGCGCACCAGTCGGCGGCGGCCCGGGACCGCACCTCGGGGTCGGGGTCTGCCATCAGCCGCGCGTACGCCCCGACGACGTCGCCGTCCGGCGCGGTGCCCGGCACTCCGGCGAGGAAGCGTTCCCAGTCCCGCGGGAAGAAGCGCCCCACCCCGCGGTAGAGCCAGTCGATCTCCGAGCGCCGGGTGGTGGTGACCCCCGCGACGACGATCTCCAAGACCCGTTCGGGATGCGTCTCGGCGTAGGCCAGGAGCAGCGTGGAGCCCCAGGAACCGCCGTACAGCAGCCAGCGGTCGATCCCCAGCGTCTCGCGCAGCAGCTCCATGTCCGCGATCAGGTGGCCGGTGGTGTTGTGCTCCATGGGGGCCGACGGGTCGCTCGCGTGCGGGGTGCTGCGGCCGCAGTTGCGCTGGTCGAACAGGACGACCCGGTACCGCTCGGGGTCGAAGACCCGCCGGGCCCTGGGCGAGCACCCCGAGCCCGGGCCGCCGTGCACCACCACGGCGGGTCTGCCTTCGGGGTTGCCGCAGACCTCCCAGTACACCCGGTTGCCGTCGCCCACGTCGAGCAGCCCGCTCGCGTAGGGCTCCACCTGCGGGTACAGCCCTGACGTTTCCGGCTCAGACACGGCGCTCCCCCTCCTGCGGCCGGCGCTCCGGCGTGGACCGCGCCACCCTACCGGTCCGTCCGAACAGGCCGGCCACCCCGAGCGCGAAGGCCCACAGCAGGAT
The DNA here is from genome assembly GCF_008974245.1 of Streptomyces abyssomicinicus. GTDB lineage: Bacteria > Actinomycetota > Actinomycetes > Streptomycetales > Streptomycetaceae > Streptomyces > Streptomyces abyssomicinicus. The sequence goes on along the minus strand of NZ_BBZI01000010.1, from coordinate 129,663 downwards.
CGGGTAGGCGGCGACGCGCTCCATCCCGCCCATGCCCAGACCGAGGTCCTGATGGAGCAGCAGCAGCACGCAGGCGGTGGACGCGACGACGCCCAGCGCCGCCGCACCCCACCGCCACACCCCGGCGACCCGGTCCGACAGACCTGCCGCCGACAGGAGCAGCCCCACGTTCCCGACCCCTATCCCCAGCAGGGCGCCCAGCACGTGCAGGCGTTCGTCGACGTCGGCGGGGGCGAGGCCGACCAGCGCGAAGCCGGCGGCCGCCGTCCCGAGTGCCACCCGGGCCGCGGTGCCGGCGGGCCCGCCCCGCCAGAGACCACCGGCCAGCACCACCCCGGCCAGGAACAGCACGCCCAGGGCGACGAACGAGGCGTTCATCAGGGCGTGTTCGGGCGAGCAGACGTAGCGTGGCGCCGGCTCGCGGCCCTGCGGGCCGCAGGTGACGTTGCCCAGGTCGCTGATGTTGTGCGCCGCCCAGCTGTACGGGCGGTTCCACGCGGACTCGACGATCGAGTGGACCGCGAAGAACTGCGCGACCCCCACCGCCCACACGGCGTGCCCCAGCCGGTCCCTCACCTGTGCCTCCCTCGCACGACGATCGTGCGACCAGTCGACCAGGGCACAAGGTTTCGGGCACGCCGGGCACGCCGGGCGCGCCGGGCCGTCCGGCGGCCGAGGAGGGCGTGGGCCCGCCGGCCGCCGGCCGCCTCACCCGGCGGGCCGGGTCAGCCCTTCCGCTGCTGCTGGAAGCGGACCATGTTCCCGGCGGGGTCACGGAAGGCGCAGTCGCGCACGCCGTAGTGCTGGTCGGTCGGCTCCTGCAGGACCTCGCCGGTGCCGCTGGAGCGGATGCGCTCGAAGGTGGCGTCAACGTCCTCGGTGGCGAAGATGACGGCGCGGAGCAGCCCCTTGGCGAGCAGCTCGGCCATGGCCCGCTGGTCGGCGGGCGAGGCGTTCGGGTCGGCGAGCGGCGGCTCCAGCACCACGGAGACGTCCGGCTGGGACGGGGCGCCCAGGGTCACCCAGCGCATGTTCTCGAACCCGACGTCGTTGCGCACCTCCAGCCCGAGGGCGTCGCGGTAGAAGGCGAGCGCCTTGTCGTGGTCGTCGACGGCGATGAAGCACTGCGAGAGCGTGATGTCCATGGGCACCACGCTAGGCGCCGGGCCCGGTGCGCGCTTCTCCGTTCCTGACCGGTCGCGTGTAGAGCTTGGCGACGCAGGGCGGGACGGCTGCGTCCGCCGAGTGGTCGCGGGCCCGGTAGGCGCTCGGGGTCTCGCCGACCAGTTCGGTGAAGCGCGAGCTGAACGACCCGAGGGAGGTGCACCCGACCGCGAAGCAGACCTCGGTGACCGACATGTCGCCCCGGCGCAGCAGGGCCTTGGCCCGCTCGACGCGGCGCGTCATCAGATAGCTGTACGGCGTCTCGCCGAAGGCGGCGCGGAAGCTGCGCGAGAAGTGCCCCGGTGACATCAGGGCGACGCCGGCGAGTGCGGGTACGTCGAGCGGCTGTGCGTAGTCGCGGTCCATCGTGTCGCGCGCCCGGCGCAGCCGGACCAGATCCTCGAGCATCACCCGTCCAGCCTCCCACAGCGCACCGACGGTCCAGTTTTTCGTCCGTTGTGCCGGGAACGCGGCGGTCATGGTGCAAATCGGATACACGATGATGACCGAGCAGGCCGGTCCGCGGGAACTGGTCGAGCATGTGGTGCGGGCCGAGGAGGCCGGTTTCGACTTCTCGGTGACCTCCGACCACTACTTCCCGTGGCTGCGCGAACAGGGGCACGCCCCGTACGCCTGGGCGGTGCTGGGCGCGGCGGCGCAGGCGACCACGCGGATCCCGCTGATGACGTACGTGACCTGCCCGACGTTCCGCTACCACCCCGCCGTGGTGGCGCAGAAGGCGGCGACCCTGCAGCTGCTGTCGCAGGGCCGCTTCCGGCTGGGGCTGGGGTCCGGCGAGAGCCTCAACGAGCACGTCACCGGCGAGGGCTGGCCCACGGTGGACGTGCGGCACGAACGGTTCGAGGAGGCCGTGGAGATCATCACGGCGCTCCTGGAGGGCGGACACCTGACCTACCACGGGGAGCACTTCCAGGTGGACTCCGCCAAGCTGTGGGACCTGCCCGAGCGACCGCCGCAGATCGGGATCGCGGTCTCCGGCGAGCAGTCCTGCGCGCTGGCCGGGCATTACGCCGACCTGGTGATCGCCACCGAGCCGAAGAAGGAGCTGCTGGACCTGTTCGACCAGCACGGCGGTGAGGGCAAGCCGCGCGTCGGGCAGCTCCCGGTCTCCTTCGACCCCGACCGGGAGACCGCGGTCCGGCGTGCGCACGAGCAGTTCCGGTGGTTCGGGCTGGGCTGGAAGGTCAACGCCGAGCTCCCCCACCCGGACTCGTTCTCCTCCGCCACGCAGTTCGTGCGGCCGGACGACGTGGCCGCCTCGATCCCCTGCGGTGACGATCCGGAGGCCTTCGTCGAGGCGGTGCGGCCCTACGCCGAGGCCGGGTTCACCGAGGTCGCCCTGGTGCAGATCGGCGGGGAGTCCCAGCACACGTTCCTGGAGTGGTCCGAGCGCATCCTGCTGCCGGAGTTGCGCAACGCCTTCGGATGACCTCCCCCATGCCGGAAGTCGGTGGTCATGGGTGCGGGGAGCGGGGGTAACAGGGTGTGCACGGTAGTACATCTCGTCCACTCCCCCGGAGGTCTCGATGAAGTCGAGCGCGTTCGTGCACAGGGCCGTTGTGATGCAGCTCCAGTCGGGCGGGAGCGGCAGCGACGCCAACCGTTTCGCGGTGCTCGCGCACCTGAGCTACGACATGGAGGACCCGTTCGCGGTCACCGCGACCTTCAGCCACGACGGCCGGGTGCTGGCCCGCTGGCGACTGGCCCGCGAGATGCTCGCGGAGGGCCTGCGCCGTCCGGTCGGCGAGGGCGACGTGCGGTTCTCCCCCCGCTACGCCCGCGGCTGGCACGAGCTGCGCATGGACTTCTACGGGGAGCACAAGGGCGACGGCGAGCGCCACCACGCCGTCGTCCACGCCTGGGCTCCGGCCGTGGAGCGGTTCCTGGAGGAGAGCTACCGGGTGGTGGCTCCCGGCGACGAGCACGTCGAGGTGGACGGCTTCCTCTCGGAGCTGCTGGCCAACGGGTGAGGCGCCCTCGGCGCGCACGGGGATGCCGGACGAGCGGACGAAGGCCCGGTCCCGCGGAAGCGGGCCGGGCCTTCGTCGTGCCGCGACGGCGGTCGGCGCGGCTACTTCGAGGTGTAGCGGTAGCGGGTCCACAGGGGCAGCACGAACCAGCACAGGACGTACCAGGCCAGCACCCCGGCGACCAGGTACGGCACGAAACCGTCGTGGGTGGCGACGCGGAGGATGAGCAGCAGCGCCGAGGTCATGGTCGCCAGCAGGAGCACCAGTCCGGTGAAGGTCACCCGGGCCGCCCACTGGACGGCCTGCGGCTTGACCCGGCGGCCGGAGACGATGCGGTGCAGGGCGACGGGCGCGATCAGCGCGCCGGTCGTCATCGCGCCGAGCACCACGGTGACGAGGTAGATCCCCCGGTCGGTCTCGCCCAGTTCCTGGTACCCGGGCTGGAAGACGACGGTGAGCAGGAAGCCGAAGAGGATCTGCACGCCGGTCTGGGCGACCCTGACCTCCTGGATCAGCTCGCCCCACTTCCGGTCGGCCGCCTCCTCCTCGGTCTCGTTGCGGCCCTTGTTGAGCCGCCGGCCTATGCCGTCGCCGAGGCCGTCGTCGTCTCCGGCCGTGTCGCCGGGTCGGTTACCGGTCACCCTTCCTCCTGTCCGCGGGGGCCTTGTACGACAGCCCCTTCTGCCCGGAGTTCCCCGGGTCAACCGGCATATGGGAGGACCGGCGGGTTGTCGTCCACCTGACCGGAAGAACCGGAAGAACCGGAAGGACCGGAAGGACCGGAAGGACCGGAAGGACCGCGGGGACCGCAGGGAGCACGGAGGCGGTGGCGGCGGTTTCGGGGACCGCCCGCACGGTTACCCGTCAGGCTGCAAGAAGCCAGGCGATCTCGGCCGAGGGGACCCGCGGAACATGACCGGCACACAGCTCACCATCACCCTCACCGGAGGGCACTGCTCCGACGCCCAGGCGGTCCTGCGCACCCTGGAGCCCGTCTTCGGGCCTCCGGACTCGCAGCCCAAGGACGAGCACGCCACGGTGCACACCGCGATCTTCGGAGAGACGGAGAGTTCCGCTCCCACCCCGCCCGACACCTCCGGCCGCACCGGGGTCGCCGACCCGATGACGGTGACCCTGCAGGGCACTCCCGAGGCGGTCCACAAGGCCGGCGAGACGCTGGCGGCGACGTTCACGGTACGCGACCGGGGGACCGTCTCCGGGGACCAGGAACAGGAGCGGGAACTGCTCATCGAGGCGTGACCCGGACAGGCGGACGCACGGAGGGCGGGGCCGTTCCCCTGGGAACGGCCCCGCCCTCCGTCTTCGGCGCGCCGGAGGCCGACAGGCGGACTACCAGCGGTTCTCGACCTGCTCCTTGATCCGGCGGTCGTAGAGGTCGCGGATGGACGCCAGCGTCTCCTCGGAGAGCGGCGGCAGGCCGGCCGCGGCGGCGTTGGTGCGGGCCTGCTCGGGGTTGCGGGCGCCGGGGATCACGGTGGTGACTCCGGGCTGCTGCATGATCCAGCGCAGTGCGGCCTGGGCCGGGGTGAAGCCCACGGGCACCAGCCCGGAGAACTCCGCGGCGGCCTCGACGCCGCTCCCATAGTCCACCCCGGAGAAGGTCTCGCCCTGGTCGAAGGCCTCGCCGTGCCGGTTGAAGGTCCGGTGGTCGTTGGCGGCGAAGACGGTGTCCTTGGTGTACTTGCCGGACAGCAGCCCGGAGGCGAGCGGGACGCGGGCGATGATGCCGACGCCGGCCTCCGCCGCGGCCGGCAGCACCTCGAGCAGGGGCTTCATCCGGAACGGGTTGAGGATGATCTGCACGCTGGCCACGTGCGGCCGGGCGATCGCGGTGAGGGCCTCGGCGCAGGTCTCGACGCTGACGCCGTAGGCGGCCGTGCGGCCCTCCTCGACCATGGTGTCCAGGGCGTCGAACACCTCGTCGGAGGAGTAGACGGCCGTGGGCGGGCAGTGCAGCTGGACCAGGTCCAGCCGCTCCACTCCGAGGTTGCGGCGGGAGCGGTCGTTCCACGCCCGGAAGTTCTCCAGGACGTAGTTCTCCGGGATCTGGTCGACGCGGCGCCCCATCTTCGTGGCGACGGTGATGTCCAGGTCCGGGCGGCCGCGCAGGAACGCGGCGATGGTCTGTTCGCTGCGTCCGTCCCCGTAGACGTCCGCGGTGTCGAAGAAGGTGACGCCGGCCTCCGCCGCCGCCTCGAGGACGGCCAGCGCGTCCTTCTCCTCGACGTCGCCCCAGTCGGCGCCCAGCTGCCAGGTGCCGAGTCCGATGGCCGAGAGACTCCGGCCCGACCTGCCGATTACTCGCTGTTCCATGCGGATCAGTCTGTCACGCCCGGTCACCGTCCCCGTCGCCGGGCCGCGCCCCCCGGAGCTTTACGGAAAGAGTCCTTCCGCTTCTTCGCCGAACCCCGTTTGCCTCCCGGGCGGGCGGCAAGACGCACGGCACGCAACCTACGCGAAGGAGGACATCACGTGTCCGTGATCGAGGAATCCATCGAGGTCCGCGTTCCTGTGCACACCGCGTACAACCAGTGGACGCAGTTCGAGACCTTCCCCGAGTTCATGAGCGGGGTCGAGCGGATCGAGCAGCGCACCGACACCCTCACGCACTGGGTGACCAAGGTCGACGGCGTCAAGCGCGAGTTCGACGCGGAGATCACCGAGCAGATCCCCGACGAGTGCGTCAGCTGGACCACCGTCGGCGGGGAAACCTCGCAGGAGGGCCGGGTGACCTTCCAGCCGGTCGCCCCGGGCGCCACCAAGGTGAACCTCCGCATGCGGCTCCGGCCGGAGGGCGCGGCCGAGAAGATCGGCGACAAGCTGGGCTTCGTGGAGCGCAACGCCAAGGCCGATCTGCAGCGCTTCAAGAAGTTCATCGAGGAGCGCGGCACCGAGACCGGTGAGTGGCGCGGCACCGTGCTCTGACGCCGCCGCGCCGGTGAGGCCGGCCTCAGCCGGCCGCGCGGCACTCCGGGTGCCCCCAGCCCTGCCCGTTCTTGGCGATGGGCTCGCCCGCCGGGTAGCCGCGACCGCAGACCCCGCACCTGCCCGGGAACTTGGCCTTGATGGTCCGTGCCGACGCCCCGGCCGAGGCGGCCCGCCCGCCCGTACGCGACGCACGCGTACGGGCGGGCGTCTTCTTCGCGGCGGGCGTCGGCGACGGCGGGGGCTCGGGGGAACCGAGGCCGCTGCCCGCGGGTTCCTGGGCGGTCGCGGCCTGGCTGGCGGCCCGGTCCGCGAAGTCGTTGAGCGGGTCGCCGTCGACCTGGTGCGCGGCGACGTACCGGAACTCCACGGTGCGGCCGGCCAGCAGCTCGTCGATCCGGACGACCAGGTCGCGGTTGGCGACGGGCTTGCCGGCGGCCGTCCTCCAGCCGTTGCGCTTCCAGCCGGGCAGCCAGGTGGTGACGGCCTTCATGGCGTACTGGGAGTCCATCCGGACCTCGAGCGGCACCTCGGGGTCGGTGGCGGCGAGCAGCCGCTCCAGGGCCGTCAGCTCGGCGATGTTGTTGGTCGCGGTGCCGAGGGGGCCGGCCTCCCAGCGGGTGGGGGTCTCCGGAGCGGTCGCGCTCCCGGCCAGGACCCAGGCCCAGGCGGCGGGACCGGGGTTTCCCTTGCAGGCGCCGTCGCAGGCGGCGACCAGTCGTTCAGCACGCATGGACACGATCATCCCACGCACGCCACGCGGCCCCGCCCCGAGGGGAACGGGACCGCGTGGAACCGGGAGGCGTCAGCCGACCTCGTCGAGCGGCGGCATCTCGCCCTCCGTCGTGTCGGGGTCGAGGACCGAGAAGGGCGCGCCGTGCGGGTCGGTGAGGGTGGCGAACCGGCCGAAGGGACTGGTCTCCGGCCCGAACCGGACCTGAGCGCCGAGCTTCTTCGCCTTGGCGACGGCCTCGTCGCAGTCGGCGACGGCGAAGTAGACGTTGATGTGCGGGGGCACCTCCGGCGGGAAGTCCTCCGTCATCCTCATCCGGCCGAGCAGCGGGGCGCCGTTCAGCTCGTACACCCTGAAGTCGATCTTGTCGTCGGGCATGCTCTTCTGGCTGTAGGAGAAGACGGCGGGGAAGAACCCGTCCGACTTCTCGGCGTCGCGGGTGTAGATCTCGGCCCAGCAGAAGGCGCCCGGCGTGCCGACGGCGTCGAAGCCCGTGTGCTTGCCCGGCTGCCAGAGGCCGAAGACCACGCCGCCGGGGTCGCGTGCGATGCACATGGTGCCGAAGTCGGCGACCTGCATCGGCTCGAGGACGATCTCCCCGCCGCTCTCCCGGATCCGCGCGGCGGTGGCCGCGGCGTCGGGGGTGGCGAGGTAGAGACACCAGGCGGATTGCTCCTCCGCCCCGGGCATCGGCGGGACGACGGCGGCGACCGCCTTGCCGTCCGCGTAGGCCTCCGTGTAGTTGCCGAACTCGGTGCTGGACTCGCCGAAGGTCCAGCCGAGGACCTCTCCGTAGAACTTCTTGGCCCCTTCCAGGTCGGCGAACATCGCGTCCGCCCAGATCGGGGTGCCCTCGGGTTGTGCGGCCATGGTGCGGCCTCCGTTCGTGGATGGTTCGGTTTCCATGCTGCCCGGGTCGCGGCCACGCCGCGCGTCGCCGGAAGCGTCGCCGGCGGGCGCCGGGCAGCGGGGCGGACGGGTGGCGGGACGCTCAGGCGGCGTCGCGGGCCGCGCGCAGTTCCTCGACGTCGAGCCGCCGCATCGTGAGCATCGCGGCCATGGCCCGGGCGGCCTTCTCGCGGTCGGGGTCGCGCATGATCTCCAGGGCCTCCTTGGGGATCACCTGCCAGGACAGCCCGTACTTGTCCTTGAGCCAGCCGCACTGGCTCTCCTGGCCGCCGTCGCCGATCAGGGTGTTCCAGTAGTGGTCGGCCTCCTCCTGGCTGTCGCACATGATCTGGAACGAGATCGCCTCGTCGAAGTGGAAGAGCGGCCCGCCGTCGAGGGCGGAGAACCGCTGGCCGTTCATGGTGAACTGGACCTCGGCGGACGACCCGGAGTCGTCCGGGACGATCTTCTCCGGGCCGTTCTCGGAGAACCGGTCCACCCGCTCGATGCGGGAGTCCGGGAAGACCGAGACGTAGTAGTTGGCCGCTTCCTCCGCCTGGTTGTCGAACCAGAGGCAGGTGATGAATCCGTTGCTGTCCATCGGTTCCTCCCGATTGTCCGTCGTTCATCACTGTCGACCGGCGGGGCGGTGAAAACTCATCGGACGTGGCCGGGCGACGTGCTCCTCTGCCCTCGGCAGATCTGCCGCAGGCAGAGAAACGCCCTGGTGAGGGGCGCGGCGGGGCACATTCGAGGCAGCACACCGCTTCGGGAACGAGTCTTCAGGAGGACCTCGGATGCTTCCACCGCAGTACGCCCCCCGGGCGCAGGACGGCGACACCCCGTACACGCGCTTCGACGACCACCTGGCGTCGGCGCTCCTGGCGCAGCGGATCGTGGTGCTCGGCACCCAGGTGGACGAGGTGTCCGCCAACCGGGTCTGCGCCCAGCTGCTCGTGCTCTCCGCGGAGGACCCGCGGACCGACATCGGCCTCTACATCAACAGCCCGGGCGGCTCGGTGACCGCCGGTCTCGCCGTCTACGACACGATGCGGGCGATCCCGAACGACGTCTCGACCCTGGTGATGGGGTTCGCGGCCAGCATGGGCCAGTTCCTGCTGACCGTGGGCGCGCCGGGCAAGCGGTACGCGCTGCCCAACGCGCGGATCATGATGCACCAGCCGTCGGCCGGCATCGGCGGCACGGCGGCCGACGTGGAGATCCAGGCGGAGAACCTCCAGTACACCCGGCGGCAGATCGAGCGGATCCTCTCCGAGCACACCGGGCAGAGCGAGGACACCATCGCCCGGGACTCCGACCGGGACCGCTGGTTCACCGCCGGACAGGCCCGGGAGTACGGGATGGTCGACCGCCTGGTGGACTCCTTCGACGAGGTGCGTCCCAGCGCCTCCCGACGCCGGACGGGGCTGTGATCATGGGAAGCTACACGGTTCCGTACGTGACCGAGCGCACGGCTCGGGGCGAGCGGTCCTCCGACGTGTTCAGCCGCCTGCTGTCGGAGCGGATCGTCTTCCTGGGCACCGAGATCGACGACGGGGTGGCGAACGTGGTCATCGCCCAGTTGCTCCACCTGGAGTCCGAGGCCCCCGACCACGAGATCGCGCTGTACCTCAACTCCCCCGGTGGCTCCGTCACTTCGCTGATGGCGATCTACGACACGCTGCGCTTCGTACGCGCGCCGATCGCCACCTTCTGCGTGGGGCAGGCGGCGTCGACGGCGGCGGTGCTGCTGGCGGGCGGCGACCCGGGACGGCGGTTCGTGCTCGAGCACTCGCGGGTGCTGCTGGGTCAACCGGCCAGCGCGGGCAGCCAGGGGACGGTGGCCGACCTCGCCCTGCGGGCGCGGGAGATCGGCCGGATCCGGGCCCAGGTGGAGGAGGTGCTCGCCCGGCACACCGGTCACGACACGGCGGCGCTGCGGGCGGACATGGACCGGGACAAGGTGTTCACCGCCGAGGAGGCGGTGGCCTACGGCCTGGCGGACGAGGTGCTGACCGAGCGTCGCTGACCCCGACCCGGGCCGCGACCCCCAAGGCCCCGTCGGCGGGCCCGGCCCCGGGGCCCCCGACCGCGGGCCCCGGCCAGGGGCTTCGGTCTCGGGGCCAGGCAGAGGGCTTCGGCGCCTTGAGGCCCGACCCGGGGGCCCCGACCGCGGGCTCCGGCCATCGGGCCCGGCGTTGGGACCCCGGAACACGGAACCACGGGCCCCGGCCCAGGGGCCGCGGGCCTCGGTCCTGAGGCCGGGCCTCGGGCCCCGACCACGGGCCCCGCCATGGGACCCCGACCGAGAACCCCGGCCCGAGGGCCCGGCCGCGGGCTTCGGGACCGGCGTCGGGACCCTGACCACGGGCCCCGGCCCAGGGGCCGCGGGCCTCGGTCTTGAGGCCGGGCCTCGGGCCCCGACCACGGGCCCCGCCTTGGGACCCCGACCGTGGTGCCCCGACCGTGGGGCCCGGCCTCCGGGCCCTGGGCCGGGGCCCACGGCCCGCGGGCTTCGGCCGGCGCCGCCGGGGCGCGCCCGCGTCACCGGGCGCGCGTCAGGCGGCCAGGCAGAGGCCGCCGCGGTGCGGCACCGCGGCCGACAGGGCGCCGGGCACGGCGCCCGAGCGGGCCGCGAGGAGGCTGTGGACACGGATGAGGAGGTCCCCCAGACCGAGCCCCAGCGCCCGGGCGGCGGCCGCGAGCACCTCCGAGGAGGCCTCCTTGCGGCCCCGTTCCAGCTCCGACAGATAGGGCATGGAGATCCGCGCGGCCTCGGCGACCTCCTTGAGGGTGCGCCCCTGGGCGAGCCGCTCGCGGCGCAGCACCTCGCCGACGAGGTCGCGCCACAGCGGCTCCCTGGCACGGGCCGGGCGGCGGAGGGGGACGGGGGCCGGGGAGGTCGCGTGGTCGCTCACCCCTCTCACCCTAGGCCGCTCCCCGGCCCCGGCAAGACGGCCGGTCGAGGTTCCGCTCAGAGGTGAATCCCCCGGCGGCAAGCCGGGGCCGGCCGCGGCCGGGGGACCGCGGCGGGGCGGCTCAGCCACCCAGACGAAGGGTGGCGCGTATCCGCTTGCCGACCGGGACGCGCTCCACCACGACCTCGTCGGCGACCGCGTGGACGATCTCCAGGCCGTGCCGGCCGACGCGCTCGGGGTCGCGGGGGAAGATCTGCGGCAGGGCGACGCTGCTGTCGTAGACCGTCACGGTCACGGAGTTGTCCGAGCCCTCGAGTTCGAGGATGTACGGACCGTGGCTGTGCCGGTCCGCGTTGGTGACCAGCTCGCTGACGACCAGGAGCAGTTCGCCGCCGTAGCGCTCGTCGGCGGTGGCGCACCACTCGTTCCTCAGCTGCTCGAGGAACTGCCCCGCGAACTCCCGCGCCTCGGCGATGCATCCCGGCTCACCGGTGAAGTGCGTCGCACGCCGCAGGGGCTCCACGGGCACGTCGAAACCCGTTGTCGCCACGGCCCCGTCCAGGTGCTCGATCATGCGTGTCTCTCTCGGCTGCCGGCCCGGCCGGATACTGATGCGCCTCTCCTTCTACCCGGGTGCGGCCCTGTCACTCCCCCCGATTCGGATGACCTGTGACCCCCCGTTCACGGTGCGTGGGCCCCGCGGGGAGGGGAACACCCCCGCGGGGCCCGTACACCGGGTCGGCCGTGCGTCAGCCGGCGGCGCGGACGATCGCGTCGATCCGGGACAGCTCGTCGTCGGAGAAGTCCAGGTTGCCGATGGCGGCGACCGAGTCCTCCAGCTGCTGCGGGCTGCTGGCGCCGACCAGTGCGGAGGTGACGCGGCCGCCCCGCAGCACCCAGGCGAGTGCCATCTGGGCCAGCGACTGGCCGCGCGCGGCGGCGATGCCGTTCAGCGCGCGCAGGTGCCCGACGAGCTCCGTGGTCACCTTCTCGGCGGTCAGGAAGGGGCTGTCGCTCGCGGCGCGGGAGCCCTCCGGGATGCCGTCGAGGTAGCGGGAGGTGAGCAGGCCCTGCTCGAGCGGCGAGTAGACGATGGAGCCGACCTGGAGTTCGTCCAGCGTGTCGAGCAGGCCGGTCTCCTCGGGACGGCGGTCGAGCATCGAGTACCGGGGCTGGTGGATCAGCAGGGGCGTGCCGAGGCCGGCGAGGATGCGGGCCGCCTCGCGGGTCTGCTCCGGCGAGTAGTTGGAGACGCCCACGTAGAGCGCCTTGCCCTGCTGCACGGCGGAGTGCAGCGCCCCCATGGTCTCCTCGAGCGGGGTGTCCGGATCGGGGCGGTGCGAGTAGAAGACGTCCACGTACTCGAGCCCCATCCGGGACAGGCTCCGGTCCAGCGAGGAGAGCAGGTACTTGCGCGAGCCCCACTCGCCGTACGGCCCGTCCCACATCAGGTAGCCGGCCTTGGTGGAGATGACCATCTCGTCACGGTAGGGCCGCAGTTCGGCCTTGAGCGCCTCGCCGAAGGCGGCCTCGGCGGCGCCCGGGGGCGGGCCGTAGTTGTTGGCGAGGTCGAAGTGGGTGATCCCGAGGTCGAAGGCGCGCCGCAGGATGGCCCGCTGGGTCTCGACGGGGCGGTCGGGACCGAAGTTGTGCCACAGGCCGAGCGACAGCGCGGGAAGCTTCAGGCCGCTGCGTCCGGTGCGCCGGTAGGGCATCTGCTCGTAGCGGCCGGGATGGGCGGTGTACAACGCGACTCCTGGGGTTCGGCGTGTCCGGTGGTGCGCGATCACTCTTCCTCACCGACCCTCTCCCGGTCCAACCGCCGAGCGGGGTGACGCGATCCGGCGGAGGCTGGAGACATGCACGCAAAGGACATTCTGATCGAGGGATACGGCAGGATCCGCGAGGAGGTGCACGCGGCGGTCCACGGCCTGGACGCGGAGCGGCTCGCCACGCCCCCCGCCCCGGGGGCGAACCCGGTGGCCTGGCTGGTGTGGCACCTGACGCGGGTGCAGGACGACCACGTCTCGGACGTCGCGGGCCTGGAGCAGGTCTGGACGGCACAGGACTGGCACGGCCGCTTCGGGCTGTCCCTGCCGGCCTCCGACACCGGTTTCGGGCACGACCCGGCGAAGGTGGCGGCGGTGCGGGTCGGCTCCCCCGATCTGCTGACCGGCTACTACGACGCGGTGCACGAGCAGACGCTGCGCTTCCTGCGCGCGCTGACCGCCGCCGAGCTGGAGCGGATCGTCGACGAGCGGTGGGACCCCCCGGTGACCCTGGGCGTCCGGCTGGTCAGCGTGCTTTCCGACGATCTCCAGCACGTGGGGCAGGCGGCCTACGTCCGGGGGTTGCTCGAGCGCGCCGGATGAGCCGTGGCGGAATGTTTCCGTGACCTGCATTACACATAACGGGTGAATCGGGGCAGAATGGAACAGGTGCGGGTCAACCGCCCCGCATTCGATTCCTTCCGCCGCACTCGCGGTCAGGCCTGAGATCTCGAAGGAGACGAGTCATGGCCAATGTCTCGCACCCGCGTGGTGACATGGCGAGTCACCCCGACGTGCTCGAAATGAGGGAGCAGTACGCCCGCTCCCAGCAGGGTCCGAATCTGGGAATGCTCGCCGCGCCGCTGTGTCTGGTCGGCGTGTACTGTGCCGCCTCGCCGTGGATCCTGCACTTCACCGGAAGCCAGCCCCCGATGGTCGCGCACAACGTGATCGTCGGCGCGGCGATAGCCGCCCTGGCGATCTGCGCGGCCGCCAACCCGACACGGATGAGCGGGCTCGGCTGGGCCGCCGCCGGTCTCGGCGTGTGGATGATCATCGCCCCCTGGGTGGTGGGCACCAACCCCGACGCCGGCGTGATCATCAGCAGCATCTGCGTCGGCGCCCTGGCGATCTGCCTCGGAGCGGCATGCGCGGCCCTGGGAATGAGGAAGGCCAAGGCCGGTAAGGCGTCATCGAGGTTCTGACGGCGCCCGTACCCCTGCGCACAAGGGCGGGGCCGGACCGGGTCACCCCGGTCCGGCCCCGCTTCCGCGCGTTCCGGCGCCCCGGGCCTTCACGCGCGTCACGTCGTCGCGCCGGTCCTGCCGAACCGCGCACGACACCCACGGTCCCGGCGGCCGGGGAGCGTGCGACCGCCCGCCGGGGGCAGAAGGACCGCAGGACGCATGCGAAGGGACGGGCGGAAAGATGGAGATCTCGGGCATCATCAGCGCGATTGTCATCGGCATCGTGATCGGCGTGCTGGGACGCCTCGTCGTGCCCGGACGCCAGCACATCGGAGTGCTGTGGACAATCGTGGTCGGCATCGCGGCGGCGCTGATCGGTTCGGCGCTCGCCGGGGCGTTCGGCATCTCGGACACCAACGGGCCCGACTGGCTGGAGTGGCTGATCCAGATCGCGCTGGCCGCCCTGGGCGTCGCGGCGCTGGACCGCAGCCGGTCGACGCGCTGACACGGCCTGCGAGGCGGAAGGCGCGGACGGCGCCCACGGCGGGACACACGCCGGCGGGGGCGGGGAGGACGGGTTCCTCCCCGCCCCCGCCGGCATGCCCGGCCCTCCGGGCCCCGGGCCCCGGTCCCCCGGGCGGACCGCGTGGGCGGGCGCGGCGGGCGGCACACGCCTAACGTGGGCTGCGGCCGTCCACCCCCGGAGGCTCGCATGCAGGGTCCGTGTTCCCTACGCGTCGCGGCCGGCACGGCCGCACTGGCCGCGCTCTGCGCGGCGCTGCCCGCCGTCCCGTCGGTGGCGGAGGGCGGCCCGGCGGAGCCGCCGCCCCGCCTGAGGCGCTTCTACGACCAGCGGGTCACCTGGCACCCCTGCGACTCCGAGGCCGCCCCGCGCGACCTCCAGTGCGGTGTCGTGACCGTCCCGCTGGACTACGCGCACCCCAAGCGCGGCTCCCTGAGGCTGGCGCTGGCCCGCCTGCGGTCCACCGGAGACCGGCCCCGCGGCTCGCTCGTCCTCAACTTCGGCGGCCCCGGCGGTGAGGGCGTCGGCCGGCTGGCCATGGCCGGCAAGGCCTTCATGCCCCTCGCCGAAGGCTACGACGTGGTCAGCTTCGACCCCCGCGGCGTCGGCCTCTCCTCCCCCGTGACCTGCGGCGAGGCCGCGTACTCCGGCTCCCCCGGGCAGGGCCGGGACGACGCGCCCGACGATCCGGACGACGGCCGACGCGAGAGCGCCTCCCCGGACCGGGTGGCCGACGGTGATCCGCAGCCCTACCTGCGCAGACTGCGGGAGATCGCCGAGGCCTGCGCCGCCGCCTCCGGCCCGGTGCTGGAGCACATGGGCACCGTGGACGCGGCTCGCGACATGGACGTCATCCGTCACGCCCTCGGCGACCGCCGGCTGAACTACCTCGGGTTCTCCTACGGCACCCGCCTCGGCGCCGTCTACGCCGCCCGGTTCCCGCACCGGGTCGGCCGGTTCGTCCTGGACGGCGTGGACACCCTCACCGCCTCCCCCGTCGAACAGGCCCGGGCCGGCGCCGCGGGCCAGCAGGCCGCGCTGGAGCGTTTCCTGGCCTGGTGCGTCCAGGACATCGGCTGCCCCTTCGGCCGCGACGCCCGCACCGCGCCGCGGCATGTGGAACGCCTGGTCGACATGCTGGACGCCCACCCGGCGCCCACGGGGGCCGGCCGCGGTTTCACCGGCCAGGACCTGGTGGCCGCCCTCGGTCAGGCGCTGTACAGCCGGGCGCTGTGGCCGCAGATGGAGCGGGCGGTGGCCGATCTGGTGGAGTACGGCGACCCGCGCGGCCTGCAGGGCCTCACCCCGGGCGCCTTCTCCCCGCCGGTGTTCCGCCGGGACGGGCCGCGCCGGGACGGGCCGCGCCGGTCCCGGCAGCCCGTCCCGCTGGACAACGCCCCGGCCGCGCTGCTGGCCGTCAACTGCGCCGACTCGCCCGAACGTCCCTCCGCGCGGCGCATCGCGGCGGAACTGGGGGCGATGCGGGCCTCCTACGAGAAGGCGTCCCCGGTCTTCGGCCGGTACCGGCTGGCCGAGGCGCTGATGTGCTACGGGCGGCCCCGCGGAACCGACTTCGTGCGCGAGGAGGTCCACGACCTCAGGTCGCCCAGGATGCTGCTGGTCGGCACCCGGGGCGACCCCGCCACTCCGTACCGCTGGACGGTGGAGACGGCCCGGCGGCTGGGCTCCTCGGCGGTGGTCCTGGACAACAAGGGCGAGGGGCACACGGGCTATGGTTCGTCACGCTGCGTACAACGGACCGTGGAGGCGTTCCTGCTTCTGGGCGAACTGAAGGGCGGTTCCTGCCCCGCCGAGGAGCCCGGTCCCGGCGCGTGACCCTCCGCCGTCAGGTCATGGGCTAGCTGCCAACTTCCCTGCGTGCAAGTGACGTTGGTCCCGGATCTCCGGGGCCGTAGGTCCCGAAAGACTCTGGCATATGCCAGAAGCACCACCGGATCGAGTGTTGCCGAATCCCTTACAGGCGGTGGCGAGCTGTGCGAGAGTCGTATCCGGTTCACCGACCGGCCCCGGCCGTACCGTCTCTTCGACACCGGAGTTCGTCATGCCGTCCCACCTGTCCGCGGATCGCCCCGCCGGCCGCTCGCCCTCCGGCGACAGCCCGGTCGAGGCCCTCATCGCGCGGACGCGGCAGCTGAGGACGGACATGGACGCGGTCCGCCGCGACACGGAGAGCAACGGCACGGACCCCCAGGACCGGTGGCAGCGTGCTCTGTACGACCTCGCGCTGCACCACCTGGAGGACCTCGACGAACACCTGGCGCAGCTCCGCGAAGGCCCTCCCCCCGCGGCCGGTTCCCCCGAGGCGCTGCCCGCCTCGCCGGCCGCGCCCGGCGCCGGACCGGCTCCGGCCCCCGGCCGGATCGGCAGCGCGGAGTGGGAACTGCTGACCGACGAGGTCCGCTGGTCCGCCGAGTTCTACGAGATCCTCGGCATGGATCCCACCGCCCACGCCCTCACCCTCGACGAGCTGCCCTCCCTGGTGCTCGACGAGGACCGGCCCCGGCTCACCGTCATGGTGACGGACTGCCTGGTCGACGGCCGGCCGATCGACGGCGAGTTCCGGATCACGCGTCCGGACGACGGCAGGGTGCGGACTGTGCACATGAAGGGCGAGCCCGTGCTCGACGCCGACGGCAACACCGCCTCCATGTGGGCGGTGCTGCGTGACGTCAGCGAACTGCGCCGTCACCGGCGGGCGGTGAGCGAGACCCGTGACTCGCTCCGTCGCGGCCGGCCGGCCCGGTCCGGGCAGGGGCTCGTGGTCGAGCCGCAGGAAGCCGTGCTCCCCCCGTGGCACGGCTCCCTGCGGCTCCCGCGGCAGGGCGGGCCCGGGTCACTGGAGCTGGCGGCGCGCCGGCTGCCGTCCTCCGAGCCCGGTGGGCCCGCGGGCGGCGACTGGTACGACGCCTGCGAACTCCCCGACGGGGAGACGCTGATCGCGTTCGGCACCCTGGCCGGCGAGCCGTCCGCTGTGGCCTCGGGCACGACGATGCTGATCGGGGCCCTGCGCGGTATGGCCATGGCCGGCGCCCCGCCGGGGCGGGCGGCGGTCTGGCTGGACGATCTGCTGCGCGGCAGCGCCCTGCCGGTCTCCGGCCCGGCGCTGTGCTGCCGGTACCGGACCGGGACCATGACGTTGCGGTGGTCCGGCTGTCCCGCCCCGGTGCTGTTCCGGGACGGGACGGGCCGGACGCTCCACTCCCCCGGCGGACAGGCCGAGGCGGAGCAACGGCTGGAGGCCGGCGACCTTCTGGTCCTCCACACCGCGGGGCTGGTCATCGGCGCGGAGGGCGAGCACCGGCTGACCGCCCTGGCCGGAAGCCTCCAGGGCGAACCGTCCGCGCAGGGCGCGGCACAGGTGCTGGCGGACGAGTTCGGCGACGACCGGGGCCGCGGCACCGGCTCCTTCCTGGTCGCCCGCGTGCACGACTGACACAGCGCTGACACGGCTGAACGGTCCGGGCCCGCCGCCGCCCCCGAGGGGGCGCCCGTCGGCCGTCAGGCCGGGCACACCTCACCACGACGTCAGGGCGGCCGTCCGCCACCGCCGCGCACAGGGATGCGAGCGATCCGCCTCGACGGCGGAGCCCCACCCCTTTCACACCGCCGCGCCGCTCCCCGGCCGCTTGGGCTTGGGCAGGGCGAGCTGGATCTCCTCGCGCAGTTCCTCGATCTTCGGGTAACTCGCGTACTGGCCCGTCAGGCGGTACATCTGCCGGAGCCGGTCCCAGGTACGGTGCGAGGAGTTGCTGCCCATCGACAGCAGCGCCAGGCGGGCGTAGCGGTCGGCCTGCTCGGGGTCGTCGGCGATGAAGCAGGCCGACGCCATGGAAAGCCAGTCGAAGATCTTGGACCGCTCCCGGCCGTTCTCCCGGAGGTGGAGCGCCTGCTTGGCGTGGTTCTGCGCCAGGGCCGCCGCCGACGGATCGTGCTCGGCGAGGGTGCGGTAGGCGAGCGCCTCCATGCCGTGCAGGTCGGCCTCGTCGAACAGCTGCATCCAGCTGGGCGGGGAGACGTCCCCCTTGTCGGAGACGAAGAGGTCCTCCGCCTGCCCCAGCGTGCGGCGCATGGCCTGGCTCTTGCCCATGGCCGCCTGCGCCCACGCCTCGATGGTGTGGAGCATCGCCCTGGTCCGCGGCAGTACCTCCTCCCCGGCGCCGGACTTGGCGAGCTTCATCAGGTCCAGGGCGTCGTCGGGACGGCCCAGATGGACCATCTGCCGCGCGGCCCGGGAGAGCGCCTCGCCGGCCCGGGGCCGGTCCCCGCCCTCACGCGCGGCGTGTGCCGCGATGACGAAGTACTTCTGGGCCGTGGGCTCCAGGCCCACGTCGTGCGACATCCACCCGGCCAGCACCGCCAGGTTGGCGGCCACGCCCCACAGACGCCGCTGGAGGTGGTCGGGGTGACGGTAGGCGAGCATGCCGCCCACCTCGTTCAACTGGCCGACCACCGCCTTGCGTTGGAGGCCTCCGCCGCGGGAGGCGTCCCAGGCCCGGAACACCTCGACGGAGCGCTCCAGCTCCTCGACCTCCTCGGAGCCCACCGGGGCCGCCTCGTATCGGTCGAACCCTGCCGGGTCCGCGTGCGGGAGTTCGTCGGTACGCGTGGCGTCGGCCGCGAGGGCCGGGTCCGCGTTCAGCCACTGATGCATGGCGCTGTGCAGCGCCGATCCTGCGGTGAGCGCGACGCCCGCGCCCACCAAGCCGCGTCGGTTGAGCATGAGGTCCATTCCCGTGAATTCGGTGAGGACCGCAGCCGTCCGCTCGGGCGCCCACGGCAGTCCGTCGGGGTTCTCCTCGCCGCGCTGCCGTTTCCCCGTTCGCCCTTGCCGGACCAGTCCGAGATCCTCGATGGTCACGACACGGCCGAGACGCTCGGTGAACAGCTCCGCCAGCACCCTGGGCACCGGATCGCGCGGGATCTCCCCCATGTCGATCCAACGCCGCACCCGGGAGGTGTCGGTCGCCAGCTGCGGATGGCCCATGGCCGCCGCCTGCCGGTTGACCAGCCTCGCGAGTTCGCCCTTGGTCCAGCCGGCCAGGCCGAACAGGTCCGATAGGCGGGTGTTGGGTTGTCCGCTCACGTCAAGCCCCCAGGTTCTCGGCTGACTTGACACTAACGCGGGCCAAAGTGCCAAGCGACTATTCGCCAGGGTTCGCCAGGGGTCGCCAGTTGTCAGCCACGCCCCCGCGTGATGTGGAGTAGAAGTGCGCCATCCCGCCCCGGTCACGGGGGCTCTCCCCAGGGTGCCCTCCGGGGCCGGGGCGGATGGCGCGGTAACTCTTCCGGCACACGAAGGGATCCGTCTCCCATGTACGCAGTGTCGTCCTCCGTGTCCGCCCCGCTCCGGCCGCAGACCCGCCCGGGCGTCGGTCCCTTCCTCGATCCGACCCGCCCCGCGGTGCAGCCACCGGGCCCGAGGCTGCGGCGGATGCCCCCTCAAGGGGCCGGGACGCTCAGCGGACGGCTCGACCTGTCCGGTCCGCAGGGAGCGCAGCTGCGGACCGCCATCGCCTCCGTCCACCGGATCTGCCCCGAGTTCGCGCCCGTGCAGGTCCTGCGGCGCACCGGCCGGTCCGTGCTGCTGGTGGGGGCGATGGGACGGAACAACGCCGTGGCCAAGGTTTTACTGGACGACTCGCCGGCCTGGGCCGAGCGCATCCGGCACGAAATAGCTGCCTACCGGTCCTTCGTCCGGCATCGGCCCCCCGTCAGGGTGCCGCGGCTGATCGCGGCGGACCCGGACAACTGCACGCTGGTCATCGAGCGCGTGCCGGGGCGGGCCGCGGCGCTCCACCGGCACCCCGTGGAGGCTCCGCCGCGGGCCGACATCCGGGCGGCGCTGGGCGCGATCTGCCGGCTCAACGCCTGGCGCCCTCCGGCGGGCACCTTCTCCGCGCCCCTGGACTACGCGGCGCGGATCAACCGGTACCACGCGCTGGGGCTGCTCACCGACAGGGACCTGGGGGACCTGCAGAAGCTGCTGCACGGCATCGCGCACTCGTCGGGCAGGCAGGGGATGGGGCAGTTCTGTCACGGTGACGCGCTGCTCTCCAACATCCTCGTCACACCGACCGGTCCGGTGCTGGTGGACTGGGAGCACGCGGGCTGGTACCTGCCGGGGTACGACCTGGCGACGCTCTGGTCGGTGCTGGGAGACGCACCGGACGTGCGGCGGCAGATCAGTCAGCTCGCCCAGTCCCAGGGGCCGGCCGCCCGGGACGCCTTCCTGGTCAACCTGATGCTGATCCTGACCCGGGAGATCCGCACCTACGAGACAGCGGTGCAGCGCACGATGCAGGACGTCGCGCCGGCACCGGTGGCCGCTCCGGCCGGGGCGATCCCGACGGGAGAGGAGCAGCGGCTGCTGCTGCGGCGGTTGCACGACGACGCGCAGATGGCGCGTCGGGCGGTGCGGGCGGCGGTCGGCACGCGCTGACCGTTCCCCCGGCCCCGCCCCATCACCCCCTCGCCTCAGGGCCCGGTCCTCCCGGGCCCTGAGGCGTTTCCGGACGGCCCAACTTACTTGCATGCACGCGTCATTGACGGGGCGGCGGGATACCGATATCCCTGACGCACGCCCCATCTGCCCCACGCGCGCCCAGCCGTCCCCGGGAGGATGCATTGCGAGGAACCGTCACCGCCCCCACTCCCCCGCCGGGGGCCGGGCGCCCGTTGCGCAGACGCGCCGCGGGCGCCGTCGCCGCGGCCGCCCTGATGCTTCCCCTGCTGGGCGCCGCGCCCGGTGACCCGGCGGGCGGCGGTCCGCTGGGTGAGGCGTTCACCCGGGCCGCCGCCGAGTACGACGTGCCGCGGAGCGTGCTGCTCGGCGTGTCGTACCTGGAGTCCCGGTGGGACGCGCACGCCGGTCTGCCCAGCGTCGCCGGCGGTTACGGCCCAATGCACCTGACCGATCTGTCCTCCGCCCTGGCCGAGGCTCCGCACCACAGCCACGGCGAGGAGGATCCGCGGGGCGACGAGGCCCGGCCGATGGCGGTCCCGGAGGCGGGGCCGGCCGGGGCGCCGGAGGTTCCCGAGGCGTCGGAGCTCCCGGCGCACCTGCGCACCCTGGGGGCGGCGTCCGCGCTGACCGGTCTGCCCGCCGAGGAGCTGCGCACCGACCCGGCGGCCAATGTGGAGGGCGGTGCGGCCCTGCTGGCACGGACCCAGCGCGAGCTGGGGCAGCCGCTGAGCGAGAATCCGGCCGACTGGTACGCGGCGATCGCCCGCTACTCCGGTGCGGACGACAGCGCCACGGCCGCGATGTTCGCCCAGGACGTGTTCTCGGTGATCGCGGCCGGCCAGGAGCGGGTGACCGACACCGGCGAGCGGATCGTGCTGGCGGCGGATCCGCGGGCGGAGGCGGACCCGGCGCAGCTGGAGCGGGCCGGGCTGCGCGAGCTCGACCAGGACGGCACCGAGTGCCCGCCGACCCTGGCCTGCGAGTGGATCCCGGCGCCGTACGAGCACCTGGGCGGCGACGATCCGGGCAACTACGGCAACCACGACCTGGCGGACCGCCCCGCGGACCAGTCGGTGGACTACATCGTGGTGCACTCCACCGAGGCGACCTGGGACACCACCCTGATGCTGGTGCAGCGCCCGAGCTACCTGGCGTGGCACTACTCCATCCGTTCCTCCGACGGCCACGTCGCCCAGCACGTCAAGGCCCGTGACGTCGGCTGGCACGCCGGCAACTGGTACGTGAACGCGCACTCGATCGGCGTCGAGCAGGAGGCGTTCCTGGCCCAGCCGGACGCCTGGTTCACGGAGTCGCTGTACCGCTCGTCGGCCCGCCTGGTGAAGTACCTGGCGAAGCGGCACGACGTGCCGCTGGACCGGCAGCACATCCTCAGCCATGACGCGATCCCCGGCGTGACCCCGGCCAACATTCCCGGCATGCACACCGACCCCGGGCCCTACTGGGACTGGGCGCACTACTTCCAGCTGATGGGGGCGCCGTTCCACCGGAACGCCAACCCGCACGGCGACGTGGTGACCGTCCGCCCGGACTACGCGTCCCACCAGCCCGTCTACACCGGCTGCGTGAGCGCCGGGGTGGCCTGCGCGCCGCACGGCTCCAGCGAGGTGCGGCTGTACGCGGCGCCGTCCGAGGACGCCGCGCTGGTGAAGGACCTCGGCCTGTACCCGAAGAACGAGGGCCGGACCACGATCGGGGTCAACGACGTCGGCGCCCGTGCCTCGACCGGCCAGCAGTTCGTGGTCGCGGAACGGGCCGGGGACTGGACGGCGATCTGGTACCTGGGGCAGAAGGCCTGGTTCCGCAACCCCGCGGACCGGCCGGCCGCGGTGCCGACGAAGGGCCTGGTGGTGACGCCGAAGGCGGGGCGTGAGTCCGTGCCGGTGTACGGGCGGGCGTACCCGGAGGCGTCGGCCTATCCGCCGGGGGTCCCGGTGCAGTCGCTGGCTCCGCTGCCGTACCGGTTCGAGGCCGGGCAGCGGTACGTGGCCGGCGACCGGTTCCACCCGGAGTACTTCTGGAACACGACGTTCGGCGGCAGGGGCACCGTGGTGCGCGGTCAGGAGGACTACTACCAGATCCAGCTGGGTCACCGGGTGGCCTTCGTGAAGGCCTCCGACGTGGACGTCGTCAGGTCCTGATCCGCGGGAGGACACGCGATGGGGCCGGACCACCGAGGTGGTCCGGCCCCGTCGCGTGTGCCGGGTCGCGCCGATTCAGCCCTGGCGGAAGAGTTCGGCGGGCAGCGGCTTGAGGAGCGCGTAGAGGTCCTCGGTGATCGGGCGGTCCCAGGAGGCGATGGTGACCAGCACGTTGTCGCTGCGGTCGAACTGGACGCAGGAGATCCGGTTCTCGGAGAGCTTGAGGCGGCGGACCACCAGCAGGTTGTCGCCCTGGAGCACCGGCACGTCCTCGGCGCCGGTGACGGTGACCTCCTCGTCGTTCTCCAGCGCCAGCAGCAGCTGTGCGACCTCGAACGGCACCTCACCCTCGGGGACGTCGCGGGCCGGCGAGCCCTCGGGGAGGTTGCCGATGATCATCGCGGGGCCGCGGTTGCCGAACAGGTCGTAGCGGAGGAAGACACCCTGGCAGCTGCCGTCGGGGGCGGGGAGCAGGCCGGCGCCGAGGTTGCCGGGCCAGTCGCCCGGGTCCATGGCCAGGACGTCGAAGTCGGGCCCGGCGGGCGTGGCGCTGCGGCGGCGGAGGAACGACATGCCGCCATGGTACGTGGCCCGCCGGGCTTCACGGTGTGCGGGCGTTCACTCCCCGGCGGGCCCGGTGCCGTCGGTGTCGCCGGCGTCGCCGTGCGGGTGCGGGGCGACCACGGCCACCGGGGCGGCGGCGTGCAGCAGCACCGCCTGGGTGACGGAGCCGACCATCCGGGTCGGCACCAGCAGCCGCCGCTGATGGCGGCCGACGACGACCAGCTCGGCGTCCTTGGAGTGGGCGACGAGCCGGCCGGCCGCGTCGCCGCCCTCCACCGCGATCTCGACGGCGACGCGGGGGTGGCGTTCCCGCAGGGGGGCGAGCCTTTCCCCGGCGAGCTCCCGGGTCTCGGCGGCGACGTCGGCCTCGTCGATCATCGGCAGCGTGAACTCCCCGGGCACGGCCCAGATCTGCGGGGGCCACGGGTAGGCGCACACGGCCTGGACCCGCACCCGGCGCATCTCGGCCTCGGCGAAGGCGAACTCCAGGGCGGCGTCGCCGGCGTGGTCGACGCCGAGGCCGACGACGACGCGGGGGCCGGTGGAGGCGCCGGCGAGGTCGTCCGGGACCTGGCGGGCGCTCCGGGGGACGACCACCACGGGGCAGTGGGAGTCGCGGGCGACGGCGATGCTGGTGGATCCGAGCAGCAGGCTGGCGAAGCCGCCGCGGCCGCGGGAGCCGACCACCAGGAGGGAGCCCTCGGTGCTGAGCTCGGCCAGCACGGTGCCGGGCGCGCCGACCCTGCTCAGGTACTCGACGTCCGGCCGGGCGCCTCCGCCCGCCTCGATCCGGGCGCGCACCTGGTCGAGCACGGGGTCGTCGGCGGTGCCGACCGCGACGAACTCGGGAGGCGCCCAGGCCGGGTACTGGCGCACGTGCACCACGCGCACGGGCGCGCCCCGCATCAACGCCGTCCGCACCGCCCAGTCCAGGGAGCGCAGGCTGTCTTCCGATCCGTCGACCGCCGCGATGACCGGCAGGGTCATGGGGTTCCTCACCTCCGGAGTTCGGCATTCCGCTTGTTCCCGCCCAGCCTCGCCCAGGGGGCGGGCCGGTGCGGGAAGCGGTGGCCGAGTGTCCCCAAATCGGGGAGGAAACCCTCGCGCGGCCCCGTCGGGGCGTCGCCGCGGGGCGCGGCCGGCTCAGTGAGGTGGCTCAGGCGAGGTGGCTCAGGTGAGGTCGAACTCGCCCTTGCGGGCGTCGGAGACGAAGGCGCCCCACTCGTCCGGGGTGAAGATCAGGGACGGGCTTTCCGGGCTGTGGCTGTTGCGCATCGCGACGAACCCCTCGACGAAGGCGATCTGGACGTCGCCGCGGCCGCGGCTGCTGGAGCGCCACTCGGCGCCGCTGAGGTCCAGGTGGTCCGGCTTGTCCCAGCCGGTGCGCCGCTGCTGCTGGGTGGTGCTCTCGGCCACGGACGTGCTCCTCCCGTTGACGGTCGGCGGCCAGCCTACCGACCGGTCGGGCCCGCCGACAGGCCCCGTGCTTCACGCCCCGGCGGTGGTGCCGAACCGGTCGCGCAGTTCGCGCTTGAGGATCTTCCCGCTGGCGTTGCGCGGCAGCCCGTCGACGAAGACGACGCGCTTGGGTGCCTTGAAGGAGGCCAGCCGCTCCTTGGCGTGGGCGACGAGTTCCTCCTCGGTGACCTCCCCCCGCCGCACCACGAACGCGGTGACCGCCTCGATCCAGCGTTCGTCGGGCAGGCCGACCACGGCGGTCTCGGCGACCTCGGGGTGGGTGTAGAGCGCGTCCTCGACCTGGCGCGAGGCGACCAGCACACCACCGGAGTTGATCACGTCCTTCACCCGGTCGACGATGGTGTGGTAGCCGTCGGCGTCGCGGACGGCGAGGTCGCCGGAGTGGAACCAGCCGTCGCGGAAGGCCTCCTGGGTCTCCTCGGGCTTCTCCCAGTAGCCCTCGCACAGCTGCGGGGAGCGGTAGACGATCTCGCCGGGGGTGCCGTCGGGGACGTCCTTGCCGTTCTCGTCGACGACCCGGGCCTCGACGAAGAGGACCGGGCGGCCGCAGGAGTCCATCCGGCCCTCGTGCTCGTCGGGTCCGAGCACCATGGCGAGCGGCCCGATCTCGCTCTGGCCGAAGCAGTTGTGGAAGGCGAGGTCCGGCAGGTGTTCGCGCAGCCTGTCCAGGACGGGCACGGGCATGATGGAGGCGCCGTAGAAGGCCTTGCGCAGCGAACTCAGGTCGCGCGTCGCGAAGTCGGGGCGGTTGGCGAGGGCGATCCACACGGTGGGCGGCGCGAACACGCTGTCGGCGCGGCCGGTTTCGACGAGGTCGAGGAGGCGGTCGCCGTCGGGTGCGTCGAGGATGGTGTTCCGCGCGCCCACCGCGAGGTAGGGCAGCAGGAAGACGTGCATCTGCGCCGAGTGGTAGAGCGGCAGCGCGTGCACCGGCCGGTCGTCGGCGCTCAGGCCGAGCGCGGTGACGGCGCTCACGTACTCGTGGACCAGGGCACGGTGCGTCATCATGGCGCCCTTGGGGAGCGCGGTGGTGCCCGAGGTGTAGAGCAGTTGCGCCAGGTCCTCGGCGTCCGGTCCCGGTCCGTCGAAGGGGACGGCGGAGGCGAGGCGGGCGAGCAGGGAGTCCTCGGCGTCGCGCAGGGCGAGGGTGCGCACGCCCTGCGGGAGGCGGCCGGCGACGGCGGGGTCGGCGAGCACCAGTGTGCTGCCGGACTGGCCGATCAGGTACGTCAGGTCGTCGCCGGTGAGGTTCTGGTTGACCGGCACGTGGACCAGGCCGGCACGGGCGCAGGCGAGGTAACCGATCAGGTAGGCGTCGGAGTTGTGGCCGTAGGAGGCCACCCGGTCGCCGGGTTCCAGGCCCTCGGAGCGCAGCACGGCGGCGGCGCGTGAGACGGCGTCGTCGAGTTCGGCGTAGGTCCACGACCGGTCCGCGTAGTCGACCGCGACCCGGCCGGGGGTGCGGCGCGCGCTGCGGCGCAGCACGGCGTCGACGGTACTGGCGTTGCCGTTGCCGGCGGCGGTCGGTCTCATGGCGCCGATCCTGCGTCCGCCTCGCGGCGCAGGTCAAGACGTCTGCCGGTGCGGTTCCGTCGCGGGAGGGAACCGCACCGGCGAGGTGGGGCCGGCGGTGCGGCCCGTGAACCGTGCGTGTGGGTCAGCCCTTGAACACCGCCTTCTGCACCTCGTTGGGGCCGTCGAAGCTGTCCTGGCGGAGGTTCTCGAGCTTCTCGACGAGCTTGCCGTCGGCGTGGTTGCTGCGGGCGCGCTCGACCAGGGACTTCTTGTCCGTGGGGTAGTCCATGCCGCTGAGCGCCTTCTGCAGTTCGATCGGGTTCGGGCCGGCCATGGTCGTGCCTCCTCGGGGGCGGTGCGGGGGGACGGGGGCTGCGCTACGCGGCGAGCGTCGCGAGGAACTCGGTGCAGGCCTCGGCGCAGCGGCGGCACGACTTGGCCGCCTCCTCCGCTCCGGGGCAGGCGTCGAAGACCTCCGCACACTCCAGGCACACGGTGCGGCACCATTCCACCTGCATCCGCAGCCCGGCTTCGTCCAGTCCGGTCTGTTCGGACAGCACCCGGCAGGTCGCGTCGCACACCTCGGCGCACATGATGCCCTTGCGCCGGGCCCGGTCCTGCGCCTCGGTGCCGTCCGGGTCCATGAATCCGGCGCGCAGGGCGCAGGCTCTCGCACATTCGGTGCAGGCCTGCGCGCAGGCGAACCGGTCCTCCAGGAACCGGTACAGCTCATCCTGGGATGCGCTCGTCACGGGGGCCGAGTTGCCCCGTCCGGCGGTGTCAAACGCCTGCTCCCGGGCACCCGGCGTCGGGAGGCCGACGGACGGAAGGGGTGATCCGATTGCCCGGCCGCGAGGAACTGCCGTCCACCCTGGAGCGCTCCTCCGAGGAGGCGCGCCGCACCTGGATCAAGGCGCACGACTCGGCTGTCGACCAGTACGGCGAGGGCGAGCGAGCCCATCGGGTGGCGTACGGCGCGCTGAAGCACACGCACGAGAAGGTCGGCGACCACTGGGAGCGCAAGGAGGGCGGCCGCAAGGGGCCGTCCGACCCGCGGTCGGCCCGGCCCCGGCAGCAGGGCGGCCGCAGCGGGGAGGGCGTGGACGAGGACGCCTCCCGGCAGCACCTGTACGAGCTGGCCCGGCGGCTGGACGTCACCGGCCGGTCGCGGATGTCCAGATCGCAGCTGCTGGACGCGATCCGCAAGGCCAACCGCTCGCGGACCCGAGCCGCCCGTGAGGACGACCAGGGCATGAACTGATCATCGGTTCATATCAACCGGTTAGGGGTAGATGCATACCATGAGCTATGAATGGGTGGATTTCGCCCTGGAAGAAGGACAGATCGGCGGGCTCGCTCCGTTCATCCTCGGTGCGATCGTGGCGGCCGCGCTGATCGGCGCGGTGTTCTTCGGCTGGCGGGTGCGTCAGCGGGAGCCGCGCAGGCCGACGCCGCAGGAGCAGCCCAAGATGCCGCCGGGCGGTCCGGTGCGTGAGGACCGGACGACCCGGGACACCGACGACGTGCCGAAGCAGGACCACGACCGCCTCACGCCGTACCAGCTCGACCCCCAGGGAACCCTGCCGACCGAGGAGGAGCCGCCGCGCCCGCGATGGAACGAGGGCAGCAGCGGAGGCTTCGGCAGCGGAGGCGGCGGCCACCGCTGACCGGTGGGCCGCGGCCGCCGCACGATCCGACGCATCTCGCAGGAAGTGAGTGACCATGTCCCATCCCCGCCGCGACGACCTGCCGCTCCCGGACTACGACCAGTTGCCGCTCGGCTCGCTGGAGAGCCGGGTCCGCTCGCTGACCTCCGACCAGGTGGAGACGCTCCTGGAGCACGAGAAGGACCACGGGCGCCGGGTGCCGGCCACCCAGGTCCTCTCCGCCCGCCTGGACCAGCTGCGCAACGGCGCCGAGCCGACCGCGGGCGATCCGTCGGGGCTCCGCCCGGAACAGGGTCACGCGGCGGGTGGGTCCCCGGTGTCGCCGAGGACGTCCGCTCAGCCGCACAACCCGCCGCCGCACGGCACCCCCGACCAGCGGGGCAAGCCGAAGGGCGACCGGTTCTGATCGGCTCGTACCCCCTCACGAAGGGCCCCGGGCGGGTGCCGCCCGGGGCCCTTCGGCATGTCCGTGCCTGGCCCCTTCAGGCGGGTTCCGCCAGGTCACGCCCGTCGTCGGGGGCCGGGACCGCCTTGCCGCGGTCTCGGGCCCGGGCCACGAGACCGAGGGCCGCGGCGGCGGCGACCAGGGCGAGGGTGGCCGCGCCGGACGAGGCGAGCACGGCGCGGGGGCCGAAGGCGGCGGTGAGGGGGCCGCCGAGGGCGGTGCCCAGCGGGGAGGAGGCGAGCAGCGCGGCACCGCGCACCGCGAGCACGGTGGTCAGCCATTCCTCGGGGGTGCGGTCCTGGAACAGGGTGAAGGACAGCGCGGTGAACGGGCCGTAGATCAGGCCGCCGAGGGCGAAACAGGCGACGGTGACGGAGGGCGGCGCGCCGAAACCGAAGGGGAGCAGGACGGCTCCCCAGCCGGCGACGATGCCGAGCGCCGCCGGCCACAGCGGCAGTCGCCGCAGCATCCCGGCGGCGAGCCCGCCGAGGACGGCTCCCACGCTGAACAGCGTCCAGTAGAGGCCTAGCAGCGCGGAGCCCTGGCGCAGGTCCTCGGTGACGTGCAGCGGCAGGGCCACCTCGACCGGGCCGTAGAGGAAGAAGAAGAACCAGGTGAGGGCCAGGATGCCCAGCAGTTCGGGCCGCTGCCGGAAGAGGGCGAGGG
Source organism: Streptomyces abyssomicinicus (assembly GCF_008974245.1). Lineage (GTDB taxonomy): Bacteria > Actinomycetota > Actinomycetes > Streptomycetales > Streptomycetaceae > Streptomyces > Streptomyces abyssomicinicus. The sequence continues at coordinate 100,565 of NZ_BBZI01000010.1, read as the reverse complement.
CGGCGGAGGAGGTGCCGGCCGTGCCGCCCGCCGGGTCGGCGGCGGCATCCGGCCGCTCGGCGGCGCCGGGGCGGACGCGGGCGGCGCCGACGGCGAGGACGGCGAAGGTGAGGGCGTCGAGGCCGACGATCCAGGCGGGGCTCACCACGGTGATCAGCGCCCCGGCGAGGGCGGGCCCGAACACCATCGCCGCCGAGGCGCTCGAGCTGACCAGGGCGTTGGCGGCGAGCCGGCGCTCGGGCGGCAGGAGGGAGGCGAGCAGCGCGTACTTGCCGGCACTGCCCCACGCGTGCAGCAGTGAGGAGGCGGCCAGCAGGATCACGTACAGCCAGGGGGTCAGCACGCCGAGGGCCCAGGCCAGCGGCACGCAGGCGAGCATGACGGCCCGCAGCGCGGCGTCGGTGAGCAGCAGCCGGCGGGCGGGGAAGCGCCGCATCCACCGCCCCAGCAGCAGCGCCCCGACGGCGCCCGGCAGCGCGTACGCGGCGACCGCGGCCCCGACGTACAGGCCGGGGCTCTCCTGCGGGGCCAGCAGCACGGCGAGCCACGGCACGGTCACGACGGCCGTCCCGTCGCCGAAGTCGGAGGCGACGAACGCGGGCAGCAGGCGCCGGAACGGGCGGTGCGCGAACAGGGGACGGTAGGCCGGGGGGAGCTTGGGGAGCCTGGTCCGGCCGGTTCTGGGTGCGGTCACCGGGACAGCTTCACGCCTGGAGTCCGCCGGAAGTCAACGGGGGTGGGGGCCCCGGAGCGTGTTCACGCCACCACCACGCATCCGCGCCGCTCGAGGGCGAGGGCCACCGGGTCGTCCGCGGGGTCGACGGCGAGGTCGTTCCACCGCAGGTCGAGCTTCTCCAGGGAGGGCATGTCCGAAAGCCACGGCGGCAGCCCGCGGATCCGGTTGCCCCGCAGGTCGAGGACGCGCAGCAGGGGCAGTCCGGCGAGTTGGCCGGGGACCTCGGGGAGCAGGTTGTCGCGGAGTTCGAGGTGGCGCAGTGCGCGGAGGTGGGAGAAGGAGTCCGGGAGGCGGGTGAGGCGATTGCCCTTGAGCCACAGTTCCCGGAGGCGGCCGAGGTCTCCGATCCGCTCGGGGAGATTCGTCAACTCGTTGTGCTGGGAGCGCAGTTCGACCAGGGAGGCCAGCCGGGTGAGGGTGTCGGGGAGCGCGGTGAGGCGGTTGTCGCCGACGTTGAGGAGCCGCAGTCGCGTGAGCGAGCCGAGTTCGTCCGGCAGCCGGGTCAGCCGGTTGTCGTGGAGGTAGAGGCAGCCGGTGAGGCCGGTCAGGGCGCCGATCTCGGGCGGCAGTCCGGTGAGCGCGTTGTGGCCGAGGTCGAGGGTGGTGAGCCGCCGGAGCCGGCCGACCGCGGGCGACAGGGCGGTCAGGTCGTTGTCGGCGAGGATCAGCACGCGCAGTTCACGCCGGTCCCAGACGGACTCCGGGACGGCGCCGAGGTGCCGGCGCCAGAGGTCCAGGACGCTCAGAGCCGCTCCTCGAGGTGGCGTTCGAGCTGGCCGATCAGATCGTCGGCCGCGCCCAGGGAAACGCTGCGGTCGGTGACGACGGCGTGGCCGTCGTGCTCCAGTGCGTAGACGAACATGTCGCGGGCGTCCTCGTCGACGCTGCGGGGCGGGAGCGCGGCGAAGTCGATCTTCTTCAGCAGGGTCTTCAGCCGGTCGCGGTCGGCACCGGAGAGGGGGTCGGCCTCCCAGTAGCCCTTCTTCCGTTCGCTGACCTCGACCGTGCCGTCGGTGGACGCGAGGATGGAGCGGTGGACGCCGGCGATGCCGCCGGTGACGGTGAGGCGGACGCTCTCGGGCTGGTCCGTCGGCGTCGCGCTCGCCCCGCCATGCTCCCCGGGCCCCTGCGGCGGCCCGGAGCCCTCCGTCGACGGCCGGCCCTGCCCCGGCGAGCGGGCCGGACCGTCCGGCTGGGACGCCTCCACCGATCCGCAGGCGGCGAGCAGCAGGCACGCGGCGGCCAGCAGAGCCGGGCCGCCCCCTCGTTTCCGGTACGGCATCTCCGACTGCCTCCGCATCCCGGCTCCCTCCGCTCCACGCGGTCCTGGTCTCACACGGTAGCCGCCCCGCCGTCCCCCGGCTCCCGAACGGCGCGGTCGTGCGCGAAGAGCGCCCCGTGGGACCGGAGCGGCCGGCCGGGGGCCCGCGGGGACGGCGGGAGGGCGGTGGAGCGGTCCGGCAGGCACCGGGCACGGGCCCGCCAGCTCCACGGGCGGCGGCGTCAGGCCGGGCCGGCGACGCCGAGCTTGCGCAGCACGCGGGCGCGCAGGAGTTCGTACTCCTCCCGGCAGCGGCGGATCTCGGCGGGGCGGACGATCACCTGGCCTCCGGTGACGGTCTCCTCGGGGCCGAACTGCTCCCGGGTGAGGTCGATCTCGACCCCGGCGCCGAGACGGTTCCACCAGTGGTAGTCGGTCCACCTGCCGTCGACATGGACCTCCCCGCGGACCAGGTCGCCGCCGAGGAGGTCGTGCAGGACCAGCGCCGTGACGCCGCACTGGTCGCGGGCCGGGTTGTCGGGGCGCCAGCGCGGCCGGTACTCGGGGGTGCAGGTCTCGGCGCTCCAGCCGGCGCGGATCGCCTGCTCGATGTCGGTCAGCAGCAAGGGGCTCATGGCGACGATCCTGCCGCACGGCACCGACACGGCGGGGCCGGCGGCAGCGGGGCCGGACGGCTCCGCCGCCGCCGGAGCGGTCTCAGTCGGCCGGGGTGATCAGAACCGCCACCGTGGAGGTGTGGCCGCCGCGCAGCCGGCTGCCGAGCAGGGTCAGGCGGCCGGACAGACCGTACTTGCGGATGATGCCCCGGCGGACGCGCGCCACGTCCTCGGGCGTGCCGAGCCGTGCGCGGGCCTCCACGGCCTCGCCCTTGAGGTTGCCCCGGAAGTCGCAGGGGGCCACCGTCACCCGCCCGTCGCGGCGTATCCGCTTGACCTTGCCGCTGTCCACGCGGGTCCAGACGGCCAGCGTGCCCTCACCGTCCGGCACCACCCAGACGGGGGTGGCGACCGCCCGGCCGTCCTTGCGGAACGTCGTCACCGATACGTACGGGGCGGTGGCCAGGGCGTCGAGAGTACTCATGTCCCGCAGGCTACCGGGTCAGTTGACGCCGCGGTCGGATTCGCGCCAGTAGGGCTGCCGCAGCTTGAACTTCTGGATCTTCCCGGTGGCGGTGCGCGGGATGGAGTCGCGGAACTCCACACTGGTCGGCGCCTTGTAGCCGGCCATCCGCTCCTTGCAGTGCGCGATGATCTCGTCCTCGCCGGGCTCGGCGCCCTCGGCCGGCACCACCAGCGCCTTGACCGTCTCGCCCCACCGCTCGTGCGGCACGCCGATCACCGCCACCTCGGCGACCGCGGGATGGCTGAAGATCACGTCCTCGACCTCGATCGACGAGACGTTCTCGCCGCCGGTGATGATGACGTCCTTCTTGCGGTCGGAGATGGTGAGGTGGCCGTCGTCGGGGTCGAGGGTGCCGCCGTCACCGGTGCGGAACCAGCCGTCGCCGAGCGCGTCCGCGGTGGCCTCCGGCTTCTCCCAGTAGCCCTCCATCACGGTGTTGGAGCGGGCCAGCACCTCGCCGGACTCGGAGATCTTCAGCCGGGTGCCCAGGGTGGGCAGGCCCGCGCGGGACAGCCGGTGGGCGCGCCGCTCCGCGGGCAGGGCGTCGTCGCGGGGCAGGGAGCGGTTGAAGGTGAGCAGCGGAGCGGTCTCGGTGAGGCCGTAGATCTGCAGGAACTCCCAGCCGAGTTCCTCGCCCACCCGCTGGATGGTGCGGCTGGGCGGCGGCGCGCCCGCGCAGACGATGCGCACCCGGCCACGGCCGGGGATCTCGCCCTCCCGGTCGGCGGCGGCGTCCAGCACCGCGTTCCAGACGGCCGGGGCTCCGCACATCAGGGTGACGCCGTGCCGCTCGACGCGGCGCAGGATCTCCGCGCCGTCGACCTTGCGGAGGACGATCTGCGGCACGCCGAGGCCCGCCATGAGGAACGGCATTCCCCAGCCGTTGCAGTGGAACATGGGGAGCACGTGGAGGTAGACGTCGCGTTCCCAGGCCCGTGTGTGCAGGCCGAAGGTGACCGCGTCCACCCAGATGTTGCGATGGGTGAGCTGGACGCCCTTGGGGCGCGCGGTGGTGCCGGAGGTGTAGTTGACGGTGGCGGTGGCGTCCTCGTCGGGCCGGGACCAGGGCCGCGGTTCGACCCCGAACCGCATCAGCGCACGGTCGGTCTCCTCACCGAGGACGAAGCGGTGGCGTGCGGTCACCCCGCTGAGGGCGGCGTCCAGTTCGGGGTCGACGAGGAGCACCGAGGCTCCGCTCTGGCCGACGATGTAGTCGACCTCCTCCGGCCTCAGGCGGAAGTTGACCGGAACGCAGATCCGCCCGCTCATCGGCACGGCGAAGAGCAGTTCCAGCAGCCGGGCCGAGTTGTGGCTGACCACGGCGATCCGCTCACCCTCCGCCACGCCGAGGGCGTCGAACCCCGCCTGCCAGGCGCGGACCCGCTCGGCGAAGCGGCCGTAGGTGCTCTCCGGGACGGGCAGGGCGGGCTGATCCGGCTCGTCCACCACTCCGGGGCCGCCGGCGAAGCCGGCCTCCGCCCGGTCGAGGAAGTCCGCGATGGTCATTGGCACCCGCATCGTTCTCGCTCCTCCGTACGGTGGACCGGCGGCCGGTCGGGCCGGCCGGATCGGCGATGGTTCCGACATCCCATCACCCCGGCAGCCGGAGGTGAACCCTCCGGCGCCCGGCGCGGCGGAGCGGAGACCGTACGGGGAAGGAGACGGGGCGAGGGCCGCCGAGGGGACGCGGGCGTCCGCGGGCGACGCGAGCGGGGGCCGGACGGACCCGCGCCCCGGTCCGGCCCCCGCCGCCCGTCCGGCGCGTGAGCAGCGACGACAGCGGTTCCGCGCCGACGGCCGTGGGCCGACCCGTCGTCAGGTCCGCCCGGCCGCGAGGGGGTTCAGCATACGTACAGCGGTCCCCGCCCGGTCAACGACCACCACTTGATGTGCACGCGCCAGCACAGGCATATTGGTACGGACCATTCCGGTGCCGCTCCGCGGAGGTTGGGCCATGGCTCGTGCGACACGTGCTTCCCGGGCGACGGCCCGGTGCTGCGGCGCGCTGCTGGCCGCGGCGCTCCTGGCCTCCTGCGGCACGGACGCGTCGGCCGGGGACGAGGACGGCGGGCGGCTCCCCGCGGCACCCGCCGGGGTCACGGCGGTGGCGGGCAGCGCGACCAGCGTGCACGTCATGTGGAACCGGGTCACCGAGAACGGCTCCCGGGTGGAGGCCTACGAGGTGTACCGGGGCCCCACCAAGGTGAAGGAGGTCCCGGCGTCGGAGCACATGGTGGACGTCACCAGGCTGAAGCCGGGCACCGCCTACACGTTCCGTGTGCGGGCCCGTTCGACCGACGGACGGCTGGGCCCGGAGAGCGCCGAGGTGCGGGCCACCACCCCGGCCGCGGCCGCCGCCGACACCCGTCCGCCGTCGCGCCCGGAGGGCCTCGAGGCCCGCGCCGTCGGGAGCCGGGCGGCGAAGCTCACCTGGAAGGCCTCCACCGACGACCGGAAGGTGGTCTCCTACGACATCTACCAGGGCTCGACGAAGATCCACGGTGTGGGGGGCGACCTGACCGAGGCGGTGGTCACCGGCCTGCGGCCCGGGGCCCGTTACTCCTTCACGGTGCGTGCCAGGGACGCCGCCGACAACCTCTCCCCCGCCGGCGACCCGGTCCGCGTCACCACCGCCGGCGCCGGGGAGGACGACGGGCGCGGGACGGCGCCCGGGGACTTCCGGGCGGCGGCGGTGAAGGCGGAGGGGGCCTGGCACCTGGAGATCTCCTGGGAGCCGCCCGGCGTCGACGGGATGGTCACCGAGTACCAGATCCACCTCGGCGGCCGTCCGGCCACCACGCTGGTGTGGGGCGGGAAGGCGCCCGGCGGCCGGTCGGTCCACCGCTTCTTCGTCGGCGGCGGGACCGGCGAGACGTACCGGGTCCGGATCCGCGCCAAGCTGCCGGACGGCACCTGGGGCGGCTTCTCCCCGGAGCGGACGGTGACCACCGGCCGGTGAGGCCGCGGGCCACGGGGCCACGGGCCGTGAGCTGCGGTCGGTGAGCCGCGGTCGGTGAGGCCGCGGGGGACGGGGCCGCGGCGGCCGGCGTCACCTGTCCGGGTGCTCTCCGGGTGCGCCGGGCGCGCCGTGGACATTGGCTGTCCCCGAGGGCGGTACGGGCACTCCCGATCCTCGGCGGCGCTAGGGATGTCCGCCAGCCGTGCCGCCGGAGGTCAGACCCATGCGTACACCTCGTGTCATCGTCAGATCAGGCCTGACCGTGGCTGCCGCCGCCCTGCCGCTCGCCTTCGCGGGGTCGGCCGCCGCCGGCCCGGGCATCTCCGTGAGCACCAGCGGCACCACCGTCGCGGTCACCACCAGCGCCTGCTCGCAGGCGAACGGCAGTTGGGGCTCCGCCTCGCTGCTCAACAGCACACAGAACACCTTCGCAGAGGGCCGTCAGGTCGCCCTGTCGGGCTCGGCCACCAGCCAGTCGGCGGCCTGGTCGAGCGTCACGCCCGGCACCTACACGGTGATCGTGCGGTGCTCGGACAACAGCACGGCGGGCACCCAGTCCGTCATCGTGTCCGGCGCGACACCGACCGCCACGGCATCACCCACCTCGACCGCCACCGCGACCGCGACCGCCACTGCGACGGCGTCGCCCACCACCTCGCCCTCGCGCGGAGTGATGGGTGGCCTCGGCGGCGCGGTGAAGGACCACACCACCCTCACCCTGGTCGCGGGTGGCACCCTGGTCGCGGCCGGTGTGGGCGGCGCCGCCTGGTACCTGCGGCGCAAGGCCAGGCCGCACCGGTTCTGAGCACCACCCGCGCGGTCACTCGGCCGCCGCCCGGCCATGACGCCAGGCGGCGGCCGAGGCATGTCACCGGACGGCACCCACGGCGTGTCGCCGGACGGCGCCGGACGGCCCGTCAGGGGCGGAGCACGCCGGTGATCACATGGGCGTCGCTCTCCTCGCAGACCGCCACCTCGGCCACCAGTCCCGCCCCGGCGAACGCGCGCTCGGCGGCGGGGGCCTGGCGCCCGCTCGTCTCGGCGAGCAGACAGCCGCCCGGCGCCAGCCATCCGGGGGCGTCCTCGGCCACCCGCCGCAGGACGGCGAGGCCGTCGGGCCCTCCGTCCAGGGCGGTCGGCGGTTCGTGCTCGCGGGCCTCGGCGGGCAGCAGCCGGATGTCGGCGGTGGGCACGTAGGGAACGTTGGCCGCGAGGATCTCGACCCTCCCGCGCAGGGCCGCCGGGAGCGCCGCGAACAGGTCGCCGTGATGGACGCGGCCCCCGTAGGGCCCGAGGTTGCGCGCGGCGCACTCCACGGCGGCGGGGTCGATGTCGGCGGCGTGCAGCTCGGCGCCGGGCAGCGCGCGGGCGAGGGCCGCGCCCAGGGCGCCCGAACCGCAGCACAGGTCGACGACCGTGCGCGCCCTCGGGGCCAGGGCGAGGGCGCGTTCGACCAGGAACTCGGTGCGGCGGCGCGGCACGAAGACGCCCGGGGCGACACGGATGCGCAGGCCGCGGAACTCGGCCCAGCCGACCACGTGCTCCAGCGGCTCTCCGGCCACCCGCCGGGCCACCAGGGCCGCGAGCCGTTCCGGCGCGCCGCCGGCGGCTCGGGCGAGGAGCGCGGCCTCCTCCTCGGCGAACACGCAGCCCGCCGCGCGCAGCGCCGCGACGACGGCGGCCGGCGCCTCGGGCGGGACGGTGGGTCGGGTCCGGGGAGTCGTCATCGGCCTCGCTGTCCGGGGTCGGCGTCGGTGAGGGCGGCGTTCCGCGTGCTGCGCCCGCCTGCTGCGCTGTGCGTGCTGCGTGCTGCGTGCTGCGTGCTGGTTGTCGCTGTCGCGGTCGGACGGCCGGTACCCTGCTCGACCGGCGGCCACCCTACCCAGGGCCCCCGGGCGAGGCACGTGAATAACAGGCGGCGGGCGCACCCGGGTTACCGCCATTCGCGCTCGTGGTTGTATTCTGCAACCAGAACGTGAGGAGGTTCCCCGTGAACTCAGCCGCCGACCAGGCGATCGAGACGATCCAGCGCGAGATGACGTCGTTCGCGCGCCGGGCGCGGGCTCTGGCCGGACGGCTCCATCCGGAACTGTCCCTGGTCTCGTACACGCTGCTGGGTCACCTGGAGGAGAGCGGCGGCTGCCGGGCCACGGACCTGGCGGACCACTACGCACTCGACAAGTCCACGGTCAGCCGCCAGGTGGCGGTGCTGGAGCGCGAGGGGCTGGTGGAGCGCCGTCAGGACACGGCGGACCAGCGGGTGCAGGTGCTCCAGCTCACCGACGCGGGCCGCCGGATACTCGGCCGGGTGACCGACCGGCGCCGCGCGGCCGTGGGCGAGCGGCTCTCCGGCTGGAGCGAGGAGGACCTGGCCCGGTTCGCCTCCTACCTGCGGCGTTACAACGCCGGCGGTCCCGGCGACGTCCCCGCCGCGCCCGACGCCTGAGCGGCCCGGGTGGGCCGGGTCGCGACGACCAGGCGGCAGCGCGGGCTGCCGTCCTCCCGCCGGCCGAACTCCGCCATGGCGTAGGTCTCCACCGTGAAGCCGGTGCGGACGAGAACCGACCGGAGCACACCGAAGGTCAGGACGCGGTAGTACATGACGAACGGCGGGCGCCACACCGCGTTGCGGACCCGCATCGCCGTGTCGAAGGCCAGCAGGCCCAGCGCGGCCCTGGAGCCCGGGCGGGGCGGTCCGGGCAGGGGGAAGGCGAGGCGTCCGCCCGGGCGCAGCACCCGGTGGGCCTGCCCGAAGAGGGCCGGCAGGTCACGGGGCAGGAAGTGGCCCAGCGCGCCGAAGGTGACGGCCAGGTCGAAGGAGGCCGGGGCGAAGGGCAGGGCGCGCGCGTCCGCGCGGACCAGGGCCGCCCGGGGGGCGGCGCGGCGGGCGCGCTCCAGCATTCCGGCGCTGACGTCGACGCCGGTGACGGACCGTCGGCACAGTGCGGCAGTCACGTCGAGTCCGGCTCCGGTGCCGCAGCACAGGTCGAGGCCGTCCTCGAAGGGTCCGAGCGGGGCCAGACCGTCGCGGGTGGCGCGCAGGAAGCCGTCGGGGGTCCGGAACGGGGTGTGGTCGAAGTCCGGGGCGAGCAGGTCGTAGCCGCGCTCGACGGACGACAGCGCCTGCACGGCGAGCCCGCCCAGGGTGGGACCCTGCGGACCGTACCTCCTGGGGCCGTACCTGCTGAGGTCGCGCCTTCCGGGGCCGTGCGTCTTGGGACCGGACATCCTCGGAGGATAACGGCGGCCGTACGGCATCCGGGTGCCGCTCGGGCCGGTCCGGTCGTGGCGTCCGGCGTGTCACCGTCCGCCATTCCTACGTTTCTCGTATGAAAATCGCACTTTTCTCACGAGGTCCCGGCTCCGGCCGGGCCGTCCGCCTCGCCGTCGCCGGGTGCGCCCTCCTCGCGGTGGGGGCGGCGGGGACGCCCTCGCCCACGGCCGACGCGCCGGATCCGCTGCTGGCCTCGGGCACGCAGGTGCGGCTCGCCGGCGGCGCGCCGGAGGTGCCGGAGGTGTCCGCGCTCTCCTGGGTGGTGGCGGACGCCCGCAGCGGTGACGTGCTCGCCGCGCACGACGCCCACCGCAGGCTCCCCCCGGCCAGCACCCTCAAGACGCTGTTCGCGCTCGCCCTCCTCCCCCGGGTGCCCGAGGGGCGTCACCGGGCGACGGACGCGGAGCTGGCCGACGTCGGTGAGGGCAGCAGCCTGGTCGGTGTGGAGGCCGGCCGCGCCTACTCGGTGGACGACCTGTGGCGGGGCGTCTTCCTGAGTTCCGGCAACGACGCGGTGCACGTCCTGTCCGCCATGGCGGGCGGCACCCGGGCCGCGGTGGCCCGGATGCAGGACACCGCCCGCAAGCTGGGCGCGCGTGACACGCGGGTGGTCTCGCCGGACGGATACGACGCCCCGGGCCAGGTCTCCTCCGCCTACGACCTGGCGGTGTTCGGGCGGACCGGGCTGCGCGACCCCCGGTTCGCCGAGTACTGCCGGACGGCGTTCGCCGAGTTCCCGGGCCGCAAGGGCGCCTACGACATCCACAACACCAACCGGCTGCTGACCGGGGCACAGGGCGTGGAGCGCTACTCCGGGGCGATCGGCGTGAAGAACGGGTACACCAGCAAGGCGGGCCACACGCTGGTCGCGGCGGCCCGGCGGGGCGGACGGACCCTGGTGGTGACGGTGCTCAACCCCCAGGACGGCGGGTCCTCCACCGTCTACGAGGAGGCGAGGTCGCTCCTGGACTGGGGGTTCCGGGCGGCGGGAAGAGTCAGGCCGGTCGGCTCGCTGGAACCGCCCGTCGCGGCGGGGCCCCCGTCCTCGCCCCGTCCTCGCCCGTCCGCGGAGCACGCGGCGGCGGAGGTCACCGGCCACGGCGGGGACGGCGGCACGGCCTGGAGGACACTCACCCTGGCCGGAGGAGCCGCGGCGCTCGCGGCGGCGGCCACGGCGTTCGCCACCCGGCGCGGGCGGCGCGGGTCCGGTGCGCGGGAGTGAGGCGACCGCGGTGGGGGCGGGCGCGGGCGCGCCGCCGCTCCTGGTCCCCATGACCGGTTCAGAAGACGACCCGGGCGTCCGCGAGGGCCGACGCCGTCTTCTCGTCGCCCTCGAAGCGCAGTTCGCCGCGCGCCGGCCGGCCGGACAGGTGTCGGGCGAGGACGACGGCGTCCGCCCGCAGCGTGACCGCCGGAGGGCCGTCGCCGCCGATGCGGTACCGGCCGCCGATCGGCCCCGAGAGCTCCAGCAGGCAGGGCGGGCCGCTCCAGCCCAGGGCCAGGTCGAGCAGGACCTGGTGCAGGATCTCCCGGTCGTGGCCGTTGAGGACCAGCTCGGCGCCCGTCGCGTCGCTGATGTCGATCCGGTGCATCCACAGGTCACGGGCGACGAGAACGCTGTTCAGGTACTCCATAGAGTCCTCGGGCAGCGCCCGGCCCTCCTGCGGGAAGACCAGGCTGGTGCGCAGGCGGCGGCGCAGCGGCCGAGGCGCGCGGGCGAGGCTGTGCAGCCCCCGCGGACCGTGCTTCGCCAGCTCGTGGACGAGGCGCTCCGGGGGCAGGTCCGCGCGGTCCTCGATCTGGCTCTCGTTGTGCCCGTCCAGGGCGCCGAGTTCCGGATGCCGGGTCCGCGCCCGCCTGATCCGGCTGAACATCAGCCACGGCTTGGCGAGTTCCTCGCACTGGCCGATCTCGTGCGCGGCCATGTCCCGGACGGCCCAGCCGGTGCACGCGGTCGGCCGCGACCAGGCGTCGGCAGGCAGTGAGCCCAGTACGTCGAGCGAGGCGCGCACCTCGGCGTCGTTCACGGTTCGCGCGCGTATCCCCGGGGTCCGGGGGATGTCCCGGGCGGAGACAGTGGTGGCCGTGGTCATGCCGCACCTCCTCGGCCCCCTGTCCACGGTACTCCGGCCGTGGCGGGGCGCTCCGGGGCCGCTCAGCCCTGGAGCGCTCCCCCCAGCGCCACGCCCGCGTACATCGCCGCCAGGCCCGCCAGGAGGGTGCCCAGGACGTTGCACGCCGCGAGGAGGGGCGAGCCGTCCTCGGCGAGGCGCAGCGTCTCCCAGGAGAAGGTCGAGTAGGTGGTGAGCGCCCCGCACAGACCGGTGCCGAGCAGCAGGTCCAGCCGCTCCCCCGCCGGCCCGGCGACCGCGGCGCCGGTGAGCAGTCCGAGGGCCAGCGATCCCGCGACGTTGACGGTGAAGGTGCCCCACGGGAGGACGGACCCCGGCCTCAGGCGCAGCCGCACCGCCCGGTCGGTGAGGTAGCGCAGCGGGGCGCCCACCAGGGCTCCGGCGATCACCAGCAGCCAGTTCACCGGGACCTCCTGCCGCGCAGGGCGAGGCGGGCGGACGCCGCGCCGAGCAGGACGGCGGCCAGAGCGGCGGCCAGGGTTCCGGCGAGGTACAGGAGCGCGAGCAGCGGCTCGCCGGACTCGTGCAGCCGGTGGATGTCCAGCGCGTAGGCGGAGAAGGTGGTGAACCCTCCGAGCACCCCGGTGCCGAAGAACGGGCGCAGCAGCGGATGCGGCGTCCGGGCCCCCTCGGTCACCAGGACGGTGAAGGCGCCGATCACGGCGCAGCCGGCCACGTTGACCCAGAACACCGTCCACGGGAAGGCGTCCGCGGCGGCGGGCCGGAGCAGGACGGCCGCGTACCGGGCGCTCGCGCCGAGCGCCCCGCCCAGCGCGACCGCGGCGACGACGGGGGCGTCGGCGCGCCAGGCCCGGGGAAAGCGGGGAGGGCCGGGGGCCCGGGTGTCCGGGACGGGGTCCTGGGGGACGGCCGGGCCGGGTGCGGGTGTGTCACTCATGTCGGTCGGCCAGCGTAGCCGTCGCCGGGGACGGGAAAGGGGCCGGTCGGCCCTACGCCGGCGGTGTCCGCCCTGACAACGTGATCGCACCGTCCCCTGTCGGACCAGGACGCCCATGTCCCCGCGAGGAGCCCAGGAGCACGCATCATGCCCGCTACCGTCACCGTCGGCGTGGACGGTTCGTCCGAAAGCCTCGCGGCCGCCGACTGGGCCGCGCGGGAGGCCGAGTTGTGGGGCCGTCCGGTACGGCTGGTGCACGCGGGGTCGTGGCAGCCGTTCTCGTCGGCGCCCGGAGGGCGGCGCGGGAGCGGCGAGGCCGAGGCGGCGCGGCGGCAGTGGGCGCAGAAGGTGCTGCGGGAGACCGCCGAGCGGCTGACCACGGCACGTCCCCGGCTGAGCGTCACCTTCGAGCAGGTCCGTGAGGCGCCGGCGCCCGCCCTGCTGGACGCCGCGTCGCACGGCTGTCCGCTGGTGCTCGGGTCGCGGACCGTCGCGAGCGTCAACGGCCACGAGGGCCTCTGGATGGTGGGCCCGGTCGCGCTCGCGGTGGTCGCGGAGGCGACCGGTCCGGTGGTGCTGGTCCGCTCGGGCGCCCCGGCACCGGAGGAGGACCCGCCGACGGGGACGGTCGGGCCGTCGTGGGGCGGCGCCCCGTACCAGGACGTGGTGCTGGGGCTGGACGCCGGGCGGCCGGCGGCCGGCGCCCTGGCCTTCGCCTTCGGTGAGGCGGCGCGGCGTCAGGCGCGGCTCAAGGTCGTCGGCGCCTGGCGGCGGCCGCCCGGCGTGGACCCGGGGCAGGACCGCGCGCTGGACCGGGACGCGCGTCAGGCGTTGCGGGACGCGCTGGAGCCGTGGCGGGAGCGTCACCCCTCGGTGCCGGTCACGGTGCGGACGGGGTTCGGCGGCGCGGCGGCGCGGCTGGTGGACGAGTCCGCCGAGGCATCCCTGCTGGTCGTGGGCCGCGGCGGCGAGCGGGGACGCATCGGCGGCGTCGCCCGGACGGTGCTGCGGCACTGCGCGACCGCGGTGGCGGTCGTCCCGGGGTGAGGTCCGTCGCTCCGCCGCGGTGACGACGGACGGGCGGGGGCGGGCGGATGCGGGCGCCGGATGCGGGGCGGACCGGGTGCGACGAGCATGGGGCCATGGAGGCCCATCTGAGGACCATCGTCTACCCGGTCGGCGATCTCGACGGTGCCAAGGCGCTGTTCCGCGCCCTGCTCGGTGTCGAGCCGCATGTCGACGAGGCGCACTGGGCCGGGTTCCGCACGGCCGACGGCCAGGAGGTCGGGCTCGATCCGCACGGTCACGACGCCGGGCTCCGCGGCCCGGTCCCCTACTGGCACGTCGACGACCTGCCGGCGACGCTGGCCGCGCTGCTCTCCGCGGGGGCGGAGGCGGTGCGCGACGTGCGCGACGTCGGCGGCGGGAAGCTGGTGGCGACCGTCCGGGACGCGGACGGCAATGTCGTCGGCCTGGTCCAGGACCCTCCGGGCAGGGGGCCTGCACCGGTCTGACACTCCGTCCGACAGGGCGCTCCCGGGGTCTCCCCCGCCGGACCGCGCCGCCCTACCATGGGCGCCATGGCAGCGGACACGGCCGGTGCGCGGCTGGAGCAACGGTGGCGCGGCATTCTCGCGGTCCATTCCCGGACGGTCTGTGAGATCGACCGGGTACTGCATCCCCACGGACTGTGCGCCAGCGACTTCGAGGTGCTGGACGTCCTGGTGTCCGGGACACCGGACGGGCCGGGCGTCCCCTGTCGCGTGCAGGACATCGCGGAGCGGGTCCACCTCAGTCAGAGCGCGCTCTCCCGGCTGCTGGGGCGGCTGGAGCGCGAGGGTCTGCTGGAGCGGACGGTGTGCCGCGAGGACCGGCGCGGTGTGTGGGTGGCGCCCACCGTGCGCGGCCGTGAGCTGTACGCCCTGGTCCGACCGCTGCAGCGCGAGGTGCTGTCCCGCACCCTGACCGACTGACCCTCCGGGCTGTCCGCCCCGGCTGTCCGTCCCGGCTGTCCGTCCCGGCTGTCCGCCCCTGTTCTCCCCCGGCTGTTTCCTGGCGACCGGCCCTTGTGACCGGTCCCCGCCCTCCGCGCCGGTGGTTCCTCCCCGCGCGCACGGACACGCGCGCGAACGCCCGCACGGACACGCGCGCGAACGCTGCCGGACCGCTCGCACACATTGTCAACAATTTCGTCAGCGGTTACTGTGTGGTCGCGTGAGGCACCCGGAGAGGACTCGGATGATCATCGACTGCCATGGGCACTACACCACCGCGCCGCCCGCCCTCGAGGAGTGGCGCAAGCGGCAGATCGCCGCCGCCGGCGATCCGTCGGCCGCGCCCTCCCGCGACGAGCTGCGGATCGGGGACGACGACCTGCGTGCCACCGTGGAGCCCCACCAGCTGCGGCTGATGGACGAGCGCGGCATCGACCTCACCGTCTTCTCGCCCCGCGCCTCGTTCATGGCCCACCACATAGGCGACTTCGCGACGTCCGCCGCCTGGGCCGCGGTCTGCAACGACCTGGTGCACCGGGTCGCCGCGCTCCACCCCGGCCGCTTCGCGCCGGCCGCCATGCTCCCCCAGTCGCCGGGCGTCGATCCCGCCACCTGCGTGCCGGAACTGGTGCGCGCCGTCGAGGAACTGGGCGCCGTCGCGATCAACCTCAACCCGGACCCGTCGGGCGGCCACTGGACCGCCCCGCCGCTCACGGACCGCTCCTGGTACCCCGTCTACGAGAAGATGGCCGAGTACGACGTCCCGGCGATGATCCACGTCTCGACCAGCGTCAACCCCGCCTTCCACACCACCGGCGCGCACTACCTCAACGCCGACACCACGGCGTTCATGCAGCTGGTGCAGGGCGACCTGTTCAAGGACTTCCCGACGCTGCGCCTGATCATCCCGCACGGCGGCGGCGCGGTGCCCTACCACTGGGGCCGCTTCCGCGGGCTCGCCATGGCGCTCGGCAAGCCGGAGCTCGAGGAACACGTCCTGAACAACGTGTACTTCGACACCTGCGTCTACCACCAGCCGGGCTCGGACCTGCTGTACGAGGTGATCCCGGCGAAGAACATCCTGTTCGCCTCGGAGATGATCGGCGCGGTCCGCGACATCGACCCGTGCACCGGTCACCACTTCGACGACACCCGCCGCTACGCGCAGGCGGCCCGGCTGTCCGCCGAGGACCTGGCCGCCGTCCAGGAGCACAACGCCCGCCGCGTCTACCCGCGGCTGGAGGCCCTGCTGAAGCGCCAGGGGCGCTGACCCGCGCGACGCCGTCCCCGCCCGGACACGTAGCGACGCGCACACGCATCGAGCCGCACACGTATCGAGAGGAAGCCCGTCATGCACGAACTCGGAGTCGTCCACCGCTCCGTGCCGCGCCCCGCGCCCGAGGAGCTCGAGGCCCTGGCGCCGTACGGGGTGGCCACCGTCCACGAGGCGATGGGCCGCACCGGCCTGATGCGGCCGTACATGCGGCCGGTGTACCCGGGCGCCCGGCTGATCGGTCCCGCGGTGACCGTGCTGCTCCAGCCCGGCGACAACTGGATGATGCACGTGGCGATCGAGCAGCTGCGCCCCGGCGACGTGCTGGTGGCGGCCTGCACCACCGAGTGCGAGGACGGCTTCTTCGGCGACCTGCTGGCCACCTCGGCACGGGCCCGCGGGTGCGCCGGGCTGGTGATCGACGGCGGCGTCCGCGACGTGGCGGACCTCCGGGAGATGGACTTCCCCGTCTTCAGCCGGGCGGTCAACGCCAGGGGCACGGTCAAGGCCACCCTGGGCTCCGTCAACGTGCCGGTGGTCTGCGCCAACGCCCAGGTGCGGCCGGGCGACGTGGTGGTCGCCGACGCCGACGGCGTGGTCGTGGTCCCGGTGGACCGGGTGGGGAGCACCGCCGAGGCGGCGCGCGGGCGCGAGGAGAACGAGGCCCGCAAGCGGGAGCGGCTGGCCTCCGGGGAGCTGGGACTGGACATGTACGCGATGCGCGGCCCGCTGGAGGCCGCCGGCCTGCGGTACGTGGACTGAGGCGTCCGGGCGGCGCCCTCCGCGCGCCCTGGACAAAAGTCCGTGTAACGGGAAGGCAACAAACCCCGTGCGCCGTTCCTGGCCGCCAGAGCGCTGCGCCAGGATCGAACCGCAGAAGGGCCGGCTGCCCCGCCCGACCGGGCAGTCGCCTCATCGTTCGTCAGCAACCCCTGGCCCACGCAGCGTGGCCCCAACCCTCACGGAGACATCACATCGTGCCCACCATCAGGAAGACCGCCCGGAGCCTGTTCGCCGTAGCGTTACTGGCCGCGGGCTTCAGCGTTGCAACTCCGGTGAATGCCGCGCACGCCATGAATCAGACACCTTGCAGCACTGGCGACCTGCTGCACATTTGGGGACATTACAGTCGTCCGCCCATTGTCGGCCCTTCCGGGCCCTTCGAATTCTGCGCCGCCAACGCCGGAACCATGGGACTCGGAGCCGGCGCCTGGGTGGACAAGATCTCCACCGGGAACAACGACATCCAGATGAACGACGCCAACGGCTCCACCGTCAGGATCAGTCGCTGGAACATCGTGACCTACCCCAACCAGCCGCCGAACATCACATCCATTCAGATCTTCTGAGGTACCGGCCGGCATGTTCAGCGGCGGCACGCCCGGCACCGCCGCGCAGCGCCTCCCCGGCGACCACCTGTTCGCGCGCCCTCCCGTCGTACGGCTCGAAGCGGACACCGGGACGGGCAACGTCGCCGAGCAACAACGACGCCGCGCAACGATGCCCGGCGAAGGCCGAGTTCACCCGTGATGGCGTGTTGCGCGCCGTGGCGTTCCGCGACGGGCGGTGACAGTACGCGGTGAGACGAGGACCGCCTCCGCCCGGCCTTGTCGCCCGGGCGGGTCCTCGTCCTGCCACAGGGCCGGGCGGCGCGTCGCCAGGCGCGCGGATCAGGCCCACCCCTGATCCGCCGCAAATTGGGCGAGCGCGATGCAAACCGGGCTCACCGCAGCACTCCGGGACGGGTTACCGTTCCGGGGTGCTCGCACATCTCCTGCCAGGGGCGGACGCGGACGGCGGCGGACCGCTGGACCTGGCCCGTCCTCACCGCCTGCACCCAGCTTCGTCCCGCCCGGCTGCCGGCAGCCCGTAAGAACAACCGGCCCACCCCACGTCACCTGGCGGGGGTGCGCGCGCCGCCGAGGAAGGCCGCAAGCCCGGTGTCGAAGTCCACGGCGGACGGGACGAACAGGAGGGACCGGTCCGGTGCGACGTACACCTTGCCGCCACCACGCCCGGCCTGTATGACGCACACGCCCGCGCCGTCCACCAGCTCGACGACGTTCACCCCCGCGCCCGGCGCCAGGCCGAGAAACGCCTTGCCGGCCCCGGCCAGTTGTTCCGTACCGGCTCTGTGCGACGGGGGTGGGGGCGGGGGAGTCAAGTCAGAGATGGATCCCTTCAGTTCCCTGGCCTTACAGCCGCACCCGCCGGGCGGCCAGGCGCGTGAACTCGCCGCCCCCTGCTCGGGGAAGCATGCCTCCTCGTTGCTGTGCACGTGGATCTGCCCCAGGCAGGGCGGGCCGCCGAACGCCGGCGGCCGGCACACGACCTCACGCCGGCAGTACGCACACCGCATGACTTCTCCTCGTCCCTCGATCGCTCCCACTCCAACCCAGTCCCAGAGGCAACCATCTGCAGCTCCTCGACAGCAACTGACGCTCGCTGTCCAAGGCACCCCCCGGACGGTCACCGGGGCCGCGATGCCCCTCCGCAGAAGCGGCGACAATGTCGTGCTCAACGACACCAGGCAGAACGGACGAGGTCGACAACGGCCGGCCAGAGGAATCGGCACCCACTCACCGAACCGTTTTCATCCCGTACTGCAGGGGTGATGGTGCAGGCCGGCGAGGTGGTGTGACGAGGCGAGGCTCCTGGTCGTTGCGGTGGTGTTCTCTACGCACCACGCTTGGTCGGAGGAGCCTCGCTCGGTCCCGTACCGGGCCACGCTCGATGTCCCGAGAACGAGACGCTGCCTCAGCCCGCGGCGGGGTTCGGGGTCTCCACCGCGACCGCCTGGCGGTATGTGGACGCCACGGCACGACCGCGATCGACCCCGGAAATCGCCCCCTTGCCCCACTCGTGGGGCCGTGTCGACTCCCGGCGATGGCGAGCTACCCTCACATCGGCCTGTCAGCAGTTGCCCTGCAAGCCCGCCGCATCCCCGTCAGGGTCCGGGCGGACACCGAACTGCACCAGCTGGGGAGCCGGCGCAGCGCAGCAGCCGGAGTCGTCCGACGGGCCTGCGGGGTCCTCGAAGACTCCCGCGCCACCGCAGACCCCCGCCTCCGGCAGGACGAGTTCGACACGGTCGGCCGCGGCAGTGTCTCCTGCCAGCGCTGCGACAACCGACCGAGCCTGCTCGTAGCCGGTGAGGGCGAGGAAGGTGGGCGCGCGACCGTAGGACTTGGCTCCGGCAAGGTAGAAGTCCTGCTCGGGGTGCGCGAGTTCACGGTGGCCGTGCGGATAGACCGTGCCGCAGGAGTGCTGGTTGGGGTCGATCAGCGGTGCCAGCTCGAGGGGAGCCTGGAGTCGCTCGTCGAGTCGGAGGCGGACCTCGGAAAGGAAGGACAGGTCGGGGCGCAGGCCGGTGAGGACGACGACCTCGTCGACCGGGTCGAGTCGGCGGCCGTCGTCGGCGATCAGGACGATCCGGCCGTCGGCGTCGCGTTCCATCGCTCCGGTACGGAAGCCGGTCACGGCGTCGGCGTGCCCCTGGTCCACCGCGGCCTTGGCCGCGAGGCCGAGCGCGCCGCGGGCCGGGAGCTGGTCGGCGGTTCCGCCGCCGAACGTGGAGCCGGAGATCCCCCGGCGCAGGATCCACGCCGCGTGCGTGCCGGCGCCGTCGGCCGCCCGGGCGAGCTCCGCGAGTTCCGCGAGGGCCGTGAACGCCGAGGCGCCGGAGCCGATCACCGCCGTGCGCCGCCCGGCGTGGCGAGCGCGGACGGCCGGGTCGCGCAGGTCGGGCACACGGTAGGTGACGCGATCGGCGACGGCGTGTTCCCCGAGTGCCCGCAGACCGTTGCCGCCCGCCGGTCCCGGAAGCGACCAGCTGCCCGAGGCATCGATCACGGCCCGCGCCAGCACCCGTTCCTCCCGGCCGTCCGGGTGCGCGACCTGCACCGTGAACGGCTGCGCTTCGCGGTCGGTGTCGACCACGCGGTCCCGCCCCGCCCGGGACACGCCGGTGACCCGGGCGGCCCACCGGACCCGGTCGCCGAGGGCGTCCGCGAGCGGCTGGAGGTACTCCGCCACCCAGTCTGCACCGGTCGGATACGCCTTGGGGTCGGGTCGCAGCCAGCCGGTCGGGGCGAGCAGCTTCTCCGCGACCGGATCCACCAGCTCGCTCCAGGTCGAGAACAGGCGCACATGCGCCCATTCCCGCACCGCCTTGCCCGCCGCGGGTCCGGCCTCGAACACCACCGCATCCAGGCCGCGGTCCGCCAACTGGGCGGCGGCGGCCAGTCCGACGGGCCCTGCTCCGATGACGACGACGGGAAGCTGCTGCTCACTCATGACGGTTAACTCCTGTTAACGGAGAGGCAAATGACAGGCAAAGCAGCCAATGGCCCCTGACGGCCTCCGCGGCGCACCGGGCTCTTGCGCCACCCACCATGCCAGCTTACTTCGACAGACGTCAACATAGACACCTATCGAACAATCGCCGAACGGGCGCCGGCTGGACCGAATCCTGGTCAGGTTGTTTCGAAATGTGCCAACATAGACATGTGTCGAATCTCGAAATGCCCTCACCCGCCGGCCCCCCTGCCGAGGCCGAGACGCTGTGCTGCCCACCGCTCACCGAGCGCCCGCTGAGCGCACAGGAGGCGGAGACAGCCGCTCGCATGTTCAAGGCACTCGGCGACCCGGTGCGGCTGCGCCTGTTCTCGGCGGTCGCCTCGCACCCGGGGGGCGAAGCCTGCGTGTGCGACATCTCCGACGTCGGCGTCTCCCAGCCGACCGTCTCGCACCACCTGAAGCGCCTCAAGGAGGCGGGGCTCCTCGCCTCGGAGCGGCGCGGCACCTGGGTCTACTACCGCCTCGAGCCCGGCGCTCTGGCGGAGATCGGCCGCCTCCTCACCTCCGGCGGCACCGGCTGAACCTGGGCCCATCGCGCAGCCGGTTCGACACCTCCAAATATCGAAACATGTCGAACTCATCGGCGACGTGGCCTGGCTCCGGATTCACCGAGAGGGCCTCTGCACCGGACTTGCATCCATCCGAGGCCCTCGACTTCGGGTAGCTGAGGCTGGTCATGTACGGGATGCGCGGCGCCCTGGAGGCCACCGGGCTGCGGAGAACGGCCTTGAGGATACGGCCCCACGCAGGGATGGTGACCTGTTACCTCACCTCCGCGGCCTCATCCCCGCGAAGAGCGCTTCGAGAATCCGGTCGACGTACTCGTGGGTCAGTGGTTCCTGGGTGATCAGCAGACGGAAGTACAGCGGCCCGGAGAGGATCGCCATCGCCAGATCCAGGTCGAAATCCGGCGACAGTTGACCCTGTTCTCGTGCCGCCTTCAGACGTGCGACGGTCTTGTCCGCCTGCGGCGTGATGAAACGCTCGGTGAGCGCGGCAGCCACGACGGGGTCGTGCTGGGCCTCGCCGACCAGGGACTGGAAAAGAGGACGGAACGGTTCTCCCGCCAGGAGGTCGACCGCCTCGTAGATCTGCCTGCGCAAGTCCTCGACCACGTCGCCCGTTTCGGAATAGTCCAGAGCCGACTCGTCGAGCGAGAGCAACGAGTCGAGCATCAGGGCGCCCTTGGAGGACCACCGGCGATAGACGGTGTGCTTGCCGACACCGGCCCTGGCGGCGATCGCTTCGATGCTGAGCTTGGCATAGCCGGACTCCTGACCCAGTTCAAGCGCGGCGCGCTTGATGGCTTCGGTCAGAGCGGATCCGCTACGGCGGGCAGTGGTCATGCCTCCACAGTAGCGGCACGGCACGTGCCGTTCTTGACAGGAGCCCGGGATCCCGGCACGCTTCCGAGCACAGAACGGCACGGCACGTGCCGTTCCATAGCGTTCTCGACGCGTCCCCGATCAAAGCGCGGACGTGCCGACCACTCGCTCTTGATGAGGAATTCCGACCATGCCCGTACCCGCCGATCCCACCGTCCTCCACCCGATGCCCGGGCAGCCCCGGGTGGTGCTGCTGAAGCCGCTGGTGAAGTCCCCGCTGATCGAGGTCGGGGAGTACTCCTACTACGACGACCCGGACGACCCGACCGCCTTCGAGACCCGCAACGTGCTCTACCACTACGGCCCGGAGAAGCTGGTCATCGGCAGGTTCTGCGCGCTGGGGACGGGGACGCGGTTCATCATGAACGGCGCCAACCACCGTATGGACGGCCCCTCGACGTTCCCCTTCCCCACCATGGGAGGTTCGTGGTCGGACCACTTCGACCTGCTCACCGGTCTGCCCGCCCGCGGGGACACCGTCGTCGGCAACGACGTCTGGTTCGGCCACGGCACCACCGTGATGCCGGGTGTGCGGATCGGGCACGGCGCGATCATCGCCGCCGGCGCCGTGGTCACCGCCGACGTTCCCGACTACGGGATCGTCGGCGGCAACCCGGCGCGACTCATCCGCACCCGGTACAGCGAGGAGGACGTCGCCCGGCTGCTCGCGGTGGCCTGGTGGGACTGGCCCGTGCAGCACATCACCGACCACGTACGGACCATCATGTCCGGCAACCTCGACCAGTTGCAGCAGGCTTCACCGACCCTCCCGCACCCGTGATGCAACCGGGAGTCCGCGCCCTCACCGTTCCCTCTCACGGAAGACCCGGCATGCCCACCGCAAAGGACCAAACGCCCTTCGCCGACTGGCTCCACGGCCACGCCACCCCGTTCGGCCCGCTCGACCCGGCGGCACCCCTGGACGACCTGGAACCACTGCGCGGCATCCTCGACGGTGTCCGCGTGGTGGCCCTGGGCGAACACTCGCACTTCATCGCCGAGTTCGCCGCGATGCGTCAGCGCATCCTGCGGTTTCTCGTCGAACGCTGCGGATTCACCGTCCTGGCCTTCGAGTACGGCTTCTGCGAAGCCATCCCCCTCAACGCCTGGGCCCAGGGCCAGGGAGCGGACGACGACCTCTCCGCGCTCCTGGCAACAGCGGTTCCCATCGGACTCCAGGAGCCGGTGCGCTTCGTCCGCCGGCACAATCGCACAGCCACAACACCGGTCCGTTTCGCAGGAATCGACATCCCGGCCGCCGGTGGATCGCTGATCCCCGCCCTGACCCCCGTCGCCGACTACCTCCGCCTGACCGACCCGGAAACGCTGCCGATGGCGCTGGCCGCGATCACGATCGCGGCGTCCTTCGCCGGTGACTCCGCGGCCGTGGCCGCACCCGCGTGGGCACGCCTGGCCACCACGGACCAGGACACCCTCAGCGCTCTCCTGGCTCGACTGCACGTCCGCTTCCGTGCCCTGAAACCGCTGTACCTCGCCCGTGGGGACCAGCACGACTACGACACCGCCCTGCGCTGCCTGGAAGCTGCCTGCCACGCCGACTACACGTTCCGCGCCATGGCCGCCCTCTTCGCAGGAGGCGGCCTCACCGCCGACACCTCGGCCCGCGATCTCTACATGGCCGAGTCACTTCTGTGGCACCTGGACCGACTCGAGACCACGGCCCGCGTCGTCCTGGTGGCGCACAACGCCCACATCCAGCGAACACCGATCTCCTTCGACGGCCGACTCACAGGGCTTCCCATGGGACAGCACCTGCATCACGCCCTCGGTGACTCCTACTTCGCCCTCGGTCTGACCAGCGTCACGGGGCACACGGCCGAGATGCGCCGCGACGAGAAGGCACCGTTCGGATTCGGCGTCCACGAGACCCCGCTGGAGCCACCGCCGCCCGGGAGCATCGAGGCGGCCTTCGCCGCCGCCGGCCTCGGACTCGCCTTCGCCGATCTGCGTCCGGCCCGGGCCGGCGGCCTCAGCAGCCCCGATCGCATGCGGATGCAGAGCGTCCACCTTCACACCCGTGTCCTCGACGCGTTCGACGGAATCCTCAGCACTCCCATCTCCACCATCACCGACCTGGAGAAGTCATGACCAGTAGGTTCACCGAGTTGGTCGTCGATTGCCGCGATCCGGAAAGGCTCGCAGCCTTCTGGTGCGAGGTCCTGGATTTCACAGTGATCGACCGAAGCGAGGGAAAGGTCGAGATCGGCTCCTGGGAGCCGACCGTCGAGGCGGTCCGGGCCGGCCAGATGCCACCGACGGTGATGTTCATCCAGGTGCCCGAAGCGAAGACCGTGAAGAACCGACTCCACCTCGACGTGAGCCCCGTCGACGCCGACACCGAGGAGGAGGCCGCCAGGCTGATCGGCCTCGGCGCCACGAAGGTGGACGTGGGCCAGGGACCTGCCCGGAGCTGGGTCGTCATGGCGGACCCCGAGGGCAACGAGTTCGATGTCGTGCGTACCCTGAAGGCCGCCGGCCTGCGGTACGTGGACTGACGGTTCCGAACCCCGCCCGCTGTCGCCCTCGGTGGGCGCCTCAGCCCTCGCCCCCCGTGGCCGAGTGCGGGGCGCCCACCGGCTTGGACTCCGGGCTGACGCGCTGGCGCAGGTGGATGGAGAGCACCGCCATCGACGCCACCGCCAGCAGTTCGGACTGCCAGTTCTGCAGCGTGCGGCCCCAGAAGTCGGCTGACGTGACGTAGCCGCCCCAGCCGACCGGCCCCTCCAGGGAACGCAGCCGCTCCTCGTTGTACGCGGCGGTGCCGGTGATCGACCGGGCCAGCCAGGAGAGCGCGAAGATGCCGCCCATCACCAGCCCCAGCAAGCGGGAGAACACCAGCCCCCGCCAGCCCGGGGCGGACGCCCAGCGCGGCGATCCCTCACCGGCGTGCTCGCCGATCCGCTGCTCGCGGTCGGACTCGGTGCCCGCCCGGCCGATCTCCTTCGACTCCGGCGAGCCCCGCTGCAGCAGCCACACCGTGCCGAAGATGTACAAAAAGAACTGGAGGTACTCCCCCACACCTGCTCTGACCTGGGCTGATGCGATCGCTACACGTCGGCTCTCAGCACCAAGCCAGAACCGGTCCCGACCGTCATCACGACCAGCGTGCTTCCTGGGCGTGCTGGGCGTTCTCCACGATGGCCAGCTCGATGGCGTCCATGGACCGCGAGTGTGCGTCTGCAAGCAGATGCACGTAGGTCGCTTCGGTGACCCGAGTCCCCTTGTGGCCCAGCCACTTGGCCACCTCGAAGACGGGGACGCCGCCCGCGATGCAGACCGAGGCGAAGTAGTGCCGCAGGGACTTCGGGGTGTACCCCGTGTGCTCCAGGCCGGCATCCCTCAGCGCCCGCTTCCAGCGGGTGTCGTACCCCTTCGGGCTGAAGGGCTGGTCCTTGTACTTCGGGCTCTCGAAGAACCACCCGTGCTCTCCCCAGGTCCCGAACTCCGCCATGTGCCGCTCCACGGCCTGCTGGACGGTGTACGAGTAGGGGACGGACCTCGGCTCTCGAGACCACTTGAGCTCGTTCTTGAAACCCGTTGCGCGGCCCTTGGTCTCGTTGTCGGAGAAGCTGGTCACCTGCTGCCACAGCTTCAGCAGCCCATCGGGGGCTTCGAGGCTGGAGCGGCTGACGGCCAGGGACTCGCCCGGCCTGGCACCGGTGCCGGCCATCAGCCACACGGATGCCTTCAGCGGACCCCACATGGCCTCGAAGATGTCCTGCACCTCCTTCGTGGAGGGGATGTCCCGGCCGCGGACAGGCTTGATCAGGGAGGGGGCACGGCCCCGGCGCTTCGTCGCCAGGGTCGGGTTGCGCGGAATGATCTCCATCTCGTGGGCTTAGATGAAGGCGGCCTTCAGGACCACGTAGTGGCGATGGACCGTGGCGGGGGCCAATCCTGCGGCTTCCTGGCCGGCCCGCCACTCGGCGATGTCCTGCGACGTGATGGAGCCGATGGTCCGACCGCCGAAGACGGGCTCGATGTGCTTGCGGTACACGCCCCTGTAGGAGGCCAGGGTCGACGGCTCTCGGTTGCCGATGGAAAGCCATTCGTTCCAGACATCCTCCATCAGTCGGCCCGACTGCTTCGGGTCGATGTAGGTGCCGACCGCTTTTTCCCGCTCGACCTTCCCGGCGAAATCCTCCGCCTGATTCTTCAGCTTGAATGAAACTTCGAGCTGCTTACCGACCCGGCCACCCGGATCCCTGTATCGGACCTTCCAGGGCTTGTGCCGGCAGATTGATTTTTTCGCCTTCGGACAAGCGCAATCGACCTTCCATATCTTGGCCAAAGATAGTTTCCCTTCGTTAAATTTTTACACCGACAGTCAGGGGTTGGCTTGACCAGCCAACCTGATCCAAATAACCTTAAATGACCCGACTTTGCGACTCAATCCATGCCTCGAGAGCTCGAACTCGAAAGCGGATATGTTTCCCAACTGTCACAGGGGATTCCCCAGCGCTTGTACGAGTCCATGAGGACTCGCTTCGAGACGCTCAGGTATCTAGCCGTCTCCTCCGGGGTCAGGAGACGGTTGCTTCCACCCGCCGACATGTCACTCCCTCAATCCAGAATCCCAAGGCCAGACGGATCGCGTTAGCGCCAACTCGGCAATCATCTTCGAGCAGTCCACGTAGCACTCGAAGGTCACGCAGAGCACACTGCCAGCCCTGCCCTCTGGACAGCTCCGCCAGATCACGCTCACCGCCCACCTGAGGCCGCTGCCGCTCATGGTCTAGGCGATCCCCTCTTTGGGTGCATGGCGATCATCGACTATGTTGCACATTTCCTCGCACCCGCAGGACACCGGCCAGAGCTTCACGCACCCTCAACGAACCCCCGAGCGACTCAAGTTCGGAACGATCTACGTTGACATGCCCGGGAAGCTAGTTCCAGTCATTTCGCGCATCTTCTCTTCTGCCGTCGGCGATTACCGCGGAGGCGCTTGGGCGACATATCGAAGCCGAGGCTTGACCTCAATGGCACACCTGCGAGCTGGTCGTGGAATGACCCTTCGCCCACCCACCCGGCAGCCGAGTGCTGGTTTCACCTCCCGAACTGGTGAATGTGGAATTCGGAGACCCTCCCAATGCCAGCGTGGGACATCTCGATGGGCCCCAATGGGCTGCCTGAATTACACGGAGCAGCCCCGGCGCCGTGCGGTTGCGGTCGACGGCTTGCGGCGAGGGCCCTGTGCACCCTGATCCGGGAGGACACGCCGCTGCCGGACTGCCTGGCCGAGCAGCTCACGGGACAAGCGCTCATCGGCACCGTCAGGGCGCTACCACGCAGTTTCAAGTTTTCGAGCTCGGCATCCACCCGCGACGTCGCCATCGCCTGGACCCCTCGGTTCCGGCCATCATCGACCGGAAGTCCGTGGACTCGCCCTACGCCGACACCTGCAGATCTCAAGACCTCCGCCGCGCATCGATGTTCTCAGGGTTGCCATTCGGCCAACTCCGTCAACGGCTTACGCAAGCCCACATCTTGCCTACATATGATCGAAACGTTGCGTGACAGGCTCACTCGATGCCTGCAACTGGGGGAATCAGCATGGAAGCGAGCGAGGCGACTGCGGCCGGGGCAAGGTCCTCAGGAGGTGCCGATGTCCGCGTGTCCGCTGAGCACTTAACCAAGCTGGCGGGCGATCTGGACGACATGCAGGATCACCTGGACAAGCAGGTGAGGCGCATGGACGCCGTGGTCGATCGGATCGAGAGGCGCTGGCAAGGGCCGGCGGCAACGGCATACCGGAGATTCCATCGGGCCGCTGCCGAGGATGCCGTCCGGATCCGTGAGGTACTCAGGCATCTGGAGCAGGCGGTGCGCATGAGTCGCGACGGGTTCTCCCAGCGGGACCTCGACGTGTTGGAGCAGATGCGGCAGATCCAGGTGGATGTCGGCAGCGAGGTAGGCAAGTTGTCCACCCCCGCTGTGGTGGAGAGTCCGTCCTCGGTCCCTCGCAGCTCCCTCGACTCGTACTGAACAGCCAACCGCAGGAAGCGCCCGCCCTCTCGCCACCGTGTGGAGGTTATTGTGCCGACCGGAGCCGAGTCCGGGGACCGGATATCCGTTGCCTTTTCGTCGCTCGAGGAACTGGCTGGGGAGTTGGACGACATCCTCCGCCAGCTCAACAGCAAGCTCGGAGAACTGTACGAACGCGTCGCGCCCGTCGTCCTCTCCTGGGAGGGTGAGGCGCGAGAGGTCTTCGTCGACAAGCTCGATGACTGGGACCGTTCCGCCCAGGACCTCGAGGCTGCCCAGAAGTGGTTGCACGACCTCGTCGTGACCGGGCGGACCAACTACACGCTCGCGCATCAGGCAGTGCTGCGAGGCTGGGGGGCGGGCTGATGTCCACACCCCCGTCCCCAACGCAGGACGGCACCATCGACGTGACCCCTGCCATGCTCTGGAGTGTGTCCTCCGGAACCGCCGGCCAGCAGGACGTCATGCACCGGGGGATCAAGGACTTCCTCGACGAACTGGGGCGTTACCCGGACGGCGGCGGCAACGGAACCGCCGTAGCTGAATTCACCAGAACCTACAAACGGGTTGGCGAGCGATTCCACGATGTGTGGGCCAAGTCCGTGGTCAGCGTGGGCGGCGCCGCTGTGGGTTTCACCGTCACGGCGAACAATTATTCCAAGGCGGACGCCGCGACCCATCCGGACCCGTCCCACCAGCCGGCGACCCAGCCCCCGCCGGTCGTCATCGACAATCCACCGGACTACGGGCCCATCACCGATTTCAAGTGGGGCGACAACGACGACGCCCAGAGCTTCATCCAGAAGGCGCTCGAGGACGTCGAGGACGTGGTCCTCGACGTCTTACGTCCACTCCTGGAACACGCATGCCGTTACGGCAGGGCCGCGGAGATTCTGCCGCTCCCGAACCATCATCGTCTCAACTCGGTCTCCGAGACGTGGCGGATGCCCCAGTTCACCCTCACCATGGCTGGCGATGGTCTGACCGGGCTTCTGAGCAGCATCACGGACCAGCAGAACGGCG
The DNA here is from genome assembly GCF_008974245.1 of Streptomyces abyssomicinicus. Taxonomy (GTDB): domain Bacteria; phylum Actinomycetota; class Actinomycetes; order Streptomycetales; family Streptomycetaceae; genus Streptomyces; species Streptomyces abyssomicinicus. The sequence continues at coordinate 72,122 of NZ_BBZI01000010.1, read as the reverse complement.
AGTGGTACCACGCCATGCGTACCTACTGCAGCACGCTGTGGGGTACCAGCGCTTGGGGGCAGAACCACCATGGCTACAACTGGGAGAACGACTCCGCGAGGTCGCCGCAGGGTGCCAACCATCCAGTGTTCGCCGTCCTCTTCGACACATGCGAAGTGATGGTCGACGCGGTGTACCATTTCGCGCTCGCCGCACAGGACGTCCGTTCCGACCTCCACCGCATTTACCGGAAGGCGGTCCTGGACAGCATCCCGGACGCCCTCAAGGCGATCGACCTCAAGGACGGAGTGGACCTCAAAGACTTCAAGAACATGGGTAAGGGCATGTGGGACCTCGGCAGGGTTCTTCAGGGACCTGTCTGTCGGCATCGTTCTCCACTTGGACGAAGAGGCCATGAACCAGGCGGTCGACGAGTACGAGAACCGCGTACGCCGACAGGCCGTACGCGTGCAGGCCCTTCTGGACCCGCTGGACGAGGCATACCTGAGTGCCCCCTCCTACAACGCCGAGGAGGCCCGGGCCGAAGCCTTCGGGGCACGCGCCCTGACCGAGTTCAAGGGCAACCCCCTGTACACCGTGCCCGGGGACAGCGAGGACAACCACCGCTTTCCGATCGACCTGGCCAACCAAGAAGGGATACACAACAGCCACGTCATCGACAAGCACGTGGGCAAGACGGACGAACAGCTGGCGCAGCGGCTCCGCGACCAACCAGGCATCAACGCCGCCTCCACATTCACGGACCTGGCCTCCGCACAGAAACTGACGCAGGAGGCCATGGAGTTCAAGGGGCCCCCTGCGGGCTCCGGCCAGATGAACGCAGGCGTGGACAACCAGGCGAAAATCGAGCAATGGCTGTCCCGGCCTCGTTCCGACTCCTCAATCCTGCGGCTGGACGCTGTCGAGTTCACCGGTGCGACGGGACGTACTGTTGACGCCGGCGACCCTCGTGCGGGCGCCGCTCAGGACACACACCACGTACGGGTCGTCCTCAAGTACAAGAACGGCCTCGAGCCTCCCTACGTCGTCTACACCTCCATGCCGGAAATGCCCTGACACTCACGGAGACCCCTATGCCGCTGAGGCCGAAGACGCTGCCCCTGCCACCCTGCGCCGACGAACGCTTCGATGCCCGCCATTGCTTCGCCGCGTTGGCGTCCTGGAGCGGCGGCGACTGGCCCCACGCGGTGACGGAAATCGTCCGGGGGCACCCCCTCCTTCAGAATGTCGAACCGGAAGTCCTGGCCGACCACACCCAGGAAGTACTGTCGCCGTCCGGAGCCCTCGAGCTGGCAACCCTCATCTCGGCAGGATCTCTCCTCTCCCCTCGCGCCGGCACCGTCTCCCTTCGAACGCCGGATCCCAGTCGAGAACAGTGCCTGCGGCAGGTTTTCGAATGCCTGGGAGAGGGAGCTCGGTACTTCACCAACCACGGCGGGGCTGAAGAGGGGAAGGACGCCGACTTCCTGGCAACGGCGTTCTTCGCCGATGCCATCGCCGGGCCGACCATGGACATCTGCCTCATCGGTGTGACGGACCAAAGGCTCCTCGTCCTATGGCGGTTCGAGGAAGACTGACCCCCACAGGCCCCAGTCGACAGCCGCTTCAGAAAGGCACGCCGTGCGCACCCGCTCCGCCACCTACCCCGATCGCGAAACCGCCCAGTGGGCCACGCAGCAGGTCGTGACCGCCAACGAACAGGTCATCCACCGCTGGCTCGCACAATCCGCGCGCTCACGCCTGACGATCGAGGCATCCTGGCCGTCGCGGCCCGAGCCGGTAGGCAGGGTCCTGCTCCAAGCAATGATGCTGGCGGGCCGCGAACCCATCGAGGTCCGGGCGGCACGCGTCATCCTCAAGCGGGACGAGAGCCGGCCGCACGGTTTCACCGTGCACTCGACTTTCCCGTTCTACCTGTAACCACACCGACCTGAAAGCTGTACCTCCCATGCCCCTCGATCCTTTCGACCACGATCGACGCTACGGTGAACTGGACCAGGTGATACGCGCCTACCTCGGCCAACCCGCTGACGACACCACGGACGAACCCAGCCATGCGCTCACCGCCTACCTCAGGCACACGTGGCACAACCGCCCGTGGGCCATCGCCGCCGCCGAGCGACAACTGCGCGAATACGCCGACAACCCGCCCGGCCGCCTCCGCATGCGTCTCGGCGAGTTCTACGCCGTACCCGACGTGGGACTGCCCGAGACGGACCTCCAGCAGTGGCTGTACCACCTCGCCGACCACCTCAAGCGAAGCCTCAAGGAAGGCAAGGTCCCCCCTCCGAGCAACCCGACAACTCACTGGGAATGGCATGCCCGCTTCCCCGAACTCGGCCAGTTCCTGGGCGGTTGGTACTCGCAGGACATGCCCGACGAGTTCGGCAGTCATGACGAGGCGACAGATGACTACCAGCGCACCACCGACAGCCAGCTGGTCGCCAGGCTCGTGGGCGAGATCACCGAACTACTTGCACTGAACCTCGATGACACCGACATGGCTCTGGGTCTCGCAGAGCTCGGGATGGAGGTCGACCCACCCGCCCCCTACACTCCCGCCGCCTGGCTCGCATCAACCGCTGACCGGCTCTCATCCCCGGCCGTGGAGTACGGCCCACCTGCCAAGCAATAGCGCGAACCGCCCGCAGTTTTCGCGCTGCAGGAGCTCGTTCCACGGCTACCAGGGCCACTCGCGAGAACGGTCCGCGCTTCTTACTGTTAACACGTGTCGACCTCCTGGTGCCGCAGGCCAGACGCCCCGTCAACGGACGTTCCACCGGGGCGCCCGTTCGTCTTCCCACAGTACTTCCAACCGCCTCGGTACCTCCTCAGCAAGACTGGCTGGTGCACGGTGGACCTTCCGGGTGTTGGCCATGGCGAACACCCACGTGATTCGTCATCGGGGTCACGTCGAAACTTCCCACTCGCATAGAAAGCGCAGGTCAGAGGCTATTTCGCGAGCGTCAGAAGACCGCTTCCAAGATCGCAGCGTCAAACGAGCGTCATGATTCACCTCTCATTTCCGCCTCCCTGACACTGCCGACGCAAAGCCCTTCACCAGAGCGTTCGGGGTCACCATCACCTTCGTTGACGAGTGCCCTGTCACCTTCCGAGTCGAGGGCTCGAGACTGGTCGGCAATCGATGACAGAGCGCAGTCAAGAGCGGCACGGGACGCAGCTCGGCCCGTCGCCCATCGGGCGACTCTGCGACCTCACCGATTCTGTGAAGCGCCGTTGTCAGACCAGACCCGCACTGCATGATCCGAGGATGCTGATAACACCTCGCCCGGGAGCCGACCGGGACACCATCCAACAGCAGCTCAGGGGCGTCCAGCTCAACGCTCAGAACCTCCGCGGCTCTGGCTACAACAGTGCCTACGACAGGCTCCTGCGATACCTGGAGTGGGCGACGGACTAAGCCGACCGTCTGCGCCGCCAGATCAGCAACAGGGACATTGAGCACCTCGTCCTCACCCGCCGCTATCAGGCACTCTTGTCCAGCTGCGGCACCCTCGCAGGCTCCGCGCAGCAACGTCTCGTGAACGGCATCGTCGACCTAGAACGGGTCTATAGCGTGAACGGTGTAACTCCCCCATACGTCGCGGCAGTTAGGGCTGCTGTGACTGATGGGAGCAAGACCGTGAAGCAGAGTACGCGTTCGACCACTGAGGTGGACCAGAAGACGGCTGCGCCGTCTGTGGACAGGACCTTGGTGGCCCAGCTGATGGCTCAGGCGAAGGCTGACGGCGTCAGCCTGACCGGAGAAGGAGGACTTCTCGGCCAGCTGACGAAGCTGGTGCTGGAGGGAGCGTTGGAAGGCGAGCTCACCGACCATCTGGGCCGGGAGAACGGTGAGCGGACGGACGACGGCCGCAGCGGGAACTACCGCAACGGACACCGGTCGAAGACGGTGACGACCGAGGTCGGACCGGTGGAGATCGACGTCCCGCGAGAAACGCGACCGACCGGGCGAGCTGGTCCACGTCGACATCAAGAAACTCGGCAACATCCCCGACGGCGGCGGCTGGCGGATCGTCGGCAGGCAGGCCGGTGAGGGCAACCGCCAGGCCACCACCACCGAGCGCAAGAGCTGCAAGCCGGTGATCGGCTACAGCTACATCCACTCAGCCGTCGACGACCACTCCCTCCTGGCCTACAGCGAAGTCCTCACCGACGAACGCCAGGAAACCGCGGCCGGCTTCTGGCAACGGGCGAACTCCTTCTTCGCCGCCCACGGCATCACCGTCGAACGGGCCCTCACCGACAACGGCTCCTGCTACAAATCCAGGCTGTTCACCCAGAAGCTGACCACGGCCGGCATCGCCCACAAGAAGATCCGGCCTACCGGCCGCAGACCAACGGCAAGGTCGAACGCTTCAACCGCACCCTGCTCGACGAATGGGCCTACCTGAAGCCCTACACCTCGAACAGGGAACGGACCGACGCGCTGGCAGACTTCCTCCACACCTACAACCACCACCGCTGCCACACCGCACTCGGCGGACACCCGCCCATCAGCCGTGTCAACAACGCTGTGGGTCAATACAGCTAGGCAGTCCCCACCCGACGCGACCGCCAACGCGATGTCCAGCAGGATCTTGCCCGGGTCGTGCACCGCCCGGGCCTTCCGCCACGGCGTCAGCGCCGCGGATATCGCCTGGTCAAGGCCGGACTTGCGGACGGTCTCGACCAGCAGCACGCTCCCGGCCTGCGAGACCACCGCCTGGCCGCCGCCCTCGGTGCGGACACGCGGGTAGGACCCGATACGCTTCTTCACCTGGAGAGTGCTTCTTTCGTTGCTGCGACATGGACCCTAGACACCCATCGTTGCAGGTCAGGGGCGCTCTCCGCTTATTTGATCAAGCCTCGGGCAGCCCACCTCGTGAAAGCGTGAGGCTAAAGATCTCCAGGCGTGTCATCAACTGTCACCAATCAGTACACCTGACGCGACAACGCATTCAGGGACGTCTTCGCTCTCCGCCACTTCCTACCTCGCACCGGCGAGAGGGCGGTCCCGTCTCCCCGGCGTGGCAGGGCGCTCGAAGCAACATGCGCCGGCGGCGCTGTCCCTTGCCGCGCACGTGGCGGCGGAGGCCCGCCGGGGGCATGGGCTGGATAGGTCGCATGGGCGGCCGAAGGCCTACGGCACGGACTGCTCCGTGAACGTTTCGACCAGGGACATGTAGTCGGCCAGAAACGCCTCAGCCCATCGCGGTCCGAACCGTGAGGCGTCGGTGCGCAGCTCGACCACGACGCGCGCCCCCTCGTCACGTACGAGCAGCCGTACTCCCCCGCGCGGCACTTCGTCGCGGGGGATGCGGATCATGGTCACCTGCAGGGCACCGTCGGTGAACGCCCAGGCGGCTCCGGCCTCCGAGACGTCGAAGTTCACGTAGCCCGGCACCGCCGCCGGATCGTCCCGGTGACGCACGCCGTAGCGCTCCGGGTCGAGCTCCCTCGTCATCAGTGCGTGCGGCACCTCCTGGTGGCGCAGTGTGCCGAGGAGTGTTCCGGTCTCCCTACGGACGGCTTCGGTGAAGGGCGGTGCGTCCCGGAGATCGGTGCGCAGCACACACGGTGTGGCGAAGTAGCCCACGCAGTGCCGGATGTCGCGGCGGTGGCGGTTGCTGATGGAGCCCATCACGGCCACGTCTCCGGCCTGCTCTGCGGTCATGCCGAGGCTCAGTCGGCGTTGGCGGACGACGTCCTTGAGCGCCGCGGCAAAGACGGCTGTCAGCGTGGCGCGCCGGAGGCGTGTCGCATCCCGCAGGCGGGTGGTCCGGGGCTCCTCGATCACGGCCCTGCGCACCAGGAGCCGACGCTCTGTTGCGGGCCTGTGCCCGTCATCGGTCGCGAGGTCGCGCAGGTGGGACGGCGGGATCGCTCCGACGCCGTCGAGTTTGCGGCGCCAGTACGCGAGGAGTGTGTCGAGCGTCCGCCCCTGGAGGTGGAGTCGTTCTGAATGGGCGAAGTCGGGGAACTGAGTGCGGACGGCGGGCAGGTTTGTGGCGTCGGGGCCGTCCGCCGAGTACAGCCTGAACAGTTCCTCGGCCATGACGGTGCAGGACTCGCCGTCGACGACGATGTGGTCGACCACGCATCCGACGAGGTGCAACACCGGGGTGATCCGCACGCACAACAGCCGCACCAGCGGCCCGGTCGCCAGGTCGAACGGCGCTGCGGCGGCCTCGGCGACCAGAGCTTGGGCCTGCCGCAGCCCTGCCTCTGGAGTGGCGGACGTGACCTGCTCGACGTGAAAGCTGGTGTCCTGAGGTGGGCGCAGCGCCGCTGTGCCGCCGGTGCCATTGGGTTGCTCCGGAAAGACGAGGCGGAGGCTCTCGTGCCGCTGCTGCAGGATCAGGAAGGCATGCCGCAGCCGTCCCGGGTCCAGCGCGCCCTCCACGAGGCAGCCGAACGTCAGCACGTTGTTCTGGAGATGCACGTGTCGCCCGGTGGCCAGTCGTTCTTCCTGGGTGAAGGAGGCGTGCAGGGCGGCATCCCGGTCGGCCTCGACCATCTTCATCGCGTACACGACAGTCCTTCCTGCGTGGCGAGCATGTCGGCCAGGTCGGGTGGGCATGTCGGTCCTCGCCCGGCGGCGAGCAGGGCCTCGTGGGACGGCCGTAGAAACTCGGGGTCGAAGCCCGCTGCCTGCCACTGCTCGTAGCGGACCCCGAAGCCGAGTTGACACCACAGCCGGGCGTTGTGCTCCTCGTGCTGGCCGGCGGGTTCGAGCAGGACGAGGGGGGTGGCGGACCAGAGGGAGTCCAGGAGGGTGCCGCCGCCTGGTTTGCTGACCATGGCTGCCGCTTGGCGGGCCATGTCGAAGGAGGCGTGGTGCGCGGTGCCCCGCCGGTACTGTACTGAGCCGGGGTCTTCACCTGGGTGGAGGCGGCCGAGGGGCGGGTAGCCGTCGTCGTGCCACGGGTGCCAGGACGGGTCCATCAGGTACGCGTGGCTGTCCTGTGGCGCGGTCAGTGCCTCATCCGGCTCGTGGACGACGAGGTCGAGGGTGTGACCGGCGGCGGCGAGGTCGGCGGCGCGTTCCCGGTAGGTGCCCATGCCCCAGCCTCCGCCGTGGACGAGGAGCCGCCCGCTGCGTTCCGCCCACGGCACGGGTGCCCGGCGGGTGACCGGGATGGTGCAGGGCAGATTGCCCGTGGCCCACGAGGCGAGCCTCACCACCTGCGCGTCGGCGGTCACGGGACCGGTGCGGCGGAACGACGGCGACTCCACGGAGTCGACATGGCAGACGGTCACCCGCGGCAGCGGCAGGCCCATGCCGGACAGCCGTGCGAGCGGGCCCGTCCAGAAGCCGGAGAACACCACCGCACGCTGGACCCCGAGGGTCGTCCAGCGCCGGTGCAGCTCCTCCAGCGCGGCGTCGTCGACTGCGGAGGAAGGGTCGGCGGCGAGCTGCTGGCCGGCCCGGGCCACGCGGAAGTCCCGGTGGAACATGGTCCGGGATGCCTCGATGCTGCGCAGCCGGTCGGCGGGGAGGAGCCTCTCGACCACCTCCACGACGACTTCGGCTCCGCGCTCACGCAGTCGTGAGGCGAGCAGCAGGCCGGGCACATGGACGCCGAGCGCCACGCCTGAAGTGAGGACGGCGATCACGGTTGGCCGGCCAGGGCTGAGGCCACCGCGTCGAGGCTCGCCGTCAGGTGCTTCCCCACGGTGCGGCGGGTCCAGGCGAGCTGCTCGGGAGAGTAGCGGCGGGGTACCGCCTCGACGAGCATGATGAGGTACAGGTAGCAACGGTACAGGTCGAGCCGCAGGCGCACGGTGTCCGTGAACGCCACCTCGCCGCCAGCCTCGGCGTAGCCGGTCAGGAAAGCGTCGTCGCGTTCGATGTCGTCGAAGAGCGCGAGGGAGACGAACTCGGCTACAGGGTCGCCCCAGAACATCCGCTCCGCGTCGATCACTCCGGAGAGGGTCCTGGCGCCCACGTCGCCGTCAAGAAGCAGGTTGCCCTGCCAGAGATCGAAGTGGACCAGGGCGGGCCGGGTGACAGCGGTCAGCACCTCTCCCGCTTCCGCAAGCAGCTCCCGCACCTGTGCCGTGGGGCGGGGAAGTTCGATGCCGTGGTGCTCGGCGTCGTCCAGGACGGCACCGGTCATGGCGGTGAAGGCGCTCCGCCAGTCGGCCGCGGGCGGTCCGAAGGGGCGGGCGGGATAGCCGTACTCCGGACCAGTGAGGGAGTGCAGCCGTGCGACGACGCGGCCCAACTCCTGCCGCAGGGTCGTCCGTTCTCCTGCCGTGAGGGAGGCGTCGACCTCACTCCAGGCCACGCCGGGACATTCGGTCATCACGATGCCTGACACCACGGGCGGGCTGCCACCATCCTCCACATGCACCAGCTGCGGTACCGGTACACCCGATACGTCCCGCGCCGCCCGGAAGAACTCCGCCTCGCCTCGCAGGAGATCGTGCTCGTACCGCAGCGCCGACCCGCTTCCTGCGGCCGGTGGCTGTTTGACCACCCAGCGCCGCCCGTCCCGCAGTACCAGCCGCAGCAGGGAGTTGTATGTACCGCCGGTCATCGGCGTGCATGCTGCTACCTCCGCCGGCGTGACCTGGACCGCCGCGAGCAAGGCGGTGACCGCCGGGTCGAAGTCCTCAGGGCTCATCTGTGCTCCTCGTCGAGGGCGGCGGCGCGGATCTCCCGCCGCGCCGTACGGTGAATGTGCTCCATGATCCGGATCCGGTCGCGCGCCGCCGCCGACTCGGCGCCCCAGTGCCCGGCCCGGCCGCTCAACAGCTGCGCGAGACGCTCGAGTTGACGTGGGTAGTAGGACACCGGCTCGGTACGTGTGATCTCCGTGTGGCCGGTCGTGGTGCGGATCGCCACGTTCAGCGCGACGGCGCCCGCAGCGGGCAGCAAGACTCCTCGAACCCGCACACGCGCCTCGTCGAGGTGGAAGAGGTGCTCGGCGGTGTGCTGTGCGGCAAACGAGCAGGTCAGGGTGGCGGTCGCCCCATCCGGCAGGGGCAGAACGGCCTCGAAGGCGTGGTCGACGCCGTGCGGCTCCGCACACCACGCGGTGCCGGCACCGCCGTATGACGGCAGCCCGACCGTCTCCTGCAGGGCCTGGAGCCAGTAACTCGCCACGTCGTAGAAAATGCCGCCGCCCAGGTCGGGCCGGAGCCGGTAGCCCCCGGGCTCGGGCGTCCGGAAGGCAAATCGGCTTTGCACGTCCCGCAGGCGGCCGAACCTGCCCTGGCGCAGCACGCGCCGCACGACGTCGTGCCAGGGGTGGCCGAGGGTGGGAAGTGCTTCGAGGACCTGCCCGCCCCCCCGCTGCTCGGCCTCCCGCAGCAGGTCGTGCTCGGTGAGGGACAGGCACAGCGGCTTCTCCACGAGTACCGTCCTGCCCTCCGCGCACGCCCGCCGAGCCCACTGGAGGTGCGCCGAGTTATGGAGCGAGATATAGACGACGTCGACGTCCGGTGCCGTGACCACGTCCTCGTAGCTCGGCAGCACCGTGACGCCGTGCCGTCGGCCGAACGCGGCCGCCCGGTCCCTGTCGGACGCCGCCACCGCGTGCACAACCAAGTCGTGCCTGTCGCGGCTCGGTGCGATCATGGCGCGCGCAGCGATACCAGTGGCGCCGATCAGTCCGATGCGCCAGTTCATGCCGCCCTCGCCAGGACAATGCCGGCCGAGGCGGCGACAGCGCGAGTGGCCGCTCGCAGGCGCGGGAACTCGTCCGGCGGGCAGAGCGCCGCGCAGATCAGGCGCCCTCGCGGCGCAACGAGGGCGCCGCCCACGAGGAGGAGCACACCCGCGCCGGTCCCGCCCTCGTAGAGCAACCCTTCCTCGTGCAGCAGCTTCAGGAGGTGGTCCACATCGAAGCCGTCTGGAATGGTCACGTCTTCCTGCCAGAGATGACTGCGCAGGCCGTGCTCGCGCGCCCGGTCGTCGAGCCGGAGGTTCAGCCCTCCCATCGACATGCGGGCGTTCACCTCCAGGACCGGGATCCAGGTGCCGTCCCGGAGCACCATGGAGTCAACGCAGACGGGTCCGTGGTAGCCCTCCTCGGCGAGTGAGCGGGCCACCAGTTCCATGGCCTCCGGGTGGGCGGGACGGCGCAGGTCGCCGACGAGAGCCTGGGGGACAGGCCCGGACATCTCGTGGCGGTAGCCGGAGTTGGCCAGGTGCTGAATACCGAGGAGGAGCCAGGAGCCGTCGGGGTTGATCCGCAGGTGGCTGGAGAAGTCCGCGACGCGGTCGTAGCGCGGCTGTATCACGAACTCGACGGCGAGACCGCGGTCCTCCTGGCGGCGTAGATGGGCTACCAGCCTGGTGAGCCGCCGTTCCGAGGTCACCTCGAAGGTTCCCCGTCCGGCCACTCCGTAGCTGTCCTTGACGAGGACCACCGGATGTCCTGGCTCGACGTAGGACCGTACCGCGTCGGCGAGTTCGGCCGCCGACCTGACGACACGGCCGGCACCGGGCAAGCCGTGTCGCGCGGCCAGCAGGCTGGACCAAGCCTTGCCGTTGACCCGGGCCACCTGCTCGCCACCGGGTACGTCGGCGGCGTGGCCGGTGAGGTCGGCCAGTACGCCGGTCGCGGGGAGGACGGCATACGGGTGCAGCCGGGCGGACCCGCCGATCCGACACAGGAGTCCGGCATTCGCGAGCAGCCGGTGCTCCACATCGGCGTCCGCATCGGGGCCGGGGTGCGGCTCGCCCGTGTGGTGGTGCTCGCACGTGTAGCCTGCGGCTTCCCGTGCGGCGACGAGCGCCGGGGCGACCGGTTCCCTGGTGATCAGCAGGTCGCCCGGTTCGGCGGCGGCGAACAGGGCCTCGTCCATGCACGCCACCAGCCGGTCGGCGCCTGGGTCGGCGAGCTGTGGCAGCGAGGCGAGGCCCTCCGGACGCCAACGTCGTTCGGCGTCGAAGGATCCGAAAAGGACGGCCCCGGTGCGGGCCTGACGCGGTTCGCTCACTGTTCGCGCGCCGACCGCCTGAGGACCTCGGTGGTGAAGAACCGCACCGAGCGGAGATGGTCCAGGCTGAGGCTCTCGTAGTCGAGCTCCACGTCGAACTCGTCTTCGACGCGCAGCAGGAACTGGATGGCCTGCAGCGAGTCCAGGCCGAGATCTTGGACCATGTCGGCGTCCACGGTGATCTCCTCCACTGGAATCCTGCCCTCCAGCACCTCCGCGAGCACGTTCCGTACGCGGGTCTCCGTCTCGGTGATCTCGGTCGCGTTGCTCATGAGGTGTCACACTCCGTTCAGATAGAGAAGGATGCACTTGGAGCAGACCGGCATCATGCCGGTCTCGGCGAGGATGGAGCGGACACGACGGAACCGCTCGCTCTGCCATAGCTGCGTCGTCGAGGATTCGTAGAGGTTGCCCACGACGAACTCCGGAAAGAACTTGCACGAGCTGACGTTGCCGTCCGCGTGCACCTCCATCCGGTTGGTGACCGCGAGGCAGCGGGTGCGCCGCTGCGCCGGGCGGGACGTGCCGAGAATGAACGACTCGACCTCGTCCGGTTCCAGTTGGGGCTGGTAGCGGACCCGGGGGCGCCAGACGCGGCCGGCCAGCCGCGCCATGGAGTCACGCAGCACCGGCAGCAGGTCGGGAGGCAACTGGTAGGTATAGGAGTGCCAGGTGGGACGCGCGGTGCCGGTCTCCGGTGACAGCCATGCGAAGTGCTCGCTGTAGACGGAGTCCATCGCCTGCGCGACCTCGGGGCTGATGTACCAAGGAAACTGAAAGTAGACCGTGTTGACGTCCAGTTGCTCCGCCCACTCCATGAACTCGTACATGCGGTGGACCGTCACGTGCGAGACCATGCAGGACAGCGACAGCTCGCCCTGGAACTCACCCTTGCGCTTCAGGTCGAGCATCGTCTCGATGTTCCGTGTGGTGCGTGCGAAGGTGCCCTTGCCGCGCAGCTCCTCGTGGTCCGCGCCTAGACCATCCAGGCTGACCAGCAGGTTGAGGTCCCGACCGATCCGCAGCAGGTCGTCCATCCGGCGCTGGAACAGCAGGCCGTTGGTGCACATGTTCACAGTGCGGGGATAGCGCTCGATCAGGCGTGCCACCTCGGCGAACCCTCTGTGCATAAGCGGTTCGCCACCCCATAGGAACAGCTTCCCGCGCACCGGCGCGGTGGCCTGCAGCACGTCCTCGACGACGGACAGGTCGAGTTCGGTGCGCTGCTTTTCGATTCCCCAGTCGCGGAAGAAGCCCTGCTCATTCCACTGGTAGCAGTGGGTGCAGCGCAGATTGCACTTGTAGGTGAGTTGCAGACTGACCTCGCGGGGGACGTCCGAGGCATAGCCGGTGTCCTGCCGCAGCCGTGCTCGCGACTGGGAGCGGATCGACACCGTGTGCTTGATGTCGGCGAACTCCTTGGCGGTCAGGGTACGGCTTGTCCGGGGGTGTCGCATTCCGCTCCTAGTGATCTCGGGCATGGCGTGTGTCGGAGGCCTGGCCGGCCGGGGTTTTCGGTTCCTGGGCCGGCCGGGCGGCCGGAAGTCTGCGTACCGCGGGCACGAGCAGCAGCGCCGCACAGCCCACGAGGAGGGCCGCGGAGGAGGTGAACAGGACGGCGGTCGCACTTGTCCACGCCGTCGCCACGCCGGTCAGGGCTCGTCCCGCCGGCATGAGGCCAATGGAGCCGATGACGTCGTAGGCGTGGATGCGGCTCAGAGCGTGCGGCGGCGCGTGGGACTGCACGGAGGTCGCCCAGGCCACCGCCCAGTAGGCGTTGGCGGCACCGCCCGCCACCATGGCCACCGCAACCAGCAGCACGGGCAGATCGAAACTGATGACGACGGGCAGCGGTGCGAAGCCGAACAGCGCCAGCAGGCCCGCGCGTAGCGGCCGAACGGGTGTGGTCCACAGGGCGATGAGTCCGCCGAGTACGGCCCCCAGACTGAAGGCCGACATCAGCCACGCGTAGGACGAGGCTCCGAACCGGTCGATGAGCAGGACGGCCTTCAGCACGTCGAAGGGGCCGAAGACCACCAAGCCGAACAGCGAGAATACCGAAACCACGGACCACAACCACGGCTGGGCCGTGAACTCTTGCCAGCCTTCCCGCAGCTCGCGCCAGATCTTGGGCGGGGACTTAACGGGGGCCACGTCGCCGAGGCGGATGCCGGCCAGCAGCCAGGCACTCGCGGCAAAGGTACAGGCGTCCAGCGCGATGACGAGCGCCGCGTCCGACACGGCGATGACAACCCCGGCGAGAGCGGGCGCGGTGAGCGAGATGACCGACTCCAGCGTGCGGATGGTCGCGTTCGCCTCACGGAGCCGTTCCGGTGCCAGCTGCCGCAAAATGCCGGCCACTCCAGGCTGGTAGAACGCCTGCGCCGCCCCGGAGGCCAGGGAAAGCATCAGGATGAACCAGAGGGGCGGGCGGCCAGCTAGCAGCGAGAACGCCAGCAATCCTTGGAGGACCGTGCGGACGGTGTCAGCGGCGACCATCGGGATCCGGGCGTTGAAGTGGTCCAGGACCACTCCGCCGATGGGCATCAGCAGGACCACGGGCGCCAAGGAGGCCCCCATGACGAAGCCGACGTCGGCGACCCCGAACGACCGCTCGACCATGGCAGCGGCCAGGCCGATAGGAAACACCGCGTCGCCGGCCCTGGAGAGCGCGCGGGCTACGACGAACCTGCGCAGTCCGGCGTTCAGCGCGAGAACTCTCCTCATTACGGGGCGACCAGCCTTTCTGTTCGGCAACGCGGCTACGCACCGGGAAATCTTGCATTCCTGGGCCGAGCCGGATTCAAGCGCGTGTATATTCGCGTGTCAATGGCGTGCGAATTCGGCCACCGGTCACGCTCTGGTGCGACGCTACCCCTCGCCATTCGTCGACACCGCCTTTGAACTGGGCTTTTTCGGACGTCAGTTCACGATGGGGCGCGGCGCGCACCCTGCCCGGAGCGAGACGCGTTTCGCGACATAAAGCCCATGGCTGATATTTGCCCCGCTGATACTTCGGCTTGAATCAAGCCGTGAAACAAGCACTCGGGGCATTTCAAAAGAAGTCTTATAAATTCGTCGGCGCGACTGCAGGGCTGTCCCGCAAAGGAGCTCCGGCGCCGCCCGCCCCGGCGCTGTTGTGACCGCTGGCGGATGATGGTCTCCGTGACGAACATCCCGGAGACCCACCCGGCTCGGACACCCGGCTACGACGGCGGACCATTCAGCCACCTGCCCGAACTTTTGGACGACCACCTGTTCTGGCTGGGCCATCTGTGATGACGCTCGTCGCCGGAACCCGGCCATGATCCGAACCTGCGGCGGCCAGCGAATGCCGCTCACTTCGAACACAGCTCCCCGCCGACCGGTACCCGCGCCCGCGCCGCCTGGCGCGTCGAGGGCGACGAGCACAGAGCAGCGTGGGACCGCGAGGATCCCGCTATGGGATCGTTTCCCAGCTTGGTGACCTTGATGTCGCCCGGGGCGCGCAGGAAGTAGCCAGGGTGGTGGAACTTTCGCGGGGCGTTGTCCTCTCCGCGCGAGGGGAGATGAGCCGCCGCCGGCATCTCGTACAACGGCCTCTCGCAGTAGGAGTAGGCGTTCCTCGCGGGAACCCATCACGCCGACGTAGCCGACGGGCAGGCGATCCAGGGAGGCCGCGCTGTCGTTCGGTCAAGGCGACCGCCGGCGCTCAGGTCTCGGCGTCCACGCTCCGTCCTACGTCGAGTAGAACCGAAAGGGCACCGTCAGTCATGGGAGTCCTCTGGGACTTCTCTGGGACTTCCAACCCCATCAACGGGCATGAGCGTGAAACAACCGAAAGGCTATTTGCCCAGGTCAGCCAGCAAGGCACCCTCATCGTGGCAGGTCACCACGCTGGCTGGTCTCTTCCGCGACATCTGACCTGCGGGGATTCTCGGATGCGAACGATTCGGACCTTCTCGTTCACCCCGCCGCTGGCTTCCGCGACTGCCAGCACCAAGTCAGCACAACACCTGGTCAGAACCAGTTTTAACAGGGAAAAACGGGGGTCCGTCCCCGCGAGCGGGCGGCGCTCCGCGGCGGCGAAACCCCCGCGGCGGAACTCACCTCGCGGCCCCGCTCAGCCCTCGACGCCGGTCGCCGTGTGCGGGGCGCCCACGGGCTTGGACTCCGGGCTGCCGCGCTGGCGGAGGTAGATGGAGAGGACCGCCATCGACGCGACGGCGAGGAGTTCGGACTGCCAGTTCTGCAGGGTGCGGCTCCAGAAGTCGGCGGAGGTGACGTAGCCGCTCCAGCCGACCGGTCCGTCCAGGTCACGCAGCCGTTCCTCGTTGTAGGCGGCCGTGCCGGTGATCGACTGTGCCAGCCAGGAGAGCACGAAGATGCCGCCCATCACCAGCCCCAGCGAGCGCGAGAACACCAGCCCCCGCCAGCCCCGGGCGGACGCCCAGCGGGGGGAGTCCTCGCGGGCATGCGCACCGGTCCGCTGGTCGTGGTCCGACTCGGTGCCGGCCCGCCCGAGTTCCTTGGACTCGGGCGAGCCCCGCTGCAGCAGCCACACCGTGCCGAAGATGTACAAGAAGAACTGCAGGTACTCCGACTGCCAGTTCTCCGTGACGTCCACCGCGAAGTCCGAGGACGAGGCGTAGGCGAGGAGGCCCACCGCGGGCAGCCCGGCGGCGACCAGGTCGTTGTTCATCTCGGCGCGGCCGGCCAGCAGCTGGCCGGCCAGGGTCAGCAGGAAGCCGGCCAGGAACGCCAGACCGAGGCTGTTCTCACGCAGGAAGCGCCCCGCGCGGCCGGCCGACGTCATCGGCGTCTCACCGGCGTCTCTCACCGGCGTCTCATCGGTGCGTCAGCCCCAGCGCCGTGAAGTAGGCCAGCCCCGCGAAGATGATGAGGAGGGTCGCGGTGAACATCAGCCGCACGTCCCTCACCCGCCCTTGATGCCGCAGCGGTAGGGCTGGTCCCGGCGTGGCTCGCAGCCGGCGGCGGTCACCTTCCAGCCGCCGGGGAACTGCGACAGGAAGAGAGTGTCGCCCTCCAGCACCACCCGCGCCCGGTCGCCCCAGACGTCCACGGCGCGCACCGCGCCGGCGGGTGGGAGGTCGTCCTCCTCGATGGCCTGCCGGATCGCCTCACGGCATCCGCTCTTCGCGGTCTCCTCCAGCTCGTCGCGGGTGCCCGGAGCGAGCGCGGCGCACAGCAGGGCGTGCCGTCCCGCCTCCCGGTCGAGGACGAACCGGGTGGCCTCGGCCTCCGCCGCGTCGCGCCGCTCCTGCACCGCGCCGCAGGCGCCGGCTCCGGCCACCGCCAGGAGGAGCACCACGCCCCGCACGGCCGCGCGACCCTGCCGCCTGCCTCGCATTCCGCCTCCCGCCGCCGGTGTACCGCATCCGTCCGTCCGCCCATCCGAACCGGGCGCCGGGCCACCCGCAACCGGTGCGGGGCCGAACGGCCGCCGTGCCCGGCGCCACCGCCCGTTCACCGCCCTCCGGTTGACGGGAGCGGCCGGTTCCGCCTACTCCTGAGGGACCGGAAGGTGACGCCGGGCGACCCGGCCCGGTGTGGCGGAAGGCGATGAGGTCCCCCATGCGTGAGGCCCGGCGGTCCAGGAAGGCCGCGCTCGGCGCCACGGCGGCCCTGCTGCTCGGGACGGTCTCCGGCTGCTCGGGGGAGACGGGGCCGGGCCCCGCGGACGGCAGGATCACCGTGTGGTCCCAGGAGAGCCTGCCGGACCGGATCGCCGCCACCGAGAAGGTGATCGACCGGTTCCGGCGCGACACCGGCGTCCAGGTCGAACTGGTGGGCGTGACCGAGGCGCAGATGCCGCAGCTGATCATGTCCGCGGCCGCCTCCGGGACCCTGCCGGACGTCATCGGCGCGGCCACCCTGGGCCAGATCTGGCAGATGTACGGCAACGAGCTCCTGAACACCCGGGTCCCGGGCCGCGTCGTGGAGGCACTGGGGTCCCGGACCTTCGACGCTAACGCCCTCGCGCTTGCCTCCGAGGGATCCACCCGGCTCGCGGTCCCCTCCGACGCCTGGCTGCAGCTGCTGGTGTACCGCAAGGACCGTTTCGAGGAGCGGCGCCTGCCGCCGCCCGACACCTACGCCCGGATGCTGGACGCCGCGAAGCGGCTGACCGGGGGCGGCCTGGACGGCGCGTCCGTGGCCACCGACCCCGCCGACGTCTTCACCTCCCAGAGCTTCGAGAACCTGGCCCTGGCCAACGACTGCCGGCTGGTCGAGGCCGGACGGGTCGCCCTGGAGTCGCCGCCCTGCGAACGCGCGTTCGCCGTCTACGACCGTCTCGCCCGGGACTACGGGGCTCCCGGCACCCAGACCGTGGACTCCACCCGCGCCACCTACTTCGCGGGCCGCAGCTCCATGGTGATCTGGTCGTCCTTCGTCCTGGACGAGATGGCCGGGCTGCGTTCGGACGCCCTGCCCAGCTGCCCGGAGTGCGAGGACGACCCGCGGTTCCTGGCGGCGAACAGCGGGGTGGTCACCTCGCTCGAGGGCCCGGACGCGAGGGGACCGGCCCAGTTCGGGGAGGTGACGTCCTGGGCGGTCACCCGGACCGCCGAGGAGGAGGCCTCCCGCCGGTTCGTGGAGTACATGATGGGGCCGGGCTACGAGGGCTGGTTCGGGATGGCGCCGGAGGGCAAGATCCCCGTCCGCCGGGGCACCGCCGGGGAGCCTGACCGCTACCTGCGGGCCTGGCGGAGCAGCGACCTCGGGGTGGACACGCGCCGGCCGATCGACGAGGTGTACCCGCCGGAACTGCTGGACCGCCTGGTGGACGGGGTGCACCGGATGCGCCGCTGGGGCATCGCGCAGGGCCACGGCGCGCTGGTCGGGGCCGCGGGGGGCGAGCTGCCCGTGTCCAAGGCCATCGGCGCGATGACGGGCGGTCAGCTCTCCCCCGCCGGCGCGGCCGCCCAGGCGGACGAGGAGGTCGCCTCGCTCCAGAGGTCGCTCGGCCGCTCCTCCGGGACCACGAGGTCGCCATGAGCACAGCGACCACCGCGCCACCGCCGGAGCCGCCGCCCGGACCGCCGCGGCGACCGCGCGCACCGCGGCGCGGCCGGCCGATGACCGCGAGCCGCCGCGCCAACCGGGCCGGCCTCGCCTTCGTCTCCCCCACCTTCCTCGTGGTGCTGGTGGTCGTCGCGCTGCCGATCCTGTGGACGGTGCTGCTCGCCTTCCAGGACGCCCGGCTGGTCGACATCCAGGGCATGGGCCTGCTGGGCGACTGGACGCTGGAGAACTTCTCGGAGGTGTTCGGCTCCGGCGGCTTCTGGGAGAGCCTGCTGGTCACCCTGGTCTACACGGTGGGCGGCACGGCCGGTTCCCTCCTGCTGGGTCTGGTCGCCGCGCTGGCCCTGCGGCGGCGCTTCCGTGGAAGAGGGCTGCTGCGTGCGGCGATGCTGCTGCCGTACGTCGCCCCGGTGGTCGCGGTGGCGTTCGTCTGGCAGGTGGCCCTCTCCCCGCAGTACGGCATCGTCAACGACTGGGGGCGGCGTCTGCTCGGCTGGGACGACCCGGTGGCCTTCCTCTCCTCCCGCCGGTACGAGGTCGGCCTGTCCGGCGTCCATGTCGACCTCCCGCTGGCACTGCTGACGGTGATCGCCTTCGAGTGCTGGCGGTACTTCCCGTTCGCGTTCCTCTTCGTCCTGGCCCGGCTCCAGGCCGTCCCGGCCACCCTGGAGGAGGCGGCCACGGTCGACGGGGCGACCCCCACCCAGCGGTTCCGGTACGTCCTGCTCCCCCAGCTGGCGCCGGTGCTCGCGCTGCTGTGCGTGCTGCGGTTCATCATGACGTTCAACAAGTTCGACGACGTCTACCTGCTGACGGGCGGCGGAGCGGGCACCGACGTGGCCGCCGTGCGGGTCTACGACTTCCTGACCGCGCGGTACGACGTGGGCGCCGCGGCGGCGCAGGCGCTGGTGCTGGCGGCCTCGCTGATGGTGCTGCTGGGGCTCTACTTCCGGTTCTTCGGCGACAGGGCTCAGGAGGAGCGGTCGTGAGCGTGTCCCGGGCCCGGTTCGAGGAGCGGCTGTTCGCTGTGGTGCGGCCGCTGGTGATCCTGCTGCTGGCGCTGATCACCCTGGTGCCGTTCCTCTACATGGTGCTGCTGTCGGTGAAGCCGATCGACGCGCTGCTCCTGGAGCCCGGGGCACTGTGGATCTCGGCGAAGGACTTCACGGTGTCCACCTACCGCGACGTGCTGCGCTCCTCCGACGCGGGCGGACAGGGCTTCCTGCGGTTCCTGCTCAACTCGGCGCTGGTGTCGCTGGGGACGGTGGCGCTGACGCTGCTGGCGTCGGTCCCGGGCGCGTACGCGGTGAGCCGGCTGCGGTTCTTCGGACGGCGCCAGGTGAGCGCGCTGTTCCTGGCGGTGTACCTGTTTCCGGCCACCCTGCTGGCGGTGCCGCTGTTCGTGATCTTCGCGCGGCTGGGGCTGTCGTCCAGCCTGGTGGGGCTGGCCGTGGTCTACGTGGCGCAGACGGTGCCGGTCTCGGTCTACATGCTGAAGAACTACCTGGTGACGGTGCCGGTGTCGGTGGAGGAGGCCGCGGCGCTGGACGGCTGCACCCGGCTGCAGGCGGTGCGCAAGGTCGTGCTGCCGCTGGCGGTCCCCTCACTGATGGCCACCGGCCTGTACGTCTTCATGATCGCCTGGAACGAGTTCCTGTTCGCCCTGCTCTTCCTCGCGGCGGATCCGGAGCGGTGGACCGTCTCGCTCGGCCTGGCGCAGCTCGCCAACGGGGTGGAGGTGCCCAAGACGGTGCTGATGGCCGGCTCGGTGGTGCTGACGATCCCGGTGGTGATCCTCTTCTTCGCCGCCGAGCGCCTGCTCACGGAGGGCCTGGCCGGCGGGGCGGACAAGGGCTGAGCCCCGGGAGCCCGGGAGCCCGGAAGCCCGGAGCGCCGGTTCCCGCCATTGTGGCGCCGGGTGGGCACCGGCGGGGCGTAGCCCGCCACGCCCGCGGCACCGGCCGGTCAGGGCCGCCGGACGCCTGCGGACCGGGCGGTTCCGCCGTGCGGCGCGGGGCCGGTCGGCCGCCGGGAACCGGCCGCGCGGCCGGAAGGGCGCTCTGGTGGCGGCGCGGAGGCGTTCCTAGGGTGACGCGACATCCCACTCCCCGACCGCCTCCGGAGGCCAGCCATGTCGGTCGACGACGCCGCCGCCGCACCGCTGAGTTACCCGTTCGCCTGGCAGTCCGCGCTGGAACCGCCGGCCGAGTTCGCGGAATTGCGGGAGAAGTGCCCGCACGCACGGATCGCGGTGGGCGGCGGCGAGATGACGCTGCTGACCCGCTACGCGGACGTCCGGGCGGTCACGGGTGATCCGCGCTTCTCCCGGGACCTGTCGGCCGAGGGGGCGGTGAGCCTCAGCGCGGACGGCACCGACCTGTACAGCCAGAGCGACGCCAAGAGCATGGCGGCGGCCGGTGAGGCCCACGAGCAGTGGCGGCGCATGGTGAGCCGCTGGTTCACGGCCAAGCGGATGACGGCGCTGCGGCCCGCGATCGAGCGGATGGCCGAGGAACTCATCGACGCGATGGTCGAGCACGGGCCGCCGGCCGACCTCGGCGCACAGCTGGCGTTCCCGCTGCCGGTGCGGGTGATCTGCTCCATGCTCGGCGTCCCGGACCAGGACCGGGAGAGGTTCGCCCACTGGTCCCACGTGATGATGAACTACAGCCGGTTCTCCAGGGAGGAGACCGCCGTCTCGACCGGGGAGTTCGACGCCTACATGCTCGGCCACATCGAGGCCAAGCGGCGCGATCCCCAGGACGACATCATCAGCAACCTGATCGTGCAGACCAGCGGCGCCGGCTACCGCATGGGAGGCGCCGAACTGCTGGAGACCGCCAAGGCGCTGCTCGCCGCCGGCCACGAGACCACCGCGAACAGCATCGGCAAGATGACGGCGTCCCTGCTCGCCGACCGCTCCCGCTGGGAGGCCCTGCTCGCCGACCCCTCGCTGATCCGCACGACGGTCGAGGAGGCGCTGCGGTTCGACGCCCAGCTGGGCCTCGGACTGCCGCGGTTCATCAGCGAGGACGTGGCGGTCGGCGACGGCGTGCTGCCCGCCGGGACCACGGTGATGCTGAGCATGGCGGCCGCCAACCGGGACACCACGGTCTTCGAACGGGCCGACGAGATGGTGCTGGACCGCAGCCCGAACCCGCACATCGCCTTCGGCGTCGGGCCGCACTCCTGCGTCGGCCAGGCGCTCGCCCGCACCGAGATGCAGGTGGTGCTCGAGGTGATGCTGCGCCGCCTCCCCGGGCTCGAACTGGCCGTGCCGGTGAGCGATCTGAAGCTCGACGACGGCCTGATCGTCACCGCCCTGACCGAACTGCCGGTGCGCTGGTGACGCCGGGGAAGGAGGACGCGCCGGGCGTGAAGGTGGCGGTCGACCAGGGCCTGTGCTGCGGCGCCGGTCAGTGCGTGCTGCTGGCGCCGGAGGTGTTCGACCAGCAGGACGAGGACGGGCTGGTCGTCCTCCTCGACCCGGAGCCCGGCGCACGGCACGCCGCCGCGGTCCGGGAGGCGGCGGCGACCTGTCCCACGGGGGCCGTACAGCTGGTCGGGGAGAGCTGATCCCGCCGCGGCCGGGGCGGACTTCCCCGACCGGGCGGACGCACCGGCGGCTTCCCCGGGCGGCTTCTCCACGCGGCTCCCGGGAGAGCTCCCCGGCGGCCGGCCGGTGTGCGTGCCGGGCCGACGGCGCCCCGCTCACGCCCTCAGGACCGGGAAGCCGACCCCGGCCCACAGGGCGCGCGGCACGGCGGGCAGGCCGGCGCCCGTGTGGTCGTCGGTGGTCCACACCCGCGCGTGGGCGGAGCCGCCGTCGACCGCCGGCCAGCCAGGGTCGCCGGTCGCGGCGAAATCGGCCCACGCGCGCACCATGCGGCGTGCCAGTCGGTGGTCCGCGGGGGTGGGCGGGCCTCCGACGAGGAACGCCAGACGGTCGTCGCCGAGGTTGCCGAAGGCGAAGGGGATGTCCGCGCAGTGCCAGGCCCGTACGCCCCCGTCCGCTCCGGCGCGCCGGCGGTCGAAGCGCGACAGGTGGGTCCGGCCCCCGGCCCGGCTGTGGAGTTCGGCGAGGCGGTTGGCGTACTCGCCGAACAGCAGGTCACCGAAGACGGCGAGGTAGACGTCGAGCACCGGGGCGTGGGGCATCGCGGCGCGATAGCCGTCCACCAGTCCGCCGGGCAGGCCGAAGTCCTCCGCGAAGAGCGCCAGTCGCTCCTCGGTGGTGACCTTGGCGCTGCTGCCGACGGCGTCGAGCAGCCGGTACTCCTCGGTGGTGTGGCACACCAGCAGGTCCACGTCCCGGGCGGCACCGGCGCCGATGCCCGTGAGGGGGTCGGTCGTCAGGACGTCGCCGTCGAGGACCGGCGCGTAGAGCGAGGGGTCGTAGTGACGTGACCCGGAGGCGGGGTCCCGCCGGTAGCGCTCGACCACCCGGTCGGAGGCGGTGACCAGCTCCTGGGGAGCCGTGGCCGCCAGGCCTTCCCGTGTGGCGGGGCAGCCCGCCGCCGCGGCCACTTCGCGCGTGGTCGCCGCGGCGACGCCCGGCGGGTAGCAGGGGCTGGCGGGGCTGTGGGCGATGGCGCGGCGGAACAGGCCGCGGGCGCGGTCCATCACCATCAGGCAGGCCACCGACGCGGCCCCGGAGGACTGGCCGGCGACGGTGACGTTGCGGGGGTCGCCGCCGAACGCGGCGATGTTCTCGCGCACCCAGCGCAGGGCCGCGACCTGGTCGAGCAGACCTCGATTGTCCGGATGCCCCGTCGCGTTCCCGCCCGGCACGTGGCCGAAGCCCTCGAACCCGATGCGGTGGTTGAGGGTGACCACGACGAGTCCGGCGCGGGCCAAGGCGGTTCCGTCGAAGTCGGGCTGGGCCGACGACCCGAAGGTGTAGGCGCCGCCGTGGATCCACACCAGGACGGGGAGGCGGCCTCCGTCCGGTGCGGGTGTCCAGACGTTGACGGTGAGGATGTCCTCGTCGCCGGGCGACCACACGGGGGCGCCGGGCAGCCGCGCCGACTGCGGGGCCACCGGGCCGAACTCCGTGCCGTCGCGCACCCCGGTCCACACCGGCGGGAGCGGTTCCCGGAAGCGGGCGGCGCCGAAGGGCGGTGCGGCGTAGGGGATGCCGAGGGCCGCGACGATGTCGGCACGGGCCCGGAACCCTCGGACCGCCCCGCTCGTCGTCCTGAACACGTCCATGGAACCCGCCCCTCCCGGCACGCCGGCCATCCTGACCGGGCGGGCCCAGCATCGCGCCGACCGGGCCGCGGGGTCCAGCGGGAAAACGCGTCGCGGCGGCGCGGCTCGGGGCGGCGTCCGCCGCCGCGGCGGGGCGCGGACGGACGCGCGGCACACCGGGTCCGGCGCGCCGTGCGCCCCAGGTGGCTCAGGTCTCGTCCGGAAGGCGCAGCGCGAGGATGGCCATGTCGTCGCGGCCGTCGCTGGGGTGGTGGTCGGCCAGTGCGTGCACCAGGTCCTCCACCGGCAGATCGGCGTGCGTCAGTGCCAGTTCGAGCAGGGCGTCCATGCCCTCGTCGATGGCGTGGTCGGGGTGCTCGACGACGCCGTCGGTGAAGAAGACCACCGTGGCCTGCGGCGGCAGTCGCCTGCGGTGGTCCGGGCGGGGCAGCTCCGGGTCGACGCCCAGCGGCACGCCGGGCTCGTGCAGCAGGTACTCGGCCTGCCCGTCCGGCATGATCACCAGCGGCGGGAAGTGGCCGGCGGAGGACCAGTGCAGGATCCAGTCGTCCTCGCGGGGCTCCACCCGGGCCACCAGCACGGTGGTCACCGCGGAGCCGGGGCCGGCGGCCACGGTGACGTCGAGCTGCCGCAGGACGTCGCTGGGCGGGGTGCGGCGGTCGTAGAACAGCGCCAGCAGCATGTTGCGCACCTGCGACATGACGGCGGCCGCGGGCAGGTCGTGACCGTAGACGTCGCCGATGACGATGCCCAGCGCGCCGTCGGGCAGCCGCAGCGCGTCGTACCAGTCGCCGCCGAGGTGGTTGGGCTCGGCGGCCGGCCGGTAGACGGTGGCGGCGGCGTAGGGGCTGAGGTCGGGCAGGGTGGGGAGCAGCAGGCGCTGGAAGGTCTCGGCGCTGTCGCGGACCTGCTCGAAGAGGCGGGCGCTCTCGATGGCGATGCCGGCGGCGCTGGCCAGGGCGACCAGGACCTCCTGGTCGCCCCGGTCGAAGGGCCGGCCGTCGCGTCGTTCGGAGAGGTAGAGGTCTCCGTAGATCTCGCCGCGGACGCTGATGGCGACGCCGAGCAGGGACCGCATGTGGGGGTGGCCGGGCGGATAGCCGACGGAGGCGGGATGCCCGGAGATGTCTTCCAGCCGCAGCGGCTCGGGGTTCTTGATGAGGAGTCCGAGGACGCCGTCGCCGTGCGGGAACTCGATGCCGGCCAGCGCCCGGTACTCCTCCTCGCTCAGCCCCACGGTGATGAACTCCTCGAGGGCCTCGCCCTCCTCGTCCAGCACTCCGAGCGCCCCGTAGCGGGCGTCGCAGAGCTGCATGGCGGTGGCGACGATGCGTCGCAGCACCTCGTGGAGCTCGAGTTCGGCGGTGATGGTGAGCACCGCGTCGAGGAGGCCCTGGAGGCGGTCCTTGGTGGAGGCGAGGGCCCGCAGCTGCTGGGCGATCTGGTCCATCTCGGAGTCCAGCCGCTTGCGCAGGTCCCCGAAGGGCTCCGCCTCGGCGGACGGCTGCTCGCTCATCGTGCCCGCCTTCCGGCGGACGCGGCCGGCCGGTGTGCCCGCAGGAGCTGCCTCTGCCTCGCGCGGTGCACCCCGCCTCCCGTCCCGACCGTGGTCGCGTCGCCTCCACCCTGGCACGGGGCGCCGCGGACGGCGCGGCCGGTTGCGCCGAACGCGGCCGGGCGGTGCGGGGCGGCTCAGCCGGCGGGGGTGAGGGTGACCGGGACGCCGTTGAGCACGGCGGTGCCGGAGAGCGGGTCGAGGAGGGTGCCGTCGAGGAGCTGGTTGACGTTGGCCCCGGGGTCGGCGGAGGCGTGCCCGGTGCGGGTTCCGGGCCGGTCGTGGCCCCAGCCGTGCGGCAGGCTGACCACTCCGCGGCGCACGGCCTCGGTGATCTCGGCGGGGGCGGTGACCTCTCCGCCGGCTCCCTTGACGCGGACCGGGTCGCCGTCGGCGATGCCGTGCAGGGCGGCGTCCTCGGGGTGCAGGTGCAGGGTGCAGCGGTTGGAGCCGCCGGTGAGGGCGGGGAGGTTGTGCATCCAGCTGTTGTTGGAGCGCAGGTGCCGGCGTCCGACGAGCAGCATGCCGTCGGGGCGGTCGCGCAGCGCCCGGCGCAGGCGCGGCAGGTCGTCAGCGATGGGATCGGGCAGCAGTTCGATCAGCCCGCTGCGGGTCCGCAGCACCTCGTCGAGCCTCGGCCGCAGCGGGCCGAGGTCGATGCCGTGCGGGTGGTCGAGCAGCTCGCGCAGGGAGAGCCCGCCGGGGCGGGCGCCGAAGCCGTCGCCGTAGGGGCCGAGGCGGAGCATGAGGTCGAGGCGGCGTTCGGGACCGTCCGCGCCGGTGAGCGCGGCGGCGAGTTCTCCGGGGTCGCGGCCGTGCACCGGGGAGTGCGGGTCCTGGACGGCCTGGCCGAGGGTCCGGGAGATCACGGTGGCGTCGACGGTTCCCGGGTCGGCGTCCGGCGCGCCGCTCGCGGCGAGGATCAGCCGGGCGAGGATCTCGGTCTCCGCCATGCGGCCGGGCTCGAGCGGTACGGCGGGGCGGGTGTAGCGGGCCTGGTTGCGCACCGCGAGGGAGTTGAGGGCGAAGTCGTGGTGCGGGCTCTGCGCGGGAGGGGGCGGTGGCAGCACGACGTGGGCGTGGCGGGAGGTCTCGTTGAGGTAGGGGTCGACGCTCACCATGAAGTCGAGTGAGGCGAGCGCGCGGTCCAGGCGGTCACCGTCGGGCGCGGAGAGGACCGGGTTGGCGCCCAGGACGACCAGGGCGCGGATCGGCTCGCCCTCGTCGGTCCCGGTGTCGATCTCCTCGGCGAGCGCGGCCAGGGGCAGTTCGCCCTTGACCTCGGGGTGGCGAGAGACCCGGGAGTGGCGGCGGCCCAGGGTGAAGCCGCGGCCCGGTCCGGCGGGTCGCGGCGCCCGGGCGGTGGCGGCCTGCGGGAAGAGGGCGCCGCCGGGGCGGTCGAGGTTGCCGGTGAGGACGGTGAGCACGTCCACCAGCCAGCTGGCCAGCGTGCCGTGCGGCACGGTGCAGCTGCCGATGCGCCCGTACACGGCGGCGGTCGGCGCGGCGGCCAGTTCGCGGGCGAGGGCGCGCACCACCTCGGGCTCCACGTCGCAGGCGGGGGCGACCGCCTCGGGGGTGAACTCGCGCAGGGCGCCGGGGAGCCGGTCGAGGCCCTCCACGCGCGGGGCGAGGTCGCCGAGGCCGACCAGGTCCTCCTCGAGCAGGACGTGTGCCATCGCGGCGAGCAGCAGGGCGTCGGTGCCGGGGCGGACGGCCACGTGGCGGTCGGCGAGCGCGGCGGTGCGGGTGCGGCGCGGGTCGATCACGGTGAGGGTGCCGCCCCGGCGGCGCAGCGCCTTGAGGCGGCCGGGGAAGTCGGGGGCGGTGCAGAGGCTGCCGTTGGACTCCATCGGGTTGGCGCCGACGATCAGCAGGTGGTCGGTGCGGTCGAGGTCGGGCACCGGGATGGCGTTGGGGTCTCCGTAGAGCAGGCCGCAGGAGACGTGCTTGGGCATCTGGTCGAGGGTGGAGGCGGTGAACAGGTTCCCGGTGCCGAGCGCGCCGATCAGCAGGCGCGGGTGGAGGGCGCCGGCCACGGTGTGCACGTTGGGGTTGCCGAGGACCACGCCGACACCGTCGCCGCCGTGCCGCCCGAGCACCGGCGCCAGACCCTCGGCGACGGCGGCGAACGCCTCCTCCCAGGTGGCCTCGCGCAGTACGCCCCCCGTGCGGACCAGGGGTGCCCGCAGCCGGTCGGGATCGGCGTCGAGCTGTCCGAAGGCGGCGCCCTTGGGACAGACGAAGCCCTGGCTGAACACGTCGTCCCGGTCGCCCCGGGCGCCGGTGACCCGGGTCCCCTCCACGGTGAGCACCAGTCCGCAGGTGGCCTCGCAGAGCGGGCATATCCGCAATGCGGTACGGGAGTTGACGGCCTCGGACATGACGTTCCTCCCGTAGCGACGACGACCCGGCGAGCATACCGACCGGTACGCCTGTCGGGGAGAGGTCCGTCCCGGCCGTTTCCGCCGGAGCGGTGCGCGGCGCGGCGGTCGCGCCGCCCGGAGCGCACGCGGCGGTCGCGCTACCCGGTCCGGCCGGTGAACACGCGGTCCAGGCGGTACCGGACGGCCGCCTCCGCGGAGGCCACGTCCCGCTGACCCGCCAGCACGCTCGTGCCCAGTCCGGCCGACATGGCCAGCAGGCTCACCGCCTCCAGCCGCGCGTCCACCTCCGCGGGGATCCGGCCGTCCGCCTGCCCCCGGGCCAGGAGCCGGGCGACCGCCTCCTCCGCGGCGTCCGGGTCACCGAGGAACGGCTGTTCGGCCAGCGTCTCGTCGGCCATCGCCAGGACCGCGTACGCGGTGTAGACGTGATGGAAGACGCGGCCCTCCTCGTCCGAGGGAAGGGCGGCCAGCAGCAGCGCCTCGACGGTCTCCCGCGGCCCGGGCTCTCCCGGCAGGGCGGCGAGGCGGGCCGCCGTGCGGGCGGTGAACCGTTCGGTGAGCAGCCGCAGCCCGTGCAGCAGCAGCTTCTCCTTGGTGTCGAAGTAGTACTGGACCAGCCGCAGGGAGACGCCGGCCTCGGCCGCCACGTCACGCATCCCGACGGCGTGCAGACCCCGCCGGTGCGCGGCGCGCAGCAGCGCCTCGGTGATCTCGGTGCGCCTCCGGTCGTGATCCACGCGCCTGGGCATCGGCTGCTCCCGCTCCTCGGTCTGCCGGTCGACGTGATGGTACAGCCGTACCATGTTCGTGATACGTTCGTATCACGAAACTCCGCACAACCTCCGGAGGCCGTCGTGCCCGAGAGCACCGTCCGCACCCGCCCCGAGCTGGGTCACTACGTCGACGAGCGTCTGCGGGAGCGCTACTTCGCCGCCTGCGACGCCGCCTTCGCGCTCGGCGCTCCGGTTCTGGAGGAGCTGGACGTCGAGACCTCGTTCGCGACGACCCGCGTCCACCGCCACGGTCCCGCCGACGGGGAGGCGGCTCGGCGGACCCCGGTGGTCCTGCTGCACGGCGCGGGCTCGTGTTCCGCCATGTGGTACACGGTCACCCCGGCGCTGAGCGCGGAGCGCCCGGTGTACGCCGTCGACACCCCGGGGGACGCCGGCCGCAGCGTGCAGCGCGAGCACATCCACCAGCCGGAGCGCTCGGCCCGGTGGCTGGACGAGACCCTGGCCGGTCTGGGGCTGGACCGTGTGCACCTGGTCGGCGCCTCCTACGGCGGCTGGCTGGCCCTGAACCACGCCCGTCTGCGGCCGGGGCGTCTTGCCTCGGTGACCGCGCTCGATCCGGGCGGCCTGGAGAAGGTGGGGGCGCGCTTCTTCGTGTGGATCTTCGCCGGTCTCTTCGCGAGCTTCGCGCCCCGCCGGCTCCGTCCGCGACTGGCGACGTGGCTGGACCAGCCGGTGCTCGTCGTCCCCGAGCTGCGCGCCATGGCGCGGACCGGCGCCCGCGCCTGGCGCAACCGCAGGCCCGCACCGCTGCCGCTCACCGACGGCGAGCTGGCCTCCGTCCGGGTTCCCCTGCACGTGGTGCTCGGCAGGCGCAGTCCGCTGCTGCACTCCCGGGTGCAGGCGGAGCGGGTCCCGCGCCTGGTCCCCGGCGCCCGGACGGTGGTCCTCGACGGCACCGGACACGGTCCCTGGATCGACCGGGCCGAGGAGACCAACGCGCGAATGCTGTCCTTCATGACCGAGGTGGACGGCCGCTGATCCCGCGGCCCCGCCCGCACGGCGGCCCGGCGGGCGGTGCGGTCGCCGGGACGACGGCGTCCGCGCCCCGGGCCCTCGCCGCGGCGCGGGCGGGTTCAGCGGCCCGCGGGCCGGGACGACGACGCGACATGACCGCCACCCGCGCGATCGTCCCCCACCGGCGCGGCACCGCCCGGCGGTCGATGCCCGGGCACCGTCAACCCCGCCCACACGGCCGGCACGCCGCCGCAACCCCGCGAACGGGCCGACGACACGCCGAGGCAACCCCGCGCGCGGGCCGCTGCCCGTCATCCGCAGCGGCGCGGTCGGCGCACCGCCACCGCAGCCGCGCGCGCAAGCCCGACGACACGCCGAGCCAGCCCCACGGGCGCGGGCGGCGGCCGGTCACCCGCAGCGGCCCGCCACCCTCGGCGGCGCGGGCGGCGAACCGGTGCCGCGGCTGTGCGGGCGCGGGGCGCGGAGGGGCGCCGCCGGCCCGCGGGGGCGGGGGTCAGCGGCCGCGGCCCGGCTCCGCCAGGCGGGCCAGCAGCGCGTCGGCCATGGCCTGTTCGCCCTCCGCGTTGGGGTGGTAGGGCGCGGCCGGGGAGGCCGGGACCAGCGGCTCCATCCAGCGCTCGGCCGGCGGCCGGCACGCGTCGTGACCGATGGCCGGGGTGTAGGTGTCGACGTAGCGGGCGCGCGAACTCCCGGCGACCTCGCGCAGCATCGCGTTGAGCCGCTTCGCCGTGGCCCGCATGTACGGCAGGTCACCGGCGGCGGCCGCCACCGCCGGCCAGCAGCCGGGGCCGCTCTCCGGCAGGATCGGCGGGTATCCCAGCACGTACACCCGGGCCCGCGGCGAGCGGGCGTGGACGGCGTCCAGGACCTTCTCGACCAGCGGCGCGGCCCCGGCTATGCGGTCCGCCAGCACGTCGGTGCCGCCGCCGGTGTAATGCGCCGTGCAGGGCGCGCCGCCCGGGTCGGTGGCGCCGAGGCTGCCGCAGGTGGACATGATCTCGCCGAAGCCGATGTCGTTGCCGCCGATCTGCACGGTGACCATCGTCGTGTCCTTGGTCACCGCGGTCAGCTGCGGCGGATTGCCGCGCTGCGACCGCCACATCTCGACGGTGGTCGCGCCACCGCAGCTCACGTCCCGGAACGAGGCGGCGCCGATCGACCGCGCCGTGAGCGACGGGTAGTTGCGGTCGGAGCGCGCGCAGTCGGCGTCGACCTGCCGGGGGACGCCGGGGGCCGAGGTGTACGAGTCCCCCAGCGCGACGTAGCGTTCGGCGGGCGTCGCCGGGCTGGGCGCCGCTCCCCCGCCGACCATCAGCGCCGCCGCGCCCAGCGCGGCCAGCCCGGAGAGTGCTCTTCGGCGGCTCTTCCCCATCGTTCCCCAACCCCTCTGTCCGGTGGCTCCGTTGCCGACCGGCAGACTCGACCGCCTGGCGTTCGGTGTCAATCCCGGGGCCCGGAACCGGCGTCCGGCGGCCGTCGACAGGCGTCCGGCGGACTCCTCGACAGGCGTCCGGGGCCCGTCGACAGGCGTCCGGCCACCGCGGCGGAGGGCGGGGAGCCGCCCCGCGGACCGCGGAAGGCGGCGTGGGGCACCGGGGGGTGAGGTCCTCCGGCGGGGGCGAGCGGGCGGCGGAGCCGGTCCGGTACCGCGCGGTGTCCCCCGGCGATTCCCGGACAGCGGGGTTCCCGCCGGCCGACTCGGCGCTATGGTGCGGGCGTTCGACATCACGTTCCCCTTTCGTTCGTGTAGAGGAATCGCACCATGCGCGTGGGTATCACCGGGCACCGCGGCCTGAGCCACCAGATCGTCTCCCAGGCCCAGGAGGCGCTCACCGGACGACTGCGGCGTCACGACCCGCGAACCCTGACGGTGGTCACCTGCGCCGGCGACGGGCCGGAGAGCGCGCTGGCCAGGCTCGCCCTCGACGCGGGTGCGGCCCTGGAGATCGTCGTCCCCGCCGCCGACTTCCGCGGCACCCTGCCCTCGGAGCACCTGGGCGACTACGACGACCTGCTCAAGCAGGCGCGTGCCGTGCACACGACGGGGATGCCCTCGATGACGCCCCAGGCCCGGCAGGCGGCGGGCGAGATCCTGGTCGGGCTGAGCGACGAACTGCTCGCCGTCTGGGACGGACTCCCCGCCCGCGGCCACGGCGGCACCGCCGACACGGTCGCCTACGCGCTGGGCGTCCGAGTCCCCGTCACCGTCCTGTGGCCCGAGGGCGCGACCCGCTGACGCGCCCTCCGCTCACGCCTGCCCGCGTACCGCCGCCACCGCGGCCAGCGCGGCGCAGGCCGCCAGGGCGAGTGCCCCGAGGACGCAGCCGGCGATCCCGCGAAGGCCGTCCCCGCGGAGCCGCTCCCGGCCCCGGCCCCGGCCGGGGGCGAGCCGGACGACCGGCGCGACCTGCGCCCGGGCGCCGCGCAGCAGCCCGGCCAGCTCCAGGGCGCGCAGGCCCAGCGCCAGCGAGAGCGGCGCGGTCACGAGGACGGCGAGCACGGCCATGAGCCGGATCACCGAGGGGTCGGTCGGCATGGCCGGACCGTACAAGGGGGCGGGTGCACGGCGGCGGACGCCACGGCAAAGACCCGGCGAACATCGGATGACCAGACCGGACCGCACTCTTCCCGGACCCATGGCCGAACATCTGCGCTAGATTTTGCCTCTCCTTGACCGCTGATCATTCACCCCTGGAGCCGACCTCCATGAACGACATCCTCGACGGCCTCGGCCGGGCCACCGCCTACGGCGCCCTGGGCGTGGTCCTGCTGATCCTCGGCATCTTCCTGATCGACGCGCTGACGCCGGGCAAGCTGGGACAGCAGATCTGGCAGCAGCGCAACCGCAACGCCGCCGTGCTGCTCAGCTCGGCCCTCCTGGGCATAGGCGGAATCGTCTTCACGTCGATCTGGACCACCTACGACGACTTCGGCAAGGGCCTGGTGTCGACCGCGGTCTTCGGCCTGCTGGGGCTGGTGATGATGGCCGTGGCCTTCCTGGTGGTGGACCTGGTCACCCCGGGCAAGCTGGGCGCCACCCTGGTGGAGCCCGAGCCGCACCCCGCCGTGTGGGTGACCGCCTCCTGCAACCTGGCGGTGGCCGCGATCGTCTCCGCGTCGATCGCCTGAGTCCGGGCCGCGCCCTCCGCGGCCCGCGCGGGCCGTCGTCGGGGCCGGGCCTGCCCGCGCGCCACCCGCGCGGGCGGGCCCCGGGCCGCCGGCCTCCCCGTTCCCGCCGTTAACTTCCAGGGCCCTCACGACGCGTTTCGGACCGCGGCGAACATCCGTCACGTCCGCCCCATTGACGCTGGGTCAGATCGTGCATGACCATGACCGGCTACCGGCGTTGGGAGCGCTCCCACTCCGGTTGGGCACACCCGTGACCACCCGCACCGCGACCGAGGAGCCCCGGACGTGAAACGACGCAGAACCACCTTGCTCGGTGTGACGGCCCTGTTGGCGGCCGCCCTGGCCCTGCCCGCCGGCCCGGCGGGCGCCGACGAGGTCGAGCTGATCAGGAACGGCACCTTCGACTCCTCCACCGATCCCTGGTGGAGCAGCGCGGGGGTCACCACCGCCCTCGAGGACGGTGAGCTGTGTGCCGCGATACCCGGCGGCACCGCCAACCGCTGGGACGCCATCGTCGGCCACAACGACCTGACCCTCCAGGCGGGCCAGACCTACCGGCTGTCCTTCTCGGCCACCGGCACCCCGGCCGACCACGTGGTACGGGCCGTGGTGGGACTGGCCGTGGATCCGTACGACACCTACTTCGAGGTCAGCCCGCAGCTGAGCGTCTCGGGCAACGCCTACACGTACACCTTCACCGCCCCGGCCGACACGTCGCAGGCCCAGGTCGCCTTCCAGGCCGGCGGCAGCGCCGACGCGTGGCGGATGTGCCTGGACGACATCTCGCTCGTCGGAGGCGTGCCGCCCGAGCAGTACGAGCCGGACACCGGGCCGCGGGTCCGGGTGAACCAGGTCGCCTACCTGCCCAGGGGGCCGAAGAACGCGACGCTGGTCACCGAGGCGGCCGGCGCTCTGCCGTGGGAGCTGCGGAAGGCCGACGGCACCACGGTGGCCCGCGGCAGGACCGTGCCGCGCGGCACCGACACCTCCTCGGGGCAGAACGTCCACTCGGTGGACTTCGGCTCCTACCGCGGCGCCGGCAAGGGCTTCGTACTGGTCGCCGACGGCGAGACCAGCCGCCCCTTCGACATCTCCGCCGAGGCCTACGAGCGGCTCCGGCTGGACTCCCTCAAGTTCTACTACACCCAGCGCAGCGGCCAGGAGATCCGCGACGACCTGCGCCCGGGCTACGGACGCCCGGCGGGCCACGTCGGCGAGGCGCCCAACCAGGGCGACACCGCCGTGCCCTGCCAGCCGGACGTGTGCGACTACTCCCTGGACGTCACCGGCGGCTGGTACGACGCCGGCGACCACGGCAAGTACGTCGTCAACGGCGGCATCTCCACCTGGGAGCTGCTGCGCACCTACGAGCGCTCGCTGTACGCGCCGACCGGCAGCCCGGGCGCCCTGCGCGACGGGACCCTGCGCGTCCCCGAGTCCGGCAACAGGGTGCCGGACGTCCTGGACGAGGCGCGCTGGGAGCTGGATTTCCTGCTGAAGATGCAGGTGCCGGACGGGCAGCCGCTGGCCGGCATGGCGCACCACAAGATCCACGACTCGGAGTGGACCGGGCTGCCGCTGCTGCCGCACCTCGACCCGAAGAAGCGTGAGCTGCACCCGCCGACCACCACGGCCACCCTGAACCTGGCGGCCACCGCGGCGCAGGCGGCCCGCCTCTACAAGCCGTACGACCGGGCGTTCGCGCAGAAGGCCCTGGACTCCGCCCGCACCGCCTGGCGGGCCGCCCTCGCCCACCCGGACGTCCTGCCGGACCCCGACGACGGCATCGGCGGCGGCGCCTACCCGGACACCGACGCCTCCGACGAGTTCTACTGGGCGGCCGCGCAGCTCTACCTGACCACGGGTGACGCCGAGTTCGAGCGGTTCATCCTCAAGTCCCCCGTCCACACGGCGGACATCTGGAACCCGCTCGGTTTCGACTGGCAGCGCACCGCGGCGGCCGGCCGGCTGGACCTGGCCACCGTGCCGAACCGGCTCCCCGGCCTGCGGTCCGTGCGCGCGTCCGTGGTCAAGGGCGCCGAGAAGTACCTGACCACCCTGCGCGAGCACCCCTACGGCATGCCGTACGCCCCGAAGGACAACGTCTACGACTGGGGCTCCAACGCCCAGATCCTCAACAACGCCCATGTGATCGCCACCGCCTACGACCTGACCGGTGACCGGCGGTACCGGGACGGGGCGCTGCAGAGCCTGGACTACATCCTGGGCCGCAACGCGCTGAACATCTCGTACGTGACCGGCTACGGCGACGTCACCTCGGTGAACCAGCACAGCCGGTGGTACGCCCACCAGCTGGAGCCGAGCCTGCCCAACCCGCCGGCGGGCACGCTCTCCGGTGGCCCGAACTCCAGCATCCAGGACCCGGTGGCGCAGAGCCTGCTGCGGGGCTGCACGGGTCAGTTCTGCTACGTGGACGACATCCAGTCGTGGTCCACCAACGAGCTGACGATCAACTGGAACGCGGCCCTCGCCTGGATGGCGTCGTTCGCGGCGGACCAGGGGTAGTCGCCGGACGGCACCACGGTTCCCGGTGCGCCGGGCGGGAGGAGGTCCCCGCCCGGCGCACCGGCGCGTCCGGTGGCGGCCGCCGGGGTGTCGGTCCGGCGGGCCGCCGGGATGTTCGGCGGGCGGGCCGCCGTGGGGTCAGCGGGCGGCCCCCGCGAAGGGGATCTCCAGGGCCGGCCGCCCGGCGGTCACGTCGCCGGCCGGGTGCGTCCACAGTCCGCGGGAGGCGAGACGGGGCAGGACGCCCTCGCCGAACCAGTAGGCCTCCTCCAGGTGCGGGTATCCGGAGAGGACGAACTCCTCGACGCCGAGGGCGTGGTACTCCTCGATCCGGTCGGCGACCTCCTCGTGGCTGCCCACCAGCGCGGTGCCGGCGCCGCCGCGGACCAGGCCGATGCCGGCCCAGAGGTTCGGGTGGATCTCCAGGCCGTCGGTGCCGCCGCCGTGCAGTTCCAGCATGCGGCGCTGCCCTTCCGACTCGCTGCGGGCGAGCCCCTCCTGCACCGCCCGGACCGTCTCCGGGGCGAACCCCTCCAGCAGCCTGCGCGCCTCGGCCCAGGCCAGTTCCGAGGTGTCGCGGGTGATGACGTGCAGCCGGATGCCGAACCGGACCCGGCGGCCCCGCGCCTCGGCGAGCGCGCGGACCCGGGCGATCTTGTCGGCGACCGCGGCGGGCGGTTCGCCCCAGGTGAGGTAGACGTCGACGTGCCGTGCGGCGACCTCCAGGGCGAGCGGCGAGGATCCGCCGAAGTAGACGGGCGGCACCGTCCCGGGCAGCCGGTTCAGCTCGGCCTCCTCCACCCGCAGGTGCTTCCCGGTCCGGGTGACCCGCTCCCCCGCCCAGAGCCCGCGGACGATGTCCAGGAACTCGTCGGTGCGTTCGTAGCGCCCGTCCTTGTCCAGGAAGTCGCCGTAGGCGCGCTGTTCCCGGCTCTCACCGCCGGTCACCACGTTGATCAGCAGCCGTCCGCCGGTGTGCCGCTGATAGGTGGAGGCCATCTGGGCGGCGAGGGTGGGTGAGACCGCGTCGGGCCGGAAGGCGACCAGGAACTTCAGCCGCTCGGTGCGCTGACTCACCATGGCGGTGGTCAGCCAGGCGTCCTCGCACCAGGCGCCGGTGGGGGTGAGCGCGCCGGTGAAGCCGAGGTCCTCGGCCGCGCGGGCGATCTGGGAGAGGTAGCCGACGGTGGGCGGCCGGTCGCCTCCGGCCGCGCCGGGGCGGACACCGTGGCCGCCGCCGACGACATGGCGGCTGTCGCCGCTGGTGGGCAGGAACCAGTGGAAGGTGAGGTTCACCGGAGGGTTCGCCTTTCGGTGGGTGCGGTGGACACGGAACGGGCGGCGGACACGGGGAGGGTGACGTGCGCGCCCGTGACGGGCGCCCCGGTGAAGGCCGCCTCCGGGCCGGGACGCCCCGCGCCCGTGCGGCGGACGGGACGCCCTTCGCTCATGCGGCGACCGCGCGCACGACCGTGCGGCGGGTGCGGTCCTCGAGGGCGGCGGAGAACTGGTCGACCACTCCCTCCAGCGCCCTGGCGGTGTGCTCGGCGACGGTCACCGTGCCGTCCTCGGCCACGGTGATGTCCTTGTCGAGGGTGAACCAGCCCTGCACGATGTGGCCGGCGCCCATGGAGCTCAGCACCGGACGGAGCGCGTAGTCGATGGCGAGCACGTGTGCGGTAGACCCGCCGGTGGCCAGGGGCAGCACCGTCTTGTCCGTCAGCGCGTACTGCGGAAGCAGGTCCAGGAACGACTTCAGCAGACCCGAGTAGGCCGCCTTGTAGACGGGGGTGCCGATCACCACGCCGTCCGCCTCGGCCACCAGGGAGGTGGCGGAGACGATCGCGGGATGCGTGAAGTCGGCGCCCAGCAGAGCCTCGGCGGGCAGGGTGCGGACGTCCAGGGGGACCACCCGGTGGCCCTGGCCGGCGAGCCGGGCGTCGAGGTGGCGCAGCAGGCGCGCGGTGCGGGAGGTCGGGGACGGGCTGCCGGAGAGGGAGAGGATGGTGGCCATGAGGTGTGCCTCCTGGGAGTGGGGCGGTGGTCTTCAGGACGGGTCGGCGAGCACGGCTCCGCCGCGTGGTCCCGCGCACTGCTCGCCGGGCGGGCGCAGCGGCGGCACGGACCGGACGGACCGGCAGGGACCGGACGGGACGGCTCGGACCGGACGTGGGTCGGCAGAGCCCCGGGACGGGGAGAAGAAGGGACCTGTCCTCACCGTGACGCGCGGCAGGGCGGCAGGGCGGCGGGCGGGATCGGGACCCGCGTGCCTCGACCGGGCCGGCGGCGGCCCGGCTACCCTCCGGTGGCCGTGGGGTCACCGCTCGGCGGCGGTGCCGGGGCCCGCCGGAGCGGCGGAGAGGAAGGAGCGACCGGTGGGGAAACCGGTGTCAGGCCACGCGACAGAGCGCTGCGGCGACACGGACCAGGTCGACGCAGCGGCGGCAGGTGAGCATCGGTCGCGGCATGCATCGATGCAAACACGGCGGTTTCACGGACGTCAACGCGTGGCCGCCATGCGAGACGCCGCGCCGGCCGCGTCAGCAGGCACAATGGGCAGCCGTACAGGCCGAGTCGGGCGAAGGAGCGTGCCCCCACATGTCCATGGTCGGCAACCTGCGCAAGGTGGCGCGGCTGGCGCGGCGCAGCCGGCGGGTGGACCTCAACCACCCCGCGCGTTCGCCCCTCGGTTCCACGGTGGTGAACTGCGTCGTCTACCGCGACGGCGTCCGGCAGGACGGTCCCGGCAGCGTCGACGAGGCGGTCCGCCTCGCGCGCAGGCACCGCGACGGCTTCGTCTGGCTGGGCCTGCACGAGCCCACCGCCGAGCAGTTCGCCGACGTCGCCGAGTTGTTCGGGCTCCACCCGCTGGCGGTGGAGGACGCGGTCAACGCCCATCAGCGGCCCAAGGTGGAGCAGTACGGCGACGTCCTGTTCTCGGTGTTCAAGACCGTCACCTTCGTCGAGCACGCCGAACTGACCGCCACCAGCGAGGTCGTGGACACCGGCGAGATCATGGTCTTCACCGGCCCCCGCTTCGTGGTCACCGTCCGCCACGGCAGCCACGGCTCCCTGGGCCCGCTGCGTGA
This sequence comes from Streptomyces abyssomicinicus, assembly GCF_008974245.1. GTDB lineage: Bacteria > Actinomycetota > Actinomycetes > Streptomycetales > Streptomycetaceae > Streptomyces > Streptomyces abyssomicinicus. The sequence continues at coordinate 34,474 of NZ_BBZI01000010.1, read as the reverse complement.
GGAACTCGAGTCGGTCCCGAGGCAGTTGGCCGAGGGCCCCTCGGCGGTGCTGCACGCGGTCGCCGACCATGTCGTCGACGAGTACCTCACGGTGGCGGCGGCCCTCCAGGACGACATGGAGGCCGTCGAGACCCAGGTCTTCTCCCCCGACAACCGCACCGCCGACCCCGGCCGGATCTACCAGCTCAAACGCGAACTCCTGGAGTTCAAGCGGGCGGCCGTTCCGCTCGCGCAGCCGCTGGCCCGGCTGGCGGCCGATCCGGCGGCGCCGGTCACCGAGGAGATACGGGCCTACTTCCGCGACGTGGCCGACCATCTGGCGCGGGTCACCGAGCAGATCACCGCCTTCGACGCCCTGCTGGACTCCGTGCTGCAGGCGCATCTGGCCCAGGTGACGGTCGCTCAGAACGAGGACATGCGGAAGATCACCGCATGGGCGGCGATCATCGCCGTCCCCACCATGGTGTGCGGCGTCTACGGGATGAACTTCGAGCACATGCCCGAGCTGGGCTGGCGGTACGGGTACGCCTATGCCCTCGGCCTGATCGTGGTCGCCTGCTTCTTCATCCACCGGGGTTTCAAGCGCAACGGCTGGTTGTGACGGCGCGCATGGCGCATAGTCGGATGACCCCCGGCCAGCGGGAGTGACGAAGCGGGAGTGACGAAGCGGGAGTGACGCAGTGAGCCCCACCGAGACGCCTGTCGAGCAGTTGGACGTCCTTGTCGTCGGAGCCGGCGTGTCCGGGATCGGCGCCGGACGGTATCTGAAGACCGAGCATCCGGCGAAGTCCTTCGCCGTCCTCGAGGGACGTGGCGCCTCGGGCGGCACCTGGGACCTCTTCCGCTACCCGGGCATCCGCTCCGACTCCGACCTGCACACCTTCGGGTACGAGTTCAAGCCGTGGCGGGACCGGCAGGCCATCGCCGACGCGCCCCGGATCCTGGCGTACCTGCGCGAGACGGTGGAGGAGAACGGGCTCGACGCCCACATCCGGTACCACCACCGTGTCGTCGCCCTCTCCTGGTCGAGCGGGGAGGCCCGCTGGCTGGCCGAGGTGGAGCGCACCGACACCGGCGAGCGGCTGCGGATCGGCGCGCGCTGGGTGTTCTGCGCCGGCGGCTACTACCGCTACGACCAGGGCCACACCCCGCACTTCGAGGGCCGGGAGGACTTCCGCGGCACCGTCGTCCACCCCCAGCAGTGGCCCGAGGACCTGGACCACGCCGGGAAGCAGGTGGTGGTGATCGGCAGCGGGGCCACCGCCGTCACCCTGGTCCCCGCGCTGGCCGGGACGGCGTCGCACGTCACCATGCTCCAGCGCACGCCCACGTACATCATGCCGGTGCCCCGTGAGGACGCGGTGGCCGTCGCCCTGCGCAAGTGGTTCGGCGAGGAACGCGGTTACACCCTGACGCGGCACAAGAACATCCTCCAGCAGCGTGCCCTCTGGTCGTTCGCCCAACGGTTCCCGAAGACCGCGCGGAAGCTGATCCGCTGGGTCAACACCCGTCATCTGCCGGAGGGTTATCCGGTCGACGAGCACTTCAACCCGCCGTACGACCCCTGGGACCAGCGGCTGTGCGCGGTCCCGGACGGCGACCTGTTCGAAGCGATCCGCAGGGGTACGGCCGAGGTGGTCACCGACCGCGTCGCCCGGTTCACCGAGCGGGGAATCCTGCTGGAGTCGGGCCGGGAGCTGGAGGCGGACCTCGTGGTCACCGCCACCGGTCTGACCGTGCAGGCGGTCGGCGGCATCGCTCTCACCGTCGATGGCGAGCCCGTACGGCTCGCGGACACCGTCGCCTACAAGGGCATGATGCTCTCCGGGGTGCCGAACTTCGTGATCGCCATCGGTTACACCAACTCCTCGTGGACGCTGAAGATCGGCCTGCTGTGCGAGCACTTCTGCCGTCTGCTGTCCCACCTGGACGCCCACGGGTACGACGCGGCCTGCCCTGAGGTGAGCGACGCGGACATGCCGACGCGTCCCTTCCTGGACTTCGCCGCCGGCTACATCCGCAGAGCGGTGGACCAGCTCCCGCGCCAGGGCGACCGGATGCCGTGGCTGACGTCGATGAGCTACCACTCCGACGTGAAACTGCTCCGCTCCGACGCCGTGACCGACCCCGAACTGCGGCTCTTCCGCGCCGCCGGGGAGGGTGGCGCAAAGCCGCTCACACGTCCCGCCGGCGAACGGCGAGCACCGTGACCGAGACCGCCGCGGTCGCCCACACCGCGTAGACGGTCCAGGCTCCGGCCTCCGTCCAGGGGTAGGGGGGCGGCGCCGACCCTCCGGGGGCGGTCAGCCGGAGCCAGGCCGCGAGGAGCAGCGCGTGCCGCGCGAGCGCCGTCCAGTACCGGTCCTCGCCGAGCAGCAGCGGCAGCACCATCACCGCGGTCACCGAGGCGAGGACGGTGGCGGCCGTACGGCGGAGCGCGGCGGCCAGGGCGAGTCCGGTCAGCGCGCAGACGGGAGCGAGCAGCGTGGACGCCAGGAGCACCCGCGGGACGCCAGGACCGTCCAGGGCGATGCCCACGCCACGGCCGTCGAGGATCGCCTGGGTGAGGAGGAAGGAGACCACCGTCACCAGCGCGCCCCACGCGGTGGCGAAGCCCGCGACCACCACGGCCTTCGCCCCCGTCACCGCGGACCGGGCCGGGACGGCCGTGAACGTGGTGCGCAGGGCGCCGGTGGCGAACTCGCCGAGGAGCGGCAGCGCTCCGAGGACGCACAGGGCCACCGTCGTCACGACGGCGGCGTTGACGGTGAACGCCTCCTGGAGCGGAAGGCCGGCCCGCACGAACGCGGCCCGGTCCGCGGGTGTCCGCTCCTCCCAGTGCGCGTAGGTGTCGTAGGCGGTACCGGCGTTGAGGCCGGTCACCGCCAGGGCCGCGGCACCGTGGGCGATCCAGGTGGAGCGCAGGGACCGCAGCTTGATCCACTCGGCTGCCACCAGGTCCGCGAAGCGGGGCCGGGGCTCCTCCTGCGGCACGGCGGGCTGTGCGGTCCGGGGCGAGGCGTGCGGTGCGGTGGTCATCGGGCGTCTCCCGTCGGGTACTGGACGGCGTCGGCGGTCAGGCGCATGAACGCCTCCTCCAGCGAGGGCCGTTCCTCCTGGAGCCGGGAGAGCGGGATGCCGTGCCGCTGGGCGATCGCGCCGACGCGTCCCGCGTCCATGCCGGTCGCGACGAGCAGACCGCCCTCCGTCCGCACGCTCGCGCCCTCGGCGGTGAGCAGACTGAGGAGCGCGTCGGCGGCCGGTGTGGCCACGGTGACCCGCTGCCGGCAGCCGCGGGCCGTGAACTCGGCGAGGCTCTCCGCCGCGATCAGTTCGCCACGGCCGACGACGACGAGGTCGTCGGCGGTGTGCTCCATCTCGGACATGAGATGGCTGGAGACCAGGACGGTGCGGCCCTCGGCGGCCAGGCGCCGGAACAGCCCGCGCACCCAGCGCACCCCTTCCGGGTCGAGTCCGTTGAGCGGTTCGTCGAAGACCAGCACCGGCGCCCCGCCCAGCAGTGCGGCGGCGATGCCGAGGCGTTGTTTCATGCCGAGCGAAAAGCCGGCGATCCGGCGGCGGGCGGCGCCGGTCAGTCCGGCGTCCTCCAGCACCTCCTCGACCCGGGTCGGCGGTATCCGGTTGCTGCGGGCGAGGGCGGTCAGGTGGGCCCGGGCGGTCCGTCCGCCGTGCACGTCCTGGGCGTCGAGGAGCGCGCCCACCTGCCGCAGCCCCCGGGGCCGCCCGCCGAAGGGGCGGCCGTCGACGGTGGCCGTGCCGGCCGAGGGCCGGTGGAGGCCGAGGAGGACGCGCAGGGTGGTGCTCTTGCCGGCGCCGTTGGGTCCGAGGAATCCGGTGACCCGTCCTGGGCGGACGGTGAAGGTCAGGTCCTTGACGGCCGTGACGCCGCCGTAGCGTTTGGTCAGGTTCGCGACTTCGATCATGGGACCACGATGGCGTCCGGCGGGGGCGCCGGTCGTCCGGCCCGGGTCGGCATTCCCGCGCGCGTCGTGTCGACCCCGGTCGTACAGCCACCGGCCGATGGCTGGGCGGACGGAGCCGTGCCACCATCGGGGGCATGTCCGCCTCCTCCACGCCCGCGCCGCTCGAACGTGTTCCGCCCGGTGTGTGGCCCGCGCTGACGTGGTGTGCGGCCGCGCTGCATCCCGTCGTGGTGTTCGTCCTGCTGCCGACGGGGCCGGGCCACTCGGCCAGTTACCCCCGTGACGGTCTGTCCGGGCCCGCGGCGCGGGTCCTGATGGTCCTCGCCTTCGCGTCGGTCCTGGCGGGCTGCGCGTTCTTCCGCCGGCGGCCGGTCGCCGCCTACGGCCTGGTTCTCCTCGGGACGGTGGTGCTGGCGGCGGCCTGGCGGCAGAGCGAGATCCCGCCGCTGCAGTTCCTCGGCGTGGACGTCGCGCTGGCCGGGGTGGCGGCCGTGCGGCCGCGCCGGGACTCGCTGTACGCGGCCGGGGCGGCGCTGGGTGTGCTGGGCGGGTTCTGGTCGGTGCGGATGCTCACCGGCGGGGAGTCCGGCACGGCGGGCGAGCCCTTCGTCGCGCTGACGGTGGCCGTCGCCTGGCTGGCCGGCCACGCGGCGCACCAGTCACGGGCCCACGCGGCCGAGTTGCGCGAGAGGTCCGCGGCGGAGGCGGTGACCGCCGAACGGCTGCGGATCGCGCGGGAGATGCACGACACCGTGGCGCACAGTCTCGGCATCATCGCGCTCCAGGCGGGCGCGGCGGCCCGGGTCATGGACACCCGGCCCGAGCTGGCACGGGAGGCGATGGTGGCGGTGGAACGCGCGGGCCGCGAGACCCTGGGCGGGCTGCGCCGGATCCTGGGCGCGCTGCGCGCGGCCGACGACGCGCCGGACGGCGCCGCGGGGCCGGCGGCCTCGGGCGGTGCGTCCTCCCCGGCGTCCTTCCCGTCTGCCTCCTCGGCGTCCTCGGCGTCTGCCTCCCCGGCGTCCTCGGCGTCTGCCTCCTCGACGTCCTCCCCGTCCGCCTCGGCGTCGGGTGACTGGGCCGTCGAGCTGGAGAGGCTCGCCGAGGTCACCACCGCGGCCGGGGTGCGGGTGGAGGTCGACTGGCGGGGCGCCCGCGACGGCCTGCCCCAGGAGGTGGGCGCCGCTGCCTTCCGCATCGTCCAGGAGGCGGTGACCAACGTGCTCCGCCACTCGGGTACGCGCTCCTGCCAGGTCCGCGTCGACCACCGCGAGGACGAGCTCAGGGTGGAGGTGCGTGACCGGGGCCGTGGTGGCGTACCCCGTCCGGGCCCGGGCTTCGGTCTGACCGGCCTGCGGGAGAGAGCCACGCTGCTCGGCGGGGACCTGGACGCCGGACCGTGTCCCGGCGGCGGCTTCCGGGTCGCCGCCCGGGTGCCCCTGGGCACGGGAGCGGCCGGACGCGCCCTGGGCGAGAGGGCGGGGGAACACCGGTGACCGTCCGTGTCCTGCTGGCCGACGACCAGCCGCTGATCCGTGCCGCGCTGCGCATGGTTGCCGCCGGGGCGCCGGACCTCGAGGTGGTCGGAGAGGCGGCGGACGGCGCGGAGGCGGTCCGGCTGGCCGCCGAACTCGCCCCGGACGTCGTGGTGATGGATCTGCGGATGCCCGGCACGGACGGGATCGAGGCCACCCGCCGGATCACCGGCGGGTCCGGTACGTCACGCGTCCTGGTCCTGACCACGTTCGACGACGACGAGTCCGTGTACGGGGCTCTGCGGGCCGGGGCGTCGGGGTTCCTCGTCAAGGACATGGACCTCGACGACATCCTCGCCGCGGTCCGGGTGGTCGCGGCGGGGGACGCGCTGATCGCGCCCACCGTCACCGGCCGGCTGATCAAGGAGTTCGCCGCGCGGCCCGGTGCCCGTGCGCCGAGGCCCCGTGTGGCGCCGGACCGCATCACCGGCCGGGAGACGGAGGTGCTGACGCTGGTCGGCCGGGGGCTGACCAACACGGAGATCGCCGACCGGCTGCACATCAGCGTGGCCACCGCCAAGACCTACCTGACCCGCCTGCTCTCCAAGCTCGACGCCCGTGACCGGGTGCAGCTGGTGATCATCGCTTACGAGACGGGCCTGGTGACGCCGGCGGAGTGACGCGGCCGGACGCGGGGCCCGGCGCGTCACTCGTCGCCGGTGGCCTTGCGGACCAGGGCCGCGTAGCCCAGCTGGAGCGCGTCGGCCCCCGGCCGGCGCGGTCAGGGCCCCCATGGCGGTGCGGGTGGCGCGGGGGGCCAGGAGGAGACCGGCGGTCAGGGTGGAGGTCACCCGGACGCCGGTGCGGAAGGGGCAGGTCATCAGCTCGCCCATGGTTTCCCGGCCGCTCTCCGGGCGGGCCTCCTCGTGGAGTTCGGCGTGGCCTTCCGGGCCGACGTACCGGGTGAACGGGGCGCGCGGCGGGCTGGTCACGGAGGCCTTGTGAGCAGCCGGCTGAGCCGGAAGGCGGTCCGTGCCGTCGTCCACCGTCCCGGCGTCCGCCCGACCGGGCGTCCGCCTCGCCGGTACCTGTGCCCGCCCGCCCCGCCGGCACGCCTGCGGAGCGGGCGGCGCGGGCGGCGCGGGCGGCGCGGGTCACGGCAGCGGGGTGCCGCCGGTGGCGTTGACGATCTCGCCGGTGATGAACGACGCCTGCTCGGAGGCGAGGAAGACGTAGGCGGGCGCCATCTCGGCGGGCTGGGCGGGACGCCCGAGCGGCGACTGCTTGCCGAACTCGCTGGTGTCCGGCATGGTCGCCGGGATCAGCGGGGTCCACACGGGGCCGGGCGCGACCGCGTTGACGCGCACTCCCCGCTCGGCCAGCATCTGCGCCATGCCGTGGGTGAAGTTGACGATGGCCGCCTTGCTCATCGCGTAGTCGAGCAGGTGCGGGCTGGGCTGGTAGCCCTGCACGGAGGTGGTGTTGACGATCGAGCCGCCCGCCGGGATGTGCGGGAGGGCGAACTTCGACAGCCAGAACATGCCGTAGAGGTTGGTGCGCATCACCCGGTCGAACTGCTCGGTGGGGATCGCCTCGATGCCGTCCGGCTGGGACATCTGGTAGGCGGCGTTGTTGACCAGCACGTCGATCCGGCCGAACTCCTCCACCGCACGGTCGATCAGCGCCCGGCAGTTGGCCTCCTCCCGGATGTCGCAGGAGACGGCGACCGCCCGGCGTCCGGCCTCCTCGACCAGGCGGGCGGTCTCCCGGGCGTCCTCCTTCTCCTCCTCGAGGTGGGTGAAGACCACGTCGGCCCCCTCGCGGGCGAAGGCCAGCGCCACGGCCCGGCCGATGCCCGAGTCACCGCCGGTGATCACCGCCTTGCGGCCCTCCAGTTTCCCGCTGCCCCGGTAGGACCCCTCACCGTGGTCGGGCCGCGGGTCCATGGCGGCGGTCCGGCCGGGGTGCGGCTGGTCCTGGGAGGAGAACTCCGGGGTCGGGTGCTTCTCACCCGGGTGCTGGGGCTGGCTCACGTCGGTGACTCTCCCTCTGCGGTGCTCGTGCGTGCGGTGCGTCCGGCCCGGCCGGCCATCGTGTCCGGAGCCGTGCCGGACCCAGCCCGAGGTACCCGCCGAGGGGCTCCCTACACCGCCTCTCCCCGCGCCCGGGCGACGCGCATCCCCCGGGTCACCGCTGGGTACTCGGCCGCCGACCCGCCCCACCGGATCCGCAGCGGGAGACGAACATGATCACCCATCGACGCCTGGTCGAGGACGCCGCCGCGCGCACCCGCCTGCCCTCGCAGTGGGCGGCCCGCGCCGTCAAGGTGACACTGGCGGTCCTCGCGCTCCACCTGGACGTGCCGGCACGGCGGCTGCTGCGGCAGGCAGTGCCGGGCCCCGACCGTGACGCCGTCCATTCCACCGTGCCGCGGTCCACCGGCACGGTGACCGACTTCTACGGCGCGGTCGCGGCCCGCCTGCCCGCCCCGCCGGAACGGGGCCGGCACGTGGCCCGCACGGTGCTGTCGCTGGTCGCCCGCGACGACCCCGGCCTGGCGCTCCGTCTCACCGAGGACCTGCCCCCCGACTTCGCGGAGGCGTTCACCGCGCCCGACGCCCACCCGGAGCGCCTGCCGGGCGAGGACGCCCCGCTCACCGAGGAGGAGGTGCGCGCCGCCCTGGGCCGGCGTCCGCAGTGGAGCGGCGACACGCACCGGCTCACCCGCACCGTCGGACTGCCCCGGGACCGCGTTCCGCCGCTGCTCCATCAGGTGGAGAACGACGCACGGGAACTGCACCGCGGGGTAGGCCACTCGGTGTCGGACGACGGGATCACCTTCACCGTGCGCACCCGGTCGGTGGACGCCGTGACCTCCACCGACCTGGAGCTGGCCGACCGCATCGACGCGGCGGTCGCCGCGGTGGGCTCCGGCGGCCGGCCCGGGTGACGGCCCGCGACCCGCGGCGGGGAGCCGGGCGTGGGGTTCGGCGCCGTGCGGTGATCCGCACGGCGTCGCGGGGAAGGCTGTCCGGGCGGGCGGCGCCGCGCCCCGGGCGGCCGGGCGCCCCGCCGGTCCCCCGGTCCCGCCCCGGCGCCCGCACCCGGCGCCCGCACCACCGGTGAGAGGAGCTTCACGTGACATCGTCGACGTCGGCGTCCGGTGGACGGCCCCCGGCCGGGAGCCCCGGGAACCCCGGGGACACGGCCGGGGACGGGCGGGACCCCAACCGGTGGCGCGCGCTGTGGGTGACACTGGTCGCCGGGTTCATGAGCCTGCTCGACGTGACGATCGTCGCCGTGGCTCTGCCCACCATCCAGCGCGACCTCGGCGCGAGTCCGGCCGAGGTGCAGTGGGTGGTCTCCGGCTACGCCCTCACCTTCGCCCTCGCGCTGGTGACGGCCGGCCGGCTGGGCGACGCGCTCAATCGGCGGCGGATCTTCCTGCTGGCGCTGAGCGCCTTCGTGCTCTGCAGCGCCCTCGCCGGGGCCGCCCCGAGCAGCACCTGGCTGGTGGTGGCGCGACTCGCCCAGGGCCTCGCGGCGGGCTGCATGGCGCCGCAGAACTCGGCGCTGATCCAGCAGATGTTCCGTGGGCCGGAGCGCGGCCGCGCCTTCGGCTTCTTCGGCGCGACCGTCGGCATCTCCAGCGCGGTCGGCCCGATCACCGGCGGTCTGATCCTGGCGCTGGCGTCGGGGGACGAGGGCTGGCGCTGGGTCTTCTACGTCAACGTCCCCATCGGTGTGCTCGCCGTGCTGCTGGGCCGCCGGCTGCTCCCCCGCACCCGGCCCAGCGGCAAGGGCGAGGTCGACGTCCCCGGCGTGCTGCTGCTCGGCGCGGGCGTGCTGGCGCTGATGCTGCCGCTGGTGCAGGCGGAGGCCGGCGGCCTGGGCCGGCTGTGGTGGCTTTTCCTGGTCGGCGCCGTGCTGCTCGGCGTGTTCACCCTCTGGCAGCGCCGGGTCCTGGCCCGCGGGCGGCAGCCGCTGCTGGACCTGCGGCTGTTCACGCAGACCCGCGGCTACGCCGTCGGCGCGGGCGTCGGCACCCTCTATTTCGTCGGCTTCAGCGGCGTCTGGCTGGTCTTCGCCCTCTTCTTCCAGCACGGGCTGGGCTACTCCCCGCTCCGTTCCGGCCTGGCCGTCACCCCGTTCGCCGTCGGTTCGGCGGCCGCGGCCGTGGTGTCGGGGCGGCTGGTGGACCGGCTGGGGCGGCTGCTGACGGTGTGCGGGCTGAGCGGGGTGATCATCGGCATGAGCGCCACCGCGCTGGTGCTGCGCTTCGCGCCGGAGTCCGCGGCGACCTGGCTCGCCGCGCCGGCCCTGTTCGTGGCGGGGGTCGGCAGCGGCTCCGTCATCTCCCCCAACATCACCATGACCCTGCGCGACGTCCCGGTACGGATGGCCGGAGCGGCGGGCGGAGCGCTGCAGACAGGGCAGCGGCTCGGCGCGGCGGTGGGCACGGCCGCGCTGCCGGGCCTCTTCTACCTGATCCTGGCCGGGGACGACGACAACTTCCGCAACGCGCTGGCGATCTCGCTGGGCGCGGCGCTCGTCGGTATGACCGCGGCGTTCTGTCTGGCCGTGGCCGACTGGCGGCGGGACCGGGGCACCCGCGGGGAGCGCCCCGGCGGTGCCGCGAAGGCCGCGGGGGATCCCGTGCGCCCGGGCCGGTCACGGGCCGGGCGCACCTGAGCCGGCCGGACGGGAGCACGGGATCGCCGCACGGCTCCGTCACGGCCGGTCGGGGAACCGCGGACCGCCCCTCGGGAGGGACGGCCCGCGGTCAGGACCGGACTAGCTCACCGACACGGCGGTGTCGTCGATCACGAAGCTGGTCTGCAGGGAGGAGTCCTCCACCCCGTTGAACTTCAGGGTGACCGTCTGTCCGGCCAGCGCGGACAGGTCGAAGGACTTCTGGACGTATCCGGTGGCCGCGTTGAGGTTGCTGTAGGTGGCCAGCGTGGTCGACCCGGCGGTGACCGTCAGCTTGTCGTACTGGGTGCTGGAGGTCGTCTCGTCGGTGTCGATGTGCAGCCAGAAGGAGAAGGTCGCCTTGCAGCCGCTGGGAATGGTCACCGACTGCGACAGCGTGTCCGTGTGGCTGCTGCCGTAGCCGTCGAGCCATGCCTTGTACGAGCCGGTGCGCGCCGCCTGGCCGCTGTCGGTGGTGATCACACCGCTGGTGGCGGTCCAGGAGGAGCTGCCCGACTCGAAGCCCGCGTTGCCGAGCAGCTGCTGGGCGGTGCAGCCGCTGCCGGGCGCGGAGACGGTCCAGGTGAAGGAGGCCGTGCCGGTCTGGCCGGCGCTGTCCTGGACGGTGACGGTGGTGCTGGAGGTCCCCGCCGTGGTCGGCGTGCCGGAGATCAGGCCGGTGGAGGAGTTGATGCCCAGCCCGGCCGGCAGTCCGGTCGCGCTGTAGGTCAGGGCGCCCGCGTTGCCGCTGGACGCGCTGATCTGGAGGCTGACGGCGGTGCCGACGGTGGCGGTGCGGTTGCCCGGGTTGGTGACGGTGACGCCGGTGCCGGGCACGGGGAGGTGCGCGCCGACCCCGATGGCCGCGAAGGCGTTGCCGACGCCCGCGTACTGGGCGGAGCTCGCGCCGTAGAGCGCGGAGGCGGCGTTGAGCGCGGCGGTACGGGCGCCCGCGTAGTTGGTGCTGGACGTCATGTAGGTCGTCAGCGCCTTGTACCAGATCTGCAGGGCGGCCGCGCGGCCGATGCCCTGGACGGCGATGCCGTCCGTGGTGGGGCTGTTGTAGGTGACGCCGTTGATCGTCTTGGTGCCACTGCCCTCGGCGAGCAGGTAGAACATGTGGTTGGCGGGGCCGGACGAGTAGTGGACGTCGATGCCTCCGATGCCCGAGTACCAGTAGTCCTTGGAGCCGCCGTCCTTGCTCGGCTTGTCCATGTAGCGCAGCGGGGTGCCGTCGCCGTTGATGTCGATCTTCTCGCCGACCAGGTAGTCGCCCACGTCGGCGGCGTTGCCCGCGGCGAACTCCGCGCCGGCCGCGAAGATGTCGGAGGTGGCCTCGTTGAGGCCGCCGGACTCGCCGCTGTAGGTGAGGTTGGCGGTGACCGAGGTGACGCCGTGGCTCATCTCGTGGGCGGCCACGTCCAGCGAGGTCAGCGGGTGGGTGTTGCCCGAGCCGTCGCCGTAGGTCATGCAGAAGCAGCTGTCGTCCCAGAACGCGTTGACGTACGCGTTGCCGTAGTGGACCCGGGAGTAGGCACCCTGGCCGTTGTTCTCGATGCCGCTGCGGTTGAAGGTGTTCTTGTAGAAGTCCCAGGTGACCTGGGCTCCGTAGGCGGCGTCCACGGCGGCGGTCTGGTCGGTCGACGAACTGGAGGCGGTGCCGGTGCCCCAGGTGTCGTCGGCGTCGGTGAAGAGGGTGCCGGTGCCGGAGGTGGAGCGGGCCAGGTTGTACGTCTTGTGGCTGCCGCGGGTGGTGTCCGTCAGCTGGTACGTGGACCCGGACAGGGTGGTCCCGAGGGTGACCGTGCCGCTGTAGAGGCTCTTGCCGGTGCCGGTCTTGATGTCCTCGGACTCGTGCAGCTTCTCGCCCGTCAGGGCGTCGGTGACGACGCGCAGGCGGCTGGGGGTGCCGTCGTGCTGGACGCCCTCGACGAGGGTCTCCCAGGCGAGGCGGGGCGTTCCCTGGCCCGCCCAGACGACCTTGCGGGTGCTGTCCGCCCGCGGGGCCGCCGCGGCCTCGTCGGCCCCGGCCACGTGCGCCACGGCGGCCTTGACCGCCTTCGCCTCGGCGTCGGCCTTCGCCAGCTTCCCGGTGGTGGAATCCACGGCTATGGTGCGCCGGGTGTTGAAGGTGGCGCTCAGCCCTTCGCCCTTGCCGGTGTCCGGCGCGGTGTGGACGACCAGGTCGCCGCCGAGGACCGGCAGACCGGCGTAGGTCCGCTCGTAACGGGTGTGCACCGTCCCGTCGTTGTCCCGGACGACGTCCTTGACCAAGAGCTTCTCCTTGCCGCCGAGCTTGAGCTTCTTGGCGTGGCCGCCCGCCTTCGACTCGGCGTTCTCGATCAGCGTGGTGCGCTCGGTGGCCGTGATGTCGGCGGCGAGCGCGCCGGCGCGCAGCGGGGCGGCCTTGGGTGCGGCGTCCGGCTGGGCGGCGGCGGGCAGCGCGGGCATGCCGACGGCGATCAGCGCGGCGGCGGCCACCAGGCCTGTGGCGGCGGCGCGTCGGCGGAGGGTTCTCTGTCTCACGCGGTGTCCTGTCCGTTCGCGGCCACGGGTGGTGGCCTGCGGGATGCGGGTCAGGGGCGACGATGACAGCTTGACCCGGCCATGTCATGCCTGGAGCCCCCCACGCGCGCCGTCGAGGGATAACCCTCGGTGACCCTACGGCCACCGGGCGGGCCACCGTAGGCTGCGGGCGATCCGGGCACGGGCGCGAGGGATCCGGGCACGGGCGCGGACGATCCGGGCGCGGGCGCGACGCCGGAACGGCTGCTGGACCACCGGGGACTCGGCGCCCGGGAGGTGGCCCGCCGGGCCGGGTCGACCGCCGGGGAGGTCCGGGCCGTTCTCGCGGGACGGCACACCGACGAGCGGCTGCTCCGGCGCCTCGCGGACGTCCTCGGCATGCACGCCGCCGACCTGTTCGCCCTCGCGGGGCTGCCGGTCCCGGACGACCTGGCGCCGGCAGACACCGCGGCGGCGGAGTGGGTGCCGTACCTCGTCGTGCACGCGGTCCACCTCCCCGCGGCGCGGCGGCAGGAGTTCCTCGCACACGTCCGCTCGCCGCCGCGGCGGGACCGCCGTCCCGGCTTCGCCCCGCGGGAGCCGGCGCCCCACGCGGACGTCCCGGGCGGCCGGGTCGTCGGTCTGTTCCGCCACCGCAACCTGGACCGGTCGGGCCTGGCCAGGACCCTCGCGGTCGTGACGCCCACCTACCTCTCGCCGGCCACCTACGGGCTGATCGGCAGGGGCCGCGCGGAGCTGACGCCTCGCCTGGTGACCGACTTCGCCGCCCTGCTGGGGATGGACGCCGGTGAACTGGCGGTCGTCACGGGCGTCGCGCTGCCCGCACCGCCGCCGCCTCCCGCACCGGAGGCCGTGGACGCGGCGGCACTGCTGTGAGAGGCGCGGCGCCTGTCGGCGGCCCAGGCGCGCGTGCGAGCGGGCCCGGGGCCTGCGCACGGACTCCCGCGACGAGGGGTCAGCCCGCGGCGGTGTCGCCCAGGTGGGTGGGGGCGAACATCCGGAGCGTGACGGGGAGGACGACCACCGACGGCCCCGGCGTGGACAGCGCCTCGGCCAGGTCGGCCCGCAGGCCCTTGGGGGACGTGCGGACGCCGGGGACGCCGAAGGACTCGGCCAGCGCCACGAAGTCCGGCCCCGCCAGTTCCGTCCCGTGCGCCTGCCCGTACGCGCCGGTCATGTACTCGTTGAGGATCCCGTACCCGCCGTCGTCGACGATCAGCCAGGTGACGTCGAGCCCGTGCTGACGCGCCGTCGCCAGTTCGGCGACGGAGTAGAGCGCGCCCCCGTCGCCGGAGACCGCCAGCACCGGCTGCCCGGGCTCGGCGACCGCGGCGCCCAGCGCGGCGGGCAGGGCGTATCCGAGGCCCCCGGCGCCCTGCGCCGAGTGCAGGGTGTTGGGGCGCCGGGCATCGAAGGCCGACCACGCCCAGTAGGACAGGACGGTCATGTCCCAGAACGACGGTGAAGCGGCCGGCAGCGCCGCCCGTACCGACGCCAGCAGCTCCTGCTCCAGCTCGAGTCCCTGCTCCGCGATCCGCGCGCCGACCCGGTCGAGGAGCGCACGCGCCCGCCCGGCCGCGTTCTCGGTCCTCTCCGGTGCCGCGGCCGGGACCGGCTCCAGCGTCTCCAGCAGCGCTTGGAGGGCGAGCCGCGCGTCCGCGTGGATGCCGAGCGCGGGGTGGTTGGCCTCCAGCTTCCCGGCGTCCGCGTCGATCTGCACGATGGTGCCGCGGGGACGGAAGGTGTGGTAGTTGGAGGAGAGTTCACCCAGCCCGGAGCCGACGACCAGGAGGACGTCGGCGTCCTCCAGGAAGTCGGTGGTGTGCCGGTCCTCCAGCCACGACCGCAGCGACAGCGGGTGGTTCCAGGGGAACGCGCCCTTGCCTCCGAAGGTGGTGACGACCGGGACCGCCAGCTTCTCCGCGAGCTTGCGCAGTTTGCCCGAGGCGTCCGAACGGATCACCCCGCCGCCCGCGACGATCACCGGGCGTTCGGCGCGCGCCAGCAGGTCCGCGGCGACGGCGGTCAGTTCCGGCCGCGGCGGCAGTTCCTCCGGCGTGGCGTCCACGGCGGTGACCTGGGGAAGGCGTGCCGGTGCCGCCAGCACGTCCTGCGGGATCTCCACCCACACCGGCCCGAATGGGACGGTCAGCGCCGAACGCCACGCCTCCGCGATCGCCGACGGGATCTGCGACGGGGTGCGCGCGGTGTGCACCGACTTGACGACCCCTCGGAACGAGGCGGCCTGGTCCTCCAGCTCGTGGAGATGGCCGCGGCGGCGGCCGCCGAGCCCGGTGGACGCGATCTGGCCGCTGATGGCCAGCACCGGCGCGGAGGCGGCGGCCGCCTCCTGGAGCGCGGCCAGCGAGGTCAGCGCGCCGGGTCCGGTAGACAGCAGCAGGGTGGCCGCCTCGCCGGTGATCCGCCCGTAGGCGTCCGCCGCGAACCCCGCGTTGTTCTCCACGCGCAGGCCGACGTACCGCAGGCCGGAGCGGCGCAGCGCGTCGAGGACGGGCAGGACGTGCTGTCCGGGCACGCCGAAGACGGTGGTGGCGCCGAGCCCCGCGAGCGTCTCCACGACCAGGTCTCCGCCGTGGCGGCCGGCAGGGGGGTTGAGCGCCGCCTCCGTCTGCGCGGCGGTCGGGCGGAGCACCAGGTCGTGGTCGTGGGTCACTGCGTTCGGGCCTTCGCGATCTGACGGGACATGAGGGTGGTGAGTTCGTAGGCGGTGTGGGAGGCGGCGACGGAGGTGATCTCCGCGTGGTCGTACGCCGGGGCGACCTCGACCACGTCCGCGGAGACCAGGTTGCAGTCGGCCAGGCCGCGCAGGATCTCCAGCAGTTCCCTGGAGGTCATCCCGCCCGCCTCGGGGGTGCCGGTGCCGGGGGCGTGGGCCGGGTCCAGGCAGTCGATGTCGATGGAGATGTACAGCGGCCGGTCCCCGATGCGCTGCCGCAGCTGGTCGGCCACCTCGTCGGCCCCCCGGCGGTAGACGTCCGCCGAGGTGACGATGCCGAAGCCCATCTTCTCGTCGTCCTTCAGGTCCTGCTTGCCGTACAGCGGGCCGCGGGTGCCGACGTGGGAGAGGGCCGAGGTGTCGAGGATGCCCTCCTCCACCGCCCGGCGGAACGGCGTGCCGTGCGTGTACTCGGCGCCGAAGTAGGTGTCCCAGGTGTCCAGGTGGGCGTCGAAGTGCAGCAGCGCGACGGGGCCGTGCTTCCTCGCCACCGACCGCAGCAGCGGCAGCGCGATGGTGTGGTCGCCGCCGAGCGTCATCAGGCGGGCCCCGGTGCTCAGCAGGTCGTCCGCCGCGGCCTCGACCGTCTCGACCGCCTCGTCGATGTTGAACGGGTTGACCGCGATGTCCCCGCCGTCCGCGACTTGCGCCAGCGCGAAGGGCGACGCGTCCTGGGCCGGGTTGTAGGGGCGCAGCAGCCGGGACGCCTCCCGGATGGCGTTGCCGCCGAAGCGGGCGCCGGGCCGGTAGGAGACGCCCGAGTCGAAGGGGACGCCGATCACCGCCACGTCGGCCGTTCCCACCTCGTCCAGGCGCGGCAGCCGGGCGAAGGTCGCCGGGCCCGCGTACCGCGGGATCCGCGAGGAGTCGACGGGGCCGCGGGGCGTCGCGCCGTTGTTCATGGAGGTCATGGAGGTGATGCCCTTCTTTCTCCGGTTCCGAGGGTACGTGGCGCCGGGGTCACCGCGCGGAGCGCACCGGGGACCGACACTAGATGGCCCCCGGGCGGCTGCGAAGTGTACGTTTCCTCCAATCCAGTGGTGAGAAAGGGAGGAATCATCCACCATGGCGTCCGCCTCGCCCCCGCCCGGGCCGTCCGAACCGGCGCCGCCGCCCACTCCCCCCATGCCGCCCACTCCCCCGGTGCCGCCCACTCCCTCGGTGCCGCTCTCCGCGCTGCTGGCACGGACCGATCTGGGGCTGACCCGTCTCGCCGGGCCGACCGACGGCGACGTGCACTGGGCGCATGCCTCGGAGCTGGCCGATCCCCTTCCGTATCTGCTGGGCGGTGAGCTGCTGCTGACGGCGGGCGTCCATGTCCCGCCCGAGGCGGGCGCCGGGTACTTCGACGCCTATGTGGAGCGGATCGTGGCGGCGGGCGGCGCGGCACTGGGCTTCGGGGTGGCGCCGGTGCACGACACGGTGCCCGCGGCCCTCGTCGCGGCCTGCGAGGCGCGGGGGCTGCCGCTGCTGGAGGTGCCGCGGCGGACCACGTTCTCCGCGGTGGCCCGCGCGGTCGGGGAGCTGGTGGCCCGTGCCCGGCTGGCCGAGCTCCGGCGGGTGGCGGAGGCACAGCGCAGCCTGGCGTCGGCCGCCTCCCGGCCGGACCCGGTGCCTTCCGTGCTGCGGCAGCTGGCCGGGGCGCTGGGGGGACTGGCCGTGCTGCTCGGGCCGGACGGCACGGTGGGCGCCGCCGCGGGGAGGGAACCGGGCCTCCGGGCCCGGGCGGCGCTGGCCGAGCTGGCACGCGTGGTGCGGTCCGCCGGTCCGGGCGGGGCGCCGCCCGGCGCCTGTGCGGCGGCGCCGGGGCCATCGTCAGCCACCGACACCGTGGACGGCACTCACCTGACCGTGTACGCGCTGGGAAGCGGGACGGGGTACGCGCTGGGGCTCGCCACCGCCCGCCGGGAGCCGGGCGACCACACCATCGCCTCGGCGGCCTCGGTGCTGCTCGCCCTGCTCACCGCGGAGCGGGGCGGCGGGCCGGACGACACGGCACGGTCCGCCGCCCTGGTGCGGCTGCTGCTGGGCGCCGCGCCTCGCGACGTGGCCGAGCTAGTCGGCGGTGACCGGTGGACGCTGGTCCACGGCTGCCCGGACGGCGGACTCCCGGACGCGGCGGCCGCGGCGGCGCTGGGCGCGGCGCTGGGGTCCGAGCTGGTGGACCCCGCCGGAGGGGCGGAGGGGCTGGTGCGGGTACTGGTGCCCGCGGACCGGCCGGTGGAGCGGCTGGCCGGCTGGACCCTGGGGGTCAGTGCCGTCGTCGGACCGGAGGGCTGGCCCGCCGCCGACGCCCAGGCCGCCCGTGCCCTCGGCCGCGCCCGCGCCACCCGCGCCGCCCTGGTCCGGCACGGCTCGGGCGGGCGGATCACCGATCTGGTCCCCCGCCGCGAGGCGGAGGAGCACGCCCGCGCGCTGCTGGCGCCCATCGCGGGCACGCCCGCGCTGCCGCGGACCCTGCGTGCCTGGCTGTCCCTGCACGGCAGCTGGGACCGCACCGCCGTGGCGCTCTCGGTCCACCGCAACACCGTGCGGCAGCGGATCGCCCGGTGCGCCGCGCTGCTGGAGGCCGACCTCGACGACCCGGACGTCCGGATGGAGCTCTGGTTCGCCCTGCGGCGGCTCCCCGACTGACCGCGGGCCCCGCCGCGGCACGGGCGCTCGGACGGCGGGGGGCTCGGGGGGCGGGGCGGACGGCTTGGACCCCGTGGACGGCGCGGGCGCGCGGGCGACGCGGGCCTTCGGGCGACGTGCGGCGCGGGGGCCAGATCAGCAGGAACGATTCGGCCAATGTGTGCGAACGGGGACGCGTGCCCGCCGCCGCGACCGCGCGACGGGGGCGGACACGCCTCCCGGCCCCGAGGTGGGCAAACCCCTCCGGGTCCCCTCCCCCGGCGTCCGTCACCGACCCGGCGGAAGTCGGCCAACACCGCCCACCCGAACCGCGCACCTTGCGGGTTACCGGGTCATCACCGACATTCCATGGGCATAATCCGGCTTGGTCTGGTCCCATCGTTCCACCACTCCAGCTTGACGCCGCCCGCACGCCTGCTCGCACGCAACCCGTGCGACCCGGCAGCGGGGAGGAGGGCTCCGCATGACAACGCGCCCGCAGCGGCACCGGTCGACGTCCGCCGCGCCCCCGTCGGATCCCCCGGCGGAGGACCGGAACCGGACGGCACGGCGTTCGGCGACCGCGCTCGGCGCCCTGCCCGCCGCCTCGGCCACCCTGCTGGCGGGTGCCGCCTACGCCGCCGCCCTCTCCCCGCTGCCGACCTCGGCCGCGGTGGGCGCGGGGATCTGCGCGGCGATCGGCTGCGCGGCCGTGACCACCGCGGCCACCGTCGCGTCCCGCCGCGCCGCCGCCCGCACCGCCGTCCGCGAGCGAGCCGTCGCGCAGGAACTCCGCCTGCTGCCGGAACTCCTCGACGAGGGCATGCGGCAGATCACCGCGGCAGCCCGCCGGGTCCGGCGCGGGGAGACGGCCGAGCCGCTGGAGTTCCCCGCCGCCCGGCAGCCCGGCGACGGAGTCGTCGCCGGGGCGCCGTCCGGTCCCGCCGGCGACCTGACGGAAGCGGTCCGCCGGACGCTGACCGAGGCGCACACGGCGGTGCTGACGGCCGGGTCCGGCCGGCAGACCGATGCCTCCCTGGCCATGGTGCGGAAGATCCAGGCACTGGTCCTGCGCGCGCTGGAGTTGCTCGACGACGCCCACGACCGCACCGAGGACCCCGAACTGCTGGACGTGCTGTTCCGGATCGACCACCTGGTGACCCGCACCCAGCGCGCCGTGGAGAGCGTCGCCGTCCTCGACGGCCGGCTGCCCCGCGCCGTCCGCCGCCCGGTGCCGTTGACCACGGTGCTGCGGCAGGCCGCCGCGGAGACCGAGGAGTACACCCGCATCCAGGTCGCCCCGCCGCCCGCCGGTTACGCGGTCGCCGGCCCCGCGGCCGCCGAGGTGATCCATCTGATCGCCGAACTCGCCGAGAACGGCGCCCGGTTCTCCCCCGCCGACACGAAGGTGACGGTGCGCGCCGCGCTGGCCCGCGAGGGACTGGTGGTGGAGATCGACGACCAGGGCCCCGGCCTCACCGGCGATCAGCTGGAGGTGATGAACCAGTTGGTCTCCCTGACCCGCGAGCCGGACGGCGAGGACGGCCGGACCGGTCTGGCGGTGGTGGCCCGGGTCGCCCAGCGGCTGCGGCTGGCGGTGCGCTTCCAGACCAATCTCTACGGCGGGGTGCAGGCGCTGGTCCGCCTTCCCTCCACGCTGCTCCACCTGGCCGAGGAGGACGGGCCGGCCGCCCACGAGCAGCCGGACCACCAGCGTGCCCCGTCTCCCGCGGCGTATCCGGCGGACACCCTTCCGCTGGCCCAGGTGCGCGTCGGCCGCCGGGAGTTCACTCCCGCCCCGCCCACCGGCCTGTCGTCGGCCGCCGTCGACCGGTCCCGCTGGGGGCGGCGCGCGGTCCACACCGGCCGGGCCGTGGGGTCCGTGCCCGCACCGGAGCCGGTGGCAGAGGCCGAGGACGAGTTGTTCGGCCCGTATCCCGGCGTCGCCTGGCGCGCCGACGACGGCCGCGCGGGCGGGCGCTGAGGTGGCCCGGCCGCCCCGTGCCTCCGCCGCCGCTGCCGCTGCCGCTGCCGCTGCCGCTGCCGGGCAGGGATACGACCGTGCCTGGGTGACCGAGGAGACGGCGACGGTGCGCGCCTACGCCGTGACGCTGGGCCGGACCCGTCCCGCCGTGCCGGTGGAGCCGGCCTCACTGGTCCGGGCAGCCGCCCGGCCGCCGTACGACGCGGTCTCCCCGGAGGGGCTGGCCGCGGTCCGGCTCTGTGCCGGCCAGGCCCTCTCCGTGGCCGAGCTCGCGGCCCTCCTCCAGCTGCCGCTCCAGGTGGCGAAGGTGGTGGTCGCCGACCTGCTCGCCGGCGGATTCCTGATCCACGCCATGCCGGACCGCTCCGCCGACGGCAGCGACCCCTCGCTGCTGGAGGCCGTACTGGACGGCCTGCGCAACCTCTGAGGAACCCGCCGAGGGCGGAAGCGGCGTCTACCGGTGCCGTCAGTCGTCGAAGTCCACCGACGAGCACACCACGGCGTAGGTGGAGTAGTTGCCGTGCCAGGAGTTCCAGTGCGTGCCGGCGGCGATCACACCACCGTGGCAGTCGTGCCTGTCGTTGCCACGGCCGTGGTGGTCACGGCCGTTGTGGTCACGGCCGTGGTCGCGGTCGTTGTCACGGCCGTTGTAGTGACGGTCATTGTCACGCGCCTTGCCGTCGTCATTGTGCTCGCGACCCTGGTCCTTCTGGCCCTCGTGCTCGTGGCCCTGGTCCTTCTGGTCCTTCTGGCCCTCGTGCTCGCGACCCTGGTCCTTGTGGTCCTTGTGCTCGCGGCCCTGGTCCTTGTGATCCTTCTGGCCCTTGTCCTTGTGCTCCTGCTCCTTCTGGTTCTGCTGGCCCTTGTCCTTGTGGTCCTTGTGCTCGTAGCCCTGGTCCTTCTGAGCCTTGTCCTTGTGGTCCTTGTGCTTCTGGTCCTTCTGGGCCTTGTCCTTGTGCTTCTGGTCCTTCTGGCCCTTGTCCTTGTGGTCCTTGTGCTCGTGGCCCTTGTCCTTCTGGTCCTTCTGGGCCTTGTCCTTGTGCTCCTGATCCTTCTGACCCTTGTGCTCGCGGCCCTTGTCCTGGTCGCTCTTGTGCTCGCGGCCCTTGTCCTGGTCGTCCTTGTGCTCGCGGCCCTGGTCCTCATGGCCCTGGTGGTCACGGCTGTATTCGTGGGTGTGGTTCTGCTCGTGCGGCGGGTTGTCCACCGCCGAGGCCGAGCCCGCACCGAGCGCGGCGGTGAGGACGAAGGTGGCCAGGACGGTGGCGGTGACGCGGCGTACGCGCATCGATTCCTCCAGATGGACAGACGAGAGAGCGACCGGTCGAATTCCGGCCGCGTCGGACGAATTCCACGGGCCGGAGCCTCATGGCCGTCCCGGACCCGGTATTCACCCGTGCGAGCCGGTTCGTTGCGCCGCTCGACGTCGCCGCCTCGTCTCAGGCCGGGTCCGTCCCTCGCGCCCACTCGTCCGCCAGCAGCGCGTACCCGACCCCGTCGACCCAGCCCAGTTCCCGGTGCAGGGACTCCCGTACCGTGTACTGCTCGCGGCGCATGCCCAGCCGTTCCATCAGCCGCCAGGAGGCCTCGTTGCCGGCGAAGGCGTTGGCGCACACCCGCCGCAGCTTCAGCTCCTCGAAGCACACCCTCAGCAGTGCGCGGCAGCCCTCGGTGGCGTATCCGCGGCCGCCGAAGGCCGGGTCGAGCACCCACCCCAGCTCTGCCTGGACGCCGCGGGCCTGGTCGGTGACCTCCCGCTGCGCCCAGGAGTCCTCCACCCGCAGGTAGAAGTCACCGACGATCCGGCCGTCGTGCTCCGCCACCAGCGTGGTGGCCAGCCGCTGCGGGGCCGCCAGCAGCTCCCGCCAGTCGTCGAGATCCCGAGGCAGGAAGGTCAGCCAGTGGGTGACTTCCGGCAGCCGCCGGTAGCTCCACATGGCCTCCGCGTCCGGCGGGGTGACCCGGCGCAGGCTGAGCCGCTCGGTGGCGAGCGGCCAGGGCAGGGCGCCCAACGGGTCCGTCGCGGTGGCCGGGGGCTCGTACGTCACGCCGCCCGGCCCTCCAGCGCGTCCATGGAAGCGGTCAGCAGGCCGAGGTCCGGGTCGCCGAAGGCCTCGCGGAGCCCCTGGAACGCGGCGACCTTCTCCTTGCCGAACCGGCGGACATGGGCGGCGTACTCGTCGGGCGTCAGCAGGGACGTGGGCCGGGACTTGCTGTGGAATTTGTCCGCGTACATCACCAATTGTTCCTCCAGCGACACCGCCACGTAGTCCCCGGGCGGCAGCGGCAGCCCCTGCCGCTCGATGTCTTCCCGGGTGACGCCGACCCCGGTGTGGTGGGAGCAGAACCGCCGCAGTGTCTCCGGCAGACCGGCCTGCTCGAGCAGCTCGTGCCCGAGCACGCCGTGCCGGATGTAGTTCTTGTGGTCCAGCCCCCCGTCGTCCGAGTAGAGCCGGTAGACACCGATGTCGTGGAGCAGGCAACCCGCCCTGACCAGCTCAAAGTCCACGTCGAGCCCCGACGACCCGATCAGATGCTCGGCGATCCGCCACACGATCTCGCAGTGGGTGTGGACCGACCGGAACGCCTCCGGCGTGGGCGCCCACTTCTCGTGCAGGGCGCGGATCTCTTCGGGCGACGGAATGTTCATCCGGGGAGGCTAACAACCCGTCCCGGCGCCCTGCCATCCGTTGCCCCCTGGCCTCGCCCTCCCCCAGCCGGCCGCCGAATCGGCCCCGGAGAGCAACAGAGTCACTCCTGGGGAGGCTCTGGGGAGAATCGGCTACGGGCCGACTCCCAGCAGCCCATCGGAAACGGCGCGACCCTTGCTCCCGGCCTCAGGCATGAAGAGCGCGTAGTAACCGACAGTAATGTCGGAGCTGGCGAAGGCGACCTGTCCGCTGCGCGGGACGCCAAGGCGCAGACCCCGTACGCCCCCGCCGTCCGGTTCCTGGTGGCACGGCTCTCGGCCAGGTCTGTGCCACCAGGCGGACATCCGCGCTCCTCACCGAGAAGCGCCGGACGTCAGGTCGCCGCGAGGGCGCCTTCCGTGTCGGCCTCCCGGAGCAGCCGTTCCAGGGTCGGACGGGAGCGGAACACCCGGGAGCGGACCGTGCCCACGGGACAGTGCTCGTCGCCCGGTGGCGCTCGCGCTCCCCCGGCCGTACCGCCCTGGCGGGCCTCGCCGTCTACGGGGGCGCGCCGCTCAGCCTCGCGTTCCCCCTGCACCGTGCCCCGACGCGTCCGGGTCCCTGCTCTTCCACGGATTCTGCGGCGCCTGCGCAGACCGGCCCGACTGACCTCCGCACACGGGCCGGGGCCGTGGATCACCCTGTCGAGTGGTGGGATTCCACGCGGAACAGGCGCGGCTGCACGTCGGTGGCGATGGAGGCGGCCAGGTCCATGTGGATCTGCGCGTCGGGGTTCTCGCGCATGGCCCAGTAGTGGCTCTCGCTCTCCCACTGGGCGTAGTTGACGACGCGCTGCCCGTCGTGACTGGCGTGGAAGTTGGCGCAGATGAAGCCCGGCAGGTGCTTCATCGTCTCCTCGGTGGCGTGCCTCAGCAGGGCGACGAGCTCCTGCTGGCGTTCGGGGGCGACGGTGAACACGTTGATCAACGTCGCCACGGTCCGGTCGCTGTCGATGGCTGCGGTGGTGGCGGGCATGGGCGGGTCCCTCGCTTTCCTGGTGGGCCGAGCAGTCGATCCGCATCGGCGGGCTTATTGCACATATATGCAAGTAGAAGTTGTATGCAGAAGGAGGCCGTGGTGGGCGGACCGGTGGTGCTGGGGATCGAGTCGTCGTGCGACGAGACCGGCGCGGGCGTCGTGCGGGACGGAAAACTGCTGGCCCACGTGGTGGCGTCGAGCATGGACGAGCACGCCCGCTTCGGCGGCGTGGTGCCCGAGATCGCCTCCCGGGCCCATCTGCAGGCGTTTACTCCGGTCGTGCGACAGGCCCTCGCCGAGGCCGGGCTGCGGTGATCGCCGCCGTCGGCGACCTCCTGGTCCGCGCCGGGACGGAGCCCGCACCGCTGGACGTGTCGGTCGACCCGTCGGCGCCGCTGGAGTACGCGTCCCTGACGCCGCTGCCCACCTCCGCCGCACGGGTCGCGTAATGCCGCCCCAGGTGCGACTCGTCGACGGGCCCGGCCTGTTGACCTACGGGGAGGGGGTGCGCGCGGTGTACGCCGACGCCTTCGGCGCCCCGCCCTGGGGTGAGGGGCCCGAGCAGGCCGACGCCTACCTGAACCGACTGGCCTCCGACGTCGCGAGGCCGGGCTTCGTCGCCGCCCTCGCCCTCGACGGCCGTACGGTCCTCGGCTGGGCGACCGCATGGACCACCCCGCGCCCGTTCCCGAGGACGCGGTGCTACCCCCAGATATCCGCCGCGCTGGGAGCGAGGCGCACGGACGAGTGGCTGTGCGGGGCCCGGGAGCTCGACGAACTGGCCGTCAGAACAGCAGCCCGTGGCCTCGGCCTGGGCGGCATGCTGCTCGACGCCGTCACGGCGGGCCGGGCGGACGGCCGCTGCTGGCTGCTGACAGCGGTGCGCGCCCGGTCCGCCGTCACCTTCTACCAACGGGCCGGCTGGACCGCCGCCACCCATCCCGCGCCCTCCGGAAGCGGGCACGTGGCCTTCCTCGGCCCTCGTCACCCCGCCCGGGCCCTCGCTCCTCGTCCCCTGTGACGGGCGTCGCCTGTCCTACCGGGTGCCGGGGGCCGGATACGGCGGTGACTGCGTCGTGCCGCGCAGTCGGCTACGCGGCGGCGTGAGGACGTACAGGTCGAGGATGTCCGGGAGGGGGGCCACGCCGGGTCCTCCGGCGCGCACCCAGGCGGCGATGTCCTCGGTGGCGTCCGGATCGTTCACCAGGCCCAGCCACACCGGCCGAGCACCGGCCGCGCGGCCGGCCGCCGAAGGCTGCACGACCACCACGTTGGCCTGGTCGCACACGTCGAGGCAGTCCGATATTCGCACCGGCGCAGCCGTGCGCAGTCGTTCGGTCTGCGCCGCGTGGTCGACACCGGTCACCTTGGTGGTGCCGCAGCAGCAGTCGCGGCACACGACCACCCGGCAGGGCACCGGATCCGGCGACGAGCAGTGCCGGTCGTCTCCGCGGGGCTTCTCGGGCATGGCCGAGCCTTCCTCTCTCCGGGGAGATCCGCCCCGGGGTTCCGTCGAGGAGGCGACCGCGTGAGTCTCCTGGCTCTCGGGTCGTCGCTCGTCCCGGCCTTCCCGCCCTTCGGGGGCAGTGGCCTTCATGGGATCCGCTCGCCGATCACAGTGGCGGGACCGCGCCGGATTCGCACCGGCTTCCTCGTACCGCCGTCGCCCTGTCACCGCCATCATCGCTCACCCGGCACCGTCGCCCTCTCCCGCACCACCCTTCAGCGCCTGCCGAAGGCGCCCCCACGAGTTCCGGAAGGGCGCACGCGGCGACCTTGGACACAAGATGTGGGATGGACGTGAGCATCCCCACCAACATGTAGTCTTACGTCCGCTGGTGGTTCGCCAGGCACCTCGGTGCCCGGCGAGGCAAGAGGGAACCTGGTGGAATTCCGGGACTGCCCCGCAGCGGTGAGTGGGAACGACCGCCGTCATCCAAGCACTGGGCCTGATCGAACGGCCCGGGAAGCGACGGCCAGTAGGTGTCCTCCTTGTGCGAACGAGGAGGGACGCGCCCGCAAGTCCGAAGACCTGCCACTGGTGCGTACGCCGATCGGCGGCGTATGCGCTTCGAGGGCCCCGAGGGAGGGCCGCGTGGCTGTCGTACGGACCCGGGTCCGGCGTGCCCTTCGCGCCGCCGTTCCCCGGCACCGGCCCACACGCCGCTCCTCCTTCCCCCGCCCTCGAGGCACGGACGGGAACGAGTGAACGAAGGCGGCGGGCTGTTGAGCGGACTCGTGTACTTCTCCAGCGTCTCGGAGAACACCAGGCGCTTCGTCGAACGGCTGGGTCTGCCGGCCACACGCATTCCCCTGCACCCGCGCCGCGAGGGCGTGCCGCGGGCCACCGAACCGTATGTGCTGGTCGTGCCGACGTACGGGGGCGGCGACCCCCGCAACGCGGTCCCGAAGCAGGTGGTCCGCTTCCTCAACGACCCGGCCAACCGCGCGCTGCTGCGCGGGGTCATCTCGTCCGGCAACACCAATTTCGGCGCCGACTACTGCATGGCGGGCCGGGTGATCTCCGCGAAGTGCGGGGTCCCTGAGCTGTACCGCTTCGAACTGCTGGGCACGGACCACGACGTCCGTACCGTGAGAGAAGGGCTTCACCGGTTTTGGACACGACACTCCTCGACGGAGGCACCGGCGGCATGAGCACCACGACCGCGCCGGAGGGCCGCGACGGCATCGGCACGCGCAAGGACTACCACGCGCTGAACGCGATGCTGAACATGTACGACTGCTACGGCAACATCCAGTTCGGCCAGGACCGGGAAGCCGTCCGGCAGTACTTCCTCCAGCATGTGAACCCGAACACGGTGGAGTTCGCGAGCCTGCGCGAAAAGATCGACTACCTGATCGAGCAGGACTACTACGAAGAAGCCCCGATCCGGGCCTACGACTGGGGGTTCGTCGAAGGGCTGTACCAGCAGGCGTACGCCCACGAGCACCGTTTCCGCACCTTCCTCGGCGCGTTCAAGTACTACACGTCGTACACGCTGAAGACCTTCGACGGCTCCCGGTACCTGGAGCGGTACGAGGACCGCGTCGTCGCCACCGCCCTTTACCTCGGTGCCGGTGACGAGGCTCTGGCCTCCCGCCTGGTCGACGAGATGATGACCGGCCGCTTCCAGCCTGCCACCCCCACCTTCCTCAACGCCGGCAAGGCGCAGCGCGGCGAACTGGTCTCCTGCTTCCTGCTCCGGGTGGAGGACAACCTCGAGTCCATCGGCCGTGGCATCAACTCCGCCCTGCAGCTGTCCAAGCGGGGCGGCGGGGTGGCGCTGCTGCTGACGAACCTGCGGGAGCAGGGCGCACCGATCAAGAAGATCGAGAACCAGTCGTCCGGTGTGGTGCCGGTGATGAAGCTGCTGGAGGACTCGTTCTCCTACGCCAACCAGCTGGGCGCCCGGCAGGGCGCGGGTGCGGTCTACCTGCACGCCCACCACCCGGACATCATGCGCTTCCTGGACACCAAGCGGGAGAACGCCGACGAGAAGATCCGCATCAAGACCCTCTCGCTCGGCGTGGTCGTGCCGGACATCACCTTCGAACTGGCCAAGCGCAACGAGGACATGCACCTGTTCTCGCCGTACGACGTGGAGCGCGAGTACGGCAGGCCGCTGTCGGACCTGTCGGTCAGCGAGCACTACGACGAGATGGTCGCCAACCCGCGCATCCGCAAGACGGCGCTGAGCGCGCGCGAGTTCTTCAAGACCGTCGCGGAGCTGCAGTTCGAATCCGGCTACCCGTACCTGCTCTTCGAGGACACCGTGAACCGGGCCAACCCGATTCCCGGCTGGATCAACATGTCCAACCTGTGCTCGGAGATCCTCCAGGTCAACACGCCCAGCACCTACGACGCCTCGCTCGGCTACGAGACGGTCGGCAAGGACATCTCCTGCAACCTCGGCTCGCTGAACATTGCGGCCGCGATGGCCTCGCCGGACCTCGGTGCGACGGTGGAGACGGCGGTGCGCGGTCTGACGTCCGTCTCCGACCAGTCGGACATCGACGCCGTGCCGTCCGTGGCACACGGCAACGGGCTGTCGCACTCCATCGGCCTCGGCCAGATGAACCTGCACGGTTACCTCGCCTCGCAGCGGATCCACTACGGCAGCGAGGAGGGCGTCGACTTCACGAACATGTACTTCTACGCGGTCGCCTTCCACGCGCTTCGCGCCTCGAACCGCATCGCGATCGAACGCGCCCGCGCCTTCGACGGCTTCGAAGAGAGCGCGTACGCCGACGGCTCGTACTTCGACAAGTACACCGAGCGGGTCTGGGAGCCGGCCACCGAGCGGGTGCGCGCCCTGTTCGCCGACGCGGGGATCGTCCTGCCCACCCAGGCCGACTGGCGCGAGCTGAAGAACTCAGTACGCGAGCACGGCATCTACAACCAGTACCTCCAGGCCGTCCCGCCCACCGGCTCCATCAGTTACATCAACGACTCCACCGCGTCCATCCACCCGATCGCCTCCAAGGTGGAGATCCGCAAGGAGGGGAAGCTCGGCCGGGTCTACTACCCGGCGCCGCACATGGACAACGACAACCTGGAGTACTTCCAGGACGCGTACGAGATCGGCTACGAGAAGATCATCGACACCTACGCGGCCGCCACCCAGCACGTCGACCAGGGTCTGAGCTGCACCCTCTTCTTCCGCGACACGGCCACCACCCGCGACCTCAACAAGGCGCAGATCCACGCCTGGCGCAAGGGCATCAAGACGCTGTACTACATCCGGCTGCGCCAGGAGGCCCTGGAAGGCACCGAGATCGAGAACTGCCTGTCCTGCACCCTGTGACCCTTCCCGTCCTCCCCCGAACTCCCGAGGCACGCACGATGACCACCACCCCCGCCCCGCTGACCGAGATCTCGGTCACCCCTCCCTCCTACCGTCACGACCCGGCCGCCCGGCTCCGCCCGGTCAACTGGAACCGGGTCACCGACGAGAAGGACCTGGAGGTCTGGAACCGGCTCACCGCCAACTTCTGGCTGCCCGAGAAGGTGCCGCTGTCCAACGACATCAACGTCTGGCGGCAGCGGCTCACCGACGAGGAACGCACCCTCACCATGAGGGTGTTCACCGGCCTGACCATGCTGGACACCGTGCAGGCCACGGTCGGCGAGATCGTGCAGATCCAGGACGCGCGCACCGAGCACGAGGAGGCCGTGTACACCAACATCGCCTTCATGCAGGCGGTGCACGCCCGCAGCTACTCCTCGGTGTTCTCCACCCTCGCCGGCACCCCGGAGATCGACGACGCCTACCAGTGGGCCGTCGCCAACGACGTTCTCCAGCAGCGCTGCAAGACGGTGCTCCAGCACTACTACGGGGACGACCCGCTCAAGCGCAAGGTCGCCTCCACGCTCCTGTCGTCCCTGCTCCTGTACGCGGGCTTCTACCTCCCGCTGCACTTCTCCACGCACGCCATGCTCACCAACACCGCCGACATGATCCGCCTGATCCTGCGCGACAAGGCGGTGCACGGCTACTACTCCGGCTACAAGTACCAGCGCGGCCTCGAGAAGCTGGACGCGGCCCGGCAGGACGAGATGCGCGTGTTCACGCACGAGCTGCTCGAGGAGCTGTACGAGCTGGAACTCCAGTACTCCGGCGAGCTGTACGAACCGCTCGGCCTGATGGACGACGTCGCCGTCTTCGTCCGGTACAACGCCGACAAGGCACTGATGAACCTGGGATACCCTGCCCGTTTCGGTGCGGAGGAGACCGCGGTCAACCCGGAGATCCTGGCCGCCCTGTCGCCCGGTGCGGACGAGAACCACGACTTCTTCTCCGGGTCGGGTTCCTCCTACGTGATGGGCAAGGCCGAGGACACCGCGGACGACGACTGGGACTTCTGACCCCGTCCCCGTGAGGGGCACGGAGGCCATGGCCTCCGTGCCCCTCACCCCGTCAGGAACGCTGCTTCCGGAACGCGCCGACCGTGACGTCCACGAGAAGGAACGCCAGCAGGGTGATGCCGAGCAGCGGCATCGCCCAGCCGACGGCCGCCACGACCGGGACACCGACGAGGAGGACCGGCAGCGGCAGACTCCGCCAGGCGCCCCGGGCCGGCGGCTTCCCGAAGGCGGCCCGCCGGCCGTCCCGGGTGGGCCGCCGCTGCCACCACATGCGGTAGCCCCAGACCATCACGCACATCAGGCCGACCGCGACCGCCGCCAGCACGAGCTGGTTGACGATCCCGAAGAGCACACCCATGTGCCCCTGGACACCGAGCTTGCTGAGCTTCGACACGAGGGGGTAGTCGGCCCAGCGGGTGCGGTCGGTGACCTCACCCTCCATCACGTCGACGGCGACGCTGTCGTAGTGGACCGGCCAGACGTTGTCGCTCTGGGCCACCGTCCAGGCGGCGCCCGCCTCGGCGGGCGGAGTGAGGACGACGGTGCCGCCCAGGCCCGCGTCCCGGGCCGCCCGCAACGCCGTGCCGAAGTCCGCCGGATCGGCCTCGAGTGCCTCACCGCCACCGCCGCCGTGACCCGAGTGCCCGCCGACGTCGCCGCCGGCCCCCGTGGAGCCGGGGAGGCTGGTGTCGAGCACCGGGGCCTGGCCCCGGACGGCGTCGACGGCCTGGTCGAACCGGGCACCCGCGTGGTCGGACCACGTCAAGCCGGTGGCACTGAGGAAGAACAGGCCGAGCGCCAGCCAGACGCCGGTGGCGGCGTGCAGGCTCCGCGTCCGGCGGACGCCTCCCGCCGAGCGGTCCGGCAGCAGAACACCGCGGGCCGACGCGGCGCGTTGTCCCCGGCTCCGCCCGACCCACAGCACCAGGCCCCCGGCCACGACGACCCACAGCCAGCTCGCCGCGAGTTCGGAGTACAGCGTGCCGTACTCCCCGAGGTGCAGACTCCGGTGGAACTCGTCCAGCCAGGCGGTGACCGGTGTGGCTCCCCACCAGGTGGTCAGCTCACCCTTCACCTCGGCCGTGTAGGGGTTGACGAACACCGTGTGCTGGTTCTCCCCCCACTCCGGCGACGAGAACACGACACGGGTGGTGTCCTCCGGACCCGGCAGGGTGACCACCGACGCGAGCGCGCCCTCGGGGTGGGAGACACGGGCGGCCTCGACCTGCTCAGCCAGGGGACGCGGCGCGTCCCCGACCTGCTCGACAGTGAGCCAGTCACCGTAGACGACCTGGTCCAGCTGGGGGGTGAAGGCGTAGAGCAGCCCGGTGAGGGCGGCGACGAACAGGAACGGCGCGACGAACACGCCGGCGTAGAAGTGCAGGCGCACGATCAGTCCGCGTAAGCCCTGGCGGGAGCGGGACGGGCGGCCCTCGTCGGGCGTGCCCGCCGGGCCCGGTTCCGCGACCGGGCCGGTTTCCGTTGTGGTCATGGGTGATCCCTCGTCCGGCACGCCGTGGCACGGCGTGCTGCTGTGGGTGGACAGGACGAACTCCCGTCCGGACCCGGTCCGGACGGGGACGTGTCGGCCGGACCCGCGCGGTGCGGGCGGCCGGGATCACCACAGGGGGCCCGCGCCTGGAACGGGCGCGGGCCAGGCGGATGCCGAAGGACAGGGGCGGAGGACCGGAGGGCACCGGAATCCGGGCGACCGCCACATGCGGCGCGGACCTGAACGCCGGTGGCGGCAGTCTCCTGGCCAGCAGCCGCACCAGGCGCCCCAACAGCTGCTCGCCGTGCAACAGGACCAGGACGCCGCCGACCGTGGCCAGCAGATGGGCGGCGCCCATCACGGTCACGACGTCGGGCCCGGCGTGTTCGTGCGCACCTGCCGGGGCGTGGGTCAGGTGCCGGGCCGACCCGCTACCGGAGTGGGAGGACGGGTGACCGGAGTACCCGGCAACCGACTGGAACGCCAGGTGCAGCAACACCTGCTGCACCCCCGAGCCGACCACCGCGGACCTGAACCGGTCCCGGACCCGAAGCGTGAACAGACAGCTCACTGCCGTCGACACGACGAGCGCGGCCGCCATCACGCCCGCGCCGGGCAGTACTCCCCCGGCCGCAGCGTGCCCCGCCGCGCCGAACAGGAGCGACGCACCGGCGTGGAGCAGCCCTCCGACGGGCCGCCGAAGGCCGCTACCCGGTCTGCCGGACATGTGGAGACAGCTTCCGGGTCCGGCTCCGCCGGTTCCAGCCGGTGTCCGGCGCCGCGACGGTGGCCCAACTCCCGGCGGCGGCGCCGGCCACCACGGCCGCTTCGGCGCTCACTCCGCTTCCTGCGGGTGCGGGCTGCTCTCCGGCACCTCGGCCGGACGGAGAACGGGAGCCGTCGTCCTCCGGCATCGTCTCTGGCGGCATCCTGCACCTTCAAGACGCGGCACACCGACGGGCGGGGTGCACTGTGGGGGGAGGGCCAGTGTGGTGGAAAGTGACCGACGGGGCCAAGACAGCATCCGGCCAGCCGTACATTTCGCAACGGCCAGAACCGGACACGTCCGAATGGCATGGCTCCCGCGCCGCCGGAGGTTTCGGGGTAACCCCGCCGCCTGTTGTGGCCCGTCCGAGCACCTGGCCGCACCGCCGTTCCACCATCGCGGCCGTCGGTAGGTCATCTCCCTGTGGGTGGTGTAGGCGATCTTCGCGGGGATGTGCGCCTCTTGTGAGCCGTTGGGTGCGTGGGCTGCATGCATCTGACCTTCGCTGGACCGATCGAGCACCTCGAAGCAGCAGCCGAGGAAGGAACCACGTCTGCCGCGCCGGTCTCCCAAGTCGGCAGTTGGACGCTCGGCGCGATGCAGGGAGATGTCAGGTCCTCCCGGTCCACTCGGACTGAGGCCCCTGTTGTGATGCTCTGGCCCCGGATCCTGTCCGCCGGATAGTGTGCTCGCCGGAGCGAAGTTGGCTGACTCCGGTGAACAGCACCGGTGTTGCATGGCGACGCCGGGGAGAGCTCATGGCTGGTTGGTGGCGAAAGAAGTCCCCGCCGGAGAAGGACGTGCCGGTGACGGGCGAGCCGGAGTTCTCGGCCGGGTCGGCGCGCGGGACGCTGCCTGCGCATATCGACGGACCTGGCGGGCGGCGGGCGGTGACGCTCGCCGTGCACGATGACGGCGTGGTGCTGACCGACGGCGATGAGCGCCGCGCCTACCAGTGGTCGGAGGTCGCCCACGTGTGGCACGCCAACGACATGGACGGCGAAGCGGCCGACGGTGTGGTGATCACGAAGTGGCTGCATGAACTGCTGCTTGAGTTCACCGACGGCACGGTCGTGGGCTCACTGCTGGCCGACCCGCCCGTCGTCACGCCGGAGCCCGCCTTCCGCACCGGCCGGTTGTCGTCCTCGCCGCCCTCCAGCATCGCGCCGCTGATGCAGCGCGTCAACGCTCCGGTGACCGAACTGCATCTCGCCAGGGCCAGGGCGACACTCGCGGCCGGAGGCCAGGTGAATTTCGGCCCACTGACCGCCACGGCGGACGGGCTGCACCATGACGGCAAGAAGATCCCCTGGCACACCATCACCTCATGCCGCTACAGCGTCGTCATCTTCTCCGAGGACGAGAAGGAACTGGGCGCGATGCTCCGCATGGAGTACGAGGTCGACGGCAGCGCGCACGGATTCCCGTTCGCCTGGCTGCGGATACCAGCGCTCGACGTCCCGGACCTGGATGTCCTGGTGCGGCTCGCCGAAGAGAACCGATCCTGAACAGCAGTGGCCCCCGCAACGATCGGCTGCGCCACTTCACGGGACACCATCCACCGGCGGGCGGTCGAGCCGGTCTCTGCCTGGGCGCCTCTACGTGGAACGGGGCCACGCCCCGTGGTCGGCACGGTCCAGTCCGGCCTCTTCCAGGGCAACACGGTCGCCTTCCTCAACGTCCTGGCCACCAGCCTCCTCGCCACCCCCACCGCCTGCCTGAGCCCCGGCGGCCTGAAGCAGGCACAAAGCATCGGTGCCGAGGTGTTCACCAACATCCTGTAGTCCGCACCGGCCACCGCCGGCGCCCTGAGCGTGCCGGCCGATTGCCCGCCGCAGTGGCGGCGGCGCGCGACCGGCCGGCTTCATGCAGGAGAAGAGAAGGGGAAGCTTGCCCGGGCACCGGCATATGGCAGTGCAGATGTGACGGGGCGATGGGCAATGGGCCAGGGCTCAGTGGCCCCGGCGACCCTGTCCTGGTGGCGACGACGCCACGAAGCCACCGCCCGACGATGTCACTACCGGAGAAGAACCAGCTCAGGACAAGAAGCCTGACTGGAGTATCAGCTCCTGTCCGATATTTGATCTTGTGGTGGGTCGTGGTAGCTGACGGATGCGGCGTGGGAGCGGATGGCACCGCCGTTGCCGGGTGTTGACGGGCGGGGTCGTTCGTGGCGGGATGACCGGCCTCGGGGAACGTCGGTACAGCGGCTATCAGTGAGAACGATCATGGTCAGGGCGCGAGTGCGCTGACCCTGTTCTCGTACTCGCGGCGGGCCTTGCGCTGAGCCGGGGTCGCGGGGCAGCGGCAGCCGTGGCCGCCGTCGAGCGGCTGGCAGCGGGCGAGGATCTGGCGGTGCACGGAGGGGACGGCGGTGACGCGCAGGGTGTGGCGCTGGCCGCGCCGTACGGTCACCCCCTGGTTGAGCGCGGCCCGCTCGACGGGGTCCAGCTCGGTGGAGCGGAGGGAGTCGGCGACCTTGCCCGGCATGTCGAGGGTAACCGGCAGCTCCGGCGCCGGAACCTCCTCGGCGTCGGCGGTGCGGTCGGGCAGGAGGTCGGCTACGGCCGTGTGGGCCGGAGCAGGTCCGTGACGTGCTTCGTGTCGCTGCCTCAAAGGGCCGCGTCCCGCGTCTCGTGCCGTCCGTCCCGCTGCCGACACAGGCTTCCGCGGGCACCCGATGCGGCCGAGGAGGAGAGCGACGTCCAGCG
>NZ_BBZI01000009.1:434369-602655 GCF_008974245.1 Streptomyces abyssomicinicus | reverse complement strand
AGCGGGATTTGTCTTCCGGGCTGTTGGGCCCTTCCGACGTCTCAAACCTTAGCGGATCTTTCCCGTGGCGCCCAATCGGGTCCCATTCGGGTCCGGCGGGGATACCTCGAGCCCACGCGAATTCCATTCCGGGCATGCCGAAATAGTTCTCGCGAGGAGTGATCGTGCTTGGTGTGAGGTGCCGCTGAGAGCGGCGAACGGTTGCCTGCGAACCGTGACGGCTCGGTGGCAACTCGAAGAACCTTACGGACCGCAGGGGGTCGTGTCAAGGCGCCCGGGTGTGACGTCCGATGCGGGGGTCGGGCCGCCCTCAGTCCAGGTCGGTCAGACGACCGCCGGCGTCCGGCTGGGCGTGTTCGACGCGGATGAGGAGGCGGGTGAGGAGCTCCCCGAGGGTGTGGCGCTCCCCGGAGGAGAGGTCCTGGAGGAGGTCCTCCTCGAAGACGCTCGCCAGGCGCATGGCGTCGAGCCACTTCTCCCGGCCGACCGGCGTCACCTCGACGATGACGCGGACCCGGTTGGACTCGTCGCGCTCCCGGGTGACCAGACCCTCGGCGACCATGCGGTCGATGCGGTGGGTCATCGCGGCCGGCGTGAGGCCGAGACGCTTGGCCAGTTCGCCGGGTCCCATTCGGTAGGGCGCTCCGGAGAGCACCAATGCCTTGAGGACCTCCCACTCCGCGTTGCTGATGCCGAGGTCCGCGGTCTGGCGGCTGTAGGCGACGTTCATCCGGCGGTTGAGCCGGGACAACGCCGACACGACCTTCTCGACCTGAGGATCCAGGTCCTGGAACTCGCGCTGGTAGGCCGCGATCTGCTCCTCGAGCGGCGGCTCACCGGGCGCCGCTGCAGTCCGGTCTGCGGAGTTGTCGGCCATGTGCGGAGTATCGCATGCACAGGCTTCGCACCTGAAGCCCTTGAGGATGTAATGTTTAGCTTCGAACTTTAGGTTCTAAGTGTTCAGAGCTAACGATCGTGCGAGGCAGGTGACAGTGAGCAAGGCGATGCGGCGGATCCAGGTGGGCAGCGCACTCAGTGCGTTCGGTCTGGGTTTCACCGTTCCGTATCTGTACGTCTACGTGGCACAGGTGCGAGGGCTCGGCTCCGTGACGGCGGGGCTGGTCCTCGCGGTGTTCGCGGTGGCCGCCCTGATCGTGCTCCCGTTCGCCGGGCGGGCCATCGTCTCGCGCGGCGCGCTGCCGGTGCTGATCGGTTCGCTGGTGGCCGCC
Source organism: Streptomyces abyssomicinicus (assembly GCF_008974245.1). Lineage (GTDB taxonomy): Bacteria > Actinomycetota > Actinomycetes > Streptomycetales > Streptomycetaceae > Streptomyces > Streptomyces abyssomicinicus. The sequence goes on along the minus strand of NZ_BBZI01000009.1, from coordinate 601,426 downwards.
GCGGGCGGCTCGCTGGCGCTCGGCCTGTCGGCCGGCGCGGGCACGGTGCTGCTGTCGGCGGCGCTGCTCGGCGCCGGCCAGGCCGTGATGCAGCCCGCGCTCGCCACGCTGGTCGTCGACTGCTCGTCCACGGCCTCGCGCACGCGGGCGTTCGCCACCCAGTTCTTCCTGCAGAACCTGGGGCTGGGCGTCGGTGGCCTGATCGGCGGCCACCTGGTGGACCCGACGCGGCCCAGCTCGTTCACTCTGCTGTTCTCCATCCAGGCGGCGATGTTCGTGCTGCTGACCGGCCTGATGGCGACGACGCGGCTGCCGAGGGCCGGGCTGCCGGACGGCTCGCCCGAGGAGGTCCCCGCGGTCAAGGCCGACTGGCGTTCGCTAATGCGCAACCGGGCCATGGTGTGGCTGTGCGTCCTCGGCTTCGTGCTCTTCTTCGCCTGCTACGGACAGTTCGAGTCGGGGCTGAGCGCCTACGGCGTGGAGGCCGCCGGCATCTCGACGTCCACGCTGGGCACGGCGCTGGCCGCCAACACGGCGGTGATCGTGCTCGCCCAGTTCCTGGTGCTGCGCTTCGTCGAGCGGCGCCGGCGCTCCCGCGTGATCGCGGCGGTGGGTCTGCTGTGGACCTTCGCCTGGGCGGTCGCCGGGTTCTCCGGGCTGGCCGACGTCAGCCAGGCCGTCGCGACGGTCTCGTTCATCTCCGTGTACGCGCTCTTCGGCCTGGGTGAGGCGCTGCTCTCGCCGACCTTGGCGCCGCTGGTCGCGGACCTCGCTCCGACCGGGCTCGCCGGGCAGTACAACTCGGCCTTCGCACTGGTCAAGCAGCTGGCTCTGGCGATCGGTCCGGCCGTGGGCGGGCCGATGGGCGCCTCGCTGCACGGACCGTACGTCGTGCTGATGATGGTGTTCTGCGTGGGCATGGCCGGACTGGCGATCATGCTGGAACGGCGGCTCACCCCGGCGCAGAACCACCCCTACGCCTGGCGCAGCCGGATCGTGGCGCAGGGCGCGCCCGCCTCGCCGCCGGCCGCGCCGGTGGGTGCGGACGCCTGACGCCCAGGGGCGGGCACCGGGCCCCCGCGGCTCCGCGCTTCCCGCGGTGCGCCGCACCGTGATCAGCGCAGTGCGAACTCGCACCAGACGGCCTTGCCGCCGCCCGGGGTGCGGCGGCAGCCCCAGCTGGAACTGATGGTGGCCACGATGGCGATGCCCCTCCCCGACTCGTCGCCCGGTTCGGCGCGGCGCCGTCGCGGGAGGTGGTCGTCGGCGTCGGTGACCTCGACGATCAGGCGGCGGTCGGTGCGGCGCAGGCGCAGGCGCATCGGGGGGATGCCGTGCTGGAGCGAGTTGGCGACCAGCTCGCTGGCCGCCAGTACGCCCAGGTCGCAGAGGTCCGGCGGGAACCGCCAGCTGGTGAGGACGCCCGAGGTGAAGGCTCGGGCGTGCGGGGCGGCCTCGGCTCCGCCCAGGAGTTCCAGCTCGGCGTTGCGGAAGAGGTCGGCCTCGGCTCCCGTGCGCTCGGGGTGCTGGAGGACGAGCACCGCCACGTCGTCGTCGTGGTCGGCGGTGACGCCCGCGGAGCGCATCAGGCGGTCGCAGATCACCTGGGGGCTTCCGCCGGCGCCCGCCAGCGCCCGCTCCAGCGCGGTGATGCCCTCGTCGAGGTCCTTGTCGCGCCGCTCGACGAGGCCGTCGGTGTAGAGGACGGCGGTGGAGCCGGGGGTCAGCGGCACCGACGCGGAGCCGTGCACCCAGCCGCCCGCGCCGAGTGGCGGGCCGGTGGGCTCCTCCGTGCGGACGACCTCGCCGCTCGCGTCGCGGACCAGGATCGGCAGGTGGCCGGCCGAGGCGTAGACCAGGCGGCCCTCGTTGGGGTCGTGCACCGCGTAGACGCAGGTGGCGATCTGGTTGGCGTCGATCTCGGAGGCCAGGCCGTCCAGCAGCTGGAGCACCTCGTGCGGCGGAAGGTCGAGGCGGGCGTAGGCGCGGACCGCCGTGCGCAGCTGTCCCATCACCGCGGCGGCGCGGACCCCGCGGCCCATCACGTCGCCGATGACCAGTGCCGTACGGCCGCCGCCGAGGGTGATCACGTCGTACCAGTCCCCGCCGACCGCGGCCTCGGTGCCGCCGGGGTGGTAGGTGGCGGCGATGCGCAGGTCGTCCGGCTGTTCCAGCTCCTGCGGGAGCAGGGAGCGCTGGAGGGTCACCGCGGTCTCGCGCTGCCGGCGCTCGCTGGCGCGCAGCCGCTCGGCGGCCTCGGCGTGGTCGGTGACGTCGGCGGCGAAGATCAGCACGCCGCCGTGCCGCTCGCCCGCCACGTCCACGGGGGTGCAGGTGAAGGTGTAGCAGTGGCCGTCGGGGGCCTTGCGGGACTTCAGGGTGCGCGGGCGGCCGCTGCGCAGGACCTGGTCGAGGAGGGGGAGCAGGCCGATCTCGACGAGTTCCGGGAGGCCGTCACGGGCCGGTTCTCCCGGTCCGCGGGGCCCGAAGGCGGCGGTGTAGGCGGCGTTCACGTAGGCGACACGGTGGTCCGTGCCGTGGACCAGGGCGACGAGGGCGGGGACGCGGTCCAGGACGTCGTGGACGGCGAGGTCCTCGACGGCGGTGGCGCCGGGCCGGCGCGGATCGCCGGGCCGTTCGGCCCGGGCGGCGGGGACGGACCCGTCGGCCCGGCGGGCCGGGGCACCACCGTCCGGGGCTCCTCGGTCCTGGGCCTCCCGGTCCGGGGCCCCTCGGTCCGGGGAAGGGTTTGTTCCCGCCCGCGCTGCGGCGCGGCGCTGCGTTCCGGGGAGCCGGGCGCTCCAGCGCGTGAAGTTCACGAATCCTTGCCTCGGGTTGTCGTCTCCGGCCTGCTCCGGAATGCGGCCGGTTCGCCGGCCGCCGCGGACGGTGGATAAGTGTGGCAGTCCCGGAGCGGTCCGGGGCGGTTTGCACCGACATCCGTTGGACGCCTGGCGCGTTTGCGGAGTTCCTCCGTCCGGTCAGATGGACCCGTTCGGGTCGTCCGACGGGCCGTCGGAATGCTTTCCACCGACGGCCCGTTCGAACTCCGCTCGGGGATGCTCCAGCGAGCCGAGGGAGACGATCTCGCGGGCGAAGAGACCGGCGAGGGTCCATTCGGCGAGCACCCGCGCCTTGCGGTTGAGGGTGGGCAGACGGCCCAGGTGATAGGCGCGGTGCAGCAGCCAGGCGGGGCGCCCGGTGAGCCGGCGGCCGCGGAGCTGGGCGACGCCTTTGCGCAGACCGAGGGAGGCGACCGCGCCGAGATGGGCGTGGGCGTAGCTCTCCGGCGGCTCGCCCCGCAGGCTGCGCACCAGGTTGTCGCCGAGGACCCGGGCCTGGCGGACCGCGTGCTGGGCGTTGGGGGCCACGGTCGCGCCCGGCGCGGCGGCGGTGATGTCGGGGACCGCGGCCGCGTCGCCGGCCGCCCAGGCGTGCGGAACGCCCTCGACGGCGAGGTGCTCGGTGCAGCGCAGGCGCCCCCGGCCGTCCAGCGGCAGACCGGTGGCGGCGAGCAGCGGGGAGGGACGCACACCGGTGGTCCACACGAGGGTGCGCGCGGGCAGCCGCGCGCCGTCGTCGAGCATCACGACACGGTCGGTGCAGGAATACAACCGGGTGGACAGCCGCACGTCCACGCTGCGGCGGCGAAGCTGGGTGAGTGCGTACCGGGCGAGGCGCGCGTCGACCTCGGGGAGGATCCGGTCGGACGCCTCGACCAGGACCCAGCGCAGGTCCTCGGGGGCGATGGTGTTGTAGTGCCGGACCGCGTACCGCGCCATGTCCTCCAGTTCGGCGAGCGCCTCCACGCCGGCGTATCCGGCCCCGACGAAGACGAAGGTCAGGGCAGCCTCACGGACCGCGGGGTCGCGGGTGGAGGCGGCGATGTCCAGCTGCTCCAGCACGTGGTTGCGCAGGCCGATGGCCTCCTCCACGGTCCGGAAGCCGATGCCGTGGTCGGCCAGGCCGGGCACGGGGAGGGTGCGGGAGACCGAACCGGGGGCGAGGACCAGCTCGTCGTAGCCGATCGACTCGCCGCCGGGTGCCGACGGGTTGCGGGCGGCCCGCTCGGCGGAGGCGGCGGTGGTGTACCGGGCGAGGCGCCGGCCGTGGTCGATGCCCGTGACCTCGCCGACGACCACCCGGCAGTCGTCGAGGACGCGGCGCAGCGGCACCACGACGTGGCGCGGGGAGATCGACCCGGCGGCGGCCTCGGGGAGGAACGGCTGATACGTCATGTACGGATCGGCCGTGACCAGGACGACCTCCACGGCGCCGGACCGGAGCTCCGCGCGCAGGCGTCGCTGCAGCCGCAGGGCCGCGTTCATGCCGACACAGCCGCCGCCCACCACCAGCACCCGGGTGCGCTCCTTCACCATCACCCTCCCATGACGCACCCCGTTCCGGACTTTGTCCACAGCCTTGGCAATTCATGTGACCGGCGGCCGTTCCCGGCGACCGTCGGTGGCACCGCGGCGGCGTAAGCGGAATGCGCAGGTAGGAGGGGAAGCGGGGGCTCGCAAAGGGTGTGCGGTCGGGCCTGGCGCGCCCTGTACTCCATTCGTGCGGACCCGCACCCGGAACGGGGCTCTTCTGAATTGACGTCCACTCAACTATGTTCGTCTTGCGTCGGGGTGTGGGGGGATGCGCGGTTCGGTTGCGCGTCGGGCGGGTTTCGGTACACCTGCCGTCCCCGTGGCCCGGCCGTCCAAGGTGGGGAGTCTCCGGGGGGAGACGCATGAACCGGGGGGATCGGAAAATGCAGACGCAGGAATCTCACTGGCCGTCCGCGCCCGTGGCGCGGGCGGTCTCGGCGCCGGTCACCGCGACGGTGAGCGGCACCGGCAGCGCCATCGCGCACGCGACCGCTCGCGGGATGCGCACGACGCCGTTGCGCGTCGACGCCCAGCGGAACCTCGAGCACGTGCTGCGCGCGGCCCGCGAGGTCTTCGGTGAGCTGGGCTACGGGGCGCCGATGGAGGACGTCGCCCGGCGGGCCCGGGTGGGTGTCGGCACGGTCTACCGGCGCTTCCCCAGCAAGGACGTGCTGGTGCGGCGGATAGCCGAGGAGGAGACGGCCCGTCTGACCGAGCAGGCGCGGGCCGCGCTCGGCCAGGAGGACGAGCCCTGGTCGGCTCTCTCCCGGTTCCTGCGCACCTCGGTCGCCTCGGGTGCTGGGCGCCTGCTGCCGCCGCAGGTGCTGCGGGTCGGTGTGGCGGACGACGCGCGGGTGCCGCAGCAGCGGACCGTTCCGGCCGGCTCCGGGGAGTCCGGGATACCGGACGACGACGCCGGTGCGGCGGCGCTGCTCGACGTGGTCGGCCGTCTGGTCGACCGGGCGCGTGCGGCCGGCGAGTTGCGGGCGGACGTGTCGGTGGCGGACGTGCTGCTGGTCATCGCGACGGCGGCGCCCTCCCTGCCGGATCCGGCACAGCAGGCGGCGGCGTCGTCGCGGCTGCTGGACATCCTGCTGGAGGGACTGCGCTCGCGGCCGTCGTGACGTGGGCCGGACGGCGCGCCCGGAAGTGATGCCCGGGTGCGCCCCCGGATTGTTCCCGGCGAGGGTGAGGCGCGGGCCCGGCCCGGGGTGAAACCGCCCGGAAGAGTGGTCGTTCCGCTTGTCCGGCCGTCGGTCCGGTTCCCTGTGCCACGCTGGCCGCGACAGGACGGACCGGCGTGCGGGGGCCAGCCGATACATGGGCATGGACGAGCGGAACGAGCAGGGCGCCGTGACCGGCGGAGGAACCGACGGCGGTGCCGGTTGGATTCCCGAGCAGGCGGGGCCGGGTGCCTCCGCGCATGACGCCGGGGGCGCGGTGCCCCGGGGGCAGGAACCCTGGCTTCCCGCACAGCGGGACGCGGGCAGTGCCCTGGAGGGCCCCGACACCGCTCCCCCCGGTTCCGACGCCGAACTGATCGTGCGGATGCGGTCCGGGGACGACTCCGCGTACGAGGCCCTGTACCGCCGGCACGCCGACGCGGTCCGCCGTTACGCCCGCACCTGCTGCCGTGACCCGCACACCGCGGACGACCTCACCGCCGAGGTGTTCGCCGGCATGCTCCAGGCGGTGCGCGGCGGTGCCGGTCCCCGGCACGCCGTCCGCGCCTATCTGCTGACCACCGTCCGCCGCACCGCGGCCGGGTGGACCAGGACCGCGCGTCGTGAACAACTGGTCGACGACTTCGCCGTCTTCGTCGAGCAGACGGGCGGCACGTCCGACCGGGCGGACGACGACACGCTGGAACTCGCCGCCGACGTCCGGGCGATGCACCTGGCCGAGCAGTCTCTGGCCGTGCGGGCGTTCCGCTCGCTGCCCGAGCGGTGGCAGGCGGTCCTGTGGCACACCGAGGTCGAGGACGAGTCCCCCGGGGAGGTCGCCACCCTCTTCGGCCTGGACGCCAACGGCACCCGGGTGCTGGCAAGCCGGGCCCGGGAAGGGCTCAAGCAGGCCTATCTCCAGGCGCACGTGAGCGCGGCCCTCACCGCCGACGCGGAGTGCGCGCGGTACGCGGACCGGCTGGGCGCCTTCGCCCGGGGCGGGCTGCGGATCCGGGCGGAGCGGGGGATGCGCAGGCACCTGGAGGAGTGCGCGCGGTGCCGGACGGCGGCCGGGCAGATCAGGGACGTCGCGCAGGGCATCCCGGCGGTCGTGCCGGTGGCGGTCATCGGCTGGTTCGGCACCGCCGGGTACGCCAAGGTGGCGGGACTGCTCGCGGGCGGCGCCGGGACCGGCGCGGCGTCCGTGGGCGGCTCGGCCGCGGCGGGCGGTGGGGCGGCGAGCGGTGCGGCGGGTAGCGCCTCGGGTGGTGCGGCGGGCGGAGCCGGCGCGGGCGGTGGTGCGGGCGGCGGGGGCGGTGGCGGAGGCGGGGCGCTGGGGGAAGGGCTGGGCGCACCGGCCAAGGCGGGCATCGCCGCGGGTGTGGTGACGGTGGCCGCCGCGGTGCTGGCACTGGCGTTGGTGGGCAACGACGGCGCCCCGCGGGAGACCCCGCCGGTGGCCGGCCCGCCGCCCGTGTCGGAACCGGCCGCCGCGCCGGAGGACGTACCGGAGCCTCCGCCCGCCGCGGAGCCCGCCGTGCCGGCGGACGCCGGACCCACGGCGGGTCCCGCGCCCGAGCCCCGGCCGTCTCCCGCGAGGTCCTCGGCGGAGCCGGCCCCCTCGCCCTCCCGCACCGCCGGTCCGAAGTCCGTCACAGAGCCGGAGCCCGACCCCAAGCCGTCGGAGGCGCCACCGCCGCTGCCCGAGCCGGTGGTGCCGGCCGAGTACCGGTGGAGCGGACTGCCGTACGGCATCACCGGGGACGGCACCGGCCCGGAGATGCGGATCGGTGAGAGCACCTGGGTCTGGCAGCGGCGGTCCCTGTCGGTCGCGGGGGTGACCTATCCGCACGGGGTGACGGTCAACGGATGGTCGTCCGTGGTCGTGGACCTCAACCGGCCGTGCACCTCGTACCGGGCGATGGCCGGGATCGACGACATGGGGGCGGGGCTGGGCAGCGCCGTGTTCTCCGTCTTCGCCGACGGGGAACGGCTGTGGCGCTCCGGCGTCCTGCGCGGAGGTGATCCGGCGGTTCCGGTGTCGGTCTCCCTCTCCGGGCGGAGGACGGTCCGTCTGGTCGTCGAGCCGCACGACAGCGGCGTCCTCGTCCCCGCCGACTGGGCCGAGTCCCGGTTCACCTGCGGATGACCCCGGGTTCGCCTACGTGGTGATCCCGGCGGGCCGACCACGCCACCGCGCGGGCAGCGGCGGGCAACCGCCCTGCTCCGCCTGCGGGCGGCACGAACCGCCGGTACGGCACCCGCGGCCCGCCGGCCCTCGGAGCGACCGGGCGACGGAGCGACCGGGCGACGGGGTGACCGGCCGACCAGGCGACCGCGTGCCCCAGCAACCCGGCGACCGGCCGACCAGGCGACCGCATGCCCCAGCAACCCGGCGACCGGCCGACCAGGCGACCGCATGCCCCAGCAACCCGGCGACCGGCCGACCAGGCGACCGCATGCCCCAGCAACCCGGCGACCGGCCGACCAGGCGACCGCGTGCCCCAGCAACCCGGCGACCCGGCGACCCGGCACCGCGGAACCGCACCGCTGGGCACGGCTCGGCGGACCGTCGGCCGGTCAGCGGCCCGCCGTGCCGAGGGCCTTGCGGCGTGGCGGGGTGAGGCCGGCCGGGGCGGCACGGCGGCGGGCGGTGCCGGTCCAGCAGGTGCCGCGCCGGGACAGCAGGCGCCGGAGCCACAGCTCCAGCGACACGATCTCCGCGAGCCCCGCCAGCGGCAGCGGCTCACCGTCCGCGCCGGCCCGCAGCGCCCGCCGCACCACCCGCGCCTCCACCAGCCCCGCCTCCGCCAGGAACGGCGAGGCGAACAGGTCGCCCAGGGCGTCGCCCGCCACCCGCAGCCCGGCCAGGTCCGCCGCGGCCGCCGTGGCATGACTGGGTGCGCCCCACCCGGGCGGGAGGTCGGCCACGCCCGCGCCCTCGAGTACCGAGCGGAGGATCGCCGCCCGCGCCCCCGGCCGCACCCGCAGCGTCTCCGGCAGGGCCCGCCCCGCCCGCACCACCTGGTTGTCGAGGAACGGCGCGTGCAGCCGCTGCGCCCGCAGTTCCGCGGCCTGCTCCAGCACCCGCAGGTCCGCCGCGTGGCGGGCCAGCGCCGCCCGGGCACGGAAATCGCCGGGGCGCTGCCCCGGGCCGACGGCCGCCGCGCGCAGCGTCGCCGCCTGAAGGCGTCCGGAGACGTCGGCCAGGGCCTCTCCGGTCAGCCAGCGTGCGGCGGGGCCGGGTGTGGCCCACACCAGGGCGGCCAGCGAGGCCTCCACGGCACCGGCGACGGCGGTCGTGTCGTCGAACCGGCGGTGCCGCAGGCGTTCCGCCAAATCGTTCATGCCGGCCAGGTAGGAGGTGCGGGCCAGCTTGCGGGCGGCGCCGTACACCCGGGCCGGGACCAGCACCGAGCCGTCCGCCTTGGCCAACGCCATGGTGGGCCGGACCAGGTGGCGGCGCTTGCGGTCCATCAGCAGGTCGGCGAGCCGGGCGGGGTGGGCGTCCAGGACCTGACGGGCGCCGTGCCCGGTGAAGTGGTCGGCGCTGCCCGCCGCGAACCGGGCGCGGTGCCGGGTGGCGGTGACCAGGGACGGACCGGGCTCGTCGGTGAGTGGCCCGTCCAGGTCGGCGTAGGGCAGCGCCTCCTCGCCGCCCGCCACGACCACGTGACGCAGCCGGGGGTTGGCGGCGAGGGTGCCCGCCCGTTCCAGTTCGGCCTCGCGCCCGCGCACCGCCAGGTCGTTGAAGGTGACGGCGAGCAGCCGCTCCCCCGCACCCGCGCCGTGGCCGAGCACGGTGCCGGGGCGGCCGGGCAGCCCGGCGGCGAGCAGGGCCAGCGTCCCCGAGCCGGGGCCGCCGGACAGGTCGGCCCCGATGCCCGGTACCGGCATCCGGGCCGCACGCCGGTCGGCGGGCCCCATGCCTGGCACCGGGCCGGGGTCGATGCCGGTGCCCGGCATGTGCCGGGGCGCGGCCAGCCGCGTGCGGACCGCCTCCACCAGCGCCTCGCGCAGCGCGTCCACGGCGCTGTGCGGATCGGCGGAGGGCGCGGCCACGGCCAGCGACGCCACCGGCTCGTACCCGGCGACCTCCCGCGCGCCCGCGCGCAGGATCAGCGCGTGCCCGGGCGGGATGCGCCGCACTCCTTCGTACGGAGTCGAGTCCTGAAGGGCGGCCGGCACCTCGGGGGCGGCGAGCAGCGCGGCCAGGTGCCCGAAGTCGAGGTTGGCGCCGATCAGGTCGGCGAGGGGCAGCGCGGCGGTGGCGTAGGCGGTGCCGCCCCGCCAGGGCGTGTGGAAGACGGGGCGGGCGCCGGCCAGGTCGCCGCAGACGGTCGTGCGCCGGTCGACCTGGACGACGACGGTGTAGCTGCCCGGCCAGGCGGTGAGGTGGCGCAGCGCCCCGCCGCGGGCGGCGAAGAGGCCGGCGAGCAGCTGGTCGTCGGAGGCCCCGCAGAGGCCCACCACGGCGATCCGGGCGCGCTCGTCGGCGACCAGGACGCGGGTCTCGTCGGGCCGCCAGTCACCCACCGCCCACAGCGGGTCGGGACCGCCCCACAGCAACTGGGCCCCTACCGGCTCGGGGTTGTCGTCCTCGAACTCGTCGGCGTATCCGCCGGGTTCGCCGTACTCCCCGAAGAGGTCCGCGCCGGGCGGCCGTTGGCCTGCGGCGGCGCTGCTCCATCCCACCAACCACCGCATCGACGCCTCCACAGGCTGTGGACAACCAGTGCACGAGCGAACCCGTGCTCCATGCTGCCACGAAGGGAGTGTCACGGAGGCATGCCGACGCGCCCTCCGTACGCGCCGCAGAGACCGCTCCCGCGGGGGGCGTGCTGACGGGGCGACTTGAATGCGCCCCCAGGCGCGCCCCGCGGACCACCGGATGCGCCCTCAATCCCCTGGCGAGGGCGGTGGTTCGACCTGTCGGCGAAGGGCATATTTTCAGCCAATTACGCGGTACGTGTGCGGATTGAGGAGGCTCGCGCACACTCTCCGTACATACCGGGAGTTACGCACGGTCCGGGAGGCGGGCTGCGCCTCCCGGACCGGTCCGCCGCCCGCGGGGATGTGGCGGCGGTGTCCCCCAGCCCGCTGGATCCAGTACAGCGGGCCGACCCACGCAGCACCCATGGAACAGTCCGCACCGCCGCCGATGGAGAGCGCACGGCCGGGCGCACGGCCACACAACGGGAGCACGTGGACACGTTCCGTACTCCCGCACGGGCAGCAATCTCGCCATACGGAACTATGCCCCTTAACGCATGGGATTCGGAGAACTACGCTGGGTTTACGAATGCCGCGGGTTTATGCCAGCGGTGGCAGCCGTCTCTGCCGAGGGGGGACCCATGTCCAGGGAGCAACGCGGGCCGAACGAGAAGCTCGGCGCCGTTCTCGCCCTCGCGGGAATCAGCAACGCGGGGCTGGCGCGGCGGGTCAACGACCTGGGGGCGCAGCGCGGCCTGACGCTTCGGTACGACAAGACGTCCGTGGCGCGCTGGGTCTCCAAGGGGATGGTGCCGCAGGGCGCCGCTCCCCATCTCATCGCCGCGGCCATCGGCCAGAAGCTGGGCCGGCCGGTTCCGCTCCACGAGATCGGGCTGGCGGACGCCGACCCGACGCCCGAGGTGGGTCTCGCCTTCCCGCGCGACGTCGGGCAGGCGGTCAAGTCGGCCACCGAGCTGTACCGGCTCGACCTGGCCGGCCGCCGGGCGGGCTCCGGCGGCATCTGGCAGTCCCTCGCGGGCTCCTTCGCCGTGTCCGCCTACGCCACCCCCGCGTCGCGCTGGCTGATATCCCCGGCCGACACCTCGGTGGCGCGCGAGGCCGGGGCCACGGAAGGCTCCGGGGCGCCGCTCAAGGTCGGGCACAGCGACGTCCGCAAGCTGCGCGAGGCCGCCGAGGACGCGCGGCGCTGGGACTCCAAGTACGGCGGCGGCGACTGGCGGTCCTCGATGGTCCCCGAGTGCCTGCGGGTCGAGGCGGCGCCGCTGCTGCTCGGCTCCTACTCCGACGACGTCGGGCGCGCCCTCTTCGGCGCTAGCGCCGAGCTGACCCGGCTGGCGGGCTGGATGGCCTTCGACACCGGCCAGCAGGAGGCCGCCCAGCGCTACTACATCCAGGCCCTGCGGCTGGCCCGCGCGGCCGCGGACGTGCCCTTGGGCGGCTACGTCCTGGCGTCCATGTCGCTCCAGGCGACCTACCGCGGCTTCGGCGACGAGGGCGTGGACCTCGCGCAGGCCGCCGTGGAGCGCAACCGGGGCCTGGCGACGGCCCGCACCATGAGCTTCTTCCGCCTGGTCGAGGCGCGCGCCCACGCCAGGGCGGGCGACGCGGCGGCGGCCGGTGCGGCGCTCAAGGCGTCCGAGAGCTGGCTGGAGCGTTCCCGCGAGGGCGACAACGACCCGAGCTGGCTCGGGTTCTACGGCTACGACCGGTTCTGCGCCGACGCGGCCGAGTGCTACCGGGACCTCAAGGCGCCCGGGCAGGTTCGGAGGTTCACCGAGCAGGCGCTGTCCAAGCCCACGGAGGAGTTCGTCCGCTCGCACGGGCTGCGGCTGGTGGTCTCGGCGGTCGCGGAACTCGAGTCCGGGAACCTCGACGCGGCGTGCGAGCAGGGGGTGCGGGCGGTGGAGGTCGCCGGGCGGATCTCCTCCGCCCGCACGACCGAGTACGTCAAGGACCTGCTGACCCGGCTCGAGCCGTACGGCGACGAACCGAGGGTGGTCGAGTTACGCGAGCGGGCACGCCCCCTCCTGGGCACCCCGGCCTGACCTCGGGGCCCGGTTCCGGCCGCGGGAGCCGGGCCACGTCCCACCGCGGGAGGCGGGCAGGCCCACACCGCGGGACCCGGGCACGTCACACCGCGGCAGCCGGGCACCCACACGGAGGGGGGAGGGAGCCAAGCCGGGCCACGCCCGGCCACCGGCGGGGAAGGGTGCCGCGGACGCGGTGAACCGTGGCGTCGGCGGGTGCGCCGTAGACTCGTGGGCATTGTGTCTGACGCCCTGAACCCCAACCGTCGCCCCGCCCGGACCCCCCGGTTCCCGGACGGGCCGCAGCCCGACCCGGCCGGGTCGCACCACGAGCGCCGCATCCGCAGCTTCCAGCCCCGCCGCAGCCGCGTCACCGTCGGCCAGGCCGACGCCATCGAGCGCCTCTGGCCGCTGTGGGGCCTGGACATCGACGGCCGCCGGACCCTCGACCTCGCCGAGCTGTTCGGCGACGACCACCCCGTGGTCCTGGAGATCGGCTTCGGCATGGGCGAGGCCACCGCCCAGATGGCCGCCGCCGACCCGGGGACCAACATCCTCGCGGTCGACGTGCACACCCCGGGCCAGGGCAACCTGCTGAACCTCGCCGAGAAGACCCGGCTGACCAACGTCCGCGTGGCCAACGGCGACGCGATCATCCTGCTCCGCGAGATGATCACGCCCGACGCGCTGGCCGGACTGCGCGTCTACTTCCCCGACCCCTGGCCCAAGAAGCGGCACCACAAGCGGCGGCTGATCCAGCCCGAGTTCCTCGACCTGGCCGCCACCCGGCTGCACCCGGGCGCCGTCCTGCACTGTGCCACCGACTGGGAGCCGTACGCGGAGCAGATGCTGGAGGTACTGACCGCGCACCCCGGCTTCGCGAACACCCGGCCCGACGGCGGTTTCGCACCTCGGCCCGAGTTCCGCCCGCTCACACGGTTCGAGGGCCAGGGACTCGACAAGGGGCACGTCGTACGCGACCTGCTGTTCCGCCGGGTCTGAGCGGCGCAGCCCGGCCCGAGGATCCGGCCCGGGGATCCGGGCCGGGGGCCGGGCCTGCGGCCGGGCGGCGCCGCCCGGCCGTCGGTCACACCGGGGCCGTGACCGAGGAGGCCGCGTCCAGCAGGGCGAGCTCCGGGTCGTCGAGGCGCAGCCGCGCCCCCGCGACGAGGGCGGGCAGCTGGTCCACCGTGCGGGCGGAGGCGATCGGCGCCACCACGGTCGGCCGCGCGGCGAGCCAGGCCAGGGCCACCGAGGCCACCTCGGCACCGCGCGCCTGCGCGATCTCGTCGAGGGCGGCCAGGACCCGCTGCCCGCGCTCGCTCTCCAGGTGCCGGCCCGCGCCCGTCGCCCGCGGGCTGTCCACCACCGCCCCGGGGCGGTACTTGCCGGTCAGGAAGCCCGACGCCAGCGCGTAGTAGGGGACGGCGGCCAGACCGGCCCGCTCGGCGACGTCCCGCAGCGGCCCCTCGTAGGTGTCCCGGGAGACCAGGTTGTAGTGCGGCTGCACCGCCACGTAGCGGGCGAAGCCCTCGCGGTCGGAGAAGTCCAGCGACTCCTGGAGCCGCTCGGCGGTGATGTTGGAGGCGGCGATCGCCCGCACCTTGCCCTCGCGGACGAGCTGGTCGAGGGCGAGGAGGATCTCCTCGACCGGCGTCTCCGGCTGGTCGAAGTGCGTGTAGTACAGATCGATGTGGTCGGTGCCCAGCCGTCGCAGCGACGCCTCCGCGGCCGCCTTGATGTTGGCGCCCGACAACCCCCGGAATTCCGGATGCTGGCTCACCTTGGTGGCGATCACGACCTCGGAGCGGTTGCCCCGGGCCTTGAGCCACCTGCCGATGACGGTCTCGGACTCGCCGCCCTGGTTGCCCTCGACCCAGGCGGAGTAGGAGTCCGCGGTGTCGACGAAGTTGCCACCGGCCGCCGTGTACGCGTCGAGGACGGCGAAGGACTCCCGCTCGTCGGCGGTCCATCCGAAGACGTTGCCGCCGAGGGCGAGCGGGAAGACCTCGATACCGGACGTGCCCAGCTTGCGAAGATCAGTCATGCCCGTGTCCAACACGCCCGTGGGGCGGCGCATTCCGGCGCGCCGCCCCACGGATCACACGATGTGGCCGGGAAGCCTCAGAGGCTGACGCCCCGGTCGGCCAGCCAGGCCATCGGGTCGACGCCGTCGCCGCCGCCCGGGTGCACCTCGAGGTGAAGGTGCGGGCCGGTCACGTTGCCGGTCGCGCCCACGCGGCCGATGACGTCGCCGGTGGTCACCTTCTGACCGACGCTCACGTTGATCGAGGACTGGTGGCAGTACCAGAGCTCGGTGCCGTCCTCCAGGGTGAGGATGGTGCGGTACCCGTAGGACCCCGCCCAGCCCGCCTCGGTGACGGTGCCGGTGTGCACGGCCTTGAGCAGCGTGCCGGTGGGGGCCGCGAGGTCGAGACCCGTGTGGTACCCGGAGGACCACATGGAACCGGCCTGCATGTAGGTGGAGGTGACCGTGTACGAGGCGGCCGGCGAGGTGTAGCTGGCGGCCAGCTTGGCGAGACGTTCCGCCTCCGCCTTGGCCTTGGCCTCCGCCTCGGCCTTCTTGGCGGCCTCCTCGCGGGCCTCGGCCTCGGCCTTCTCCATCGAGGCCTGCTCGGCGGCGGCCTGGGCGGCGGCCTCCTCGGCCTCCTTCTGGGCCTGCGCCTCGGCCTCCTGCTCCTGCTGGGCGGCCTGCGCCATGATCCGGGCGCGCAGGGCCTCGCCGGCGTCGGCGGAGGACTCGGTGTCGACGGGCGCCACGCCCATCTCGCCGAGGACGCTGGGCGCGTCGTCGGCGACGGCGGCTTCGTCCCCGGAGCCGCCGGGGAGCAGGGAGGTGACCGGGTCCAGCGACGGCATCTGCGGCATGGTGATGTGCACCGGAGCCTTGCCGGGCGCCGCGGTGGCCATGCCACCCGCGCCGACGGCCGCGATCACGCCGACGCCGAGAACGGTCGAACTGCGGGCGAGCCCGCGCTGCTTGGCCACCCGGTGGCGGCCTCTCTGGACGGACCCCTCGCTGGGGTTCCACTCCTCGAGTGAGCCCTCGCCCGCGAAGCCGGCCGCGGGGCCGTACGCGTCGACAGCTTCACGTCGGCCGGGCACGAAGGGCAGTTCAGGGGCAGGGGCAGGGCGGTTGGACGCCACGGGGGCGCGCTCCTTTCCTTCCGTCTCGCCTACCGGGTTAGCTGACGGGTTCGGAGCGGGAAGGTCTCCTACGCGCGTATACGGCAAGAACCGCGATACGCCCGATTCACCCCGGAAAGTGGTTCCCCGGTTCCCTTGCGGGATTCGGCAGAGCGCACGGAGCCGTCGCTTGTGACGGCTGGGACAGCCGCGCGCTGCGTTATCGAACGTTAATAGAAGCGGTGGCTCATTTCCAAGCCGTTCCTTCACATCGCCCAACCCTCTGGCCTGAACCTTTGGAGGCTCAACAGGGCGAACCGGACATGGCGTAGGTCACATCGACTCCATCGCCCTGGCTTGATCACGGCGGTTCGATCACCGACGCGGCCCGGCACAGGCGCTCACCGGCACCGTCGTTCACCTGCGCGGGCGCTCACCGGGACCGGCCGTCACCTGCACCGGACGGCGAGCAGCGCCATGTCGTCCTTCACGTCGCCGCCGGCGTGCAGCGCCACGTCCTCGGCCAGGAAGTCCAGCAGTTCCTCGGGTTCGCCGAAGCTCCGGCCGTTCAGGCGGACGACCGGGTCGTAGAAGACTCCGTCCGCGTCGCGCGCCTCGGCCAGACCGTCCGTGTAGAAGAGGACCGTGGCGCCCGGCATCAGCTCGACGGGAGGGTCCGGCCGCGGCGAACCCGTCAGCTCCGAGAGGGCCAGCGGCCCACCGGGTATCCCCACGCCGAGCATCCGCGGCTCACGGCCGGGTTCCAGGAGCAGCGGCGGCGGGTGGCCGTGGTCGACCAGCTGCACCCTCCGGCCGTCCCGGGAGAACTCGGCCAGCACCGCGGTCACGAAGCCCTCCATGCGCTCCAGCTCCGTCCCCTGGCGGTCCCGCTCCCGGATCACGGCCTGGTCCAGCCGCCGGGCGCACTCCTCGATGGTCGGCGCCCGCTCCGCCGCCTCACGGAAGACGCCCACGACGACCGCCACCGCCGTCACGGCGGACATCCCCTTGCCCCGCACGTCCCCCAGGATCACGCGCACGCCGTACGGGGTGTCCTGCACGACGTAGAGGTCGCCGCCGATGTTCGCCTCCTGCTGCGCCGCCTCGTACCGGGAGGCGATCCGCAGGGCGCCGAGTTCGCTCTCCGGCACCGGCATCACGGCCTGCTGAGCCGCCTCGGCCATCTGCCGGGCGTTGGCCAGCCGCACGTCGCCCCGGCGCACCACGGTGTTGACCACCGCGGCCAGCACGGCGACGGTGAGCACGGTGAACAGCTCGGTGGCCATCTGGGCCCCGTACAGCTCGTCGCGGGTCAGCCGCACCAGGACGGTGCACCCCACCGACAGCACCCCGGTCAGCACGGTGGCGCGGAGGGTGTAGAGGGGGGCGGCGATCAGCGGCGCGGCGGCGAAGAAGGGCACCGGGGTCACGTCCGTCGGCGTGAGCCGGTCGTAGATCAGCCCGAACACGAGCACCAGGAACGGCAGCACCCGCAGCACCAGCCGGGCGTGGTGGAGCCACCACCGGCCACGGCCGGCGGCGTCCTCGACCGCCGGGTCCACCGGCCCGCCTCGCCGCAGCATGGACCTCATGCTTCCGCCCCCGGCGGGACCCGGCGACCGCTGGCCGCCGCGCGGATGAACCGGGGAGAGAGCGCGCCGCCCTGCAGACGCAAACACTCAGGGCCGGAATCCTTGAAGGATTCCGGCCCTGAGTCTTCAGTAGCGGGGACAGGATTTGAACCTGCGACCTCTGGGTTATGAGCCCAGCGAGCTACCGAGCTGCTCCACCCCGCGTCGTTGTGTCTTTACTGTACGACATACCTGGGGTGAAAAGCGAATCGGTTCACACCGACCCGCCGAGGAGGTGCAGATTGGGCGCCGTGGCCCGGTCCTGGAACTCCGGCAGCAGCACCACGTCGACGCCGCCCGCCGCCAGCACCCCGCTGCCGTCGGCGCCCGGCACGAACGTGTCGGGCTCACGCCAGGCGGTGACCACCCGACGCACCCCCGCCGCCAGGATCAGCCGTGCGCACGGCGCCGGCCGGGAGGCGCGGCGGGCACAGGGCTCCAGGCTGCTGTAGACGGTGGCCGTGGGCAGCCGGGGGTCGGCCCGGTCGATCCTGGCGAGGGCCGCCTCCTCCGCGTGCACCACCGGGTCACCGCCCTCCCGGGAGTGGCCGCGGGCCAGCTCGGTCCCGTCCTCGGCCACCACCACGGCGCCCACGCTGAACGCGGTCCGGGACGGCGGGCACTCCCGGGCCAGGTCGCAGGCGAGCCCCAGCCAGTACCGGTCGGCGGCCGAGGCGGCCGGGCCGGCACCCGGGGCGACCGGACGGTAGCGGGCCAGCACCACGTCGCCGACCGGCCGGGTCTCCTCCAGCCGCAGCCGGCCCGGCGGATAGCCGCCAGGGCCGAAGAGCCGCGGCGCGGCGGGATCGCCGACCAGCAGCGGGGCGACGGCCAGCTGGAGCTCGTCGGCCAGGCCGAGCCGCAGCAGCTGGGTGTGGACGCTCCCGCCTCCCTCCACCATCAGCCGTCGCACCCGGTACGCGGCGTGCAGGTGCTCCAGGACCGCCCTCCAGTCGAGTTCCGGCCCCACCGGCACCACGTCGGCGTCCTTCAGGCCACGCAGCGCCGCCTGCGCCCGCGGTGCGCCCCCGTCGGTCGTGTAGACGGCCTTGGGGCCACCGGTCCGCCAGAAGCCGGCCCCGGGGTCGAGTTCACCCGATCCGGTGACGAGCACCTTCAGTGGGAACTCCGGCCGCCCGGCGGCGGCACGTTCGGCGCGGCGGGCCGTGGAGCGGACCACCAGGCGCGGGTCGTCGGCCCGCAGGGTGCCCGCCCCGATCAGGATCGCGTCGCTGGCCGCGCGCACCTCGTCGACCCGGTCGAAGTCCTCCGGGCCGGAGAGGAGCAGCCGTTCGGGACCGGTGTCGTCCAGGCAGCCGTCGAGCGAGACGGCGGCGGAAAGCAGGACGTAAGGGTGCGGCATGAGGCGGCTCCTGGACGCACGGCGGCGCATGGGTCCGGCCGGGACCGGCCGGGCGCATGCGCCGCGTCAGAAGTAGGCCCTGTGGGACTCGAACCCACAACCAATGGATTAAAAGTCCACTGCTCTGCCAATTGAGCTAAGGGCCCACGGTGATGTTGCTGCCCCGAGCATAGCGGGACGGGGCCCGCCCTCCGAGCGGGTATCGCCGGAGCGGCGGCGCGCGGGGAGCGCGGAGGGCCCGCACGACCGGGGTCGTGCGGGCCCTCTCAGGCGTTGTGCGCGGGCGCGTCAGCCGTTGCGCTTCCAGCGCGGCTTGTCGTCCCGGCGGCCGAAGGAGCCGCCACGGTGGTCGTCACGACGGTCGTCGCGGCGGGCGAAGGGACGGTCCGAGGCGCCGCCGGCGCGGAAGCCGGGGCGGTCGTCGCGGCGGTCGCGGTTGAACGGGCGGTCGTTGCCGCGGAAGCCACCGCGGTCACCGCGGTCGTCACGACGCTCGAAGGAGCGGCCGCCACGGTCGTCGCGGTTGAACGGACGGTCCCCGCCACGGTCGTTGCGGTCGTCACGGCGGAAGCCGCCACGGTCGTCACGGCGCTCGAACGAACGGCCACCACGGTCGTCGCGGTTGAACGGACGGTCCCCGCCACGCTCGCCACGGTCGTCACGGCGGAAGCCGCCACGGTCACCGCGGTCGTCACGGCGGAAGCCACCGCGGTCGTCACGACGCTCGAAGGGACGGCCACCACGGTCGTCGCGGTTGAACGGACGGTCCCCGCCACGCTCGCCACGGTCGTCACGGCGGAAGCCGCCACGGTCGTCACGGCGCTCGAACGAACGGCCACCACGGTCGCCACCACGGTCACCCCGGTCGTCACGGCGGAAGCCACCGCGGTCACCGCGGTCGTCACGACGCTCGAAGGAGCGGCCACCACGGTCGTCACGGTTGAACGGACGGTCCCCGCCACGCTCGCCACGGTCGTCACGGCGGAAGCCGCCACGGTCACCGCGGTCGTCACGACGCTGCGGGCGGTCCTCGCGCTCGCTGCGGTCGACGTGCTGGGCGGTCGGCTGCTCCGGCACGGAGACGGCGGCGGCCTCCTCGGCGGCCTCGGCGGCCTCACGGACCACGGCGGCCTCGGCCAGCGCGGCCTCCGGGTCGTCCCCGCGCTCACGGGCCGCACGGGCGACGAGGCGGTCGGCCTCGTCGCGCAGCTCGGCGGCGCGGCGCTGCAGGCGCTCCAGCTCCTTGGTGAGCTGGGCGACCTCGCGCTCGGCCTGGGCGGCGGCACCGGCCACCGACTCGGCCTGGAGCTCGGTCATCGAGCGGGCGCCGGTGATCTCGGCGACCTCGGGCTCGAAGGCCGTGCCGCTCTGGATGATGTGGCGTGAGGCGTCGATGCCCGCGTCCTCCATCAGCCGGAAGATCTGGCGGCGCTGGTGCGGCAGCGACAGCGAGACCACGGTGCCGGTCCGGCCGGCGCGCGCGGTGCGGCCGGCGCGGTGCAGGTAGTCCTTGTGGTCACCGGCCGGGTCCACGTTGAGGACCAGGTCGATGCCGTCGACGTGGATGCCGCGGGCGGCGACGTCGGTGGCGACCAGGACGTTGACGTAGCCGTCCTTGAAGTCCGCCAGGGTGCGGGTACGCGCGCCCTGGGTCATGCCGCCGTGCAGGGCGTCCGCCTTCACACCGGCGTCGCGGAGCTGCTCGGCGATGCGGTCGGCGCCCAGCTGGGTGCGGACGAAGATGATGGTGCGGCCCTTGCGGGAGGCGATCGCCGCGGTGACCGGAGCCTTGTCCTTGGGCTTCACGATCAGGATGTGGTGCGACATCGTGGTGACGGCGCCCTGGGCGGCGTCGACCTCGTGGCTGACCGGGTTCTCCAGGTAGCGGTCGACCAGCGTCTTGATCTCGTTCTCCATGGTGGCGGAGAAGAGCATCCGCTGACCGCCGGCCGGGATCTGGTCGAGCAGCTCGGTGACCTCGGGCATGAAGCCCAGGTCGGACATCTGGTCGGCCTCGTCGAGGACCGCGACCTCGACGTCGCCCAGCGAGCAGGCGCCGCGGCCGATGATGTCGCGCAGACGGCCCGGGGTGGCGACGAGGATGTCGACGCCGCGCTCCAGGGCGTAGATCTGGTTGCCCATCGAGGTGCCGCCGCAGACGACCTTCATCTTGAGGCCGAGCACGTCGCCGTAGGGCTGGAGCGCGTCGGCGACCTGCATGGCCAGCTCACGGGTCGGCGTGAGGATGACGGCGCGCGGGCGCTTCTTCTCGGTGCGGCCGCCGGCCAGGCGGGCCAGGGTGGGCAGACCGAAGGAGAGGGTCTTGCCGGAGCCGGTGCGGCCACGGCCCAGGATGTCCTTGCCGGCCAGGGCGTCCGGGATGGTCGCGGCCTGGATCGGGAAGGGCTTGGTGACGCCGTTCTGCGCGAGCTTGCGCACGACGCCCTCGGGCAGGCCGAGGTCGGCGAAGCTCGGGCCCGTGTCCTCGGGGGCCTGGTCCTCGGCGGCGTCCGCGCCGTCCGCGGTCTCCGCAGGGGCGTCCACGGCGTCGGTGGCGTCGGTGGCCTCCGCGGCTTCGAGGGCGTGCTCGTCGCCGTCGAACTCGGCGGTCGTCACGATCTCGTCCTCGGAGACGACGAACTGATCAGTACTGGAAATGGACATGCTTATGCGAAACCTTCCGGAGTCTCGTCGGCACGCGCCCGTCAACTCCGTGTTTCGCGAGGAACCGCCTCGATGCGGTCAGCCACGGCAAGGGAGAGAACGCGCCACACGGCGCGCTCTTTTTCGCTGCGCCGGGCAAATGGGATCAAACGATCTACCACCATACGCACCCCATGCCCTCCGGCGCAAACGAGAACGGCGAACGCGAGCCACGCCACACTCGAAGGCGGCTACACGGGCACACCGGCCTCGGGCGCCGGAGCGGTGACCGACTGCTTCGGGGACTGCGCGGAGGTGGGCTGGGCCTGGCTGGGGTCCGGGGAGGGCGGTGGCGGGGACGGCTGCGGCGGGGCCGGACTGGTGACCTCGCCGGGCGGCTCGGGGGCGGGCTCACCCGGCTCGGGGGGCGCCGGCTCACCCGGGTCCTCCTCGGGCCGGCCCGCGTCGCCGTCCTCGGGTTCCTCCGCCTCTCCGGGGCGCTCGCCGTCCTCACGGTCGGCGTGGGCTTCGGGCTTCCCGTCCCGGCCGGAGCGGCGGGTGCCGCCGGTCTCCGGGCGGGTGCCCTCGTTGTTCACCCGGGGGTCGAAGCCCGCGGCGCCGCCGGGCTCGCCCGCTCCCCCGCCCGCGCTGTCGGAGCCGCCGCTCTCCGTGGAGCGCGCCGGGCGGGCGCGGTCGCCGTCCTCCCCCGCGACATCCACGCAGCCGGTGGCCAGGGCGGAGACGGCGAGGACCGCGGCGGCGAGACGGACGGGTACGTACACACGGCGCACGGGAGCCACCTCCGAGGGCGGGCAGGGCGGGAGAGTCACCCTGCCCAACTCCCGCCGCACGCAGGAGGACACGCCCGTCCGCCACACAATCCCCTCCGGAACGGGGCCGACGGGGACCCGAGGGGCCGAGGGGGCCCACCGCCCCTCGGCGGGGGCGGCTCAGCCGTAGCCGAGGTCGTGGAGGCGCTCGTCGTCGATGCCGAAGTGATGGGCGATCTCGTGAACGACCGTCACCTCCGTCTCCGCGACCGCGTCCTCCCTGGTGTCACACATCCGCAGTGTCGGGTTCCGGTAGATGGTGATCCGGTCCGGCAGCACCCCCGCGTACCACTCGCCCCGCTCGGTGAGCGGCGTCCCCTCGTAGAGCCCGAGCAGGTCGGGATCCTCGGCGGGCGGCTCGTCCTCGACGAACACGGCGACGTTGTCCATCAGCCGCGTCAGCTCCGGCGGGATCCGGTCCAGGGCCTCCGCCACCGTTTCCTCGAACTCCTCGCGCGTCATCTCCAGCACACCGCCATTCTGTGCCACAAAGCCCCGCCGCACACCCGTCCCGGAGACTCCCGCACCACTTGCCGCGTGCCGCGTACCGAGCCGGGGACCTGGGCATACGGTCCCAATGGCCCGCATCAGCGTCCGTCCGTCCACCGTGCCGCACCGCATACGCGCCCTGCTGGACCGGAGGTCCGCCGCCGGCGGCCGGCCCGAGCTGGGCCGCCGCGCGCACCCCGTGGCACGGGCCGCCGGGCTGGTCGCGGTGGTGCTGGCCGGCGCGTGGCTGGGCCTGACGACGGTCGGCGCGGTCCGCGTGCCCGTCGGCCCCGTGAACACCACGATGGCGCTGCACCCCTCCCTGGACGGCGGCACGGAGATCGACATCCCGCCGCTGGGCGCGCTCCACCTGGACACCCATACCGCGCCCTTCCGGCTCCAGGTCGACGTCGACCAGCTGGACCCCGAACGCTCCCGCGACCTGATCGACCACCCCGAACGCATATCCGGCCTCCAGGACGCCGTCGCCGAGGACGTGGGACGCGGCATCCGCACCCTGGCGCTCCGCTCCGGCGTCGCGGTGGTGGTGGGCGCCACGGCGCTGGGCCTGGTCGTCCACCGGCGCCCGCGCCGTGCCGCGGCAACCGGCGGTCTTGCGCTGGCCCTGCTCGCCGCCTCCGGGGCCACCGCGTGGGGCACCTGGAACCCCAACTCGGTTCTGGAGCCCCGCTTCTCGGGCCTGCTCTCCTCCGCCCCCTCGGTGGTGGGCAACGCCCGCAGCATCGTCTCCGACTTCGACGTCTACCAGCAGGAGCTGGCCCGTCTGGTCACCAACGTCACCAAGCTCTACGACGCCACCAGCACCCTCCCCGCCTACCAGCCCGACCCCACCACCGTCCGGGTCCTGCACGTCTCCGACATCCACCTCAACCCGGCGAGCTGGGAGATCATCGCCTCCCTGGTCGACCAGTACGAGATCGACGTGATCGTGGACTCCGGCGACACGATGGACCACGGCACCAAGGCGGAGAACCCCTTCCTGGACCCCATCCCGGACCTGGGCGCGCCCTACGTCTGGGTGCGCGGCAACCACGACTCCCGGGACACCCAGGCCTACCTGTCCGGGCTGGACGACGTACGCGTCCTCGACGAGGGCCGCGCGGTCGACGTCGCGGGGCTGCGGTTCGCGGGCATGGGCGACGCCCAGTTCACGCCGGACCGGAGCAAGCCGCACGGCGGGAAGGCCGCGGCGGAGCGGGCCGGGGTGCAGCTGGCCTCAGGGATCCGCGACCAGCGACGGGCGGGCACACCGGTGGACGTCGCCGTGGTCCACGACCCGCAGGCGGCGCGGAAGGTGGACGGGGTGGTCCCGCTGGTGCTGTCCGGCCACATCCACAAGCAGCGGACCCAGCTCATGGAACTGGGGACCCGGCTGCGCACCGAGGGCTCCACCGGCGGTGGCGGACTGCGGGCCCTGGAGGGCGAGGAGCCGGACCCGATCGAGGCGTCGGTCCTCTACTTCGACCGGGACAGCCGCCGGCTCCAGGCGTGGGACGCGATCCGGCTGGGCGGCCTGGGGCTCACCACCGCCGAGGTGAGCCGCCACCTGGTGGAGGAGAACCAGCCGGGCGGGGCCTCCCCCTCACCGTCCGGATCCGCCTCCGGATCGCCGGCCGCGCAGCCCTCGCCACGACGGTCCGGCGGCGAGCGCTAAACGTTTTGGCGATACCCGTCGGCATCACCTATGCTTCTCACGTCCCCGACGCGCTGAGAAGCGCCCAGGCGGGCCGTATAGCCCTCATCGTCTAGCGGCCTAGGACGCCGCCCTTTCAAGGCGGTAGCACGGGTTCGAATCCCGTTGGGGGCACGCAAGATCGTGTGCGACACTGTTAACGCAAGACGCGCACAAAGCTAGGTCCTGTGGAGCAGTTTGGAGTGCTCGCCACCCTGTCAAGGTGGAGGCCGCGGGTTCAAATCCCGTCAGGACCGCTGAGGTTTCACGTGAAACCTCGTGGCTGGGTAGCTCAGCTGGTACGAGCGTCCGCCTGAAAAGCGGAAGGTCCCCGGTTCGACCCCGGGCCCAGCCACCGCAAGGAAGACCCTCTCCGGTTCGCCGGAGGGGGTCTTGCGTTGTGTGCGGGCCCCACCGGGCCCCACCGGGCCCCACCGGGCCCCACCACTGTGTCCGGCCCCACGCGCGCCCCGGGGTTAATGCGCTCGCCACCCCGTTCGGGAAGGTGCGATCCTGGAATGCGTATGTCTACGCAGCCTGCCTCCGCCACCGCCGCGCCCGCCTTCGGCGACATCGCCCACCGCCTGGCCCAGCTCTCCCTGCGGGAGGCACACCGGCTGGGACGGCGACTCGAGGGCGCCCGGAAGATCCGAAAGCCCGAGGCCCGGGCCGCCGTCCTCGCCGAGATCACGGCCGAGGTCGAGAAGGCCGAGGCCAGGTCCGCCGAGCGCGCCTCCCGGGTGCCGGCGATCACCTATCCGCAGAGCCTTCCGGTCAGCCAGAGGAAGGACGCCATCGCCGAGGCGATCCGCGACCACCAGGTCGTGATCGTCGCCGGTGAGACCGGCTCCGGCAAGACCACCCAGATCCCCAAGATCTGTATGGAGCTGGGCCGTGGCGTGCGCGGGATGATCGGTCACACCCAGCCGCGCCGGATCGCCGCCCGCACGGTCGCCGAGCGCGTGGCGGAGGAGCTGAACACCCCGTTGGGCGAAGCCGTCGGCTGGAAGGTCCGGTTCACCGACCAGGTCGGCCAGGACACCTTCGTCAAGCTGATGACGGACGGCATCCTGCTGGCCGAGATCCAGACCGACCGCGACCTGCGCGCCTACGACACGATCATCATCGACGAGGCGCACGAGCGGTCCCTCAACATCGACTTCCTGCTGGGCTACCTGGCCCAGCTGCTCCCCCGCCGCCCCGACCTCAAGGTCGTCATCACCTCGGCGACCATCGATCCCGAGCGGTTCTCCCGGCACTTCGGTGACGCCCCGATCGTCGAGGTCAGCGGCCGGACCTACCCGGTGGAGGTCCGTTACCGCCCCCTGCTGGAGGAGAACTCCGAGGAGGTGGACCGGGACCAGATCACCGCGATCACCGACGCCTGCGAGGAGCTGATGGCGGAGGGGCCGGGCGACATCCTGGTCTTCCTCTCCGGTGAGCGGGAGATCCGCGACACCGCGGACGCGCTCACCAAGAAGCGGTACCGGTCGACCGAGATCCTCCCGCTCTACGCCCGCCTCTCGCACGCCGAGCAGCACCGGGTCTTCCAGCAGCACTCCGGCCGCCGGATCGTGCTCGCCACCAACGTGGCCGAGACCTCGCTGACGGTGCCGGGCATCAAGTACGTGGTCGACCCGGGCTTCGCCCGGATCTCCCGCTACAGCCACCGCACCAAGGTGCAGCGGCTGCCGATCGAAGCGGTCTCCCAGGCCAGCGCCAACCAGCGCAAGGGCCGTTGCGGCCGTACCAGCGACGGCATCTGCATCCGCCTGTACTCCGAGGACGACTTCGCGTCCCGCCCGGAGTTCACCGACGCGGAGATCCTTCGCACCAACCTGGCCTCGGTCATCCTTCAGATGACGGCGGCGGGCCTCGGCGACATCGAGAAGTTCCCCTTCATCGACCCGCCGGACCACCGCAACATCCGTGACGGCGTGCAGCTGCTCCAGGAGCTCGGCGCGCTGGACCCGGCGGAGAAGGATCCGCGCAAGCGCCTCACCACGATGGGCCGCAAGCTCGCCCAGCTCCCGGTGGACCCGCGGCTGGCGCGGATGGTGCTGGAGGCGGACAAGAACGGCTGTGTCCGCGAGGTCATGGTGATCGCGTCCGCCCTCTCCATCCAGGACCCGCGTGAGCGGCCCACCGAGAAGCAGGCGCAGGCCGATCAGCAGCACGCCCGGTTCAAGGACGAGTCCAGCGACTTCCTGGCCTTCCTCAACCTGTGGCGGTACGTCCGCGAGCAGCAGAAGGAGCGCGGCTCCTCGGCGTTCCGCCGGATGTGCAAGCAGGAGTACCTGAACTTCCTGCGGATCCGCGAGTGGCAGGACATCTACAGCCAGCTCCGGTCCGTGGCCCAGCAGATGGGGATACGCCTCAACGAGGAGGACGCCCCCGAGCAGTCCGTCCACGTCTCGCTGCTGGCCGGCCTGCTGTCGCACATCGGCATGAAGGACGTGAAGGACGCCGGGAAAGAGGGCGGCAGGGGCACGGGCAAGGACGCCGGGAAGGGCACCACGAGGAACGAGTACCTCGGCGCGCGGAACGCGAAGTTCGCGATCTTCCCCGGCTCGGCGCTCTTCAGGAAGCCGCCGCGGTTCGTGATGTCCGCCGAACTGGTGGAGACCTCCCGCCTGTGGGCGCGGGTCAACGCGAAGATCGAGCCGGAGTGGGTGGAGCCGATCGCCGGCCACCTGCTCAAGCGGACCTACAGCGAGCCGCACTGGGAGAAGGACCAGGCCGCGGTGATGGCGTACGAGAAGGTGACGCTCTACGGCGTCCCGATCGTCGCCCAGCGGAAGGTGAACTACGGCCGGATCGACCCGGAGATCTCCCGGGAGCTGTTCATCCGCCACGCGCTGGTGGAGGGCGACTGGCGCACCCACCACAAGTTCTACGCCGACAACCGCAAACTGCTCACCGAGGTCGAGGAGCTCGAGCACCGGGCCCGCCGCCGGGACATCCTGGTCGACGACGAGACGCTCTTCGACTTCTACGAGCAGCGGATCCCCGAACACGTCGTCTCCGGCGCCCACTTCGACTCCTGGTGGAAGCACAAGCGCCTTGAGGAGCCGGAGCTGCTCGACTTCGAGCGCTCCATGCTCATCAACGAGAAGGCCGGACAGGTCACCAAGGACGACTACCCGGACTCCTGGCGGCAGGGCCGGCTGAAGTTCCGGGTGACCTACCAGTTCGAGCCGGGCACCGACGCGGACGGCGTGACCGTCCACATCCCGCTCCAGGTGCTCAACCAGGTCACCGACGAGGGCTTCGACTGGCAGATCCCGGGTCTGCGCGAGGAGTTGGTCACCGAACTGATCCGCTCGCTGCCCAAGCCGATCCGCCGCAACTACGTCCCGGCGCCCAACTTCGCGCAGCGGTTCCTCGGCCTGGCGGTCCCCGGCCAGGAGCCGCTGGACACGGCGATGGCACGGGAGCTGCACCGCATGGTGGGCGTGCGCCTGGAGCCCGCGGACTTCGACTGGTCGAAGGTGCCGGACCACCTCAAGATCACTTTCCGGATCGTCGACGAGCGGCGACGGAAGCTGGCCGAGGACAGGGACCTGGAGGCGCTCAAGCTCGCCCTGCGCCCCAAGGCCCGTCAGGCGATCTCCCAGGCCGCCGCGGCCACCGCCGAACGGTCGGGCGGTCCCTCGCTGGAGCGGACCGGCCTCACCGACTGGACGATCGGCACGCTGACCCGGGTCTTCGAGACCAAGCGGGCCGGCCAGCCGGTGAAGGCCTACCCGGCGCTGGTGGACGACGGCGACACCGTCTCGGTGCGGCTGTTCGACAGTGAGGCCGAACAGGCCGAGGCGATGTGGCGGGGCACCCGCCGGCTGATCGTGCGCAACATCCCCGTCAATCCGGCGAAGTTCGCCCTCGACCGGCTCTCCAACGCCCAGAAGCTGGCCCTCTCCGCCAACCCGCACGGCTCGGTGCAGGCCCTCTTCGACGACTGCGCGCTGGCGGCGGCGGACAAACTGATCGCCGATTTCGGAGGCCCGGTCTGGGACGAGGAGTCGTACCGGAAGCTCTACGACAAGGTGCGGGCCGAGATCGTGGACACCACGGTGCGCGCCGTCGGCCAGGTGCAGCAGGTGCTGGCCGCGTGGCAGGCCTGCGAGCGGCGGCTGAAGTCGGTGAAGAGCCCCGCGCTGCTGGCCAATCTCACGGACGTCCGCACCCAGCTGGACGGCCTCGTGAAGCCGGGCTTCGTGACCGAGGCCGGACTGCCGCGGCTGCCGCACCTGATGCGCTACCTGGTGGCCGCGGACCGGCGGCTGCAGCAGATGGCGACCAACGTCCAGCGGGACACCACCCGCATGGAGAAGGTCCTGGAGATGCGGGACGAGTACGCGTGGCTCCTGGAACAGATGCCGAAGGGACGCCCGGTGCCGGCGGCCGTGCGGGAGGTCCGGTGGATGATCGAGGAGCTGCGGGTCAGTTACTTCGCGCATGCGCTGGGGACCGCCTATCCGGTGTCGGACAAGCGGATCGTGAAGACGATCGACACACTGGCACCGTGAGGCGAGCAGGACGGGCGAGCAGGGTGACGGTCCACTGACACACAGTGAGTTCGACCAGTGGGCCCCACTCCTGTAGAGTCCTTCTCGCAGCGCAACGCGGGAAACCGCAGAGTGAAGCACCTGGTCCTGTGGAGCAGTTTGGAGTGCTCGCCACCCTGTCAAGGTGGAGGCCGCGGGTTCAAATCCCGTCAGGACCGCAGTAGTTCGAAGGCCCGCACCGTTTCGGTGCGGGCCTTCGTCGTGCGTGTGGGCACGGCGGACCGGGGCATGCGGATCCCGGATGCACCTCCCCGAAAGGGCGTCAGTTCCCGCCCAGGGCCCCTGTGGGGCCCCGCCGCACGGTCCGCGCCCTCCGCGAGCCTCCACGGGCCGCACAGGGCCCTTCAGGCGCCTCGTGCGCCCCGCCCGGGGCGGCCGCCGCCCCGGCCTCGCCCCGGCTGCCGCATATGCCTCCGGCGCGCCCCTTTAGCGCATGCGCCACAGATCCGACAACCAGCCGTCGGTGTGAAAGGTGTCACCGAATCTGTTTTTCGAAGGTGGGAAGTTAACCCCTGCTTACATCGCGTCAATTTTATATGTGCAATTGCACGTTGCCCCGAGGTGCTCCCGGGTTCTCCCCGGAAGCCGTGGCCGCCTCCCTGATCTGCGACTACGCCCGGGGGTGGAGATCCGCCGAAGCTCCCGCGAAGAGGCCTGGGAGAGGCCTCCAGCCCCCGCCCCGAGGGCAAAAAAGATCGCGCTGAACCCGGCGGAGTTCAGCGCGATCGACGACGCGTCAACGTGCAAGGGGGTGTCCGGCGGGCCTGGGGCCCAGGACCAGGTCCTGTTGGGGCAGGACCGGCGTCGTATGGAGCTGGGTGACGGACGTCTCTGTCAGCTGGGGGACTGACCGACCCGTCCGGCTATTCGATTGTGGGCGCCGAGATGGTCGCGCGCCTTGGAAACGATGGCTCTCAGGCCTCGCTGCGCTGCTGGGGGATACCCGCCAGCAGGGCGCGGACCTCGGCCTCGCGGTAGCGCCGGTGTCCGCCGAGCGTGCGGATCGACGTGAGCTTGCCGGCCTTCGCCCACCGCGTCACGGTCTTGGGGTCGACGCGGAACATGGTGGCGACCTCAGCCGGGGTCAGCAGCGGCTCGGCATCAGGGGTGCGAGCGGTCATGAGCGGCCTCCTCGGGAGAACCGACGTTCTCGGTTCTTTCCTCTAAATTCTGCACCTTGACCCGCGTTGCCCGAAATGGCGGACGCGAGTCGAGTCGGTTATAGGACGAACGGCTTGTCCTCGGCACTACAACTACACCATCTGTCCAGCCGCGTCGGCCAAACCGATGGAATTGCCCTCCCAGGTGTTCATCCGCGACGGAAGCCGATGGACCGTGCCATAACGGACAGTCACTCCACTGTGACGATCAGTCACAGACTCCACAGAGGCCATCAGACCCCCCACGGGTTCAGCGCCGATGCACGCCCGAACGGACAGCGGGAGCCCGACCCGGGCTCCTTGTCCTATTTTGGCATGAGGGGTGGCAAGATACGCAAGGGCCGGGTACGTGCACTCCGTCACGCTAAGGGCTGTGTGTCCGTTTCGCGCCAGGCGCGAACCCGGATCCACGCGCTCCCGGCCCGCACCACCGTGAGCGCCGGCGGTCGGCCGGCCACCGCGCCGCGGGGCAGCCGGCCGTCGCGCCGGGCGGTCAGCTGGCGATGCCGCGCTGCCGGACCGAACGCCACCGGACCACCATGCGCTCATAGGCCTCGCCGGCCGCCTCGCCGTCGCCGCTGCGCAGGGCCGCCAGGGCCTCGGCGGCGTCCGCCGCCGAATGGTCCTCGGCGAGGTCGTCCTCCGGCAGCGCGTGGACCAGGCCGCCGTAGTCCAGCTCGACCAGCGAGCGCGGGTGGAACTCCTCCAGCCAGCGGCCCACCCCGGTCAGGGCCTCGGAGAGCGGGCCCTCCCCCACCGACTCCCGGACCGTGCGCAGGCCTCGGGCCAGGCGGCGCCGCGCCTCGACCATGCGGGTCCGGTAGCGCAGCACCGGCGGCTCGTCGTCCGTGCCGGCCCGCCACTCCCGCTCCTCGTCGGCGACCAGCACGAACCAGTGGCCCGGAACGTGCCAGGTAGCGCTGCGGATCCAGGGCCGGGCGTCGGGATTGCGCGCCAGCCAGTGCTCGTAGTCCCGGGCGGCCTCCTCCCGCACCACCGGGGGCAGCAGGGCGTCGAGCACGGTTGGCGGAAAATCGCCCCCGAACTCCTTGAGGGCCTGCCATCCCCGCAGCCGTGTGCGCCACGGGCACACATGGACGACGCCGTCCACCTCCGTCACGAACGCCTCCCCGCTCTCGTGCACCGGCACCGGCGTGGGCGGGGTCGCCAGGAGATCGGCGAGCGACCGCCGGAGTTCGTCCTGGCAGGTGGGCCGGCCGGGGCGGGCCGCGTACCGCTCCCAGTGGGCGCGCTCCTCGCGGGGGAAGGCGTCCAGTGGTTCGTAGACCCGCAGATAGGCGGGGTAGGGCACGATCACCGAGGTCACCTTGGGCACCTCTCCACCCTCCCCGACGTGATCCGTCCGAAACCCGTCCCACTCGTATCCGAAGCGGGCGGAAAGCAAGGGAGAAACGGCCGGAACAGTCCTGCTCCTGACCGCGGATACTCCTCGCGAGGGTGATCCTGTGTGTGCGCGGCCAGGGTGGCCCTCCAGGCTCTACGCTTCGTGCCACGGTTTCCGCCACCCGTACGGGAATCGCCGTAACCGCCGCTACTCATCCAGGAGTCACCACCGTGACCGAAGTGACCGACGGCGTCCTGCACACCCTGTTCCACTCGGAGCAAGGGGGCCATGAGCAGGTCGTGCTCTGCCAGGACCGCGCCAGCGGACTGAAGGCCGTGATCGCCATCCACTCCACCGCCCTGGGCCCCGCCCTCGGCGGGACGCGCTTCCACCCCTACGCCACCGAGGCCGAGGCCGTCGCCGACGCCCTCAACCTGGCCCGCGGGATGTCGTACAAGAACGCCATGGCCGGCCTCGAGCACGGGGGCGGCAAAGCGGTGATCATAGGAGACCCGGAGAAGATCAAGTCCGAGGAACTCCTCCTCGCCTACGGGCGGTTCGTGGCCTCGCTGGGCGGTCGGTACGTCACGGCCTGCGACGTCGGCACCTACGTGGCCGACATGGACGTGGTGGCCCGGGAGTGCCGCTGGACCACCGGCCGCTCCCCGCGGAACGGCGGTGCCGGCGACTCCTCGGTGCTCACCTCCTACGGCGTCTTCCAGGGCATGCGGGCCTCCGCCCAGCACCTGTGGGGCGACCCCACGCTGCGTGGCCGCACGGTGGGCATCGCCGGTGTGGGCAAGGTCGGGCGCCACCTGGTGGAACACCTGCTCGCGGACGGCGCCGAGGTGGTCGTCACCGACGTGCGCGAGGACGCGGTGCGGGCGCTGCGGGAGAAGCACCCCACGGTGCGGGTCGCGGTGGACGCCGACGAGCTGGTCCGCACTCCGGGTCTGGACATCTACGCCCCGTGCGCGCTGGGCGGCGCCCTCGACGACGCCACCGTGGCGGCGCTCACCGCGACGGTGGTGTGCGGCGCGGCCAACAACCAGCTGGCCCACCCCGGCATCGAGAAGGACCTGGCGGACCGGGGCATCCTCTACGCCCCGGACTACGTGGTGAACGCCGGCGGCGTGATCCAGGTGGCCGACGAGCTGCTCGGCTTCGACTTCGACCGGGCCAGGGCCAAGGCGACGAAGATCTTCGACACCACCCTGGAGCTGTTCGCTCGCGCCAAGGCGGACGGCATCCCGCCCGCCGCGGCGGCCGACCGGATCGCCGAACAGAGGATGGCCGAATCCCGTCGGTCCCCTTCGGTGACCCCTTCGGTGACCCCGGTCGCCTGACGCGCGGCGGGACCGACCCGACGGCCGGCGCGTCAACCTTTCGCCCGATGCTTCCTCCATCAGAGGGAAGAAACGCGTCGGCGACGGGACGGCGACGCGCCGGTTCCGGGTGAATGATCGCCTCGCGGTGCCGCAGTTCGGGGGCCGGAAGGTCCGGACAGCGGGAGACAACTGTCACTTCTCCGGGCGGGTCTTCCGGGCAGAAGTGGTTAAAATCGGCACTGACCAGCGAGGACGGGGCACCTCGCGGGTGCTGGGCACACACGCTTGGTGCGGGCGACGTACCGTATGGGCGCGGGCTCAGGTACCGTGGAAGCCCTACGGACCGGTCTCTCTGCGGAGAGTCCGTTTCGGATCATGAACGCGTCAAGACTCTGGGGCCGTCGAGCCCCGTCGTTGAGGGGGTCGAGCCATGGGGCGCGGCCGGGCCAAGGCCAAGCAGACGAAGGTCGCCCGCCAGCTGAAGTACAACAGCGGCGGGACGGATCTCTCACGCCTGGCCGAGGAGCTGGGCGCATCGACGTCGAATCCGACGCCTAACGGCGAGCGGTTCGAGGACGATGAGCAGGACGACGACCTGTATTCGCGGTACGCCGAGCTCTACGGGGCCGACGACGAGGACGAGGACGAAGAACCCTCTCAACGTCGCGGTGCCTGACAGCGTTCACCGCTCATACTGATCTGGACCCGGTTCGGGGCTTCGGCCCCGGGCCGGGTTCGGTGTTGCCCGGACCTGGTCGGCACGGCCGGTCCGGTGCCCGAGGAACCCGCCGGGCGGGGGACGCCGTGGTACCCGCGGCGCACAAGACGCACGGGACGCCGTGGCTCCGGCCGCGGTTTCCTGGCGGGCCGGGCGGTCCCGGCGGGCGGCGCCCGCCGGGACGGGTGGCATCAGCCCGCGTAGTCGCCGATCAGCTCGGCGCCCGTGCTGTGCTCGCCGCGGGGGACGATCTCGCCGGCCACCCACGCCTCGACGCCTCGGTCGGCCAGGGCGGAGAGGGCGACCTCGACCGACTCCTGGGGCACGATGGCCATCATGCCGACGCCCATGTTGAGCGTCTTCTCCAGCTCCAGCCGCTCGACCCCGCCGGTCCGGCCGACCAGGGAGAAGATCGGGTCCGGGGTCCAGGTGGACCGGTCGACCACGGCGTGCAGGCCGTCCGGGATCACCCGGGCCAGGTTGGCCGCCAGGCCGCCTCCGGTGATGTGGCTGAAGGCGTGCACCTCACAGGTCCGCATCAGCGCCAGGCAGTCCAGCGAGTAGATCTTGGTCGGCACCAGCAGTTCCTCGCCCAGGGTCCGGCCGAGCTCCTCGACGTGCGCGTCGAGCGCCATGCCGGCACGCTCCAGCAGCACGTGGCGCACCAGCGAGTACCCGTTGGAGTGAAGACCGGAGGAGGCCATCGCGATCACCGCGTCGCCCTCGCGGATCCGGTCCGCGCCGAGCAGCGCGTCGGCCTCCACCACGCCGGTACCGGCACCGGCCACGTCGAAGTCGTCGGCCCCGAGCAGGCCCGGGTGCTCCGCCGTCTCGCCGCCGACCAGCGCGCAGCCGGCCAGGACGCAGCCCTCGGCGATGCCCTTGACGATGGCGGCGACCCGCTCCGGGTGGACCTTGCCCACGCAGATGTAGTCGGTCATGAAGAGCGGCTCCGCCCCGCAGACCACGATGTCGTCCATGACCATGGCGACCAGGTCGTGACCGATGGTGTCGTAGACACCCATCTGCCGCGCGATGTCGACCTTGGTGCCGACGCCGTCGGTGGCGGAGGCGAGCAGCGGACGCTCGTAGTTCTTCAGGGCGGAGGCGTCGAAGAGGCCGGCGAAACCGCCGAGGCCACCGAGGACCTCGGGGCGCTGGGTCTTCTTCACCCATTCCTTCATCAGCTCGACTGCGCGGTCGCCCGCCTCGATGTCGACGCCGGCAGCCGCGTAGCTGGCACCTGTCTCAGTGGACATGACTGTGTGAGCTTTCTGTCGGGTACAGCTGGAGGGCTGCGGGGGATCTACGAGGGATCTTCGTGGGATCTACGAGGGATCGGAAACGGGCCGCGGGGCCGCCGGGCCGGGCACGGAAGGACCGGCCCGGCAGCGCGCGTCGTGGGGCTACGGGCGCCGGATGGCGGCGCTGGCAGCGGTCTCCACCGGAGCGGCCAGCTCCGTCTCCAGCAGCTGCTTGCCGAGCAGCTCGGGGTCGGGGAGCTCCATGGGGTACTCACCGTCGAAGCAGGCACGGCACAGGTTCGGCTTGGCGATGGTGGTCGCCTCGATCATGCCGTCGATGGAGATGTAGGCGAGCGAGTCGGCGCCGAGCGAGGTGCCGATCTCCTCGATGGTCATGCCGTTGGCGATCAGCTCCGCGCGGGTGGCGAAGTCGATGCCGAAGAAGCAGGGCCACTTCACCGGGGGCGAGGAGATCCTGATGTGGACCTCGGCGGCGCCGGCCTCGCGGAGCATCCGGACCAGGGCGCGCTGGGTGTTGCCGCGGACGATGGAGTCGTCCACCACGACCAGGCGCTTGCCCTTGATGACTTCCTTGAGCGGGTTCAGCTTCAGCCGGATGCCCAGCTGGCGGATGGTCTGCGAGGGCTGGATGAAGGTCCGGCCGACGTAGGCGTT
This sequence comes from Streptomyces abyssomicinicus, assembly GCF_008974245.1. Lineage (GTDB taxonomy): Bacteria > Actinomycetota > Actinomycetes > Streptomycetales > Streptomycetaceae > Streptomyces > Streptomyces abyssomicinicus. The sequence continues at coordinate 566,292 of NZ_BBZI01000009.1, read as the reverse complement.
CTTGACCAGGCCGGCGCCGAACGGGATGCCGGAGGCCTCCGCGTACCCGATCGCGGCGGGCGTGCCGGACTCGGGCGTCGCTATCACCAGGTCGGCCTCGGCGGGCGCCTCCGCGGCCAGGCGGCGGCCCATCTCCACGCGGGAGAGGTACACGTTCCGGCCGGCGATGTCGGTGTCCGGGCGGGCCAGGTACACGTACTCGAAGACGCAGCCCTTCGGCCTCGCGTCGGCGAACCGGGAGGAGCGCAGGCCGTTCTCGTCTATCGCGACGAACTCGCCGGGCTCGATCTCGCGCACGTAGCTGGCGCCGCAGATGTCCAGGGCGGCGGACTCCGAGGCGACCACCCAGCCGCGCTCCAGGCGGCCCAGGACCAGCGGGCGGATGCCCTGCGGGTCACGGGCGGCGTAGAGCGTGTGCTCGTCCATGAAGACCAGGGAGAAGGCGCCGCGGACCTTCGGGAGGATCCGCGCGGCCGCCGCCTCGATGGACAGCGGCTTGCCGTCCTCGTCCGTCTGGCCGGCCAGCAGGGCCGTGACCAGGTCGGTGTCGTTGGTCGCGGCGGGGGCGGAGCCGTTGTTCCGCTCGGGCAGGTCGGCGACCATGCGGGCGAGCTCCGCCGTGTTCACCAGGTTGCCGTTGTGACCGAGGGCGATGGAGCCCTGAGCGGTCGCGCGGAAGGTGGGCTGGGCGTTCTCCCAGACAGAGGCTCCGGTGGTCGAGTAGCGGGCGTGTCCGACCGCGATGTGACCTTGGAGCGAGCTGAGGGAGGTCTCGTCGAAGACCTGGGACACGAGGCCCATGTCCTTGAAGACGAGGATCTGGGAGCCATTGCTGACCGCGATACCCGCGGATTCCTGACCCCGATGCTGGAGGGCGTAGAGCCCGAAGTACGTGAGCTTTGCGACCTCTTCACCCGGAGCCCAGACACCGAAGACGCCGCAAGCGTCCTGGGGGCCCTTTTCGCCGGGAAGCAGGTCGTGATTGAGGAGACCGTCACCACGAGGCACGTCTTCGAGTGTAGGGGAGAGCGGCCGTTGCGCCGAATGGGGTGGTGCTGGCACGAATGTCGGGGACGGCACCCCAGAGGCAGCACGCCGGAGGACGTTTCTGCAGGTCAGGTGGCACATGAGGGTACCGGTCGGGCGGCCTGGCGAGGGGGGTGCGGGACGCGGCGGGAACTTCCCGGGGCCGGTGCGAGTGAGGCGACGCACACCCGGTGGTCCCACGGAGCGGACAACGCCTCCACGGACCGTGACGTCCAGGGGCCCGTGCGCGGACCTCCGGCGGCGCGCACGGGCCCCGCCGAGCGGCCGCTCAGCCCATCAGGGGCAGCCACGGGGACAGGTCCGCCCGCTCCCCGCTCGCGCTCACCGCGGCCGCCTCCCGGGCCTGCGCCCAGGTGAGCCGGCCGGTGGCGAGGCGGAGCCAGGTCAGGGGGTCGGTCTCGACCACGTTGGGGGGCGTGCCCCGGGTGTGCCGGAGGCCCTCCACGCACTGCACCACGGCGAACGGCGGCACGCGGACCTCGGTGGAGCCGCCCGGCGCGGTGTGCGCGAGGGCGTCGGCGAGGACCCGGGTCGCGGCCGCGAGGGCCTGGCGGTCCTGCGGTGTCACGGGGCCGTCCACCGCGGCCAGGGCGGCGTTCAGGTCGTCGGTGTGGACGGCGAGCTCGACACACCGGGTGGCCAGGTGGTCGGTGAGCGTGAGGGCCCCGGTGGGGCCCGCGAGGACGCGCCGGCCGGGGTTGGCCGCCAGGTCCGCGGCCAGGCGGTCCGCCGTGTCCGCGTAGAGGGCGTCCAGGTCGGGGTGGGCCTCGGCGGACTCCCGCACGGACGCGGCGATGCGGGCGGCGTGCCGGGCCGAGGTGGCGGCCCAGGTGGCGGGGACCAGCTCGGCCTTCGCCGGTTCGGGGGCGTCGAGCAGACGGCTGGTGCTGCCGGTGGCCAGGGCGATGTGGACGGCGAGGTCACGGACCGTCCATTCGCCGAGGCGGGTCGGGGCGGCGAGCTGGTCCGGCGTCAGCGAACCGACCGTCCGGCGCACGCTGGCGAACTGGGCCAGTACGGCAGTGCGGGTGCGGAGGGCGTCGTAGGTGCGGGGCTTCTTCCGGTTGCCGGGTGCCATGCCGGCGAGGGTAGCGCCTGTGCCGCTCCCGCCGTCCCTCCCCCCGCGACCCGGCCGCCCTCCTTCCGTCTCCCGCCGCCGGGACGCCCAAGGGCGCGGGCGAGGGGCCGGCACGCGGCAGGCGCCGGAGGGGCGGGGGGCGAACGCGAAGGCACCCGGCGCCGCGTGACGCGGTACCGGGTGCCTCGGTGCTGCGGGATCAGGCCGCGTGATGCGGGATCAGGCCAGCAGACCCTCGATCACGCCCTGGTGCGCCTCGCGGAGTTCCGCGAGCGGCAGCGTGAACTCGCCCTGGAGCTCGACGGCGTCACCGTCGACCACGCCGATCCGGGTGGCCGGCAGCCCCCGCGCCCCGCACATGTCGGTGAAGCGCAGCTCCTCCGAACGCGGCACGGACACGACGGCCCGGCCCGCGGACTCGGAGAACAGGAAGGTGAACGCGTCCAGCCCGTCCGGAACGACCAGCCGCGCGCCGACCCCGCCCTCGAGGGAGGACTCGACCACGGCCTGGATCAGACCGCCGTCGGACAGGTCGTGCGCTGCGTCGACCATCCCGTCCCGCGAGGCGGAGATCAGGATCTCGCCGAGCAGCCGCTCCCGCTCCAGGTCCACCTTGGGCGGCAGGCCGCCGAGGTGGTCGTGGACGACCTGGGACCAGGCCGAGCCGCCGAACTCCGGCTCCGTGTCGCCGAGCAGGTAGATCAGCTGACCCTCCTCACGGAAGGCGACCGGGGTACGGCGGGCCACGTCGTCGATCACGCCGAGCACGGCGACGACCGGCGTCGGGTGGATGGCGGCGGTGCCCGTCTGGTTGTAGAGCGAGACGTTGCCGCCGGTGACCGGCGTGCCCAGCTGGAGGCAGCCGTCCGCCAGACCGCGCACGGCCTCCACGAACTGCCACATCACCGCCGGGTCCTCGGGGGAACCGAAGTTGAGGCAGTCCGAGACGGCCAGCGGCTTGGCGCCGGTGGCGGCCACGTTGCGGTAGGCCTCGGCCAGCGCGAGCTGGGCGCCCGTGTACGGGTCGAGCTTCGCGTAGCGGCCGTTGCCGTCCGTGGCGATGGCGACGCCGAGGCCGGTCTCCTCGTCGACCCGGATCATGCCGGAGTCGCCCTCGGTGCGGGCCAGGACCGTGTTGCCCTGCACCAGGTGGTCGTACTGCGAGGTGATCCAGGACTTGGAGGCCTGGTTCGGGGACCCGACCAGCTGGAGGACCTGGGCCCGCAGCTCGTCGGCGTTCTCCGGGCGGGGCAGCTTGGCCGCGTCGTCGGCCTGCAGCGCGTCCTGCCAGTCGGGGCGCGCGTACGGGCGGTCGTAGACCGGGCCCTCGTGGGCCACGGTCCGCGGGTCGACGTCGACGATCTTGCCGCCGTGCCAGTAGATCTCCAGGCGGTCGCCGTCGGTCACCTCACCGATGACGGTGGCGATGACGTCCCACTTCTCGCAGATCTCCAGGAAGCGGTCGACCTTCGACGGTTCGACCACGGCGCACATGCGCTCCTGCGACTCGCTCATGAGGATTTCCTCGGGCGAGAGCGTGGAGTCGCGCAGCGGCACGTCGTCGAGCTCGACGCGCATGCCGCCGGAGCCGTTGGAGGCCAGCTCGGAGGTGGCGCAGGACAGACCGGCCGCGCCGAGGTCCTGGATGCCGACGACGAGCTTCTCCTGGAAGGCCTCCAGGGTGCACTCGATGAGGAGCTTCTCCTGGAACGGGTCGCCGACCTGGACCGCGGGGCGCTTCGACGGCTTGGCGTCGTCGAAGGTCTCGGAGGCGAGGATCGACGCGCCGCCGATGCCGTCGCCGCCGGTGCGGGCGCCGTAGAGGATGACCTTGTTGCCGGCGCCGGACGCCTTGGCCAGGTGGATGTCCTCGTGGCGCATCACGCCGATGGCACCGGCGTTGACCAGCGGGTTGCCCTGGTAGCAGGCGTCGAAGACGACCTCGCCGCCGATGTTGGGCAGGCCGAGGCAGTTGCCGTAGCCGCTGATGCCCGCGACCACGCCGGGCAGCACGCGCCGGGTGTCGGGGTGGTCGGCCGCGCCGAAGCGCAGCGGGTCGACCACGGCGACCGGGCGGGCGCCCATGGCGATGATGTCGCGCACGATGCCGCCGACGCCGGTCGCGGCGCCCTGGTAGGGCTCCACGTACGACGGGTGGTTGTGCGACTCCACCTTGAAGGTGACCGCGTAGCCCTGGCCGACGTCGACGACGCCGGCGTTCTCGCCGATGCCGACCAGCATCGCCTCGGACTGCGGGGCCTTCTCGCCGAACTGGCGCAGGTGGACCTTGGAGGACTTGTAGGAGCAGTGCTCGGACCACATCACCGAGTACATGGCGAGCTCGGCGCCGGTCGGGCGGCGGCCGAGGATCTCGCGGATCCGGGCGTACTCGTCCTTGCTCAGGCCGAGCTCGGCCCAGGGCTGCTCCACGTCGGGGGTCCCGGCCGCGTGCTCGACCGTGTCCAGAGGGGTGCGGCTCATGCGCTGACCAGCTTCTTGATGATCGAGGTGAAGAACGGCAGACCGTCGGTGCCGCCGCCGGTGAGGGACTCCACGGCGTGCTCCGGGTGCGGCATCAGGCCGACGACGTTGCCCGCCTCGTTGGTGATGCCGGCGATGTTCCGCAGCGAGCCGTTGGGGTTGCCGTAGCCGTCCGCGTCGGGGCCGTCGGTCAGGTAGCGGAACGCGACCCGGCCCTCGGCCTCCAGCTTGTCGAGCGTGTACTCGTCCGCGGTGTAGCGGCCGTCGGCGTTCTTCAGCGGGATCAGGATCTCCTGGCCCGCCTCGTAGTCCGAGGTCCAGGCGGTGGCCGCGTTCTCCACCCGCAGCTTCTGCTCGCGGCAGATGAAGTGCAGGTGGTTGTTGCGCAGCATCGCGCCGGGAAGCAGGTGCGTCTCGGCGAGGATCTGGAATCCGTTGCAGATGCCGAGGACCGGAAGACCGGCCTTCGCCTGGTCGATGAGCGTCTCCATCACCGGCGAGAAGCGGGAGATGGCACCGGCCCGCAGGTAGTCGCCGTAGGAGAAACCGCCGGGCAGGACGACCGCGTCGACCTGCTTGAGGTCCTTGTCCTTGTGCCAGAGGGCGACCGGCTCGGCCCCCGCGATCCGGATCGCGCGCTGCGCGTCACGGTCGTCGAGGCTTCCCGGAAAAGTGACGACGCCGATACGGGTGGTCACTTCGCGGCCTCCGCGACTTCCTCCACCTTGACGGTGAAGTCCTCGATCACGGTGTTGGCGAGGAAGGTCTCGGCGAGCTCGTGGATACGGGCGAGCGCCGCATCGTCGACGGGACCGTCGACCTCGAGCTCGAAACGCTTTCCCTGACGGACGTCGGAGATGCCCTCGAAACCGAGGCGCGGCAGCGCGCGCTGGACCGCCTGGCCCTGGGGGTCGAGGATCTCCGGCTTGAGCATGACGTCGACTACGACGCGTGCCACTGGCACTCCCGATGTGTGGTGCTGAGCAGGTTCCTTCAGACTACCCGGACAGAATTTCTACGCGAGTAGATTAGGAGGAAAGCACGTGTCGCGGATCACCTCCTCCCTGAGCGCACCGGGATTGTCGCGGATGATCACCGAACCGCCGGAAAAACTCCGGGTGGAATCTCCTGGATATCGGGCCCGAGTGCGTGAAATGATTTACCCGCACTTCCCATTTCGACGAACAGCACTGTACAAAGGAATTACCGGCCGTTGACGCCTCGGCCGGTACCGACCGGACGGCCCGGTGATCCGCGCCGCTTTCCCGGACGACGTTCGCGCACGTCACGCCGTTTCAGCGGCGCCCGGGAAACCGACGGGATCCCGCAGGAAGGACCGAATCTCGTGGCTCAGCGTGTCGTGGTCACCCTCTCCGACGACATCGACGGCTCGGAGGCGGCGGAAACGGTCGCTTTCGGCCTCGACGGCCGGACGTACGAGATCGACCTGAACGAAACGAATGCCGGGAAACTGCGCGCCGCGCTCGCCCCGTACGTGGAAGCAGGCCGCAAGCGGGCCCGGTCCGGAAAGGTCTACCGGCAGACCGAGGTCGCGCCCGACCCGGCGGCCGTGCGGGCGTGGGCCCAGGCGCACGCCATGGAGGTGCCGGCCCGCGGCCGGATCCCCAAGCGGGTCTACGAGGCCTTCGCCGCCGCCCGCGGCTGAGCGGGCGGCCCGGCCCGCGACCCGAGAGACCCGGCGGTCCGCCTGAACGCTGCCCGGCTGCCCGGCCGCCCGCCATGCCGCGGGGGCGGCGGGCACCTCGCGGTCACCCGTCCGGGGAATGGACTTGCGCTGCACCCCAGGTGATCAGTTAGAGTTCAGGCACGCCGAGGGGCAAGGCCGAAAGGCCGGAACCCCGAACCGTGCGGGTGTAGTTCAGTAGTAGAACACCCCCCTTCCAGGGGGGAGGCGCAGTGTGCGATTCCTGTCACCCGCTCTCACCGGTCCATCGGTACGGAGCACCCCTCCGCATCCGGTAGGCTGGACCACGCGCCGATCGGTGAAAGCCGGTCGGAGGCAATGCGGACGTAGCTCAGTTGGTAGAGCGCAACCTTGCCAAGGTTGAGGTCGCGAGTTCGAGCCTCGTCGTCCGCTCCAGTTTCGAAGGCCCCGGTCATACGACCGGGGCCTTCGGCGTTCTCCCCCACTCACTTTCCGGCGCCCTTCGGATCATCGGATCTCGACTGACATTTGTCATACGAGCCGATGACACGAGGCACTGTTGTGCGCCCCCGCCCGACGGGAGGCTGAGGTCATGGACATCAGCAAGGGTGAGCGGGTGATTGAGGTCACCGACCTCCGCCGCGTCTACAAGGGCGGGTACGAGGCGGTGCGCGGCATCTCCTTCTCGGTGGACCGCGGCGAGGTCTTCGCGCTCCTCGGCACCAACGGGGCGGGCAAGACCTCGACCGTGGAGCTGCTGGAGGGCATGGACCGCCCGGCCGGCGGGCGCATCCGGGTACTGGGGCACGACCCGTACCGCGAACGCGCCGCCGTCCGTCCCCGCACCGGCGTGATGCTCCAGGAAGGCGGCTTCCCGGCCGGGCTGTCCGTCGCCGAGACGGCCCGCATGTGGGCCGGCTGCACCAGCGGCGCCCGCCCCGAGGGCGAGGTCCTGGAACTGGTCGGGCTCGGCCACCGCACCGGCGTGAAGGTCAAGCAGCTGTCCGGCGGCGAACGCCGGCGTCTGGACCTGGCGCTGGCCCTGCTGGGCGACCCCGAGGTGCTGTTCCTGGACGAGCCCACCACCGGCCTGGACGCCGAGGGCCGCCGGGAGACCTGGGAGCTGGTCCGGGCGCTGCGCGACCAGGGCACCACCGTGCTGCTGACCACCCATTACCTGGAGGAGGCCGAGGACCTGGCCGACCGGCTGGCCATCCTCCACGAGGGCCGGATCGCCGCCTCCGGCACACCGGCCGAGGTGACCGCCGCCCGGCCGTCCCGGATCTCGTTCGAGCTGCCGCCCGGCCGTCTGCCGGGCGACCTGCCGCCGCTCGCCCCGATGGGCGTCGTCGGCCACGAGACCGAGGGCACGCTGCTGCGGCTGCACACCCGCGAGCTGCAGCGGACCGCCACCGAGCTGCTGACCTGGGCGGCCGCCGAGGGCGTGGAACTGCGGCGGCTCGACGTGCGGTCCGCGTCCCTGGAGGAGGCGTTCCTCGACATCGCCCGCGAGGCCGGCGGACGGCCGGGCAAGCCGGGGACCGGCCGGGCCGCCGGCCAGGGCGCCGGCCAGGGCGCCGCCCGCGAGACGGAGAAGACGGAGAAGGCAGCATGAGCACCCCCACGATCGCCACTCGCACCCCGCGGAGCGGCGCGACCACCCCCGCCGGCCGTCTGCTGGCACTGAGCCGGGCCGAGTTCACGCTGCTGCTGCGCAACCGCAGTGCCGTGATCACCGCCCTGTTCGTCCCGCTGCTGCTGCCGTTCAGCGTCCACCAGGGCATGCGGGAGATCGACCTGGCGGCCCATGGACTCAGTCTCGGCGTGATGATGCTGACCTCCGGGATCGGCTTCTCGCTGCTCTTCGCGGTCTACTCCACGCTGGTCTCCACCTACGTCGCCCGCCGCGAGGAGCTGGTGCTGAAGCGGCTGCGGACCGGGGAGGCCTCCGACGCCGAGATCCTCGGCGGCGCGGCCGTCCCCGTGCTCGCCGTCAGCGTGGTCCAGTCGCTGCTGATGGGTGCGGTCTGCGCCGCGCTGCTGGACATCGGCGCGCCCCGGGCGCCGCACCTGCTGGTGCTGGGCGTGGTGCTGGGCACCCTCCTGTGCGCGGCGCTGGGCGCGGCGACGGCCGGCCTCACCCGGACCGTGGAGAGCAGCCAGGTCTCCTCGCTGCCGTTCCTCTTCGTGACCCTGCTCAGTTCCGGTATGGCGTTCCCCACCGAGGCGATGCCCGACGAGATGGCCGCGGTGTGCGACCTGCTGCCGCTGTCCCCGGCGATCCGCCTGATCCGTGAGGGCTGGCTCGGGACCATGACGGCCGGTGAGGCGCTGACCGCCGTGGTCACCGCGCTGGCCTGGATCGCGGTGGCCGTGTTTGCTGTACGGCGGTGGTTCCGCTGGGACCCCCGGCGCTGAGGTCCTGACGGGGCCGAAGGGCGCCGTGCAGGAGGGTCCGAAGAGCGCCGGTGCAGAGGGCCCCACGGCCCCGGTACGGCCGGTACGGCCGGTACGGCCGGTACGGCCGGTACGGCCCCAGTACGGAGGAGAGGACGTCGCGTGCGGCAGTGGTGGGGGAGGAAGAGCACCCCGGCGAAGGTGGAGACGTACACCAGGTGGTCGTTCCACGGCTTCGCCCTGACCGAGGCCGGCGCTGCGGTGCCGCTGGCGGCTCCCCTCGGGTTCCCCGACGCGGTGCCCGTGGTCCTGGTGGTCGTCGTCCACGCCGCCCTGTGCGCGGTGACCGCCTCGCGCGCCCTGGACTGGACGCGCGGCCTGCGTGAGCACCCGCGGCGTCTGACGTACACCCTCGGCGCGGTGACCGCCGTGGTGGCGGTGGGAGCGGTACTGCTGGCGGGCCGGACGGGCGCGGACCCCGTCCGGCAGACGGCCGGCGCGGTCTTCGCGATGGTGCTGGCCTTCGGCGGCGGCATCATGGTCCTCGGCGTCCGCAACCGGGCCCGGATCCCCGCCGCGGTGGCCGGCTTCGGGGTGGGGACGGGCGTGGTGACCGTGGCGGACGGCATGCCCGTCGCCTCCGCTCTCGTGGCCTCCCTCGCCGTCCTGCTCATCACCGGCTTCATGGCCTTCACCTCCGTCTTCACGGTCTGGCTGCTCGACGCCGTCTACGAGCTGGACGAGGCCCGGGAGAACCGGGCCCGGCTGGCGGTCGCCGAGGAGCGTCTGCGGTTCGGGCGGGACCTGCACGACGTGCTCGGGCGCAACCTCGCGGTGATCGCGCTGAAGAGCGAGCTGGCCGTGGAACTGGCACGGCGCGGACGGCCCGAGGCGGTGGACCAGATGACCGAGGTCGAACGGATCGCCCAGGAGTCGCAGCGCGAGGTGCGCGCGGTGGTGCGGGGCTACCGCCAGGCCGACCTCGGCGTCGAGATCGCCGGCGCCCGGGGCGTGCTGGAGGCCGCCGGGATCACCTGCGAGGTGTCCGTGGCCGCTCCCGAGCTGCCGGCCGAGACGCAGTCGGCGCTGGCCTGGGTGGTGCGGGAGGCGACGACCAACGTGCTGCGGCACGGGAACGCCCGGCGGTGCGTGGTGACCGTCGGCAGGAAGGACGGACGAGTGGTGCTGACCGTGGAGAACGACGGGGCGCGGGCCGCCGGCGGACCCGGCGGCTCGGGACTGGCCGGGCTGCGCGAACGGCTGGCGGCGGTGGGCGGGACGCTCACCGCGGGTCCGGCGGGCGACGCCGGTCCGGCGCGTGACGCGCGTGACGCGCGCGGTGCCGGTGCTGCCGGTGAAGCCGGTGCTGCCGGTGACGCGCGTGAAGCCGGTGACTTCGGTGACACGTTCCGGCTGGTCGCGGAGGTTCCGGCGTCCGCCGTCCGTTCGGAGCGGCGGGCCGTGCGGGAGGCCGCCTCGTGACCACCACCACGGTGCGGCTGCTGCTCGCCGACGACGAGCACCTGATCCGCGGCGCGCTGGCCGCGCTGCTCGCCCTGGAGGACGACCTGGTGGTGGTCGCCGAAGCCGCCACCGGACCCGAGGCGCTCGCCATGGCGCGGGCGCACCGGCCCGACGTGGCCGTGCTGGACCTGCAGATGCCGGGGCTCGACGGTGTGAAGGTCGCCACAGCGCTGCGGGCCGAGCTGCCCGGTTGCAGGGTGATGGTGGTGACCAGCCACGGGCAGCCCGGCCACCTCAAGCGGGCGCTGGCGGCGGGGGTGCGCGGGTTCGTGCCGAAGACGGTGAGCGCCCGGCGGCTGGCCGAGATCATCCGCACCGTGCACGCGGGGAACCGTTACGTCGACCCGGAGTTGGCGGCCGACGCGATCTCCGCGGGGGACTCCCCGCTGACCGCGCGGGAGGCCGAGGTGCTGGAGCTGGCCTCGGACGGGGCGCCGGTCGCGGAGATCGCGGAGCGGGCCGGGCTCTCCCAGGGCACCGTCCGGAACTACCTGTCCTCGGCCGTCTCCAAGCTGGGCGCCGAGAACCGTCATACGGCGGCGCGTACCGCTCGTGAACGAGGTTGGGTATAGTTGCTCTCGCGCCACGGCGCAAGGCGGACGTAGCTCAGTTGGTAGAGCGCAACCTTGCCAAGGTTGAGGTCGCGAGTTCGAGCCTCGTCGTCCGCTCCACGAAGGAAGCCCCCGGTCATCGACCGGGGGCTTCCTCGTGTCCGCCGTCAGCTCCAGCGGAGGCCGGTCAGGCGCTCGTAGGCCTCGACGTACTTGGCGCGGGTCGCGTCGACGATCTCCTGGGGGAGGGCCGGCGGCGGCTGCTCGCTCCGGCGGTCCCAGCCGGAGGCGTCCGAGGTCAGCCAGTCGCGGACGAACTGCTTGTCGTACGACGGCTGGGCGTGGCCCGGCTCCCAGACGTCGGACGGCCAGAAGCGCGAGGAGTCCGGGGTGAGGACCTCGTCGGCGATGATCAGGCGATCGCCGTCGAAGCCGAACTCGAACTTGGTGTCGGCCAGGATGATCCCGCGGTCGCGGGCCACGTCCCGGGCGCGTCCGTAGACGGCCAGGGTGGTCTGGCGCAGCTGCGCGGCGACGTCGGCGCCGACCTTGCGGGCGACCTCCTCGTAGGAGACGTTCTCGTCGTGCTCGCCGACCTCGGCCTTGGTGGCCGGGGTGAAGATCGGGGCGGGCAGTTCCGAGCCGTCCACCAGGCCCTCGGGGAGGGCGAGCCCGCAGACCGTGCGGGACTCCCGGTACTCGAGCAGGCCGGAACCGGTGAGGTAGCCGCGGGCCACGCACTCCACCGGAACCATCTCGAGGTTCTTGCAGACCAGGGTGCGGCCGGCCCAGTCCTCGGGAGCGCCCTCGGGCAGCTCGGTGTCCAGGACGTGGTTCGGCACCAGGTCGGCGAGCTGGTCGAACCACCACAGGGACAGCTGGGTGAGCACCCGGCCCTTGTCGGGGATCTCGGTGGGCAGCACCCAGTCGTAGGCGGAGATGCGGTCGCTGGCGACCATCACGAGGTCGCCCGCCTCGTTGCGGTACAGATCGCGCACCTTGCCGGTGTGCAGGTGTACCAGGCCCGGTACCTCGACCGGCTCGGGCTTTTCGACGAATCCGGACACGGTTCCTCCCCGTGGTTTGGTCCAATGCCTCGATTCTCCCGTACCGGGAGATCCGAGGCAGTCCGGGGGTACGCGGGTGCGGCGCGCGGGGCGGGGCGGAGTACGGGCGGGGCGGGGCGGGCGGGGTGCGGTGCGGTGCGGTGCGGAACCGTTCGGGGCGGTCCGTTCAGTCCCGCTTGCAGATGCGGTCCAGCAGGTTGGCGGTCGCCTTCTGGATCCGCGGGTCGACGTGGCCGGGCCGGTCCAGGGCGGGGGACCAGGCGAACGTCCCGGAGGCGAAGACCAGCGCGCCGGACGGCGCCCGGTACAGGGACGTCTCCTGGTGCCGCCGGACGCCCGCGGAGTCCCGGTAGGGCGAGTGGGCGAGCAGCACCCGCTCGTCGTGCCCGGGGAGCGGGGCGCGCGGGAAGTAGCGGTCCGCCTCCCCGGCCACCAGGCCGGGGATCTCCTCGCCCTCCGAGATGCCGGAGCCCTCCCACAGCCAGTGGCCCGCGTTGCGGACGGTCATCGGCCCGGGTTCGGGCACCTGGCCTCCGTACTGGATGCCGAGCACCTCCTGCTCGGCCCGGTCGATCTCCCGCCAGAGCACCGGCCGGCCCGGCCCCCGGCGCTTGCGGCAGGTCAGCATCCGGTCCGGCTCGCCGGAGGCGGACGGGCCCAGCTCGACCTGCCAGTACATGGTGTTGGCGGAGAGGAAGACCAGGGAGGTGCCCTGGTCGCGGGCGAGTTCCACGGCCCGGCGCATCGGTTTCGACCAGTACTCGTCGTGGCCGGGGAAGACCAGGCCCCGGTAGCGGCCCGGGTCGACGCGGCCGGCGTGCAGATCGCGGGCGTCGGCGTAGGCGAGGTCGTAGCCGTACCGCTCGGCCCAGCGGACGAAGTCGTAGGCGTGCCCGACGTGCAGGGGCATCCCGGACCCCGCGTAGGGGCGGTCGAAGGAGACCGTGGTGGCGGCGTCCGCCTCGCCGAGCAGCCCGCCGCCGGTGTCCCAGGCGTGGTAGAGGCTGGCACCGGTGCGGCCGTCCTCCGGGTACAGGTTGTACGCCTGCCAGGTGATGTCCGGCAGCAGGAGCAGCAGGTCGGCCGGGCGGCCGTCGCGGACCGTGAAGGGGACGTGCGAGCGGTGGCCGTCGGCGGTGGTGAGCACGGCGACGTACGCGCCGACCTGCCAGTCGGCCGGCACGGTCAGCCGCCAGGAGAGCCACCAGTGGTGGCAGGAGACCGTGCGGTCGGCGACCAGGGGCGGCGGCTGGACCAGCCCGGCCAGCCGGGGACTGCTGGTCACCTTGGCGGCGCCGTGGCCGTCGTAGTGGCCGATCCGGTAGACGTCGATGCCGAACTCCTGCGGCGGCTCGACGGTGATCCGGAAATCGATCGGCTCGCCGGGCGCGACGGCGCCGGGCGAGGCGAAGCCTTTGATCTGCCGGTGCACGTCGTCCGCGGGACGCGGGCCACCGGGCCGCGGGCCCGGCTCGTCCACGTACCAGGGCACCACGTTGCCGGTGTCGTCGAAGTACGTCTCGCCGCCGCGCAGCCACGGTAAGGGCCCCTGGCCGAACGGATCCGACACGCCGTGCGCGAGCGCCCCCGACTCCCAGCGGCGGATCCGCTCAGGCCCCATGTACAGCTCCCCTCCCTGGACTTCTCCCTGCACCCGGCTCGTGTCCCCGGGTCCTCCCCACAGCGCCGTTCCCCGCGGGCGCCATGTGTGCCGTCTCCCCCCGCCGGCGGTGTCCGGCGGGGGCCGCCCGGTCACACCAGCCGTACCGGCTTCTCCGTGCGTACGCCCAGGTCGCGCAGCCAGGCGCGCAGGGGCACGGGGTCCCCCTCCTCGACCAGGCTCAGCACCCGGGGACCCAGATCGGCGACGCGTTCGCCGCGCACCAGGAGGGCGGGGCCGTCCAGCCAGTCCAGCCCCGGGGCCGCGCCGGCCGTGTCGACGGCGGCGCAGCAGACCATGGCGGTGACGTGGTCGGCCAGCAGGTCCCGGCCGGAGCGCGGTGGCGGGGGCGGGAGCAGCGGGAGCCGCCCGTCGTCCCACCAGGTCGCCCCGGCGCCCGGTCCGCCTGCCCCGGCCGCCGCCGGGCCGTGGCTCCCCTCCCGCGCGGCGTGCGCCTCCTCGCGGGCCAGCTCGGCGGTGATCCCGGCGGCCAGCGCGGCGGCCCGCTCGTTGTCCCGCAGCGGATCGGCCGCACCGGTCCCGTGCGTCCCCTCCGTCCCGTGCGTCTCCTCGGTCCCGTACGTCCCCTCCGCCTGGGCGGCCTCGGTGGGCTCGGCGGCCTCGTCCGGTTCCGCGCCGGGCGGCGGCGTGGCCGCGGGGGCGGATGCCCCGGCATCGGGCGGCGCCGGGGTGCCGCCGGCGGTGGACGGTGCGCTGCCGGCGGTGGACGGGGCACTGTCGGGAGCCGTGGAAGCCGTATCGCCCGCGGAGGCGGACGGCTCGCCGGGGGCGGTGGTCGCGTCGTCCGGGGTCGCAGTGGCTGCTGCGGCGGCGCCCGGCGCCGGGGCGCTCTCGACAGCGGACGACGCCCGGCCGGGAACGGGGTTCGTCTCACCGGTGGGCGAATCGGTGTCCGCACCGGCGGACGCCGGAGCACCGTCGGCGGCCCTGGCGGCCCCGGCGGTGGACGGCCGCTCGCCGGAAGCCGTGGACGGCGTGCTGCCCGGAACCACCGCCGCGTCGCCGGCGGGCGGACCGGTGTCCGCGGCGGCAGGCACGGGGCCTTCGGCAGCCGCGGAGGGCGCCCGGCCGGGGGCGGAGGTGGCGTCGTCCGCGGGCGGAGGGGCGGGAAGCTCGGTGGCGTGGGCCAGGTGGTCCAGGACGCGGGCGAGACTGCGGTCCCCCGGGGCGCGGTGGGGGCCGAGGCTGTCCAGGACGCGGTGGAGGCGGTCCGCGTCGGTGCGCCAGGCGCGGTCCACCACTTCCTCCGGGTACTCCTGCCACTCCACCGGGGCCCACTGCCCGGCGGGGCCGGCGGGCGCGCCGTGGAAGAGGCGGGCCGCGAGCAGCGAGGTCGCCTCGTCGACCACCCCCGGCTCCTCCAGCAGGTCGCACGCCGGGCGCTCGCCGAGCCGGGAGGCGAAGCCCTCCGCCAGCCGGTCCCGGCGGGAGAGCTCGGTGAGCGCGGCGACCACGCCGACGTCCAGCCGGGCCGGCCACCGCCGCATCCGCCAGGCCGGCAGCGCCACCCGGGTCAGCAGCCGGTCCCAGCCCGCGTAGGCGAGCCCGACCTGCTCCTGGGCGACGACGCGCAGCCCGTGGTCCACAGCCTGTGCACGCTCGGCGGCCGCCGCGGCCACCCCGCGCTCCATCTCCGCGGCGTGCGGCGCGCAGCCGCGCAGCATCAGCCGCACCACGCGCGCCACCCCGCCGAGCGCCAGCCGGGCCGCCCCGCTCCGCCGGCCGTCCGCAGCCACGGCCATCGCCGCGTCGAGACCGCGCACGAACCGCCGGGCGGCGGCTATGTCCGGGTGCGCGGAAGGGCCGGTGCCGGCCACCACCGGCGCGAGCACCGCGCGCAGTTCGCCCACCCGCATCCACCACAGGAACGGTGAGCCGATCACCAGCACCGGGGCCGTGCGGTCACGCCGGTGCGGATCGGTCAGACGGCGCAGCACGGAGATCCGCCGGCCGGACCCGGCCTCGTGGGCCGGATGCGAGCGGTCCTCCAGCCAGCTGTCGCAGTCCGGGGTCAGCTCTATGGCGGACGGCGCGGGGACGCCCAGCCGGTCGGCGAGGTCCCGGACCAGCCGGTAGAGGTCGGGCGCGGAGCGCTCGGGGATCGGGACCGTCGGGCTGGTGGCCGGACGGGAGCGCGCGACCACCAGCGAGACCGCCGCCGCGGCGCACAGCACCAGCACGGCCAGGACGGCGGTCACCAGCCGCGACAGGTCCCAGAACGGCCCGGCCAGGCGCCCGGTGGCACCCCCCGCGACCAGCACCACGAGGACCGCGGCCGGCAGCAGCGCCGTGCCCAGCGCCCAGCCCCGGACGCGCAGTACGGCCAGCGCCCTGGCCCGTGGGCCCGGCGCGGCCTCCATGCCCGTACCGGTCACGACCGGACCTCACCCCCTCACGTGTCCGTCGCCTGTCAGTCGTCGGTCTGTGCTGCGCATGCCCCCACTGTGGCACCGGGCCAGGACATCGCAATGCCTGTGGGCCAAGTGCCGGAACGCTCGCGGGGCACACTAGTTGGGGTCCGGACCCCAGTCAGCCATACCGCCCATCGCTCACTCGATGGAATGGCTTTGGGGAAAGGTGGATGACGCAGCGCAAAGATCAGGCCCCGGATTCCGGCCCTCGATGGGCCCGGAGTCCGGGGCCTGTGCTCTGCGGTGGGGACGACGGGTCAGACGGGTCAGGCGTCCAGGGCCGCCTTCAGCGCGATGTCCGTGCGGTGGTGGGAGCCGTCCAGGTTGATCCGGGCGGCCGCCGTGTAGGCGCGGTCACGGGCCTCGGTGAGGTCGGAGCCGGTCGCGGTGACCGACAGGACCCGGCCACCGGCGCTGACCACGGCGTCGCCCTCCCGGCGGGTGCCGGCGTGCAGCACGTAGGCGTGCGGGGCGTCCTTCTCCGCGACCTCGTCCAGACCGGTGATGGGATCGCCGGTACGGGGCGTGCCGGGGTAGTTGTGCGAGGCGACGACCACGGTGACCGCCGCGTCGTCGCTCCAGCGCAGCGGCTCCAGGTCGCCCAGGTTCTCCGTGGCGGCGGCCATCAGGACACCGGCGAACGGGGTCCGCAGGCGGGCCAGGACCACCTGGGTCTCCGGGTCGCCGAAGCGGGCGTTGAACTCGATCACCCGCACACCGCGCGAGGTGATCGCCAGGCCTGCGTAGAGCAGGCCGGAGAACGGGGTGCCGCGACGGCGCATCTCGTCGACGGTGGGCTGCAGCACCGACGCCATGACCTCGTCGACCAGCGCCGGATCGGCCCAGGGCAGCGGCGAGTAGGCGCCCATGCCGCCGGTGTTGGGGCCCTGGTCGTCGTTGAGCGCGCGCTTGAAGTCCTGCGCGGGCTGGAGCGGGACCACGGTGGTGCCGTCGGTGATGGCGAAGAGGGAGACCTCGGGGCCGTCCAGGTACTCCTCGATCACCACGCGCTCGCAGCCGGCGGCGTGCGCCTTGGCGGCCGCCA
The DNA here is from genome assembly GCF_008974245.1 of Streptomyces abyssomicinicus. Lineage (GTDB taxonomy): Bacteria > Actinomycetota > Actinomycetes > Streptomycetales > Streptomycetaceae > Streptomyces > Streptomyces abyssomicinicus. The sequence goes on along the minus strand of NZ_BBZI01000009.1, from coordinate 549,344 downwards.
GGTCGTCGGTGACGACGACGCCCTTGCCGGCGGCGAGACCGTCGTCCTTGACGACGTAGGGGGCGCCGAACGCGTCCAGCGCCTGGGCGACCTCCTCGGCGGTGGTGCACACGTAGGAGCGGGCGGTGGGCACGCCGGCGCCGGCCATCACGTCCTTGGCGAACGCCTTGGAGCCCTCCAGCCGCGCGGCCTCCGCGGACGGGCCGAAGACCGCGATGCCCACCGCGCGCACGGCGTCGGCGACGCCGGCCACCAGCGGGGCCTCCGGGCCGACGACCACCAGGTCGGCGTCCAGCTCCTGGGCGAGCGCGGCGACGGCGGGGCCGTCGGTGGCGTCGACCGCGCGCAGCTCCGCCACCTCGGCGATTCCTGCGTTGCCGGGGGCGCAGTGCAGCGCGGTGACGGCGGGATCGAGGGACAGGGAGCGGCACAGGGCGTGTTCGCGGGCACCGCTGCCGATGACGAGGACCTTCACGTGCTCAGCCTAACGGGCGAACCGGCCGCGCCTTGTAGGGCCCGCCCAGCATGGACGGCGGGCCGGCTCGTAGCTTCCTCCGAACCGGCCCGGGCCGTCACTCGTGGACGACCTCCTCGACCACCGTGGCGCCGAGCTCACGCACGATCAGCTCGTGGCCGGAGAGGGCCGACTCGTCCAGGTCGGGGTCGTCCGGGGCCGGCATGTCGTCCTCCGGCGCCACGATCCTCCGCGGCGCGGGAGCGGGCTCGGGCGCCTGCTGCCGCGGGGACGAGGACGGGCGGTCCTGCCGCGGGGCGGGCGCCGGGGACTGCTGCGCGGGGGACGCGGCGGAGGCGTGCTGGGGCGGCGCGGAAGCCTGATGGCCCGTGGCCCCGCCCCCGCCCGCACCGGCGCCACCGCCGAAACCGCCACCGGGTCCGCCGCCGAAACCGCCGCCCGGTCCGGCTCCGTGGCCGCCGCCCGGGCCTCCACCGCTGTGGCCCGCGCCGCCGTGACCACCACCGCCGTAACCGCCGCCCGCGGCCGGCGCCGCGGAGCCGCCGCTCGGGTCGACCACGGCGTCGATCCTCCACTGGACGTTGAACTCCTCGGCCAGCGCCGCCCGGAGCACGTCCTCGCTGCCGCTGCCGGAGAAGTTGTCCCGGGCTCCGGCGTTGACGAAGCCCACCTGGAGGGTGGTGCCGTCGAAGCCCGCCACGTGCGCGTTCTGGCTGAGCAGGATCCAGGTGAACCGGCGGCGGTTCTTCACCGCCTCGAGGATGTTGGGCCACAGGTTCCGCGGGTCGAGTCCGCCCGTCGGCGCGGTCTGCGCCGGTGGGGCGGCGGGGCCGCCGGAGGCCGCCGCGGCGGGAGCATGGGCGGGGCCCGGGGCCTGGGCCGGAGCCTGTGCGGGCGCGGACGGACGGGCCGCCGGGGCACCGCCCCCGGCCGCGGCCGCGGTGGGCCAGCCGCCGGGACGACGACCGCCGCCCGCCGGGGCGGCCGTGGGCCACGCGCCGGGCGCGGCGGAGGGCGCCGCCGCAGAAGCCGGGGCCGCGGGGGCCTGCTCCGGGGCGGGTGCCGGCACCGGCGGGGCGGCGGGCGAGGGCTGCGGGGAGACCGGCGAGGCCTGCGGCGCCGCGGCGGGTGCGGGGGCGGGTGCGGGTGCGGGAGGCGCCGCCGGGGCCGGGCCCGGTGCGGGGCCGCCACCGGCCTGCGGGCCGGCCCCGCCCGGCCGGACCGCCGCCCGGGCGGCGGCGGGACCGTGCGCGTCCGGCCCGGGGGCGTACCCCATGGCCGGTGCTCCCCCGCCGGCGGCGAAGCCGCCCCCGCGCTCTATCCGGTCCAGCCGCGCCATCAGCGACCGCTCGTCCCCGTACGCGGCCGGCAGCAGCACCCGGGCGCAGATCAGTTCGAGCTGCAGCCGCGGCGAGGCCGTGCCCCGCATCTCGGTGAGGCCCTCGTTGACGATGTCGGCCGCCCGGCTCAGCTCGGCCGGGCCGAACACCGATGCCTGGGCACCCATCCGCTCCAGCACATCGGCGGGGGCGTCGATCAGTCCCTTGTCCGCCGCGTCCGGCACCGCGGCCAGGATCACCAGGTCACGCAGCCGCTCCAGCAGGTCCGCGACGAAACGCCGCGGGTCGTTGCCGCCCTCGATGACCTGGTCGACCACCTCGAAGGCCGCCGCGCCGTCCCCGGTGGCGAAGGCCTCGACCACGGAGTCCAGCAGCGAACCGTCGGTGTAGCCGAGCAGCGAGGTGGCCATGGCGTACGTCACGCCGTCCTCGCCGGCGCCGGCGAGGAGCTGGTCCATCACCGACATCGAGTCACGCACCGAACCGGCGCCCGCGCGCACCACCAGCGGCAGCACGCCCTCCTCCACCGGGATCCGCTCGCGGCCGCAGACGTCGCCGAGGTACTCCCGCAGCGTGCCGGGCGGGACCAGCCGGAAGGGATAGTGGTGCGTCCGGGAGCGGATGGTGCCGATGACCTTCTCCGGCTCCGTGGTCGCGAAGATGAACTTGAGGTGCTCCGGAGGCTCCTCGACCACCTTCAGCAGGGCGTTGAAGCCCTGCGGGGTGACCATGTGCGCCTCGTCGATGATGTAGATCTTGTAGCGGCTCGACGCCGGGCCGAAGAACGCCTTCTCCCGCAGCTCACGGGCGTCGTCCACACCACCGTGCGAGGCGGCGTCGATCTCGATGACGTCGATGGAGCCCGGGCCGTTGCGCGCCAGGTCACGGCAGGACTGGCACTCGCCGCACGGGGTCGGCGTCGGGCCCTGCTCGCAGTTCAGGCAGCGGGCCAGGATGCGGGCGCTGGTCGTCTTGCCGCAGCCGCGCGGACCGCTGAACAGGTACGCGTGATTGACCCGGTTGTTCCGCAGCGCCTGCTGCAGCGGGTCGGTGACATGCTCCTGCCCGATGACCTCGGCGAAGGACTCGGGGCGGTAGCGGCGGTACAGCGCGAGAGACGACACGCATACGAGGTTATAGGCGAGCGCCGACATACCGGAGAGCCTGTGGACAGCCCCACAGAGACCCACAGCGGTCCACAGCGGTCCGGCGGGAAACCCGGGAACGCAAGCGCCCCCCACGCACCCGCCAGAGCCGACCTACCCTTGCTGCCTTCCGGCCCTGGGGGGTTTCAGTCAGATAGCGCCACGTGAGGGGCTCCGCACAGAGTACCTGATCCGACCGGGGAGAACGAGTTCGCGAGCACCCTTCGGAGTCATGTAATGTTCTTCCCGGAGGATTCGCCTAGAGGCCTAGGGCGCACGCTTGGAAAGCGTGTTGGGGGCAACCCCTCACGAGTTCGAATCTCGTATCCTCCGCAGCCGCCTGAACAGGCGAAACGAAGCGCCGGACCGTAATTCACGGTCCGGCGCTTCGGCGTGCCCTGGTCTCAATTCTGGTCTCATTCAGTTCAGGCATTCAACTCATTTCGCCCATCCCGCGCTCCTGGAGGAGCATCACCAGTCAAGGGCGGCAACGCCTTGCCCGGATAGATCCTCCCGCCGTGCAGGACGGTAGGGAGCATCGTGCACGATCGTCTGCGCCTGCTCGACACCGATCGGCACCGATCGACGACTGACGGTGCGCGAAGTGCGACCAGTACGAGCGGGCTCGCGTCCCCGGCGCCGGCTGAGCGCCCACTGGACAGCGCGAGCTGCCGACAGCCAGATGCGCCACTCGGGTGGGAAACGCAGTCCTGCCTTGAGATGGGGCCGGGCTGCCCGACACCATGCGGTGGTCGTCCCACTGTGAGTTCGGAGCGCCCATGCACTGTCGTGCCGCAGGAGTCGCCCTGACCTTGGCCGCAATGGCCGCCACCGTGGCAGCGACCCCGCCGCCCTCGACTCCGCCAGGTGTGAGTGACGCCGGCGTGTTCACCACCATGGCGGACCATGTCCACGTGTCGCGCACGTCCGGGCTGCCCGAGGCTTCGGCCCATGGCTGGTGGATGGGGAGGTCCGGCCACGCCGCAAAGCCCGGCGTAAGGGCTGTCGTAGCGGTCTGGCTCCAGGCCAAGAGCACACACGGCGGGTGGAAGCAGGTGGCGAAGGGCAGGAAGGCGGTGTTGTCAGGTGGTGGCAGCGGCAAGCGCGCAACGGCCAGAAAGGCATGCCGAGGAGCCGCCCGCACGGCATGGCGCAGCGTGATCGACGTTGATGTTCTCGGCGGAGCCGATTCATCACGGAAACTGACCACCGCGGCACAGAACCTCTCTTGTGGCGCGGGAATCTGAGGGCCGGGACCACCCCGGCCATGACCGGGCAGAGGCCCCGTCCGAAGAGTTGCTCGTGGCTCTGTACGGCCGGCACATGCCGCATCCCTGGCTGCCGGAACCGTCCGAAGATCTGTATTCGTTGGCGTTCAAACAAGCCGCGGCCTACGGCTGGTCGTTTCCCCTGAGCTCCGACCATGCACCCCCTGAAGGGCAGCGCTGGGCGCAGCACGAGGCCGGTGACGCCGCCCCCACCAATTCGGCAGGAACCAGCGAACTGGCCTGGCTCCAGGCATCGGCGCACTCGTTGCCCGGCCAGTCACTGCCCATCGTGCCCATGGCCGACGTCCTTCTGCGTGCCCTTGAGAGGCTCGGCGTCACCGTCCCGACCGGGCTCCTGGTTCTCGCCCCGCTGGGGAGCGGCGCATCGCACCCCGCCGGCCCCGGCTGCGGCACGCTTCTGCACGCGGACATCCTGGCCCTCGCGGATCCCAGCGCGGAGTCCGACCTCACCGTCAGTCTGGCTCTTCAGGACCCCGGCGCGGGCCCCGGCGCACTGTCGGCGATCAGGGAATGGGCACCGAGCGGGTCACAGGCCCTGCTCGGCGTGGCACCCCGGACAACCGGTGCCGGTCTCACACCGGCAGCCTGCTCGCGTGCCCGTACGTATGGGCTTGAGCCTGCCCTGACCTGCCGTATGCGCCTGACCGAGTGGTCCCTCGAAGCCGCTGCATGGCTCACCACTCATCTGGCCGAGTCCCTCCGCCCCGCAGATGTCGGAGAGCAGGTCTTGATCGAGGTGATCAAGGAGGCCGGTTGACAAGCCGCGGCCACTCGGAGCTGAGGAGCACACCAGAAACTCACCGGTACGGGGACGAGCACCCGGAGTATGGTGTCAAGTATGGCTACCAAGAAGGTGACCGTCACCATCCCCGAGGACCTCCTCGACGAGATCCGCAGCGAAGCATCGGAGCGGGGCCTGTCCGCCTACGTCGCCGAGGCCCTGCGGTTCAAGCGCGATCGCGACCGGCTGAGGGAATTGGCCGACTGGCTCCAGGAAGAGCACGGTCCCGTCACCGAGGACGAGCGCGCCGCCGCCCTTGCGGAGCTCGATGACCTCGACGCCGAGCACCTACGGCGCCACGGCGCCGGGCACCGGTCCGGAGAGGCCGCGTGAGCAAACTAAACAAGGCGAGCAAGCAGCAACAGCCACGCGTCTTCGTCCTGGACTCCGAGGCGCTGTCCTTGGCCGTGCGTGGCGATCGCAGGATGATCGCCTGGCTCGACCTCGCTGCCGGCGGAGAGGCAGAGGTGGTGACGTCGCCGTTGACGCTGGTCGAAGCCCATGACGGGCGCGTCACCGAACAGCGCTGGGACTGGGTCCTCTCCCGGCTCACCGTCGCCGACGTGGGCAAGGACGAGGCCCGCCAGGCACGCAGACTCCTCGCCGACGCCAAGCTGCACGGCCACAAGTACGCGATCGATGCGGTTCTCGCTGTCATCGCGCGGCAGCAGAAAGGGCAGGTCACCGTCTTCACCTCGGACACGGACGACTTGGAGCGGCTGGTCCCGGACACCATCGTCGTCAAGAAGGTCTGAGCAGGGGCCTTGGTCTCGCTTCTGGTCTCATTCGGCCCCGTCCGCGCCCGTCCGGACGAGGTCGCAGTGAAGTCTCCCCCGCAGGTCGGAACGCCCACGGCCTCCCCTGGACCATCGGACGAACACTTGGAAAGCGTGTTGGGGGCAACCCCTCACGAGTTCGAATCTCGTATCCTCCGCCAGTGCCTCACCGGGCACGATGTCGAAGGGCCCCGCTGCTTGCAGCGGGGCCCTTCGACGTGCCGCGGGGTGGTCAGGGCAGTGCCCTGAGCCGGCGCGGGCTCTCGCGCAGCAGCCGGTCGACGCCGGTGGCGGTGGCCTCGTCCGCGGGCAGGTAGACGAGCAACTGCTGGGCTTCGGCGGACAGTTCGAGCGTCTCGCGGGTGAACCGCAGCTCCTGCCCCGACGGGTGGTGGAGACGGAGGACACCGCGTGCGGGGACCAGGTGGCGGTTCAGGCGCCGGGTGAACTCCGCCCCGGCGAGGGGAGCGAGTTCCGCGCCGAACCACTCGGCGCTCTCGACGGACGGCCCGAACCACAGGTCGAAGGCCTGCTCGTCGGCGACGCCGTCCCAGTCGGCGAAGAAGGTCCTCGCGCGCGGGTCGGTAAAGACGTACCGGGTCAGGTTGGGCTCGTCGGCGTCCAGCAGTCCGCCGGCGCCCAGGACGGCCCGGTAGCCGGTGGTGTGGGCGAGGACGTCGCCCAGCCGGTTGGCCACCGCGGCGATCCCGGGTTCGAGCAGACGGAGCGTCTCCAGGACGGCCGGCCGGACCGTGCGGGCCGGTGGCGCGGGACGGGACCGGGCGGAGCACTCCCCTCCGGTGATCTTGGTGAGGTAGCGCAGGTGCTCACGCTCCGCCAGGTCGAGGCTGAGCGCGTCGGCCAGTGCGTGCACCACCGCGGGCGAGGGGTTGCGGTCACGCCCCTGCTCGAGCCGGGTGAGGTACTCGACGCTGATGCCGGCCCGCGCCGCCAGGTCCGAACGGCGCAGGCCGGGCGACCGCCGGCGCCCGTGGTCGGGCAGCCCCAGCGACTCCGGCTGGATGCTGTCGCGTTTGGCGCGGACGAAGTCCCCCAACGGTGTCCCCATGCCGAGGAGCCTAGGACGCGCAGCGCCGGCCGGGGAGTGCCGAAGGTGGCCCTGCAGGGGCCAGCCTGGGCACGGTCTGGCTCGGCCCCGGCGACGGGCCGATGGTGAGCGGCATGGAGAACACGCAGAAGCACAAGCTGGTGGTCGTCGTCGGAAGCGTCCGGGAGGGCCGGTTCGGTCCGGTCGTGGCCTCGTGGGTCGCCGAACAGGCCCGTGTCCACGGAGGTTTCGAGGTGGAGACCGTCGACCTGGCCGACGTCGACCTCCCCCTGGCGCTCCCCGCGGAGTCGCCGAGGTCCGCCGGGGCGTCCTACCCCCGCCCGGCCGGGATGGCGCCGCTGACCGCCGCCCTGGAGAGCGCGGACGCGTTCGTCGTCGTCACACCCGAGTACAACCACAGCTATCCCGCGTCGCTGAAGGCTGCCGTCGACTGGCACTTCACCCAGTGGACGGCCAAGCCCGTGGCCTTCGTCAGCTACGGAGGCGTGGCGGGTGGCCGGCACGCCGTCCAGCACCTGGAGAACGTGTTCGCCGAGCTGCACGCGGTGACCGTCCGCGACGGACTCGTCTTCCCCTCCTACTTCACGGCCTGGCGGGACGGCCGCCCGCTCGACCCCGAGACCCCCGGCCACGCCAGGACCATGCTCGACCAGCTCCGGTGGTGGGCGCACGCGCTGCGGTCGGCGCGCGACGCCGTTCCCTATCCGGCCTGAGACGCGGGAAGGGCCGCACGGCCCGTGGCGGGAGGCGGGAGGCGGAGGGCAGCGGGCAGCGGGCAGCGGGCAGCGGGCAGCGGGCGGAGCCGGCAGACGGAGGGCGGCAGGCGGCAGGCGGGTCGAGGGGCGGATGATCGGATCGGACCGCAGCGATCGGGTGCGGGAGGCGCGGCCCCTGCGAGGGTCGTAGGCGGAAGGAGGCCTCGTGATCTCGGCACTCAACAAGCTGGTCGACCTGGTCGAGGAGCACCTCGCGGACGAACTCGACGTCGACGCACTGGCCCGGCGGCTCGGCACCACCGGCTACCACCTGCGGCGGATGTTCTCGTCGCTGGCCGGAATGCCGCTGTCGGAGTACGTGCGGCGGCGCCGCATGACGGTCGCCGCGGCCGACGTCGTCCGGGGCGAGGGCGACCTGCTGGGCATCGCCGTCCGGCACGGGTACGGCTCGACCGAGGCGTTCGGCCGGGCGTTCCGGGCGGTGCACGGCGCAGCCCCCGGTGAGGTACGCCGCGACGGAGGCCCCCTTCGTACACAACCGCAGCTCAGGTTCCGCCTGACCGTCGAAGGGAGCACCCCCATGGACACCCGCCTCACCGACCGCCCCGCGTTCCGGCTGGTCGGCCACGCCGCCCGGGTCCCACTCATCCACCAGGGCGTCAACCCGCACATCCAGCGCCACATCGCCTCGCTGCCGATGGAGGAGCACGGCCGTCTGAAGGCCCTCTCCGCCACCGAGCCGGAGGGCCTGCTGCAGGTCACCGACGACGTCTCCCCCGACGCCGCGGAAGGCAGCGAGCTGACCTACCTGCACGGGGTCGCCGTCCCCGAGGGCACGGACGTCCCGGACGACCTCGACGTCATCGAGGTGCCGGGCGGCCGGTGGGTGGTCTTCCGCAGCTCCGGGCCGTATCCGCAGGCGCTCCAGGAGACCTGGGCGGCCACCGCGACCGACTGGTTCCCGTCCAACCCCTGGCGGCTGCGGCCGGGGCCCTCGATCGTCGCCGTCCTGGAGCGGGCGGACGACTTCTCCACCGCCACCTGTGAGCTGTGGATGCCGGTCGAGCCCGCCTGACGGACCGGCGGCGGCCGGGGGACCGGGCGGCCGAGGGACCGGGTGCCCGGGTGCCCGGGTGCCCGGGTGCCCGGGTGCCCGATGAGCTGGGCATCCTCTACAACCATCGGGTGAGGGCGCGTGTCGAACAGCCGGAACGCACCACACGCGCCCCCACAGACAGAGGAGCCCCTTTGCGCCCCACCCGCACCGCCGTCGCCGTGACAGTCGTCGCCGCGGCACTCACCGGCCCGTTGCTCGTCTCCGCCCCCGCCGCGGCGGCACCCGCCAAGCTGGCCGACGACTTCAACGGTGACGGTTACCGGGACCTGGTCCTGGCCGGCGGCTCCTACGGCCAGGACAGCCGGGTCACGGTCGTCTACGGCACCTCGACGGGCCCGGGCACCCGGGTCCAGACGATCCACCAGGCGTCGGCCGGCATCCCCGGCGCCGTGGAGGCGGGGGACGGCTGGGGCGACAGCGTCACCACCGCCGACCTCGACCGGGACGGCTACGCGGACCTGGTGGTCGCGTCGCCGGGCGAGAAGGTCGGCGATGTGGAGCTGGCCGGCGGCCTCACCGTCGTCTGGGGCGGCTCCGGCGGCCTCGGCTCCGGCACCGTCCTCCACTCGCCGATCGCCCCGGAGTACGCGAACTCCGGTGACTCCTTCGGCGAGCAGGTGGTGACCGGCGACTTCGACGGCGACGGTGACGCCGACCTGGCCGCGACCAGCAGCAGCACGGCGGGCGTCGTCCTGCTCAAGGGCCCGTTCACCCGGGCCGGCGGGCACGGCGGCTTCCAGTCGCTGGGCGGGAGCTACGGCTACTTGCACGCCTGGCGGCTGGCGGCCGGCGCGGTGAACTCCGACGGCGCCACCGACCTGTACGTCGTGGGCATGGACCTCACCGCCTCCGACATCAACCTGCGGGCCTTCTACCACCGCGGCGGCAGCGGCTTCGCCACCCGCGCGGCCTCGGTCGCGATCCCCGACGCCAGCCCGGAACACGGTCCCGGCCCCATCAGCGCCGCGATCGGCGACTTCGACAAGGACGGCTTCGGCGACCTGGCCGTCGGCCGGGGCGGCGAGACCAACGACGACAACGCCGGATACGTGGCCGTGCGGTACGGCGGCTCGAGCGGCCCGGACACCGCGCGCAAGCCGGTGAAGTTCACCCAGGACACGGCGGGCCTGCCGGGCGCCAGGGAGAGCGACGACCTGTTCGGCTACGCGGTGACGGCCGGGGACGTCAACGGCGACGGGTACGCCGACCTCGCGGTCGGAACCCCCGGGGAGGACCTGGCGGACAAGCGGGACGGCGGCGCGGTCACGGTGCTGCTCGGCCGGGCCGGCGGCCTCTCCGGCACCGGTGCGAAGGCGTACGACCAGAGCACCTCCGGCGTGGCGGGCTCGATCGAGACCGACGACAACTTCGGCGTCGACCTCAAGCTCACCGACTACACCCGCGACGGGCGCGCCGACCTGATGGTGGGCACGGACGACTGGGCGGGCGAGACCCTCGGCATGGCGCACCTGCTGAAGGGCTCCGCCACCGGCATCACCGGCACCGGCTCGAAGTCGTACACGGTGGGCTCCCTCGGCCTGTCCTACGGCGACCTCGGCACCCGGTTCTCCGCCTGACCGGCACCGCCCGTACCGTCCGAACCGCTCACCCCGCCCACACCGTCCACACCGCTCGCCCCGTGACCGGCGCCGTCCGCCGGTCACGGGACAGCCACAGGCCCGACGCCCCCGCGATCAGCAGGCCGAGCAGCATCGCCCGAGCCCCAGGGCGGGACCGGACGACCAGCGCACCGCGTCGCCACCGGCCGCCGGCGCCAGCGCGGCGGCCACCGCAGCGCCGGGCACCGAGAGGATCGCGGCACGGCTGCGGCGCAAGGTCGTCCTCGGCCAGGATGCCCAGCACGCCGACCCCGAGGGCCGACGCCCAGACGCCGCGCGCCTGGGCGTCGGCCCGGTTCATCTCCCACGGCACGAACCCGCCCCAGTAGCCGGGCAGGGACAGCAGACCGGCGCCGACGCCGGACCAGGAGGAGCCGAGCACCGCCGGCGCGGGCTCGGACCAGGCCGCAGCGGAAGCCGCACGACGCCCGGGAGGGTACGCGGCCGGCGGGCGTGCGGCAGCGCGGTGGCCACCGCCCACAGGGCGGCACGGTGACCACCACCCAGCCCGGGGAGTACAGGAAGCTGACGATCCCGCCGCCCCGGACCATCACCAGCGGGCGCCAGTTGAGCAGCGTCACCGCGCTCAGGCCCACCAGCGCCACCACCGTCGGCCACATCATGGTGCGCGCCTCCTCCCACCGCCGACAGCGGGCCGGCGCGAACAGGCCCGGTGCGGTGCCGAGCATCGCGGCGCCGGCCATGCCCTGGCCCAGCGGTTCGGGGACACCCAGGGCCCGAAGAGGGTGCCGGTGGCGTTCACGGCGACCAGCAGCAGCCCGTTGAGCAGGCTCACCACGGTCCGCGTCCGGCCGCGGCCGGTCCGCGCCCGACCCCCACTCCTACCTCCACCCCCGCTCGCGCCCCAACCCGCGCCCGCGCCCGCCCGACGGCACCATCCCGGCATTTGCGCACGGTCCCTTAAGGTGGCGGAGGCGGTTTTTACCTGCCCATTACACATACCACCCGGTACAAACCCGGACGAGCATGAGCGAAAGGGACTGCCGTGGGAATTCCACGTCTCAGCAGCACCCCCCTGCCAGGGATCGGAGTGCGGTACGACATGACGACGCGGGAGCACCGCTGCGTCTCGGTCGTGGCGCAGCGCGACGGCAGCCGCACCATCACCGCCTACCGCCAGGACGACCCGGACGCCGCCGAGATGTCGGTGCACCTCACCGCCGGTGAGTCGCAGGCGCTGGTCGACGCGCTGATGCCGGCCCACCACAGCCCCAGCCTGCTCTCCGCCAGCGACCTCGGCCTGGTCGCCGAGCGCATCGAACTCGCCGCCACCGCGCGCTGGAACGGCCGGCTGCTCGGCGACACGCAGATGCGTACGCGCACCGGGGCGTCGATCGTCGCGGTGATGCGCCGGGCCGAGGCGATCCCCTCGCCGACGCCGGACTTCCGTCTCGCGGGTGGCGACATCCTCATCGTGATCGGCACCCGCGAGGGCGTCGAGGCCGCCGCGACGATACTCGGACAGGAGTGATGTGGTGCATTCGACCGCGACGTTCCTGATCGAATTCGGCGCCATCATCCTCGGACTGGGCCTGCTCGGACGCTTCGCCGGGCGCTTCCAGTTCTCCCCGATCCCCCTCTACCTGCTGGCCGGACTCGCCTTCGGCGAGGGCGGGCTGCTGCCGCTGGGCGCCAGCGAGGAGTTCGTGGCGATCGGGGCCGAGATCGGCGTGATCCTGCTCCTGCTGATGCTGGGCCTGGAGTACACCGCCACCGACCTGGTCACCAACCTGAAGACGCAGTACCCGGCCGGTCTGGTCGACATGGTGCTCAACGCGCTGCCGGGCGCCGCGATGGCGCTCCTGCTGGGCTGGGGCCCGGTGGCGGCGGTGGTCCTGGCGGGCGTCACCTGGATCTCGTCCTCCGGCGTCATCGCCAAGGTGCTGAACGACCTCGGACGGGTGGGCAACCGGGAGACCCCGGTGATCCTGAGCATCCTGGTCCTCGAGGACCTCTCCATGGCGGTCTACCTGCCGATCATCACGGCCCTGCTGGCCGGCTCGGGCCTCGCGGCCGGCAGCGTGACGCTGGCGATCGCCCTGGGCGTCGCCGGGCTGGTGCTCTTCCTGGCGGTCCGGTTCGGCCGGCACATCTCCCGGTTCGTGTCGCACCAGGACCCGGAGAAGCTGCTGCTGGTGGTGCTGGGTCTGACCCTGCTGGTGGCGGGCGTCGCCCAGCAGCTCCAGGTGTCGGCGGCGGTCGGCGCGTTCCTGGTGGGCATCGCGCTGTCCGGCGAGGTCGCGGAGGGCGCGCACCATCTGCTGTCGCCGCTGCGGGACCTGTTCGCCGCCGTGTTCTTCGTCTTCTTCGGCCTGCACACCGACCCGGCCGAGATCCCGCCGGTGCTGCTGCCCGCGCTGGCGCTGGCCGTGGTCACCGCCCTCAGCAAGATCGCCACCGGCTACTGGGCTGCCCGGCGGGCCGGTGTCTCGGTCAACGGCCGGTGGCGCGCCGGCGGGACGCTGGTGGCGCGCGGCGAGTTCTCCATCGTGATCGCGGGGCTGGCGGTGACCTCCGGCATCGAGCCGCGACTGGGTCCGCTGGCCACGGCGTACGTGCTGATCCTGGTGATCGTCGGCCCGCTCACCGCGCGCTACACCCAGCCGGTGGCCCTGGCGCTGACCCGGGCGTCGGCCCGCCGTCGCGCGGCGGGCGCCAAGGCCGTGGCGCAGGGCGGCTCCGCGGAGGCGCCCGCGGCGGTACGGCTCGAGGCGGACCCCGTCGAGCGGTCCTGAGCGTCCCCCGCGGGGGCGGGGCGGGGGCCGGGGAGCGGGAAGTTCCGGCTCGCGGGATCATCGTCTGCATGGACGTCACCCTCCGCCTCGCCCAGGACCCCCCTGCCGACGAACTGCTCGGCCGCAGCCCGCTCGCCGCACTGGTCGGCATGCTGCTCGACCAGCAGGTGCCGATGGAGTGGGCGTTCAAGGGACCCCGCACCATCGCCGACCGGATGGGCGCGGAGGACCTGGACGCCCACGACATCGCCGCGTACGACCCCGAGGCGTTCGCGGCGCTGCTCTCGGAGAAGCCGGCCGTGCACCGCTACCCCGGCTCGATGGCCGGGCGCATCCAGCAGCTCTGCCAGTACCTGGCGGAGCACTACGACGGCGACGCCGAGGCGGTCTGGCGGGACGTCGCGGACGGCGGGGAACTGCTCAAGCGGCTGAAGGAGCTGCCGGGGTTCGGCGCCCAGAAGGCGCAGATCTTCCTGGCCCTGCTCGGCAAGCAGCTGGGGGTCGCTCCCCAGGGGTGGCGCGAGGCGGCCGGCTCGTACGGGGAGGAGGGCTCCTTCCGCTCGGTGGCGGACATCACGGGGCCGGAGTCCCTGGTGAAGGTGCGGGCCCACAAGCAGGAGATGAAGGCCGCGGCGAAGGCGGCGAAGGCCGCCAGGAACGCGTAGTGGCCGCCGCCCGGACCGCCACCGCGAGGTGGCCCCGCCGCAGGCCCGCCACCTTCGGGTGACCGCGCGGCCCCGTGACGGCGCAGCCCGGTGGCCGCGCCGCCCCGTGACCGCGCCGCCCCGTGTCCCGCAGCCGTGCCGTACGCGAGGGCGGCCCGGATGCGGGTGTTCGGGTCCCGGTGAGCGGTCCGCGCGGGTGCCGTCCCAGGGGCACCGGCGCCGCGCCGTCCTCCACGGGGCGGCGCGGGCCGGGAGGCCCGGTTCGTCGTCAGTGGCTGCGCCGAGGACACCACTCCCGGTAGGCTTTCCGTGTGATCTTCAAGCGCATCGGAAACGGCCGGCCGTACCCCGATCACGGCCGGGAAAGCACCCGGCAGTGGGCGGACGTCGCGCCGCGCCCGGTCCGCCTCGATCAGCTCGTGACGACCAAGGGGCAGCTCGACCTGGAGACCCTCCTCGCCGAGGACTCCACCTTCTACGGGGACCTCTTCGCGCACGTCGTGAAGTGGCGGGGCGACCTCTACCTGGAGGACGGCCTGCACCGCGCGGTCCGCGCCGCGCTCCAGCAGCGCCAGGTGCTGCACGCCCGCGTGCTCGAGATGGACTGATCGGCGGCACCCGTTGCCCCTTTCGGGTTGATTCCCGCCGGGATGATGATCGTCTTGTATGCATCACCGGCCGGGCGCACTACGCTGCGCTCATGAGCATGCTGACCCCACCCGGCATGGGCGGCCGGTACCGCGTCACGGGGAAGACCTACCCCCGCATGCGACGGCCCAGGAAGCGCGGCAGGATCGTCGCGCTGACCGCGCTCCCCGTCGCCCTGCTCGGTGTGCTCGGCTGGGGCACGCTGCAGCTCATCGACGTCTTCACCGGCGGCGACGAGGCGTCGGCGGCCGGCTCGAGCGCGGAGTGCGCCACCCGCCCGAGCCCCTCGCCCACCCCCGCCAAGGCATATCCCCGGCCCGACGGCATCACCGTCAACGTGCTCAACGCCACCACTCGCGGGGGTCTGGCCAAGAAGACCGCCGACGAGCTGAAGAAGCGCGGCTTCCGGATCGGCGAGGTGGGCAACGCGCCCGCGGAGTACGACAAGAAGGTGAAGGGCGCCGGGCTGTTGATGGGCGCGCCGGACACCGCCGACACCGTGCTGCCGGTGCTGGGCACTCAGCTCGCCGGAGCCGAGGTCAGGCCGGACGCCGCGCGGCGGCCGGACGGGAAGGCGAAGACCCCGGTGGTCGACCTGATCATCGGCGACGCCTTCAAGGACCTCGCCACGCCCGTCGACGCCGACAAGGCGCTCACCGCCCTGACCGCGCCGGCGCCGGACCCGAAGGCCACCAGGAAGGGCTGCTGAGCCCGCACGCGCACCGCGGGCCCGCAGGCACCGCAGGCCCGCCCGCAGGCCCGCCCGCGGGTCCGAACGCCGGAGCGCGCACAGCGCGACCCGCCCCCCGGGGCACGCCCGGAAACGACCTCGCCCTCCGGGGCGGCCCCGGCTCAGGCCAGGTCCGCGCCGGAGGGCGAGGTCGCCCCACCCGCCGAGCGGGCGGCCGTCACTCCGCCGAGCCGTACATGCGGTCGCCCGCGTCGCCCAGGCCGGGCACGATGTAGCCGTTCTCGTTGAGCCGCTCGTCGATCGAGGCGGTGACCACGGTGACCGGCACGTCCGCCAGCTCGCGCTCCATGACCTCCACGCCCTCCGGCGCGGCCAGCAGCACCACGGCCGTCACGTCGTCGGCGCCGCGCTCGATCAGCTCGCGGATGGCCGCGACCAGCGTGCCACCGGTGGCCAGCATCGGGTCCAGGACGTACACCTGACGCCCGGACAGGTCCTCCGGCATGCGGGTGGCGTAGGTGGACGCGGTCAGCGTCTCCTCGTTGCGCACCATGCCCAGGAAGCCCACCTCGGCGGTCGGCAGCAGGCGGACCATGCCGTCCAGCATGCCCAGGCCGGCCCGGAGGATCGGCACCACCAGCGGGCGCGGGTGGGACAGCCGGGTGCCGGTGGTGGTGGCCACCGGGGTCTCGATCTCGACCTGCTCGGTACGTACGTCACGGGTGGCCTCGTAGGCCAGCAGGGTGACGAGCTCGTCGGCGAGCCGACGGAAGGTCGCGGAATCGGTGCGCCGGTCGCGCAGGGTCGAGAGCTTGTGGGCGACCAGCGGGTGGTCGACGACGTGGAGACGCATTGCTCCACAGTAACCGGGCCCGGAAGCACGGTTCACCAGGCCGTCCGGTCCCCGCCGGCGCCCCGTCGCGGCATCCGGGCGGCATCGAATCCGTCGTCCGAGGGAAGGTGGAAGGAACACGGACAGACCGGACCGGGGTGGTGATGCTGTGCCCGACCGCCGCAGTTCCCGAGAGCAGGCGGCACGACGGCAGCCGTCCGGTGGACAGGCGCGGAAGCCACAGGTGGAGGAGCCTCCGCCGCCGCCTCCGCTCACGTCCGCCACCACGCGCCGCCGGAGCGCCGAGCCGCCTCCCCCGCCACGCCCGGCCAGGCCGCCGGAGACGGACGAGGAGCGGCGCCGCCGCCGGGCCCAGTTCCTGCGCGACCTGGCCGAGGCCCGGGAGCTGCGCGACCGCGTACAGCCCCGCCGCGCCAAGGCGGCGCGCCTGCGCCACGCCATGCGCATGCGCACCTTCCGCTGGTAGGAGCACCACGACGCGCCGTGCGCGGGAAGGGCTCCGGGGCCGGTCACGATCAAAAGAGCCAGACACAGGGAGTCGAAGACATCCCCTGCGAGCGAGGTTTCTGCCACGATTCCGAGTGGGCGGGAACCTCGGACACCTCGGTCCCCCGCCCGTGACCCCGCCGGGGGGAACCCCAACCGGCACACCTATGACCAGTGGGAGAGTCACGGTGTACTTCGCCGCACTGCTCGCGCGCACCGAAGACGGGTGGGAAGCGAGCGACACGGAGATCGACGATGTGGAGACCCTGGCGGACCTGGCCGATCTGGCCCGCGAAGCCTCGCCCGACGACGACACGGTTCTGGTGCTGATCGAGCAGGAGGACGCCTGGTTCGGCGTGGTGCGCGTGGACGGCGAGGACGACCCTCGCATCTACGTGTCCAACGCCGCGGCCGCCCGCCGCAGCTCGTACGGCGAGATCCTGCTCACCGACGATGTGCTCGGCCGCGAGCCGGAGGAGGACGACACCACCGACCTGGACGCGCTCGACCTGGACGGCACCGAGGACGGGGAGCCGCAGGACCTGCTCGACGATTCCGACGACGACGACGGCGTGGCCGGCGCCGGCGGCCCGGTGCCGCACGGACCGGTCGGCGACGGGGAGGTCCTCGAGGACCTCGGCGTCAGCGAGAAGGAGCTCCGCTCCCTGGAGCCGAACGACGCGCTGAACACCATCGCCGAGGCGGTCGGCGCCTCCGAGGTCCTGGAGACGGTCCGCTAACGTCCCCGTGTGACCACCGACCCCACCGCCCCGCGCCCCCTCCCGGGTGCGGGGCGGAGCCGTACCGACACCCCCGGCCCCGACACGCCCGGCCCCGGCGGCCCGGCCAGCCCCACCGGCCCTGTCGACCCCGTGCGCGACCCCTGGCGGCCCGTCATGGGCCTTGCGCTGGACCAGGCGCGGGCTGCGCTGCCGGGTGGCGACGTCCCGGTGGGCGCCGTCGTGCTCGCCCCCGACGGCGCCACGGTGCTGTCCGTCGGCCACAACGAACGCGAGGCCACGGGTGACCCCACCGCCCACGCCGAGGTGCTGGCACTGCGCCGCGCCGCCGCCGCGCGGGGTGAGTGGCGGCTGCCCGGCTGCACGCTCGTGGTGACCCTCGAACCGTGCGTGATGTGCGCGGGGGCGCTGGTGCAGGCCCGCGTCGACCGGGTCGTCTACGGCGCCCGCGACGAGAAGGCCGGCGCCGCCGGCTCGCTGTGGGACCTGGTCCGCGACCGGCGCCTCAACCACCGCCCCGAGGTGGTCGAAGGCGTCCTCGCCGACGACTGCGCGCGCCTGCTCACCGACTTCTTCCGCACCCGCTGAGCGCCTGCGGGGGCCCCCGCCCAAACGGATTTCTGCGCAGCGCCCACCGTGCTGTAAAGTCTCCCTCGGTAGCGTGTCCGAGCGGCCGAAGGAGCTCGCCTCGAAAGCGAGTGTGGCGCAAGTCACCGAGGGTTCAAATCCCTCCGCTACCGCTGGTAGATGAAGGGCCCGGTCCGTTGGACCGGGCCCTTCGTCCGTCTTCGTCTCCGTCTCGGTTTCCGTCGCAGCCGGCCGGTTCGGCCGACGAGGCCGCCCCGGTTCCTGCCGCCCGAGGAGATCGACACCCTGCCGATGCATCACTGTCGGAAGTGGGGTCTAGGTTCGGCCTGTGAACCACAGCCGTTCCCACGCCGGGGCACCCCATGAGCCCGGCCTGCCGCCCTACCAGGTAGTCCTGGCGGAGACCGATTGGGATGCGCTCGAGACGGCTTTCGGGAACGGTGGGGACCTTCCCAGGGTTCTCGCACGGCTGCTGGAACCCGATCCGAGGGTTCAGGTCTCCGCCCTGTCGGAGCTGGGTGAGCTGGTCCACCACCAGAACACCCTCTACGAAGCCACCGCCCCCGTCGCCGTGTATGTCGCCGGCATCCTCACCCACCCGGCGGCCATGACCCTCCGGCCCTATCGCAACGTCCCTGTCCGCGCGACGCTGTTGCACTGGTTGGCTTCCACGGCCTACGACGCCTCCGACGAGGCCGTCGGCCGCATACAGCAGTACGTTCCTGGCTTCCTCGCCCACGGCGGCCCCACGGGAGCCTTCCGGGACCTGCGCCCGATGCTGTACCGGGCCGTCGCGCCCTTCCTCCAGGACAGCCACGAGGACGTGCGCGAAGCCGCCGTCGTCGCCGCGCTCATCCTCGCCGAACACCCCGCGCTCGCCGGGCACCGGGACCGCCTCGCCGTGCACGCGCGCGCCATCCTGGACACCAGCGGCCACGCCACCGACCGGCGCGTTGCCTGGAAGGCACTCGAAGCATGGGGCCACGACGTCCCCGATCCTGAACCCCTCCGGGAGGAGCCCTGGGACGGGGGGCCACACAGCGATGTCCGTGGCGATCTCGAACCTCCCTTCTGACCGATGCGCGTGCGGCCCACCGGCACCCACGTGCCGTCTCGCCGAAGTCCTCACACCTCGCGCCGAGCCCACCCCCACTCGGCCAGCGCCTCCTCCTCCGCCCGACAGGCAGCAGCGGCCATGAGGGCGGACACCGCGAAGAAGAAGGTTGCTGCGGCGTCGAACCCTCGCACCCCTGACTTGAGTGCCGACTCGTACGTTGCGCGGCTCACCGGTTGCCGGTCCCCGTGATGGTTGAGGTAGTAGCCCTCCGCCGTGCGCTCCGGCTGCCCGCCGGCCGCACCTCCGCCGAGGGCGACACACAGCACCACGCCGGCGGTGAGAGTCCCTGCCGCAACCCGCACCCATCGGGGGGTGTCCCACAGCACGACGAGAACCTCTGGGCCCCGGGCCTGAACACCCGCTCGGTAACACCGCACCATCGCGCTCCCGAATACCGGGAACACCAGCCCGAACAGGGTGAGGCCGACAGCCTCAGGCACCACCGGCCTTCCTGGCAGCAGGGTCAGGACCACTGCGATCGCGGCCAGCCCGGCGAGGAGCATCGACACGCCTATCTGGACTTTGTAGCTGGTCGGCACGGCCATCCCTCTCATGCTGCGTGCGAGCAGTCTCGCTGATGGCACGCCGCTGGAGGAGTGCCGGTCACAGCGGGCAGGGGCGTCCGCCGGGCCGCCGCGGCGGGGCGGTCCGTGCGTCACCGGCAGTCCAGCGTCTCCACCGTCGCGGGGAAGTAGGCCCGCATGAACCGCTCGATGTCCGCGCGGTGACCGGCGTCCGGCGGGGCCACCTGCGGCAGGTACAGCTTCAGCGTGAAGTGCTTCCCACCCGCGGTGCGGCACGGCGTGGTGACGACCGCCCCGTTCTTCCCCACGACCGCCCCGTCACCGAGGTGCACGGGCTTCGTCCCGGTGAGCGCCTGGAATCCGGACGGGTCGTAGTCGGGCTCGGTCACCTGGGGTGCCCCGTCGGTCCAGTAGAAGAACAGGGCCAGTACCTGCTTGCCCTCCGCCCGGAGCGTGCAGGGCGCGGAGACCGCTTCCTTCCGGTCCACCCGGCTGTACTCGTCGAGGCCGTCCGTCGACGCCAGCAGCGGACGGACGAGACCAGGAGCGATCCGTGTCCCGCACACCGTCTCCGGCACGGCTCCGTCCTTCGGCCCTCCGGCGCAGGAAGTCGCCAGAACACCCAACGCAAGCAGCCCGATCCGCGCCAGCCGTCTCGCGAGTCTCACCCGCCCTGCTTTCCGGACACGCCTCGGGCGTGCTTGATCCCGTCCTCCGCGTACGCGTTGATGAGGTTCTTCACGCCCATGTCGCCGTCGGCCCCGAAGTCGTGGCCCTCCTCCCACTGCTCCGCGAGCGCCATCAGTTGCCGGTTTCTCGCCTCGTAGGCCGCGATGTCGCCCTCGGTCCGCTGTTCCTCCAGCCGCTTCTGCTCGTCCCCGAGCCACTGCTCGGTGACGTAGTCCACGGCCTGCTGGGCCGGTGTACTGACCACCGGCAGGTAGCCGATCGCCGTGTCGAGCACCGGCTTGCCGGCGAACTCCGCGACCTCCGGGTCGCCCTGGGCCTGCGTGCGGGCCTCCTCCAGGAAGCCGACCGTGCGGCCGGCCCGGATCAGGGACTCCCTCGACCCCGACACCCCGCTCGCCGCGTCGCTCTGCATGTCGGACACGATCGCCTGGTTCATCCCGGCGTTCAGCACGCTGTACGCGTCACGGTCCTTGGAGACCTGCTTGGCGACCTCGACGAGCTGGGTCTGGTCCAGCGGCGCCGCGCCCATGTCGACGTCGCTCATGGCCCGGTGCACGGTGTCCCCGTGGTTGGCCAGCATCGTCGCCATCGGTTCCCGCAGGGATGAGGGGAAGTCGTCCCCGCGGTCCGCGAAGTGCCTGAGCGCCGTCCTGAGGACGTCCTCGTTCCGGCCGGTGTGTTCGACGTGTCGCCCGTTCGGGTCGGACGGATCGATCCCGGTCGCCCCGGCGAGCAGCGCGGCGCCGAACCCGCGGCGGTCGTCGCCGTCGAGGCCGGACGCGTACGTGCTCGACTTCGCTCCCTCACGTTCGTGGAGGACGACGTCCCAGTCCCGTTCCTTCACCAGGTACGTCATGTTCCCGTCGTCGCTCAGGTACTGGGCCGCGGTCTCGGGGTCGCGGCTCATGATGCCGAGCATGCCGTCGACGGGGTCGTTGGCGAACCAGCCGTCCCGCTCACCGCTGTACTCGTGCTTGAGCTGCCAGATGCCCGGGTCCTTCCTCTCGGCCGCGATCATGTCGTCGGTGAGGTCCGACAGCATGCCGGCCGAGTAGCCGTCGCCCTGCCGCATCAACGTGACCAGCGACTGGTACCCGACGGCCTTGTCGAGACGAGCGCCGTGGAAGTCCGTGGCGTGGCGGTCGGCCCCCGCTTCGCGCAGGTCCGCGCGCCACTCCTCGTACCACCGCGACCCGGTGTCCCGCGTGGCCGAGGCCAGCGCGTTCGCCAGGCCGCTCCCGATCGCCTCGTAGTCCCCGACGCGGTCCCCGCCCCGCACGTGGACGAGGTCGTTCACCTCGTTGGCCAGCGTGACGGTCCCGCGCGCCCCGAGCCCGTCCAGGAGGGCGCGGGAGAACGCCGGGTCGTCCTGGTTGTCGCGGAAGGCGCGGTGAAGGCCCGCGATCTCCCCCGCGGACAGCCTCTCGCCCCTGCCCAGCCGCGCCAGCACCCGCTCCGCCGCCCGGCCCTCGTACGTCTCGACGTCGCCCCGCGCCTGCCCGTTGAAGCCGTTGCCTCCACGGACCGGGTCCGGGTCGACCATCACGGCGTCCAGAGCGACACGGACGCCCAGGTCGGCGTCCGTCGCGTGCCGGACGATCGTGTGCAGGCGTTCCTGCCATGAGCGGACGGTGTCCGCGGAGCCGGGGTCGTCGCGGGACGTCCCGTGCTCCCGGTCGGTCGTCCGCTCGGCGTCGGGGCTCACCAGGCCCTGGTCGGAGACCCTCATGCCCGCCTCGACGGCCTCCTGGCGTGCCGCCCCGAGCCGTCCCCGCACCTCGGCGAACTGGGTGTGCGCGTCCCTCAGCAGCGAGGCCACCGCCTTCGCCTCGGTCTGCGCGTGCCGGAACTCCTCCAGGGTGACGCGGAAGCGGCCGTTCGCGGCCTGGGCGCTCAGGCCCGACCAGCCCTTGCCCAGGGAGATGCCCTCCACGTCGCGCCGGTAGGCCTCCTCCTGCTCGGCGAACTCGGCGGCCATCGCGTCCCAGCTCTCCGCCGCGGTGGTGAGCGACGCGAGGTCGGTGTCCATGATCTCGTGGTAGGTCGGCATTCCTCTTCTCCTCCGGTTCCCCTGCGGCCGCTCAGAACCGGTCCAGTACGGAGATCTCCCGGGCCGTGCCGCCCACCGCGAGATCGGTGCCGGTCAGGACGTTGTCGCCGGCGCGCAGCGCGTCCTTCTCGGAGGCCAGCCGGTCCATCAGGTTCTTCAGCTGATCGCCCCAGACGGTCAGGGCCTTGGCCAGCGCCGTCGCGGTCGCCCAGCCGTCGCCGTCCTTGGCGCCGAAGGCCGTGACGGCGGTGCCGGTGTCCTCCGCCGCGCGGCGTCCGGCCCGCTGCGTGCCGGGCTCGATGTGCTGCTCGATGGCCCGTGCGGCGGCGTTCTTCTCCGCCGGGGAGGAGGCCAGGTCGGGGCTGCCCGGCCCTCGGCCCGATCCGGCCGGAGGCCGCCCCGGTCCCGTACCGACGGGTTGATCCGCCATCGCCCACGCTCCTCGTCCACGCCCGGTCCCGCGCGGGAGCCGGTCACGCCCCGCACCATCCTGTCGCGCAGCGTACCGGCCCCACTACACATGGTGACGCGCCGTTGACAGGGACGGGTCGCCCGCCGGGACGCCTCTGCGCGCGACGGCGGAAGGCGCGGGAAGCACGGTGTGCCGTCGGGGGAAGGCCCAGCTAGACTCCCCCGCGGCAGCAGATCGGCCGGCGGCACGGGGGAGGGACCGCGATGGCGGCGAACGCGAAGACGATAGTTCTGGGCATCGTCGTGGTGTTCGCCCTCTACGTCATCATCACCGATCCACACACCGCTGCCGGCTATGTCGAAATGGGCTTCGAGGGCATCTCCGCGGCCGCCTCCGCCGTCGGCGACTTCATGACGTGGGTCGCGCGGGGCGGCGGCGACAGCTGACGGCGAAGACCCTCGCGGCCCCCGCGCCCCGGGAGTTCCCGTGATCCGCCACCTGGTCCTCTTCAAGCTGAACGACGGCGTCGAGCGCGACGACCCGCGGGTCGTCGAGGGAGCGCGCGTCTTCGCCGCGCTCGGGGACAAGATTCCGGAGCTGCGCTTCTGGGAGTGCGGCTGGAACATCAGCGACCGCCCGATCGCCCACGACTTCGCCATCAACTCCGCGGTGGAGGACGCCGAGGCGCTCCGCACCTACATCGAGCACCCGGAGCACCAGGCCGGTGTCGCCCTGTGGCGCGAGTTCGCCACCTGGGTGATCGCCGACTACGAATTCTGACCGTTTCAGATCGCTTCTGGAGCCCCTCGCCGACCGCGGCGAGGGGCTCCTTCGCGGTCCGGGGAAGGCCTCACGAAGCCTCCGGAGGCCACCACGCCCGCCAACACGGCAAGGGGGGCGGTGCTTGCACCGCCTGTTCCGTCTTGTGATGCTATGACCGCTTTTGACGGATGTGTTGATGGATGACGAGGTGGAGTTGACCGTGCCGGCCAGTACTGCGCCTCCCGTGCCGTCCCAGGAACCCGCCCCACGCGCCGAGAGCACCGAGCGGTGCGCTCCCGTCGAACGGAGCGCTCCCGTGGAACGGCCCCGGCCCGCCGAACGGGCCGAGCCCGCCGAGCGCGCACGCGGCACCCGGGGGGCCGACACCAGGGCCCTGACACAGGTGCTCTTCGGGCAGCTCAAGCAGCTCCAGCCGGGCACCCCCGAGCACGACCGCGTGCGCGGCTCCCTGATCGAGGCCAACCTTCCCCTGGTCCGCTACGCCGCCGCCCGCTTCCGCAGCCGCAACGAACCGATGGAGGACGTGGTCCAGGTCGGGACCATCGGCCTGATCAACGCCATCGACCGCTTCGACCCCGACCGCGGCGTCCAGTTCCCCACCTTCGCCATGCCCACGGTCGTCGGCGAGATCAAGCGCTACTTCCGCGACAACGTCCGCACCGTGCACGTCCCGCGCCGCCTGCACGAGCTGTGGGTCCAGGTGAACGCGGCCACCGAGGACCTCACCACCGCCTTCGGCCGCTCCCCGACCACCTCCGAGATCGCCGAGCGCCTCCGGATCTCCGAGGATGAGGTCCTCACCTGCATCGAGGCCGGCCGTTCCTACCACGCGACCTCGCTGGAGGCCGCCCAGGAGGGCGACGGGATGCCCGGCCTGCTGGACCGGCTCGGCTACGAGGACCCCGCGCTGGACGGCGTCGAGCACCGCGACCTGGTCCGCCACCTGCTGGTGCAGCTGCCGGAGCGGGAGCAGCGCATCCTGCTGCTGCGCTACTACAACAACCTCACGCAGTCGCAGATCAGCGCCGAGCTGGGCGTCTCCCAGATGCATGTCTCCCGGTTGCTGGCCCGTTCCTTCCAGCGACTGAGGTCCGCAAACAGGATCGAGGCATAGCCCTCAAGGGGGATTCGACGGTGCGCCCCCCTTTGCAACGGTGAGCCGTGACGTGCCGTCACATGACCTCTGTGCTGCGCCGATTCACCGTATCCATGTCGACAAGTCACTACGGCGCGTTGCCGACTTGTGACATTCTTCGGGAAGCGTGTTTGCCGGGACTCAGGCTCCGGTATTCAGGTGAAGGCTGCGCTCCCCGACGGGGCGTCGGCCGCGACCGTCCGCGACCCAAAAGGGGGTGGCATGTCCGCAGACCAGGGCAGCTCGAAGGTGCTCACGCTCACGAAGAGCGCGTCCGCGCCCGACTCGCTCGACCATGTCCCGGGCCTCGACGAAGCACCGGTCCAGGCGCCCGCCGCCGCCCCGGCCGCCATCGACACCCGCACGCTGTCCCGTTCCCTCTTCCTGCGGCTCGCCTCGCTCGACGAGAACAGCCCGGAGCGCGCCTACGTCCGGGACACCCTGATCGAGCTGAACCTCCCCCTCGTGCGGTACGCGGCGGCCCGCTTCCGCAGCCGCAACGAGCCGATGGAGGACATCGTCCAGGTCGGCACCATCGGTCTGATCAAGGCGATCGACCGGTTCGACTGCGAGCGCGGCGTGGAGTTCCCGACCTTCGCTATGCCGACGGTCGTGGGCGAGATCAAGCGGTTCTTCCGTGACACCTCCTGGTCGGTGCGGGTGCCCCGTCGCCTCCAGGAGCTGCGCCTGGCGCTGACCAAGGCCGGCGACGAGCTCTCCCAGAAGCTGGACCGCTCGCCCACCGTCTCCGAGCTCGCCGCGGTCCTCGGCGTCTCCGAGGAGGACGTGGTCGACGGCCTCGCGGTGGGCAACGCCTACACCGCCTCCTCGCTGGACTCCCCCGCCCCGGAGGACGACGGCGGCGAGGGCTCGCTGGCCGACCGCCTCGGGTACGAGGACACCGCGCTGGAGGGCGTGGAGTACCGCGAGTCGCTGAAGCCGCTGCTGGCCAAGCTGCCCCCGCGGGAGCGCCGGATCATCACGCTGCGCTTCTTCGCCAACATGACGCAGTCCCAGATCGGCGAGGAGGTCGGGATCTCGCAGATGCACGTCTCCCGGCTGCTGACCCGCACGCTGGCGCAGCTGCGGGAGGGTCTGATCGCGGACTGACCGCCGGCCCGCGCAACCCGTCCGGCCCCGAAGCGGGCCACCGGGCAGCTGGGCCCCCGGGCAACTGGGCGTTCCGCCTCGGGCCGGGGGCCACCGCGAGCCACCCCGGTCCGGGCCTCCGGATCCGCCTCCGCGATCCGGTCCACCGGGCCGCCGAGGCTTCCAGATCCGGACCGGGTCGCCCAGGCCGTCCCGGTCCGGTCCGCCAGGGTCGGCCCACGGCACCCAGCCCGCACACCGGCGCACCGGGCCGTCCGGGTCCCGGTCCGCGAGCCGGTCCACCGGGTCCGGTCCAGGGGCCCGTCCGCCAGGTCCACTCCACGAACCGATCCACCGGACCCCATCCGCAACCGCAACCCGGCACCGGACCGGTCCACCGGGCCTCGCCCGCCGGGTCCGGTCCGCGGGCCGATCCGCGGGCCGATCCGCGGGCCGAGTCCGCAGGCCGATCTGCCGGACGCCGTCCGCACGCCGGTCCGCCGGACCCGATCCACGGGCCGATCCGCGGACCCCGTCCGCACTCCGTCCGCCGGGTCCGGTCCGGCCGATTCGCCGGGCCCCGTCCGCACTCCGGGCCATCGGGCTCCGAATCCGGTACGCAAGCCGGTACGCCGGACCCAGACCGCGGGCGATCCGCCGAACGCTGTCCGCACGCCGGGCCACCGGGCTCCGAATCCGGCCCGCAAGCCGGTACGCCGGACCCAGACCACGGGCGATCCGCCGAACGCTGTCCGCACGCGCCACCGGGCTTTCCGGATCCGGCCCGCGAGCCGGTCCGCCGGGCCCGGTTCACGGGCGGATCCACGGGATCTCATTCGCACACCGGTCTGCCGGCTCCAGTCCACGGGTCGGTCCGCCGGATCCGTCCCGCATGCCGAGCTGCCGGGTCCGGGCCGCCCGGTGCCGGTGCGCCCGTGCCGGTGCGTCCGGGGCCGGGCGCCCGGGCCGTGGGCCCGATCCGTGGTTGCGGGCCGTGACGACGACAGGCCGCCGGCCCCGGCGAAGGGGGTCGGCGGCCTGCTTGTCGTACGCGGCGCCCCGGGCCGCCGCCCGGTGCACCGTGTGTGTTCCTAGGAGAGCGCCAGCCACGCCACCGCGGCGACGACCACCACGACGGCGACGACGCCGAGGATCAAGCCGATCCGGGGTCCCGCGGGAGCCGCCTGCTGCTGACGCGCCTGCGGCGCCTCGTCGACGAACGCGCGGAACATCTGAGTGCTGCCGGCCGGGTCGTAATTGCCCTGGGGGCCCTGGGTGTTAGCCATGGTCCACGACCCTAGCGAATGGCGGGCACTCCCCCAAGTGCTGTCCGCAACCGGCCCGGAACCGACCCCCGGCCTGCCCGGAACCTCCCTCGGGCCCGCACGGCGCGCCCACCCGCCCGTCCGCCGACCGGGGCGGCAAGATCCGACGCGCACCCGGCCCGGCACCCGGCACCCGGTTCCGCCCCCGGCCCGGCACCCGGCAGCCGGTTCGGCACCCGGTTCCGCACCGGACCCGGGACCCGACCCGCCCTCGGATCCACCACCCGCCCCGGCCCCCGAAACCGGTGCCAACCCGCCCGAACCGGCCGTGACCTGCACTCTTACCGAACCTTCACTTTCGCCAATACTTGCCTTTGCCAAGTTTTGATGTAGGTAACACCGATTTCATTTGCCTACTGCAACCAACTACTCCTACGGTTGCGTATGGCAACGAATCGGCAGGGTCCCCGGGAGGCTGGATGGCCAGGCAGGCGCAGTTCGAGGAGCTGCTGAGACAGCTCAGCGCCGTCGGCGCCGTCAAACGGGAACTGGGGCGGCAGCTGCCCCCCGAGTGCCCGTCCGGATCGGCCGCCGTGCTGACCCTCCTGGACCGCCACGGGGACATGCGCCTGAGCCGGCTCGCCGAGCTGCTCGCGGTGGACATCTCCGTGTGCAGCCGGCACGTCTCGCACGTCGCCGACCGCGGATGGGTCGAGCGGCTGCCCGACCCGGACGACAAGCGGTCACGCCTGCTGCGTCTCACCGACGCGGGCCACGACCAGATCGCGGACCTGTCCCGCCGGTCGACCGCGCTGCTCTCCGAGTGGCTCGACGACTGGAGCGACGAGGACGTCACCCGGCTCACCGAGCTGATGACGCGCTTCCGGCAGAGCTTCGGCGACTGCCGTCGCACCACGACCACGCAGCACACCCAGTAGACGACCACCCAGTAGACGAAGGAAACGTATGGCAACCACCACACCAGCCGGTGTGCGGGCCAGCGCCGAGCACGGGGGAGGGACCTCCGGCGGCGTCCAGATGACGCACCGGCAGATCTTGGAGGCCCTGTCGGGCCTCATGCTCGGCATGTTCGTGGCGATGATCTCCTCCACCATCGTGGGCAACGCGATGCCGCGGATCATCGCCGACCTGGGCGGCGGGCAGTCCGCCTACACCTGGGTGGTCACCTCCTCGCTGCTGGCGATGACGGCGTCCACCCCGCTGTGGGGCAAGCTCGCCGACCTCTTCAACAAGAAGCTGCTGATCCAGATAGCCCTGGTCATCTTCGTGGTCGCCTCGGCGGGCGCGGGCTTCTCCCAGAACCCCGAGACGCTGATCGCCTTCCGCGTCTTCCAGGGCATCGGCGGCGGTGGCCTCGCGGCGCTGTCCCAGGTCATCCTGGCCTCGATCATTTCCCCGCGGGAACGCGGGAAGTACGCCGGCTACCTCGGCGCGGTGTTCGCGGTCGCAACCGTGGGTGGTCCGCTGCTGGGCGGTGTCATCACCGACACCGAATCGCTGGGCTGGCGCTGGTGCTTCTACGTGGGCATCCCGTTCGCCGTGGTCGCCCTGATCGTGCTGCAGAAGACGCTGAACGTCCCGACGGTCAAGCGGAAGGTGAAGGTCGACTGGCTGGGCGCCACCCTGGTCGCCGCCGCGACCTGCCTGCTCCTGCTCTGGGTCACCTTCGCCGGTGACAAGTACGAGTGGATCTCCTGGCAGACCTACGCCATGGTGGGCGGTTCCATCGCCCTGACCCTGCTCTTCCTGCTGGTCGAGTCGAAGGCCTCCGAGCCGATCATCCCGCTGCGGCTGTTCCGCAACCGCACCGTCGCGCTGTCCGCGTTCGCCTCGCTCTTCGTGGGCATCGGCATGTTCGCCGGCACCATCTTCTTCGCCCAGTACTTCCAGCTGGCGCGGGGCGAGTCGCCGACCATGTCCGGCGTGCTGACCATCCCGATGATCGGTGGTCTGTTCGTCTCCTCCACAGTCTCCGGCAACCTGATCACCCGGACCGGCAAGTGGAAGGCCTGGCTGGTGGCCGGTGGCTTCCTGCTCGCCGCGGGCCTGGGCCTGCTGGGCACCATCCGCTACGACACGCCGTACTGGCACGTCGCCGTCTTCATGGCCGTGATGGGCGTGGGCGTCGGCATGATGATGCAGAACCTGCTGCTCGCGGCGCAGAACCAGGTCGCCCCCAGCGACCTCGGCGCGGCCAGCTCGGTGGCCAACTTCTTCCGCTCGCTGGGCGGCGCGGTGGGCGTCTCCGCCTTCGGCGCGGTGCTGGCGAACCAGGTCACCGACTACGTCAAGGACGGCCTGGCCGACCTGCCGCCGAAGTACGCCGCGGCGATGGGCTCCGGCAACGCGAGCGACTCCATCCCGGACGTCTCCGCCCTGCCCGCCCCGCTGCGTGAGGTGATGGAGAGCGCCTACGGCCACGGCATCGCCGACATCTTCCTGATCTCCGCGCCGATCGCCCTGCTGGCGTTCATCCTGACGATCTTCATCAAGGAGGTCCCGCTGAAGACGCACTCCGCGATGGAGGAGGCCTCCGGTTCGGTCACCGCCGACCAGGCCGAGGCGCCCGGCACCGCTCCCGCGGGTCCGAAGCACGCCGCTCCGTCCGCCGGAGCCGTCGCCGCCACCACGGCCAACGCGGTCGCCGCCACGGCGGCCCCGGAGCGCCCGGGGCTTCCGGTCCACGGCCACGTCCGCAACGCCGACAACGCCCCGCTGCCGCACGCGGCGGTGACGCTGATCTCCCTCGAGGGCCGTCAGCTCGGCCGGGCCATCGCCCAGGCCGACGGCGCCTACGCGGTGGACGCCCCGGGTGTCGGCTCGTACGTGCTGATCGCCTCGGCCGACGGCTTCCAGCCGCAGGCCTCCACCGTCACGGTGAACGGCGAGCCGCTGTCGTACGACATCCTGCTCAGCGGCACCAGCGGCCTGACCGGCGTGGTCCGCTCGGCCGCCACCGGTGAGCCGGTGCCGGACGCCATGGTGATCGTCACCGACGTGCGCGGCGACCTGATCGCCACCGGCGCCACCGACGCGCAGGGCGAGTTCGCCTTCGGCGCGGTGGTCCCGGGCGACGTGACCGTCGCGGTCAACGCCGCCGGTTTCCGGCCGAGCGCGCTGCCGGTCCGGGTCGCCACCACCGGGGTCACCCGGGTGGAGGCCGCACTGGACGCGGGCTCGCAGCTCAAGGGCGTCGTGCGGTCCCCGCGCGGTCCGCTGACGGACGCCCGGGTCACCCTCCTGGACGCGGCCGGCAACGTGGTCTCCACCGCCACCACCGGCGAGGACGGCGCGTACGCCTTCGCCGACCTGGACAGCGGCGAGTACACGGTCATCGCCACGGGCTACCCGCCGGTGGCCACCACGCTGACCGTCCGGCAGGACGTCGAGGACCACACCGTCGAGCTCGCCCACCCCGGCGAATAGACGGTCCCGGCCGGTGGCAGGTCTCCTCGTGAGGCCTGCCACCGGCCGGTTCGTTTCCGCCAAGCAGACAACCTCTGTCTCTTTATGGTCAATTTGTAAGCCTTTTTAGGGAGAAAACGGGATGGCTTTGACCGCACGAGTCCGGACGCGGGACGGATGGGCCGTGTCGCACGCGGTCGTCACGCTCACCGACGCCC
The DNA here is from genome assembly GCF_008974245.1 of Streptomyces abyssomicinicus. Classification (GTDB taxonomy): domain Bacteria; phylum Actinomycetota; class Actinomycetes; order Streptomycetales; family Streptomycetaceae; genus Streptomyces; species Streptomyces abyssomicinicus. Next base: position 518,881 of record NZ_BBZI01000009.1, on the reverse strand, counting down.
GGGGCGCGCAGGTGCTGCGCGCGGAGGCGGACCGGGAGGGCGCGGTGCGGGACGCGACCGTGCTGTCCCCCGGCGCGTACACGGTGATCGTCACCGCCGTCGGCTACGCCCCCGCGGCCGCCAGCGCCATCGTCACCGCCACCGGGAACGCCGAGGTCGGCTCCGTCACGCTGGCCCGCCAGGGCGGGGAGGAACTCCCGCCGCCCGGCCCGTGGACCATCGACCCGGCACACTCGACGGTCGGAGCGGTCGCCCAGCACCTGGGCATCTCCAGCGTGCGCGGCCGGTTCACCGAGTTCGCCGGCACGGTCGAGATCGCCCCCGACGACGTCGCCCGCTCCCGCGTGGACGCGGTGATCCGCGCCGGCTCGATCGACACCGGCAACCGGATGCGCGACGACCACCTGCGCTCCGACGACTTCCTCTCCGTCGAGAAGTACCCGGAGATCACCTACCGGTCCCACGCCCTCACCCCGGCCGGGCCGGACCGCTGGACCGTCCACGGCGAGCTGGCCATGCGGGGCGTGGTCCGCCCGGTCGACCTGGACCTCAGCTACCTCGGCACCGGCGCCGACCCGTGGGGCGGCACCCGCGCCGCCTTCCGGGCCACCGCGGAGCTGCGGCGGGAGGACTTCGCGATGAACTACAACCAGATCGTCCAGGCGGGCATCGCCGCCATCGGCACCACCCTGCGGGTGGAGCTGGACGTCCAGGCGGTGCACGGCACAGGGCTGCCGGCCGCCTGACGGCCTCCCGCGCCCTCGTTCCCGTTCTCCTCCTCGTCCACTTCCGACCGCAGCGGCGGCGGCGACGCGCACCGTACGGTGCGCGCGCCGTCGCCGTCGGCGCGTCCCCGCCGGGGCGGCTCCCGTCCGCGCGTCCCTCGCCCGGCGGCTTCCGTCCGCGCGCGTCCTCGCCCGGGCGGCTCCCGTCCGCGCACGTGCCGGAGCGTGTCCGCGGCCCCCGTCGGCCCCTAGGCTGCGGACCATGGCACCGAAGAACATCGCGACCAACACCTCCGTCTCGCTCGAGGAACTGCTCGACTTCGTCCGCCCCCGCCACCGCGCGATCCTGCTCACCCGCCGCGCCGACGGCGGCCCGCAGGGCTCGCCGCTGACCTGCGGGGTCGACGACGCAGGCCGCATCGTGATCTCCACGTACCCGGAGCGGGCCAAGACCCGCAACGCCCAGCGCGACGAGCGGGTCTCGGTCCTCGTCCTCAGTGACGACTGGAACGGCCCCTGGGTGCAGGTCGACGGCACCGCCGAGGTGATCGACGCCCCGGACTCGGTGGAACCGCTGGTGGAGTACTACCGGAACATCGCGGGCGAACACCCGGACTGGGACGAGTACCGGGCCGCCATGCTCAAGCAGGGCAAGTCCCTCATCCGCGTCACCCCGGTCAGCTGGGGCCCGGTCGCCACCGGCGGCTTCCCCGCCCGCCTGGCGGAGCAGGACTGACCGTCGCGCCCTGCGGACGGCCCGGCCGTCCGCAGGCGACGCCCCCGCGCCGGCCGCCGTTCAGAACAGCCCCGGCTGGTCCGTGGCCGGTCCACGGGCCGGGGCCCGCAGCGGCAGCGGCTCGCCCGCGCCGCGCTCGGGGGCCGCCGTGAGGGGCCACCCCGGCAGCAGCCGCGTGTCCAGCACCACCACCCCCCGGTCGGTGTCCAGGTGCAGGTCCGGTCCGGCGGCGGCCAGCAACCGCCCCTCCACCACCCCGCCCGGGACCAGCTCCCGCACCGTGCCCCGGGCAGCCGGCAGCCCCTCCAGCCCGAACACCGCGGCGTGATCGACCGGCGCCGACGGCTCCCGCTCCAACGCCTCCGGCCACCCTGTCAGCTCCGACGCCCGCGAGTGCAGCGCGGCCACCTCGACGGCCCGTTCCCCGGGCGTCGCGGGCAGCACGGCCCGCACGGCCCGTTTCGCGTCGTACGGGATCCGGTCCGGCACCCGCAGGGCCGCCCGCAGCAGTTCCTCGGTCCGCCGGGCCGCCATCAGCGGACCGCGTCCCAGCCAGGTGAACACCACCGCGCCCTGTTCCAGCAGCCGGGCCGGACCTCGTCGCACCGCGGTGATGCCCACCTTGGTCATCCCGGGGCCGAACCACGCCAGATAGACGTGGTACGGCTGCGGATCGTCGGCCCGGGTGTCGGCCGCCACCGAGTGCGCCCGCTCCAGCCGGGCGCACTCCTCGCAGCGCGCGGACGCCGACCGTGCGGGGACGGCGGCCGTCGTCGGGCACGGGTTGCCGCGGGCGCCGACGCAACGGCGGACCGCGTCACCGGGGACCGCCAGCACCACCCGCTTGCCCTGCGGCAGGGCGCTCTCCCGGCCGCCCTCCCAGCGCAGCAGCGGTCCGCCGGTGGTCCAGCGGAGTCCCTCGCTCCGCCAGGTGCGCGTGGTCAGGACGCCCGCTCCCCGTCTCCGCCGCCGCCCGGCACCGGCCCTTCGCCCGCCCCCGGGACGCGGCCCGCGCCCGCCGCCCGGCCCGTCCCCGGTCGCTTGCCGTCGTCGAAGCTCGCCCAGTACGCGGCGGCCATGTCCTCCCGCCCGCGCCCCTGCTCGACGGCACGGCGGAACCGCTCGGCGCTCGCCTCGGCGACGTCCAGCCGCACCCCGTGCCGCTTCCCAGCGCTCACGATCAGCCGCGCGTCCTTGGCCGCGGTCTCCACGGCGAAGGCGGCCGGGGTGAGACGGTCCTCCAGGATGAGCCCGGCCTTCGCCCGCAGGTACCCCATGTCGAGCGGACCGTCCGCGATGACGTCCAGGAACGCGCCCGGTGCGACGCCCAGCCCCTTGGCCAGCGCCAGCGTCTCCCCGGTCGCGCCGGTGACGGCCAGCACCCAGCTGTTGGCCACCAGCTTCAGCCGGGTCGCGTCACCCCGCGCGCCGTCCTCACCCGCCCAGACGGTGCGTGCGCCGACGGCGTCGAAGACCGGCGTGACCAGTTCCCGGCGGTCGGCCGGACCCGCCGCGAGGACGGTCAGCGTGCCCTCCTCGGCGGGCTGCCGGGTGCCGAGCACCGGGGCGTCGAAGAACACCAGCCCGTGCTGCTCGGCGAGACCCGCGAGCTCCGGCAGCGCCTCCAGCCCCGCCGTGGTCGACTGCGCCCACGCCGTGCCGGGCCGCAGCGCCGGCGCGGCCTGCCGCATCACCTCCAGGGCGGCGGGACCGTCGTACAGCATGGTCACGACGACGTCGGCGCCCTCCACCGCCTCGGCCGGGGTCGCGGCCACGCCCGCCCCCTCGGCGGCGAGCGGCTCCGCCTTCTCCCGGCTGCGGTTCCAGACTCTCAGCGGGTGCCCGGCCCGGGCGATGTTCCGGGCCATCGCGGCCCCCATGATCCCGGTGCCCAGCACGGCCACGGTGCGTGTGTCGGTCATGACCTCGGCTTCCTGTGCGGTGAACCTCTGCGTCGGTACCCGCCCCCACTATGACCCGCGGACCGCCCCCGCCCGGCCGGACCGCGCGAGAACCATTGACCTCCTCGATCGCCGGCCTCCACGATCACCCGATGATCACTCTTGCCGCTGGTTCGCCGACGTTCACGGCCTCGTTCGCGCTCGTGATCGGCCTGGTCTTCGTCGCGCTCGGCGCCTTCACCCGGACGGCCCGGGGCTCCGCCTGGCTCCGCGGCCGCGGGGGACCACCGCTCACCCGGTTCCTCCCGATCGGCTGGCTGGTCGGGGGGACCCTGTTCGCCCTCGCCGGTCTGACCGTGCTCGTCCTGGTGGATGACGATCCGGTCAGGGACCGCTGGGAGTCCAGGACCCCGTACGCCGGCTGCGGCGAGGTGCGCCTGCGCCAGGGGGAGCGGATGGAGACACACGCCGCGCGGGAGATCGACTGCCTGCGCCGGGCCGTGGAGGAGACCGCCACGGCGGAACTCGCCGTCACCTTCCCCACCGTGGAGGGCGACCCGATCCGCGAGTACTACCGCCTGACGCCGCAGGGCCGCCTCGAGGTCTACACCGACAGCACGGACGACCCCCACTCGGACCGGACGTGGTCGTTCTCCGCGTGCCACGCCCCCGAATGGCTGCCGGAGATCTCCTGCCCCCGACGCTGACACCCCGGCGCAGACCCCCCGGCGGTCACCGGGGAAGCCTGCCGGAACCAGGGCAAGGCCCGCCGACAACGCGAGAGGCCCCGGGATCATCTCCCGGGGCCTCTCATCTGTGTGCACTCGGCAGGATTCGAACCTGCAACCTTCTGATCCGTAGTCAGATGCTCTATCCGTTAAGCTACGAGTGCTTGTTCTGTTGTTGTCTCCGTTTCGGCTTCCTTTCGGCCCGTCCCGGCGACAGGAAGAACATTACATGACTGCCGCCGACATGTGAAATCCATTCGGCACACCCTGCCTGACCTGCGGAAACGCGGAATCTCCCGCACCCGGTCCTGGGTCCGTGAGCCGGCGTCCGGGCCGATCGACGGGAGAGCGGCACACGGCTCCCCCGGACCCGGTGAGGTGCGGAAAACACCTCGGGCCCCTGTTCCAGGAACAGGGGCCCGAGCGGGGCGGAGGCGGAGGGATTTGAACCCTCGATGGGCTTGAAGGCCCAAACCGCATTAGCAGTGCGGCGCCATAGACCGGACTAGGCGACGCCTCCAGCACAGCTCTCGCGCAAGCGCGAGCGGTGTGTGCAGATGATGACACAGACGAACGCCGCCTCACCAATTGGCCCCCACGGTACTAGGCGCGCGGCCCGCAGGGCAAAGGGCTTTCGGCGTGCCGGAGGAACGTGCCGGACGAATCGGCGGCGGAGGCGGGCCGACCGCACCCGCACCCGCACCCGCACCCGCACCCGGCGTACCCGCTACCGGCGCGCTCCCCCGCGCGTTGGGCAGGGCATGCCTCACGTGACCTCCCGCACCGCCGCCCGGCCCGCCGCCGCCTCCCGGGCCTCCCGGACCGTCCTCACCGTGGTCGGCGCGGTGACCGCCCTGGCCGCGGCCGCCGGGCTCGCCGTCCCGGCCGCCGGGTCCCCGCTCGGTGACCACGAGGTGCGGGACCGGCTGACCATCACCGTCCGGGACGCCGGGGTGGGCCTGGACGGCACGTTCCGGCTCCGTTGCCACCCCGGCGGCGGCGACCACCCGGACGTGGCGGCCGCCTGCGCCCGGCTCGACGAGCTGGGCCGGGCCGCCCGACCCGCCCCCGCCGGCCGGCCCGGCCGGCCCGGCCCGCCCGACCCGTTCACCGCCACCTCCCCGGCCGCCCCGCGGGAGTTCTGCACGATGCTGGACGGCGGCCCGGCCACGGCGCGGATCACCGGATGGTGGGACGGCCGCCGGGTGCACGTCTCGTACGACCGGCGCGACGGCTGCCGTACCGCGCGGTGGGACGCGATGGTGCCGGTCCTGCCGGGAATCCGGGCCGTTCGGTAGCCGCCGGGGCCCCGGTCGCGGAGCGGGAGGCTCCACATTTCCCTCGCACTCCGCGTCAACCTCTTGTGCGACCTCCCTCTCATCCGGCGCCGCCGGGGCGCACGGTGCCCGTAGACTCTGCCCGTGACACGTGCCGGGCCGGTTGGCAAGATGGCCCACACGGTCAGCACGGTGCGGTAACAGGGAGGAATGCGTCTCGTGAGCAGCAGGCCATCCCGAGGCGCTGCTCGCCTCGCAGCCATACTGGACGCGCTTCCCGACGCGCTGGTCCTGGTCAACGCCAACGGCACCGTCGTCAACGCCAACACCATCGCCCTGGACGCCTTCGAGACCCCGGGGACCGCGCTGGTCGGCCGTGGACTGCTCGATCTGCTCCCGGAGTTCGACTCCCGGCTGATCCCCGGCTCGATGCGGCGGCCCGGCGACTCGCTGCAGGCCGACGCCCGGACCAGGCCGACCCGGATGATCGCCCGCCGCACCGACGGCAGCGAGTTCCCGGTCGAGGTGACCAGCGCCAACCTGGAGAACGGCGGCCAGGCCCACGACGGCCACTCGCCGGCCTACACCGGTGACGAGCTGCTGATGCTGGTCGTCCGCGACCTCACCGGGACCGTCGACACCGAGGCCGAACTCGCCCGCTCGCAGCGGCAGACGGAGATGATCCTGCGGGCCGCCTCCGAGGGCGTGGTGGGCACCGACACCGACGGCCGCATCGTCCTGGTCAACCCCGCGGCCGCGCAGATCCTGGGCTACCGCGCGAGTGACCTCGGCGGTCGGGAGCTGCACGAGCTGATGCTCCACTCGCGCCCCGACGGCGCCCCGTTCCCCTACGACGAGTCCCCGCTCGCCGACACGCTGCGCTCCGGCCGGAAGCACCGGGTGCGCGGGCAGGTCGTGTGGTCCAAGAGCGGCGACAAGGTGCCGGTCGACCTGACCACGGCGCCGGTGCGCGACGGCGACCAGCTGGTCGGCGCGGTGCTGACGTTCACCGACCGCCGGCCCTTCGACAAGCTGGTCAAGGAGCGCGAGAACGCCGGGAAGCGGCACGAGGAGGAGCTGGAGAAGCTCTCCGAGGACCACGCCTCCGAGCTGACCGCCCTCCGCCAGGAGCACGTCGGCACGGTGGAGAAGCTGACCGAGGCGCACGCCGAGGAGGTCCGCGGGCTCACCGAGGCGCACGCCGAGGAGGTCCGCGGGCTCACCGAACAGTCCGCCGAGGCCGCCGCCGCCGCGCAGGAGCGGTACGCCGCAGCCGAGGAGCGGTACGCCGAGCTCGCCGAGCAGGACAAGGCCCGTCACGACGAACTGGCGGCCCGTCACGACCAGTTGCTGATGCTGCTCGGGCGCTCGCTGCGCGGCCCGCTGGACGAGCTGCGGCGGGAGCTGTCGGTCCTCGCGGCGGACGACGCCGGGCAGCTGTGGCCGGAGGCCAACCAGGTGCTCCACCACCTGTCGGCCGGCTACTCCCGGATCACCCAGATGATCGACAACGTGCTGGGCTACCAGTCCCTGGCGGCCGGGCAGACGGAGCTGAACCGGGCCAGGGTCATGCTGGACGCGGTGGTCGCGGCCGGCGTCGACGGCGCGGTGGAGCTGATCGGCCCCGGCCGGGTGCAGTTCGCCGTGCACGCCCCGCCCATCGAGGCGGAGGTCGACCCGCAGCGCCTGGCCACCGCGCTGGCGCACCTGGTGGCGGACGTCGCCGGGGTGGACGCGACCGGCAACGCGCCCGTCTCCACGGGCGGTTACATGGACAACACGGTCGTCGTGGCGGCCGCCCAGCGCGGCGAGGTGGTGCGCATCGAGGTGCGCGGCCCCTACTCCGGCGGGGACCCGGTCCACGGGCCGGTCGTGCAGGGCATCGTCCGGGCCCACGGCGGCGTGCTGCAGACCCACGAGGTGCCCGGGATGAGCGGCAGCGCGTTCGTGCTGGAGGTGCCGCTGGGGGCGGGCGCGGGGGTCGTCGAGGTCCCGGCCCCGGCCGACACGGCGGCTCCCGCGGCCGCCCCGGCTTCCGAGGCCGCCCCGGCCTCCCCGGGCAACGGCACCGGCCGGCGGCGCGCGCGGCGGTCCTCGGTGGACGCCTTCCTCGACGACTCGCGCGGGCCCGCCGCGGCCCCGGAGGGCACGGAGGCCACGGCCGCCGCCGCGGCCGCCGCGGCCGCTGCCACGGACGGCTCGGTGGCCGCCGAAACAGCGGTGACCGCAGGGTCCGCGGAGCCCACTGGGGCCGATGGGGCCACCGAGGCCGCGGGCGGGGAGCAGGCGTCCTCCGCGGCGCCGACCGGGCGCCGGAGGCGCCGGGCCGCCGCGGCGGACGACTCGGCGGACATCGCCGTCCCGGTCCAGGGCACGGCGGCGGGCGTCGAGGGCTCCGGCACCCCGGTTCCGGCCGCCACCGGGACGGGCCGCCGCCGGCGCGGACGGCCGAGCCCGGAGGAGAACGGCGCGGCGCCGGTCGCGCCCGGACAGCCGGGGTCCGCGGTGCGGGCCGTGGCGACCGGCGCGATCGTGACGGCTGCCGAGCACGCGGCGGGGTCCGCGGCCACCGCCGAGGGACTGGGCGGGACGGTGCCGCCGCAGGGCGTGCCGGTGCCCGCCGCGGGGCGTGCCCCCGAGGCGCAGGCCGCCGCGGCGCTGCCGGCCGCGCTGCCCGCGGCGGCGGGCGACGCCGCTCAGGGCGACCGGACGGACGCGCAGCAGCCGTCCGGGAGGCGTCGCCGTGCTCTGGCCGCCGCCGAGGCGAACGCCGCCGCGCAGGAGGCCGCGCCGCGGTCCCCCTTCGCGCTGCCGCCGGCCGACGCGGACCGTACGACCGAGGGCGCCGGGCGTGACCTGGCCTCGGCGGCCGGTGCGGGCGGTGCTGCCACTGGGGCTGACGCGGCCGGTACGGCCGGTGCGGCGCAGGCGGCGCCTCGGCCGGTTCCGCAGCAGGCTCCGCAGCCGGTGCCCCCGGCCGCCGCGCAGCACGCTGTACGGCCGCTGGGCGCGCCCGGTGCCGTGGCCTCTCCCGTGCCGGGCCGGTCGGCCGTGCCACCCGGTGCGGCGCCCCAGGCCGCCCCGGCGGGGACTCCCGCGACGGGGGCGCAGCCGCTGCCGGTGCCGCCGCAGGGCACGGCGCCCGCCGCGGCGCCCGCCCAGCCGGTCCCCGCGCAGCAGCCTCCCGCGCAGCCGGTGCCGCCGCAGCAGGCCGTGCCCGGGCAGGCCGTGCCCGGGCAGGCCGTGCCCGGGCAGGCCGTGATGGTGCCGGCCCAGCAGCCGATCGCCGCCGCGCCTGCCGCCACGCCCGTCGCCGCGCAGCCGGTTCCGCCCCAGCAGCCCGTGCCCCCGCAGGTGGCCACGGTGCCGTCGCAGGGCGGCCCGCAGGACGTTCCGCAGCCGGTGCCCGCGCAGGTCCCGGCCGGCGCGGCCGTGGCGCAGGTGCCCGGGCCCGCTCCGGTGTGGCCGGGCGCCGCCCTGCCCGGCGCCCCCGCCTCGCCCGCGCCGCAGGCCCCGCAGGCCCCGCAGGCCACGGAGGGAGCGGTTCCGGCAGCCCCGACGGCGGCGCAGCCCGCGGCCCCCGTGGCGGCGGGGACACCGGCCGAACCCCCGGTGCAGCCCGCCGCGGCCGCGCCGACGCCGGGGGCGGGCACCGCGCTGCCGCCGGAGCAGCCCGCGCAGCCGTCCCGGCCGCAGACCCAGCCGCCGCAGCCCATGCTGGCCCAGCCGCTGCCCGCCGAGTCCACGCCCACGCCTGCCCAGGCCGCCCCCCGGCCGCCGGCACCGCAGCCGCCTCAGGCACCGCAGCCGCCGGCGCCCGCGCAGCCCGCCCCGGCGCTCCCGCCCGCGGCCGCGATCCCGGGGGAGAGCACCAACAGCACCCAGGGCCGGGCGTTCAGCGTGCGCACCCTCGGGCAGGGCGTGCCGTTCGCCCACCGTCCCGGTCAGGGCCAGCCGACGCCCCCGCCGGCCGGGGCGGCCGCCAACGGCCGACGCCGCAAGCTCGGCAACCGTGCCGCCGAGGCCGACGCCACGCCCGCGGCTCCCGCGCCGGGTGGCGTCCCGGCGCTGCCTCCGGTGCCGTCCGTCGGCCTGCCCCGGCCGTCGGCGCCCGCCGCACGACCGGGCCCGGCCCCCGACCACACCGTCGGCCGTTCCTACGCCATCGGCGCGCCGGACGCCGACGCCGCCGAGGGTCCGGAGCCGCTGGACGGTCCGGGCGGTGCCGTGGAGATCTCCGACCAGCCGCAGCCGCGCCCGATGGACGACGAGCTGCCCCCGGAGCCCTTGGACAACCCGCGCCGGCTGCTGGTCTGGCCCGCACCGGACCCGACCACCCAGCAGGCGCTGAACGACCGCGGCTACCGCCCGGTGGTGGTCAACTCCCGCGAGGAGGTCGCCGCCCAGATCGCGGCGTTCCCGGCCGCGCTCTTCGTCGACCCGCTGACCGGACCGATCACCCGGACCGCCCTGCAGTCGCTGCGGGAGGCCGCGGTGGCCGCCGAGGTGCCGGTGATGGTGACGGCGGGGCTGGCGCAGGCGTCCCGTGAGGAGGCGTACGGGGCCGACCCGGCGGTGCTCTTCAAGGCGCTGGCGCCGCGGGACAGCGAGCAGCACCCGCCGCGGGTGCTGCTGATCGAGGGGCGCGACGAGATCGCCCTGGCGATGACCGCGTCGCTGGAGCGGCGTGGCATGCAGGTCGGGCGGGCCGTCGACGACACCCAGGCCGCGGCGGTCGCCGCGCAGATACTGCCCAACCTGGTGGTGATGGACCTGATGCGGATGGACCGGAGCCGGGCCGGCATCCTCGACTGGCTCCGGGCGAACGGCCGTCTCAGCCGCACCCCGCTGGTGGTCTACACGGCGCCCGTGGAGCCGGCCGCGCTGCCGGGGCTGGCCTCGGGGGAGTCGGTGCTGTTCCTGGCCGAGCGGTCCACCGAGGAGGAGGTCCAGCAGCGTCTGGTCGACCTGCTGGCGCGCATCGGCACCAATTGACCCGAGCGGGCGGAAGGGGCTCCCCGCGGCCGGTCCGCGGGGCGCCCCTTCGCGTCGTGTGCTCCGGACGTCAGAGGGTGGTCACGTCCAGCTCGCCGTCCGCGTACTGCTTGCGCACGACCTTCTTGTCGAACTTGCCGACGCTGGTCTTGGGCACCGCCGTGATCCGCGTCCACCGCTCCGGCAGCTGCCACTTCGCGATGCCGCCCTCGGCGCCCAGGAAGTCGCGCAGTTCCTCGAAGCCGGTCGCGGCTCCGTCCTGGAGGACCACCGCGGCCAGCGGGCGCTCGCCCCACTTGTCGTCCGGCACGGCCACCACGGCGGCCTCGGCGACCTGCGGGTGGGCCATCAGCGCGTTCTCCAGCTCCACCGAGGAGATCCACTCGCCGCCGGACTTGATGACGTCCTTGGCCCGGTCGGTGAGGGTCAGGAAGCCGTCGGCGTCGATCACGCCGACGTCACCGGTCTTCAGCCAGCCGTCCTCGCTGAACTTGTCGTCGGGGCGCAGTGGCGCGCCGTCGGGGCCGTTGTAGTAGGCGCCCGCGATCCACGGGCCGCGCACCTCCAGCTCGCCGGCCGAGACGCCGTCCCAGGGCAGGCGCTCGCCGTTCGGGCCGGTGAGGCGGGCCTCCACGCCCGCCGGGAAGCGGCCCTGCGTGGTGCGGTAGGCGAACTCCTCGTCGGAGCCCGGCTCGACGTGGGCCGGCGGGCGGGCGACCGTGCCCAGCGGGGAGGTCTCGGTCATGCCCCAGGCGTGGACGACCCGCATGCCGAACTCGTCGAAGGCCTTCATCAGCGCGGGCGGACAGGCGGCGCCGCCGATGGTGACCTGGGTGAGCGTGGAGACGTCGCGCGGGTTGGCCTTGAGCTCGGCCAGCAGGCCCTGCCAGATGGTGGGGACGGCGGCGGCGTGGGTGGGCCGGACCGTCTCGATCATCTCGGCGAGCGGGGCGGGCTGCAGGAAGCGGTCCGGCATCAGCATGTTGACGCCGGTCATGAAGGTGGCGTGCGGGATGCCCCAGGCGTTGACGTGGAACTGCGGGACGACGACCAGGGAGGTGTCGCTGTCCGTCAGGGCCATCGACTGGCTCATGTTGACCTGCATGGAGTGCAGGTAGATCGAGCGGTGGGAGTAGACGACGCCCTTGGGGTCGCCGGTGGTGCCGGAGGTGTAACACATGGCGGCGGCCTGCCGCTCGTCCAGCCGGGGCCAGTCGTAGCTGCCGGGCTTCCCCGCGATCAGCGCCTCGTACTCGTGGACCCGGACGCCCGCGCCGTCCAGCACGGAGGTGTCGCCGGGGCCGGCCACCACGACGTGCTCGACGGTGGGGAAGTGCGGCAGCAGCGGGGCGAGCAGCGGCAGGAGGGTGCCGTTGACGATGATCACCTTGTCGGCGGCGTGGTTGACGATCCAGGCCAGCTGCTCGGCGGGCAGGCGGAGGTTGAGGGTGTGCAGCACCGCGCCCATCGACGGGATGGCGAAGTAGGCCTCCACGTGCTGGCAGTTGTTCCACATGAGGGTGGCGACCCGGTCGTCGTCGCGGACCCCCAGGTCGTCCCGCAGGGCGTGGGCGAGCCGGGCCGCCCTGCGGCCCACCTCGGCGAAGGTACGGCGCTCCGGGGCCCCCTCTCCGGTCCAGGTGATGACCTCCGAACGACCGTGGACGGTCGTGCCGTGGGCCAGGATTCGCGAGACCGTCAGCTCGACGTCCTGCATCGTGCTCTGCACCGGTGCCTCCCCGGGGAACGCGCGTCATTACGCGTGGGTAAGTTTCCGCAGATTCTGCCTAGCGGGAGGCGCTCCCGTCACTACCCGGCGGGATGCAATTCGGGGTCTTTCCGCAGCTTGACCAGTGCGCGGGAGAGTGCGGACTTCACGGTGCCCACCGAGACACCGAGCAGTTCGGCCGTGCGGGCCTCGCTGAGGTCCTCGTAGTAGCGGAGCACCACGATGGCGCGCTGCCGGTCCGGGAGGCGCAGGACGGCCCGCCACAGGGCGTCGCGCGTCGCCTGCCGTTCGGCCGGGTCGACCGGTCCGGCCGCTCCGGCGATGGCGTCACGGGGCTCGGGCAGGGTGTCGCTGGGGAACTCGTCGACACGGCGACGGCGCCACTGGGAGGTGCGGGTGTTGACCAGAGCACGGCGGACGTAGCCGTCGAGGGCCCCGTGGTCGGCGATGCGGTCCCAGTGGAGGTAGGTACGGGCGAGGGCGGTCTGGAGCAGGTCCTCCGCGTCCCCGGGGTCGTTGGTCAGCGACCGGGCGGTGCGCAGCAGCACCGGCCGACGGGCCTGGACGTACGACGAGAAGGAGGCGTAGGAGGTCGCGCGCGGCGGTGGCGGTGACGTCCTGGCGGTCATGTACTCACGCTAGGAGCGGACGGCACGCGGCGGATCGGCCACAGGGCCCGGGCATCGTCCCCCGCAGGGCGGAGAGAGGGGGGCGGCCCACCTCCTGAAGACTGAGGGTGCTCTAAGGGTTCCCCCAGGGATGCCGGGCGCGGGCCCATGGGCGGGCGGGCCGGTGACGTCGCCGTCCGCGCGGCACAGGTGCGGCAGACGCGCGTCACGTCCGGCGGTGTGCGGCACGTAGGGCACACGCAGGGCGGACAGACGGCACACGCGGGGCGGGCGGACGGCACACGTGCGCGCGACGGTGTCCGAGGCACCGTCGCGCGCACGCGAATCCCCATGAAGCACGCTCCGTCCGCGACCGCCGGGCCCTAGCGCTCCGGCGGCCGCGGCACCCTCACCACAGACCTCCCCGGCCGGCCTCGTATCCCTCGGTGGACCGCGTGCCCACCGGGGGACCGCCGCCGCGCGCCGCCGCGTCGCATACGCGGGCCGTGCGGGTGGATGCCATCTGGTTCCTCCTTAGTGGGTGGGCCGACACGAACACCGAGTCACGAGAAGGGCTGATTCCCTCCGGGCCGGCGAACCGCCCCGTCGGACGGGGCGGTTGACCGGACCGTCCCGCTGCTGCGTTCCTCGCCCCCAGACATGCCCAGCACATCCCGGGCGAACCGCCCGGTGCGGGCGGTTCGCTCGCAAGCGTGACGGGCCGCCGATAAACCCCCGAGCGGGAACATTCCTCCGTGGCCGCACCGCTCCGCCGACCGTCACGTGCGCCCATGCCGCGTCCCCCGCGGTCCACGGGACGGGAGGGGGGTTCGCCGGCGGGCGCCGACGGGTGCTGCCCCCACCCGAAGTGTCGCGTCACCACCAGTGAGGCCGCGCGTGCGGACCGCTTGGCTACAGGGAAGACAGGACGTCCTGGGAGGGGCCATGCATCGCACGCGGAGAACCGCAGCCGTCCTACTCGCCGCCGCCGTCGCCGTGGTGGTCGGCATCGCGCCCGCCGGCGCCGCGGCGGGGGGCCGCACCGGGGGCGACCCGAGCCCCGTACAGCGGGAGTTGACGGCCCTGGTGACCGGGACGGGGGTGCCGGGGGCGGTCGCGCACACCGGGCACGGCCGCCGGGGTGAGACGTACACCGCGGGGACCGCCGAACTCGGCAGCGGGCGGCCGATGGTGGGGGCGGAGGGGCGTTTCCGGATCGCCAGCGTCACCAAGTCGTTCACCGCCGCGGCGGTGATGCGTCTCGTCGCGGACGGCGACCTGCGGCTCGACGACCCGGCGGGGCGCCACGTCCCGCAGCTCGCGGAAAGCGGCGTCACCGTGCGGCAGTTGCTGAAGCAGACCAGCGGTCTGGCGGACTTCGGTGAGCTGGTGGACTGGACCCGGCCGGGTGGCTACACCCCGGAGGAGTTCCTGGAGCTCTCCCTGCGCCTGGGACAGGAGTTCGCCCCCGGGACCGACTGGGGCTACTCCAACACCAACTACCTGGTGCTCGGCCTGGTGATCGAGCACGTGACGGGCGAGGACTTCCGCGTCCACGTCGAGCGGACCGTCATCGAGCCGCTGGGCCTGCGCGACACGTACTGGCCGGCGCCCGGCGAGCTGGGGCTGCGCGGCCCCCACGCGCGCAACTACGGGTACCACCCGGCCCGTCCGCAGGACGGCGTGGTGGACGTCACCGAAATGCCGGGGTACGAGTTCGGGGCCTCCGGCGGTCTGGTGTCCACCCCGGAGGACCTCAACACCTTCTGGGACGGGCTCCTCGGCGGTCGGCTGCTGCCCGGCTGGGCGGTCCGGCTCATGACGCGGGACACGACCGACGTCAGCGACCACGGCTATCCGGAGGGCAGCCGTTACGGGTACGGGGTGCGGAGCAATCCGCTGAGCTGCGGCGGCGAGTACTGGGGCCACCTGGGCGACCTGCCGGGCGACTCGGTGGTCGCGGGCCGCGCGAGCGGTGGGCGCGGCGCGGCGACCGTCTACATCACCTCCCACCATGCCCTGGACCCCGCTCGCGGTGAGCACCTGCTGGCGGCGGTGGACGCGGCGCTGTGCGTCAAGGGCCACCCGAACCGCCCCTGACGCGGTCCGTCCGACGCCGCGCCCCGCCAGGGCCGTACGGCACGCCCCCGCGGTGTCACCGCGGCGATCACCCGGCGGAGCCGCCGCGGGCGCACCGCGAGGCCGCCGCCACCCTCACCGCATGGCCGCCTACCTGTTCAAACTCCTGTGGGGACTCGCGGTGTTCGTCGGCGGCAGCCTCCTCGCCTCGAACGTCGGCGGGGTGGCCGACCGCTACCGCACCGAGTTCCATCTCTACGGTCGACTTCCCCCGAGTTCGTTCGTCACCCGCGTCCTCGGGGGCGTCTTCTCCCTTGCCGGTGCAGCTGTACTGATCTCCTGTACGTGACCGACAGCCGACCGCAGGGCCGGTCGAGGCCGCCCCTGCCGGTGCCGGTGCCGGTGGGCGGGGACGGTCATGCGCGGCGCGGTCGCGTGCCGGCGGGCCCGCGCGCGGACGACCGGCCCCGTCGGCGCAGGACCACGCCGGTACAGGCCGCGACGACGGCAAGGCCGGCCAGCACGCGGACGAGCGCGTCGACCGACGGGGAGAGGTACTCCGACGTCGCGCCGTCCGCGTAGACGCAGGCGTTGCGCAGGGGCCAGTACTCCTGCTCGATGCGTGCCAGGCCGGCGCCGGAGGCGCTCCGGCTCTCGCACATCTCCGGGAACGGGCCGCCCAAAGTGACGGACAGCCAGCCGTAGCAATACACGGCTGCCGCCAGGGAGCCGAAGACGACGGTGAGAGCCGCACAGAGCCTGGACGGGGGCAGGGGCGGGAACCTCAGCATCACGACGACGACCACGATGCCCGCCACCGCGGCAGCCAGACCGATGAGCAGCAGCACGCCCGCCGAAGGCACCATCACCCTGCCCCCTCCTCGTCCGGATCACGAAGCCTGTCGATGCAGGCGATCGTGCCCCACCCGCGCCCGGTCCGACGGAGAATCACGAAGAACACCGGATGACCACGGACCACGGACCACGGCCTGCGGACATGAGAGCGGCCCCCGACCCGGGATATCCGGGTCGGGGGCCGCTCTCGCTGTCTCAGCGCGAACACATCAAGGAGTTCGGCACAGCCGAGGACGGCCGCCTCTTTCGCGCCGCGGGGCGGCCACCTGCTGTCGAAGGAGTACGGCGACCTCTGGAAGGCCGCGCGACGCACCGTCCTCAGCGAACCCGAGGCCGCCTCACCACTGGCGAGCGTGCCGTACTCCCTGCGCCATGCCGGCGTCTCCCTGTGGCTGGAGTCCGGCGTCTCCCCGGCCGAGGTCGCCCGCCGCGCGGGCCACAGCATCGCGGTGCTGTTCCGCTTCTACGCCAAGGCCATCCACCGCAGCCAGGACCAGGCGAACTGGCAGATCGAGCAGGCGCTCGCGTCGGCGCATCGACCGTGAGGCCTGTCAGGCATCTGACCGAAGCTCTTCCGCTGAGCTCCAGTCCGAGGCCGACATCACTGGGCAGTTGGCGGATGTGTACTCGTCCGCGACGCTGAAGACACTCCCGCAGCGCGGGCATTCCGCTCGGCCGAAGAGATGGGTGATGCCCTCGGCCAGAGTGGCCTGCGCGTCGCGGACGCATATGTCGTGCATCCATCGGCCGGTGCCCGAAAGTTCTTCAGCAGGCGCCGGCCTCAGGTCGCGCCGGTCCACGTCGCCCAGGTCCCAGTCCCTGATCGCGGAGTAGCGCCCGTAGCCGCCGATGGCGATCGTCACCGCCACGGCGCAGTGCGGGCACACCACCTCGTAGAAGTCGTCCGCGAAGTCGCCCACGACGGCACTCCAGTGGTACTGCCCTTCCGTCGCGAGCAGGCCGAGGAAGGTCACGAGATAGTCGTCCGGCCGTGACCGCAGGTGCCGGTCCAGCACGCCCCGAAGTTCAGCGATCGCATCGGCACAACCTTCCAGCAGAGCGTCACAGCCATAGCTCCCCGCCGCACACCGGACGATCACCGCGGCCAGACTCCGTGCCCGCGCGTTTCGCTGCGCGAGACGGATTAGGCGGGGCAGCGCGGCAAAGCTGGCGGGGAACACCATGCTGTCCTCGAGGACGAGCCGGCGGTCCAGCTCTTCCCATGCCTCCGCGTCGTCCTCGCGCTCCACTCGCGCCAGCAGTTCGGGGACGCGATCGACATCCCCGAAGCAGTCATGCACCTGCGCCCAGTTCACCACCCGCGCATTCAACCGCCACTGGACCGTCTGCGGGCGCGGGACCGAGATGTGGTCCACTCCTGGTCCACCAGCCCTGGTCAACGCTGGGACACCGGCGGATCACGGTGAGACAGCCCGCACGCAGAAGGGGTACCCCGACGACCGGGACACCCCTTCTGACCTGTGCTGTCTATGACCTCGGCGGAGGCGGTGGGATTTGAACCCACGGTGACATCGCTGCCACGACGGTTTTCAAGACCTTTCGCGCCTCAGCGCCCCGCAGGACATCAGGCGAGGTCAGGCGCCTGCCGGAGCCTCCACCGGGCCGTCATCGTCACCATCGTGCCCCTTGCGTGCCCCAAGGTCATCGCCGTGCCCGTTGAACCAGGCGTCCGAGGCTACCGCCACCTGGTCGTCGCGGCCGGCCACCGGGCGAGCGTAGTGTCGGGTCGTCACACTCGCGTTGGAGTGGCCGAGGCGGCGAGCCGCGGTCATCACGCCGTACTTGTCCGCCACCCATGTGCCGTGTGAGGCCCGCAGGTCATGCGGAGTGATGTCGGTGAGGCCAGCTGCGGCAACGGCCGGATCGAAGTACGCCTTGCGCCACTGGTTGTACCGCAACGGCTTCCCGGCCGTGGTGGTGAACAGCAGGACGTCCTCACCGGGAGGCAGAGTCACCAGGTAGGCGGTCAACCGTTTGATGAGCGAGGGGGCGACCCGGATCAGCCTCTTCTGGTGAGACTTCGGGGTGTCGAAGACGAGGGAGCCGTTCGCTTCCGACAGGTTCTCGTCCACCAGGACCAGGCCGCCGGCCTCGTCGACGTCTCCCCGTCTCAGCGCAAAGGCTTCCCCGACCCGCAGACCGGCGAAGGCGAGCAACGCGATCAGCAAGTCATGCGGAGGCCGGGCGCTCCGAATGATCCGGAGAGCCTCGACCGGGGTCACAATGTGCGGCTCGGTCTGCGGCATGCGCGGCAGGCGCACTCCCCGACACGGAGACTGCGTGATCAGACCATTGTCGACCGCAGCGGTCATGATCTGCGATAGGACTCGGTACGCCTGGCGGATACGCGAGGCACTGAGCCCCTTGGTGCGCATGCTCGCTACCCACTCGGTCACCGTGATCGGCCGCAGGCTGGTCAACGCCCTGTCCCCTAGGACGGGCACGATCTGCGACCGGATCAAGGAGCGGTACGACGCCTGAGTCTTGTGCTTCAACTGCGGAGCCACGGCGGCCAGCCATCGGTCCGCCCAGTCCCGAACGACGGTTTGGCCGGCCTCAGGATCGATCCAGCGGCCCTCCTCGATCTCGATGCGCTTCCTGGCCAACCAGAGATCTGCATCCGTGGAGGTGGCGAACGTCCGGTCGGCCGGACGCAGGATGCCGTCAGGCCCCGGGTAGCGGGCCTGGTAGCGGCCCGAGGGGAGCTTTCGGATCCGCCCAAAGCCACGGCGTCCGGCGCGTCGACGTGGAGGCATCAGGCAGCCCTCCTCAGCCCGGTACGGCCCAGGGTGACCGGCTGGACAGTGTGCTCGGTGATGAAGGCCGACACCGCACTCTCGGGGATGCGGACATGGCGGCCCACCTTCACGAAGGTGATCCGCCGTTCTTCGATCAGCCGTCGTGGGAAACGCACGGTGGTGCCGAGCCGTTCGGCCACTTGCTGGACGGTGAGCAGTCGGTCCACGGGTCACCACTCCCCTTCGGTGTGGTCGGGCAGGTTGGCGAGTTCTTCGCGGGCTGTCGTGCGGTTGTCTCGGATCTCGTGGGCGATGGATGCGGCGAGCCACGACTCACCGGGGGTGTGGCCCTGCCCGGCGTAGGTCCAGTGGGCGAGGACGAGCGTGGAGCCCTCCGAGTCGTCGCCGAGTTCGGGCAGGCCGCGTTCGCGGCGTTCCTGCCGGGCTCGGTAGTCGGCGCGGGTCTGGCGCAGGGCGCCGAGGGTGGTGGAGTAGCGGCGGGACTTGGTGGAGAAGTGGCCGCGGAAGCCGAGCATGTGGGCCCAGCGGGCGAGGAGCCGGTCCGGGTAAGCGGCGTCGAGCGTCCAGCAGGCTTCGATCAGCCGCCGCGTGTGCAGGGGCAGGCCGGGAAGCTTGTCCAGCTCCGCCAGCTCGCCGATGCGGCGGTCGACGGTGCCTGTGGTCTCGGCGGCTTTGGTGGCGTACTTGGCGACGTAGGAAGCCACGGCCTCTTCGGTCAGTTCCTCCCGACCAAGAGCACCGATGGGCTGCACGTCCACCTGCGATCCCCACCGCAGGGACCGGGCAGGCTGGTCATCGGCAGCGGGGACCAGGACCACGACGCGGGCAGCCGCAACACGGATCGCGGCATCGAGGAGGGCGACCGTCGCCCACACCGGCGGAGGCGAGTCCGGGCCGCCGGGGCCGTCGAGGCGGACGACCGCATGGAAGTGCACCGCCCCGCGCTTCTGGAACTCGGCGACCTTGCCGAAGGAGACCCGGCACAGCTCCCGCAGCTCCGCCTGGGTGATGCCAGCGAGGCGGGCGACCTCACGGCGCAGGTAGATGGTGAAGCGCCGCCACAGGTCCCCGGCGTGGTTGTTCCATAGCACCGCCGACGCGTAGTCGTACCGGCCGGGGTCGAGGGCGGTGCCGAGGAGCGGGTCACCCTCCGGATGGGCAGCACTGCAGCGGCAGCGGCCGGAGTCGGGCCGGTTGTGGACCGGACCGAACGAGGGGGCGGTGAGCGTGGCGAAGACCCGCGGATGCTCCCTCACCCCGACAGACACGTACTTGCGCTCGTCGCCGGTGATCCCGGCCCGGATCAGGTGGTAGGTGTCCCCTGCGTAGGTCCAGGCGCAGGAGGGGCAGCGGGAGGCCCGCCGGTTGCCGCAGGCGACCCGAAGGCGTCCGCCGGGCTCGTCCTGCGTGCTGTAGGAGTACAGGACATCGCCGGTCTTGGCGTCGCGAGTGACCGTCGAGCCCGTCAGATGGATCGGATTGGAGCAGCCGCCGGTACGGCGAATCTGCTCCTGCCAGCGGTCGAAGCCCGGAGTGTTCACCACCCGCAGTAGATCGGCCAGGGTGAGCGGATCGGTTCCCACGGCCGCCGCCACATCAGCGACGGCAGCCGGGGGAACGGGCAGGTGGGTCACGCGGCCACCGCACCAGCGAGCGCGGCCAGCGGCTTACCCGTCTCCCAGTCGAAGGGCACCGCCACCGGGCAGCACTCCTGACCGCGGGCGTTGTGGACCAGGACACCAGTCCCGTCGATCTTGGCCCAGTGGGCACCACCGGGCACACCGCACGCCTGGCACGGCGAGGGGACGACTACGGCGTCATCACTGCGGGACAGAGGGGCGGACAGCGGAGCCGGATGCGAGACAACGAGCGTCACGGGCATGATGGAAGTCCCTTCGTGGGAGCGAAAGCGGCGACTTGACTTGGCGGTTGGGCGCCGCTTTCTGCTGCGCGAAGAGGGGATGACCCTCTTGCTCAACTTGTTGGTACAAGAAGTCTGAGGGGCGCCGAGGTCAGCGTCAAGCGATTCGGCGACACATGTACCAACAAGTTGACCGAGTAAGTCATGATGGAGGCATGAGCAAGCAGCCGAAGTACCAACAAGTGGCCGACGCCCTGCGCCGGGAGATCGACAACGGCACCTACGGGCCCGGCTCGCGGCTGCCCTCTGAAGCCGAGCTGTCGGCCCGCTTCGATGCCTCGCGGAACACGGTCCGCTCAGGACTCAACCTGCTAGTGAGCCAGGGCCTCATCTCCTCGAGCCAGGGACTCGGGTACGCGGTGCGGAAGCACGAGGTCTTCAAGCTCAACGCCTCCCGCTTCGAGAACCTGAACTTCCCGCAGAACGGCGACGCGTACTCGACGGACGTCACAAGCGCCGGCCGCCGTCCTCATCAGACGTTCCGCGTGGAGGTGACCACCACTCCAGGGCACATTGCCGAGCAGCTGAAGGTGGAGCCGGAATCCCGCGCCGTACTGCGGTTCTGCCACCGCTTCGTGGATGACGTCCCGTGGTCGACCCAGGCGACCTACTACCCAGACTGGCTTGTCCAGGAGGCCCCGCGGCTGACCGAGCCCGGAGATATAGCGGAGGGCACCACCCGGTACCTCTCCAGCCTCGGCATCGAGCAGGTGGGTTATGCCGACGAGATCCTTACGCGGATGCCCACCCCCGAAGAGGCCCGCTTGCTGGAGATCGGCGCAGGCGTGCCAGTGCTCATCTGGACCCGCACGGGCTACTCAGGAGAGCAACCCATCAGGTACACGATCACGACCTTCCGTGGTGACCTCAACCGCATGAACTACGAGATCGGCGATCTTTCCGCCCGAGACGAGAACGAAGCCAAGTGAGGATCACCAGCGCCACACCTGCCGACCTTGACCGACTGCTGTCCTTCCGCAGGGAGGCAGCGTCCTGGCTCAGTACGCTCGGCAGCGACCAGTGGAGCCGCCCTTACCCGGCGGATCGTCTGCTGGCCACGATCAATGCGGGGACGGTCTTCATGCTCCGGGACGGAGAGCACACCGCCGCGACGATCACCCTCACAGCAGAAGCCGAAGACGGGCTGTGGTCGGAGGCCGAGCTGGGAGAGCCGTCGATGTTCGTCAACAAGCTGACCGTGACTCGGGATTACGCCGGCCGGAACCTCGGCGGCAGGCTCTTGGACTGGGCCGGTGATCGTGCCTACCGGGCCTCCGCCAAGTGGCTTCGCCTGGATGCATGGACGACCAACACAGGGCTTCAGCAGTACTACTTGGATCAGGGCTTCGAACATGTGAGGACTGTCCTCGAAGGCAACGCCGTCAACGGC
Organism: Streptomyces abyssomicinicus; assembly: GCF_008974245.1. Classification (GTDB taxonomy): domain Bacteria; phylum Actinomycetota; class Actinomycetes; order Streptomycetales; family Streptomycetaceae; genus Streptomyces; species Streptomyces abyssomicinicus. Next base: position 497,157 of record NZ_BBZI01000009.1, on the reverse strand, counting down.
GGACCGAGAGTCTCCGGGTGGCTTGCCCAACGTCCTACACGGCCAGCCGAGCACGGTTTCACCGACGAGACGCCCAGCCCCGAAGCGCTGACCATTTGAGCTGTTACGGGTTTCTCTACCTCATCAAGCACCCGCGCACAGCGCGGGCGCGCGCCGCCTTTGCGGCGCGGCCTGCCTCCTGTCTTCGCCCCGGCTGGCCGCGCCCGGCGGCGCGCTGCGTGCATGCGGGCAAGTTGAGGAAGTCATCCGTAGCTAAAAGACATGCCTCCGGCGGGGGATCGGCCGACGCCGGGATGGCGGGGGCGCCGCTGCCGAGTGCCGGCCGAGTGTGGCGAGCGTAGGGAGCTCCCATCCCGTGTGCCGTCGACCCAGGCAGAGCCGAGCAGACACGGCACCTGGCGTCCAGGTCGTTCGTACAGTGGCGCGCTCCACCTGGACGCCAGGCACCGCGCCTGCTCCACGGAGTGTGGGTCGACGGCACACGGGATGGGAGCTGGAGGTAGTGGGTGGTTGAGGAATCCACGCGTCGAACGCACGCTGCTGGAGAGCGAGTTGGCCCGCACGTTAGCGCTAGCTGCTACGCTTCTCATCAGCCAAACACAGAAACGCCGAAATACCGTGGAGTGTTCACCCGGCCAAGGGCTCCACGGTTCGGCTTCATCCCCAGGAGATCAACATGTGCGATCACGCACCTGCCGACAAACCCGGAAGTGACTACAACCTACCCGCTAACATCTTGCAGTGCAATATGGATGAGAGTGGGGTGTGCTTTTCTTGCCGGCACACAGCCGAAACGGCAGGTCCGACCCTCAACCCCCGCACTCAGCGGGCTGTGGCGATCCTTCGAGTGGTCGGAACAGTCGCTGTGCCACTCCTCCAGTGCGCTGCACTCGTGATCCCGCTGCTGTAGTCACCTAGATCGTGTGCCCCCTCCGTGCCCCAACGGTCGGGAAGCCACGGGGAATGGCAGTCACCTACGGGTGTACGAGCAGAGCAACGGCCCCTGACCGTACTTGCTGGTCAGGGGCCGTTCTCACTGCTCATTGGGCGGAGGCGGTGGGATTTGAACCCACGGTGACATCGCTGCCACGACGGTTTTCAAGACCGTTCCCTTCGGCCGCTCGGGCACGCCTCCCCGCGTCGGGCACGCCCGGCGCGGGGACAAGAGTAACGGGTCCGCGAGGGGGCCGTGTCAGGTCAGTTGTCCCCGACGCGGGAGCCGAGGGTGACTTCGACGGTCTTCTCCCTGCCGTCGCGCTCAAAGGTCAGCTCGACCTTGTCGCCCGGCTTGTGGGTCCAGATCTCGCCGATCAGGGCCGGCCCGCTGTCGATGGCCTTGTCGTCGAAACGGGTGATCACGTCGCCGGGCTCCAGGCCCGCCTTGGCGGCCGGGCCGCCGGGCTCGACCGCGCTGTCGCTGTCGCCGACGATCCGCGCGCCGCCCTCGCCCTCGGTCATGGTGACCGAGGCGCCGATCTTGGCGTAGACCGGCTCGCCGGTCTTGATCAGCTCCTGGGCGACGAACTTGGCCTGGTTGATCGGGATGGCGAAGCCGAGGCCGATGGAGCCCGCCTGGCCGGTGCCGAAGCCGCCGCTGGCCGACTGAATGGCGGAGTTGATGCCGATCACCGCGCCGTCCGCGTTGAGCAGCGGGCCGCCGGAGTTGCCGGGGTTGATGGAGGCGTCGGTCTGCAGGGCGCTCATGTAGGAGGCCTTGCTGCCCGCGCCGCCGTCGCTGGAGGCCACGGGGCGGTTCTTGGCGCTGATGATGCCGGTGGTGACGGTGTTGGACAGGCCGAAGGGCGCGCCGATGGCGATGGTCGGGTCGCCGACCGCCACCTGGTCGGAGTCGCCCAGCGCCAGCGGCTTCAGGTCGGACGGCGCTTCCTTCAGCTTGATGACCGCGACGTCGTAGCCCTGGGCGTGGCCGACCACCTCGGCGTCGTACTTCTTGCCGTCGGGGAAGGTCGCGGTGACCTTGCCGTTGTCGACGGCCTCGGCGACGACGTGGTTGTTGGTGACGATGTGGCCCTCGGTGTCGAAGACGAAACCGGTGCCGGTGCCGCCCTCGCCGCCGGAGTTCTGGGCGTCGATGGTGACCGTGCTGGGCAGTGCCGCGGCGGCCACGCCGGCCACCGATTCGGGGGCGCGCTGCACGCTGCCGCCGCCCGCGGAGACGACGGTCGAGCCGCTCGAGTCTGAGCCGGCGAGGCCGAAGCCGATGCCGCCGCCGATGCCACCGGCGACCAGCGCGGCCACCAGCACGGCTGCGATCAGGCCGCCGCGGCCCTTCTTGCGGGGCTGCTGCGGGACGGGCTGCTGCAGGGGCGCGGTACCGCCCCAGCCGCCGTCGTTCGCGTAGCCGGGAACGGCCGGCGGGGGCCAGGCCCCGACGGCCTGCTGCGTGGGCGCGGGGTACGGCTGGCCGTCCTGCGGGTGACCGGGGTGCGGCTGGCCCGCGTACGGGTGACCGGCCTGCGGGTGAGCCGCTGCCGGCTGGCCTGCTGCCGACTGACCCGCTGCCGGCTGGCCCGCGTGCGGCTGCGCCGCGTACGGGTGACCGGCCTGCGCCCCCTGAGCGCCCTGCGCCGCGTCGGGCGCGGGCGGAGGCGGGGAGGCGGGAGCCGCGGCGGGCTGCTCGGTGGGGACCGGCGGCAACTGCTCCGTCGGGGCGTTCGCCGCGGGCGGGGCCGCCGGGACGGGCGGCACGGGCCGGTCGGCTGCCGGAGGAGCAGCGGGAGTCTCCTCCGACGCCGGCGGGGCGGACGGGACCGGCGAAACCGCAGTGCCCTCGTTCTCGCTGCTCACAGCTCTTCTCCTCGATCCAGGCTGGTGTTCGGGTGGGATGCGTGGCATCCATCCGTCAGCTTTTCCCACAGGGCGTCAGAGCACGATAAGCCGTGCTCGGCCTGGGCCCGGCATTCTTTACCACGGACATTCGTCACAAATGGGATGAGCATTCCATATGTATGCCTGATCGCGCTCCTCCGAGCGGCTCCCGCCCGCCCGCCGGGGGTGTCACCATGGCGCCGTGACGAACGCATCGCAGCAGCGCATCCAGGTCGTCGCCCACCGCGGCGCGTCCGAGGCGGCACCCGAACACACCCTGGCGGCCTACCGTAAGGCCATCGAGGACGGCGCCGACGCGCTCGAGTGCGATGTGCGTCTCACCGCCGACGGTCACCTGGTCTGCGTGCACGACCGCCGGATCAACCGCACCTCCAACGGCCGCGGCGCGGTCTCCGCGCTGGAACTGGCCGATCTGGCCGCCCTGGACTTCGGCTCCTGGAAGAACCCCGAACAGTGGCACGGCCACCCGGAGGCCCCCGAGTGGGAGCACCGGCCGGAGGACCGGGAGGCCACCTCGGTCCTCACCCTGGAGCGCCTGCTGGAGCTGGTGAGCGATGCCGGGCGGCGCGTGGAGCTGGCGGTCGAGACGAAGCACCCGACCCGCTGGGCCGGGCAGGTCGAGGAGCGGCTGCTGCGGCTGCTCAAGCGGTTCGGTCTGGACGCCCCGGCCTCCCCGGAGGAGTCGCCGGTGCGGATCATGAGCTTCTCCGCCCGGTCGCTGCACCGGGTGCAGGCCGCCTCTCCCACCCTGCCGACCGTCTACCTGATGCAGTTCGTCTCGCCGCGACTGCGCGACGGCCGGCTGCCCGCCGGGGTGGGGATCGCGGGGCCGTCCATCCGGATCGTCCGCTCCCATCCGTCCTACGTCGAGCGGCTGCGGCGATCCGGTCACCGGGTGCACGTCTGGACCGTCGACGACCCCTCCGACGTGGCACTCTGTGCCGATCTCGGGGTGGACGCGGTGATCACGAACCGGCCGCACGCCGTGCTGCGACAGCTCGGCCGCTGACCCGTTCCCAGGCCCGGGAACGGCCTCCGGGAACCCGTGGCGGAGGCCTTCCGGGGAGTGCACCGGCGCACCCGTCATGTCGCCGGTCGGGATGAATGCGTCGCCCTGGACGTACCGGGCGGTTTCCGCCGCAGATCAAGGGGGCATCCACACCCTGGCGTGGGGAGAAGGAGGTCTCGGGGGTGGCGTTGATGGTGGCACAGGAGGTGCCCACGTCGTCGAGCATGGCCGTTCCGCACGGTCCGGCCGGCGTGGGCAGGGCCAGACACCGGATGCGGGACCAGTTGCGCCGGGGCGGAGTACCCGAACCGGTCATCGACGACGCGGTGCTGATCCTGTCGGAGTTGTTGAGCAACGCCTGCAAGCACGGGCGGCCGCTGAGCGGTCCCGCGGACGGCCAGGTGCGGGTCTCCTGGCGGATCGACACGAGCGGCGGACTGACGCTGGAGGTGACCGACGGCGGCGGCCCGACCCGCCCCCGTCCGGCCACACCGTCGGTCACGGCCCACGGCGGCCGGGGGCTGAACATCATCACCTCGCTGGCCGACGACTGGGGTGTGCGGGACGGGATGGCCGGCGAGGTCACGGTCTGGGTGGTGGTCCACCGGGACGTCCACGATCCCGACGCGGGCCGTCACCGGGAGGACTTCGCCGCCCGGGTCGCCGCGCCGCGCCTTCCGGCGGTCGCCGGGCTCGCCGACCTCGACCTGGCCTTCCCGGACCCCTTCGACGAGCTTCCCTGAGGCACTGTGCCACGGCCATCTGCTACGCGCGTCGACCAGTGGCATATGGCATGCGGGGGTGCAGGCGTGCCGCGTACGGGCCATGACGCCCCGTCGGCGGCCGTGGCGGGACGGAGAACGGTTAGGCTCGCGGCCGAAGCACGAGCAGACCAGCCGCACCCGGGAGACACCCCATGGCCAAGAAGCGTCCCCAGACGAAGGGCGCGCGCCCGCAGCGCGCGGCCGGATCCCAGGTCGACGACGGGAACGTCCCGGTCGTCGGCGCCCGTGAACCCTGCCCGTGCGGCAGCGGCCGCCGCTACAAGGCCTGCCACGGCCGGGCCGCGGCCCAGGCGGTGACCGAGCTGGTGCAGCGTCCGTTCGAGGGACTGCCCGGCGAGTGCGACTGGGTGGCGCTGCGCGAACTGGTGCCCGCCGCCACCGTCGAACTGACCCTCAAGGGCGGCCTGCCGGAGGGCGTCCCGTCCGTCACGCTGGCCACCGTCCTGCCGATGGCCTGGCCCGCGCTGCGCCGCGACGACGGCTCGGTCCTGATCGGCCTGCAGAACGACACCTCCTCCGGCGACCTCAGCCGCGACCTGGCCGATGTCCTCGGTCAGGCCCTGGAGACCGCGCCGGGCAACCCGGTCACCGGCCGTCGCGCCCTGGCCGGCGGTCCGCGCCTCCAGGACCTGCTCGACCTGGACGCCCCGTTCGAGCCGGTGGTGCACACCGGCTTCGAGTTCTGGGTGCCGGACGCCTCCGCCGCCACGACCGAGGTCAAGGCATCCCTGGAGCGGGCCAACGAGGCCGCCGTGCCGACGGTCAAGCTGACCGGCGTGGACGCGGCCTACTGGTGCGAGACCCCGGACAAGAACCACCTGCGCTGGGTCATGCCGCACGAGGAGGAGCACCTGCTGGACGCCCTGGCCCGGCTGCACGCGGCCCGTCGCACCGACATCGGCGAGGGAACCCGCCTGGTCGGCTCCTTCCGCGCCCACGGGCTGGTCGTACCGGTGTGGGACCTGCCGACCGGGGTCACCGCGGAGGACGTCGAGAAGCCCGCCGCCGAGTTCGCCGAGCGGCTGGCCGAGGCGCTCGCCGACGACTCGCCGCTGAGTGCCGACGAGCGCCGGGCCCGCGGTGGACTGACCAACCGTCAGGTGACGCTGAGCTAGCGCGGTACCGCGCCGTCGCGGGACGCCCGGCCGGGCGTCCCGCGGCATTTCCGGGGCGGCCGAAAGCACCGCGACCGAATTTGCCAACGGGCGATCTCTTGTTAACGTTCGAGTAGCCCGGTTGCTGGTGCATCCCCCGTCGCCAGCAACCGGGTCTTCGCATGTGAGGCCCGCTCCAGGAGCACCGCCGGGGCGGCGCCCCGCGAGGGCGGACCCCGGGCGCCTACGCGTCGGGCGCGCCGACACCCGGCCGGGTGAGCGCGGTGACCGCGGCCCCCACCACCCGCTCCACGTCCGGCAGCCACGGCGCGGCATCGCCCGGCTCCGGTTCACGCACCCAGCGCACCCGGCCCTGACCGGTCACCGACGGCGGCAGCGCCAGGTAGCCGCCGTGCCCGTGGAAACGGAGCGAGCCGGGCACCATGTCCTGGGCGTAGAGGAGTTCACCCAGCCGCTCCAGCGAGTACGGCCGCACCAGCAGCGCCCACCGGGTGGGCGAGGCGACGACGGGACCGAGCCGCACCCCCTCGCGGTCCAGCTCCGCCACCGCACGGGCCGCCGCCACCGCGGGAAGACTCACCGCGCAGGGCGCCGCGCCCTGCCCCGTGGCCAGCAGCACCGGGGCGTTCGGCCGCTCACCCCACCACCAGCCCACCATGCGCGCGTCGTGAGTGGCCGCCAGCAGCCCGGGCTCGAAGGGGTGCGCGCCCGGGAACGGGCAGTCCGGGTCGGGGCAGGAGCATCCGCCGCGGCCCCGCGGGCCGGGAACCGCACCGGGGACAACCGGCCAGCCCCAGCGGGCGAGGCCGGCGGCCGCTTCGGCCGTCGCGGCCTTCCCGCCCGTGGCGGCGGGCCGTCCGGCGCCGTTCCCCCCACCGCCACCCGGCCGGCGTCCCGCCGCGGCCGGGCCGCTCCCGGGGAGCAGGCCGGACAGGAGCGACAGAAGCCTGCGTCGCTTTCCGAGGATCTCGCGCATGGGCGCTCGTTCCTTTCCGTTGCACGCTGGCAACACCGAGGACTGCATCACACCATGTGTCGATCACTGCACTGTGCTTACGTAACCGCCGTGCTTACGCAACTGCCGTGCGCACGTGACTGCCGTGCATACGTAGCTGCCGTGCATGCGTAACTGCCTGTGCACACGTAACTGCCGTGCTCGCGTACCTACCGCGCGTTCGTTCCCGTGCGTGCCTGCGGCACCTCACCGGCCCTGGCATGGGCAGGGAGCGCACGCCGAGCAGTTGCTGCTCCGCGGCCGTGGTGCGCCCATCACAAGCATGGGCATGGCGCGGGGTGGCGAATGTCGGTTTCGCCGTTCCTCGTCGCTTCGGTTACGCGCCTGTCGGTCGCGCACGTACGGGTGTTGCTCCGCCGCGGCGAATGCCACGGCAACGCCACTTTCGGACACCGGTTCGACCGTCAACCATGACCACGCGAAGAACGGGTCACCGGGTTCCACGCCGCCCGCTCCGCGCCTCCGGCTCTCTCACCAGTAGGTACCCCACAACTCCGAGGTGACGCGCCGCGGGGCGCATCCCTATACGACCGCACCCCTGGAGGGCCACGGCGTTTTCCGGACAGAGTTCCTCATGACCCCTCCCGTCACGCCCGTAGCAGGCGCACCACGGGCACCATGAGGGCTACGGCAGGACACCGGCACTCCGAGCGGGACAATACTGGACATCTCGTCATGAGTCCGTTACTTGTGGGGGGACCGTCGGCTGCGCGGAACCACATGGGGGTTTGCGATGCTTTTGCACGCTACGCACCGACCCGAGAGCCGGACGCCATGAGCGCCCCTCATCTGCCGAAAGTGGCCGGAATCGATTCACCCGTGCCCCCGACCTGTCCCGCGCCCCCCACAGTGCCGCCCGCGGCGGAGGCACCGCCACCCTCACCGGTCTCCCGCACCGTCACCGCGCCCGCGGCCGGCCTCGCCCCGCTGCACGAGGTCACCGAACGCCTGATCCGCGCCGGAACCGTCCCCGAAGCGCTGCGCGAGCTCCTGGGCGCCGGCGCCCGTCTGCTGGGCGCCCGGCGCGGCATGGCCGTCCTCCACCCGGCCGGGGCCGAGGACCGGTGGTGCTCCGTCGGCCCGCACACCCCCCTCGGGCTGGGCCTGACGCACGAGGAACTCGGCCAGCTCGACACCGTGCCGCCCGCCGACCGCCCGCAGGACCCGCTGGCCGCGGACCTCTCGCTCACCGAGGTCGTCCGCCCGGACCTGGCCGCCGAACCCGGCCTCGCCCCGCGCCACCGCGAGGTGGCGGAACGGCTGGGCTACGCCGCCGCCTACGCCCACGCCCTGGACCCGCTCAGCGGCCCCCGGCTGGGCGCGGTGGTCTGGTTGTACGACACCCCCGCCGCGCCCGACCGGGCCGCCCGCCGGACGGTCGCGCGCTACCTGGGCCTCGCCGCCGACCACCTGGCCCGGCTGCTGGAGGTGGAGCGGGCCCGCGCCCGCCTGGCCTCCCTCACCGAGGGCCTGCTGCCCTGCCGCCTGCCCCGGGTGCCCGGCGTCCGCCTCGCCGTACGTCACCGCACCGGCCCGCTCGGGGGCGGCGACTGGTACGACGCGCTGCCGCTTCCAGACGCCGCGCTGGGGCTGTCGGTCGGCTCGGCGGGCGGGTCGGGACCGGCCGCCGTGGCCGCGATGGGGCGGCTGCGGGCCGCGCTGCGCGCCTACGCGGTGATGGAGGGCGAGGACCCGGTCGCCGTCCTCTCCGACCTGGAGCTGATGCTGCGCCTCACCGAGCCCGGCCGCGCGGCGACCGCCCTGTTCGCCCACTGCCGCCCCGCCGGGCGGCGGATCACGCTGGCCGGAGCGGGGCACAACCCTCCGCTGGTGGTCGGCGACCGGCGCGCCGAGTTCGTCGAGACCGGACTCTCCGCGCCGCTGGGCGTGCTCGGCTGCTGGGAGGCGCCCGGCGCCGAGGTCCGCCTGGAGCCCGGGGAGACGGTGCTGCTGTGGACCGACGGGCTGCTGCGCCGTACCGGTGACCCGGTCGACCGGGGCTACGCGCGGCTCCACCGCGCCGCCGCGGGCGTCCCGCGGCGGCTGCGCGACGATCCCGAGGCGCTCGTCGACCACGTGCTGGACGCGGTGCTGCCGGGCGGGCGGGACACGGCGGACAGCCCCGACGACGTGGTGCTGCTGGCGGCCCGCTTCGACTGAGCGGCCGTCCGCCGCACCGGGGCGAAGAAGGGCGGGCGGCAGGGAGGCCGCGCGGCAGCGACGGACCGGCGACAACGACGGACTGCCGGACTGCCGGACTGCCGGTCAACGACGGACGGCCGGCAGCGACGGACGGCGGCGCGGTCACCGGGCCGCACCCGCCGCCGAAGGCCCCCCGCTCCGGCACGTGCTCCGCGTCACCCGCTCCGGACCGTCCGCCCCTGGGGGCGCGTTTCCCTCGAAACGTACGATGGTGAATACATCTGTACCTGAGGAGGACGACGTGGCCGAAGAGCTGCCGGAGACCCCGGACACCGAAGCCGAAGAGCCGATCAAGCAGCGCAAGAACGGCCTGTACCCGGGCGTGTCCGACGAGCTCGCCGAGAACATGAAGTCCGGCTGGGCCGACACCGAGCTGCGCGACCTGGAGCCGATCGCCCAGGCCGGGGAGACCGCCCGCCGCCGCGCCGCCCTCTCCGCCCGCTTCCCGGGCGAGCGCCTGGTCGTGCCCGCCGGCAACCTCAAGACGCGCTCCAACGACACCGAGTACGCCTTCCGCTCCTCGGTGGAGTACGCCTACCTCAGCGGCAACCAGACCGAGGACGGCGTCCTGGTCCTGGAGCCGACCGCGGACGGCCACCGGGCCACCCTCTACCTGCTGCCGCGCTCCGACCGGGAGAACGGCGAGTTCTGGCTCTCCGGCCAGGGAGAACTGTGGGTCGGCCGCCGCCACTCCCTCACCGAGGCCGAGCTGCTGTACGGCGTCCCCTGCTCCGACGTGCGCGAGCTGGCCGACCGGCTGCGCGAGGCCACCGGCCCGGTCCGCGTGGTCCGCGGCTACGACGCCGGCGTCGAGGCGGCGCTGACCGACAAGGTCACCGCCGAGCGCGACGAGGAGCTGCGGGTCTTCCTCTCCGAGATGCGCCTGGTCAAGGACGACTTCGAGGTCGCCGAGCTGCAGAAGGCCGTCGACTCCACCGTCCGCGGCTTCGAGGACGTGGTGAAGGTCCTCGACCAGGCCAAGGCCACGTCCGAGCGCTACATCGAGGGCACCTTCTTCCTGCGCGCCCGCGTCGAGGGCAACGACGTCGGCTACGGCACCATCGCCGCCTCCGGTCCGCACGCCTGCACCCTGCACTGGGTCCGCAACGACGGCCCGGTCCGCTCCGGCGACCTGCTGCTCCTCGACGCCGGTGTGGAGACGCACACCTACTACACGGCCGACGTCACCCGCACCCTCCCGGTCGACGGCCGCTTCAGCGAGATCCAGCGGAAGATCTACGACGCGGTGTACGAGGCCCAGGAGGCCGGCATCGCCGCCGTGAAGCCGGGCGCCAAGTACCGCGACTTCCACGACGCCGCCCAGCGGGTGCTCGCGGAGAAGCTGGTCGAGTGGGGCCTGGTCGAGGGCCCGGTGGAGCGCGTCCTGGAGCTGGGCCTCCAGCGCCGCTGGACGCTGCACGGCACCGGCCACATGCTCGGCATGGACGTCCACGACTGCGCGGTCGCCCGCACCGAGACCTACGTCGCGGGCACCCTGGAGCCGGGCATGTGCCTCACGGTCGAGCCGGGCCTCTACTTCCAGGCCGACGACCTCACCGTGCCGGAGGAGTACCGCGGCATCGGCGTGCGGATCGAGGACGACATCCTGGTCACCGAGGACGGCAACCGGAACCTGTCCGCCGCCCTCCCGCGCCGCGCCGAGGACGTCGAGGCGTGGATGGCGCGCCTCAACGGCTGACGCCTGCCCGTCCGAGGGCCCCGGACCGCTGGAACCGAGTCACCGGTCCGGGGCCCTCGTCGTGCTCCGTTCAGACCGCGGCGGTCAGCGGGGCGTTCTCGCGCCACTTGAGGAGCTTGTCGAAGCTGACGACCGCGCCCCCCGCGCCCGGCAGGTTGTCGACGCGCACGTGGTCGGCGAGCTTCTGGATCAGCATCAGCCCGCGCCCGCTCTCCGCCTCCGCGCCGGGCTCGGCGACGAACGGGTACAGCGCGCCGCCCGCGAAACCCGGGCCCGAGTCCGACACCTCGATCCGGCAGCGCTCGCCGTCCAGGTAGGCGGTCACCTGGTAGGCGGCCGCCGCGCCGGCACCCTGGCCGCCGTGCTCCACGGCGTTGGCACAGGCCTCGCTGAGGGCCACCGACAGGTCGTAGCAGATGTCCGGGTCGACGCCCGCGGTCTCCATCGCACCCAGCAGCAGGCGGCGGGCGAAGGGAACGCTGGCAGCCTCACGCCGCAATTGGAGTGACCACAAGATGCTCATGCTCCTGCCTCCAGGCCGCGGCTCGGCTCGACATACCGTTACGTATTGCCCTCGCTGCGTCCGCGTAAGCGCTCGGTTGACGTGAGAACGCCCATACGGCGGCGGACCATACGGCAGTACTCGGCGCATTACGGACCTGGTCTGGGATGAGGAAGGGACCAGTGGGATGATGGGGCGGCCATGACTGCCCTCCACCAGCGCACGGTGCACACCGGAGACTCGCTCCGGTATCCGCGGGCCGCGGCCTTCGCCGCGGTCTGCGTCGTGCTGGCCGGCGGGGGCCACGTTCTCGCGTCCTCGTCCTCGGTGCCCTCGGTGCCCGCCGCAGCGGCCTCCGTGGCCGCCGCGGCCGCGCACCCCGCCGTGCCGCCCTGGTGGACCTGGGTCGCGGGCTTCGTCGTCGTCCTGGCCGCGGCCCTGCCGCTCGCCGGGCGCAGCCGGTCGCTGCCCGGGATCGCCGGACTGCTGATCGCCTGCCAGTTGGTGCTGCACACCCTCTTCGTCCTGGGCCCGCAGGCCGTGGCGGCCGCCGTGGCCCACGCCCCCGCGGGTGCCGGAGCGGACGGGACCGGCGTCTCCGACGCCGCCCTGATGGCGCGGGCCTCGCAGTTCGTCTGCGGGGCGCACCTGCTGAACGCGGAGCAGGCCCGGCAGATACTGGTCGACGCCGGCGTCGGCATCGACCTCACGGATTTCGGGCGGGCGGGCACCGTCGCGGCCGGGGGCGGTTCCCCCGCCCACGGACACGCGGCCTCCGCCGACGCCTGGCTCGCCGTGCTCCCGTCGCTGCCGATGCTGCTGGGCCACGCCCTCGCCGGGCTGGCGGCGGGCTGGCTGCTGCGCCGGGGCGACCTGGCGCTGCTCCGGCTGGTACGGCTCGCCGGACAGGACCCCGCCGACGCCCCGGCGGTGCTGCGCCCGCTGCGCAGCGCCCTGACACTGGCGCGGGCGCTGTGCGCGGGGCTGCCCGGGACTCCCGGGCGTCTGCCGGCCGTGCCGCGCGCCGCCTTCGGCGACGTACCGGCGCCGCCGACGGCGCCTCTCCTGCACACGGTGATCAGGCGCGGCCCGCCCGCCCGCGCGCACGTCTTCGCTCTCGCCGCCTGACGCGACGTCCTCTCCGTCTTCCGCCGGGTCCCGCCCGGTCCGCTTGGATCCCTGGATCCGCCGGGACCACGGGCACCCGGACCCTTGAGGTCTATCAGGACCTGACGACCTGACGGGCCTCAGCGCCTGAAGGGCCTGAAGGGCCTGAAGGGCCTGCCCTTCCGCACCACCGGAACCGGACCGGACGCCGCCGTCGCGCGGCCCGGCGCGCCCGCGCGCCGTCCGACCGAATCCCCGTGTGACATCCGGAAGTGGAGTCCCCCATGAAGGCAACCCGAATCGCCGCCGCCCTCGCCGCGGCCGGCGCGTCCGTCCTGCTCCTGTCCTCCCCGTCCTTCGCGCACGTCAGCGTGCAGCCGGAGGGCGCCGCGGCCAAGGGTGGCTACGCCACCGTGGCCTTCAAGGTCCCCAACGAGCGGGACAACGCCTCGACCACCAAGCTCGAGGTCAACTTCCCGGCCGACCACCCGCTGGCGTCAGTGATGCCCCAGCCGGTCCAGGGCTGGGACGTCGAGGTGACCAGGAGCAAGCTCGACAAGCCGCTCGACCTGCACGGCCGCAAGGTCGACGAGGCCATCACCAAGATCGTCTGGACCGCCGAGGACGAGAAGAAGGGCGGCATCCAGCCCGGCTTCTTCCAGAAGTTCCCGGTCTCGGTCGGCCCGCTGCCCGAGGACTCCGACGAACTCGTCTTCAAGTCGCTGCAGACGTACTCGAACGGCGAGGTCGTACGCTGGATCGAGCTCCAGGAGGGCGAGGAGGAGCCTGAGAAGCCCGCCCCGGTGCTGCAGCTCTCCGCCGCGGCCGAGAACGGGCACGGCACCGCCAAGGACGACGACTCCGCGGCCTCCGGCAAGAACGCGGAGGAGGCCCACGAGGACGACGTCCACGAGAGTGCCGCCGGCGCCACGGACACCGCGGCCCGGGTGCTCGGCGTGGTGGGCATCGTGATCGGCGTGGCCGGTGTCGCCTTCGGCGTCCTCGCCCGTCGCCGTACCGCCTGACCGACCCATCCAGCCCTACGGCCGTCGCCGGGACGCGTCCTGACGCGTCCCGGCGACGGCCGGGTCCACCCCCCTGGGACACGAAACTCCATGCGCAACAAGATCTGCACCGCGGCCGCCCTGCTCGCCGCCGCCTTCACGCTCTCCGCCTGCACGTCCGGTGAGCCCGCTCCCGACAAGCCGGGTACCGCGGTGACCGAGGTGACGCCCGACGACAAGGCGGCCACCGTGCTCGACACGCCGTTCGAGAAGCCCGACCTGGTGCTCACCGACACCCACGGCAAGGAGTTCGACCTCCGCGAGCAGACACAGGGCAGGCCGACGCTGATCTACTTCGGCTACACCAACTGCCCCGACGTCTGCCCGCTGACCATGAACAACCTCGCCGTGGCCAAGAAGCAGCTTCCCGAGGAGCAGCAGGACGACCTGCGGATCGTCTTCGTCACCACCGACCCCGAGCGGGACACCGCCGGGGAGCTCGGCGCCTGGCTCAAGGGCATCGACACCGACATCATCGGCCTGACCGGCGACTTCGCCACCATCCAGGCCGGCGCCCGCACCCTGGGCATCACCATCGAGGAGCCGGTGAAGGAGAAGGACGGCACCGTCGTCTCCACCCACGGCACCCAGGTCGTCGCCTTCTCCCCCAAGACCGACCAGGGGTACGTCCTCTACGGCGAGGACACCACCGTCGACGACTACACCGCGGACCTGCCCGCGCTGATCAAGGGCGAGAAGCCGTGAGCGGACCGGACCGGGGGCGCGCCCGTACGGCCCGGGCGCGCCGGGGCCGTGGGCGCCTGACGTCCGCCGTCGTCGCCGTGCTCGCCCTGCCGCTCGCCGCCTGCGGCGGGCCGGACGGGCCCGAGCTGTCGGTGCGGGACGCCTACATGCCCCAGCCGGTCTCCGACTCGCTGGCCGCCGGTTTCCTGACCGTGGTCAACGAGGGGGACCGGCCGGCCGAGCTGACCGGCGTCTCCAGCGACCTGGCCGCCTCGGTCACCGTCCACGAGACGGTGGACGGGGCGATGCGCCCGACGGACTCCGTCGACGTGCCCGCCGACGGGCGGCTGACGCTCGAGTCCGGCGCCACCCACCTGATGTTCGAGGGCCTGACCCGCAGGCCCATGGAGGGCGAGACGGTCACCGTCGAGCTCCGCTTCGAGGACGCCGATCCGGTCACCGTCGAGATGCCGGTCGAGTCGGCCACCTACACACCGTCGCACCAACGGCACTAGGGAGGGACCACCGTGACGCCGACCATCGCACCCCGCGCCGCAACCGCCGCGAGTACGCGGACCGCTCGTGTCCTGGCACTGCTGCTGCTCGCCGTGGCCGCGCTGATGCTGGCCGGGGCCGGTCCGGCGTCCGCGCACGCCGCGCTCACCGGCAGCGACCCCCAGCAGGGAGCGGTGGTCGAGCAGGCCCCCGAGCAGGTGACGCTCACCTTCTCCGAGAAGGTCGCCGTCTCCGCCGACTCCCTCCGGGTGCTCGACCCCAAGGGCAACCGCGTCGACACCGGCAAGGCGCCCTCGGTCGAGGGGACCACGCTCACGGCGGAACTGACGCCGGGGCTGCCGGAGGGCACCTTCACGGTGGCCTACCAGGTGGTCTCGGAGGACAGCCACCCCGTCTCCGGCGCGTACACCTTCTCGGTGGGCGCGCCCTCCAAGACCTCGGTGACCGTTCCGGAGGAGACCGCGGGCGGCGGGGTCGTCGGCACGCTCTACGGCGTCGCGCGGTACGTCTCCTACGCCGGGTTCACGGTGCTGGTGGGCGGCGCGGCGTTCGTGCTGGTCTGCTGGCAGCGGGGCGCCGGGGTCCGCGCACTGCAGCGGCTGGTCGTCGGCGGCTGGCTGGCGCTGACCACGGGAACCCTGGCGCTGCTGCTTCTGCGGGGTGCGTACATCGGCTCCGGCAAGGTGGGCGACGTCCTCGACATGGGCCGGCTCGCGGAGGTCCTGCAGAGCCGTACGGGTGCGGCACTGGTGTGCCGGCTGCTGCTGCTCGCGGTGGCCGCGCTCTTCGTGGCGGTGCTGTTCGGCACCTACCAGCGGCGGGCGGACGGCGAGGAGAAGCGGGACCTGTCGTTCGGGCTGGCACTGGGCGGTGTGGTCGTCTCCGCGGGCCTCGCGGCCACCTGGGCCCTCTCGGAACACGCCTCCGCGGGGCTCCAGCCGGGGATCGCGATGCCGGTGGACGTGGTCCACCTGCTGGCCGTGGCCCTGTGGCTGGGCGGGCTGGCGGCCCTGCTGGTGAGCTTGTACCGGGGATCCGGGCAGGACGCGGTGGATCGCCGGGCGGTAACCCGGTTCTCCCGGGTGGCCTTCGCCTCGGTGGCGGCGCTGGCGGTCACCGGCCTCTACCAGTCCTGGCGGCAGGTCGGCTCGTGGGACGCCCTCACGGGCACGTCGTACGGCCGGCTGCTGATCGTCAAGGGAGGCCTGATCGCCGTCCTGGTGGGCGTCGCGTGGATATCCCGCCGGTGGACCCAGCGGCTCGGCGACGCGACGGCGGACGGCGCGCCCGCCGGTGCGGAACCGGACGCGAGCGGTGCGGTGACCGCCGCCGGTACCGCGCCGGCCGCCGAGGCCGACGCCACGGTCGGCACGTCGGCGGCTGCCGGGAGCCGGACCTCCGCAGGCGAGGCCGTCGGGGCTGCGACGGGCCCCGGCGGACCGACCGCGGCTTCGGACCGCACGGGAGCGGGTCCCACGGCGGACGGCGGGACGACCTCCGGCACCGGCGGCACCACGGCGGGCGCCGCCGCGGGTGCCGCCGGTGAGGCCTCGGCTGCGGACACCGGGGCCGGTGTCCGGGCCGGGGACAAGGCCGAGGCGGGGGCCAAGGCCGAGACCGGCACCAAGGCCGAGGCCGGGGATGCCGCGACCGAACTGGGGTCCACGAGCACCATGGGGTCCGTCGGCGCCGCGAGCGCCGCGGCAGCCGTCGGATCCGCCGGTGCGGCCGCCGCTGTGGCCCACCTGGCAGGTGCGGTCCCCGCCCAGAGCACGGGCGGTGGCGACGAACCCGGCGACCCGCGCCGTGCCGCACAGCTGGCCCGGCAGCGCGCAGCGGTCGATGCCGCCCGCCGCCGCAAGGAACGTGACGCCGACGCCCCGCGGGCCGGGCTGCGCCGCTCGGTGCTCACCGAGGCCGTCATCGCCGTCCTCGTCCTGGCCGTCACCACCGCACTGACCGGCAGCGAGCCCGGACGCACCGAACGGGAGGCCCGGGCGGCGGCCACCTCGCTCCCGGCGATCACGACGGGCCCCGTCACCCTGGAGCTGCCCTTCGACACCGGCGGCCCCAACGGCAAGGGCGCGGTGCGCCTGGAGTTCGAGCCCGGCCGGGTCGGCGACAACTCCGTGCACATCTTCGCCGAGGACCCGCAGGGTGCTCCGTACGACCTCCCGGAGATCAACGTGGCACTGACCCTGGAGGCCAAGGACCTGGGCCCGCTGCCTGCCGCGCCGGTGCATGCCGCCCCCGGTCACTGGTACGCCGGAAGCCTCCAGGTGCCCATCGCGGGTGACTGGAAGGTCTCGGTCACCGTACGGACCTCCGACATCGACCAAGCGACCGTCCACAAGAACGTAAAGATCGGCTGACGTTCAGATGCACGACCTGATGCACGACCCTGCCTCCACCGAGGAACCCGCCCGCACCGTCTCGCGTCGGCGCCTGCTCGGCACGGCCGGTGCCACCGGCCTGGCGCTGGGTGTTGGCGGCGCGGCAGCCGGCTACGCGGCCGGGCACACGGCGGCCGCGGGGGCCGCGGGAGACCACGCCCCCGCGGCCCTGCTGAGCTCCCTGGGGACGAACCGGGCAAAGTTTCACGTGAAACATCAGCCGGGCATCCTCCAGGCGGCCCAGGCGCACGGCCACCTGGTCGCCTTCGACCTCGCTCCGGGCGGGGGTCGCACGGAGGCCGCCGCACTGCTCCGGCGTTGGTCCGCGGTGGCCGAACGGCTGATGGCCGGGGATCCCGCCCCGCACCAGGACACCGGGGTGGCCCGCGACGCGGGCCCCTCCGGTCTGACCGTCACCTTCGGCTTCGGCCACAGCTTCTTCGCCCGGACGGGTCTGGAGAAGCAGCGCCCGGCGGCCCTGGACCCGCTGCCCGAGTTCTCCTCGGACCGGCTGGAGAAGGCCCGCAGCAACGGTGACCTGTGGGTCCAGATAGGCGCCGACGACGGCCCCGTGGCCTTCCACGCCCTGCGCGCCGTCCAGAAGGAGGCCGGAACGGCGGCCCGCGTCCGCTGGCACATGAGCGGCTTCAACCGCTCGCCGGGCGCCACCGCCCGCACGATGAGCGTCCGCAACCTGATGGGCCAGGTGGACGGCACCAACAACCCGAAGCCCGCCGAGCCGGACTTCCAGGGGCGCGTCTTCGTCCCGTCCGGCGGCGAACCCGCCTGGATGGCCCACGGTTCGTACGCGGTGGTGCGCCGCATCCGCATGCTGCTGGACGACTGGGAGCAGCTTCCGCTGCGTGACCAGGAGGCGGTGATAGGGCGCCGCAAGTCCGACGGGGCCCCGCTCAGCGGCGGTACCGAGACCACCGAGATGGACCTGGAGAAGACGGACGCCTCGGGCGGACCGGTGGTGCCCATGAACGCCCACGCCAGGATCACCCGCCCCGATCAGAACGGCGGCGCCGCCATGCTGCGGCGCTCGTTCTCCTACCACGATGGCTTCGCCGACGACGGCGCACCGGACGCCGGCCTGCTCTTCGTCAGCTGGCAGGCCGATCCGCTGCGCGGCTTCGTGCCGGTGCAGCGCAAGCTGGACCGCGGAGACGCCCTTTCCGCCTTCATCCGTCATGAGGCCAGTGGTCTCTTCGCGGTACCCGGCGGGGCGTCGCAGGGCGAGTACGTGGGGCAGGCGCTCCTGGAAGGGTGACGTCCTGGGGGCGCGGCCAAGGCGTCGTCACGGCGTCCAGGCGGCCGACCGGGACGCCGTCCAGGAGGCCGGGCCGTCCAGGAGACGCCCGGAAGTCCGTCCGGGAGACGCCTGGGAGGCGGACAGGACGGTCGGTGAACCCATGGCCATGCGGGTCCGCGATCCGGACCGGGCCGGGGCGGTGCCGTCCGAGGACTACTGTGGGCTGCATGCCAGCGAGTTACGCCTATCTCGGCCCCGAAGGCACCTTCACCGAAGTCGCCCTGCGCACCCTGCCGGAGACGGCCACCCGGGAGCTGCTTCCCATGGTCTCCGTGCCGGCCGCGCTGGACGCCGTGCGCGCCGGGGAGGCCGAGGCCGCGTTCGTGCCGATCGAGAACTCCGTCGAGGGCGGGATCACCACCACCCTGGACGAGCTGGTCGCGGGCGAGCCGTTGATGATCTACCGCGAGGTCCTGCTCTCCATCGCCTTCGCCCTGCTGGTCCGGCCGGGCACCCGGCTGGAGGACGTCAAGACGGTGACCGCGCATCCGGCCGCCCAGCCGCAGGTCCGGAACTGGATGAAGGCACACCTCCCGGATGCCCTCTGGGAGTCCGCGGCCTCCAACGCCGACGGCGCCCGGCTGGTGCAGGAGGGCCGGTACGACGCGGCCTTCGCCGGAGAGTTCGCCGCCGCCCGGTACGGCCTGGTCCCCCTGGAGACCGGGATCCACGACGCGGAGAACGCGCAGACCCGGTTCGTGCTGGTCGGCCGCCCCGCCCGCCCCGCCGCACCCACCGGCGCGGACAAGACCTCGGTCGTGATCTGGCAGCGCGACGACCACCCGGGCGGCCTGCGCGATCTGCTGGGCGAGTTCGCGGTGCGCGGCGTCAACCTGATGCTGCTGCAGTCCCGCCCGACCGGAGAGGGAATCGGCAACTACTGCTTCGCCATCGACGCCGAGGGCCACATCTCCGACCGCCGGGTGGCGGAAACCCTGATGGGCCTCAAGCGTTCGTGCCTGAAGGTGCGCTACCTGGGCTCCTATCCGCGTGCCGACGCCTCTTTCAAGGCGGCCCGGGAATCCCTGCCGGGCACCTCCGACCCTGAGTTCGTCGAGGCCGCGGAGTGGGTGGTCCGGTGCCAGGACGGACGCTTCCCGGGCTGACCCCGGCCGAGGGCCTTCACCGAAGCCTTGACCAGAGTTATCCACAGAACTTGTCCACAGGCTGACACAGCCTCGGTGCCACACTCTGGGGACAACTCGTCGTCAATGCGGGATGCCGTCGACGAATCAGCCGCGCGGGGATCTTCCGTCGTAGTTTCGGGCAACCCACCCTCATTCACCCTTTTCCATGGAAACTCTCATTGACGTGTCCTCTTTTCGCTCGAAAGGGGGAAACATTGCTCCGCCCGACCCCATTTCCCGGGGTTCCGAGACGTCGAATGTCCCATTCGGAGCGATCCGCTCCGTTGTCCACAGACTCGACCCGCAGCCTGTGGATAAACAGGCCCCCAGGGTGTGGATTTCTGTGGACAACCCAGGTCCCGGCCGCCACCCGAATGCCGGGGAATACTGGGTCGTGACCGCTCCGCGCGCACCGGTAGCCTGGTGCCGTGATTGACCTTCGCCTGCTTCGTGAGGACCCTGACCGAGTGCGCGCCTCCCAGCGCGCCCGTGGAGAGGACGTCGCCCTCGTCGACTCCCTCCTGTCTGCCGACGAGCGGCGCAGGTCGTCCGGCGTCAGCTACGACGAACTGCGCAACGAGCAGAAGTCGCTCGGCAAGCTGATCGGCAAGGCCTCCGGCGAGGAGAAGGCCGAACTGCTGAAGAAGGCCGGCACGCTCGCCGCGGACGTGAGGGCCGCCGACGCCGAGCGTGACGAGGCCGCCGCCGAGACGCAGCGCCTCCTCCTCCAACTGGGCAACCTGGTGCACCCCGAGGTCCCGGTCGGCGGCGAGGAGGACTTCGTCACCCGCGAGACCCACGGCACCATCCGCGACTTCGCGGCCGAGGGCTTCGAGCCCCGCGACCACCTGGAGCTCGGCCAGCTGCTGGGCGCCATCGACGTGGAGCGCGGCGCCAAGGTCTCCGGTTCCCGCTTCTACTTCCTTACCGGCGTCGGCGCCCTGCTGGAGCTGGCCCTGGTCAACGCGGCGATGGCCCAGGCCACCGCGGCCGGTTTCACCCCGATGCTGACCCCGGCGCTGGTCCGACCGCAGTCGATGGCCGGCACGGGCTTCCTCGGCCAGGCCGCCCAGGACGTCTACCACCTCCAGGACGACGACCTGTACCTGGTCGGCACCTCCGAGGTGGCGCTCGCGGCGTACCACATGGACGAGATCCTGGACGCCGACCGGCTCCCGCTGCGCTACGCCGGCTTCTCGCCCTGCTTCCGCCGCGAGGCCGGTTCGCACGGCAAGGACACCCGCGGCATCTTCCGGGTCCACCAGTTCGACAAGGTGGAGATGTTCTCCTACGTCGCTCCGGAGGACTCGCAGGCCGAGCACCAGCGCCTGCTGGAGTGGGAGAAGCAGTGGCTGACCTCGCTCGAGCTGCCGTACCGGGTGATCGACGTGGCCACCGGCGACCTCGGCTCCTCGGCGGCCCGCAAGTACGACTGCGAGGCGTGGATCCCGACCCAGGGCAAGTACCGCGAGCTGACCTCGACCTCGGACTGCACCGAGTTCCAGTCCCGCCGCCTGCAGATCCGCATGCGTGACGAGAAGGGCACCCGCCCGCTGGCCACGCTGAACGGCACGCTCTGCGCGGTGCCGCGCACCATCGTCGCCATCCTGGAGAACCACCAGCAGGCCGACGGCTCGGTGCGCGTCCCCGAGGTCCTGCGCCCCTACCTCGGAGGCCGTGAGGTCCTCGAGCCGGTGGCCAAGTGACGAGGTCGTTCCCCTACCGGCTGATCGCCACCGACCTGGACGGCACGCTGCTGCGCTCCGACGACACGATCTCGGAGCGCACCCGTGACGCGCTCGCCGCGGCCACCGCGGCGGGCGCGGCCCACATCGTGGTGACCGGGCGCGGCGTGCCGTGGACCCGGGACGTGCTCGACGACCTGGGCTACCGGGGCATCGCCGTGTGCAGCCAGGGCGGCCAGGTGTACGACGCCGGCGCGCGTCGCCTCCTGACCTCGGTGACGCTGGACCGCAGGATCGCCGAGCTGGCACTGGCGAAGATCGAGGCGGAGACCGGGCCGCTGTTCGTCGCCGCGGCCCGCGACGGTCTCGACGGGAACGTGCTGGTCGCCGACGGTTACCGCTCGGTGGGCAACCTGCCGGCCGTTCCGCTCACCGACCCCGCCGACCTGTGGGCGGCGCCGCTGAGCAAGCTGTACATCCAGCACCCGACCATGGGCGACGACGAGCTCACCGAGACGGCCCGGAGGATCGCCGGCGGGTTCGTCACGGTGGTGATGGCGGGCGCGGGCATCGTGGAGCTGCTGCCGCTGGGGCTGACCAAGGCCACCGGCCTGTCGCTGGCCGCCCGGCGGCTGGGCGTGAAGGCCGCCGAGACCATCGCGTTCGGGGACATGCCCAACGACATACCGATGTTCCGGTGGGCGTCCTGGGGAGTGGCCATGGCCGAGGCGCACGCCGAGGTCAAGGCGGTCGCGGACGAGGTCACCACGTCCAACGACACGGACGGCATCGCGGCCGTCCTGGAGCGCCTGCTCGGCTGACGTCACCCCGTGCCGCGGGGGTGGTTCCGGGCGGGGCGGCCCGCGCGGGGCTGTGCACCCGCGCGCTCGAAGCGGCCGCCCCGGGCGGCTCCCGGCGGCACGTACGCGGCGGGGTAACGAATCCCACCGGCGTCGGCGCGGGCCTGCCATGTCGGGGGCCGGGGCCTTTCCTCCCCGTCCCCGCTCCCGGACCACGGCGCGCCCGAGATGTCCCGGCGCGCCGTCCTTCACTGTGCCCGGTCGGGCCACCGTGCCGCCACCGAATTAGCGGGCCGGCGCGCCGCCCTGGACGCTCACTTCCGCCGCCACCTGCGGCGTCGGGCCTTGCTGAAGAACCAGCCGGCCGGCGGCTCGTCCGCCCGCCAGGGCTCCGGCTCCGGCGGCTCCCGCCGCCAGCGCGCCGCCAGCATCCTCGCCCGCCCGGACGGCTCCTGGACCGTCGCGCCGCGGACGAAGTCCTCGTCCAGGACCAGCCCGTCCCAGTCGTCCGACCCCGCCGTCCCGTCCGGCTTCGCCGCCATCTCCCCGTACCTCCCGGACCGGCTTCCCGGCTCCCCCGAATTCCTCTGACGCCCAGTGTGCCGGGGCGGAGGGGAAACCGGAATCCAGTTCGAGAAGAAGGGCGGCGGTTCGGCAGTCGCCCCGGCGGACCCCCGCGCCGTGACCGGAGCGGGGCACGGACCGACCGCGACGCGCAGGCGCGCCCGCCGCGTCGCGGTCAGCGTGGCGGGCGGCCCCGCCCGCCACGTGCCGAGGACGTCACTCCTCGGTGGCCGGCGTCAGGCTGCGCAGCCGGCGGACCCCGTACCAGGTGGCCACGACGGTGACCACGGTCAGCAGCACCGCGCCGGTGCCCATGTCGACCTCCGAGGTGATCAGCTTCCCCTCGGCCAGGTCGCCGCCGACCGCCAGCGCCCACTGCTGGACGCTGAGCGAGCGCGCTCCCGCCACGTAGGAGCCGAGCAGCGTCTCCCAGATCAGCGTGTACACCAGTCCGACGACCACCGCGTGCCGGGTGAGGGTGCCCAGCATCAGGAACAGCGAGGCGTAGGCGACCGAGGCCACCAGCGCCGCCACCGTGTAGGCGACGGCGATCCCGTCCGCGGTGCCGACGAGGATCAGTGCGGCGATCAATGTGGGGACGGCCGAGAAGACCATCGTGACCGCGATCGCCACCACCAGCTTGGTGAGCAGCACGGTCCGCCGCTGCACCGGCTTGGCCAACAGGTACATGACCGAGCCGTCGTCGATCTCCGGACCGATCGCCCCGGTCCCGGCGATCACGCCGATGATCGGCACCATCGCGGCCAGCGCGAACCGGCCGAGCACGTCGGTGGAGCTCCGCGGGTCACCGTCGGCCAGCAGCCGCACGGCGACGGCGATCAGCACCAGCAACGACGGCAGGATGCCCAGGACGAGGGCCCGGCGCCGGCCGAGCAGGGCCCGGTAGGTGAGCCGGGCCACCGTGGGATGGAACACTGTGAACATCGTGAAGCCTCCTAGGCCGCTTCGCCGCTACGCCGCGACAAGGTACGAGAAGACGGACTCGAGGGACTCGTCCGACGGCGACACCGTGTAGAGCCGGATGCCGTGTTCCCGCGCCACCTTGGGCAGCAGTTCGGTGAACCGGCCGAAGTCGGCCGCCTGGATCACCAGGGCGTCCTCGGCGGCGTCCACCTCGATGCCGGAGGTCGACGGATCGGCGATCAGCGCCGCCGCCAGCGCCCGGTCGTCGCTGGAGCGGACCAGGTAGCGGTGCGGGCGGTCGGTCATCAGGCGGCGGATGGAGCGGAAGTCGCCGCTGGCCGCGTGACGTCCGGCGACCACCACCTCGATGTGCGAGGCCACCTGCTCGACCTCCTCCAGGATGTGCGAGGAGAACAGGACGGTGCGGCCCTCGTCCCCCATTCGGCGCAGCACGTCCATCAGCTGCATCCGCTGGCGCGGGTCCATGCCGTTGAACGGCTCGTCGAGCAGCAGCACCGAGGGGTCGTGCACCAGCGCGGAGGCCATCTTCACGCGCTGCCGCATGCCCTTGGAGTAGGTGCCGATCTTGCGGTCCTGCGCGTGCTCCATCTCCACGAGGGCCAGCGCCCGCTGCGCCTCCGCGGCGCCCAGCCCGTGCAGCTCGGCGTTGGCGACGACGAACTGGCGGCCGGTCAGGAAGTCGTACATCGCCTCCCGTTCGGGCACGATGCCTATCTCCCGGTAGACGCTCTCGTTGCGCCACACCGGGCTGCCGTCGAGGGTCACGGACCCGGCGGACGGGGCGAGGAAGCCCGCCATCATGTTGATCAGGGTCGACTTCCCGGCGCCGTTGGGCCCGAGCAGGCCGGTGACGCCCGGTCCGACGTCCACGGTGATGTCGTTGACGGCGACCACGTTGCCGAACCAGCGGGAGACGTGGTCTAGCTGGATGGTGGTCACAGCCCGGCCTTTCGGTAGCGGCGGATCAGGAGGCCGTAGGAACCGGCGATCAGCACGGCCACGACCAGCAGGTAGACGATGCCCTGGGTGGTGGACGGCCCGGCGTCGCCCGGGAAGGGTGCGCCGTCGCCGAGGAACGCGTGCTGCAGTCCGTAGATCAGCGTGCTCGGCGAGAACAGGCCGAGCCAGGACACCGCTCCCTTGGCGTCGTTGAGGTCCGCGGCCACCTGCAGCGTGGAGACCGCCGCGAAGGACAGCATCATCACGGCGATCACGGCGGCGACGCCGAAGCCCCGGCGCGGCGTGAGGGCGGCGACGACCAGGCCGATGCCCGAGTAGAGCAGGGCGAGCACGGCCGCCCCGGCGAGGCCCTCGGCGAAGGCCGAGGTCTGGTTCGCGAAGTCGAGCTTGGCCAGCAGCGCACCCGCGTAGAGGACCACCTGCGGCAGCGCGGTGAGCATGAAGACCGCACAGGCCATGGCCAGGTACTTGGCGCGGACGTAGTCGGAGAATGCGATCGGGCGGGAGAAGTACAGGGGCATGGTCCGGTACCTCAGGTCCAGGGAGACCGCCTGGGGAGCCTGCGCGGCGAGGAACAGGGTGATCACCATCTCGAAGCCCGCCGTGTACTCCACGTAGGTCATCGGCAGTTCCGCGGCGCCGCTCATCATGGTGACCGCCACCGCGATCACGGCGGGCAGCGTCATCACGCAGGTGATGAGCACCGGCACGATCTTGGAGCGGGCGGAGCGGCCGAGGCCGAAGGCGCCGCGCAGCGACTGCGCGAACAGGGAGCGGCGGGCGTAGGCACGGCCCAGGCGGGGGCCGTCGTAGCCGCGGTAGCCGATGTCGTGGATCCGGCTCTCAGGTGCGGCGCCGTTCCCGGGACGCGCCGTCCCTCCGGGCCCGCCGGACGGCGTGAGGCTATCGGTCGTCATGGCGGAAGACCTCCGAGATGTGGTGCCGGCGCTGTTCCATGCGCACGAGGCCGAGGCCGAGGCCGGCGACGGTGTCGCGGATCAGGTCGTAGGTGTCGTCGCCGTCCGCGGTGAGCAGCAGGATGCGGCCCGCCCCTGGCAGCCCGGCGCCGCCGTCCTCGGTGCGCACGCCACGGGCTCCCAGGGCCTTGCGGAGCGCGTCGATCCCGTCCGGGTGCTCGTCGCTGTCGGTGACCTCCACGGCGAGGGTGGCGGTGGACCGGGTGAAGTCGGTGGTGGAACTGGAGCGCAGCAGGGTTCCGCCGTCGATGACGACGACGTGGTCGCAGGTGCGCTCGAGCTCGCCCAGCAGGTGCGACGTGACCAGGACCGAGATGCCGAAGTCGCTGTGGATACGGCGGATCAGGTCCAGCATGTCGTCCCGGCCCGCCGGGTCCAGGCCGTTGGTCGGCTCGTCCAGCAGCACCAGGTCCGGGTCGTGGACGAGGGCCTGGGCGAGCTTGACCCGCTGCTTCATGCCCGTGGAGTAGCCGCCGATGGGGCGGTAACGCTCCTCGTACAGACCGACATGGCGGAGGGTGTCGGCGGTGCGCTCACGGGCGGCGGTCGGCGGCAGGCCGGACATGCGCGCCATGTGGACGACGAACTCGGTGGCCGAGACGTCGGGCGGCAGGCAGTCGTGCTCCGGCATGTAGCCGACCCGGGCGCGGATCGCGGACCCCTCGGTCCCGACGTCCAGGCCGAGCACCTCGGCGCGCCCCTCGGTGGCGGGGGCGAGACCCAGCAGGATCTTGATCAGGGTCGATTTGCCGGCGCCGTTGGCGCCGACCAGACCGGTCACACCGGACCCGATGTCCAGGGTGAGCCGGTCGAGGGCGGTCACCCGGGGGAACCGCTTGCTCAGGCTTTCGGTCAGGATCACAGTCACGGAGATGACGGTAGGGGCATGACGCGCACACGTCGTCCACCAGGAGGGGTCTCCCCGCTCAGCCTCCAGGTGTAGGGGACGTATAAGGGTCATCCCCGAAGGGGAGACGCGGGCCACGTCTCCTCCGGGGACGGGGCGTTGACGCGGTGTCCGACGGCTGCCAGATTCACAGGCCTGGGCGGCGGCCACGGCGACGGCGACGGCGGCTTGGGCGACGGCCACGACGGCGGCGGGCGGGACGGCGGCCGCCAACGACGACGGTCGGTGGCAGCAGCAGCCGAACGACGGCAGGGGTGGAGGACGGATGGCACTCAAGGGCGCGCGCGAACGCATGGTGCGGTCGGGGAAGGTCGACCTGTGCGTCGCGGAGCTGGGACCGGCCGACGGCGAGCGGCCGACGATCGTCCTGCTCCACGGCTATCCGGACACCAAGGAGATATGGAGCGAGGTGGCCGCGCGGCTCGCCGAGCGGTTCCACGTGGTGGTCTACGACGTCCGCGGACACGGCGGTTCCACCGCTCCGCGCCCACCGCGCGGCGGCTACACCCTGGAGCGGCTGGGCGACGACTTCCTGGCCGTCGCCGAGGCCGTGAGCCCCGGCCGCCCGGTGCATCTGGTCGGGCACGACTGGGGATCGGTGCAGAGCTGGGACTTCGTGACGCGGCCCCGGACGGCGTCCCGGATCGCCTCGCTCACCTCGATCTCGGGCCCATCCCTGGACCACTTCTTCCTCTGGATACGGCGAGGGCTGACCCGGCCGGCCCCGCGCCGGACCGTCCGGGTCCTCGGCCAGGCGGCCAGGTCCTGGTACATGGCCGCCCTGCACGTCCCCGTGGTGCCCGAACTGCTCTGGCGGGGCACGCCTGCGCTCACCCGTACCTGGCGGGCGATGCTCAAGAAGTTCGAGGGGGTGGAACCCGAGGGGTATCCCACGGCCAGCCTGGGCACCGACGGCGCCCGAGGAGCCTGGCTCTACCGGGACAACGTCCCGTCCTCGCTGCGGACGCCGCGCGTCGACGCGTACACCGATCTGCCGGTCCAGCTGGTCGTCGCCCTGCGGGACCCGTTCCTCTCACCTGCCCTCTACGACGGCCTCGAGCGCTGGGCTCCGAAGCTGGTGCGGCGCACCCTGCCTGTCGGGCACGCGGTGCCGCTGACCCGGCCGGACCAGCTCGCCCGGTGGGTCGACGGCTTCGTCACCGACGTGGAGGCCGGACGGACGCCCACGCCCCGGCGGCCCGGGCCCGCGGCGGAGCGCTTCGCCGGACAGCTGGTCCTGGTCACGGGCGCGGGCGGCGGGGCCGGGCGGGCCACCGCGCTGGCCTTCGCGCAGGCGGGCGCCCGGGTGGTGTGCGTGGACGCGGACGGCGAGGACGCGGCAGCCACCGCGGCGGCGGCCCGCGCCGCCGGCGCACCGAGCGCCTGGTCGGAGACGTTGGACGTTGCGGACGCCGACGCGGTGGGACGGCTGGCCGAACGGGTCCGGGCCGGGCACGGCGTGGTCGACGTCCTGGTGCACTCCTCGGCCGCCCTGCCGGGGTCGCTGCTGGACACTCCGCCCGGCATGTGGGAACGCGCCCTGGGTGCCGGGATCGGCGGCGCGGTCCATGTGGCGCGGGCCTTCGCGCGCCACATGGTCGACCGGGCTCAGGGCGGCCATGTGGTGCAGCTCGCCGGAGTCGGTGCGGGCGCGGCCGGGACGGCGGCGGTGAGCGAGGCGCTGCGGACGGAAGTGGCGGTGCGCGGCGGCGGCATAGGCGTCTCCACGGTCCTCCCGGCGCGGACCGGCCGTCGGATCCCCCCGGAGCGGCTCGCCGCGGCGGTGCTCGACGCGGTGCTCCAGGGACGGCCGGAGGTCGAGGTGGCTCCCGAGCCTCCTGGTGCGCGTGTGCTCGCACGGGTGGTCAGGCGGGTGCGCCAGGACCGCTCACCGTCCGCATAGCGGCGAAGTTGTCCACAGGTTGGTCGCGTTTTCCTGTGGAGAACCGTAATTCGCTGTGGATCAAACCCCGAATACGTGAGACTTGGCCCACATGAACACCTCTTCGGAAGGCGCCGGCATCGACGACCGGCGCATGGTCAAGGTCTCGAAGTACCTCTCCCGCCATCTGCGACATCAGCCCGACCGGATCGGCATCACCCTCGACCCAGGCGGCTGGGTGGACATCGAGACTCTGCTGACGGCCGCCGCGGCCCACGGATTCCCGATCGGCCGGGACGAACTCGACCACGCCGTCTCCGCCAACGACAAGCGCCGCTTCGCCATCGACGGCACCCGCATCCGCGCCAGCCAGGGGCACACCGTGGAGGTGGATCTCGGCCTGGCACCGGTCGCACCGCCGCCGTTCCTCTACCACGGCACGGTGGCCCGGAACCTGGAGCCGATCCGCACCGAAGGGCTGCGGCCGATGGCCCGCCACGACGTCCACCTCTCGGCGGACCGTGAGACGGCCACCCGGGTGGGGGCCCGCCGGGGCCGGCCCGTGATCCTCACGGTCGATTCCGGAGCGATGCACCGGGACGGGCACGTCTTCCACCGCAGCGCCAACGGCGTCTGGCTGACCCGTGCGGTACCGCCGGAGTACCTGCGCTTCCAGGAGGGCCGAGCAGGCGAGGGGTGAGAGGGAGCGAGGGGCGGGGTTGAGCGGAGGTGGCATGTTTCACGTGAAACGTCCCGGCCTTAGGCTCGCTTCATGAGCTTGCGTCTGAGCACCGTGATTCTGCCCTACCGTCGCTGGCACGAGGGTGGGCGAGCCGCCTGGGAGCGGGCCGAGGGGCTTGGCTTCCACACCGCCTACACCTATGACCACCTGTCCTGGCGCAGCTTCCGGGACGGCCCGTGGTTCGGCGCCGTGCCCACCCTGACCGCTGCCGCCGCCGTGACCTCCCGCCTCCGGCTGGGCACCCTGGTCACCTCCCCGAACTTCCGCCACCCGGTGACTCTCGCCAAGGAGCTGATCTCCCTGGACGACATCTCCGAAGGCCGCATCACCCTGGGCATCGGCGCCGGAGGCACCGGTTTCGACGCGACCGCCCTGGGCCAGGAGCCCTGGACACCACGTGAGCGGGCCGACCGGTTCGCCGAGTTCGTTCCGCTGCTGGACCGGCTCCTCACCCAGGGCTCGGTCTCCTTCACCGGCGACCACTACTCGGCACACGAGGCCCGCAACATCCCGGGCTGCGTCCAGCGACCCCGGCTGCCCTTCGCGGTGGCGGCCACCGGCCCCCGGGGGATGCAGCTGGTCGCCCGCCACGGACAGTCCTGGGTGACCACCGGCGACCCGACGATCTTCGAGACCGGCACGCCGGAGGAGTCCGTGGCCGCCATCCGCCGCCAGACCGAGCGCCTGGCGGACGCCTGCGCGGCGATCGGCCGGGACGCGCAGGAACTCGGCAAGGTTCTGCTCACGGGCTTCACCCCTGACCGCAACGTCCCACTCGAGTCCGTGGACGCCTTCGTGGACTTCGCCGGCCGGCACGCGGAGCTGGGCTTCTCCGAGCTGGTGATCCACATGCCGATCCCCGACTCGGACTTCGACGTGGACGAGAAGGTCTTCGAGCGCATCGCCACCGAAGCACCGGCGCAATTGAGCTGACGCCTGGCCGGGGGCTGACCGCAGGCGCCCCCGGCCAACCCGGCATATCCGGGGGAATCGAGCATTCAGTGGTCGATTCTCACTCAGATGTGCGGGCATCCGCACGCACGTGCTGGCATATGCGCGAGAATGGCGGGGTGACCTCAGCTCTCGAAGCGCCCGCGACCCGGGCCCACGCTGCAGTTCCGCCCCGGCTGATCGCCACCGACCTGGACGGCACTCTGCTGCGGGACGACAAGTCCGTCTCGCCCCGCACCGTCGCCGCGCTGGCCGCCGCCGAGGCCGCCGGGATCGAGGTCTTCTTCGTCACCGGCCGGCCGGCCCGCTGGATGGAGGTCGTCAGCGATCACCTGCACGGGCACGGGCTGGCCATCTGCGGCAACGGCGCCGCCGTGGTCGACCTCCACGAAGGCCCGGGCCACCACCGTTTCACCATGGTCCGCGAGGTCGGTCACGCCAATGCCCGGGAGACCGTGCGGCTGCTGCGCGAGGGGGCCCCCGGCACCGTCTTCGCCATCGAGCAGACCTACGCCTTCCACCAGGAGCACGCCTACCCGAGCATCCACGTGGAGCGGCCCGACTCCTACGGGGACGCCGACGAGCTGCTGGCCCCCGGTGGGGCCGCCGCCCGGTTGCCGGTGCTCAAGCTGCTCGCCTTCCACCCCGCGCTGGAGCCGGACGCCTTCCTGTCCCTGGCCCGCACCGTGGTCGGCGACCGGGTCACGGTCACCCGGTCCAGCCCCACCGCCCTGGTGGAGATCAGCGGTCCCGGCGTCTCCAAGGCCAGCACCCTCGCCATGTGCTGCGCCGTGCGCGGCATCTCGCCCGAGGAGGTCGTGGCCTTCGGGGACATGCCGAACGACATCGAGATGCTCACCTGGGCCGGCCAGGCGTACGCCATGGGCAACGCCCACCCCGACGCCCTGCGTGCGGCGGGCCGCCGGACGGCGGCCAACAACGAGGACGGGGTGGCGGTCGTCATCGAGAAGATCCTGGCCGAGCTGCCGTAGCTCCGCGGCGCGGCTGCGGCCGACGGGTCAGCCCAGCGGGACACCGCGTGCCGACAGCCAGGGAACGGGGTCGAGCGCCGAGCCCGTCCCGGGGCCGACCCGCACCTCGAAGTGCAGGTGAGGTCCCGTGGAGTTGCCGCTGGTCCCCGACTGAGCGATCCACTGCCCCGCCGCCACCCGCTGCCCCTGGTCCACGCCGACCGCGGCCAGGTGGGCGTACTGGGTGAAGTGGCCGCCAGGGTGCTCGAGCACCACCTCGATGCCGAACGGGCCTCCGCAGGACACCTTCACCACCCGGCCCTCACCCACCGCGCGTACCGGGGTGCCGATCGGTACCGCGAAGTCCTGCCCGGTGTGCCGGCTGGCCCACCGGGCGCCGCCCTGCCCGAACCCGGCCGACAGCGTGTAGCTCTCCACCGGCGCCACCCACGGTCCCGCGGCCGGCCGACCGGGCTGTTCCAGCGGCACCGCTCCCCGGCAGGACCCGGCAGCGACCGAGGCGTCCGCCCGGCTCTGCAGCAGTCCCTGGGCCTCCTCCAGCGTGCTCTGGATCTCCCGGCGCATCCCGGCCAGCTCGGTGGACCGTTTCTCCAGCCGCTGCCGCCGCTCCGCGGCCTCCCGCCGCTCCGTGGAGAGCCGCCGTTCCACCCGGCGGCTCCTCTCGATGACGTTGTTCACTGCCAGGTCCGCCCGCCACACGGCGCGGTGACTGTTCATCAGCGCCTCGGGATCGTCCGCCAGCAGCAACTGGGCCGAGACCGGAAGGCCCCCGCCCGCCCGGTACTGCGCCCTGGCGTACCGGCCGAGGTCGGCACGCAGCACCTCGGCCTCCCGCCGGTTCACGGCCAGCAGGCGGTCCAGCGCGCCGGCCCGTACCCGCTCCTTCTCCAGCCGGCGGGTACCGGCCTCGTACTGCGAGGTGGCCCGGGCAGCCTCCTGGTAGAGGTGCGCCACCCGGGTACTGAGGCCGCCGTCGTCGGGTGGCGCGGCAAGCGCCTGCTCCCCCTCGGCGGCCGCGGGACGCACGGCCAGCGCGACCAGGGTGCACAGCAGGACGGGAAAGAGGGGCAGGGAGCGGCGAGGTGAGGGCATGTCAGTGATCGTCGTGCCGTCACCGGCGCACGGCCCGTCGAGGGCGTACGGCCGGGGGAACCCCTGCGGCAGCCGGGTGAGCGCGGGACGGCGCCCTCCTCCGGCACCGCCGCCCTGGGGGTGCGCCGGTTCAACCCCCTGGCCTCGACGCGCGGCCACGTACCCTTCACGCCACCCGGTCCCGCCCGGGCGTGCCAGTCACGGCACCAGGCGCACCCAGGGCAGCAGGGCAGCAGGGCACGAGCCGGGCCGGAGCCATGCACGAGCCCGGCACGAGCCCGGCAACGTGGTCGCGCGCGGCCCGCCCGCCGCCACCCCCCTCACGCGGCCCCCGCCGAGGCGGGACGGCCGGCGAGGGACTCCGCCGTCTCCTCGCGGGCGACCATCGCGCGGAACGGGCCGTCGACCCGGACCAGTTCCGCGTACCCGCCGCGCTGCACCACCCGGCCGCCGTCCAGGACCATCACCTCGTCCACCGCCTCCAGTCCCGCCGTACGGTGGGTGATCAGCACGGTGGTGTGCCCCTCGGTGGCGGCGAGCAGGTCCGCGGTGAGCGCGTCGGCGGTCGGCAGGTCCAGATGCTCGGTGGGCTCGTCCAGCACCAGCACGGGGAAGTCCGCGAGCAGGACGCGGGCCAGGGTCAGCCGCCGGTGCTGGCCCCCGGACAGCCGGGCACCATGCTCGCCGATCAGGGTGTCCAGGCCGTCGGGGAGGGCGTCTGCCCACTCCAGCAACCGCACCCGCCGCAGGACCGTGCGGAGCTCCGCCTCGGTGGCGTCCCTGCGGGCGATCAACAGGTTCTCCCGGATGCTGCTGTCGAAGAGGTGGGCGTCCTGGGCGCAGAGCCCCACCACCCGGCGTACCTCGTCGCCGTCCATCGCGCGGATGTCGACCCCTCCCAGGGCGCAGACCCCGGCCTCCGGTTCCACGAACCGCAGCAGCACCTGCGCCAGGGTGGTCTTGCCCGCACCGGAGGGCCCCACGACGGCCACCCGGCGGCCCGGCTCCAGCCTCAGGTCCACACCGCGCAACGCGGCGCTCGCCCCGCCGGGATGACGGGCCACCAGCCCACGGACTTCCAGGGGGAAGGGCGAGGCGGGTACCGGACGAGGGGACTCCGGCTCGCGCACGGGGTCCGGCGCGTCCAGCACGTCGAAGACCCGCCCGGCGCCACGCCGCACCCGCTGCCGGTGCTGGGCGGCGAGGGGCAGGCCGAGCACGGCCTCGAAGGCGGCGAGCGGTGTCAGCACGACCACCGCGGTGAGCAGCCCGTCCAGCCTCCCGGCGGCCACCGCGGGGACGGCGGCCAGCGCCATGGCCGTCGCCGTGAGGCCACCGATCAGCGCGGTCAGTCCGTCGCCCAGTGCGCTCGCGGAGGAGGTGCGGGCGGCGATCCGCGTGAGGACGGAGTCCGCGGCGCGGGCATCGGCGAGCCGGGCGGGCAGCGCGCCGGCGACCGTGGACTCGGCCGTCCCGGTGAGCAGGTCGGCGACCCGGGTGGCCAGGACACCGCGGGCCGGGGCCAGCCGGGCCTCGGCCCGCCGCGCCACCGCCGCCGTCAGCACGGGCACCCCCACGCCGGCCGCCAGCAGCCCCACGGCCAGGACGGCGCCCGCCTCGGGGAGCAGCCAGGCGGTGAACGCCACGGAGCCGGCGGAGACGACCGCCGCCGCTCCCACGGGCAGCAGCCAGCGCAGCCAGTAGTCCTGCAGCGCGTCCACGTCGGAGACGAGACGGGACAACAGGTCACCGCGGCGTGCGGTGCGCAGCCCGGCGGGCGCCAGGCGCTCCAGCCGCGCGAAGACGGCGACCCGGGTATCGGCGAGCATGCGCAGCACGGCGTCGTGCGAGACCAGGCGCTCGGCGTACCGGAAGACGGCGCGGCCCATGCCGAAGGCGCGGGTCGCGGTCACCGCGATCATCAGGTACAGCACCGGAGGCATCTCGGAGGCACGGGAGATCAGCCACCCGGAGGTGGCCATCAGCCCCACCGCGCTGCCCAGCGCGAGACTTCCCAGCACCAGTGCGAAGACCAGCCGCCCTCGCCGCGCCCCGGACAACGCCCGCACCCGCCGCAGCACGCCGAGCGTGCCACCCGGCATGGTGTCGGCCTCCTGCGCGTCCGCCCGGGCCGGGACGCCCTGCCCGTCCACGGTCGTCCCCCGGACCATCGGCCCCGTGGCCTGACCGGGGGTTGCCGGGTCGGTGTCGTCGGAGCCGAGCAGGCCCTCCCGTCCGCTCCCGACGACGCCGAGGGCGGCAGCCGCCACGGTGCCCGGGGCGCCTTCTCCATGGGCGACGTGGCCGGAGGCACCGCCCCGGCCCAACCGGCCGGAGGTACCGCCCCGGCCCAACCGGTCGGGGGCACCACCCCGTCCCAACCGGTCGGAGGTACCTGCGGGACCAAGCCGGTCGGGGCCGCCTTCCGCACCCAGCCCGCCGGACGCATCGGCCAGGCCCAGCCGGACCACACGGTCGGCCACCGACAGCAATGCGGGGCGGTGGACCACCAGGATCACCGTGCGCCCGGCCGACAGCCGCCGCACCGCCTCCGTGACCTCCGCCTCCGTCGCACCGTCCAACGCCGCCGTGGGCTCGTCGAGCAACAGCACCGGACGGTCGGCCAGAAACGCGCGGGCCAGCGCGATCCGCTGCCGCTGCCCGGCCGACAGCCCGACGCCGTCCTCCCCCAGGATCGTGGCGGCCCCCTCCGGGAGGGCGTCCACGAAATCCAACGCCCCCGCGTCGGCCAGCGCCCGCCGCACCTCGGCGTCGTCGGCCTCCGGGCGGGCCAGCCGCACGTTCTCCGCCACGCTCCCCGCGTACAGGTGGGGCCGCTGCGGCACCCACGCGATCCGTGACCGCCACGCCTGCGGATCGATCTCCGTGAGGTCCACACCGCCCACCCGCACCCGCCCCCGGGACGGCCGCGCGAACCCGAGCAGCACCCGCAGCAGCGTGGACTTGCCCGCGCCGCTGGGACCCGTCAGCGCCACCACCGCACCGGGCTCCACCGTGAAGGAGACAGCGGCGACCGCGTCCTCCGTACGCCCCGGATACCGCACGGCGAGGTCCTCGACCGTGATCGTCGTGTCCGCCGGCACCGGCCGGGTGCCCGCCTCCGGCAGCGGGGTCTCCAGCACCGCGAAGACCTCCTCCGCGGCCGCCAGCCCTTCGGCCGCCGCGTGGTACTGCGTCCCCACCTGCCGCAACGGCAGATAGGCCTCCGGCGCCAGAATCAGCACCACCAGGCCGGTGTAGAGGTCCATCTCCCCGTGGACCAGCCGCATGCCGACGGTCACCGCGACCAGCGCCACCGACAACGTGGAGAGCAGCTCCAGCGCGAACGACGAGAGGAAGGCGATACGCAGCGTGCGCAGGGTGGCCCGCCGGTATGCGTCGGTGATCCGGCGGATCGACTCCGCCTGGGCCTTGGCCCGCCCGAACACCTTCAGCGTGGGCAGTCCGGCGACCACGTCGAGGAAGTGACCGGAAAGCCGCGACAGCAGCCGCCACTGCCGGTCGGTGTGGGCCTGGGTGGCCCAGCCGATCAGCGCCATGAAGAGGGGGATCAGTGGCAGGGTGCCCACGATGATCGCTGCGGAGACCCAGTCACCGGTGACGATCCGGGCCAGCACCGCCACCGGCACCACCACGGCCAGGCCCAACTGGGGCAGGTACCGGGCGAAGTAGTCGTCGAGGGCGTCCACCCCCCGGGTCGCCAGGTTCACCAGCGATCCGGTGCGCTGCCCGTCCAGCCAGGAGGGACCGAGGGCGGCTGTCCGTGCCAGCAGCCGCCCTCGGAGTTCGGACTTGACCGCCGCGCTCGCGCGGTGCGCCGCGAGCCCGGTCAGCCAGGCGACCACTCCTCGCCCGCAGGCGACGGCGGTCAGCCACAGCAGTGGGGTGACCAGCTCGCCGGTGGACAGCCCCTTCTGGAAGGCACCGACCACCACCTCCGCGATCAGCGTCGCCTGGACGACGACCAGGCCCGCACCCACCAGGCCCAGGGCCACCACCGCGGCCAGGAAGACACGGGTGGCGCGCGCGTACCGCACCAGTCGGGGATCCACCGGTTTCACGTGAAACCTCGTCCGTCAGTGGCTCGCGGCGATGTGCCGCGTGCCGATCCGCTTGCGGAACACCCAGTAGGTCCACGACTGGTACAGCAGCACCACCGGCGTGGCCGCGAGGGCGCACCAGGTCATGATCTTCAGGGTGTAGGGGCTGGAGGAGGCGTTGGTGACCGTGAGGCTCCAGTTCTCGTCCAGCGTGGAGGGCATGACCTCCGGGAAGAGCGACAGGAAGAACACCGCCACCAGCGCCACCACGCTCAGGCCGGAGCAGACGAACGACCATCCTTCGCGGCCGGCCCGTCCGGCCAGCATCGCGCCGGCCAGCGCGGCGAGAGTGATCACCGCCGCGACCAGGCTCGGCAGGTCGCCCCGCGAGAGCAGCGTCCAGACCAGGAAGCCGACCAGCGGCAGGGCGGTGACCACGCCGAGCCGCACGGCGAGCCCGCGTGCCCGGTCCCGGATCTCCCCCTCGGTCTTCAGCGCCGCGAAGACCGCACCGTGGAAGGTGAAAAGGGTCAGCGTCACCGCACCACCCAGCAGGGCGTAGGGGTTGAACAGGTCTCCCAGGGTGCCGACGTACTCCAGGTCCCGGTCGATCCGCAGTCCCCGGACGATGTTGGCGAAGACCACACCCCAGAGGGCCGCGAGGAGCAGCGAGGTCCAGAAGATGGCCGACTCCCAGTTCCGCTGCCACCTCTCGCCGGACCGCTTCACCCGGTACTCGAAGGCCACTCCGCGCAGGATCAGGCAGAGCAGGATCACCAGCAGCGGCAGGTAGAAGCCGGAGAACAGGGTGGCGTACCACTCGGGGAACGCGGCGAAGGTGGCGCCGGCGGCGGTCACCAGCCAGACCTCGTTACCGTCCCAGACGGGGCCGATGGTGTTGATCAGCACCCGCTTCTCGGTCCGGTCCCGGGCCAGCAGCCTGGTGAGCACGCCTATGCCGAAGTCGAATCCCTCCAGGAAGAAGTAGCCGGTCCACAGGACGGCGATCAGGACGAACCAGAGGTCGTGCAGTTGCAGTTCCATGCGAGGCGACTCCCTGCCCGCTAGTACGAGAAGGCCATGGGCTTGTCGGCGTCGCGCGGGTCGCCGCCGATCCTGGTGGGCGGGTTGAGGTCCGCCTCGGTGAGCTCGGGCGGGCCGGCTTTCACGTACTTCACGAGCAGCTTCACCTCGACGACCGCGAGGACCGCGTAGACCACCGTGAAGAGGAGCATCGAGGCGAGGACCTCGCCCTGGCCGACGCCGGGGGAGACGGCGTCACGGGTCTGGAAGACGCCGAACACCACCCAGGGCTGACGGCCCATCTCGGTGAAGATCCAGCCCCATGCGTTCGCGATCAGCGGGAAGGCCATGGTCCAGGTGGCCACCCGCCAGTAGAGCCGGGTCGCCCGGGGGCCGAGGGCCTTGCCGCGCGGCAGCAGGACCAGGTGCGGCACCTCGTCCTCGCCGGTCCGCAGGCGCTGGGGGAGCAGGAACCTCTTGCGGGTCAGCCACAGGCCGAGCACACCCACCCCGAGGGAGGCCATGCCGAAGCCGATCATCCAGCGGAAGCTCCAGAAGGCGACCGGGATGTTGGGCCGGTAGTCACCGGGGCCGTACGTCTCCTGCATCTCCTCGTTGATGTCGTTGATGCCCGGCACGTAGTGGTCCAGGTCCGAGTCGGCGAGGTACGAGAGCAGCCCGGGGATCTCGATGGCCACCGTGTTGTGACCCTTGTCGACGTCGCCGTAGGCGAAGAGCGAGAACGGAGCCCCGCGCTCGCCCTCCCAGAGCGCCTCCGCCGCCGCCATCTTCATCGGCTGCTGCTCGAACATCACCTTGCCCAGCACGTCACCGCTGACCGCCGTCAGCAGGCCGCCGACCGCCACGGTCATCAGGCCCAGCCGCAGGGAGGTGCGCATCTCCGCGATGTGACGGCCCCGGGCCAGGTGGTAGGCGGCGATCCCGACCATGAAGGCGCCACCGGTGAGGAAGGCGGCGGCCAGGCTGTGGAACACCTGGGCGAGCGTGGTGTTCTGGGTCAGCACCAGCCAGAAGTCGGTGAGTTCGGCGCGGCCCTTCTCCTCGTTGATCCGGTAGCCGACCGGATGCTGCATCCAGGAGTTGGCCGCCAGGATGAAGTAGGCCGAGAGGATGGTGCCGATGGAGACCATCCAGATGCAGGCCAGGTGGATCTTCTTCGGCAGCTTGTCCCAGCCGAAGATCCACAGGCCGATGAAGGTGGACTCGAAGAAGAAGGCGATCAGGGCCTCGAAGGCCAGCGGCGCCCCGAAGACGTCACCCACGAAGCGCGAGTAGGCGGACCAGTTCATGCCGAACTGGAACTCCTGCACCAGGCCGGTGACCACGCCGAGCGCGATGTTGATCAGGAAGAGCTTGCCCCAGAACTTGGTGGCTCTGAGGTACTTCTCCTTGCCGGAGCGCACCCATGCCGTCTGGAGCCCGGCCGTGAGAGCGGCCAGCGAGATCGTCAGCGGGACGAACAGGAAGTGGTAGACGGTCGTGATGCCGAACTGCCAGCGCGCGAGCGTCTCGGGGGCCAGGGCGAGGTCCACGTGTTCTCCTTCACAGCGGTGCCTCGAGGCGGAGGTTTGTTCCACCAGATCCGCACATGGGGGCATGAACATGCGCGCTTGTGAAAGCGTTCACATTCACAAGCTATTATCAGCATGTAGGCCGAACGGCCGTACAGGGGGGTACCCCCTTCGGTCCAGGACGGCCGAAACCCGCCCATCCGTCCGGCTCCGCCCTCCGCCCTCCGCCCTCCGGCCTCGCGCCCGGTTCTGCGGCCGGTTCCGGGCCGGTTCCCGCCCGGTCCGACGGCCGGCTCCGCGCCCGGAAACCGCGACGGCCCGGCGGCTCCCCGAAGGGGCCACCGGGCCGAAAGGACGGACGCCGCGGGCGGGATCAGACGGAGCGGCAGAACTCCTCAGCCGTCTTGACGAAGATGTCGTTGGCCTCCGTCTCGCCGACCGTGACCCGCACACCCTCCCCGGCGAACGGCCGGACCACCACGCCCGCCTGCTCGCAGGCCGCCGCGAACTCCATGGTCCGCTCATCGAGCCGCAGCCAGACGAAGTTGGCCTCGGTGTCCGGCACGGTCCACCCCTGCTCGCGCAGGGCCGCGACCACCCGGTTGCGCTCGCACACCAGGGAGCCCACCCGGCCGAGGAGTTCGTCCTCCGCGCGCAGCGAGGCGACCGCCGCGTCCTGGGCGAGCTGGCTGACACCGAACGGCACGGCGGTCTTGCGCAGCGCGGCAGCCACCGGCTCATGGGCGATGGCGAAGCCGACCCGCAGCCCGGCCAGGCCGTACGCCTTGGAGAAGGTGCGCAGCACACAGACGTTGGGGCGGTCCCGGTAGAGCTCCACGCCGTCCGGAACGTCCTGGTCCCGGATGAACTCCCGGTAGGCCTCGTCCAGCACCACCAGCACGTCGCCGGGCACCCGGTCGAGGAACCTCTCCAGTTCGGCCCGGCGCACCACGGTGCCCGTCGGGTTGTTGGGGTTGCAGACGAAGATCAGCCGGGTCCGCTCGGTGATCGCGTCGGCCATCGCGTCGAGGTCGTGGACCTCACCCGGCGTGAGGGGCACCTCCACCGGGGTGGCGCCGCTGATCCGGGTGATGATCGGGTACGCCTCGAAGGAGCGCCAGGCGTAGATCACCTCGTCGCCCGGACCGCTGGTGGCCTGCAGCAGCTGCTGCGCGACGCCCACCGAGCCGGTGCCGGTGGCCACGTGGGAGGCGGGCACACCGAAGCGCTCCGCCAGCTCCTCGGTCAGGCCGGCGCAGGCCATGTCCGGGTAGCGGTTGAACGAGGCCGCGGAGGCCACCACGCTCTCCAGCACGCCGGGCAGCGGCGGGTAGGGGTTCTCGTTGGAGGACAGCTTGTAGGCGACCGGACCCGACCCCGAGGCCGGGCGGCCCGGCTTGTAGGAGGGCACTCCCTCAAGCTCGGCACGCAGTTTGGGGCTCGTCTCGCTCACCGCAGTCCTCCTCATGACGGCCGGCGGCTCACTTCGCCGACGGCACCGATGGCTATCAGCCTAAGAGCCGCACCCCGCCGCGGGACCGGCCCGGCCAGGGCGCGGCACCCGGTCGCAGCCGGCCCGGGGCAACCAGGGGCGCGGCCGGTGAAATCACGCGCGCCGGTGGCTTGCGCCGTGGCGCGCATCACCCGTGCAGGTGAGTTGCACCCGGTCCGGAACCTTGTCCTTGCACGCCGCATTCACCCGCCGGGACGCCCGGTCCATTGACCGAAGGTGCCTGTGCCCTTTGTTTCCAAGGCTTTTCTCGTCAGATGACCATGGAGAATCGTCCCTGTCAATGGCCGCATATGCATCGAATCCGGCCTGCCTCCTGAGCCCTACTATCGGCTCGCCATGACAGCAGCAGGGAAGCACCAGGTGAACCGGGCTGAGATCACCCGCCGGGGCAGCCGATCGGGCCGGGCGGGGATCCGGGACGTGGCCGCCGCGGCCGGGGTCTCCATCACGACCGTCTCCGACGCCCTCAACGGCAAGGGCCGACTGCCCGATGCCACCCGACGCCATGTCCGTGAGGTGGCCGACCGTCTCGGTTACCGCCCCTCGGCCGCGGCCCGAACCCTCCGTACGGGCAAGTCCGGCCTCATCGGCCTGACGGTGACCACGTACGGGGATGAACCTTTCACCTTCACCGAGTTCGCCTACTTCGCCGAGATGGCCCGGGCGGCCTCCTCGGCGGCGCTGGACCGCGGTTACGCCCTGGTGATCCTGCCCGCGACCTCACGGCACGACGTGTGGTCCAACGTGGCGCTGGACGGCACCGTGGTCATCGACCCGTCGGACCACGATCCGGTCGTCGCCGAACTGGCCCGCCAGGGTTTACCGGTGGTCTCCGACGGCCGCCCCAACGGCGCCCTTCCGGTGACGGCATGGGTGGACAACGACCACGAGGCCGCCGTCCTGGGCATCCTGGACCACCTGGCCGCGGCCGGCGCCCGGCGCATCGGGCTCCTCACCGGCACCAGCACCGACACGTACACCCGGCTGTCCACCACCGCCTACCTGCGCTGGTGCGAGAGTGTCGGGCAGGAGCCGGTCTACGAGTCCTATCCGGCCCACGACCCGTGCGCGGGAGCCGTGGCCGCCGACCGGCTGCTGGCCCGGCCGGACCGGCCCGACGCGGTGTACGGCCTCTTCGACCCCAACGGCACCGACCTGCTCGCCGCCGCCCGGCGGTACGGGCTGCGGGTGCCGGAGGACCTGCTGCTGGTGTGTTGCAGCGAGTCCTCGGTCTACGCGTCCACCGAACCGCCGATCACCACGCTCTCCCTCAAGCCGCGCCGGATCGGCACGGCCGTGGTGCAGCTGCTGATCGACGCCATCGAGGGAATCGCCTCGGACCAGCCGGTCGAGCAGGTCATACCGACCGAGCTGATCGTCCGCGCCTCCTCCCAGCGCCGCCCGACCCGCACCACCGTGAGTCCGCCGCGCAACCCGGGTACCGGTTGATCCCTGCGCCGCCTGGATCCCGCGCGCCGGAGGAGGGGCCGGTACGCGGGCCGGGCTGGTACGCAGGCCGGTACGCGTACCGGGCCTGGCGGGGGTGTCCGGCGCCATGACCTGACGGCTCAACGGGGGGCGGGTGGCCAGGACGGCAGGGGCGGCAGCACCTGGGAGGGTGACCTCACCGGAACATGCGGCCCCAGCTGGACGGGCGGCCCCAACCGGGCGGGCGGCCCCAGCGGGACGGGCGGCTGCGGGGCCGGGCTGACCCGTGAGCTGGGTCGCTTGCCCGGCTGGCGCTGGGTCTACCTCCGACCGGCGCGGGCTCCCTCCGACCGGCGCGGGCTCCCTCCGACCGGCAGGGTCTCCGCCAGACCGGCAGGGTCTCCGCCAGACCGGCAGGGTCTCCGCCAGACCGACGGGGTCTCCGCCTGACCGACGGGGCGTCCCTGGCAGGGGGGTGACCTTCGGGCGATGAGGGAAGGGGCTGTGCGCTCGGACGGGAGGCCGGGCCGGCGGCGCCGCGGGAAGGCCGCGCTGAGCAGCCCCGGGAGACGGCCCCGAGAGGCGGCCCCGGGCCGGACGGTGACGTCCAGGGGCGCGGGAGCGTGGCCGGTGCGCCGCCCGTGGTCGAGGCGGGCACGAGCGACGGTTCGGGCGGGTCGTCCGGACGGGGGGTCAACCCCCGCACACCGCGCGATTCGGACGAAATCCAGCACGCCATCGGCCATCCCCGCCGGATTCACCACCCCTGGGTCGTCACACGGCGCGATCCGCGTTCCTATGATGGGCGCACGACACCGCGGGCCGCTGCCACCAGGCAGTCCGATGCGGTGCAGACGCGGCGCGATGGTGGAGGGGTCGATGACTCAGGGGGCCGGTCGGGGACCCGAGGTGGAGCGTACGGCGACACTGCGCGACTTCCGGGTGCCGGCATACGTCCACGAACCCGCGCCGCACGTCGCGGCCGGCCCTCCTCCTGCGGCCCCGCCGCCGGTGGCGCGCACCGAGCCGCCCGCCTCCCCGCGCCCGGAGCCCCATCCCGGGTCCGTGCCCCCGGAGGCCTTCCCGGACGGGCCGCCCGACGGGTACACCCCGACCGAGCGGAACCTTCCGGTGATCCGCCGCGGAGACACCCTGCAGCTCACCCCGTCGGCGGTCACCGCTCCGGCCGCAGCGGAGGCGCAGGCCGCCGGACAGCCCGCTCCCGGCCCGCTCTACGTCGTGGGCGACGTCCACGGCTACCTCGACGAACTCCTCGACGCGCTGCGGGGCCAGGGCATCGTCGACGAGAACGGCAACTGGTCGGCGGGCAACACCCGGTTGTGGTTCCTGGGCGACTTCACCGACCGGGGCCCGGACGGCGTCGGCGTGATCGAGCTGGTGATGCGGCTGTCGGCCGAGGCCGCGGCGGCCGGCGGATACTGCAAGGCGCTGCTGGGCAACCACGAACTGCTCCTGCTCGGCGCCAAGCGGTACGGCGACACCCCGGTCAACTCCGGTGCCGGGACCGCCACCTTCCAGGCGGCCTGGCTGCTCAACGGCGGCCAGAAGACGGACATGGAGCGCCTCCAGGACCACCACCTCCAGTGGATGGCCCGGCTGGCCGCGATGGAGGAGGTCGACGGCCACCTGCTGGTGCACTCCGACACCACCGCGTACCTGGAGTTCGGCGGCTCCATCCAGGAGGTCAACGACACCGTGCGGGAGACCCTGACCCGCAACGACGCGGACGAGGTCTGGGACCTGTTCCGCAAGTTCACCAAGCGGTTCGCCTTCCGCGACTCCGGCGGTGTGCAGGCCGCCCGTGAACTCCTCGACGCCTACGGCGGCACCCGGATCGTCCACGGACACAGCCCGATCCCCTACCTCACCGGTGAGGCCGGCACGGAGGACGGCGAGTCCGGCCACGGCCGCCCGCTCATCGACGGCCCGCACATCTACGCCGACGGACTCGCCGTCGCCATGGACGGCGGAGTCACCATGGCCGGCACCCTCCTGGTGCGCCGCCTGCCGATCGTCTGAGGACGAGCGCCGACGAAGCGCACGGACCCGGGCGAGTGGTCCGGGCCTGACGCGTGCCTGCCGTGCTCCTGCCGCGTGCCTGCGCCCACGACTGGCCAGGCAACGCCAAGTCCCTTGTGCCACACGGCAGTTCACGCGTCACGTCAGCTGCCGGATCCGGCGCTCGTCCGGCGGCGAAAACGTGAAACCTCCCGTAATCCCCTTGTCATCACCCGCCGCCGCGGCACTACCATCGGACTATCCGTAGCAGGCTCCCCTCCGTCCCAGCCAGACGGCTCGTCGGCATGCCGAGCCACAGCCCTACGGAGCATCGGGGGATGCACATGACCAGCCACCCGCAGCAGCTGCGGTACGAGGACCGCCCCGATTTCGAGCGAGCCCTGGACGAGGCCCTGCGCTCGACCCCGCGGTACGACGACCCGGCGGGGCCCGCCGGCCGCCCGAACAGCGAGCAGCTGCGCACGCTCGCCCTGGAGCGCGCCGACGAGATCATGGAGGCGGCGGCCGCCGAGTACGGCCACTACCGCGACCTCCGCGAGGGCCTTCGGCACCTCGCCGACGCGGGACGGGAATCGTCCTCCGAGGCGGGCACTCCCTCCGCCCGGGCGGACGCCGACGCGACCGGTCCCGGAGCCGCCGCCGTGGCGGTCGTCCTGGCCCCGCTGCTGGCGGGGGCGTCGGCGGCCGTCCTGCTGCTGATCGGCTACGTCCTGAAGATGCTCACACCGGAGCCGGCCATGGCCGCGGCCCTGCTGACCGCCGGCTGGACGTTCGGCGCGCTGGCGGCCGCCGCGCTGCTGGCCGCCGCGGCCGGGCTGCTGATCACCGCCGTGCGCAACGGCTCCCGCGCGTACCACGTCGCGCCGCGGCACCGCCCGGACGCGGACCTGGAACGGGCCCGCGACGAGTGGCTGGAGGCGCTGCGGGAGCGTGGGATCCGTCCCTT
Source organism: Streptomyces abyssomicinicus (assembly GCF_008974245.1). GTDB lineage: Bacteria > Actinomycetota > Actinomycetes > Streptomycetales > Streptomycetaceae > Streptomyces > Streptomyces abyssomicinicus. The sequence continues at coordinate 452,734 of NZ_BBZI01000009.1, read as the reverse complement.
CCTCCAGGAAGCGGCGACCTGGCCCCCGCAGGTCTCCCCGACCACGGGCGGCCGACCTGCGGAGCCGGGCGGCCACGACGGCTACCCCGGCACCGGCACGCACCGGGAACCCGGCCGGCTCGCCGGCCCGCGCTTCAGCAGCCCGGGGTACAGCAGCCCGGACTTCTCCAGCCGGACCCGGCACACGGACTGACCGGCCGGCACCGCACGGCACCAGCCATCAGCCACCGGCCGGCACCGTCTGGCACGGGCCGGCGCCGGATGACACCGGCCGGGCGCACACGTCACCCGGCCGGCCTCCACGGCGCCGGTGCCCACCGACGCGGCCCGGTGCGGGCAGGGCACGGGCAGGACACGGCCAGGACCGCCCCGTCCACGCCCGGACCGCCCCGTCCGCGCCGCGCCCGGCCCGGACAAGGTGACGCGGCCCGAGCCGGCCCCACGGCGGCCCGAGCCGGCCCCACGGGCGGCCCGTACCCCGCATCGGTGCGCACCGATGCGGGTGACGGACCACCGCTCGGCGCACGGCCGTCAGCGGTACGTCACGCCGCTGCGTGACGTGCAGCCGCACGTCACGCAGCCGTACGTCACGCCGCGGTCCGGCGCGCCCCGCGTCAGTCCGCCACGGCCTCGACGGGCGGCTCCGCACGCTCTGCCCGCTCCGCCAGCGGCAGGTACACCCGGTTGCCGCCCGCCGCGAACTCCTTGGACTTCTGGAGCATGCCCTCGGCGATCGCCTCCGCGGAACCCGCCGCCGCATCCCCGCCGAACCGCTCGTTGATGTCCCGGCTGATCCGCATCGAGCAGAACTTCGGCCCGCACATCGAGCAGAAGTGCGCCGTCTTCGCGGGTTCGGCCGGCAGCGTCTCGTCGTGGAACTCCCGCGCGGTGTCCGGGTCGAGGGAGAGGTCGAACTGGTCCTCCCACCGGAACTCGAACCGCGCGTCTGAGAGCGCGTCGTCCCACTCCTGGGCGCCCGGATGCCCCTTGGCCAGGTCGGCGGCGTGGGCGGCGATCCGGTACGTGATCACGCCCGTCTTGACGTCGTCCCGGTCGGGCAGGCCCAGGTGTTCCTTGGGGGTGACGTAGCAAAGCATCGCCGTACCCCACCAGGCGATCATCGCCGCGCCGATGCCGGAGGTGATGTGGTCGTAGCCCGGAGCGATGTCCGTGGTCAGCGGGCCGAGCGTATAGAACGGAGCTTCATCGCAGATCTCCTGCTGAAGGTCGATGTTCTCCTTGATCTTGTGCATCGGGACGTGGCCCGGGCCCTCGATCATCGTCTGCACACCACAACGCTTGGCGATCCGGTTGAGTTCCCCGAGCGTGCGCAACTCCGCGAACTGGGCTTCGTCGTTGGCGTCGGCGATCGACCCCGGGCGCAGGCCGTCGCCCAGCGAGTAGGTGACGTCGTAGGAGGCCAGGATCTCGCTCAGTTCCTCGAAGTTCTCGTAGAGGAAGCTCTCCTTGTGGTGCGCCAGGCACCAGGCCGCCATGATCGATCCGCCCCGGGAGACGATACCGGTCTTCCTCCCGGCCGTCAGCGGCACGTAGGCCAGCCGTACGCCGGCGTGCACGGTCATGTAGTCCACGCCCTGCTCGGCCTGTTCGATCACCGTGTCCCGGTAGATCTCCCAGGTCAGCTCCTCTGCCTTGCCGTCCACCTTCTCCAACGCCTGGTAGAGGGGCACGGTCCCGATCGGGACGGGGGAGTTGCGCAGCACCCACTCACGCGTGGTGTGGATGTTGCGGCCGGTGGAGAGGTCCATCACCGTGTCGGCGCCCCATCGGGTCGCCCAGGTCATCTTCTCCACCTCCTCCTCGATGGAGGAGGTCACCGCGGAGTTGCCGATGTTGGCGTTGACCTTCACCAGGAAACGCTTGCCGATGATCATCGGCTCGATCTCCGGATGGTTCACGTTGGCGGGCAGCACGGCCCGCCCCGCCGCGATCTCCTCCCGCACGACCTCCGGCGAGACGTTTTCCCGGAGGGCGACGAACTCCATCTCGGGCGTGATCTCGCCCCGCCGGGCATAGGCGAGCTGGGTCGCCGGCCGCCCCTCCAGGCTGCGGCGCGGACGCCGCGGGTCGCCCGGGAAGACCGCGTCCAGGTTACGCAGTCCGCCGCGCGGTGAGGTGTGGCGGATGCCGTCGTCCTCGGGTCGGACCGGCCGGCCCGGATACTCCTCGGTGTCGCCGCGGGCGATGATCCAGTTCTGCCGCAGCGGCGGCAGACCCCGGCGCACGTCGGTGACGACCGCCGGATCGGTGTACGGGCCGGAGGTGTCGTACAGCGACACCGAACGGCCATTGGTGAGGTGGACCTGACGTACTGGCACGCGGATGTCGGTCCGCGAGCCTTCCACGTAGCTCTTGTGCCAACGAGCAGGCGTGCGTGCGTCCTTGTCGGTCATGAGACCTACTCCCTACGCCGGCATTACCCGGTAACAGGTTCGGCGGTCGACGCAGCGGTCTCCGGTGCGATGTTTCCCGTGAAACATCGTCTGTCCGCCCTGGGACAGGGCGGAACGGAAGTCAGCGTCCTCTCAGCCCGGTGCTCCGAGCTCCCGCGTGTGCAAAGGTGACCCCACGCTAGCGTCCCGCCGGGCGCGGTGAACAGTAGGCCTCTGTCACTCTTGGGATGATCTGTCCGTGAGCACCATGCAACCGCCTCCCGAACCGCCGCGTCCCCCCACCGGCGCACACGTGCCTCACGGCCACCCGCAGGGTCCCGGTCACGCCCATGGACACGGCCCCGGCCAGGGCCAGGGACACCCCCGTGACCCCGGACACCGCCAAGGGCCCCCACCCGACCAGGGCTCCGGCCACGGCTCCGGTAACGGCCACGGATCCGGCCACGGCTCCGGTCCCGGTGACGGCCACGGTCACGGCCACAGCCACGCTCACGGGCCCGCCGCGCCGGCCTCCCGCCGACTGCGGAGGATCATCACCGCCGTCCTGGTCCCGTTCGCCGCCGCGGTGGTCGTCGGCCTGCTCGTGCTCTGGCCCGGCGGGGCACCGGGGCACGAGCGCTCCGGTGTGGGCTTCGACCGGCACACGGAGCAGGCCACCGTGACCCAGGTGGAGAAGACGTCCTGCGGCCAGGGGAACCAGAAGAGCCGGCAGTGCACGCTGGCGACCGTTCGCATCGACACCGGCAAGGACCAGGGAAAGACCTTCGTCGAGACGGTCCAGCGTGACCAGTCCCGGCAGTTGGCGAAGGGCGACTCGGTGATCGTCGCCTACGAGCCGACCGCGCCGAAGGAACTCCAGTACTCGGTCATGGACATGGACCGGAAGTTCCCGCTGGCCCTGCTGGCGGCCATCTTCGCGGTGGCGGTCGTGGTCGTGGGCCGGCTGCGGGGCCTGATGGCGCTCATCGCCCTGGCGGTGAGCTTTCTGGTGCTCACCCTGTTCATCCTCCCGGCCATCCTGCAGGGCTCGAATCCGCTGCTGGTGGCGGTGGTCGGGTCCAGCGCCATCATGCTGATCGCGCTCTATCTCTGCCACGGGCTGTCGGCCAGAACATCGGTGGCGGTCCTGGGCACCCTGGTGTCGCTGGTGCTGATCGGCATCCTGGGCTCGGTCTTCATCGGATGGGGCGACCTGACCGGCAACACCGACGACAACACCGGACTGATCCACGGCCTGTACCCGCAGCTCGACATGAGCGGTCTGCTCCTGGCGGGGGTCATCATCGGTTCACTGGGCGTCCTGGACGACGTGACGGTCACCCAGACCTCGGCGGTATGGGAACTCCACGAGGCCAACCCCTCGCTCGGTCCGCGCGGGCTCTACCGGGCCGGTCTGCGGATCGGCCGGGACCACATCGCCTCGGTGGTCAACACCCTGGTCCTGGCCTACGCCGGTGCGGCACTGCCGCTGCTGCTGCTCTTCTCGATCGCCCAGAGCAGTGTGGGCTCGGTCGCCAACAGCGAGCTGGTCGCCCAGGAGATCGTGCGCACCCTGATCGGTTCCATCGGCCTGGTGGCCTCGGTACCGGTGACCACCGCGCTGGCCGCCCTGGTGGTCGCCGCGGACCGCCCGGGGCCGGACGGACCCGGCGCCGGCTCCACGGCGGGGCGGGGCGTTGGCCGTTCCGGAGGGCGGGCGGCGGGTCAGTCGGGTCAGGGTCCCGGCCGAGCCCTCGGCGGGCGCGGAACGCGGGGGCGTCGCCGCCGCCGCTGAGCCCCGGTGCGTCCGGTCCCCGCACGGGACACGAACGGGGAGACGCGGCGGGAGTCACGCGGGGGCGGGGAGTCGGTGTCCGGAGTGCGGCGGGGAAGGACCGCTCGCTCTCCGGACACCTGGCCGAAGCGTTCCTTCACACATCCGGAACGGGTGGCGGTGGCAAGGTCAGCCGGCGCTCTGTTCCTCGGCCAGGATGCGGTCGAGCGCCTCGTCGAGGTGGGCGTCGAAGTCCGCCAGCGCGCCCTCCTGGCCGAGCGGCACCAGCTTGTCCGTCCGGTCGAGGAACGCCACCAGCGGAGCGGCCCCGGACCGGAACAGCGCCTGGTCGCGTCCGACCTGGAGCCGGATCAGCACCTCGCCCAGCATGTCGGGGTCGGCGGGCGACACCCGTACGTCGCCGTCCCCGCAGGGCCGCCCCACACCGTCGATCAGCAGCTCCCGACCGAAGGCCCAGGTCACCGGCGCGTCACCAGGAAGGTGAAAGGTCAGTCGCACGGCGAACGGATCAGAGGTCTCGTAGCGCAGCTCGACCGGAATGCGGAACGAGAGCTCGTCCGAGACGAGAAAGTTCATCATGACCTCTGCCTGCACCGACTCGCGCATCGCCTACCCCGTCTTTTGTCCTCGGGTTTCCGGGACTCATCCTGCTGACCCTGCGCGCCATCTTGCTGAACGTACACGGCGAATCACAAGGAGTGATTTTTCAGATACTGAAAGACAGGGCCAGGGCCGCGGGCTCGCGCCCGATCTCGGCCTGGAGCCGGCGGGCCGTGGGGAGCAGGTGGTCGGCCTGGTGAACGGGGAGGGAGACGGCCACCGCGGCGACGATGGTCCCGATCCTGATGGGGATCGCGGCGCACACCGTGCCCAGCGCGTATTCCTGACGCTCGATCACTGGCTCCCCATGACGGCCCGCCGCCAAACGCCGCAGGAGCGCGGTCTCGTCCTCGACCGTGTACGGGGTCAGTGACCGCACCGGATGACGGGCCAGGTGGTCCCGCCGGTCCTCCTCGTCGAGCTGGGAGAGCAGACACTGCCCGATGGCGTGCGCGTGGCCGGTGGACCGGAAATCGGCCCACTCGTCGACCGCGGGGTGCTCCTGGGAGTCCGCGACGCCGACGACCTCGATCTCTCCGTCGCGGTACCGGGCGCAGTAGAGCGGCGCCCCGACGACGCCGTGCCAGTGGGCCAGTGTGTCGGTGACGGCGCTGTGACGTCTCTGCCGGGCCACCCTGCGGCTCAGCCGCTCGGCGGCGTCACCGAGGTGGAAGAGCCCGCTGTCGCGGCGCAGATAGCCCTCGTGGACGAGGGTCCGCAGGAGGTGGTACGTGGTCGGCAGGGCCAGCCCGGTCTGCCGGGCCAGTTGCTTGGCCGGCGCCCCCTGTTCGTGCGCGGCGACCGTCTCCAGCAGCCGCATGGCCCGCTGGACCGATCCGATGAGCGTCGCCGGCTGTCCCTGGCCCGGCCGTCCGGCGGACCCGCCCCCTCTGCCTCCTCCGCGTTCCTTCGCGGCAGCGGCCGGGGCATGGTCTGCCTGGGTCGGCTGGGCGGGCACGGTGGGGGCGCGTCGTGAGGCGGACGCGGTGTCGGCCGTGGCCAAGGGTCACTCCCGGAGCGCGAGGAGGCTGCCCGTGCCGGGGCAACACGGGCGATTGCGGGCCGCCCGCGGGGGTTCTGGCTCCCCCACGTCGAGCTCCGGACTCTAACTGCCCGTCACCGTCCGCATACACCCCGCGGGCGAAGCTTCCCTCTCACGGGGGATCGGCCCCTTGCGCTCCCGGGAGCGGCTACCACTTCCGTTCGGAGGACGCGGAGGACGATCCCTTGGCCTTCCGCACCAGGAAGATCAGACCCCCCACCAGCGCCACGAAGACCAGCACCTTGAAGAGCAGACCCACCAGGAAGCCGAGCACGCTCGCTATCAGGCCGCCGAAGACGACCAGAGCGATCACCGGGATCGCGATCCACTTCACCCACCACGGCACGTCCGCGAAGATCTCACGCATCGCCCAGCCCTTTCCCTGTAAGTCGTCCGCTACGTCTTCGATGCTAGGCGTGCGAGGGGCCCGGCAGGGCCTCCGAGCACCCTCGTTCGTCCCTGACCGCCCCCCTAGGGGTCGCGTCGGCCGACACCCGGACACGGCCGGTCCCGGCGCTCCCCCGGCTCCTCCGGGGCCGTCGGCGCCCTCCGGCGCAGTCAGCCCTCGGGCGGCGAGAAGACCACCATCACGCGAAGGTCCTCGCTGATGTGGTGGAACTTGTGCGGGACGTTGGCCGGAACGTAGACCACGCTGCCGCGCGCCACCTCGGTGGTCTCGGTCCCCACCGTGAGCCAGCCGCGCCCGCTCACCACGAAGTACACCTCGTCCTGGTGATGCGGCTGCTGCGGGTCCTGCGCACCGGCGTCCAGCGCGTAAAGACCCACCGACATGTTCCGCTCCCGCAGGAACTGCAGGTACGCGCCCTCGTTGGCGGCCCGCTCCGCTTCCAGTTCATCCAGCCGGAATGCTTTCATCGCCCCGTTCACCCTCCGGGTCAGGACCAGAATCGATCTCTTCTGCCACGATCAGATACATGATGAATTTCCTAGTCAAGACGCTCGCCAATGCCGGTGCCCTGGCGGTCGCCGTGTGGCTGATCGACAAGATCAACCTGGACGGCGGCAGCACCGGCGAGAAGGCATGGACGCTGGTCGTGGTGGCGTTGATCTTCGGCCTGGTGAACCTGCTGGTGAAGCCGGTCGTCCTGCTCCTGACCCTGCCGTTGTTCATCCTCACCCTGGGCCTGATCACCCTGGTGGTCAACGCCCTGATGCTGCTGCTCACGTCCTGGATCGCCGGCGAGCTCGACCTGAGCTTCCACGTCGAGGGCTTCTGGACCGCGGTCCTGGGCGGCCTGGTCATCTCGGTGGTCTCCTGGGCCCTGAACCTGGTCCTGCCCGACAAGGACTGAACTCGCCCGGCGTCCGGTGCGGAGCCCGGCGTCCCGTCCCTGACCTGCCCGTCCGCACCCACCCGTGCGCCCGCCGGTCCGGCCGCCCTGAGACAGTGAGGGCGGCGGGCCCCTACCGGCCGCCACCGGACGTGAGCAACAGGAAGGACGGGCCGCATGAACGACTCCGCCGCCGAGCCCTCGGCACAGGACACCGGCGCACGGAACGCCGCCCCGGACGGCACGGGTCCCACCGGCTGCGGGACGGGCGACGGCACCCGCGCGGTGCGCGCCGGTCTGCCGGAAGCCGTGAAGTACGAGCCGACCCTCCCCGGCCCCGTCTTCGCCGCCCACTTCCACCTCCCGGGTGAACCCACCGGCCCCTACACGTACGGCCGCGACGAGAACCCCACCTGGACGTTGCTGGAGAACGCCATCGGTGAGCTCGAGGCTCCCGGGCGGGACGACGTGGAGACCCTGGTCTTCCCCTCCGGCATGGGCGCGATCTCCGCGGTGATCTTCTCCCAGCTCCGCTCCGGTGACACGGTGGTCCTGCCCAGCGACGGCTACCAGGTGTTCCCCCTGGTCCGGGCCCAGCTCGAGGCGTTCGGCGTCGAGGTGCGCACCGCGCCCACCGGTGGTGACGCCCAGCTCGAGGTCCTCGACGGGGCCACCCTGCTCTGGATCGAGACGCCCTCCAACCCCGGCCTGGACGTCTGCGACGTGCGCCGGCTCGCCGAGGAGGCGCACGCCCGGGGCATCCTGGTGGCCGTCGACAACACCCTGGCCACGCCGCTCGGCCAGCGGCCCCTGGAGCTGGGCGCGGACTTCTCGGTGGCCAGCGGCACCAAGCAGCTCACCGGCCATGGGGACGTGCTGCTCGGCTACGTGACCGGCGCCCGCGGCGAGGCGATGGACGCGGTCCGGCGGTGGCGGAAGATCGTCGGGGTCATCCCCGGTCCCATGGAGGCGTGGCTGGCGCACCGCTCGATCTCCACCCTCCAGATGCGGGTGGACCGGCAGGCGGCCACCGCCCTCACCCTGGCCCGGACGCTCAAGGAGCGCCCGGAGGTCACCGACCTGCGCTACCCGGGGCTGCCCGACGACCCGTCGTACGCCGTGGCCTCCCGCCAGATGCGCCGCTTCGGCTGCGTCGTCTCCTTCACCCTCCCCGGCCGCGAGCACGCGGAACGCTTCCTGGAGGCACTGCGCCTGGTGGACGAGGCGACCAGCTTCGGCGGCGTGCGGTCCAGTGCGGAGCGGCGCGGTCGCTGGGGCGGGGACGCGGTGCCCGCCGGCTTCATCCGTCTCTCGGTGGGCGCGGAGGACCCGGAGGACCTGGTGGCGGACGTGCTGCGAGCCCTCGACGAGGCCGCGCGGCCGGTCTCCGGGAGCTGATCCCCCGCCCGCTGTCGGGCCTGCCCGACAAGCACGCCAACGGCCCGGTCCGAGCCTCCCCCCTCGTGGCTCGGACCGGGCCCCCGGCCTGCCGCACGACCACCCGGTCGCACCGCGCGACCAAGGCTAGTTGACTCTGTGTCAGTGTCCAATCACTGGAGCGACAGAGACCTATCGACATATTTATAGTTGTACGCTTCCGGCGGGCCGCCGCGGGCGGTCCGTACCGTCCTGGAATGCCGAGGGGGGCGTCCATGGATCTGGCCTTGCTCCGTACCTTCGTGGCGGTGCACCGGGCCGGCTCCTTCACGCGCGCCGCCGCGCTCCTGGGGCTCTCCCAGCCCGCCGTGACCTCGCAGATCCGCACGCTGGAACGCCAGCTCGGACGTCCGCTCTTCCTGCGGCGGGCCCGCGGAGTCGTTCCCACCACCATCGGCGACGAACTGGCCCACAAGGCGGCACCCCACCTGGACGCCCTGGTGGGGATCGCCGAGACAGGCCTCGACGAGCACATCTCCCGGACCCTCCACCTGGCCGGACCACCCGAGTTCGTGGCGGAGCGCCTCCTGCCCGCGCTGATCGGTCTCACCGGCGAGGACGGCCCGCCCCCGCCCCTGCGCGCCTCGTTCGGCAACGACGAGGAGATCCTCGAAGGGCTGGCCGCGGGGCACTACGACCTCGCCGTGACCACCGCCCGCCCCCGTGGCGCCCTGCTGAACGCCACACCGCTGTGCGACGAGGAGCATGTGCTGGTAGCCGCTCCCGACCTGGCCGCCGTGGCAGGCACGACCGACGCCGCACGGCCCGGCACCGGACCGGCCGACGGCCCCACCAGGGCGTCCGGCGACCCCGTCAGGACGTCCGGGGGTCCTGCCGGAGCCTCCGGGGGGCCTGGCAGGGCGTCCGGGCATCCCGCCAGGACGTCCGACGACCCTGCGGTGCCGTCGGTGCCTGCGGTGCCGTCGGTGACGTCGGTGCCGCTGTCACCGGAGGAGATCCGCGCCAGGCTGGACCGGCTGCCCGTGGTCGAGGTGCACGAGTCGCTCCCGTTCGTCTCGCGCTTCTGGTCCTCCGTGTTCGACGCCCGGCCGGCCGCCGCCTCCGGCGCGGTGGTGGTGCCGGACCTCAGGGCCGTGCTGGCCTGCGCCGTGCGGGGCGCCGGGCTCGCCGTCCTGCCGCGGTATCTCTGCGCTCCCGCCCTCGACCAGGGCACCGTGGTCTGCCTGTACGAGCCCGATGTGCCCCCGCTGCGCACGTACTTCCTGGTGGTGCGTACCGGAACCCTGGGCCTGCCCCACATCGGACGGGTTCACGAGCGGCTCCAGCGGGCTGCTGCGGCCTGGTCCTGACGGCCGCGGTCCCGGGCGAATGGCCGTGGGCGATGTTTCACGTGGAACATCGCGGGCCAGATTCCCCCCATGACCGTCCGCCCCGTGGTCAAGCGCACCGCCCGCGCCGTCCTGCTGGACGGCCCCGATCTCATCCTGATCAAGCGAACCAAGCCTGGCGTCGACCCCTACTGGGTCACTCCCGGAGGCGGGGTGGAGCCCGAGGACACCACCGTCGTCGAGGCGCTGCACCGCGAGGTGCACGAGGAGCTCGGCGCCAAGATCACGGGCGTCATCCCGTGCTTCGTGGACACGGTGGAACACATCGGCCCGGACGAGGCGTCGACCGGCGTGAAGGTGCAGCACTTCTTCGTCTGCCGACTGGAGTCCATGGATCCCGCCCTCCGCCACGGCCCCGAGGTCGAGGAGCCGGCCGGGGAGTACGAGATCGTGCGGGTGCCGTTCACCCGGATCGGCATCGCCTCCGTCCATCTCGTGCCGCTCTCCCTGCGGCACTACCTGGACGGCAACATCGAGGGCGTCCGCGCCCTGCACGCCGCGGACCTGGTCTGAATCCGGGCGACGGCTCGCCGCCGACGCCCTAGGGTGCCGTCATGGACGACCTCCTCATACGCCCGGCCGAGACGGACGACGTGCCGGCCATCGTGGCCCTGTACGCCGACGACCCGCTCGGCGCCCACCGCGAGACCCCGGACGACCTCGCCCCCTACCTGGCCGCACTGAAGCGGCTCACGGACGACCCGAACCAGCACCTGATGGTGGCCGAACGCTCGGGGAGGGTCGTCGGCACCCTGCAACTGTCCGTGATCCCGGGCCTGTCGCGCCGTGGCACCACCCGGTCGGTCATCGAGGGCGTCCGGGTGCACTCCGCCGAGCGCGGTGGCGGCCTGGGCAGCCACCTCGTCCGGTGGGCGATCGAGGAGTCCGGGCGGCAGGGGTGCCAACTGGTGCAGCTGACCTCCGACGCCACCCGGACCGATACCCGACGGTTCTACGAGCGCCTCGGCTTCACCGCCTCGCACATCGGTTTCAAGTTCCAGCTCTGACGGGAGATCACCCCTCCTGCCTGAGCCCGCGCCACCCCTCCTCGTCCACGCCTCCCGGAACCGGGGCGGCGGGGTCGTAGGCGGTGCGGGTGAAGACGAAGGAGCCCAGGTCGAGATGGGTCACGGTGCCGTCCGGCGCTCGGACCGCGCGCAGGGTCTCCCCCGCGTAGTAGCCCTCCAGGCCGATCCAGGAGCCGTCACCGGCGGCCCGGAACCGGGACCGCCGGCCAGGGGCGCCCATCGGGTCGAGGGAGACCCCGCCGTCGGCCGTCATGCGCAGCACGAAGGGCGAGGTGCCCCAGTACCAGGGCCCGGTGAGCGCCAGCACGGCCGGGTCGACCTCCGGGAGGGGCCGCCAGGGTTCGGGGATCCGCGGCTCGGCCTCCGCCACGATGCGCACCAGGTCCGCGCCGACCGTGGAGATGGAGAGGCCGGAGGTGCAGTTGACCAGCACCACCGAGGCCACGTCGTCCTCGACGGCGATGGACAGGTTGGCCAGGTAGCCGGGAAGCGAGCCGGAGTGCCCGACCAGCCTGCGTTCACCCCACTGCTGGACCTGCATCCCCAGCCCGTAGCCGGACCCCGCCGCCAGGTCGCCCGGCTCGGGCGGCGCGGCGGGGGTGCGCATCTCCACGACGGAGGACGCGCTCAGCACCCGGTCGTCGCCACGGGCGAGGAAGACGGCGAAGCGCGCCAGGTCCTCGGTGGTCGACCACAGCTGCCCGGCGGGCGCCATCCGGCCCAGGTCCTCGACCGGTTCGGGGAGCAGCACGTCGGCCCACGGGTGGACGGCCCAGCCGCCCGCGTGCGGGGCCACCGGGTCCGGGCCGGTGCGACGGAGCCCGAGCGGTTCCAGCACCTCACGGCGCAGCACCCGCTCCCAGGGCTCCTGCCGCAGCTCCTCCACCAGAGCGCCCAGCAGCGTGTAACCGGGGTTGGAGTAGTGGAAGCGGCGTCCGCCCGGGTGCAGCAGCGGATCCTCGCCGAGGACGTCGGCCAGTCCGGGACGCAGCGATCCGGGCGTCCGCTCCCACCAGGGACCGGGCGACTCGGCTGCCAGGCCCGCGGTGTGGGCGAGCAGCTGGGCGATGGTGGCCCCACCGGCCGAGGTGCCCGGGAGGTGCTTCTCCAGAGGGTCCTCGAGCGAGATGCGTCCCTCGTCGCGCAGCCGCAGCACGAGGACAGCGGTGAAGGTCTTGGTGATCGAGCCGATCCGGTACTGGACGTCGCCGTCGGGCGCGTGCCCGTTGACCGAGGTCCGCGACCCGGTCCACACGATCTCCCCGCCCCTCACGACCGCGGCGGTCAGTGACGGGGCCCGGCCCTCGGCCTGTGCGACGGCGATCCGGTGCAGCAGCGCGCGACGGGTGGCGGGGAGCAGGGCGTGCTCTTCCTGAGGTGTCGTCATGGCACTCAGTGGATCAGACGGATCCGGGCGACGGGACCACCGCGGAACGTCGCGCGGACGCCACGGGAGCCCCAATGCGCGCACGAGCGGCAGATCACGGGTCGCGGCCGCACGTCGGCCGTAATTCGATTGACCTGGGGGTGGTGCCGGTACTGCACTGTGGCGGGCGCCACGGTCGTGGTGCCGGTATCCCGGGGAGGCACCGCCAGCGATGGAGATCCGTTCCACGACCGACCAGGACCTCGACGTCTTCGTCGACACCCTCCACGTCGCGTTCGGGGTCGTCCCGGACACCCCGGCCGACGGCAGGGGCGCCTGGTGGTCGGCGTTCGAGATGGACCGCGGCCTGATCGCCGAGACGGACGACGGGCGCCCGGTCGGCACCGCGGGCGCCTACTCCTTCGAGCTCACGCTGCCCGGCGAGGTCCTCGTCCCGGCCCCCGGGGTGACCGCGGTCGGCGTGTTGCCCACGCACCGGCGCCAGGGTGTACTCACCGCGATGATGCGGCGGCAGCTCACCGACCTGAAGGCCCAGGGAGAGGTCCTCGCCGTGCTGCTGGCCTCGGAGGCCCCGATCTACGGCAGGTTCGGCTACGGGCCGGCCACCTACACGCAGCGGCTGACGGTGCCGCGCCACCAGGCCGCCTGGTCGCTCCCCCGGGCACGCGGGACGGGTAACGGCGCGAACACCGGCTCGGGCTCCGGCTCCGGATCGGGCTCCGGAGTCGGCTCCGGATCGGGCTCCGGAGTCGGCTCCGGATCGGGCTCCGTGGAGGTGCTGCGCCGTTCCCGGTGCGGAGAGCTCCTGGAGGAGGTCTACGACCGGTACCGCCGCGCACAGCCCGGCGCGCTCTCCCGGCCCCACCGCTGGTGGGAACGGGGCGCGGGGCAGCCCCCCGTCTCCGAAGCGCCCCGGTACGTCGCCGTCCACCGGGACGCCGACGGTGTCCCGGACGGCTACGCCAGCTACTCGCTGGCGGACCAGGTCCTGACGGTCGACGAGACCATCGCCGCCGACGACGCGGTCTTCACGGACCTCGCCAGGTTCGTCCTCGGCCACGACCTGGTCGAGAAGGTCGTGTTCAAGCACGTCCCGCCCGGACACCCGCTGCGCTGGCAGCTGACCGACCACCGCGCCGGCGAGGTCGGCCACGTCACCGACTGGCTCTGGGTGCGCCTGCTGGACGTCCCCCGGGCGCTGACCTCCCGCGGCTGGTTCACCGACGGCGAGCTGGTCCTCGACGTCGACGACCCGTTCCTCGGCGAGCGGGGACGCCACCTGCTGACCGTCCGGGACGGGAAGGCGGACTGCGTCCCCACCGACCTCGACCCCGACCTGTCACTGGACGTGCAGGACCTTGGCGCCGTCTACCTCGGCGGCACCTCGGTGAGCACCCTGGTGCGAGCGGGACACATCCGGGCCCACCGCCCGGGCGCGGCCGCCCTCGCGGACGCCCTCTTCCGCGCCGAGCGTCCTCCGCACTGCCTGCACTGGTTCTGACGCCGTCGCGTCCGCGGGGTCCCCGCGGACGGGTACAGGGTCTGGGCGAGCCGGATCGCGCGCCGATGAGTTCCCCGGGCCACGCTGGTCTCCACACCGGACACGGACGGAAGGCTCGGCCATGCGGAAACTGATCTACGGCATGAATCTGACCCTGGACGGCTACATCGCCGCGGCCGGCGACGACATCGGCTGGAGCGGACCGCCGAGCCACGAGCTGTTCCAGTGGTGGCTCGACCACGAGCAGGCGACTGGCCTGTCGCTGTACGGGCGCAAGCTCTGGGAGGTGATGAGCGTCTACTGGCCGACCGGCGACCAGCAGCCCGACGCCACCCCGGCCCAGGTCGAGTTTGCGCGGAACTGGCGGGACACGCCGAAGGTCGTGTTCTCCTCGACGATCGACAAGGTCGACTGGAACGCCCGCCTGGTCACCGGCGACGCGATCGCCGAGATCACCCGGCTCAAGGCCGAGGACGGCGGCCCGATGAGCATCGGCGGCGCGACGCTCGCCGGGGCGGCCATGCGCGCCGGGCTGATCGACGAATACGTGATCGCCACCCATCCGGTCCTGGTGGGCGGCGGCACGCCGTTCTTCGCCGCGGTGGACAGCTGGGTGAACCTGAACCTGGTGGAGACGCGGACGCTTCCCGACGGCGTGATCCTGACCAGGTACGAGACAAGGCGCTGAGCAGCGTCCCGCCGGCCCCTAGCTTGGACGGGTGCCCCTCACCGGCGCGCACCCTCGCGGCCGTCTCCCCCGCCGGACGCTTCCGAACCCACGAGCGATGTCCCGCGAGCCCACGGTGTCGGGGGCACCACCGGGCACCACCCGGGCACCACCGAGGCGCCACCGTCGGAGCCCGATCACCCGTACCGGTGGGCGGCTCGACCTACCGGTCTCCGATCCGCGTCAGCTCTGGGCCATGTCCACGAAGCGCGAGTAGTGGCCCTGGAAGGCGACGGTGATGGTGGCCGTCGGACCGTTACGGTGCTTGGCCACGATCAGGTCGGCCTCACCCGCGCGCGGGGACTCCTTCTCGTAGGCGTCCTCGCGGTGCAGGAGGATGACCATGTCGGCGTCCTGCTCGATGGATCCGGACTCACGCAGGTCGGAGACCATCGGCTTCTTGTCGGTCCGCTGCTCGGGGCCTCGGTTCAGCTGGGAGAGCGCGATCACCGGGATCTCCAGCTCCTTGGCCAGCAGCTTGAGGTTACGGGACATGTCCGAGACCTCCTGCTGGCGGCTCTCGGCGCGCTTGGATCCGCCGGACTGCATCAGCTGGAGGTAGTCGATGACGACCAGCTTGAGGTCGTTGCGCTGCTTCAGCCGACGGCACTTGGCCCTGATCTCCATCATCGACAGGTTCGGGGAGTCGTCGATGTAGAGCGGCGCGGCGGAGACGTCGGGCATCCTGCGCGCCAGCCGCGTCCAGTCGTCGTCGGTCATGGTGCCGGACCGCATGTGGTGCAGGGCCACCCGCGCCTCCGCGGAGAGCAGTCGCATGGCGATCTCGTTGCGGCCCATCTCCAGGGAGAAGATCACACTGGGCAGCTGGTGCTTGATCGACGCCGCACGGGCGAAGTCCAGCGCCAGGGTCGACTTACCCATGGCCGGACGGGCGGCGATGACGACCATCTGACCGGGATGCAGACCGTTGGTCAGGGCGTCGAAGTCGGTGAAGCCGGTGGGGACGCCGGTCATCTCTCCGCTGCGGGATCCGATCGCCTCGATCTCGTCGAGCGCGCCCTCCATGATGTCGCCGAGCGGGAGGTAGTCCTCGCTGGTGCGCTGCTCGGTGACGGCGTAGATCTCGGCCTGGGCGCGGTTGACGATCTCGTCGACGTCGTCGTCCGCCGCGTATCCCATCTGGGTGATCCGCGTTCCGGCCTCCACCAGGCGGCGAAGCACGGCCCGTTCGTGGACGATCTCCGCGTAGTACTCGGCGTTGGCCGCGGTGGGGACCGTCTGGACCAGGGTGTGCAGGTAGGCGGCGCCACCCACCTTGTTGATCTCGCCCCGCTTGGTGAGCTCGGCGGCGATGGTGATCGGGTCGGCCGGCTCGCCCTTGGCGTACACGTCCAGGATGGCCTGGTAGATCAGCTCATGGGCCGGCTTGTAGAAGTCGTGGCCCTTGAGGACCTCCACCACGTCCGCGATGGCGTCCTTGGACAGCAGCATGCCGCCGAGCACGGACTGTTCGGCGTCGAGGTCCTGCGGCGGCACCCGTTCGAAGGGGGAGACCTCCTGGTCGGCCCACCTTCCTTCCCCGGAACGGTCCCCACGACCGCCGGAACGGCCCGGACCGGAGTCCTCACGGCGGCGCGACGCGGGCAGACGATCACTGGGACCGCTCTCGGCCCAGGGGTCGTCCAAGGGCTCGGAAATGCTCACCGAGCGACCCTCCTCCCGTCCGCCGTGCGGACCTCGCCGTGCCTACCAGTTGTACGACACGGCTCTGACAGATCGAGCTGCTCGCCTACCCTTGAGATGTGCCGGTTACGTGGGGGTATTTCCACTCGGCGCGGGGGTGAGCACCGCACCACGCTAAGCCCGCAGGCACCCTCAGCCAATCTGGTTATCCACAGGCCATGTGGAAGACCGGCCGTATGCTGTGGACAACTCCTCGAATCCTGTGCACGAGTCGGTGGACAGCGCTGTGAACAAGCCCGCAGGATTCCTGTCGCCATCTCGTTGACCTGCGCTTACGTCGCCCAGGGGTTGTGCAGAAGAAAAAAATCGGCCGCCCGGTCAAGATCTCCCGGAACGCTGTGCGAGAGGCCACGTCAGCCCCGGCGAAGTAAGCGCCACAACTGCGTTGCGCCACTTACCTGTGGAAGATTAGATTGGTGCTTATGACACAGGCTTCCGCTATCGGTCGGACGGGCCGCCGCCGACATGACCGCGAGATCATCGCGCTGGCTCTCCCGGCCTTCGGGGCCTTGGTCGCCGAGCCCCTTTTCATCCTCGCGGACAGCGCCATCGTCGGGCATTTGGGCACCGCGCAACTGGCCGGTCTCGGCGTGGCGTCGGCTCTGCTGACGACTGCGGTCAGCGTCTTCGTCTTTCTCGCCTATGCGACCACCGCCGCCGTTGCCCGGCGGGTCGGTGCCGGTGACCTCGGCGCCGCCATCCGACAGGGCATGGACGGCATCTGGCTGGCGCTTCTCCTGGGCTGCGCGGTGATCGCTGTCGTGCTGCCCACCGCCCCGGACCTGGTCGGGCTGTTCGGCGCTTCCGACACCGCTGCCCCGTACGCCGTCACCTATCTGCGGATCTCCTCGCTCGGCATACCCCCGATGTTGATCGTCCTCGCCGCGACCGGCGTGCTGCGAGGACTGCAGGACACCAAGACACCCTTGCGGGTGGCCATCGCCGGATTCGTGGCCAATGCTGTCCTCAATGTGGTGCTGGTCTACGGCGCCGGCATGGGGATCGCGGGTTCCGCCTGGGGCACGGTGATCGCCCAGTGCGGCATGGCGGCCGTCTACCTGGTCGTGGTCGTGCGCGGGGCCCGGCGCCATGGGGCGTCACTGCGTCCGGATGCGGCCGGGATCCGGGCGTCCGCTCAGGCCGGCGTCCCACTGCTGGTCCGCACCCTCTCCCTGAGGGCAATTCTGATGATCGCCACTGCGGTCGCGGCCCGGCTGGGCGACGCCGACGTGGCAGCCCACCAGATCGTCCTCTCCCTGTGGAGCCTGCTGGCCTTCGCCCTGGACGCCATCGCCATCGCCGGGCAGGCCATCATCGGGCGCTACCTCGGAGCCGGAGATGCTCAGAAAGCCCGCGAGGTCTGCCGCCGCATGGTCGAGTGGGGGATCGCCGCGGGCATCGCCCTCGGACTCCTGGTGGTAGTGGCGCGCCCCCTTCTGTTGCCGTTGTTCACCGGCGACGCCACGGTCCATGATGCGGCGTTCCCGGCTCTGATCGTCATCGCATTGGGCCAGCCGCTCTGCGGGGTCGTCTTCGTACTGGACGGCGTGCTCATGGGCGCGGGCGACGGCCCCTATCTGGCCTGGGCCATGCTCGCCACGCTCGTCGTCTTCACGCCCGCCGCACTTCTGGTGCCCGCCATGGGTGGCGGTCTTACCGCGCTCTGGGGAGCGATGACGCTGATGATGGCCGTGCGACTGCTGACTCTCTGGTGGCGCGCCCGATCCGGACGGTGGATCGTCACCGGCGCGACCCGCTGACGGCGGCCGGCGCACCCGCAACCAGCGACCCCCAAGGGGAGCCCGCCGCCGTTTCACGTGAAACAGCGCAGCGGCAGGGGGCAGGACGACAAGAAGGGCCGCACCCTACGGGGTGCGGCCCTTCTTGGTGGTCGTGAGCGTCAGCTCAGTCCCGAGCCGAGGCTCAGGCGGAGACGACCTCGACGCTGACCTTGGCAGCGACCTCGGGGTGCAGACGCACCGAGGTCTCGTGCGAGCCCAGGGTCTTGATCGGGGCGCCCAGCTCGATGCGGCGCTTGTCGACCTCGGGGCCACCGGAAGCCTTGATCGCGGAAGCGATGTCGGCCGGGGTGACGGAGCCGAAGAGACGA
>NZ_BBZI01000009.1:364134-433693 GCF_008974245.1 Streptomyces abyssomicinicus | reverse complement strand
ACGGCCAGACGGACCTTGGTGCCCTCGAGCTGCGCCTTGACGGCGTTGGCCTGCTCGATGGTCTGGATCTCGTGGATCTTGCGGGCGCGGCGGATCTGCGCCACGTCCTTCTCGCCGCCCTTGGTCCAGCGGATAGCGAACTTCCGCGGGATCAGGTAGTTGCGAGCGTAGCCGTCCTTGACGTCGACGACGTCGCCGGCAGCGCCGAGGCCAGAGACCTCGTGGGTGAGGATGATCTTCATTGTTCGGTCACCCTTCCCTTATCGCGCGGTGGACGTGTAGGGCAGCAGCGCCATCTCACGGCTGTTCTTCACAGCCGTGGCGACGTCACGCTGGTGCTGAGTGCAGTTGCCGGTCACGCGGCGGGCACGAATCTTGCCGCGGTCGGAAATGAACTTCCGCAGCATGTTCGTGTCCTTGTAGTCCACGTACTGGACCTTGTCCTTGCAGAACGCGCAGACCTTCTTCTTCGGCTTGCGCACAGGCGGCTTCGCCATGGTGATTCTCCTGTGTGATCAAGAAGTGTGGGTGACGAGTCCGCCCTAGAAGGGGGGCTCGTCCGAGTAGCCACCGCCGGAGCCGGAGTTGCCGCCGCCCCAGCCGCCACCGCCCTGGCCGCCGGCGGGAGCACCGCCGGTCGCCCACGGGTCGGGCTGGGAGCCGCCGCCACCCTGCTGACCGCCGCCGGGGCCTCCGCCCCAGCCGCCGCCACCCTGGTTGCCGCCACCGCCGCCGTAACCGCCCTGGCCACCGCGAGCGCCGCCGCCGCCGGAGGTCTTGGTGACCTTCGCCGTGGCGTTCCGCAGGCTGGGGCCGACTTCCTCGACGTCCAGCTCGTAGACCGTCCGCCTGACGCCCTGGTTGTCGTCGTAGGACCGCTGCTTCAGCCGGCCCTGGACGACCACGCGCATGCCCTTCGTCAGGGACTCCGCGACGTTCTCCGCCGTCTGCCGCCAGACCGAGCAGCTCAGGAACAGGCTCTCGCCGTCCTTCCACTCATTGGTCTGCCGGTCGAAGGTGCGGGGGGTGGACGCGACACGGAAGTTCGCGACCGGCGCACCGGACGGCGTGAAGCGGAGCTCGGGGTCGTCGACCAGATTGCCGACGACCGTGATGACGGTCTCGCCTGCCATGGGGGAACCTCTCAGCGGGTTTGCTGCTGGCTGCTGGTGGTGCTACTCGATTCCCGGGAATGACCGAGCCGGCAGGCTCAGTGCATCTCGGGACGGAGGACCTTGGTCCGGAGGACCGACTCGTTCAGGTTCATCTGGCGGTCGAGCTCCTTGACGACCGCAGGCTCGGCCTGCAGGTCGATGACCGAGTAGATGCCCTCGGGCTTCTTCTTGATCTCGTACGAGAGACGACGACGGCCCCAGGTGTCGACCTTCTCGACCTTTCCGTTGCCCTCACGGACGACGGAAAGGAAGTTCTCGATCAGGGGGGCGACAGCGCGCTCCTCCAGATCGGGGTCGAGGATGACCATCACCTCGTAGTGACGCATGTGGAACCCACCTCCTTTGGACTCAGCGGCCACGGTCGATCCGTGGCAGGAGGGTTGTATGCGTGGTGTTGCATGAGCAACGGTATCGGGACCCACTGACAGTCGGGGCGGAAGCCTTCGTGACATGGGCAGACACCGGTGCAGACGGTACAGACTACCCGCACACCGGCTTCCGGCTGAAATCCGTGCGCGAGCAGCGTCGATCCGGCACATATCGGGTACTCGCCGACTAGGATGCGCCGCTTCCGTCGGGAGGTGCTCATGGCACAGACAACGCGTTCGCAGCCGCGGCCCACCATTCACGGGTCCCTCTTCGCCACCGACCACAAGCCCCACCCCAGGGTCAACGCCCTGCTCGGCGTGACGCTGGTGCTCGGTGTACTGGCCCTGGTGACGGCCGGGTTCCACAACCTGCACCTGATCACTTCATGGGCCGGCCTGGTCGGCATCGTCACGGGGGGCGTCGGCCAGTTCATCTCGGCGACCACCCGCGAGCGGTTCGGGCTGATCATCGGCCTTGGCGCCTGCGCACTCGGATTCTTCCTGGGCATGTCCCACGGAGGTCTCTTCGGCGGGGTGGTTTCGTAGCCCACCGCCGACGCCGCCGTCCCGGCGGCAAGGACCATCGGGATCCACCGAGGTATCCACCGAGGTCCTCCCTTTCCCCCTTCCCCCGTCCTCTTCCCCGTCCGCCCCGGTCCGCACCGGCCCCGCCGGTCCCCGGACCGGGGCGGACCCCGTACGTGACCGTCAGTACGTTCGGCAGGCACAGTAGGCTTCGGCGCGAGAGCCGGAGCCCCTACATGTGGGGACACGCCAGCCGAGGAGCGCCCCGAATGAGCCTGACCCTGAGGACGATCAGCCGAGAACAGCATCTGGCCTACATCCAGAGCCTGCCCTCGGCGAGCCACATGCAGGTACCGGCGTGGGCGGATGTGAAGGCCGAGTGGCGCTCGGAGAGCCTGGGCTGGTTCGACGACCGCAGCGGTGAGCTGGTCGGCGCGGGCCTGGTGCTGTACCGGCAGCTTCCCAAGATCAAGCGGTACCTGGCCTACCTGCCCGAAGGCCCGGTCATCAACTGGTACGCCCCCAACCTGAACGACTGGCTGGAGCCCATGCTGGCCCACCTGAAGGAGCAGGGCGCCTTCTCGGTGAAGATGGGCCCGCCGGTGATCATTCGCCGCTGGGACGCCCCTTCCATCAAGAAGGGCATCCAGGACACCGACGTGAAGCGGCTGCGCGACATCGAGCCTGACTTCATCGAGCCGCGCGCCTTCGAGGTCGCCGACAAGCTGCGCCGGATGGGATGGCAGCAGGGTGAGGACGGCGGTGCCGGTTTCGGCGACGTCCAGCCCCGCTACGTCTTCCAGGTTCCGCTGGCGAACCGCTCGCTCGACGACGTGCACAAGAACTTCAACCAGCTGTGGCGTCGCAACATCAAGAAGGCCGAGAAGGCCGGCGTCGAGGTCGTCCAGGGCAGCTACCAGGACCTCGAGGAGTGGCAGCGGCTCTACGAGATCACCGCGGTCCGCGACCGCTTCCGACCTCGTCCGCTCTCCTACTTCCAGCGCATGTGGACGGCGCTCAACGCCGAGGACCCCAACCGCATGCGGCTGTACTTCGCCCGCAAGGACGGCGTGAACCTGTCCGCGGCCACCATGCTGATCGTCGGAGGGCACGTCTGGTACTCCTACGGCGCGTCCGACAACGCCGGCCGCGAGTTCCGCCCCTCCAACGCCATGCAGTGGCGGATGCTCCGGGACGCCTACGCGCTGGGCGCCACCGTCTACGACCTGCGGGGCATCTCCGACTCGCTCGACGAGTCGGACCACCTCTTCGGTCTCATCCAGTTCAAGGTGGGCACCGGCGGCCAGGCGGCGGAGTACCTGGGCGAGTGGGACTTCCCGCTCAACAAGCTGCTCCACAAGGCTCTCGACATCTACATGTCGCGCCGCTGACCACCACGGTGTTTGCTTCCATAGTCAGCTGAGGCCGCCGCACAGCGGCACAGCCCTCTCCACACCTCATATCCGCAGCCACGAGAAGGGTCCGGACCGGCCATGGCGCTCACGCTCTACGTCGACACCGCGCGCTGGCGGGCACATCACAAGCACGTGCAGGATTCGTTCCCCGGCCTCGTCCCGGTCTGCAAGGGCAACGGCTACGGCTTCGGTCACGAGCGGCTGGCCGAGGAGGCGACCCGCCTGGGCTCCGACGTCCTCGCCACCGGCACCACCTACGAGGCTGCCAAGCTCAAGGACTGGTTCGGGGGCGACCTGCTGGTCCTGACGCCCTTCCGGCGCGGCGAGGAGCCGGTGCCGCTGCCGGACCGGGTCATCCGGTCGGTCTCGTCGGTCGACGGGGTCTACGGCCTGGTGGGGGCGCGTGTGGTCATCGAGGTGATGTCCTCGATGAAGCGCCACGGCGTCAGCGAGGCCGATCTCCCGCAGCTGCACACCGCCATAGAGAACGTCCGTCTGGAGGGCTTCGCCCTCCACCTGCCCCTGGACCGCACCGACGGCTCGGACGCCGTCGAGGAGGTCATCGGCTGGATGGACCGTCTGCGGGCCGCCCGGCTCCCGCTGCACACCATGTTCGTCAGCCACCTCAAGGCGGACGAGCTGGCGCGGCTGCAGCAGCAGTTCCCGCAGACCCGCTTCCGTGCGCGGATCGGCACCCGGCTGTGGCTGGGCGACCACGAGGCGACCGAGTACCGCGGCGCCGTTCTGGACGTCACGCGGGTCTCCAAGGGCGACCGGTTCGGCTACCGCCAGCAGAAGGTGGCCTCGGACGGCTACCTGGTCGTCGTCGCGGGCGGCACCTCGCACGGTGTCGGCCTGGAGGCGCCCAAGGCGCTGCACGGCGTGATGCCGCGGGCCAAGGGTGTGGCCCGGGCCGGTCTGGCCACCGTCAACCGGAACCTGTCGCCCTTCGTCTGGGCGGGCAAACAGCGGTGGTTCGCCGAACCTCCGCACATGCAGGTCTCGATCCTGTTCGTCCCGGCGGAGGCGCCGGAGCCCAAGGTGGGCGACGAGCTGGTCGCGCACCTGCGCCACACCACGACGCAGTTCGACCGGCTCGTCGACAACTGAGCCGTCCTACCTGTTCCCGTCCTCGTTCCCGGCGGCTTTCTCCTTGCGGAGGGAGCCGCCGCGGTACTTCCACGGGTCGCCGTCGGTCTCGTCCGTGGGGGCGACGGCGTCGTCGGAGCCCTCGGCGTCCTCGGGGCTCTGCTCATGGGGAGAGCCCCCTCCAGTTGCACGGCGGGATGTGTCCGGCGCTCCGTCGAGCACGCCGCCCGAGGGATCGTCCTCGCCCGACCGCCGCACCACGTCGCCCTCCGGCCGGACGATGTCGCGGACGATCACGGCGCAGAGGAACAGCGTCCCCACCAGATGCAGGACGATCGCGAACTGGTACCCCTCCAGGGGAAGGCCCTTGGCCTTGTCACCGCCGCTGGTCTGCGCCAGGTACATCCAGATGCCCAGGAAGTACATGACCTCGCAGGTCTGCCAGATCAGGAAGTCACGCCACCTAGGCCGCGCCAGGGCGGCCAGAGGCACCAGCCAGAGAACGTACTGGGGCGAGTAGACCTTGTTGGTGAGGATGAAGGCCGCGACCACCAGGAAGGCCACCTGGGCGAACCGGGGCCGGCGGCGCGCGGAGAGGCACAGGGCCATCACACCGGCCACCGCCACCAGGGTGAGCACCAATGCGAGGGGGTTCACCACGGCGGGGGAGAGGTCGAGGTCGGTGCGCTGGTCGAGGATCAGCCAGAAGGAGCCGAAGTCGACCGACCGCTCCTGACTGAAGCGGTAGAACTTGGACCAGCCCTCGAAGGCGAAGAGCATCACCGGTACGTTCACCACCAGCCAGGCGCCTGCGGCACCCGCCAGAGCGGTCGCGTACTCCCGCAAGCGTCCCGAGCGCCAGCAGAGCGCCAGCAGTGGCGCCAGGAGGAACACCGGATACAGCTTGGCGGCCGTGGCCAGACCGAGCAGGACACCGAAGGCCAGCGGACGGGAGCGCGCCCACATCAGCATCGCGCCGGCCGTCAGGGCGACGGCCAGGAGGTCCCAGTTGATGGTGGCGGTGAGCGCGTAGGCCGGTGCCAGGGCGACCAGCAGACCGTCCCAGGGCCGCCGGGCATGGGTCCGCGCGGCGCAGACGGCGATCACCGCGGCACAGACCATCAGCATGCCGGCGTTGACCATCCAGTAGTTCTGGCTCTGGTCCTGGAAGCTTCCTCCGTCAGGGGTCAGCCAGGAGGCGACCTCCATGAACACGCCGGTGAGCACCGGGTATTCGAGGTAGTCCATGTCGCCCGGCAGCCGGTCGAAGTACGGCACCAGACCTTCCGCGAAACCACGCGCGTGGTAGAGGTGCGGAATGTCGGAGTAGCAGGCATGGGTGTACTGGGCGCCCGCGCCGTGGAACCAGCCCCCGTTGTAGCAGGGAGCCTTCTGGACCAGCCCCAGGGCGAAGAGAGCCATCGCCACGAGTACCACCACTCGGACGGGCGACCACCAGGACGTGCCGGTCAGCATGTGCCGCCCCGAAGGACCGCCCAGGAACTCGCTGCCCGTCACGGCCACCGGATCCTCGTGCGTGGGGGAGACCGGTTCCACTCGGACCTGCGCCACGGTGGCTCCGGTCCCGGGCTCGGGAGGCCCGGGGTTGCTCTGGTGCGTCGTCTCTGCGCTCGGCATGGCGCACATCCTGCCGTACCGGCGTGAGAAACGGGCGAGGGCCGCCGCACCCGAAGGTGCGGCGGCCCCATGTTTCACGTGAAACGGACGTGACGGCTGATTCCGGAGCTATCCGGTTGTTCCGCCTCTCCCGTTCCCGCCACCGCTGTTGGTGTTACCGAAGACGGTGCCCTCGGTGATGGTGCCGCTGTCTTCCTCACCACCGGTTCCACCGCCGTCCGTACTACCGGTCGTACCTCCGGAGTCCGTCTCCCCGAGGGTTCCGCCGTCCGTGGTCTGACCGTCGGTGTTGCCGCCGTTGGTCATGCACTCGAAGTCGAAGGGCTCACAGTCCGTGGGCGGATCCACCGGCTTGCTCGGCGTGGGCTTGTCGTCCTTCTCGTCGTCCTCTTCGCTCTCGGTCTCCGAAGCGCTCGGCTCCGGGCTCGGGGACGGGTTGTAGACCGTGCCGAGAGGCGCGGGCGCCGGGAAGGGCTGCGGCTTGTAGTCCTTGTCCTGCATCGCCACCGACATGTACTCCTTCCACACGTCGGCGGGGATGTCACCACCGTGGATGGAAGGCAGGTCACCGACGCCCTTCATGGACAGCAGTTCCTTGTCCTTCGGGTTGGTCCGGAACATCGCCACCGCGGTGGAGAGCTCCGAGGTGTACCCGACGTACCAGGCGGACTTGTTCTCGTCCGTCGTACCGGTCTTGCCGGCGTTCGGGAAGGGCAGGTCCGCGAGCGCCTTGGCCGTGCCGTTCTGGACCACGTTCTCCAGCACCTTGGTCACGTTGTCGGCGACCGCCGGCTCGAGGGCCTCCTCCTTCTCGGGCTCCTCGAAGCCGGGGAGTTCCACGTCGCGCTGCGCGTCGATGACCTTTGTCACCGAGTACGGCTCGTAATGGGTTCCGGACGAGGCGAAGCCCGCGTAGGCGTCAGCCATCCGGATCGCGCTGGGGGTCGAGGTGCCCAGGGAGAACGAGGCGTTGTTCATGTTCCCGGAGTCGAAGCTGTCCTCCAGGATGCCCAGGTCCATGGCGGTCTTGCGGGTGTTGTCGAGCCCCACGTCGATGCCCAGCTGGACGAACGGAACGTTGACCGACTGCTCCATGGCCTTGTCGAGCGTGATCAGTCCCCAGGCCTGGGTGCCCTCGTTCTTCTGCTGGAACGGGAGGCCCTTGTTGTTCTTGATGGGCTCGCCGTTCTGGTCATTGATCACCGTGAGGTCGTTGCCCTGGTAGAGGCTCTGCGGCGAGAGGGGCTGACCGTCGGTGTGGACGGTGCCGTACTCCATTGCAGACGCCAGCACGAACGGCTTCCACGTCGATCCGACCGGTACACCCATGGTGTCCGCGTTGTTGGTGTAGTGCCCCTTGTCGTACCCGTCGCCACCGTAGGCGGCCACGATGGCTCCCGAGTCAGGATCGATGGACGCCGCACCGAACTGCACGTGGGTGTCGGTGTCAGGGCGCTTCTTCTCGTCGAGAAGGTCGTCACGTGTCTCCTGGACGGCCTCCTCCAGCTCATGCACCCGGTCCTTGTCGAAGGTGGTGTAGATCCGGTAGCCACCCTTCTCCAGCTCGTCGGTGGAGATGTCGGCCGTCTTCGCGACATAGCTCTTGGCGATGTCGATCAGGTAGCCGGTCTGGCCCGCGAGCTTGGACTTCTGCTTCTTGAGCTTGGGGAAGTCCGTGATCTCACTGCGCTCGGACTGCGGCATCCGGTCGACCTCGACCATGCGGTCCAGAATCCATTCCCAGCGCTTCTCGGCCCGCTGGGTGTTCGCCTTCGGTGTCGCGCTGGAGCCGACGCCGCCGTCGGGGTTGTAGAGGTTGGGGCCCTTGAGGACCGAGGCCAGGAAGACGCTCTCCTCCGCCGTGAGCTTCTTCGAGTCCTTGCCGAAGTAGGCCTGGGCGGCGGCCTGGACGCCATAGGCGTCCCGTCCGTAATAGGCGGTGTTCAGGTAGCCGGCGAGGATGTCTTCCTTCTCCATCTTCGCGCCGACCTTTATGGAGATGAACAGCTCCTTGAACTTCCGCGTCAGCGTCTGACTCTGGTCCAGGTAGGTGTTCTTCACGAACTGCTGGGTGATCGTCGATCCACCCTGGACCTCGTCACCCTTCGCCATGTTGAAGAGCGCGCGGGCGATACCCATCGGGTCGACGCCCTTGTCCTCGTAGAAGGAGGCGTTCTCGGCGGCGATCACCGCGTTCTGCAGTTCGTCCGGGATCTCGGCCAGCGGCACGATCTGACGGTTGGCCTTGCCGCCGGTGGACGCCATCTGGGAGCCGTCGGACCAGTAGAAGACGTTGTTCTGCGCGGTCGCCGCCTCGTCGGCCTTCGGGATGTCCACCATGGCGTAACCCACGCCGCCCACCAGCAGGAGGCCGGCGAAGAAGCCGACGAACATACCCGTCACCAGGCGCCACGACGGCACCCATCGGGCGGCGCCGTACTTCCCGGCACGCGGATAGTCGATGAACCGGTCCCGGGACGCGGCGGCTCGGCCACGTCGTCCTTCGGGAGCCGCTCTGCGACGCCCCCCTCCGGCCCCTCCCGACCGTTGCGCGGCCCGGCGGGCCTCGGCGCGGCCTCCCTGCGGACGCTCCTCCGCGCCCGGCCCGTGGTAACCCGCGGACGGGGAGCCGGTGGCTCCTCGCGGAGCCGCGCGGCGGCCGGAGGACGAACCGGACTGGGCGCGTCGGGCCGCGGCACGTCCGCCTCCCTGCGGCTGTGGCGGTTTGCGACGGTGCTCGCTCATCGAACGATTACTCCTCGGGCAGGCGCGTACATGAGCGCCTGGAAACAGCGGCTGGTTTCCGGTCCCCCCGACGTACGGCCGATGGTCATTCGCTCAGCCGTACTACACCTGGGACGTGGACGTTCCACGGACGTCACTTGGTTCCCGGCGGTATGCATGCCGCACAGACTACGCATCGCCGAACTTGCGCAAATGGGGTTCTCGACCATGAACGACGCATAGCGATGCACCCGATTCGATGATGTGACGCCGCTCACCGAGTCTCCTCTTGTACGCCGCCTGGAGCCGACCTATCGTCTGGATGTATCGAGTCGATACATCGGGGAAATATAAAGTCGACCCACGACAGCCCGCGGCAGAGAGGAGGCGACGATGAGCCGGCGATCCGGCATCCTCGAGTTCGCCGTACTCGGCCTGCTCCGCGAGTCCCCGATGCACGGCTACGAGCTGCGCAAACGGCTCAACACGTCGCTGGGCGTCTTCCGCGCCTTCAGCTACGGAACCCTCTACCCCTGCCTCAAGACGCTGGTCGCAAACGGCTGGTTGATCGAGGAGCCCTCCGCAGAACCTGTGGACGCCCTGGCCGCCCCGCTCACCGGGCGCCGCGCCAAGATCGTCTACCGGCTGACCGCGGAAGGTAAGGAGCGGTTCGAGGAACTGCTCTCGCAGACCGGCCCCGATTCCTACGAGGACGAGACCTTCGCGGCTCGGTTCGCCTTCTTCGGGCAGACCTCCCGCGATGTGCGCATGCGAGTGCTGGAAGGCCGACGCAGCCGGCTCGAGGAGCGTCTGGAGAAGATGCGCGCCTCGTTCGCTCGGACGCGGGAGCGCCTGGACGACTACACCCTTGAGCTCCAGCGCCACGGCATGGAGTCCGTGGAGCGCGAGGTGCGCTGGCTGAACGAGCTCATCGAGAGCGAGCGGGCCGGACGGGACCAGAAGCGGTCGCCGTCCTCGGACTCCGCTCAGCAGGACACGTCATCTGGAGCGACGGGCGACCAGACCCGGCGTGGGGACGGCACCCCGCCCGAGACGCCCGAAGACAACAACACGTGAAGCCGCACGGTTTCACCGAGTACACACAGGGAGCCACCGGAATGGGTTCGGTTCGCGTAGCCATCGTCGGCGTGGGCAACTGCGCCGCCTCGCTGGTGCAGGGCGTCGAGTACTACAAGGACGCCGACCCGGCGTCCAAGGTGCCTGGCCTGATGCACGTCCAGTTCGGCGAGTACCACGTCCGTGACGTGGAGTTCGTCGCCGCCTTCGATGTCGACGCGAAGAAGGTCGGCCTCGACCTCGCGGACGCCATCGGCGCCTCCGAGAACAACACCATCAAGATCTGCGACGTGCCGCGCACCGGCGTCACCGTCCAGCGCGGCCACACCTTCGACGGTCTCGGCAAGTACTACCTCGAGACCATCGAGGAGTCCTCCGACGAGCCGGTCGACGTCGTCCAGGTCCTCAAGGACCAGAAGGTCGACGTCCTGGTCTGCTACCTGCCGGTCGGCTCCGAGGACGCCGCCCGCTTCTACGCCCAGTGCGCCATCGACGCCAAGGTCGCCTTCGTCAACGCCCTCCCGGTCTTCATCGCCGGCACCAAGGAGTGGGCGGACAAGTTCACCGAGGCCGGTGTGCCGATCGTCGGTGACGACATCAAGTCGCAGGTGGGCGCCACGATCACGCACCGCGTCATGGCGAAGCTGTTCGAGGACCGCGGTGTCGTGCTCGACCGCACGATGCAGCTGAACGTCGGCGGCAACATGGACTTCAAGAACATGCTCGAGCGCGAGCGCCTGGAGTCCAAGAAGATCTCCAAGACGCAGGCCGTCACCTCCCAGATCCCGGACCGGGACCTCGGCGCGAAGAACGTCCACATCGGCCCCTCCGACTACGTGGCCTGGCTGGACGACCGCAAGTGGGCGTACGTCCGCCTCGAGGGCCGCGCCTTCGGCGACGTCCCGCTGAACCTGGAGTACAAGCTCGAGGTCTGGGACTCCCCGAACTCGGCGGGTGTCATCATCGACGCCCTGCGCGCGGCGAAGATCGCCAAGGACCGCGGCATCGGCGGCCCGATCCTCTCCGCCTCCAGCTACTTCATGAAGTCCCCGCCGGTCCAGTACTTCGACGACGAGGCCCGTACCAGCGTCGAGAAGTTCATCTCGGGCGAGATCGAGCGCTGACGTCCGCCTCACCCGTTCACGGTGTAAGCACCACAGGGACCCCGGAGGGGCCCCGGGCATGTCGCCCGGGGCCCCTCCCCCAGTTCCGGGCACCGGGTATGTGAGGCTGAGCCCCATGTCTGCGGTACGCGACCTGTCCGTCCTGCTGCGCCTGCGTGACTTCCGCCGCCTCCTGGGCGTACGGCTGCTCTCCCAGGGCGCGGACGGCGTCTATCAGGTGGCTCTCGCCACCTACGTGGTCTTTTCCCCGGAGCAGCAGACCTCGGCCGCGGCGATCGCCTCGGCCATGGCTGTGCTCCTTCTGCCGTATTCGTTCATCGGGCCGTTCGCCGGAGTCCTGCTCGACCGGTGGAGCCGCCGGCAGATCCTGCTGTACGGCAGTCTGCTGCGCGCACTCCTCGCTCTGCTGACCGCCGTGCTGATGCTGGGTGGGGCACCGGGCCCGCTCTTCTACGTCTCCGCCCTCTGCGTCACCGCGGTCAACCGCTTCGTCCTGGCCGGCCTCTCCGCGGCTCTGCCCCGGGTGGTCGACGGCGGACGGCTGGTCACCGCGAACTCCCTCACCCCCACGGCAGGCACCCTCGCGGCCACCGCGGGAGGCGGCCTGGCCTTCGTCGTGAGGCTCACCGGGGCCGACTCCGACGCCGTGGTCGTCCTTCTGGGCGCCGTCCTGTATCTCTGCGCCGGGCTGGCCTCCCTGCGGATGGCGCCCGACCTTCTGGGACCCGACCGGGACGGCGATCCCGCTCCCCGGCTTCGGCAGGCGCTCACCGGAACCGCTCGCGGCCTGTCCGAAGGGCTGCGCCACCTCACGGAACCCGGCAGGCGCCAGGCCGCCTGGGCGTTGGCGTCGATGACGGTGATGCGCTTCTGCTACGGCGCCCAGACGGTGATGGTCCTGATGCTCTGCCGCCACGCCTGGAGCACCGGAACCACATCCGGTGGAGCGCA
The DNA here is from genome assembly GCF_008974245.1 of Streptomyces abyssomicinicus. Lineage (GTDB taxonomy): Bacteria > Actinomycetota > Actinomycetes > Streptomycetales > Streptomycetaceae > Streptomyces > Streptomyces abyssomicinicus. Next base: position 421,607 of record NZ_BBZI01000009.1, on the reverse strand, counting down.
GGACGGCCTGGCGCTGCTGGGCGTGGCGGTCGCCGTGTCGGGCGCCGGCTTCTTCGTCGCCGCGGTGGTCACCCCTTCCGCGGCCGGACGCCTGGGGCCGCTGCGCTGGATGACCCTGTGCACCGCATGCGCCACCGTGCTCGCGCCGGCTCTGGTGCTGCCGTTCACTCCGGCGCCGGTCATGGTGGCCGCCTTTCTGCTGGGGGTGATCACCCAGGGAGCGAAGATCTCGACCGACACGGTGGTGCAGTCCCACGCCGAGGACCGGTTCCGCGGCCGCGTCTTCTCGGTCTACGACGTGCTGTTCAATGTGGCGTTCGTCGGAGCGGCCGGCGTGGCGGCACTGATGTTGCCTGCCGACGGCCGCTCGCCTGCATTGGTGATCACCGTGGCGGCGTTGTACGGGATCACCGCGGTGACCCTGTGGCGTATCTCGACGCAGGCACGCAGGTGACCACTCCGAACGCTCGATGGGCGATGTTTCACGTGAAACATCGCCCATCGACACAACGGCGCCTCGTCCCACACCGACGTTTCACGTGAAACATCCCGGGACGGCACCTCGCGTCAGCGCTGCCCGTCCCACCACTCCTTGAGAGCGGCCACTGCGGCGTCGTGCTCCATGGGGCCGTTCTCCAGACGGAGCTCCAGCAGGACCTTGTACGCCTGACCGATCGCCGGGCCGGGGCCGACCCCGAGGATCTCCATGATCTGGTTGCCGTCCAGATCCGGGCGGATCGAGTCCAGCTCCTCCTGCTCCTTGAGCTGGGCGATGCGCTCCTCCAGACCGTCGTAAGCACGGGAGAGAGCGGCAGCCTTCCTCTTGTTCCGCGTGGTGCAGTCGGAACGGGTCAGCTTGTGCAGGCGGTCCAGGAGGGGGCCCGCGTCCCGTACATAGCGGCGGACGGCGGAGTCGGTCCACTCACCCGTGCCGTACCCGTGGAAGCGCAGGTGCAGCTCCACGAGACGGGAGACATCCCGCACCATCTCGTTGGGGTACTTCAGTGCCGTCATCCGCTTCTTGGTCATCTTGGCGCCCACCACCTCGTGATGGTGGAAGGAGACCCTGCCGTCTCCCTCGAAGCGGCGGGTGCGCGGCTTGCCGATGTCGTGGAGCAGAGCCGCCAGACGGAGGGTGAGATCGGGCCCGTTCTCCTCCAGATCCATCGCCTGCTCCAGCACGATCAGGGTGTGGTCGTAGACGTCCTTGTGGCGGTGGTGCTCGTCCCGTTCAAGACGCAGTGCGGGAAGCTCGGGCAGGACGCGGTCGGCCAGCCCGGTCTCCGTCAGCAGGGTGAGGCCCTTGCGAGGGTTCGGGGAGAGGATCAGCTTGTTCAGCTCGTCCCTGACCCGCTCGGCGGAGACGATCTCGATCCGTCCGGCCATCTCGCCCATCGCGGTGACGACCTCGGGGTCGACCTCGAAGTCGAGCTGCGCGGCAAACCGAGCGGCGCGCATCATCCGCAGCGGGTCGTCCGAAAAGGACTCCTCAGGGGTTCCCGGCGTGCGCAGCACCCGGCGCGCCAGATCGTCACGGCCGCCGTGAGGGTCGACGAACTCCTTCTCAGGCAACGCGAGCGCCATCGCGTTGACCGTGAAGTCACGACGCACCAGATCCTGCTCGATGGAGTCGCCGTACGACACCTCGGGCTTCCGGGAGGTGCGGTCGTACGCCTCCGAACGGTAGGTGGTGACCTCGATCTGGTAACCGTCCTTCTGGCAGCCGACGGTGCCGAAGGCGATCCCCACCTCCCAGACCGCGTCCGCCCAGGGCCGCACGATCTTGAGCACGTCCTCGGGACGGGCGTCGGTGGTGAAGTCCAGGTCGTTGCCCAGCCTGCCCAGCAGGGCGTCCCGTACCGATCCGCCGACCAGGGCGAGACGGAACCCCGCCTCGTGGAATCGGTGTCCTAGATCGTCGGCGACAGGGGCCACGCTCAGCAGCTCGCTCACCGCGAGGCTCTCGGCCTGACTCAGGGCACGGGACTTGTCTTCGTTGGCGTTCGGCACAACAGAAAAGAGTACGTGGCCCGGCGCTCGGGGCGCTCGCCAGTGGATTCCTGGCCCGTGTATGAGCGATGGCACAGCCGGCCGGACCCTGCACAGCGCTCCGCCGGGGTCCTGCACAGCGGTCCGTGGCACTTCCTCTCCTCCCACCTCGTTACCATGCCTGGACGCACACTCGGACAGGAGCCGGCGAGCGGAACAACCCCGCAGCCGGTCGCCGTACGACCGGCGGCCGAAGATCCGGTACCGAAGACCACCACCGACGACGAGGGACGGACGAGCGCGTGGCCCAGGCGGCAGACTTCCAGGGGATGAGTTCCTCACCTGGCCGCCGGTGGTTGCGGCGCACCGGCGCAGTGCTTGCCGGAGCGCCTCTGCTGGCCGGCTTCCTCCACCTGCCCTCCGCCGGGTCGGCGGCAGCGGCCCCCACGGCCACACCGGCGGCCGCGGAGGCCGCTCAGGATGCCTCCGGGCCCGTGTCCGTCTCCCTGGACAAGGTGACACCGGGCGTCGTCACCGAGGACGACACGCTGACCGTCTCCGGCACCGTCACCAACACGGGTAAGCAGGCCGTCACCGAAGCCCGGGTCGACCTTCGGCTGGGCGAGGCGCTGCAGACCCGCTCATCGATCGAGGAAGTCTCCCGGCGCACCGCGTTCCAGAACGGCGTGGAGGGCCAGGCGGTCGGCGGCGATCACACCGCCGAGTTCGCCAGGCTCGAGCCGAAGGTGTCGCAGCCCTTCACCATCACCGTCCCGGCCGACGAGCTGGGCCTGGGAGGTGCCGGGGTGTACCAGTTCGGTGCCTCGGTCTCGGGCCGCACCGCCGACCAGCCGTGGGCGGAGCAGGTGCTCGGCATTCAGCGGACCGTGCTGCCCTGGCAGCCGGAGAAGGGGACCAGCACCCGTACGACCTTCCTCTGGCCGCTGATCTCCTCCGTGCAGATGACCGCGGAGACCGACGAGCAGCAGGCCCCGGTGTTCCTGAACGACTCACTGTCCCGCGAGATCGCGCCTGGTGGCCGCCTGGACCGCATGGTCTCGCTGGGTGACCGGCTCGACATCACCTGGGTGGTCGACCCGGACCTGCTCGCCGCCGTGGACGCCATGGCGGACGGCTCCTACCAGGTGAAGACCGAGGACGGCCGGACGGTGGCCGGCACGCAGCAGCACGAGACCCAGGCCAACCGCTGGCTGGCCAAGCTCTCCTCCGCGGTCGAGGACCAGGAAGTCGTCGCGCTGCCCTACGGCGACCCTGACCTGGCCTCCGTCGCGCACAACGGCCGGAATGTCAGCGGCACGCTGAACCACCTCAAGGAAGCCACCGGTGTGGCCGCCGAGACCGTGCGGACCATCCTCCATGTGGAGCCCAGCACGGAGTACGCCTGGCCGGTCGAGGGCGCACTGGACCCCGCCATCAAGAACGTGGCCACCTCCGCCGGCGCCGACAAGGTGATCGCACGCAGCGACAGCCTCAAGGACGACCTCTCCTACACCCCCTCGGCCGCCCGTCCCATCGGTGGCGGTACCACCGCGGTGGTGGCCGACGCATGGTTGTCGACCGCCTTCGAGGGCGACCTGACCCGGGCGGAGAACGCCACCCTGGCCGTGCAGAAGTTCCTCGCCCAGAGCGTCGCGATCACCCAGCAGACCAACAAGGACCGCAGCATCGTCGTCGCCCCGCAGCGGATGCCGTCCGCGAGCCAGGCACAGGCGATGGCTGAGGCCCTGACCGCCCTCCGGGAAGGGTCCTGGTCGACCCCGCAGACACTTGCGGAGGCCGTGGAGGACGATCCGGATCCCCGGGCCTCCACCACCGTGCCGCCGCAGTCGGCCTACCCGTCGGCGCTGCGGAAGAAGCAGCTCCCCCGGGAGGCCTTCGAGCAGATCGCCGAGACACAGGCCAAGCTCGACAGCTTCAAGGTGATCCTCAGCAACGAGGACCGGGTCGTCACGCCGTTCGGCCGGGCAATGAACCGCGCCATGTCCGTCTCCTGGCGGGGGCATGCCGGGGCGGCGGGCGACTACCGCGCCGATGTGAAGGCATACCTCGACGACCTCGCCGACCAGGTGTCGCTGATCGACAAGTCGGAGACCAAGCTCTCCGGGCACAGCGCCACCATCCCGGTGACGGTGCAGAACAACCTGGTGCAGGGCGTCGAGGGTCTGGTCCTCCGGCTGACCTCCACCAACCCCTCCCGTCTGGAGATCGACGGGCAGAAGTACGACGAGCAGCCGATCTCTGTGTCCGGTGGGCACAGCCACTCGGTGAAGTTCACCACCTCGGCCAACGCCAACGGCCCGGTCACGGTGGTCGCCCAGCTCTACACGGAGGACGGGCACGCCTACGGCCGCTCGGTGGCCTTCGACGTCCGCGCCACCGAGGTGACCGCCACGGTGATGTTGGTCATCGGAGGCGGCGTACTGATCCTGGTGCTGGCAGGCTTCCGTATGTACACCCAGCGCAAGCGTGCCGCGGCGCGCGACGAGGGCGATGCGGAGGCAGCCGCGGGTGACGAGGCCGGGGACGGGGCCGGGGACGGCCCGGACGCCCCCGAGCAGGCGAGTGACCCGCGCCCGGACACCTCGGCCGAAAGCGCCGACCCGTCCGCCACGGGTGAGAAAGTGGACCGTTGAGCGATGTCGTGGCCGGTCGGCCCGGGAAACCATGAGGTGGGGTAACCATGAACGCGCCGTACGACGGTGACCGCGGCCGGTCCGCGGGCGGCTCGGGCCACCCCGGCATGCCGCCGACCGAGCACGGGCAGGTGCCGCCGCAGCCGCCCACGGACATGTACCACCAGGACGCCTACGACCAGGACCCCTATCCAGGGCCGGACCATCGAGGGCCGGGCCATCGGGAGCAGGATCTCTCGCAGGAGCCGGTCGGTGAGGCGTTCTACGACGGCGCCATGCATCCGCCCGCCGCACCGGGCCCGCAGGACCCCTACGGCCACACCCGGCCGCAGGAGCCTCCGCGAGGTCCGGACCCGCGGGTCTGGGCTCCGGCGCCCGGCCAGGGCCCGGGCGGGCCGGTGGACGGTCGCACCACCCCGTACGTCGGCATCGACGAACTGGTGACCGGTGCCGCCTCGGCGGACCGGAGCCCGGACGCCTTCGCCAACCTCTATCGCGACCAGCAGCCGAACGGCCCCCGGCCTCCGGCCGACCCGGCCGCGGGCCCTGCCCTGCCCCCGGTGGGCGTCCCCGGCCCCGCACAGGCTCCGGTGGTGCCTGGAGTGCCCCCCGGCCCGGCCGGGCCGCCTCAGGCCTTTCCGCAGCCGCCCGGCACACCGGCCGCGGGCCCGGAGCCCGCTCCGACGGCCAAGAAGGGCGGCCGTGCGTCCAACGTCCTGAAGTCGAGTGCCATGATGGCCGCCGGCACCTTGGTGTCGCGCCTCACCGGATTCGTCCGCTCGATGCTGATCGTCGCCGCGCTGGGCACGGCCACGCTCGGTGACGCCTTCCAGGTCGCCTACCAGCTGCCGACGATGATCTACATCCTCACCGTGGGCGGTGGCCTGAACTCCGTCTTCGTGCCGCAGCTGGTGCGTGCCATGAAGCAGGACGAGGACGGCGGCGAGGCGTACGCCAACCGCCTGCTCACCCTGGTGATGGTGGCCCTGGCCGCCCTCACCGCGCTCGCCATGCTGGGCGCGCCGCTGCTCGTCCGCGCCCTCTCCAGCTCCATCGCGGACGAGCCCGCCGCCAACGACGTCGCCGTCACCTTCACCTTGTACTTCCTGCCCACGATCTTCTTCATGGGCATCCACGTGGTGATGGGGCAGATTCTCAACGCGAGGAACCGGTTCGGCGCGATGATGTGGACCCCGGTCCTCAACAACATCGTCATCATCGTCACCCTGGGCATGTTCCTCTGGGTCTACGGCACGGCCGCCGACTCGAAGATGCAGGTGCAGTCCATCCCGCCGGAGGGCGTCCGCCTGCTCGGCATCGGGGTACTGCTCGGCCTGGTCGTCCAGGCGCTGGCGATGATCCCCTACCTGCGGGAGAGCGGGTTCAAGCTGCGGCTCCGCTTCGACTGGCGGGGCCACGGCATGGGCAAGGCCGCCAAGCTGGCCAAGTGGACCATCCTCTTCGTCCTCGCCAACCAGCTGGGTGCCGTCGTGGTCTCGCAGCTGGCCACCGCGGCCCTGCTGGACGGCGAGAGCATCCCCGGTACCGGCTTCAGCGCCTATGCCAACGCCCAGCTGATCTGGGGCCTGCCCCAGGCCATCATCACGGTGTCGCTGATGGCCGCGCTGCTGCCGCGCCTGGCCCGGTCCGCGGCCGAGGACGATGCCGGTGCCGTCCGTGACGACATCTCGCAGGGCCTGCGCACCACCGCCGTGGCGATCGTGCCGATCGCTTTCGGCTTCCTCGCTCTCGGCGTCCCGATGTGCAACCTGATGTTCGGCGGCTCCGGCACGTCCGCGGCGACGAACATGGGCTACATGCTGATGGCCTTCGGTCTGGGCCTGATCCCCTACTCGGTCCAGTACGTCGTGCTCCGCGCCTTCTACGCCTACGAGGACACCCGGACGCCCTTCTACAACACCGTGATCGTCGCGGCGGGCAACGCCGGCGCGTCGTTCCTCTGCTTCCTGCTGCTCCCCGCCCGGTGGGCCGTGGTGGGCATGGCCGCCTCCTACGGCCTCGCCTACGGCATCGGTGTGGGCGTCGCATGGCGCCGCCTGCGGAAGAAGCTCGGCGGCGACCTGGACGGCTCCCGCGTCCTGCGGACGTATGCCAGGCTCTGCATCGCGTCGGTCCCGGCCGCCGCACTCAGCGGGGCGGTCTCCTACGGCATCGGCCGCACCCTCGGATGGACAATCCTCGGATCGCTGAGTGCGCTCGTGCTGGGTGGCATCGTTCTCCTCGGGGTCTTCTTCCTGGCCGCGCGGCGGATGAGGGTGGAGGAGCTCAATTCTCTGGTCGGCATGGTCCGGGGACGCCTCGGGCGCTGAGTCCGGGGTAGGCGCACAACCATCGGCCGCCACCGCTTGTCGTGCGGAGTGACGGACTGTGGGCACAATGGGTTTCGGCGTGGTGAGCACGCGACGGATGGGGAGGCAGGGACGACGGTGGCGGAACGAAGCACAGCTGCCGTCGACGTGGCAGGCAACAGCGGCGACGAGTCGTTGACCGCCGAGGCGGACCAGTCCACGGCCGACGGGGTGGCCCAGAAGCGGCGACCGGGCACGGAGCACGACCAGGCGCAGGGCGACCTCGTGGTGGCGGACTCCGTCCCCGCCCAGGCGCTGGAACTGCACAGTGGCCACAAGCTGGCCAGGCGGTACCGCCTGGAGGAATGCGTCACCCGTCTGGACGGGTTCAGCAGCTGGCGCGCGATGGACGAGATGCTCCGTCGCGCCGTCGGTGTCCACATCCTTCCCGCCAACCATCCGCGCGCCCGATCGGTCCTCTCCGCGGCCCGCTCCGCGGCTCTCCTCGGCGACCCCCGGTTCGTCCAGGTCCTCGACGCCGTGGAGGACGAGGACCTGGTCTACGTCGTCCACGAATGGCTCCCCGACGCCAGCGAACTCACGGCCCTGCTGGCGTCAGGGCCGCTGGAGGCGCACGACGCCTACCAGATGGTCCTCCAGGTCTCCCAGGCCATGGCCGCCGCCCACCGCGAGGGCCTGGCGCATCTCTGCCTCACACCCGGCACCGTTCTCCGCACGTCCACCGGACAGTGGCGCATCCGCGGCCTCGCCGTGAGCGCCGCGCTGCGCGGCGTCCGCTCCGACACCCCGCAGCGCGCCGACACCGAGGCCGTCGGCGCCCTTCTCTATGCCGGTCTGACCCAGCGGTGGCCCTACGAGACCGACGCCCACGGCCTCTCCGGCCTGCCCAAGGACCTCGGTCTGATCCCCCCGGACCAGGTCCGTGCGGGCGTCCACCTGGGGCTCTCCGAACTCGCCATGCGGGCCCTCGCCAACGACGGTGCCACCGCCTCCCGCCACGAGGCCGCCTGCACCACGCCGGAGGAGCTCTCCAAGGCCGTCATCGAGATGCCCCGCGTCCGGCGGCCCGAGCCCTCCTTCACGCCGCCCTCCGAGTACCCGCGTCCCCCGTACGCGCGGACCTCGTACACGGCCGCGGGTCCCGTACCGCCGCCCGTTCCGGCGCCTCCCGCCCCGCTGGAGACCCGGACGGGCAAGGCACTCAAGTGGGCGGTCTCCGCCCTTCTGATCGCCGCCCTCGGCCTGGGAAGCTGGCAGCTCGCGGACGTCCTGATGCACAACGGCGGCGAACCGCTCGACACGGTGCCACAGACGCAGCCGAAGGACGACAAGCCCCAGCAGCCCGAGCCGATAGCCATCAAGAACGCCACCGACTTCGACCCCTTCGGTGACAGCACGGAGAAGCCGTCGGACATAAGCAAGGTCTACGACGGCAAGTCCGACACCTACTGGCAGACGGACTACTACCGAGGCTATGCCGAGTTCGGAAACCTGAAGCCGGGCGTCGGCGTCATCCTCGACCTGGGGAAGACCCAGACGGTCGGCAAGGTGACCGTCACCTTCAAGGGGGAGACCTCGGTCGAGCTCCGTGCCGCGGACGTCAGCGCCGGCTCCCAGCCCACCTCCTTCGACGACTACGCCAAGGTGGCCAAGGGCTCCGGCACCTCGGTGACCCTCACCCCGGACAAGGAAGTCGAGTCCCGCTACCTCCTCGTCTGGCTGACAAAGCTCCCACCGGAAAGCTCCGGCACCTTCCGCGGCCGGGTGGTGGACGTCAAGGTGAGCAGCTGACGCACCGACGACGGGTCGCCGCCCCACGCACGGCACGGGCCGCGGCCCACTCGGGGGAGTGGACCCCAGGGGGAGGGCCGGATGGCAGACACCGCCAGGTACGAGGGCACGGACGACCGGGAACTGATCGCTCTCCGTCTGCGGGGTGATCCCGAGGCATTCGGTGAACTGGTCCGCCGCCATCGAGACCGTCTGTGGGCGGTGGCCCTCCGCACCCTCGGCGACCGGGAAGAGGCTGCGGACGCCGTCCAGGATGCCCTGGTCTCCGCTTATCGCAGCGCCCATACCTTCCGCGGCCACTCGGCCGTGACCACGTGGCTCCACCGCATCACGGTGAACGCCTGCCTGGACCGCGCACGCAAGGCCGCGACCCGTAGGACATCGCCGGTGGACGACCCGGAGCGCCTGGAACAACTGCTGGAGCCGCACGAAGCGGCCTCCGCGCCCGCGGAACGCAACGACCTCCACCGAGAACTCGTCCGCGCGCTCGCCACCCTTCCACCGGACCAGCGGTCCGCACTGGTGCTGGTGGACATGCAGGGCTATCCGGTCGCGGAGGCCGCCGGAATCCTCGACGTACCGGTCGGCACGGTGAAGAGCCGCTGTGCCCGGGGCCGAGCCCGACTTCTTCCTCTGCTGGCCCATCTGAGGACGCCACCCACGGAGCACGGCGCACATCCTCCAGGTCCTCCTTATGAAGGGCGGAACCGTCCGCACCGCGCATCCGTCCCACCTAGCGCACCGGACAGGCCCACCCTTGGACCCACTGATTCTGCGACCGCGAAGGGCGGAGGTGATCGAGCGTGACCTCCACGAAAGACACGGCCGGGCACCCGGACGTCACGGAGATCTCCGACCTGGTGGAAGGTGTCCTCGCACCCGACCGCACGGCATCGGTGAGCGGACACCTCGAGGACTGCGTTCTCTGTACCGACGTCCAAGCAGCGCTGGAGGAGATCCGGGGCGCACTCGGCACCCTGCCCGGACCGGTACGGATGCCCGCCGATGTCGCCGGCCGGATCGACGCGGCCCTGGCCGCCGAGGTTCTGCTGAGCACAGCGGGTGCCAGGGCGGAGACCGGCTCGGGTGACGGTGACGCCGAGATGGGCAGCATCACGGGTCACGGAAACACCGCCCCCGAGGCCACCACTTCGGCAGCACATGTTTCACGTGAAACAGCACGTCCCACCGACCGTCGGCCGAACGGTCCCGGCGGGACGCATCCCCCGGTCCGCCCCACTTCCTCAAGCCCCGGCCGAGCCGTCGGACGGCCGCGCACCCGGCGCCGTCGTTCGCTGGCGATCGGCGCAGTATTCGCCACTGCGGCCGCCGGTATCGCTCTGCTGCTGATGCAGCCCTTCCAGGAAGACCCTGCCCCACCGACGGCATCGACCTTTTCCGGGCGCCCTCTCGAGCAGGAGGTGACCGGACTTCTCGCCGAAGCCGACGAGTCCGGAGAGTCGTCCTCACCGCAGCCCAGGGTCTTGGGCCGACCGGACGTCGATGTCCCCGCCTGTGTCCGGGAAGGCATCGACAGCCCGGAGGAGGCTCTCGCCGCCCAGAAGGGAACCTTCCAGGGAAAGACCGCCTACTTGGTGGTTCTCCCTGACCCCAAGAGCGATGCCCGAGTGCTCGCCTACGTGGTGGATGCCTCCTGCATCACCGACTCCTCCTCGGGCAGCAAGGCCGAGGCAGACGTACTTCTGCGGCAGTCGTACGCCCGCACCGCCGGCTGAACGATGAGCCCGCCACGTCGGGGTATCCGGTAGGCGTTGCCCTTCAGGATGCCCGCGCACCGAGACACTCGCGTGCCCCCGCACGGAGGGGAATGCCCGGCCTCTAGGATCCGTTGGGGTGATGTGAGAGCGCCGAATCAGGCTCACCGCATCAGACTTGCCCGCCAGTAGACGTATTCCAGAGACGAGGAATCCCGCCGTGAGCGACGTCCGTAACGTGATCATCATCGGCTCAGGGCCCGCCGGCTACACGGCGGCGCTCTACACCGCGCGCGCGTCGCTGAAGCCGCTGGTGTTCGAGGGCGCCGTCACCGCCGGTGGCGCGCTGATGAACACCACCGAGGTGGAGAACTTCCCCGGCTTCCAGACCGGCATCATGGGCCCGGAGCTCATGGACAACATGCGGGCCCAGGCCGAGCGCTTCGGTGCTGAGCTGATCCCGGACGACATCGTCTCGGCCGACCTGACGGGTGAGATCAAGACCGTCACGGACACCGCCGGAACCGTCCACCGCGCCAAGGCCGTCATCGTCGCCACCGGCTCCCAGCACCGCAAGCTGGGTCTGCCGAACGAGGACGCCCTCTCCGGTCGGGGCGTCTCCTGGTGCGCCACCTGTGACGGCTTCTTCTTCCGGGAGCACGACATCGCCGTGATCGGCGGTGGCGACACCGCGATGGAAGAGGCCACCTTCCTTTCGCGCTTCGCCAAGTCGGTCACCATCGTCCACCGCAGGGACACCCTGCGGGCCTCCAAGGCGATGCAGGAGCGAGCCTTCGCCGATCCGAAGATCCGCTTCATCTGGGACAGCGAGGTCGCCGAGGTCCAGGGCGAGGCCAAGCTCTCGGGCCTGAAGCTGCGCAACGTGAAGACGGGCGAACTGTCGGACCTGGCGGTCAGCGGCCTGTTCATCGCGATCGGACACGACCCGCGCACCGAGCTCTTCAAGGGCCAGCTGGAGCTCGACGGCGAGGGTTACCTCAAGGTGGCGGCCCCCTCCACCCGCACCAACGTCACCGGTGTCTTTGCCGCCGGCGATGTGGTCGACCACACCTACCGCCAGGCGATCACCGCGGCCGGCACCGGCTGTTCCGCCGCCCTGGACGCCGAGCGCTACCTGGCCTCCCTCTCCGACTCCGAGCAGCAGGCGGAGCCGGAGAAGACGTCCGCCTGATTCCACTCCCCCCACCGATCCGTAGTTAGGAGCCCTCTGTGGCCGGCAGCCTGAAGAACGTCACCGATGAGACCTTTGAGGAAGAGGTCCTCAAGAGCGACAAGCCCGTCCTCGTGGACTTCTGGGCCGCCTGGTGCGGCCCGTGCCGCCAGATCGCTCCCTCGCTGGAGGCGATCGCTGCGGAGCACGCCGACAAGATCGAGGTCGTGAAGCTCAACATCGACGAGAACCCGGCGACCGCCGCCAAGTACGGCGTGATGTCGATCCCGACGCTGAACGTCTACCAGGGCGGTGAGGTTGCCAAGACCATCGTGGGCGCCAAGCCGAAGTCGATGATCGTGCGGGACCTTGAGGAGTTCATCTCCGAGTAACCGTCTTCGCCCACGGACGCGATGTTTCACGTGAAACCAGGTTTCACGTGAAACATCGCGGGAGGCGGCAAGAAGGAGAGGGCCGATCCCCGTTTGCGGGGTCGGCCCTCTCGTTCGTCTCCCGGCCTCCGGTGCCTCAGAGAGGACGGAGTGCCGGTTCCTTCTGCACGGCCCCCAGAAGTCGGTCCAGGGCCATCTCGACGTCCTCCTTCCAGGAGAGCGTCGATCGCAGTTCCAGGCGAAGCCGCGGATAGGTCGGGTGGGAACGGACCGTCTTGAAGCCGACCGCCAGCAGATGATCCGCGGGGAGCACGCAGGCGGGCTCCTTCCAGCGGGCGTCTCCGAACGCCTCGACCGCCTTGAATCCCCGCCGCAGCAAATCCTTGGCGACCGTCTGCACCAGTACCCGGCCCAACCCTTGCCCCTGGTATTCAGGGAGGATGAACGCGGTGATCAACTGGACCGCGTCCGGAGAGACAGGACTGGTGGGAAACGCCGTCGCGCGAGGCACGTAGGCGGGCGGCGCGTAGAGGACGTAGCCCGCTGGAACGTCGTCCACGTAGACCAGGCGACCGCACGATCCCCAGTCGAGCAGTACGGCGGAAATCCAGGATTCCTTCTCGACCTCGGCCTTGCCTTCCTTGAGAGCCGTCTCCCCACTGAAGGGATCGAGCTCCCAGAAGACACATCCTCGGCATCGCTGGGGAAGGTCCTGGAGATTGTCCAGCGTGAGCGGAACAAGCCGACGCCCCATGAACGTGCTTCCTCGCTTCCTGTGGTCTCACCTTCCACCATGAGGCTTCGTGACCCTGGTGACAAAGCAAAGCGCGGGTCGTGTCCGGATCTCGCCTGACACGACCCGCGCCCGCGGGGCACGTACGCCTACTGCGCTTCTCCCGCTCGCCTACTCGTCGACCTGGACGCCTTGCTCGGTGTCCGTCGACAGGTCCTTCAGCACCGGAGTCTCGTCGGGTGCCAGAGTCGTCAGGATCCGCTCGAGATCCTCCACGGAGGCGAACTCGACCGTGATCTTCCCCTTGGTCTTGCCCAGATCCACCTTGACCCGCGTCTCGAAGCGGTCGGACAGACGGGTGGCCAGCTCGGAGAGTGCAGGGGACACCTTGGAGCCGGCGCGGGGTCCCTTGGCTCGGGCAGGCTTCTCCGGGCTCGTCCCCATCAAGGTGACGATCTCCTCGACCGCTCGGACCGAGAGGCCTTCGGCCACGATCCGCTTCGCCAGCCGGTCCTGCTCCTCAGCGTCCTCGATCGAGATCAGCGCTCGCGCGTGACCGGCCGAGAGCACTCCGGCTGCCACGCGTCGCTGGACGGCGGGGGAGAGCTTGAGCAGACGCAGCGTGTTGGAGACCTGCGGCCGGGAACGACCGATCCTGTCGGCCAGCTGGTCGTGCGTGCACTTGAAGTCCTGCAGCAGCTGGTCGTAGGCGGCCGCCTCCTCCAACGGGTTCAGCTGGGCCCGGTGCAGGTTCTCCAGCAGAGCGTCGAGAAGAAGCTTCTCGTCATCGGTGGCCCGGACGATCGCAGGGATCGCCTCCAGGCCGGCCTCGCGGCTGGCACGCCAACGACGCTCGCCCATGATGAGCTCGTAGCGCCCCGGACCGATCTGCCGGACCACCACGGGCTGCAGCAGGCCGACCTCCTTGATGGAGGTGACCAACTCCGCCAGGGCGTCCTCGTCGAACACCTCCCGCGGCTGACGCGGGTTGGGGGTGATGGAGTCCAGGGGCAGTTCGGCGAAATGCGCTCCCACCGGAGATGCCGGCAGATCGCTGTCTCCGGCCGGTGCCGCGTCCTCGACACCACGCGGCACCGCCGGAAGGGACGCCAGCTTGGCCGCCGGCACACCACGCTCTCCCACGGACCCGGGGATACCGGGGGGTGCCTGCGTGGCCGTGCCCGCAGGAGCCGCCGCAGCCGCCGGACCGCCGACCGGCCTGTCCCCCGTCGGCGCTGCGGGGATCAGTGCGCCAAGCCCGCGGCCCAGCCCTCTGCGTCGTTCACTCACTGGATCCCCTCCACCATGCTCTGTCCACTCATCATCTGCCCCTCCGCCACCTGGCCGCCCTGCGGTTGCCCACTGGGCAGCTGGCCCATCACAGCGCCCGTGTGCGCCTGCGAGCCGTCATAGCTGATGCCCACACCCCGGAGAGCGATCTCCCGGGCGGCCTCCAGGTACGACAGGGCACCACTGGAACCTGGATCGTAGGTCAGCACCGTCTGTCCGTAACTCGGGGCCTCCGAGATGCGCACGGACCGCGGGATGCTCGTCCGCAGCACCTCGTTGCCGAAGTGGCTACGGACTTCTTCGGCAACTTGGGAAGCCAGCCGGGTGCGGCCGTCGTACATGGTGAGCAGGATGGTCGAGACATGCAGATGCGGGTTCAGGTGGCCCCGGATCAGCTCGACGTTCCTCAGCAGCTGACCCAGGCCCTCCAGCGCGTAGTACTCGCACTGGATGGGGATCAGCACCTCGGCGCCCGCCACCATCGCGTTGACGGTCAGCAGACCCAACGACGGAGGACAGTCGATGAGGACGTAGTCCAGCGGCTGCTCGTACGCCTGGAGGGCCCGCTGCAGGCGGCTCTCGCGGGCGACCAAGGAGACCAGCTCGATTTCGGCACCCGCAAGGTCGATCGTGGCGGGCGCACAGAAAAGCCCCTCGACGTCCGGTACGGGCTGCACCACCTCGGAGAGCGGACGGCTGTCCACCAGGACGTCGTAGATCGAGGGAACCTCGGCGTGGTGGTCGATCCCCAGCGCAGTGGAGGCGTTGCCCTGCGGGTCAAGGTCGACGACCAGGACCCGATTGCCGTGCAGAGCCAAGGACGCGGCGACGTTGACCGTGGTGGTGGTCTTGCCGACGCCGCCCTTCTGGTTGGCGACCACGATGATCCGGGTCTGCTCCGGACGGGGCAGACCTTCCCCGGCGGCACGCCCCATGGCGTCCACCGCCTGCTGACTGGCATGGCCCATGGGGGTGTCGTCCATGGGGGGCAGTGTTTCACGTGAAACATCGTCCCCCTGCGACTCGGTGCGGGGACCGGGGACCGGATCGGTCATCGGTCCCGCGATGTTGGCGTCGGACCGCAAGGATTCACTCTCCTCGACTTCAGGCTCTCTATGTACAGAGCGTCCCATGCCTTCGGGGGTGCGAACCAGTGAGGCCGGTTGTTCTGTGGAGAAATCCACCTCTGTGGACAACTTGTCACCCCTGGCGAGCGAACCGCTCGACGGCTTTCGCAGGGGAGCGGCAGGCTTTCGGTCGCGCGGTTCGGCGGCGGCGTGGCTGCGGCCGATAGCACCTTGCAGCAGTGAGCGACGTTTCACGTGAAACAACGATGCCGAGGTGACGGCGCGAGAGGTCTACGACACTCCGGGCGACGGGCACGTGAGGCTAGGGGTGGACCGTGCTGGAGTACCCGCGGGAGTAGCCGTGCCCCGTGGCCGGAGGCGGACGAGGTCCGTCCTATCGGAACACGGGGCACGGTACGGGGCACGCGGCACGGACGCCGGAAGCCGGAAGCGGGAAACAGGAAGCAGGAAGCAGGAAGCAGGACGCGGGTGGGAGCAGGCTGCGGGCGGGCGACAAGCGTCAGCGGCGCCGGCGCGACGGCCGGGCGGGGCGGGCCGCCTTGGCCCGCTTGGCGGCGAACCGTACTCCCCCGGGGCTTTCACCGACCTTCACCTGGACGACCGTCGACAGCGGGTCCACCACTCCCTCTCCGACCTGGAGAACGTCCGTCTCCACCGCCCCCAGCTTGCTCAGGGCCGAGGCGGCGGCCTTCAGCTCTTCCTCCGCCGTGTCGCCCTTGAGGGCCAGCATCTCCCCGTAGGGACGCAGCAGGGGGATGCCCCAGGTGGCCAGACGGTCCAGCGGCGCCACCGCCCGCGCGGTGACCACATGGACCGGTGGCAGCTTCCCGAGGACCTCCTCGGCACGGCCACGGACCACCGTGACGTGGTCCAGACCGAGCAGCTCCACCACCTCGGTGAGGAAGTTCGTGCGCCGCAACAGAGGCTCCAGCAGCGTGATCTTCAGGTCGCCACGGACCAGGGCCAGCGGGATGCCCGGAAGCCCCGCACCGGAACCGACGTCGCACACGGTCACGCCCTCGGGCACGACCTCGGAGAGCACCGCGCAGTTCAGCAGGTGCCGCTCCCAGAGCCGGGGCACCTCACGTGGACCGATGAGCCCACGCTGCACACCGGCGTCCGCCAGCAGCTCGGCGTACCGCACCGCATCGTCGAAGCGATCGCCGAACACTTCACGCGCCTGCTCGGGCGCAGGGGGAAGCTCTGCTGCCTCCGTCACGGGGGACCGTCCTTCCGTACCGCAAAAAGCGCGCTGTGCGCTGACCACCAGAACTACCAGGCTGACAAAGTACGGCCCCGTCTGCTCAACAGACGGGGCCGGTGGAACGTACGCGAGCCGATCAGGCAGGCAGCACGACGACGAAGCGCTGCGGTTCCTCGCCCTCGGACTCGCTGCTCAGACCAGCGGCCTTGACCGCGTCGTGCACGACCTTGCGCTCGAACGGGGACATCGGCCGGAGCCGGACCGGCTCTCCGGTGCTCCGCGCCTCGGCCGCGGCCTTGGCGCCGATCTCGGACAGCTCCGCCCGCTTGCGGGCCCGGAAGCCGGCGACGTCCAGCATCAGACGGCTGCGGTCACCGGTCTCCCGGTGCACGGCCAGGCGCGTGAGCTCCTGGAGCGCTTCGAGCACCTCGCCGTCACGGCCGACCAGCTTCTGCAGGTCGCGGCCGGCGGTGTCGCTGATGATCGACACGGACGCCCGGTCCGCCTCGACGTCCATGTCGATGTCGCCGTCGAGGTCGGCGATGTCCAGCAGACCTTCCAGGTAGTCGGCCGCGATCTCACCCTCCTGCTCGAGGCGGGTCAGGGCGTCCGCACCGTCGGCGGCGGAGGAGACGGTTCCTTCCGTCACGGGATGGGCTCCTTCTTACTTCTTGGACGAGGACTTGGAGCGCTGCTGCGGACCCTTGCGGCCCGACTGGGCACGGCTGCGGCCACCGTTGCCGGGGCCTCCGGCCTTGGTGGCGCCACCCTGGGGCTTACCGCCTTGCGGCTTGCCGGCCTGCGGCTCGCCGTTCTCCTCCGCGGATTCCGCGTCCGACTTCACGGCGCCCTGGCGCTGGGACTTGGTCTGCCGCTTGGGCTGCTGGCGCTTGGCGGCACCGGCGTGCCCGGAGTCGCCGTCCTGCGACTGGTCGGCGGCGAGCTTCTCGCTCTTCACCACGGTGCCGTCGGGCTGGGCGGCGAGGCCCATCTTGTTCAGACCGTTGATGAACTTCCGCTCGGCCGGGTTGCGGTCGCGGCCCTTGGCGACGATGGCCTTGACGATGGCGCGACGGCCACGGCCGGAGACGGCGCCCTTGTGCTCGACCTTCTTGGAGAGACGCTCGAGGTAGGAGGCCTGCGCCTTGGAACCCGGGGTCGGGTTGTTGTGGATGACGTACATCTGCTGGCCCATGGTCCACACGTTGGTGGTCAGCCAGTAGACGAGGACACCGACCGGGAAGTTGATACCGAAGACGGCGAAGATGATCGGGAAGACGTACATCAGCATCTTCTGCTGCTGCATGAACGGCGTCTTCACCGTGGTGTCAACGTTCTTCGTCATCAGCTGGCGCTGGGTGAAGAACTGCGACAGCGACATCAGGACGATCATGATGACCGTCACGACGCGGACGTCGGTGACGTTGGCGCTCAGCTGCTGAATGGCCTCGGCGCTGTCGGTGAACTTGCTCGCCAGCGGCGCGCCGAAGATGTGCGCCTCTCGGGCGCTGTCCACCAGGTCCTGGTTGAGGACGCCGATGGTCTTGCCCTGAGCGATGGAGTTCAGGACGTGGTACAGCGCGAAGAAGAAGGGCGACTGCGCCAGGATGGGAAGGCACGAGGAGAGCGGGTTGGTGCCCGACTCCTTGTACAGCTTCATCATCTCTTCGGACTGGCGCTGCTTGTCGTTCTTGTAGCGCTCCTGGATCTTCTTCATCTCGGGCTGCAGCGTCTGCATCGCCCGGGTCGCCTTGATCTGCTTCACGAAGAGCGGGATCAGGCAGATGCGGATCAGGATCACCAGGGACACGATCGACAGACCCCAGGCCCATCCACTGGACTCACCGAAGACGGCGCCGTACAGGGAGTGGAACTGGACGATGATCCAGGAGACGGGTGTGGTGATAAAGCTGAAGAAGCTGGCAATCGTGTCCACTAATCATGCTCCTTGGGCATGGGACGGGGTCTCTGCGGCCGGGCTCGAGGGGGGTTCGGGCCGGCTGCCCGTCTCTCCTCGGTCCTCGGTGGCGGAATCGGCGGAGGGCCCGCCCTTGCGTGCGCGCCAGGAGGCGCGCAGCATCTCGTGCCACCGCGGGCGTTTCCGCGGGGGCACATGGTCCACGCCGCCGAGCGACCACGGGTTGCAGCGCAGGATGCGCCACGCGGTGAGCGCAGATCCCTTGATCGCACCGTGCCGGTCGATGGCCTGGTAGCCGTAATGGGAGCACGACGGGTAGTACTTGCAGACCGGCCCGAGCAGCGGACTGATCGTCCACTGGTACAGCTTGATCAGAGCCAGCAGCGGGTACTTCATCGCGCGCCCCCTCCCAGCAGCCGCTGGAGAGCGGCGTCCAGGTCTCGGGCCAGTTCTTCGTTGGCCGCGTCACCCGCGGGGGGCAACGCTCGTACGACTACCAGGCTACCGGGGGGCAGCTGAGCGACCCGCTCGCGCATCAGATGGCGAAGTCTGCGCTTCACCTTGTTGCGCACCACCGCTCCGCCCACGGCTTTGCTCACGACGAAACCCGCACGCGTCGGGGGAGCGCTCTCCCCCTGCGCGTGCGGGTCCGTGGCACCGCTACGAAGATGAACGACGAGAAGCGGCCGGCCTGACCGGCGCCCCCGTCGTACAGCGGTCGCGAAGTCCTCGCGCCGCCTCAGCCGGTTGTCGGTGGGCAGCACGATGTCATGACCTGACCGGGATCAGGCGGACAGACGGCCGCGACCCTTGCTGCGGCGGGACGCGAGGATCGCGCGGCCGGCACGGGTACGCATACGCAGCCGGAAGCCGTGGGTCTTCGCGCGACGACGGTTGTTCGGCTGGAAGGTGCGCTTGCTCACTCGGGGGCTCCAGAAATGAATCGGTGGGTGGCGGGTGTCGTCTGGCTGTCACCGTGCGCCCACGAGTAGCTCGCTTACGCCCGAGTGCACCGCTTCTCGACCACTGGTACGTGATCTTTGCCCATCGGAGGCAGGCGGCAGCAGCCATCGACAACTCGACCTGGTCACGGTACGCGCGGCTGCGCCATCCGGTCAAACCCGACGGTCGTGCAACCCCGGCAGTCTACCTCGCACCCGCCGTCCACCTGCTGCTCACAAGGGTGCGCGGGGCTTCCCGGGGCACCCGGGAGAGGCTTCGCACACCCCTCGATTTCCGGGCCGACGTGGGGCGGCGGCACACTGTCCACAGGCTGGGGACAACAACTTGATGCGCAGCCGTTGCCCTGACTACCGTGGGTGGACTCCCGATTCGTTCGGTTCCCCCCGGCCCCGACTGATTCGTTACCTGCCGTCCGCCGGACGGCCGACCGATCGTCCCGCGCACCACGCAGACGTGGGACCTGTGAGAGAGCGTGCACTGTGGCTGACGTACCCGCCGATCTTGCCGCAGTGTGGCCCCGGGTGCTTGACGGGCTCCTGGGTGAGGGCCGCGAGCAGGGGGTCGAGCCCAAGGACGAGCGGTGGCTGCGCACCTGCCAGCCGTTGGCTCTGGTCGCCGACACCGCTCTGCTCGCCGTCCCGAACGAGTACGCGAAGACCGTGCTGGAGAACAGGCTCGCCCCGGTGGTCAGCGACATGCTGAGCCGCGAGTGCGGGCGTCCGATCCGGATCGCGATCACCGTCGACACCTCCATGGGTGAGCCGCCGGCCCCTTCCCCGTCTCCGGCGGGCGGTGGTCAGGAGGAGCCCGAGGGTCCGACGGCCACGCCACTGCGGGAGTCCGCGCCCGACGCGCGGCAGGAGCAGCTGCCCACCGCACGCCCGGCCTACCCGGACCACCAGCGCCAGGCACCCGGCGCCTGGCCGCGCGCGGGCCAGCACGACTTCGGCTGGCAGCAGCAGCCGCTGGGCTTCCCGGACCGCGACCCGTACGCCTCCCCGTCCTCCGCCCAGGAGTACGGCGGCGGCCAGGACTACGGCGCCCCGGACTACGGCACGCAGGGCTACGGCGGCCAGAACTACGGCCGGCCCCGCCCGCCGTACGGCCGTCCCGGCGAGTACGACCGCCAGGACCTCCCCCGCTCCGAGTACGACCGGCGGGGCGGTGAGCGGCGCGACTACGACCGCGGCGAGTACGACCGGGGTGAGTACGACCGCGGCGCCGCCGACCGCGCCGGCGCCGAGCGCTCGGAGTACGACCGGCCCGACCGCGGCGACCGCGGCGACCGCGGCGACCGTAAGGATTACGAGCGGCCGGAGTACGACCGCTCCGACTACGAGCGCCCGACCGACTACGACCGTGAGGGCCGCGACGCCCGCGACGCCCGCGACGCTCGCGACGTCCGCGACGCACGGCAGCAGGAACGCCCGGACCGGACGGAGTACGAGCGTCCCCAGCGTGTGGACGGCGGGTACGAACGACCCGACTTCGAGCGGGGTTACGACGGCTACCCGCCCAAGCCCGCCTCGCCCTCGTCGCTCTCCTCGGGCCCCTCCCCGTCGCCCTCCTCGCTGGTGGGTTCCGGTGGTTCGGGGACGCCGGGCGTCGGCGAGCCCGCAGCCAGGCTGAATCCCAAGTACTTGTTCGAGACGTTCGTCATCGGCGCCTCGAACCGCTTCGCGCACGCCGCCGCGGTGGCGGTCGCCGAGGCGCCCGCCAAGGCGTACAACCCTCTCTTCATCTACGGGGAGTCGGGGCTGGGCAAGACCCATCTGCTCCACGCCATCGGGCATTACGCGCGTAGCCTCTACCCCGGTACCCGGGTGCGGTACGTGAGCTCGGAGGAGTTCACCAACGAGTTCATCAACTCGATCCGCGACGGCAAGGGCGACAGCTTCCGCAAGCGGTACCGGGAGATGGACATCCTGCTGGTCGACGACATCCAGTTCCTGGCGGACAAGGAGTCGACGCAGGAGGAGTTCTTCCACACCTTCAACACCCTGCACAACGCCAACAAGCAGATCGTCCTCTCCAGCGACCGGCCGCCCAAACAGCTGGTGACGCTCGAGGACCGGCTGCGAAACCGCTTCGAGTGGGGTCTGATCACCGACGTCCAGCCTCCCGAGCTGGAGACCCGGATCGCGATCCTCCGTAAGAAGGCGGTGCAGGAGCAGCTGAACGCTCCGCCGGAGGTACTGGAGTTCATCGCCTCCCGGATCTCGCGGAACATCCGCGAGCTCGAGGGTGCGCTGATCCGGGTGACGGCCTTCGCCTCCCTGAACCGCCAGCCGGTTGACCTGGGCCTGACCGAGATCGTGCTGAAGGACCTGATCCCCGGCGGCGAGGACTCGGCACCCGAGATCACCGCGTCGGCCATCATGGCGGCCACCGCGGACTACTTCGGCCTGACCGTCGAGGACCTGTGCGGGACCTCCCGCGGGCGGGCGCTGGTGACGGCACGGCAGATCGCCATGTACCTGTGCCGTGAGCTCACCGACCTGTCGCTGCCGAAGATCGGCGCGCAGTTCGGCGGCCGCGACCACACCACGGTGATGCACGCCGACCGGAAGATCCGTGCGCTGATGGCCGAGCGGCGCTCCATCTACAACCAGGTCACCGAGCTGACCAACCGCATCAAGAACGGCTGACCCGGCCTGTCCTCAGGCCGGGTCCGTGGGGCTTCCCGGCAGCCCGGCCAGGTGGCTGGCCGCGGCGACCCCCTGGCCCCTCGCCCCTGGCCCCTTCTGCGCCCCGGCCACCGCCTGGCGGCGCACCGACCCGTAGCCCGTCGCCTGCCGTCGCCCGTCGCCCCGTCGCCTGCCGTCGGACGCCTGCCCGCCCCGCCGTCGGCCCGGACTGGGCCGACCCGGCCTGGCCCGGCAAAGCCCTTCCACGCCCTCTCACACCCCCTGAGCGCCCCGGAGTTCGTCTCCGGGGCGCTTTTCATGACCTGTGACGGCCCGCCGGCCCCGGTCGGGGGCACCCTCGGGACGGGAACACCCGACCATGTCGTTCGACCTGGCCCGGGGTTACGGTCTTCCTCCACAGATTGGGCCACTTTCTCGGATCCACAGCCTGGGGAGACCCAGGTTGTCCAGAATGTGTCCACAGGTAACGCCGGTGATCGCTCATCAGAACTGGTCAGCGCCATGTGGATTCGTGGACGAAGAGTTTCCACAACCTGTGGACAGCCCAGTGGTCCACAACCGCCTCGCGGAGTTGTCCACCGGTCACCCACAGGAACAGGCGGCTTGTCCCCAGTGAACCGCCGGTTCTCCACACCGCTGTCCACTGTTCGACAACGTCGAGGCCCCGGTCACTGCTCGGAGTGAAAGGCGTCACACGAGGTTGCTGGAGGGGGGTGTGGGAAACCGGGGAAAAGTTGGGGACGCAGCTGGGGAGAAGTCGGCCCTCCCTGTGCACGGGCTGTGCAGAACTTTCCCCCGTCCACAGATACCCCCGGTTGTCCACCGGGTCCACCCACAGGCCCAGTGGATAAAAAACCGACTCTGACCTGCGAAAACGGGGTTATCCACGGTATCCACAGCCCCTACTACTACTCCCAACCTGAGAGAGCCGGGAATTCGTTTCGAAGCGGGTCCTGTGCACAACTGGGCTCGAGCGGTCCGGGCGGGCTCCTGCTCGACTTGACCCGAGCGGCAACAGCTGTCAGCGGGATGCGTCAGACTGGTCCCCGGTGGTCCTCCCCTCCCAGGGAGCCAGCTACACCACCGACGAAGGCCAGCAGGGCGAGGGACGCCGGCAACAGCAGGAGGCGGCAACGGTGAAGATCCGGGTGGAACGCGACGTACTCGCGGAGGCGGTGGCCTGGGCTGCGCGCAGCCTGCCCGCCCGTCCGCCGGCCCCGGTCCTCGCGGGCCTGCTGCTGAAGGCCGAGGACGGGCAGCTGAGCCTCTCCAGCTTCGACTACGAGGTCTCGGCCCGCGTCTCGGTGGAGGCCGAGGTGGAGGAGGAGGGCACGGTGCTCGTCTCCGGCCGCCTCCTCGCCGACATCTGCCGCGCCCTCCCCAACCGCCCGGTGGAGATCTCCACCGACGGCGTGCGGGCGACGGTGGTCTGCGGCTCGTCCCGGTTCACCCTCCACACCCTCCCTGTGGAGGAGTACCCGGCCCTCCCGCAGATGCCGAACGCCACCGGCACGGTCCCCGGCGAGGTCTTCGCCGCGGCCGCCGCGCAGGTCGCCATCGCCGCGGGCCGTGACGACACCCTGCCGGTGCTGACCGGTGTGCGCATCGAGATCGAGGGCGACACGGTCACCCTGGCCTCCACCGACCGCTACCGCTTCGCGGTCCGCGAGTTCCTGTGGAAGCCGGAGAACCCGGACACCTCCGCCGTCGCCCTGGTGCCCGCCAAGACGCTGCTGGACACCGCCAAGGCGCTGACCGGCGGTGACAATGTCATCCTGGCGCTCTCCGGCTCCGGCAAGGGCGAGGGCCTGATCGGCTTCGAGGGCGCCGGCCGCCGCACCACCACGCGGCTGCTGGAGGGCGACCTCCCGAAGTACCGGACACTCTTCCCGACCGAGTTCAACAGCGTGGCCACCATCGAGACCGCCCCGTTCGTCGAGGCCGTCAAGCGCGTGGCCCTGGTCGCCGAGCGGAACACCCCGGTCCGGCTCACCTTCGAACAGGGTGTGCTGATCCTGGAGGCCGGCTCCAGCGACGACGCACAGGCTGTGGAAAAGGTCGACGCCAACCTGGACGGCGACGACATCTCGATCGCCTTCAACCCGACGTTCCTGCTGGACGGCCTGAGCGCCATCGACTCCCCGGTCGCCCAGCTGTCCTTCACCACGTCGACCAAGCCGGCGCTGCTCAGCGGCAAGCCGGCGGTGGACGCGGAGGCCGACGAGGCCTACAAGTACCTGATCATGCCGGTCCGCCTCAGCGGCTGACCTGCGGTCTCTCCGCGGTGCATGGGGGCTGCCCCGCGCACCGCGGAGCCGTTTTCCGGCCGGATCCGGAACCTTCGGGCCCGGCCGGGGCGGGCGGCGCCGTACGCGGCACCGCCCGGCACCGGTCGAAGCACTAGGTCAAGGGGCCGCCCATCGGGTGGCGGTGCGGAGCCGGGTTTACGCTCGGACGTGGGTGCCGGAACGCGCCCACACCCCACTCGCAACCAAAGGGAACAACTGATGGAGCTCGGTCTCGTCGGCCTCGGCAAGATGGGCGGCAACATGCGCGAGCGCATTCGCCGCGCCGGCCACACCGTCGTGGGATACGACCGCAACCCGGACGTCGCGGACGTCCACAGCCTGCGTGAGCTTGTGGACAGCCTGCCGGCTCCGCGTGTGGTGTGGGTGATGGTCCCGGCGGGTGCCGCGACCCAGTCCACCATCGACGAACTGGGTGAGCTCCTCGAGCCCGGTGACGTGGTGGTCGACGGTGGCAACTCCCGCTGGACGGACGACGAGAAGCACGCCGCGGAGCTGGCCGAGAAGGGCATCGGCTTCGTGGACTGCGGCGTCTCCGGCGGTGTCCACGGCCTCGCCAACGGCTACGCCCTGATGTACGGCGGCGAGGCCGAGCACGTGGCCAAGGTGCAGCCGGTACTGGACGCCCTGAAGCCCGAGGGCGACTTCGGCGCCGTGCACGCCGGCAAGGTCGGCGCGGGCCACTTCGCGAAGATGGTCCACAACGGCATCGAGTACGCCATGATGCAGGCCTACGCCGAGGGCTGGGAGCTGCTGGAGGCGGTCGACTCGGTGACCGACGTCCGGGAGATCTTCCGCTCCTGGCGTGAGGGCACCGTCATCCGCTCCTGGCTCCTCGACCTCGCCGTCAACGCCCTCGACGAGGACGAGCACCTGGAGAAGCTCCGCGGCTTCGCCCAGGACTCCGGCGAGGGCCGCTGGACGGTCGAGGCCGCCATCGACAACTCGGTCCCGCTGCCCGCCATCACCGCCTCCCTCTTCGCCCGGTTCGCCTCCCGCCAGGAGGACTCCCCGCAGATGAAGATGATCGCCGCCCTGCGCAACCAGTTCGGCGGCCACGCGGTCACGCAGAAGTAGTCCGCAGCACCACGGGGTCCTGCCCGTAGCAGGGCAGGACCCCCGCACCGCCTAGCAGTCCACGCCGGGGAGGTCGGCGCCCGTCCATGCATGTCACGCATCTCTCGCTGGCCGACTTCCGCTCGTACGCCCGGGCCGAGGTCCCTCTCGGCCCGGGCGTCACGGCGTTCGTGGGACCCAACGGGCAGGGCAAGACCAATCTGGTCGAGGCCGTCGGCTACCTGGCGACCCTGGGCAGTCACCGGGTCTCCTCGGACGCGCCCCTGGTGCGGATGGGCGCCGAGCGGGCGATCGTGCGGGCCCAGGTCCGGCAGGGGGACCGGCAGCAGCTGATCGAGCTGGAGCTCAACCCGGGCCGCGCCAACCGGGCCCGGATCAACCGTTCCTCGCAGGTCAGGCCCCGTGACGTGCTGGGCATACTGCGCACGGTGCTGTTCGCGCCGGAGGACCTCGCGCTGGTCAAGGGCGACCCCGGCGAGCGGCGGCGGTTCCTGGACGAACTGGTCACCGCGCGCTCCCCGCGCATGGCGGGCGTCCGGTCCGACTACGAGCGGGTGCTCAAGCAGCGCAACACCCTGCTGAAGTCCGCCGCGCTGGCCCGCCGCCATGGCGGACGGAACATGGACATGTCCACGCTGGACATCTGGGACCAGCACCTGGCCCAGGTGGGGGCCGAGCTGCTGGCGCAGCGGCTCGACCTGATCGCCGTCCTGCAGCCGCTGTCCGACAAGGCGTACGAGCAGCTGGCCCCCGGCGGCGGGCCGGTCGCGCTGGAGTACAAGGCGTCCGCGCCCGGCGAGGGGCACACCCGCGAGGAGCTGTACCAGCAGTTGCTGGAGGCGCTGGCCGGGGTGCGCAAGCAGGAGATCGAACGGGGCGTGACGCTGGCCGGGCCGCACCGGGACGACCTGGTGCTGCGGCTGGGGCGGCTGCCGGCCAAGGGGTACGCGTCGCACGGCGAGTCCTGGTCGTACGCGCTGGCCCTGCGGCTCGCCTCCTACGAACTGCTGCGGGCCGAGGGCAACGAGCCGGTGCTGATCCTGGACGACGTCTTCGCCGAGCTGGACGCGCGACGGCGGGACCGGCTGGCGGAGCTGGTCGCGCCGGCCGAGCAGGTGATGGTGACGGCGGCGGTGGACGAGGACGTGCCGGCGGCGTTGACCGGGGCGCGGTTCCGGGTCGCCGAGGGGACGGTGGAGCGGGCGTGACGACGGGTTCGGGAAGCGGGGGTTCCGCGGCGGCGGGCGGGGCCGGCGCCGGTTCCGGTGCCGGAGGCGCTCCTGCCGCGGGTTCTGGTGGCGGCAAGGGCCAGCCGTCCGGGGTGGACCTCGCCCGTGTCGCCCTGCGGGCGGCCCGGGAGCAGGCGCGGGCGCGGGGCGAGGCGACGCGGCAGGGCAAGGGCGCGGGAGCCGGGCGGCGCGGTGCGCGGTCCGGGTCGCGGGGCGACGGGCGGGATCCGATGGCGCTCGGCGCGGCGATCAACCGGCTCGTGACGGAGCGGGGCTGGGAGCGACCGGCGGCGGTCGGCGGGGTCATGGGGCGGTGGCCGCAGATCGTGGGCGACGACGTGGCCAACCACTGTTCGCCGGAGCGGTACGACGAGGACGAGCGGGTGCTGGTCGTGCGGTGCGACTCCTCCGCGTGGGCGGCGAACCTGCGGTTGCTGGCGCCGCAGCTGGTGGCGCGGCTGAACGGCGATCTGGGGCACGGGGCGGTGCGGGTGATCAAGGTGCTGGGGCCGGCGGGGGCGGTGCGACCGCGGTACGGCCCGTTGCGGGCGTCCGGTTCCCGCGGCTCCCACGACTGGTGACGCCGCGCTCCCACGGGGCAGTGCCTTCGCGAGGCTGACGTTCGCGTTCCCTGCGCGCCGCCCGGGGGGTGCGGGCGCCGGGGCGGGACCGGGGGACCGGCGGGGCGCCCGGCCGCCCGGGGCGCCGCCCGGCCGGTCGCTGCCGGAACCTTGCCGCCGTGCCTTCCCGGGTGCCGGAACGCCTCCCATCCGCGCGCGGCCGCCCCCACACCGCGGTGCGGCGCAGGAACAGCTCCGGTAGCAGCACTCTCTCGTTCCCCCGACCCGCCCCCTTCCCAGCAGGCGCTGAGCCTGCGTGTACGAGCCGTCACGTGCGCACGCACCGCCTGCGCCCACCCGTGCCGCCCCCAGCGGCACGATTGCCCGCAGGCGGAACGAGGCTCCGGCTTGGCCGCCCCGCAGACGGAACGGCGGCATTCGACCGGCCCGGCAGACGGAGCGGCGGCCCTCGCCTCCGCCCGCAGGAATGCCCCGTACCGCCGCGGAAATCAGGGATAGGGCGGGTGTTCGAAGAGGGCGCCGCTGAAGGTGACCTTCCGGTAGCCATGGGTTGACAAGGCGAAGGGCTGAGTGCCGCTGTGAGGCTCTTTGAGCCCCATCCCGTATATGGGGAGTCGGTGCGGTCCGGTTCAGGGCGGCACATGCGAACTGAGGTGCCCGCAACGGCCCATCACTGTCGGCGCTAGCGGTAGACTGGAGCGCAATCCCGCCCCACTTGTGGGACACACACCGAGCAACGCTGATCCAGGCCTAAAAACCGCAACATGCCGCAGCCGCTCCGGTCGGGTCATCGGCCGCGAGGACGGCTTGTGCTGTGCCAGAAAGGGCGCTTCGTGGCCGATTCCGGCAACCCCAACGAGAACATTCCGTCCACCACCGCCGCCGCCGAGGGCAACCCGCCCTCGTACGACGCGAGCGCCATCTCCGTGCTCGAAGGGCTGGACGCGGTCCGCAAGCGGCCCGGCATGTACATCGGCTCGACCGGTGAGCGTGGTCTGCACCACATGGTGCAGGAGGTCGTGGACAACTCCGTCGACGAGGCGCTGGCCGGCCACGCGGACACCATCGACGTCACGATCCTCGCCGACGGCGGCGTCCGGGTCGTCGACAACGGCCGCGGCATCCCCGTCGGCATCGTCCCGGGCCAGGGGAAGCCGGCCGTCGAGGTCGTGCTCACCGTCCTGCACGCGGGCGGCAAGTTCGGAGGCGGCGGCTACGCCGTCTCCGGCGGTCTGCACGGCGTCGGTGTCTCGGTCGTGAACGCCCTGTCCACCCGGGTCTCCGTCGAGGTCAAGACCGACGGTTTCGTGTGGACGCAGGACTACAAGGCGGGCGTGCCGACGGCCCCGCTGGCGCAGGGCGACGCCACCGACGTGACGGGCACCTCGGTCACCTTCTGGGCCGACCCGGACATCTTCGAGACCACGGAGTACTCGTTCGAGACCCTCTCCCGGCGGTTCCAGGAGATGGCGTTCCTGAACAAGGGCATCTCCATCAGCCTGACCGACGAGCGGGAGGCCGCGAAGGCCACCGCCGGCGCGGACGAGGCGGGCGCGGACGACAAGCCCGAGGTCAAGACGGTCACGTACAAGTACGACGGCGGCATCGTCGACTTCGTCAAGTACCTCAACTCCCGCAAGGGCGAGATGGTCCACCCGACCGTCATCGACATCGAGGCGGAGGACAAGGAGCGCCAGCTCTCCGTCGAGGTCGCGATGCAGTGGAACGGCGGGTACAGCGAGGGCGTCTACTCCTTCGCCAACGTCATCCACACCCACGAGGGCGGTACCCACGAGGAGGGCTTCCGCGCCGCGCTGACCACGCTGATCAACAAGTACGCGCGCGACAAGAAGCTGCTCCGCGAGAAGGATGACAACCTCACCGGCGACGACATCCGCGAGGGCCTGACCGCGATCATCTCGGTCAAGCTCGGCGAGCCGCAGTTCGAGGGCCAGACCAAGACCAAGCTGGGCAACACCGAGGTCAAGACCTTCGTCCAGCGCGTCGTCCACGAGCACCTCACCGACTGGCTGGACCGCAACCCCAACGAGGCCGCGGACATCATCCGCAAGGGCATCCAGGCCGCCACGGCCCGCGTCGCCGCCCGCAAGGCGCGTGACCTGACCCGGCGCAAGGGCCTGCTGGAGTCCGCCTCGCTGCCGGGCAAGCTGGCCGACTGCCAGTCCAACGACCCGTCCAAGTGCGAGATCTTCATCGTCGAGGGCGACTCCGCCGGCGGCTCCGCCAAGTCCGGCCGGAACCCGCAGTACCAGGCGATCCTCCCGATCCGCGGCAAGATCCTCAACGTCGAGAAGGCGCGGATCGACAAGATCCTGCAGAACCAGGAGATCCAGGCGCTGATCTCCGCCTTCGGCACCGGCGTGCACGAGGACTTCGACATCTCCAAGCTCCGCTATCACAAGATCATCCTCATGGCGGACGCCGACGTCGACGGCCAGCACATCAACACCCTGCTGCTGACCTTCCTGTTCCGCTTCATGCGGCCGCTGGTGGAGGCCGGGCACGTCTTCCTCTCCCGTCCGCCGCTCTACAAGATCAAGTGGGGCCGGGACGACTTCGAGTACGCCTACTCCGACCGGGAGCGCGACGCCCTGATCGAGCTCGGCCGCAGCAACGGCAAGCGGATCAGGGACGACTCGGTGCAGCGCTTCAAGGGTCTCGGCGAGATGAACGCCGAGGAGCTGCGGATCACCACCATGGACCAGGAGCACCGGGTCCTCGGCCAGGTCACCCTCGACGACGCCGCCCAGGCCGACGACCTGTTCTCGGTCCTGATGGGCGAGGACGTCGAGGCCCGCCGCGCCTTCATCCAGCGCAACGCCAAGGACGTCCGCTTCCTCGACATCTGAGTCGGTCACCGCTGAGCAGTCGAACAGCTGACCGGCCGCACGGCCGAGCAGCTGAGTAGCTGGGCAATCGCTGACCGCACCAGGAAGGATCTTCACCCGCAATGGCCGACGAGAACACTCCCGTCACTCCCGATCCCGCCGGGGACAACGCACCCGAGACCGTCGCCGTCGACCCCACCGAGGGGGGCGACGTCGCGATGCGCATCGAGCCGGTCGGGCTCGAGACGGAGATGCAGCGCTCGTACCTCGACTACGCGATGTCCGTCATCGTCTCGCGCGCGCTGCCGGACGTCCGGGACGGCCTCAAGCCCGTGCACCGCCGCGTCCTGTACGCCATGTACGACGGCGGCTACCGGCCCGAGAAGGGCTTCTACAAGTGCGCCCGCGTCGTCGGCGACGTGATGGGCAACTACCACCCGCACGGCGACTCCTCCATCTACGACGCCCTGGTCCGCCTGGCCCAGCCGTGGTCGATGCGGATGCCGCTGGTCGACTCCAACGGCAACTTCGGCTCCCCGGGCAACGACCCGGCCGCGGCCATGCGGTACACCGAGTGCAAGATGGCGCCGCTGTCGATGGAGATGGTCCGCGACATCGACGAGGAGACCGTCGACTTCACGGACAACTACGACGGCCGCTCCCAGGAGCCGACCGTCCTGCCGTCCCGCTTCCCGAACCTGCTGATCAACGGCTCGGCCGGCATCGCGGTCGGCATGGCGACCAACATCCCGCCGCACAACCTCCGCGAGGTCGCGGCCGGCGCGCAGTGGTACCTGGAGAACCCGGAGGCCTCCCAGGAGGACCTCCTGGACGCGCTGATCGAGCGCATCAAGGGCCCCGACTTCCCGACCGGCGCCCTGGTGGTGGGCCGCAAGGGCATCGAGGAGGCCTACCGGACCGGCCGCGGCTCGATCACCATGCGCGCGGTGGTCGAGGTCGAGGAGATCCAGAACCGCCAGTGCCTGGTCGTCACCGAGCTGCCCTACCAGGTCAACCCGGACAACCTGGCCCAGCGGATCGCCGACCTGGTCAAGGACGGCAAGATCGGCGGCATCGCCGACGTCCGCGACGAGACCTCCTCGCGCACCGGCCAGCGCCTGGTCATCGTGCTCAAGCGGGACGCGGTCGCCAAGGTCGTCCTCAACAACCTGTACAAGCACACCGACCTCCAGACCAACTTCGGCGCCAACATGCTGGCCCTGGTCGACGGCGTGCCCCGCACCCTCTCGCTGGACGCGTTCATCCGCCACTGGGTGACGCACCAGATCGAGGTCATCGTCCGGCGGACCCGCTTCCGGCTGCGCAAGGCCGAGGAGCGCGCCCACATCCTGCGCGGCCTGCTGAAGGCCCTGGACGCCATCGACGAGGTCATCGCGCTGATCCGCCGCAGCGACACGGTGGACGTGGCCCGCGGGGGCCTGATGGAGCTGCTGGAGATCGACGAGATCCAGGCCAACGCGATCCTGGAGATGCAGCTCCGCCGGCTCGCCGCCCTGGAGCGCCAGAAGATCATCCAGGAGCACGACGAGCTCCAGGCGAAGATCAACGAGTACAACGAGATCCTCGCCTCCCCGGTCCGCCAGCGCGGCATCGTCAGCGAGGAACTCGCCGCGATCGTCGAGAAGTTCGGCGACGACCGCAAGAGCGCGCTGGTGCCCTACGACGGTGACATGTCCATCGAGGACCTGATCGCCGAGGAGGACATCGTCGTCACGGTCACCCGCGGCGGCTACATCAAGCGCACCAAGACCGTCGACTACCGCGCGCAGAAGCGCGGCGGCAAGGGCGTGCGCGGCACGAAGCTCAAGGAAGACGACATCGTCGACCACTTCTTCGTGTCCACCACCCACCACTGGCTGCTGTTCTTCACCACCAAGGGCCGGGTCTACCGGGTCAAGGGGTACGAACTGCCGGACGCCGGCCGGGACGCCCGCGGTCAGCACGTCGCGAACCTGCTGGCCTTCCAGCCGGACGAGCAGATCGCCGGCATCCGCGCGATCCGCGACTACGAGGTCGCCCCGTACCTGGTGCTCGCCACCAAGAGCGGCCTGGTGAAGAAGACCTCGCTGAAGGACTACGACTCGCCGCGCTCCGGCGGCGTCATCGCCATCAACCTCCGGCAGATGGACGACGGCAGCGACGACGAGCTGATCGGCGCCGAGCTGGTCTCCCCCGACGACGACCTGCTCCTCATCAGCAGGAAGGCCCAGTCCCTGCGGTTCACCGCGACGGACGATTCGCTGCGCCCGATGGGCCGCGCGACCTCGGGTGTGAAGGGCATGAGCTTCCGCGAGGGCGACGAACTGCTCTCGATGAATGTCGTGCGACCGGGTACGTTCGTGTTCACGGCGACGGACGGTGGATACGCCAAGCGCACCGCCGTCGACGAATACCGGGTGCAGGGACGTGGCGGTCTCGGCATCAAGGCTGCCAAGATCGTCGAGGACCGCGGGTCGCTCGTCGGCGCGCTGGTGGTGGAGGAGAGCGACGAGATCCTCGCCATCACGCAGGCCGGCGGTGTGATCCGCACCCGGGTGAGCGAGGTCAGGGAAACCGGCCGTGACACCATGGGCGTCCAGCTGATCAACCTGGGCAAGCGCGACGCGGTGGTCGGCATCGCACGGAACGCCGAGGCGGGACGCGAGGCGGAGGAGGTCGACGGCGACATCGTCGTCGACGAGGCCGCCGAGGGAACCGTCGAGGGCGCGCCCGGCGTGACGACCGCGGAGGCCGGGACGACCGGCGCGGACGAGGGCGAGGAGCCCTCGGCCGAGTAGGCACGAGGAGTGAGACGAGCGTGAACGGAGCCACGGGCGCCGGACCGACCGGTGGGGAGACCGACGGCGGCGGCCGTGGCTCCTTCACGCGTGAGCAGGCCCCGCCGCAGCAGGCGGCGGGCGACCATTCGATCCATGGATCCCAGGGGGGAACCGTGACCCAGCCCACCCAGCCCTACGAGCAGCCCGGCCAGGCCCAGGCCCAGGCGCAGGGACGTCACGACGTGACGCCGCTGCCGACGTCGCCGCTGCCCGGGGAGTGGCAGGGGCACCAGGGTGCCGCGGGGCCGTACCACCCGCCGCAGGCCTACGAGGCGGGCGCCTCGGGCGGCGCCCCCGCCGTCGCGGTGCGGCGGCCGCGGACCGGGGCCAAGCCGGTGCCGCGCACCCGCAAGGCGCGGCTGCGGGTCGCCAAGGCGGATCCGTGGTCGGTGATGAAGGTCGGCTTCCTGCTCTCCATCGCGCTGGGCATCTGCACGGTGGTGGCCTCGGCCGTGCTGTGGCTGGTCATGGACGCGATGGGCGTCTTCTCCACGGTCGGCAGAACCATCGCGGAGGCCACCGGCTCGGAGGGGTCCAACGGCTTCGACCTCCAGGCCTTCCTGTCGCTCCCGAACGTGCTGATGTTCAGCGGCGTGATCGCGGTGGTGAACGTGGTGCTGGTGACGGCGCTGGCGACGCTGGGCGCCTTCATCTACAACCTCTCCGCCGGCTTCGTCGGCGGCGTGGAGCTGACGCTCGCCGAGGACGAGTAGCGCCTCCGGGCGCCTCGGGCCGCCTCGGGCCGCCTCGGGCCGCTTCCGGTTGCCTCCGGTTGCTCCCGGACGCCTCCGTGGGCCTCCGGGAGGGCGGCGCGGCGGGCCTGCGAGAACCGATTTTGGGAGTTCGCATGTCGTGCGCTAATCTTCAGGAGTCAGCGCGCGGGACACACACCGCAAAGCGCGGCGGGGCTATAGCTCAGTTGGTTAGAGCGCATCCCTGATAAGGATGAGGCCACAGGTTCAAATCCTGTTAGCCCCACAGAAGCAGTACACGCCGAGAGGGCGCCTCCCTGAGTGGGAGGCGCCCTCTCGGCGTTTTGGGCTGTCGCGGCGAACTGCGGGTGGATGGACGGGCTTGTGGGCCACGTCTATAGTTCGGCGTCAGTGGCCGACGGGTGACCTGGATCACCGTCGATGTCACGTTCCGCTGGAGAGGGAGAGGGGGTCGGCGTGGCTGTGACGGCGCTTGTCGTGCGGCGGCATGTCGATCTTCTGCGTACCGCCAGCTGTCTGTGTCGTTGAGGCACTGCCGGTCGTGCGCGCGGTGGTAGGTCACCGTCGCCGCCGGGTTTCCGCATCGGTGAGCTGACAGACGCCGACGTCGCGGTCGGGCTTCTGGTGGGCCCTGGTGGGCTTCAGGGGGCCCCGGGGAGCCTCGGGGGCTCTGGCCGCCTGACTGTCCGGATGCCGTGGTCATGGACATGTATTCGAGCGTTGCCGCCTTTGGCGGTAGCGCGGTCATCGGTGCGGCGATTTTCATGCGATTACCTTCTTTCACTTGATTTGGGGCGAATGTGAAGCTTCGTGCTGTGCTGGCGTCGGTGGCGCTGACAGGGGTGCTGGTGTCTCCGGCCTCGGCTGTGTCCGGCGACGGCAAGGGTGATGCGTCGCGGGGCTCGGGGCCGGTGCTCCGGTACGGGTTCGAGGGCGTGGGCGCGAACGTCGTGAAGGACCTTTCCGGCAACGGGCTGGACGGGAGGATCGTCAACGGCCGTGGTGCCCACATGCAGGCGCCCGGCCTGCCGCGGCAGGGTGGTTCCCTCGAGCTGCGTGGCGCCCGGCACCAGTACGTCGATGTGCCGTCGAGTCCGGCGCTCGACGCCGACCGCTGGACGCTGTCGGCGTGGGTCCGCTACACGGGCGTCGAGAACGACAAGACCGGGGGCAGGTGGGAGGTCCTGGAGAAGGCCGACGCGTACTGGATGAACATCCGGACCAACGGCCGGGTGCGGGTCGGTGGGTTCTTCGGCGGTTGCGAAGGGCCTGACGTCTGGCAGTACCTCGACAGTGCCCAGCCCGTCGAGCGCGACGCCTGGACGCATCTGGTCGGCTCCTACGACGGGTCGACCCTGTCGGTGTACGTCGACGGTGTCCTGTCGGCCTCGCGGCCGATATCGGGACGGACCTGCGTCAGTGGTGAGCCGTTGGCCGTCGGAGCCAAGAACAATCCGGCGGAGGGCCTTCTGGAGGCCTTCTGGGACGGGCGGCTCGACGATGTCCGGGTCTACGACCGGGCGCTCGGGGCGGGAGAGATAACGCGCCTCGCCCGGCGCTGAGTCTCGGTCGGCTCACGCAACACAGACCCTCGGTCCTTCCGGACCGGGGGTCTTCTTCTGGCGGTCTGTCGTACCGCCGCGTCCGCGTGGCCTGGGACGGCCTGCCGGACGCATGGGGAAACGCCGCCGGCCCGCCGGGTGAGGGCGGGCTCGAGAGGGCGTGACGCGGGTGCGTGGACCGGGGACGTTCCGCATGCGCGGGTCCGGTCGGTGGAGAGGGGTGTGTGGAGGAGCGGGGTGTGCGGAGGGACGGGGTGTGCGGAGGGACGGGGTGTGCGGTGGCCCTGGGGGTGGGCGGGGCTGAGGGACTCCGCGTCGCGGAAATGGGTGCGCGGGCGCGGGGTGACGGGAGCGGTACGGAAGCAGGGGTGACGTCGGTGCCGGGGCGCGGTATCCGGCCTGGCGGCGAGGTGCTCGTGCTGAAACCGGGCGGGGGTGGGGGTGGGCCAGTGCTGTGCGGTGCGTGTGCGGGGTCGTGGGGGGTGCGGCGGCTTCGGGCGGTACGAGTGGGTGGGGCGGCGCGAGCGGGGTGGGCCGGGGCGGTGGATCGGTGGGGTGCGGCGAGGTCGCTGGGTGGGCGGTCGCGGGGAGGTGAGGGGCTGGGGGCGGTGCGGTGAGCCGGTGCGGCCGGCTGGGGGTGTGCCGTCGCCTGGTGGACCTGGTGGACCTGGTGGACCTGGTGGACTCGGCGGATGGGACCGGTGGGCCTCGCGGCTGGGGGGTGGGGGGCCGGTTGGCGGGTGGTGGAGTCGGTGCGGGGCCTGCGCGGGGCGGGTTGGGGGGCTGTGTCACGGGAACCGCGGCCGTGCTGCCTGGCACGGATGAGCCGGGCGTGGGGAGGGATCCGGCTGGCTGCGCGGCGGTCGGTGTGGAACGGGGTCGTGGCGGGGTCGTTCATCCGAGGGGAGGGGGCCCGGGCGGGGGTGGGTGTGGTGGACGCGGTCACCAGGCTTTCGACTCCGGCTTCGACTTCGGTTTCGATCTCGGCTTCGGCTCCGGTTTCTACTTCTGCTGCGGCAGAGGTGGCGGCGGCGGTGGTGGGGACTGCGCCGGGGGCTGGGTCCCGGGCCGTGCCGCGGGCGCCGGGAAGTGGTCGTGTGCGGAGGTGCGGGGAGGCGGTGGTGCGAAGGGCCGTCGGTTGGTTGGAGTGGGCGGAGGTGCCGGGGTGTGCATGCCCGCCGGGGAGGGGGGAGGCGCCGGGGTGGGTGGGGGCGGAGCCGGCGGGGGCGGTGCGAGGGGCCGTGGACGTGGGGCAGGCCGGGGCGGAGGGGGCGCCGCGGTGTATGGCCGGCTCCTGCTCGGCGGGGTCGGCCAGGCGGTCGGCGCCGTCGCGGCGGGAGGCCGTGTCGGAGGCGGAGGAGGGGGCCGTGGGGAGCGCGGCGGGGACCAGGAGGCCGACGCCGGCGGTGGAGCGGGAGCGGGAGTGCGGCGAGCCGCCGTGCGCCTCGGCGAGGATCCGCTGCTTCGTCGTGGGCGGCAGGGCCCGGTCCACCGGTCCCGCGCCGCTCCGTGCGACCTGCCGGGGTACCGCGGCCGCCGCCGCCGTGCGGGACGCCGGGGCGGCGTCCGTCCGGCCGCCGCTGCCGCCACGGCGTCCGCCGTTGCGCGCCGGCTCGCTCTGCGGTACCGGTGCCGCGGCCGTCGTGGAGACGAGCCCCAGCGCCGTGAACAGCGCGAGGAACGCGGAGACGAGCACCTGCCACATCTTCCTGACCTGGGTTCCAGCCATGGATGACCTCACATTCAGGTTGGGCGATTTGCGTACTTTCCTCATGATGTGTATGAGCGTCGCAATCCGTGGGACCCTCGCCCGTGGCGCGTCGATGGTCTGATGAACACCACCCGGACGGACGCACGGCCCGAAAGTTGCCCGAATCCCCGCCCCCGCCTCCGCCGCCGGTTCCGGTGCCCTGGTGATCAGGGCCGTCCACAGGGGAGTTGGGTGCCCGACCCTTGGTCACCGTTCGATATCGGTCGGTGTGTATAGTCGGGCGTCCAGAGGTCTTCTACGTCAAGGAAAGACGAGGTCGCGCGGTGAAGAAGCTTCTCCTGGTCGCCCTGGCCGCCATCGGCGGTCTCCTCGTGTACCGCCAGATCCAGGCGGACCGCGCCGAGCAGGATCTGTGGACCGAGGCCACCGACTCGGTGCCCAGCGGTTCCTGAGCCGGCGGTTGCCGAAACCACGCGAAAACCCCGGTCGCCCGCAGGCGGCCGGGGTTTCGTGTGTTCCGGGCACGGTCAGAGCCGGCCGGGGCCGGCCGGGGCCGGCCCCGGAACAGCTCCGCACCTCAGTTCTGGTGCACCTGGTAGTGGGCCACCGCGTCCGCGGTGCGGCCGGCGCCGTACACCCGGAGGAACTCGGCGAGTTCGGGGTGGCTCTCCCCGATCCGCTCGGCGGCCTCGATGATGTCGCCGGCCGCGGCCAGCGAGCGCAGGAGACTCTGTATCTCCCGCACCACCCTCTTCACCGTCGGGGCGCCCACCGTGCTCGCCGCGGTCTGCTGCGAGGCGGCGCTCAGCATGGAGCCGCCCTGGGACTTCTTGATCTCCTCCATGCGCTCGGCCGCCTCGGCCGCGCTGACGCTGCCGTCGGCGACCT
The DNA here is from genome assembly GCF_008974245.1 of Streptomyces abyssomicinicus. GTDB lineage: Bacteria > Actinomycetota > Actinomycetes > Streptomycetales > Streptomycetaceae > Streptomyces > Streptomyces abyssomicinicus. The sequence goes on along the minus strand of NZ_BBZI01000009.1, from coordinate 383,965 downwards.
GGGCCGCCAGGTCCTGCAGCAGCCGCACCCGCTGCACCACGGCCGGGTTGCCGATCTTCGCCCGCTGCCCGCTCATCAGCTGGGACAGCATGGGCGCGGACAGGCCGAGTACACCCGCAAGCCGCGCCTGGTTGAGCCCCAGGTCATCGATCAGTCGCCGGAAGAGCTCCCCCAGAGGCTCCCCGTACCAGTTCCGCTGCAGCTCGCGCGCCCGTGCGGTGGCTTCCTGCTGTGCGGCGTCCATGCGTCTCCCCATCGCTTCCCCATGTACAGGGTTCGCTCGAGCGAACCACGTACCGAATCTTACGGAGGGGGAGCGGCGGCCGGGACCCTGCGGCCGACCCGGTTGACCAATCCTTTTGCGGGATGGTGGGGGTGACCGGGTAGTCTGGTCGTCGGCTCGCACCGGTGGTTCACGCCATCGGGGCGGACGCCACCTTTGAGGGGCCTTAGCTCAGTTGGTAGAGCGCTGTCTTTGCATGGCAGATGTCAGGGGTTCGACTCCCCTAGGCTCCACTTCACGCGACACGCTTCCCAGGTGTCCCGTCCCCTGTGGCCCCTGTGCCTCCTGTGCCTCCTGTGCCTCCTGTGCCCAGGGGTGTCGAAGCCCTCCCTCGCGGAGGGCTTCCCGCGTTCCCGGCACGTGTGCGGACGTACCGGCCCCGTGTGCGCAAGCGGGGGTGAGGCGTCCGACGGGGTGTCAGCCGTGCCTCTGCCCGCCCGCATGCGCCCCCCGTGCTTCACCTGAAACGTCCGTCGGCGCCTGATTCGTCCTGTTTGACGTGGGCATGCGCGTGAAATCGGGGTAAAACCATACTGAACACAGCCCCTGTGCAGTACGGTGCCGTTCCGTGCGGAGGTTCATGGGGATGGGTCCGCACGCACACACGGTGACCCTCGACCGGGGTCACTCGGCCTGGGGGGCGTGTGGATGGTGGGCGATGCTCGGACATCCGTGGGGGTACGTGAGGCCGGCAGGTCCCGTACTCGTCGGACTCTCCGTGGAGAGACGATTCGACAGCGGGTCATCGGCCTGCGTGACAAGCCGGGTTGGTACGCACCCGCGCTGATCTGTGTGGACGCCGCGGTGCCGGTCGTGTCGGTGCCCTGGGTGCTGACGCAGGCGGCACAGCCCGCCGCCGGGCCGGTGACCGCGACATCGGCCCTGACCTGGATCGTGGTGCGGGGCGCCAGACGCCGCTACACCCGCCAGGAGGTGGGGGAGTCGCGCGGCGCCGTGCCGGTGCTGCACGACTGGCTCATCGCCCTCGCGGTCCTCGCGGTGATCGGGGTCGGCGTCCGCACGGTCGTCGACCCCTTCGTCGTCCTGGCCGCGCTGACGCCCGCGCTGGTCCTTTCCCTCTTCGCCCGGCGGGTGGTCCACGCCCACCTGGCCAGGGCCCGGCGCGCCGCGCAGGCGGTGCTGCGGGTGCTGGTGGTGGGCGAGGCCGGGGCGCTGCCGGTGGTGCTGGGCCGGCTCGACTCCCGGACCGACCACCCCTACGCCGTGGTCGGCACGGTCTCGGTCGGCGGCGACGTCCCCGGCGCGGAGCGGCTCGACCCTCCCGCCGACCCCGACCCGGTGTCCGGCGCGCGGGCGGGGCGGACGCTGGTGGACTCGGTGCGCCGGCACCGGGCGGACGTCGTGCTGCTGGCGCCGGGCGCCCGGCTCTCCGGCCCGGCGCTGCGGCACCTGGTGTGGGCGCTGCAGGACGCCGAGATCGAGGTGGCGCTCGCGCCCGGCCTGGTGGAGGTCTCCGGCAAGCGCCTGGAGATCGGTTCGGTCGCCGGTCTCACCGTGCTGAAGGTGGCTCCCCCGCAGGGCCCCGGGGGCGTGCAGCAGGTGCTGAAGGGTGCCCTGGACCGCACCGGGGCCGCGCTCGGCCTGCTGGTGCTCGCCCCGCTCCTGGCGCTGATCGCGCTGGCCGTGTGGCTGGACTCGCGCGGCCCGGCGTTCTACCGGCAGCAGCGGATCGGCCGTGACCAGGAACTCTTCGTGATGTGGAAGTTCCGCACCATGGTGGTGGACGCGGACTCCCGCAAGGGCGAGCTGGCGGAGCGGAACGAGAACGACGGGCTGATGTTCAAGATGCGCCGCGACCCGCGGGTGACCCGGGTCGGGCGGCTGCTGCGCCGTACCTCGCTGGACGAGCTGCCGCAGCTCTTCAACGTCCTTGTGGGTGACATGTCCCTGGTAGGTCCACGCCCGCCGCTGCCCGAGGAGGTCGCCGGGTACGACGCGACGGTGCTGCGCCGGCTGCGGGTGAAGCCCGGCATGACGGGGTTGTGGCAGGTCAGCGGCCGGTCGGACCTCTCGTGGGAGGAAACGATTCAGCTCGACCTGCACTACGTGGACAACTGGTCGTTCGTCAGCGACCTCGACGTGCTCAGCCGTACGCTCCGCGCCGTCGCCGACGGCCGCGGAGCGTACTGAGAGACCGAAGCGGTGCGGCCGGGATCAGGCGCGGGAGGCGCCCGCGCCCTGGGACAGCCACCAGCGGTAGGTGCCGTCGATGCCGTCGCGCAGCGCGACGGACGGCTTCCAGCCGAGCCCGGTCAGCCGGGAGACGTCCAGCAGCTTGCGGGGCGTGCCGTCGGGCTTGGAGGTGTCCCAGCGGATCCCGCCGGTGAAGCCGGTGACGTCGGCCACCGTCCCGGCGAGCTCACGGATGGTCAGGTCCTCGCCGCAGCCGACGTTGACCGGCTCGTCGGCGTCGTAGGCCTCGAGCAGCCGGACGCAGGCCGAGGCCAGGTCGTCGACGTGCAGGAACTCCCGGCGCGGGGAGCCGGAGCCCCACAGGGTGACGTGGTCCGCGCCGGCCTCGCGGGCCTCGTGGAAGCGGCGGACCAGCGCGGGCAGGACGTGCGAGGTCTCCAGGTCGAAGTTGTCGCCGGGCCCGTAGAGGTTGGTGGGCATGGCGCTGATCCAGGAGGCCCCGAACTGGCGGCGGTAGGACTGCACCTGGCAGATGCCGGCGATCTTCGCGAGGGCGTAGGGCTCGTTGGTGGGCTCCAGCGGGCCGGTGAGCAGCGCGTCCTCGCGGATGGGCTGGGGCGCGAACTTGGGATAGATGCACGAGGAGCCCAGGAAGAGCAGCCGGCCCACCCCGGCGGCGTGCGAGCCGGAGATCACGCTCAGCTGGATCCGCAGGTTGTCCTCGAGGAACTCCACCGGGCGGGTGCTGTTCGCCATGATCCCGCCCACCTTCGCGGCGGCCAGGACCACCGCGTCCGGGCGGACGTCGGCGAGGTGGGCGGCGGTGGCCGCGGCGTCCCTCAGGTCCAGGTCGGCGCGGGGGCGGGTGAGGACCTCGTGCCCGTCGGCGGTGAGGCGGCGGACCACCGCGGAACCCACCAGCCCGCGGTGGCCGGCCACGAATATCCGGGACTGCGGCGCAAGAAGTGTCATGGCCCGGATCATGCCAGCAGCCGGGGGCGAAGCCCGCGCATTCCAGAAGATTTCCGTACGTACTGTTCGCGTACGGGCAGTGTGACCGAGCACGGGGCGCGGCCGGTACTCCGGCCCGTCGGGGAGGGGATGCACTCATGACCAAGACCGCGTTGATCACCGGGGTGACCGGCCAGGACGGCTCGTACCTGTCGGAGCTGCTGCTGGAGAAGGGGTACACGGTGCACGGGCTGGTGCGCCGTTCCTCCAGCTTCAACACCGAGCGGATCGACCACATCTACCAGGGCCCGCAGGAGCCCGGCCGCCGCTTCGTGCTGCACCACGCCGACCTCTGCGACGGTGTCGCCCTGGTCAACCTGCTCCGGGAGATACAGCCCGACGAGGTGTACAACCTGGGCGCGCAGTCCCATGTGCGGGTCTCCTTCGACGCCCCGCTGTACACCGGCGACGCCACCGGGCTGGGTTCGCTGCGGTTGCTGGAGGCGGTGCGCGCGGCCGGCATCGACACCCGCTTCTACCAGGCGTCGTCCTCGGAGATGTTCGGCGCGACGCCGCCCCCGCAGAACGAGGGGACCCCGTTCCACCCGCGCAGCCCCTACGGCGCGGCCAAGGTCTACGCCTACTGGTCGACGGTCAACTACCGTGAGGCCTACGGGATGTACGCGGTCAACGGCATCCTGTTCAACCACGAGTCGCCGCGCCGGGGCGAGACCTTCGTGACCCGGAAGATCACCCGCGCGGTGGCCCGTATCAAGGCGGGCCTGCAGCGGGAGCTCTACCTGGGCAACCTGGACGCGGTCCGTGACTGGGGCTACGCGCCCGAGTACGTGGACGCCATGTGGCGCATGCTCCAGCAGGACGAGCCGACCGACTACGTGGTCGCCACCGGGGTGGCCGCCACGGTGCGCGAGTTCCTGGAGACGGCGTTCGGGCACGCGGGGCTCGACTGGCGCGAGCACGTCCGTCACGACGCCAAGTACGAGCGTCCGAGCGAGGTGGACGCGCTGATCGGCGATGCCTCCAAGGCCGAGCGGCTGCTCGGCTGGAAGCCCGAGGTCAGGGTGGAGGAACTCGCCCGGATCATGGTCGACGCCGACGTCCGGCAGGTGACCGCCGAGCTGGCGGGCACCGCGGTGCGTGTCGACCGCTGATCCACCGATCCACCGGTTGTCGCGCCGGGCCCGGTTCCGGGACGGTACCGGTCCACGGCGCGCGGGTTCCGACCGGGTCCCGGGGGGACGGGCACCGGCCGGACACAGAGGGAGACAACGCGCCCGGCGTCCCGCCGGACGCGTCAGGGGCGGCCCCAGGGCCGTTTGTTTGGGGGTTCGATGAGAAGAACGAGAGGGCTGAGCGCGGCCCTCGCGACGGCGCTCGCGGCCGGCCTTGCGGCCGTCGCGACGCCGCAGGCCGGCGCGATCAGCGAGTCGGTCGCCTTCACCGCGGACGATCTGCCCACCTGGCAGACCAACGGCATCGTCTGGGCGCTCGCCCAGGCGGACGGCGTGGTTTTCGCCGGCGGCACCTTCTCCGCGGTGCGTCCCCCCGAGGGGGGAACGGGCAGTGAGCAGCAGGCACTGAACTTCGTGGCGCTGGACGCCGCCACGGGCGCGCCCACCGACTGCGAGCTGTCCTTCACGGTGTCCTCCGGCACCGCCACCGTCCGCGCGCTGGCCGTCTCGCCCGACGAGGAGACGCTCTACGTGGGCGGCTACTTCGGGGCGGTCAACGGCACCGCGGTGTCCAGCGTGGCCGCGATCGACATCGACACCTGCACGCCGCGCGGCGGCTTCAACGCCGCCTTCCCGGCGACCGTGCGGGCGCTGGCCGTCACCGAGGACACGGTGTACGCGGGCGGTGACTTCACCAGCGTCAACGGCCAGCCGCGGGAGCGCTTCGCGGCCGTGGACGCGGTCAACGGGGCGGTGCGTCCGTTCACCGCGAACGTGGACGAGCCGGGCCGGGCGATCGAGATCACCCCGGACGGGCAGCACGCCCTGCTCGGCGGTGACTTCTTCACCGTCAACGGGCAGAACTCGCACGCCCTGGCCGTGGTGGACGCGGCCAGCGGCGCGGTGGAGCGGGCCTACGGGTCCGGGTTCATCCCCACCACCTCGGTGGTCAAGGACATCGACACCGACGGGACCGGGTTCTACACCGGCAACGAGGGCACCGGCGGTGGCGTCTTCGACGGCCGGATCGCCCTGGACCTGGGCACCTTCGACCAGCGCTGGCGTGACACGTGCCTGGGCGCCACCCAGGCGGTGGAGTCCTACCAGGACGTCCTCTACAGCGCCTCGCACGCCCACGACTGCTCCAGCGTCGGCGAGTTCCCCGACGGGCGGCGCCAGCACTTCCTGGCCCAGCCCACCACCTCGACCGCCAAGCTGGGCTGGTTCCCGGACAGCAACGACGGCCTCGGCGAGGGCATCGGCCCGCGCGCGCTGACCGTCTCGTCCAAGAACGGCGTCCAGTACCTGTGGTCCGGCGGCGAGTTCACCACGGTGAACGGCGCGGCGGCGCAGGGCCTGACCCGGTTCGCCTCCACCGGTGACGTGGGCGCGCCCACCGTGCCGGTGATCGGTGCTGACGCGGCGGAGCCGGGGAAGGTCAAGATCCGCTGGCGGAGCAGCATGGACAACGACGACAGCCGGCTGATCTACAAGATCTACCGCAACGGCTCCACCACGCCGATCGGCACGGTGGAGGCCGACTCGGTCTACTGGGAGCGTCCGCAGGCATCCTTCACCGACACCGGTGTCACCGCCGGCTCCACGTACACCTACCGGGTGACGGCCTCGGACCCGGCGGGCAACACCAGTGCCCTGTCGGCGACCGCGAGCGTCACCGTGCCGAAGACCGCCGAGCCGTACGGCTCGGCCGTCCTGGCGGACGGGCCGAACCTGTACTGGCGCCACGACGAGAAGACGACGCCCTACGTCGGCGACTCCTCGGCCGGTGACCTGAGCGGCGTGATGAGCGGCGGCCCCACTCTCGGCGAGGCGGGCGCGATCACCGGCAACGGCACCTCGTACGGCTTCGACGGCTCCGACGACCGCCTCTACAGCGACCGTCGCACCACCATCGGCGCCGCCTACTCGGTGGAGACCTGGTTCCGCACCACGACGACGCGCGGCGGCAAGCTGGTCGGCTTCGGCAACAACACCACCAGGAACAGCGGAAGCTACGACAAGCACATCTACATGGCCAACGACGGGCGGCTGATCTTCGGCGCCTACAGCGCCACCACGCGGACGGTGTCCTCCGGCGCCGGCTACAACGACGGCGACTGGCACCACGTGGTGGGCACCCAGGGTCCCGGCGGCATGACGCTCTACGTCGACGGCGCCCGGGTCGCGGGCAACACCTCGTACACCACGCACCAGAGCTACGCCGGGTACTGGCGGGTGGGCGGCGACAACCTGAGCAGCTGGCCGTCGCGTCCCAGCAGCGACAACTTCGCCGGTCAGATCGACGAGACCGCGGTCTACCCGACCGTGCTCGCGGCCGACCGGGTGGCGGCCCACCACGAGGCGGCCACCCGGCAGGGCGACACCGTCACCTCCGTGCAGGCGTCCGAGGACACCTACGTGAACGAGGGCTCCAAGGGCACCGCCTACGGCTCCGCCACCTCGCTGGCGGTGCGGGGCAGCTCCGGGTACGAGGCGTACCTGCGGTTCGAGCTGCCCGAGGCGCCGGCCGGGACAGTGCTGACCGGTGCGGCGCTGGAGGTCCGCACGGACTCCTCCGCCACCGCCGGTTCGGCGGACGCCATCGCGGTCCGGCCGGTCACCGGGGACTGGACCGAGGCGGGCACCACGTGGAACACCAAGCCCGCGCTGGGCACGGCCACTCTGGGCACGCTCACCCCGCCGGCCGCGTCCAGCTCCAACGCCACCACGGAACTGGACGTCGCCGCGCTGCGCGCCGCGCTGGGCGGGCAGTACGGCGTGGGGCTGACGTCCGCGGGGACGGACGCGCTGTGGCTGTGGTCGAGTGAGGCCCCGGCGGCCTCGGGGACGCCGCGGCTGATCCTCACCTTCTCGCCCCAGTAGGGCGGCGGTACCCACCCGGCCCGGTGGTCCCGCGCGGGCGCACGTCCGCGCGGGGCCACCGGGCCGGTCCGTATCCGGGGCACGACCCGCGGGTCGCGTCGGTCCTCGGCAGCGGGGTTCCGTGGGCCGGCGGGTCCGTAGTTCCGTTGACCTCGCAGTTCTGTGACCCGGTAGTTAGTTCTGTGCTCCGTAGTTCTGTGCCCGGTAGTTCTGTGCCCGGTAGTTCGTAGTCCCGCAGTTCCGCACGTTCCGCACCTTCGCGGGTGCGGCGCAGAAAGCAGGAGTCCGATGCGCAACCATCCGCTGGCGGCGGCCGCCGCCCTGATCGCCCTGGGCCTGCTGCCCGCGCTCTCCGGCTGTTCCTCCTCCGCCGACCCCGGCCCGGCCGGCGGCGCCGCCACGGCTCCGGACGGCCGGGCGGCGGGACAGTCCTCCGGCGGCGACGGGGCGCCTGGGCAGGGGTCGTCGGGGTCCCCGGCGCCGGTGCTGCCGGATTCGGAGATCAAGGCGCCCGACGGTTCGGGGGAGTTCTCCGCGAAGGAGAAGGAGTACCTCAGCGGCCGGGTGCCCGAGCAGATGGAACCGGCCGCCGTGCTGGACCTGGGCAAGGAGGCCTGCCAGCGGGTCGGGCGGACCGCGAAGCACGACGAGGACGCGGCGGTCGCGGCCCTGGTCACGGGGGAGATCCCGGACGCCGAACCGGCCGTCACCCACCTGTGCCCGGAGTACGGGCCGCTGCTGGAGGCCGCCGGGAAGGGCTATCCGGACGGCGACCACAAGAAGCCGGCGGCCGGCGAGTACCGGACCACGGCGGCGGCGCCGTCCTGCACCTGGACCGTCACCGGGGCCGACGGCAAGGAGTTGGCCGCCGGTCCCGGCGCGGGGGGCGGTGACGGGGCCGGTTCCGATTCCGGTGCCGGGAAGGACGGCACGTACACCATGACCGTGCCGTCCGGGGCCGCCCGGCTGGTCTCCTCCGGTTGCTACGCCTGGCTGCGGGCCTGAACCCTGCCCCACTCCGCGGCGCGGTGCCCCGCCGCGCGGTCCGCGGCCGCATCCGCCCGGCGCGGTGTCTTCCGCAGGGCCGCGGCCAGGTCCACCGGGCGCGGGGCCTGCCCGGTGGGGCCTGTGGTGCGTTTCGCTGCGCCTGCGGCCCGGGCCCGGGCCCGGGCGGCGTCCGGGGTCCGGGGTCCGCCGTCCGGGGTCCGGGTCCGGGCGGCGTCCGGAGCCTGGGGCCCGGGCGGCGTCCGCGGGCCGGGGCCCGGCCTCAGCCGTGCGGGTCCGCAGCCGGGCTCTCGGGGGCCGTGGTCCGCTCCTCGGGGGTGTCGGCCGCCGGGCCGGGGGCCTGGTCCGGCGGGCCGGGGCGCGGGCCGGGTTCCGCCAGGTCCGCGGTCCGGTCCACGGGTGGCGCGGGGCGGGGCGAGGCGCCGGGCGAGGTCCCGGCCGTCCGGACCGCCCGGCCGTAGACCTCCAGCAGTTCCCCGACCACCGCGTCGATCGAGAAGGCCTCGCCGGCCAGCCTGTGGGCAGCCGCCGAGGCCTTCTCGGCGTTCTCGGGGTCCAGCAGCTCCAGCACCGCCTCGGTGAGCCCGCCAGAGCCCTCCACCACCCGGCCCGCGCCCGCCCCGCCGACCGCCGGGGCCAGGCCGTTGGAGCGCGTCACCACGGCGGGCGTACCCACCGACAGGGACTCCAGCACCGACATCGGGAACGGCTCGTCCACCGAGGGCAGGACGTAGACGTGGGCCCGGCGCAGTTCCTCCAGCACCCGGGCGGAGGGCAGCGCGCCCACACAGAAGACCCGGTCGGCCAGCCCCAGCTCCTCCACGCGCCGCCGCACGGCGGGCAGTTCGCCCTCGTCGGGGCCCGCGATCACGAACGCCGCGTCCGGGTACCGGCGCAGCACCCCCGGCGCGGCGTCGACGAAGTCCACCGGGCGCTTGCGGGCCTGGAGCCGGGCGGCGTACAGGATCCGCGGCGGCCCGGCGGGCAGCGGGCGCGGGTCCTGGGCGGGCACGCCGTTCACCAGGTGCACGGCCGTGGCCAGCGGGGCGCCCACGACCGCGTCCAGGTCGCGCCGCTCGTGCGCGGTGAGGTGGAGCACCGCCGCCGCGCCGCGCAGTACCCGGCGTACGGCCAGGGCGTCCAGCACCTTCGCGAGCGCCTTGCCGCTGGGGTCGACCATGCCGTGGGTCTGCAGCACCAGCGGCACGCCGGCCCGCAGCGCGGCCAGCGCCACCGGCAGGGTGACCAGGTCACGGGCGAGGTGGACGTGGACCAGGTCCGCGTCGCGCACCAGGCGTCCGGCGCGGGCCAGCAGGGCGGGCGAGGTGATCCCGCTGAAGCCGAGCGGCAGCAGGCGGCGGGCCGGGAACAGCGTGGCGGGGACCCCCTCCACCTCACGCGGCGGTCCGCCGTCGAACCCGTCGGCCAGCGCCAGGAGCCTGGGGCGGTGCCCGCGGGCGGTCAGGCCGTGCGCCAGGTTGAGCGCGACCCGGACCGGGCCGCCGAAGGCTCCGGTGGGCGAGTGCAGGGTGACCGCGTGCAGGACGCGCAGCGACGCGCCGGGACCGGGGGCGGCGTCGAGGGCAGGGCCGGGGCCGGGGGCGTTCACGCGGGCTCCTGCACCGGGCGGCGCTCACCGTCGGCGGTGTGCAGCGTGAGCTCGGGCAGGTCCCGGTGCAGCACCGCTCCCGCGCCGACCACGGCGTGCCGGCCGACCGTCGCGCCGGCCAGCACCGTGGCCCGGGCGGCTATCCAGGCGCCGTCCTCCACGGCGATCGGGGCGTTGCGGTAGCGGAAGTCGGCCGCGCGGTGGTCGTGCGAGCCGGTGCAGAGCAGGGCCTCCTGGGACACGCACACATGGCGGCCGAGCGTGATCGGCTCCAGGTTGAGCAGCCAGGCGCCCTCGCCTATCCAGGCGTGGTCGCCGACGGTCAGCTTCCACGGCCAGAGCACCCGGACCCGGTGCCGGATCAGCACCCGCTCGCCCACCGTCGCGCCGAAGGCGCGCAGCAACGCGACGCGCAGCCGGGGCGGGCACCACCAGGCCATGAAGACCAGGTTCATCACCGCGAACCACAGGGCCTGGACCAGCTTGCCCCGCCCCTTGTCGTAACCGGCCAGAGTGAACGACGAGAGATCACGCATCTGCCGGGCCCCCTTCCCCCAAGCCTGGCGGGAGGCCGGTCGGGCCTCCCTGAACGGCCGCGCTCCCCTACGCGGTGATCACAGGCTAATGGCTCGTCAGAGGTCACGGCAGGCCCTGTGGACAACCCCGGCCGCATCGTCCACAGGCCGGTCGCGGGGCGGGTGATCGCTCGTAGACTGCGAGCGATCCGGCCGGGGGGCCGGACCGGGGGTGGGGGGATGCGATGACCAGCGAGCGACCGGCCGCCGGACCGCGGGGGTTCCTGGCCGGGCAGACGCGGGGGTCCGTGCAGACGCGGGAGTCCGTGCAGACGCGGGAGTCCGGCGGTCCGGGCGTCCCCGTCGTCCCGCAGAACGGCGGGCGTCCGCGGGTGCGTGCCCGGCCCTTCGCGCCGAGCGCGCTGCTGACCACGGCGATGTCGGTGCCGCTGGTGCTGGGCCTGCCGCTGCTGCTGCCGCTGGTGGTGATGAACCAGCCGGGCAGCGGCGCGCGGGACACCGCGTACTGGCTGCAGGCGGGGCTCACCGCGTACTGCGGGGCGCGGCTGTGCGCCATGATCCTGGCCCGCCGCCGCAAGCTGCTGCAGGCCACTTTCTGGATGTTCTGCTACATGGCGATGGGGGTCGCCCCGCTCGCGCAGGCGGTGCTGGGCCGGGTGCCGACACCCGTGGTGGGGCCGCGTGAGGACCTGGTGCTGGCGATCGCGCTGGTGCTGTTCGGCTGCTGCGCCTTCGACCTGGGGGCCCTGCTGGCCCGGTTCCGGCCCCCGTGGCGGCGCCGGGAGGCAGAGGAGGAGCGGGACTCCGGCGCGCTCGCCAGGGGTGCGGAGGACGACCGCCACGGGGACCGGCCGCGTCTGGTGCACCGGCGCCGTGTGCATCTGCTGACGCTGGCCGCCTTCGCGGCGGCGGCGCTGCTGGTGGTGCGTCTGGGCGGACCGGCGGTCTTCTTCTCCAGCCGTCAGGAGATCACGGCCGGCCTGGAGGACGCCGGCCTGTCCGGCAACGGCTCCGAGGCGGGCCAGGCCTTCGTACGCGGCTTCGGCACGGTGCTGCCGCTGATCGCCCTGCTGGTCCACGTCCGGCGGCTGGCCACCTCCCGCAGGGCCCGGCGCAGCTGGTCCACGGTCGCCGTGTTCGCGTCGCTGTGCGTTCTGAACGCGGTGGTCAACAACCCCGTCTCCAACCCGCGTTACTGGTTCCTGACGGTGATGTTCGCGCTGCTGTTCACGGCGTTCCCGGTGAGTGCCGCGCTCTACCGGATGTCGCTGACGCTGGGCGTGGTGGTGGCACTGCTGCTGTTCCCGTTCGCCGACGCCTTCCGCTACGACGAGAACAACACCCGCACCATCGAGACGACGTCGTTCCTGGAGCCGCTGGCGCTGAAGGACTACGACCAGATAGGCATGTTCGCCAACACGATCACCTATGTCGACTCGGCCGGGCACACCTACGGCAACCAGCTGGCGGGCTGCCTGCTGTTCGCGGTGCCGCGGTCGGTGTGGGAGGACAAACCCGTCGACACGGGCGTGATGGTGGGCCAGTGGATGGGCACGCGGAACACCAACCTGTCCTCCCCGGTGTGGGCCGAGCTGTACATCGACTTCGGCGCGGTGGGGATGACGGCAGGCATGGGGCTCCTCGGGTACGCGGCCGCCCGGTTCGACCGGAGGGTGGCGAGGGCCTCCGCCGGGAGACGCGGCCACCCGGGGCGGCTGCTGCTGATCACCGCCCCGCTGATAGCCGGGTACTCGTTCATCCTGTTGCGCGGACCGCTGCTGCAGGCGACCGGGCGGGTGGCCATCGCCGCGATGTGCCTGCTGTTCATCACCACCCGGCGCGCCGACCGGGCGGTGCCGGGGGAGGCGCCGCCCGCGCGGCCTAGGAGTTCTTGATCTCCTTGGGCGGGGTCCGCCGGTCGTCGACCGGGTCCACCCGGACCAGTTCTCCCCAGACGATGTAGCGGTGCTCGGAGGTGTACATCGGGGTGCAGGTGGTCAGCGTGATGTACTTGCCGGCCTTCTTCCGCCCGGACTCCTCGGGCACCGGCTTCAGCACGCCGACGTTGTACTTGGAGGTCTCCGGGAGGATCTCGAAGACCTTGTAGACGTACCACTTGTCCTTGCTCTCGAAGACGATCGGGTCGCCCTCGCGGATCTTGTGGATGCCGTGGAACTTGGCCCCGTGCCCGTCGCGGTGCGCGGCCAGGGAGAAGTTGCCGTCCTTGCCGCTGGTGGGGAGTGTGGCCTTGACCGGGTCGGTGTAGTAGCCGGCCGCGCCGTCGTCGAGCACCTTGGGGTCGGTGCCCTTCTTCACCAGTATCTGGTCGTCGTCCATGGTCGGGACGTGCAGGAAGCCGATGCCGCCCTTGGTGTCCAGGCTGCCGGGTCCGCCGGCGCCCTCCACCGCCTGTTCCCACTGGTCGCGGATCCGGTCGCTCTCCCGGTCCGCAGCGCGGTCGGCGAGCAGGTTGGTCCACCACAGCGAGTAGACGACGAAGAGGCCGAGCACCACGCCGGCCGTCATCAGCAGCTCCCCCAGGAGGCCGACCAGCGTGGCCACGGGCCCCCGGGAGACACGACCGCCGTTGTGCCGGTGCGGGCGTGTGTCCTCGCCGCTCCGGTCGTGCTCCACCGTTGCCACCGTGGCCGTCCCCCGTCGTGTCCCGTACTCACCCTGTCACGGGTTCACCAGCGCGTCGGGCTTCCCCTCGTCACGCGGGCGTTCCTCGTCCATCTTGCCCCAGACGATCATCCGGTAGGTGCTGGTGAACTCCGGGGTGCAGGTGGTCAGTGTGATGTAGCGGCCCGGGCCGGCGAAACCCGACCCCGGCGGTACGGGGTCGAGGACGGAGACGTTGCCGGGTGAGGTGGACGGAAGGATCGAGGTCATCCGGTACACGTAGTAGGTGTCGCGGGTCTCCACCACGATCGGGTCACCCGGCTTCAGGCGGTTGATGTACCGGAAGGGCTCGCCGTGGGTGTTGCGGTGCCCGGCGAGTCCGAAGTTGCCCGAGTCGTCGCCCGGCATGGCGGTCGGGATGCTCTCCTCGTCGTAGTGCCCGACCATGCCGCGGTCCAGCACCTTCTCCTTGTCGATGCCCTCGGCGACCGGCACCACCACGTCGAGGGTGGGGATGTGGAGGAGGGCGAAGCCCTGGCCGGGCTCGAAGGAGCCGGGGTCGCGTGCCCCCTTGTCCCAGTCGTCCTGGAGCTGGACGGTCTCGCGGTCCACGTCGGCGGCGGCGAGGACGTTGGTCCACCACAGCTGGTAGGCGACGAAGAGGATCATCAGCACGCCGGTGGTGATGAACAGCTCGCCCACCGCGCGGCTGATCAGCACGGCCGGCCCGGGTCTGCGGGCCCTCTCCGCGCGGCGGCGTTCCACCCGGGAGAGGGACGTGCTCCCCTCGGCGCCGGCGCCGGCGTCCGGCCCGGACGCGTCCGCCGCGGTCTCGGCGGAGCGCGGCGCGGCCCGGCGTCCACGGCGGCCCTTGGCCGCGGCGGCGGCCCGTCTGCGGGCCGCCCGGCCGCCGTCCGCGGGCCCCGCCGCGGTGGACGGCGAAGACGACGCCGCGGCGTCGGACGTTCCGGTCCCGGTGGACGCGGCGTCCGCGGACGCGTCGACGCCGGGCAGGGAGACGACGGCCAGCCGCATGGTGCTGGAGGGGTCGGGAGCCTGCGCGGCGTGCGGGAGCGGGCCGTCCGCCGCCGGAGCGGGGTGCGGGCCGGCGGCCGCGTGGCGCCCGGCGTCCCCCCGGCGCCCGTCGGTGGCCTGGTGTCCGTCGGCGGCGTGGTGTCCGTCGGCCGCGTGGTGTCCGCCGTCGCCGAAAGGGATCTCCGCGCCGGCGTCACGGAACGGATCGGCCGGCCCCACCGGACCTGCGGCGCCGAACGGATCGGTCCCGAACGGATCGGCGGGGCCCCCCGGGGAGGACGGGGGTATGCGCAGCGCCACCGTTTCGTCGTCCTCGGGGCGCCACCCGGTCACGCCGTGGACCTGCCGACGACCGGCGCCAGCCCCTGCGAGCGCGCCACCGCCTCCGGGTCACCGCACTCGGCCAGCCAGTTGGCCAGCATCCGGTGACCGTGCTCGGTCAGCACCGACTCGGGGTGGAACTGCACGCCCTCCACCGGCAGTTCGCGATGGCGCAGCCCCATGACGATGCCGTCCGCGGTCCGCGCGGTCACCTCGAGCTCGTCGGGGACGGTCACCGGGTCGGCGGCCAGCGAGTGGTACCGGGTGGCGGTGAACGGGGAGGGCAGGCCCGCGAAGACGCCCTTGCCTCCGTGCTCGACCGGGGAGGTCTTGCCGTGCAGGAGCTGCGGCGCGCGGTTCACCACGCCGCCGTAGGCCACCTGCATCGACTGCATGCCGAGGCAGACGCCGAAGACCGGAACGCCGGCCGTGGCGCAGTGGCGCACCATGTCGACGCAGACCCCGGCCTCCTCGGGCGAGCCCGGGCCGGGCGAGAGCAGTACGCCGTCGAAGCCCTGCTCGGCGTGGGCGAGGCTCACCTCGTCGTTGCGCAGCACCTCGCACTCCGCGCCCAGCTGGTACAGGTACTGGACGAGGTTGAAGACGAAACTGTCGTAGTTGTCGACCACGAGGATCCGCGCGCTCATTGTTCGTCCACCGTCGCATCGCCGAAGGGAAGGAGCGGCTCGGCCCACGGGAAGACGTACTGGAACAGCACGTACACCGCGGCCAGCACGAGGAACAGCGAGAGCAGGGCCTTCACCCAGGTGTTGCCCGGCAGATGCCGCCAGATCCAGCCGTACACGGGTACCTACCCCTCCCCTTCGTCGCCTTCGTCACGTTCGTCACGCGGATCGCTTGCGCGCGCGTGCATCACGGAGCCGTACTGCACCAGACTAGGGCCTCGGGGACCCGTTTCCGGCGGGCCGGGCGTACTGGAGGTCGACCGCACCGGTATAACCGGGAAGGGTGCGGACGCCGTCCTCCTCGACCTTCCAGCCCAGGCCGTAGACGTTCACGTAGATCATGTAGTTCTGGATCGCGGGGGACTCCGCGAGGGCCTTCTGCAGCCGCTCGGGGTCGCCGACCGCGGTGACCTTGTAGGGCGGGGAGTAGACCCGGCCCTGGAGGATCAGGGTGTTGCCCACGCAGCGCACCGCGCTGGTGGAGATCAGCCGCTGGTCCATGACCTGGATGCCCTCGGCGCCGCCCTTCCAGAGGGCGTTCACCACGGCCTGCAGGTCCTGCTGGTGGATGACCAGGTAGTCGGGTTCCGGCTCGGGATAGCCGGGCAGCTTGGCGGTGGCGTCCGGCGGGGCGTCGTTGAGCGTGACGGTGACCGCTTCGCCCTTGACCGGCTCGGTTCCGGCGGCCCGCTCCAGCTCCTGGAGCTCGGCGTCCTCGGCGTCCGTCGTGCCCTGCTCGCGGGCGGCCAGGGCGTCGACCTCCTCGCGAAGGGCCGCGTTGGACTTCTGGAGCCCCGCGTTCTCCCGGCTGCGCTCGTGGATGAGGTCCGAAAGGCGCAGCAGGGAGTCGTCGGTACGGATGTTGGTGCCCTTGGCGGTGTGGAAGCTGGTCGCGAAGAGCAGCCCGGCCAAGGCGAACACGGCCAGTGTGAGGACCCTCACGGGTCGGAACCGGAAGCGGCCGGGGCTGGTGCCCGTCCCCGGGGAGTCGGCAGAATTGCTCAACGTACCCTTGTCTCCTTCGGCGCCACGGAAGCACTACGCTAACGGACGCCCGGGGGAGTGCTCAGTCGTCCCTTTGCTGTACATCTGAACATCCCTTAGCAGCTGCCCCGGAGCGTGCACCGTTCCAGCGCGGCACGCAGCGCATCGACAGGAGAGACCCTCGTGCCGAAGTCACGTATCCGCAAGAAGGCCGACTACACGCCGCCCGCGGCCAGGACGCAGCCGGCGGCGATCAAGCTGACCAATCGCGCCTGGGTGGCTCCGGTGATGCTGGCGCTCTTCCTCATCGGGCTGGCCTGGATCGTCATCTTCTACGTGACGGACGGTTCGCTGCCCCTCGAGGCGCTCGGGAACTGGAACATCGTGGTGGGCTTCGGCTTCATCGCCGCGGGGTTCGCGGTTTCCACCCAGTGGAAGTAGGGGCCTGAGCCCACCTTTCCACCGGGTTATCCACAGGAGTTATCCACAGGTGGAAAAGAAAAGAAGATCTGTGGATAACCCCTGCGGGGCCGGATCGGATGTGACCGATCCCTCACTGCTCGAAAACCTGTTCCCCCTCGGCCTGACCTGCGGAAACCGCGGACGGTCGCAGGGGGTTCAGTGTTTTCCCAGGTGAGGACGGAGTCGGTGCGAACCTGTGGACAGAGCTGTGACTCTGGGCGATGGCTCAGGTGAGCTGGGCAGTTCTCAACAGAGTGATGCCCACCGCTGCGACAAGCACCAGGGCACAGCTTCCGTACTGGATGAGCGTCCTGCGGGGGCCCTTGGCCCGCAGCATCGCGAAGCCGATCACGCCGCCCGCGACCAGTCCGCCGACGTGGGCCTGCCAGCCGATGGAGGTTCCCGGCACGAAAGGCAGTGCCAGGTTGAGAACCAGGAGCAACAGGACGGGGCGCAGGTCCCGGTTGAGCCTGCGCTGAAGCATCAGCAGAGCGCCGAAGAGGCCGAAGGTGGCCCCTGAAGCGCCCAGCGCGGTGCTGTCCGCGGGCATCAGCAGGTAGCCGAGGGCACTTCCCGCCAGTCCGGAGACGAGGTAGAGCGCGAGGTAGCGGGCACGTCCCAGTGCCGCCTCGAGCGGGCCGCCCACCAGCCACAGGGTCAGCATGTTCAGCGCGATGTGCCGCAGGTCGACATGGGTGAACATCGAGGTGACCAGCCGGTGCCACTCGCCCAGGACGGCGATGCCCTGAGGCCATTGCATCAGGTGCGTGGCGAGGCCGGGCACGGTCTGGACGGCGAGGAAGACCGCGAGGTTGATCCCCAGCAGGATCTTGGTGACCAGGCGGGTGTCCGCCACCATCGGCGCCCCGGTCAGCGTGCGCGGCGCCGAGGAGCCGGTCTTCGCCCCGTCCCGCACGCACTCGGGACACTGGAAGCCGACCGAGGCGTTGATCATGCAGTCCGTGCAGATGGGCCGGTCGCAGCGGGTGCACCGTATCCCCGTCTCGCGGTTCGGATGGCGGTAGCAACCGGGCAGGGTGTGGTCCTGCTCCTGCCCTCGCGGGCTGCCGTCGCCCGGATCGTTCCCCGCGGCCATTCCGATCCCCTCACTGCCTGCCCCGCACCTCGTCGAGCGGCGGCGGGCGGAAACAGTACCGCCCCGCTCACCCGGGACGGGCGAGCGGGGCGAAAGGTTCCCTCGCGGGTCCCCTGTGGTCCCGTGTCAGCGGGACTCGATCACCACGGACTGGATGGTCACGTCCTCGACCGGGCGGTCGGTGCGCGGGTTCGTCCGGGTCTCGGCGATGGCGTCCACGACCTTCTGGCCGGCGGTGACCTCACCGAAGATCGTGTGCTTGCGGTTCAGCCAGGTCGTCGGGGCGACCGTGATGAAGAACTGCGAGCCGTTGGTGCCCGGTCCGGCGTTGGCCATGGCCAGCAGGTAGGGCTTGTTGAAGGACAGGTCCGGGTGGAACTCGTCCTCGAACTGGTAGCCGGGACCGCCGGTGCCGTTACCGAGCGGGTCGCCGCCCTGCAGCATGAAGCCGCTGATGACCCGGTGGAAGACGGTGCCGTCGTAAAGCTTGTCGGACGTCTTCTGGCCGGTGGCGGGGTTGACCCACTCGCGCTCGCCCTTGGCGAGCTCGACGAAGTTCTTGACCGTCTTGGGCGCGTGGTCCGGGAAGAGCCGGATCTCGATGTCGCCGTGATTGGTCTTCAGGGTGGCGTAGAGCTGCTCGGCCACGATCTGCCTTCCGTTGTCGTCTGTGACTCCCACGATCCTCGCACGCCGCGCCCCTGGAGGCGGGCACCGGCCGTCGTCCGTAGCGGATCGAGTGGTTTCGCTTGCGCCCCGTCGACCGACTCGTTCCAGAAGCGGTCTCTTTCGGCCGTCCATGACGTGGATCGTGACCCGGATGCCCGCTGTGGCATGCCCGATACGGCGCTCACAGGCATGATCCGACAAAGGGTGGAAAGCCGATGGAAACCGTACGCCACCGAGGAGGAGGAACCCGTGACCCGCAAGAATTGCGCGCGCGCCCGGACCGGTTCGGCGAAGGACAGCGTGCTGCACGCCGGTCAGGCGCTGGCTCCCTACGCCGACACGGCCAGGGTCAGGGCCGCTCAGTACGCCAACGAGGCGCGCGTACGGCTCGCGCCAGTGGTGTCGCAGGCGGCAGGGCAGGCCCGGGCACAGTACGGCGCCCATGTGGCTCCGCGACTGGCGCAGGCCACCACCTATGTGCCGACCAAGGTTGATTCGGCCGCCCGTGAAGCGGCGCTGCGCACCCGTCTGGCCGCCCAGCAGGCCGTGGAGGCCTCGCGACCGGTGATCGAGCAGGCCCGTGCCAACGCGGGCCCGGTCAGGGAGGAGGCCACCGCGCGGAGCGCCGCCGCACTGGCCGCGCTGCGCGGGCAGGTGTCTCCCAAGGACATCGAGCGCCTGGTGAGGAAGCGGCGCCGGAGGTCCGCGCTGGGTAGTTTTACCAAGAAGACGGCTGTGCTGGGGTTGTTGGGCGCCGCGGCGTTCGCCGCCTGGCGGTGGTGGGACAGCCAGGCCAACCCGGACTGGCTGGCCGAACCGTCGGAGGCCACTGAGGTTCCGGACGACGCGAGCAGTCTGGCGGAGGCCGATGGCAGTGGCCCGGTCGCTCCCACCCCGGAGGACGTCCGAACCGATGAGACGACGGGGCCTTCGACGGTCGGCGAGCAGAACACGCCGGCCTCGCCGGACGACGAAGAGCGCCGTTGATCTCAGGGCGTTCACACGCCGGGTGATGTTTCACGTGGAACATCGCTCTCGGGCCCGGGCCGCCTCATCGGCATGAGGCGGCCCGGGCCCGATGTCGTCCGTAGTGGCCGGCCGCCGCAGCGGCCATCCCGGCCGACGCGGCCGTCGTGGCAGTCGTGGTCGTCGCGTCCGACGTGGGCGTCGGGCCATGGTGGCGGCGGGGCAACTCTCCCTGTTCGAACGCAATTCCCTCTATAGTTCGAGAACGGCTACGGCCGGAACATTCGCCGAGCGCCGCCCCACACGCACCTCGCTGCCGCGCTCGGCCAGGGGGCAGGGGAATGGGGAGGGGCACGGCGATGACGCACGCCGAGAA
>NZ_BBZI01000009.1:183218-364109 GCF_008974245.1 Streptomyces abyssomicinicus | reverse complement strand
GGTGCGGTCCGACGACCGGCCGGACAGGGTCCGCGGGTCCCGCGGCCGCCGCCGTCCGCGGCGCAAGGTCTTCCGCAACATCATGATCGCCTGTGCCGTGCTGGCGCTGGCCGCGGGCGGTACGGCCTGGTGGATGTACGAGGACCTGGACGGCAACATCACGGCCGTCGACCTGAATGAGGCCCTGGGGGACGACCGCCCCGCCAAGGAGCCGGCCGCCGGTGAGTCGCTGAACATCCTGGTGCTGGGCTCCGACTCGCGCGCCGGCGACAACGCCGCGCTGGACGGTGGCGACGTCGGCGGCGCCCGCTCCGACACCGCGCTGGTGGTGCATGTCGCGGAGGGCCGCTCCGAGGCGGTGGCCGTCTCCATCCCGCGGGACACCCTGGTCGACCGCCCGGCCTGTACCCGGGCCGACGGCACCGAGGTCTCCCCGGCGAAGCGGGTGATGTTCAACTCGGTCTACTCCCAGGTGGGTTCCGCCTGCACCCTCAAGACCGTGGAGACTATGTCCGGGGTCAGGATCGACCACCTGATGGAGATCGACTTCGCGGGATTCAAGTCGCTGGTGGACGAACTGGGCGGGGTGACGGTCGACGTCAAGGAGCCCATCAAGGACACCAAGGGCGGCTTCACCCTGGATCCCGGGCAGCACCGCCTGAACGGCGCCGAGTCGCTGAAGTTCGTCCGGACCCGCTACGGCTACAAGGACGGCAGTGACCTGGGGCGCATCGGCCTCCAGCAGCAGTTCCTGGTGGCGCTGATCGGCGAGGTCCGACGACAGGACCTGCTGGGCGATCCGGTCAAGACCTACAGGATCGCCGACTCGCTCACCGGAGCGCTGACCACCGATTCCGACCTGGCGTCACTCACCTCGCTGGCCGAGTTCGGACAGTCGCTCCAGGGCATCGACCCGTCCGCCCTGGACACCGTGATGCTGCCGGTGAAGTACGACACCGCCGACCC
Organism: Streptomyces abyssomicinicus; assembly: GCF_008974245.1. Lineage (GTDB taxonomy): Bacteria > Actinomycetota > Actinomycetes > Streptomycetales > Streptomycetaceae > Streptomyces > Streptomyces abyssomicinicus. Next base: position 363,143 of record NZ_BBZI01000009.1, on the reverse strand, counting down.
CAACCGCGTGGTGCCCGCCCAGCCGCTGGCCGACAAGGTCTGGGAGGCGTTGCGCACCGACCGCCCGATACCCGAGTCGGCCCGGAAGTCCCCGGCCGGCGGCGGCAGCTGACCGGCAGGGGGAGGGCATCGATGAGCACGGCAGAAGCGGATGAGAGGCGCCCCCGGGAGGACCCTGAGACCCTCGCACGGCTCACCTTCCGCCAGGCGCTGGCCCGGCTGGCGCAGGCGCAGAAGAGCGCCAAGGGCGTCTCCCTCTACTCCCGTTACGTCAACCGCCCGGTCGGCCGCGTCCTGGCGGCGGGTTCCTACCGGATGGGCCTCACGCCCAACCAGGTCACCCTGGTCAGCGCGTTGTTCAGCTTCGGCGGCATCGCCCTGATCGCCCTGGCCGAGCCGGCCTGGTGGACGGGGCCGGTGGTGTGGCTCGCCCTGGCGACGGGTTTCGCCTTCGACTCGGCGGACGGGCAGCTGGCCCGGCTGCGCGGCGGCGGCAGCCCGGCGGGCGAATGGCTGGACCACGTGGTGGACTGCGCCAAGACCACCGCGCTGCACACGGTGGTGCTGCTGACCTTCTTCCTGCGGCCCGAGGAGTTCGCCGTGTGGGAGAGGGCCTGGCTGCTGCTGCCGCTGGGCTTCCTGTTCGCGGCGATCGTGACGTTCTTCGGCGGACTGCTCACCGAGCAGCTCAAGCGGAAGGCCGCCGCCGGGCCCTCCGGCCCCGCCGCGCCGCCGTCCCTGGTGCGGGCGGTGGCGCTGCTGCCGGTCGACCACGGCGTGTTCTGCCTGGTCTTCCTGCTGCTCGGGGCCGGTCCGGCTTTCCTGTGGGGCTACGCCCTGTTCGGGGCGGCGGCGGCGCTCTACCTGCCGTTGTTCCTGGTCAAGTGGTTCCGCGAGCTCAGCCGCGGCTGAGCTCGCCCGTCTCGGGGACCGGCGCGGTGAGCGAGTCCAGCGCCCGGCGGAGCTGGGTGCTGGACGTGTGCACCGTGTACGGGAAGTAGACGACATCGACGCCGACGGCGGCGAAGTCCTGCTCCAGCTTCTCCCCCTTGGCGGTGCCCCGCCAGTCGTCACCCTTGAAGAGGACGTCGAAGCGGACCTGCTTCCAGGTCTCGACCTTGTCCGGCACGGTCTCCACGAAGGCCGCGTCGACGTACTTGATGTTGCGCACGATCTCCAGCCGCTCGATGAGCGGAATGACCGGCCGGCGCGCCTTCGCCAGCTCGGCCATCTCGTCCGACACCACCCCGGCGACCAGGTAGTCGCACTGCTGCCGGGCGTGCCGAAGGATGTTCAGGTGCCCGATGTGGAAGAGGTCGTAGGCACCGGGCGCGTAACCCACCCGGTACGGTCTGCGGTCCGACACCTTGCGTTTCCCCCCTATGGATACGCTTTCTTCCCCCCTGCGTCAGAAATGACAGTACCGTGCACCCTTCGGGTGGGACAGGTGAACGATTAGGGTGACGAACAGCTCGTTCGCTGCAAGGGGGGCCTGTGAAGCGGAACGTGACTGAGTATCAGCCGGCGGGTGGCCGAATACCCCGGCATCGCCTGCTGCTCGTCTCCACCAACTACGCGCCGGAACACACCGGCATCGGCCCGTACGCCACCCAGATCGCCGAGCACTGGTCGGCCGAGGGGCATGAGACGCACGTGCTGGCCGGTATGCCGCACTACCCGTCGTGGTCCGTCGACCCCGGCTACCGCGGCCGGTGGCGGATGACCGAGTCGATGAACGGGGTGAGCGTGCACCGGCGGCGCCACCTGGTGCCGTCACGGCAGACCGCCGCGCGCCGCGCGATGTTCGAGGCGACCGTGCTGGGCCACCAGCTCGCCGCCCCACCGCGGATGGGACCCCCGGAGGCGGTCTTCGCCCAGCTGCCGAGCCTGGCCGGCGGCGTGGTGGCGTCCCGGCTGGCCGCCCGGTGGCGGGTGCCGTTCGTCCCCGTGGTGCAGGACCTGATGGGGGCGGCGGCCGAACAGAGCGGCATCTCCGGCGGCGACCGCGCCGCGAGCGCCGCCTCCGGGGTCGAGGGGCACGTGCTGCGCCGGGCCACCCTCGTCGGCGTCATCCACGAGACGTTCGCCGACCGCGTCGTGGCGCTGGGGGTGGACCGCGGGAGGATCCGCGTGGTTCCCAACTGGTCCCATGTGGCGGCCCCCTCGGCCGACCGCGCGGAGACCCGCGCCCGGCTCGGCTGGGGCCCGGCGCCGGTGGTGCTGCACTCGGGGAACATGGGCCTCAAGCAGGGTCTGGAGGTGCTGGTGGGAGCGGCCCGCCTGGACCCGGACGTCCGCTGGGTGCTGATGGGCGACGGCAACCAGCGTGCCGCGCTCCAGGACATGGCGACCGGCGTCCCCAACGTGGAGTTCCTGCCGCCGGTGCGGAACGAGGAGTTCCCCGACGTGCTGGCGGCGGCCGACGTGCTCGCGGTGACCCAGCGGGCATCGGTGCTGGACATGAGTGTGCCGTCCAAGCTGACCTCGTACTTCGCGGCCGGACGGCCCGTGGTCGCCTCGGTCGCGGACGGCGGCGGTACCGCCGAGGAGGTGCGCCGCTCCGGTGCCGGCGTCCTGGTGGAGCCGGAGGAGCCGGCGGCGCTGCTGGAGGCGGTACGGAAACTGGCCGCCGACCCGGCCGCCGCCGACGCGCTGGGAGCACAGGGACCCCGCCACGTGGCGGCGCATCTGGGCCGTGAGGCCGGCTTGGCCCGCTACGACGCCCTATTGGCCGAGGTTCTGGCGGGGCCCGTCGGCACGGCGGCGGGGGAGCAGGAGAAGGCGAGAGGGGCGGGAGCATGACCGAGACCAACGGCGGACCGGCCGGACTGGTGCCGGTGCCGGAGGACGAGCCGGATCTGCTGCGGGACCAGTTCCTTCAGCTGATGCGCTACCCCCGGCTGATCGCGGGCGGTGTGCTGCTGGGCCTGCTGGGCGGCGCCTGGCTCGGGCTGAGCACCGCGGACACCTATGTCGCCACCAGTGACGTACGCCTGCGGGTGGCCACCGACGACCCGTTCAGCGCCAGCCAGTCGAGCTCCAAGCTGGACATGAACACCGAACGGCAGGACGCCGGAAGCCGCCGCACCGCCGAGCGGGCGGCCGAGGTGCTCGGCATCGGCGGCCGGGAGGAGGCCTTCCTCGCCGGCCTGCAGGTCACCAACCCGCCGCAGTCGCAGGTGCTCCGGTTCAGCTACACCGCCGACGACCCCAAGGACGCGGCCCGGCGCGCCAACGCCGCCGTCGAGTCCTACCTCGAGGAGCGCCGCCGGGACACCGAGGCGACCCGTGACTCGATGATCAAGGGTCTGAAGAAGCAGCTGAACCCGATCGCCAAGCAGCACGAGGAACTCGCCGCGTCCCTCACCAGCAGCAGCCCCGAGTCGGACTTCAGCGTCAAGGCCAACCTGCTCAACAAGATCACCGAACTCAACGACCGGATCAGCAAGCTCGAATCGCTCGACATGACGCCCGGCAAGGTGATCCGCACGGCCACCCCGCCGTCCGGATCCGACGGCCCCGGCTGGGCCCTGTCGCTGATCCTGGGCGGCACCGGCGGTCTCGCGCTGGGTCTCCTCTTCGCGTGGGTCCGGCTGGTCTTCGACCCGGCGGCCCGCTCCGAGGGGGACGTGGCCCGTGCGCTGCGCGCCCCGGTGCTCGGTTCGCTGCCCCGCATCGATCCCGACGACCCGCTGCTGACGGAGGACCGCGACGACTCCCCGCTCGCCGAGGAGTACCGGTCGATCGCCTACCGGCTCGCCTACGACCGGCGGTTCGCCGACCGCCGGCGGCTGCTGGTCGCCGCCCCCCGCGGCTCCAGCCGGACCGCCGCCGCCGTCGCGGTCAACCTGGCGGCGACCTTCTCGGAGACCGGCAAGCGGGTCCTGGTCGTCGAGGCGGACCTCCGCCGCCCCTTCCTCACCCACGAACTGGACGCCCACGAGCTGTCCCGCCCGTCCTGGACCGACGAGTCCGCGGTGTCCGGCGGGGGCGACGAGGAGTGGCCCGGCCGCCGCCGTCTGCTGGTGGACGCCGGCGAGTCCGGCGGCTTCGAGCTGGTCCCCGGAGCCCGGGTGCGCAACGTGGCCCGCGCGTTGACCTCCGCGGAGACCTCGCGCCTGGTCGCCGAGGCCGACGACGCGCACGCCACGGTCATCGTCCTCACGCCCCCGGTCTTCGCCTACGCCGACGCGCTCGCCCTGGTCGACCGGGTCGACGGCGTCCTGGTGGTCTGCGACCCGCGCGGCGTGCACCGCGCCCAGCTCGCACGGCTGCGCGACCTGATCGTCGGCGCGGGTGGCACCGTCCTCGGCGCGGTGATGCACCGCGGCCAGGACACCGAGCCGGCCCGGGACGGCCGGGGGCGGGGCCGCAAGCAGAAGAACCGGCGCAAGGAGCCCCGGCCCCCGGCGCCCGAGCCGCGCCGGCGCGCGGAGCCGACCTACATCCCGCACGAGCACGACGACCAGCCGACGCTCGGCCTGCAGACCGTCACGCTGCCGCAAGACCGGCCGTGACCGGGCCGCCCGTGACCCGGGGAGCGGATGGCGGAGCGGGGGACGACGGAGCGGGGGACGCCAAGGCGTCGGGAGCCGAAGCCGAAGCCGCAGCCGGGGGCGAGCACGAGGACGAGGGCGGGGGTGGCCTGCGTGGACCGGCCGCCGTCGTCGCGTCGGTCCTCGACCAGGCCGCCGCCGGGCTGACCAACATCCTGGTGCTGATCCTCGCCGCGCGGGTCTCCACCGCGGCCGGGTTCGCCCAGTTCTCCATGGTCTACCTGGTCTTCACCGTCACCCTCGGGCTCTTCATGAGCTACGTCGGCCAGGCGCTGGTCCTGGTGCGCGAGGCCCGCGAGGCCGCCTGCCGCTCGGCGCTCGCCTTCACCGTGCCGGCCTCGCTGGTCGCCGCGGCCGTGCTGGCGGCGACCGGCCTCTGGCTCGGCGGGGGGACGGGCCGCGCCCTGACCGCGCTGGGCGCGGTGCTGCCGGTGGTCCTCCTCCAGGACGCGGTCCGTTACTGCTTCTCGCTGCTCCGGCGGCCCCACCACGCACTGGCCTCGGACGGGCTGCGGCTGCTCGCCACCGTCGGCCTCCTCGCCGCCCAGCCCGACGGTGCCGACGCGGCGCGGCTGATCCTCGCCTGGGGGGCCGCCGCGCTGCCCTCACTGGCCGTCGCCGCGCTGCTGCTCAGGCGGGTCCTGCGCACCCGGGGCAGCACCGGGAGCGGGACCGGCACCGGAACGGGCGCTGGAACCCGTGCCTACCTGCGGCGCGGGCACCTGGGCCGGCGGTTCGTGGTCGAGTTCGCCGTCGGCAACGGCTCCAGCCAGCTCGCGGTGCTCGCCCTCGGCCTGGTCGGCACGCCCCTCGCGGTGGGCGCGCTGCGGGGCGCCTCGGCGTTGTTCGGCCCGCTCAACGTGTTCTTCGGCGCCGCCAACGCCTTCGGCCCGCCGCTGCTGACCCGCCTCGGCGGCGGAGGGCGGGCGGTGACACGTGCCACGCTGCTGCTCGGCGTCGCGCTCGCGGCCACCGGCGGGGCGTGGGCGGGCCTGTGGCTGCTGCTCCCCGACGGCTGGGGACGCCAGGTCCTCGGCGACACGTGGCCCGCGGTCGCCGCGCTGCTGCCGGCCACGGGGACGCAGTACCTGCTGATGGGCTTCGGGGTGAGCGCACTGCTCACCCTGCGGGTGCTCAGCCCGCGCGAGACGCTGCCGGTGCAGGTCGTCTTCTCGCTGCTGTCGGTGGCCCTGCTGTTCACCGGGTTCGCCCTCGGCGGCGCGGCGGGCGCTGCGTGGGGGCTGGCGGCGGGATCCGGGCTGAAGGCCGCGGCGTCCTGGCTGCGCGTGAGGAAGACGGCCTGAGTGGACCCGGACCCGGACACGGGGAGGGCCCGCCCACCGTGGGGTGAGCGGGCCCTGAGCCTCAGATGATCAACCGGTCAGGGGATGATCAGCACGATCGGCGTGTTGGGGTCCGGCGTCGTGCCGGCCGGTACCGACTGCACCGCCACGATCCCGTTCGGGTCGTTCTTCGACGGCTGGATGTTGCGGTACCCGGCATCCTCCAGCATCTTCCGGGCGTCCTTCAGCGGCTTGCCCTGCACGTCCGGGACGGGCTGCTGGGCTTCCTTCAGCTTGCCGACCTTCAGCGTGACCGAAGAGCCCACGTCGACCTTCTGGCCCGGCTGGAAGGGGGACATCGCGACTACCTTGCCGTCCATGTTCGGGTCGGTGGTGTCGGCCGGCTGGCTGTCGCACTGACCGGTGAGACCGTCAGCCTCGAGGTCCCGCTTGGCCTCGTCACAGGTCTTGCCCATGACGTTCGGCACGTTCACCTGCTGCGGCGGCTTGGCGACCGTGATGGTCACCTCGGCGCCCTTCTCCAGCTCGGTGCCGTCGCCCGGGTCTTGGTCGGTGACCGTGTCCTCTTCCGCCTGGGCGTTGACCTCGGGGGTCACGGTGACCTCGAAGCCGGCCTTCTCCAGCTCCTCGGTCGCCTCGTCCCGGCTCTTGCCGACGACGTCCGGCACCTCGATCTTGGGCATCCCGGTGGAGACGACCAGCGCGACCGACTCGCCCTTGTCGAGCTTGGTGCCCTTGTCAGGGTCCTGGGAGCAGACGCGTCCCTTCTCCTGCTCCTCGCACTCCCTGTTGCTGAAGGTGACCTTCAGCCCGACGTTGGTCGCCTGGTCCCGGGCCTCCGCCTTGGTGCTGCCCACGAAGTTGGGCACCGTGGCCTGGGCGGGGTCGTTGTCGGCGACGATGTACCGGCCGATCAGGATCGCGCCGATCAGCACCAGCACGGCGGCGGCGATCAGCAGGATCGTCGACTGCTGGTTCTTCTTCTGCCGCCGCCGGTCGGGACGGTCGCCGTCGTAGCCGTAGGCGCCGTCGTCGGGGTTCATCGGCGGGAGCATCGAGGTGGCGCCGCCCGCCGGGGCCATGGCGGTGGTGGGCTGGTCGTCGCCGTAGCCCTGGTTGTAGCCGCCGTAACCGGCGCCGTAACCGACCGAGCCCATGGCCGCGGTGGCGGCGACCGGCTGGCCGTCGAGGCAGGCCTCGATGTCGGCGCGCATCTCGTCGGCCGACTGGTAGCGGTAGTTCGGGTCCTTGACGAGCGCCTTGAGGACGATCGCGTCCATCTCGGGCGTGATCTCGGGGTCGAAGACGCTCGGCGGCTGGGCCTCCTCGCGCACGTGCTGGTAGGCGACGGCGACCGGGGAATCTCCCACGAACGGGGGACGGACCGTGAGCAGTTCGTAGAGCAGGCAGCCCGTGGAGTACAGGTCGGAACGCGCGTCGACCTGTTCGCCCTTGGCCTGCTCCGGGGAGAGGTACTGGGCGGTTCCGATCACGGCGGCCGTCTGCGTCATGGTCATTCCGGAGTCGCCCATGGCGCGGGCGATGCCGAAGTCCATCACCTTGACCTGGCCGTTGCGCGTCAGCATGACGTTCGCCGGCTTGATGTCGCGGTGGACGATGCCGTTGCGGTGGGAGTACTCCAGCGCCTGGAGGATGCCGATGGTCATCTCCATGGACCGCTCCGGCAGCAGCTTGCGCCCGCTGTGGAGCAGCTCACGGAGGGTGGAGCCGTCGACGTACTCCATGACGATGTACGGGATCGAGACCCCGTCGATGTAGTCCTCGCCCGTGTCGTAGACCGCGACGATCGCGGGGTGGTTGAGCGAGGCGGCCGACTGGGCCTCACGGCGGAACCGGGCCTGGAACGACGGGTCACGTGCGAGGTCCGCCCGTAGCGTCTTCACCGCCACGGTGCGGCCGAGCCGGGTGTCCTGCGCGAGGTAGACCTCCGCCATGCCACCACGGCCGAGCACATGGCCCAGCTCGTACCGGCCGCCGAGGCGACGCGGCTCTTCCATAGCTACCTACCAGCCCTCTCCGTCGGTCCCAACCGCACCCTTCATGGATTCGGCGGTGTGCCGTCCGGGCATACCGTACCCGGCTCGCGGTGTCTCGCCCGGCCACGCCCGTCACCCGATACACGACCGGTATGGACGGCCCTCGCGGGCGTCGCGGTGGGTGACGGAGAGGCGGCGGGAGTCACTCCCCGGCCATCACTTGCCGAGCACGGCTTCCATGATGTCCTTCGCGATGGGCGCGGCGAGGCCGCCGCCGGAGATGTTCTCGCGGACCGCGGAACCGTCCTCGACGACCACCGCGACCGCGACGGACTTGCCGTTGGAGTCCTTCGCGTACGAGATGAACCAGGCGTACGGGTTCTTCTCGTTGTTCTCGCCGTGCTGGGCCGTACCGGTCTTGCCGCCCACGGTCACACCGGGGATCTTCGCGGTGGTGCCGGTGCCGGTCTCCACGACCGTCTCCATCATGTCCTGCAGCTTCTGGGCGTTCTCCGGCGAGACCGCCTGGGAGAGCTCCTCCGGCTCGGTCTTCTCGATCGTGTCCAGGTCGGCCGAACGCAGCTGGTCCACCATGTACGGCTTCATCAGCTTGCCGTCGTTGGCGACGGCGGCGGCGACCATGGCCATCTGCAGGGGCGTGGCGCGGTTGGACGCCTGGCCGATGCCCGCCATGGCGTTCTGCGGCGGGACGTCCTTGGGGTAGATGCTGGCGTCCGCGCGGACCGGGGTGAAGATCTCCTCGTTGAACCCGAACTTGTCCGAGTGCTCGATCATCGTCTTGTTGCCGAGCTCGTCGCTGATCTTGCCGAAGACGGTGTTGCAGGAGATGCGCATCGCCTCGCGCAGGCTCACGTTCTCGCAGACGCCGTGGTCGTTGGTGAGCTTGGAGGACGACTGCGGCAGCGGGAACGGGTCCGGGCTGTCGGTGGAGGCGTCGATGTCGTCGATCAGCCCCTCCTCCAGCGCGGCCGCCGCGGTGACGACCTTGAAGGTGGAACCGGGCGGGTACGTCTGGCGCAGCGCCCGGTTGAGCATCGGGTCGTCCTCGTTGTTCTTCTTCTGCAGCGAGTTCCACGCCTCGGAGTCGGAGTTCATGCTGCCGGCGAACGTCGACGGGTCGTAGGAGGGCGCGGAGACCAGGGCGAGGATCTTGCCGGTGGCCGGGTCGAGCGCGACGGCCGCGCCCTTCTTGCCCTTCAGCCCGTTCCAGGCGGCCTTCTGGGCGGCGGTGCTGAGCGTGGTGACGACGTTGCCGCCCTGGCGCTCCTCACCGGTGAGCATGTCCAGGGTGTTGCGGAAGAAGAGCCGGTCGTCGTTCCCGGTGAGGATGCCGTCCTCGAGCTTCTCCAGCTGGTTGGAGTCGAACGCCTGCGAGGAGTAGCCGGTGACCGGCGCCCACATGGGGCCGTTCTTCCAGGTCCGCTTGTACTGGAACTCGCCGTCGGTGCGCTTGGAGCCGGTGATCGCCTTGCCGTCGACGATGATGTCGCCGCGCGGGATCGAGTAGCGCTCGATGCGGACCCGGCGGTTGTCGGAGTCCTTGGCGAGCGCGTCGGCCTGGGCGTACTGGAGCCAGTTGTCGCGCAGCAGCAGGGCCAGCATCAGCAGGCCGCAGAAGATCGCGATCCGGCGCAGGGGCTTGTTCACGGTCGGACCACCTGGGTCATCTCGGCGTCGGGGTTGGGAGCCGGGGCGGGCGCGGGCCGTCGTGCGGTGTCACTGATCCTGAGCAGCACGCCGATGAGCGCCCAGTTGGCGATGACGGACGAACCACCGTACGCCACGAACGGCAGGGTCATACCGGTCAGCGGGATGAGCCCCATCACGCCGCCGGCCACCACGAACACCTGGAGCGCGAACGCGCCGGACAGGCCCACCGCCAGCAGCTTGCCGAACGGGTCGCGGGCGGCGAGGGCGGTGCGGATGCCGCGCTGCACGATGAGCACGTACAGCAGCAGGATCGCCATCACACCGGTCAGGCCGATCTCCTCGGCGAAGGTCGCGAGGATGAAGTCGGAGTTGGCGGCGAAGCCGATCAGGTCGGAGTGTCCCTGGCCCCAGCCGCTGCCCAGGGTGCCGCCGGAGCCGAAGGCCCACAGCGCCTCCTGTGACTGCTCGGTGTGGCCGACCACGCCCTGGCGGCTCAGCTCCCACTCGCGCATCGGGTCGAGCCAGGCCTGGACGCGCTGCTGGACGTGCGACTCGAAGGTGGCCACCGTCACGGCGCCGACCGCGGACATCAGCAGACCGAAGACGATCCAGCTGGTCCGCTCGGTGGCGACGTACAGCATGATCACGAACATGCCGAAGAACAGCAGCGAGGTACCGAGGTCGGTCTCGAAGACCAGGATCAGGATCGAGACCGCCCAGACCACCAGGATGGGGCCGAGGTCGCGGCCGCGCGGCAGGTAGAGACCGAGGAAACGACGGCTGGCCAGGGCCAGGGCGTCCCGCTTGACCATCAGGTAGCCGGCGAAGAAGACCGCGATCACGATCTTGGCGAACTCGGCCGGCTGGATGGTGAACCCGCCGACCTTGATCCAGATCTTGGCGCCGAAGATGTTGACGCCCAGTCCTGGGACCAGCGGCAGCAGCAGGAGGACGAGCGCCGCGAGCATGGAGATGTAGGTGTAGCGCTGCAGGACGCGGTGGTCCTTGAGCAGGAACAGCACGGCCGCGAACAGCACGATGCCGAGACCGGAGTAGATCAGCTGGTTGGTCGCGGCCTCCACGAAGGCGTCGCGGGCCTGGAGCCGCTCCGACTGGTCCAGCCGCCAGATGGCGACCAGGCCGAGCCCGTTGAGCAGGGTGGCCAGCGGCAGCAGCAGCGGGTCGGCGTACGGCGCCAGCTTGCGCACCGCCAGGTGGCCGAGGGCGGCCATGGCGCCCAGGCTCAGGCCGTAGGTGGCCAGCCCGGCCGGGATCGAACCGTCGATGGCCAGGCCCACGTTGATGTAGGCGAAGACCGGGATGGCGACGGCGAACACCAGCAGCGCGAGTTCCGTGTTGCGCCGGCTGGGCGCGCCGACGGCGCCGATGGTGGACGTCTGATGGGTACTACTGCTCATCGTGTTCCAGGGCCCCTCACGGCTTGCCTACTGATCGCCGCACAGCGAGACCAGCTTCATCTCCTCCTCGGAGAGGCTGGGGCCGGGGCTGGGAGCGGACGTCGTGTTCTTGGTCGGGGACGGGCTCGCGGTCACCGCGTCGGGGTTGGTGGCTTCGGCGGAGTCCGCGGGCTTCTTCCCCTTCGGGTTCTGCTCCTCGGCGGCCTGCTGCTCGGCGTTCTTGCGGCAGGCGGAGGCCTGGACCTTGAGCTCCTCGATCTTCTCCACCGCCTCGCCGCGTCCGCCCTGGGCGATGGTGGCCTTGACCTGCTTCTGCTGGTACGCCGGCAGGTACTTGAGTTCGATCTCGGGGTGGTCCTTCTCCACCTTCGAGAGCGACACCCAGCCCAGGTCCTGGCTGATGCCCCGGTACAGCGCGACGTGTTCGTCGTTGGTGCCGACGTAGAACTGGGTCTGCGTCCAGCGCCAGCCGCCGTACAGGCCGCCGCCGATCACACCGAGCGCCAGCGCCGTGTAGAACGATCTCTTCAGCCACCGGCGCCCCTTGCGGGGCTTGGCGAGGTCCTCGTCGGTCCAGTCGCGGAAGTTCTCGCCGCCGGCCAGGTAGCCGGTGTCGCCGCTGCCGGGCGGGCCGAACTCGCCGCCCTGGCCGGGCGCGGGACGGCCCAGGCCGGCCGCGCGGCCGGCGGGCGTCTGCATGGCGCCGTTGTCGTTGCTGACCTGGTTCTCGGCGACCGCGCCGACCACCACGGGGGTGTCGGACAGCCGCGCCCCGGCGAGGGTCTCGCCGGTGTCCAGGTCGAGGACGTCGGCCACGATCACGGTGATGTTGTCCGGGCCGCCGCCGCGCAGGGCGAGCTGGATGAGTTCCTGGACGGTCTCGTCGGGCCCCTGGTAGCTGGCGAGGGTGTCCTCCAGGGTCTGGTGGGACACCACGCCGCTCAGGCCGTCGGAGCAGATCAGGTACCGGTCGCCCGCCCGGACCTCGCGGATGGAGAGGTCGGGTTCGACGTGGTCGCCGCTGCCCAGCGCGCGCATCAGCAGGGAGCGCTGCGGGTGGGTGGTGGCCTCCTCCTCGGTGATGCGGCCCTCGTCGACCAGACGCTGCACCCAGGTGTGGTCCTGGGTGATCTGGGTGAGGGCGCCGTCACGCAGGAGGTAGGCGCGGGAGTCGCCGACGTGGACCAGGCCGAGGCGCTGGCCGGTCCACAGCAGGGCGGTGAGCGTGGTGCCCATGCCCTCGAGACGGGGGTCCTCCTCGACCATGATCCGCAGCTGCTCGTTGGCGCGCTGCACGGCCGTGCCGAGGGAGGTAAGGATGTCGGAACCGGGGACGTCGTCGTCGAGGGCGACGATGGTGGAGATCACCTCGGAGGAGGCGACCTCACCGGCGGCCTGGCCGCCCATGCCGTCGGCGATGGCGAGCAGGCGCGGACCGGCGTAGCCGGAGTCCTCGTTGCCCTCCCGGATCATTCCCTTGTGCGATCCGGCGGCGAAACGCAGTGACAGACTCATGCGCACCTCACCCGCCGGTTGTTCCGACGGCTGTTGCGGGGAAAGCCGCAGCCGGTCCTGTCGAGCCACCCTGCCCACCCTCCGGTCGGGAGCGCGCCGGCGTCCTGGGTGGGGACGTGTGCCGCGTGCTCGCTCCGCTCGCTCATTCTCGTACTACTTCCGCAGCTCGATGACGGTCTTGCCGATGCGGATCGACGCGCCCAGCGGGATCGGCACGGGAGTCGTCAGCCGGTTCCGGTTCATGAACGTGCCGTTGGTGGATCCGAGGTCCTCGACGATCCACTGGCCGTCGCGGTCCGGGTAGATCCTGGCATGGCGGCTGGACGCGTAGTCGTCGTCCAGCACGATCGTGCTGTCGTGGGCGCGGCCCAGGGTGATCGTCTGGCCCTGGAGGGCGACGGTGGTGCCGGTCAGGGTGCCTTCGGTCACCACCAGCTTGGTCGGGGTGTTCCGCCCGCGTCGGCCGCCCGCGGCGGCCTGACGGCCCTGCGGCTGCGGCGCGGCGGGCTGGCGGCCGGCCCGCTCCGCGGGCCGAACGGCCTCGCGGCGGGCACCGCGCTGGGTGACCCGCACGCCGAAGAGGTCACTGCGGATGACCTGCACGGCCACGATCACGAACAGCCACAGGACGGCCAGAAAACCCAGCCGCATGACCGTGAGGGTCAGCTCTGACATTGCCCCCGCTTCACCCTTCGGCTTGCCGGTAAATGATGGTGGTGCTGCCCACGACGATCCGCGAGCCGTCGCGGAGCGTAGCGCGGGTGGTGTGCTGTCCGTCCACCACGATGCCGTTGGTGGAACCGAGATCCTGCACGACGGACGGGTTTCCGGTGTGGATCTCGCAGTGTCTGCGGGAGACCCCGGGGTCGTCGATGCGGACGTCGGCGTCGGTGGACCGGCCGAGCACCAGCGTGGGACGCGAGATCTGGTGGCGGTTGCCGTTGACCTCGATCCAGAAGCGGGTGCGTCCGCCTGCCGCCGGTCCGCCCGTTCCGGGACCCGCTGCCGGGCGTCCGCCCGCGGGCGGATAACCGTAGCCCCCGGGCGCGCCCGGGGCGCCCATGCCGGGCGGGGTGGAGGGCATCGGGGGAGGCGGGGCGGCCGCACCCGGCCGGCCCGCGGCGGGAGCCGGGTAGCCGTAGCCGCCGGGGGCGGGACCGCCCGCGGCCGGAGGCGCGCCCTGCTGGTCCGTGGAACCGGCGAGGGTGCGGCTGCGGACCCGGTACAGACCCGTGTCCAGGTCGTCGGCCTTGGAGAGGTGGACCTTGATGGGGCCCATGAAGGTGTAGCGCTGGTGCTTGGCGTAGTCGCGCACCATGCCGGCCAGCTCGTCACCCAGCTGGCCCGAGTACGGGCTGAGCCGCTCGTAGTCGGGTGTGCTGAGTTCCACGATGAAGTCGTTGGGGACGACGGTGCGGTCCCGGTTCCAGATCGTGGCGTTGTTGTCGCACTCGCGCTGCAGCGCGCCGGCGATCTCCACGGGCTGGACCTCGGCCTTGAACACCTTGGCGAAGGTGCCGTTGACCAGACCTTCGAGACGCTGCTCGAACTTCTTCAGGACTCCCATGGGGCACCTCCTCCGTCCCTGTCCTTGCCGTGCAGCGGGTGCCGCTGCGGGTACCGCTTCCGGTACTGCTTACTGATCGTATCCACGCGGACGTGAATCGCCTGGTTCCCCCTGTCGGCCCAAGTGTGGCTCCGTGCGGTCGCCGCTTCCGGCCGACTGTGGCCGACTGCGCTGACTGCGAAGGTTCCCTGCGAAGTCCGCCTTCGAACTTGCTCGGCGGGTCTTGCCGCTTGCTGCTGTTCGGTGCTGCTGTTCGGTCCTGTCCCTGGATCGTACGGGCGGTCCACGACCAGTGTCCCGCACCTGTGGACGGAGCGGTCTCCTCTGTGGGGAGGACTACATGGACCGGTACAAGGTTGATACGTAAACCAGTCTGTAGGCCCAGGACCTGGGAGGGTCTTGTGGATCATCGCCGAAAAGGGATGTGAACCCACCCAGGAGGCGTGCTAATGTTCTGCATGTCGGAAGGCGGCGGCGCCGAAAGGGCCGAAGCCGGAAGGCACACCCAATGCGCGGGTGGCGGAATAGGCAGACGCGCTGGATTCAGGTTCCAGTGCCCGCAAGGGCGTGGGGGTTCAACTCCCCCCTCGCGCACAACAGGGCAACGGGCGGCATCGTGATCACGATGCCGCCCGTTCCTTTATGTCCCGATGCCCCAGCCTGATGTCCATGCCTGATGCCTGATGCCTGATGTCTGATGCCCATGCCTGATGTCCGATGGTCAGGGCGGGCGTCGGGTGGGCGGGGAACCCGGGCCCCGCCGAGGAACACTGCTGTGTGCGGTCCCCCACAGTTCGGCGTGAACCACCGGCCCCGGGCACCGGTCCGCCATCACCGGCCGCCGGTCACTGGTCGATCCTTGCCCTGTCGCGGGCGGGGGCACGGCGATAGCGTCAGCGCCGTTCGCTTGTTCGGTGGTGCGGGAGAAGGTGGTCCGGTGGCCGGTACCGGGGTGGAGACGGGGACAGGGACGACGGCCGCGCCGCCCCGGCAGCGCCAGGGTGGACAGCCGCTGGAAGGCCGGGAGACCGGGGGGAGCGGGCCGCGGCTGCCGGTGGTGCGGGGGTTCGCGCCCTGTTCCGTGCCCGGCGGGGCGGCCGGTGCCAAGGCGCGCGGCAAGGCGCTGCGCCGGGCGGTTCCCCGGGCGGAGCACGCCCGCCTGGACCTCGCTCCCGGGCGGCCAGACGCGCTGCGCGCGGTGGAGGAGTCCGGCCGGGGCCGCATACCCGAGCTGACCCCGCTGCGGGTGGGGCGGATGGCCGCGAGCCCCTTCGCCTTCCTGCGGGGCACGGCCGGCCTGATGGCGTACGACCTGGCGCGCACCCCCGTGACCGGGGTCACGGCGCAGATCTGCGGAGACGCCCACGCCGCCAACTTCGGCCTCTACGGCGATGCCCGCGGTGGCCTGGTGATGGACCTCAACGACTTCGACGAGACGGTGCGCGGCCCCTGGGAGTGGGACCTCAAGCGGCTCGCCGCCTCGCTGGTGCTGGCCGGCCGGGAGGCGGGCGTGGACGAGGACGGGTGCCGGGAGGCCGCCCGGGACGCGGCGGGCTCCTACCGCCGCACCCTGCGGCTGCTGGCCCGGATGCCCGCCGCCGAGGCGTGGAACGCCATCGCCGACGAGCGGCTCGTCTCGCACGCCGATGCCCGTGACCTGCTCGGCACGCTGGAGCGGGTGGCCGCCAAGGCACGTTCCAACACCAGTGGGCGGTTCGCCGCCAGGTCCACGGAGGCAGCGCCGGACGGTGGGCGGCGCTTCGTGGAGGCACTGCCGGTGCTGCGGCGGGTGCCGGACGCGGAGGCCGCGGCGGTGGCGCTCTCCCTGGAGAGCTGGACCGCCACGCTGCCCGAGGACCGGCTGCCGCTGCTGGCCCGGTACGCGGTGCACGACGTCGCGTTCCGCGTGGTGGGCACCGGCAGCGTCGGTACCCGTTCCTATGTGGTGCTGCTGCTCGACCACCGTGGTGAGCCGCTGGTCCTCCAGGTGAAGGAGGCCCGCCCCTCGGCGCTGCTGCCGCACCTGGCGGCGGCCGGGACGGCCACACCGCCGGTGGAGCACGAGGGCCGCCGGGTGGTGCTGGGGCAGCGGCACATGCAGGTGGTCAGCGACTTCCTGCTCGGCTGGACGACGGTCGAGGGGCGGCACTACCAGGTGCGCCAGTTCCGCAACCGCAAGGGCAGCGTGGACGCCACCTCGCTGACCGCCGGGCAGATAGACGACTACGCCCGGATGACCGGCGCCCTGCTGGCCCGTGCGCACAGCCACAGCGCCGACCCGCGGCTGCTGGCCGGGTACTGCGGCAAGAACGGGGAGCTGGACGAGGCGGTGGCCTCGTTCGCGGTGGCCTACGCCGACCGGACCGAGGCCGATCACGCGGATCTGGTGGCCGCTGTGCGGTCCGGGCGGATCGCGGCGGAGACGGAGGGCTGAGCGGGACGGCTGAGCGGGAGGGCTGAGCGGGACGGGCTGAGGGGTCCGCGCCGAGCGGTGCGGCGTGGCGAGGGCCGGAGTGCGGCCCGGCACTCCCCCGGACGCGGGTCCGGAGCCGGTCACGGGCCGGGCGTGAGCGATCACCGTGGACGGCACGGGACTTGGCAGGTGGCCTACGCTGGGCGGATGACCACCCCGGAAGCTGACCGGACTCCGCCCGAGCCCGCGGAGGGAGCCGGCGGAGCCGCTCCCCGTCCCGAGGAGCGTCTGGAGCGCGCCGTCATGGCCGCCGAGAAGGCGCTGATCGAGTACGAGATCGCCGTGGAGACGTTCCGCGTCGAGATCGAGAACTTCTCCCGGCTCCACGAACAGCGGCTCGGCCCGCTGTACGCGCGGCTGGAGGAACTGGACGCCCTGATCGCCGAGGCCCGTGCGGCCCGTACCGGCGACCCGGAGGACGTGCGTCTGGCGCAGGAGGCCCGTGCGCGCGTGACGCCGATACCCGGTGTCGAGGAACTGCTGCACGGCTGGATGGACGGGCAGGGGCTGTTCCCCGAGTCCGTGGCGATGCTCACCGACCAGAGCGTGCAGCCGCCGCCGCGGGTCCGGCCGGGTGAGGAGGCCCGCCGGCTCTACCGGGAGCTGGTCCGCAAGGCCCACCCGGACCTCGCGCAGGACGAGGGCGAGCGCAAGCGGCGCGACGAGTTCATCTCCCGGGTGAACGCCGCCTACGCCCGGGGCGACGAGAAGCGGCTGCTCGCGCTGCAGGAGGAATGGGCGGCGGGTCCGGTCGTGAAGCGCCGCGCGACCCCCGCCGACGAGCTGTACGACCGCCTCGAGTGGCTCGCGGCCCGCAAGGAGATGCTCACCGAGCTGGCGGCCAAGCTGGAGGAGAGCGCCATCGCCTCCATGCTGCGGCTGGCCCCGGACGACCCGGACGGGCTGCTGGAGGACATCGCCCGTCAGCTCACCGGTGACATCACCGAACGCGAGGCCCGGCTGATGGAGCTGCACCAGCCGTAGAGGTGGCCGCGGCGTCGCGGTGGCTGTGACGTAGCGGGCCCGCGACCGTAGCGGTGGTACCGGTGGTGGTCGGGTAGCGTCGGTGGCATGAACTTTGGAGCTGGTGTGCCCACCGTCCAGGTCACGGACCTCAAGGACGGCGACTTCCTGCTGGACGTCCGGGAGGACGACGAGTGGCGGGCGGGTCATGCCGCCGGCGCGCTGCACATCCCGATGAGCGGGTTCGTGGCCCGCTACGGCGAGCTCACCGAGGCGGCGCCGCAGGACGGCCGGGTGAACGTCATCTGCCGCTCCGGCGCGCGGTCCGCGCAGGTCACCGTGTACCTGGCGCAGCAGGGCATCGACGCCGTGAACGTGGAGGGCGGCATGGGCGCCTGGGCGGCCGCGGGCAGGCCGGTCGTCGACGACGAGGGCAAGCCGGGACAGGTCGTCTGAGACCCCGGTCCGGCACCGCGGTGTCCGCGGTGCCGGTCACGGGGCCGCACCCGTTCAGGTCGCCCGCGGAACGTAGGGTGTCGACCGCTGTGGAAGACCTGGGCGCCCCGTCGTCCGCACTCCTGTTGTCCACAGGGGTGTCCCGGGGCCGCCGTTACTCAGTACGGTGCGTGCGAACGACCGGGACGGGGGAGACGGGGCGCGAATGGAAACACACCAGGGCGGGCCTCCGCCCGAGGAGACGAATCCCCCGACCGGTGTGGCGGCGCTCGGTCTGCCCGGCCGGATCGCGGCGGCGGTGGCGCTCGCGGCGGTCGCGGCCCTCGCCTGTGCGCACCTCGGCATGGTGTTCCTGCACGTCGCGCCGTCGAACACGCTCAGCAAGCGGCACGCGGAGGTCGTGGACGACTGGGTCTACCCCGAGTTCGAACAGAACTGGAAGCTCTTCGCCCCCAACCCGCTCCAGCAGAACATCGCCGTGCAGGTCAGGGCGGAGATACGGACGGGGGACGGGGACGTACGGACGGTGGACTGGACCGATCTCTCCGCCGAGGACGGCCGCGCCATCGACGGCAACCCGGCCCCCAGTCACACCCAGCAGAACGAACTCCGCCGTGCCTGGGACTTCTACGTCTCCTCGCACGACGACGAGAACCGTGCGGTCGGTCCCCGGGGCCGGCTGGCGGAGGAGTACCTGCGGCGCATCGTGGTGATGCGGCTGGGCCGCACCTACCAGGCCGAGGTGGACCGGATGCAGATCCGCTCCCGGACCCTTCAGGTGACGCCGCCTGCCTGGAGCGGTGAGAAGACGGAGTCCGAGCCCCGCTTCCGGGTCCTGCCCTGGTGGAACGTGTCCGCGGACGACGTCCCGGGAGGCAGCCTGTGAACCGCCCGGACCTCGCCCTCGGAAAGCTGGCCTCCCGGGTCACCGACGCCGCGCTCGGCCCGTACCAGAGCGCGGTGATACGCATAGGCTTCGCGGCCACCTGGCTGCTCTTCCTGCTGCGGGAGTTCCCGCACCGCCACGAGCTGTACGGGCCCGACGGCCCGTGGAGCTGGGAGCTGGGGAACCGGCTCGTCTCGGACAACGGCGCCTTCACGGTGCTGCTGTGGACCGACTCGGAACTCTGGTTCGAGGCCGTCTACCTCCTCGCCGTCCTGGCGAGCCTGCTGCTCGCGCTGGGCTGGCGCACCCGGGCCATGTCGGTCCTCTTCATGGTGGGCGTGCTCTCCCTGCAGAACCGCAGTGTCTTCATGGGCGACGGCGGCGACAACGTCGTGCACCTGATGGCGGTCTACCTGGTCTTCACCCGGTGCGGCCGGGTCTGGTCGCTGGACGCGCGCCGGGCGCGTCGTCGCGAGGCCGCCCGGCGTGACGTGGGCGTGGGGCGGGCCGGGGGTCCTTCGGGCCGGCGTCCTGCCGACCTGGGCGGGCCCGTGCTGTGGAGCGTCTTCGGGCTGGTGCTGGTGCCGGCGACGCTGCTGGGCGGCCTGGACGGTGATCCGTTCGTCCCCTGGCTGCTGTGGGTGATGTGGATCGCCCTGGGCGCCTGGGGGGTCGTCGAGCGGGCCGCGCCGCGTTCCCAGGTGCGCGCGCTGTTCGACGTGGTGGGCAACATCGTCCACAACGCGGCACTGCTGGTCATCATGGTCGAGGCCTGCCTGATCTACGCGACGGCGGGCTGGTACAAGATCCAGGGATCGCGCTGGCAGGACGGCACCGCGCTGCACTACCCGCTCCACCTGGACTACTTCTCGCCCTGGCCGGCGCTGGCCGACCTGCTCGCCTCCAACGGCACGCTGGTCATGCTGATCACCTACGGCACGGTCGCGGTGCAGGTCGCGTTCCCGTTCACGCTGTTCAACCGCCGGGTGAAGAACGTGCTGCTGGCGGCGATGATCACCGAGCACGTGGCGATCGCGGTGGTGCTCGGGCTGCCGTTCTTCTCGCTGGCGATGATCGTGGCCGACTCGGTGTTCCTGCCGACGACGTTCCTGCGCCGCGTGGGCGGTGCCGCCACGCGCCTGGCCGGCCGGCTCCGGCCGGGGGGTCGCGGCGGTGCCGTGGCCGCGGCCGCGGAGGCGGCCGTGCCGTCGTCCGGGTCGGTGGTTGCCGCGGCGGGGCCGACGCCGGGTGCGCCGGAGCGGGAGCTGGGCGCGCGGGTGCCGGCCCAGGGCGGCCCTCGGTGGGCAGCGGAGGAGAGGGCGGAGGCCGGGGCTCCCGTGCACAGGACTCCCACCGCGCCGGACGACGCGGCCACCGAGCCGCCACGCCCGGAGCACGCGGCGGCCGAAGGCGCTGACGCGGCCGAAGGCGCTGACGCGGCCGGAAGCGCTGACGCGGCTGACGCGGCCGGTGCGGTCGACGTGGTCGGGGCCGAGGGGCACGGGGAGGGCGTCGGGCCCAGGCAGTCCGGCGGAACCGCCGGACCCGGGCGGCCCGGCTAAGGCGTCGGGGACCGGTGCGTGGCGCAGGCTTGCGGGACTGGCGTGCGGCCGGCCCGCGGGGCGGAGGGGAAGAAGGGCTCGCGCGGCCGAAGGGGCCCGCACGGCCGTAGGGCCCGTGCGGAGCGGGGAGGCCAGGGGTTGGCCGCCGCGTGGACGTGTGGGGAGGCCCGCCTAGGCTTCGGTCCATGACCGCCTCCCCCGACATTCCGCGCGCCTGGCACCGGCACGGCGCCGACGGCACGGTTCTCCTCGACGGGTTCCACGCGCTGAAGCACGCCCTGCGTTTCGGGGCCTCCGTGCCGCTGGCCGTCGCGACCGACCGGGCCGCGGCGCTGGCCCTCGCGGAGGACCTGGCCCCGGATGTCCGGGAGGCGCTGGACGGTCTGCTGACCGAGGTCGACGAGGAGGTCTACGCGCAGCTGGTACCACGCCCCCACCCCACCGGCGTGGCGGCGCTGGCCAGGCGCCCGGACCGCGAGGCCGGGCTGCGCGCCCTCGGGCGGCTCCCCCGCACAGCCCCCGTCGTGGTGCTCGACCAGCCCCGCAACCTCGGCAACGCGGGCGCCGTGGTCCGCCTGGCCGCCGGGTTCGGAGCGACCGGCGTCGTCACCACGGGCACCCTCGACCCCTGGCATCCCACCGTGGTGCGCGGCGGGGCCGGGCTGCACTTCGCGACCGTCGTGGAGCGGCTGGACGTCGCCGCACTGCCGCCCGGGCCGGTGTTCGCGCTGGACGCCGAGGGCGAGGACATCCGCGGCGTCCAGCTGCCGGACGACGCCGTGCTGGCCTTCGGGTCCGAGCGCAGCGGGCTCACCCCCGAGCTGCGGGCCCGGGCCGACCGGCTGCTGTCGCTGCCGATGCGGCCCCAGGTGTCCAGCTACAACCTGGCGACCAGCGTCGCCATGACGCTCTACCACTGGAGCGCGCAGTCCCCGGCGGGGGCGCCCCGGCCGTGACCGGCACCGCCCCGGCCGTGACCGAGGCCGCCCCGGCCGTGACCGGCACCGCCCGCGGGGATGGGCGGCCGCGCGCACCCCGCGCCTAAGCCTCCCGGCGCACCTCCACCACACGGAAGCGGTTGGCGACGAACGCGGCGTCGCACAGCGCCGCGTTGGCCGCCGGGTTGCCGCCGGAGCCGTGGAAGTCGGAGAAGGCGGCCGTCTGGTTGACGAAGACCCCGCCGGTCAGGTTGAGGGAGAGCTGGGCGCACTCCTCGAGGCAGACCTCCTCGACCGCCCGCTCCACCTCCGGCGAGGTGGTGTACGCGGCGACCGTCATGGCGCCCTTCTCCCGGACCGTGCGCCGCAGCAGCTCCACGGCGGCGTCGGCGGAGTCGACGGCCACGGCGAACGAGACGGGGCCGAAGCACTCCTCCAGGTAGGCCGGGTCGTCGTCGGACTTGGCCGCGTCGAGGCGGACCATCACCGGCGTGCGGACCACCGCGCCGGGGAAGTCCGGGTGGGCCACCTCGCGCGAGGGCAGCACCACCTCGCCCAGCTCGGCCGCGGCCTCCAGACGCGTCCTGACGTCCGGGTTGACGATCGCGCCGAGCAGCCCGGCCGCCCGGGCGTCGTCGCCGAGCAGCTTGGAGACGGCGGCCGCCAGATCGGCCGTCACCTCCGCGAAGGAGCGGTGGCCCTGGTCGGTGTCGATGCCGTCCCGGGGGATCAGCAGGTTCTGCGGGGTGGTGCACATCTGGCCGCTGTACAGCGAGAGGGAGAAGGCCAGGTTGGACAGCATGCCGCGGTAGTCGGCGGCCGACTCGATGAGCACCGTGTTGACGCCGGCCTTCTCGGTGTAGACCTGCGCCTGGCGGGCGGTGGTCTCCAGCCAGTCTCCGAAGGCCGTGGAGCCGGTGTAGTCGATGATCCGGATCTCCGGGCGCACCGCCAGCGTCTTCGCCAGGCCCTCGCCGGGCCGCTCGGCGGCCAGGGCGACCAGGTTGGGCTCGAAACCGGCCTCGGCCAGCACCTCGCGGGCGATCCGCACGGTGAGCGCCAGCGGCAGCACGGCCCGCGGGTGCGGCTTGACCAGGACCGGGTTCCCGGTGGCCAGGGAGGCGAAGAAGCCGGGGAAGCCGTTCCACGTGGGGAAGGTGTTGCAGCCGATCACCAGCGCGATGCCGCGCGGCACGGCCGTGAACTCCTTGGTCAGGCGCAGCGGGTCGCGCTTGCCCTGGGGCTTGCTCCAGTCGGCCGAGCCCGGTACCCGGGTCTGCTCCTGGAAGGCGTGGGCGACCGCCTCGAGCCCGCGGTCCTGCGCGTGCGGCCCGCCGGCCTGGAGGGCCATGACGAAGGCCTGGCCGCTGGTGTGCATGACGGCGTGCGCGAACTCGTGGGTGCGGGCGTTGATCCGCTTGATGATCTCCAGGCAGACCAGGGCGCGCAGCCGCGGTCCGGCGTCCCGCCAGCCGCGCATGCCCGCCCGCATTGCCGGGAGCAGCACGTCGACGTCCGGATGGGGGTAGGTGACGCCCAGCTCGACGCCGTAGGGGGAGGTCTCGCCGCCCACCCAGTCGTCCGTGCCGGGCTGGTCGAGCTCGAAGCGGCTGCCGAGCAGGGCTTCGTAGGCGGCCTGGCCCTCCGCGGCGGACAGCGTGCCGTTCTCCCCGTACGCCTTGGGGTGTTCGGGATGGGGCGACCAGTAGGCGCGGGTCCGGATGGTCTCCAGCGCCTGGTCGAGCGTGGCCTGGTGGCGGTCCGCGAGTTCGGCGGCGGTGAGGCCGCCCTCGCCGGACGGGGTCGTGGCGGGGACGTGCGCGGTCGGTGCGGTGGCCATGGGTGGACCCACCTCCTCCTCGGACCGGCTCCTCGTCGAACCGGCGCGCTGGGCAGGAACAGAAGGACAGGGCTAGAGTAACCGAACGATCGGTCGGGACAAGGGGGTCCGCCGCGGCTGTGGACAACCCGGTGCGGGAGGATCGCGCTCATGACAGCACTCGACCTGAACAGCCCCGTGGCAGTAGTCGGTTCCGGCACCATGGGCCAGGGCATCGCCCAGGTCGCACTGGTCGCCGGACACCCCGTCCGGCTCTACGACGCCGCCCCCGGCCGGGCCGGGCAGGCCGCGGCCGAGATCGTGGCCCGCCTGGACCGGCTCGTCGAGAAGGGCCGTCTCGCCGCCGCCGACAGGGACGCCGCCCGTGGCCGGCTGGAGGCCGTCGGAACCCTCTCCGAGCTGGCCGGATGCGGCCTGGTGGTGGAGGCGGTACTGGAGCGCCTGGACGTCAAGCAGCAGCTGTTCCGCGACCTCGAGGAGGTCGTCGGTGAGGACTGCCTGCTCGCCACCAACACCTCCTCCCTCTCCGTCACCGCCATCGGCGGCGCGCTGCGCCTGCCCGGCCGCTTCGTCGGACTCCACTTCTTCAACCCGGCCCCGCTGATGCCGCTGGTCGAGGTGGTCTCCGGGTCCGCCACCGACGCCGGGGCCGCCGGTCGCGCGCTGGAGACGGTGCGGGGCTGGGGCAAGACGCCCGTGGCCTGCGCCGACCAGCCGGGCTTCGTCGTGAACCGGATCGCCCGGCCGTTCTACGCGGAGGCCTTCGAGCTGTACGAGACGCGGGCCGCCGACCCGGCCACCGTCGACGCGGTGCTGCGCGAGAGCGGCGGCTTCCGGATGGGCGCGTTCGAACTCACCGACCTGATCGGCCAGGACGTCAACGAGGCGGTCACCCGGTCGGTGTGGGAGTCCTTCTTCCAGGACGTCCGCTTCCGTCCTTCGCTCGCCCAGCGCCGTCTGGTGGAGTCCGGCAGGCTCGGCCGGAAGTCCGGGCACGGCTGGTACCCCTACGCGGAAGGCGCCGAGCGTCCCGAGCCGCACACCGCCGGCCCCGAGGAAGCACCCGGCCATGTCATCCTCCTGGGTGACCTCGGCCCGGCGGCTGACGTCGTCGAGCTGATCCGCGAGGCCGGCATCGACCTGCGCATCGAGGACGAGGGCTTCGCGGCGGAGGAGGAGAAGGGCCGCCTGGTGCTGCCCGGCGGTGGCACGCTGGTCCTGGCGGACGGCGAGACGGTCGGCGAGTACGGCCCGGACCTGGTCTCCTTCGACCTCGCGCTGGACTACCGGGCGGCCACCCGGATAGCCCTGGCGGCCTCCCCGGTCACCTCGCCGGACACCCTCGCCGAGGCGGTGGGCCTCTTCCAGGCGCTGGGCAAGAAGGTCAGTGTGGTCGGCGACGTGCCCGGCATGATCGTCGCCCGGACGGTCGCCCGGATCATCGACCTCGCCTTCGACGCGGTCGCCCGCGGCGTGGCGGGTGAGGAGGACATCGACACCGCGATGCGACTCGGCGTCAACTACCCGCTCGGCCCCTTCGAGTGGAGCCGCCGGCTCGGCGACGACTGGGCCTACGGCGTCCTCGACGCGGTGCACGAGCGGGAACCGTCCGGCCGCTGCGCCCCGTCCCTCGCGTTGCTGCGGCACGCGTTCACCGCGGCCAAGTGACGGAAGGCTTCGCGATGACCACACTCAAGCGTGACACCTACACGCCGGACTCGCTGCTCCAGGTGGCCGTCCAGGTGTTCAACGAGCGCGGCTACGACGGCACCTCCATGGAGCACCTGGCCAAGGCGGCCGGGATCTCCAAGTCGTCCATCTACCACCATGTCTCCGGCAAGGAGGAACTGCTCCGGCGTGCGGTGAACCGGGCGCTCGAAGGTCTCTTCGGCATCCTCGACGAGCCGCAGGCCCGGGAGGGACGTGCCGCGGACCGCCTGGAGTACGTGGTGCGGCGGATGGTCGAGGTGCTGATCGCCGAGCTGCCCTACGTGACGCTGCTGCTGCGGGTACGCGGCAACACCGGCACCGAGCGGTGGGCGCTGGAGCGCCGGCGCGAGTTCGACCACCGGGTGGCGGAGCTGCTGAAGAACGCCGCGGCGGAGGGCGACGTGCGCGGGGACGTCGAGGTGCGGCTGGCCACCCGGCTGGTCTTCGGCATGATCAACTCGATCGTCGAGTGGTACCGGCCCGACGGACGCACCGGCGCCCGCCGGGAGGTCGCCGACGCCGTGGTCCAGCTGGTCCTCACGGGCCTGCGGGGCTGACGGCTCCCCTCGCCCTCACACCGGGTTGTGCGGGCTCTCGATGTCCTCCACCTCGAAGACCAGCAGGGTCCGGGTGGAGAGCACCTCGGGCATGGAGTGCAGCCGGGTGAGCACCAGCTCCCGGAGCGCCCGGTTGTCCGGGGCGTGCACCAGCATCAGGACGTCGAAGTCGCCGCCCACCAGTGCGAGGTGCGAGGCCCCGGGCAGCGCGCGCAGCCGCTCGCGCACGGTGCGCCAGGAGTTCTGGACGATTTTGAGCGTGATGTAGGCGGAGGTGCCCTGACCGGCCCGTTCGTGGTCGATCCGGGCACCGAAGCCGCGGATCACCCCGTCCTCCATCAGCCGGTTGATCCGCGCGTAGGCGTTGGCCCGGGAGACGTGCACCCGCTCGGCCACCGACCGTATGGACGCACGGCCGTCCTTCTGCAGCATCCGCAGAATGTCCTCGTCTATGGCGTCCAGGACCCTCGGGGGCGGCAGCGGGCGGGGGCTCGCGGCGGGCACCGGGGCGGCACCTTCCTCCGGGCCGTCGGCCATTTGTTCAGGTCGCATGCTTCCCCGCCTCCCTCCCCTGGACACCGTGCCTCCATCTCAGGCTGTGCAGAACCGTTTGTCCACAGGCTGAAGTCGCCTGTAGCCAAATTGCGCCGTCGACCGAACAATCGGTAGGTGAGGTGCGTCACACCCGGCGGCCTCGTCAGCCACTCCCACGAGGAGGTGCCGTCATGACGGTGATGGAGCAGCGGGACACCTACCGCCCCGCCCCGCCGCCCGCCTGGCGACCGCGCACGGACCCGACGCCCCTGCTGCCCGACGCCGAGCCCTACCGCGTCCTCGGCACACCGGCCGCCGACGAGGCCGCCGCGGCCGATGCCGGTCTGCTCCGCCGCCTGTACGCCGAGGTGGTGCGCGGCCGCCGCTACAACGCCCAGGCCACGGCGCTGACCAAGCAGGGCCGCCTCGCCGTCTACCCGTCCAGCACCGGCCAGGAGGCCTGCGAGGTGGCCGCCGCCATGGTCCTCGCCGACCAGGACTGGCTGTTCCCCAGCTACCGGGACACCCTCGCCGTGGTCGCCCGGGGCGTCGACCCGGTGGAGGCGCTCACCCTGCTGCGCGGTGACCGGCACACCGGCTACGACCCGTACGCGAACCGTGTGGCCCCGCTGAGCACCCCGCTGGCCACCCAGCTCCCGCACGCGGTCGGTCTGGCCCACGCCGCCCGGCTCAAGGGCGACGACGTGGTGGCCCTGGCGATGATCGGTGACGGCGGCACCAGCGAGGGCGACTTCCACGAGGCGCTCAACTTCGCCGCCGTCTGGCAGGCCCCCGTGGTCTTCCTGGTGCAGAACAACGGCTTCGCCATCTCCGTCCCGCTGGCCAAGCAGTCCGCGGCGCCCTCCCTCGCCCACAAGGCCGTGGGGTACGGCATACCGGGCCGGCTGGTCGACGGCAACGACGCGGTCGCGGTCCACCAGGTGCTGACCGAGGCCGTCCGGCACGCGCGCGAGGGCGGCGGTCCGGTCCTGGTGGAGGCGATCACCTACCGCGTCGACGCCCATACCAACGCCGACGACGCCACCCGCTACCGCGAGTCCTCCGAGGTGGACGCCTGGCGTGACCACGACCCGGTGCCGCTGCTCGAGCGCGAGCTGACCGCGCGCGGCGTGCTGGACGAGGACGCGATCCGCGAGGTCCGCGAGGCCGCCGAGGCGATGGCCGCCGACCTGCGGGCCCGGATGAACCAGGACCCCGAGATCGACCCCATGGAACTCTTCGCCCACGTCTACGCCGAGCCCACACCCCAGCTGCGGGAGCAGCAGGAGATGCTGAGGGCCGAGCTGGAGGCCGAGGCGCACTCGAAGCGGGAAGGAACGGCCCGATGACCACGGTCGGCACCGCCGTCGACACCACCGTCGCGGTCAAGCAGACGCCGATGGCCCAGGCGCTCAACCGCGCCCTGCGGGACTCCATGGCCGAGGACACCTCGGTGCACGTCCTCGGTGAGGACGTCGGCACCCTGGGCGGCGTCTTCCGGATCACCGACGGTCTCGCCGCCGAGTTCGGCGACGACCGGTGCACCGACACCCCGCTCGCCGAGGCGGGCATCCTCGGCACCGCCGTCGGCATGGCCATGTACGGGCTGCGGCCGGTGGTCGAGATGCAGTTCGACGCGTTCGCCTACCCGGCGTTCGAGCAGTTGCTCTCGCACGTCGCGAAGATGCGCAACCGCACCAGGGGCGCGATGCCGCTGCCGATCACCGTGCGTGTCCCCTACGGAGGAGGCATAGGCGGTGTGGAGCACCACAGCGACTCCTCCGAGGCCTATTACATGGCGACCCCCGGACTCCACGTGCTCACGCCGGCCACGGTCGCCGATGCCTACGGCATGCTGCGGCAGGCCATCGCCTCCGACGACCCGGTGGTCTTCCTGGAGCCCAAGCGGCTCTACTGGGGCAAGGACTCCTGGGACCCGGAGGACCCTACACCGGTCGAGCCGATCGGCAAGGCCGTGGTCCGCCGCACCGGGCGCAGCGCCACGCTGATCACCTATGGCCCGTCGCTGCCGGTCTGCCTGGAGGCCGCCGAGGCGGCCCGGGCCGAGGGCTGGGACCTGGGCGTGGTCGACCTGCGGTCGCTGGTGCCGTTCGACGACGAGACGGTCTGCGCCGAGGTGCGGCGCAGCGGGCGCGCCGTCGTGGTCCACGAGTCGGGCGGTTTCGGCGGGCCGGGCGGGGAGATCGCGGCGCGTGTCACCGAGCGGTGCTTCCACCATCTGGAGGCGCCCGTTCTCAGGGTCGCCGGATTCGACATCCCGTATCCTCCGCCGATGGCGGAGCGGCATCACCTGCCCGGCGTGGACCGGATTCTGGACGCGGTGGGACGGCTGCAGTGGGAGGCGGGCGACTGATGGCCGAGGTATTCGAGTTCAAGCTGCCCGACCTGGGCGAAGGGCTGACCGAGGCACAGATCGTGCACTGGATGGTCGAGGTCGGCGACGTGGTCGCCGTCGACCAGCCCGTCGTCGAGGTCGAGACGGCCAAGGCGATGGTGGAGGTGCCCTGCCCGTACGGCGGGGTGGTCACCGCGCGGTTCGGCGAGGAGGGCGGCTCCCTTCCGGTGGGGGCCCCGCTGCTCACGGTCGCCGTGGGCGCGGACGCGGACGGCGGCACCGCCGGGTCCGGTGCCGCGGGCGGCACGGTGAACGGCACGGCCGTCGCGGGCGCCGAGGGCTCCGGGAACGTGCTGGTCGGCTACGGCACCTCGGCTCCGCCGGCCAGGCGCCGCCGGGTTCCGCCGCCGTCACCGGTGCGCGCCCGGCCGCAGTCCCGGCCGCAGGCGCAGCCGGCTCCCGCGTCGCGGCGGGTGCCGGGCGGGACCGGCGGCCCGGGGGAGCACGTGAACGGGACGGCCGCCCCCGCCCGCGCGGCGGGGCTCGCGGACGGTGCCGGGCCCGGCGCCGGGGCCGCCCAGGACGGCCCGGTCCCGGTCATCTCCCCGCTGGTGCGCCGTCTGGCCCGGGACAACGGACTGGACCTCCGGGAGATCATCGGCTCCGGCCCCGAGGGCCTGATCCTGCGCGCCGACGTCGAGTACGCCCTGCGTGCGGCGGCCTCCCGTGAGCAGGTGGAGGTGCAGGAGCCGCGTGCCGAGGCGCCCGCCCCGCACACGTCGGGCGGCCGGGCCGCCGTGGTCTCCGGGGGCACGACGCGGATTCCGCTGCGCGGTCTGCTGGGCGCGGCGGCCGACAAGTTCACCCGGAGCCGGAGCGAGATCCCGGACGCCACCTGCTGGGTGGACGCCGACGCCACCGAGCTGCTGAACGCCCGGGCGGCGATGAACGCCGGTTCCGGGCCAAAGATCTCGCTGATCGCGCTGCTGGCCAGGATCTGTGCCGCCGCCCTGGCCCGTTTCCCCGAGCTCAACGCCACGGTCGACACCGAGGCGCGGGAGATCGTGCGGTTCGAGGACGTGCACATCGGCTTCGCCGCGCAGACCGAGCGGGGGCTGGTGGTGCCCGTGGTCCGCGACGCCCACCGGCGGGACGCCGAGTCGCTGTCCGCGGAGTTCGCCCGCCTCACCGAGTCCGCGCGCAGCGGAGGACTGCGGCCCACCGAGCTCACCGGGTCGACGTTCACCCTCAACAACTACGGGGTGTTCGGGGTCGACGGCTCGACCCCGATCCTCAACCACCCCGAGGCGGCCATGCTGGGCGTGGGGCGGATAACCCCCAAGCCCTGGGTGTACCGGGGGGAGCTGGCGGTGCGTCACGTGACGCAGCTCTCGCTCACCTTCGACCACCGGGTCTGCGACGGAGGGACCGCGGGCGGGTTCCTCCGCCATGTGGCCGACTGCGTCGAACAGCCGGCGGTACTCCTCCGTTCCCTGTGATCGGGGCGCCCTCCATACTCGTGGGGTGACCGACCACGAGAGCTCCCCCGCGGCGCGGGGTGCCGAGCACCACGGCTATGACGCCGTGGTGCTCGCCGGTGGCGCCGGCCGCAGGCTGGGCGGCGCCGACAAGCCAGGCGTGCGGGTCGGCGGTAGGGCGCTGCTCGACCGGGTCCTCGCCGCCTGTGCCGGGGCCGGCCGGACGGTCGTGGTCGCCGAGCCCCGGCGCACCGCGCGGCCGGTGCGGTGGGCGCGTGAGGAGCCGCCCGGTGGTGGTCCGCTGGCCGCCTTGGCGGCGGGCCTCCAGCACACCACCGCCGACCGGGTCGTCGTGCTCTCCGCCGATCTTCCCTTCCTCACGCCCGAGACGGTCACCCGACTGGCATCCACCCTGACCCCGACCCCGGCCCTGACCTCGACCTCGGCCCCGGCCCCGGCCCCGCCTTCCGATCCGGCTCCGTCTTCCGCCCCGGTCCAGGCCCCGGGTCTGTCTTCGGCCCATGCCTCGGCTCCGGTTCCGACGCCAGCTCCGGCTCCGGACCCGACTGCGGATCTGGCTTCGGGTTCGTCTCTGGCCCCGGCTCCGGATCCGGCTTCGGGTTCGTCTCTGGCCCCGGCTCCGGATCCGGCTTCGGGTTCGTCTCTGGCCCCGGCTCCGGATCCGGCTTCGGGTTCGTCTCTGGCCCCGGCCCCGGCCCCGGGTACGCCTCCGGCCCCGGCTCCGGGTGCGACTCCGGCTCTGGCCGCGGGCCCGTTCGCGGCTCCGTCCGCGGTCCCGGTCCCGTCCGCGGGTGTGTCTTCGGCCGCGCCCGTGGTACCGGGCTCGGCTCCGGCTTCGGCCGCGGATTCGTCCTCGGCGGCACCCGTGGCGCCAGGCCCGGTTTCGGCTCAGGCTTCGACCGCGGCCCCGGGGTCGTCTTCGGCTCCGGCCGAGGTGCCGTCTTCGGCCGCGCTCGCGGCACCGGGCTCGGCCGCGCTCGCGGCACCGGGCTCGGCCGCGCCCGTGGCACCGGGCTCGCCTGCGGCACCGGGCTCCGCGTCCGTCGGGAGGCCCGATGCCGTGCTGGTCGTCGACGGAGAGGGCCGGTGGCAGCCGCTGGTGGCGGCCTACCGCGCCGAGCCGCTGCGGAAGGTGCTCGCAGAGGTGGCCGAGGCGAACGGCGGTCTGACCGGACTGCCTCTGCGGCGAGTGACCGAGGCGCTTCAGGTCACACTCATCACCGACCCCGCCGCGTCCTACGACTGCGACACCTGGGAAGACATCGAAGCCGCCCGCGCACGCATCAGGGAGCATGAGCACGTGTTGGATGAATGGATCACCGCAGCCAAGGACGAGCTGGGCATCGACCTGGACGTCGACCGCGCCCTGCTCCTCGATCTCGCCCGTGACGCCGCGCACGGCGTCGCCCGTCCCGCGGCGCCCCTGACCACCTTCCTGGTGGGCTACGCCGCAGGCCGTGCCGGCGGCGGTCCCGAGGCCGTCGCCGAGGCGGTCCGCAAGGCCGTCGCCCTCGCCCAGCGCTGGGCCGAGGAGGGCGCCTCCGGGGAGGCCGCCGCCGCCAGGACCACGGACGCCGGATGACGACCCCCGGCAACTCCGCCGGCCGTCCTCCCGCGGACGGCGGCGACCTCGCCGGCCTCGCGGGCCTCGGCGACCTCGACGACCCCGGGGATCTCGACGCCCTCGGGGGCCTCGACGACCGTGACGTGCAGGAGGCGCTGTCCCTCGTCAACGAGGGCCGGACCACGGCCGTACCCGCCCCCGGCCGCCACCCGGCGTCGCCCGCCGTGTCGCCCGTGGCGTCCCCCGCGGCGCCTCCGACGGGTCACCGGCACCACGGCGGCACCCCCTGGCAGCAGGCGCGCGCCCTCGCCGACAGGGCGGGCCGCTCCGCCCGGGCCGCGCGGCGGAGCGGCCGTACGCCTGTCCAGGTTCCGCTCGAAGCGGCCCTGGGATTCGTCCTGGTGGCTCCGCTGACCGCACTGACCGACCTGCCGCCGTTCGACACCTCCGCCATGGACGGCTGGGCGGTCGCCGGCCCCGGCCCCTGGCAGGTACGGGACGACGGGGTCCTGGCCGGGGACGCCGAGCCCGCCCCGCTGGCCGACGGTGAAGCGGCCTCCATCGCCACCGGCGCACGTATCCCCCGCGACACCACCGCGGTGCTGCGCTCCGAGCACGGCCGCCTGGACGCGTCCGGCCGGCTGCACGCCCAGCGGGACACCGGGCACGGTCAGGACATCCGTGCGCGCGGCCAGGAGTGCCGTTCCGGCGATCAGTTGCTGCCCGAGGGCACGCCCGTCACCCCGCCGGTCCTCGGCCTCGCCGCCGCGGCCGGCTACGACACGCTCGGCGTCGCGCCCAGGCCGTCCGTCGACATCCTGGTGCTGGGCGACGAACTGCTCACCGAGGGCCGCCCCCGGGACGGCCTGATCCGTGACGCCCTCGGCCCCATGCTTCCGCCCTGGCTCCGGGTGCTCGGCGCCGAGGTGACGGCCGTCCGGCGCCTCGGCGACGACGCCGAGGCCCTGCGCCGCGCGGTCACCGGCAGCGAAGCCGACCTGATCGTCACCACCGGCGGTACCGCCGCGGGTCCGGTCGACCATGTCCACCCCATTCTGCGCAAGGTGGGTGCCGAGCTGCTGGTCGACGGCGTCCAGGTCCGCCCCGGCCACCCCATGCTGCTGGCCCGCCTCCAGGACGGACGTCATCTGGTCGGCCTGCCGGGCAACCCGCTGGCCGCGGTATCCGGCCTGCTCACCCTCGCCCAGCCGTTGCTGCGTGCCCTGGGCGCGCACCCCGTCACCGACACCTACACCCTGCCCCTGGCCGAAGGCGTCCAAGGGCATCCCCAGGACACGCGGCTGGTGCCGGTCGTGCTGCGCGCCGACCGGGCCCACCCGCTGCATTACACCGGTCCCGCCATGCTCCGTGGCATGGCGGCGGCCGACGCTCTCGCCGTGATCCCGCCGGGCGGGTTGAAAGCGGGAGAGGAGAGCGAGCTCCTGGATCTGCCCTGGACGCTCGCCGGAACGGGAGTGTGTTTCACGTGAAACTGCCGGGACAGGACGTCATCGCCCGAGAGGCGGGCGAACGTCTGGTCACCCACCGGGTGAAACTTCCGCAGAAGGCGGTGCCGCATCCGCTCCGCCAGGTCAGCAAGCGGCTTTCCATGGCGCTGCTGGTGCTGGTGGCGACCGCGTTCATCGTCTACCTGGACCGCGACGGCTACAACGACAACGCCGGTGGCGGACTCGACCTTCTCGACAGCTTCTACTACGCGACGGTCACCCTCTCCACCACCGGCTACGGCGATGTCACCCCGGCCAGCGACAGCGCCCGGCTGACCAACATCCTCGTCGTCACTCCCCTGCGCGTGATCTTCCTGATCATCCTCGTCGGCACCACCCTCGAGGCGCTCACCGAACGCACGCGGGAAGAACTGCGCCTGAACCGCTGGAGGCACACCTTGCGGGACCACACTGTCGTCGTCGGCTTCGGCACCAAGGGGCGGTCGGCCCTGCAGACGGTCCGTGCCTCGGGTGTTCCCGCGGACCAGATCGTGGTGGTGGACGCCAGCGGCAAGGTGATCGAGTCCGCCGCCGCCGCGGGGTACGCGGGGGTGGCCGGCGACGCCACCCGCAGTGACGTGCTGAAGCGCGCCGAGGCGCACAAGGCACGGCAGATCATCATCGCCACCCAGCGCGACGACACGGCGGTGCTGGTCACGCTCACGGCGCGCCAGTTGAACCGCGGTGCCAAGATCGTGGCGGCGGTCCGCGAGGAGGAGAACGCACCGCTGCTCAGGCAGTCGGGCGCCGACGCGGTGATCACCAGCGCCAGCGCGGCCGGCCGTCTGCTGGGGCTCTCGGTGCTGAGCCCGGCCGCCGGCATGGTGATGGAGGACCTGATCCAGCAGGGCAGCGGCCTGGACATCGTGGAGCGCCCGGTCATAAAGGCCGAGGTGGGCAAGAAGCCCAGGGAGCTGGACGACATGGTGATCAGCGTGCTGCGCGGTCACCGGGTCCTCGGTTTCGACGACGCCTCGCTCGGAACGCTGCAGATCGCGGACCGAGTCATCACCATCGTGCGTTCCTCGCAGGCGCGGCAGGTCGCCCCGGACCAGCGGCCGCTGCCGCACCCGGACCGGCAGTCGGGGACGATCGACCGGCCGTGACGGGCCGCCTGGGGCTTCGTCCGCCGAGGGAGTAGCGTCGCTTCCATGCATGCGATCACGATTCCCGAGGCGGGCGGCCCCGAGGCCCTGGTCTGGGCAGAGGTGGCGGATCCGGTGCCCGGAGAGGGCGAGGTCCTGGTCGAGGTGACGGCGGCGGCGGTCAACCGCGCCGATCTGCTGCAGCGCCAGGGGTTCTACGATCCGCCGCCGGGCGCCTCTCCGTATCCGGGGCTGGAGTGCTCCGGCCGTATCGCCGAGATCGGCCCGGGGGTGTCCGGGTGGAGCGTGGGCGACGCGGTGTGCGCGCTGCTGTCCGGTGGCGGCTACGCCCAGAAGGTGGCTGTCCCGGCGGGGCAGCTGCTGCCCGTTCCTGCGGGCCTCTCCCTGGTGGAGGCGGCGGCACTGCCCGAGGTGACCTGCACGGTCTGGTCGAACGTCTTCATGGTCGCCCATCTGCGCCCCGGGGAGACGCTGCTGGTCCACGGCGGGTCGAGCGGCATCGGCACCATGGCGATCCAGCTGGCCAAGGCGGTCGGGGCCAAGGTGGCGGTGACCGCGGGCAGCCAGGAGAAGCTGGACCGCTGCGCGGAGCTGGGTGCGGACGTCCTGATCAACTACCGGGAGCAGGACTTCGTCGAGGAGATCGCCAAGGCCACGGACGGGGCCGGGGCCGACGTCATCCTCGACAACATGGGGGCCAAGTACCTGGACCGGAACGTGAAGGCGCTGGCGGTCAACGGCCGTCTGGCGATCATCGGGATGCAGGGCGGCGTCAAGGGTGAGCTGAACATCGCGACGCTGCTGAACAAGCGGGCGGCGGTCAGCGCGACGTCGCTGCGGGCGCGGCCGCTGCACGAGAAGGCGGCGATCGTGGCGGCGGTGCGGGAGCACGTGTGGCCGCTGGTGACCGACGGGCATGTCCGGCCGGTGATCGACCAGGAGCTGCCGATGGAGGCGGCGAGGGACGGGCACCGGGTCCTGGAGGCCAGCGGCCACGTGGGGAAGGTCCTCCTCGTCGCGCCAGGCGCGTGACGGTACGGCCCGCCCGGCGCCCGGTCCGCCCGGCGCCCGCCCGCGACGGAGACCGGCCGCATGGCCGCTCGCGCGCGGGGGAGGCCGTGCGGCCGGCCGCTCGCGCGGGACCGCCCCTGGTCAGTCGTCCCGCCGGAGACGGAGCGCCTGGAAGGTCAGGGCCAGGGCCAGGCCGGTGAGGATCAGGCCCACGCCGAGCGGGGCCGTGTTCCTCGGGGGCCGCCGCGCCATGACGGCAGCCGCGCCGGAGGGGCCCGGGTCGGCCGAACTCCTGGGAACCGGGGGCCCCACCGGCGCCTCCGGCACACTGCCGGTCCCGGGGTACGCGCCCGAGGGGCCGACCGACGGGTACCCCGGCCAGGCCGACGCCGACAAAGACGCCGAAGGCGCCGGGACCGATCCCGGTGGCACGTCCGGCGCCGAGGACGGCTGCGCGCCCGGTGGCTCCGCCGGCCCCGGCACGAACCCCGACGCGGCGGACGCCCCCGGCGTCACCCCCGGGGCGGCGGACGGCCCCGGCACCGACCCGGAGGGCCAGGCGGAGGCGGGCCCGGACCCCCGCGGTACGGGCGGCGGCGCCGTGGACGCGCCGGGCGGCGGGGGAGACACCGTGCGGCCGGGCCGCTCGCGGCCCTCGCCCACCGCGCTGCCCGCCCGCGGGGGCGTCGTCGTGGCCGTCGCGGACGGTTTCGGCGACCCGGCCGCTGCGGCCGGCATGGGAATGAGAAGTCCGGGCAGGAGCAGTGCGGCCGCCAGTGCCCGTCGGCCGTGGGTGGCCATACCGATGCCCCCCTGCTGATACGGAGCCCGAGAGCGACACGCTCAGCGTCACACGCGGCCGAGGACGTGGCATCCCGGGTGATCCGGACGGAGTATCAACCGACTCGTCGGGCAAGGACGGTAGTGACGGTGCTGGGACAACAGGTGCGAGAGAATGGCGGCATGGAGATGCCGAGGAACGAAAGGCCGCACGAGAACCCGCAGATCCTGGTGGTCGGCCAGGACGGTATGGCGCTCGGAGGCGGCGGGGACGACGAGTCCCGCGAGACCCCGGTGACCGAGCAGGTGGAACAGCCTGCGAAGGTCATGCGGATCGGCAGCATGATCAAGCAGCTGCTGGAGGAGGTGCGCGCCGCGCCTCTCGACGAGGCGAGCCGGGTGCGTCTGAAGGAGATCCACGCCAGCTCGGTGAAGGAGCTGGAGGACGGTCTGGCCCCGGAGCTCGTCGATGAGCTGGAGCGGCTCTCACTGCCGTTCACCGACGAGGGCACGCCGAGCGACGCGGAACTGCGGATCGCCCAGGCGCAGCTGGTGGGCTGGCTGGAGGGCCTCTTCCACGGCATCCAGACCACGCTGTTCGCCCAGCAGATGGCCGCGCGGGCCCAGCTGGAGCAGATGCGCCGCGCCCTGCCGCCGGGCGTCGCCGCCGAAGGCGACGACCCCCGTGCCACCGGCCGCTCGGGTGGCCCCTACCTGTGACCGTGATGCCCTGACCCGACGTCCGTCTTCCTGACGTACGTTCCGACCTGGACGGAGACGGGCCCGGGCCGGCGCTGCGCGCGCCGGCCCGGGCCCGTCTCCGTCGTCCCGACCGGACTACTCGGAACGTCCGGTCGAGATCTCCAGCTCGATCTCGACGTTGTCCTCGTCGACCTCGGTGCCCGGCTTGGGGAACTGGCGGACGACCATGTCGTCGCCCCACGTGGTGTCGGGGACTTCCTTGGTGTCGTAGTGCCAGCGGCCGTCCTGGAGGCAGGCCTGCACGGAGGGCCAGTACTTGTACCGGAAGTCGGGGATGACGATCTTGCTCTCGTCGTCGTAGGCCTCGTCCGGTTCGCTGCACTCCGTGGGATCGATCGTCTTGTCCTTCTCCGGCCCCTTGTAGTCGTCGGTCGGGTCGGCGGACGCGGAGGCCGTGGTGCCCCCGCCGCCGCCGGTGGTGGTCTTCGCGTCGTCCTCCGGGAGCATCAGGGCGGCGACCACGCCGCCGGCCACCAGTACGGCGGCCACGGCCCCGATGAGCACGGATCTGTTCTTCCCGCCCCCGCCACCGGGCCGGCCGCCCGGTGCGGTGCCGGCGCCGGGGCCGGTGGGGTAGCCCGGTCCGGGGGCCGCCGGGGTCGTGTACACCGGCTGCGGCTGCTGGTAGCCGCCGGAGTGCGGGTAGCCGTAGGCCGGCGGCGGCGTCCCGTAGGGGCCGGGCGTGGGCGTCTGCGGCTGGTACGGCGTGTGCACGTCCACCGGCGGCGGCGTCTGCTGCCCGATCGGCGGGAAGACGGCCGAGCCGACGCCCGCGCCGCTCTGCTGGGCGGTGCCCGGGACGATGCTGGGAGCGACCTGCTGGAGCGACTGCATCACCCGCAGGCACTCGTCGCGCATCGCCACGGCGCTCGGGAAGCGCTCGTTCGGGTTCTTGCGCAGCGCCCGTGCGACCAGCGCGTCCACCGCCGGGGGCAGCGACCGGTTGATCGAGGAGGGCGCCACCGGCTCCTCCTGGACGTGCGCGTAGGCGATGGCCAGCGGGGAGTCGGCGTCGAACGGCAGCCGGCCGGTGACCAGCTGGAAGAGCATGATGCCGACCGAGTACAGGTCGGAGCGGGCGTCCACGCCCCGGCCGAGCGCCTGCTCGGGCGACAGGTACTGCGGGGTGCCGACCACCATGCCGGTCTGGGTCATGGACGTGACCCCGGACTGCATGGCGCGGGCGATACCGAAGTCCATCACCTTGACCACGCCGCGCTTGGTGACCATCACGTTGCCGGGCTTGATGTCCCGGTGGACCAAGCCCTCCTCGTGGCTGATCTCGAGCGCCGCCAGGACGTCGGCGGTGATCTTCAGCGCCCGGTCGGCGGGCATGGCGCCCTGCCGGTCGATGTCGGCCTGGAGCACCGAGCCCAGCGGGCGGCCCTCGACGTACTCCATGACGATGTAGGGGGTCGTCAGCTCGCCGAGGACGTCCTCGCCGGTGTCGAAGACCGAGACGATGTTGGTGTGGGCGAGCTTGGCGACGGCCTGCGCCTCGCGGCGGAACCGCTCGCGGAAGGCCTGCTCGCGGCCGAGCTCGGTGTGGAGGGTCTTGATGGCGACCTGCCGGTCCAGCACCGTGTCGTAGGCGAGGTGCACGGAGGCCATGCCGCCCTGGCCGAGGAGGTCGCGGAGCTGGTAGCGCCCGCCCGCGAGTGACTGTCCCGCGTACCGGCCATGGCTCTGTGCGCCGTCCTGGCTCATCTGTGTGCGTCCCCCATCGGCTTCGGCACGGCGGCAGCGGCCGGAAGCCGTCCCGCGAGTGGGTGTCGACCGTGACCGGCCATCTCTTTACCGGCCAAGTCTGCCGTAGGGCACAGACACGTCAAGCGTGGTGCCCGTTCCGTGACCGTACGCGAAGGAAGCGTCGCGGAAGCGTTACTCGATCTCCTCCCCGGATACCGGAAATTTGCATGTCACACCCGCTACCGGGTTTGATGGCCGGTCCGTCTCCGGCCGGGTCGGCGGGGTGTCTCCCCGACCGGATCCTGCGGCCGACCCCGGACGGAGGAGTCCGGGAAGCCTGTAGCGTGGCTGACGGAGACCGCAACAACACTGCGCGCACCGCGGGCAGAAAGACGGCGAGGACTGATGGCACAGCAGCATCCCGCTCAGGGCCCGTCCGATCCCGAGGCGGCCGGCGGTGGCATGTCTGACGCGCCGGATAATTGGGGCAACGGCGGACTGGTAGGCGACGGACGATATCGGCTGACCCGCAGACTCGGGCGGGGCGGCATGGCCGAGGTGTTCGCGGCCGAGGACGTGCGCCTCGGACGCACCGTGGCGGTGAAGCTGCTCCGCGCGGACCTCGCCGAGGACCCGGTGTCCAAGGCGCGCTTCACCCGCGAGGCCCAGTCGGTGGCCGGGCTCAACCACCACGCGATCGTCGCCGTGTACGACTCCGGCGAGGACGTCGTGGACGGCTCCTCGGTCCCGTACATCGTGATGGAGCTGGTCGAGGGCCGGACCATCCGCGAGCTGCTGATCGAGTCGGAGGCCCCGGGCCCCGAGCAGGCGCTGATCATCGTCTCGGGCGTCCTCGAGGCGCTGGCCTACTCCCACCAGCACGGCATCGTGCACCGTGACATCAAGCCGGCCAACGTGATCATCACGCACAACGGCGCGGTCAAGGTCATGGACTTCGGCATCGCGCGCGCCCTGCACGGCGCGCAGTCGACCATGACCCAGACCGGCATGGTGATGGGCACCCCGCAGTACCTGTCTCCCGAGCAGGCGCTCGGCAAGGCCGTCGACCACCGCTCGGACCTTTACGCGACGGGCTGCCTGCTCTACGAGCTGCTGGCGCTGCGTCCGCCCTTCACGGGCGAGACCCCGCTGTCGGTGGTCTACCAGCACGTCCAGGACATCCCGCTCCCGCCCTCCGAGACGGGCGCGCAGGTGCCGCCGGAGCTCGACGGCCTGGTGATGCGCTCCCTCGCCAAGGACCCGGACGACCGGTTCCAGACGGCCGAGGAGATGCGCGGGCTGGTCCAGTACGCCCTGGAGATGCTGTACGAGCAGGGAGGCCACACCGGCACCTGGAACACCGGACCGGTCCTCGCCAACGGCGGCGGCCGGGGCGGCGCGGGCGCCACCGCGGCGACGGCCATGCTGCCGCAGGGTGGTCATGGGGGCATGGGCGGCGGACGCCCCGGCGTGGGCTCGTCGACGACGCAGATCCCGCAGCCGATGATCCCGTCGTACAACCCCGGCGACGACGGGGGCTACACCGGCGGCGCGGGCGGATCCGGCGGCGGCCGGGGCAAGATGCTGCTGCTCGCCGCGCTGGCGGTGATCGCCGTCGTGGCCGGCGTGGCGCTGGCGATCAACGGCACCGATGAGATCAACGGCAAGACCCCGAAGGACACGCCGAGCACCTCGCAGTCCTCCGCCCCGGAGAAGGAGTCGGAGAGTCCCGCCGAGGAGACCCCCGACGAGGAGGACACCGCGGACACCGGCAACGGTGACCAGTGGGACGACTGGCCGTCGGACGACTACACCGGCGAGCCCACCGAGGACGCCGAGTCCCCCACCACCGGCGGCGGGACCGACGGCGGCAGCGGCAACGGCGGCACCACGAACGGCGGCGCCTCCGGCAACGGCGGTACCGGCACGAACGGCGGCACGTCCACGGACGGCGGTACGTCCTCCTCCGACGGCGGCGTCACCACGGGTACCACCGAGGGCGGCGAGGCCGACGGCGGCAGCAGCACCGGTACCACCGACGGCGGCGAGACCGGCGACGGCGGTGTCATCGGCGACGTGGTCGCCGGCAGCGGCACCTGACCAGGCGGTACAGGAAAAAGGGGCGGAGGAGCACATGTGCTCCTCCGCCCCTCGCCGTTTTCCGCGGGGAGCTTCGTGCGATCCGGGAAAGCAGGGCACGAATGAGGAGAAAAAGAGCCGTACGGAGTCTTCCGTGAGGCCGCTGTCCGTTATACGGTGCGCGATGTTCCGGCCACCTGCGGGACGTTCCGGGGCCGCCACCAGCGGTTCTTCCGAGTCATTTGCGAGATGGTCGGACTTCCGAGTTCTTTTACTTGGAAATCCAATCAAAATCGCAGGTCAGGCGTGGTTTCACGAAATTGCGGAACCGCGGGTAACGTGATTTCTCGCAGGGCACTCGCCGGGACACTGTCACGCCTGTTCCCGGCCGAGGGCACCCACCCCGTGCGCGCTGTCGGGGCCGGGCGAGTCGTTCCCCCGCGTCCCAAAGGGCGAGGGGGGCATTCCCAGGTCACCCGGCAACCCCGGGTACCGGACGACGGAGGAGCAACGTGACCGTGGAGAGCACTGCCGCGCGCACCCAGCGACGCAGCGCCGCCTCAGGCAAGGCCGGGGCGTCCCGTGGCCGTACGGCGGCGAAGAAGTCGGCCAAGGGCGCCGATCCCGTCACGGCGGAGCCGGAGCTGGTGCAGCTGCTGACTCCCGAGGGACAGCGGGTGAGCAACCCGGAGTACGACGCGTACGTCGCCGACATCACTGCGGACGAGCTGCGCGGCCTGTACCGGGACATGGTGCTGACCCGGCGTTTCGACGCCGAGGCCACCGCCCTCCAGCGTCAGGGCGAGCTGGGCCTGTGGGCCTCGCTGCTCGGCCAGGAGGCGGCGCAGATCGGCTCCGGCCGGGCGCTGCACGACGACGACTACGTCTTCCCGACCTACCGCGAGCACGGCGTCGCCTGGTGCCGCGGGGTCGACCCGACCAACCTGCTGGGCATGTTCCGCGGCGTGAACCACGGCGGCTGGGACCCCAACACCAACAACTTCCACCTGTACACGATCGTCATCGGCTCGCAGGCCTTGCACGCCACCGGCTACGCCATGGGCGTCGCCAAGGACGGCGCGGAGAGCGCGGTCATCGCCTACTTCGGCGACGGCGCCTCCAGCCAGGGCGACGTGGCGGAGGCCTTCACCTTCTCGGCCGTCTACAACGCGCCGGTGGTGTTCTTCTGCCAGAACAACCAGTGGGCGATCTCCGAGCCGACCCACCGCCAGACCCGGGTGCCGCTCTACCAGCGCGCCCAGGGCTACGGCTTCCCGGGCGTCCGCGTCGACGGCAACGACGTGCTGGCCTGCCTCGCGGTGACCAAGCAGGCCCTGGAGCGCGCCAAGCGCGGCGAGGGCCCGACCCTGGTCGAGGCCTTCACCTACCGCATGGGCGCGCACACCACCTCCGACGACCCGACCCGCTACCGCGGTGACGAGGAGCGCGCGGCCTGGGAGGCCAAGGACCCGATCGCCCGCCTGCGCGCGTACCTCCTCGCCGAAACGGACACGAACGAGGGATTCTTCGAGGAACTCGAGACCGAGAGCGAAGCGTTGGGCAGGCGGGTGCGCGAAGCGGTGCGCGCGATGCCCGAGCCGGACAAGTTCGCGATGTTCGAGCACACCTACGCCGACGGTCACGCACTCGTCGACGAGGAGCGTGCCCAGTTCGCCGCCTACCAGGCGTCGTTCTCCGAGGGTGAGGGGGCCTGACCATGGCTGTGGAATCCGTGAAGACGCTGGAGTCCGTCAAGACGCTGGCGATCGCCAAGGCGATCAACGAATCCCTGCGCAAGGCCCTGGAGACCGACCCCAAGGTCGTCGTCATGGGTGAGGACGTCGGCAAGCTCGGCGGCGTCTTCCGCGTCACCGACGGTCTCCAGAAGGACTTCGGCGAGGAGCGGGTCATCGACACCCCGCTCGCCGAGTCCGGCATCGTCGGCACCGCCATCGGCATGGCGCTGCGCGGTTACCGGCCCGTCGTGGAGATCCAGTTCGACGGCTTCGTGTTCCCCGCGTACGACCAGATCGTCACCCAGCTCGCCAAGATGCACGCCCGCTCGCTCGGCAAGATCAAGCTGCCGGTCGTCATCCGCATCCCCTACGGCGGCGGCATCGGCGCGGTCGAGCACCACAGCGAGTCCCCCGAGTCCCTGTTCGCGCACGTCGCCGGCCTGAAGGTCGTGACGCCGGCGAACGCGTCGGACGCCTACTGGATGATGCAGCAGGCGATCGAGAGCGACGACCCGGTCATCTTCTTCGAGCCCAAGCGCCGTTACTGGGACAAGAGCCAGGTCGACACCGAGGCGATCCCCGGTCCGCTGCACAAGGCGCAGGTCGTCCGCCAGGGCACCGACCTCACGCTCGCCGCGTACGGCCCGATGGTGAAGCTCTGCCAGGAGGTCGCCGACGTGGCCGCCGAGGAGGGGCGCTCGCTGGAGGTGCTGGACCTGCGGTCCGTCTCCCCGCTGGACTTCGACGCCATCCAGGCCTCGGTGGAGCGCACCGGCCGCCTGGTCGTCGTCCACGAGGCGCCGGTCTTCTTCGGTTCGGGCGCGGAGATCGCGGCCCGGATCACCGAGCGGTGCTTCTACCACCTGGAGGCCCCCGTGCTGCGGGTCGGCGGCTACCACGCCCCGTATCCGCCGGCCCGGCTGGAGGAGGAGTACCTGCCCAGCCTGGAC
Organism: Streptomyces abyssomicinicus; assembly: GCF_008974245.1. Classification (GTDB taxonomy): domain Bacteria; phylum Actinomycetota; class Actinomycetes; order Streptomycetales; family Streptomycetaceae; genus Streptomyces; species Streptomyces abyssomicinicus. The sequence continues at coordinate 320,156 of NZ_BBZI01000009.1, read as the reverse complement.
CGTGTGCTCGACGCCGTCGACCGCGCGCTCGCGTACTGAGAGGAGGCCGGAACATGAGCACCTCCGTGCGCGAGTTCAAGATGCCCGACGTGGGCGAGGGCCTCACCGAGGCCGAGATCCTGAAGTGGTACGTCCAGCCGGGTGACACGGTCACCGACGGCCAGGTCGTCTGCGAGGTCGAGACCGCCAAGGCGGCCGTCGAGCTGCCCATCCCGTACGACGGTGTGGTGCGCGCCCTGCACTTCCCGGAGGGCACCACGGTCGACGTGGGCACGTCCATCATCGCGGTGGACGTGGCCGGCGGCGCCCCCGCCGTGGAGGACGCGGCGCCCGCGGCCGAGGCGCCCGCCGCGGCCCCGGCCGGTGCCGAGGAGGCCAAGCCGCAGGGGCGGCAGCCGGTGCTGGTCGGGTACGGCGTGGTGGAGTCCTCCACGCGCCGCCGCCCCCGCAAGGGTGCCGCGGCACCGGCCGCCGCCGAGGCGCCCGCTGCCCCCGCGCCCGCCCCGGCCCCCGCGCCCGTCGCGGTCAACGGACACGGCGCGACGGCGGGCGTTCCCGGCGCACCGGAGCGCCCGCTGGCGAAGCCGCCGGTGCGGAAGCTGGCCAAGGACCTCGGTGTCGACCTGTGGGCGGTCCGTCCGACCGGCCCCGACGGGATCATCACCCGGGCCGACGTCCAGGCCGCCGCGGCCGCCGCCGTGCCCGAGGTCCAGGCCCCGGAGCCGGTGGCCGAGGCGCCGCAGGCGGTCCGGGCCGCCGCGCCCGTCACCGCCGCGCCCGTCGCCCCGGCCGCCGGCGCGCGGGAGACCCGGATCCCGGTCAAGGGCGTCCGCAAGGCCACCGCCCAGGCGATGGTCGGCTCCGCCTTCACCGCCCCGCACGTCACCGAGTTCGTGACGGTGGACGTGACGCGGACGATGAAGCTGGTCCAGGAGCTCAAGCAGGACCCGGACCTGGCGGGCGTGCGGGTCAACCCGCTGCTGCTGGTCGCCAAGGCCCTGCTGGTCGCCATCCGGCGCAACCCCGGGATCAACGCGTCCTGGGACGAGGCCAACCAGGAGATCGTCGAGAAGCACTACGTCAACCTGGGTATCGCGGCGGCCACGCCGCGTGGGCTGATCGTGCCGAACATCAAGGACGCGCACGCCAAGACGCTGCCGGAGCTGGCGGCGTCACTGGGCGAGCTGGTGGCGACGGCCCGTGAGGGGCGGACCGCCCCGGCCGACATGCAGGGCGGCACCGTCACCATCACCAACGTGGGCGTCTTCGGCGTCGACACCGGGACGCCGATCCTCAACCCGGGGGAGGCGGCGATCCTGGCGTTCGGGGCGGTCAAGCCCCAGCCGTGGGTCCACAAGGGCAAGGTCAAGCCGCGGCAGGTCACCACGCTCGCCCTCTCCTTCGACCACCGGCTGGTCGACGGCGAGCTCGGCTCCAAGGTGCTGGCCGACGTCGCGGCGGTGCTGGAGCACCCGAAGCGGCTGATCACCTGGGCCTGATCAACAGCGCCTGATCAACAGCGCCTGATCACGGCCCGGCACGGCGGGGGCCCGCCACGCGCACGCGTGGCGGGCCCCCGCGCCGTTGCCGGCGGTCTCACCCAGGCGGTCTCACCCAGGCGGTCTCACCCAGGCGGTCTCATCCCACGCGGGCGAAGCCGTGGTTCAGCAGACGGGTCGCGTCGGTGGTGCGCTGCGCCGACGACGTCGAGGCCAGCACCGTGCCGATCACCGTCTTGCCGTTGCGGGTGGCCGAGAACACCAGGCAGTAGCCGGCGACCTGGCCCGAGCCGGTCTTCACGCCGGTCGCCCCGCTGTAGCTGCCGAGCAGCGGGTTGGTGTTCTTCCAGGTCGCCATCGTGCGGGTGGAGCCGCTCTTGGTGACGGTCTTCGCGGTGTACGACTTGGTCTTCACCACGGAACGGAAGGTCGAGTTCTTCATCGCGTCGCGGGCCAGCTTGGTCAGGTCGCGCGGCGTCGAGTAGTTGGAGCCGTTGCTGATGCCGTCGAACGAGTCGAAGTGCGTGTTGGTCATGCCGAGCTTCTTCGCGGTGGTGTTCATCTTGCCGATGAACGACTTCACCCGCGCGTCCCGCGTCGTGCCGGTTCCGTACTTGTCGGCGAGCGCGTAGGCCGCGTCGCAGCCGGAGGGCAGCATCAGGCCGTGGAGGAGCTGGCGGACGGTCACCTTGTCGCCGACGACCAGGTTCGCCGAGGAGGCGCCCTTCCTGACCACATAGTCCTTGTACGCCTGCTGGATGGTCACCTTGGCGTCGAGATTCAGGTTCGGCTGGCTGAGCACCACCTCGGCCGTCATGATCTTGGTGGTGGAGCCGGTGGGCCGTCGGGTGTCGGCCGCCTTGCTGAAGGTGGTCCGGCCGTGCTCGCTCTCCATCACGAAGCCGCCCTTGGCGACGATGCTGGGCGAGGTCACGCTCTTCAGCGGCGGCGGGACCGCGGCGACGGGGCGGCCGGGCGAGTTGTTCACCGGGGCGGCGTGTGCGGGCGCCGCGGCGAGCGTCCCGCCGAGGAGCAACGCGCCTCCGGTGACGAGGGAGACCGCGGCTCTGTGCGGGCGGCGGCTTCCGATGCCGGTCTTCACGTGGGGAACCCCCGGATGTGATGTGCCCCTGAACGCTCCCTGGGGCAGGGCGCCGCCGCGGGATACGGCGGTGCGTGATGTCCGACGACTACCGGGGCCCATAGGTTGCGCGCGGAGGAGGGGTGTTTTTCCCCGTTTCCGGTCCGAGGGCCGTCCGCATGCCGGATCCGGGAACGGATGCGCACGTGTTGTATCTATGCTGTCCGCATGACCGCCCCGCCGAAGCAGCCGCCCGCCGCCGAGCGGGTCTACATCCACATCAAGCAATCAGTCCTCGACCGGACGTACGAGGGAGGCAGTCTTCTCACCGAGGGCGAACTCGCCGAGGCGGTGGGGGTGTCCCGCACCCCGGTGCGGGAGGCGCTGCTGCGGCTCGAGGCGGAAGGGCTGATCAAGCTCTATCCCAAGAAGGGCGCGCTGGTCCTGCCGGTCACCGCGCAGGAGATCGCGGACGTGGTGGAGACCCGGCTGCTGGTGGAGGAGTACGCGGCCCGCAAGGCGGTGCCCGCTCCGCCGCGGCTGATCGCCCGTCTGGAGGAACTGCTGGAGCAGCAGCGGCAGCAGGCGGCCGGCGGGGACTACGCGGCCGCCGCGGTCACCGACCGCTGCTTCCACGCCGAGATCGTCCGCAGCGGCGGGAACGCGATCCTCTCCCACCTCTACGACCAGCTCCGCGACCGGCAGTTGCGGATGGGCGCCGCGGTGATGCACTCGCACCCCGACCGGGTGGCCAAGACCCTGGTCGAGCACGGGGAGATCCTGGACGCGCTGCGTGCGGGCGACGCCGACCGGGCGGTCGAGGCCGTGCACGGGCACGTGGGCTGGTTCTCCCACCTGGCACGCGGGGAGGCCCGATGACCGACGGATCCCCCGCCCGGGCCGCCGGGGTGGAACGCGCCGGGCCGCACACGCCGCCGCCGGACCCGCCGGGCGGCGGGCGGGCCGTGGCCGTCTGGTCGGTGGGTGTCTCGGTCTACTTCGTGGCCGTCCTCTTCCGCACCTCACTGGGCGTGTCCGGCCTGGACGCGGTGGAGCGCTTCCACGTCAGCGCCTCCGCGCTCTCCACCTTCTCGATGCTGCAACTGCTGGTCTACGCGGGGATGCAGATCCCGGTGGGCCTGCTGCTGGACCGTTTCGGCACCAAGAGGGTGCTGGTCGTCGGGTGTGTGCTCTTCACGCTGGGGCAGCTCGGTTTCGCGCTGGCGCCCTCGTACGGCATGGCGCTGGTCTCCCGCGCGCTGCTGGGCTGCGGCGACGCGCTGACCTTCCTCAGCGTGCTGCGGCTCGGCGCGCGCTGGTTCCCCGCGAGGCGCGGGCCGCTGATCGGGCAGCTCGCCGGTCTGATCGGGCAGGGCGGCAACGTGGTCTCCACCCTGGTGCTCTCCCGGGCGCTGACGCAGTTCGGGTGGACGGCGTCGTTCGTCGGCAGCGCGCTGTGCGGCGTGGTGGTGCTGGTGCTGACCCTGCTCTTCCTCAAGGACCATCCGGACGGGTACGGCACCGAGCGGACCGGCCACCGCGGGGCCCGGTACGTGCGGCACCAGATCACCGAGTCCTGGCGCGAGCCGGGGACGCGGCTGGGGATGTGGACCCACTTCACCACGCAGTTCCCGGCGATGGTCTTCCTGCTGCTGTGGGGCATGCCGTTCCTGGTCGAGGACCAGGGCATGGACCGAGCCCGGGCCGGCACGCTCCTGACGTTGATCGTGCTGGTCAACATGGTGGTCGGCGTGCTCTACGGGCAGCTCGTCGCCCGCCGCCACGGGGCGCGGATGCCGATCGCGCTGGGCACGGTCGGAGCCACCGCGGTGGTGTGGGCGGTGCTGCTGGCCTGGCCGGGGCGGGCCCCGCTGGCGGTCTTCGCGTTGCTCTGCCTGGTTCTGGGCGCGTGCGGGCCGGCTTCGATGATCGGGTTCGACTTCTCGCGTCCGGCGAATCCGGCGGAGCGGCAGGGGACGGCTTCGGGGATCACCAACATCGGCGGGTTCACCGCGTCGATGACGACGCTGCTGGCCATCGGGGTCCTGCTGGACCTCACCGGGGACGACTACCGGGTCGCGTTCGGCGTCGTGTTCGTGGTGCAGGCGCTGGGTGTCTCCCAGATGCTGCGGCTGGGGCGCGCTGCCGCACGCCGTGAGCGGGAGCGGCTCACGGCGGGACGCGTCGCGGTGGTGCACAAGCCGTAGCGGCCGCGGGGGGCGGTGGGGGCGGCCCGCGGCGGCCCCGCCCCGAGGCTCACCGGGTGACGGTGAACTCCCGGAGGATGGCGGCCGCCAGCTCGAGGTCGCCCTCCTCCTTGACGCGGTCGGCGACCGCGGCCGGCCTCACCCGGCCGCAGGCCAGCTGGACGTAGGTCTCCCAGTCCAGGGTGAGGGTGGCCGCCGGGCCGAGGGCCGGGGCCGTCTCCACCGTGCCCCGCCCGCGGATGTCGACGCGGACCGTGCGGAGGAACTCCAGCGGGCCGTGCACGTCGACGACCACGGCCGAGCTGCGCGGCGCGCCCGCACGCTCGGCGACGACCTCCGGCAGCGCGTCCAGCAGGTAGTCGCGGGCGACCAGCGCGCCCGGCGAGTCCCAGTTCCCCGGCACGCCGAGCGCCGCGCGCAGGTCCTGCTCGTGCACCCAGACGTCGAAGGCGTGGTGGCGCATCGACTCCTCCAGGGTGATCTCCCGCCCGAGGTGACCGCGCACCACGGTGTCCGGCTGCCGGGTCTCGTTGCGCAGCTGCCGGTTGCGGCGGATCACCGTGTACTCCAGCTCGGAGGTCATCTCCGGCGCCGTGTGGTGCCGACGTACGTCGACCTGCATCTCCATGTACCGCTGGTGCTCCGTCGTCACGTGGTACAGGTCGCGCGGCAGGGAGTGGATCGGGCGGGGGTCCCCGAGCATCTCGCAGTCCAGCCCGATGACATGCGACACGACGTCCCGGACGGACCATCCCGGGCAGGGCGTCCGCCGGTTCCACTCGCCCTCGACGAGGGGCTGCACCAGCTCGGATATCGCCTCGATCGAGTGAGTCCAGGCGTCGGCGTAGGGCTGAAGGGCAGGATGCAGACTCACGGAACGGGACCCCTCGGGCGGTTGGTTCTCGGGCAGTGCCAGCGTCTTGAAGAGCTAAGTTACGCTGCGGGGAGGTACCCCGGCAGAGCTTTCGTGTGACGATCGTAGAGCGGGGTGGAGGACTCGACGGTCAGGGCGGTGGTACGGTGCGCGCCTCTCTTCTCCAGATGCGTGTGGACGAAGGCGAATCGGTCGGGGAGCGCCGGCTGCGGGCCTCCGCGCTGGTGCGCGGGCAGGCCGGAGCGGATCTGGTCGTCCTGCCGGAACTGTGGACCACCGGCGCCTTCGCCTTCGAGGACTTCGACGCCTGGGCCGAGCCGTTGAAGGGCCCCACCCACGACGCCATGTCCGCCGCGGCGCGCGACGCCGGCGTCTGGCTGCACGCCGGGTCGATCCCGGAGCGCTCGGACGACGGCACGCTGTTCAACACCGCCCTGGTCTTCGCGCCCTCCGGTGAACTGGCCGCCTCCTACCGGAAGATCCACCGCTTCGGCTTCGACAAGGGCGAGGCCGTGCTGATGGGCGCGGGCGGCGACCTGGTCACCGTCGCGCTGCCACAGACCACGCTGGGGCTGGGCACCTGTTACGACCTCCGTTTCCCCGAGCTGTTCCGCGGGCTGGTCGACGCGGGGGCGCAGACGCTCGTCGTCCCGGCCGGGTGGCCGGAGCGGCGCCGCGCGCACTGGACCCTGCTCGCCCGGGCGCGGGCGGTGGAGAACCAGTGCTTCGTCCTCGCCTGTGGAACGGCGGGGACGCACGCGGGAGTTCCGCAGGCGGGTCACTCGATCGTGGTGGATCCGTGGGGCGAGGTGCTCGCCGAGGCGGGTGGCGGGGAGGAGATCCTCACCGTCGACTTCGACCCGGCCCGTGTCGTCGCGGACACCCGCCACGCGTTCCCCGTGCTCAAGGACCGCCGCCTCGGCCTGCCCACGCCGCCCCGCCCGGCCTGAGGCCCCCGCACACAGCGCGACGCCGTGTCCCGGAGTTCCGGGACACGGCGTCGTCGTGCGGGCGTCAGTTGGTGAAGTACAGGTACTTCCAGGAGCCGTACGTCGTGGAGTTGACGTTGTCGCCGGACGAGTTGTTGATGTAGTTCGTCCGGACCCGGGCCTTGATGCCGGCCTCGCCGGCGGCGCCCATGTTCACCGTGATCTTGCCGGTGCTGCTCAGCTTGAAGTACTCCGAGCCGCCGGAGTACCACGTGCCGTTGTAGTAGACCTGCACGTCGTAACGCACCTTGCGGCCCGTGTAGTAGCTCATCGTGGTGCTGACGAGCGGGGCCTTGGTCTTGCGGAACCAGTAGTAGTTGTGCGAGCCGACGTAACCGGTCTTGTAGTGGCCGGAGACGGAGTTGGAGATCGAGACCGTGGCGTAGCCGACCGACGTGACCGTCTTGGCCGCGGACTTGGCGTCGCCCTTGAACACGGCGGTCACCGTGGTGTCGCGCTTCATGTCCACGACCGCGGAGATGTTGCCGCTGGAGTTGACCTTGCCCGACTTCAGCAGCTTGTTCGGCTTGTCCGAGCCGAAGGGGTTGGCCCAGATCTCCACCGTGCGGTTGGAGTACGTCTTGCCCAGGTGGGCGGTGAACGTGACGTCCTTGCCGTACGTGTAGACCTTGCCGTTGTTGTTCAGGGTCAGCGAGGTCGAGGTGCGGGGGATGACCACGGTGTCGGACTTGACCACCGAGGTGTGCTTGGCGTCGCCCGCGTACGTCACCCGGTAGACCACGTCACCGCCGGCCGGCGGCGTGTCCGTGAAGCTGAACGTCCCGTCCGCCTTGGCCGTCACCGACGCGAGCGCCTTGCCGCTGGGGCTGGACACGTCGATGCGGGCGACCGACAGCTTCACCCCGGCCGGCAGCGGGACCGTCGCCGTGATCTTGCCGGTGACGGTGAGCTTGGTGCCGATGGTGCCCTTGGAGGGGGCGCTGACGGTCAGGGTCGGGACGTTGAGCTTGGGGCCGGTGAAGGCCTTCAGGGTGTAGGTCCCGTTCGACGCCACGAGGGCGAAGAGCCGCGACGCGTCCGGGGCCCAGGTCACGTCGGCGGTGGTGCCGCCGGCGGAGAGGGTGCGCAGCGGCTGGGTGCCGTTGGGCGCGTAGACGGAGATCGTGTCGTCGACGAAGTTGGCGACGGTGCCGTCACGGTTGACGTCGGCCTGGTAACCGGTGACCGGGTAGCCGCCGGCGTCGGCGAACGTGCCGTTCGCGTACGACAGCCGCTTGTTGCCGTTGATGAGCACCTGCGAGCCGCCCGGCACCAGGTCGATGTCACCGATGCCCCAGGTCAGCGAGTAGTTGCCGCCGTGGTGGGCGACCACCTCCGGCGTGCCGGAGGAGACGTCCAGGACCGAGACGGAACCGGTGCTGATGCCGACCTCACCCATGGCCAGCAGACCCGGCGAGGAGGGGTCGGTGTCCAGGTCGGCCGGGTCGTACCACATGGAGCCGTGCGGGGAGAGCCCCATCCTGACCGGCCCGTCCTCCTCGGAGGCCGTGGAGAGCTCCGCCGGGGCGGGCTCGGTGGGCTCCGCGGGAGGCTCGGTCGGCTCGACGGGCGGCTCGACCGGCGGTTCCGTGGGCTCGACGGGCGGCTCGACCGGCGGTTCCGTGGGCTCGACGGGCGGCTCGACCGGCTCGACGGGCGGTTCCGTGGGCTCGACCGGCGGCTCCGGCGCGGTCCAGTTGGGGTCGATCGACCCCAGGTTGCCGTCCCACTGGTCGCCGTAGCTGAACCAGACCTTGCCGGCGGTAAAGGCGATCCCCCGGGGGCCCTCGGTGGTGTCGATGGTCCAGCGGCCGGTGACCGCGAGCGACCCCGCGTCGAAGGCCACGACCTCGTGGCTGCCCTCGGCCGCGGCGTACAGGGTGGAACCGTCGTCGGAGAGCACCAGACCGGTGACGCCCGGAACGCCGGAGACCTTCTTGATGAGGGCGCCGGACCAGTCGGCGACCGTGATGGTGCCGCCGCTGCGGTCGGCGACGAAGACGCGCTGGAGGCCCGCGTGGGCCACCATGCCGCCGGGTGCGGCGACGGAGGCGGCGGCCGAGGCGGTCCCGGCCGCGGTGACGGTCAGTGCCGCCGAGCTGAAGAGGACGGCGAGAGCCGTCGCGGTGGAGATGCTGCGCCTGCGCACAGGTGGTGTACCCCCCAAGTGGCCCGGTGATCGCCGGGCACGAAGGTCGCGCGACAACACACGCGTGACACCGCCATCGAGTGGTCCGAGTGGCTGGTGATGCACGCGGGGCGCGACTGCTGGGAGCAGCATATGACGTGCCTGTGACAAGAGAACAGCGGGATTCCTCGCAGAATCTCCACAGCCTCGACCGCTCCTCCTCCTGTCCCGCGGCAGGCGGTCGCACCGGGCGGTCAGACACACGGGCAGTCAGGCCGGGCGGTGGGCGGCGGTCAGGCAGACAGGCAACCGGGCCGACGGGCGGGACGGCTGTCAGGCAGACAGGCCGCCCGGGTGGGCAGACGGTCAGCCGGGCCGGCGGGACGGCTGTCGGGCAGACAGGCGGGCGGGCAAGCGGTCAGTTGGGCTGGCGAGCAGGCACACAGACAGGCCGGCAGACGAGCAGGCTTGGCGGGCCGAGGGGCCGAGGGGCCGAGGGGCCGAGGGGCCGACGGGCCGGCGGTCAGGCAGGCGGGCTGGCAAGCGGTCAGCTTGGTCGGCCGGGTGGGCCGGTCGGGCAGGGCAGACTGGCCGGGCGGCGTCCGCCCCGGCGGTCGGGCAGGCGGGCCGGCCGGCGGTCGGGCAGGGCTGGCAAGCGGTCAGCTGAGCCGGCCGGGTGGGCCGGGCGGCCAGGTGGTCAGGCCGGGCGGCGGTCAGGCAGTCAGGCAACCGGGCCGACGGGCGGGACGGCTGTCAGGCAGACAGGCCGCCCGGGTGGGCAGGCGGGCAGACGGTCAGCCGGGCCGGCGGGACGGCTGTCGGGCAGACAGGCGGGCGGGCAAGCGGTCAGTTGGGCCGGCGAGCAGGCACACAGACAGGCCGGCAGACAAGCAGGCTTGGCGGGCCGAGGGGCCGAGGGGCCGACGGTCGGGCAGGCAGGCAGGCAGGCCGGCCGGCGGGCAGGCAGGGCAGGCGGGCGGGCGGGCAAGCGGTCAGTTGGGCCGGCCGGCGGGCGGCGGGCGGTGGGCGGCGGTCAGGCAGACAGGCAACCGGGCCGACGGGCGGGACGGCTGTCAGGCAGACAGGCGGTCAGGCACGCAGGCCGGCCGGCGGGCAGACAAGCAGGCTTGGCGGGCTGAGGGCCGAGGGGCCGAGGGGCCGACGGGCCGGCGGTCGGGCAGGCAGGCCGGCCGGCGGTCAGGCAGGTCAGGCAGGCGGGCGGGCAAGGGGTCAGCTGGGCCGGCCGGGTGGGCCGGGCGGCCAGGCGGTCGGGCAGGGCAGACTGGCCCGGCGGCGTCCGCCCCGGCGCCCTACTCGCCGCCGCCCGCGCGCTCCTTCTCCGCCAGGTGGATCACGCAGATGGTCACCGCGGCAAGCAGCGCGGGATCGGCGTCCTCGCGGACCACGTCGATGCCGTAGGTGTCCCGCAGGGTCAGCCAGCGGCGGGAGATCACCGCCAGGAGTTCGCCCCGGTGCTCCACGGCGAACTCGCGGTCGGCGATCTTTCCGCTGACGTCCAGCTCCGTGCCGTCGGCCATGGTGACCTTGTAGTGGTTCCGCAGCAGCGACAGCGACTTGCGGCGGACGGTGGCCAGCAGCTCGCCGTCGCGCTCGATCGCCATCGTCGCGCGGAGGGCGACCACCTTCTTGCGGATGACGAGGAGCACCTCCTCCGTACGGCCGTGCTTCAGCTCGAAGGTCTCCCGCAGCCGCATGGCCTTCCCGTCGACCAGGTAGACCTTGTTGCCGTTCTCGTCCTCGATCCAGTAGTCGTCGCCCACGGCGACCAAGCGTTCGCGCACCACGAGTCTCATGGGGGTGGAGTTCCCCACGGAGCGGCCCGGGACGCGGTGAGTACACCGAACGGCGGTCCGTCCGCAGGAGGCGGACGGGGCCCCACGGGCCCCGGAGGACCCCCGTGGCACTCTTGAAGGATGAACGACTCCGCGCCCCGTCGCGCCCGCGTCCGCGCCCCCGAGCTGATCGGCAAGGGTGGCTGGCTGAACACGGGCGGTAAGCAGTACACCCTCGCCGACCTGCGAGGACGCATCGTCGTCCTCGACTTCTGGACCTTCTGCTGCGTGAACTGCCTGCACGTCCTGGACGAGCTGCGGGAGCTGGAGGAGAAGCACCGGGACACCCTGGTGATCATCGGCGTGCACTCGCCGAAGTTCGTCCACGAGGCGGAGCACCAGGCCGTGGTCGACGCGGTCGAGCGGTACGGCGTGGAGCACCCGGTGCTGGACGACCCGGAGCTGGCCACCTGGAAGCAGTACGCGGTCCGTGCCTGGCCGACGCTGGTCGTGATCGACCCCGAGGGCTACGTCGTCGCCCAGCACGCCGGTGAGGGCCACGCGCACGCCATCGAGAAGCTGGTGGAGGAGCTGGAGGCCGAGCACGAGGCGAAGGGCACCCTGCGCCGCGGCGACGGCCCCTACGTGCCGCCGGAGCCGGAGCCCACCACCCTCCGCTTCCCGGGCAAGGCGCTGCTCCTGCCGAGCGGGAACTTCCTGGTCAGCGACACCACCCGGCACCAGCTGGTGGAGCTGGAGGCGGACGGCGAGACGGTCGTGCGCCGGATCGGCGGCGGTTCGCGGGGCCTGGCCGACGGGGACGCGGCGATCGCCCTGTTCAGCGAGCCGCAGGGCCTCGCGCTGCTGGACGACACCACCGTGGTCGTCGCGGACACGGTCAACCACGCGCTGCGCCGCCTGGACCTGGCCACCGGCGAGGTGACCACGGTGGCCGGCACCGGCCGGCAGTGGATGCAGGGCGAGCCCACCGAGGGTGCGGCCCGCGAGGTCAGCCTCTCCTCGCCGTGGGACGTCGCCCACTGGCAGGGCAAGGTGTGGATCGCCATGGCCGGCGTCCACCAGCTCTGGGCGTGGGACCCGGCGGCCGGCACGGTCGAGGTGACCGCCGGCACCACCAACGAGGGCCTGGTCGACGGACCCGGCCGTGAGGCGTGGTTCGCGCAGCCCTCCGGACTCGCGGTCTCCACCGACGGCGAGCGGCTGTGGCTCGCGGACTCCGAGACCAGCGCGCTGCGCTGGGTGGAGAAGGACGGCGCCGTGCGCACCGCGGTCGGCACCGGGCTCTTCGACTTCGGGCACCGCGACGGCGAGGCCGGGCAGGCGCTGCTCCAGCACCCGCTGGGCGTCACCCCGCTGCCCGACGGCTCGGTCGCGGTCAGCGACACCTACAACCACGCCCTGCGCCGCTTCGACCCCGCCACCGGCGAGGTGACCACGCTCGCCACCGATCTGCGCGAGCCCAGCGACGCGGTACTGGCCGGCGAGGACATCGTGGTCGTCGAGTCGGCCCGGCACCGGCTGACCCGGCTGCGGCTGCCGGAAGAGGCGGTGCGGGTGGAGTCGGTGGCGCACCGTACGCAGCGTGCGGCGACCGAGGTGGCTCCGGGACGGCTGGAACTCGACGTCATCTTCCAGGCGCCCGCGGGCCAGAAGCTGGACACCCGCTACGGGCCGTCGACCCGTCTGCTGGTCTCCTCCACCCCGCCGGAGCTGTTGCTCGCGGGCGAGGGCGCGGACACCGACCTGGGCCGTGCGCTGGAGCTGAACCCGGACGTGGCGGAGGGCGTGCTCCACGTCTCCGCGATGGCCGCGTCCTGCGACGACGACCCGGCGAACGAGTACCCCGCCTGCCATGTGCACCAGCAGGACTGGGGCGTCCCGGTCCGTCTCACGGCCGACGGGGCGACCCGTCTGCCGCTGGTGCTGGCCGGCCTGGACGCGTGACGACGCGTGACGACGCGTACGTCGCGTACGTCGCGTACGTCGCGTACGACGCGTCCGTCGCCGGGGAGCCCCGTCAGGTCCTGACAGGCCCTTGCCGGTCCTGTCAGGTCCTGTCAGTAGTGACGGCGGGGCTCCTCCTCGACGACCGGGGTCGTCGGCGGCATGACCACGCGGCGGCGCCGCGCGATGCTGGTGAAGGTCGCCACTCCGATGAGGCCGACCAGCATCAGGATGATGCCGACCAGGTCGACGTTGACGCCGCTCATCTCCCAGTCCGTGGCGAAGGTGAGGATCGCTCCCACCCCGATCAGGACGATGCATCCGCCCAGGCCCATGAGTTGTTCCTCTCTCGTGAGGATTCTTCGTCAACTCCGGATACCCGGGCGGGTGCCGCCCATGTGTCGTTCAGGCCCCGTCAGCCCTCGAGGAACGCCGCCAGCGCGTTGGCGAGCAGGAACGGGTCGTCGGCGGCGCAGAGTTCGCGGGCGCTGTGCATCGACAGGATGGCCACGCCGATGTCCACGGTGCGGATGCCGTGCCGGGCCGCGGTGATCGGGCCGATGGTGGTGCCGCAGGGCATCGAGTTGTTGGACACGAAGGACTGGTACGGCACGCCGGCCCGCTCGCAGGCCGCCACGAACACCGCGCGGCCCGAACCGTCCGTGGCGTAGCGGTTGTTGACGTTCACCTTGAGGATGGGCCCGCCGCCCGCGCGCGGGTGGTGCGTCGGGTCGTGGCGCTCGGCGTAGTTGGGGTGCACCGCGTGGCCGGTGTCGGAGGAGAGGCAGACGGTGCCGGCGAGGGCGCGTGCCCGGTCCTCCAGGCTGCCGCCGCGGGCCAGCACCGAGCGCTCCAGCACGGTGCCGAGCAGCGGGCCGTCGGCCCCGGTGTCGGACTGCGAGCCGGTCTCCTCGTGGTCGAAGGCGGCCAGCACGGGGATGTGCGTCAGGTCGCCCCGGGCGGCCACGGCGGCCAGCGCGGCGGTGCCGGCGTGCACCGAGAGCAGGTTGTCCATCCGCGGGCCCGCCACCAGTTCGCGGTCGCGGCCCAGGTAGGCGGGGGCCTCCACGGAGTGGACCATCAGGTCCCAGCCGACGGCCGAGCCGCGCTCGAGACCGGCCTCGTTCTCCAGGAAGGCGATCAGGTCGCCCTCGCTGACGTCGTCGCCCAGGCCCCAGACGGGCTGCATGTGGCGCTGCTGGTCGAGCTTGAGGCCGTCGGCGTGGATCGAGCGGTCCATGTGGACGGCGAGCTGCGGCACGCGCAGCAGCGGACGGTCCACGTTCACCAGCCGCTCGGATCCGTCACGCAGGGTGAGCCGGCCGGCCAGGCCCAGGTCGCGGTCGAGCCAGGAGTTGAGGAGCGGGCCGCCGTAGATCTCGACCGCCACCTGCCGCCAGCCGTGCGCGCCGCTGTCCGGGAGGGGCTTGACCCGCAGGTTGGGCGAGTCGGTGTGGGCGCCGACGATGCGGAAGGGGGTGTGCGGGGCGGCGCCCTCCGGGACGTACCAGGCGATCAGCGCGCCGCCGCGGATCACGTAGCACCCGCCGGCCGAGGCGTCCCAGGCGTCCGTCTCCGACAGCGGCCGGAAGCCTGCCTCCCGCAGCTTCTCGGCGGCGTTGGCCACCGCGTGGTACGGCGACGGGGAGGCCGCCAGGTAGGACATGAGGTCGTCGGTGTGGCCGCGGTCGAAGCGGGTTGGTGCGCTCATGGGAGTCAGCCTAGATCCAGCCGGGGAGCGCCGAACGGCAGGGCGGGGCGGCGCCGAAGCACCGCCCCGCCCTGCCGCATCCCGAACCGCTCGGGGGACCTGGGGGAGACCAGGATCAGAACGCCTCTTCGGGCAGCTCCATGATCTCCAGGTCGACGTTCTGCGCGACCTTGCGGGCGAGGGTGACGCCCGGCAGGACGGTCTTGGCGAAGAACTTCGCCGCCGCGATCTTGCCGGTGTAGAACGCCACGTCCTTGCCGGTGGCCGTCTGGAGCTTCTCGACGGCCACGGCCGCGCCCTTGAGCAGCAGGTGGCCGACGATCACGTCGCCGGCGGCCATCAGCAGGCCGGTGGTGTTGAGGCCGACCTTGTAGATGTTCTTGACGTCCTCCTGGGAGGCCATCAGGTCGGTCAGCATCTGCCCGACGATCGCCTCGAGCTCGCCGGCCGCGCGGCCGAGCTGCTCGCGGGCGGCGGCCAGCTCGTCGCCGCCGATGTTCTGGCCGATGAAGGACTTGATCTCCTCGGCGATCGCGGTCAGCGGGGCGCCGCCGGTGCGGACGATCTTCCGGAAGAAGAAGTCCTGGCCCTGGATCGCCGTGGTGCCCTCGTAGAGGGTGTCGATCTTGGAGTCCCGGATGTACTGCTCGATCGGGTACTCCTGCAGGAAGCCCGAGCCGCCGAAGGTCTGGAGCGACTGGGCGAGCTGCTCGTAGCCCTTCTCGGAGCCGTAGCCCTTGACGATCGGGAGCAGCAGGTCGTTGAGGGCGTGCTCGGCGGAGGAGTCCTCGCCGTTCGCCTCCTTGACCTGGATGGCGTCCTGCACGGAGGCGGTGTACGTCACCAGGGCGCGCATGCCCTCGGCGTACGCCTTCTGGGTGAGCAGCGAGCGGCGCACGTCGGGGTGGTGGGTGACGGTGACCTTCGGGGAGCCCTTGCCGCCGGCCAGGTCGTTGCCCTGGACGCGCTCCTTGGCGTACTCCAGCGCGTTGAGGTAGCCGGTGGAGAGGGTGGAGATCGCCTTCGTGCCGACCATCATGCGGGCGAACTCGATGATGAGGAACATCTGGCGGATGCCGTCGTGCTTGTCGCCGATCAGCCAGCCCTTGGCGGGGTGCTGGTCGCCGAAGGTCATCTCGCACGTGTTGGAGGCCTTGAGGCCCATCTTGTGCTCGACGTTGGTGGCGTAGACGCCGTTGCGCTCGCCCAGCTCGCCGGTCTCGAAGTCGAACTCGTACTTCGGGACGAGGAACAGGGACAGGCCCTTGGTGCCGGGACCGGCGCCCTCGGGGCGCGCCAGCACGTAGTGGAGGATGTTCTCCGACATGTCGTGCTCACCGGACGTGATGAAGCGCTTCACGCCCTCGATGTGCCAGGAGCCGTCCTCCTGCTGGACCGCCTTGGTGCGGCCGGCGCCGACGTCCGAACCGGCGTCGGGCTCGGTGAGCACCATGGTGGCGCCCCACTGACGCTCGACGGCGATCTGCGCGATCTTCTTCTGGACGTCGTTGCCCTCGTCGAAGAGGACGCCGGCGAAGGCCGGGCCGGAGGCGTACATCCAGATGGCCGGGTTGGCGCCGAGCAGCAGCTCCGCGTAGGACCAGATCAGGGAGCGCGGCGCGGGGGTGCCGCCGATCTCCTCGGGCAGGCCGAGGCGCCAGTACTCGGAGTCCATGAAGGCCTGGTAGCTCTTCTTGAAGGACGCCGGGACGGGCGCGGTGTTGGTGGTGGGGTCGAACACCGGCGGGTTGCGGTCCGCGTCGGCGAAGGACTCGGCCAGCTCGTTCTCGGCGAGGCGGGTGACCTCTTCGAGAATGCTGCGGGCGGTGTCGACGTCCATCTCCGCGAACGGGCCGGTGCCGTACAGCTTGTCGCGCCCGAGAACCTCGAAGAGGTTGAACTCGATGTCGCGGAGATTCGACTTGTAGTGCCCCATCGACGGCTCCGTAAGGGATCAGGTAGCGGATTCCGGCGGTCTACCGGCAAGTAACAACGATGATGCTACCCGTCGGTAATAAGCCGCAACCCTGCCTGGGTATCTGTGACCGAATACTCCCGGGACGCGTTCCACGTTCCAAGGGGGCGAAAAACACCGAGGGCGGTTTCCGGCCGGGGACCGGCGTCGGGACCGGCGTCCGGGACCGGCGTACGGGCCGCCACCCGTCCGGGGGATCCACCCCCCCGCCCGGCCTCCGTGGGGCACGATGAGGGGGTGGCCGCCACCGAGCAGGAGCAGCAGCGGGAGCCCGCGGCGGCGTCCCGGCGCCGGAGCCCCGCCCGCACCGTGGCCGCCTGGGGCGCCGCCGCGCTGCTGACCGGGGCCACGGCGGTGACCGCCTTCCGCGTCGCCGACGCCGACGGCCCCACGCCCGTGCCCCAGCTGCTCGCCTTCCTGCCCTGGCTGCTGGTGCCGGCCGGGCTGGGTCTGCTCTGCGCGCTGGCCGCCCGCCGCCCCGTCCTGGTGGCCTGGGGAGCGGGCCTGGCCGCGCTCCTCACCTGGTACACCGTCCCGCCGGGCGACGACCGTCCCGTCGAGGGCTCTCCGGTCGCCGGGCTGCGCGTGCTCACCGCGAACGTCCAGTTCGGCCGGGCGGTCGGCGCCGTGGTGGAGACGGTCCGCCGGGAGCGCCCGGACCTGGTCTTCGTCCAGGAGTGCGACCCGGCCTGTCTGGAGACGCTGACCTCCGCCGTCGCCGGGACCCACCCGTACGTCCGTGCCGTGGAGGGCGAGGGCCCCGCCGGTTCGGTCATCGTCTCCCGGCTGCCGCTGGCCCCGGCCGACCCGGTGCCCGCGGAGATGGGCCAGCCCGGGGCCGTCGCCGAGGTGGACGGCCACCGGATGCGCCTCCAGCTCGCCCACCCCGCGCCGCCGACGCCCGGCCGGCTCGGCG
Source organism: Streptomyces abyssomicinicus (assembly GCF_008974245.1). Taxonomy (GTDB): domain Bacteria; phylum Actinomycetota; class Actinomycetes; order Streptomycetales; family Streptomycetaceae; genus Streptomyces; species Streptomyces abyssomicinicus. The sequence continues at coordinate 303,018 of NZ_BBZI01000009.1, read as the reverse complement.
CGTGGCGGGAGGAGCTGGAGGGCCTGCGCCGCTGGGCACGGGCCCACGGCCCGGCCGGCGACGCCGGAGCCGCCGGTGAGGACACCCCCGTGATCCTCGCGGGCGACTTCAACGCCTCCCGCGACCACGCCGCCTTCCGCCGCCTCCTGGACGACGGCGGGCTGGCCGACGCGGCCGCCCTGGCCGGGGCCGCCCGGACGGCCAGCTGGCCGGTGACCGGCCGGCCGGTGCCGGGCGTGCAGATCGACCACGTGCTGGTCTCGGCGGACTTCACCGCGCGCGACGCGCGGTTCCTCGCGATGGAGGGCTCGGACCACCGCGCGCTGCTGGTGACCCTCACCCTCCACCGGTGAGACGGCTCTCCCGTAGGAGCCGTCAGACCCCGATGTCGCCGCCGTCCTGACGCCACACGGCGACCACGGCCGGCCGGACGTACGTGCCCGGACCGTCGGGCCACTGCGAGGCCGGGTTGGCCACGTCGGCCCCGTCGACCTCGCCCGGGTGCTGGACGGCGACCAGCACCCGGCGGTCCTGCACCAGCGGACCGCAGGTCTCCGCGCCCTTCGGCACGGTCAGGAACTGCTTGAGCTCGCCCCGGCGGTCACCCGTGACGGCGACGCCGAAGAGGCCGTCGTGGTTGCCCAGCGCGTTGCCGTCGGTGGAGATCCACAGGTTGCCGTGCGGATCGAAGGCCACGTTGTCCGGGCAGGAGATGGGGCTGACCTTCTCCTTGGGGAAACCGGCGAAGTAGGTGGCCGGGTCGCTCGGGTCGCCCGCCACCAGGAACAGCTTCCAGGCGAACTCGAGGGCGTCGGGGCGGTCACGCTTCTCGGTGAGCTCCAGGACCTGGCCGTGCTTGTTGAGGTTGCGCGGGTTGGCCTCGTCCGCACCGGGCTTGTTGGTCTTGCCGCGGTCGGTGTTGTTGGTGAGCGCCACATACACCTTGCCGGTGCGGGGGTTGGGTTCGACGTCCTCGGGGCGGTCCATCTTGGTCGCCTGGCGCTTGTCACCGGCCAGACGCGTGAAGACGAAGACCTCCTCGGCCGTCATGCCCGGCACGTGCGAGACCGCGCCGTCGGCGGTGGCGGTGGCCAGCGGGATCCATTCGCCACCGCCGTCGAACTCGCCGTCCGAGGGGAGCTTTCCGGTGCCGTCGAACTCGGCGACCGGGGAGTCACCCTTGAACCGGGCGACGTAGAGGGTGCCCTCGTCGAGCAGCGTGAGGTTGTGCTCCCGGGCCGCGCGGGAGTTGCCCCTCGCCATCCGCTTGGAGCCGACGAACTTGTAGACGTAGTCGAAGCGCTCGTCGTCGCCGGAGTAGATGACCGGGCGGCCGTCGGCGGTGAGGCTGACGGTCGCGGCCTCGTGCTTGAAACGGCCCAGCGCGGTGCGCTTGCGCGGCGTCGAGTGCGGGTCGGACGGGTCGAACTCGACCACCCAGCCGAAGCGGTGGACCTCGTTCGGCTCCTGGGCGACGTCGAAACGCTTGTCGAAGCGCTCCCACTTGCGCTCGGTGGCGCCGGTGCCGATGCCGTAGCGGGAGTCGGTGGTGCGACTGGAGTTGGCGAAGTACTGGTTGAAGTTCTCCTCGCCGTGCAGCGTGGTGCCCCACGGGGTGGTGCCGCCCGCGCAGTTGTTGAGGGTGCCGAGCACCCTGGTGCCGGTCGGGTCGGCGGAGGTCTTCAGCAGGTCCGAGCCGGCCGCGGGGCCGGTGAGGCGGAACTCGGTGGTCGCGGTGACACGGCGGTTGAGGCGGTGACGGCGGACGGGGCGCAGCGCCCCGGTCCGGCGGTCCTCCTCTACGACCACGGCGGACAGGCCGTGCGCCGCCCAGGCGATCTCGACCTGGTCGCGGGTCGGGTTCGCGGCGTCGTAGTCGCGGAACATCAGGATCTCGTCGGTGTACTCGTGGTTGGCGACGAGGATCTGGCGGTGCGGCTCGCCCTTCAGCGGGAGCAGCGCCAGGAAGTCGTTGTTGTAGCCGAACTGACCGGCCTGGGCGGCGGCGGTCTGGTTCTCCGGGTCGAACTCCGGGGCGCCGCGCAGGATCGGCTCGCCCCAGCGGATCACCACGTTCTGCCCGTAGCCGGCCGGAACGGTGACCTGGTCGGCGGTGTTGGGCGCGACCGGGGTGAAGCGGAGGCCGCGGGCGCCGTCCGGCTTCGCGGGCCGTCCACGGCCGGCCTCGGAGGCCTGCGCGGGGCGCGCGCCGCCCACCACTGCGGCCGAACCGGCCGCGGCGGTGACCGTGACCACGGCCGCGGCGCGCATCACCGAGCGGCGGCTGACGGCACCGGCCACGATGTCGCCGATGTAGTCGTTGTCGCTGGTGTTCGGGACCTCGTGGAAGCAGGCGTCACCACAACGGAAGCGACAGGTCAGGGCGGACCGGCCGCCGGGGTGCGCTTGGGACGGTGTTCCGATGAGCGGCAGCAGTTTGCGCACGTTCGATTCTCCCCTTGTGCCCTAGGTGTGGGCGTGACGCTAGGGAGGAAGACGTGCGGGAACGGATCGTCCGCGTGAATGCGGGGTGAACCGGGGGCAGCGAAACGGCTCTCGAACCCGCGTGCGGCGTGGGTGCACCCGATGGGATGCATCCGGTCGGGTGCGGGCAGGGGACCGGGGCGTGCGCCCCTTACCTGGCGGCCAGAAGGGGGCCGCTAACCTTACGTGTCCGTCCAGGCCAGTGTTCGACGGGCTTCAGCTCCTCCGAAGGGTAGCGACACATGGGCATCTTCTCTCTCCTGCGGAACGCGTTCGGAAAGGGGCGCAAGGAACGTGCCGCCGATCCGGAGCCCACGGTCCCGCCCCAGGGCGGTGCCCCGGACGAGACGTCCGTGAAGGTTCCGGCGCAGTCCTCCGCCCCGGACTCCGCCGACGCCCCCGCTTCTGCCGCTCCTGCCGCTTCCGCCTCTTCGGCCGCGGAGGTCTCCGAGCAGCCGACAGGTCGGACGGAACACGAGCTGGTGGCCGCCGCGTTCGACGGTGTCGCCATTCCGCGCCCCACCGAGCCGGGCGACGACGCCGCTCCTGCCACCGCCGCGGAGCCCGAGGCCGCACCCGTTCCGGAGACGGTGGCGGACCCGGCGGAGGTGGCCGAGGCGGAGGCCAAGGTCGCGGAGAAGATCGAAGACGCGAAGGCCACCGGGTCCGACGACGACGCGGAGGCCGCGGCCGCGGAGCCCACCGCCGCGGAGCCTGCCGCCGCGGAGCCTGCCGAGGCCGCCGAGCCCGCCGAGCCCGCCGAGAAGCCTGAGCCGAAGCCGGAGGCGGAGCCCACCGCCGACGCGGAGGCCGCCGCCCCGGAGGAGACTGAGGCGGAGGGTGTCGACGACGAGCGCGCCGTCGACCCGCAGCCGAGAGACGCCGCCGAGTCAGTGCCCGCCGCTGACGCCGACGAGCAGACCGAGCCCGCCGCCGAGGCGCAGCCGGCCGAGGCCGAGGTGGCCACCGAGGAAGAGCCCGCTGCCGAGGCCGAGGCCGCCGCCCAGGACGAGCCCGCTGCCGAGGCGGAGCCCGCCGCCGAGACGGAGACGTCGGCGGAGGCGAAGGCTGAGCCTGAGGTCGCCGCGGAGCAGGACGCCACCGTCGAGCCGGAGGCGGCGCAGGAAGCCGAGCCCGAGCCCGCCGGTCAGGATGACTCCGCCGCCGAGGCGCCGGCGGAGGCACAGGCGGAGACCGAAGCGGAGCCCGAGTCGGCCCCGGAGGCCGACGCCGAGCCTGCGGCCGAGGCCGAGCCGGAGCCCGCGGCCGAGCCCGAGGACGCGGCCGAGACTGCGCCGGAGCCGGCGCCCGCGGCTGACCCCGAGGCCGCCGCCGAGCCCGAGCCCGAGCCCGAGCCCGAGCCCGAGCCCGAGCCCGAGCCGGAGTCCGAGGCAGCCGAGGACGAGCCCGCCGCCGAGGCAGAAGCCGAAGCCGATCCCGCGCCCGCGGCCGAGGCCGCGCCGGAGGACGAGGCCGTGGTGGCCGGTGGGGGGAAGGCCACGGGCGCCGCTGCCGTGCCCGCACCGCTCGCCGCCGCCCACGCCGCCGCGACCGCCGCCCTGGAGGCCCGCGGCCTCGCGGAGGCCAAGGCCCGGGTGTACCTCGTCCTCGACCGGTCCGCGTCGATGCGGCCGTACTACAAGGACGGCTCCGCCCAGGCGCTCGGCGAGCAGGCCCTCGCCCTGGCCGCGCACCTCGCCCCGGGAAGCGCGGAGGACACCGCGCTCCCCGTCGTCTTCTTCTCCACCGAGATCGACGGCACCGGTGAGCTGACCCTCGCCGAGTTCGAGAACAAGGTCGACGACCTGCATGCCGGGCTCGGCCGGATGGGCCGCACCAGCTACCACGCCGCCGTCGCCGAGGTCCTGCGCCTGCACGACGCCTCGCAGGACCCGAAGGCCCCTGCCCTGGTGGTCTTCCAGACGGACGGCGCCCCCGACGCCAAGACCCCGGCCACCCAGGCGTTCACCGACGCCGCCGCCTCGCACCCCGGCGTCTTCTTCTCGCTGGTGGCATTCGGCGAGCACGACAACAAGGCGTTCGACTACGCCCGCAAGCTGAAGACCGGCAACACCGCGTTCTTCCACGCCGGCCCGACCCCGCTCGAGCTCACCGACCGCGAGCTCTACGACGGCGTCCTCGCCGCCTGGCAGCCCGGGGCCGAGAAGTCCTGACACCCGGGTCCAGAACCCCGCAAGATCAACGGCGCCGCCCCCTCCCGGCAGATAAAACGGGAGGCGGGCGGCGCCCGCATGTCGGCTACGATTTCAAGGTTCGAAGACATTGCGACCTGGGAGCAGCCCCGTGGCTCGACACCTCATCACCAGCGCCCTTCCGTACATCAACGGGATCAAGCACCTGGGCAACATGGTGGGGTCCATGCTCCCGGCCGACGTGTACTCCCGCTACCTGCGCCAGCGCGGCCACGACGTGCTGTACATCTGCGCCACCGACGAGCACGGCACGCCCGCCGAGCTCGCCGCGAAGGAGCGGGGCCTGCCGGTCGCCGAGTTCTGCGCCCAGGCCCACGACGCGCAGAAGGCCGTCTACGACGGCTTCGAGCTCGCCTTCGACCACTTCGGCCGCAGCTCCTCGCAGGAGAACGTCGAGATCACCCAGCACTTCGCGCGGAAGCTGAACGAGAACGGCTTCATCGAGGAGCGGGCGATCCGCCAGGTCTACTCGCCGGCCGACGGCCGGTTCCTCCCGGACCGCTACGTCGAGGGCACCTGCCCGCACTGCGGCTACGACAAGGCCCGTGGCGACCAGTGCGAGAACTGCACCCGCGTCCTGGACCCGACCGACCTGCTGAACCCCCGCTCGGCGATCTCCGGCTCCACCGAGCTGGAGGTCCGCGAGACCAAGCACCTCTTCCTCCTCCAGTCCAAGCTGCAGCACGAGGTCGAGGCGTGGGTGACCGCGCACGAGGACCAGTGGCCGCAGCTGTCCTCCTCCATCGCCCGCAAGTGGCTGACCGAGGGCCTGCACGACCGCGCGATCACCCGTGACCTCGACTGGGGCGTCCCGGTCCCGGCCGACACCTGGCCGGAGCTGGCCGCCGAGGGCAAGGTCTTCTACGTCTGGTTCGACGCCCCGATCGAGTACCTGGGCTCCACCAAGGAGTGGGCCGACCAGGACCCCGCGAACCGTGACTGGAAGTCCTGGTGGTGGGAGGCCGACGACACCGTCCGCTACACGGAGTTCATGGCCAAGGACAACGTGCCGTTCCACACGGTGATGTTCCCGGCCACCCAGCTCGGTGTGCGCGAGCCGTGGAAGAAGGTCGACGTCGTCAAGGCGTTCAACTGGCTGACGTACTACGGCGGCAAGTTCTCCACCTCGCAGAAGCGCGGCGTCTTCACCGACCAGGCGCTGGAGATCCTCCCGGCCGACTACTGGCGCTACTTCCTGATCGCCAACGCCCCGGAGTCCGACGACTCGTCGTTCACCTGGGAGCACTTCACGGCGACGGTCAACAAGGACCTGGCGGACACGCTCGGCAACTTCGTCAACCGGGTGCTGTCCTTCTCGAAGAAGCGCTTCGGTGAGGAGGTCCCGGCGGGCGCCGAGGCGGGCGAGGCCGAGGCGAAGCTGGGCGAGCAGATCGCCGGGCTGCTGGCCGAGTACGAGACCCAGATGGAGGCCCTGCAGTTCCGCAAGGCCGCGGCCGCGCTGCGCGCGCTGTGGTCGGCGGGCAACTCCTACCTGGAGGAGAAGGCCCCCTGGCTGGAGATCAAGACCGACAAGGACGGCGCCGCGCTCACCCTGCGCACGGCGATGAACCTGATCCACCTGTACGCGATCGTCTCCGAGCCGTTCATCCCGGCCAGCTCCCGGGCGATGCGCCAGGCGTTCGAGCTGGCCGACGACACCGCCGCATGGGTGTCGGCCGAGGAGGCCCGCGCGCTGGCGTTCCTGCCGGTGGGCACGCCGTTCACCGTGCCGCCGGTGCTGTTCGCCAAGCTCACCGACGACGACCTGGCGGCCTACAAGGAGCGCTTCGGCGGCGAGTGACCGCCGTCACTCCCTGTTGTCGTACCCCCGTGCGAGGATCGGTGTGAAGACATCGCTGTGAAGACCGGCCGGCCGGCCGCTCTTCACAGCGATCACCACCGACCGTGGGGGGAACCATGGCTCTGTTCGGCAACGCGCACCCGATCGACCCGGCCCAGGCGGCCCAGGACTACGCCCGCCTGCTCGGCCAGGGTGAGCAGGTGCGGGCCGCCTACCTGCTGATCCGCGACACCATCATGCTCACGGACCGTCGCCTGATCCTGGTCGACAAGCAGGGCATCACCGGCAAGAAGACCGAGTACCACTCGATCCCGTACCGCTCCATCACCCACTTCGCGGTGGAGACGGCCGGCACCTTCGACCTGGACGCCGAGCTCAAGATATGGGTGTCCGGCTCCCAGCTGCCGATCCAGAAGACGTTCACCAAGGGCGTGGACATCTACGAGGTGCAGGCGATCCTCACCCAGTACGTCGCCAGCTGATGGACGCCGGGGCGGGAAAAACCGCGCGGTACCGGACGTACCGACCGCCCCGGCTTCGCAACGCGTGGCAGTGGCTCTAGGGTTGCCGCTCATGGCAATCCCCCAGGTCATCCCGATCGCCCATGAGCCGGACGGCCGTACGGCCACCATCGGCCGGTACGCCGACGGCCAGTTCCTGGCATCGGTGACATACGCCTACCCCGTCGGGTACCGCCCCGACGACGGGTGGGAGCAGCAGCGGCGGCTCTACGCCGTCCTGCACACGTTCGACGCGGACGGTGTGCACCGCGACACCGACGTCTGGTGCGGTGGCACGTGGGCCGACCAGCAGCGTGACCCGGCGGTCCTCGGCCAGGCCGAGGCCCACCTGACCAAGCTCCTGGAGACCCTCCCGTCCCGCCAGTACGGCGACATAGCCGTCCGCCCCTTCCGCCACACCGTCGACGACGTTCTCTTCGGCCTCCTCGTCGAGTCCGAGGACGAGGGCGACGAGTGGACCGAACTCCACCCCGACCGCCTCGGCTTCGGCCCCCCGTGGAACGGCGAGTACGAGGCCTGACGGCCGCCGATCGTGTGAGGCCCGGACGAGAACCGGCCGGGTCCATGACCACGGGCTCTAGGTTCGGCTCCTGTGGCGACCAGAGTGCTGGACCAGGAAGAGTTCGAGGAACTCGCTCGAACGGGCTACCGGATCAACGAGGCCCTGCGGCTGGAGTGTGTCGAGGGGCGGGTCGTGGAGCAGCCGCTGCCGGACGGCCCACCGAGCCGCTGAAGGACTGGACCCGCTGACGGCGGTCAGTTCTCGGACGCGTACGCCACGAAGTCCGCCCACGCCTCCGGCGCCAGCGCGAGGCGGGGGCCGGCGTCGCGGTACTTGGAGTCGCGGACGTGCACGGTGCCGGGAGACGTCGCGACCTCGACACAGGACTCGCCGTCGTTGCCGCCGCTGTAGCTGCTCTTAAACCACGCCAACTCGGAGTTGTCCCCGGCAGAGGCCTTGCGGATCATGTCTCTCCCAGCAGTTGCTCGATGAAGGCCAGCGACTCCCACGGCGGGAGGGCTTGCGCCCGGATGGTGCCATACCGCAGCTCCAGGATGTGCAGCTGCCTCGGGTCGGTGACCGGACGGCCGTTGAACGCCCCGTCCGAACGCGCGATGGCCGTGCCGTCCGCGAACTTCAGCAGCTCGATCCTGCCGTCCAGGCCGGAATGAACCGTCACGCGCGTTGGCATCACCTGAAGTGTGACGCTGCGCATCCGCCCCACCTCCAGCAGGCGTTCGAGCTGCTGTCGCCACACCATTGTGCCGCCCATCGGGCGTCGTAGGGGCGCCTCTTCCAGGACGAAGTGGATCGAAGGAGCCGGGTCGCGGTCGAAGACCGACTGCCGGGCCAGCCGAGCCGCCACCATGCGCTCCACGTCGTCGAGGGAGTAGGGCGGTTGCGCTGCCCTGATGACCGCCCGCGCGTGCTCAGGCGTCTGCAACAGCCCGGCGACGATGTTGCACTCGTACACCCCGATCTCGACCGCTCGCGCCTCCATGTCCGCCAAGGCCCGCACCTTCTTCGGGTACCGGACCTTCGCCACGTCGTCCTTCATCGCGGCGAGCAGCCCGCCCGCCGCCAGCACCTCGTCCGCCCTGTCCAGGTACTCCGGCCGGGGAATCCGCTTGCCGCCCTCGATCTTGTAGACCAGGTCCTCGCCGTAGCCCACGGCCTTCCCGAAGTCGCCGGCGCGCATCCCCACGGCCTCCCGCCGCAGCTTCAACTGCCGCCCCACCGTGGCGACCACGGCAAGGCCCCACTCGTCGTCCGGGTCGACCTCCCACCCCGGCTCGTCAGCCTCGGTCCTCAGTCGCCGGACCTCGCCGTCCACCGTCATGCGCGCGCCCCTCCGTCGTGCCGCCGCCTCGTACCAGCCCCGCCCTACCCGTACGCACCGCCCCGACAAGCCCGGACACCGCCGGACAAGCACCGGACAGTCACCGTACGCAGCCGCGTTGTCACTCGCCACGGTAGGCGCATCCGGCCACGCTGAGTGACGTGAACGAGAATCCCGTCCGCGACTTCAGCGTGCTGCTGTCCCCCACCCCCCGTGGCGCACGACTCGCGCGTCTGCTCGCCGCCGAGCAACTGCGCGCCTGGGGACTTCCCTTGGCCCCGGCACAGCACGTCGTGGCCGAACTGGCCAACAACGCCTCCACCCACGGACGCGTCCCGGGCCGCAACTTCCGGCTCCGCCTCGCCGCCGTCGGCGGGATCCTCCGCATCGAGGTGACGGACACACGCGGTGACCGGCTTCCGAGGATCCGCGCCACGGGCCTCACCGACGAGGCAGGCCGGGGTCTGGCCCTCGTGGCCGCCCTCGCCGACCGCTGGGGCGTGGCCCAGGACCTGCCGCCCCGCAAAACGGTCTGGGCCGAACTCGCCCTCCCGGCACGGGATGCACCGGGTCCCGGCCGCTTGGGCTCCGGTCCGGCTCGCGCTCCCTATGAACTACACACGGGGGAGAAAGCACCCCACCAAACCCCACCCTTCCCTCCCGCCGGGCAAACTCACTCCCGCGAGTGAATATGCCCGAGTGGACTGGATTTGGCACCGGTTGCCTGGCTTACGCTCAGCGCGACACAACAACAGACATGCGACGGCCCCCGCCGGGACTGGCATCCCGAGCGAGGGCCTGACCACCGAGGAAGAAAGCCGCTTCCTGATGGGTACCGAAAACCCTAGCGCGCCCTCGCGCGCCCAGTCCCGTGTCCGGGGCGAAATCCGCGCAGCCGGTGAGCCGTTCGCGGGCGTCGTCCACGACCACGCCCGCCACACCGAGAACTTCACGGTGATCGGCAACGAACTGGCCCAGCACCGGGATCTGTCGCTGCTCGCCATCGGGCTGGCCTGCTACATCCAGTCCGTGCGGCCCGGTACCGCCGTGGACATCAAGACGCTCACCGCCCGCTTCCCCGAGGGCTCCACCCGTATCGCCGCCGCCCTGCGCGAGCTCGAGACACACGGCTACCTGCGCCGCACCCGCGAGCGGACGGCCACCGGCCGGGTCGTCACGCGGACGGTCTCCTGCAACAGGCCCGGTCACCGCGCCGCCCGGGAGGCGGCCACCCGTCGGCCCGCCCGGCGCGCGGCCCCGGACGAGCCGTCGCCACGCAGGCGGCTGCCCGCCGTGCCCCAGCCCGCGTTGCCCGCACCCGCCCTCCTCCGGGCGGCCGTCGACATCCTCTCCGGGCTACGCCGCCACGACCCCCGTCTGCTCCTGTCGGCCACCGACGCCGAACACCTCGCGCCGGGCGTCGTCGCCTGGCTGGAACGCGATGTCTCCCCCAGCGCCGTACGCCACGCCCTGACCGAGAACCTGCCGCACGAGCCCCTGATCAGGCCGGCCGCCCTCCTCGCCCACCGCCTGACGGCGCAGCTCCCGCCCGTACCGCCCATCCGGCCCCCGGCCGCACCCGCGCCCGAGCCCCGGCATCCCCTCCAGTCCTGCGACCACTGCGACCGCGCCTTCCGGGCACCGTCCCCCGGCCTCTGCCGCGACTGCCGGGTCGAGCACGGCGAGGCCGCCGCCTAGCATGAGAGCGACGATCCTTGCCCGTGGGCACAGACGAGGAGCGAGCGCCATGACCATCGCCCCGGACAACGCACAGCAGGGCACCTCTCACCCGTACCGGGCCATGCGGGATTTCGTCCAATCCATGGACGACGCCCTGCCCGGGAAGTTCGAGGTCACCAAGGAAGGGATCGTGCACGACATGATGTCGCCGGGAGGACCTCACGAGGTCACGGCCGCACACATCAGCCGTCGTCTGGAGCGGATGATGCCGGACGAGTTGCTGGCCCATACCGGCACGCCTGATGTGGAGGACGAGCCCGAGGGCATCATGCGCCATCCCGACGTGATGGTGATCGCGTGGGCGGACCTGAATGTCCAGGGTTCGATCGACCCTCGCGCGCTGATCGCCGCCATCGAAGTGGTCTCCAAGTCCAACCCGGACAACGACTGGGTCACCAAGACGCGTGACTACCCCCTCATGGGCGTTCCCATCTACGGGATCTTCGACCCGCGCACCGGCACCGGTGCCGTCCTCACGGACATCCACCCCACCCCTGACGGACCCCGCTACGCCACCCGCAAAGACTTCGTCTACGGCGAGGACGTCACCATCGGTGAATGGACCATCTCCACCGACAACCTGCCGCGCTACGAGAACGGGACCGGCGGACACCGCTGAACACAAAGGCCCGGCGCCGGAGGTCAGCTCCGGTGCCGGGCCCCTGTGACCGTCGAGGACTACTTCGGCTGCGGCTTGCGCACCGAGAGGTGCAGCTCGCGCAGGCGGGCCTCGTCCAGCTCCGTCGGCGCGCCCATCATCAGGTCCTGGGCGTTGCCGTTGAGCGGGAAGGCGATGGTCTCGCGGATGTTCGGCTCGTCGGCCAGCAGCATCACGATGCGGTCCACGCCCGGGGCGATGCCACCGTGCGGCGGGGCGCCGAAGCGCAGCGCGCGCAGCATGCCGGCGAACTCGCGCTCGACCGTCTCGGCGTCGTAGCCGGCGATCTCGAACGCCTTCAGCATGATCTCCGGCTCGTGGTTCCGGATCGCGCCGGAGGACAGCTCCACGCCGTTGCAGACGATGTCGTACTGCCAGGCCAGGATGTCCAGCGGGTCCTGCTTCTCCAGCGCGTCCATGCCGCCCTGCGGCATCGAGAACGGGTTGTGGGAGAAGTCGATCCGGCCGGTCTCCTCGTCCTTCTCGTACATCGGGAAGTCGACGATCCAGCAGAACCGGAAGACGCCCTCCTCGAAGTGGCCGGCCCGCTTGGCGGCCTCGACGCGGACCGCGCCCATGATCTTCGAGACCTCGTCGAACTCGCCCGCGCCGAAGAAGACCGCGTGGCCGGCGGCCAGGCCGAGGCGCTTGGTCAGCTCGGCGACGTTGTCCTCGGTGAGGAACTTGGCGATCGGGCCGGTCAGTGAACCGTCCTCGGCGACGCGGACCCAGGCCAGGCCCTGCGCGCCCAGGTCGACGGCGAACTGGCCGAGCTGGTCGAAGAACTTCCGCGGCTGGGCGGCGACGTCCGGCACCGGCAGGGCGCGCACGTGCTTGCCGGCGAAGGCCTTGAAGTCCGAGCCCTCGAAGACGTCGGTGATGTCGACGAGCTCCAGCTGGGCGCGCAGGTCCGGCTTGTCGGAGCCGTATTTCAGCATCGACTCACGGAACGGGATCCGCGGGAACGGCGAGGTGACCTCGCGGCCCTTGCCGAACTCGGTGAAGAGCTCGGTCATCAGCTTCTCGATCGGCTGGAAGACGTCCTCCTGCTCGACGAAGCTCATCTCGACGTCGAGCTGGTAGAACTCGCCCGGCGAACGGTCGGCGCGGGCGTCCTCGTCGCGGAAGCAGGGCGCGATCTGGAAGTAGCGGTCGAAGCCGGAGATCATCAGCAGCTGCTTGAACTGCTGCGGCGCCTGCGGCAGCGCGTAGAACCGGCCCGGGTTCAGGCGCGACGGCACGACGAAGTCGCGGGCGCCCTCCGGGGAGGTGGCGGTGAGGATCGGCGTCGCCATCTCGTTGAAGCCGAGCGCGGTCATCTTGTGCCGGATGGCGGAGATGACGGCGGTGCGCAGCATGATGTTGCGGTGCATCCGCTCGCGGCGCAGGTCGAGGAAGCGGTACTCCAGACGGCGCTCCTCGTTCACCCCGTCCTCGGCGTTGATGGTGAACGGCAGCGGGGCGGACGCGCCCAGCAGCTCGACCTCGGAGACCTCGACCTCGACCTCACCGGTCGGCAGGTCGGTGTTCACGTTCTCCGCGCCGCGGGAGACCACCTTGCCGTCCACCCGGACGGTCGACTCCTTGGACATCTTGTCCAGGGCCTCGTAGGCGGCCGTGCCGGGACGGGCGACCAGCTGGGTGATGCCGTAATGGTCGCGCAGATCGATGAAGAGGATGCCGCCCAGGTCGCGCCGATTGTGCAGCCAGCCGCTCAGCCGGACGTCGGTGCCGACGTCAGAGGCGCGGAGCTCGCCGCAGGTGTGGGACCTGTACCGATGCATCGTCGTTCATCCAGTCTTCGTGGAAGCGGGGTCTCCCGGCATGGCTCGACCGGGCCATCCCAGGGTACCGGTCGCGCTGTCACGGCTTCCCCTTGGTTTCCCGCCGCCCGGAAGGACCATCGCGGTCGTCCGGAGCGCCGGTCGGGCCCTTCCTCCCGGCACGGCCGTCCCGCGCGACCGCGGACGTCCGAAGGTCCACCCTGACGGCGGACATCCATGAGGAATGAATGCCTCCACTTCCGATGGCAGGCTTACTGACCGTCTTCCTACAGTGGGGCAATGCGCCACCACGATCCCCTGCCGGCCGAGAAGGTCCCGGAGGTCCTGTCGATCCTCTCGATCGGCCTCTGGCAGTGGGACACGGCCAACGACAGGATCACCGCCGACGCCGAGGCCGCCCGCCAGTTCGATCTGCCCGCCGAGCCGGTGGAGCTGCGGGGCGCCGAGCTGCGGGCCCGGATCCACCCCGAGGACTGGAACGAGATGCTGGGCGTCGTCCAGCTGGCGGTCGCCGAGAACACCCTCGCCGAGACGCGGGTCCGGGTGATGGACGGCGGCAACCGGGTCCTGCGCACCCTGCGGTCCCGCTGCCGCCCGTCCTACAACGCGCAGAGCGACTCCTACGAGGTCGTCGGCATCATCCAGGAGGTCAGCGACCCCGTGCCGGGGGTCACCCCGCAGGGACCGGTGATCGGCGACTGGCGGCGCAACCGGGAGGCCTTCCTGCTGGACGCGGGCCGGGCGCTGGCCGAGGCGGAGTCCACCCACGAGGTCCTGCGGGTCGCCGCGGGACTGTCCATGCCGGGGTTCTCCCCGGACGGCCTGGCGGTCTTCGGCGTCGAGGGGAGCCGGCTGACGGTGGTCGGCCACCACGGGCAGCCCCAGCAGGACGCGTTCCCCTTCACCCAGATGTCGGTGGAGACGGACTACCCCGCCGCCGAGGTGATCCGCACCGGCCGGGCCGTCTACATCCGCTCGCCCGAGGAGTACCGCACCCGCTACCCGGGCGGCTGGCCGCTGGCGTCGCGCTTCCAGCGGAGGTCCTGGGCCTTCCTGCCGCTGGTGGTGGGCGGCCGGACCCTGGGAGCCTGGATGGCCGGCTTCGCCCATCCGGTGAAGTTCACGCCCGACGAACGCTCCGTGCTCACCACGGTGGCCCGGATGCTGGCGCAGGCCCTGGCCCGGGCGGGCACCGCGGAGACCGAACGCGAGCTGACCCAGGGCCTCCAGGCCTCGATGATGCCGCGCCTCGGCCCCAAGATCCCGGGCATGGAGATCAGCGGCCGCTACGTGCCCACCGGCGGCGGCCTCCAGGTGGGCGGGGACTGGTTCGACATGATCCCGCTGCCCGGCAGCACCGCGACCCCCGGCCACGGGGGCCGGTTCGCCCTGGTCATCGGTGACGTCCAGGGCCACGACGTACAGGCGGCGGGCCTGATGGGGCAGCTGCGCATCGCGCTGCGCGCGTACGCCGCCGAGGGACACCCGCCGGACGCGGTGCTCTCCCGCGCCTCCCGGTTCCTCCAGGGCATCAACGACTCCGAGGGCACGGACGACACCCGGTTCGCGACCTGCCTCTACGTCGAGGTCGACCCGGACAGCGGCGCGCTCACCATCGCCCGGGCGGGTCACCTCGACCCGGCGATCAGGCTCGCCGACGGCACCGTCCTGCTGCGGCCGACCGCGGGCGGGCTCCCGCTGGGCATCTGGCCGGACACGGACTACCCCGTCACCGAGTTCGTGCTCGACCGCGGGGAGACGCTGCTGCTGTGCACCGACGGGCTCGCCGAGACCGGGGGCCACGACCTGCTCACCGGCTGGGAACGCGTGCGCGACGTCCTGGAGGGTTCCTCCGACGCCGGCGACATGGAGGAGCTCGCCGACACCCTGGTCTCCACGGTGCTGGGACCCGCCTCGCACCACTACACCGGGCCGCTGCCGGACCGCCGTGAGGACGACATCGCGTTCGTCCTGCTCCACCGGCCCTCCGAGAGCGAGGAATCCCGCGCGGGGCGGGGCGCGGCGCGCTGGCCGGTCCGCAGGATGGTCGCGACGATCGCCCAGGACGAGGCCGACCGCATCGGTGACGCCCGGGAGGAACTGCGGCAGCTGCTGCACGACTGGCGGGACCTGGACCAGGTCGACTCCGCCGTGCTGCTGACCTCCGAGATGCTGGCGAACGTCCTGATGCACACCGACGCCGACGCGACCCTGCTCGCCCGGGTCAGCGGGGCGGAGGGGTCGCGTCGGCTCCGGGTGGAGGTCACCGACTTCGGTGAGGCGCTGCCGCACAAGCGGGACCCGGGTGAGCTGGCGTCCTCCGGACGTGGTCTGTTCCTGATCGAGCAGCTCGCCTCCGCGTGGGGCGTCGACCCGCGCGGGGCGGGCAAGACCATCTGGTTCGAGCTGGGCGAACCCTGACGGCGGCCGGGCCCCGCCGGCGGGAGGCGGGACCCGAGGGAGGACGGTGGGCGCTTCGCCGGCGTCAGGCGCCGGGGCCCTCCGCCGTCATCCCGTGCGCCGCCGGGATCCGCCCGAACCGGCCCTTCTGGAAGTCCTCGAAGGCCTGCGCCAGCTCCTCGCGGGTGTTCATCACGAACGGCCCGTACTGCTGCATCGGCTCCCGGATCGGCTCACCGCCCAGCAGCACGATCTCCAGGTCGGGGGTGTTCCCGTCCTGCCGCTCGTCGGCCCGGAAGGTCAGCGAGGAGCCCTTGCCGTACACGGCCGCCTGCCCCGTGTGGACCGGGCGCCGCTCCGCGCCCACCGTGCCGCGCCCGGCGAGCACGTAGGCGAGGGCGTTGAAGTCCTCCCGCCACGGCAGCGTGACCTCGGCGCCCGGTGCGACGGTCGCGTGGAGCATCGTGATGGGGGTGTGGGTGATGCCCGGCCCCTGGTGGCCGTCGAGCTCACCGGCGATGACGCGGACCAGCGCGCCGCCGTCGGGGGTGGTCAGCAGCTTGACCGTGCCGCCGCGGATGTCCTGGTAGCGCGGAGCCATCATCTTGTCCTTGGCCGGCAGGTTCACCCACAGCTGGAGGCCGTGGAAGAGACCGCCGGACATCACCAGCTGCTCCGGCGGCGCCTCGATGTGGAGCAGGCCGCTGCCGGCCGTCATCCACTGGGTGTCGCCGTTGGTGATCGAACCGCCGCCGCCGTGGCTGTCCTGGTGGTCGAAGGCGCCGTCGATGATGTAGGTGACGGTCTCGAAGCCGCGGTGCGGGTGCCAGGGAGTGCCTTTCGGCTCTCCGGGCGCGTACTCCACCTCGCCCATCTGGTCCATCAGGATGAACGGGTCCAGGTGCCGGTGGGCGATCCCGGCGAAGGCCCTGCGCACCGGGAACCCCTCGCCCTCGAACCCGGTGGGCGCGGTGGTGACGGTGAGCACGGGGCGGGCGACGGCCTCGGCCGGGGCGGTGACGCGCGGCAGGGCCAGGGTGTTCTCTACGGTCACGGCGGGCATGGCGGTGCGTACCTCCTGTGCGGCGGCCCCCAGGGTGGCGGCCTCCTCGGGCACCAGATTAGTTGATTGTTGAACTTTCTGCCAGGCGTGCCGGAGCCAGGCGTGCGGAAGGCCCGGGGACGGGGACGTCCTCCGGGCCTGGGTCCGAACGGCAGGGGCTGGCTGTGGGGCTGGCACGGCAGGGGCTGGCTGTGGGGCGCCGCGGGCGGCGGGGCCGGCGGCGCGCGGGACGGCTCAGGCGTACATGCGCCGCATCGCGTAGTCGACCATCTGCTCGACGGTCTGGGCGTCGAACACCATCCGGTGCTCACCCTCCATGTCGAGCACGAAGCCGTATCCCGAGGGCAGCAGGTCGAGCACCTCGGACCCGGTGATCGTGAAGTACTTGGACTCCTTGCCCGCGTACCGCCGCAGCTCCTTGAGCGAGGTGAACATGGGGATCACCGGCTGCTGGGTGTTGTGCAGGGCCAGGAAGCCGGGGTTGTCCCCGCGCGGGCAGTAGACCTTGGACGTCGCGAAGACCTGGTGGAAGTCCTCAGCGGACATGGTCCCGGTGGTGAAGGCGCGCACCGCGTCCACCAGCGAGGGGGGCGCCGCGGCGGACGGCTCGGGGTACAGCGGCTGCTGCTGACCGTACCCGCCGCTCATGCCGCCCATCGGCTGCTGCTGGTGCTGCTGCGGCGGCGGGGCGTACTGCTGCTGGGCGCCGGCGTTCGGGTCGTAGCCGTACATGCCGCAAAGACTAGTCAACGACCCGCCGCTGAAGCGACGGGTTCGCCGAGCGGGTGCCGGGCGGTGTGGGGGCGGCGGGACCGGCGGCGGCCGGTGACGTGGCCGCGGGGGTGGAGATCGCGGAGGTGGAGGCCGCGGGGGAGACGACCGCGGAGGTGGAGGCCGCGGAGGTGGAGGCCCCGCGCGAGGGCGCGGAGGTGGGCGCGGAGGCGGGTGTGCCGGGGGGCGGGGCGCCGCGCCGGGGGAGGGGGCGGGCCACCGCGCGGCGGCGGGTCAGCCAGGTGGCGGCGGCGACCAGGAGACCGAGGGCGAACAGGCCCCAGGCGACATGGCGCAGGGTGGTGGTGAGGGCGTCGTAGACGGCCGCGGCGGCGGGACGGGAGACGCCCGAGGGCAGGTCGGCGAGGATCGTCGCCCGGCCCACCAGCAGCGCGACCCCCAGCAGGGCGCCGCCGACCGCCGTGCCGAGGGCGGTTGCCGTCACCGCCCGGCGGCGGCGCACCGCCACGGCGATCCCGGCCACCGCCAGCACCCCGGCCGACACCGGCAGCCACACCCCGGCCACCTCCAGCGTGCGGAAGCCCTCGCGCAGCCGCCGCAGTTCGTCCGGCTCCAGCACGGCCAGCCGGGCGTGCCGCACCGGGATGCTCCCGGCCAGCGGTATGTTCCCGTCGGTCAGCTCGTGCCGGACCTGCGCGGTGATCGGTGCGAGGTCCACCGTGACCGGGCCGTCGTGCCGCTCCCGCAGCGCCTTCAGCACGGCCTCGTGGGAGGCCCGGTTGCCGGCGTCCCAGACCGCACGGAACGCCTCGGTCCGGGTGAACGAACGGACGGCGCTGTGCACGTAGGGCGCGGCGGACGGGGGCAGCCCCCGCCGCTCCGCCAGCTCGTGCATGATGCCCGCGCCCACCGTGTCCGCCACCGCCCCGCGCACCGCGGGGTCGGAGGAGAGCGGCGCCATGGTGGTGACGTAGCGCCCGGTGTCGGCGATCCCGTACGCCGCCCAGGCGGCCAGCGCCCCGAACGGCAGCAGGAGGCACGCCGCGGCGGTCAGGGCCGCCGACAGCACGTCACGCAGACGGCTCGTGCGGGGAGTCACCCTCCCAGGGAACGCCGCCCGTCCGGCCGGGGCGAGCGACGCGCGTCCGGCCGGGTGAGGCGGCGTGCCGAGGAGGCGTCAGTGACGGCGGCGCATCGCGCGGGCGACCTTGAACGTCCGCATGGCGAGCCGGAGGTTGCCGCCGCGCCGCCGGCCCCGGAGGGTGCCGTGCCGCACCGGCGGTTCGGGGGCGGCGGGTGCGGCGGGCTCCGCGGCCGTGACCGTGCCGCCGGCCGGACCGCCGGCGGTGCCGGGCGTGCCGGGCGCCGGGTACGCCCCGCTCGCGTAGGCCGCCGTGCGGGCGTCGTCCTCGCGTGGCGAGACCGGGTACGGAACCTCGTCCGGCCTGGGCGACCCCGGGGTCCGGCGGGTCTTCGTCCGGTAGAGGACCGAGACGAACACGCCCACCCCGAGGGCCGCGCCCATCACCAGGGAGCGGATCACGCTGGTGGCGGTGGTGCTCACCAGGTAGCCCATCGCGACGCCGGTGAAGGCTCCCCAGGCCACGGCGCGTATGCCGCGCGGCAGCCGCGGGGCGAGTGCCCGCATCCCCATCAGCGCCAGCATGAAGACCAGCGCCGTCATGAAGCCGTAGAACAGGTTCCAGCCGGTGATGGAGCCGCCGTCACGGGTGTTGGCCGCCGCCCAGTAGCCGTAGACCAGCCCGAGCGTCAGGGGCATGGCCCACATCATGATCTTGGTCCCGCGCTCGCCGAGCAGCCGCAGGTCCGCGCCGCGGCTCGCGTCCGCGCCCGGGTGCCAGGCGCCGGGAGGCCGGGACAGGGAGCCCCGTGGGGCGTGTGGCGCGTAGGTCATGGAAACGCTCCTCTCCTCCGGAAGCCGGTGCCTCGGGACCAGGGGGCGCGACGAGGACGTCGGCACCGGGGCCCCGGGACCAGGGCTTCAAGACTGGACCGGATGCGGCGGGCCCGCCGCGGCCTGTGGACACGGCCTGTGGACCAACTCCGGCTCCGGCTTCCAGCGGACACCCGTACGGGTGAACGGGCAACTCGGGAACGCACCTGTGTCCACCACCGGATGCAGCCCCCTCATCCTCGTGTTTCGCTGAAAACATGCAGTTCACGCCCCCGGCCGACGGAAGCGAAGACACCGGAGGCCCGGTCTACGACCCCGGGGCGCCGCGTTCCGTCTTCGTCCGCACGGGGCGGCTCGACCGGTTCCTGTACTGGCGGGGGTACGCCATCGGCTGGGTGTTCCCGGTGCTGATCGGGCTGGCCGGCACCGTCGTGGAGATCTCGACGCCCGACTGGTTCCGGGCGTCGTCCTGGCTGGTGCTGGTCCCCGGTGTGGCGGCCGCGCTGTGCAGTGTGCGGGCGACGGCGGTCCTGGCGGCGCTCGCGCTGGCCACCTACGGGGCGATCACGGTGTCGACCAGCCCGATGGTCAGCGTGTGGCCGGTCCTGGTGCTGCTCGTGGTCGGCAGCGTGCTGTCGATCCTCGCCTGTGCGGTACGCATCACCCACGCGGCCGAGCTGCTGCAGATGTCCGTGGTCGCCGACACCACCCGCCGGGCGGTGCTCCGCCCCTTTCCCCCCGGGCTCGGCGGCCTGGAGCACGCGGCGCTCTACATGCCGGCCAACAGCGAGGCGAGGGTCGGGGGCGACTTCTACGACATCCAGCCGAGCCCCTGGGGCACCCGGGTGCTCGTCGGCGACGTCCAGGGCAAGGGGCTGGAGGTCGTGGAGACCGCGGCCGCCCTGCTGGGCACCTTCCGTGAGGCGGCGTACCACGAGCGGTGCCTGACGACGGTGGCGTCCCGGCTGGAGATCCGGCTGAAACGGCAGGTCGCCTACCGGCTCGCCCTGGGCGCCGAGCAGGACCGGGACCGGTTCGCCACGGCCGTGATGATGTGCTTCCCGGCCGACGAGCCCAACATGGTGGAGATCGTCAACTTCGGGCACGAGCCTCCCCTGCTGATCAGCCCGTCCGGCGACACCGGCCCGCTGCCCGGCGCGCACGGCCTGCCGCTGGGCATGAGCGACGTCGCGAACCTGCCGCCGCCGATGCTGCGCGTCCCGATCCCCCTGGGGGCCACCCTGCTGCTCACCACCGACGGGGTCACCGAGGCCCGCAACGAGCACGACGAGTTCTACCCGCTCCGCGCGGAGGTGGTCCGGGCCGCCGCCCGCGACCCGGAGGCCCGCAGGCCGCGCGGCATCGTCCGGTTCGTGCGGGACGGGGTCCTGCTGCACGCCCACGGGCACCTGGAGGACGACACGACCATCTTCTCCGTCCGCCGCCCCCGCCCCGACGAGTCGCCGCCCTGGCCGTACACGGCGTGGCCGCCGGAGGAGGCCGCCGAGGCCGCCGGGGCCGGTGGGGCCGCCGGGGGCGGCGCGGAGAGCGAGGAGGGCCGCCCCGGGGAGGACGACGACGGGTGACGGTGCCGTGACGGCTCCCGGTGCCGCACCGGGGGCCTCACCCGGACGGAGGCGTGGGCCGGGCCGTGCGGCGGGTCCGCTGCTACGGATGGAGTGACGCGGGCGGACGGACGCCGGCCGGGCGGCGGCCGCTCCCCCGGCCGGGCCGCCCGGCTCGCCGGCACCCGGTGAAGGGAATCCGCTCATGGCCGCTCGACAGCTCGCCGTCGACCTCACCGCGGGCCTCGAGGACGCCTGGTCGAGGATCGCCACGTTCGTGCCCCGGCTGGCCGCCTTCCTGGTGGTGCTGGTCCTCGGCTGGCTGGTGGCCAGGACGGTCGCCAGGATCGCGGACCGGGTGATGCGGAGGCTGGGTTCCGAGCGGCTCGCCGAACGCGCGGGAGTGGACCGGATGCTGGGGGACGCGTCGCACGACACGACGGGGATCGTCAGCAGGATCGTCTTCTACGCGCTGATGCTGGTCGCGCTCCAGCTCGCGCTCGGCGTGTTCGGGGCGAACCAGGTGAGCACGATGATCAACGGCCTGGTGGCCTGGCTGCCGCGGGGCATCGTCGCGGTGCTGCTGGTCGTGGTGGCCCTGGCCATCGCCAACGGGGTGCGGAGCGTGGCCGGTTCGGCGCTCGGCCGGGCTCCCTACGGCAAGGCGGTGGCGACCGGCCTGTGGGCGGTCGTCGTGGTCCTCGGAGTGATCGCGGCGCTCGGTCAGGCCGGGATCGCCACGGGCGTCGTCCATCCGCTGCTGTACGCGGCGCTGGCCACGGTGTCCGGCATCGCCGTGGTGGGGGTCGGCGGTGGGCTGATCGGGCCGATGCGCTCGCGGTGGGAGCGGTGGCTGACGCGTGCGGAGCAGGAGGCCGCCGCGGCGCGGGGCGGGATCGCCGCGTACCGGGCCGGCCGGGAGGACACGCGCGCCGGCCGACGGCCCCGGCCGCACGACGACGCCCCGGCGACGGGTGACGGGTGACGGGTGACGGGTGACGGGGCCGGGTGACGGGGCCGGATGGCCGGTGATCGACGATCCGTGACCGGTGATCAGCGGCGGGGCCGGGTGAACGGGACCGGATGGCCGGTGACGGGGTGACGGGGCCGGAGGAGCGGTGACCGGCGACCAGGGCGGCGTGGCGGCGTGCTCGTGCCGCGCCCCGTCCGGGCGGTCAGCGCTCGCGCGGGTGGTCGGCCGCCGGTTCGAGGAGGTCGTGACGGTGCACGAGCCAGGTGATGGCGGTGAGGCGGCAGACGGCGAAGTCGTGGCCGGCCGGCTCACGCCAGTCGAGTTCCGCCAGGCCGTCGAGGAAGCCCAGGGCGTAGTCCGTGAGGTCGTCGCGGTCCGGGGCGGCGGGGGCGAGCGTGCCGCCCGGCCCGGCCGGGGACAGCCGGTCGCGCAGTTCCGCCACATGCTGGTCCACCGCCGCCGTGAAGCCCGGCTCGAACGCGAACTCGGCGAAGCGCGGCGTGTAGGCGTGGACGATCCGGGCCAGCGGGGACATGCCCTCCACGGTAGGTGGGAGAGCGGCCCCGTCAGGCCCCGGTCCGCCATGCAGTGCGTCACACGGGAAGCCGTTTCGGAGGCCGTCCCGGATTACCCCGGACCGCGTCCGTCACGCCTTGAGCCACACCGTCGTGTCCGGCGGCAGCACGGTGCCGCCGCCGTCCAGCGGCCCACTGGCCAGCAGGGTGCGCCCCGTCGGGAGGGGGACCGGCGTCGGACCGGTGTTGGCGACGACCTGCCAGCCGCCCGGCCGGGAGAAGTGGAGGACGCCGGGCGCGGCGCCGTCGAGCCAGGTCAGGGACTCGTCCGCGCTCAGCAGTCCCCGCCGGACGCGCAGCGCGGCCCGGTAGAGCTCCAGGGCGGAACCGTCCACCCCGTCCTGCGCCTCCACCGACAGCTCGGAGAACCACTCCGGCTGCGGCAGCCACGGCGTGCCGTCGGCGGACGCGAAGCCGAAGCCGAAATCCGCTCCGCCGCGCGTCCACGGCAGCGGTACCCGGCAGCCGTCCCGGCCCTTGCGCGCGTGCCCGGTCTGCTCCCAGATCGGGTCCCGCAGCACGTCGGCCGGGAGGTCGGCGACCTCCGGCAGCCCCAGCTCCTCGCCCTGGTACAGGTAGGCGCAGCCGGGCAGCGCCAGCATCAGCAGCGTGGACGCCCGCGCCCGCCGCAGTCCGAGCGCCGCGTCGACCGCCGGCTCGCGGCCGCCGGAGAGCAGCCAGGCGTCCGGGTCGGTGCCGGGCGGCAGCGCGAGGCGGGTGGCGTGGCGGATCACGTCGTGGTTGGAGAGGACCCATGTCGCCGAGGCCCCCGCCGCGCGGGCCTGCTCCAGCGCGGACGTGATCACCTCACGCAGCTCCTCGGCGTCCCAGGGCGTGCGCAGGTACTCGAAATTGAACGCCTGCCCCAGTTCGTCCGGCCGCGCGTACAGCACCCGGCGTTCCCCCGGCACCCACGCCTCGGCGACCGCCATCCGCGGCGGGGAGTAGGAGTCGAGGATCTTGCGCCAGTCCCGGTAGATCTCGTGCACCTCGTCCCGGTCGTAGAGGGGGTGCTCGCCCGGAGCCATGCCCTCCAACGCCTCGTCGCCGCCGGCCGCCAGGTCGCCGAGGTCGCGCAGCGGCTCGGTGAGGTCCTTGGTGAGGGCGTGCGCCACGTCGACGCGGAAGCCGTCGACGCCGCGGTCCGCCCAGAAGCGCAGGGTGGTGCGGAAGTCGTCGCGCACCTCCTCGTTGTCCCAGTTCAGGTCGGGCTGCTCGGGGGCGAACAGGTGCAGGTACCACTGGCCGTCCGGCACGCGTTGCCAGGCGCTGCCGCCGAACACCGAGTGCCAGTCCGACGGCGGCAGTTCGCCCCCGCGGCCGCGGCCGTCGCGGAAGACGTACCGGTCCCGGGCGGGTGAGCCAGGACCGGCCCGCAGTGCCTCCTGGAACCAAACGTGCTGGTGCGAGCTGTGGTTCGGGACGAGGTCGACGAGCACCTTCAGGCCCAGCCGGTGGGCCTCGGCCACCATCACGTCGAAGTCCTCCAGCGTGCCGAGGCGCGGGTCGACGTCACGGTAATCGGCCACGTCGTACCCGCCGTCGGCGAGTTCGGACGGGTAGAAGGGGCTCAGCCACACCGCGTCCACGCCGAGGGTGGCCAGGTGCGCCAGCCGGCGGGTGAGGCCCCGGAGGTCTCCCAGGCCGTCGCCGTCCGCGTCGGCGAAGCTGCGCGGGTAGACCTGGTAGATCACGGCCTGGCGCCACCAGTTGGGGTCCCGGGACGACAGGTCGGGGGTGATCGCGGGCTCCGTCGGCGCCGGCGCGTCCGTGCTGCCGGCGGTCGCGGGCCCGGTGGTCGCGGGCTCGGCGGGTGGGTTGTGCGAGGGTGTGGGACGAACGGTCACGAGGACTCCTGGGCGGCTCGGCTCGGGTACCTCCCTCCACTCTTCACAACGTGTGGACGACCGCGTTCATGCCGCGCGGGCGGCCCCGGAAATCCGGCCCGCGCCTCAGCCGTGCAGCGGCGGCGCGGCAGGTCGGGGCTGCCGCGCGCCCCACCGCCGGTACCGCCACCGGCCCTCCCACCGGTCCCGCCACCGACCTTCCCACCGGCCCTGCTGCGGGGCCGTGGCGGGCCTCGGATCCCGGCCGGGTCGCCGGGTTCGCCGGGTTCGTCCCCCTCGCGGCCGGTCGGTGCCGTCAACTCCCCAGGAAGCTCTTGCTGTTCGGTATGTGTGGCTCTAGGTTGAACCGCACGTTGATCGTCGTTCACACGCCGTTTTCCGAGCTTGACCGAGGTCGCCTTGATCCGACGTTCGTACGCGCGCCACCTGCGCGCCGTGGGTGCCGCGCTGGTGGCGGTGGCGGCGTTGGTCCTCGCCGCGTACCTGGGTCCCGCCGGCGCCGGTCCGACGGGCGCCGGGATCACCGGGACGGAGGCCGTCGACCAGCCCGCGGAACGGTTATGACCGTGGGGCGCCCCGCGCCCAGGAACGGAGGGACGCGTCCTCAGCGTGCCGGGTAGGCGTGTGTCTGCCCCGCCTCGACCGCGGCCCACACCTCCGCGCCCGGCGTCAGCCGCAGCTGCGCGGCGGAGACCGTCGTGAGGTCGGCCGCCATGGGCAGCTCGCCGGTGAGGTCCGCGCGGATCCGGTCACCGTGGGACTCGATCCCCGCCACCCGGCACCGCCACACGTTGCGCGCGCCGGTCCCCACCGGCCGCTCACCGTGCAGGGTCACCGCCGACGGGGGGAACGCCACGAAGACCTCGCCGGTCAGCTCCTCCGTCACCGTGACCGCCGCCTCCCGGCCGTCCACCCGCACGAGGTGGCCGGTCGCCTTCCCCCGGTAGAGGTTGAGGCCCACCAGGCGGGCGACGTAGTCGGTGCGCGGACGCCGGGCGATCAGGTCCGGGGTGCCCGTCTGGACCACCCGGCCGTCCTCCACCACCACCAGCCGGTCCGCCAGCACCATCGCGTCCAGCGGATCGTGGGTGACCAGCACCGCCACCGCCTCGAAGTCGTCCAGGTGCCCTCGGAGCGCGGACCGCATCTCCAGCCGGGTCCGCGCGTCCAGCGCCGCCAGCGGTTCGTCGAGCAGCAGCAGCCGTGGCCGGGTCGCCAAGGCCCGGGCCAGCGCCACCCGTTGGGCCTGGCCTCCGGAGAGACGGTGCGGCCGGGCGCCCGCGTGCGCGGCCAGCCCCACCCGCTCCAGCCACCGGGCGGCCTCGTCACGCGCCGCCCGTCGTGACATGTTCCGGCAGCGCAGACCGAACGCCACGTTGTCCAGCGCGGACAGGTGCGGGAAGAGCAGATAGTCCTGGAACACCACCCCCACCGGCCGCCGTTCGGCGGGCAGCGGTGCCAGCTCCGCCCCGTCGAGGCGCAGGTGGCCCTCGTCCAGCGGCGCGAGACCGGCCAGGGCGCGCAGCGCGGTCGTCTTGCCCGCGCCGTTGGGGCCGAGCAGGGCCACCACCTCGCCCGGCGCGGCGCTCAGGGCCACGTCGAGCAGGAAGTCACCGCGCCGGACGACCAGACGGGCCTCAAGACCGCCCGTCCCCTCGCCGCCGGTCCCGGTCGCGCCCGTCCCGCTCCCGCCCGTCACGGTCCGGTCCGCCCCGGGCCGGCCTGCCCCGCTCACGTCCGTCATGCTCCCGCCCCTCATCCGCCCATCCCCGCCGTCCACCGGTCCCGCATCGCGCCCAGCACCGCCACCGAGACCGCCAGCAGCACCAGGGAGAGCGCCACCGCGGCGGCCGGATCGCTCTGCAGGGCCAGGTAGACGGCGAGCGGCATGGTCTGCGTGCGGCCGGGGAAGCTGCCCGCGAAGGTGATCGTCGCGCCGAACTCGCCCAGCGCCCGGGCCCAGGCGAGGACCGCGCCCGCCGCCACGCCCGGCGCGATCAGCGGCAGCGTCACCCGCCGGAACGCGGTGAACCGGGAGGCCCCCAGGGTGGCCGCGGCCTCCTCGAACCGGGGGTCGGCGGCGCGCAGCGTGCCCTCCACGCTGATCACCAGGAACGGCATCGCCACGAACGCCTCGGCGACCACCACGCCCGCCGTGGTGAACGGCAGCGTCACCCCGAACCAGTCGTCCAGCAGCCGCCCCACCAGGCCGTCGCGGCCCAGCGCCAGCAGCAGCGCCACACCGCCGACCACCGGCGGGAGCACCAGCGGCACGGTCACCAGCGCGCGCACCAGCCGCCGGCCGGGGAAGTCGGTGCGCGCCAGCAGCCACGCCAGCGGCACGCCCAGCACCAGGCAGAGCGCGGTCGCCGTGGTCGCCGACAGCAGGGACAGCCGCAGCGCCTCCCACACCTGGGGGCTGCCGAGCTGCGCGGGCAGCTCGGCCCACGGCGCGCGCACCAGCAGCGCGACGAGCGGCAGCAGGAGGAACACCAGCCCGCCCAGGGCGGGCAGCAGCAGCGCCAGGGGCGCGCGTCCGAAGGGCCGCAGAGATCCGGCGACCCGCCCGGGGCGCCCGCTCCTCGTGGCGTCCCGGGGCCTGCCGCCGCTCACGGCGCCTCCGGTCCCGGCTCCAGGAACCCGGCCTCACGCAGCACGCGGCGGCCCTCGGCGGAGCGCACGAACGCCACGAACTCCGCGGCCCGCTCCGGCTGCGGCGCGTCGGCGAGGACGGTGATCGGGTAGCTGTTCAGGGCCGTGTCGGCCTCCGGGAACTCCACCCCGGCCACGGCGTCCCCGGCCGCTCGCACGTCCGTCGCGTAGACCAGGGCCGCATCCGCCTCCTTCAGCCGCACCTTGGTCAGCGCGCTCTTGACGTCCTGCTCGTACGAGGCGGGGCTCAGCCGGAGCCGGGCGGTGTCGAGCGCCTTGCGGGCGGCCGCGCCGCAGGGCACGGAGGCGTCGCAGAGCACGACCTTCAGTTCGGGGCGGTCCAGGTCGCCCAGGCTCCGGATGCGGTGCGGGTTGCCGGGGAGGGTGACGATCTGGAGGCGGTTGCGGGCGAACACCTTGGGCCGGCCGGACGCGCCGCCCGCCCGCGTGACGCGGGCCATGGTCGTCCCGTCGGCGGAGGCGAACACGTCGGCGGGGGCGCCGCCGGTGATCCCGGCGGCCAGCGTGTCGCTGCCGCCGAAGCTGAACTCGACCTCGGTGCCGGGGTGCCGTTCCTCGAACTCCTCGCCGAGGGCGGTGAACGACTCCTTGAGGGAGGCGGCGGCGAAGACGGTGACGGTCGGCTCCGGTTCCTGCGCTCCGCACCCGCAGAGCACCGCCGCCGCGGCCAGGACCGCGGCGGCCCACCGCGGGGCGGGCCTCACCGCTGCTCCGCGGCGCGGTCGACGTGGACGCTGGTCGCCTTGACCCGGGCGGTGGCCTCCACGCCCACCTCCAGGCCGAGTTCCTCGACGGCCTCCCTGGTCATCAGCGACACCAGCCGGTGCGGGCCCGCCTGGATCTCCACCTGGGCGGCCACGTCCCCCAGTCGCACGGCGGTCACGATCCCGGCGAACGCGTTGCGCGCGGAGGTGTAGGCGGGGCGGTCGTCGTCACCGTCCCGCGCCAGCTCCACCGCGAAGGCCGCCAGGTCGCGGCCGTCGACCACCCGGCGCCCGCCGTCGTCCCGCCGCGTGGTCAGCCGGCCGGCGTCCGCCCACCGCCGCACCGTGTCCGCGCTGACGCCGAGCAACCGGGCCGCCCGGCCTATGGAGTATTCCCGCATGTGCGCCAACATAGGTGGCGAAAGCCCGCAGACTCAAGCTCCCGAGGGGCACATCGCTCGCATCCGCGCCGCCTCCCCGCCCCGGTGCGCGCCGCGGGCCCGCGGGCCGCCCGGACCTGCGGCCACCCCGCGGGCCGCCAGGCCGCGCGTCCCGCCAGGCCGCGTTCCCGCCACCCCGCGTCCCGCCACCCCGCGTCCCGGCAGGCCGCGCTCCTGCCAGGCCGCGTTCCCGCCACCCCGCGTCCTGCCAGGTCGCCTTCCTGCCAGGCCCCGTTCCCGCCACCCCGCGTCCCGCTAGGCCGCGTTCCCGCCAGGCCGCGCTCCCGGCCGTCGGCGCGCGGCGTCGGCGCGCGGCCGTCGGCGCGCGGCCGTCAGTCGGCGTCGACCAGGCCTCGCATCGCCTCGGCGACCGACCACGGCATCGGTGTCGTCGGCCGCCCGATCAGCCGCGACAACTGACCCGTCACGCCGCCCAGCTGGCCCCGGGCGATCGACGCGTCCGCGCCCGCGATCAGCTCGGCCGCGAACCCCGGCAGCCCTGCGGCGGTGAGGGAGGCCAGGTACGCGTCGTAGGACATCGCGCGGTACGGGATCTCCCGCCCGGCCCGGCGGGAGACCTCCGCGGCGTACTCGGACAGGCTCCACGCCGTGTCGCCGCCGAGCTCGTAGGTCCGGTCCTCGTGTCCCCCGCGCTCGCCGGCGAGCACGGCCACGGCCGCGGCGGCGTAGTCCGCGCGGGAGGCGGAGGCGACCCGGCCGTCCCCGGCGGCCTGGGTGACCACGCCCAGGTGCAGCACCAGCGGAAGCCGCTCGGTGTACGCCTCGGTGCACCAGTTGGTGCGCAGCAGCGTGTACGGCACGCCGGAGGCCAGGACCAGCCCCTCCGTGCGCCGGTGGACGTCGGCCGCGCGGGCCTGCAGCGCCCCCGGCACGCTGGTGTAGGCCAGCAGCCCGGCCCCCGCGGCGGCCGCCGCGTCGACCACCGCGCGGTGCTGCGCCACCCGGTCCGCGGCCGGGTCGTCCGCCGGGATCAACAGCACGCGGTCACCGGGGCGGAACACGCCGATCAGGCTCTCGGGAACGTCGAGGTCGGCGACAGCGAGCCGTACGCCCCGCGCGGCGAGCGCCGCGCCCGCCCTGCCACTCGGCACCACCGCGAGCACGCGGTCCGCCGGGACCCGTTCCAGCAGATCCTCGATCACCCGCGTGCCCAGACTTCCGGTGGCCCCGGTCACAACCATGCGCATGGCCACAGAATCTCCCCCGTGCCCCGGAGGGTGCGCAAGTCCCGGCCGTGACACACGAAAGGCCGGGCCCGCACTCACGAGGAGTGCGGGCCCGGCCCTGTGATGCGTGGTGCGCGGTGCGCGGTACGCGTCAGGCGGGGGTGATGTTCTCCGCCTGCGGGCCCTTCTGGCCCTGCGTGACGTCGAAGTTCACGCGCTGGCCCTCCTGCAGCTCACGGAAGCCGGAGGAGTTGATGTTCGAGTAGTGGGCGAAGACGTCGGCGCCGCCGCCGTCCTGCTCGATGAAACCGAAGCCCTTTTCCGCGTTGAACCACTTAACGGTGCCGGATGCCATGTGAATCTCCCTGTGGGCAGTTTCCGGAACCACACCTCGTGGCCCCGGAGTCGCTGCTCTGGCAATTTCCGGAAATAAAAAAGAGTGCTCCCGGCGACGTAAAGGTCGTCTGAGAGCACTCAAGAAGTCTCTGGTAACCAAAACTGCAACTGCTGCCAACCGTAGCACAGGCGCCCCGCTAAGTGGCGGGTCGCCCGGGCGGAAATATCGCACCGGAAATTCATGCGACAGCAGGAATAAACGGGACGGGGCGGGGAAGCGCCGCGACGGACGCTTCCCCGCCCCGTTCGTTCACGGCTGGAGGGTCTGACCCAGGTGGCCGCCGGTGGGCGTGCCCATGACGGTGCGGCCGTAGTAGACGCCGCCCGACGTGGAGACGCCGGAGCCGCCGGAGTCCAGCTGCAGGATCGTGCCGCTGTAGGAGTCCTCGCCCTCGACGCCGATGGCGAGGTCCGCACGGCCCCATCCGGACAGGTCCTGGAGGACCACGGCCGAGCCGAACCGGTCGTTCGTCTCGGTGGCGCCGGCGATGCCCGCGGTGTCCTGGGTGTAACCGACGGCCCCGGTGCCGGTGAGGCCCGCGGAACTGCCCTTCAGCAGGAACACCATGCCCGCGTCGGCGCGGTTGCCGCTGCGGGTGATGTCCTCGCGCGGCGCGCCCGCGAGCACGTCGGCGTAACCGTCCAGGTTGTAGTCGCCCGCGGACACCGACCAGCCCATGGCGTCGCCGCTCTCGGCGGAGCCCGGGACACCGGAGGTGTCCTGGTGGACCGTCTTCATGCCCGTGGTGGTGAACCCGGTGGAGGTGCCCGGCACGACGGTGACCTGGCCGCCCGCCTTGGCGCCGGACTCCGCGGTGTACGGCTGGCCGATGACGATGTCGTCGTAGCCGTTGCCGTTCACGTCGCCCACCGCGAGGGACCGGCCGCCCTTGACGGACAGGACGCTGACCTTCGTCAGGCCGGTCGCGGAGCCCTTGAACCAGGTGACCCTGCCCACCTCGGACTGGTCACGGTAGTTGAGGGCCACGTCGGCGTAACCGTCGCGGTTGAAGTCGCCGGTCGCCGCGTCCAGGTAGCCCACCGCGCCGGTCGCGGTGGTGAGCTTGCCGGACTGGGTCCCCTTGCCGGACAGGGCGGCGCCCCAGGCCCCGCCGTTGCCGGTGCCGGCCGAGAACACGTCCGCCGTGCCGTCGGCGTCGAAGTCGCCGACCGCGACGGTCGTGCCCATCTTGGCGCCCGCCTTCGCGACGGGGTCGCGCACGGTCGCGGTACGGGTCAGCGAGGGCCCGTGGAGCACGACGAGGGCTCCCGCGTCCGTCCCCACGCCGTTGTCCTCGCCCGGTACGCCGACCACCAGGTCGGCGTAACCGTCGCCGTCCAGGTCACCCCAGGCGCTCGACGCGCCCCAGTTGTCGCCGGCCTCGGAGGCGCCGACGACGCCCTCGGAACTCTGCGTGATCACCTTGCGCAGCGTGCCGTCGGGACCGTCCGTGGAGCCGGGGACGACCACCACGCTGCCCGCGGAGCCCGACGTGCGCGGAACGCCCGCGACCAGGTCGGAGATGCCGTCACGGTTGAAGTCGGCGGTCGGGACCGCCGCGTCGGCGAGCGGGCTCGCCGCGATCCGGCGGATCTCGCCGAGCTTCGCGTACAGGGTGGCGCCGGGGCACGCGGTGGCGTAGCCGTCGCGGTGACCGGAGATCACGTTGAGGGTGGCGAGCTCGCCCTGGTCCCAGACACCGGTGTCGCCGCCGGCCTCCAGCGTGACCTTGCCCTTGGGGTCGCCGCCGTACTGGCCGAGCTTCCACGCGGCGATGCGGGCCGCCGACTCCAGCGCGGCGCGGCTGGGCCTGCCGGCCGGCTGGCCGTCGACGCCCTCGAAGTCGCCCAGGAAGGCGATGCCGGTGGAGTAGCTGTTGAAGCCGTAGGTGTGGGCGCCCATGACCGGCAGGTCGGCGCCGCCCCCGCGGCCCTCGAAGATCTGGCCGCACTTGTCGACCAGGAAGTTGTACCCGAGGTCGTTCCACCCATTGGTCTCGATGTGGTACGCCATCACGCCGCGGACCAGGGACGCGGACTGCGCGCAGCTGTAGCTGTTCGAGCCGACCGTGTGGTGGACGAAGACGGCGTCGACCTTCTCGATGTAATCGGCCGGGTCCTCCACCTTCGACTCGTCGGCACCCCACTGCGCCCGGCTGACGATCGGGGGCCGGGTGACCGTGGACGGCGGCGCGACCGGCTTGGGCGGCACCGTCTCGGTCGGCTCCGGGGCGGGCGAGGTGGTCTCCTCGGCCGGCGGAGTCGTCTCCTCGGCGGGAGGAGTCGTCTCCTCCGCCGGCGGAGTGGTCGCCTCGGCCGGCGGCGTCGCCTCGGCCGGCGGCGTCGGCTCGCCGGCCGCGGGCGCGGTGGTCTCCTCGCTCGCGGCGGCGAAGGCGGCCGGCTCCAGCTCGATGTCCGTGGACTTCGTCTCCGCGGTGGTGACGACACCCGGGTCGATCATGTTGACCTGCATGCCCTTGGGCATCGCGGAGGTGCTGCCGTCCTCGCGGACCACCTGCACCTCGACGCCGTCGGCCGGGCCGACCCAGAGCGGCTCGGACGCGCCGCGCATCTCGGCGGTCGGGTCCTCCGGCGGGGAGTTGTGGAACTCCAGGTCCTTCCAGACGGACCACTCGCCGGTCTCCGCGCTGCGGGTGCGGACCTGGGCGGTGCCGTCGAGCTCCCGCTCGGCCGCGTCCCAGGACACGCCGAGCATCGAGAACAACCGGGTCTCCGTGCGCGGCAGTTCCTTCTTGGCGCTACCGCCGGGGAGCGCCAGGTCGTAGACCCGGACCGGGCGCTTGTCCCGTGCCTGTTCGGCCGCCGGGGCGGCATCCGGCGGATCCGCCATCGCGTAAGTGGCTACCCCGCCGCCGCCGAGGAGCACGGCGCCCAGGGTGATCCAGGCTCTGCGCTTCATGCTCAGCGGGCGGTAGGCATGTGCTGTCGTACGACGTCTCAAAACTCCTACCTCACGTAGATGACGCCTTGGTGCGTCGAAAAGGCGGGAGAAAGGGCCGAAGCCGCGCGCCGCACGAGGTGCGCGGCGGCCGGGCCACCGTCAGGAGGGACGCGCGAGGCGCGCGTCCGCAGGAATTCCCCGCTCTCATGTACATGACTCCCCGATGCCGCCAAAGGTTGCACGGGACACGGAGGTTACCGCGTGAGGCATTCGACTCGCGGGGGCCGGAAGTGGCCGGGGGGAGGCCTTGGGGGGAATGCCGCGTGCCTTCCGCATGGCCGGGCGGAGAACGCATCCGGAATCGTCACGGCCGTGTCCCAGACCCCCTCTGACCAGGGAAGACAACAGTCGTCACGCTATTGGCCCTCGTACTCTGGGACCGCTCCGCCGGGACGGGGAGAGGCTGTTCGGGGGCCAGGGAAGGGTGCCCGTGCGGCCATGGGGGGTGCCGGGAGCGCGGAGCCGCCGCACGAACGCGGACCCGGACGCCCGTGGAATCCGTTTGCCGAGAGGTGAGGAAAACCTGTGCGACGCATGACTTCCGTACTTCTGTCCCTGAGCACCCTGGTGGCCGTCTCCGCGCTGGCCGCCCCGGCCGCCCAGGCGGCCCCGCAGGCCCCCGCTCCCAGCGGCTGGGAGGCCGTCTCCGCCGCGGAGCTGCAGGCGATCGCCGGGGTGACGGCCGACCCGGACGGCGTCTCGGCCGCCGAGGAGGAGCCGCTGACCCTCGCCCTGGAGTCGGTCAAGAACGCGAAGTTCGTGACCACCGAGGTGAACTACGCCGCCCCGAACACCGGTGCGCTGCGTGCCCGTTCCGCCAAGATCGGTGGCTGGGAGAACCTTTCCTTCGAGTGGGACGAGGCCACCCAGACCTACGCCGTCAGGTCCCTGGCCAACAACCGCTACGTGACCGTCGAGCAGAACTTCACCGGCGCCTCCGAGAACCTGCTGCGGGCCCGCTCCACCTCGGTCGGTGGCTGGGAGCGGTTCATCCTCTGGCACCACGAGGAACTCGACCGCTGGGCCCTCCAGTCCACCAGCAACGGGCTGTTCGTGGCCATGGAGAACGGCTACACCGGCTCGCTCCAGTACGCCCTGCGCGCCCGTTCCGCCGACATCACCGGCAGCTGGGAGGAGTTCAACCTCTACGACCTCACCATCTGACGTCCGCCGCCGTACGGCGTGAGGTGACGACGCGCCCCGGGGCCCTGCCCCGGGGCGCGTCGCGTCCGCGTCCTGCCGGGGAGGTCCACCTGTCCCCATCTGTCATGCACCTGTCATTCGGCGGCCCGGGCCGAAGGGCGGGTGGTCGGCGCGGAGACGGGGAAGGAGAAAACCCCAGGCCATCGGCCTGGGCTCGGCGCGCCGTCCCCCTTCCGTGGAGACAAGGGGAACATCTCATGACAGAAGGGGCGATCACGGGGTATCAGGGTCTGTGAAAGGGCT
This sequence comes from Streptomyces abyssomicinicus, assembly GCF_008974245.1. Lineage (GTDB taxonomy): Bacteria > Actinomycetota > Actinomycetes > Streptomycetales > Streptomycetaceae > Streptomyces > Streptomyces abyssomicinicus. Next base: position 269,098 of record NZ_BBZI01000009.1, on the reverse strand, counting down.
GTCGGCGGCATAGTTGCCGTTTGACAATAATAGCCGCCAGACAACAAAGTAGCCGTGTCGGACGTGCGCGGGGAAGGACCTGAAATGCTCCGGTGGGCGGAGACCGCTCCGCGTGATGATCGCTCGCCGAGGGGCGACGCCGGTGCCGCGAGTGGTGGGTCAGGCGGTCCGGCTGTCGGAGGAGTCCGGGGCGGCGCCGAGTATCTGCGAGGCCGCGGTGGCGCAGAACGCCTCCAGTCCTTCGAGCAGCGCGATCCGCTTGGCGGCGGGCATGTCCGCCAGCACCTCCCGCACCTCCTTCTCCCTGCGGGCCCGCAGGTCGGCGAGGAAGACGCGGCCCCGGCCGCTGAGGTGCAGGCGCACCTCGCGCCGGTCCTCCGGGCTCGTCACCCGCTCGATGAAGCCGGCGGCCTGGAGCCGGTCGCAGAGCCGGCTGGTGGAGGGCGGCGTGGACGCCAGGGACTCGGCGAGGGTGCGCAGGTTGATGCCGTCGTGGTGCTCCAGGATGTGCAGCACGCGCAGCTGGGACGCGGAGGTGGGCGCCGTCGAAGCGCGGCCCCACACGACCTCCAGCAGCTCGGCGGCCGTGGTGGTCACACGTGCGACCTCGTCGGGCTCGGGGCAGCGGCGGAAGGCAGTCACGGTCACACTCTCGCAGGGACTGGGATGCCTGTCAGCGTACTAGGCGGGCCCGCCTGCCCCGGGTGACCCGGAATGACCGACGCGACTGCCTCATGGTCTCCGTCTCATGGTGGCGGACGTACGTTCGTCCGGCGAAGGATTGGTGAAAATTACTCCATGCAGAAATTCGTGGCCGTTGAGCGTGCTCTTCGAAGATCGGCCCCCCACGCGCTGCTCGACGTCACGCGCGCCGTCCTGAAGGAGCAGTACGGCGCCGAGGACGTCGAGCTGTACATGGCGGACTACGGCGTGAGCGTGCTGCAGCCCGTGTCGGTCCTGCCGCACACCCTGGAACCGGTGTCCGTGCACAACAGCCCGGCCGGCCGCGCCTTCGGCTCGCAGCAGCCGTACCGCGAGGAGGGGCGCGACGGCGGGGCCCGCCTGCACCTGCCGGTCAGCGTGCGCGGTGACCGGCTCGGGGTGCTGACCGTGACCCTGCCCGACGGCGACGCCGTCCGCCGTTGGGAAGGGGAACTCACGGAGGTCGCCGAGGTGCTGGGGCACGAGGTGGTGGTGGCCGATCGCGACACCGACCTGTTCATGCAGGCGCGGCGCAAGGACCGGCTCACGCTGGCCGCCGAGATGCAGTGGCACCTGCTGCCGGGCCGTTCCTGCGTACGCCCGGAGTTCTCGCTGGGGGCGCAGCTGGAGCCGGCGTACGCGATCTTCGGGGACAACTTCGACTGGTCCACCACCGCCGACCGCCTCACGCTGTACGTCACCAACGGCATGGGCGAGGGCATCGAGGCGTCGCTGCTGACCAACCTGGCCATCAATGCGCTGCGCAACGCCCGGCGCGCCGACATACCCATCGCCGACCAGGCGGCCCTGGCGGACCAGGCGGTCTACGCCCACTACCGCGGGCGCTGCTACCTGTCCGTCCTGATGCTCGACCTCGACCTCGCCACCGGCCGGGCCCGGGTCGTCGACGCGGGCTCGCCGCAGTTGCTGCGGCTTCGGGACGGCTCGGTGGAGCACGTCACCTTCGACGCCCAGCTGCCGTTGGGCATGTTCGAGGAGACCGACTACATGGCCCAGCACTTCCAGGCCGAGCCCGGCGACCGTCTGGTCTTCGTCAGCGACGGGGTGCACGCGGTGGCCTCGCCGAAGGGCGAGGCGTACGGGGACACGGCTCTGTCCCGCGCGATCCACTCCACCCGGCTGCTGCCGGCCGCCGAGGTGCCGCGGGCGATCCTGCGGGAGCTGACCGGCCACCGCGGCAAGTCGGTGCCGGACGACGACGCCCTGATCGTCTGTCTGGACTGGCACGGGAGGCGGGCCGGCCGATGAGCGGCGGGGGCGGCCGGGTTGTGACGATCTCGTGACGGCATCCCGCGGGGTCTCGTCAGATCAGTTGCCATGTGGCAATAATTGCCGAGTGGTGTGTCATCGGACCGGCCCAGGCGTGTGTGCGCAGCAGGGAGGCGACGCGGATGGCGGAGCACGATCCCTCGCCCATGATCCCGTGCCGGCGGCCCTTCGATCCACCGGGTGTCCATGACAGTGCGTCCTGAGGTCTGGAAGATCACGTCGGCCGCCGACGCGGCCCGGGCCCGCGCGGGCGTCGCCGGGGCCGTCGCGGACGCCGGGGCGACGGCGACGGAACGAGCGCGGTTCCTCAGCTCGCTGAGCGCGCGGCTGCGCCACTGCCTGAGCGACGGCGGCGAGTGGGAACTGCTGCTCCGCGTCGGGCGGAGCGCCGGACACGAGACGCGGCTCGACGCGCGGCTGCGGCCGGCCGGCTCCCCGGCGTCGGCGTCCCTGTCCGCGTCCCCCTCGGCTTCGGCGTCGGCGTCGGCGGCCTCCGCGCCGGAATCCGGCCCGGACGACGGGCCCGTCCTCAGCTGCCCCCTGCCCCGCCGGCCCGCCGAGGACGAGCGGAGCGCCGTCGCGTCCCCCGGCGACGCTCCGCCGGACGGCCCGCCGCCGGGCGGTCATTCCTCCGCCGAGGACCTGCTGGCCGAGGCCCTGCTGCGCGCGGACGAGGACACCGCGGCCGTCCTGCGGCTCCTGGACGAGCAGGAGCACCTCGTACGGATGCACCGGGAGGAACTCCACCAGACCAACCAGGGCGTCGTCGCCCTGCACTCGAACCTGGCGACCGCCGCGCGCGTCCAGCGCGACCTGCTGGACGCGGAGCGGACCGCGCGCGCCGAGGCCGAGCGCGCCCGGCGCCTGCTGGCCTTCCTCGGCGACGCCAGCGCCACCATCACGGCCTCCCTGAGCCACCGGGACATCCTGAGCCGTCTGAAGGAGCTGCTGGTCCCCGAGTACGCCGACCACCTCGAGGTCTGGTTGTTCGGCGAGGAGAGCGACGACGAGGACCCCCGCGGCGTCCCCGACCACACCGAGGCCGCGGTGGTCGCCGCCCGCACCGGGCGTCCCCAGCACGCCGCCCCGTACCCCGGTGAGCTGCCCGGCGTCGACGACCTCCGGCCCTCCGAGCTGTTCCCGGAGCGGCCGGTGCTGGCGATCCCCCTCCTGGCGCGCGGCCTGGTGGGCGTCCTCACCCTCACCTCCCCGGGCCCGCGCTTCGACGCGGACACCTCGGTGATGCTGGTCGAGCTCGCCCGCCGGGTCGGTATCGCCCTGGACAACGCCCGTCGCTACGAGCAGTCCCGCGACACGGCCGAGACCCTGCAACGCGCCCAGCTCACCGAACTGCCCACGCAGGCCGGACTGCTGCTGGCCGCCCGCTACCTGCCCGCCACCCGCGGCCTCAACATCGGCGGCGACTGGTACGACGCCTTCATCCAGCCCGACGGCAGCCTGCTGGCCGTCATAGGGGACGTCACCGGCCACGGCCTGCACGCCGCCGTGGTCATGGGCCAGCTGCGCACCGCGCTGCGCGCCTACGCCGTCGAGAACGAGAGCCCGGCGGCGATCCTGACCCGGCTGCACGGCATGCTCCGTCACCTGCAGCCCGAGCTGTACGCCACCGCGATGATCGCCCGCTTCCGCCCGGGCGAACCGGAGGTCGTCTGGGCGTCGGCCGGCCACCTGCCGGCCGTCGTCCGCGGAGCTGACGGCACGGTACGGGTCCTGGACGCCAAACCGGGCGTCATGCTGGGCATCCCGGTGCCGTACGTCTACGCCAACCACCGGGCCGACCTGCCCGTCGGTTCCTCCCTGGTCCTCTACACCGACGGCCTGGTCGAACGCCGCGCTCAGGGCATCGACCCCGGCATCGCCCGCCTCGGCGACATGCTGGGCGCGCTCAGCACGCCCGAACTGGAACAGGACATCGAGGCCGTCGCCGACGGTCTGCTGGAACCGCTCCTGCACACCTCCGAACGCGACGACGACGTCTGCCTGCTGCTGTGCCACCTGCAGACGGCCGAGCGGTCACCCAGGACCGTCCCCGGTCTCCCCGGCCTCCCCGGTCCTGGCCGGCGGAAAGGCCCGCAGCCCCCGGCGCAGCGCCTCCCGCGCGACGGGATCCATGCCGGCGAGAACCTCGGCGAGCGCCTGTGACCTGCGATCGGCCACCTCACCGAGCACCTGCCGGCCGGTCCCGGTGAGGACCAGCCGCACCTCACGCCGGTCGTAGGGATGCAGCAGGCGCGTCACCAGCCCCGCCGCCTCCAGCCGGTCGCACAGCCGGCTGGCCGTCGGCGTGCCTATCCCCATGCCCTGGGCCAGCGCGGTGAGGTTGAGCTCCGGCTCGGCCTCCAGGAGCCGCAGCGCCCGCAACTGGTGCGGTGACAGGCGCAGACTCGCGTCCTGGGCGGCCACGGACCACAGCTCCGCGAGACCGTCCACGGCATGGGCGATCTCCCGCGCGACGGACCGGAGGTCGTCACCCGGTCCGTCCGTCCGGCCGTCTCCGGAGCCGCCGAGGCGAGTCACGTGCGCATCACCTTCAGTCAGGGGCCCCTCCGGGCCGGTCCATGTGGTTACCACGTACTTGCGTACGCGGTACCCGAGGAGCCCCCGGGTGACACTCCGGTCACAGTTCCGGCACCGCGTCGATGTCGAACCCTCGCGGCGGGGCGGGCGGTTCCGCCGGTCCGTCGTCGAGCCGCTGTTCGGCCCAGATGGTCTTGTCGGTGCGGTTGTGGCGGACGCCCCAGCGCCTGGTGAGCTTCATGACGATGTAGAGGCCACGGCCCCCCTCGTCGCTGTCGCGGGCGTGGCGCAGATGGGGGCTGGCGCTGTTGGCGTCGGTGACCTCGCACAGCAGCCGGTCCCGGTCGTGGATGAGCCGCAGGCGCACCGGGCCCGTGCCGTAGAGGATGGCGTTGGTGACGAGTTCGGTGGCGACGAGTTCGGTGGTGAACGCCACCTCGTCGAGGTGCCAGGCGGCGAGCTGCCGCTCGACGAGCCGGCGGGCGGTGCTCACCACGGAGACGTCGGCGGGCAGGGTCCAGTCCGCGATCTGTTCCGCCGGCAGGGCGCGGGTGCGCGCGAGCAGCAGGACCGCGTCGTCGTGGCGGGACGGCGCCATCGCGTACACGGCCGTGTCGCACAGCTCCCGCAGCGGCCGGCCGGTGGAGGAGAGGACCTGGGTGAGACGGCGGGTGGCGACGGTCCGGTCGCTCCCGCCGGCGGCGAGCAGGCCCTCCGTGCAGTGGGCGAGCAGTGTCCCCGGCGGCAGGTCCACCACGGCCGGGGCGTAGACGCGCTCACCGCCCGCCCCCAGCGGCGGCCCCTCGGGGACCTCCACCTCGATCGGGCTGCCGTCGGGGCCGATGAGCAGGGGCGCGGGGTGGCCGGCACGGACCATGACGCACTGCCGCGAGACAGGGTCGTAGACGGTGACCGCGCACCTCCCCGCGGGAGAGCCCGCGGGGACGGCGGAGACCCCCGGCAGCTGGGCGGCGACCTCGTCCAGGCGGGCCAGGAGGTCGTCCGTCTCCAGGTCCTGAAGGGCGAGCGTGCGCAGGGCGACCCGCAGCTGGCCCATGGTGGCCGCCGCCTCGACGCCCTGGCCGAAGACGTCGCCGACGGCGAGGGCGACGCGCGCTCCGGAGAGCGGGACGACGTCGAACCAGGTGCCGCCGGCGTTCTCGGGCAGGTAGACGTGGGCGGTCTCCACCGCCGACAGCTCGGGGACCTCCCCGGGCTGGAGCCGCCGCTGCAGGGCCGTCGCCACGGTGTGCTCGCGCAGGTAGCTGCGAGCGTTGTCCAGGTGCGCGGCCGCGGTGGAGGCGGCCTGCCGGGCCACGTCCAGGTCCGCCCCCTCGAAGGCGTCGGTCCGGTTCCGGTACAGGGTCAGCAGCCCCAGCACGGTGTCCCGGGCCGTCAGCGCGACGACGATCATGGAGTGCACCCGGGCCCTGAGGAGCGGCGCGAAGCCGTCCGGCGCGGTGGCCAGCCAGGGCTCGTCCGGTGACACCCTCACGAGCCGGGGCCGCAGGTCGTTGAGGACCTGGGTGAACGGCGTCGGGAAGGGGAACGGGCGGCTGTCGCCGTCGTTCCGGCTCCGTTCGGCCGTCTCCGGGGCGAAGGCGACCCGGCGCAGCGGCGCGTCGGCCGGTGAGGGAGCGGCCTGGCCGGCCGCACCGTCCCAGCCCTCGTCCAGCAGGTCGACGCTCGCCGCGTCCGCGAAGCCGGGCACCAGGGCCCGTACCAGCTCGCGGGCCGTGGCGGCGGCGTCCAGCGAGGTGCCGACACCCGCGTGCACCGTGCCGAGGACGGCGAGGCGGTCCGCGGCGGCCTGCCGCTCGGTCACGTCCTCGACGACGGCCACCACGCCCTGGGATCCGTCGCCGGGACCGGGCAGCGGGAAGAGCGACACCTCGACCGCGAGGGTGCGGTCCGGGTCGGACGGCGACGGCCCCCGTACCAGCCTGCCGCGCAAGGGGCCGCCCGTGGCGAGGAACTCGTCGATCACGGCCTGGAACTGGTCCGGCTCGAAGCCCGGGGCGAAGTCCTCCACCCGGTGACCGAGGACGGCCTCGGGGGGCAGGTTCTGGACGCCGCGTCCGGACGGGTTGTAGCGCGTGACCCTCCAGTCGGCGTCGAGCACGAACAGACCCTGGGGCGAGCCGTTGAAGAGGGCGTCCAGCACCGTGGCGTCGTCGATGGAATCCGTCACCCCGCGCTCCCTCCGTCGGCCCTCCTTCTCACCTTCTCGTATCGGCGGCGGGCGGCAACTCGGCCGGACCGGGACCGGCGCCACGGGTGGCGGCCGGCTCCCGTCCCGCGCGCGACGGCACGGGCCCGGACGCGCTACGGCGTCCGGGCCCGTGGGGCGGTGGCGGAGGCGGGCTCAGAACAGGCCCTTGTACCCCTGCCAGCCGGTGGCGATCCGGGTACGGCTGCTGAAGGACCCCTTGCCGTTGCCGTCGTTGCGCCAGACGTTGCCGGAGGAGTCGCGGGAGACGAGGTCGGCCTTGCCGTCCCCGGTGATGTCGCCCACGCCGACGACGGTGTTGTAGCTCGATCCCCAGTCGGCGAAGACCTTCACCCGGCTCTTGAACTGGCCGGCCGCGGTGCCGTCGTAGCGCCACAGCTCGTTCGACTTGTCCTGTGCCAGCAGGTCGCCGTGGCCGTCACCGTTCAGGTCGCCGACCCCGAGGATCTTCTTGTACGTCCACGCGGAGCGGATCTCGACCCTGGCCGCGAGCTTGCCGGTGCTCGTCGCCCTGTGGAGGTAGATGTCCCCGGTCGAGGCCTGGCGGGTGATCAGGTCGGGCCGCCCGTCACCGCTCAGGTCGCCCGGCGAGGTCAGCACGTCGTACTGGTTCCAGCCGGTGCCCAGCGAGGTGTACGCGGTCGACGGGGTCACCGCCGAGGCGCAGCCCGGCCGGTAGGCGCGCAGCTCACCACTGCTGAACCGCACGAGCATGTCGTTGCAGCGGTCACCGCTCAGGTCGCCGAACGGCACCGCGCGGACCGTGGTGGGCCATCCGGAACCCGACCGCTTGCCGGTGAAGACGCCGGTGCCGGTCCCGTACTGGTAGGTCAGCCCGCCCGAACTGTTCAGCGTCACCAGATCGCCGAAACCGTCCGATCCGACGAAGTCACGCCGGACGGGCGTGGCGCCGGTGACCTTGACCGTGCCCGTCCGCGTCAGCGCCGCGCCCTGCCCGTCCGCGGGGGTGACGGTCAGCTTCCAGGTGTAGGCGCCGTTGGGCGCCAGCTTGCCGGAGCCGTCCTTGCCGTCCCACGCCGGGGCCACCACACCGCGGGCCGGGCCCCCGGAGAGCGTGCGCACGGCCGTTCCCGTTCTTCCGGAGAGCACGAGCGTCCAGGAGGCCGCGGGCTTGTTCAGCCACCACTTGGGGCTCCACCGCGCGGCACCGCCCTTGACGTCCACCGAGGCGGCGACGGTGGCGTCGCGCTGGACGAGGCCGGAGACGGGGACGCCGCCGGCGGTCAGACGGATGCTGTTGTCGGAGCGGAGCTGCGCGATCACACCGGTGTACGGGTCGACGTCCCAGGCGTTCCCCTCGAACTTCCCGGCGGTGTGCGACACGGGCGTCGCGCCGCGCACGTCGATCACCTTGAGCTGCCCGTCCTCGGCGGTCGCGACGAAGCCGTCGCCGAGCTGCGCCGGCTGCCAGTCGGAGCCCGACACGAGCGTCACGTTCCGCCGGGTGACCGTGTCGTAGACGCCCTGGCCCTCCGCGTTCAGGACGCAGTTCCACAGCAGCCACCGGCCCACGGCCTGGAAGTCGTTCAACAGGCAGCCGCGCCCGAAGGACACCATCGAGCCCTGCTCACCGGTGAGCAGGTCGACGGGGATCACCGCGTCGTTGCCGGACGCCACCCAGGCGGTGGTGCCCCAGATCGCCCGCACGGTCGCGCTCGTGGTGTACACCGCCTGCCCGGTGTCGACGTCGACGACCCGCGTCTGGGCCGCACCGGCGCTGTCGTACGAGGTCAGGGCGGCGAAGCGGCCGTGCGCGGCGGCCGTTGTCCGGTAGCTGCGCGTGCTGTCGATCCGGGTGCCGGGCAGCGACTCGGAGGCCTGGAGGATGTGGGGCTGCCGCGGAGGGTCGATGCCGTGGTCGGCGACGACCGTCCGGCCGTCGCCGGTGTCGATCAGGCGCGGGCGGCCGTCGGTGTAGTTCTCCAGCGCGAAACGGCCGCGGGTGGTGCGGGTCCCGGCCGTGGGGGAGTCGGCCACGCCGGTCTCACGGGTGTGGAGGTAGGTGTAGCCACCCACGGGGTCCGTCTCCACGGTGGTCAGCCGTCCCTGGGCGAGCGTCAGGTCGGAGACGGTGTGGGCCGCCTGCCGCGGGTGGGCGTCCGCCACCCGCCGTACGCCGACGCCACCGTCCTCGGTGGCCTCGATGAGGGAGACGCCCCAGTGGTCGGTGTCGGAGCCGCCCGCGACCAGGAGCCCGCCGTCCGGCGTCGCCACGGCCTGCCGGGACGTCCGGGCCAGCAGCGTCCGCCGGGCGGATCCGTCGAGGGGGACGGCCTCGACCCGTGAGACCGCGCGTTCGGTGCCGTAGTGGCCCAGGGCGGAGTCGTACCGGGCCACGACGACGGTGTCGCCGACCAGGCCCAGCACGTCCGCGGCGTCGCCGAACGGCAGGGTCCGCGGGGCGGCGGACGGGTCCTGGCGGGAGGCGACGTGCAGGGTGCCGTCGTACAGCCACACCACGTGGGTGGGGCTGAGGGCGACCTGGGAGTACCACGAGGGCACGGTGTGCGGCAGCGCGGTGAAACGTCCCTGCTCGACGTCGAGCCATCCGGTGACGTTCTGGTCGTCCTTGCCGTACCGCACGATCTGCCCGCGCGCGTCGCCCAGCCCCGCGGCCGACCACAGGACGGCACCGGAGGGGACGCCCTCCACCGTGCGATCGGTGACGGAGCCGTCGGCGCGGGCGTCCAGCAGATGCCACACGGAGTCACGGGGGGTTCCGACCGTCGTGACGACCGTCGACCCGAGCGTGCTGAAGTACGTGTGCCCGTCGGGAAGCGCGATCGTGCCGACCTGGCCGGTTGCCATGTTCCGCAGCGTCACCGTCCTGGCGGACCTGTCGTGGTGTGCCACGACGTCCGAGCCCGCGCCGGCACTGGTGACGCCGTACACGTCCGTGCCCGAGGGGTCGACGACGGTGTCGACACCGTCGTACGTCGTCCACAGCTGGCCGCGGCCCTCCTCGTACCGGAGGAAGCCCGACGGTCCCGCGCTCATCAGGCCCGTGCGCGGAACCATGGACGTGGTGGCCGGCACGACCACCTCCCCGGTGACCGTCCTGCCGTCCGCGCTCGCTGCGCCCGCCGGGCCGAGCCCGAGCGCGAGCGTCAGGGAGACAGTGGCGGCGGTGGCACTGCGGACGAGTGCGCGTCTGCCCATGCGGGGACCTCTCCAGCGTTGTAGGCGAAGGCCGGAGAGACGTGTGCGCACGCGGCCGATCCGCGGGCCGTGGACCCGGCGGCACGCATGACGTGCGACTACCCCCCCAGGCAAGTGGCCGGATCCTAGCATTCGGGCCTGGTGGGACCTGGTGGGCCCATGGGGTGTCCGGGACGCCGGCCTGGGACTTTCTCATGGAGCGGGCGACGAGGACCGGACGCGCGCTCCTGGCCGGGAGGCGACGGTGCCCGCCGCGGCCCGAGCGTGACCGGAACGGCGCGGATCCTTCCCGCCGGCACCGCCGCACGGCTCCGACGCGCCGCCGCGGATCCTGGCGGGCCAGGATCCGCGGCGGCGTGCCGGTCGATGCGGGACCGGTTCGGTCCGGCATGTGGGACAGAGATGTAGCTTTCCGGTCCGATGGTGGTTATTTCCGGTCGGATGGAGCGTCAACTGTTGGCGATTACCAGCTAATTCGGCCGACAATGCCTCAGAGGTGGGGCTGGAGTCACTGTGTGGTGCGGCTGAGTACGCCGGTCACGTTCAGGACCTCGTGACACTCCCGCGCCTGACGGCCGGACGCCGGTGTCCCGGGCTTTCCGCAGGTCACTTCGATGGTGACGGTTTCGTTCTCGGGGATCTTGATGGGGGTGACCCAGTGGTAGTCCTGGTTGCGGAAGGTCTCCAGCGCGATCGTGGTGATCTTGCGACCGCCGAAGGTGATCGTCAACAGCCCCTCGTCGCCCTGGAAGTTGGCGACAACGATGTCCGTCACTCCGAACACGCTGCCCGCCGGTACCCGGTAGGTGCCGGTCTTGGTCTTCCCGCCGGCGGTCTGCACGTCGATGGTCTCGGAGATCTGCGGGCCACCGAGCGCGGCGCCGTTCCCGCCCGGGGCGCCCTCGCCGGAGGACGCGCCCGTCCCCTGGCCGGTGCCGGTGCCGGTGCCGGTGCCGGTGTCCGCTCCGGTGCCGGCTCCGGAGGCCTGCCCGGCCGAACCCTGCTCCCCGGCGGCCGTGGGGCTCGGCCGGACCGCCTCGGCGGCGGCCTCCTTGGCCGCGCTGCGCACCGCCGGGCGGACCAGCGTGAACCAGGCGAGCAGCAGGGCGATCAGCGCCGCGAGCACGACGAGCAGCCACCGGGGGAATATCGGGATCTGGACGAACTCGGCGTCCAGCGGCGTTTGGACGGTGGCCTCTTCGGGCCGGGGCTCCTCCTGGGCGCCGGTCTCCGCGGTGTCCACGGTGAACGGCCACACCACGGGGGCGCCGAACCACACGGGGGTGCCGGTGCGGACCCGCAGACCGATCTCCGCCGACTCGCCCGGTTCCAGCTTCCGTTCCGCCGGGCTGAAGGCGAACCCCAGCTCCTCGCCGGGCTGACCGCCGGTGAAGCCCACCTCCACGGGCGAGTTGCCCCGGTTCTGCACGGCCAGCCGGTAGCGGCCGCGCAGCCAGCCACGACGCCGGCGAGGCGCCAGCTCGGTGTGCAGCTCCCGGAACTCCTCCACGTGCACGGTGGTCTCGAGAACCTTCACCGCGTCGGGATGCTCGGTCGGCAGGACCCGAACGCCCAGGGGCATCTCGCCGGCCCGGACCTCCGGGGAACGTGGTGGGGCCAGCCGGACGGTCACCGTCTCGGAGGTGCCGGGATAGAGAGAGACCCGCGCGGGCTCCACGGTGGTCCAGGAGGCGCAGTCCCCGACGACCTCCAGGGTGTACGCCTCGACGATGTCGCTGTCGTTGCGGACGGTGAGGCTGGTCGTGGCGGTGTCACCCGGTGCCACGGTCACTTCCGGGATGTCGAGACCGGGCGTGCCGGGACGGGAAGAGGCTGCAGAAGGCGTCACGCCGCCACGCTAGGGCCGCCCCCGGGCCGTCACGACAGGCGCGGGGGCAATGCCTGGGCAGTGCCGGTGCCCCGGCGGTCACGCACGGGACGGGGCATGGGCGGGCCGTCGCCGCGGCGCGTCGCCCTGCGGGCGCCGCCTTCCGGCGCACTCCCCTCCGCGCCCGTGCCGCCGTTCGGCCCCACCCCCCTCACCTCAGACAGGTAAGTCGTCATGCCCACCACAGAGAAGGCCGTCCCGGCCCACTCCGCCACGTCCGCCACGTCCGTCACGTCCAGCACGTCCGCCACGCCCAACACGTCCGCCACGGCACATGTGCCCACTCAAACCTGGACCATGCGCAGAACTTCCCGGTCCGAACGCCCCGAGCGCGTGACCGTGGCCGTCTACGCCGCGGACCCGGTCCTGCGCCTGGGTGTCGTCCAGCAGTTGCGTCAGCGCCCCGAGATCGATCTGGTCACCGACCCCGACAACGAGCGGGCGGAGGTGTCGCTGGTGGTCGTGGACCACGTCGACGACGACGTGGCGGCGCTGCTGCACAAGCTGCGGCACAACACCCGCACCCGCACCGGCCTGGTCGTCGCGACCCTCGGTGCCGGCTCGCTGCAACGCGTCATCGAGTGCGGTGTGGCGGCGGTGCTGCGGCGCGCCGAAGCCGACCAGGACCGGCTCCTGGGCCTGGTCCTGGCCATAGCCAACGGCGAGGGCGTGCTGCCCGGCGACCTGCTCGGCAAGCTGCTCAGCCACGTGGGCAGCCTCCAGCGTTCGGCACTCGACCCGCGCGGCATGTCCCTGTCCACGCTGACCGCGCGGGAGTCGGACATGCTGCGCATGGTGTCGGAGGGCCTGGACACCGCGGAGATCGCCCGCAAGACCGCCTATTCCGAACGGACGGTCAAGAACGTGCTGCACGAGGTCATCACGCGTCTGCAACTGCGCAACCGGGCCCACGCGGTCGGCTACGCGCTGCGCAACGGGCTGATCTGACGGCCCTCCACGGGCTGATCCGACGGCGCCGGTCCGTTCCCCGGCCGTTCCCAGGCCGCTTCCCGACCGCCGCGTCCCCGGTCCGGCCCGTTTCCCCGGACCGGCCCCGCACGGCCGGGCCGGGAACGGTCACTGCCCGAAAGCGCACCGCCCGCTTCCCCCGGGTATGGCCCCGCCGCCCTGCCGGGGCGCGCGGTGGGTGCCGCACAGTGGCGGGGGCACATCCGGATGCCGCACCGACTGCTAGGGGGACCGTGATGAGAACCGCTGGCCCCGGCGGGCGGTACCGCCTGGGATGGTTCGCCGTGGTGGCGCTGCTGCTGATTCCGCTGCTCGGGGTGACCGCGGCGTCCGGTCAGGACGGCGGGGCCTCCACACCGCGGGTGGCCGCGGCCGCGGAGACGCGGGACGCCGCCGTCACCCGGGTCACCTACGCGGGCACCCGGCACCGCAGCCTCGGCGAGGTGAGGACCACCACCTCCAGCACCCCGCTGTTCGGAGCGGGCGCGGCCCACTTCGACGCACAGCCGTCCGCCCTGGGCGACCGGCTCGTGTTCGTGAGCCGCCGCGACGAGAAGAACCCGCAGGTCTACCTGCGGTCCGCCGACGGCTCCCTGCTCCGCCTCACCAAGGGCATGAACGCGGCGCATCCGCGGCTGACGCCGGACGGGTCCGTGGTCTTCGACTCGGCCGGACCCGGAGGCACGGACGGCGGGAGCCAGCGCGACCTGTGGCAGGTGAGCACCGACGGCACCGGCAGCCTGACGCAGCTGACCGACACCCCCTTCGACGAACAGTGGCCCACCGTCTCCCCGGACGGGCTGCGCCTGGCGTACTCCAGTGACGCCGACCCCGCCGCCGGGCAGCAGATCTACGTGCGGGACCTGAAGGGCGGCGACGCCGACCGGGTCACCAACCCCGTGAACGGCACGGCCACCGAGCCGGTGTGGAACCCGGCCGGCGAAGGCGAGCACCGGAACCGCATCGCCTACACCGCCACCCCCGCCGGATACGGGCAGAACGGCACCCGGCTGCGGGTGACGGACGGCACCGACGGGTCCACCGACCGGCCGTTGCTCGGCGGCGACCAGGCCGAGTGGCGGGCCCACGGGGCGACGTGGCTGCCCGGCGGGAACGAGGTCATGTTCCTCAGCCCGGAGATCACCTGCGAGTGCGAGGGGAACTGGGACCACGTGTTCCGCACGCCCGTGTACTCCGCCGCCACCCCGGGGCTGGTGCTCAACGAGAACCGCGAGGTCCTCTCGCCCACCTGGCTCGGACCGCTCGACGGCGGCCGCGCGGTCGTGGAGCGCACCACGGCGTCCGGACCGCACGAGGCGACGCTGCAGGACGTGCGGCTCGACGGGTCCGACCCCCGGGACCTGGGGCTGGTGGTCCTGTCGGAGGACCCCGAGGCGGACACGAACACCGATCGCACCAAGGACCCGCTGTTCCGGCCGAGGGCCGGATACGACCCGTGGACCGAGCGGCAGAGCTACACGCCCGACGGCCGCCGCATCGTGGTCACCGTGTTCGAAGGCCCCCGCGACCGCCGGACCGAGCGGATCAAGATCGCGGGCGCGGACGGCGCGAAGCCGGAGTACCTGGCACTCGACGAACGCGGCCCGGACGACTGGGACACCGACCCGGCGTTCTCCCCGGACGGCAAGCGGCTCGCCTTCACCCGGGTGTCGCCGGGCGGCGTCGGCGAGGCCGCGGGGACCAGCCGCATCCTCATAGCGGACGTGGCCAGCGGAAAGATCACCGGCCGGATCGTCCCGCCGGCCGACGCGCCCCAGGACCAGGACGCCCAGCCCACCTGGTCCCCCGACGGCACCACTCTGGCCTTCACCCGCAACCACGTCATCGACGGACGCGGCGGCAGCAAGCACATCTGGACCGCGCCCGTGGCCGACCCGCTCAAGCAGCACGACCTGAGCGAAGACAACTGCCCAGGCTCCTGCGAGGTCATCGACGACAGCCCCGCGTTCTCCCCGGACGGGCTGAGCATCGCCTTCAACCGGAAGAGCGGCGGCGGCCGGATCGACGAGCGCAACGGCATCCTCGTGACGTCGGTGTCGGGTGACGCGTGCCGGGTCCTGCTGCCCGCCGCCGCCCGCGGCCAGGCCGGCGCCTGCGGCCGGGACCTGCCGGACACCACCGAGACCGGCCCGCACCAGCCGCGTGACGCCGCCTGGACGGCCGACGGCGCGGGCCTGGTGTTCAGCGCCCGCGCCCGGGTCGCCGTCAACAGCCCCGAGAGCATCAAGTTCCTCGACATCGCCTCCGGCGACCTCGTCTCCCTGACCGGCGCCCTCCCGGGCCGCCAGAAGGAACCCGCAGTCCAGCAGTCCGTGGACCTCGCCGTCCGGGCGCCCGGCGCAGCCGACGAGGTCATCGTCGGCCGCACCACCACGGTCCGCGTCGACGTGGTCAACAACGGTCCCGCCGCCTCGCCCGGCACCCGGCTGACCGTCGTGCCGCCGGCCGGCGTCGAGATCACCGCCATGACCCGGCCCGGGGGCGACTGCGGCACCGTCGCCCTCCAGTGCGCCGTCGGTGTGGTGCCGCCCGGCAGGACCGTGCCGGTGGACGTCACCCTCACCGGGCTCGTCCCCGGCGACGCGCCGGTCGACTGGTCGGTCGGCGGCTCCGTCCTCGATCCGCAGCCCACCGACAACGACGGCCGGACCGTGGTGCCGGTGCGCGAGGCCACGCCGCCGCCGACCACCCCGCCGCCCACGGGCACCCCCACACCGACCACGCCGCCCACCACCCCGCCGCCGGCCACCGCGCCCCCGGAGCCGCCCGCGCCCGAGGCCGGGCCCTCGGTGCGCGTCTCCGCCCGGCCGAACCCCGGCTACGTCGGCGGGCGGGTCGTGGTGTCGTACACCGTCCGCAACGGCCGCAACGCGCTGGCGACCGGCCTGCGGCTGCGCATCGGGCTGCCCGCGGGCATCCCCAACGGCGGGCGGCCGCCCGGCTGCGACGCCTCCTGGTCGTGCGCGCTGCCGGACCTGGAGCCGGGCGCGAGCACCGTCGTGCGGGTCGTCCTCAGCCCCGACAAGGCGCTGACCGGCCAGGTCACCGGCAAGCTGACCACCACCGGGACGGACGCCGACCGCAGCGACAACACCGCACGGCAGCGGCTGCGCATCCTCCAGCCGCGCATCGTCGCGGTGCCGGACATCGGCAAGCCCGGCTTCGTCACCTCCGTCCGCGGCGAGGACTTCCCGCCGGGCGTGCCCGTGCGGTTCGCCTGGAAGCCGGGCATCACCGCGGCGGCGGCGCCGACCGTCCCGAAGCCGGACGGTACGTTCATCGGCCAGCTGCTCATCCTCGCCAAGGACCAGACCGGTCCGCGCGTCATCACCGCCCGGGGCTCCGGCTTCTCACCGGTGAAGACCGACTTCCTGGTGGTCAGCGGCAGCGTGCAGCCGCCCGACGAGGTGACCCGCCGGTGATCCACGAGGTCGACGAGGGGCTGCGCCGGCTGCTCGCCGATTCGGGCCTGGAGGCGTCGGGGATCGAGGTGGTCTTCGACGCCCCCACCCGGGACTGGGCCGCGCGGCGCAGCGCGCCGACGGTCTGCGTCTTCCTGTACGACATCCGTGAGGACGCCGCCCGGCGCGGCGCCGGCGCCGGGGAGGTGTACGACGCGGACGGGCACCTCGTGGCGCGGCGCTCCCCGCCGCGGTGGTTCGACCTGACGTACCTCGTCACGGCGTGGGCGAGCCGCCCGCAGGACGAGCACCGGCTGCTCTCCCAGGTGCTCACCTGCCTGGTGGCCACCGACACCCTGCCCGCGCGGCTGCTCACCGGCACCCTCGCCGAGCTGGGCCTGACCGTCACCCTGGACACCGCCGGGGCGGCTGCCGACGTGCCGGCCGCCGCCGACGTGTGGTCGGCGCTCGGCGGAGAGCTGAAGGCGTCCCTCGGCGTGCGGGTGCGCGCGCCGCTCGCGGGGGCGACCACGGCCACCGCCCCGCCGGTCACCGAAGGCCTCGTCGTGCGTTCCACGGCCCGGCGCGAGGGCGGGGAGCCGGAGCCCGGCCGCCGCCTGCGCTACCTGGAGACGGACGATCCGGGCCGGGAGGGCTTCGCCGGCCCGCGCGAGCGGGGGGCCGCCCCCGCCCGGCGCCGCCGCCGGGGGGACCGCCAGCCATGACATCCGCCGTTCGCCCCGGCGCGCCCGCCGCCGCGCCCGCCGCCGTGACGCGCCCCGAGCAGTCCGACACGCCGCGCCCCGAGCAGCCCGACGCGCCGTCCGCCGTACGGGCCGACGCGGTGGCCGCCGCGCAGACCGTCGCCGCGGGCACCGGTCCCGCATCCGTCCCGGCCGGCGCCGACCCCGTGTGGGCGCGGCTCCGCGCCGTCGAGGAGCGGGTACGGCACGCGGTGGCGGTCCGGCGGGCCGCCGACCCCGACCCCGACGACCCGTACCGCGGTCAGTACCTCACCCCGGAGGCGGTGGCCCGCATCCTGGACGAGCCGGGTGGGCTCGACGTCCCCGGCCACGAGCCCTGGCAGCCGCCGCCCGGCTCCGTCCTCGGAGGGCTCGCCGCGCGGTTCGGGCTGTCGCCGCTGGACCTGGACCTGCTCCTGGTCGCGGTGGCGCCCGACCTGGACGCGCGGTTCGAGCGGCTGTACGGCTACCTCAACGACGACCTGACGCGCCGCAGGCCCACGGTCGGGCTGGCCCTGGAACTGTGCGCGCTCCCCCCGGCGGGGACCGGCCGGTTCCGGCTCGCCGCCGGAGCACCACTGGTCGAGGGCGGTCTGCTGACGGTCACCGAACCGGAACGGCCGCCGCTCTCCCGTGCCCTGGCCGTCCCCGACCGGGTCACCGCGCACCTGCTGGGCGGCACCCGGCCCGACGCCCGGCTGGCGGGCGTGCTCGGCGAGGCCCACGAGGACCCGGCCGCCGACCCCGCGGAGGTCCACCGCGTGGCCGCCGCCGCGGGCACCGGCACCGGCCTCGTCCACCTGCGCGCCCGGGGCGGCGACGCGGAAGGCCTGGCCGTCGCGGCCCTGCGCGCGGCCGGACTGCGCCCGCTCGTCCTGGACGCGGCGGCGCTCGCCCGGCACCCCGGCGACGTGCCGGAACTGGCGCGGGTGGCGGCGCTGGAGGCACGCCTCACCGGTGCCGGGGTGGTCCTCGGCCCGCTGGCGTCGCTGCCCGACGAGCCGGCCGAACGGGCCCGCACCCTGCGGTCGTTGTGCGCCGCACTGCGCGGCATCCCGCTCCTGACGCACGGTTCGGGCGGCTGGGACCCGGCCTGGGCGGCCGACAGCCCCGTCGTCCTGACCGTGCCGGCGCCCTCCCCCGAGCGGCAGGCCGCGCGCTGGCTCCAGGCCCTGGACCGGGTCGCCGACGTCGCCGGCACGGGTGACGTGGACGAACTCGCCCGCGCGGTGGCCGCCCACCGGCTGGACTCCGGCCAGTTGCGGCGCGCCGCCGACGTGGCCGTCCGCAACGCCGCCCTCGCGGGCCGCCCGGTCGGCCCCGACGACCTGCGCGCCGCGGTGCGCGCCCAGAACGGCGCGGGCCTCGACCGGCTCGCCCGCCGCGTCGAACCGGGCGTCGGCTGGGACGACCTGGTCCTCCCCCCGACCACCCACCGCCGCCTGCGCGAACTCGCGCTGCGTGCCCGCCACCGCGACCAGGTGCTCGGACAGTGGGGCATGCGGCCCGGCGGCGGCCGGGGGCGCGGCGTGATCGCGCTGTTCGCGGGGGAGTCCGGCACCGGCAAGACCATGTCCGCCGAGGTCGTCGCGGCGGATCTCGGCATGGACCTCTACGTCGTCGACCTGTCCACCGTGGTCGACAAGTACATCGGTGAGACCGAGAAGAACCTGGAACGGATCTTCACCGAGGCCTCCGCGGTCAACGCCGTGCTCCTCTTCGACGAGGCCGACGCGATCTTCGGCAAGCGCTCCGAGGTGAAGGACGCCCACGACCGCCACGCCAACATCGAGTCCGCGTACCTGCTCCAGCGCATGGAGTCCTTCGACGGCATCGCCGTGCTGACCACCAACCTGCGGGCCAACCTCGACGAGGCGTTCACCCGCCGCCTGGACGTGGTCGCCGACTTCCCGGTCCCCGACCCGGGCCAGCGCCTCGCCCTCTGGGACCGCTGCCTGGGCGCCCGTCTGCCCCGCGCCGACGACCTCGACCTCGCCTT
Organism: Streptomyces abyssomicinicus; assembly: GCF_008974245.1. Classification (GTDB taxonomy): domain Bacteria; phylum Actinomycetota; class Actinomycetes; order Streptomycetales; family Streptomycetaceae; genus Streptomyces; species Streptomyces abyssomicinicus. The sequence goes on along the minus strand of NZ_BBZI01000009.1, from coordinate 250,137 downwards.
CTGCGCGGACCGCTTCGAGCTGGCCGGCGGCTCCATCCGCGCCTGCGCGGTCACCGCGGCCTACCTCGCCGCGGAGTCCGGCGAGCCGCTCACCATGCGTCAGGTGGTGACGGCGGTCGCCCAGGAGTACCGCAAGCTCGGCCGGCTGATCCTGCAGAGCGAGTTCGGACCGCACCTGGCGGCGGCCGTCGAGGTCTGAGGGACGGGACGCCCGCCCCTGGGACCCCCACCCGCCCGCGGGGCCCCCGGCTCCGGCGTCCGGTGCGTCACTGGCCCACCCGCCCACCCGCCCACCCGCCCACCGCCCGCCGGGGAGCGCCCGCCGGGGAGCGCCCGCCGGCGGCGGGCCAGGCGTTCGGGTCCTCCCCCTCCTTCCGCGGCGCGGAGGGAGGACGGCTGCCCGCGGACCGCACCACGGACCCCGCCGTCACCGCGTGGTCTGCCCGTACGGGCAGACCAGGGGCAGGTCCGGGGGGCCGTCGGGCGGTCGGCGCGGGCAGGGAAAGGCAGCGCCCCTGCCCCTGGCCAGGTCCGCACGGCCCTGTCACCTCGCGGAACCGCCCCGCAGACTCGGCCTGGACACAGGTGACAGATCCGCCAGAACCGCAGGACCCGAAGGAGCGAGCATGCCGACGTACCTCACCCCGGGCGTGTACGTGGAGGAGGTGCAGTCCGGTGCCCGGCCGATCGAGGGGGTGGGCACCGCGGTCGCCGCGTTCGTGGGGTTCGCCGAGACCGGCCCGTTCCACACGCCGACGCTGGTCGCGAGCTGGGACCAGTACACCCGGACGTTCGGCGGCTTCACCGAGGGCACCTACCTCGCCCACGCGGTCTACGGATACTTCGCCAACGGCGGCGGCACCGCGTACGTCGTGCGCATCGGCGGCTCCCAGGACGACGCCTCCGCCCCGGCGGGGCAGGGCACCACCGCGGCGCGGCCGGCCGAGCTGGGCGGCTTCCTGGTCACGGCCCGGCCGGGCGTCTCCGGCGTGTCGGTGGAGGTCGCCGACGCGGACGGCGAGAACCCGCCGGAGGACCGCTTCAAGGTCCTGGTCCGCCAGGGCGACCAGGTGGCGGAGACGTACGAGGGCTCGACCCGCAGGAACGTCAAGGGCTACCTGGTCAACCAGGTCCGCGCCTCGAAGCTGATCGAGGTCACCGAGCAGCAGGGCGCTCCCCAGAGCCGGCCCGCCAACCAGACCGTGACGCTGGCCGACGCCCCGGCCGCGCCGGCCGCTTCCGGATCCGGCGAGGTGGCCCGCCTCAGCCCGGCCGAGTACCTCGGCGACGCGGGGGCCCGCACCGGGTTCGGCGGCCTGGAGGCCATCGACGAGATCACCATGGTCGCGGTGCCGGACCTGATGAGCGCCCACCAGCGCGGTGACATCGACGCCGAGGGCGTGCGCACCGTCCAGCTCGCCGTGATCTCGCACTGCGAGCAGATGGGCGACCGGGTGGCGGTCCTGGACACCCCGCCCGGGCTGTCCGCCCAGCAGGTGCGGACCTGGCGCAACGACGAGGCGGGCTACGACTCCCGTTACGCCGCCCTCTACTACCCGTGGGTGCGGGTCTTCGACCCGGCCGCCGGGCGCAACACCGTCGTCCCGCCGAGCGGTCACATCGCCGGCGTGTGGGCGCGCAGCGACGCCGAGCGCGGTGTGCACAAGGCGCCCGCCAACGAGGTGATCCGCGGCGCGGTCGACCTGGAGCTGCGGCTCAGCAAGGGCGAGCAGGACCTGCTGAACCCGATCGGCGTGAACTGCGTCCGGGCCTTCCCGGGCCGGGGCATCCGGATCTGGGGAGCCCGCACCCTCTCCTCCGACCCGGCCTGGCGCTACCTGAACGTGCGCCGCCTGTTCAACTACCTGGAGGAGTCGATCCTCCTGGGCACCCAGTGGGTGGTCTTCGAGCCGAACGACGACCGGCTCTGGTCGAGCATCCGGCGCAACGTCACGGCGTTCCTCACCGAGGAGTGGCGCCGGGGCGCGCTGTTCGGCCGCACCGCCGAAGAGGCGTTCTACGTGAAGTGCGACCGCGACAACAACCCGCAGGAGTCGATCGACCAGGGGCGGGTCGTCTGCGAGATCGGCGTCTCGCCGGTCAAGCCCGCGGAGTTCGTGGTGTTCCGGCTGGCCCAGTTCTCCGACAGCACCAGCCTCATCGACGAGTGACCCGGGACCGTAGGAACGGCTCCGCAAGGAAAGGTGACAGACAGTCATGGCAACGGGCGATGCTCTTTCCACCCACGTCTTCGGCGTGCAGCTCGGTGGCTACCTGGTCGAGTCGATCCAGGAGATCAGCGGTCTGACCGTCCAGGAGGACGTCGTCGAGATCAAGCAGGTCAGCGCCGAGGGCAAGCAGATCATCCGCAAGCAGCCCGGTGGCCGGCAGGCGGGCGAGATCACGATCACCCGGGGACTCGACCAGAGCAGCGAGTTCACCAACTGGATCAAGGAGACCCTGAACAACGGCGCCGTGAACGCCGCGCGCCAGAACCTCACGATCGAGATCAAGGACACCGAGGGCAACACGGTCCGGCGCATTCAGCTGATGCAGGGGTGGGCCTCCAAGTGGGAGGGCCCGTCCCTGAAGGCGGGGGACGCCTCCCACGCCACCGAGACCGTCACCATCGTGTTCGAGGAGATCGTCGTCGAATGAGGCGCCGTACGGTGACGGCGGGCAACCTGGAGGAGATCCTCCAGGCGACGGCGCCCGCCCCGGCGGCCGAGCAGGCGGCGGCACCCCCCGCCGCCGCTCCGCCGCCACGGGAGGACCACGGGCTGCGCACCGAGTTCGAGTTCGAACTGCCGCGCGGCTACGTCGACGAGGCGGGCACCGTCCACCGCCACGGCTCGATGCGCCTGGCCACGGCCCGGGACGAACTGCGGCCCCAGATCGACCTGCGGGTCAAGGAGAACCCCGCGTACCTGAGCGTGGTGCTGCTGAGCCAGGTCATCACCCGGATCGGCTCCATCACCGACGTCCACGCCGGGATCGTGGAGCGGATGTACGCCACCGACGTCGCCTTCCTCCAGGACTTCTACCGTCGCGTCAACAGCGAGGGCCACACCCGTGCGGCGGTGACCTGTCCGCACTGCGAAGGCGGCTTCGAGGTCGACCTCTCGGGCGGGCGCCTGGGGGAATCGTGACGTACGCCCTTCCCCGGCTCCGGGAGGAGATCGCGTACGTCGCCTACCACTTCCACTGGCCGCGCGAGGAGATCCTCGACCTGACCCATGACGAACGCCGGCAGTGGGTGGCCGAGATCGCCCGTATCAACACCCGCGTGAACGAAGGCGGTTGAGCACATGGCATGGCGGGACAGGCTGCGCCGCCGGGCCGCCGGGCCGATCGCCGCGGACTCCTCGGAGCGCGCGGAGCGGACGGGGCGCGCGGAGCGCTCCGGGCGTTCCGTGGCCGAGGCGGGCGGTCCGCCCGGTGAGGGTCCGGACCGGACCGCGCCCGGCGCCGGGGTCCCCTCCGTGCCCGGAGACTGGGACGGCGGCTGGCGCCGCACCCCGCCTCCGGTGCTCACCGTCTCCCGCGCGCCGCTCGGGGTCAGCGACGGCCTCGCCTTCCGCTCGGACCTCGCCGCCTGGCAGAACCCGTCGTTCGACTCCGGACTGGGCCACGCCCTGCTGCCCACGGCTCCGGCCGGGCTGGTGCGGGGAGTCACCCGCCCGGCCACCCCGCAGGCCACCCGCACCGGCGGGGGTCCGCTGCTGCTCCGGTCCCTGCGGCCGGAGGGCGCCGACGGGCCGCCCGGCGGTGTGCCGGACACCGGCGCGCCGGAGGCGGCCGGTGCCCCGGGCGGCACGTCCCGTCCGTCGGCCGGCCGGGCGCCGGGGGCCGCGCGAGGGTCGGGGGCGCGGCCGTCCGGTCCTGCTTCGTCCGCTCCGGCGTCGTCCGGTTCCCCGTCGTCCGCTGCGGTGCCGTCCGGTGCGGGGCCCGTGGTGGCGCGTCCCAGCGGCGACGGCGCCGCGGGGAAGGGGCGCCCGGGTGACGCTCCGCGAAGCCGTGGTCTGACGTCCGGGGACTCTCCCGGCGTGCTGTCCTCGGCCTCCTCTTCGTCCTCCTCGGCGTCCTCCGCCGTCCAGCGGGCGGTGCAGCCGGGCACCGGCCCGGTCGTGCCGCCCGGCGACACGGGTCGGCGGCCGGTCGCGCCCGAGATCCCGCTGGTGCGGAGTGTCCCGGTGGTCCCGGGCGCCGGCGTCGGCCGGGACGTGGGCCGGCCCGCTGCCGACGGGACCGCTTCGCAGACGCGCTCCGGGCCGGACTCCGGGCGCGCGTCCCGGTCCCCGTCGGGCACCGGCGGGCGTACACCGCAGGCCCCGGACAGCCGGCGCACGGCACCCGGAACGACCGGGTCCGGCCGGGAGGGCGGGCAGCCGGGGGCGGCCCGGGCCTCCGGCGCCGACGGGTCCCACCCGTCCGTCCGGCCGCGCCCGGCGGGGCCCTCCCTGACCGTCGCCCGACGCCCGGCCGGCCCGGTGCGCTGCGTCCCCGCCCTGCGGCCCGCCACCCTCCCGGATGCCGGCGCGCCCTCCACCACGACCACCCCGGCCGGAACGGGAGCGCGCCCGGCCACCCCGGCGCAGGGGTCGCCCACCCGTGCGCCGCTCGGCGCGCCGCTGAGCGAACTGCCCGCCACGGCGGTGCCGTTGGCCAAGGACGCCGCCGCCCCGGGCGCCGTGCCCGGCGGCCGGGCTGCCGCCGGTCCGGCGCTTCCCGTCGTCCAGCGCCGCGCGGACGGCACGAGCGGCACCGAGGGCGTACACGGCGGTCCGGCGGACCGGCCCGTCCACGGCGGCACCGCGGGCGGCCCCGCCGCACCGGCCGACGCCCCGCACCGGCCTTCCACCCGCACCGGGGCACGCGCCCGCGGCGGCCTGGGCGCACCGCTGCCCGCGCTGCCGCCGAGCGCCGACCTTCCGGGAGCCGCCGCCTCCGGCCCGGCGTCGCGCGCGCAGGACCGCGGGAGGACGCCGGCCGGGCCCGCGCCCCGTGGGGCGGCGGACGGCCCGGCGGACGCGCCGCTGCTGGGGAACGCCGGCGTCCAGCGCAGCCTTGCCGCGGACTCCCCGGGGGCGCGCACCTCGCACCCCGGCGCCGCGCACCCCGGCGCCGCGCACCCCGGCTCCTCGCACCTCGGGGACGGCCCCGCCACGCCCCTGGTGACGCCGCCCGCGGCCGCCACCGCGCCCGGAAGCCCGGTGCTGCCGGCCGCCGTGGCCGCACCGGGCCCCGTGCACGAGGCGCGGCAGCGGCCCGGTTCGGCCCCCCGCGGCGGGCAGCGCTCCGACGGTGGGCGCTCCGACGGCGGGCAGGGGCACCGACCCCCGTCCGCCCCGGCCCCGCTCGTCGTCGCCCGGCGTGTCGCCGAGGGCACGTCGCTCGTCCCGGGCGGCGGGGGACGGCCCTCCGGCGTGGTCGGTACGCAGCCGCTCCCGGCGTCGCGCGCCCTCTCCCTGCTCGCTGCGCGCCCGCTCTCCCTGAACACCCGGCTCCCGGAGGGTTCGGCACCGCCCGTCGCACCGGCCGGCGGCCGGCCCGTGGTCGCGGCGCGCTGGCCCGCCACCCCGGCGGTCGCCGCGCCCACCGGGCCCGCCCGCACCGCCGACGCGTACGCCGCTCCCGCCCGGCCGTCCACCGCCCCGGCCCCGGCCGGGTCCGGTCCGGCCCGGCCGTCCGCCCCCGGCGCACCCGCCGGGCCGGGGGGCCGGCGGGCAGCGGCCGGCCGTCCCGGGCCGGTGGACGCGACGGTGCGGTCCGCCGGGCCGGCCACCGTTCAGCGCGTCCCGGTCGTCCGGCCCGCGCCGTCCCCGTCCGGGGCGTCCGGGTTCGGCGCGTCCGTGCCGACCGCCGCCGTACCGGCGCGGTCCCTGCCGGTGACCGCCCCGCAGGCCGCGCCGCTCGCGGGACACCCGCCCGTCATCCCGGGAGCCCCGGCGACGGCGGGCGAGGTCCCCGTCGTCCGTTGGAGGAGCACCGGGTCCGGCGGCGGTACCGGCGGCACCGGCACCACCGTCCAGCGCACCGGCCCGGGCCCCCGCCCCGGCACCGCGTCGGGGTCCGGCTCCGGCGCCGGTGACCGCGTACCTCCGGGCGGGGCCGCCAAGGCGGTCCCGGCGGGCGGCCGTCCGCGGTCGGCGTCCGCGCCCGCCCCGGCACCCGCCACGGCGTCCGCCTCCGCCGCCGGAAGCACGGCCCGCCGCGCCGATCCGGCACAGGACCCCGGCCTCGACCTGGACGACCTGGCGCGGCGCCTGCTCGACCCGGTCGCCCGGCTGCTCCGTGCCGAACTGCGGCGCGGCCGGGAACGCACCGGCCGCCCCCACGACGGACGCCGTTGAGGCCACGGCGGCGGGGATGCGGAAACGGACGCGGCCACGGACCGGACGCGGCCACGGAGCACACGGGGCCACGGAGCACACGGGGCCAGGGAACGGATGAGGTCAGGGAACGGATGACGGACGGATGACGGACAGCATCTTCGCGACGAGCGTGTTCTTCCGGCTCGCGATCGGCGGTGACGACCTGGGCGCCTTCCACACCTGCTCGGGCATGGGCGCCGAGGTCGAGATCGAGAGCTACGCCGAGGGCGGCAACAACGGCTTCACCTGGAACCTGCCCGGTCGCGTCACCTGGTCGAACATCACGCTCACCCGGCCGGTCACCGCCGACACGGCGAAGATCGGCCGCTGGCTCGACGAGACGCTGAAGCGGGTGGAGCCCAAGGACGGCGAGATCGTGGCCCTGCAACCGGACCTGACCCCGATCGTGAGCTGGCAGGTGTTCGGGATCGTCCCGGTGCGCTGGCAGGGGCCGTCCTTCGACCCCGCCAACCCGGCGGCGGCGGTCGAGAGCCTGGAGATCGCCCACGAGGGCCTGCGCTGGTCCTGAAGCACCACCGCCGGCCCCACCGCCACGCCGTCCCACCACCCCGCCGGTCCCACCACCGCCGGCCCCACCGCCCGCCACGTACACCCACCCGCCACGCACCACCCAGCCGCCGCACGGAAAGGAGGCGCCGGATGTCCCCAGCGATCCGCTCCAGCCGGGCCAGGGCCCAGCTGACCCTGAAGGAGCCCCCGGCCTCGGTCGGCGCGAAGCCGGGCGGCACGATCGCGCGGCTCGACCTGCAGTTCAACCCCTCCACCCTGGAACTGCGCAAGACCACCGAGTGGCGGCGCTCCCCCTCCCGGATGGCGGAGCAGTCGGCGCTGCCCGAGTTCGTCGGCAGCGGCCCGCGCGAGCTGAGCCTCCAGGTGTTCCTGGACGCCACCGCCACCCACGACAACTCCGTGGAGCAGGCGGTGGAGAAGCTGATGAAGGCGTGCGTGCCGACCCCGGCCAGCCTGGGCCGCAAGAAGCCGGCCAGCCCGTGGGTGCGGTTCGAGTGGGGCACCGCGCGGACCACCTCGTTCGACGGGGTGCTCTCCAGCCTGTCGGTCACCTACACCCTGTTCGACGTGGACGGAAAGCCGCTGCGGGCCACCTGCGCCCTGTCGATCGAGGAGGCGAGCGTCGACCCGCCGGGCCAGAACCCGACGTCCGGCGCGCGCACGGCCCGCAGCACGCACACCGTGGTGGCCGGCGACAGCCTGGCCCTGCTGGCCTGGCGGGAGTACGGGGACGCGACGGCCTGGCGGGTCATCGCGGAGGCGAACGGAATCGACGACCCGATGGCGCTGGTGCCCGGCACCGAACTGGTGGTGCCGGGCCTGCGTGACGCGGGCGGTGAGGAGGAGCGGTGAGCGCATCCGGAGCACAGGGCGGCCGGTCGTTCGCGGCGGACCCCATCATCGAGACGCCCGGGGAGCTCCCGCCCATCTGGGCCGCCCAGCTGGTGAGCTGCGTGGTGGACGAGAACGTGGGCCTGCCGGACGCGGCCCAGCTGACCTTCCGCGACCCCGACCACGAATTCCTGCGGGCCGTCGGCATCACCATCGGCACCCCGCTCAGGGTCTCGGTGGTGACCGTCTCCGGGCAGGCCCGTGAACGGCTCTTCGACGGCGAGGTGACCGCCCTGGAGGTGGACCGGGACCGCACGGGCTCGTTCACGGTGGTGCGGGCCTTCTCCAAGGCGCACCGTCTCCAGCGGGGCCGGAAGGTGGTGGCGTTCCGGAACATGACGGCCGCGGCCATCGTCCGCAAGGTGGCCGCCGGGGCCGGGCTGGCCTGCGGGACCGTGGAGGCCGCGCCGGTCACCTACCGGCAGCTCTCGCAGGCGAACGTGTCCGACTGGGACTTCCTGCAGCACCTGGCGGCCGAGAGCGGCGCGCAGGTCCGCGTCGACGAGAAGGGCCTGCTCCAGTTCACCCGGCCGCGCAAGGCCTCCGCGGCGCCCGCGCCGTCGACCTCGGCCGCCCGGAACCCGATGGTGCTGGAATACGGCCGGAATCTGCTGGCGCTGCGGGCCTCGCTGTCCGCCGCGGACGGTGCCCAGCAGGTGGAGGTGCGCGGCTGGGACGTGACCACGAAGCGGCCGCTGGTGGCCCGGCAGCCCTCGGTGGAGAGCGACACGGTGGTGCCGGGGCTGAGCCCGGCGTTCGCCGCCCGGTTCGGCAGGTCGTCGAAGCTGACCGTCACCGACACCCCGTACCGCACCCAGGCGGAGACGACGGCGGCGGCGGCCGCCACGGCCGCCCAGGTCAGCGCCGGTTTCGGTGAGCTGGAGGCGGTGGCCGAGGGCAACCCGCAGCTGCGGGCGGGCAAGCCGGTGGCCCTCGGCAACGTCGGGCAGGCGTTCACGGGCAAGTACACCGCGACGGCCGTGCAGCACGTCCTGGAGCCGCACGGCGGATACCGGACGACGGTGTGGGTGAGCGCCAGCCCCGACCGCTCCCTGACCGGCCTGGTCACCGGCGCCAACGCGCCGGGCCGCGGGCCGCGCATGCCGGGGCTCGCGATCGGCGTGGTGACGGACGTACGCGAGCCGGGCGGGGCGGAGACCGGCGCGGTGAAGCTGCGCTTCCCCTGGCTGGACGACACGTACACCACCGACTGGGTCCGCACCGTGCAGTGGGGCGGCAAGGGCGGCGGAGGCGTGGTGAGCCCCGAGGTCAACGACGAGGTGCTGGTGGGCTTCGAACAGGGCCTGCTGGACAGCCCGTACGTCATCGGAGGGCTCTACAACGGCGTCGACAAGCCGTCGCCCCACGACGTCCCGCTGATCGACGGGACCACCGGCAGGGTCAACCGCCGCTCGGTCGTGTCGCGTTCGGGACACCGGGTGGAGCTCCTCGACGCGAGGGCGCCGGGCCCGTCCGGTATCCGGCTCACCACCGGTGACGAGCGCCTCGAGGTGTTCCTGGACGACCGGCGGGACCGGATCGAGCTCACGGTCTTCGCCAAGGGCCGTCAACCGCTCACCTCCGTCCTGCTCGACCGGAAGGGCATCACCCTGGACGCGGGGCGGGGCGACGTGAGCGTGTCGGGCCGCAACGTGGACATCCAGGGCCGGGTCGGGGTGAAGGTCGGCGGCCGCTCGGTGAACGTCACCGGCAGCCAGGACGTCACCGTCGACGGCGGTCTGCTGGGCGTCCTGAAGGCGAAGCTCATCCGGATCAACTGACCCAGACCCCTGAACCCGAGACCCCTGACCCCTGACCCCAGACCCCTGATCCTCTCCGAGATCCCGAAGCCGACGTCCCGAGGAGCAACGCATGCCGGCCGCAGCCCGTACCGGTGACCCCACCGCCCACGGCGGTGTGATCGCCACGCCGCCGCCCGCCGCCGCCGCGGCCGTGGCCCGTGTGCTGATCGGCGGCCGGCCCGCCGCCGTCGTGGGCAGTCTCCACGCCTGCCCCATCCCGCCGCACGCGCTCACCGGTCCGGCCAACGTGATCCTGCCCAACCCGGTCGCCGCCACGGTGCTGATCGGCGGGCTGCCGGCCGCGCGGGCGCGCGACCGGACCGCGTGCGGCGCGGTGGTCCTGACCGGCGCCCTGAACGTCCTGATCGGGGGAGTGTGATGAGCGAGCGGTTCATCGGACGCGGCTGGGCCTTCCCGCTCAGGGTCGGGCCGACCGGCGGCATCGCCCTGGTCGACCGCGAACGGGAGATCGAGGAGGCGATCCGCCTGGTGCTCGGCACCGCGCCGGGCGAGCGCCCCATGCGCCCGGAGTTCGGCTGCGGCATCCACGACTACGTCTTCGCCCCCGGCGACGGCGCCACCGCCGGACGCATCGCGCAGCAGGTGCGGGAGGCCCTCGAACGGTGGGAGCCGCGCGTCGCGGTGGACGACGTGCTGGTCGCCTTCGACGCCGTCGAGGACGGCACCCTCTACATCGACGTGCGCTACACCGTCCGCTCCACCAACGACCGGCGCAATCTGGTCTTCCCCTTCTACACGATCCCCTCCGAGGAGGGGGCCGAGGAATTGGTCGCCGACTGATGGCCCTGCCCTCCCCGAACCTGGACGACCGGCGTTTCCAGCAACTCGTCGACGAGGCGAAGCGCTACGTGCAGCAACGCGCCCCGGAATGGACCGACCACAACGTCTCCGACCCGGGCGTCACCCTGATCGAGACGTTCGCGTACCTCGTGGACCAGCTGCTGTACCGGCTGAACCGGGTGCCGGACAAGAACTACACCGCCTTCCTCGACCTGCTGGGCATCCGCCTCTTCCCGCCGGCGGCGGCGGTGGCCGACGTCGACTTCTGGCTGTCGGCGCCGCAGCCCGACACGGTGACGCTGCCCGCGGGCACGGAGGTGACCACCGCGCCCGGCGAGGCCGACGAGGCCGTGGTGTTCACGACGACGGCGGAACTGCACATCCTGCCCAGCGAACTGACCCGGCTGGTGACCGCGCACCGCGGCGGCGAGCAGACCGACCGGACCGGGGCGCTCTCCGAGGGCCGCGACATCCCCTGTTTCCAGGCCGCGCCGGAGCCGGGCGACGCCCTGCTGTTCGGTCTGCCGACGGCGGTGCCCGGCTGCATCGTCGCGGTCCGCCTGGACAGCCGGGTGGAGGGCGTCGGCGTGGACCCGCGCCAGCCCCCGCTCGTGTGGGAGGCGTGGGACGGCGGCGGCTGGCGGGAGTGCGAGAGCGGACCGGACACCACCGGAGGGCTGAACCGGCCCGGCGAGGTCGTCGTGTACGTGCCCGCCGGGCACACGGCGTCGGTGATCGGCGGGACGCGGGCCGGCTGGCTGCGCTGCCGCGTCACCGAGGCGGAGCCGGGCCAGCCGTTCTACTCGGAGTCCCCCACGGTGCGCGAGGCGGCGGTGTTCACCGTGGGCGGCACGATGTCCGTGGAGCACGCCGAGACCGTGACCGACGTGCCGCTCGGCGCCTCGGAGGGCGTCGCGGGACAGACGTTCCGGCTCGGCCGCCCGCCCGTCCTCCTCGACGGTGAGCCCCCCGTGGTGGAGGTGTCCACGGCCGACGGCTGGCAACGCTGGGACGTGGTGGAGCACTTCGGCCGCTCCGGCCCCGACGACCGGCACGTCCGGGTGGACGCCACCACCGGCGAGTTCGGCTTTCCCCCGGTGCTGCGCGAGCCGGACGGCACGCTGCGGCAGTGCGGCGCCGTACCGCCCAAGGGCGCCCAGGTGCGGGTGGCCCGCTACCGCACCGGCGGTGGCCCGGACGGCAACGTCGCCCGTGGCGCCATCTCCGTGCTGCGTTCCTCCGTCCCGTACGTCGCCCGGGTCGTCAACCGGGAGGCGGCGCGCGGTGGTGTCGCCGGGGAGACCGTCGAGAACGCCCGGCTGCGCGCGCCGCAGGCGCTGCGGATGCAGGAACGCGCGGTGACCGCCGAGGACTACGAGATCATCAGCCGCCAGGCGGCGCCCTCGGTCCGGCGGGTCAGGTGCCTGCCCGCCGAGGACGGCGCGGGCGCGGTACGGGTGCTGGTGGTGCCGGACGCGGTGGCCGACGAGGGCGACGACCGGCTCCGCTTCGAGCAGCTGATCCCCTCCGACCAGGTGCTGCGGACGATCACCGAGACCCTCGACGAGCGGCGCCTGATCGGCACCCGCCTGGTCGTCGAGCCGCCGGTCTACCAGGGCGTCACCGTGGTCGCCCGGCTCACCGCGGCACCGGGCGACACCGACCGGGTGCGCGAGGCGTCGCTCGACGCCCTGTTCCGGCACCTCAACCCGCTGCACGGCGGTCTGGACGGCACCGGGTGGCCCTTCGGGCGGCCGGTGCAGTACGGCGAGGTGTTCGGCGTGCTCCAGCGCGCCGCCGGCAACGCCCTCGTGGAGGAGATCCGCCTCTTCCCCGCCGACCCGATCACCGGCCGGCGCGGTGCGCCGACGGACCGCATCGACATCGATCCGGGCACGCTGGTCTTCTCCTACCAGCACCAGGTGGTCGTCACCTCCACCCGGCCGGAGGCGGGGGCATGAGCCGCGCCGCCGTACCCGGCCTGCCGAGCAGGTACCCGATCGGCGGTCAACTGCCCGCCCTGTACGCCGACGACGACTTCGCGCAGCGGTTCACCGCCGGCCTGGACACCGTCCTCGCCCCGGTCTTCGCGACCCTGGACAACCTGACCTCCTACCTCGACCCCCGGGTGGCCCCGGCCGACTTCCTGGCCTGGCTGGCGTCGTGGGTCGGCGCCGCCGACGACCCGCGGCGGCCGCTGGAGCTGCGCCGGGAGGCGGTCTTCCGTGCCGTGGAGCTGCACCGGTGGCGCGGCACCGCCCGCGGGCTGGTGGAGGCCCTGCGGCTCGCGCTGGGGGTGGAGGCCGAGGTGACCGGCGACGGCGGCGCGGTCTGGTCCGGCACCCCCGGCGCCGCCCTGCCGGCCGCGGACCCCGCCGGGCCCCTGGTCCGCGTCCGGCCGGGGCCCGGCGGAGCACGGGTCGATCCGGACCGGGTCCACGAGATCGTCCGGGCCATGTGCCCGGTGCACACCGTCTGCCGGGTGGAGATCCTCCCCGGCCCCACCGACGAAGAGAGGTGACGCCATGCGCGCGTGTCCCTCGTGCGGGGCGTTGAACGGCCCCACCGACGACTTCTGCGGCAACTGCGGCGCCTACCTCGGCTGGTCGGACCCGACGCCCGCCCCGGGCACGTCCCCGGAGCCGCCGGCCGCCGCGGAGCCCCCGGCCGCTTCGGCGCCGCCGGCTGCTGCGGAGTCGCCGGCCGCTTCGGTGCCGCCGGCCGCTGGGGAGCCCCCGGCCAGCCCGGAGCCGCCGGTGGTACCGGCTCCGGAGCCGCCGCCCGCTTCGGGATCGTCGGCCGCCTCGCCCTCCTCGGCCGCCTCGGGGTCCTCGGCCTCCCCCGCGCCGTCGGCCACTCCCGCGCCGTCGGCTTCTCCTGAGCCCTCGGCTTCTCCTGAGCCCGTACCCCCTTCTGAGTTGCCGGCGGCGCCTGGGCCGTCGTCGCCCACCGCGGCGGACGAGCCCGCGCCGCCTGCCGCGCCTTCCCGCGCCGCGTCGCTGCGGGCCCGGCTGACCGGCCGGAACCGCGGCGAGGCGAGGGAGGCGGACACCACGACAGCCCCACGCCCGCCCGGACCCGACGCCGAGGGACCCGGTACCGGCACCGGGGCCGGGGCCGGCGCCGGCACGGGCTCCGGCGCTCGCACGGGCTCCGGTTCCGGCACTGGCGCTGGCACTGGCACAGGGTCTGGCTCCGATGCGGGCTCCGGCTCCGGCTCCGGCGCTCGCACGGGCTCCGGTTCCAGCACCGGCGCCGGCACCGGCGCCGGCACGGGGTCCGGCACCGGAACCGGCCGGCAGGGTGCTGCCGAGGGCGGCGCGCTCCGCCCGACCTCGGCCGACGCCCCCACCGCGCGCCCCGCCCCTCCCACCGGCACCCGCGCCGCCGCCTCAGGCGCCGCCGCCGGCGGCGCTTCCACCGCCACATCCGCCGACGCCTCCACCGGTGTCCCCGCACACGGCCCGGCCACCGGCGGTGCCGGCGACGTCCCGCGCCCCCGCACGGCGCCCCCCGCCACCACACCGCAGCCCTCCGGGCCCGGCAGCGGGGCCGCGGCGGGAACGGGTCCTGGTCCCGCCGCGGCGGTCACGGGCTCCGGCCCCGCCACCTCCGGAACAGGGCCCCGGCCACCGTCGGCCCCCGCCGCACCCCCGGTCGCACCCGCGGCGCCCGCCCCCGGCGTGACGATGCCGGACCCCGTCGGGCCCGTCCGGCCCGCGAAGGCGGTGGCCCCGCGCCCCGTCGTGCGCCCGGCGGCGGCGACGCCGGAGGAAGAGGAGGGCATGCCCTGCCCCGCCTGCGGCGCGCCCAACGCACCGGGACGCCGGTTCTGCCGCCGCTGCGCGGCCGTGCTGAACCCCGCCGCGAAGCCCGCTCCGCTGCCGTGGTGGCGGACCATGTGGCCGCTCGGCCGCCGCCGCGTGCGGGCCGGCTCGGGCCGGGCGACGCGCTTCCTGGTCGTCCTGGTCGTGCTGGCGGCCCTGTGCGCGGGCGGCTTCCTGCTGCTGCCCGCCGGACGCGCCCTGGTCGAGGACACCCGGGACAAGCTGGGCAAGTCCAAGCCGGTGACCCCCGTGTCCGTCGAGGCGAGCGCCGAGATACCCCGGCACCCGGCGAAGAACACCACGGACGGGCTGAGCAACCGCTATTGGGGCGCCCCGGCACCGGGCGCCTCGGTGACCTACACCTTCCGCAAGCCGTTCCGCTTCGTCGACCTGATCATCACCAACGGCGCGTCCAAGTCCCCGGAGTCCTACCCCCGTCAGGCCCGCGCGCTCCAACTGGACCTGGAGGTGACGACGAAGGACGGTGAACGACACCGCAAGGAACTGACCCTCAGCGACAAGCCGGGCCCGCAGACCTTCCCCATCCGGGTCAGCGACGCGAAGACGGTCCGCCTGACCCTGCGCTCACCCGCCGGCCTGACCGAAGGCCGTCACCTGGCCCTGGCGGAGGTGGAGTTCTTCGCCCGCAGCTGACCCCTGCCGCAGTGGCCGCGGCCTAGAAGCGCTGCCCTGAGGCGATCTCGTCGCCGACCACCGACCAGACGGTCTCCTCGTCCCGGAACGGGAGCGGGTCCGTGCGGCCGGTTTCCCGGCGGATGCGCTCCACCTCGCGCTCCAGCCGCTCGAAGTCGGCTTCCTCGGCGCTGCCGTCGTCTCCTTCACCGTGACCCTCACCCTCAGCGGTGAAGGAGAACTCGTCGAGCAGCCGCTGGAACCGAGCGGTGACCTGGACGAGGGAGGAGACGTCCGTGTGGAGCCGCCGCACGGTCTGCCAGTCGGGGTCGACGGCGTACACCGCGCCGGAAGCCGGGTCGAGGGCGAGGTGGGCGTTGAGCAGCCAGCCGATGACGGGCCACCCGCCCACGCCGTCCGGCACGCCCTCGCTCCCCTCGCTCCCTTCGTCCTCCTCGCTCTCCTCGTCCTCCTC
The DNA here is from genome assembly GCF_008974245.1 of Streptomyces abyssomicinicus. Taxonomy (GTDB): domain Bacteria; phylum Actinomycetota; class Actinomycetes; order Streptomycetales; family Streptomycetaceae; genus Streptomyces; species Streptomyces abyssomicinicus. The sequence continues at coordinate 234,803 of NZ_BBZI01000009.1, read as the reverse complement.
ACCCACCTCGAGTGCTTCCACGTCGACGACATCCCGGACGAGGGCCAGCCGCCCGGTGTCCTCGTCCGGCCGACGCAGCCAGAGGGTCCCGGTGGGCACGCCGACGGTCCGCAGCAGCCGTGCCCCCTCCGTCTCCACCGCCTCCGCCGGAAACGCGTCCCCGGGCACGCACGCCAGCCGGTCCTCGCCGAAGACCTCGACGAGCCCACCCCGGGTGACATCGAACAGCACTGCCCACCTCCCACCTCGGCTCCGGCGACCGCGCCGTGCCACTGATCACTTCCCGCCGGAGGACGCCGTCCCCGGGCCCGCGGTTGCCCCAGGAGGTGCCTCGGTTCCCCGCAGGGGTCAGCCGGTGAGGCGGATGCCCCGCAGGGTCTCCTGCGGGTCCAGGAAGGCGAGGGTCCGGCCGGCGGCGAGGGGGGCGCTCTTGCGGATGGTCGCTTCGAAATCGCCCTGCCACAGCACGTGGCCGTCCCTGGCGCGGAGAACGCGGACCGTCCGCACGCGCTGGAACAGGTTCGCGGTGTGCGAGTGGTGGATCACCGTGTAGTCGCCCGCGGAGTCGATGCCGAGGTCCTCACCGCCCTTGGACCGCCAGCGCTCCGTGCCGTCCTCGGCGCCGAGGCAGACCACGCCGTCGGCCGTGGGCAGGACGAAGCCGTCGGGAGTGGACACCGGGTCGGGCCCGCCGTCCGGGGAGCCGGCCGCGCCGTCGAACGTCCACTTCTCCCTCCCCGTACGGACGTCGACGGCAGTGGGCCCGCCGCGCTCACCCGGAAGGCGCGGCAGCAGAAGGGTGGTGCCGGAGAGCGGGGCCGCCGGGGGAGTCTGGTGGAGGGTGTCGCTGCCGGGCACGGTCCTGATCGCGGACAGGGGGAGGCGCCACTTCTCACGTCCCGTGCGCACGGCGCGCAGGACGAGGTCGACGCGGTCGTTCGCGCCCTGCTCGTGGAAGAGGACGTCGTCGCCCGTCCGCCGCGGCGCGGTCGGGCCCTCGTGCCGGTCGCCGTACGGGTGCAGGCGGGGTTGCTCCCACAGCTTCTTCCCGGTCGTGCCGTCGAGTGCCGTCGAGCCCACCAGGGCCAGGTCCCCGATCGCCGTGACGGGGCCCGGTCCGGACACCGTCCGGCTCCAGCGTTCCTCTCCCGTCCGTGCCTCGAAGGCGGTGACGTGCTGCTGGTTGGGGTCGTCGCTGCCGAAGAGGACCAGCCCGGCGCGGTCGAGCACGTGCAGGGTGTAGTCGTCCTTGTCGTACGACTCCAGCTCCCAGCGGGTCCTGCCGGTGGCGCCGTCGAGGACGTGCAGCATCGGGACGAGGTCACCCGCGGGCCGCTCGGTCAGCACGACCACGGTGTCGCCGCCGTCGGTCACGGCGGCCTGCGAACGTCCGTGCAACGGCCACGCGAGGTCGAGGTCGCGCCTCCACAGGCGCCTGCCGTCGGTGAGCGAGACCGCCTGGACCACCGCGCTGTCATGGGCCGGGACGAAGCAGCGCTCGCCGGACCGAAGGGGCTGGTCGTAGCCCCCGCGGTCCGAGCCGAGGTCGTGCGACCAGGCGAACGGGTCGTGCCCGGGAGCGCCGGTGAGGTGGACGCCCGCGGCGACGCCGACCGTGGCCACCACGGCGAACCCGGCGCCGCCCAGGAGCAGTCCGCGACGGCTCAGGGCCGGACGGCCGGCCTCCGCCGGGGTGTCGCGCCGTGTCGACGCGACGGTGGGAGCGGCCTCCGGTGCCGGAGCGGTGCTCGCGCCTCCCGGCCGCGGGGACGGCACCGGCGCCGCGGCCGCCGGCGGGCCGTCGAGCTCCCGCAGCGCGTCGGCGAGCTCCCCGGCCGAGCCGTACCTGGCACGCGGGTCCTTCGCCAGCAGGCGCAGGATCAGCCGGTCCCAGGCGGGTGAGACGTCGGGTGCCACACTGCTCGGCGCGGGCGGCGCGTCGTTGAGGTGTGCCGTCAGGAACCCGAGGGCGTCGGGCGCGGTGAACGGCAGCCGACCGGTGCGCAGCTCGAACAGCACGCAGCCCACCGCGTACAGGTCGCTCGCCTGCTCCGGGTGGCCGCGGGCCTGCTCGGGCGCCATGTACGCGGCCGTACCGACGAGGAGACCGGTGCGGGTCAGCCGGCCGTCGGCGGCCGCGGGGTCGGCAGCCCGCGCGATGCCGAAGTCGAGGACCTTGACCCGGCCCGACGTCTCGACGAAGAGGTTGGCGGGCTTGATGTCACGGTGCATGACACCGGCGGCATGCGCCTCCGCGAGGGCCTCGCAGATCTGTCCGCCCCAGCGGGCCGCGTCCGCCCCGCCGACCGGACCGCGGCGGACCGCGGCCTCCAGACCCTCGCCGCGCAGCAGTTCCATGACCAGGAACGGCGTGCTGCCCTCGGCCGTGGTGGCCGTGCCGAGGTCGTGCACGGTCACGATGTGGGGGTGCTGCAGCGCGGCCGTGATCCGCGCCTCGCGGAGGAACCGGGCGCGTGCCTCGTCGGCGGCGCTGCCGCCGCCCGCGAGCACCGAGATCACCTTGACGGCGACCGCGCGCCCGAGCACCTCGTCGCGCCCCTCCCACACCTCCCCCATCCCGCCCTGCCCCAGCAGCCGGACGAGCCGGTACCGGTCGGCCAGTACGCGCTCCACCGCAGCCTCACGCCCCCAGTCGTCGCCGTGGTCCCAGTGACCCGCCCGCAGCGTAGCCCCGGGACACGGCCAGGTGTGCGAAGACGACGTGGATACCGGGAGCGGAGCAACGACCCGCACTGGTCGGGGAGTTCGGCCCAGGCCACCCCGAGGCGTGGGCCCCGTGTGAGCCCGCGGGTCCTCGTGGGTGGCACGACCGCGCCGCCTTCGCCGGAGCTCCCCGGGACGCGACTCGACAGGCCCTACCGGCACAGTTCCTTGATCAGGGTCTGCAGCCCCTCCCCGTCCAACGGTGTGCGGTGGGCGAGCAGGTTGCGGGCCTCGCGCAGGATGCGGAGGTGACGGCGATCGCGTTGGGTCAGGGCGATGGCGCCGTCGCGGAAGGCTCCCCACATGGCGCCCACCTCCATGGTCTCGATCAGCGTGCTCGGCGGCACGCCCCCCTCGTCGAGGTCACGGCGCGGCCCGTACTGCTCGGCAAGGCGCTGCAGGGGGATGCGTGCGTTCGCCCGGACGACGTCCGCGAAGCGCTCGCGTGCGGCGTCCAGCAAGGGAAGCAGCACGTGATTCTGGGCCAGCCACACCTGGGACGCCATGGCGTGCTCGTTGTCCAGACAGTGGGCCGGGTGACGGCGGAGCCGTCCGTCCCAGCTTTCCACGGCGGCCGCGTTCCAGGCGGGGAGCAGGGCTTCGTCGGGGTGGGCACCCGGGCCACGGGCGAGGTTCTGGCCGGCCAGGAGTGACGCCTCGGGGACGGGGACGGCCTCGAGCACCTCACGCAGAGCGTCCGGCAGGGTCTCCGGGCGGCCGTCGATCCACCGTGCGGCCAAGGTCGACGCGATGTCGAGGAAGGGACCGCAGATCTCCGCGATGGTGGCCTGGGCGACGGCCTCGTAGAGCTGCCTGCGGGCGAGGGGGGAGTCGAGCGGTGGGCGCGAGAGGGCGACCACCGTGGCGGTGTCCAGACGGCCCGTGACGCCCCACCACCAGTGGACCGCCACGTCCTCGCGAACGAGCTGGCCGGGCAGGCCGGGGGGCAGGTCGTCGGTCGTGGCGACCACCAAGGCCCGTGGGCCGCGGCCCGGCGGCAGGCCGGCCTCCTTCGTCACCGCCACCATGCGGCGCAGGAGGTGGCCGGTGGCGGACGGCGCGGACTCGCGCCATCCCCGGACGACCACCGGTCTGGTCTCGGGCCTGCCGCTCCGGCCCCGGACGAGACGAGTGAGCACGTCTCCCTCCTCGTCACCGTCACCGTCCGTGGTGCCGCCCTGGAGGTTCAGTTCCTTCGCGAGGCGCTCCAGGAGGCCGGCCAGCGCCTCCACCTCGGACGGGCCGCCGGCCCGCCTCCCGGACCCGGTCCGCAGGGGCGGAGGCGCAGGCGTGGCCGGCCAGGGGGCCGGCGCCCCCGTTCCCGGCGCCGTCGGCGGCGTGGGGCCGAACAGGTCGCCGAGCCCGTCGTCGTAGTCCAGGACCGGGGCGAGGCCGGACCACCTGGCGGCGTCGGGCGCCGTCCGCTGCGGGGGAAGCCATACGTCGGCCGTGGGTGGATCCGTGTCCCCGGTCCCGGCCGGTGGGAGCAGCACGTGGTCGCCCAACTCGTGCAGGACCTCGTCCAGCAGCTCCTCACCCGGCGACCCGGGCCCGCCCAGCAGCCGAGCGGGCAGCAACAGCAGACAGCTGCGCCCCCGGTTCAGATCGTGCACCAGACGGACGAGCCGGAGCCGGGCACCGGGCAGCGCCGTCCGGCTCACCGGCGCGGGGTACGTCACGCCTGGCGCTCCACCGTCTGCAGTGCCCGGAAGGTGACCAGGTCGAGGGCATAACCGTCCTCCCGGTCGTCCAGGACGCCGTGGTCCTCCAGCCTGCGGATGAACTCGGCGGATTCCTTGAGACCGAGACCGGTGACGGCGGCGATGTCCGCCTGGGTGGACGCGTCGCCGGGTTCCAGGTACTGCACCCATGTGCCCAGCAGGGCGAGTGTCTCCGCGTCGAGTTCGACCCGTTCGAGGTGGCCGCGGGCGGCGTCCTCCCGGTCGTACACGGCCTTGCTCATCTCCAGAGCCGTCTCCAGGGTCGCCCCGCCCCGGGTCGCCAGATCGACGGTGCGCTCCACGAGATGGGGCCAGCCGCCCGTCGCGTTCACCAGGCGACTCCTCTTGTCAGGGGTGTCGAAGGGGCACTCCGGCCACGCCCGGAGACTGTCCACGTTCCACCGCGCCGGCCGAACCACCTCGGTGACCCGCTCGTCGTCGAGCACCGATCGCGCCCGCGGATCCGTCAGGGCGATCACCGCCCGGTTCTTGTCCCCCCGGGAGACCGCCGTGTACTGGTGGAGCCGTTCCAGGGCCTCGGTGAGGCTGTCCGTGCCCAGGTAGCGCAGGTCGGCGACGACCACGCCGGGCATCCGGTCACGGGTGGCCTTGGTCAGGACGCCCACGAGAGTGTCCGGCGTCGCGTTGTGGACGGTGAGCTCGCGCGCCTCGGCGTAGGAACGGACGGCGTCCATGGCCAGCTTCGGCCCGTGTGCCTTGGTGAGGCACACCAGGCGGAGCCCAGGACTGGTGGCGAGGAACAACTCCTGCTCGGTGAGGGGACTGTAACGATGGACCCCTTGGCGGTCCTGCCCGACCAGACGCCGTGAGAACCGCGGGTTGTAGTCGTACGGCAGGCTGAACTCGGTCTGCTCCAGCTCCAGTTCCAGATCGTCCCGGGTGCCCAGCATGTGCACCACGTTGGGGCTGCGCACCGCGTAGCGCCGGTGGTCGCCGACCTGCTGGGTCAGCAACCCCAGGCCGACCATCTCGTCCAGGTAGATCTTCACGTCGTTGGCGGTCAGACTGCGGAAGCCGTCCTCCCAGTGCGCCTTCGCCGCGTGCAGGAGCTCGTCGGCGTCGTAGCCCCGCTGGAAGCCGTCGGCCTGGCTGCGCAGCGCGATCACTAGGGCGAGCACCCGGTAGCGGTCCTCCAGGTTGATGGTGAGCCTCATCCGCTCGGCGATGGACCGGTGCACCTCCGCCGAACGCGTCACGGCACGGATGTCCTCCTCGGTGACGGTGATGGGCCAGTGCGCCGATCCGACCGGCTTCTCCCGCAGCGCGGTGACCAGCCGCTCGCAGAAGATCTGCACCAGACACGCCTGGTAGTTGGTCGCGGCGAGCACCCGCCACACCAGCTCCGCCCGCTCGAACCGGTACCCGAACGCGGCCATCGGCCCGACGACCAGCCGCTGCGCCTCGGCCGGCTTGAGCGGGCCGATCAGCAGTTCACGGCCATGGGCCAGCGGAACGTTCGACAGCTTGCTGAACCGCTGCACCTGATGGAGACCGGCGAAGATGACCTTGAAGCGGCGGTCGGTGCTGTCCATCAGGCCTTTCAGCCGCGCGACGTTGGCGAATGTGCCCTCGCCGCCCGCGCCGCGTACCGCCTTGGAGTCGGCCGTCAGGAAGGCGTCCGCCTCGTCCGCCAGCACCAGTACCCGCCGGTCCGGGTTCTCCTCCAGCCAGCGGCGGACCTGGTCCACGAGCTGGTCCGGCCGCATCGCGGTGGACGCCTTCGGACCCAGGACGCCCACCCGCTTCAGCTCCGCGGCGAGCACCGGCCAGATGCGTTCGGCCGGTTCGGCCTCCCCCACCCCGCGTGCCTTCAGGTCCAGGTAGACGGCCCTGCGCTCCGGACTCGACGCGTAGTCCGCCTCGACCTTGCGGAGCAGCGCCGACTTTCCGAGTTGTCGGCCGCCGTAGAGGAAGAGCGCCCCCAAGGGGTCGACGACCTCGGCCATCTCCTCGCTCCGGCCGTAGAAGACCTCCGGCGGCACCAGACCCGCCACGAACGGCGTGTACGGCTTGAACCCCGTCCACGGCAGTGTCACCCGCTGCAGCGCGCGGAAGGACCGCGGCGACCGTGCCACGACCCAGCCGAAGACGGCCGGGTCCACGACCAGTGCCTGCTGCGACGACGTCCGGGCGTGCATGACCAGCTTGCGACGGCCCGCCATGCCCAGAGGGTAGAGGTAGAGGATGATGCACGCGCCGGTGTCGTTGCGGTCGAGCAGTTCCAGCGGGCTGCGCCCGCGGAGCTCGTCGGTCACCACCAGGACCGTGTAGGTGGAGGCCGCGGAGCCGAGATCCGCGACGTAGCCGGGTGCGCTCTCGTCGGCGCGCAGCTTGGCGCTGAGCCTGAGGATGCCGCGCACCTGACGCTGGTCGTCCCGGGAGGGCGGACGGCCCTCGAGCCCCAACAGGCGCAGTACCGTCGGCACGTGCTTCTGCCACTCCGCGCCGCGGGTGGTCGGCTTTCCGAGTGCGTCCCAGGACTCCAGTCCGGCGAGCGCGGTGTCGGTCAGCGGCTCCGCGTCCGCGTAGGCATCTGCCCACGGACGGGCCGAGACGCCCTGCTGACCCGACTTGACCGGGGTGACGGTCTCCAGCCCGGCGACGAAGCGCTCCAGGTCCTCCCCCGGGGCTTCGCCGCTCCACTCCGGCAGGCTGTCGCCCTTTCGCAGCAGCGCCAGGCACTCCTCCGCGGTGACGGTGTCGCCCGCCTCCAGCAGGCCGTGAATGCGGTCACGGTCCTTCTCGGACAGGTTCAACGACTCCAGTTGGCCGCGCAGCCTGCGCACATGTGCCTGCACCCGCTCCTCGAGTTCGGCCTCCAGACGGCGGATCCGCTCGACCGTGGTGCGGAAGGCCCCTTCGGGGACGGCCCGTTCCAACTGCTCCAGGCGTCCCACCAGGTCGCGTTCGGCGGGCACGTCCAGGTTCTGGGTGCGCAGCTCCGCGAGCAGCCCCGACGCCACACGGTGCCGCTCGGCCCGCGTTGCCGACCAGCGCGTCCACTGCGTGTCGCGCCGCGCCCGCCACTCGGCCGGCAGCACCGCGTCGTCCGGTCCGACGGCCGGGACGAGCCCTTGGCCGATGGCCTCGACCAAGGCGTCCGCGAGGTGCAGGTCACCGCGCTCGGCGTAGGTGAGGAGCACGGACGGCACATCCACCGGCCCCAGCAACGTGCCCATGGCCTCGACGAAGCCGGGAGCGGCCGGATCAGGCTTCCCCTCGGGGGTGCGCGGCAGGTCGGGGGCGGCGAGCAGCGCATCGTCCGCGGGGCGCAACGTCCGGGAGAAGGCGAGCGCCTGCCCGTGCGCGTGCCCGTCCGCACCGTATCCCTCTCCGTCCTCCGTCTCGTCCGAGCCCTCGAGGAGGGTCCTCCGGGAGCCGGTGGCGGAGGGTGCGTCCTGGCCCTCGAGCCAGTACCGCAGCCGGAGCAGCGCCGCGCCTTCCACACCCGGGAGCGGTTCCTCCTCCCGGACCTGTGCGAGGGCGTGCCCCAGGTCCGTCACCGTGTCGCTGCGTTCCTCGAACTCCGGCGCGGCCAGGGCGCGTGCCTGGGTCAGCAGAGTGACCACCTGGTCGATGCGGCTGAGCAGGGATCGCAGGGCCTTCGCCTCGATGGGCACCTTGGCCTGCTTCGTGGTGCGGATCGCCGCGTCGGCCTCCTCGATCATCCGCTCCGCCGCGTCACGCTTGCTGAACGCCCGCCAGGCGTCGTCCAGCACGGACCGCTCTGCGGCGTCGGAGGCCCAGTCCTCGATCGCCCTCAGGGCGAAACCGAGCGGCTGGTCATGCCGCATCAGCAGGTTCTGCACCTGGGTGGCGCGCGCGTAGCCGATCCTGAGTTTCGGCACCTCCTCCCTGAGCCGAGCGGCCTCTTGGGCGACGCCGGCGCGGGTGAGCGAAGGGTTCGTGTCGACGGAGAACCGCAAGGCCGCCGGGTCCAGCGGCTGGAAGCGCTTCAGGATGCCGAGCGCGCACTCCAGGAGGCGGCGCCAGGGACCGTGGAGAGAGGCGCACGGGTCGCACTGCAGCAACACGTCGTTCGGGTGGCCTGCGACGAGGCCCGCCCGGACGGAGGCGACCGCGGCCACCATCAGTGCGGGGCGGTCGCTCTGCAGGCACTCCAGGTCGGGGCCGAAGCGCGAGATCACCGCGGTGCCGTCCTCCGGCAGGACGGTGGCGAAGGCGGCCTCGGTGAAGGCGAGGCAGTCGGCACGGTGGGCGGGCTCGTCGGAGCCGGCCGTCATCCAGTACGCCTCCTGGAACCGGCCGTTCTTCACCAGACGCTCCACCGGGGAGTCGGAGGGGGACTCCGGAGACGGCGGGCCCGCTTCCCAGACGAGAGGTCTCCTCGCGTCCGCCTCCTCGGAGGCCGGGACGGCGGGCGAGTGCGGGGATATCGGCATGGCGGCGGCCACGGACCCGGTTCCGCCGGTCTTCCCGGTCTCCCCGGTGTCGGCCGCCGGCGTCCCGGGCATCGTCCGCCGGGAGGGCGGCATGGTCGCCGCGGGGCCGTCCGGCCGGGGACCCGCCTCCTGCGGGGCGACCTCGGACGCCAGGGCCGGTTCCGCGGTGGGGGGTGCCGCGACCGCAGTGACCGGGGTGGTCAGCTCGGGCGTCACCGGTACCCGGGGCGACTCGGCGAGGTCGAGCGGCTCGGGGTCGGCTGCCGAAGGCGCGCCCTTCCCTTCGTCGTCCGGCTTCTCACCGTCCGGCTGTGCGCCCCCACGCGACGGCGTCCGCCCTGCGGTCTCCTCCCCCGCCCGGGGCGACGGCACCCGGGCCGCGTCCGCGTCCGTGTTCGCCTCCGCGTCCACGCCCACGCCCGCGTCCACGTCCACGTCCACGCCCGCGTCCCCGTCCCCGTCCACGCCCGCGTCCCCGTCCGCGTCGGCCTCCGGGCCGGTCCCGCCCCCCAGCTCCGCTATCTGCTCGTCCAGGGCCTGCAGTGCCTGTCGTATGGGGGCCACGTGAGACCCGCCGCCCGTCTGCTCGATCATCCGCAGGGTCGCGAGGACACCCTTCCGCTGCTCGTGCAGCGTGGCGATACGGCTCGCCCTCTCCTCCTCGGCGCGCAGATCGTCGACAACTCCCTGGAGCTTCGACCACCCGCTCTTCTCCGGCCACCCTCGGCCGACCGCCTGCGCCGCTCGCGCGGCAGTCGCTCGCTCGTCGTTCCACTCGGCCGCGTGTGCCAGCAAGCTGTCCGGAACGGCACGTCCACCGGCCACGTCCTCGGCGGTCGACCGCAACAGGCTGGCGAGACCCTCCGCCTTCGGACGAAGTGTCCCCAGAACCTTCTCCAGACTCGACGCAGTGACCGGATCGGAAGAGGCCGTCGTCCCGTCTGCTCGCTCGCCGCCCTTGCCGCCCAGCTCGGCCACAGACTTCTCCTCGTCGTTTTTCTCTTGCAGAGAAATCGCCTGATCCGCCTGCGCGTCTTGACCGTCAGCTGACTGCGCCGCCGCTTCGACAAACCGGGTCCAGTGCTCGTCCATCATCACCTGTCGCGGAGTTCCCTCCTCCAAGGCGAATGCGTGGAGGGTCAATGTGGCCAGCACCGGGGGCAGTGCGGCGAAAAGCGCCTCGACAGCCTCGGGGTCCGTCCCTTCGAAACCTTCCCCGGGCGCGCCGTCGAACGCGGCCAGCACATCACAGGCGAATTTCGCCGCAGCCTCCGCCACGAACTTGATGTCGCGCACGCTTGCACGGCTCAACCAGGCACGCACGATGCGCAGTTCACGCTTGCCGTGCCGAACCGACGCACTGGGAAAGGATACCTTCGCCAAATATGGCAAGGGCCCCGGAATGCAGAGAAGTTCACGCAGTCCGACATCGTTCAGCCCGCACAGCCATGCTTTCAGGTCCCCACCCGATCTCGCCATGATGGGATAATGCCAGAGTGTGACGGTCGAGCCAATCTGCAGGCGCGAACCATTGCAGGTGAGAGAGGATCCAGGGTGGAATTCCGTCTTCCGTTTGTGGTCGACGGCGCGTTTGGCGGCCCGCCACTTCTCGGCGCAGACCCGTCCGTGCCGACTGCGTGCCCCGGTGACCGGCACGCTGGGGACTAATCGGCCTGGACGCCGAATTGGGGTCGCGCGCCAGTGCTGGCGGTATGGCGGTCGGTGTGCGGTGCGCTATGGAATGCGGGCTGCGTCGGTCACGCGCCCAGGAGTGCGGTGGACCCGGTCGGCACATGCCGGCCACGGCCCTGCGGGCGCGCAGGGCGACCGGCCCGGGCATTGATGTGCGCTCCGTGTTCCTCAGGTCGACGTAAGCCCGCCCCGGCCACGGGTGCCGCACGAATGGTGCGCGACCTGCTGAGCGATCTGGGGGTCACTAGCTTCCAGGTCGCTGACTCGGGGTTTCAGCATGGAGCGGGTGACGGGAACCTGTTCCGCTCTCTCGGCGGGAAGCGATGACGCCCGGGCGCGGCCGAGGGATGTGACCTGCGCCTTCGGGATCCGCGGCCTCTGGCGTGGGCGACGGGGGGCGCCGCTGTGGACCGGGAGGCGTCGCGTAGGCAATGTTGGTCACGTATCCTTCTATGTACATAACCAACATCGACGGGAGACGCAGCATGTCCGTGACCCAGATCGACATCGACGACGAGGCTCTGGAAAAGGCGATGGCTCTCTCCAAGGCCAGGACCAAGAAGGAGGCGGTCAACCTGGCTCTGCACTTCTATGCCGACCAGCAGGAGCGTGCGGCGCGGATACGCCACCACTTCGAGCGTGCGCGTGGCTGGGGGGCCGTCGAGGACGCCGAGCGCCTGCATCGCGCGGAGAAGGACAGCCGGTGATCTACCTGCTCGACACCTCGGGGCTGGTGCGGTTGCTCAGTGACCCGAAGCTGCAGTCGTCCTGGTACGACGCGATCGATGCCGGAGCGGTCGGGTCCTGCTACGCCCAGCGCGCGGAGTTCCTGTACAGCGCCAGGAACGGACGCGAGTACGACGAGATCGCGGAGATGTTCACCGACCTCTATCCCGACGTTCCCGTGCCGAAGAGCGCCGGCCGCTGGATCGACGGGGTGCAGCACAGGATGGCCCGGGCCGGGGAGCATCGCAGCACCTCGGCGGTGGACCTCATCATCGCTGCGACCGCGGCTCACCATGGGCTGACCGTCCTCCACGACGACGCCGACTACCGTGCTGTGGCCCGGAACGCCTCCGACCTGACGGAGCACAACGTCCGCGACGTCGTCTGACGACCGGTCCCTGTGCGACGGCCGGTGCCGCGGCCGATGCGGACCGCTGTTGTCCGCCCTACGGGCACGCGGAGGCCGTCGGGTGTCCCGTCGGCAGTGGTCCGAGCGGCGCGAAGCTGCTGCGCCGACGGGCGGGCGTGGGGAACCTGAGCCTGGCACGCCGGGAGCACGCACCGGACGCCGGTCCTCGACGGGCAACCGCTGCCGGCCGGGGGCACTAGCTGTCGTACGGGACCCAGGCACGTTCGCCGGCGTCGTTCGTGCCGTGCCAGTAGTGCGGCAGTCCCTCGATGCTGGTGGTGTGGAACGGACGGCCGTGGTCGTCGATGCGGATCGTGCCGGTGCGCCCCTGCGAGGACCAGTCGAGTTCGAGGTACCAGCGGGCGTCGTAGGTCTGTGTCGTCGCGTCGACCAGCAGTACCTCCGGGTCCTCGTCGGAGACGCGGTAGGGGAAGTGCACGGCGGGAACGGTGCGTTCGATGTCGGAGCCGTCCGTCGGGCTGGTGACGGGGCGGTCGGCGTCGAGGTTCACGGTGAAGCGGCGGGGCGTGAGGTCGCCGCCGCAGCCTTGGCCCATGGCGTACGCGTTCCCACCGCCGCCCGGGGTGCTGCGGCTGACGACGCGGACGTGGAGCGCCTTCAGGACCACGGCCGTGGACGATCGCCCCTGCACCGAGATCTGCACTTTCGTCCGCCGCCCGTGCACCGCGCCCTGCGTCGCCGCCCACGTCCCGGCGTCCTGCTCCACCGGCGGTGACGGCACCTGTGCGGGCGGCTTGTCGATGACGTAGTCGTGGTCGCAGCCCTTGTCCCAGACCAGGGAGTCGACGCTCCAGGCGAGGGGCAGGCCCGTGGCCGGCTTCGCGGCCGGGTCGCGCGCGCCGGGGGCGGTCGTCCCCACGCCTGCGGAGCGGGCGGCGTCCGTCTCGGAGGAGCGGTCGTCCGGCAGGGCGGACCTGATGGCCGGAGTGGCGAGCAGCGCACAGGCCACGGCGGTGGACGCCAGGACCCGCCGGCGGCGATACCAGACGCGGGGGGCGGTGGAGGGGACGGACCCGTCCGGGGCGGGGTCGCCCCCGGGCTGCTCCGCGGAGCCGCTCTCCTCGACGCGTGCCCCGTCCGGTGCCGGTGCCGGAGCTGCCGTCGCCGCCGCCGTCGCCGAGTCGGCCGGACGCACCCCCTGCCGAGCCGCCACCGCCGACAACCACAGCCGGTGCAGTTCGAGCCGTTCCTCCGGTGTCGCCTCACAGAAGCCCGCGAGCCGCTCCACGGGCGCGAACTCCTGTGGCACCGCCTCGCCCCTGCAGTACCGGTGCAGCGTGGAGGTGTTCATGTCGACCCGGCGGGCCAGGGAGCCGTAGCTCCGGTCCGTGCGGTCCTTCAGCCGTCGCAGCAGCGCCGCGAACTCCTCGACGTCATCCCGCATCGACACCGCTCCTCCGTGGTCCGTCCGCTGTCCCGTGGTCCCAGGCACTCATGTCCCTGCACGTCAGATGGGCTGGGACGGTTCCACCGCCGTCAAAGGGGCGGTCGCCGTTGCGCTGGATTCCGGTGACCGCTGATGCTCTTGGTGTCGCACCGAGCACGGCTGCCAGGACCGACCGGCGGATGCCGGTTGCCGTACGCGTCGCAGCCTCGGCCATTCCCCAGCTGCACAGCGGCATGCGCAACGGATCGCGGTCCCTTGCTGCCGCGTCAGACACACCTGCTCGATTCTTGGAGGTTTGATGAGATCCGTCGTCCGAAAGGCGGCAGGCATCGCCGGCGCGACCGTGGCCGTCGCCGCCGTGTCCGTGGCCGGCGCGTCGGCGGCCCACGCGGAGGGCTCCACCAACGGCTGCCCGTACCCCTACGTCTGCTTCTACGTGGACGAGGAAGCCTTTGAGGCGGGCACGCCGATCACGAAGTACCGCGATGTCACAAGCTCCTACCAGACGGTCAGATCCCGCCCGCACTACTACGTCGTGAACACCCGGAACGACGACGTGGCGTATCTGCGGCTCCAGGACGGCAATGCGATCTGCCTGGCGCCGAATTCCTGGACGGTGTTCGCGAACGCCTACAGCGTCACCGGAATCAAGATCTCCAGCAGTCCCGCCTGCTGAAGGCCCGACGCGTGTTGTGGCCCCGGAACCCGTCGGAATCGGCCGGCCGCCGAGGCCAATTCATGGATCGGAGCAATCCCGCATGAACCAGAAAGGGAAGACGCACATGAACAGGAAGTCTCTCGGACGCCGTCGTCCGGACCGTCGCGCGGCCGTCGCCGTCGGCCTCGCCCTGGCTGTCGGACTCGGCGTGGCTGCGCAGGTGCCGACACAGGCGGCCGTCCACGCCCCGGCCAGGACGTCCACCGCCGCGGTGCAGACGGTCAGCGGCACGCCCGGCCACGTGGTGACCCGGGTCGCCGACTTCTACGGCGCCTACATCGACGCGAAGGGCGACTACACGGACCCGGACGCCACGCTGGCCACGGCGCTCCGCAGCCACTACCTGACGCCCGACTTCGCCGAGCGGCTGGCGGCCTGGGAGGAGGAGAACGGGGCGGACGGCGTCCTGCGTGCCCAGAACGTCCCGGCGCGGTGGACGGTGACCGACAACGGAGCCGTAGGTCACGCCCATGAGCTCGTCGTCACCCTGACCTTCGGCAGCGGAACGACGAAGCAGAAGACCAAGCTCTTCGTGCTGGTGGAGCGGTACAACCACATCTCCGACATCGGCACCACGAGCGCCCGCTGACGGCGGAGCCGCCGTTCCGTCCGTCGCCCAGGTCGCGGCGCAGCAGAGGTTCCTTCTCGGCACTGCTGGTGCGCCGGGAGACGGACGGTTCGCCCGGAGCACCTGACTCCGGTCGAGCATCCGGCAGACCCAGGCAGACCCAGGCAGACCCAGGCAGACCCCGGCAGACCCCGGCAGACCTTCGACGCCGAGTTGCAGCCGCGCAGAAGCCACCATTCGCGCCCGGGCTCGACTGCATCCGCCATCGGCGCGGGCGTATTCGCGGATGCCGCCGGAACGAGGAGCAACCCGATCCGTCTCCAGTCGCTCGCGCGCATCTCCGCGCAGGGGTCCCGCCACCCGGTCGCGTCCAGGATGCGGCTGCTCGAGGCAAGAAACCGCGGGACGGCGCGGAGACAGTACGCTGACTGAAGCGGGATCGGGCCCGCCGCACCGTATCCGGGAAGTCTGGGAGGCGCGTCATGGCAGCCGAGATGGTGGCCCCCTCGTGGATGCATGAGCAGATCACCGCGCAGGAGTACGACTCCTGGTCCGAGGAGCAGTGCGCCGGGATCGAGATCGTGGACGGGATGGTCGTCGTGAGTCCGAGTGCGTCCAAGCGGCACAACCGGCTGGCGAGGATTCTGGCCAACGGACTGGATGTGGCCGCAGGACCGGGCTGGAACGCCGACACGGACTTTGATGTCCGGTTGCAGGACGTCCCGCTCACCAATCGGCGTCCGGACGTCGTCGTCTACCGCGCGGAGACGATCGACGTCGCACCCACCCGCCCGGAGCATGTGCTGCTGGTGGCCGAAGTGGTCTCGCCGGGTTCGGAAACCACCGACCGGATCGTGAAGGTCGACCAGTACGCCAAGGCCGGCATCGGCTTCTACTGGCGCATCGAGCAGGCCCTGACCGGTGTTCCGCTGGTGTACACCTACGTCCTGGACCTGGCGACGAAGAGTTACCGGGAAGGCGACGTGTTCACCGGTGTGGTCAAGGTCGTGGCTCCTTTCCCGGTGGAGATCGACCTCGGCCAGATCTGAGCGGACGGTATATGACCAGATGCCGGGCCGGTCATCGCTGAACGGGTCGGGGAGTGGGCGGGGCGTATGCGCCCGGTTGCGGCTGCGGACGGTCTGTCCGGGGCGTCAGACGTTCCGGATGATGACGCGGTCGCCGCAGAGTCTGGTTCAGTCGTCCTTGCCCGAGGTGAGCCCCAGGTCGCTGACCTGTGGTTTTGGTATTGGTGGATCCGGTGAGGGCGGCTGGAGGCACCTCTGCAGACCGCCGTTGTCCGTCCTTACGCGCACGCGGAGGGCACGTCGTCCGGGCGGGCGGTCCAGGAACGGGCGGGTGGCGGATGCGGCCTGATCCGGGTTGGGCGGGCGGCGGACCTCTGGCGGCGAATTGCGGTTGCGTCGGGGGCCCGCCGCTGCCCTTGGGGGGTGAAGCGGTTCGTTCTCGGCGCTCGGACACGGTTGGACGGAGGTGAACGAGAGGAGAAGCGAGACCGTGAACTGCCGGACGCGCGGCTCGTGCCGGCGAGGGCGCGAAATGTAGACCTTGATTCCTACTCGTTTGATAATGTGGGGTCATGGGTGAGAGTCCTTACAGCGTTGGCGAAGGGCCGGCCACACGGGTCAGCCTCTCCCTCCCCGAGGGGACGGCAGAGGCTATCCGTCGACGGGTGGGCAAGCGTGAGTTCTCCGCGTTCATTGCCGAAGCGGTGGAGCGTGAGCTGCGTGGCCAGATCCTCGATGAGTATTTGGCCGACTACGAACGCCGCCAGGGGCCGATCTCCGAGAGTGAGCGGGACCGGGCGCGTCAGGTCTTCGACGAGGTGTTCGCCGAGGCGGGGCAATGGCCCGCCGCAAGCTGAGCCATGAAGGCACCCTCGTTCTCGACTGCGAGGGGCTTTCGAAGTTCATCGGTGATCACGAGCCCGTCGTCGCCCTCGTCGCGGAAGCCCGCAAGCGGGGCATGGAGGTGGTCGTCAGCGCACTCACCATCATCGAAGCGGTGCATCAACGGACTGAGAAGGCGCGGCTCGCCTGGGTACTGTCCGGCGTGCGGGTCGTACCTGTCGGTGATGAGGAGGCCAAGGCGGCCTCGGCCATGTTGGTCAATGCTGGGCTTCACGGTCACCAGTACGCCATCGATGCCGCCGTGGCCGAGATGGTGCTGAGGCAGCGCCGCCCTGTCGTCATGCTCACCTCGAACATCGATGACATGGCAAAGCTCTGTGAGAACAGGGTGCGCCTCGTGACTGTGTAGGCCGGGCCCAGAGGCCGTAGGCGCCCAGTTGCGGCTGCGCACGACCTGTCCGGGGCGTCAGACGTCCCGGATGATGACGCGGTCACCGCAGAGTCTGGTCCAGTCGTCCCTGTCCGAGGTGAGGACGAGGGCCGGGGCCGGGGAGCGGAGGGCCATCGCGGCCACCAGGGCGTCGATCGCGTACGTGTGCTCGTGCAGTCCCCCGGCTTCCTTCAACAGCTGCACGGCCTCGAGTGAGTCCTCCGGCATCACGGCCTCGAGCCGGAGCCGGGAGAGATGCCAGTGCAGGCGAGGCACGTCGGTCTTGCCGTGCACCTCGACGACGGTCAGCGCCGAGACGCGGACGGGCAGACCCGCTCTGCGGGTCGCCTCGATCCGCGCCATCATGGCGCGGTCACTGCGCAGGAGCAGCGTCAGCGCCTGTGAGTCGAGGACGACCGACCGGGCGGCTGTCTCCTTCACGCTGCGCGCCTTCCTCCGTGTCCGGCGTCGCCGAAGAGCTCACGGGACGCGGCCTCGACCTCTGCCTCGGTCAGAGGGCCTTGCTCCGCCTCCTGTGCGGCAACGATCTCTGCCAGGCCGTCCATCTCGAGCCGATGCCGGACAGCCTCGGTGATGTAGGAGGACAGTCCGCGCTTTCCGGTCCGCTCCCGCAGCACCGCGAGCAGGTCGGAGGGGAGGGAGACGGAGATGTTCTCGGTGTTTCCCGCCGATCGTGCGAGACCGGTGGGGCCGGCCCAGCAGCGTGCGGTGCGACGTCCGGGAGGCTTGCGTTGTGACGTGACTCAGGCGCCCTCCGCGATCCGGCAAGGGGAGCGGGAGGCCACCGCTTTCCGCACCGGCGACGTGTGTCTTTCCGTACTGGAAAGTCAGCGCTACTCTTGCCGCCATGGAAACTGATCGGCGACGGCCCACGCCGGAGCAGGCTCGTGCCGCGCTGACCGCTGTGGAGCAGATCCGTGCAACTGGTGCCGCGTTGTCGGCCACACCGTGGCCGACCTGGTTCTTCGTCGCGCTGACGCTCTACATCGGTGTGCTCCCGATATGCGTCGGAGGTGCCGTGGCCGACGGAGAATGGCTGCTTCCGCGCATGGTCTGGATGGGTGTCGCGGTGACGGTCATCGCGGTGCAGGGAGCGCTGCAGGCGGTCGCGACGAGGGCTTGGCGCGCCCGGACAGGGGTGGCACTGCGGCTGGACGTGCTACCGAAGCGGGCGATCGTCCCGATCGCGGTGGGCCTGCCCGTGCTGATGGTGGGGGCACCGATCGTCTTTCGTGCCACCGGGCGGCCGGCCTGGCTGATCGCGGCCTCGCTGATCGGCGCCGCGGTGTCCGTCGGCTGTCACCTCGCCTTCGTGCGGCTGCACCGGAAGCCTGCGCAAGCGCCGGAGGGCGCGGTCTGATGGAGGGCTTCGACGCCACCATTCACGCGCCCAACCGGTTGCGCGTCTGCGCGCTCCTGGACGCTGCGGGCGAGGCGGAATTCGGCCTTGTACAGCAGCAACTGAGTCTGTCGGCATCCGCGTTGAGCAAGCACGTGACTGTGCTGATGGAGGCCGGCTACGTCGAGCAGCGCAAGGCCGTCCGCGACACCCGACAGCGCGTGTGGCTCCGGCTGACCTCGCGAGGGCGGGATGCCTATCACGGGCACATCGCGGCACTGCGGGCCATCGTGGGTTCGCCAGGTCCGATTCTTTGACCGAAGTCGGGTGAGGCAGGGTTTCCCTGGCGACCGCTTCGCTTTGCGCTCGGCCTTCCAGCCGACCCGGGCGGGGTCGTACTTGATCCCGAGGGGGTGTTGCGGGGCCGAAAGGCACGCTGAGGGCACGGAGCCTGCAAATGGCCTGGACAACGAACAAACCCCAGGCCGCTGACCTGGGGTTTCATTCTGGAGCGGGTGACGAGAATCGAACTCGCGCTCTCAGCTTGGGAAGCTGATGTTCTACCATTAAACTACACCCGCTTGGACGCCGGTTCGTACCGGAGTCGGCGCCCATACTGTACCCCATCCAGGGCCTCGCGTGCTGATCCGCGGGGCCCTGCCGCGTTCCGGTCGCGCTCCGGCTGCGGTGTGGCTCACAGGTGTGCGTACCGGTATGCGGGGCAGCGGAGTTGGGGCGTACGGTGGGCCGCGCGCGGAGGGCTCGGGCGGGTCGGCGCGGGGTCCGGGCGGGGCCGGACCGGACCGGAGTGCCGCGTGGAGGGCCGTCCCTTTGATCCCGTAATGTGGCGTTCCTCGCCGGGTCTTCCGTTCCGGCGCGGCTCTTGGGGAAGGGATCTGAACGACTTGATGGAGCGCACCGTCGTCCGTTGTGCCGAGGGGCACGTGTTCACCGCGGCCTCGTTCCCGATGCAGCAGGCCGAGCGTCTCGGCCCCGGCCGGCTGATGCGGTGTCCCCGCTGCGCCCGGCTGCGCAGTGTGGTGCCGGTGCCCACCGGGGTGCTGCAGAAGCAGTAGCCGCGGAGGCGGCAGGTGTCGGCGCGGGGGCCGTCCGGCGAGGCCGGGCGGCCCCCGCGTACTCTTGCAGGGTGCTTCTCTCAGACCAGGACATCCGTGCCGAGATCGACAAGGGCCGGGTGAAGATCGACCCCTTCGAGCCCGCCATGGTGCAGCCGTCGAGTATCGACGTCAGGCTGGACCGCTTCTTCCGGGTCTTCGAGAACCACCGGTATCCCCACATCGATCCCGCCGTCGAGCAGCCGGACCTCACCCGGCTGGTCGAGCCGGAGGGTGACGAGCCGTTCATCCTCCACCCGGGCGAGTTCGTGCTGGCCTCCACCTACGAGGTGGTGAGCCTGCCGGACGACATCGCCTCCCGGCTGGAGGGCAAGAGCTCGCTGGGCCGCCTGGGCCTGGTCACCCACTCGACGGCGGGCTTCATCGACCCCGGTTTCTCCGGCCACGTCACGCTGGAGCTGTCGAACCTCGCCACCCTGCCGATCAAGCTGTGGCCCGGCATGAAGATCGGCCAGCTCTGCATGTTCCGGTTGAGCTCGCCCGCCGAGTTCCCGTACGGCAGCGAGCGCTACGGGTCGCGCTACCAGGGGCAGCGCGGGCCGACGCCGTCGCGGTCGTTCCTGAACTTCCACCGCACCGACGTCTGAGGCAGGCAGGAGAACACCATGGCTGATGTGACGGACGTGCGGGAGAACCTCACCTACGAGCGGTTCGGCGTCGCGGTGCGCGAGCTGGCGCAGACGATCGCCGACGACGGCTACCGGCCGGACATGGTGCTGTCCATCGCGCGCGGCGGCGTCTTCGTCGCGGGCGGTCTGGCCTACGCCCTGGACTGCAAGAACCTCCACCTGGTCAACGTGGAGTTCTACACCGGTGTGGGGACCACCCTGGACATGCCGGTGATGCTGGCGCCGGTGCCCAACCTGATCGACTTCTCCGACAAGCGGGTGCTGATCACCGACGACGTCGCCGACACCGGCAAGACGCTCAAGCTGGTCCGCGACTTCTGCCTGGACACGGTCGCCGAGGTGCGCAGCGCGGTGATCTACGAGAAGTCGCACTCGCTGGTGAAGTGCGAGTATGTGTGGAAGCGCACGGACGACTGGATCAACTTCCCGTGGAGTGTGGAGAAGCCGGTGGTCAGCCGCCCCGGACAGGTGCTGGACTCCTGATCCCCCCAACACCGCAGAGGCCCCCGACCGCGCATCGACGCGGGCGGGGGCCTCTTTCACGTGCGGCCGGAGGACGGTGTCGGGCGGTGTCCTGACGGTGTCAGAAGGTGCCGAGCTTGACGATCGAGAGCAGGGCGACCAGCTGGATCGCGGAGGCTCCCAGCGCCTTGGGCCAGGCGATCTCGTGCGAGCGGGTCACCATCAGGGTGAGCAGCGCGCCGCCGGCCAGCCAGGTCAGCCAGCCGAGCACCTGGACCACCGCGGCGTCGCCGCCCATGAAGATGGCCACCACCAGGCGCGGCGCGTCCGACAGGCACATGATCAGCATGGAGAGGCCGACCGTCGGCTGCCAGGCGCCGTTGCCGCCGAGCTGGCGGGCCACGGTGTGGGTGACCACGCCGAGGATGAAGGAGCTCAGCGTCATCGCCACGCCGGTCGCCAGCACGATCGGGATCGCCGTGTTGAGGGTGGCCTCTATGGCGTCCTCGCGGGCGCCGTCGAAGCCGAAGACGGCGAGCAGGCCGTAGACGAAGGCGACGGTGAGCGCCGGGCCCCACATGCGGTAGTCCCGCATCCGCAGGAAGGTCTGGTTCGGCGAGAGGACGATGCCCTTCAGCAGGTCCTTCCAGTGCAACGGCGGGCCGATCGGGCCCGAGGGGGCGTCGGCGTCGCCGTACTGGGCGGCGTAGGGGTCCGCGTTCGGGTCCACGGAGAACGCCTGGGTGTGCCCCGGGTTGTTCGCCGCGTAGGGGTCGTGCCCCTGGTGCGGCCGGCCGTGCCCCTGCTGGGGGCGGCCGCCGCCGTACGCCGGGCCCTGGTGCTGAGGATGCTGCGGGTGCTGCGGGTGGTGCGGCCCGTCGTCGAAGTACTCGGGGCCGTCGCCGCCGGGCGCGCCGTAGCCGCCGCCACCGCCGTAGGGGGGCCTCGGGGCGTTCTGCGGCGGGTACCCGTACGAGGGCTGCCCGGGGTGCCCCGGCTGAGGGTGCCCCTGCTGCCCGTACGGCTGCTGCCCGTACGGCTGCTGCTGCTGTCCGTACGGCTGCCGCTGTCCGTGCGTCTGCTGTCCCTGCGGGGCACGGTCCCGCCCGCCGCGTCCGATCCTGAATCCAGCCACGCCTTCGAACGTACCTGCTCCGGCGGGCGGACGGGTGCGGACGTGGGGGATGGGGACGGCTTTGCTGCCGAGATGTGACATCCCGTAAGGGGGAACCCTGAGGCCAGGCGCGGTCCAGGGCTGCCGGGGCCCCGCCTCCCCGGGCCGCGCGGACCGGGGGAGGCGGGGCGGGCGGGACCGGGAGAGACGGGGCGGGCGGGACCGGGAGAGACGGGGCCGGCGGTCTCAGTCCGCGAAGGCGTGCCCGAGCCGCGGGGCGCCGCTGGTGGAGACGCCGAGGGCGGTCGGGGAGAGGGACCGGGAGCCGGTGGCGGTGATCTTCGTGCCGTCGGAGACGAGCTGGACGATGCCGCCGTTGTCGTTCTCGAAGGTGCCGGCCAGCAGGTCGGCGCGGCCGTCGCCGGTGACGTCGTCCAGCTTCACCTCGATGCCGAAGCGGTCCCAGTGCTCGTTCTCGCCGGGGACGTCCGCGGTGTTCTGGTGGAAGACCTGCGCGCCGGTGCCGGTGAGACCGTTCGCGGTGCCGCGGAGGACGACCACGCTGCCGGCGTACTCGACGCCGTCGACGTCCTCCTGCGGGACTCCGGCGGCGAGGTCGAGGTAGCCGTCCTTGTCGACGTCCCCGAGGTCGAGGGCGAGGCCGAAGCCGTCGGACTCCTCGGCGGCGCCGGGCACGCCGGCCGTGTCCTGGTTGACGGCCTGGAGCCGGCCGTTGCCGTCGGCGGAGCCGTAGGTGATCCATATCTGGCCGCCGACGTGGGTGTACGGGACCGGGTCGCCGTCCAGGTCCTCGGTGGCGCCGGTGTTGCTCACGATGTCGCCGTAACCGTCCCGGTCGATGTCGCCGATGGCGGTGACCCAGCCGGAGCGCAGCTCCTTGGCCTGCGGGGAGGCGGGGCCGTCCGGGCCGCCCAGGAAGAGCAGGTTGTCGTTGCCGTCCTCCGGCTTCGACAGGTAGCTGCCGGAGGACACCAGGTCGGTGGAGCCGTCGCCGTTCACGTCCCCCGCGGTGAGCGTCCACGGGTAGTAGTCGGCCGGCACGCGCAGCGGGTGGTGGGCGGCCGGTTCCCCGGACGCCGAGAAGCCGCCCTTGAGGAACTGGACGATCCGGTCGCGGTCGGAGACGACCAGGTCGTCGCGGCGGTCGCCGTCGAAGTCCCCGGCCACCAGGGCCGTGCCCCACTTGACCCCGTCGGCCGGGTTGGCGACGGTGACCGAGCCCGTGCCGGTGAGACCCGAGGGGGAGCCCCACAGGAGGGTGACGGAACCGGCGTCCGCCGTGTCGCCGACGTCCTCGCCGGGGGCGGAGGCGGCGAGGTCGTCGTAGCCGTCGCCGTTGAAGTCGCCGTAGGCCAGCTGGGCCCCGAACTCGTCCCCGGGCTCGGCCGCGCCGGGTACTCCGGCCGTGTCCTGGCTGATCAGCGTGCGGTTGGTGGCGGTCACACCGCCCGAGGCGCCGTAGAGCACCGCGATCTGGCCGGCCTCGGCGTGGCCCGAGACGTACGCGGTCGCGGCGTTGGCCGCGACGTCGCCCTTGCCGTCACCGTTGAAATCGGCCTTGGCCACCGCCGTGCCGTCGGCCGCGGCCGCGGAGGAGGCGGTGAGGGTCAGCAGGCCGCCGGTGAGGGCGACCGAGACGAGGGCCGCCAGGGCGGTGCGGGTACTGGGACGCAATGTGAACTCCTCGATTCCCCGATGGAACGGCACGCGGTCCCGTGGACCGCGGCCGGCGGACGTGACGCCTGCCGGTGATCAAGACATCGGGACGCGCGGAATGGTTGCCTCCACTTCCTTCCGGACGACTTTCTGCTGGACGATGCCGGCACGACGCCCGCCGAGGTGGGGGAGATCACACGGGAGCCGCGGTGGGTGTGCCGCGGACGCACGCGACCCCCGGCGGGGCACCGTCGTGCCCCGCCGGGGGTCGTCTCCCGGAGGGCCGGTCAGTCGGCGAAGTTGATGCCGAAGCCCGGGTAGCCGGAGGTGGAGACACCGACGGCGGTGGGGGAGAGGGAGCGGGAGCCGGTGGTGGTGATCTTGCCGGTGGTGGTGTTCACCGGCAGGTAGACCACCGAGCCGTTGTCGTTCTCCCAGGAGCCGGCGACCAGGTCGGCGCGGCCGTCGCCGGTGACGTCGTCGAGCTTCACGTCCATGCCCAGGTTGTCGTTGTTCTCGTTGCCGCCGGGGAAGCCGGCCGTGTCCTGGTGGAAGGACTGCGAGCCGGCGCCGGTGATGCCGTCGGCGGAGCCGTAGAGGACGACGATGCTGCCGGCGTCCTCGTAGCCGTCGACGTCCTCGCCGGGGACGCCGACCGCGAGGTCGAGGTAACCGTCCTTGTTGACGTCGCCGAGGTCCAGCTCGAAGCCGAACCGGTCGTCGGTCTCGGAGGCCCCGGGGACGCCGGAGGTGTCCTGGTTGATGGCGGTGATCTCGTCGACGCCGGTGCCGGTGCCGTAGGTGATCCAGACCTGGCCGCCGCGGGCGCCGTACGGGGTGGCGCCGTACCCGTCGGACTCGTTCCACTCGGCGCCGCTGACGATGTCGCCGAAGCCGTCCCGGTCGATGTCGCCGATCGCGGTGACGACGCCGGGGCGCAGCTCCTGGTAGCTTTCCGCCTGGAGGCCGGACTTGCCGCCGAGGAACAGGTAGTTGTGCGGGTAGCCGTCGTACTCGTCGAACTCCATGCCGTCGACGACCAGGTCGGTGGCGCCGTCCCCGGTGACGTCCCCGGCGTGGATGTTGATCGGCGGGATGTCCTCCTGCGGGTCGGGCTGCCCGGTGTAGAGCGGCGTGACGACGCCGTACCAGCCGCCGGTGGCACCGGCCCTGGTGATGCCGCCCCGGTAGACGTACAGCTTGGTCTTGGTGGTCGTGGCCGCGAGGTCGGCCTTGCCGTCGCGGTCGAAGTCGCCGATCGCGAGGGTGTTGCCCCACTGGTCGTGGGAGCTGGAGGCCGGGTCCTTCACGGTGATGGAGCCACTGCCGGTCAGCCCGGAGGCGGAACCCCACAGGATGGTGACCGAGCCGGCGTCCGCGTCGCCGGACACGTCCTCGCCGGGCGCGCCGACCGCGAGGTCGTCGCAGCCGTCCTTGTCGAAGTCGCCGAAGGCGGTGTCCAGGCCGAAGCGGTCCCCGGCCTCGGCGGCGCCGGGCACTCCGGCCGTGTCCTGGCTGATGACGGTGCGCTTGGTGGCGGATATCCCGGTGCCGCTGCCGTAGAGGGCGACGATCTGGCCGGCCTCCGCCTTGCCGCCGACGTGCGCCAGCATCGCGCCGGTGACGACGTCGCCCTTCCCGTCGCAGTTGAAGTCCGGCCGCAGCACGGTGGCCGAGTCGGCGGCGACCGCGGTGGTGGCGGTCGCCACGGTGAGCAGGCCGCCGGTGAGCACGGCCGCGGCGGCGGTCGCCAGGGCGGTGCGTGTTCTGTGGTTCATGGTCCTCCTGACGCGCTCGGGCGCGTGGTGTTCGGGCCGGCCGGGGCCGGGGCGGAGCGGGTGGGGCCGGTGCGGCCGTCCACCGGGGTCGGCCGGCGGTGCGGCGGTGCGGAGCGGGCGCCCCATGGACGCCGCAGGGGTGCGGGACGGGGCGGAGCGGGAGGCCGGCCGGGGCGGCCGGGGCGGCCGGACGGGGTCCGTCCGGCGTTGGTGAGACACGCGACGGGTGGTGCGGGTTGTACGGCCGGGGCGGCGGAGACGGCCGGGGTGCGCCGGGGCGGACCGGGAGGGGCGGAGGTGGGCGAGTGCGGCGGGAGCGGCGAGTGCGGCCAGGGCGGCGGACACGGCTTAGGTGCCGCCCGGGGCGGACCGGGAAGGGGCGGGAGTGCTACGGGGGTGCGGCCGGGGCCGCAGCGGTGGGGGCGGCGGATGTGGGCCCGGGGTGCCGCCCGGAGGGGCGAATGAGGCCGGGGGTCGCGGTTATGGGTTGGGGCGGAGGAAGACGGGCGGGCGCGGCGAGTGCTGCGGGGGTGCGGCCGGGGCCGGAGCGGTGGGGGCGGCGGATGTGGGCCCGGGGTGCCGCCCGGAGGGGCGAATGAGGCCGGAGGCGGCGGATACGGACTGAGGTGCCGTCGGAGCGCCGGAGCGAGGCCGGTCGAGGGGAGGCGGGCGGCGGTGGAGGGTGGCGGAGACGGACCCGGCCGGGGCGCCGCGGTGCGGCGCCCCGGCCGGGGGAGGGAGCGGTGCCGGGTGTCAGTCGGCGAAGGTCCAGCCGAAGCCCGGGTACTCGGCGGTGGAGACGCCGACCGAGGTCGGGGAGATCGAGCGCGAGCCCGTCGCGGTGATCTTGGAGCCGGAGGCGGGCATGTAGAGCACCGCGCCGTTGCCGTTCTCGTCGGAACCGGCGATCAGGTCGGCCTTGCCGTCACCGGTGACGTCGTCCAGCTTGACGTCGATGCCGAGCCAGTCGCCCCACTCGTTGCCGCCGGGGACGCCGGCCGTGCCCTGGTGGAAGGACTGGGCGCCGGTGCCGGTGATGCCGGAGGCGGTGCCGTAGAGCACCACGAGGGAGCCGGTCTCGTCCACACCGTCGACGTCCTCACCGGGCACGCCGACCACCAGGTCGAGGTAGGCGTCGCCGTTGACGTTGCCGAGGTCCAGGGAGGCGCCGAAGCCGTCGTCGGTCTCGCTGGAGCCGGGGACGCCGGAGGTGTCCTGGGTGATGCCGGCGATCTTGCCGACGCCGGTGGCGGAGCCGTAGGAGATCCAGACCTTGCCGCCCTTGGCGCCGTAGGGGATCGTCTCGCCGCCCAGCTCCTCGTTCCAGCTGAAGCCGCTGACGATGTCGCCGAACTTGTCGCCGTTGATGTCGCCGATGCCGGTGATCAGACCCGGACGCAGCGACTGGTGGCCCGCGGCGGTGAGGCCGGAGGCGCTGCCGAAGAGCAGGGTGTTCTGCTCCGGGACGTAGCTCTCGAGCTCCTCCGTCGGGGCGTCGAGGTCGGGCAGGGCGTCGCCGTTGACGACCAGGTCGGTGGCCCGGTCGTTGTTCACGTCGCCCGCGTGCAGCTTCCACGCGCCCTCGTAGAGCGGGAGGTCGACGGCGTAGTAACCGCCGGTGCCGCCGGTCTTGGTGAAGCCGCCCTTGTAGACGAACAGGGTGGTGTCGGCCCCGCCGATCGCGAGGTCCGTCCTGCCGTCGCCGTCGAAGTCGCCGGCGGCCAGGGTGTAGCCCCAGATGCGGTCCGCGCCGGCGGCCGGGTCCTTGACGGTGACGGCGCTGGTGCCGGTGATGCCCGAGGCGGTGCCCCAGAGCAGGGTGACCGATCCGGCGAGCTCGCCGGCGGTGGTCGCCTCGCCGGGCGCGCCGACCGCGAGGTCGTCGTAGCCGTCGCCGTTGAAGTCGCCGTAGGCCGTCTCGTAGCCGAACAGGTCGTCGACCTCGGCCGCGCCCGGGACACCGGAGGTGTCCTGGCTGATCACCGTGCGCTTGGTCGAGTTGACGCCCGTGCTGGTGCCGTAGAGGGCGACGACCTGACCGGCGTTCGCCTTGCCGCCCACGTGGGCCCAGGCGGCGGTCGTGGCGATGTCGCCCTTCTTGTCCTTGTTGAAGTCGGCCTTGGCGACCAGGGTGCCGTCCGCGGCGACGGCCGTGGAGGCGGCGAAGGTCAGCAGCCCACCGGTCAGCGCAGCCGCGGCCACCGCCGCGAGGGCGGTGCGGGTCTTCTTGTGCATGTGGATTCCCCAATGCCACGCGGGGAGCATGGTGACGCGTCCCCGGGAGAACAAGGCCGGCCAAGCGTGACCGGCGTTGATCAAGACCGGGTACGGGCGGGAATGGTTGTACGGAAGTTGTGGATGTGGGGTAACGGATCGATAAACACCCGGGGGCCGGGACGCCACTGCGGCGCCCGGCCCCGGGAACAATCAACCAGCGCGTCAGTCCGCGAAGTTGGCACCGACCAAGGGGTGGCCGGTGGTGGCGACGCCGAGCGCCGTCGGGGAGATCGAGCGGGAGCCGGTGGCGGTGATCCGGCTGCCGTCGGAGGGCAGGTAGGCGAGGGCGCCGTTGCCGTCGTTCTCGCCGCTGCCGACGGTCAGGTCGGCCTTGCCGTCGCCGTTGACGTCGTCCAGCTTCACGTCCATGCCGAACATGTCGTACTTCTCGTTGCCGCCGGGGACGCCGGCCGTGTCCTGGTGGAAGGACTGGGCGCCGGTGCCGCTGATGCCGTCGGCGCTGCCGTAGAGCACGATGACGGAACCGGTGTCGGTGAAGCTGTCGATGTTCTCGCCGGCCACCCCGATAACCAGGTCGAGGAAGCCGTCACCGTTGACGTCGCCGAGGTCCAGCTCGTAGCCGAACATGTCGTTGGTCTCGCTGGAGCCGGGGACGCCGGAGGTGTCCTGGGTGATGCCCTGGACCGTCCCGACGCCGTACTCGCTGCCGTAGGTGATCCAGACCTTGCCGCCCTTGGCGGCGTAGGGGACGTCCAGGCCGCTCTCGACCGCGTTCCAGCTGGCGCCGCTGACGACGTCGCCGAAGCCGTCGTTGTCGATGTCGCCGATGCCGCTGATCACGCCGGGGCGCAGCTCCTGGAAGCTGGAGGCGTCGAGGCCGGAAGCACCGCCGAACAGCAGGAAGTTGCGGGTCCAGCCGTCGACCGGCTCGGGGCCGCTGACCACCAGGTCGGTGGTGGCGTCGCCGTTGACGTCGCCCGCGGTGAGGTTCTCCGGCGGGTAGGCGGCCATGATCGGCGCCTGGACCGTCTGGCGGCTGCCGTAGGTGCCGGTCCGGGAGATGCCGCCCTTGAACACGTACAGCTTGCTCTTGCTGGTGCCGACGGCCAGGTCCTGACGGCCGTCGCCGTCGAAGTCGCCGGCCGCGAGCAGGCGGCCCCACTGGTCGTGGGAGCCGGCCGCCGGGTCGGCGATCTCGACGGCGCCCTTGCCGGTGAGACCGGAGGCGGAACCCCACAGGATGGTGACCATGCCACCGTCCTTGTCGCTGCCGAGGTCCTCGCCGGGCGCGCCGACCGCCAGGTCGTCGTAGCCGTCGCCGTCGAAGTCGGCGTAGGCGGTGTCACTGCTGAACGCGTCGCCGGCCTCGGCGCCGCCCGGGACGCCGGAGGTGTCCTGGCTGATGACGGAGCGCTTGGCGGCCGTCAGCCCGGTGCCCTGCGCGCCGTAGGCGACGACCACCTGGCCGGCCTGGCTGTTGCCGCCGACGTACGCCCCGGAGGCCGAGGTGGCCACGTCGCCGATGCCGTCGTTGTTGAAGTCGGCCTGCGAGGCAACCGTGCCGTCGACCGCGACGGCGGTGGACGCGGCCGTGAAGGTGAGCAGCCCGCCGGTCACCGCGGCGGCGGCGACGGTCGCGAGAGTGGTGCGGGTCCTACGGTGCATGTGTGTTCTCCATGGCCGGCGGAAGGGCCGGTTCGGGGGGCCGTTCCGCGCAGAGGACGTCCGGCGCGATCGTCCGGACGGTGATCAAGACCGGCGACGCGTGCGAATGGTTGTACGGAAGGTGAGCGAGGAGTGAACGGGTGCGTCGGCCCTGTCAGTCGGTGAACCGCTCGCCGATCGCCGGCTGGTCCGCCGTCGGGACGCCCAGGGCGGTCGGGGAGAGCGAGCGGGAGCCGGTGCCGGTGATCGCGCCGCCCGCGGAGGGCAGGTAGGTGATGCTGCCGTTGGCGTCGTTCTCGCCGCTGCCGGCGGTCAGGTCGGCCCGGCCGTCGCCGTTGACGTCGTCCAGCTTCACGTCCGTGCCGAACCAGTCATAGGCCTCGCCCGTGCCGGGCACGCCCGAGGTGTCCTGGTGGAAGGAGCGGGCGCCGGTCGTGGCGAGGCCCGAGGGGCCGCCGCGGAGGACGACGACGCTGCCGCTGTCCTTGAGGGTGCCCACGTCCTCACCCGGCACCCCGACCGCCAGGTCGAGGTAGCCGTCGCCGTCGATGTCGCCGAGGTCGACGGAGCTGCCGAACCGGTCGCCGGCCTCGGCGGTGCCGGGCACGCCGGGGGTGGCCTGGCCGACGGCCTGGACCCTCCCGGTGCCGTCCGCGGTGCCGTAGGTGATCCAGACCTGTCCGCCCTCGGTCGCGTAGGGCATGTGCTCGCCGTCCGTCCACTCGTCCGCCGGCATCCCGCTGACGACGTCGGCGAGACCGTCGCGGTTGATGTCGCCCACGGCGCTGTACCGCCCGGGCCGCAGTTCCCGGGCGGCGGAGGCGTCCGGCCCCGCTTCCGAACCGGGCAGCAGGAAGTTGCGGGGCAGGCCGTAGAAGGACTCGTCGGCCTCGGGGACGAAGCCGTTGACGAGCAGGTCGGTGCGGTGGTCCCCGTCGACGTCGGCCGCCGTGAGGCTCCACGGGTACCTCGACATGAGCGGCGTGGGCACCGGCCGCCTGTCGCCGTAGGTTCCGGACCTGGTGATGCCGCCCTGGAGCACGACCATGGTGCTGGAGTCGTCCGCGACGACCAGGTCCTGCCGCCCGTCGCCGTCGAAGTCGCCGGCCGCCAGCTGGTGGCCCCAGCGGGCGAACCGGGTGGGGGCGGGGTTCTCGAGCTTGACGGCGCCCTTGCCGCTGAGTCCGGCGGGGGAGCCCCAGAGGACGGTGACCATGCCGGCGTTCTCCACGTCGCCCACGTCCTCCGCGTCGGAGGAGACGGCGAGGTCGTCGTAGCCGTCGCCGTCGAAGTCGGCGTGGGCGGTGCTCCAGCCGAACCGGTCGCCGGACTCGACGGTGCCGGGGACCCCCGGGGTGTCCTGGCCGATCACGGTCCGCTTCGTGGCCGTGAGACCGGTGCCCTTCACCCCGTAGACGATCACGACCTGGCCGGCCGTGTGGTGGCCGGCCACCGTCGAGGCGGCGGGGGTGGCGATGTCGCCGACGCCGTCCCCGTTGAAGTCGGGGTGCGCGACCGCCACGGCGTCCGCGGCGACGGCGCCCGTCCCGGCGACGGCGAGCAGGCCCCCGGTGAGCGCGGCCGCCACGACGGTCGCGAGCGCGGTTCGGGTCCTTCGGTTCATGTGCGGCTCCCCCTGGTACGGCGGGGACGGGACCGCGACGGCCGCCGCCCCGCGGCGACGCCCCGGCCTCAGGGGCCGGGTGACCTACACGACCGCCGTGGACCGGCGATGGTTGTACGAGGGGCGTCGCCCGCATGGCAGCGCGGTGACGGGCGGACGGCGGTGCGGTGTCGCGGCGCGCGGCGGTGCGGTGACGCGGCGCACGGAGGTGGGGTGACGGGCGGACGAACGAAACCGGGGCCCGGCCGAGCGTGATGCCCGGCCGGGCCCCGGCCGTCGGAACCTTCGGAAGAGGGACCGCTACTGCGCGGGCTGCGGCTCCGGCGCCTCCTCGGCCGCCGCCTCGCCCGCCGGGTCGGCGGGGGTCTTGACCGACTCCAGCAGGAGCTGGGCGACGTCCACGACCTGGATCGACTCCTTGGCCTTGCCGTCGTTCTTCTTGCCGTTGACCGAGTCGGTCAGCATGACCAGGCAGAACGGGCAGGCGGTGGAGACGATGTCCGGGTTGAGGGAGAGGGCCTCGTCGACGCGCTCGTTGTTGATGCGCTTGCCGATCCGCTCCTCCATCCACATCCGCGCACCGCCGGCGCCGCAGCAGAAGCCGCGCTCCTTGTGGCGGTGCATCTCCTCGTTCCGCAGACCCGGGACGTTGGCGATGATCTCGCGCGGGGGCGTGTAGATCTTGTTGTGGCGGCCCAGGTAGCAGGGGTCGTGGTAGGTGATCAGACCCTCGACCGGGGTGACCGGGATCAGCTTGCCCTCGTCGATGAGGTGCTGGAGCAGCTGGGTGTGGTGGATGACCTCGTAGTCGCCGCCGAGCTGCGGGTACTCGTTGCCGATCGTGTTGAGGCAGTGCGGGCAGGTCGCGACGATCTTCTTCGCGGACTTCGGCTTCCTCGACTCGGCCGTGACCTTGCCGTCGTCGTCCATCTCCTCGCCGAACGCCATGTTCAGCGCCATGACGTTCTCCATGCCGAGCTCCTGGAACAGGGGCTCGTTGCCGAGACGGCGGGCGGAGTCACCGGTGCACTTCTCGTCGCCGCCCATGATCGCGAACTTGACGCCCGCGATGTGCAGCAGCTCGGCGAAGGCCTTGGTGGTCTTCTTGGCGCGGTCCTCCAGGGCGCCGGCGCAGCCGACCCAGTAGAGGTACTCGACCTCGGTGAGGTCCTCGATGTCCTTGCCGACCACCGGGACCTCGAACTCGACCTCCTTGAGCCACTCCAGCCGCTGCTTCTTGGCCAGGCCCCAGGGGTTGCCCTTCTTCTCCAGGTTCTTGAGCATCGTGCCCGCCTCGGACGGGAACGCGGACTCGATCATCACCTGGTAGCGGCGCATGTCGACGATGTGGTCGACGTGCTCGATGTCCACCGGGCACTGCTCGACGCAGGCGCCGCAGGTGGTGCAGGACCACAGGACGTCCGGGTCGATGACGCCGTTCTCCTCGAGCGTGCCGATCAGCGGCCGCTCGGCCTCGGCGAGGGCCGCCGCGGGCACGCCGGCGAGCTGCTCCTCGGAGGCCTTCTCCTCGCCCTCCATGGTCTTGCCGCCGCCGGCCAGCAGGTACGGGGCCTTGGCGTGCATGTTGTCGCGCAGCGACATGATCAGCAGCTTCGGGGAGAGCGGCTTGCCGGTGTTCCAGGCGGGGCACTGCGACTGGCAGCGGCCGCACTCGGTGCAGGTGGAGAAGTCGAGCAGGCCCTTCCAGGAGAACTGCTCGACCTGGGAGACGCCGAAGACGTCGTCCTCACCGGGGTCGGCGAAGTCGATCTCCTTGCCGCCCGAGGTCATCGGCTGGAGGGCGCCCAGCGCGGTGGAGCCGTCGGCGTTGCGCTTGAACCAGATGTTGGGGAAGGCCAGGAAGCGGTGCCAGGCCACACCCATGTCGGTCCTCAGCGAGACCACGATCATCCAGATGAAGGACGTCCCGATCTTGATCATCGCGAAGAGGTAGATCAGGTTCTGCAGCGTGGTGACGCCGAGGCCCTTGAAGGCCAGCACCAGCGGGTACGAGGCGAAGTAGGCCGGCTCGTAGTGCGGGATGTCCAGCAGCGCGCCCTCGAGGCCGCGCAGCATCATGATCGCGAGGCCGATGGTCAGGATGACCGTCTCGACGAAGTACGCCTGGCCGGCGTTGGACCCGGCGAAGCGGGACTTGCGGCCGGGGCGGGTCGCCTTGGAGAGCTGCCGGATCACGATCAGCGTCAGGATGCCGAGCGTCGTCATCGTGCCGATGAACTCGACGAACATCTCGAACGGCGTCCAGTGCCCGATGAACGGGATGGCCCAGTCGGCCTTGAAGAGCTGGCCGAACGCGGTGATGAGGGTGGGCACCAGCGAGAAGAAACCGACGGCGACGAACCAGTGGGCGAAGCCCACGATTCCCCAGCGGTTCATCCGCGTGTGGCCGAGGAATTCCTTCACCAGCGTCACGCTGCGCTGGTAGGGATTGTCGGTCCGGGTACCCGCGGGCACGGGCTGGCCGAGCCTGAAATACCGGACGAACTGACCGACGGCGCGTGCGAGCAGCGCAACGCCCACCACGGTCAGGACCAGCGACACGATGATCGCGGCGAGTTGCATGGGAGGCTCCTCGGGCCTGCGAGGTCTACGACTGAGCGACTGGCGGCTGAACCGAGCTGGACCGCTATTACTAAGCGGTAACTTATCCAGTCCGTTCGAGAGTATCCATATCTTGCGCCGCCCCGCAGCCGCCGGAGCGGTGATCTGCGTCGCTGAGGGTTACCTCAGTATCTCCCCGGGCAGGGGCGGAGGGGCGTCCGCCCTTCCCCGCGCCCGCCCCGCATCCCTCTGATGCCCGTCCCCGGCCGTCGTCCGGGCCTGTCCTCCGGCCCGTTGACGCGGTATGCGGACCTCGCCTCCGTAAAGTTGAGCCCAATCGACTCAGGTCTGTTGCCTCTGTCGGGAGGATGCGGCACACTTGAGCCTGTTCCACTCAAGTCAGCTGGAGGAAGATCACCATGGCACGTGCGGTCGGCATCGACCTGGGTACGACCAACTCGGTCGTCAGCGTTCTGGAGGGCGGTGAGCCCACCGTCATCACCAACGCCGAGGGCGCCAGGACCACGCCGTCCGTCGTCGCCTTCGCCAAGAACGGCGAGGTGCTCGTCGGCGAGGTCGCCAAGCGCCAGGCCGTCACCAACGTCGACAGGACCATCCGGTCGGTCAAGCGCCACATGGGCACCGACTGGAAGATCAACCTGGACGGCAAGGACTTCAACCCGCAGCAGATGTCCGCGTTCATCCTGCAGAAGCTGAAGCGGGACGCGGAGGCATACCTGGGCGAGAAGGTGACCGACGCGGTCATCACCGTCCCGGCGTACTTCAACGACTCCGAGCGTCAGGCGACGAAGGAGGCCGGCGAGATCGCGGGCCTGAACGTCCTGCGCATCGTCAACGAGCCCACCGCCGCCGCGCTGGCGTACGGCCTCGACAAGGACGACCAGACCATCCTGGTCTTCGACCTCGGTGGCGGCACCTTCGACGTCTCGCTGCTGGAGATCGGCGACGGCGTCGTCGAGGTGAAGGCCACCAACGGCGACAACCACCTCGGTGGTGACGACTGGGACCAGCGCGTCGTCGACTACCTGGTCAAGCAGTTCCAGAACGCCCACGGCGTGGACCTGGCCAAGGACAAGATGGCCCTGCAGCGTCTGCGCGAGGCCGCCGAGAAGGCCAAGATCGAGCTGTCCTCGTCCACCGAGACCTCGATCAACCTGCCCTACATCACGGCGTCCGCCGAGGGCCCGCTGCACCTGGACGAGAAGCTCACCCGCGCCCAGTTCCAGCAGCTGACCTCGGACCTGCTGGAGCGCTGCAAGGTTCCGTTCCACAACGTCATCAAGGACGCCGGTATCGCGCTCAGCGAGATCGACCACGTCGTCCTCGTCGGCGGCTCGACCCGCATGCCCGCCGTCGCCGAGCTCGTCAAGGAGCTGACCGGCGGCAAGGAGGCCAACAAGGGCGTCAACCCGGACGAGGTCGTCGCCATCGGCGCCTCGCTCCAGGCCGGTGTCCTCAAGGGCGAGGTCAAGGACGTCCTGCTCCTCGACGTCACCCCGCTGTCCCTCGGTATCGAGACCAAGGGCGGCATCATGACCAAGCTGATCGAGCGCAACACCACGATCCCGACCAAGCGCTCCGAGATCTTCACGACGGCCGAGGACAACCAGCCGTCCGTGCAGATCCAGGTCTACCAGGGCGAGCGCGAGATCGCCGCGTACAACAAGAAGCTCGGCATGTTCGAGCTGACCGGCCTCCCGCCGGCCCCGCGCGGCGTCCCGCAGATCGAGGTCTCCTTCGACATCGACGCCAACGGCATCATGCACGTGACCGCGAAGGACCTGGGCACGGGCAAGGAGCAGAAGATGACCGTCACCGGCGGCTCCTCGCTGCCGAAGGACGAGGTCGACCGCATGCGTGAGGAGGCCGAGCGCTACGCGGAGGAGGACCACAAGCGCCGCGAGGCCGCCGAGACCCGCAACCAGGGCGAGCAGCTCGTCTACCAGACCGAGAAGTTCCTCAAGGACAACGAGGACAAGGTCCCGGGTGACGTGAAGACCGAGGTCGAGGGCGCCGTCGCCGAGCTGAAGGAGAAGCTCAAGGGCGAGGACGCCGCGGAGATCCGCACCGCCACCGAGAAGGTCGCGGCCGTCTCCCAGAAGCTCGGCCAGGCCATGTACGCCGACGCCCAGGGCGCCCAGGCGGCCGGCGGCGCCACCGACGGCGGCGACGCCAAGGCCGGCGACGACGACGTCGTGGACGCCGAGATCGTCGACGACGAGCGCAAGGACGGTGCCGCGTGACGGAGGAGACCCCGGGTTTTGACGAGAAGCCCGACGTCCCCTCCGGCACCGGTTCCGAAGACGCCGAGCCGCAGGCCGTCGGCTCCTCCGCCAAGGAGGAGCCGGCGGCCCCGGCCGGGGACGCGGCTCAGACCGCAGGCCTGACGGCGCAGCTGGACCAGGCCCGCACCGCGCTCACCGAGCGCACCGCGGACCTCCAGCGGCTCCAGGCGGAGTTCCAGAACTACCGCCGCCGGGTCGAGCGCGACCGGATCGCGGTCCGGGAGGTCGCCGTGGCGAACCTCCTGACCGAGCTCCTGCCGGTGCTCGACGACATCGGGCGGGCCCGTGACCACAGCGAACTCGTCGGCGGCTTCAAGTCGGTGGCCGAGTCGCTGGAGACGGTGGCGGCCAAGATGGGCCTCCAGCAGTTCGGCAAGGAGGGCGAGCCCTTCGACCCGACGATCCACGAGGCGCTGATGCACTCCTACGCGCCGGACGTCACCGAGACGACCTGCGTGGGCATTCTGCAGCCCGGGTACAAGATCGGCGACCGGATCATCCGCCCCGCGCGGGTGGCCGTGGCCGAACCGCAGCCCGGCGCGCAGACGGTCCAGACGGAGGAGTCCGGCTCCGAGGACGCCAAGTCCGAGGAGGCCGAGTCCGCCGACGCGGGCGAGAACAAGGAGAACGGTGGCCCGGACGAGGGCTGACGTGAGGCGGCGCGCCGTTGACCGGCGCGCCGGTGACGGGCGGAAGGAGGGACGTCGGGGATGAGCACCAAGGACTTCATCGAGAAGGACTACTACAAGGTTCTCGGCGTCCCGAAGGACGCCACCGAGGCCGAGATCAAGAAGGCGTACCGGAAGCTCGCCCGCGAGTTCCACCCGGACGCCAACAAGGGCAACGCGGCGGCCGAGGAGCGCTTCAAGGAGATCTCCGAGGCCAACGACGTGCTCGGCGACCCCAAGCGGCGCAAGGAGTACGACGACGCCCGCCAGCTCTTCGGCAACGGCGGCTTCCGCCCGGGTCCGGGTGCTGCCGGAGGAACGTTCAACTTCGACCTGGGCGACCTCTTCGGGGGCGCCCAGGGAGGGGCCGGCGGCGGTGGTGGCGGCGGCTTCGGCGGCGGTGGCGGACTCGGTGACGTCTTCGGGGGCCTGTTCGGCAACCGGGGCGGCGCGCCGGGCGGCGCCCGTACCCAGCCGCGGCGCGGGCAGGACATCGAGTCCGAGGTGACGCTCAGCTTCACCGAGGCGGTGGACGGCGCGACCGTTCCGCTGCGGATGTCCAGCCAGGCGGCCTGCAAGGCCTGCTCGGGCACCGGCGACAAGAACGGCACGCCCCGGGTGTGCCCGACCTGCGTCGGCACCGGACAGGTGGCCCGCGGCTCGGGCGGCGGCTTCTCGCTGACCGACCCGTGTCCGGACTGCAAGGGCCGCGGCCTGATCGCCGAGAACCCGTGCGAGGTCTGCAAGGGCTCCGGCCGTGCCAAGTCCTCGCGCACGATGCAGGTCCGCATCCCGGCGGGCGTCAGCGACGGCCAGCGGATCCGTCTGCGCGGCAAGGGCGCGCCCGGCGAGCGGGGCGGCCCGGCGGGCGACCTGTACGTGGTCGTCCACGTGGACAAGCACCCGGTCTTCGGCCGCAAGGACGACAACCTGACGGTGACCGTGCCGGTGACGTACCCGGAGGCCGCCCTGGGCGGCGACATCCGGGTGCCGACCCTGGGCGGCCCGCCGGTCACCCTGAAGCTGCCCCCGGGCACGCCCAACGGGCGCACCATGCGCGCCCGCGGCAAGGGCGCGGTCCGCAAGGACGGCACCCGCGGCGACCTCCTGGTCACCGTCGAGGTGAGTGTCCCCGGGGACCTGTCGGGGAAGGCTCGGGACGCACTCGAGGCGTACCGCGAGGCGACCGCGGGGGAGGACCCGCGAGCGGAGCTGTTCGAAGCCGCGAAGGGAGCATGACGAGATGGACGGCCGTCGGCGCAATCCGTACGAACTGACCGAGGACACCCCGGTCTACGTCATCTCGGTGGCGGCCCAGCTGTCCGGCCTGCACCCGCAGACCCTGCGGCAGTACGACCGCCTCGGCCTGGTCTCCCCGGACCGGACGGCCGGGCGCGGCCGACGGTACTCGGCCCGCGACATCCAGCTGCTCCGCCAGGTGCAGCAGCTGTCGCAGGACGAGGGCATCAACCTGGCGGGGATCAAGCGGATCATCGAGCTGGAGAACCAGGTCGCCGCCCTCCAGTCCCGCGTCGCGGAGCTGCAGTCCGCGGTCGAGGGCGCGGCGGCGACGATCCGGGCCCGCGAGGCGGCGGTGCACGCCTCGTACCGGCGGGACCTGGTCCCGTACCAGGAGGCGGCCCGCACCAGCGCGCTGGTGGTCTGGCGCCCGCCGGCCCGCGGCCAGTGACGGCGGGACATCGACGCCCGAAGGGCCGGGAGACCTCACGGTCTCCCGGCCCTTCGGCGTTCCGTCCCCGTGGTGTGCGGCTCAGTCCAGGTCCGGGCGGATCAGCCACGGGTGCGCCGCCTCGGTGACCGTGCCGTCCGCGAGGACGCCGACGACCCGGTAATAGGAGACCGAGCCGAGGGGCTGGGACTCGTCCGTGAAGTACACGTACTCACCCGCCGGAAGGGGCTGCGTGGTGCCGAGCAGGTCGTAGGACTGCGTCTCGGGGTTCCAGCGGCTCACCTGGTACTCGACGATGTCGTCGCACAGGTCGGCGGCGGTCGAGCACATCCACGCGACCGCACGGAGGTCCTCGCTCATGGTCCAACCGCCCGCGCCCCACAGGGGCTGCCCGGTGTCGTCGGCGGGCTCGCCGGGCACGATGTCCAGTTCCGTGACGGCGACCGACGGGAAGGCGGGGTCGGTGACCTTCGACCAGTTGCCGTAGCGGTCCTTCGCGATGACGGAGTAGAGCTTGTTCTCGCCGTTCGGGACGTCGACGCAGAGCAGCGACCGCTTGTCCCCGGTCACTGTCAGGCAGTTGCCCATCCGCCAGGTGACGGTGCCGTCGGCGTTGCGGGTGCCCACCCGCGCCGAGTACACGGCGATGTCCTCGTCGGCGGGCGGGTCCCAGCCGACGAGGACGCCGTCGGCGCGCGGAGTGGCGGTCAGGTTCCGGACGTGGCCCGGGGGCACGCGGTCGGCGGAGACCACAGTGACCGACTCCGACGGGGCGGAGGCGTTGCCCTCGCCGTCCACCATCCGTGACGTGTAGGTGTATGTCACGGCGTCGGCGACGGTGTCGTCCGTGCACTGGAAGACGGCGTCGTTGCCCGTGCGGAGGTGCGAGGAGTCCAGGCCGGGGCGGGTTTCGCCCTCGCACACGACGTCCACGGTTCTCGTGTCGGCTCCGGTGCCCTCCGTGCGGTAGAAGTGCAGCCTGGCGCCGTTGCCGAGTTCCTCGGACAGCGGTGCGCCGTAGGGCATCCGAGCCCGCAGGAAGATGACGTCCGCCGTGACGACGGCCTCCATCCCGTGGGGAGTGGCCGGGGGCGTGGTGTCGGTGCCGTCGAGGGTGATGGCGGCGGAGAGGGCGCCCGCGTTGCCCGCGGCGTCGTAGCCGCGCACCTGGTAGACGCCGGCCATGTGCTCGCGGTCGAGGAACGAGGTCTGCGTGGTGGAGCCCACCACCGACTGTGATCCGCTCTGCGGGTCCTTGCGGACCAGTTCGTAGCGCGTGGCGTCCGCGACCGGCTTCCAAATCAGGTGGGCGCCGTCGAAGTCCGTGCCCCCGGTGAGGCCGGAGGGCGCGGCCGGACCGGTGAGGTCGACCGTGGTGATGCCCTTGTCGGCGGTGCCGGAGGAGACGTTGCCCGCCTTGTCGTAGGCGCGGACCTCGTAGTAGTAGAGCCTGCCGTCCTTGGGCGGGGTGTCGGTGTACGACGTGGACGTCGTGGTGGCCAGCGGCTTCGCCGGGTAGGAGCCGCCCTGGAGCCGACGGAAGACCTGGTAGCCCGCGAGGTCCATCTCCGGGCTCTTCGTCCAGGACAGCTTCGCCTGGTGCGTGGCGGTGCTGTACGTCAGCGCCGCGCCGCCCGGCGTCAGCGGCTTGACCTTGTCCACGCTCGCCGTGGTGCGCGGGGTGTAGGCGAACTTGACGTTCGCGGAGCCGGTCCAGTTGACGAAGTCGATCCGCAGGGAGTGCTTGCCCGAGGGGACGGTGAGGTTCACCGTCTTGGAGACGGTGGTGGAGACGTTCTTCCACAGGTCGACCTTGCGGACCCCGTCGAGGTAGACGCGGATGCCGTCACGCGAGGACGCGGTGAAGGTGAAGGGGCCGCCGGAGCCGAAGTCCCGGGTCACCGACCAGCGGACGCCGAAGTTGTTGCTGGGCAGGCCGGACGCGGGTGCCCCGGTTCCCCAGTTCTGGTCGATCTTGCTGTCGCAGTCGGTCTTCTTCGGCGTGCCGGAGAAGGAGGTGTTCGCGAAGAACTGCCGCTTGAACACCGGGGAGGCGCAGGTCACCGCCGCCGACGAGGCGGTGGCCGCCGCGCCGAGCAGGCCACCGGTGGTGGCGAGGACCACCGCGGCGGCGGTGGCGGCGCGGGCCGGGGATGTGCGGTTCACGGTCGGGGAACTCCTGGGGGTCCGTCGGGGGCCGTCCGTCAGGACGGCCGTGAGACATGACTCGCGGGAGGCCTGAGAGGTTGTGCCGCTCGTGTGTGATCTTGGAGCCGGATCCATGGGGCACCCAGGGAGACGTGTGAAGGCGCACTGGCTATGATTCCG
The DNA here is from genome assembly GCF_008974245.1 of Streptomyces abyssomicinicus. Classification (GTDB taxonomy): domain Bacteria; phylum Actinomycetota; class Actinomycetes; order Streptomycetales; family Streptomycetaceae; genus Streptomyces; species Streptomyces abyssomicinicus. The sequence goes on along the minus strand of NZ_BBZI01000009.1, from coordinate 194,875 downwards.
CTCTGTCATCACACGAGCCGCAGAACACCACTCCGGTCACGGCAACGGCCGATTCCGCTTCGCGCCGTCCCGACCTTGACGTGCCGGCCGGATCGTCGTGAGGCGCCCTGAACCCGAACGCAGAAGTGGGCCCCCGAATGCGTCGCTATGCCATATCCGTGGCCGCCGTCACGCTGTCCTTGTCGCTCGCCGCGTGTGGGGGCGGCCAGGGGACGGACGACGGCGGCGACCTGGCCGATCCCAACGACATCACCATCGGCCTGCTGATGCCGGAGAAGAAGATCGCCCGGTACGAGCTGTTCGACTTCCCGATGTTCCGGGCGAAGGTCGAGGAGCTCACCGAGGACAAGGGCAAGGTCCGGTACGCCAACGCCAACGGCGACCAGGCCGAGCAGAACCGCCAGATGCGCTCGATGGTCGAGGACGAGATCGACATCATCGTCGTGGACCCGGTGGACGCCAAGAAGGTCGCCCCGGAGGTGACCAACGCCAAGGAGGCGGGCATCCCGGTCATCGCCTACGACCGGCTGGCCGAGGGCCCGGTGGACGCGTACGTGTCCTTCGACAACACCGTGGTCGGCGAGGTCCAGGGCCGTTCCCTGGCCGAGGCGGCGCCCGGCGGCAAGATCGTGATGATGAACGGCTCGCCCGCCGACCCGAACGCCGCGATGTTCAAGGAAGGCGCCAAGGGCGAGCTGACCGGCCAGGACGTCGTCAAGGAGTACGACACCGACGGCTGGGACCCGGAGCAGGCGCGGAAGAACATGGCCGAGGCCATCGAGGCGGTCGGAGCCGAGGAGATCGACGGTGTGCTCTCCGCCAACGACGGCATGGCCGGCGGTGTGGTGGCGGCGCTGAAGGCGGCGGGAGTCACCGACATGCCGCCGATCACCGGCCAGGACGCCGACCTCGATGCGGTGCAGCGGATCATCACCGGTGAGCAGTACATGACGGTGTACAAGCCGTACCCGAACGAGGCCGAGGCCGCGGCCGAGATGGCCGTCGCCAAGGTCCGTGGTCACGACATCCAGTTCGACGCGCTGACCCGTGACTCGGTGAGCAGCCCCACCCACAAGGACATCCCGGCGGCGCTCGTCCCCGTGGTCGAGCTGACCCGGGACAACATCAAGAAGACCATCGTCGCCGACGGCATCCACACGGTGGACGACATCTGTACGCCGAAGCTCCAGGCCGCCTGCCAGGCCGCCAAGCTGCTCTGACGCCTCCCGACACCGGCCGGCCCCGATGCCCATCGGGGCCGGTTGCGTATTGCGGCACGGGTCCACCGCCGCGCATAGTGGCGCTGCGAACAGGTGTGGCTACCGGGGGTGGAGAAATGGATGACCGGTGAGGCTGCCGCCGTCCGTGCGCACCAGGGGCACCCGCACGGTCCCGAGCGTCTCTGCGAGGAGGGCGACCGGGTGTACTCCCGGGCCGTCCGCAGGGGGCGGGTGCCGCGGCGGGAGGCGGACGCGGTGCCCTGCCTGCTCGACCTGGCGCTGCTGCACCCCGACCCCGACGACCTGGCCTGGCTGCTGCCGACGGCCCCGCAGGAGGTCATGACGCGGCTGCTGCGCGAACTGTGCCAGGAGATGGACGAGGCGCACCGGCGGATGGGCTCCGCGCTCACGGCCGCCGACCGGTACGCCGGACTCGGCGGCCGGCTCCGCCCCGCGGACACGGCCGGCGGCGCCGCGGGCGTGGCCTCGATCCGGGTGCTGGACGGGCTGCCGCGGATCCAGGCGGCGATGGACGAGGCCTCCGCCGCCTGCACCACCGAGGTGCTCACCGTGCAGCCGGGCGGCATCCGGCCCGAGCACGAGCTGAGCGAGGGCCTGCCGCGCGCCATGGAGCTGCGGCGGCGGGGCGTGCGGATGCGGGACCTGTACACGCATGTGGCCCGCCACGGGCAGGGCCTGCTGGGCTACCTGGACCTGATGGGCGACGCCGTGGAGGCGCGCACCCTGGACGAGGTGCCGGAGCGGCTGATCCTCTTCGACCGCACGGTCGCGTTCGTGCCGGCCAACTCGCGGCGGACGCTGGCGCTGGAGCTGCGGCAGCCGGCCTTGGTGGACTACCTGGCGACCGTCTTCGAGCGGCTGTGGCGGCTGGCGGTGCCGGTGGGGTCGCCGGTACCGGCGCCGGAGAACTGCGTGCCGGGGGTCTCGCACCGGGAGCGGTCGATCGCCGCGCTGCTGGCGGAGGGGCACCAGGACGCCGCGATCGCCGAGCGGCTCGGGATCAGCGTGCGCACCTGCCGGGCGCACATCGCGCGCCTGTCCGAGCGGCTGGGAGCGACCAGCCGCGCCCAGCTGGGCGTGCGCATCGCCCACGCGGGCCTCGACCGGCCACCGGGGGCCGACGGCCTCCCGGCCTGACCCCCGGCCCGCCCCACCCCGGGCTTCCGGCCTACCCCTCCGGGGCCGGGTTTGTGGCTTGCCTCCGGGCCTGGGCTTCCGGTCTGCCTCCGGGGCTGGGCTTCCGGTCTGCCTCCGGGGCCGGGTTTGTGGCTTGCCTCCGGGGCTGGGCTTCCGGTCTGCCTCCGGAGCCGGGTTGCGGTCTGCCTCCGGAGCCGGGTTGCGGTCTGCCTCCGGGCCTGGCTTGTGGCCTGCCTCCGGGGCCTGGTTTGCGGTCTGCCCCTGGGCCGGGCTTCCGGTCTGCCTTCGGGGCCGGGTTGTGGCCCGCCTTCGGGGCCTGGCTCGCGGTCTGCTTCCGGGGCCGGGCTTCCGGTCTGTCCCCGGGCTGGGCTTCCGGTCTGCCTCCGCGGCCGGGTTTGTGGTCTGCCTCCGCGGCCGGGTTGTGGCCCGCCTTCGGGCCTGGCTCGCGGTCTGCCTTCGGGGCCGGGTTTGTGGTCTGCCTCCGGGGCCTGGCTTGCGGTCTGTCCCCGGGCCGGGCTTCCGGTCTGCCTCCCGGACTGCCCCCGGCCTGGGTTTGCGGCCTGTCTCCCGGCCTGATATCCGGTCCGAGTCCCGGCCTGTCCCCGGGCCGGGCTTTGCCCCGGGGCCTGGGTTTGCGGCCTGCCTGCCGGACTGTCCCCGGGGACCGGCTTCCGGCCCGTGCCCGGCGCCCGTCACGCGTCACCTCGGCCGGGACGGCGCCCAGGGCCGCGCCCAGGAGGCCTGGGGCCTCCGCGTGGCCCGGTCCGCCGGGGCGGCGGCTCTAGTCCTCCACCACGGGCCCCGTGGGCCCTGTGGGGCCCTCGGTCTCCAGGGGGGTCTCCATGGGCTCCGTCTCGTCGTCGAGGAGCCCCGAGCGGGCGATGAGGTAGCCGAGCTGGGCGCGGCTGCCGCTGCCCAGCGCGGCGGCGAGCTTGGCTATGTGGGCACGGCAGGTGCGCACGTTCATGCCCAGGCGGCGCGCGATCGCCTCGTCCACCTGTCCCTCGACCAGCAGCCGGGCGATGGTCCGCTGGATCTCCGGCACGCCGTCCACGGAGACTTCCCTGGCCTGCTCCTGGAAGAGCGGGTCGGCGTTGCGCCACTGCTGGTCGAAGACCTTGACCAGGTAGTCGACCAGACCGGGGTGGCGCAGCTCCAGGGCGACCTTGCGGTCGTCCTGCGCGGGGATGAACGCCACCTGCCGGTCGAAGATGATCAGCCGGTCGACCAGTTCCCGCGCGGTGCGGAACTCCATGTCGGTGTCGTTCATCATCCGCGCGTAGTTGAGGGTGCCGGGACTGTGGCGGGCGGTGTGCTGGTAGAGCACACGGGCCACGATGCCGCGCGGCGCCTCCTGGGCGAGCCGGAACGACGTGGTGAGGGCCGGTTCGCTGCGGCCGCCGCCGGGCTGGACGGAGAGGATCTCCTGCCGGCAGTTGGACTGGGCCAGCCGGATCGCCTCATTGATCCGCTCGACGCCCTCCAGCACCGTGATGGCGTGGGTGGTGGGCCGGCTGTGGGTGGCGATGGAGAGGAACGGCTCGAAGGCCTGGGCGAGCTGGACGGCTTGCTCACGACGCTGCCGGATGTCCCGCTCGAGCGGCAGCAGCCGTTGCGAGAGGGCGGTCATCGGCGGCACCGGCCGGAGCCACGCGGAGTCGTCGGGGTCGGGCTGGAGCAGAGCGAACTCCAGCAGGCATGGCGCGGTTTCGGCCTCCGAGCGACGGATGCGGCCAAGGCGCAGCGAATCGGCGTAGAGCCGTCGGCCATCCGCGCACAGATCCTCCATCCCGTGGGGATGCGCCCCTGTTGTGTCGGTATGTCCCAAATCTCCGCCCCCCAGGGTCATGAACGTGCAGGAACATGATGCATCTTCGAACTGGCCATCGTGTGCCGGTATGCGCCATCGTCTGATGCGGCGGGGGATCGAATTGGGAAGTGAGGACGAAGCCCATCATGTGCAAGAGATTGCTTCTCTCGGCGCTTGCTGTCGCCTTCTCGGCGGGTGCGATCCTCGGCGCCGCCGGTCCGGCGGACTGGGGCTGGAGCAGCCCGGGCGCCGACAGCGGCAGTGTCCAGGCCGACTGGTCCTGGGACGTCGTGACGGCCGACCCCGCCGGGTACCACGCCGAGGCGGGCGCGGGAGCATGAGCACGCCGCCGGACGACCGCTCGTTCCGTCGCGAGATGGCCGTGGCCTACCGGTCCGGCTGGCACTTCGTCGACCTGGTCACCGCGATCCCTCACGCCGGCGACTCCCTGATGGTCACCGTCTTCGGGGAGCCGGTCGTGGTGACGCGGGACGAGGAGGAGGACGTGCGGGCGTACCGCTGCCTGCGGCGCCCCCGCGGAGCGCCGCAGCCGGTTCGATGCGCCATCCGGTATGGAATGATCTTCGTGAACCTGGACCAAAGGGACCACCGGGAGTTCACCCCCCAGGAACTGCCCGGCGTTCCATCAGCCACCCCCCGCAGTGCCTGAAGCGATACCCCCAACTTTCCACGATCGCTCAGGCGCTTCCCCCCGGCAGCGGCGCCACCGTGACCTGAACACGGTGGCGCCGCTGTCGTATGTCCGCGGGCCCTCCCGCGGGTCCTTCCCGCGGGAACTCCTCCGGCCGTCCGTGCATTGAGTGGAATAGACTCAACTTTGTGGACGTTGGCCGCGTCAGAACGGGTAACCGACGCGTGAGTGCGTACGCGGTCGTGACGCAGGGCAATCGTGACGCCGGGCCGTCGTGACGCACAGCGGTCGTGACGCAGGCGAGGGAGGAGACACCGGACGTGGACGCCGAGCTGACCAACAGGAGCCGGGAGGCGCTGAACGCGGCGAGCAGCCGCGCGGTGACCGAGGGGCACCCGGACCTGACGCCCGCCCATCTTCTGCTGGCGCTCCTGGAGGGCCAGGAGAACGAGAACATCGTGGACCTGCTGGCCGCCGTGGAGGCCGATCTCGCGGCCGTCCGGCAGGGCACGGAGCGGGTGCTGGCCGGCCTGCCCAGCGTGACCGGGTCGACGGTCGCGCCGCCCCAGCCCAACCGCGAGCTGCTGGCGGTGGTCGCGGACGCCGGGCAGCGGGCCAAGGAGCTGGGCGACGAGTACATCTCCACGGAGCACCTGCTGATCGGCGTCGCCGACAAGGGCGGTGCGGCCGGCGACGTACTCTCCCGGCAGGGAGCCGACGCGAAGAAGCTGCTGGACGCGTTCCAGAGGAGCAGGGGAGGACGCCGGGTGACGACCCCGGACCCGGAGGGTCAGTACAAGGCGCTGGAGAAGTTCGGCACCGACTTCACCGCAGCCGCCCGCGAGGGCAAGCTCGACCCGGTCATCGGCCGGGACCACGAGATCCGCCGCGTGGTGCAGGTGCTGTCGCGGCGCACCAAGAACAACCCGGTGCTGATCGGCGAGCCCGGCGTCGGCAAGACCGCCGTCGTCGAGGGTCTCGCCCAGCGGATCGTGAAGGGGGACGTGCCGGAGTCGCTGAAGAACAAGCGGCTGGTGGCGCTGGACCTCGGCGCGATGGTCGCGGGTGCCAAGTACCGCGGCGAGTTCGAGGAGCGGCTGAAGACGGTGCTCGCCGAGATCAAGGACTCGGACGGGCAGATCATCACCTTCATCGACGAGCTGCACACCGTGGTCGGCGCGGGCGCCGGCGGCGACTCGGCGATGGACGCGGGCAACATGCTCAAGCCGATGCTGGCCCGCGGCGAGCTGCGGATGGTCGGCGCCACCACGCTCGACGAGTACCGGGAGCGGATCGAGAAGGACCCCGCCCTGGAGCGGCGCTTCCAGCAGGTGCTGGTCGCCGAGCCGTCGGTCGAGGACACCATCGCCATCCTGCGCGGCCTCAAGGGCCGCTACGAGGCGCACCACAAGGTGCAGATCAACGACAGCGCCCTGGTCGCCGCGGCCACCCTCTCCGACCGGTACATCACCTCCCGCTTCCTGCCCGACAAGGCGATCGACCTGGTCGACGAGGCGGCGTCCCGGCTGCGCATGGAGATCGACTCCTCCCCGGTGGAGATCGACGAGCTCCAGCGCTCCGTCGACCGGCTGCGGATGGAGGAGCTGGCGCTCTCCAAGGAGACCGACCAGGCATCCAAGGAGCGGCTGGAGCGGCTGCGGCGCGACCTTGCCGACCGGGAGGAGGAGCTGCGCGGCCTCAACGCCCGCTGGGAGAAGGAGAAGCAGTCCCTCAACCGGGTCGGTGAGCTGAAGGAGAAGCTGGACGAGCTGCGCGGCCAGGCCGAACGGGCCCAGCGCGACGGCGACTTCGACACCGCCTCCAAGCTGCTCTACGGCGAGATCCCGGCACTGGAACGCGAGTTGGAGGCCGCCACCGAGGCCGAGGCGGAGGTCACCCAGGCCGACACCATGGTCAAGGAGGAGGTCGGCCCGGACGACATCGCGGACGTGGTCGGCTCCTGGACCGGCATCCCCGCCGGGCGGCTGCTGGAGGGCGAGACCCAGAAGCTGCTGCGGATGGAGGAGGAGCTGGGCCGCCGCCTGATCGGCCAGAAGCAGGCCGTGGCGGCCGTCTCCGACGCGGTGCGCCGCACCCGGGCCGGCATCGCCGACCCGGACCGGCCCACCGGCTCGTTCCTCTTCCTCGGCCCGACCGGCGTCGGAAAGACCGAACTCGCCAAGGCGCTCGCCGACTTCCTCTTCGACGACGAGCGGGCGATGGTCCGCATCGACATGTCGGAGTACAGCGAGAAGCACAGCGTGGCCCGGCTGGTCGGCGCGCCCCCCGGGTACGTCGGCTACGAGGAGGGCGGCCAGCTCACCGAGGCGGTGCGCCGCCGGCCGTACAGCGTCGTGCTGCTGGACGAGGTGGAGAAGGCGCACCCGGAGGTCTTCGACATCCTGCTCCAGGTCCTCGACGACGGCCGCCTCACCGACGGCCAGGGCCGCACGGTCGACTTCCGCAACACCATCCTGATCCTCACCTCCAACCTGGGCAGCCAGTTCCTGGTGGATCCGCTGACCGGCGAGGAGACCAAGCGGGAGCAGGTGCTGGAGGTCGTGCGGGCGTCGTTCAAGCCGGAGTTCCTGAACCGGCTGGACGACCTGGTCGTCTTCTCCGCGCTCACCAAGGCGGAGCTGGAGCGGATCGCCGGCCTCCAGATCGGCCGCCTCGCGAAGCGGCTGGCGGAGCGGCGGCTCACGCTCGACATCACGCCGGCCGCCCTCGCCTGGCTCGCGGAGAAGGGGCTCGACCCCGCGTACGGCGCCCGCCCGCTGCGCCGCCTGATCCAGACGGCGATCGGCGACAGCCTGGCCAAGGAGATCATCTCCGGGGAGATCAAGGACGGCGACACCGTCCGCGTCGACCGCGCCCCCGAGGCGGGCGCGGGCCTCACGGTCACGGCGGGCTGACGAGGTACCGCCCCGGGGATCGCTCCGGGGCGGTACCCGTCCTGGTCCCGGTCCGGTCCCGCGTGGGTTCCGTGCGCGCTCGCCGGGCCTCCGTCGTCAACAGGAGGCAGCGGCAGCCCGACCCGGGCCCGGCCCGCCGTGGCGCCGGTGTGGGCCGCGGAGGCACGGGTGGGACCGCGGCGCCGTGCGCTCAGATTCCCATCGCCCGCCACGTCACGGTGGAGGTCCCGTCCGCGTGGGGCGTCACCTCCACGCGGACGGTGGATGCCCTGTCGGAGGTCTCCTCGAAGCCGGCCTCCAGGTGCAGGACGTGGTCGCCATCCGTCCAGGGCTCCTCGTCCGGGTAGTTGTCGGCCACCCAGGACCGCGCCTGGTCCGCCGGGAGGCGGAAGGTGACGTCGTAGGTGGTCATGTCCCACGTCCCGACCTCGCACCTGAGGTCCGTGGCCCGGGCCGGCGGCGGGCCGGCCGCGCCGTAGGCCAGGGCCTCGCCGCAGTCGGCCTCGGACGGTGAGGAGGCAGCCATGACGGCGACGGACATCAGCAGTGACAGCAGGAGCACCGCCGCCAGTGCGATCACGACGATCAGCGTGCAGCTCGGCCGATTGTCCGGATCCCTCATCCTCCACCTTCCGCCACCCCTCCGACCGGGTCGGATCACGCCACGTACGACGCCCCGAGCGGCCCAGGGGTTGCAGGGACCCGCCCCCCGTGGGGGAGACTGGCGGGAGATCCATACGAAGGGAAAATTACGGTGAGCATCGACCCGTCCTCGATTCCGAACTTCGGGGGCCAGGGGGACCAGCCCCAGCCGCAGCAGGGACCGGCGGGCCCCGTTGTCCCGGATCAGGACCTGGTGAAGCAGCTTCTCGAGCAGATGGAGCTGAAGTTCGTGGTGGACGACGAGGGTGACCTCGCCGCCCCGTGGGAGAACTTCCGCACGTACTTCATGTTCCGCGGCGAGAACGAGCAGGCGATCTTCTCGGTGCGGACGTTCTACGACCGCCCGCACGGCATCGAGGCCAAGCCGCAGCTCCTCGAGGCCATCGACGACTGGAACCGCCGCACCCTGTGGCCCAAGGTCTACACCCACACCCACGACGACGGCACCGTCCGCCTCATCGGCGAGGCCCAGATGCTGATCGGCATGGGCGTCAGCCTGGAGCACTTCGTGTCCTCCACGGTCAGCTGGGTCCGCGCGGCCATCGAGTTCGACCGGCACCTGGTGGAGACGCTGGGCCTGGAGCAGGAGGTCGACGAGGCGGACAAGCCCGACGACGAGGACTGAGCCCCGGGCCGTGGGCGCCCGGGCCTCCAGGACTTCAGGCGCCCAGGCCTTCAGAGGGGCGACGTCGCCATGACGACGAGGTACGCCCCGTAGGCGAACGACAGCCCGGCCAGGGCCGCGACCACCAGCGTCGCGTGCCAGGGCCGGGCTCGCGCCGTTCTGGTCAGCGCCGCGGCGAGGGGCAGCAGCAGCGGGAAGGCGGGCAGCAGGAACCGTGGCTTGGACGCGAAGTAGCCGGAGCCGCCCACCGTGATGAGCACCAGCACCGCGCTGTAGACGACCAGCGGCAGCGGCGCGCGGTCGGCGACCAGCAGACCGAGGAGCAGCAGCGCCAGCAGGACCACCGCCAGCGCCACGGTGAACAGCAGCTTGTCCGGGTGGCGCAGCAGATGGCCGGCGAATTCCAGGTTGCCCCGGCCGAAGTCGAAGGCGGAACCCCACCTGCGCTGGACGGCGAGGTAGCCGCCCAGCGGATCACCCTCCCGGAGACCGGCCCACAGGACGAACCCCACCCACCCGAGGGGCGCCAGGGCCGTTCCCGCCAGCGGTTTCCACAGGCTGTGGAAGGAGGCGCGCCGCTGCCGGAGCAGGGTGACCGCGTGCCATCCGGCGGCCACCGCCACCGCCGCCGCGACGGCCAGGCCGTTGGGCCGCGACAGCCCGGCCAGACAGGCCAGGGCGCCGGCCCACAGCCAGCGACCGGTCAGCGTGGCGTACAGGGCCCACGCGGCGAGGGCGGTCAGCAGCGGCTCGGTGTAGGCGAGGCTCAGCACCACGGAGTGCGGCGTCAGCCCCCACAGCACCACCAGCGCGACCCCCACGCCACGGCCGTGCATCCGGCGGCCGATCCGGTAGATCCCGCAGGCCGCCGCACCGGCCGCCGTCCAGGCGATCAGAAGTCCGGCCGCGCCGCCGCTCACCGGCAGCAGGGCGCAGACCCCCCGGATCAGCCAGGGGTAGAGGGGGAAGAAGGCCAGGTCGTTGAGGACCAGCCGGCTGTACTCCCGGACCTCGCCGTAGCCCTCGGTGGCGATCCCGATGTACCAGAGCGAGTCCCAGGTGCGGCCCAGCAGCGTGGTGGTGTCCCTGCCCTCGGCGCGCGCCAGCAGGGCCAGGAACAGGACGCCGGTGAGCCGGGCGGCGGCGAACAGGCCCAGCGCGGTGACGACGGTGGGCACGGTGCGGCGGGCCCGCCCGCCGGACGCGGGCGGGCCGGGGGGCGAGGAGGGCGCGGGCGGCTTGGCGCCGGTGGTCCTCCGGCGGGCGGGCGACGGTACGAGGGCGGCGAGCAGCGGGTTCACACGCAGCGGGTTCACACCACGCACGATGCAGGGCGTACCGGGAGGAAACGGTCACGGCGCGCCGGGTGCCCACCGGTTCCAGCCGGGCGCAGTCCTTCAGCGCCAGCGCTGGGTGGCCGAGCCGTTGCAGGCCTGGTGGAGGAGGAGGAAGCCGTTGACCCCCAGGCACTCGCCGGTGCTCCTGACCCGGAGCGTGCCGTCGGAACCGCGGGTCCACACCTGGGTGTCGCCGGTGCCGCAGGGGCCCATGTGGACGCTGCCGTAGGAGGCGAGGCACTGCCCGCTGTTCTGCGACACGATCTGGACCCCGCCGGACACCGAGCGGAACGACCAGGCGGAGGCGGCACCAGAGCAGGAACCCGCGGAGGCGTTGCCGGGCCCGGCGTTCAGGCACTTCGAGGTCGAGACGTTCTGGATGGTGGGGCCGGTGGTGACGCCGCCGCCGGTCGATCCGCCCGAGGTGCTTGAGGAGCCGCCGGTGGACCCGCCCGACGATCCGCCGGACGTTCCCCCGTCCGATCCGCCCGATCCGCCCGAGGTGCTGGAGGAGCCGCCGGCACCCGGACCGGAGCCCTGATCGCCCGCGTCCGCCCCGCCGGAACCGGCGTCGGCGCCGCCCGAACCGGTGGCCTTGTCGTCCTCGGCCCCCTTTTCCGAAGGGCTCGGGGACGAGCCGGGGGACTTCGACGAACCCGCCTTCTCCGGCGGTGTGCCGGACGCGGTGCCGGGGAGGGCCGCGCCCGCCGTCGCCGGGGCGCTCACCGACGTCTCGGGGCCGGACGCCCGGTCGTCCGGGGAATCGGTGACGTAGGGGAGCAGCTGGACCAGCAGGGTGGTCCCCACGCCGAGCACGACGGGGATGATCACGGGCAGGAAGCGGGTGCGGCGTCGCGGTCCGGCCTCCGCGCCCACCGGCTTCTTCCCGGACCTCCCTCCGGCGGCCTCGTCCTTCGCGCCGCCCTTCGCGCCGCCCTTCGCGCCGCCCTTCGCGCCCTCCTCCGCGCCGTCGTCCGCCTCCGCGCCGTCCTCCGGGCGGGCGGGAGCCGCGGCCGGGGCCGGGTCGGGGGCCGTGTCCGCCTCGGGCGGGGCGGCTGGGACGGGCCGGCGGGTGAACTCCGCGCGCTCGGCCACCGCGTCCGCCACCGGCTGCGGCCAGAGCGGAGGCGTGAACGGCCCCTTCGCCTCGGCCAGCCGCAGCAGTTCCGTGGCCGTCGGGCGGTCCTCCGGCTGCTTGGCGAGGCAGGCCCGCACCACGTCGGCGAGCTCGGCGTCCACCTCGGCCAGGTCGCCCAGCTCGGGCGTCTCGTGGACGA
>NZ_BBZI01000009.1:0-182661 GCF_008974245.1 Streptomyces abyssomicinicus | reverse complement strand
GGACGGCGGGACCCGACTCGTCGCCGAACGGCGGACTGCCGGTCGCGGCGCAGGCCAGGACCGAGCCCAGGGCGAACACGTCGACCGCACCGGTGAGTTCACGCCCCGGGCGCCCCGACGCCTGCTCGGGTGCCATGTAGGCGGGGGTGCCGATCACCATGTCCGCACGGGTCAGCTCGGTCTGGTCGGCCGCGCGGGCCACGCCGAAGTCGATGAGCGTGGCGCCGCCGGCGGTCAGCATCACGTTGGACGGCTTGAGGTCGCGGTGCACCATGCCCAGCTCGTGCACGGCGGCCAGGCCCTCGGCGGCCTCGCGCAGCAGCGGCCACAGCGTCGACGGGGGCAGGGTGCCCCCGCAGAGCTGGCGCGCGTCGCCCAGCGTGATGCCGGGGACGTAGGCGGTGGCGAACCAGGGAGGGCCCGAGGGGCCCGCCGTCCGGTCGCTCACCAGCAGCGGGGCGGTCGAGTCGGCCGGCAGCCTGGCCAGGTTGTCCAGCTCGTGCCCGAAGCGCCGCAGGAACACCCCACTCTCGTCGGTGAGGGAGGGCAGCACCTGTTTGACGGCCACGTACCGTCCCTCGTACACGCCGAGGTACACCCGCCCCATGCCGCCCGCGCCGAGGCGGCCGAGGAGCCGCACGGGGCCGACGCGGCGCGGATCCCGCTCCTCGAGCGGCTTCGCGCCGCTGCCGCGCAGACCGTCGTGCTCGCTACCCGTCAAGGCTCCCCCTGTTCACTGAACGCGCCGGAACGCGTTCAGTGTGCACGGACCGGGCGGAGGCTGAGGCGATCTTCCGGAAAGCTTCACCGGACGCAGCCGCCGCACCCGGCCGCCCCGGCCTCGTCAGCCGGCGAGCGAGGCGAGGCGGGTCGCCGCCTCGCGCAGCACCTCGTCCTTCTTGCAGAAGGCGAACCGGACGAACGGTGCGCCCGCCTCCCGGTCGTCGTAGAAGACGGCGTTGGGGATCGCCACCACGCCCGCCCGCTTCGGCAGCTCCCGGCAGAAGGCGACACCGTCGCTCTCGCCGAGCGGCCGGATGTCCGTGGTGACGAAGTACGTGCCGGCCGGGCGGAAGACGCCGAAGCCGGCCGCCTCCAGGCCCGCCGTCAGCAGTTCGCGCTTGGCGGTGAGGTCCGTGCGCAGGCCGTCGAAGTAGGAGTCCGGCAGCGCGAGCGCCTCGGCGACCGCGTACTGGAAAGGTCCGGCGGAGACGTAGGTGAGGAACTGCTTCGCCGACCGCACCGCCGTGACCAGTTCCGGCGATCCGGTGATCCAGCCGACCTTCCAGCCGGTGAACGAGAACGTCTTGCCGGCGGAGGAGATGGTCACCGTGCGCTCGCGCATGCCGGGGAAGGAGGCGAGCGGGACGTGTTCGGCGTCGTCGTGGACCAGGTGCTCGTAGACCTCGTCGGTGAGTACCAGCAGGTCGCGTTCGACGGCGAGTTCGGCGATCGCCGCCAGTTCCGCACGGGTGAGGACCGTGCCGGTCGGGTTGTGCGGGGTGTTGATCAGCAGCAGCCGGGTCCGGTCGGTGACGGCGTCGCGGAGTTCGTCTAGGTCCAGGCGGAAGGCCCCCTCGTGCGGCCGCAGCGTGACCGGCACCCGGCGCCCGCCCGCCATCGCCACGCAGGCGGCGTAGGAGTCGTAGTACGGCTCCAGCGCCACCACCTCGTCGCCCGGTTCCACCAGGGCCAGCAGCGCCGCGGCGATCGCCTCGGTGGCGCCCGCGGTGACCAGCACCTCGGTGTCCGGGTCGTGGGCCAGGCCGTAGCGCCGCAGCTGGTGGGCGCTGATCGCCTGACGGAGCTCGGGGACGCCCGGGCCCGGCGGGTACTGGTTGCCCCGGCCGTCCCGCAGGGCCCGCACCGCCGCCTCGCGGATCTCCTCGGGGCCGTCGGTGTCGGGGAACCCTTGGCCCAGGTTGATGGAGCCGGTGGCCGCCGCGAGGGCGGACATCTCGGCGAAGACGGTCGTCCCGAACTCGGCGAGACGGCGGTTGAGGAGAGGGCGGGCGGCCCGGTCGGGGATGCTCATGGCGGCCATCCTGCGCCCAAGCTCTGGCCTTGCTCAACTCTGTGTTGATCCGTTGCCGCCTCGGGCATCACCGGAGCACGCTGCGGAGTGAGGCGCCCACGGGGGGAGCTTCGGGGGAGCGTGGAAGGAGGGCGGTGCCGTGTTGACAGCCGTCATCGTGATCGTCGTGGGCCTGCCGGTGGTGCTGCTGGTCGGCTGGGTGGTCGTCATGAGCAGGCGGGCGGCCGGCCGGCCCGTGAGGAGCGGTCGCGTCCACAGCTCGGGTTCGTCGCGCACGTCGCACTCGTTGCACTCGTCGGGGTCGTCGCACTCCGGTGACTCGACCGCCGGCGCCTGGTGGGTCGGCGGCGGCGACAGCGGTTCGTCCGGAGGGTCGTCCTGCGGCAGCGGCAGCGGCAGCAGCAGCGGCTCGTCGTCCTCGTGCGGGAGCAGCTCGTCGTCCTGCGGCGGCGGTTCCTCCTGCGGTGGCGGGGGTGGATGCGGCGGCGGGAGCTGACCCGGCGTCAACCAGGGACGCCCGCCGGGGGTGGTGATCTCCCGGCGGGCGTTCTCGCGCATTCGGACAACTGGGCGAACGCGGTATGCCGTTGAACAGTTGAGCCGAAGAGCCCACCGAAGGATGGAAAGCCGACGAAGTTGGGTAAAAACGCTGTGGCGTTGCCGGCGTTCGTGCTTTTCTCTACTCGCCGACGCAGCCCCGCGGACGGTCGCGCCTCCTGAGCGGCCGCCTTCCCGGCCGGGGCAGAACCGTCTCCCCTGGCTGCCGGCCCCAGGGGCGGCCGGTCCGACATCCCCTTCTGCGTGCCAGCGGAGCCGACCCATGCTCACGACCCTGACAACCTCCTACAGCGACACCCGTGCCTCCGACCTCGCCTGGACGCTCGGGCGGGAGCCACTGCCCGCCCTGGCCACGCTGAACCTCCGGTTCACCGACGTGCGGCTCCAGTTGCGGCTGCTCGGCGCCTCCCACCAGGTCATCCTGGAGCGGGAGGACGGCGTCTGCTCGGAGACGGTGGCCTGCATCCCCGGCTCCAGCACGCCGCTGCCGCTGGGGGTGGCCAAGCGGGTGGGCGGCTGGGAGTACGAGTTCGCCGCCCGGGTCGAGGTGCTCTCCCCGCCCGCGTTCGCCGGACGGGCGCAGGAGCTGATCGCCCTGGTCTCCGACCACCCGTACGGGCTGGTGGGAGTCTTCCCCGGCGACCCGCACGCCTTCACCGCGCTGCTCGCGCAGCGCACCCAGGGCGAAACGGTCTGGCGCACCTGGCACGCCTACCCCCAGGACCGGCAGCTGGTGGCGACACGCACCACGGTCGCCCTCGGCGTGGGCGCCGAGACGGTCGCCGGGCTCGGGCGGCTGCCGGCCGCGGCGCTCGGCTGATCCGGCGCGACCCCGGCGCGCCTCGAGGAGCGCGTGTTCGGTGGTCGCGCGCCGGGCGTGCGCCAGCACCACCCGAGTGGGTGACGAAGAGCGTTCGATCAGTGACATACGGTCGTCAGGTGATCGAACCGCACGCCCCACCCGCACCACCCGTCCACGAACCCGGGAAACCGGTGAAGGGGCCCGCGGGAAGGGCCTGCAGAGGTCGCCGCCCCGCAGGCGCGGGGCACGCGGGCACCCGGAGCGGTGCCGGTGCCGGTGACGCCGCGGGCGGCGCGGGTGCGGGTGCGGACGGCGGTGCGGGTGGGGCCGGCAGTACGGGTGGGGCCGGCGGTGCCGGTGCGGACGGCGGCGCGCGGCTGCCGCTGCGGCCGGGGACGGCCCGGTTCCTGGTGCTGGCCGGGGTGTTCGTGTGCGCCGCCTGCGGGCTGGTGTACGAGCTGGAGCTCGTCGCCATGGCCTCGTACCTGATGGGCGACTCCGTCACCCAGGCGTCCGTCGTGCTGTCGGTGATGGTCTTCGCCATGGGCCTCGGCTCGCTGGCCGCCAAGCGGCTGCGCCACCGGGCCGCGGCGGCGTTCGGCGCGGTGGAGGCCGCGCTCGCCCTGGTCGGCGGGTGCAGCGCGATGGCGCTCTACGCCGTCTTCGCCTGGACCGGTGCCTGGGGCGGCATGTGGCAGGACGGGCCCAGCTTCGTGCTGGTGGCGTTCTCCCTCGCCATAGGGCTGCTGATCGGCGTCGAGGTGCCGCTGCTGATGGAGCTGATCCAGCGGATCCGCCGGCAGGATCCGGGCGGCGCGGTCGCCGACCTGTTCGCCGCCGACTACGTGGGCGCCCTGGTCGGCGGTCTCGCCTTCCCGTTCCTGCTGCTCCCCCGGTTCGGGCAGCTGACCGGGGCGCTGCTCACCGGCGCGGTCAACGCGGTGGTCGGCGCGGCCCTGGTGCTGGGCCTCTTCGGCCGGGACCTCGGCCCGCGGGCCCGCCGGGCGCTGGTGATCGTCAACACGCTGGTGCTGGTGCTGCTCGGCACGGCGGCCGTGCTCGCGGACGACTTCGAGCGGGCGGCGGGGCGGGCGCTGTACGGCGGCGACGTCCGGGTGGCCGTGCGCACCGGGGCGCAGGACGTGGTGATCACCGGCGGCGGTCCCGCCGGCCGCCCGCTGGGCCTCTACCTGGACGGCGCGCTGCGGGTCGACGGCCGGGACGAGCGGCGGTACCACGAGGCGCTGGTCCACCCGGCGATGAACGGCCCGCGGGAGCGGGTGCTGGTGCTTGGCGGCGGGGACGGGCTGGCGGTGCGGGAGGTGCTGCGGCATCCCGGGGTGCGGGAGGTCCACGTGGTCGACTCCGACCCGGAGCTGGTGGCGCTGGCCCGCACGGATCCGGCGCTCGCCGCGCTCAACGGGCACGTGTACGACGACCCCCGGGTGCGGGTCACGGCCGACGACGCGTTCCGGCGGCTGCGGGTGGAGCGGGGCGGGCCGTACGACGTGGTCATCGCCGACCTTCCCGACCCGGGTGAGACCGCGAGCGCCAAGCTGTACTCGCGGGAGTTCTACGGGCTGGCTCGGCGCGTGATGGCTCCGGGCGGCCGGCTCGCGGTCCACGCCGGGCCCGTGGCGGGCCGGCCGCGGGCGTACTGGACGGTCGAGGCGACGCTCCGCGCGGCGGGGCTGAGAGCGGTGCCGTACCGGGTGACCGGGGCGGGAGAGCGGGAGTGGGGCCTGTTCCTCGCCGCACCCGGGCCGAAGGTCCCGCGGCTGTCGCCGGCTCCCGGGGGAGCGGGGCCGCTCACCGTGAAGGAAGGTTCCCTCACGGCGGCGGTGCGGGCGGCCGAGCGGACCCGTGTCCGGGGGCTGCCCGCCTCGACCCTGGCCCACCCGCGCTACTGATGCCGGTGCGGTTGCGGTTGTTGTCGCCGTTGCCGTTGCCGTTGCCGTTGCCGTTGCCGTTGCCGACGTGCCGGGGCGGGGCGGGCAAAACCTGTGCCAATCGGCTTTCGGCCGGGGTGCGGTTCCCGCTCTCCTCGGTAGTGTCGGGCCTCATGGAGCATGAGGTGTTCGTTCCGGTCCCCGCCGACCACCTGGCCGCCGCCCTGACCGACCCCGACCGGGTCGCCCGGGCGCTCCCCGGGCTCCAGCGGGACGCCGCGGCACGGGGCGTGGCCGGCCGGCTCAAGCTGCGCGTCGGCGGCAGCAGCGTGACCTACCGCGGCTCCCTCGGCGTCACCCGCCAGGACGACGGCGCCTTCACGGCCGAGGCCGAGGCGGACGAGGCGCGCGGCGACGGCGAGGTCAGGGCCACGGTCCGCGTGGCCCTGGACCCCCGGCCCGACGGCACCGTCCTGCGCTTCCACGGCACGGCCACCGCCTCCGGCCGCATCACCGGGTTCGACCCCGACACCGTGCGGTCGGCCCTGACCCGCCTGCTGGAACGGTTCGCCGGGGACCTGCCGGGGCAGGCAGGAGAGGATGCGGACGACGCGGCGGAGGGGAGCGGAACGGTGACGGACGACGGCCACGACGAGGTGCCGCCGAGCGCGGGCGAACCCCTGGTGCCGGAGTTCGCGCCCGGTGCCGACGGCGACTTCGACGCCCGCCCCGACGCGGACGACGCCTCCCCGGCGGCCGCCGCGGAGGTGTCCGGCCCCGCGGGCGGCGGTGCCGACGGTGCCGAGGGCGCCGCCGGCGCCGGGGAGAACGCCGCGGGCGCGGAGCCCGGTGACGCCGTCGCGGCGGCGGACGTGAGCGTGGGACCCGACGCGGAGGTGGCCGGGAGCGACGCCGGTGCGGAGGTGGACGAGCCGTCGGGCGACGCGGACGGCGCGGCAGGCCCGGCGGACGCGGACGGCGACGGAGCCGCGGGCGGGGGAGACGCCACCGGCCGGGCGGAGGACCACGCGGCGGACGCGGCGGACGCGGGCGACGAGCGGGACGCGGCGCAGGTCGCCAGGGGCGGCGACGACGGCGACAAGGGCGCCGAGGGCGGCGCCGGCAAGGGTGCCGAGAGCGCCAGGGGCGACGACGGCGACGACGGCGGCGAGAGCGCCAAGGGCGGCGATGGCGGCAAGGGTGCCGAGGACGGCGACGGCGGCAAGGATGCCGAGAGGGCCAAGGGCGGCGAGAGCGCCAAGGGCGGCGAGGGCGGCGACGACGGCGACGGTGCCGTGGGGACCGACGGCGGTGACGGGCAGCCGTCGCGGCCGTCGGTGTTCGACACGCCCGTACCGCCGCCGTCGCTGGACCCGGACGCCGACTTCGACGAGGACGGCGACGGCGACGGCGACGGCGACGACGACGTGCTGTTCCCCGAGGAGGCCGACGCCGTGGCGGACGCCGCGCAGGCGCGGCGGACGATGATCGGGCGCAGCGCGGAGGAGGTCGACCACGCCCCGCCGCGCGGCCGGTACGCGCCCGTGCCGGTGCCGCCGGCCGGGGTGGCGGACCGGACGCTGCGCTGGGCGGCCCCCGCCGCGGCGGCGCTGGCGGTGGCCGCCGGGGCGATCGCCGTGACCCGTGCCCTGCGCCGCAACCGTTGACCGCGCGGATCCGGTGCCACCCCCAGTAGGGTCGTGGGCCGTGAGCACCCATGACGACTTCACCCTGACCGCCGGGGACGCGGAGGCGACCGTGAGCCCCGCCGACGGCGGACGGATCACGAGCCTGAGGATCGGCGGCGTCGAGCTGCTGCGGCAGGGGGAGCGGTACGGCTGCTTCCCGATGGTCCCCTGGTGCGGCAGGATCCGCGACGGCCGGTTCCGCGACGGCGGCACCGTGCACCAGATGCCGCTCAACGCCGCGCCGCACGCCATCCACGGCACCGCCCGGGACAACGCCTGGCGCACCGCGCGCAAGGAACGGGACGAGGCGGTCATCACCCTCGACCTCGCCGACCCGTGGCCCTACCCCGCCCGCCTCACCCAGGTGGTGGCGCTGACCGAGGAGTCGCTGACCCTCACCCTGGCGATCGAGACCTACGGCTCCTCGTTCCCGGCCCAGCTCGGCTGGCACCCCTGGTTCAACCGGATCCTGGACGGCGCGTCCGACGGCGACGAGGGCGCGCGGATCGAGTTCGACCCTGCCTGGCAGGAGGAGCGCGGCGAGGACCATCTCCCCACCGGCCGCCGCCTGGAGAAGCCGCTGCCCGGCCCGTGGGACGACTGCTTCGGCATGCCGCAGGGGGTGGACGTCGCCGTCCTCTGGCCCGGACGCCTGGAACTGCGGGTCACCAGCCCGGAGAAGTGGGTGGTGGTCTACGACGAGCAGGACGCCGCCGTCTGCGTGGAACCGCAGACCGGCCCGCCCGACGGCCTGAACACCGCCCCGCGCCTGGTCACCCCGCTGGAGCCGCTGGAGGCCACCACCACCTGGCGCTGGCGCCACCTCTGAGCGACGCCGACGGCGGGGCGATGCCGGACGGCGGGGCGATACCGAGGTCCGGCATCGCCCCGCCGCCCAATTAGGCTGGTGACCATGAGCGACGTTCGCGGCGAGCTGCTGCAGCAGATCAAGGACAAGGCCGTGGTGCACGGCAAGGTGACCCTCTCCTCCGGGCTGGAGGCCGACTACTACATCGACCTCCGCCGCATCACCCTGGACGGGACGGCCGCCCCGCTGGTCGGCCAGGTGCTGCTGGACCTCACCGAGGACCTGGAGTTCGACGCGGTGGGCGGCCTGACCATGGGCGCCGACCCGGTCGCCGCCTCGATGCTGCACGCCGCCGCCGCTCGCGGGCGCGCCCTGGACGCGTTCGTGGTCCGCAAGGCGGCCAAGGCGCACGGTCTGCAGAAGCGGGTCGAGGGTCCGGACATCGCCGGCCGCCGCGTGCTGGTCGTCGAGGACACCTCCACCACCGGCGGGTCGCCGCTGACCGCCGTGGAGGCGGTCCGGGAGGCCGGCGCGCAGGTGGTCGCCGTCGTGACCATCGTCGACCGGGCCACCGGCGCCGCGGAGATCATCCAGGACAAGGCCGGCGTCCCCTACCGGTTCGCCTACTCCAAGGACGACCTCGGGCTCGACTGACCCGAACGGGCCGGTCACCACCGGCCGGACCGCCGGGAATCACCCGGAACGTCCGCCGCGGGCGCCACTGTCCGAGACGAGCGTCCGGGCGGACGCCCGCGTCTGGAAAGATGGGTGCCGACGACGACGTCACCAAGGTCAGGGCTGGCAAGGACAAAACCCGCAGAACCATCAAGGAGCGGACAGGATGCCCATCGCAACCCCCGAGGTCTACAACGAGATGCTCGACCGGGCGAAGGCAGGCAAGTTCGCCTACCCGGCCATCAACGTGACCTCCTCCCAGACCCTGCACGCGGCTCTTCGCGGCTTCGCCGAGGCGGAGAGTGACGGCATCATCCAGATCTCGACCGGCGGCGCCGAGTTCGCGGGTGGTCAGTACAGCAAGGACATGGTCACCGGCGCCGTCGCCCTGGCCGAGTTCGCGCACATCGTGGCGGAGAAGTACGACGTCACCGTCGCCCTGCACACCGACCACTGCCCCAAGGACAAGCTGGACGGGTACGTGCGCCCGCTGCTGGCGGTCTCCGAGGAGC
The DNA here is from genome assembly GCF_008974245.1 of Streptomyces abyssomicinicus. GTDB lineage: Bacteria > Actinomycetota > Actinomycetes > Streptomycetales > Streptomycetaceae > Streptomyces > Streptomyces abyssomicinicus. The sequence goes on along the minus strand of NZ_BBZI01000009.1, from coordinate 173,694 downwards.
GCGTGAAGGCCGGCCGCAACCCGCTCTTCCAGTCGCACATGTGGGACGGTTCGGCGGAGACCCTCGCCGACAACCTGTCCATCGCCCAGGAGCTCCTGGAGCGCGCCCGCGCCGCGAAGATCATCCTCGAGGTCGAGATCACCCCGACCGGTGGCGAGGAGGACGGCGTCACGCACGAGATCAACGACTCCCTCTACACCACGGTCGACGACGCGATCCGCACGGCCGAGGCGCTGGGCCTGGGTGACAAGGGCCGCTACCTGCTGGCCGCGTCCTTCGGCAACGTGCACGGCGTTTACAAGCCGGGCAACGTGGTCCTCCGCCCCGACCTCCTGAAGGACCTCGCGGAGGGCGTCGCCGCCCGCTTCGGCAAGGCCGACCCGTTCGACTTCGTCTTCCACGGCGGCTCCGGCTCCACCGCCGAGGAGATCGCCACCGCGCTGGACAACGGCGTCGTCAAGATGAACCTCGACACCGACACCCAGTACGCGTTCACCCGCCCGGTGGCGGACCACATGTTCCGCAACTACGACGGCGTGCTGAAGGTGGACGGCGAGGTCGGCAACAAGAAGACCTACGACCCGCGCACCTGGGGCAAGCTGGCCGAGGCGGGCATGGCCGGCCGCATCGTCGAGGCCTGCCAGGCCCTGCGTTCGGCGGGCACGAAGCTGAAGTAACCCGTCCCCTGGACGGACCTGGGCCCGGCACCCCCTCGGGGGCGCCGGGCCCTTCTCTGTCGTCCGGCGCGTTGGTCGACCGCGAGTTCGTTTCCCTCACCCGGTCACTCCTGTGTGGTACGCGGTACAGCGGATCCGGACCGGCGAGAAGTCATGACCACGACCGCAGGCGGCCACTGCCTGGCTCCTACGGCCGCTGGAAGGACGGCAGGACTCCCCGACGGCCGGCCCAGGTCCCCCACCGGAAGCGGCCGGCCCTCCTCCCGGGAGGCCGCCGCACTCAACGAGACGTGTATGTCGAGCGCCGGTGATACGGCCGGCGCGGGCGGCGGTCGCCGTCGCACGTCGGGGTCCGGGCACCGGCTGCGCGTCTGGGAAGCCCACGAGGCCGAGTCGGCCGAGGCGGAACGAGCCCGGGCCGAGGCGGCGGACCCCTGGGACAACGCAGAGTGGCGTGAGGCCGCCACTGCCCTGCGGGCCGCCTGCGCGCCGAGATCGGGAACCCGCACCGACGAGGACCGCCGCCTGGCCCGCGCCTACGCGGCCCTCGACCCCGTTCGCGTCATCGCTCACCTGCGGGAACACGGCCTCGACGACACCGTCACCTGTACGGCGCGAAGGGAGTTCTGCGAGCCACCCGTCTCGCGGACCCCCCTCACCTCACGCAGGCCTGAGCTCTTGGACTGTGCCGCTTCCAGTCCTTGCCTCTGCAGATGGTGACCACGAGGCACTGACGCTAATGTGGTAAGCGTGGATTACCTTCCCACATGACACACAGGAGATGGTCCTGATGAGCGTGACCAATGTGGATCTCGATGACGAGGCACTGGCCGCCGCCGCTGCCATATTCGGCACGAGCACCAAGCGGGACACCATCAACACCGCCCTTCGTGAGGCTGTCCGGCGTCACAATCGCCGGGCCGCGGCCGAGCGTCTTGCCGAAAGGGCGGGACGTGGAGAGTTCGAGCCGACGCGCCGGATGTGGGAGGCGCGCAAGACCGCTCAGCGTGCCATGGCGGAGGAGCTGGAAGGGCGCGAGGGCGTCGGGTGATCACGTACCTGATCGACACCGGCGCGTACATCGACCTGGTGAGTGAGCCGTCGATCCGGCGGCGGTGGGACGCCGAGATCGAAACGGGAGCCATCGGCATCTGCGAACCCACGCGTACGGAGATCCTCTACAGCGCCAGGAGCCCCTCGCACCGGGACGAGTTGGATGCGGAGCTGTCGGATCTCTTCGGCCGGGTGACGGTCCCCAAGGACGCATGGCGCTGGGTGGACGCGGCACAGTACAAGCTGACCTTGAAGGGCCGGCACCGTAGTGCGGGGCCGGTCGACCTGCTTGTGTGCGCCACGGCTGTCCGTCATGGGCTGATCGTGCTGCACCGGGACAACGACTTCGCCACGGTGGCGCGCGTCCTGCCCGAACTTGAACAGCTGGATATTCGCGGCGGACCCTGACCGCTCACGGCGGAGGGGAGTCCGTGAGACACCCACCTGTCTCGCGGACTCCCCTCACCTCACGCCGACCTGAGCCGGAGGCCTTAGGCCGACTTCAACTCCTCGTACGCCTGCGGGTCGCTGTCCTGGAGGAACTGGCGGCAGCGCTCCGCCTCCTCGGTCTCCTTGATCGCCTCGGCGGCGCGGGCCAGGGCGGCCAGGCAGCGCAAGAAGCCGCGGTTGGCGCGGTGGCTCCACGGGATGGGCCCGTGGCCCTTCCAGCCGGCCCGGCGCAGCGCGTCGAGCCCGCGGTGGTAGCCGGTGCGGGCGTAGGCGTAGGACTCCACGGTCCTGCCCGCCTCGAAGGCGTCGTCCGCGAGCATCGCCCAGGCGAGCGAGAACGTCGGGTGCGCGGCCGCCACCTCGGCGGGGGTCGCGGACTCGGCGAGCATCCGGTACGCGTCCTCGTTCTCCGGGAGGTGCGTCGGGTCGGGGCCGCCGAGCAGGTTCTTCTGTTCCGTCATGCCCCCAGTCTGCCAGGGCCTTCGCCCTCGGAGGGCAGCCGCACGACGGCCGTGCCGCCGGCCAGGTCGACGGTGGTGCGGTGCGGGGGAGCGCCGTCCTCCTCGTCGTCGCGGAGGACTAGCGACGACTGGCGTTCCTTCAGTTCGTGGGACTTCCCGGCGGACAGCGTGGCGTGCAGCTGCTCGAAGCCGGTGGCCGATATCTGCCCGGCGCGCGCCGGATTCCGCCACGGCAGCAGTCCGGCCCGGCCGGCGCGCAGCAGCGCCTGGTCCAGGAACGCGACGGCGGTCAGCGCGATGACCAGCCCCGGCAGAGTCATGAAGACGGCGAACCCCATGCCCTCAGTGTCCCCGCACGCCGTCCGCCGGGAAAGCGCCGGGGGGCGGAGCCGGCACGGTCCGCGCGGCGACGACCCCGTCCTGTGCCGCGCGGGCAGGACCCTGGTGGACGCGGCCGGACCGGGCCGGGCGTTGTCAGCGGGCCAGGCCCGACTCCCAGGCCCAGGCGGCTATCTCGACCCTGTTCCGCAGTCCCAGCTTGGCCTGGATGTTGGTGAGGTGGGTCTTCACCGTGCCCGCGCTGATGTGCAGGGCGGCCGCGACCTCCGTGTTGGTGTGCCCGCGGGAGACGAGGACGGCGACCTCCGTCTCCCGCCGGGAGAGCGGTGACGGAGGGGCCGGGGCGGCCGCCGCGGCCGGGCGGGCGAACTGCCGGAGCAGCCGGACCGTGATGGACGGGCTGATCAGGGCCTCGCCGGAGGCGGCGGAGCGGACCGCCTCGGCCAGCAGCCGCGGGCCCGCGTCCTTGAGCAGGAAGCCGCAGGCGCCGTGGTGCAGGGCCTGGTGGACGTACTCGTCGTCGTCGAAGGTCGTCACCATGACGACCGCCGGGGTGTGCGCGGTCCCGGGACGGTGCAGGTGCCGCAGCGCCTCGATGCCGTTCAGGCGCGGCATGCGGATGTCCATCAGGACGACGTCCGGACGGTGCGACTCGGTCTGCTGGACGGCCTCGACCCCGTCGGCGGCCTGGGCGACGACCTCGATGTCGTCCTCGGCCGCCAGGATCATGGCCATGCCGGTGCGGACGATCGCCTGGTCGTCCGCGAGAAGGACACGGATGGTCACCGGTGCACCTGCCGCAGGGGGAGAGGGAGCCGGAGCGCGACCTGCCAGCCGCCCCCGGTGCCCGGCGCGCCGCCGTCGGGAGCCGGGTTCGCGGTCAGTGTGCCACCGGCCGCGTCGGCCACCTCGCGCAGGCCCCGCAGTCCGAAGCCGCCGCCCGTCCGGGCGGCCTGCCCCGGCCCGCCCGGCCGTCCGTCGTCGGTGATCCGGGCGGTCACCCGGCGGCGCGAGACGTCCAGGGCCACCTGGACGGCGGTGCAGTCACGGGCGTGCTTGCGGACGTTCGTCAGCGCCTCCATGACCACGCGCTCCACGAGGTGCGCCGCGTCCGCGGGCAGGTGGGCGGCGGGGCCGCTCTCGGTGTACTCCACCCGGGCGCCGGGCAGCAGGGCGCCCTCGGCCAGGGCGCGTATCGCCTCCGCGCCCGGGACGCCGGTGCGCGGGCCGGTGTCCTCGCGGAGGGCGCCGACCATCTCGCGCATCGCGGCCAGCGCCTGTGCCCCGGTGTCCTCGATCAGCGCCAGGGCGCCCGCCACGGCCTGCGGCTTCCTGTCGGCGATCGCCCGCGCGCCCTGCGCCTGCACCACGATGCCCGAGATGTGGTGGGCGACGAAGTCGTGCAGGTCGCGCGCGAAGGCGAGCCGCTGTTCGAGCCGGACCTGCTCCTCCCGCTGCCGCCGGGACGCGGTGACCAGCCGTCCGGTGAGGCCGGCGGCCAGGGCGCCGCTGGCCACCAGGGTCAGGACGAGGGCGACGATGCTGCTGCCCTCGTCCACGTCGATCGCCAGCGGACGCAGGACGACCGCCGTCATCAGCAGCGGCAGGCCGACGACGGTGCCGGTCCGGCTGCCGCGCCGCGCCGTCACGTACAGCAGCGTGATCAGGGCCGTCGGCTCGAAGAAGGCGTAGAGGTCGGAGGCCTGGTCGAGCACGGAGCCGGGGCCGGCCGCCGCGGCGCCGAGCCGGACCGAGCAGGCGAGCGACACCAGGGCCGCGCCGCAGGCCGCCCACGCCTGCGGCCCGCCGCGCAGCCGGAGGCCCACGACCGGGAGGACCACCGCCCCCGCCACACCGGCCGACAGGAGGAGGACCACCCCGGCGCCCGGCGGGTGGAGGGAACCGGCACCGAGGTCGGCCAGCAGCGCCAGGCCCAGGACGCAGAGCAGCAGCGCGCCGGCGGCGAACCGGCCGACGGCCGCCGCACGGGGTGATCTGAACATGTCGGTCACTCTAGGCAGGCCCCCGCGCGGACCGCCTCTGCCGAAAGTCGTAGCGCCCCCGGAGGAATGGATCCTTCGGCAGATCCGCCGGACCGGGCCCCGGAACGAAGCTGATCCGCGTCAGCGCCGCTCCTCCGACCGAAGGACCCGCCCCTCATGGACATCCGATTCGAAGTGGCCTCCACGCTCGTGCTCGGCCCGCTCCTCGTCGTGTTCGCCCTGTTCACCGGAGTCCAGGTGTGGCGGGACGCGTGGAACGTCCGCCGCGCGCTGCTCCAGACGGCCGTCGCCGTCTACGCCGCCGCCGTGCTGTCCCTGACGGTCTTCCCGCTGAACGTGACCTGGGGCGTGTACGCCAACCAGTCCCCCTGGGTCGGCCAGATCAGCTTCGTCCCGTTGATCGGGGCGGACGTCACCATGATCGCCAACGTGGTCATGATGATCCCGGCCGGCTTCCTGTTCCCGCTGCTGTCCCGGCGCGCCACCTCGGCGAAGCGGACGGCACTGCTGACGGGGCTGGTCAGCCTCGGTATCGAGGCCGCCCAGCTCCTGTCGTACATCGTCCTGAACAACGGCCGCTCCGTGGACGTCAACGACGTCCTCGCCAACGCGCTCGGCGGGCTCGCCGGTTACCTCCTGCTGACGGTCGCCCTGCGCTCCGAGGGCCTGCGCAGGCCGCTGCTCGCCGCCTCGCTGCCGCGGTCCGCGGCGCTCCAGGAGGACCGGCGGCGGATCGCCGTCCCCGCCGAGGCGCCGGCGGGCGACCCGGCGGTGGGCCGCGGCCGCTGAACGACGAGCGGCGGCCGGGGCGCACCGCCCCGGCCGCCGCCGCGCGTGGGTCCCGCGCTGGGTCCCGCGCGTCCCGCGTCAGTCCTCGCGGCGGTCGTCGGCGTCGTCGTCGCCCCGGCCGTCGTCGTCGCGGTCGCCCCGGCCGTCGCGGTCGTCGTCCCCGCCGAGGGCCGCCTTCCCGCTGCCGGCGTCGACGAGGATCTCGCGTTCGACGCCGTCCTCGCCGATCACCTCGACCTCCCAGGCCGGCGCACGGCCGCGGTCGTCGTCCCCGTCGTGCTCGAAGTCCACCGAGACGACGGTGCCGGGGACCTTCCTCAGAGCGACCCCGGCTGCCGCTTCGGCGTCGGTGCCGGCCTTGCGCAGGGCGACGGCCTCGTCGCGGTCGTCACGGTCGTCGTCATCGTCGGCACGGGTGTCGCCGAGCGCCCTGCCGTTGCCCGGGTCGATCAGCACCTCGGTGCGGGTGCCGTCCGTGCCGACGACCTCGACCTCCCAGACGGACCGGTCGCCGTCGCCGTCGTCGTCGAGCTCGGCCGAGGCGACGACGCCCTTCGCCTCCGCCAGCGCCGCGGTGACGGCGGCGCGTACGTCGGCCTTCACGGTCGTCGCGGTGGCCCCGGCGCCGCCCTCGTCGCGGCCGTCACGCTCGTCGCGGTCGTCGTCGCGGTCCGCGCCGTCCGGGCGGGCGGAGGAGGCGGAGGCGACCCGGTCGCGGTCGTCCCCGGAGACGGCGACCGCGGCGGCGGTGCCTCCGCCGACGAGGGCCGCCGCCACCAGGGCGGCGAGCGCGGCGCGGCGGCGGGACGGGGTGCGGTCGGCGGAACTCATGGGTCCTCCCGTGGATTCGGTGCGGCGTTCTCGACGCGGACCACTGTGGACGGGCGACGCTGAAGCGGCGCTGAAGGAAGCTGAAGACGCCTTCAGGAAGGCTCTGCGACGCTTGTCCGCATGCGCCTGCTGATCGTGGAGGACGAGAAACGCCTGGCCGTCGCCCTGGCGAGGGGACTGGCGGCCGAGGGGTTCGCGGTGGACGTCGCGCACGACGGCGTCGAGGGCCTGCACCGGGCCCGGGAGCACCCCTACGACCTGATCGTCCTGGACATCATGCTGCCCGGCATGAACGGCTACCGGGTCTGCTCGGCCCTGCGCGCGTCCGGCGACGAGACGCCGATCCTCATGCTCACCGCCAAGGACGGCGAGTACGACGAGGCCGAGGGGCTGGACACCGGCGCCGACGACTACCTGACCAAGCCGTTCTCCTACGTGGTCCTCCTCGCCCGGATCCGCGCCCTGCTGCGCCGCCGCACCCGGGGCGGCGCGCCCGTCCTGCGCCTGGGCGACCTGAGCGTCGACCCGGGGGCGCAGCGGGTACGGCGCGGCGAGCGGGAGATCGCGCTGACCACCCGGGAGTTCGCCGTCCTGGAGCAGCTGGCGCTGCGCGCCGGGGAGGTGGTCTCCAAGACCGAGATCCTCGACCACGTGTGGGACTTCGCCTACGACGGTGACCCCAACATCGTCGAGGTGTACGTCAGCGCGCTGCGCCGCAAGATCGACGCCCCCTTCGGGGTCCGTTCGATCACCACGGTGCGCGGCGCCGGCTACCGGCTGGAGCGGGACGGGGGGACGCCGTGCTGAAGGGGTGGTTCTCCTCGGTGCGCGCCCGTACCGCGCTGAGTGCCACCGCCGTCGTCGCCGTCGCCCTGGTCCTGGCGGGCCTGGCGGTGGTCGAGGCCCTGCGCGGCGGCCTGACCGACAACACCCGGCTGGTCGCCGAGTCCCGGGCCCGCGAGGTCGCCGTCCAGGTGGCGGTGGAACGCGCCCCGAAGGACGTGGCCGGGCTGGACACCGACGACCCGGTGCAGATCGTCGGAGCCGACGGCACGGTCCTCGCCTCCAGCGACGCCCTCGCCGGCGCCTCACCGGTCAGCGGTGCCGCCCGCCCCGCCCGCGCGCGGCCCGCCGACCCGGGCGGGGGGGAATCCGGCGGCGACCAGGGGGACTCCCGCGGCGGCGACCGGGGTGACGACGACGATGATGACGACCTCGCCGACGGCACACATGACGACGACGCAGGTGACGCGGACGCCGCGGACGACGACTCCCGCGCCGTCGGCGAGGTTGCCGGTGACGCCGTCTTCGACCGCGTCACCCTGACGGTGGACGACGAGGGCGAGGCGACCTCCGACCCGGGCGAGGCGGAGGGACGTGCCGACTTCACCGTCGCCGCCCTGCGTGCCGAGGCGGCCGACGGGACGGCGGTGACCGTCTACGCGGGGTCGTCGCTGGCGGTGCAGGAACTGGCGGTGACCGACACCGTCCGGGCGATGCTGGCCGGCCTGCCCGCGCTGCTGGTCGTCGTGGGGGCGGTGACCTGGCTGGTCACCCGCCGCGCGCTGCGCCCGGTGGAGGGCATCCGGGCGGAGATGGCGGAGATCACCGGCAGCCGCGACCTGTCCCGCAGGGTGCCGGTGCCGTCCTCGCGCGACGAGGTGGCCCGGCTGGCGGTCACCACCAACGGCACCCTGGCGGCCCTTCAGGAGTCGGTCGAACGGCAGCGCCGCTTCGTCGCGGACGCCTCGCACGAGCTGCGCAGCCCGATCGCCTCGCTGCGCACCCAGGTGGAGGTCGCCGAGGCGCATCCGGAGCTGCTCGAGGTCGGCGGGCTGCTGGAGGACGTGGTCCGGCTCCAGCACCTCGCCGCCGACCTGCTGCTGCTGGCCCGCCTCGACGCGGGGGAGGAGCCCCGCGCCGTGCGGGTGGACCTGGCGGCCCTGGTGCGTGAGGAGACGGCGCGCCGTCCGGAGCGGGTGGGCGCCGGGGAGGTGGAGGAGGCGGTCGTGGCGGGCAGCCGCGGTCAGCTGGAGCGGGTGCTGGGCAACCTGCTGGACAACGCGGAGCGCCACGCCCGGGAACGGGTCGTCGTGCGGGTGCGCACCGTGCCCGCGGGCGCGGCGGACACGGGACCGGGCGCGGGACCGGACACGGGACCGGGCGCGGCCGGGGGCCGGAGGCCCGGCTGGGCCGTGCTGTCGGTCGAGGACGACGGGCCGGGTGTCCCGGAGGGGGAGCGGGAGCGGGTCTTCGAACGGTTCGTGCGGCTGGACGACGCCCGTGCGCGGGACGACGGGGGCGCGGGTCTGGGGCTGGCGATCGTCCGCGAGATCGTGACCCGGCACGGGGGGACGATCGCGCTCGGCCGGGCCCCGGGCGGCGGCGCCCTCCTCACGGTCCGCCTGCCCCTGGCCGGCCCCGCCGGGGAGGACGCGGGCCGGGGCGGCGGCGCGCCCCGGCCCGCCGCCGCCCCGCTCGGCTGAGGCGGCCCCGCACCGGCACCGCACCGGCACCGTGCCGGTCCCGCACCGGTCCTGCCAGCGGCTCCGGCGCCCCGGTCCCGGCAGCAGCTCCGGCAACGCGAACGCCCCGGTGGCAGCGGCCACCGGAGCGTTCACGTCACATGCGGCGGGTTCCCGGCTCCCGGATCCCGGTTCATGGGACCCGGGCCGTGGGGCCTACAGGAAGGAGTTGATCTCGATCGTCTCGTCGCGGCCGGGGCCGACGCCGATCGCGGAGATCGGCGCGCCCGACATCTCCTCCAGCGCCTTCACGTACGCCTGCGCGTTCTTCGGCAGGTCGGAGAAGGACTTCGCCGAGGAGATGTCCTCGCTCCACCCCGGCAGGTACTCGTAGACCGGCTTCGCGTGGTGGAAGTCGCTCTGGGAGTAGGGGAGTTCCTCGACCCGCTTGCCGTCGATCTCGTAGGCGACGCAGACCGGGATCTGCTCCCAGCCGGTGAGCACGTCCAGCTTGGTGAGGAAGAAGTCCGTCAGCCCGTTCACCCTGGTGGCGTACCGCGCGATGACCGCGTCGAACCAGCCGCAGCGGCGGTCACGGCCGGTGGTGACACCGCGCTCGCCGCCGATGCGCCGCAGCGCCTCGCCGTCCTCGTCGAACAGCTCCGTCGGGAACGGTCCCGAGCCGACACGCGTGGTGTAGGCCTTCAGGATGCCGATGACACGGCTTATGCGCGTCGGACCCACGCCCGCGCCGGTGCAGGCGCCGCCGGCCGTCGGGTTGCTGGAGGTGACGAACGGGTAGGTGCCGTGGTCGATGTCCAGCAGCGTGCCCTGGCCGCCCTCGAAGAGCACGACCTTGTCCTCGTCGAGCGCCTTGTTGAGGACCAGGACGGTGTCGGCGACGTAGGGCCGGAGCTTGTCCGCGTAGCCCAGCAGCTCCTCGACCACCTGGTCGGTGGCGATGGCGCGGCGGTTGTAGAGCTTGGTCAGCATCTGGTTCTTGACCTCGAGCGCGGCCTCCACCTTCTGCTGGAGGATCGACTCGTCGTACAGGTCCTGAACGCGGATGCCGGTGCGGTTGATCTTGTCCGCGTAGGTGGGGCCGATGCCGCGACCGGTGGTGCCGATCTTGCGCTTGCCCAGGAACCGCTCGCTCACCTTGTCCGACGTGACGTTGTACGAGGTGATGATGTGCGCGTTGCCGCTGATCAGCAGCTTGGACGTGTCCACGCCCCGCTCGTTCAGACCGCTCAGCTCGGAGAGCAGCACCGAGGGGTCGACGACGACGCCGTTGCCGATGACCGGCACGCAGTTGGGGGAGAGGATGCCGGACGGCAGCAGGTGCAGCGCGTACTTCTGGTCGCCCACCACGACCGTGTGGCCGGCGTTGTTGCCGCCCTGGTAACGCACCACGTAGTCGACGGAGCCACCGAGCAGGTCGGTGGCCTTTCCCTTGCCCTCGTCACCCCACTGAGCACCGAGCAGCACAAGTGCGGGCACAGGCGTACACCCCTTCCGGGCGGGGCATGTCCTGGGTCGGGGCGCGCGGCACGACCATGCCGTGCCCCGTGCGCCCGGCGGCCCTCGTCGGCCGCGGTTCCCGTCGGACCGGATGCCCCGGAATAGACGAAGCCCCTGGCACGAGGAACGCGGCGCAAGGGGCTCTTGCACAAAGATGCTACCCGAGGACCCGAGGAAGCGAGGCATGACCGAGGTGGCTTCGGACCAGCTTCTCGTGGTCGTCGACCCGTTTGCCCGCAGGACGGACGGGGAGTCCGTCCGGATCGCCAAGGACGTGCTGTGCGCGGGCGCACGGGTGAAGTGGTGCCTGCCGGAGGGGCCGGAGGAGTTCGTCCGGGTGCTGGAGCGCCGCGGCTCGCGGCGTCCCGTGGTGGTCGGGGACGACCACGCGCTGCTGCGGGCGGTGGCCGTGCTGGAGCGGCACGGCGAGCTGGACGGCTGCGCGCTGGCGCTGGTGCCGGTGGGGGTGCGGCCGGCCACGCTGTCGGTGGGCCGCTCGCTCGGCGTGCCGTCCGGCACGGTGGCGGCGGCGCGCGCGGTGCTGGAGGGGGCGCCGCGGCGGCTGGACCTGCTGGCGGACGACGCGGGCGGGCTGGTGCTGGGGGCGCTGCGGATCCCCGCCGCGGACCCGGGGCCCGCCCGCGGGCGGGCCCCGGCGCGGCGGGGCCGGTACCGGTCGCTGGTCCTCGGCGCGCTGGTCCGCCCGGCGCGGGTCCTCGCGGACCCGGCGGGCGACGGCCCGGGCCCGTCCCGCCTGCGCGTCGAGACCGACGGGGCCACCCTGGTCGACCTCGACCAGCCGGTCCGCGCGGTCACCGTTGTGCCGGGTTCCACCGGCCGCGCCGACGTCGAGGTCCGCCCCGTCTCGGTGGGCGCCGAGGCCGCGCCGCTCCAGGCCGCCGCCCGCACCGTCACCGTCTCCGGCGCCGACTTCCGCTACCGCGCCGACGCCACCGTCGCGGGCCCGGTCCGCACCCGCACCTGGACGGTGCGCCCGGGGGCGTGGAACCTGACGCTTCCCACCTGACGGAGCGCTGCCCGCGTGCCGGGGCGTGGGTGAAAGGCGTGGGTGCCGAGGCATGGGTGCCGAGGCGTGGGTGCCGAGGCGTGGGTGCCGAGGCGTGGGTGCCGAGTGTGGGTGACGGCGTCCGCCCGAGGTCACCGGGGAGTGGCGCGGCGGTGCGGCCGCCCCGCCGGCACCCGCGGGCCGCCCGTCACGCCCCGTCCGCGGCGTCCCGCTTGTCCCGCCACCGCTGCATCATCTCGGTCAGCTCGACCTCGATGAACTCGAAGAACTCCAGGGTCTCCCGCAGCCGGTGCTCGGCCGGGGAACCGGGGCTCACGGCGCCGATGCCCTCACGGATCGCCGACTGCCAGCGGCGGAGCAGGGCCTCGCGGTTGGTGATCGCCTCGTACCACTGGTCGTTGTGGACCCGGTACCGCTCCCGGCGCGAGCCCGGCTCGCGCTCGCGGGAGACGAGGTGGGTCTGGGAGAGGTAGCGCACCGCGCCGGAGACCGCCGCCGGGCTGATCCTGAGCTGATCGCCCAGCTCCGCCGAGGTGAGGACACCGTCGTCGGATGCGAGCAGCGCGGCGAAGACCCGGGCGGGCATCCGGGCCATGCCGGCGTCGGTCAGCTGGCCCGCGAAGAGTTCCACGAACCGCGACACCGCCTCGGCGTCCCGTTCCTTCGCGGACGACCCGGCCTCCGTCATGCGCAACCTCTCTCCTCCGTGAGTCTCCGAGTTTATACGCTTCCTTAACTTCACAACTTTCTGAAGGAAGCTTAATTTCAGAAGCATGACGCAGGAACCCCTCGCGATCGAGGTATCCGGACTCCAGAAGTCGTTCGGCGCCACCCGCGCCCTCGACGGACTCGACCTGTCCGTCCGCACCGGGGAGGTGCACGGCTTCCTCGGCCCCAACGGGGCCGGCAAGTCGACCACCCTCCGCGTACTGCTCGGCCTGATGCGTTCCGACGCCGGCGCCGCCCGGGTCCTCGGCCTGGACCCGTGGGGCCGGGCCGTCGAGGTGCACCGGCGACTCGCCTACGTGCCCGGTGACGTCGAGCTGTGGCCCAACCTCAGCGGTGGCGAGGCCATCGACCTGCTGTCGCGGCTGCGCGGCGGCATCGACCGGCGCCGCAGGGACGAGCTGATCGACCGGTTCGACCTGGACCCGCGCAAGAAGGGCCGGGCCTACTCCAAGGGCAACCGGCAGAAGGTCGCCATCGTCGCCGCGCTCGCCTCCGACGCCGAGCTGCTGCTCCTCGACGAGCCCACCTCGGGTCTCGACCCGCTGATGGAGGTCGTCTTCCAGGACGTGGTCCGCGAGGCCAAGGAGGCCGGGCGGACGGTGCTGCTCTCCAGCCACATCCTGGCCCAGGTGGAGAAGCTGGCCGACCGCGTGTCGATCATCCGGCGCGGCCGGACCGTCCAGTCCGGCACCCTCGCCGAGATGCGCCACCTCACCCGCACCACCGTCGAGGCCGAGACCGAGCGGCCGGCCGCCGGCCTGGAGGCGCTGCCCGGCGTGCACGACGTCACCCTCGACGGGGCCCGGGTCCGGTTCGCGGTGGACGGCGGGCGGCTCGACGCCGCCGTGCGCGTCCTCGGCGAGGCCGGCGTCCGCAGCCTGGTCAGCCACCCGCCCACCCTGGAGGAGCTGATGCTCCGCCACTACGGCGACGAGCTCGCCGCCAACGGCCACCAGGGTGCCGACGGCCACCAGGGCGCCGACGCCCGGACCGACGCGGCCGACGCGGCCGGCACGGCGGACGGGACCGGCACGGCGGACGGGACCGACGGGACCGGCGCCGCCGGAGAGGCCGGGGCCGTCCGATGACCACCACCGCGACCCGCCCCGCGCCCGTGACCGCGGCCTCCGCCCCGGCCCTCCGGGCCGCGTTCACCGGCACCGGCACCCTGCTCCGCTTCGCCCTGCGCCGGGACCGGGTCCGCCTCCCCGTCTGGCTGCTGGCCCTGCTCACCGGCACCCTGGCCACCGCCAACAGCTACGCCACCCTCTACGACTCCCCCGAGGCCCGGGCCACCGCCGCCCGGACCATGGCGACCCCCGCCGCGCTGGCCATGACCGGCCCCCGCCACTACCTCGACGACTACACCTACGGCGCCATGCTCAGCCACGAGATGGTCGGCTTCATGGGCGTGCTGGTCGGCCTGATGAGCGTCCTGATCGTCACCCGCCACACCCGCGACGAGGAGGAGACCGGCCGCGCCGAGCTGATCCGCTCCACCGTCGTCGGACGCCACGCGCAGCTCGCCGCCGCGCTCGGCCTCGCCGTCCTCGCCAACCTGGCGCTCGCCCTGCTCCTCGCCGCGGGCCTGGCCGGCCTCGGCATCGAGTCGGTCGACCCGGCCGGCTCGCTCGTGTACGGCTCCACCCACGCCGCCGCCGGTGTCGTCTTCGCGGGCGTCGCCGCGATCACCGCCCAGATCACCTCCTCCACCCGCGGCGCCTCCGGGCTCGCCCTGGCGGTCATCGGCGCGGCCTACATCCTGCGGGCGGCGGGCGACACCGGGAACGAGGCGCTCTCCTGGGCCTCCCCGATCGGCTGGACCCAGCGCGCCTACCCGTACCTGGACGACCGCTGGTGGCCGCTGCTGCTCTGCGTGGGCGCGGCCGCCGCCTGCGCGGTCACCGGCTTCCTGCTCGCCGCCCGGCGCGACGTGGGCGCCGGACTGCGCCCCACCCGGCTCGGACGCGCCACCGCCTCCCGGGCGCTGACCAGCCCGGTCGGCCTCGCCCTGCGGCTCCAGCGCGGCCTGCTGGCCGGGTTCGGCGCCGGGCTCTTCGTGATGGGGGCGATGTACGGGTCGATCATCGGCGACATCGAGGACATGCTCGGCAGCGTCGACCAGATCCAGGAGGCCCTGGCCGAGATCGGCGGAGCCACCCTCGCCGAGTCCTTCGCGGCGATGGTGATGGTGGTCATCGCGGTGGTCTCCATGATCTACGTGGTGATGGCCACCCTCCGCGCCCGGGCCGAGGAGAGCGGCGGGCGCGCCGAGTCGCTGCTGTCCACCGGGATCACCCGGACCGCCTGGCTGGGCGGGCACCTGACGGTCGCCCTCCTCGGCGCCGTCGTCATGCAGTTGCTGGCCGGGCTCGGCTTCGGCCTCGCGGCCGCCGCCGCGACCGGCGACCACGCCATGACGGGCGACCTGATCGCCGCCGCCCTGGTCCACGTGCCGGCCCTGTGGACCGCGGCGGGCGTGGCCATGGTCCTGTTCGGCTGGCTGCCCCGGGCGACCGCGCTGGCCTGGGTGGTGCCGCTGTACGCCTTCGTCGTCGGCTACCTGGGACAGATCCTCCGGTTCCCGGAGTGGACCGCCGACGTGTCCCCGCTGGGCCACGTGCCCCAGCTCCCGGCCGCCGCCATGGACTGGACGCCGATGGCGGTGCTCACCCTGGTCGCCGCCGGCCTGTGCCTGACCGGATTCGCGGGTTTCCGCCGGAGGGATCTGGACACGAAGTAGAGACCCGGGGAAGACCCCGGGGCGGTGCTCCGCGCGATCTTCACGGCACCGGAACGGTCCGGGCTCCTTTAGCCTTGGACGTTCCGGTGCCGCCGCCGTGGCGGTACCCGGGGGAACGGCGATCAGAACGAGGAACCGAAGTAGGCCCATGCTGCGAGAGAATGCCGTGGGACCGGACTGGGAGAAGGAGTCCGCGCGGGTCGCGGCGGTGCGCCGCTACGAGATCCTCGACACGCCACCGGACGGTTCCTTCGACCGCGTCGCACGGCTCGCCGCCCGTGTCTTCCAGGTGCCCCTCGCCGCGGTGACCTTCGTCGACAGCGACCGCATCTGGTTCAAGGCACGGCACGGCATGGACGACGTCACGGAGGTGAGCCGCGCCGACGGACTGTGCGGCCTGGCACTCCTCCACGACGGCCCCATGGTCATCCCCGACACCCTGGTGGACCCGCTGACCGGGACGAACCCCATGGTCACCGGCCCGCTCGGGATCCGTTTCTACGCCGCCGCGCCGATCGTGACCGCCGACGGCCACAAACTGGGCACCGTCAGCATCCTCGACACCCGCCCCCGCACCCTCGGCGACGACGACGTCTCCGCCCTCCAGGACCTGGCCGAGGTCGTCCTGGACGAGATGGAGCTGCGGCTGACCGCGCTGCGCGCCCTGCGCAGGGAGCAGGAGCGGCGCCAGGCGGTGGTCCGCCAGGTGGAGGACGAGCGGGCCGCCCGGCTGCGCGCCGAGAAGGACCGCAGGGTGCTGGAGTCCCTGACCAGCACCCTCCAGCGGACCCTCCTCCCGCCGGCCCTGCCCGCCGTCCCCGGCCTGGAGCTGGCCTGCCACTACCACGCGGCCTCGGTGCACGACCTGGGCGGCGACTTCTACGACGTCTTCCCGCTCGACGGCGACCGCTGGGCGTTCCTGCTCGGCGACGTGTGCGGCAAGGGCCCGGACGCGGCCACCGTCACCGCGCTGGCCCGGCACACCCTGCGCGCCGCGGCCCACCACGCGCCGGACCCGGTGGCCGTCCTCGACACGCTGAACACCGAGCTGCTGGGCGACAGCCTGACCAGCAAGTTCTGCACGGCGATCTTCGGCGTCCTCACCCCGCGCGCGGAGGGCGGCTTCGACGTCGAGCTGGCCACCGGCGGCCATCCCCCGGCGTACCACGTGGGCAGCGGTGCCGACGGGGCGCCGTCGGTCAGTGCGGTGAGCCTGGAAGGAGGCATGCTGATAGGGGCGCTTCCGGAAGCCCGCTTCCGGTCCCGTACGGTCGTTCTGGCCCCGGGTGACGTGCTGCTGCTGTACACCGACGGGCTCATCGAAGCCAGGGCCGGCGAGGACAGACAGATGATCGGTGACGAGGGACTGTCGGCCTTCCTGGCGCGCCGCCGGGGCCTCGGCGGGGCCGCCGGGCTGGTGGAGGACATCGTGGACCTGCTGGACTCCCTTCCCGAAGGGGCGGAGGACGACGTGGCGCTCCTGGCGCTCTCGGTGCCCACAGCCGAGGACGCCGAGCGGCGGACGCCGGGCGTGACGTCCACCGCGCACACCACGACTTTGCCCACGGACGCTACGGACGAGGAGCGCTGAACGACGTGTCCGAGCAAGAGCTGCTCCTGACCGTGGAGGAGACCCACGGTCCGCTGGCCGTCGCCGCGGTCGGCGGCGAGATCGACTTCCACACCGCGCCGATGCTCCGTTCCCGGGTGCTCGAGCTGATCGAGCAGGGACGCGTCCGTCTCGTCCTGGACCTGTCACAGGTCGGGTTCTGCGACTCGGCCGGCCTCAACGCGCTCATCAACATCTGGCACGCCGCCCAGTCCCAGGGCGGCGCCATGGCGCTGGCCGCGGTGCCGGCCAGGCTGGACCGGATGCTCAAGCTGACCGGCCTCGACACGGTCCTGGCCATCCACCCCACCGCCGCCGACGCGATCGCCGCGGTCGGGCCGCGACCGGACGGTGACCAGGTCGCCGGCTGACCCGCCAGGACGCCCGGCCGCCCGGCCGACACGGGCGCGGCCCGGCCGGCCGGGGTGCCGACACGGCCGGGGTGCCGACACGGCCGGGGTGCCGGCGGACCGGGGTGCCGGCGGACCGGGGTGCCGGCCGACCGCGCCGCCGCCGGCTCCGGGGCGGTGGGGCCGGCCGTCTCAGCGGATCTCCACCCGCAGTTCCTCCAGGCCCCGCATGACCAGGTTCGGCCGCCGGACCGGCTCGGCGGCGAGCCGCATCCCCGGCGCGCGCTCCAGCAGCGCGGTCATCGAGGCGGCCAGCTCCATCCGGGCCAGCGGCGCCCCGATGCAGTAGTGGATCCCCGCGCTGAACGAGATGTGCGGGTTCTCCCGCCGGGCCAGGTCCAGCCGGTCAGGCCGTTCGAACGCCGCCGGATCGCGGTTGGCCGACCCGAACAGCAGCGCCAGCTCCGCGCCGCGCGGGATCACCGTGCCGTCGATCTCGATGTCCTCCAGCACCCAGCGTTCGAACAGCTGGAGCGGCGTGTCGAAGCGCATCAGCTCCTCCACCGCGGACGGCACCAGCGAGTGGTCCGCGCGCAGCGCCGCCAGCTGCTCCGGATGCGCGAGGAGCGCCGCCCAGGCGTTGCCCGTGCCGTTGACGGTGGCCTCGTGGCCCGCGTTGAGCAGCAGCACGCAGGTGGAGATCATCTCCTGCTCGGTGAGCCGGTCGCCCTCGTCGTGGGCGGCGACGAGCGCGGTGATCAGGTCGTCCCCACCGGGCCGGCGGCGGCGTTCGGCGATCAGTTCCCGCAGGTAGTCGCTGAACTCGACGGAGGCGCGGACGGCCGCCGCCGCGGTCTCCCCGGACGGGTTCAGCTCGTACATCCCGCAGATCGCCGCCGACCACGGCCGCAGCGGCGCCCGGTCGGCCTCCGGGACGCCCAGCATCTCGGCGATCACCGCCACCGGCAGCGGTTCGGCCACCTCCGCCAGCAGATCGCCACCGCCCGCGTTCGCCAGCCGCCCGGCCAGCTCCCCGGCGAGCGAGCGCACGTACGGCCGCAGCCGTTCCACGGTGCGCGGGGTGAACGCCTGGGAGACCAGCCGCCGGATCCGGGTGTGGTCCGGCGGCTCCAGGTCGAGCATGCCGTGGTCGTTGAGGGTGTGGAACGGCTCGTGCTCCGGCGGGGGAGGCGTGCGGCCGAACTCCGCGTCGGTGAAGCGGTGCCGGTAGGTCCGCCCGAGCCGCCGGTCGCGCAGCAGGGCGGAGACGTCGGCGTGGTGCGGCACCAGCCACTGGCCGGTCTCCTCGCACCACAGCACCCGGCCGCGCGCCCGCAGGGCGTCGTAGGCCGGGTACGGGTCGGCGACGAGGTCCGGGTCGGCGGGGGAGAAGATCTGGGCAACCGGGGGATTCACCCGTTCACCATGCCATCCGGACGCCCCCGTTCACCACGCCAGCTGGGCGATCTCCTCGGCCACCACGGCGCAGGCGT
Organism: Streptomyces abyssomicinicus; assembly: GCF_008974245.1. GTDB lineage: Bacteria > Actinomycetota > Actinomycetes > Streptomycetales > Streptomycetaceae > Streptomyces > Streptomyces abyssomicinicus. The sequence goes on along the minus strand of NZ_BBZI01000009.1, from coordinate 155,154 downwards.
CGGCGGCCGGGTCGATCAGCGGGAAGTGGCCGACGCCCTCCAGCAGCGTCACGCCCACCACCTCGCCCGCGAGCGCCGCCGCCCGCGCGTACGACTCGGCGACCGGCGGCGGGACGTCGACGTCCTCGCGGCCCTGCACGACGGTGGTGGCGATGCCGCTGGGCACCAGCAGCACCGGGTCGGCGTGCGGGCGGCGCTCCTCGAAGAGGTCCGGGCCGCCCAGGAACTGCAGCGAGGCGTGACCGCAGACCTCCAGCTTCTCGGCGACCCGCAAATCGGCGATGGGCGCCAGCGCCACCACGCCGCGGATCCGCGCCGGGGCCCCGGCGCGCCAGGGGCTGCCCTCCGGCAGCAGGTGGCGGGCGGCCGCCCACAGGGCCAGGTGGCCGCCGGCCGAGTGCCCGGTGAGCACCGTGCGGCCGGCGTCCGCCCGGTCGCCGAGCGCGTCCGCGGTCAGCCGGGGCAGTGCGTCCAGCGCGGCGGCCACGTCGTCCAGCGTCTCCGGCCAGCGGCCCGCCTCGCCCTCCGCCGCACCGCCGCGCCGGTACTCGGGCACGGCCACCGCGAGACCGCGGCGGGCCAGGAAGCGGGCGAACGGAGTGACGTGCAGCCGGTCGTACGGGGCCCGCCAGGCTCCGCCGTGCACCACCACGACCAGCGGCGCGGGCGTCCGCCCGCCCTGCGGGGCGTAGAAGTCGACCACCTGGTCCGGGTGGTCGCCGTAGGCGCGGGTGGCGTCCGGGGCGACGGGCTCGTGTGAGAAGACGGATCTCTCCTCGGCCGCCGTCCGCTCCCGGGCGGCGGCCGTCCTCTCCTCGTCGGTCATGCGTTCCAACCTCTCTCGGGGCTGTCGTGGTGCGGATGTCGTGGTACGGGTTTCGTGGTGCGGGTTTCGTGGTGCGCGTGTCGTCGTGACGTCGTCGTGCGGTCGTCGTCCGGAAGGGTCCCACCAGGCGGGTATTGCCCGACCGGGGGATCATTGCGGAGGATTGCCGCGGGGACCGGGGCCCCCGTGCCGGTATCGGCAGGGGCGGACCGCTACCCGGAGTACAGCAGGAGACAGCGATGTCCCGACAGGCTCAGCAGACCCACGAGCCGGAGACCCCGCATCTCGAGTTCGACGGCTCGACGCCCTACGAGGACTACGTCCGGGCGGATGTGCTCACCCACCTCCAGCAGCTCCGCTCGGACGACCCGGGCGAGATGGTGTTCCTGGTGACCACCCAGGTCATGGAGCTGTGGTTCACGGTGATCGTCCACGAGTGGGAGACCGCCTCGCAGGCCCTGCGCCGCGACGACGTCCCCACGGCGGTCGACGCGCTCAAGCGCTCGGTACGGGAGCTGGAGGCGCTGAACGCCTCCTGGATCCCGCTGGGGCAGCTCACCCCGGCGCAGTTCAACTCCTACCGCGGCGCCCTCGGCGAGGGCTCCGGCTTCCAGTCGGCGATGTACCGCCGCATGGAGTTCCTCCTCGGCGACAAGTCCCGCTCGATGCTGGTCCCGCACCGCGGCACCCCCCGCGCCCACGCGGAGCTGGAGAAGGCGCTCGACGAACCCTCGCTCTACGACGAGGTGCTGCGGTTCCTCGCCCGCGGCGGCCACCCGGTGCCCGAGGCGGTGCTGCGGCGCGACGTCTCCGAGAAGTACGAGCCGTCGCCCGAGGTCGAGCGGGTGTGGACCGACATCTACACCCGTGACCAGAACGACCCGCTGGTCCGCCTCGGCGAGGCGCTGACCGACGTGGCCGAACTGGTCTGGCGCTGGCGCAACGACCACCTGGTCGCCACCCGCCGCGCCATGGGCTCCAAGACCGGCACGGGCGGCTCCGCCGGGGTGGCCTGGCTGGAGAAGCGGGCCCGCAACACCGTGTTCCCCGAGCTCTGGACGGCGCGCTCCCATGTCTGAACTCCTGTCGAAGGCCACCGAGCTGGACGCGGCCGACCCGCTGGCCGCCCTGCGCTCCCGGTTCGTGCTCGACGACGTCGTCTACCTGGACGGCAACTCCCTGGGCGCGCTGCCGACGGGTGTCGTGGAGCGGTTGCGGGACGTCGTGCTGCGCGAATGGGGCGAGCTGCGGATCCGGTCCTGGGAGGAGAGCGGCTGGTGGACCGCGCCCGAACGGATCGGCGACCGCGTCGCGCCCCTGATCGGTGCGGCGCCGGGGCAGGTCGTGGTGGGCGACTCCACCTCGGTCAACGTCTTCAAGGCGCTGGTCGCGGCGGTGCGGATCGCCCGTGAGGGCGACGGCGCGGTGGAGCGGGACGAGATCCTGGTCGACGCCACGACCTTCCCCACGGACGGCTACATCGCCGAATCGGCGGCGCGGATGACGGGCTGCGCGCTGCGGCCCGTGCTGCCGGACGAGGTCCCGGCGGCGCTCGGTCCGCGCACCGCTGCGGTGCTGCTCAACCACGTCGACTACCGCTCGGGACGGCTGTACGACCTGCCGGGTCTCACCGCCGCGGTCCACGCGGTGGGCGCGGTGGCCGTCTGGGACCTCTGCCACAGCGCGGGCGCGCTGGAGGTGGGGCTGGACGAGCACGGGGTGGACCTGGCGGTCGGCTGCACGTACAAGTTCCTCAACGGCGGCCCCGGCGCGCCGGCGTACCTGTACGTCCGGCAGGGCCTCCAGGAGCGGTTCGACACGCCGCTGCCGGGGTGGAACTCGCACGTCGAGCCGTTCGGGATGCGCCCCGACTACACCCCGGCCGCCGGTGCGGTGCGGGGGCGGGTGGGCACGCCGGAGATCCTCTCCCTCCTCGCCCTGGACGCGGCGCTGGACGTCTGGGAGGGCGTGGACATCGCAGCGGTCCGGCACAAGTCGCTCGCGCTCACCGACTTCTTCCTCGAGTGCGTCGCGCAATACGTGCCCGAGGGCGTGGTCGAGTGCGTGACGCCGCTCGCGCACGGGGAGCGGGGCAGTCAGATCGCCCTCCGGCACGACCGGGCCGGGGAGATCATGCGGGAACTGACCGCCCGCGGCGTGGTCGGCGACTTCCGCCACCCCGACGTCCTGCGCTTCGGCTTCACCCCGCTGTACGTGGGCTTCGCCGACACCGAGCGCGCCGCGCGGGTCCTCGCGGAGATCCTCTCCGCCTGACCCCACGACGGCCCGGCGGCCCGCGGGTACCTCCCGCGGGCCGCCGGGCCGGGCGGGTGCGGTTCCTCAGAGGGCCGGGTCCGGGGCGGGTGCGGGTGCCGCGGCCGGGGCCGGGGCCGGGGGGATCCGGCCCACCACGACCGGGGAGCCCCAGCGCGCCTCGACCAGGACGTCGCCGTCGAGCGGGTACGTCCAGAACTCGGGCCCGACATCCCACAGTTCGGACCCGCGTCGCACCGCGACCTCCACCGGCATCACCACCGTGGGGACCGACAGGTCGCCCCAGAAGACGACCACCGCGTCCGCCCCCGCGGCGTACCGCCGCAGCACCGCCGCGAACCCGGCCCCGTCGTCCCACTCCACGGACTCCAGCGGGGCAACCGCCGACCAGTCCAGGCTCACGCTGTTCCACGCCGGGAACCGCGAGAGGCTGAGCCGCGCCAGCTCCTGGGACTCCTCCCACCGCAGGACGACGACCTGCCGCCCGTCCTCGCCCCGCGCGTCGCGGACGAATTCCGGCAGCAGCTCCGGGTACCGCCCGTAGGCCCGGGCGGCCTCCGCCTCTCCCATCAGCTGAACACGATCATCGACCCCTGCCCCAGGCTCCGCACCGCCGCCGCGTGCAGCCCCAGCCACACGTGACGTTCGCGGGCGAACGGGCTCGGGTCGTACGGCGCCGGTTCCGCCGGCTGCTCCAGTTCCGTGGGCGCGGACGGCGGCGCGGGTGCGGCGGGCGGGTTGGCGGGATCGATGCCCAGCGCGGGCCCGATGAACTCCAGGTCGCGCAGCAGCCCGTGCGAGGACCCCAGCGGACCGCCGTTGTCGAGGAGTTCGTCGTTGACCAGCGGGTGCGGGAAGTCCACCGGGAGGTAGGCCCCGGCGTGGTCGTAGTGCCAGACCAGATGTGACTGCTGCGCCGTTCCCTCGAACATCTCCAGCAACTGCTCGTAGTCGCCGCCCAGTTCGTCCACCGGCGTCACCGGCAGCCCGCAGGCCTGGAGCAGGTAGACCCGCCGCAGGAAGTGCAGTGCCTCGTAGTCGAAGCCGGCGACCGGGGCGACGTCGCCGGAAATGCCCGGCATGTACTGGTGGATCGGCACCGGTTGCGCGCCGGTGGCCATCAACGCCCGGTCGTACAGGGCGAGTTCTTCGGCGAAGGGGTTGTCCGGGGTGTGGCACAACACGTCGACGAGCGGGACCAGCCACAGGTCACAGGCCAAAGGACGGCTCCTCGGGTCAGAGGTGGAACAGGAAGCGTAGTGGGTGCGGGGCGGGCCCGGACCGGCCCGTGCAGATGTGGTCCCCCGTGGAAGGGGCCTCTATCCGTCCCCGGGTGCCCGGGTGCCCCGCGCGTCGCCCGAGGCGGTGAGGCGTTCCACCAGTTCCAGGGAGAAGGAGTTGCTCTCCGCGACCAGCCGCCGCGACTCCGTGGTGTCGCCGCGCCCCAGTGAGTCCACCAGGGACGTATGCCCGGCCCACATGTGTTCACGCAGGTCGGAGAGCCTGCGCAGGTGCTGCACCGTGCACACCCACGCCTGCACGCGCAGCCGGTGCAGGAAGTCCGTGAGGTACGGGTTGCCGAAGAGGCTGCTCAACTCCCGCCAGAACCGGAGGTCGTAGCCGATCAGCACCGACAACTCCCCGGACTGCGCGGCCCGCTGGCACTCCTCGCCGCGCCTGCGGACCGCGAGCAGCGACGCCGCCTCCGCCTCGTCGGGGAAGGCGCGGGCGGCGGCCCGCGCCCGGGCGGTCAGCCGGTCGAAGATGCCGTCCGAGACCAGCACCCGCGCCTGCACGATGTACCGGAAGTCCTCGACGCTGAACGCCCGCACCTGGAACCCGCGGTGCTGCACCGCCTCCAGCAGCTCCTGCGCGGCCAGGTCGACCAGCGCCTCGCGGACCGGGGTGGCGGAGACGCCGTACTGCTCGGCGATCTCCTTGACGGTGAACTCCTCGCCGGGGTGCAGCCGGCCGGCCAGCACCTCGTCGCGCAACGCCTCGGCGATCTGCTGCCGCAGGGTGCTGCGGGTCACGGGGCCGGGTGCGCCATTCGCTCCCATCGGCGCTCTCCCTTCCCTGGTGCGCCCGCGGTACCTCCGCGGCGGGTCTGCGGTCACCTTAACCAGCGGCGGGAGAGCGGGCCTCCGACCCCCCGGCCCCCGGCCCCCGGCTCCCCGCCCGCCGGGGAGGGAGGTAGCGGGCCGGGGGCGCGGTGGGGACGGGGCGGGGCGGGGTGAGGCGAGGTGAGGTCACACGGTGTGGGTGTCCGCCACGGCCAGCGCGGCGTCCAGCGCGGCCAGCCCCTCCTTGAGCTCGCTCTCGGTGATCGTGCACGGCGGCGCCACGTGCGTCCGGTTCATGTTCACGAACGGCCACAGCCCGTTGGCCTTGGCCGCCGCGGCGAAGGCGGCCATCGGCGCGTTGTCCTCCCCGGTCGCGTTGTACGGCACCAGCGGCTCACGGGTCGCGCGGTCGCGGACCAGCTCCACGGCCCAGAACATGCCGACGCCGCGCACCTCGCCCACCGAGGGGTGCCGCTCCGCCAGCTCCCGCAGCCCGGGGCCCAGGACGTCGGCGCCCAGCCGCGCGGCGTTCTCCACGATGCCCTCCTCCTCCATCACCCGGATCGTCGCGACGGCCGCCGCGCAGGCCAGCGGGTGACCGGAGTAGGTGAGGCCGCCGGGGTAGGGGCGGCGCGCGAAGGTCTCGGCGATCTTCGCCGAGATCGCCACGCCGCCCAGCGGCACGTAACCGGAGTTGACGCCCTTGGCGAAGGTCATCAGGTCGGGCACCACGTCGAACAGGTCGGCGGCGAACCAGGTGCCGGTACGGCCGAAGCCGGCCATCACCTCGTCCAGGACGAACACGATCCCGTACCGGTCGCAGATCTCCCGGACACCCTGGAGGTAGCCCGGCGGCGGCACCATGATCCCCGCGCCGCCGGGGACCGACTCCAGGATCACCGCGGCGATCGTCGCCGGGCCCTCGAAGGCGATGGTGGTCTCCAGGTGCTCCAGCGCCCGGGCGCACTCCTGCTCCTCGTTCTCCGCGTAGAAGCGGGACCGGTAGAGGAACGGGGCCCAGAAGCGCGCCACGCCGGCCTGCCCGGTGTCGGAGGCCCAGCGGCGCGGGTCGCCGGTCACGTTCACCGTCTGCTGGGTGCCGCCGTGGTACGAGCGGTAGGCGGAGAGGACCTTGTGGCGGCCGGTGTGCAGGCGCGCCATCCGGATCGCGTGCTCGACGGCCTCGGCGCCCGCGTTGGTGAAGAAGATCTTGTCGAGGTCCCCGGGGGTGCGCTCGGCGATCAGCCGGGCAGCCTCCGAGCGGGCCTCCACGGCGAACGCGGGGGCGAACGTGGCGAGCTTCCCGGCCTGCTCCTGGATCGCGGCGACCACCTTGGGGTGCTGGTAGCCGATGTTGGTGAAGACCAGCCCGCTGGAGAAGTCCAGGTACCGCCTGCCGTCGTAGTCCCAGAAGTACGACCCCTCCGCGCCTGCCACGGCGAGCGGGTCGATGAGTTCCTGCGCGGACCAGGAGTGGAAGACGTGGGCACGGTCCGCGGCCTTGACGGCGGCGCCGGTCTCGGGGTCGGGCTGGGGGGTGTGCGGCGTCGTGGAGGTCATGCGGCAGAGCGTAGATCCACTGCGCCGGGCGGCGACAGGGCCGTCGACCGGGCGGCGTGGTGCCGTCGGTCCTGTTGCGCGGGCGTGCCCGGCCCGTGGCACGGCCGGGCAGAACCGCGGTTACCCTTCGGAATCACGAGCTGTCGGGGGCCGCGGGGCGCGGTGTCCGGTCCGGGGAGGGCGACGGCGATGGAGATGCTGGGTGCGGGCGACCCGGAGCGGATCGGGGCGTACCGGCTGCTGGCGCGGCTGGGCGCCGGCGGCATGGGGCGGGTGTACCTGGCACGGTCCGACCGGGGCCGCACGGTGGCCGTGAAGCTGGTGCGGGCGGAGCTCGCCGAGCGCGAGGAGTTCCGCGCCAGGTTCCGCCAGGAGGTGCGGGCGGCCCGGCGGGTCGGCGGGGACTGGACGGCGCCGGTGCTGGACGCCGACACCGAGGCCGCGGTGCCGTGGGTGGCCACCGGATACGTGGCGGGGCCGTCGCTGGAGCGGGTGGTCGGCCGGGACCACGGAGCGCTCCCGGAGCGGACGGTGCGGATCCTGGCGGCCGGACTGGCGCGGGCGCTGTGCGACATCCACGGGGCGGGGCTGGTGCACCGGGACCTCAAGCCGTCCAACGTGCTGATCACCATCGACGGGCCCCGGGTGATCGACTTCGGGATCGCGCGGGCGCTGGAGAGCGCGGACGACAGCGGGCTGACCCGGGCCGGCGCGGTGGTCGGGTCGCCCGGTTTCATGGCGCCGGAACAGGTCCGGGGCGAGCGGGTCACGGCGGCGGTGGACGTCTTCAGCCTGGGCTCGGTGCTGGCCTACGCGTCCACCGGGCGGCTCCCGTTCGGTGACGGGGCGGGCGGTGCGCACGCCCTGATGTACCGCATAGCCCAGGACGAGCCCGACCTCACGGACGTCCCCGAGGGGCTGTCCGGCCTGATAGGCGCCTGCCTCCGCAAGGACGCGGCGGCGCGGCCCTCGCTCGACGACGTGCTGCGGGAGGTGGCCGCCGGGCACGCGACGCTCGCGGGCGGGCGCACCCGCGACCCGTGGCTCCCGGCGGCGCTGGTCGCGCAGCTCGGCCGCCACGCGGCGGGGCTGCTGGACGTGGAGGACCCCGGGCCGCGGGCGGACCAGCTCCCCACGGTGGTGACGGGCCCGGGCGCACCGCCCCCGGCCGTGGCCCCCTCCCCGCCGGGTGCTGGCGCGCCTGTTCCTTCTGCGCCGGGTGCCGCCGGGCCGGATTCCGCCGCGCCCGTTCCTTCGGCACTGGGTGTTGCTGGGCCCACTCCTTCTGGGCCGGGTGCCGCCGGGCCGGGTGCCGCCGGGCCGCGTGCTGCCGGGCCGGGTTCCGCCGCGCCGGGTTCTGGCGCGCCTGTTCCTGGCGCGCCGGATGTGGTCGCACCGGAGTCCGGCGGGTCTGCTGCTTCTGCGCCGGGTGCAGCTGTGCCGGGTTCCGCCGGGCCGGGGCCCGGCGTGCCTGTTGCTTCGGCGCCGGGTGCTGCCGTGCCGGGGCCCGCCTGGCCTGCTCCTCCCGTGCCGGGTGCCGCGCCGGGTCCGGTGCCTGGGGCTCTCCCGCCGGGTGTCGCCGCGCCTGGGGGTGCGGCCCCGGACCCTTCGGTGCCGGCTGCCGCGCTCGGGTCTGCCGCACCTTGGGCTCCCGCGCCGGGTTCCGCCGTCCCGGGCCCTCCGGGATGGGGGACCGCCGCGCCCGGGGCACACCCGCCCGCGGCGTACGCGCCCGGCCCGTACGGTTCCGTGCCGGGCCTCACGGTGGTGGACGGCACCCCTCCGCCGGACCGCGACCGCAACGGCGGCGGCGCGCGGACCGCGGTGATCGTCGCGGCGGCCACGCTGGCCGTCGCGCTGGTCGCGGGAGGCGCGGTGTACGGCCTGATGCGCGGCGACGACCACCGGTCCCAGGGCGACCGGGGCACCGGGACCTCGGCCTCGGACTCCGCCTCCCGCTCCCCGTCGCCCTCCGCCTCCCGCACCGCTCCGGTACCGGCGGAGACCGGCGAGGCGACGCCGCCGCCGGGGGAGGGCGCGGTGCCGGAGACGCTCCTGGGCGACTGGAGCGCGGTGATCGAGAACGCGTCCGGGTCCAACCCGCGCCACATGACCCTGAGCCAGGGCGAGGTGGGCGACCCCGTGCTCCGGCTGGTGGCCGAAGGGCCGCTGGCGGGGACGTCGTCCTCCTACCGCTGCGTCTTCGAGGCCGACCTCGTCGAGGCGACGGGCGACGGGAGAGGCCTCCGTCTCGGTCCGTCCCGCGTCGTCGACGGCGCCCCCCTCAGCTCCTGTTCCCCGGGCGAGGCCTCCACGCTCACCCTCACCGCCGACGGCTCCCTCAACCGCAGCATGACCACCGGCGACACCCTCACCTACCACCGCTGAGCACCCTCCTGCGGGCGCGGGGCGGCGCCGTACGCGGCGAGCGGTCCGCGGCGTGCGCGGGCCCGGCCGGGCGGGCAGAGCTCAGGCCCCGCGGAGCGTGCCGTCACGTGCGCGCGTGCGCCCCGCGCCCACCCGTGCCGCCCTCGGCGGCACGGGTGCCCGCAGCCGGCCGCGACAGGCCGGGGCGCTCACCAGGGCCGGGCCGCTCACCGGGGCTCCGGCGGCCGCTGCCGCGGCATGTTCGGGCGGGCCGTGGCCAGGGAGAACCGCCCGGCGCCGCCCGCCGGCAGCGCCGCCTCCGCGCGGCCCCCATCGGCGATCCCCCGCGCCGCCGCGGGCACGTCACCCCGCCGGAACTCGCCCATCCAGTCCGCCGTCTCCGCCCGCACCAGTTCCGTCACGTCCTCGGAGAACCGCCGCAGCACCCCCAGGCACCGCTCCGCCGCCTCACCGGCCGTGCCCTCCGTGGGGCCCAGCACCTCGCGCACGTTCTCCGACGCCCAGTCGAACTGCAGCGCCTGCAGCCGCCGCTGCACCGCCTGCGCGGTGGCCATGTCCCGCATCCACCCCGAGGTCACCCCGAAGAACCGGTCGGCGCCCACGCAGGCCAGGGAGAACAGCAGCGACAGGTACCCCCACGGCGCCGCCCCGTCGACGACCTCGGCGAGGTCCAGCAGCGGCAGGCCCCCGGCCAGCACCGCGCCCGTCGCCGCCCCGCCCCGCAGGGCCCGGGCCGCGCGGCGCTTCCAGACCCGGTCGGCGAGGTACCAGGCGGAGGTCTCCAGCGCGCACCGCTCGACCCACCGGTACAGCTCGTCCAGCCGCCGGGCCGGCACGTCCCAGTCCCCCTGGGGGAACGGCCGTCCCAGCAGGTCCCCCGGCAGCCCGGGGCCGCCGCCCGCCCGGCCGCCGCCGGACCGTCCGAGGGCGGCCCGCGCCCCGGCCGCCGCGGTCGTGCCGCGGAGCCGCCCGCCGGCCCCCGGCCGTCCGCCCGAGCCCGACGGCCCCTCGGACCGCCCGCCCTCACGCGACGGCGACGACGGCGGCTCCTCGGACCCGCTCTCCGGCATCTCCGGCTGACTCACCCGGCCACTCCCCAACAACCCGTCCATCGATCACTGCGACCCACCGCGCCCGGGCCGGTGCGCTCGCCGGGACGGCCCCTTCGGACCGCCCCGGCGTCACGCGCCGGCCCGCACCCGCCCCCACGGCCCGGGTCGCCACCGGCCGCCGCCCGGTACGCTCCGTAACTCCGTGGTCACGTGGCGTGCTCCGGTGTCGGCAACCTTCCTACCCCCCAACGAGTGGTGCAGGCACCGGTTTGAAACCGGTAACCCCCCGGAAGTGGCCCGTCATCAGGTGGAGGACCGCCGACACGCTCACCCGAAAGTGTGACGGCGCGCCCTCCGCGTCGACCGCGTAGGCTCATTCAGGAGGGGTGAATCTTTCCGCCCGCTCAGGACAGACGTGTCGTTGGCGTGTGTCGTACGACCACAAGAGCAACGCGAGGACGACGCACACCGCGCACACCATGCACGTAGCCGACAAGCCCAGCGAGTTCAGGGAGCTGAATCGTGTTTCCCGGTGGTGGCCAGCCCAACATGCAGCAGCTGCTCCAGCAGGCCCAGAAGATGCAGCAGGATCTGGCCCGCGCCCAGGAGGAGCTGGCGAACACGGAGGTCGAGGGGCAGGCCGGCGGCGGCCTGGTCCGGGCCACGGTCACCGGCTCCGGTGAGCTGCGCGCCCTGGTGATCGACCCGAAGGCGGTGGACCCGGAGGACACCGAGACCCTCGCCGATCTGGTGGTCGCCGCGGTGAAGGCCGCCAACGACAACGCCCAGCAGCTCCAGTCACAGAAGCTGGGCCCGCTGGCGGACGGTCTGGGCGGCGGCAGCGGTATTCCCGGTCTGCCTTTCTGACCCGGTCGGCGGCGACTACGGTACGCAGGGAAGGCGGCTCCACCGGGAGCCCCGAGGAAGGCAGGCAGGGCGTTGTACGAGGGCGTGGTCCAGGACCTGATCGACGAACTGGGGAGACTCCCCGGCGTCGGTCCCAAGAGCGCGCAGCGCATCGCCTTCCACATCCTGCAGGCCGAGCCCACGGACGTCCGCCGTCTCGCCCAGGCCCTGATGGAGGTCAAGGCCAAGGTCCGCTTCTGCGTCACCTGCGGGAACGTCGCGCAGGAGGAGCAGTGCGCGGTCTGCCGTGACCCCCGCCGCGACCCTTCCGTCATCTGCGTGGTGGAGGAGCCGAAGGACGTGGTGGCGATCGAGCGGACCCGTGAGTTCCGCGGCCGGTACCACGTCCTGGGCGGCGCCATCAGCCCCATCGAGGGCGTCGGCCCCGACGACCTGCGGATCCGCGAGCTGCTCGCGCGGCTCGCCGACGGCAGCGTCACCGAACTGATCCTCGCCACCGACCCCAACCTGGAGGGCGAGGCCACGGCGACGTACCTCGCCCGGATGATCAAGCCCATGGGCCTCAGGGTCACCCGCCTGGCCAGCGGCCTCCCGGTGGGCGGCGACCTGGAATACGCGGACGAGGTCACCCTCGGCCGCGCCTTCGAGGGGAGACGACTCCTAGATGTCTGACGCGACGCTGCACTCCACCGCACTGGATCCCGGCGACTTCGCGGTCCAGATCGCCGACCAGATCGAGAGCTTCCTGGTCGCGGTCACCGAGGTCGCCCGGGGCGACGAACCGGACTCGGCGGTCCCGTTCCTCCTGCTGGAGGTCTCCCAGCTGCTGCTGGCCGGCGGCCGTCTCGGCGCGCACGAGGACATCGTGCCGGACGAGCCCTACGAGCCCGACATGGGCCCGGAGCCGGACGTGGACGAGCTGCGCGAGCGGCTGGCCACGATGCTGGAGCCGGTCGACGTCTACTCCGAGGTCTTCGACCCGTACCAGCCGCGGCGCGCGCCGGTGCCGGCCAGGATCTCCGACGACCTCGCCGGAGTCATCACCGACCTGCGGCACGGCATGGCCCACTACCGCGAGGGCCGGGTGTCCGAGGCGCTGTGGTGGTGGCAGTTCTCCTACCTCTCCAACTGGGGCGCGATGGCCTCCGGGGCCCTGCGGGCGCTCCAGTCCGTCGTGGCGCACGTCCGGCTCAACCAGCCCCTGGAGGCGCTGGACGGCCTGGACACCGACGAGCACCTCGAGGAGGAGGCGCTGGCGGAGGCCGCGGGCGAGGTCATGGTCCAGGAGATCGCCGGTCCGCTGGGCCTGCGCCGCGTGAAGTAGGCCGCCGCGGCCGGCCGAGTGAGCGCGTAGAGCCTGCTCAGGGGTTTACCGTCACCCGTTCGGGGGAGGTGCGCCTCGGCCGGGGTGGTGCGGGAGCCGCCCCGGTCGCCTGCGGGCGGCCGTACGCGAAGCAGTACGCAAAAAGGACATCTCATCATCCGGTTGACCGGATGGGATTTTCAGCCGCTCGTTAGACTGAATCGACCGCCGCACACCTGTGCGCGCGGAGAGAAACGAAGCGAGCGAGGAGCGCACGTGGGCCTTGTCGTGCAGAAGTACGGAGGCTCCTCCGTAGCCGATGCCGAAGGCATCAAGCGCGTCGCCAAGCGGATCGTGGAGACGAAGAAGAGCGGCAACCAGGTGGTTGTCGTCGTCTCGGCGATGGGCGACACGACGGACGAGCTGATCGATCTCGCCGAGCAGGTGTCACCGATCCCTGCCGGGCGCGAGCTCGACATGCTGCTGACCTCCGGAGAGCGGATCTCCATGGCCCTGCTGGCCATGGCGATCAAAAGCCTGGGCCAGGAGGCCCAGAGCTTCACCGGCAGCCAGGCGGGTGTCATCACCGACTCGGTCCACAACAAGGCGCGCATCATCGATGTCACGCCGGGGCGCATCCAGGCCTCCGTGGACGAGGGCAACGTCGCGATCGTCGCCGGTTTCCAGGGCGTCAGCCTGGACACCAAGGACATCACCACCCTCGGCCGCGGCGGCTCCGACACCACCGCCGTCGCCCTCGCCGCCGCGCTGAACGCGGACGTCTGCGAGATCTACACCGACGTGGACGGCGTGTTCACCGCCGACCCGCGCGTGGTGAAGAAGGCCCGGAAGCTCGACTGGATCTCCTTCGGCGACATGCTGGAGCTGGCCTCCTCCGGGTCCAAGGTGCTGCTCCACCGGTGTGTGGAGTACGCCCGCCGTTACAACATCCCGATCCACGTGCGGTCGTCCTTCAGCGGGCTGCCCGGCACCTGGGTCAGCAACGAGCCGTTCGTCCAGACGACGCAGCAGCAAGGGGAGCAGCAGGTGGAGCAGGCGCTCATCTCCGGTGTCGCCCATGACACCTCCGAGGCCAAGGTCACGGTCGTCGGCGTGCCCGACAAGCCGGGCGAGGCCGCCGCGATCTTCCGCGCGATCTCCGACGCGGAGATCAACATCGACATGATCGTGCAGAACGTCTCCGCGGCCTCCACGGGCCTGACGGACATCTCCTTCACGCTCCCGAAGTCCGACGGCCCCAAGGCCATCGAGGCGCTGGAGAAGGCGCGCACCGCGATCGCCTTCGACTCCCTGCGCTACGACGACCAGATCGCCAAGATCTCGCTCGTCGGCGCCGGCATGAAGACCAACCCGGGCGTCACCGCCGACTTCTTCGACGCGCTCAGCCGGGCCGGCGTCAACATCGAGCTGATCTCCACCTCGGAGATCCGCATCTCGGTGGTCACCCGCGCCGACGTGGTCAACGCCGCGGTGCGCGCCGTGCACAGCGCCTTCGGCCTCGACTCCGACAGCGACGAGGCCGTCGTCTACGGCGGCACCGGGCGCTGACGGGACCCGTTCGGTGACCCGTGGTGGACGGGCCGTGGAAGCGGCCTTCCCGCGGTGGAACTGAGAGCCCCCTCCTCCTCGTCCTTCCGGGCGGGGAAGAGGGGGTTCTTCCATGTCGACTCCGTGCCGACGGCGCGAAGATTCCCCTGGCCAGGGGGCGTTCGCTTTATATGATCGGGGTCGGACGTGTGCGGGGCCCCCCGAAGGCACTTGCCGGGGCCCCGGCCTCCGTCCGAAGATTCTCCTTCCCCCTCCGGTTACTCATGGAGCGGGAGCCGGGTGCGGTTCACGGGGACGCCGCGCTCTCCCGCTGTGAGGACGGTCGGGGCGGTGGGGGACGGTCGAGGACGTGAGGGGAAGAGCGGGGCGATGGAAAGTTTCGGGAAGCGGTCGACGAGGGCGTACAACCCTCACGGGGGCCGGGGCGTCCAACGGGCGTGGCAGACGTTCTCGACTTCCCAGCGGCGGCGCGTGGCGCCGGCCCGCGCCCTTACCGCCGGCCCGCCAGACCCGGCGGTACGCCGGGTGGCATGCCGGTGATCGCGCCCATGCCGTCGGCGCGCCGAGCACGTGTCCCCGCCCCCAGGAAGGGGGACGGCGGAGCCCTGCCGTCGCCCGCCGCCGGAACCGAGGCGGCGGCCCAGGCCGGCACCACGGTCGACCACCTGACCGCGACCTACCGGGAGCACTACCGTTCGCTGCTGCGCCTCGCCGCGCTGCTCCTGGACGACACCGCCTCCTGCGAGGACGTGGTGCAGGAGGCGTTCATCCGCGTCCACTCGGCGCGCCGCAGGGTGCGTGACCCCGAGAAGACGCTCGCCTACCTGCGCCAGACGGTCGTCAACCTCTCCCGTTCCGCGCTGCGCCGCCGCATCCTCGGCCTGAAGCTGCTGTCGAAGCCGATGCCCGACATGGCGAGCGCCGAGGAGGGCGCCTACGACCAGCTGGAGCGCGACTCCCTCATCAAGGCGATGAAGGGGCTGCAGCGCCGTCAGCGCGAGGTCCTGGTGCTGCGGTACTTCTCCGACATGACCGAGGCCCAGGTCGCCGAGACGCTGGGCATATCCGTCGGCTCGGTGAAGGCCTACGGATCGCGCGGCATCGCCGCCCTGCGGGTCGCGATGGGAGCGACCGCATGACCGGACCCGAGGGCATACCGGGGTCCGGTTCCGGCCGTTCACGGCCGTCCCGGGCCCGCAGGACCCGCCACTCCTGGCATCCTGTGCTACCGGAGGACGCCGAACAGCCGGCCGGCCAGAGCCACTTCAGCCCGCACGAACCGCATGGTGGGAACGAACCTGTGAACGAACGCCCCGACGAACAGAGCCTCGGGTCCGGGCTCGGTCCGGACGAGGCGGAGCTGCGGCGCCTGCTGCACCAGGCCGTCGACGACCTCCAGCCCAGGGACGACACCCTCGACTACCTCCGGCAGGCGGTGCCCGCGCGGCGGGCCCGCAAGCGCCAGGCACTGGTCGGCGTGGCCGCGGCGGCGCTCTTCGCCGGCACCGCCCTCCCCACCGCCCTGCACGTGTCCTCGGCGGGCTCCGCCGAGGACGTGCGGGCCGGCAGCGTGGCGGGCCGCACCGAGGCGCAGGGCGGCCAGGGCGACGACGTGGGCGCCGGCGCCGCCGGCGGGTTCGGCAGGGAACTGCCCGGCCTGCCCGGTGTGACCGAGGACGCCGACGCGAAGGGCTCCGGCTCCGAGGGGGCCAAGGACGGGGACAAGGCGGTCACCCCGGCCGGAGCGCCCGCCTGTACGGCGGGACAGCTGACGGTCTCGGGCACCGAGGTCGCCACGGCCGCCCAGGACGGCAGCGTCGCGGGCGTGTTCCGGATCTACAACTCGTCGATCGCGGGCTGCGCGGTGAGCGACCCGGGCACCGTCTCGGCCACCGCCCAGGGCGCGGCCGACCCGGCCCGGATCGTCGTGACCCGGCAGGACGCCGACCAGGAGGTCGACCGGCTGCTGCTCGGTCCGGGCGCGACCTACGAGATCCGCTTCACCTGGGTGCCGTCCGCCTCCTGTCCCACCGGCAGCGACCCGTCCGTTCCGCCGACGTCGGGCGGTACGGACGGCGGCAGCCCGACGGGCGGCGGCGATGGGAGCACCACCACGCCCCCCGCCACGGAGGGCACCACCGGGGAGAAGGGAACCGGCCCCACGGGCGGCGAGACCACCGCGGACGGTGTGACGACGCAGCTGGGCATCGCGCAGACGAGCACCGACGGCAGCGTGGCCGTGACCTACCGCCCGCAGGGCGCGGACGGCGCCGGCACGCCGGCCACGGTCACCGTCTCCGGGGCCTGCGCGGGCACCGTCCACCGGACGGGCATCCTCGCGGGCGCGTGACACCGGGCCCCGGCCCGGGGGCCGGGAGCCGGGCGATGCCCCGGGTTCCGGGCGGGTCAGGGCCGGTGTCCTGGGCTCCGGGCGGGCCGTGTCGGTGTCCCGGGTTTCGGGCGGGTCAGGATCGGTGTCCTGGGCTCCGGGCAGGCAGGGCGGGTGTCCCGGGTTCCGGGCGGGTCAGGATCGGTGACCGGCCGGGCGGGGCGGGGCCTGTCGCGGGACCCGGGCGGGTCGAGGCCGACCCCGGATCGATCCTCGCGTGCGTCTGACACCGGGTCACGGCCTGGCGGGGGACCGGGCGGGGGACCGGGCGGGGTCCAGGATTCGGACGGTCGGGGCCGGTGTCCCGGGGCCTGGAGGGTCGGGGGCGCTCTCGGGGCCCGGGCGGTCAGGCCCGGAGACCGGAGCCGGGCCGAAGCAGGGGCCGGGCCGCCCAAGGCGCCGCGGGAGTCACCTGGGACGGGGCAGGGAACCGGGCCTCAGGAAGCGGCGGGAGCGGACTCCCGCCGCTCCGGCGTCTCCGGGAGGACCTCCGCGGCCTCGCCGTCGCCGCCGGCCGGGGCGCTGCCGTCGCCGTCCTCGGGCAGGATGCCCAGCTCGGCGTCGCGGGCGAACTCCACCTCACGCCGCAGCAGCCGGAACCACATGAAGACCACGAAGCCGGCGAAGACGAACCACTCGCCGGTGTAGCCGAGGTTCTGGAACGCCTTCAGGTCCAGCCCGCTGTCCGGCGCGGCCGCCGGCGGCACCGCCTTCATCCCCGCGTCGCCCTCGTTGAGCGTGACCCAGGCGTCGTGCACCTCGTACGGCACCAGGTTCACCAGCGACGCGGCACTGATCGCGCCGGTCTGCCCCGAGGGCAGCCCGCCCGCGGCGGGCACGCCGTTCTGGCCGGGCACCTCGGAGACCTGCAGCGCCCCCGTCACCGTTACCTCGCCCGCCGGCGGAGCCGGCACGGCCGCCGGATCGGGGTCCCCGGGCAGCCACCCGCGCACCACCGGCAGCGCCTTGCCGTCGTCGGCGCGGAGCATGGTCAGCACGTAGTAACCGCGCCGCTCGTCCACCTCGCGGTCCGGCACCAGCAGCTGCTCCGCGTACCGGCCGGTGACGGTGGCCTGGTCGCCGACCGTCTCCTTGTCCACGGGCAGCAGCTCGTCCAGCGGACGCGCGGTGCTCGGATCGGCCTCGCGGTCCTCGGCGGCGCGCGCCGTGGCGTCACGGTGGCCGTCGACCCGGGTCTCGAACCGGTCCAGCTGCCATGTCCCCATGAACACGCAGAACGGCACGGCGAGCAGCAGGAAGACGTTGATCCCCCACCAGCGGGGCGTCAGCAGAAACCGGTACACGCCGTCCACGGTACCGGTGCGCCCATTGGCCCCACCCTCCGCCCTCCGCGCCGCCGGCCCACCGCCGCCCGAGGGGGAAGGGCAGGAGGGCATGTACCTGGCGGGAGTTGTCCACAGGCGGGGGCGGAAGGCCGCACGTCACCCGCCGAGCAGGCACCATGGGGCCATGACTGACAGCAACGGGCCGGCCGACGCGCCGACGAGGACGACGCCGCAGACCATGCCGGCGTGGGAGAAGCGATTCAGGGCCCCCCGGGTGTCCCTGCCCGACTGGGCGGAGGACGCCCCGGACCGCTCCCTGTTCGTCTCCAACGCGACAGGAACCTACGAGCTGTACGCCTGGGACCGCGCGACCGGCACCCAGCGCCAGGTCACCGACCGCCCCAACGGCACCACCGACGGCGTGCTGACCCCGGACGGCGCCTCCATCTGGTGGTTCGACGACACCGACGGCGACGAGTTCGGCGTCTGGCGCCGCCAGCCCTTCCAGGGCGGCCCCGACGAGGAGGCCGTCCCCGGCCTGGAGCCCTCCTACCCCGCCGGTCTCGCCCTCGGCAGGGACGGCCGCACCGCCGTCGTCGGCCGCTCCGTCGACGAGGAAGGCACCACCGTCCACCTCGCCCGCACCGGCGAGGAGACGGTCGAGATCTACCACCACGCCGAGTCCGCCGGCGTCGGCGACCTCTCCCACGACGGCTCGCTGATCGCCATCGAGCACACCGAGCACGGCGACGCCATGCACTCCGCCCTGCGCGTGCTGCGCCCCGACGGCACCACCGTCGCGGAGCTCGACGACACCAAGGGCGGCACCGTGGAGCTGGGCCTGGAGGTCCTCGGCTTCGCCCCGGTCGACGGCGACACCCGTCTCCTGGTCGGCCACCAGCGCCGTGGCCGCTGGGAGCCCATGGTCTGGGACGTCGCCACCGGCGAGGAGACCGACCTGGCCCTGGAGCTGCCCGGCGACGTCAGCGCCGAGTGGTACCCGGACGGCTCCGGCCTGCTGATCGCGCACAGCTTCGAGGCCCGCAGCGAGCTGTTCCGCCACGACCTGGCGACCCGCTCCCTCCTGGAGATCGCCACCCCGCCCGGCACCGTCTCCGGAGCCACCGCCCGCCCCGACGGCAGCGTCGAGTACCTGTGGTCCTCCGCCGCCGAGCCGCCGGCGGTGCGCTCCACCTCCGGACGTGTGGTGCTGGACCCGCCCGGCATGAAGGCGCCGGCGTCGGTGCCGGTGGAGGACGTCTGGGTGGAGGGCCCCGGCGGCCGCATCCACGCCCTGGTGCAGAAGCCGGCCGGCGCGAGCGGCCCGCTGCCCACCGTCTTCGAGATCCACGGCGGTCCCACCTGGCACGACAGCGACTCCTTCGCCGCCGGCCCGGCCGCCTGGGTGGACCACGGGTACGCGGTGGTCCGGGTCAACTACCGCGGCTCCACCGGCTACGGCCGGGAGTGGACGGACGCCCTCAAGCACCGGGTCGGCCTGATCGAGCTGGAGGACATCGCCGCGGTCCGAGCGTGGGCGGTCTCCTCCGGTCTCGCCGACCCGCGCCGCCTGGTCCTCACCGGTGGCTCTTGGGGCGGCTACCTCACCCTCCTCGGCCTGGGCACCCAGCCGGAGGCGTGGGCCCTGGGCATCGCCGCCGTCCCGGTCGCCGACTACGTGACGGCGTACCACGACGAGATGGAGGCCCTGAAGGCGATGGACCGCACCCTCCTGGGCGGCACCCCGGAGGAGGTCCCGGAGCGCTTCGAGGCGTCCTCCCCGATCACCTACGTGGACCAGGTGAAGGCGCCGGTGTACCTCTCCGCGGGGGTCAACGACCCGCGGTGCCCGATCCGGCAGGTCGAGAACTACGTCAAGCGCCTGGAGGCGCGCGGCGCGGTCCACGAGGTCTACCGCTACGACGCGGGCCACGGCTCCCTGGTGGTCGACGAGCGCATCAAGCAGGTCCGGCTGGAGCTGGACTTCGCGGCGCGGTACCTGCCGGCGGCGGACTGACCGGCCCGGACGGATCGGCCCGGACGGTCTGGCCCGGGTGGTCCGGCCCGGTCCGGTCCGGTCGACCGACCGGTCGCCGGGAGACGACCGGCCGGTCGCCGGCCGCCCGGCAGAACGCCCGTCTGCCGGGCGGGGGGACGGCCTTCGCCGCCCTCCCGCCCGGCGGGCCGTCATGATCCGTTTTCTCCCCATCTGCGACTGTGGGTAGCGGTCAGGGACGCATAGGTATACGGAAGGTCACGATTCCTTCACTCTCCGATGCGTCAACGCCCCCGGGGTGGGATACGGATAGGCCGTGCTCACAGATACGACCAGCTCCAACGACATCCCCCGGCGGCGTGCCCCCGAGCGGTACCTGCCGGTGGCCGGGGGCGCCGGGGCCCCGGAACCGCAGGTCTTCGCCGCCCAGTTCAGGTCATCGCCCCGTGGGGCCCGGCAGGCGCGGCACTGCGCGGTACGCCGGCTCGCCGAGTGGGGCCACCCCCCGGCCTCCGACCTGTCCTGCACGGTGGCCCTGCTGGTCGGTGAGCTCGCCGCCAACGCCGTCCGCCACGGCCGGGTCCCCGGTCGGGACTTCGCGCTCCGCCTGACCGTCGACGAGCCCGCCGGTCTGGCCCGCGTGGAAGTGGTCGACGCCTCCGAGACCCCGCCCCCGGCCCCGGGCCGGGCCCCGGTGGACGAGGAGTCGGGCCGCGGCCTGGTCCTGGTCGACGCCCTCGCCACCCGCTGGGGCTGCTGTCCCCGCGAGCCCCTCGGCAAGACCGTCTGGGCGGAGCTCAAGATCGGCTGACACCGGACCACGCCCGTCGGCGGCGCTCAGGCAAGCGCCGCCGCCACCACCACGACCACCACCAGGACCGCGCACGCCAGCAGCCCGGCGGAGAGGCCGGCCCAACGCCGTGCCGGGACCCGCACGACCTCGGGCCGCCCCGCCCCGCCGGGCCAGACGTAGTAGACGCCGCGCCGGTCCTGCGCCACGGTCGCCCGCGCCATGGGCATCGTGCGGACCGAGGCCTCCTGGAGCAGTTCGTTCTCGACGGGGCGCAGCCGGGCGGCAATCGCCGCCCGCGTACCGTCCGTCAGTTCCGCGGGCAGCGCGGGGTCCTCGCCGACGAGCCGGGTGGTGCGCCAGCTCCCCCGTGCGGAGGCCTGCCGGCGCACCCGCTCCGGGACCTCCTGCGAGGACGGCCAGTGGATCCTCTCCGGATCCGTGCGGTCCCACCGGATCGACGCCTCCCGGTAGACGGTCCAACGCCCGGTGCCCTCGCACTCCTTGTGCCTGCGGATCCCGTTCTCGCACTTCGCGCAGTCCACCACCTGGCTGCGGTCGCAGCGCGCGCAGCCGGCCCGCCCGTGTCCCGCGCAGACGGGGCAGGCGGCGCGGGACCTCCCGCACGCGCCGCACCTGGTCCGTCGCCTCCTGTCCTCCTCGGACAGCCTCACCCGCCGCGGGCGCTCCTTGCGGTCGCCGGACCCTCCGCAGGCGGTGCACGGCGTCGTCGCCTCGCAGGCCGCGCACTTCACCGCGTCGCAGGGCCGGCAGTCCAGCACGCCCGATCCCCCGCAGTGCGGGCACTTCTGCCAGCCGTCGGAGCAGGTGACGCAGCCCTCCTCCCGCTCCGACCCCTCCCGCACCAGGTTCCAGGTACGCGGGGCGGAGCCGAGGTCCGTCGCCGGTTCCGTCTTGTACAGCGCCAGCGACGTGTACCGCGGCAGCGCCGACAGGTCCACGCTGCCGGGCTTCCTGGTCGGCCTCTCACGCTCCGTGCGGGTCTCCACGAGCCGCTCGACGCGGAACCCGGCGAGGTCCCACCGCCCGGTGACCTCGGGAACCGCGGTCCCCGCCCAGGCCGGGGTCCTGCGCCAGAACCGCCGCGGCCGGCTGACGAACTCCCGCACCGCCTCCCGCACGACCTCGTCACCGAGCCCGCCCATGCCCTCCCCCTCTCGCCTGGGCAAGACCTACCCACCGGGGGCCGACGCCGATCCACCTTCCGCGACCCACCGCGCCAGCTCCTCGGCCGTGCGCGGAACCGGGCGCCGCGCCGGCACCGGCCGCCGCGAACGCAGGGCCGCCGCCACCGCCACCCCCCACGGCAGCCGCAGCCCCGCCTCCCTCAGCACGTCCGCCCGCGCCAGCAGCTCCCCGGCCTCTCCGGTCCGCACCCCGCCAGGTGTCAGCAGCGCCACGTCGTCGGCCCACCGCAACGCCAGGTCCACGTCATGGGTGGCCATCACCACCGTCGTCCCCGTGCTCCGCAGCGCCTCCAGCGTGACGAGCAGCCGTTCCTGCCCCTCCGGGTCGAGCCCCGCCGTCGGCTCGTCGAGGACCAGGACCCGCGGCCGCATCGCCACCGCCCCCGCGATCGCGGCCCGCTTGCGCTGCCCGTAGGACAGCAGGTGCGTGGGCCGGTCGGCCACCCCCGTGATGTCCAGCGCGGTCAGCGCCTCGTCGACCCGTGCCCTGACCTCCTCCTCCGGCAGGCCCAGGTTCAGCGGACCGAACGACACGTCCTGCGCGACCGAGGCCGCGAACAGCTGGTCGTCCGGGTCCTGCACCACCAGCTGCACGGTGGTCCGCAGCCGCGTCAGCCCCGCCCGGTCGTACGACACCGGCCGGCCCGCCAGCTCCACCCGCCCCGCCCGCGGCCGCAGCCCGCCCGCGAGCAGCCGCATCAGCGTCGTCTTCCCGCTGCCGTTGCGTCCGAGCAGCGCCAGCGTCCGCCCCTCACGGACCTCGAGGTGAAGGCCGTCGAGGACCAGGGGCCCGTCCTCGTAGCCGAAGCGGACGCCCCGCAGGGCGGCCGGCGGCGGGGGCGTCGCGCCCGCCTCGGTCCCGTTCACGACCACGGTCCTTCCAGCACGGTGCTGAGCACCACGATCACCGCCAGCACTGCGAGACTCCCGCCCACGAACCCGCCGGACACCCGCGTCGGCGGCACCAGGACCCGCAGGGTCCCGTCGTACCCCCGCCCCGCCAGGCCGGACTGCAACCGCCCCGCACGGTCGAAGGCGCGGGTGAAGGCGGTGGCGCCGAGTCCGCCCAGCGACCGCCACACGGCGGTTCGCGTGGTGTGTCCGAGCCGAGCGGCCTGCGCCTGGCGGACCCGCCGCACCGCGTCGAGCAGCAGGAACGCCATCCGGTACGTCACCACCGCCACGTCCACCACCGCCGCCGGGACGCCCGCCCGCACCAGCCGGGGCAGCAGGTCCGACATCGGCGTGGTGAACGCGAACACCAGCACCCCCAGCGAGGCCGCCGAGCTGCGCAGCAGCAGTTCACCGGCCCGCGCCGCCCCGCCGGGCGCCAGTCCCACCGCGTCCGGGCCGCCGACCCGCACCAGTACCGCCACCGCTCCGGTGAGGCAGAAGCCCAGTGGCACCCGGTAGGCACGCCACAAACGCCCGGCCGGCACCCGCGCGGGCCCCAGCAGCACCGCCAGCGCCGCCACCAGCACCAGCGCCGCCCCCGGCCACGGCGGCAGCACCACGGCCAGCAGCGTGAGCCCGAAGCCGAGCACCGCCTTGTCCACGGGGTGACGGCGGCGCCAGCGACTGCTGTGCGCCGCCGCGTCGATCGACAGCACCGGCGTCAGACCCGCCCGGAGTCCGCGCCGCCCGCGGACGAGGAGCCGCCGCCGGCCGGGTGCGCCTCGCCGCCGGCCAGGCTGCCCGCCGAGCCGCCGGCCGCCCTGCGGGCCTCGCCGTTGCCCGCGCTGCCCGCCTCGTCGTTGGCCGCGCCGTCATGTGTGCCGCCGGGCAGGCCACCGGCCGTGCCGTCGGCCGCCCCGCCGCCCGCCGCGGAGGCCCGTGCCTCACCCTGGCGCCGGCCACGCCACAGCCCCAGGCAGTAGGCGACGACCCCCGCGCCCACCGCCGCCTGCAACGCGAACAGTCCCGACTCGATCTCCCCGGACGGCGGTTCGTAGACCGGCGAGAACCAGGGGCGGTAGTCCGGATCGATCTTCGTGATCGCCGTCTCCGCCTCCGCGTCGGCCCCGGCGAACGGCTCGGCCTTGTGGTCCCCCATTCCGAGCGCCACCGGCAGCACGGCGAGCAGTACGACGGCCAGCAACAGCAGCACGTTGACGCGCGCGCCCCGCCTCATCGGGCCACCGCCCCGGCGCCGGCCTTGCCGCGCACGCCCGCCCGCAGGCCCAGCCGGGCCAGCTCGCCCGCGTTCGACTGAAGGAGCAGCCGCACGACGAGCACCGTGAGCAGCCCCTCGCTCACCGCCAGCGGGACCTGCGTCACGGCGAAGATGGACCCGAACTTGCCCAGGGCGCCCAGGAATCCGCTCACCGGGTCCGGGAACGCCAGCGCCAGCTGCACGCTGGTCACGCAGTAGGTGCCGAGGTCGGCGACGAACGCGGCGCAGAACACCGCCACTTCCAGCCGCGCCCCCAGCCCGCGGGCGAGCCGGTACACGCCGTACCCAGCCCACGGGCCCACCACGGCCATCGAGAAGACGTTGGCCCCGAGCGTGGTCAGGCCGCCGTGCGCGAGCAACAGGGCCTGGAACAGCAGCGTGACGGTGCCGAGCACCGCCATCACCGGGGGCCGGAACAGCACCGCCCCCAGCCCGCTCCCGGTCGGATGCGAGCAACTCCCGGTGACGGACGGCAGTTTCAAAGCGGACAGGACGAACATGAACGCACCCGAAGCGCCGAGCAGCAGCGTGCTCTCCGGATGTTCCCGCACTTCACGGGTGAGTTGACGAACTCCGTGGACGACGAACGGCGCGGACGCGGCAACCCAGGCGATCGCGTGCGCCGGAGGAAGGAAACCCTCGGCTATGTGCATGGCTCAGCAGACCCTCTCCAGCACCTCGTGGATGGACGACGCGCCTTGGCCGGTCTCCTGGCTGACGGGTACCACACGCCCGTGCTCCGCCTTCCCGGGTCCGTGAGGACCCAGTGGCTGCCCGCGAGGGCTGGAGCCGGACTTCCCGATCACAGTGGCGAGGGCCGCACCGGCATCACACCGGATTTCCCGTTCACCAAGGCCTGGTGACAGTAATCCGGCATCCCGCCCACTGACAAGCGACCCCTTTCGGACCGCCGGCCCGCCGGAGGCGTGCCCGCCCGCCGCGCGGGTCCTTCGCGACCGCACACGGAACGGACCCGCGGCGCAAGCCCGTTGCGCCGCCGGGGCGGGTCGGTCGCGCCGCCGGCGCAGACCTGCCGCGCCGCTTGGGCGGGTCCGTCGCACCGCCGGTGCGGGTCCGCTTCAGTCGCCGTCCCGGTCCAGCCCCCAGGTCTGCAGGGCGTACGGCCGCCCCTTCTCCACCCCTGTGATCAACGGCACGTCGAGCAGCCGGAACCCGGCCCGGGTCGCCACGGCGACGCTCGCCCCGTTCTCCGCCTCCAGTTCGAGGATCACCCGTTCCGCCCCCAGCTCCTCGAAGGCGTACCCGGCCATCACCCGCACCGCCCGCGCCGCCAGCCCCTGTCCCCGGTGCGCCGGACCCACCGCGTATCCCAGCTCCGTCCCCTCGGGGGCCCGCCGCAGCATCACCTCGCCGAGCGGTGCCCCGCCGTCGACCGTGATGGCGAGCAGGACGGCTGTCCCCTGTTCCCGCAGCTCCCGGGTCCGCGCCAGCCGTGCCCGCCCCGCCGCCCCGTCGAACGGCGAGACGATCGGCGTCCAGTACGCGATGTCCGGGTGGTCGAACAGCGCGGGCATCGCCGCCAGGTCGTCCTCGGTCCAGTCCCGCAGGACGAGCCCTTCGCCGCGCAGCTCCAACCGTGCGGGGAAGGACGACGTGTCGTTGCTCATGCGGGGCGACCTCCTGGCCTGAAAGGCGCGTGCGCGCCGGAACCGGACTGTCCGCACATCCTTTCGTCCACCGGTGAGGGCTGTCAGCCGGGTATCGGCGGCGTCACCGCAGCTCGCTGAACCGCTCCGTCGCCCGCTTGGAGCCGGCGACGATGACCGTGTCCGACGGCCCCACGACGGTGGCGGGCGTGGCGACGGTGAAGCCCAGCCCGGGACGTTTGACCGCGACGACGGTGACGCCGTGGCGGTCACGGACACCACTCCCGCCGAGCGCGGTGCCGACGATGTCGGGGGGCGGGTTCGTCTTCACCATCGTGAAGTCGTCCTCCCACTCGACGTAGTCGAGCATGCGGCCCCGCACCAGGTGGGCGACGCGCCGGCCCATGTCGTGCTCGGGGAAGACCACGTGGTGGACGCCCAGCTGGGACAGGATGCGGCCGTGCTCCTCGCTGATGGCCTTGGCCCAGACGTGCCGGATGCCGAAGGAGACCAGCAGGGAGGCGGTGAGGATGCTGGCCTCCAGGTTGGAGCCGATGGCCACGACGGCACGGTCGAACTCGTTGACGCCCAGCTGCCGCAGGGCGTCCTCCTTGGTGGAGTCGGCCCGCACCGTGTGGGTGAGGGAGCCGGACAGGACCTGGACGACCTCGCGGCTCGAGTCGACGCCCAGCACCTCGGTCTCCGAGTCGGCCAGCGCCCTGGCGACGGAGCTGCCGAAGCGGCCGAGGCCGATCACCACGACGGCGTCCCGGGGGCCGGCGCGGTGCCGCTTGGAGGTGAACTTCCTAACCAATGACGGGACGCTCCTCGGGAAGGTCGTACAGGCGGACGCGCCGCCGCAGCGCGAGGGCGGAGGCGACGGTGATCGGACCGAGCCGGCCGACGAACATCAGCGCGATCAGGAGCACCTGGAGCCCGACCGGCAGGTGGGCGGTGATCCCGGTGGACATGCCGGTCGTGGAGAAGGCCGAGACGACCTCGAACAGCGAGCGGTCGAGGCCGTGGTCGGAGAAGATCATGAACGCCACGGTGGAGACGACCACGGCGGCCACCGACAGCAGCGCCACGGTCAGGGCCTGGCGCTGCAGCGGGGCGGACAGGCGGCGGCCGAAGGCGTTGACCGAGCCCTCGCCGCGGATGTCGGCGTAGAGGACGAAGAACAGCACGGCGAAGGTCGTCACCTTGATGCCCCCGGCGGTGCCCGCGCTGGAGCCGCCGACGAACATGAGCACGTCCATGCCGAGCCAGCTCACCGGGCGCATCGCGGCGATGTCCACGCTGCTGAACCCCGCGGTGCGGGGGATGACGCCCTGGAAGAACCCGGCCAGCAGTTTCCCCGGGACGTCCAGGGGGCCCATGGTGGCGGGGTTGGTCCACTCGACCGCGGTGACGAAGGCGCAGCCGCCGAGCAGGAAGGCGCCGGTCCCGCAGAGCGCGATCTTCGTGTGCGTGGACCAGCCGCGCGGACGTCGCGGCCGGCGGCGCAGCTCGAAGAGCACGGGGAAGCCGAGGCCCCCGGCGATGATCGCGAGCGCCACGGGGACGCAGATCCACGGGTCGGTGACGAAGGACATCAGGCTGTCCGAGTACAGCGCGAACCCGGCGTTGTTGAACGCGGAGACGCCGTGGAAGACACCCAGCCACACCGCGCGCGGCCAGGACTCGCCGTAGGCGGTCGCGAACCGCAGCGTCAGCACCAGCGCGGTGAGCGCCTCGATCAGCAGGCTGGCCTTCACCACGCCGGTCACCACCGCGCGGATGTCGCCCAGCCCCAGCGTCTTGGTCTCCGTGGCGGCCGTCATCCGCGCCCTCAGCCCCATCCTGTGGGACACCAGCAGGACCAGCACGGAAGCGGACGTCATGATTCCGAATCCGCCGATCTGGACGAGGCCCAGGATCACCACGTGCCCGAAGCCGCTCCAGTACACGGCGGTGTCCACCACGACCAGGCCGGTCACGCACACGGTGGAGGTGGCGGTGAACAGCGCCTCCAGCACACCGGCCCCGCCCGGCCCCGCCTTCGCGGCCGGCAGCATCAGCAGCGCGGTGCCGAGGGCGATCGCCACGGCGAAGGCGACCACGACCACCTGGGCCGGGTGCCGCAGCCGGGGCAGCAGCCGTGAGGGCGGGCCGGGCCGCCACTTCACCACGGCCGACGGCCCGCCGCCCGCGCGCACGGGCACCGCAATCCTTCGCACCCGGCGACGGTAGCCACACCCCCGCCCCCGCCTCCCCCGGTGACCTGCCGTCTGCCACGCCATGTCCCCCGAGGGGGTCACCACCCCCACCCGACCACCCACCGCCCGCCCCTCGGGCCGTCACCCCGCCGGGCCCTCGGACCGCCGGGCCCGTCATCCCGCCGGGCCCTCGGGCCTTCGGGCCGCCGGACCCTCGGGCCCTCGGCCCGCCCGCCCCTCACCCCGCCCGCCCCTCGGGCCGTCGCCCCACCGGGCCGTCGGACCGCCGAGCCGTCAACCCGCCGGGCCCCCGGGCCTTCGGGCCGCCGGACCCTCGCCCCGCCGGGCCGTCACCCCCTCGGACCCTCGGACCGCAGGACCGCCGGGCCGCCGGGCCGTCAACCCGCAGGGCCGCCGGGCCGCCGGGCCGAGCGGCCGTCGGCGGAACCCCGGCCGGGCCGGGGTGAGCCGGGGCGTCGGGCCGCGGCGGGGCCCGGCGGGGCCGGTTTCACGGGCCTGACCGGCGGATCGGCTTCACCTCCCGGTCGAGGGCCCCGCCGCGCCATGTTCCCCGGGGGTCACCACCCCCATCCGGCCACCTACCGCACGCCCCTCACCCCGCCAGGCCGCCTGGCCGCCTGGCCCTCGGGTCCTCACCCCGTCGCTATGCCGGGCCCTCGGGCCGTCGCCCCCTCAGGCCGAGAGGCTGTCGGCGTCACCCCGGCCGGGCCGGGCCGGGGCGAGCCGGGCGGGCCTTCGGGCCGCGGCGACCCGAGGGCCCGGCGGGGCCGGTTTCACGGGCCTGACCGGCGGATCCGCTTCACTTCCCGGTCGAGGGCCCACGCGTCGGCGACCGGCCCGAGGTGGCCGAGCTTGTCGGGGTTGATGACCGCGCGGACGGTCTGGATCTGCCCGTCGAGCACGTCGAGGACCAAGGCGTGCAGGACCCTGCCGTCCCGGTCGCGGAAGACCGCCCCCGGCTGCCCGTTGACCTCGTGCCGCTCGAAGGTGATGTCGACCCGCGCCATGAGCGGGTACACGGCGGCGAGCAGCCGGGCCGCCTTCTCCGCGCCGACCACGGCCTTGGCCAGCTGCGGCGCCTTCCCGCCGCTGTCGCCGACCATCCGCACGTCCGCGGCGAGCAGCTGCCGCAGCCCGGCGACGTCGCCCCGGGACAGCGCCCCGAAGAACCGATCCGCCAGCTCCTGCCGTTCCCGCCGGTCGGCCTCGAACCGGGGCCGCCCCTCCTCCATGTGCCGCCGCGCCCGCACCAGGAGCTGCCGGCACGCCGCCTCGGAACGCCCCACCGCCGAGGCGATCTCGCCGAACCCGAAGGCGAACACCTCACGCAGCACGAACACCGACCGCTCCAGCGGACTGAGCCGTTCCAGCAGCAGCAGCGCCGCCATCGACACCGAGTCGGCCAGTTCCGCGGCACGGGCCGGGTCCTGGTACGGGTCGTTCAGCAGGGGTTCCGGCAGCCACGGCCCGACGTACCGCTCCCGCCGCACCCGCGCGGAGCGCAGGACGTCGATGGAGATCCGGGTGACGGTGGCCGACAGGAACGCCCTGACCGAGTCCGGCCGGGTCGTCGAGGCGTCGAAGCGCAGCCACGCCTCCTGCACCGCGTCCTCCGCCTCGCCGACGCTGCCCAGGATGCGGTAGGCGATCGAGAACAGCAGCGGCCTGAGCTCCTCGAACTCCGCGACCCTGCCCTCGGCCCCGCCGTTCTCCCCGATGACGTTCACATCCGGCTCCCCTCGTCGCGACGGACGCGGCTCAGTGGAACTGGCCGGCCTGGTAGTCCCCGGCCGGCTGCCGGGTGACGATGTTCAGCCGGTTGGCCGCGTTCATGAACGAGACCTCCAGCACCAGGGCGGCCAACTGGTCCTCGTCGAAGTGCCCGGCGGCCCGCGCCCACACCTCGTCGCTGACACCCTCCCCCGCGTCGGCGACCCGCGTCGCCTGCTCCGCCAGCTCCAGCGCCGCCCGCTCGGCGGCGGTGTAGACGGTCGCCTCGCGCCACACCGCGACCAGGGCGAGCCGCACCGCCGACTCCCCGGCGGCAGCGGCCTCCTTGGTGTGCATGTCGACGCAGACCGCGCACCCGTTGATCTGGCTCACCCGCAGGGCCACCAGTTCCTGCAGCGTGGCTGGCAGCGGCGAGTCCTTGAGCTGCCTGCCCGCCGCCATGAAGTGCTTGAGGACCTTGCCGGCGCTCGGGTTGCCGAGGAAGTCCAGTCGCGCGTCCATCGTGTGCTCCTCCGTGCTCGTCGGTGGGTGGTTCCGTTCCCTGGACGAGACGGCGGGGCTCCCTGTGACATCCCGCGGCCTGTGACCTACGTCTCCGCCCTCACGGAGCGGACGGCGGGGCCGGCCGGGGCTGCGGGGCCGGCGCGGGGGACTGCCGCGGCGCGCCCCCCGGTTCCGCGGCGTGGTCGGAGGACGCCGGAAGCACCTCGCCCTGGATGACCCGGGGGGAGGTGTCCGCCCCCGTGGCGTGCGGTTCCGCCGGTGCCTGCGGCTCCGCCTGCGCCTGCGCCTGCTGCGCCTGCGCCGGAGCCTGGGCCTGCCTCTGCTGCTCCTCCTCCTTCATGGCACGGGCCTCCGCCTTGAGGATGCGCGCCGACTTGCCCGCCGAGCGCGCCAGTTCGGGAAGCTTCTTGGCGCAGAGGAAGGCGATCACGACGATGAGGATGATGGCCAGTTCGCTGAGACCGAGCATGGTGTCAGTGCTCCTTGGGAGTGCCCGGGCGGGCCGGTGGAGGGGAGGGGCGAAGGCGCCCGAGGCGGGCGAAGGGGCCCGTGGCGCCGGGTCAGCCCCGGGTACGGCCGAACAGCAGCCGGTAGGCGATCAGCAGCACCAGGGCGCCCGCGATCGCCGACCCCCAGGTCGCGAGGTCGAAGAACGCGCGCTGCACGGGACGGTCGAGGAGTCCGGCGGAGAGCCAGCCGCCCAGGAAGGCCCCGGCGATGCCGATGGCGGTCGTGCCGAGGCAGCCGCCCGGATCACGTCCGGGCAGGACGGCCTTGGCGATGGCCCCGGCCAGCAGGCCCAGCACCAGCCATGCGATGACGCCCATGTCGTACGCGCTCCTTCCGGTCCCGGCCGGGCCCCTCGTGGTCCCTATCGGGCCCGTCGTGCACCCCGGGCGGGCGCGCCCTGGGGAACGAGCCGAATCTACATGCATGTAGAACATCGGTCGAGGGGGTGTCCGCCGGGCGGTGAGGTTCCGCGGCGCGGCCGGGGGCCCGGCGGGGGTCTATACGATGTCGGCCCGGGAACCGGGCGGTGGCGGAAGGGAGACAGGGCGTGGCGGAGCAGCGGGGATCCCGTCGACGGGGGCAGGGAGAGCTGGAGGCCCTGGTCCTGTCCGCCTTGCAGGAGGCGGACGGCCCGGCGACGGCCGGCTGGGTGCAGGAGCGCCTGGGCGGCGGCCTCGCCTACACCACCGTGGTCACCATCCTGACCAGGCTGCTGGCCAAGGGCGCGGTCACCCGGGAGCGTGCGGGCCGGTCGTTCGCCTGGACCCCGGCCTCGGACCACGCCGGCCTGGCCGCCCGGAAGATGCGCCGGGTGCTGGACGCGGAGAACGACCGGGAGGCCGTCCTGGCCAGCTTCGTCACCGGTCTCGGACCGGACGACGAGCGCCTGCTGCGCGAACTCCTCGGCCGGCCGGGGAGCGAAGGGGACGACTGACCTGATGGGGGTGTTCGTCTTCCTGCCGCTGGTGCTGCCGCTGACGGCGTGGCCGGTGGCGCGCCTCGCCGAGCAGCGGCTGCACCCGCGGACCGCGACACGGCTGCTGACCGCGGTCGCCGCGGTGATGGCGGCCTGCAGCGCGGTCTGCCTGGGGCTGCTGATGGTGGTGGGCACCGCCCAGCTGCCCGGGAACCCGCTGCCGGACGGCTGGTCGGACCCCGAGGTGCGGGAGGCGGTCCCGTACGACGAGGTCGCCGGTAAGGCGGCTATCCCCGCCCTGTGCGCCGTGCTCGTCCTCTGCGGCCGGACCCTGTGGCGGCACGGCCGGACCAGGCGCCGCGCCCACCGGGCGCTGACCGGGCTGCGGGGCACGCAGGTGGCGGTGCTGCGGGACGACGTCCCGTACGCCTACGCGCTCCCCGGCCGGCAAAGGGGCCGCGTGGTGGTCACCACCGCCCTCCTCGACAGTCTCGAACCCGCGGAGCGCCGCGCCCTGTTCGCCCACGAGCGGTCGCACCTGACGGCCCGCCACCACCGCTTCCTCCTCGCGGTGCGCCTGGCGGCGCAGGCCAACCCGTTCCTGCGTCCGCTGCGCACCGCGGTGACGTACACGACGGAGCGGTGGGCGGACGAGGACGCGGCGCAGGCGGTCGGCAGCCGCCGCACCGTGGCCCACGCCATCGGCAAGGCGGCCCTGCTCTCCCGCGGCGCCGCACCGGCCGCCCTGGCCGGCTTCGCCGTCGCGGGACCGGTGCCGCGACGGGTGGCGGCCCTGCTCGGCCCCGCTCCGGTCGCGCGCCGCTGGCCGTCACTGTTCACCACGGTCGGGCTCGCGGCCTGGGGAGCGGCCGCGGCGACCGCCGTGTCGGCGATGTCCTCCGCCAACGCGGCCGTCACCATGACCCTCATCCTGTACGCCGCCACCCCTCTGTGACCGCCCTGCCCGGCCGGGACGCGCGGCCCTGGCCCCGGGGCGGTCCGCCGGGTCAGAGGTCGAACTCGTGCGGCGGCAGCCCCAGGGCGTAGCAGGCGTCGCGCACCACGGCCTGCTCGTCCTTGTCGAAATCCCCGTCCGCTCCGCCGATCACGATGCCGATCTGGACGACGGCGCGGGCCTCGGCCGGCTTGCGCTTCGCCTTGGCGACCTCCTGCAGCACGGCGACCCGGCCGAAGTCGGCGTCGGCGGCCAGGCGGTCGAGGTTGGCCTCGAAACGACGGCGCAGGTCCTCGACGTCGAAGTTGCGGAGCACCTCGTTGGCGGCGATGAGCTGGGCGACCCGCTGCCGCTCGGACGCGTCGACGGTGCCGTCCGCCGCGGCGACCAGCGCGCACATCGCCATCGCGGCATCCCGGAAGGCGCCGCTGGTGAGCTCGTTCTTCTTCGCCGTCAGCTGGGTCTGCATCGTCGATGCGGACTCCCTGATGCGGTCCCACAGGGCCATGGAGAACTCCGTACGTGTCGGGGACGTGCTGGAGGGGCGCCGGTCCGGGGAGCTGCCCCGGACCGGCTTTGTTTCTACACCACTGTAGAAGTCCTCCGGGGGGCGGCGGCCGTCACGCCTCGTCGTCCCCGTCCTCCCCGTACGCCTCGTCCTCCTCCTCTCCCTCGAAGAGGTCCCCGATCTCGTCGACGACCTCGGCCGCGACCATGCCCCCGGCCACGCCCACCGCCAGTCCCGCGGCGCCGACGGCGACGGCGGTGCCCGCGCCGGGTCCGGAACCGTGGTGGCCGTGGTCGTGGTGGCCGTCGTGGCCGTCGTGGCCGTGCCGGTACGCGTGGTGGTCGGGGTCCGGGTGGGGCGCCGCGTGGTCGTACCCGCCGTGCGGGGCGTATGCCGCCCGGTGCTCCAGGAGCTGCCGGATCCAGCCGTCGACCTCGGCCTCCCAGTCGCGGGCGTCGTGGTGGCCGACGGTGAAGCGGGTGAGGGAGTCGTGGCCGGGGGAGAGGAAGCCGCCGCGCTTGTCGGCCTCCAGGACGACCTCCACGCCGCCGGGGTTCGCCAGGAAGGTGACCTCGATCTCGTTCACCTGGTGCGCGTGGCCGGGCGGCGGGGCGATCTCGATCTCCTGGTAGAAGGGCAGCTGCTGCCCCGTGCCGCCGATGCGCCCGTACTCCAGGTCGGCCGAGCGGAAGACGAAGCCCAGCCGGCCGAGGGCCTCGAGGATCGCCTCCTGGGCGTGCAGCGGGCCCACGGTCAGGGGGTCGAGGTCGCCCTTGTCCCGGGCGCCCGCCACCGCCAGCTCCGTGCGCACGCCCAGCACGATGCCGAGCGGCTGTCCGTACAGCTCCGTGACCGGCGTCTCCCACGGCAGCGTCACGCTGAACGGCAGGCTCCGCCGCTCGCCCGCCGCGAGCCGGAAGCCCCCGCCGACGGTGTACCGCGCGAACGTGACGGTGCCCTCGCTCTCCCCTTCCGCGTGCTCCGCCTCGACGCGGGCCACCAGTTCCAGCGAGACGTGCTCGACGTCGAAGTCGGCGCCGCCGCCCTCGAGGTGCACCTGCCCGGTGAGCTCCGAGCCGGGCAGGGCGGGCCCGGGGGTGAGAACCGTGTCGACGGTGGGTCCGCCCACGCCGAGCGAGCCGAGCAGTCGTCTGAACACCATGCGCGCGTCCACTTCCTCTGGGGTGTCGTTGTGATGTCGCCGTTCGCCCGGACAGGGCGAATGAACGGCGGTTCGCCCGCCGCCCTATCTTCTACAGGCGAGTAGAAGCATAGGATGACCTGGCGTGGAGCGGAGCCCGCTCCACGCGGAAGCGGAGGGACGGCCGGGAACACAGGACCGGTCGCGACCGTTGTCCCGGTACATCCCGGAAGAAAGAAGGAGCCACCCCTTGTCCGCCAGACCGACGGACCCCCCGGGGCACAGTCCCCGACCATCCCGCCAGGCACTTCCTGAGCACGGCACGCGGCGGGATGGTGTTCGATGAGTGCCGTCGACGCCGTCCTGGGCCTGCTGGCCGTCTTCGTGCTGACCGCGGGCACCGGATACTTCGTCGCCCAGGAGTTCGCCTACGTTTCGGCCGACCGGATCGCGCTGGCCCGTGACGCCGAGAGGGGCGACAGGAAGGCCGCCCGCGCGCTGAAGGTGCTGGAGCGGCTGTCGTTCATGCTGTCGGGCGCCCAGCTCGGCATCACCGTGACCGGACTGGTCGTCGGCTTCATCGCCGAGCCGTCCGTCTCCACGCTGCTCAGGCCCGCGCTGTCCGGCCTCGGCCTCCCCGACGCCGCGGTGAGCGGAATCTCCGTCGTGCTGGCCTTCGTGCTGGCCACGGTCGTGCAGATGGTGCTGGGCGAGCTGGCCCCGAAGAACCTCGCCATCGCCGTGCCGGAGCGCCTGGCCAAGTCCCTGGCGGGCTCCACGCTGCTCTACCTGAGGATCGTCGGCCCGCTCGTACGGATCTTCGACGGCGCCGCGAACCGGCTGCTGCGCAGGGTCGGCATCGAGCCCGTCGAGGAACTGCACCACGGCGCCACGCTCGAGGAACTCGGCCACCTGATCGGCGAGTCGCACGAGCGGGGAGCCCTGCCCGAGGACACCGCCGCCCTCCTCGACCACGCCCTGGAGTTCTCCGACCGGACCCTCCACCAAGTGATGGTCCCGCGGGTGGACGCCGTCTTCGTCCGCGAGGACGCCACGGCCGCCGAGGCCGTCGACCTGATCGCCCGGCACGGCCACTCCAACTACCCGGTGCTGGGCGACCACCCCGACGAGATCATCGGTGTGCTCGGCGTCAACGAGCTGATGCGCGAACCGGCCGTCCGCCTCCAGGGCGCCACGGCCGGCGCCCTCGCCCGGCGGCCGCTGTTCCTCCCGGACACCCTGCCGCTGCCCGACGCCGTCACCCAGATGCGCGAGCGGGACGACGAGTTCGCGGTCGTCCTCGACGAGCACGGCGGGGTGGCGGGCATCGTCACCTACGAGGACATAGCGGAGGAACTGATCGGCGACATCGCGGACGAGACCGACACGGTCACCGCGGTCGCCGTGGCGGACGCCGGCGGCTGGCTGGTGGACGCCGGACGGCGGCTGGACGAGGTGGCCGAGGTCACCGGCGTCGAGCTGCCCGAGGAGGAGGACTACGACACCGTGGCCGGCCTGGTCGTCGACCGCCTCGGCCGCTTCCCGGCTGTGGGGGACCGGCTCACCGTCGACCTGCCCGAGGGCGGCGAAGCGCTGATCGAGGTCCGCACCCTCGACCGCCACGTGCCCGACCGCGTGCGGATCGAACTGCCCGAAACCGAGGCGGAGACGGAGGTCCCGGCATGAGTTTCCCCATGGCGATCTTCGTCACCGTCCTGCTGTTGATCGGCAGCGGCTTCTTCGTGGCCGCCGAGTTCGCCCTGGTCGCCGCCAAGCGGCACCGGATGGAGAAGGCGGCCGCCGAGAACCGGCGCGGAGCCGGGGCGGCCCTGGCCGGCATGCGGGAGCTGTCCCTGATGCTGGCCGGCGCCCAGCTGGGCATCACCGTCTGCACCCTGGGCCTCGGCTCGGTGTCCAAGCCCGCGATCTCCCACGAACTCGACCCGCTGCTCCACCGCCTGGGCCTGCCCAGCGGACTCAGCTACGGCATCGCGTTCGCCGTGGCGATGATCGTGGTGGTGTTCCTCCACATGGTGGTCGGTGAGATGGCGCCCAAGTCCTGGGCCATCGCCCACCCGGAGCGCTCCGCCATGCTGCTCTCCCCGCCCTTCCGGGCCGTGGTGAAGGTGGTCCGGCCGCTGATCCGCCTGCTCAACGCCATGAGCAACGCCCTGGTGCGGCTGTGCCGGGTCACCCCGCGCGACGAGCTGGCCTCCGTCCACAACCGGGAGCAGCTCACCCACCTGGTGGCGGAGTCCGAGCGGCTCGGCCTGATCAGCGAGACCGATTCGGAACTGCTGACCCGTTCGCTGACGGAGCCCGAGACCCCGGTCGCCGAGCTCCAGGTACCCACCGCCCGCATCACCTCGGTCGACGCCGACGCCGACGTCGACGAGATCCTGCGGGTCGCGGCGGCGAGCGGCCGCTCCCGGCTCCTGGTCCGCGCGCAGGGCACGTTCGTCGGCTCGATCCACGCCCGCGACGCCATGGTCGCCCGCTCCCGCGGCCGCGTCACCGACGCGCGCGCCCTGGCCCGCCCGGTGCCCGAGCTGCCCGGCCACGCCACCGTGGGCGACGCGATCGAGCTGCTGCGCCGCCACCGCGCGTCGCTCGCCGTGGTCCGCGACGCCTCCGGCGACGCCACCGGCATGGTCAGCCTGGACGACCTCCTGGCCCGGCTCCTCCAGCCCCAGCCCGCCTGACGCCCGGCTCGGCCCCCGTCCTTCGACGGGGGCCGAGCCGGGCTCGAACCCCCCGTCGAAGGACGGGGGCCCGGGGCTGATCGACAACACGCCAAAGGGCCTGGTGCGCAAGTTGCACACCAGGCCCTTTGATCACTGTCGGGGTGGCGGGATTTGAACCCACGACCTCTTCGTCCCGAACGAAGCGCGCTGCCAAGCTGCGCTACACCCCGATCATCTCCGCGTTCCCGCGGCGACGTCGTTTACTTTAGCCCACCGGTGGCCTGAGGCGAAATCCGGTTTTCGGGCGGCTGCGGACCACCCCGGGGCAGAGGTGGTCGACGGCGATCAGGAGGACGCCGAGGCCGTAGCAGGCGAGGGCGGCCAGGAGGGTGTTGCCGACGGTGCCGAGGGTGCCGTTGCGGGTGGCGTCGAGGAACGGGAAGGGTGCGCGGCCGGGCGCGTCGGCGGGGAGCAGGACGGCACGGGCCAGGGTGAGGCCCAGGTAGGTCAAGGGGTAGAGCAGCCAGGCCGTGGCGTGACGCAGCCGGAGGGTGCGCGGGGCGGTGAGCAGGAGCCAGTCCAGCAGGGCGGCCGACGGGACGACCACGGTGAGCAGCAGGGCGGCCACGGTGGCCCAGGGGGCGCCGGGCCCGGGGTCGGAGAAGGAGGGGCGGCCGGGGACGGCGAAGGCGTGGAGCAGGGCCGCCAGCAGGACGTAGAGGAGCGCGGCGCCGGTGAGGGCGGGCCGCACGGGACGGCCGGCGCTCCAGGCGCGCTGGGCGGAGACCAGGAGGACGGCCGCCAGCAGGATGTTGGCCTGCACGGTGAAGTGGGTGAGGGCCTGGAGGGGGCGGCCGAGTGCCAGGCAGATGGCCACGCCGCCCGCCGCGGCCATGGCGGTGAACAGCCGGAACAGCGCGGTGAGGGGGCGGCGGGCCGGGGGTATGACGGCTGTCGGGGGGACGTACGAGGGCGTCAGCTTGGCCCTGCCCGGCACCGGGGGGAGGTCCGGGATGTCCCTGGGTAGGGGAGCGGTCATGCCCCCACGCTAGGCAGAACGGGGCATACCGGGCGATCTCGCGGGGCTGAACGGGGGACACGGGATCGGTCCCGGTCCGCGGTCCGGTGTATCGCCGGGCCTGGCCGGGGTCTCCCGGGGCGGCCTTGGGCGGCCTTGGGCGGGTGGGCGGCCGCGGGCCCGCGGGGGCGGAAGGCGCCGCTCCCTGGGGTGCCGGGAGGTCCCCGGGAGGGGCCGGCCCCCGGAAGGGCCGGCCCTTTGGCCCGGTGGCGTCAGAGTGCCCAGTCGCTGCCGACCAGCGTCAGCAGCGTCGCCTCCGGCGGGCAGGCGAAACGGAACGGGGTGTACCGGTTGGCCCCGCAGCCCGCCGAGACGTGCAGGTAGGACGTGTTGCCGTCGGCCGTGTGGGTGGAGAGGCCCTTCACCCGGTCGGTGTCCAGGTCGCAGTTGGTGACCAGGGCGCCGTAGAACGGGATGCAGAGCTGCCCGCCGTGCGTGTGGCCGGCCAGGATCAGCGGATAGCCGTCGGCGGTGAACGCGTCCAGCGACCGCAGGTACGGGGCGTGCACCACACCCAGGGAGAAGTCGCCGGAGCCGGTCGGGCCGCCCGCGACCTCGTCGTACCGGTCCCGCTTGATGTGCGGGTCGTCCAGACCGGTCAGCTCGACCGAGACGCCCTCGACCTTCAGCGTGCCGCGGGTGTTGGTGAGGTTCAGCCAGCCCGCCTCGTCGAACGCGTCCCGCAGCCCCTCCCAGGGGTTGTGGACCGCGCCGGTCACCGGCTCGTTCCCGTTGAGCCCGTGTTTGCCCTGGACCTTCTCCACCAGGTACTTGGCGGGGTTGCGCAACCGCGGTCCGTAGTAGTCGTTGGAGCCGAAGACGTAGGCGCCGGGGAACTCCATCAGCGGTTCCAGCGCGTCCAGCACCTCCGGCACGCCCTCGGTGTCGGAGAGGTTGTCGCCGGTGTTGATGACGAAGTCGGGCCGCAGGCCGGCCAGCGAACGCAGCCAGCGCTGCTTCTTGCGCTGTCCGCTCACCATGTGGATGTCGGAGACCTGGAGGACGCGCAGCGGGCGCATTCCAGGGGGCAGGACGGGAACGGTCACCCGGCGGAGCCGGAAGGAACGGGCCTCGAACCCGGCGGAGTAGACGAGACCGGCGGCGGCGGCCGCCGTGACGCCGAGGGGGACCTTGTAGAGCGCGCGCATGCCGTCCATCGTGTCAGGGTGCCCCGAGGACCGTAAATCAAGGGGCATTCGCTGCGACACACCTGCGACAATCAAGCCATGACCACGCTCAAGTCGAAGCTGCAGGAAGACCTCAACGCGGCGATCAAGGGGCGCGACGAGCTGCGCTCCTCGACGCTCCGGCTCACCCTGACCGCGATCACCAAGGAGGAGGTCGCGGGTACCGAGAAGCGCGAGCTCTCCGACGACGAGGTCCTCAAGGTGATCACCCGTGAGGCGAAGAAGCGCCGCGAGGCCGCGGAGGCGTTCGCCCAGGGCGGTCGCGCCGAGAGCGCCGAGCGGGAGAAGGCGGAGGGCGAGCTGCTCGCCGGGTACCTGCCCCAGCAGCTGAGCGACGACGAGCTGAACGCGCTGGTGGACCAGGCGCTCGAGGAGGCCCGGGCGGCCGGCGCCGAGGGGCCGAAGGCCATGGGCCAGGTCATGAAGATCGTGAACCCGAAGGTGGCCGGACGCGCCGAGGGTGGCCGGGTGGCCGCCGCGGTGAAGAAGCGTCTGCTGGGCTGACGG
Organism: Streptomyces abyssomicinicus; assembly: GCF_008974245.1. Lineage (GTDB taxonomy): Bacteria > Actinomycetota > Actinomycetes > Streptomycetales > Streptomycetaceae > Streptomyces > Streptomyces abyssomicinicus. Next base: position 115,863 of record NZ_BBZI01000009.1, on the reverse strand, counting down.
CCTCCGGTCGCCCCGGCACAGCACTGGGCCCCCTCCCCGCGCGGCGCGGGGAGGGGGCCCAGTGCTGTGTCCACGAGGTGTCAGGGGCCGTTGCCGCCGCCGTTGTCGTTGCCCTGCACGAAGCCGCCGGTGGTGGCGCCCCCGTTGAGGTCGCCCGTGGTTCCCCCGGTCAGGTCCCCGCCGGTCAGGCCGCCCAGGGTGAGGCCGCCGTCGGTGGTCACGCCACCGTCGGCGCCGGCGGTCGTGGCGCCGCCGTTGCCGTTCCCGCCGGTGAACAGGCCGGAGATCAGTCCCTCGCCGGGCCGGCCGTCACCGCGGCCCTTGTCCTTGTCGTCGTCCTTGGGCTTGTCGGCCGGGATCTCGACCCTGTTGAAGGCCGGGGCCTCCTTGCCCAGGAGAGCGCCGGACATCGCCTGCCGCCATATCGGGCCGGGGCCCGCGCCGCCGGAGACCTTGGCGAAGTACGTGCCGCCGATGGTGATGTTCACCATCTTCACCTGCTGCATCGGGTCGCCGAGCCACACCGCCGTGGAAAGGTTCGGGGTGTACCCGACGAACCAGGCGTTCTTGCGGTAGTCCGTGGTACCGGTCTTGCCCGCGTTGTCCCGGTCGCTGAGACCGGCACGGGCGCCGGTGCCGGAGTCGGTGACGCCGGAGAGCAGGGTGTTGACCGCGTCCGCCGTCCGCTCCGACATCGCCCGCCTGCAGGTCGACTTCGGCACCTCGAGGCTCTTCTTCTTCTCGCCGATCTTCTGGGTGACCGACTCGATCGCGACCGGCGAGCAGTACATGCCCCGGGAGGCGAAGGTGGCGTACGCCGAGGCCATGGTCAGCGGGGAGATCGACGGCGTGCCGAGGACGATGGAGGGCTTGCCGTCGGGCAGCTTCTTGCCGTCGCCCGTGCGGATGCCCATCTTCTCGGCCATCTCCAGGGTGGGGCAGAGGCCGAGGTCGCCGACCATCTGGACGAAGTAGGTGTTGATCGAGAGCTTCATCGCCTCCTGGAGCGAGTACGGCCCGACCTCCTCCGGCGTCTCGTTCTGCGTCATCTCGCCCTGGTTGTAGGTCTCCTTGCAGCCCTGCACCTTCGGGTACGGCATCTTGTTCGGCGACGGGTAGACCTTGCCCAGCGGGAGACCGCCCTCTATCGCGGCCGCGGCGAGGAACGGCTTGAAGGTCGAGCCGGTCTGGAAACCGGTGCTGTTGCCCATCGCCTGGTCGACCGAGTAGTTGATGACGGTCTGGTGGTCCTTGTCGCTGGAGCCGTACGGCCGCGATTGGCCCATCGCCAGGATCTTGCCGGTGCCGGGCTCCACCATGGTGGCCGCGGCCGCCACCTTGTCGTCCTTGTTGACGTGGCCCTTCAGCGAGGCCTGCACGGAGTCCTGCGCCTGCGGAGCCAGGGTGGTGCGCACGGTCAGGCCGCCCTGGTTCCACAGCTTGGCGCGGGTCTCGCGGTCCTTGCCGAACGCGGGGTCGGTGAGGAAGACGTTGCGGACGTAGTCGCAGAAGAATCCGGCGCCCTTCACGGCGGTGATGCAGCCGTTCTTCGGGGAGCTGATCTTCAGCCCCAGCGGCTTCTCCTTGGCCGCCGCGGCCTCCTTCGCGGAGATGTCCCCCACCTGCGCCATCCGGTCGAGGACGACGTTGCGCCGCTGCTCGGCGGTCTTGGGGTTGTTGACCGGGTTGTAGCGGGTCGGCGACTGGACCAGGCCGGCCAGCAGCGCCGCCTCCTGGAGCTCCAGGTCGTCGGCGGACTTCGAGAAGTAACGCTGCGAGGCGGCCTCGACGCCGTAGGCGGACTGTCCGAAGTAGGTGATGTTCAGGTAGTTCTCGAGAATCTTCTTCTTCCCGAGCTCCTCCTCCACCTGGATCGCGTACTTCAGCTCCTGGATCTTGCGGCCCAGGGTCTGCTGGGTGGCCTGCGCCACCTTGTCCGGGTCGTCGCCCGCCTCCTCCACGAAGACGTTCTTCACGTACTGCTGGGTCAGCGTGGACGCGCCCTGGGTGACCTCGCCGCTGCGCGCGTTGCTGTTGAGCGCCCGCAGGATGCCCTTCAGGTCGACCGCGCCGTGCTCGTAGAAGCGGGCGTCCTCGATCGCCACGATCGCCTTCTGCAGGTCCGGCGACATCTTCTTCAGCGGGACCACCGTGCGGTCGCGGGAGTAGACCGTCGCGATCTTGCCGCCGTCGGCGTCGAGGATGGTGGTGCGCTGGCTGAGCGGCGGGGTCTTCAGGTTCGCCGGGATCTCGTCGAAGCTCTCGACGGATCCCTTCGCCGCGAGCCCCAGGGTCCCGAAGGCGGGCAGGGCGATGCCGGCCAGCACGCCTCCGGCGAGGACGCTGACTCCGAGGAACTTCGCGGCCTGCTGGACTGGCGACAGGCCTCCACCCGAGCGCTTGTTTGGCATGAGGGCAGCCTACGTTCTCGTTTGCCGGACAGAGGTAAATGCCTTGGCCTAAGCTGCTCCCGGCTGTCACGACAGCGGGTGAGCCGTAGACCCGTATGTCGGGACGCCCGACGGACCCGGATCGTTCCGGAACCGCGTGATCTCCTTCCCGGGGGATGCCCGAATCATCCCTCCGAAAGCTTCTTTGCCTCTTTTACGGGGAGTGGTCTGCCCTGTCATGTCGCGATGATCCTATTTGTCGCCAGGCCACTCCTCCGGGTGATCTGCCGCTTACCCATAGTCCGTTCGGGCCATTCAAGATTGGGCCCGACGGGGGTGTTGCACTCTGTCCACCTTCCGTAACGTCCTCAACTGGCGGCGGTGAATATGCCGCTGCCGCCGTGGGGGAGCCTCGATTCGGGAGAGGACGGCGCCGGTATGGGCTGGGTTACCGACTGGAGTGCGCAGGCGGCCTGCCGCACTACCGATCCGGATGAACTGTTCGTTCAAGGAGCAGCGCAGAACAGGGCCAAGGCGGTGTGCACCGGATGCCCGGTGCGGACGGAGTGCCTGGCCGATGCGCTCGACAACCGCGTCGAGTTCGGCGTGTGGGGAGGCATGACGGAGCGGGAGCGCCGAGCGCTGCTGCGTCGGCGGCCGACCGTGACCTCCTGGCGTCGTCTGCTGGAGACGGCGCGTATGGAGTACGAGCGAGAGGCGGGAATCCTGCCGCTCGACGAGACCAGCGAGTCCTACGAGAGCTACGCGGCGGTGAGCTGACCGCCGGGGCGCGGTGAGATACCGCCGAGGCAGCCACCGAAGCGCGATGAGCTGCCGTTGAGGCGGCCGCCGGAGCGCGGCGAGCTGCCGTTGAGGCGGCTGTGGAGGGCGGGAGCCGGGGTCAGGCAGTGACCCCGGGCCGCCGCTTCGCCGTTTCCGCCTGCCCGGCGTCGTCGGCCTGCTCGGATTCGCCTGCGGCTGCGGCTGCCGGTGCGGATGCGGGTGCCGGTGCGGAGGCCGGCGCCGGCTGGTCCGCTCGTTCGGGAGCGTGCGCCTGCTCCGGCACGTCTGCCGGGGTCCGCACGTCCGACTGCTCGGGTGCGGCCGGCTGCTCCGCCACGTCCAGCTGCTGCTGCGCGGTCGCGTGTTCCGGCACGTCCGCCTGCGCGGTGGTGCCGGCGACCGCGGGGTGGTGCGCGTCGGCGGTCGCGGGACGGGGGGCGGCCAGCCACTCGCCGATGTCCCGCAGTCCCGCGAGGTCGTGCACGTCACCGGCCAGCGCGGGCACCTCCGTCACCGGCACCTCCGGGTGGAGCGCCGTGAAGCGGTCCCGTGTGCGCTGCTCACGGGCTATCAGGCGCATGCGCTCGGCATGCAGGCGCAACAGACCGGCGGTGAGCCGGTCGGTGTCCGCCGGGGTCTGCGCCGTGGGCCGGGGTGTGGCGGGGGAGCCTTGAACCGGTTGACCGTCCGGAGCAGTGAACGCTGAACTGCCTTGTGTATCGGGTGAGTTACCCGCTTCTTTCCCGCTCGTGTGATCAACAATGCCGGAGGGTGGGAAATTTTCCGCCTCCAGGGTTTCCGCCGCCGCGATCGCCCGTTCGGCGGAGAGCTGGGCGGCGTCACTGCCGTGCACCCGGTTGAGTACCAGCCCGGCCAGCGGCATTTTCTCGGCGGCCAGCCGCTCCACGAAGTACGCCGCCTCGCGCAACGCGTCCCGCTCCGGCGCGGCCACCACGAGGAAGGCGGTACCGGGCGCCTGCAGCAGCCGGTAGGTGGCGTCGGCGCGGCTGCGGAAGCCGCCCAGGGTGGTGTCCATGGCGGCCACGAAGGCCTGTACGTCCTTCAGCAGCGAGCCACCGAGGAGCTTGCCGAGCGTGCCGGTCATCACCGACATGCCGACGTTGAGGAACTTCATCCCGGCCCGGCCGCCGAGCTTGGCCGGGGCGGTGAGCAGCCGGATCAGCTTGCCGTCGAGGAACGACCCGAGCCGTTCCGGGGCGTCCAGGAAGTCCAGCGCGGAACGGGAGGGCGGGGTGTCCACCACGATCAGGTCCCACTCGTCCCGCGCCCTCAGCTGGCCGAGCTTCTCCATCGCCATGTACTCCTGCGTGCCGGCGAAGCCCGCGGAGAGCGACTGGTAGAAGGGGTTGGCCAGGATGGCCGCGGCCCGATCCGGGTCGGCGTGCGCCTCGACGATCTCGTCGAAGGTGCGCTTCATGTCGAGCATCATCGCGTGCAGCTCGCCGCCCGCGGAGCCGTCGGTCCCCGGCACCCGGCGGGGGGTGTTGTCCAGTTGGCCGATGCCCATCGACTGGGCGAGCCGGCGGGCCGGGTCGATGGTCAGGACTACCACCTTGCGGCCCCGCTCCGCGGCCCGCAGGCCGAGGGCCGCGGCGGTCGTCGTCTTGCCGACGCCCCCGGACCCGCAGCACACCACGATGCGGGTGTCCGGGTCGTCCAGCAACGGGTCCAGGTCGAGTTCGTGCTCGGGGTCCAGGCTCATGACATCCCTTGGGTCCGCAGCAGTGCGGCCAGCTCGTAGAGGCCGGCCAGGTCGACTCCGTCGGTCAGCCGGGGCAGTTCGGCGAGCGGTGGCCCGATCCGGTCCAGCGCCTCCCGCTGACGTCGCTCCAGGGTGTACCGCTCCGCGTACTCCTCCGCCTGCCGCAGCAGCGGATCCACCAGGCGCTCCGCCGCCCCGCCATGCCGGGCGCCCCCGAGGCCGGCCGCGGCCAGCGAGAGGGCCACCGAGGCGCGCGGCAGCGAACCCGCCAGCTCCAGCCCGTCACCGTCGAGGAGGACCGGACGGACCATGTTGACGACCACCCGGCCGGTCGGCAGCCCCGCGGTGCGGAGCTCGGCGATGCCGTCCGCCGTCTCCTGGACCGGCATCTCCTCCAGCAGCGTCACCAGGTGCACCTGGGTCTGCGGGGACTTGAGCACGCCCATGACGGCTTGTGCCTGATGGTGTATCGGACCGATCCGGGCGAGCCCGGCGACCTCGTCGTTCACATTGAGGAAGCGGGTCACCCGGCCGGTCGGCGGGGCGTCCATCACCACGTGGTCGTAGACGAAACGGCCTGCCTTGTCCTTGCGGCGCACGGCCTCGCACGCCTTGCCGGTCAGCAGGACGTCCCGCAGGCCGGGGGCGACGGTGGTGGCGAAGTCGATGGCGCCGAGTTTCTTCAGCGCCCGGCCCGCGCCGCCCAGCTTGTAGAACATCTGGAGGTAGTCCAGCAGGGCCAGTTCGGGGTCGATGGCGAGGGCGTGCACCTCTCCACCGTCGGGAGCCACCGCGATCTTCCGTTCCTCGTAGGGCAGCGCCTCCGTCCCGAAGAGCTGCGCGATGCCCTGACGGCCTTCCACCTCCACCAGTAGGGTGCGCTTCCCCCCGCCGGCGAGGGCGAGCGCGAGAGCGGCGGCGACCGTGGTCTTCCCGGTCCCGCCCTTGCCGCTGACTACCTGGAGCCTGCTCACGTCGTCGAGCCTAACCATTCGTGGTTCTTCCACGCCGCGCCTGTGGACAACCGGCGCACGGCCCGGGCGCCCTGTGGACAACTCAGGGAGTGGCGGTGCCAGCGGTTAGAGTCGCCCCATGAAGAAGTGGGAATACGCGACCGTGCCGCTCCTCGTGCACGCGACGAAGCAGATCCTCGACACCTGGGGCGAAGACGGCTGGGAGCTCGTCCAGGTGGTGCCCGGGCCGAACCCGGAGCAGCTGGTGGCCTACCTGAAGCGGGAGAAGCAGGCGTGAGCAGCGTCGAGGCCCGGCTCGCCGAGCTGGGCGTGACGCTGCCCGAGGTGGCCGCGCCGCTGGCCGCCTACCAGCCGGCTGTCCTCTCCGGTGGGTACGTCCACACCAGTGGGCAGCTCCCCATGGTCGAGGGCAAGCTGCGGGTCACCGGCAAGGTCGGCGCCGAGGTCACGCCCGAGGAGGCCAAGGACCTGGCCCGCCTCTGCGCGCTGAACGCACTGGCCGCGGTGAAGTCCGTGGCCGGTGACCTCGACCGCGTCGCCCGGGTGGTGAAGGTCGTCGGCTTCGTGGCCTCCGCCCCCGACTTCACGGGCCAGCCCGCCGTCGTCAACGGCGCGAGCGAGCTCCTCGGCGAGGTCTTCGGCGACAAGGGCGTCCACGCCCGCAGTGCGGTCGGCGTCGCCGTCCTCCCCCTCGACGCCCCGGTCGAGGTCGAGATCCAGGTGGAACTCGCCGACTGACGCCACACCCGCCCCGCCATGGCGGGGCGGGGTCGCGCCGTCCCCGGACCGAGCCCGCCCCTCCCGGCCCGCGCCGGTCCCGCCTGCGGGCGCGGTCCGTGTGCGGGCGATCGTGCTGCTGGGGGCGGCACGGGTGGGCCCGGGCCGCAGCCACGCAGGTGCGGTCCGCCGCGCGGAGCAGGAGTCCCTGGAAGCGCGCGGATTGCGTATTAGGTCGCCCGCGGCGGAGGCGGGGAGCGCCCCGGCGGAGACCGGAGGCGCCCGCGGCGGAGGCTGAGGGCGTCCGTGGCCGTCCCGCCCGGGTCCCGCGCTCGCCGTGGCGACGTCCCGCCCGTGCGAAGCCGTCACGCGGTGCGGCACGGCGTCGCGTCCGGTGTTGTGGACGGACCGCTCGCCGGGGCGTGGTGCCCCGTCGCGCCCCGCGGCTCACCGCCCACAGGGCACCGCCGCCCCGCAGGGGGAGGCATCGGCGCACACCGCAAGGCACCCCGGCCACCCCGCAGGGCGCGTCGGCGCCGGAACACGGCCTCCGTGCCCGGAGAGCGGTTCACCGCCCGACAGCAGGTGACCGGGCCGCGAGGACGCCCCGGAGGGCGTCCTCGCGGCCACGTACGCGCCCGGCGAGGAGCCGGGTTCGGGTGGTGGTGCCAGCCCTCGAAGATTCGTCCCGCTCCGGATAGCCTCCCCGCATGGCGAATGGTCAGTGGTACCCCCCGGAGTGGCCCGAGCGCATACGCGCCCTCGCGGCCGGCACCCTCACCCCGGTGACCCCCCGCCGCGCGGCCACCGTGATGCTGCTGCGCGACACCGGACACGGCCCCGTGGTGCACATGCTCCGACGCCGGGCCTCCATGGCCTTCGCGGGCGGCGCGTACGCCTACCCCGGCGGGGGCGTCGACCCGCGTGACGACGACCTCCTGGTCCGCTGGGCCGGCCCCTCCCTCGCGGACTGGGCCGCCCGCCTCGGCTTCGGCGACGAGCCCGCCGCACAGGCCGTCGTCTGCGCCGCGGTGCGGGAGACCTTCGAGGAGGCCGGCGTGCTGCTGGCCGGCCCGACCGAGGACACCGTCGTCGGCGACACCACCGGCGAGGAGTGGGAGAAGGACCGGGCCGCCCTCGCCGCCCACGAGTTCTCGTTCGCCGAGTTCCTCGACCGCCGCGGCCTCGTCCTCCGCTCCGACCTCCTCGGTGCCTGGGCCCGCTGGATCACCCCGGAGTTCGAGACCCGGCGTTACGACACCTTCTTCTTCGTCGCCGTCCTCCCCGAGGGGCAGCGCGCCCGCGACGTCTCCACCGAGGCCGACCGCACCGTCTGGACCCGTCCCGCGGACGCCGCGGCCGGGTACGACCGGGGCGAGCTGCTGATGATGCCGCCCACCATCTCCACGCTCCGCACCCTGGAGCCTTACGAGGCCGCCGCCGAGGCGCTGGCCGCCGCGCCGGAGAGGGACATGGCGCCGGTGCTGGCCCGGGCCCGGCTGGTGGACGGCGAGGTGGAACTGGCCTGGCCGGGCCACGACGAGTTCACCAAGAGGGTGACCGCCGTCACGGAGGGGCCGACCTCATGACGAACGCAGCCGCCCTGCCCGGCCAGCCCCGCGGCGGTGTCCTCTCCGGACCCGCCACCGCCCGCACCGTCAACGTGCTGGCGCCCAACCCGTCCCCGATGACCCTGGACGGCACCAACACCTGGGTCGTCGCCGAGCCGGACTCCCGACTGGCGGTCGTGGTCGACCCGGGGCCGCTGGACGAGGACCACCTGGCGAACGTGATCGCCACCGTCGAACGCTCCGGCCGCCGCGTCGGGCTGACCCTCCTCACCCACGGCCACGCCGACCACGCCGAGGGGGCGAAACGATTCGCCGAGCTGACCGGCACCAAGGTCCGGGCATTGGACCCTTCGCTGCGCCTCGGTGACGAGGGGCTGGCCGCGGGCGACGTGGTGGAGCTGGAGGGCCTGGAGATGCGGGTGGTGCCCACTCCGGGACACACCTCGGACTCGCTGTCGTTCCACCTGCCGGCCGACCGGGCGGTGCTCACCGGGGACACCGTCCTGGGACGCGGCACCACGATGGTCGCCCATCCGGACGGGCGGCTCGGCGACTACCTCGACTCGCTGCGGCGCCTGCGGTCCCTGACCGTGGACGACGGCGTGCACACCGTGCTTCCCGGCCACGGGCCCGTCCTCGACGACGCGCAGGGGGCGGTCGAGTACTACCTGGCGCACCGGGCCAACAGGCTGGCACAGGTGGAGACGGCCGTGGAGGGCGGTTTCCGGACCTCCGCGGAGGTCGTGGCGCACGTGTACGCGGACGTGGACCGCAGCCTGTGGCCGGCGGCGGAGCTGTCGGTCCGCGCCCAACTGGAGTACCTGCGGGAGCACGGGCTGGTCTGACCGGCCGGCCCGTGCTCCGTCAGGGGCCGGGTCAGCGGCTCCGCTTCGCCAGACGCTCGACGTCCAGCAGGATCACCGCCCGCGCCTCCAGGCGCAGCCAGCCGCGGCCGGCGAAGTCGGCCAGCGCCTTGTTCACCGTCTCGCGGGAGGCGCCCACCAACTGGGCCAGCTCCTCCTGCGTCAGGTCGTGGACGACGTGGATGCCTTCCTCGGACTGCACGCCGAAACGGCGCGACAGGTCCAGCAGCGCCCGGGCCACGCGGCCCGGCACGTCGGAGAAGACCAGGTCGGACATCTGGTCGTTGGTCTTGCGCAGACGCCGGGCGACGGCGCGCAGCAGCGCGGCGGCCACCTCGGGACGGGCGTTCAGCCAGGGCTGGAGGTCGCTGTGGCCGAGGCCCAGCAGCTTCACCTCGGTCAGCGCGGTGGCGGTCGCCGTGCGCGGGCCCGGGTCGAAGAGCGACAGTTCACCGATCAGCTCACCGGGGCCGAGGACCGCCAGCATGTTCTCGCGGCCGTCCGGGGACGTCCGGTGGAGCTTCACCTTGCCCTCGGTGACCACGTAGAGGCGGTCGCCGGGGTCGCCCTCGTGGAACAGCGCGTCGCCGCGTGCGAGGGTCACCTCACTCATCGAAGCGCGGAGCTCCGCGGCCTGCTCGTCATCGAGCGCCGCGAAGAGCGGGGCGCGCCGCAGAACGTCGTCCACGAGATCTCTCCTATTCGACCTGCTCAGGGAATCCGGTCCCCCCGGGTTACCGTCCGCACCAACCGGTGGTCCAGGGGTCCCAGTTCCCCAGTTTGCCGGTCGGTCCAAACAGTGTGATCTGTCACAAGGATGCCGCACAGGTGTGCCAGACATCGCGCCAGGGGCCCAATTGGACCGTGATCCCCTGGGTACGCGGCGGATGTCGGTGCGGGGCCTTAGGCTGGCCGGGTGTCCGAAACGCCGACGACTACACGGGCCGCGGGGTCCGACCGGGTGATCGGACAGGGTGATTCCGCCGTCGGCGAACAGACCACGAATGGAGCGACGAACGTGGCGGACGACGAGGCTCGTCGACCGGACCGAGGCGCGACGCGGGCGCCGCGCGGGCGCGGAACAGCCGCTGCCGGAAAGGGCGCCGCCGCGCGCGTGGCGGCAGGAAAGCCGGAGTCCCGGGTGGCGTTGGTGCGGCGGGCGCGGCGGATGTACCGCGAGCTCGCGGAGGTGTACCCCTACGCGCATCCGGAGCTGGACTTCGAGAACCCGTTCCAACTGCTGGTCGCCACCGTGCTCTCCGCCCAGACGACCGACCTGCGGGTCAACCAGACCACGCCCGCGCTCTTCGCCAAGTACCCCACCCCCGAGGACCTGGCGGCGGCCGACCCGGAGGAGGTCGAGGACATCCTCCGGCCCACCGGTTTCTTCCGTGCCAAGACCCGCTCGGTGATGGGCCTGTCCAAGGCCTTGGCGGAGGAGTTCGGGGGCGAGGTCCCCGGCCGGCTGGAGGACCTGGTCAAGCTGCCCGGGGTGGGCCGCAAGACCGCCTTCGTCGTGCTCGGGAACGCGTTCGGTCGCCCCGGCATCACGGTGGACACGCACTTCATGCGGCTGGTGCGGCGCTGGAAGTGGACCGAGGCCACCGAGCCGGAGAAGATCGAGGCCGAGATGAGCGCCCTCTTCCCGAAGCGCGACTGGACGATGCTGTCCCACTACGTGATCTTCCACGGCCGCCGGATCTGCCACGCCCGCAAGCCCGCCTGCGGCGCCTGCCCGGTCGCCGAGCTCTGCCCCGCCTACGGAGAGGGCGAGACGGACCCGGAGAAGGCGAAGAAGCTCCTCAAGTACGAGAAGGGCGGATTCCCCGGCCAGCGCCTCAAGCCTCCGCAGTCCTACCTCGACCACGGCGGCATCCCCGCCCCGCCCCTGGGCAAGGAATGAGGGAACCGGCCGGCGCGGTCCGGCGTGGAGAACCATGGGCCGCATGCGGGACGCCCCGCCGCAGCGCAGCACATCGCTCGGCGCCGCAGGGCGTGACGCCGCACCATGTGGCGTCGGGCCGCGTGGTGGCGCACCGCGTGGTGGCGCACCGCGTGGTGGCGCATCGCGTGGTCGCGCGCCACACGGCGCCGAGCCACACGGCGGCGGGCCATACGGTGCCGCGCTGTCTGGCGGCGCGTCACACGGCGTCGCCCGGCGGCGCGTCGGGCGGCAAGGCCCTGAACGGGGAAGGGGGGCGGCGATGACACGTGCGAGCGACGCGGACTGCGCCCGTGCGGCCATGCCCGGCGGCGGGATCGGTCTGTCCGCCGACGGCCTGCCCACCTGGCTCGACCCGGTGGTCCGCGCCGCGGAGACGGTCGAACCACGCCAGTTGAGCCGCTTCCTGCCGCCGGCGGACGGCGGTGGCCGCCAGTCAGCCGTGCTGGTCCTGTTCGGCGAGGGCGAGGAGGGGCCCGAGATCCTGCTGACCGAGCGGTCCGGTTCGCTGCGTTCGCACGCGGGCCAGCCGTCCTTCCCGGGCGGCTCCCTCGACCCGGAGGACGGCGACCCGCACACCGACGGCCCGCTGCGCGCCGCGCTGCGCGAGGCCGAGGAGGAGACCGGCCTCGACCCGGCGGGCGTCCAGCTCTTCGGCGCGCTGCCCAAGCTCTACATCCCGGTCAGCGGCTTCGTCGTCACCCCCGTCCTGGCGTGGTGGCGTGAGCCCAGCCCGGTCCGCGTGGTCGACCCGGCGGAGACGGCCCGGGTGTTCAGCGTCCCCGTCGCCGAACTCACCGACGCCGGCAACCGGGCCGTCGCGGTGCACCCGAGCGGCTACCGCGGCCCGGCCTTCCTGGTGCGGTCCGCCCTCGTGTGGGGGTTCACCGCCGGGATCATCGACCGCCTGCTGCACTTCGCCGGCTGGGAGCTGCCCTGGGACCGCGCCCGCGAGGTGACCCTCGACCGGAGGTCATGACCGTGGCCCCGACGGGAAAGGGATGACGTTGTGCCCCGGCGAGCGTGGCGCGGCCGGAAGAGGACGAGGCGAGGCGTGAAGCGGTGAACGTGCTGGACATTCTTTTGCTGATCGCCGCCGCCTGGTTCGCGGTGGTCGGATACCGCCAGGGCTTCGTGGTGGGCATCCTGTCGGTGATCGGCTTCCTCGGCGGCGGCCTGATCGCCGTCTACCTGCTCCCGGTCATCTGGGACGCCCTCACCGAGAACTCCGAGGTCAGCACGGTCGCGGCGGTCGTCGCGGTGATCGTGGTGATCGTCTGCGCCTCCGTCGGCCAGGCGCTGACCACTCACTGGGGCGGCAAGCTGCGCCGCCGCATCACCTGGTCGCCCGCCCGCGCGCTCGACGCGACCGGCGGCGCGCTGGTCAACGTGGTGGCGATGCTGCTGGTGGCCTGGCTGATCGGCTCGGCACTGGCCGGCACCACGCTGCCCACGGTCGGCAAGCAGGTCCGCTCCTCGCAGGTGCTCCACGGCGTCTCCCAGACCCTGCCCGAGCAGGCCGACACCTGGTTCGCCGATTTCTCCTCGGTGCTCGCCCAGAACGGCTTCCCACAGGTCTTCAGCCCCTTCGCCAACGAGCCGATCCGCGAGGTCGACCCGCCGGACGCGGCACTCGTCAACAGCGATGTGGCGGTGCGGGCCAAGCGGTCCATCGTCAAGGTCATGGGCACCGCGACCGGCTGCAGCAAGGTGCTGGAGGGCACCGGCTTCGTCTTCGCCGGGCAGCGCGTGATGACCAACGCGCACGTGGTCGGCGGGGTGGACGAGCCGACCGTGCAGATCGGCGGCGAGGGCCGCCGCTACGACGCCACCGTGGTGCTCTTCGACTGGCAGCGCGACGTCGCGGTCCTCGACGTCCCCGGCCTGCCGGCCGACCCGCTGCGGTTCGCCGACACGCAGGCGGAGAGCGGGGACGGCGCCATCGTCGCCGGCTTCCCGGAGAACGGCGGCTACGACGTGCGCGCGGCCCGTGTACGCGGCCAGATCCCGGCCAACGGGCCCGACATCTACCGCCGCTCCACCGTCCAGCGCGACGTCTACTCCCTCTACACGACGGTCCGCCAGGGCAACTCGGGCGGACCGCTCCTCACCACGCGGGGCGAGGTCGTCGGAGTCATCTTCGCCAAGTCGCTCGACGACCCCGACACCGGCTACGCCCTCACCGTGGACGAGATCCGCTCGGACATCGACCGGGGCCGCACCGCCACCCAGCAGGTCGACACCGACCAGTGCGCACTGTGACGACGGCGCCGCGCCGCCGGGCGACGGCCGGTGAGGAAGGTGAGCGCCCGGCGCGCGGAACCTACCGTTCCGGGAGGTCGTGCGCCGGGCGGCGCCGGTAAGGGGTCAGGGGCGCTGCTGACGCAGGCGCACGGAGACCCAGCGGGCCCGGCGGCGCAGTATGCCGCCGATGCCCACACCGAGCTCGGTCACCGGTGGATGCGGAGCGCCACGGCGGCGGCCGCCCGGCCCACCGGCCGAACGGCGGTCACGTGCTGCGTCACTGAAGTCGTACGTCCAGCCCATACCCCGACGTGTGCCCCTGGCCCAAGGTCGATAACCACGTCGAAGGTCCCTAATTGGCCTATGCGGCAGGCATGGGATGTTCGTAGGAAAGGCATCCCGCTCCGGATATCGGTCACTCACCAGCTCGGACACCCTCCCGGCAGGGGGGCGCGCGAACGGGCCGTGCGCGCCGGAGTGCGCCTGTGAGCCCTCAGCGGTCCGGCTCGGGGTCCTTCAGCCAGTTCACCAGCTCCGCGGAGAACGCCGCGGGGTCCTCCTCGTGCGGGAAGTGGCCCAGGCCGTCGAAGAGCCGCCACCGGTAGGGGGCCTCCACGTACTCCCCGGACCCCGCCGCGGTGCGGGTCCGCATCACCGGGTCCAGGGAGCCGTGCAGGTGCAGTGTCGGCACCCGCACCGGGCGCCTCATCCGCCGGTTGAACTGGAGGCCGTCGGGGCGCAGCAGGGACCGCACCATCCACCGGTACGGCTCGACCGCGCAGTGGGCCGTGGACGGGATGCACATGGCCCGCCGGTACACCTCGACAGCCTCGTCGTCCGGTCCACCGCCCGGCCCCGACCATTCCCGGATCAGGCGGCCGACCAGTTCCCCGTCGTCGGCCGTGAGCTGCCGCTCCGGGACCCAGGGCCGCTGGAACCCCCAGATGTGCGACCCGGCGGAGGTCTGCCGGAAGTCCGAGAGCATCGACGACCGCCACCGGCGCGGGTGGGACATGGAGGCGACCACCAGCCGGCGCACCAGCTTCGGCCGCATCGCCGCCGCCGTCCACGCCAGGTAGCCGCCCAGGTCATGGCCGACCAGGGCGGCGTCCGGCTCGCCCAGCGAGCGGATGACGCCGGTGATGTCCAGCGCCAGGTTGGCGGGGTCGTAGCCACGGGGTGTCCGGTCGCTTCCGCCGACACCCCGCAGGTCCATCGCCACGGCCCGGAAGCCCGCGTCGGCCAGGGCGCCCATCTGGTGCCGCCAGGTCCACCAGAACTGGGGGAAGCCGTGCAGCAGCAGCACCAGCGGACCCTCGCCCAGCTCGGCGATGTGGAAGCGGGCACCGTTCGCGGCTACGTCGCGGTGGATCACCTTCCTGCCGTCGGGCAGTTCGTCGATCCGTACCGCCGAGGCGGGCTGGGCCGGGGGAGTGGCTGGGTCGGTCATGACGTCGAGCGTGCCACAGAGTCGAGCTGCTTCGCGTAGGGGTCGACGGTCACCACGGCCGGACGCGGGTGAGGCTTGGCGTTCTGCAGCACCTCAGCGGTCCGCTTGACCTCGGCGCTCACCTGCTGCGGGGCGCGGCTCTTCTTCGCCTTCTTGACGAACACCGTCCCGAGCGCCGCCAGGAGCAGCGCGACGATCACGGAGGCGCCGAAGGAGAGGAGGAAGCACCACGCCAGGTTCCATCCGGTCCAGGTGTGGAAGCCGTAGGCCAGGGCGAAGCTGAGCATCGGCAGCGAGAACACCAGCAGGGCGAGCGCCGCGGTGAACAGGGCGGACCCCGTCGCCCCACGCTTGACGTCCTGCTTGAGCAGCGCCCTCGCGTACGCGATCTGGTCCTGGACCAGAGCGGACATCTCGGTCGACGCCGTGGCGAACAGCTGACCCATGCTGCGTTCGGAGCCGACCGGGTTGCCGTCGGGTGCGCTCATCGCGTACTCCCTTTCCTGTCGAGTTCTGTACCGTCCAGTCAGATCATGCCGGACCCGCACGAACCTTGCGCGCACCGGCCGGTAGTAGAGGTACCCCCGATCGCCCCGGGCGTACGTGGGGGCCGGGGGGAGACCTGAAGGGGAGTCACCGGAGAGCCGGTACGGAGGCGTCCGGCAAGGACCTCCGCCACCGCGGCCGGCCTGGTGTCCGAGCGGGCGGCGGAGCGCGTGGCGGTACGGGCGACCGGCCGCGGCGGGAAGCGCCTCAGCCGCGCCTCACGGGAGGGCATGGAGGAGGCGCGGTGGCGGTGCCCTGTACTCCCGCGCCGGGCGGTCGCGTCCGGGCCGGCGCGCGGCGGTCCTACTCGCCCCGGCCGGCGGACATGGTCTCGGCCAGCCGCCGGTGCTCGGCTGCCTTTCGCTCGAGGATCTCCGCCATCCGCAGGTGGTACTCCGGGTCGTCCTGGGTGTAGACGTCCGGGATCCCGTCGTCGTCCTCGTCCCGCTCCTCCGCCTCGGTCATCCGCCGGTACGTGGTGTTGCGCAGCCTCAGCAGCACCGACGCCAGCAGCGTGGCGAGCAGCGATCCGACCAGCACCGCGGCCTTGACCTGCTCGCTGAGCGCGGGGTCGTCCTCGAAGGCCAGCTCACCGATCAGCAGGGACACCGTGAAGCCGATGCCCGCCAGCGTCGCCAGCGCGAAGACGTCGGCCCAGGCGAGGTCGTCGCTGAGCGAGGCACGAGTGAAGCGGGCCGTCAGCCAGGTCCCGCCGAAGATCCCCAGCGTCTTGCCCACCACCAGGCCCAGCGTCACCCCCAGCGTCTCCGGCTGGGTGAACACCGCGGCCAGGTCGCCGCCGGCCACCGGCACCCCCGCGGCGAGCAGAGCGAACAGTGGTACGGCCAGCCCCGCCGAGAGCGGCCGGACCTGGTGCTCGATGCGCTCGCCCGGCGACTCGTCCTCCCCCTCACGGCGGGTGCAGCGCAGCATCAGGCCCATCGCGACGCCCGCGATCGTCGCGTGGACCCCGCTGTTGTACATCAGCGCCCAGACCACCAGCCCCAGCGGCACGTAGACCCACCAGCCACGCACGCCCTTGCGCAGCAGCAGCCAGAAGACGGCCAGGCCCACCACCGCGCCGCCGAGCGCGGCGAAGTTCAGGTGGTGGGTGAAGAAGATGGCGATGATGACGATGGCCAGGAGGTCGTCCACCACCGCGAGGGTCAGCAGGAAGGCCCGCAGCGCCGAGGGCAGCGAGGTGCCGATCACCGCGAGCACGGCCAGGGCGAAGGCGATGTCGGTGGCGGTCGGGACCGCCCAGCCTGCAAGGGAACCGCCGCCGGCACCGTTGACCAGGAGATAGACCAGCGCGGGCGCGACCATGCCGCACACGGCGGCGATCACCGGCAGCGCCGCCGCTCTCGGATCCTTCAGATCGCCTGCCACCAGCTCGCGCTTGAGCTCGATGCCGGCCACGAAGAAGAAGATCGCCAGCAGGCCTTCCGACGCCCAGTGCTCGATCGACAGGTCGAGGCCGAGGGCGGACGGGCCGAGGTGGATGTCACTGAAGGCCTCGTAGCTGCCGCCGAGGCCGGGAAGGTTCGCCCAGAGCAGCGCGGCGATCGCGGCGATCAGGAGGAGGACGCCGCCGACCGTCTCGGTGCGCAGGGCGTCCGCGAGGAAGCCGCGCTCGCGAAGGGAGACGCGACGGAAGGCCTGGGGGGACTGGGTGTCCCCGGCCTCGGCGGTCGTCAGCTCGGGGTCGTGCTCGGGCTTCGCCATGACGGCGCCCTCCGGGGTGGTCGGGGCATGCGTGTACACATGCCGACCAGACTTCCCGGCGCACCTGAGGTCTCCCGGTCACCACGCGGAGGGCGCGGAAACGGGGGACACGTGGGTGAGCCTACCCAATGTGACCGGGGAAAGGCGGAGCGGGCCGAACGCCCCCTGACGTCCCGGTACAGGCGCCGGTCCCGTTCCGGTTCCGGTTCCGTGCCTCGGGTTCAGGGGAGGTCCGACCCGCTCGAAGCCGATCAGCCGATCAGTCGACCGGTTCGCCGTCCGGCGCGCCGGTCACTCGGAGTCGCTCTGCGCGGACGGCAGCTTGGCCTGGATCAGGTTCATGACCCCGGCGTCGGTGAGGGTGGTGACGTCACCGAGAGCACGGTTCTCCGCCACGTCCCGCAGCAGGCGCCGCATGATCTTGCCGGAGCGGGTCTTGGGCAGCTCCGCCACCGGCAGGATCCGCTTGGGCTTGGCGATCGGGCCGAGCGTGGTGCCCACGTGGTTCCGCAGTTCGTCGACCAGGTTCTCGTCCTCGGAGGCGCTGCCGCGCAGGATGACGAACGCGACGATGGCCTGACCGGTCGTCTCGTCCGCCGCGCCGACCACGGCGGCCTCGGCGACCTTCGGGTGCGAGACCAGCGCCGACTCGACCTCGGTGGTCGAGATGTTGTGGCCGGACACCAGCATCACGTCGTCCACCCGGCCGAGCAGCCAGATGTCGCCGTCGTCGTCCTTCTTGGCGCCGTCGCCGGCGAAGTACTTGCCCTGGAAGCGGGACCAGTAGGTGTCGAGGAACCGCTGGTCGTCGCCCCAGATGGTGCGCAGCATCGACGGCCACGGCTCGGTGAGGACCAGGTAGCCGCCGCCGCCGTTCGGCACCTCGTTGCCCTCGTCGTCCACCACGGTGGCGGCGATGCCGGGCAGCGGCACCTGGGCGGAACCCGGCTTGGTCTCCGTCACACCGGGAAGCGGCGAGATCATGATCGCGCCGGTCTCCGTCTGCCACCAGGTGTCCACGACCGGCCTCGAACCCGCGCCGATGCGGTCGCGGTACCAGATCCACGCCTCGGGGTTGATCGGCTCGCCGACCGACCCGAGCACCCGGAGCGAGCTCAGGTCGAACTTGGCCGGGATGTCGTCGCCCCACTTCATGAACATCCGGATGACGGTGGGCGCCGTGTAGAGGATGGTCACGCCGTACTTCTGGACGATCTCCCAGAAGCGGCCCTGGTGCGGGGTGTCGGGGGTGCCTTCGTACATGACCTGGGTCGCGCCGTTGGCCAGCGGGCCGTAGACGATGTACGAGTGCCCGGTGACCCAGCCGACGTCGGCGGTGCACCAGTAGACGTCGGTCTCCGGCTTGAGGTCGAAGACGGCGTTGTGCGTGTACGCGACCTGGGTGAGGTAGCCGCCGGAGGTGTGCAGGATGCCCTTCGGCTTACCCGTGGTGCCCGAGGTGTACAGGATGAACAGGGGCTGCTCGGCCTCGAACGCCTCCGGGGAGTGCTCGGCCGACTGGCGTTCGGTGATCTCGTGCCACCAGACGTCCCGGCCGTCGGTCCAGTCGACGTCCTGAGCCGTACGGCGGACCACGAGCACGTGCTCCACGCCGTCGACCTTGGTGAGCGCTTCGTCCACGGCGGGCTTGAGCGCGGACGGCTTGCCGCGGCGCCAGCCGCCGTCGGCGGTGATGACCACCTTGGCGTCGGCGTCCTTGATGCGGGTGGCCAGGGCATCGGCGGAGAAGCCGCCGAAGACCACGGAGTGCGCGGCGCCGATACGGGCACAGGCCAGCATCGCGACGGCCGTCTCCGGGATCATCGGCATGTAGACGGCCACCCGGTCGCCTTGACGGACACCCAGTTCCAGGAGCGCGTTGGCGGCGCGGGATACCTCGTCCTTGAGCTCGGCGTAGGTGATGGCGCGGGTGTCGCCGGGCTCGCCCTCGAAGTGGATGGCCACCCGGTCGCCGTTGCCGGCCTCCACGTGACGGTCCACGCAGTTGTAGGCGACGTTGAGCGTGCCGTCCTGGAACCACTTGGCGAACGGCGGGTTCGACCAGTCGAGCGTCTCGTTCGGCTCGGTGTTCCAGGTCAGGCGGCGGGCCTGCTCGGCCCAGAAGCCGAGCCTGTCAGCCTTGGCCTGCTCATACGCCTCCGCCGTGACGTTGGCCGCGGCGGCCAGGTCGGCGGGGGGTGCGAACCTGCGCTCTTCTTTGAGCAGGTTGGCCAGGCTTTCGTTGCTCACGACATCTCCCTTTCGAAGGGTGTCCGCTGTGTCCCAGGCCACAGCTCATCAGACCGGAGGGAGTACTGACAAGGGCCGACGGAAAATTGGTGTAGACCTGTGCGGCTTCTTCTGTGGCTGCGACCTCGGGCTTCGCGGATGGCTTGCGCGGATCGGTCATCCGTTGTCACGTACGGCCGAGCGGAGGAGTTCAGTGCTGTTCGACGCCCGAAGGGTGTGAGGCACCTGTCGCCCGGTGGTCGGCGGACGTGGATCTACCGGCGTCGCGCCATACCCAATACCCCTCGGCGGGAGTGTCTACCCACAGGTCACGGCGTGGCGGGAGCGCCGCTGTGCGGGATTTCCGGCGGGTCGCGGGTGTGGTGGCGGCTGGGTGGGGCGGCGGGCGGACCACGGGGTGGTGGAGCCGGCCGGGCGCGCGGTCCCTGCTGGGAGCCGCGCACCCGGACAGGGTGCGGGATGTGCCGAATGGCTGCCGGACGGCGGTGCGGGAGTTTCGTCGGTCAGCTCGCGCCGGTCAGGTCCGCCTCCGTCTCCCGGACGTGAGCGAAGACGGGTGTCTCCGGGGCGTCGGTGAGGAGGTATGCCTGCGCCTCGCCGACATGGAAGTACATGCCGGTCAGCTCCAGCCGGCCCTGCTCGACGGCTCGGGCGACCGACTCGTGGGCCTTGAGGTGCTCGAGTTGCTGGGCGACGTTGGTGAGGCAGAGGAGCTCCACCGCGTCGGCGGGCTCCCGTGAGGCCAGTCGGGGCGGCCGGTGGGAGCCGGAGGTCATGCGGCGCAGGCTCGGCAGACCGTGCCGGAGCCAGCGCTGGAGCGGTGTCCCGTCGCTGCCGGGCTCCGAACCGATCAGTGCCTGCATGGCGCCACAGCCCGAGTGGCCGCAGACCGTGATGGAACGGACCCGCAGGACGTCCACCGCGTACTCGATGGCGGCGGCCACCGAGTCGTCGCCGGGATCCTCACCGGGCGGCGGTACCAGGTTGCCCACGTTGCGGACGACGAAGAGGTCACCGGGGCGGCTGCTCGTGATCATCGAGGTCACCAGCCTCGAGTCGGCGCAGGTGAGGAAGAGCTGCGCGGGTCGCTGTCCCTCCCGGGCCAGCCGGGCGAGCCTTCTGCGGACCAGGGGTGCGGTGTCCCGGTGGAAGGCGCTGATGCCGCGCACCAGTTCGTGGTCGCTGGGAGGTGGCTCGGGAGCGTCGCCGGTCTCGCGGACGCCACCGGCGCCGGCGTCGGAGTTGGGTCCGGCCTCGCGTGCCTCGCCGGCCTCGCGTGCCTCGCGGACGGCGGGTGGGCTCGGGGCCTTGTGGGAAGTGGAAGGGCTTCCTGCCGGGTCGGCACCCGGAGCGGGGGTGTCGTCGACCGGGGCGGAAGCGGCCTCGGCCGGTGCGGCGTCGGTCGCCGCCAGACCGGCGCGCAGCCCGGTGAGGCGGACGGAACCGCCGTGCGCCACATGGCTGTTGCGCCAGTCCTCCAGCGACTCGTACGCGGCGTGGTCGACGAAGGAGCCGTGCAGCTCGACGACGGCGTCGGCGCCTTCCGGGACCAGGTGGAGCGCCCGGCTGAGCCTGGGCACGGCGAGGAAGGTGAGCTGTCCGCGGACGTGGACGTGATGGACGCCGCCGCTCACCTCATGGGTGATCCGGGTGTGGGTGAGCCGGTGAAGCGCGACCGCGACCGCGGCGGCCACACCGACTCCCACGCCTTCCAGGACTCCGAGGAAGGTGACCGCGACGGCCGTGACCGCGTAGACCAGTGCCTCGCGGTGGCGGTTGACGGTGCGGATGTGGTGGAGGGAGACCATCTGGATGCCGATCGCCATCACCAGCGCGGCGAGCGCGGCGAGCGGGATCAGCTCCAGCGCCGGCACCAGCAGCAACGCCGCCGCGGCGATCCACAGGCTGTGCAGCATGGCCGAGTTGCGGCTGACGGCGCCCGAGCGGGCGTTGGCCGAGCTGCGTACCGCCACGCCGGTGACGGGGAGTCCGCCGAGCGTTCCGGAGGCCATGTTGGCGAAGCCCTGGCCGCGCAGTTCCCGGTCGAGGTCGGCCCGGGGCACCGGCACCCCGCCCCGAGTGGCGGCGATCTTGTCCACGGCCACCGCTGAGAGCAAGGTCTCCACCCCGCCGACCAGGGTGATGGTGAGCACCGCCGCGGCCAGTGGCAGCGCGGGACCCTCGGGGAAGCCTGCCAGGGCGTGGTTGGACCAGGAGGGCAGGTCGACCCGGGGCAGGCGCAGCCCCATGGCCAGCGCGACGGCTGTGGCGGTCAGCATGGCGGCGAGGGCCGCGGGGACGAAGCGCAGGATCCGCCCCGCCCGGCCGGGGACGCGGGACCAGCCGAGGAGCACCACCAGGGTGAGGGCGCTGACCGCGAGGGCGCCCGGGTGCAGGTCCGCGAGCTGGGCGGGCAGCGCGCGGAGGTTGTCGAGGACCGAACTCTGCGGCGTGCCCCCGAGGACGATGTGGAGCTGGGCCACGGCGATGGTGACGCCGATGCCGGCCAGCATGCCGTGCACGATGGCGGGGCTGACGGCCAGGGCGGTGCGGGCGACCCGGAGCCAGCCGAGGGCCACCTGGGTCACGCCGGCGAGGATGGTGACGGCGCAGGTGGTGCGCCATCCGTACTGCTGGATCAGGTCCGCGGTGACCACGGTCAGGCCGGCGGTGGGTCCGCTGACGGTGAGCGGGGCGCCGCCCAGGCGTCCGGCGACGAGGCTGCCCACGGCGGCGGCGACCAGTCCGGCCTGGAGCGGCGCCCCGGTGGCCAGAGCGATGCCCAGGGAGAGGGGCAGCGAGATCAGGAACACCGTGACCGAGGCGGAAAGGTCGGCGGGGGCGATCCGGAACCGGCGAGGGCGCCCGGGCGGCGGACTGTGGGGGCGATGGATGCGCCCGGCTTTGTGGGCCTCGGCGCGGTGGGGGACGCAGGCAGACATGTTTCCCGTTTCTCCTCCGGGACGGCGCGGTCGCGCGAACGATCGGCACGACCGCGGGAACGGTGCCGCACGGTCACGGCGTACGCCAACACTCAGTAAATGGACAGTAATGCTGGGTAAAGGGATCGTACGGAGAAAACGGGCAAATGGCCTGATAAGTCATCCCAATGAGTGAAGCAATCTTTTCATCGGCTTGTCATACAAATCCCTTTGCGGTGACGTGGGACCTTGGCGGCCCCGCCGGGCTCCCGGCGGTCCACCGGGGAGCGCCTCAGTGGGCGCTCGGTCTGAGCGAAGGAAGAAGGTGGGGCGGGAGATGACCGCCAACCGGAGAGGCATCGCCGTGTTCGCGGTGGCGGCGGCCTGTGCCGCCACGCTCGCGGGTTGTGGAGGAATGGCCGGCGGCGCGGCGGGTGCCCAGGGGCAGGCCGGCGCCAAGAAGTCCGAGCCGAGGAGTGCTCCCCGGGCGGTCCGGCTCATCGGGGACGGATCCACCGCCTACACGGGCGCGCAGCCCAATCTGCCGAGACCCGAACGGCTCCGGCCCGGGCAGCGCCCGCCGCAGTTCGTCGTCTTCTCGTGGGACGGCGCGGGCGAGGACGGGCAGCGGTTGTTCTCCCACTTCCGCAAGGTGGCCGGCGCGAACAACGCCACCATGACCTACTTCCTCAGCGGCGTGTACATGCTGCCCGAGGAGAAACGTTCCCTCTATCAGCCTCCAGGCCGTTCCGCCGGCAGTTCGGACATCGGCTTCAACGATGTCGAGGGGGTGGCCGCGACCGTCGAGCAACTGCGCCAGGCGTGGCTGGAGGGCAATGAGATCGGCACCCACTTCAACGGCCACTTCTGCGGGAGCGGCGGTGTCGGCGACTGGTCGGTCGAACAGTGGAAGAGCGAGATCGCCCAGGCCAAGAGCTTCGTCAAGACCTGGAAGAGCAACACCGGCCTCACGGAAGGGCAACCGCTGCCGTTCGACTACGACAAGGAACTTGTGGGCGGCCGCACTCCGTGCCTGGAAGGGCAGGAGAACTTCCGTGCGGCCGCTCGTGAGCTGGGCTTCCGCTACGACACCAGTGGGGTCCGGGAGCAGGTGTGGCCGGAGCGCAAGGAGGGTCTGTGGGACCTGTCGATGCACATGGTCCCGGTGCCCGGCCGCGCCTTCGAGACGATCTCCATGGACTACAACTTCATGGTCAACCAGTCCGGGACCAGCACCCAGGGCAACCCGGCCATGCACGCCCAGTGGGGCGACCAGATGCGGGACGGCCTGCTGGCCGGCTTCCGCCGCTCCTACGAGGGCAACCGGGCGCCGTTGATCATCGGCAACCACTTCGAGTCCTGGAACGGCGGCGTGTACATGCGGGCCGTCGAGGAGGTCGTCACGCAGGTGTGCACGCAGCCCGAGGTGCGTTGCGTCTCGTTCCGGCAACTGGCCGACTGGCTGGACGCCCAGGATCAGGGGACGCTCGACAAGCTCCGGACCCTCGGGGTCGGCCAGGCGCCCCAGGAAGGCTGGCAGAGCTTCCTGGCCCCCGCCGCGGGTGCCACGGACCAGGCGGTCGGCTGACCTCTGCGACCTCTGCGACCTCTGCGGCCTCCGTGACCTCCGTGACCTCCGCGACGTCCGTGGCGACGCAGCGGCGCGGGGTCGGCCGGAGCCGGCGACCGTTCCCGCTCTCCGTGCGTGCGACGGCTCATGCCGGCTCGGCCACCCGCTCGCCCAGCATGAAGCCGGGATCCACCTGCCGCGCCAGGTCGGTCCCGGTCCGGGCGTTTCCCCACGACTCCGCGTTCCGCAGGTGGAAGTGCACCATCTGGCGCGTGTACCGCTCCCAGTCCCGCGCCTCGTACCGTGCGTCGGCGGCGGTCCGCAGTGTCTCCAGTGCCGCGCGGTTGTCCGTCTCCAGCCGGTCGAAGAGCGGCGGCCGGCCCTTCTCCATCGCGCGGACCCAGTCCGAGTGGCCGACCGTCACCAGCAGGTCGTCCCCCACCTGTGCCCGCAGGAACTCCAGATCGTCCGGGCCCTGCACCTTGTTGCCGACGACCTTCAGGGCGACCCCGAAGTCCCGGGCGTATTCCTTGTACTGGCGGTAGACCGAGACGCCCTTGCGGGTGGGCTCGGCGACCAGGAAGGTCATGTCGAAGCGGGTGAACATTCCGGAGGCGAAGGAGTCCGAGCCGGCGGTCATGTCCACCACCACATACTCGTCGCGCCCGTCGACCATGTGGTTGAGGCACATCTCCACCGCGCCGGTCTTGGAGTGGTAGCAGGACACGCCCAGATCGGCCTCGGTGAACGGCCCGGTGACCATCAGGCGGACGGCGCCGGCGTCGAGTTCGACCGGACGGGCGCAGGCAGCGTAGACCGGATTCTCCTCCCGCACCCGCAGCAGTCGGGACCCCGCACCGGGCGGCGTGGTCTTGATCATCGTCTCGGCCGAGGCGATGCGGGGGTTCTCCCCCCGCAGGTAGTCCTTGATGAGAGGCAGCTGCGCCCCCAGCGCGGGCAGGGCGGCGGCCTCCGCCTCGTCCAGGCCGAGCGCCGCGCCCAGGTGCTGGTTGATGTCGGCGTCCACGGCGATGACCGGCGCCCCGGACGCGGCGAGATGGCGGACGAAGAGCGAGGACAGGGTTGTCTTGCCGCTGCCACCCTTGCCGACGAAAGCAATTTTCATGTTCACCTAGCGTAGTGCTTCGGATGCGCGGGGTGGTCGATACGGGGTGATGACCACTCCATCGTGGGTGTGGTCGTGAAGGGTGCGGTCCAGAGCGCTCCGCCGGGTCACTTGCCCCGGTGGACGCCGGGCCGGGCGATGTGTGGCCGCGCGTGGGCGCGTAATGTCGTACTCATGAGTACGACTGGCGCGTCCGCCGACCCGCTCGCGGCCCTGGGTTCGCTTCCCGGCGTGGCCGACTCCGTGGAATCCGTCCGCACGTACGTCGACCGGGTGTACGGCCACCGCATCATGCGCCGCCGCGGCAACGAGATCACCGGTGAGGCGGCTCTCCGCGGAGCGCGCGGTTCGGCCGCGCTCGCCGGCGCGGACTGGGCGCTGGAGGAGGTCCGGCGCCGGACCGACTTCAGCGGCGACGACGACGCCCGCGTGGTGGGCGCCGCACTACGGCTCACCGCCGAGGCGGGTCAGCTGCTGTCCATCTGGCGGCAGTCCCCCCTGCGCGTACTGGCCCGCCTCCACCTGGTGGCCGCCGCGGGGCGTGGCGAGGACGTCGGACGCCCCCGGCTGGCGGGCGAGACGGTCGAGGAGCCCCTCATCGAGCTGCCGCTGCCCGAGGCCGACGAGGTCGCCGGACGGCTCGACGGCCTGTCCCGGCTCATCATCGACGGCGGTGCGGCGCCCGCCCTGGTCAAGGCGGCCGTGGTGCACGGCGAGATCCTCGCCTTGCGGCCTTTCCGCTCGCACAACGGACTGGTGGCACGGGCGGCCGAGCGCATCGTGCTGGTCGGCAGCGGACTGGACCCCAAGTCCATCTGCCCGGCCGAGGTGGGGCACGCGGAACTCGGGCGGGCCGCTTACCTGGCGGCGCTGGACGGCTATGTCTCCGGCACCCCGGAGGGCATGGCGGCCTGGATCGGGCACTGCGGCAAGGCCGTCGAGCTGGGAGCACGGGAGTCGACCGCGGTCTGCGAGGCGCTCCAGCGCGGCGCTGCCTGACGGAGCGGGAGACGCCGAAGGCGAGAGAGGCCGGAACAGGGTTGCGGCGGCACGAATCCTCGTGCCGCCGCTCGCACGTGCCGCCGGGTTACCAAGCGTCCTCGTAAATTGCCGATCAGGCCGGGAACTTTCTCCCTTGGCCTGGTGCGGCTGGCCCGTAATCGACGGGTCGACGTCGCGTGGGTGCCCGGTGTTCATGCTCCGGTCCGTGGGGCCATCGCGTTGCGAAGGTCATCCCGTCGGATGTCCTTGGTCTCGCGGGCCGTTAAGTCCTTTGTACTCCTGTTCCATGGGCAATGTGAACCCCTGGCCCGATTTGTTTGGTTTCCTGTTCAAGCAGTGCGGGCCGACCCGGAGGAGCGGTCGTGCCGCAAGCGGCTGACCGCCGGTCATGGGATGGGGCGTCGCCGGGGGTTGGCCGGTGGCGTCCACCCTTCACGCCCGCCGCCGTTCAGGCGAGGGCCGATCGCCGGCGGCTCGCGGCGTACCAGACCAGCGCCGCTGCCGCCGCCGCGCCCACCGTGGCCGCCGCGACCAGCACGGGCCGGGAGGGCGTGGAGAAGGTGGGGAGCCGCTGCTTCAGACGTACCGGCCGGTGGAAATCGAGGATCGGCCAGCCGCGGGTCAGTGCCTCGCGGCGCAGCGTCCGGTCCGGATTGACCGCGTGCGGGTGGCCCACCGTCTCGAGCATGGGCAGGTCCGTCGCGGAATCGCTGTACGCGTAGCAGCGACCGAGGTCGTAGCCCTCGGACTCCGCCAGCTCGCGAATGGCCTGGGCCTTCGTCGGGCCGTACGCGTAGTACTCGACCTCGCCGGTGAAGCGACCGTCCTCGCCGACCACCATCCGGGTGGCCACCACCCGGTCGGCGCCCAGCATCTCGCCGATCGGCTCGACCATCACCGACCCCGAGGTGGAGACGATCACCACGTCCCGGCCGGCCAGGTGGTGCTTCTCGATGAGGGAGGCGGCCTCGTCGTAGATGATCGGGTCGATGAGGTCGTGCAGGGTCTCGGCGATGATGTCCCTGACCTGCTGGACGTCCCAGCCTCGGCACATGGCGGAGAGGTACCTCCGCATGCGCTCCATCTGTTCGTGGTCGGCGCCGCCGGCGAGGAAGACGAACTGGGTGTACGCCGTGCGCAGAGCGGCACGGCGATTGATCAGTCCGCCTTGGTAGAAGGACCTGCCGAAGGTGAGCGTGCTCGACTTCGCGATGACCGTCTTGTCCAGGTCGAAGAAGGCCGCGGTGCGGGGCAAGGAGTGGTTTTCCACAAGGGCGAGCATAGGGGGCAGCCATTCGGCGTAAGGTGTGGCGCGTGGGTTTGCCTGAGAAGCCTCTCGGGTACACCATGGAAGTCACGGATCGTTCGCGACCGTGCTAACCCGGTTCGGCTCCTCCCCCCCCGAGTCGGACCGTGGATGACGACCCCCGCTCTCCCCCCCGGCGGGGGTCGTCGCATGTCCGGGTGCGTTTCGGCCTCCCGGGCAAGGCGGCCGGGTTCCCTTTCGAAGGGTTCCCGGCCGCCTTCTCTCGGCCCGGTGATCGCTACCGTGCGTCACCGTCGAGGTGCGCAGCGAGACGTGTGTCGCCGCTGACGGTCCGATGGAGGACCAAGCCCTCGTGGCTCGCTCGTGGCTCGCTCGTCGGGGTGAACGCGATATCCACATTCGCCGAGTTGTCCCCGGATTTCCACCAAGATCCACATCTTTTCCCGCGCTGCCGCACGGTGATTCCGACGCCTTCGGAACACGGTCCGTTGCCCTCGCATCACGCCGTTTTCCCCGCGTCGCCCACCACGGACACGACACGGCCCGGGGAGGCACCGCCTCTTCGTGCGGGCAGGCAGGAGACAGCAGCCATGACCGGATCCACCTCCGCAGCACCGGCACCGGGCGCGGGAAGCGCAGCGGGCGCACCGCTCATCGTCACCGAGGACCCGTTGCTCCTCGACGACCTGTTGCGGCTCTGCGCCGCGGCCGGGGCGACACCCGAGGTGCATCCGGGGCCGCCCGGCAGGCGCTCCGCATGGGAGGCCGCGCCCCTCGTCCTGATCGGTGACGATGCCGCACGGCGGGTACGCGGTGCGCCCCGTAGACCCGGCGTCGTCCTCGTCGGCCGGGACCAGGACGACCCCGGGGTCTGGCGCCATGCCGTGGAGATCGGGGCCGACCACGTGCTGGTGCTTCCCGACGGCGAGCAGTGGCTCACCGACCGGATCGCCGATGTCGTGGAGGGCGTCGGCCGCCCCGCCCTGACGGTCGGCGTCATCGGCGGGCGCGGCGGCGCCGGTGCCTCCACCCTGGCCTGCGCCCTCGCCGTCACGTCGGCCCGATGCGGGGTGCGCACGCTGCTGGTGGACGCCGACCCGCTCGGCGGCGGGCTGGACGTGCTGCTGGGCGGCGAGACGACCGAGGGCCTGCGCTGGCCCGCCTTCGCCTCCTCGCGCGGGCGGCTGGGCGGCGGCGCCCTGGAGGAGTCGCTGCCCAGTCTCCATTCGCTGCGGGTGCTGAGCTGGGACCGCGGGGACTGCGTGACGGTCCCGCCGGACGCCGTCCGCGCCGTTCTGGCGGCGGCCCGGCGCGGTGGCGGCGCGGTCGTCGTGGACCTGCCGCGGCGGGTGGACGAAGGGGTCGCCGAGATCCTCGCCCAGCTCGACCTGGGAGTTCTGGTGGTGCCCGCGGAGATCCGCGCCGTGGCCGCCGCCGGTCGGGTGGCCTCGATGGCGGGGATGGTGCTCAGGGACCTCCGGGTCGCCGTGCGCGGCCCGCACGCCCCCGGGCTCGACGGCGCCGAGGTGGCCCGGCTGCTCGGGCTGCCCCTGCTGGGTGAGGTCCCGGCCGACCCCGCTCTGCGAGCCCCGGTCTCCGCCTCGCTCCCACCGGGAGCGGCGCCCCGCGCCCCGCTGACCCGGTTCTGCCGGCAGTTCTGGTCGCGCGCCGCGGCCTCGGCGGGCGGGCGATGAACGCCGGACCCCGGGGCGGCGCGGCCAAGGCCACCGCCCCGACGGGGGACCTCCTCGACGGAGTACGCCGCTGGCTCGCCGAGAGCGGAGCCGATCCCACCCCGGCCCGCGTGGCCCAGGCCCTGCGGGAGCGAGGCGGCCGGGTTCTGGGCGACGCGGAGGTACTGGGGGCGGCGGTGCGGCTCCGTTCGGAGCTGGTGGGCAGCGGCCCCTTGGAGCCGCTGCTCGCGGACCCGGAGGTGACCGACGTGCTGGTCTCGGCGCCCGACCGGGTGTGGGTCGACAGAGGCGCGGGGCTGGAGCTGACCGGCGTGATCTTCCCGGACGCCGTCGCGGTGCGCCGCCTGGCGCAACGGCTGGCCTCCGTCACCGGGCGCCGCCTCGACGACGCCCGTCCCTGGGTGGACGCGCGGCTGCCCGACGGGACACGGCTGCACGCGGTGCTCCCGCCGGTGGCCGTCGGCTGTGCCTGCCTCTCCCTGCGCGTGGTCCGGTCGCGGGCGTTCACCCTCGGCGAGCTGACCCGTGCCGGCATGGTCCCGCCCGGCGGTGAGGGCGTCCTGCGGGCGCTGGTCGACGCCCGGCTGTCGTTCCTGATCAGCGGGGGCACCGGCACCGGGAAGACCACGCTGCTCAGTGCCCTGCTCAGTCTCACCGGGCCCTCGGAGCGGATCGTGCTCGCCGAGGACTCGTCGGAACTGCGACCGGACCATCCCCATGTGGTGCGGCTGGAGAGCAGACCCGCCAACCAGGAGGGCGCCGGCCTGGTGACTCTGGAGGACCTGGTGCGGCAGGCACTGCGGATGAGGCCCGACCGGCTGGTTGTCGGCGAGGTGCGCGGGGCCGAGGTGGTGCATCTGCTGGCCGCGCTGAACACCGGCCACAGCGGCTGCGGCACGGTGCACGCCAACGCCGCGGCGGATGTCCCCGCCCGTCTGGAGGCCCTCGGCACCGCCGCCGGGCTCGACCGGGCCGCGCTGCACAGTCAGCTGGCGGCCGCGCTGTCGGTGGTCGTCCACCTGGTCCGTGAAAGGAGCGGACGTCGGCGGATCGCCGAGGTACGGGTGCTGGAGCGGGGCGACGACGGGCTGGTGCGGACGGTCCCGGCCCTGCGGTGGAGCGAGGGGGCCTTCGTGCCGGAGCGCGGGTGGGCGCGACTGGTGGAACTCCTGGACGCCGGTGACCCGGGTGGCCCGGGTGGTGCGGCGGCGCGTGCGGAGGAGGCGTCGTGACCGGTGCCGGGGACGTCCTGACGGCGAGTGGGGTGACCGCGATGGTCGCCGTCGGCGCGGCCGGGGGCGTCTGGTGGGGGCTGAGGCCCCGGTCGGTCGCCTCC
The DNA here is from genome assembly GCF_008974245.1 of Streptomyces abyssomicinicus. Classification (GTDB taxonomy): domain Bacteria; phylum Actinomycetota; class Actinomycetes; order Streptomycetales; family Streptomycetaceae; genus Streptomyces; species Streptomyces abyssomicinicus. The sequence continues at coordinate 85,769 of NZ_BBZI01000009.1, read as the reverse complement.
CGGGCGCGGGCGATGGCCGCGGTGTCCGGGGCGGGCGCGGCGGCCGGTGTGGTGCAGGCGGGCCGTGACACCGGGCGGCAGGGGCTTCCGGCGACGCGTGGTGGTGCGGCTCGTCGCTTGCGGTGGGCGTGGCCCGGCGGTGCGTCCGCTCGGCACGGTCCCCCCGCCCGCGACGAGCCGCTCGGCCGGGACCTGCCGGGCAAGGGCGGCAGCCGGGAGGCGCGGTGGCTTCTGGTTGCGACGGGCGCGGTGGCGATCCTGGGGGCGTCACCACTGCCCTTGGTCCTGGGCCTGGCGGCCGTGCCATTGGTCAGGAGGGCGCGGCGGGCCACCAGGGAACGGCGCGATCGGGACCGGCGGGCCGACGCGGTGATCGCCCTCTGCGGCGCGCTGGCCGGTGAGGTCCGGGCGGGTCGCCAGCCAGGCGAGGCCTTGGCCGTCGCGGTCCACGACGCAGGCGCAGCGGGACTGGGCGAGGCGCTCGCGCAGGTGGTCGCCGCCGCGAGGTTCGGCGGTGACGTCCCGTCAGCGCTGGCCGGTGCCTCGCGTCCGCCCGGGGCCGAGGGACTGCGTGGGCTCGCGGCGTGCTGGAGGGTGGCGGTGGACCGGGGTGCGGGTCTGGCCGCCGGGCTGGAACGGCTCGACGCGGCCCTCCGGGCGGAGCGGGACAGGCGTGCCGACCTCCGTTCCCAGCTTGCCGGTGCCCGGGCCACGACCGTGATGCTCGCGGGGCTCCCGGGCGTCGGGCTGGTCCTGGGCACGGCATTGGGGGCCGACCCGTTGCGAATCCTGCTGCACACGGGACCCGGGCTGGGGTGCCTTGCCGTGGGCGGACTGCTCGAGGCCGCGGGCATCTGGTGGGCGCTGCGCATCGTGCGCGGCGCGGAGGAAGGGTCATGACCTGGCCGGCCGCCGCGGTGCCGCTGATCTTGCCGGCGGCCCTGTGCTGGGCGCTCGGGACGGCCGTGAACCGACGCGGCGCGGCACGTGCACGCCGCAGGGCGGAGACATTGCTCGGACGGCCCGCCCCGCCTTCCCCGGCGGCATACAGGCGGTGGCAGCCCGGTGAGGCGACCCGGCGCCGCGCGGCGGTGCTCGGAGCGGTGGCTGTGGGCTGGCTGCTGCTCGGAGGGCTCCCCGGTCTGGTCGCCGGAGTCCTGGCGGGGCTGATCCTGCGCCACCGGCTCGGACGGTGGGCCGCGCGCGAGGCCGCTACGGACCGGACGGCCGTTCAGGCTGCCCGGCAGCTTCCGCTCGCCGCCGATCTCCTGGCGGCCTGTGTGGAGGCCGGGGCCGACCCGGTGGTCGCCGCCCGTGCGGTGGGAGCGGCACTCGGCGGCCCTCTGGGCGCACGACTCGAACAGGGCGCGGCCGAGGTGCGGCTCGGGGGCGAACCGGCCGGGGCGTGGCGGGGACTGGCCGCCGTGCCGGGGGCGGCGCCGCTCGCCCGGCTCATCGAACGCGCGGGTGAGTCCGGCCTGCCGGCCGCGGCGCCCGCCGCGCGGCTCGCCGCCGAGGCCCGGGCGGCCGGGGACCGGGCTGCCGCGGGACGGGCCCGCAGGGCGGGCGTGCTGGTCACCGGCCCGGTGGGCCTGTGCTTCCTGCCGGCCTTCATCACGGTCGGTGTGCTTCCCGTGGTGATCGGCCTGGCGGGAGGTGCCCTCGGGGCGGGCCCGTGAACGACTCCGCCGCGTGAGTGCGGCGGTCCTTGAAAAGCGAGAAGCGGAACGACGACCTGGAGGTCGAGATGCGGAACATGACACGAGGAGTCCGCCGGATGTGGAACCGGCTGCTGTGCCTGGCCTGCAGGGCCGGGGCTGCCCGCCGGGACGCGGGCATGGTCACTTCGGAGTACGCGATGGGCATCGTGGCGGCGGTGGCGTTCGCCGCCGTGCTGTACAAGGTGGTGACCAGCGGCCAGGTCAACGCCGAACTGCAGGGGCTGGTGAAGAAGGCGCTCGATGGAGGGCCCTGAGGCAGGGCTGCGGGGTCCGGGGCAGGAGGCGCCGTCGCGGCGGGTCCGTCACCAGGAGGGGCAGGAGCACGGGCCGGCCTGCCGGCCCGTGCGCGACCGGCAGAGTGGGATGGTGACCGCGGAGACGGCGGTGACCCTGCCCGTGCTGGTCCTCTTCGGGATGGCGCTGATGTGGGCGTTGACGGCGACCGCCGCGCAGATCCAGTGTGTGGACGCGGCCCGGGCCGGCGCCCGGGCCGCTGCCCGGCAGGACCCTCCGGAGGCGGTGCTCACCGTGGCCCGGCGCGCCGCTCCGGACGGTGCTGTGGTGACCGTCGGCCGCAGCGGCGACATGGTGCGGGTAAGCGTGGTGGCCCGCCCGCCAGGGGCCGGGGCCCTGCCCTTCGAGGTGCGGCACGAGGCGTTCGCGTTCGCCGAGGAAACCGTCGGGTCCGGGCCATGAGATGCCGTGACGACCGGGGATCGGCGACGGTCTGGGCGGGCGGGATCGTGAGCGCACTGTGCGTGGTCTTCGCCGCGGTGCTCGCGATGAGCGAGACGGTGGTGGTGCGGCATCGCGCGGCGGCGGGTGCCGACCTGGCCGCGCTGGCGGCGGCCGGTCCCTGGACGGACGGGGCGGGGGCGGCCTGCGGCCTTGCCGGCCGGGTGGCCCACGAGCAGGAGACGCGGTTGGTCCGGTGCGAGGTGACGGGGGAGGTGGCCGACGTGGTCGTCACGGCCGGGCATGGCCCCTTCACGGCGGAGTCCAGGTCGCGGGCCGGCCCGCCGGGCCGGGAGCCGGGACCCGGGCCTGCACCGAATCCCTCTCCGGGCCCGGAGCCGAACCCGGGCTCGGACCCGGACCCGGAGTCGGAGTCGAACCCAAACCCAAACCCGGCGTCGTACTGGGACCCGAACCCGGAACCCAAGCCGGATCATGGTTCGGGCCCGGGTCGGGACCGGAAACCTGATCCCGGGCCCGCCCGGGAGGCCGCCCTCGGACCGTCGTCCGGAGCCAGTCCAAGGCTGCCCCCGGACGCGTCGCCTCCGTCCAATTTCACGGCACGGAGGGATGCCCCGGCGCGACTCCGTCCCGGAAGCCACCGCTCTGCCGAGCCGCAGGCGGTCGCGGCGTCCACGGTGGACGAGGCGTCAGCCTTCGGACGTCCGTGGCCCGGGGGCCGGAAGGGTTCCAGAGCCGGATTCGCGGCCGGGGACCGGAGCGCCACCCCCGGCCCTCCCAGGTGCGGGCTCCGCGGGCTCGCTCCCGGCCGTCCCCGGGCTCTCCGCAGGGTGGTTCTCGGCCGTTTCCCGGCCAGGCTCCGCGAGGTCATTCCGGCCCTCCTGGCCGGGCGGGAGGCCCCCGGCGGCCTTCGTGGGCCCGGGCTCGGCGGGCGCGCCGCCGGTCGGCGGCGTGAGGTCCTTCTCCGGCGCCCCCCTGAGCAGTTCGGTCAGCAACCGCACCGCCCCGCGCTTGTGCAGAGGTTCGTTGCCGTTGCCGCACTTCGGGGACTGGATGCAGGACGGGCATCCGGCCTCGCACTCGCAGGACGCGATGGCCTCGCGGGTCGCCCGCAGCCACTCCCGGGCCGTGTGGAAGGCGCGCTCGGCGAACCCGGCACCGCCCGGATGGCCGTCGTAGACGAAGACCGTGGGCAGCAGTGTGTCGGGGTGGAGCGGGACGGAGACGCCGCCGATGTCCCAGCGGTCGCAGGTGGCGAACAGGGGCAGCATGCCGATCGAGGCGTGCTCGGCCGCGTGCAGGGCGCCGCCGAGGATCTCGGGCGTGATCCGCGCCGAGTCCAGCTGGTCCTCGGTGACGGTCCACCAGACGGCCCTGGTACGCAGCGTCCTGGGCGGCAGGTCCAGCTTGGACTCGCCCAGCACCTCACCGGTGATCAGCCGACGGCGGAGATAGGAGACCACCTGGTTGGTGACTTCCACCGAGCCGAAGCACAACCGCCCGTCACCCCAGGGAATCTCGGCGTCGGTGGAAAGGACGGAGATGGCCGTGGTGTCCCTGGCGACGGTCGTGTACGGCGGGTCGGACCGTTCGACCAGGGCGACGGACGCCTCAAGGTCGAGCTCCCGGACCAGATAGGTGAGGCCCTGGTGGAGATGGACCGCACCCTCGTGGACGGAGGTGTGGGCGGCCCCGGCGTCGACCGTTCCCAGCAGGCGGCCGGTGCCGGTCTCGACCACCTGGACCGGGCGGCCGTCCCCGCCCCGGATGTCGGCGAGGTCGGCCGCCCGCTCCCGGCGGGTCCAGTGCCAGGCCCTGGCACGACGGCGCAGCAGGCCGGCCGCCTCCAGCTGCGGCATCAGGTCTCCGGTCGCCGGGCCGAAGAGCGCCAGATCCTCGGCGGTCAGCGGAAGCTCGGCCGCGGCGGCGCACAGGTGAGGGGCCAGCACGTACGGGTTGTCGGGGTCGAGGACGGTGGATTCCACCGGACGGTCGAAGAGCGCCTCCGGGTGGTGGACCAGGAACGTGTCCAGCGGATCGTCGCGGGCCACCAGGATCGCCAGCGCCCCCTGACCGGTGCGCCCGGCACGGCCTGCCTGCTGCCAGAGGGAGGCGCGGGTGCCGGGATAGCCGCAGATCACCACGGCGTCGAGGCCGGACACGTCCACGCCGAGCTCCAGTGCGGTGGTCGCGGCGAGTCCCAGCAGCTTCCCGGAGTGGAGCGCGCGCTCCAGCGCGCGCCGTTCCTCCGGCAGATAGCCACCCCGGTATGCCGCGACACGCCCGGCCAGCGAACGATCTTTTTCGGCCAGTCGCTCCTGCGTGATGACCGAGATCAGTTCCGCGCCGCGCCTCGAACGGACGAACGCCACGCTGCGCACGCCCTGCAAGGTGAGGGAGGTGAGCAGGTCGGCCGTCTCGGCGGTGGCGGTGCGGCGGACCGGCGCGCCCTTCTCGCCCTGGAGTTCGGTGAGCGGTGGTTCCCACAGGGCGAACAGCAGCTCGCCGCGGGGCGACGCGTCGTCGGCCACCTCGGTGACCGGCAGACCGGTGAGCCGCCGGGCCGCTGCGGCGGGCTCGGCGGCCGTGGCCGAGGCCAGCAGGAACACGGGGGAGGAGCCGTACCGGGCGCAGAGCCGGCGCAGCCGGCGCAGCACCTGGGCGACGTGCGACCCGAAGACCCCCCGGTAGGTGTGGCACTCGTCGATCACCACGTACCGCAGCGCCCGCAGGAAGGAGGACCAGCGGGGATGGGAGGGCAGGATGCCGCGGTGGAGCATGTCCGGGTTGGTCAGCACGTAGTTGGCGTACTGGCGGACCCATTCCCGCTCCTCGACCGGGGTGTCGCCGTCGTACACGGCCGGGCGCACCTTGGTCCCGAGAGGCCCCGCGAGTTCCCGTACGGCGCGGTGCTGGTCGGCGGCGAGGGCCTTGGTGGGGGCCAGGTACAGCGCGGTGGCGCCCCGGCCGTTGGGCGCCTCGGCGCCGTCCAGCAGGGCGGAGAGCACGGGCACCAGATAGGCCAGCGACTTGCCCGACGCGGTACCGGTGGCGACCACGACCGACTCGCCGTCCAGGGCGTGCTGGGCCACCCGTGCCTGGTGGGCCCAGGGGTGCTCGATGCCGTGCGCCCGGATCGCCGCCAGAACTTCCTCCCGGATCTCGTGCGGCCAGACGGCATGCCGACCCGTCCGAGGGGGCAGGTGCTCCGTATGAGTGATGCGCGCAGCGCGATCCGGACCCCCGGCGAGCCGGTCCAGAATCGTGCCCGGCGAAGGACGGGAAGCAGTGTCCGTCCGGGTTCGACCGGATCGGTGATTCTCAGCCATCGGCACCGAGTGTGTCACCGGCTGGAAGGACAATGGACTCAAGGCGTCGTGCGCGCCTGCCGGTAAGTGATTGAATGCCATCGCGGCTGGCGAACAGTCCCGGGGATTCCGCCAGGTGTCCCGAGGGGCGACCGCTCGATAGCAAGGTGCTGGAGGATCCGTGGACCTGTCCCTGTCGACCCGTACCGTCGGCGATCGCACGGTCGTCGAGGTCGGTGGCGAAATCGACGTATATACCGCGCCCAAGCTGCGCGAGCAGCTGGTCGAGCTGGTGAACGACGGGAGCTTTCACCTCGTCGTCGACATGGAGGGCGTGGACTTCCTCGACTCCACCGGGCTCGGCGTGCTGGTCGGCGGCCTGAAGCGGGTGCGCGCCCATGAGGGCTCGCTCCGTCTGGTGTGCAACCAGGAGCGCATTCTGAAGATTTTCCGGATCACTGGCCTGACCAAGGTCTTCCCGATCCACACGTCGGTCGAGGAAGCGGTAGCGGCCACCGACTGACCAGTGCCGCCCCGGGCCTCGGCCCGGGGCGGACGACCATCGGGAGGGCTGGCCGGTGCGTCGGCATGCCCTCCGGGAAGCAGGACCGTAGTTCCGAGGGGGATGCATGGCCACCGTTGAACTCCTCATCAGCCCGCTGCCGGCGCATGTGCGGACGGCCAGGCTGGTGGCGGCCGCGGTGGCGCGCCGGGCCGGAGTGGACGAGGCGGTTCTCGACGAGGTCCGCCTGGCCGTCGGCGAGGCCTGCTCCCGCGCGGTCGGACTGCACCGCGGCAGTGGCCTCGGCACGCCGGTGCGGATCTCCCTGACCGACGAGGAGAAGCTCTTCTCGATCGAGGTGGCCGACGACGCGCCCCGCTCGACCTCCGTCGACGCGGCGTCCGGCGTTTCTCCGGAGGTGCTCGACGCGGCGGAGACCGAAGAGGACCAGATGGGCCTCGCGGTGATCTCCGGCCTGGTCGACGACCTGCAGGTCAGCGCAGGCTCCGAGGGCGGCCTCATCCGGATGACCTGGCCCACCGCCCGCGCCTGAACCTCTTCGCGCCCGACGGGCGCCGCGACTTGTCCCCCCTCCCCCCCCGCGTCGAGGCGTACCGCCCGTCCGCTCTGCCCGGGCGGACCGCTTTTGCCTGATATGCGCCTTCGTCCCGTTCGTGTGACGCTGCTCTGAAGAGTGTGGCGGCCTTCCGGCCACCGCTTCGAGCTCGGTCCAGGCGTCGAGGAGGCCGAATGGCGGGGCGTTCCCTCATGTCCGGAACCGCCGGAGCCTACGGAACCGCCGGAGCCTACGGGACCGGCGGCGCCGACGGGACCGGCGGCGCCGACGGGGCCAGCGGGACCGGCATGGCGCACTGGGCCGTCGAGGCTGTGCGAGGCTTCCCGTCCGCGCGCGACGACGTGGACCTCGCCGCGGTGCTGACGGACGGCAACCGGGTGATCGTGGCCGTGATCGCGCTGGTGGCGCTGGCCGCCCTGGTGGTGGCCGGGGTGCTGGTGCGCCAAGTACTCGCCGCCGGTGAGGGAACCGAGAGCATGAGGCGGATCGCCGCGGCCGTCCAGGAGGGTGCCAAGGCCTATCTGTCCCGGCAGTTGCGCACTCTCGCCGTCTTCGCCGCCGTGGTCTTCCTGCTGCTGCTCCTGTTGCCCGCGGACGACTGGGGGCAGCGGATCGGCCGGTCGCTGTTCTTCCTGATCGGCGCGGCGTTCTCGGCGGCCACCGGCTACACCGGCATGTGGCTGGCCGTCCGCAGCAACGTCCGCGTCGCGGCCGCCGCCCGTGCCGCGTCCGACGACGACGCCACCACGCCCGACGCGACCCGTGAGGCGATGCGCATCGCCTTCCGGACGGGCGGGGTGGTCGGCATGTTCACGGTGGGCCTCGGACTGCTGGGCGCGGCCTGTGTGGTGCTTGTGTACGCCGCGGACGCGCCAAAGGTGCTGGAGGGCTTCGGTCTGGGCGCCGCCCTGATCGCCATGTTCATGCGGGTCGGCGGCGGTATCTTCACCAAGGCGGCCGACGTCGGTGCCGACCTGGTCGGGAAGGTCGAACAGGGCATCCCGGAGGACGACCCGCGCAACGCGGCCACCATCGCCGACAACGTCGGGGACAACGTGGGCGACTGCGCGGGCATGGCGGCCGATCTCTTCGAGTCCTACGCCGTGACACTGGTCGCCGTGCTGATCCTGGGCAAGGTGGCCTTCGGCGACGCCGGGCTCGCCTTTCCGCTGATGGTCCCGGCGATCGGAGTGGTCACCGCGATGATCGGCATCTTCGCGGTGGTGCCCCGCCGAGCCGACCGCAGCGGCATGAGCGCCATCAACCGGGGCTTCTTCGTCTCGGCGGTGGTCTCGCTCGCCCTCGTCGCGGTCGCGGTGTTCGTGTACCTGCCCTCCTCGTACGCCGAGCTGGACGGGGTGACCGACCAGGCCGTCAGCGGCAAATCCGGCGATCCGCGGGTGCTGGCCCTGGTCGCCGTGGCCATCGGCATCGTGCTGGCCGCGTTGATCCAGCAGCTGACCGGCTACTTCACCGAGACCGGCCGCCGTCCGGTGAGGGACATCGGCCGGACCTCGCTCACCGGCCCGGCCACCGTCATCCTGGCCGGAGTGGCGATCGGCCTGGAGTCCGCCGTCTACACCGCCCTGCTGATCGCCCTCGGCGTGTACGGGGCGTTCCTGCTCGGCGGTTCCTCGGTGATGCTCGCCCTGTTCGCGGTGGCGCTCGCCGGCACCGGACTCCTGACCACGGTCGGGGTGATCGTCGCCATGGACACCTTCGGTCCGGTCTCCGACAACGCCCAGGGCATCGCCGAGATGTCCGGCGACGTGGAGGGGCCGGGCGCCCAGGTCCTGACCGGCCTGGACGCCGTGGGCAACACCACCAAGGCGATCACCAAGGGCATCGCCATCGCCACCGCGGTACTGGCCGCGGCGGCGCTCTTCGGCTCCTACCGGGACGCCGTGATCAACGGGGCGCGGGAGGTGGGCGAGAGGCTTTCGGGCCCTGAGGCGCCGTTGACGCTGATCACCGACATCACCCAGCCCAACAACCTGGTCGGGCTGATCGTGGGTGCCGCGGTGGTGTTCCTCTTCTCCGGCCTGGCCGTCAACGCGGTGTCCCGCTCGGCGGGAGCGGTGGTCTTCGAGGTGCGACGCCAGTTCCGGGAGCGGCCGGGGATCATGAACTACACCGAACAGCCCGAATACGGGCGGGTCGTGGACATCTGCACCCGTGACGCCCTGCGCGAGCTCGCCACGCCCGGGTTGCTGGCGGTGACGGCACCCATCGTCGTCGGCTTCACCCTGGGAGTGGGAGCGCTGGCCGCCTTCCTGGCCGGGGCGATCGGCACGGGCACGCTGATGGCGGTGTTCCTCGCCAACTCCGGTGGCGCCTGGGACAACGCGAAGAAGCTGGTGGAGGACGGGAACTTCGGCGGCAAGGGGAGCGAGGCGCACGAGGCCACCGTCATCGGCGACACCGTGGGAGATCCGTTCAAGGACACCGCCGGTCCGGCCATCAATCCGCTGTTGAAGGTGATGAACCTGGTGGCGCTGCTGATCGCGCCCGCGGTGATCCGACTCGGCTACGGCACCGGCGCCAACACCGTTCTACGGGTGGTGATCGCGCTGCTCGCCCTGGCCGTCGTGGTGGTCGCGGTGTGGATTTCCAGGCGCCGCGGGATCGCCATGGACGACGCCGGCGGGGCCGGTGCGGCGGCCGCCCCCTGACGGAGGACGGTCACCGTTCCCAACGACCACTTGTGCCCTTCTTGTGTGCGAGCTTGCGCGAATGTGGTCGTGAATCTTCTCTCGCTGATGCAAAAGGATTCAATATGTAATAAATCGGATGGTCGGACTCCGTGTGGCCCTGGCCCGGCGTGTAAGTTCCGGGGCCGAGAGCGACGGAAGGGACCGACCGGTGAAGAAGAGGCTCGCGACCGCCCTGGCCGGGGGTGCGGCACTGATGCTGGCGCTGTCCGGTTGCGGTGACGACAACAGCGAAGAGCTCAACGCCTGGGCCAAGAAGGTCTGTGACGGTGTGCAGCCGCAGGCCGCAAGGATTCAGGCCGCCAACGCCTCCATCCAGGAGGAGAGTTCGGACAAGGCCCCGCCCAAGGACGTCAAGGAGACCGATTCCAAGGCCTTCCAGGAGATGTCCGATGCCTACCGCAAGATCGGTTCCGTGATCGACCAGGCCGGCCCGCCTGCGGTGGAGAACGGCGAGAAGAAGCAGCAGGACGCGGTGAAGGAGCTCAACTCCATCGCCGACTCGTACGCGGACCTGAAGAAGCAGGTCGACAAGCTCAAGACCGACGACCAGGCGGAGTTCGCCGACGGCCTCAAGGAAGTCGGCACCCAGCTGCAGAAGCTCAGTGGCAGCGGCAGCGACGCACTCAAGCGGCTGGAGGAGGGCGAGGTCGGCGAGGCCATGCGCGGCCAGGCCAGCTGCAAGGCCGGTACGGGCGAGGGTGCGGGCGACGACGCGAATTCCGGCGCCTGACGCGCTGCCTGTCCGGTCCCGGTCCCGAAGCGAGGCCGGGTCGGTCGTGGGTCCGGCCCCTCCCCGTACCCCACTGCCGACGTTCACCCGCAGAGCTGACCCACCGTCGGGACGGCGCCGTGTTGTCCACAGGCGGCACCGTCGGCGGCCAGGCGCCGTCCACAGGCAGTGCGTCGGCCGGGCGCGAGCGGTGACAATGGGGTGGTGAGCAACGCCAGTCAGTCACCCCAGTCATCGGACAAGCGGCCCTCGGCCCTGTCCGCCCTGCCGGCCGCCGACCGCCCGGACGCCGCGGCGCGTCTGAGGGAAGCCCTGCTCGAGGCGGCCTTCACCGCCGACGGGTTGCTCGACCTGCTCGGTGCCCCGGCCTACGCGGCGCTCGCTCGGGCCGAGGTCGTCCCCGCGCTGCGTGCCACCCGTGGCGACTCGGCGCTGGAGATACTGGTCCGCCTCTTCCTGCTCCAGCAGCCCGTCCCGCGTCGGCGGGCCGCCGAGGTGCTGCCGCTGGAGGACTGCCTCGACGCCGGATGGCTGCGGCCGTCCGGTGGCGATGAGATCGCCGCCACCGTCGACGTCCGCCCGTACGGCGGACCGGGTGGCGAGGACTGGTTCATCGTCTCGGACCTCGGCTGCGCCGTCGGCGGCGCAGGCGGCATCGGCAGCAAGGAGGAGGGCGTGGTGCTCGGCGTCGGCGGCGCCTCCACCACCCTGGCGGGCATCACCGTCCGCACCCCGATGGCCTCCGCCCTGGACCTGGGAACCGGTTCCGGTATCCAGGCCCTGCACGCCACTGGACACGCCACCCGGGTGACGGCCACCGACCTCAACCCCCGCGCCCTGCACATGACGGCGCTGACCCTGGCACTCTCCGGCGCACCCGCCGCCGAACTGTGCGAGGGCTCCCTCTTCGAGCCGCTGCCCGAGCAGGACACGTACGACCTGATCGTCTCCAACCCGCCCTTCGTCATCTCCCCCGGAGCCCGGCTCACCTACCGGGACGGCGGCATGAGCGGCGACGACCTCTGCCGCACCCTGGTCCAGCAGTCCGGTGCCCGGCTGAACGAGGGCGGCTTCGCCCAATTCCTCGCCAACTGGGAGCACGTGGACGGCGAGGACTGGCAGAGCCGGCTGGCGTCCTGGGTGCCGTGGGGATGCGACGCGTGGATCGTCCAGCGCGAGGTCCAGGACATCACCCAGTACGCCGAACTCTGGCTGCGCGACGCCGGGGACCATCAGGGCGACCCGGTCGAGTACCAGGCCCGCTACGACGCCTGGCTGGACGAGTTCGAGGCCCGGGACGTCCGGTCGGTGGGATTCGGCTGGATCACGCTCCGCCGGAGCGCGGCTGCCGAGAGCGATCCCTCCGTCACCATCGAGGAATGGCCGCATCCCGTCGAACAGCCGCTCGGCGATACGGTGCGAGCCCACTTCGACCGGGTCGACTACCTGCGCGGCAACGACGACGCCGCCCTGCTCGCTGCCCACTTCCGGCTGACCGGCGAGGTCGTCCAGGAACAGGTCGGACTGCCCGGTGCGGAGGACCCGGAGCACGTCGTGCTCCGGCAGAACCGCGGCATGCGCCGGGCCACCAAGGTGGACACCGTCGGCGCCGGCTTCGCGGGCGTCTGTGACGGATCGCTCAGTGCCGGCCGGATCCTGGACGCCATCGCCCAGCTGATGGGTGAGGACCCGGTACTCCTGCGGGACCGCACACCCGCGCAGATCAGGCTGCTGATCGAGCAGGGCTTCCTGACCCCGGACTCCTGACGGCGGGGGCGGGGAGCCGTTTGGAGAAGCGGCCGGGCGGGGACGCCGAATCTTGGCGTCGTCGCAGGCCGGGACGGCGGGCACCGCCCGTCCCCCCGGCCGCCTCCGGGCCGGCTCGGGACTCCGGGCGGCAGGAATGACGGTAGTCGGGTTACCGTTCGAGTGGCCGTTGCGGGCTTTTCCCGTTTGACACGGGGGCGGCATGTACCGTCACACTCCGCAGCGTCACCAGACCCGAACCCGGGTGCCGAAGCATCCCGGGGCAGACCCCGCGCCGACCGGAGAGAAGAGCAGAAGTTGTCCCCGACCAGCGAGACCGCACAGGGCGGCCGCCGACTCGTCATCGTCGAGTCGCCTGCCAAGGCGAAGACGATCAAGGGCTACCTCGGCCCTGGCTACATCGTCGAGGCGAGCGTCGGGCACATCCGCGACCTTCCCAACGGCGCCGCGGAGGTGCCCGAGAAGTACACCGGCGAGGTGCGCCGCCTCGGCGTGGACGTCGAGCACGACTTCCAGCCCGTCTACGTGGTCAACGCGGACAAGAAGGCGCAGGTCAAGAAGCTCAAGGACCTCCTGAAGGAGTCCGACGAGCTCTTCCTCGCCACCGATGAGGACCGCGAGGGCGAGGCCATCGCCTGGCACCTCCAGGAGGTGCTCAAGCCCAAGGTCCCGGTCAAGCGGATGGTCTTCCACGAGATCACCAAGGACGCCATCCAGCAGGCCGTGCGCAACCCGCGCGAGCTGAACAAGAAGCTGGTCGACGCGCAGGAGACCCGCCGCATCCTGGACCGTCTCTACGGCTACGAGGTCTCCCCCGTGCTGTGGAAGAAGGTCATGCCGCGCCTGTCGGCCGGCCGTGTCCAGTCCGTCGCGACCCGACTGGTCGTCGAGCGCGAGCGGGAGCGCATCGCCTTCCGTTCCGCCGAGTACTGGGACCTCACCGGCACGTTCTCGCGGGCCTCCGGCTCGGCCGGATCCGGGGACCCGTCCGACCCGTCGACCCTGGTGGCCCGGCTCGCGTCGGTCGACGGCGTGCGCGTCGCCCAGGGTCGTGACTTCGACTCGCGCGGCCAGGCCCGGACCGCCAACGTCCTCCACCTCGACGAGGCGAATGCCCGCGCGCTGGCCGCCGCGCTGGAGAGCACGCGGTTCCAGGTCCGCTCGGTCGAGTCCAAGCCCTACCGCCGCTCGCCGTACGCCCCCTTCCGGACCACGACGCTGCAGCAGGAGGCCAGCCGCAAGCTGGGCTTCGGCGCCAAGGTGACCATGCAGGTGGCCCAGAAGCTGTACGAGAACGGCTTCATCACCTACATGCGTACCGACTCCACGACCCTGTCGGACACGGCGGTCGCCGCCGCCCGCGCGCAGGTGACCCAGCTCTACGGCGCCTCCTACCTGCCGGACAAGCCGCGCACCTACGCCGGCAAGGTCAAGAACGCGCAGGAGGCGCACGAGGCCATCCGTCCCTCGGGCGACCGCTTCCGCACCCCTGCCGAGACGGGCCTCACGGGCGACCAGTTCAAGCTCTACGAGCTGATCTGGAAGCGCACGGTCGCCTCACAGATGAAGGACGCGACCGGAGATTCGGTCACCGTCCGGATCGGCGGCACCGCCTCCGACGGCCGGGACGCCGAGTTCAGCGCCTCCGGCAAGACGATCACGTTCCACGGCTTCATGAAGGCCTACGTGGAAGGCGCGGACGACCCCAACGCCGAGCTCGACGACCGCGAGCGCAGGCTGCCGCAGGTCGCCCAGGGCGACCCGCTGTCCGCCGAGGGGATCACGGTCGACGGCCACTCCACCAAGCCGCCGGCCCGCTACACCGAGGCCTCGCTGGTCAAGGAGCTGGAGGAGCGCGAGATCGGCCGTCCGTCGACCTACGCGTCGATCATCGGCACCATCCTCGACCGCGGGTACGTCTTCAAGAAGGGCACCGCCCTGGTGCCGTCCTTCCTGTCCTTCGCCGTGGTCAACCTGCTGGAGAAGCACTTCGGCCGGCTGGTCGACTACGACTTCACCGCCCGGATGGAGGACGACCTCGACCGCATCGCCCGCGGTGAGGCGGAGGCGGTGCCGTGGCTGCGGCGCTTCTACTTCGGCGAGAGCGGCGGAATGCCCGGCGCGAGCGCCGCCGCCGACGCCGGCAACGGTGACGGCGATCACCTCGGCGGCCTGAAGGAACTGGTCACCGACCTCGGCGCCATCGACGCCCGAGAGGTGTCCTCGTTCCCGGTCGCCGACGACATCGTGCTCCGGGTCGGCAAGTACGGCCCGTACGTGGAGCGCGGCGAGAAGGACACGGAGGGCTACCAGAGCGCCGACATCCCTCCGGACATGGCGCCCGACGAGCTGACCGTCGAGAAGGCCGAGGAACTGCTCGCCCAGCCGCGCGGCGGCCGTGAGCTGGGAATCGACCCCGGGTCCGGTCACCCCGTCGTCGCCAAGGCCGGCCGCTACGGCCCGTACGTCACCGAGGTGCTCCCCGAGGGCACCCCGAAGACCGGCAAGAACGCGGTCAAGCCGCGCACCGCCTCGCTCTTCAAGACGATGTCCCTGGACACCGTCACGCTGGAGGACGCACTCGCGCTCATGTCCCTGCCCCGCGTGGTCGGCAGCGACGCGGAGGGGGTGGAGATCACCGCGCAGAACGGCCGCTACGGCCCGTACCTGAAGAAGGGCACGGACTCGCGGTCCCTCCAGTCCGAGGAGCAGCTCTTCACCATCACGCTCGACGAGGCGCTGGCGATCTACGCCCAGCCCAAGCAGCGTGGCCGGGCCGCCGCCAAGCCGCCGCTGAAGGAACTGGGTGACGACCCCACCAGCGGCAAGCCGGTGGTGGTCAAGGACGGCCGTTTCGGTCCGTACGTCACGGACGGCGAGACCAACGCGACACTGCGGTCCACCGACACGGTCGAGGGGATCACACCGGAGCGCGGCTTCGAATTGCTCGCCGAGAAGCGGGCGAAGGGCCCGGCCAAGAAGACGGCGAAGAAGGCGGCCACCAAGAAGACCACGGCGAAGAAGACCGCCACGAAGGCGACCGCCACCAAGTCGGCGACCAAGGCGACCGCGAAGAAGACGGCCACCAAGACCGCCGCGAAGAAGACGGCTGCCCGGAAGACGACGGCGAAGAAGACGGCGGCCGAGCCGCCCGTCGAGGACTGACCGGCGCGGGACCGGGAATCGAGGGAACTGGGCGAACGGCACGACGCCGTCGGCCCGCCCGACGCGGACCGTCCCCGGACCCGACCCGACCATGCCGGCCCCGGGCCCCGGCCTCCGAACGCCTGCGCAGCGGTGCACGCGTTCGGAGGCCGGGCCCGTGGCGTCGGCGCGTCCCGATAGGCTGAACGCATGACGCGAGCCGAGCAGACAACGGCCCACTCCCCGGTTCCCGACGACGCCCTGGTCGCGGATTCCCGCGAACGCGCCGTCCGGTCCCTGCTGGGCCGACCGCAGCTGAAGCGGCTCTGGAGCGCCCATCTGGTCTCCGGAACCGGTGACCTTCTGGCCCTGCTGGTGCTGGTGCTGCTGGCCCTCCAGGCCGCGGTCGCCGAGAGCGCCTTCGGCGGCGGCTACCGCGGCGTGGCCCTGACCGTCGCCTGCGTGCTGGGCGCACGCGCCCTGTCCACCCTTCTTTTCGGCGCCGTGCTGCTGGGTCCGCTCACCTCGCTCACCTCGGCCGAGGGCCCGCTGGACCGCCGCTGGACCATGGTCGGTGCCGACGGCTTCCGTCTGGTGCTGCTGATCCTCGCCCCGCTGTGGATCGACTGGACCCCGGGCAGCGCGGTCGCCGTACTGCTGGTGACGGTCTTCCTGACCGGCGTCGCCGAACGGCTGTGGACGATCTGCCGCGCCTCCGCCGCGCCCGCGCTGTTGCCGCCCCCGCCCCTGGAGGGCGCCAGCATCCGGCCGCTGCCCGACCACCTCGACGCCCTGCGCCGCCTCTCTCTGCGCACCACCGTCGGAGCCCTGCCGCTGGCCGCCGCCGTGCTGGTGACGGCGACCCTGATCAGCAACCTGATCGGCGCCGGCGTCGCCTGGTTCGCCGAGCACCAGGCCGCTCTCGCCTCGTACGTCGCGGCCGGACTGTTCGCCGCGTCCGTCTCCGTGCTGGTCCAGCTGGAGCTTCCCTCGACCCGCACCCCGCGCGCCCGCTCGCCGCTGGAGGGCCTGCGTCGCCCGCGCACCGGTTCCGGGCCGGACAAGGGCCGCACCGGCGCGATCGCTGTGCTGGTCGTCGCCTGCTCGTCGGTCGCCGCCGCGATCGCCGCGGCCGTCGCCGTCGCCGTGCTGCACGCCAAGGACCTCGGGGGCGGCCCGGTCGCCTTCGGGCTCCTGGTGCTCGCCCTCACCGGCGGGACGGTGGCCGGAGTGCGCCTCGGCCCCAAGGTGCTGCGTTCGTTCTCCCGCCGCCGCCTGCTGGCCCTGGCCCTGACTTTCACCGGCGTCGCGCTGCTGGCCACCGGCCTGGTGCCGGACATGGCGACCATGCTGCTGACCGCCGCCCTCGCGGGCACCGGCGCGGGCGTCGCCGCCAACACCGGCCACACCCTCCTCGACCAGGAGGCCGAGGAGTACCGCCGCCCGCGGCTCACCGACCACCTGCACGCCGTGGTCCGCGCCGTCATCGGCCTGGCCGCGGTGGCCGCCCCCCTGCTGGCCGCCGCGATCGGCCCCCACCGCGTGGAGAGCGGCAAGTTCGTCTTCGCGCACGGCGGCGCCGCCTTCGTGCTGATGCTGGTCGGCGCGCTGCTGCTGCCGGTGGCCGCGCTGGTACTGGCCAAGACCGACGACCGGTCCGGTGTGCCGCTCCGCCACGACCTCCGCGATGCCGTCCGCGGCGACGAGCCCACCGCCGCACCCGCGGCGAACGGTTTCTTCATCGCCCTGGAGGGCGGCGACGGAGCCGGCAAGTCCACCCAGGCCGAGGCGCTCGCCGAGTGGATCCGGGCCAAGGGCCACGAGGTGGTGCTGACCCGGGAGCCGGGCGCCACCCCGGTCGGCAAGCGACTGCGGTCGATCCTGCTGGACGTCTCCAGTGCGGGTCTCTCGCACCGCGCGGAGGCGCTGCTGTACGCCGCCGACCGCGCCGAGCACGTCGACACCGTGGTCCGCCCCGCCCTCGAGCGCGGTGCCGTGGTGATCTCCGACCGCTACATCGACTCCTCCGTCGCCTATCAGGGCGCCGGGCGCGACCTGTCGCCCACCGAGGTCGCCCGTATCTCCCGCTGGGCCACCAACGGACTGGTCCCGCACCTGACCGTCCTGCTGGACGTCTCCCCGGAGACCGCCCGCGAGCGGTTCACCGAGGCCCCCGACCGTCTGGAGTCCGAGCCCGCCGAGTTCCACTCCCGGGTGCGTTCGGGCTTCCTCACGCTGGCCGCGAGCGATCCGGGGCGCTACCTGGTCGTCGACGCCGGACAGGAGCCGGAGGCCGTGACCACGGTCGTCCGGCACCGCCTCGACCAGATGCTGCCGCTCTCCGAGGCCGAGCTGAAGGCCCGCGAGGAGGCCCGCCGCAAGGCCGAGGAGGACGCGCGACGCCGCGCCGAGGAGGAGGCCGCCCGCAAGGCCGAGGAGGAGCGGCTCGAGCGGGAGCGTCAGGAGGAGCTCGCCCGGCTGCGTGCCGAGGAGGAGGAGCGCCAGCGCCGCGAGCTGGAGGAGGCGCAGCGTCGCGAGGCCGAGCGGCAGGCCGAGGAGGCCCGCCGCCGGGAGGCCGAGGCGCGCCGCAAGGCCGAGGAGGAGCGGGCCAGGCTGCTCGCCGAGGAGCAGGCCCGGGCCGCCGAGGAGGCCCGCCGCCGCGAGGAGGAGGCCGAGCGCCGCAACCGTGAGGCGGAGCAGGCCCGGTTGCGCGCCGAGGCCGAGGCGCGGCGGCTGGAGAAGCAGCGGCAGGCGGAGGAAGCGCTGCTCCGGGCCGAGGAGGCCCGCCGTCTGGCGGAGGCGGCGGCGACGGCCGCGGACGCGGCGAAGACCTCGCAGACGATGCGGCTGACCAAGGACCCCGAGCCGGGCGCGGGCCCGGCGCCGGACAAGGACACGGGCCCGCAGGCGCGCGTGAACCTGTCGAAGCCGGCGGAGGACGACGAGCTGACCGTGCCGACGCCGGTGGTCTCCCCGCAGGAGGAGACTGCGGTGATCCCGAGGTTCGCCGAGAACGACGCGACGATGGAGATCCCGCAGGTGTCGCAGCCGGCCGACGAGACGGCGGTGCTGCCGCGGATCGAACAGCCCGACGCGGACGCCACGCGGGAGCTTCCGCAGGTCGGCGCGGAGGGTGAGCCGCGGGGCGGGCGGCAGCGTCCGGACTGGGCCGAGGAGACCCCGCTGGACGACCTGCCCAGCCTCGCCGACGAGCTCCTCGGCCCCTACGACAAGGGCGACGAGGCCGACGGCGACGGCAAGGGCCGCCGGGGCCGTCGCCGCTGACCCGCTGCCGCCGGAGGACGCCGCCTCGCCCGGCGGGACGGCCCGGGCGAGGCGGGTCCGTCCGTGACGGACATGCCCGGGCGAAGCGGTTCGCCTGCGGCGGACACCCGGGCGAGGCGGTTCGCCTGCGGCGGACATGCCCGGGCGGGCCGAGTCCGCCGCCGACCGGCAGTCCGGGGCGCAGCGCACCCGCCGTGATGAGCATGCCAGGGCGAAGGGCACCTCCCGCGGGGACGGTGCACCCGCCGTCGGTCCCGCTGTCCGAGCCGACCCGCACAATGGAGGGCGGCGGCGGTACGAAGTGAACGAAAGGCGGTGCCCATGGCCGTGTGGGACGACCTGGTGGGCCAGGAGCGGGTCATCGCCGAGCTGGACGCCGCGGCCCGTGACGCCGATGCCCTCGTCACCGCCGCGGAGGAGGGCGCGCAGCCCCCGGCCGCGTCCAAGATGACGCACGCCTGGTTGTTCACCGGGCCGCCCGGCGCCGGCCGCGAGGCCGCCGCCCGCGCCTTCGCCGCCGCGCTGCAGTGCGTGAGCCCGGACCGCGCCCTCGGCGGGGCCCCCGGCTGCGGCTTCTGCGACGGCTGCCACACGGCGCTGATCGGTACCCACGCGGACGTGTCCACCGTGGTCGCGACCGGCTCGCAGATCCTCGTCGACGACATGCGCGACACCGTCCGCAAGTCCTACACGGCCCCGGCCGGCGGCCGCTGGCAGGTGATCCTCGTCGAGGACGCCGAGCGGCTGAACGAGAAGTCGGCCAACGCCGTCCTGAAGGCGGTGGAGGAACCCGCCTCCCGCACCGTCTGGATGCTCTGCGCGCCCTCGGTGGACGACGTGCTGCCCACCATCCGCTCCCGCTGCCGCCTGCTGACCCTGCGCACCGCTCCGGTCGAGGCCGTCGCGGACCTGCTGATCCGCCGTGACGGCATCGAGCCGGAGGCCGCCCACGCGGTGGCCCGGGCCACCCAGGGCCACGTCGACCGTGCCCGTCGGCTGGCCGTCGATCCGGCGGCCCGGGAACGCCGGGCCGCCGTGCTCAAGCTGCCGCTGAGGGTGGGCGACGTCGGCGGCGCCCTGCGCGCCGCGCAGGAACTGGTGGACGCGGCGGCAGCCGACGCCAAGGCGCTGGCCGAGGAACTGGATGTCAAGGAGACCGAGGAGCTCAAGGCGGCGCTGGGGGCGTCCCAGGGCGGCCGGCTCCCGCGTGGCACGGCCGGCGTGATGAAGGACCTGGAGGACAAGCAGAAGCGACGCCGCTCCCGCACCCAGCGGGACAGCCTGGACCTGGCCCTGACCGACCTGACCACCTTCTACCGCGACGTCCTCGCCCTCCAGCTCGGCACACGGGTGGCGCTGGCCAACGTGGACGCGGAGGACGCCCTGCAGCGGCTGGCCCGGTCGGGGCCGCCGGAGTCGACCCTGCGGCGGATAGAGGCGATCGCCGCCTGCGGGGACGCCCTGGACCGCAATGTGCCCCCGCTGCTGGCCGTCGAGGCCATGACCATGGCGCTGCGTGACGGTTAGCCCGTCCGGGGCACTTCTGTGGCACTGGGCGTGAGCTTCGCTGCGGAGAGTTACGGTGGCGAGGTGGAGATCAGCCGCATCCCCCGTCCTGCGTCCCGATCCCGGCGGGTCGCGCGCCTCGTCGGGGCCGCGCTCACGGCCTCGGCCCTCCTGCTGACCGCGTGCGCCGCCGGACAGGGAGCGGAGGGCGATCCGGGCGCCGGTCCGCCGCTCGCCGCGCTCCCCGGCGAGGGGGATCCGGAGCTGGCGCGCTTCTACGAGCAGAAGCCCGCCTGGCGAGCCTGCGGTGTGCCCGGTTTCCAGTGCGCGACCGTCCGCGCGCCCCTCGACTACGCGCGGCCCGAGTCCGGCGAGGTGCGGCTGGCGGTGGCGCGGACGAAGGCCACCGGGCCGGGCAGCCGGCTGGGGTCGCTGCTGGTCAATCCGGGCGGCCCCGGAGGTTCCGCCGTCGACTACCTGCAGGGGTACGCGGCGATGGGATACCCCGCAGAGGTGCGCTCCCGGTACGACATGGTCGCCGTCGATCCGCGGGGCGTGGCGCGCAGCGAGCCGGTGACCTGCCTCGACGGTCCGGGGATGGACGAGTACACGAGCACCGACCTCACCCCGGACGAGGACTCGGAGGCGGACTCCCTGGTGGCGGCGTTCTCGTCGTTCGCCGAGGGCTGCGGCGGCCGTTCGGCGGCACTGCTGCGACACGTCTCCACGGTGGAGTCGGCCCGCGACATGGACGTGGTGCGGGCGGCGCTCGGCGACGAGAAACTGCACTACGTCGGAGCGTCCTACGGCACCTTCCTCGGTGCCACCTACGCCGGCCTGTACCCGTCGCGGGTGGGCCGGCTGGTGCTGGACGGCGCGATGGACCCCTCGCTGCCCGCGCGCCGGCTGAACCTGGACCAGACGGCCGGGTTCGAGACCGCCTTCCAGGCCTTCGCCCGCGACTGCGTGCGGCAGCCCGACTGTCCCCTGGGAGGCCGGGGAGCCGGCGTCGACACGGTGGGACTCGAGCTCAAGGAGTTCTTCGGCGGGCTGGACGCCGAGCCGCTGAACGCGGACGATCGCGACGGACGCGAACTCACCGAGTCACTGGCCACCATGGGCGTGATCGCCGCGATGTACGACGAGGGCGCCTGGCCGCAGTTGAGGGACGCGCTGGCCTCGGCCGTGCGGCGGAAGGACGGTGCGGGCCTGTTGGCCCTCTCCGACAGCTACTACGAGCGCGACCCCGAAGGCCGGTACTCCAATCTGATGTTCGCGAACGCGGCCGTGAACTGCCTGGACCTGCCCGGAGCCTTCGCCTCCCCGGACGAGGTCCGTCAGGCGCTGCCCGCGTTCGAGGAGGCGTCCCCGGTCTTCGGCGAGACCATGGCCTGGGCCGCGCTGAACTGCGCCTACTGGCCGGTCGCACCGACCGGGGAGCCCCGCCGCATCGTGGCCGAGGGAGCCGCCCCCATCCTGGTCGTCGGCACCACCCGTGACCCGGCGACGCCCTACGGCTGGGCAGAGGCCCTGGCCGGTCAGCTCTCCTCCGGCCGGCTGCTCACCTATGAGGGTGACGGCCATACCGCCTACGGCCGGGGCAGCGACTGCGTCGACGCCGCGGTCGACGCCTACCTGCTCGGCGGCACCGTCCCTCGGGAGGGGAAGCGCTGCGTCTGACCGGCGGGAACAGCCGTCCCATCGCTGGTTCGGAGCACCTCCGGAAACTGTGTAGACTTACCGTCGTCGCGGATCGCACCATGGTGCGGTCAGCACGTGCCGCTTTAGCTCAGATGGCCAGAGCAACGCACTCGTAATGCGTAGGTCTCGGGTTCGAATCCCGAAAGCGGCTCCGGTGAAACCCCGGTTCGGACACTGTCCGGGCCGGGGTTTTCGCGTTGCCGGCACGACCACGGTGGCGTTGGCCCTGGCGGGTCAGGCCCGGTGCCGTCGCTACTTCGCGTCCGCATAGCACTCCACCACCGCCGTGGTGAACGGGAAGCGGACCGGGGTTTCGCCGAAGGTGAGCCGGGCCGCCTCGGCCGAACTCTCACGGATGGCGGCCGCCACCTGATCGGCCTCCTCGGCCGGGCAGTGCACGATCACCTCGTCGTGCTGGAAGAAGACCAGCTCCGCCGCCAGCCCGTCCAGGCGGCGGCGCAGGGCCGCCAGCAGCAGGAACGCCCAGTCCGCGGCGCTGCCCTGGACCACGAAGTTGCGGGCGAAGCGGCCGCGGGCACGGGATGTGGCCGTCGAGCGTCCCGGACCGGGGTCGCCGTCCTCCTCCTCGGCGAGCGGGATGCCCGCCTCCTCCGCCTCCTCCCGGCCGCCCGCCGGCGGGCAGGTCCGGCCGAGCCAGGTGCGCACCAGGCGCCCCTCCTCGCCGGCACGTGCGGCCTCGTCGACGTGTGCCACGGCGCGCGGGAAGCGGCGGCGCAGCGCCGCGAGGTTCTTCAGGCCGTCGCCGGAGGTCTGGCCGTAGATGGCGCCCAGTACGGCGACCTTGGCCAGGTCGCGGTCGCCGGCGAAGGCACGCTCGGAGACCGCCTGGTAGAGGTCGCTCTCCCGCCCGGCGACCGCCATGAAGGCGGGGTCCCGGGAGATGGCGGCCAGCACCCGCGGTTCCATCTGAGCGGCGTCGGCGACCACCAGCCGCCAGCCGGGGTCGGCGACCACGGCGCGCCGGATCACTTTGGGGATCTGCAGAGCGCCACCGCCATGGGTCACCCAGCGGCCGGTGACCGTGCCTGCGGGCAGGAACTCGGGGCGGAACCGGCCGTCGCGCACCCAGTCCTGGAGCCAGGACCAGCCGTGGGCGACCCAGATCCGGTACAGCCTCTTGTACTCCAGCAGCGGGGGGACGGCGGGGTGGTCGACACCGGCCAACTCGTGGCGGCGGGTGGAGCGGATCCGGATGCCGGCCTGGGCGAACGCCTTCACCACGTCGGCCGGGAGGTCGGGCCGCACCCGGCGCCCGAAGGCGGCGGACACCTCGTCGGCGAGCTCGGCCAGGCGGCGCGGCTCGCCCGCGCCGGGATAGCGCTCGCCGAGGAGGTCCCGCAGCACCGCCCGGTGCACGTCGGCCCGCCAGGGCAGGCCGGTGCGGTTCATTTCGGCCGCGACCAGGGTGCCCGCCGATTCCGCGGCCAGCAGCAGGCCCATCCGGTCGGGGTGTGTGGTGGCGGCCAGCCGGCGCTGCTGCTCCGCGTACACGGCGACCAGGTCGGTCAGCGGCACGTCGACCGGCCCCTCCTCGAACAGAGGAGCCTGCGCCGAGGGGTCGGCGGCCCGCTGTGGGGGGTCCGGCGGCACCGGGCCGCCGACCAGACGGGCCAGCGCGGCCGCGGCGCCGCGGGGCTCGCCGCTTCTGCCCTCGTGGCCCAGCAGCAGCGTCTCGGCGTCCTCCACGTCGTAGCAGCGGTCCACCCGCACACCGGCGGCCAGCAGACGGGGATAGACCTCGGCGGTCGAACGCCACACCCAACGGGTGACGTCCGGGCGGGCCCGTACCGCCTCGGCCGGACCGGGTTCGCGCTGAGCCCGGCCCGAGGGCAGGGCGTCGGGCCCGAGGGGGACGACGTCCACACCGCCACCCTCGGCGGGAGCGAGAGCCCACCGGCCGGTCATGCGGTCGAGTCTGCCAGGCAGGACCGACAATGCCGCCCTTCGTCCACAGCCTGTGGACAACTTTCCGGCAGGTCCGGCCCCCATGTCAGGATCGAGGGATGAGCACCACTGATCCCGGCACCGTCGGGCGTGCCTTCGAGGCCGCCCTCTACGCCGACAACGACACGGCCCTGGACACGGGCGCGTCCCTTCTCGCCGCCGACCCGGGGGCGGACGCCGAGCTGGCCCGCCGGGGCCAGGAACTGACGGCCGCCCTCTGGCGGCGGGGCTGGCAGCCCGCCGACGTCGTGCGGATGGTCCGGCGCGATCTGGCGGAGGCCCATGTCCAACTGGCCTCCGACCTGATCCTCGCCGAGTCCGGGTCCGGGTCCGGGTCCGGGTCCGGGACCGGAGGGCGCCGCTGGGCGGCCCAGCTCGCCGAGCTGGCGCCCGCGCCCCCCTACCGGGGAGACCGTTTCACCCGGGCGACGGTTGTACTGGAGCTCTACCGGCTGCTGCTGAGGCTGCCCGCGCTGGAGCCGCTGGACGACCCCCGGCCCCGTCCGGCCCCTGGCGGCACGGGGCGGGCCGAACCGGCGTCGAGGATGCTCGGCCGGATCCGCGCGCTGCTCGCCAAGGCGGAGGCGACCGGTTACCCCGAGGAGGCGGAGGCGCTGACCGCCAAGGCGCAGGAGCTGATGGCGCGCCACAGCATCGACGAGGCGCTGCTCGCCTCAGGCGGTCCGGGTGGTGGCGGAGGCCTGGCGAGCGGTGGTCCGGGGGCCGTCCGGATCGGGGTGGAGCCGCCGTACGAGCAGGCCAAGGCCGTGCTGCTGGACGCCGTGGCGAGGGCCAACAACTGCCAGGCGGTCTGGAACGAGCCGTTCTGCTTCAGCACGGTGGTCGGCTACGAAGCCGAGCTGGAGGCCGTCGAGATGCTGTACACCTCACTGCTGGTGCAGGCGACGTCGGCGATGACCCGGGCCGAGGCCGAGATACGCAAGGGCGGCGCGAAGGGCGGCGGCCGGCGCCGGACCAAGACCTTCCGGCAGTCCTTCCTGGCCGCCTACGCGCACCGGATGGGCGCCCGGCTGACCGAGGCCGCCGATCACCAGATTGCGGAGGCGAAGGCCGAGAGCGGCAGGGAAGTACTGCCCGTGCTCGCCTCTCGCGAGGCGGCCGTGCGGGCCGAGACCGACCGTCTCTTCCCCCGCACGACCACCACGCGGCTGCGCGGTGTCACGGACGAGGATGGCTGGAACCGGGGCCGGGAGGCGGCCGACCGCGCCCGTATGGGCCGTGCCCCGGGGCTCCCCGGCCGCTAGGCCCAGGCTCAAGTCCCGTAGCGTGCCCGCGGAACCGCCGTGCCTCGCGGAACCGCTGCGCCTCGCAAGCAAGTCCTGAGTATGAGGAGGAGGGTGCCGGGCACACGGGGAGAAAAGGGGGAGAGCCGGGACGGAGACTGGGCTCCGTCGCCCGCCGCGCTGTAACCGGAGGAACACCCGGCGTGCACGTGCATCTGCACGGTCCATTTGCCGATGCATCGGCACCTGCGTATGCACATGAACATGACTATGATCCAAAGCAGTTGACCACGCACCGCGGCCCCATGGCCGGTGCATCACCGGGGAGCTACCTGTGGATCACGACGTGTACGACGGGTACGACCTTGACGAGGCCTCGGAGCGTCCGGCGCGTCCGGCCGTGCCGGGACCCATGCGGGTGCACAACGGCATGGCGGCCACCCGCATCGAGGGCGTTGCGTGGCAGAAGAGCCGGCACAGCAACTCGCAGGGATCCTGCGTGGAGTTCGCGCGTCTGCCCGGCGGGGAGGTGGCCGTCCGCAACTCGCGCTTCCCGGACGGACCGGCGCTGGTCTACACGCGTGCGGAGATCGAGGCGATGCTGCTCGGCGTCAAGGACGGCGAGTTCGACCACCTGATATTGGGCTGAACCCGAGCACTCGACCGCGCGCAAACACAGCCGCAGCCGCAGTCCCGTCTCAGGCCGACGGGCGCAGCCGGAAGAGCGCCCACACGACCTTGCCGTCGAGGGCGCCGGTGACGGGGTGCCAGCCCCAGCCGTCGCTGAAGGAATCGACCAGGAACAGTCCGCGCCCGGACTCCGCGTCGCAGTCGTCGGACGCGTCGGCGTCGCGGGGGGCGGGGGACCGGTGGCTGGGGTCGCGGACCGCGCACACCAGGCGTTCGGGCCAGCGCATCAGGTGCAGCCGTACCGGGGCGTCGTGGTCGGGGTCGCGGGCGGTGTCGGCCGGCAGGGCGTGGCGGAGGGCGTTGGTGACGAGTTCGGAGACCACCAGGCAGACGTCGTCGAAACGGTCCCCTATGTCCCACTGACCGAGTGTGCCGCGGGTGAATCGGCGGGCCTCGCGGACCGCTTCGTAACGGGCGGGCAGTGCGCAGGTGGCGGCGTTGGAGACGGCCGCGGGGTCGAGTGGGGGAAGGCCCTGCCGTAGCGGCTCGAGCATGGTCGATCCATTCGTCCCCATGCGAGGCACTCCCGGGATTCGCGGTCGCGGCGATATGGCGGTGGTGCGACGCCCATGGTTTCGGATGCGACCAGCAGATGCAAGGGCAGATGCACGTGCACGCGTCTGAAATACGCTGCACCGTACCGTTTCTTGGTCATTTTTTCCGCCATCCACACGTTGATTTCCGGCCGCCCGGCGGTGACCGCAGGGTTCAAATCCGGCCGTCGGCGGGGCAGTATCCGGACCGGGGAGCGTCGGCCCTGCCATGATGTTTGCCTTTCCGTAATCGGATGAGTACAGCTCGGAGTGATTTGGTGGCAGACTTTCGCAACAGGGGACCGGCCGGGGAGGGTGGCTGACATGAGTGCGGGAGAGTCGGGATCGGTGGTGCGGAGGATGCTGCTCGGCTCGCATCTGAGGCGGCTTCGGGAGGCCCGCGGCATCACGCGGGAGGCGGCCGGCTACTCGATTCGGGCATCCGAATCGAAGATCAGCCGCATGGAGTTGGGGCGGGTGAGCTTCAAGGCGCGTGATGTGGAAGACCTGTTGACGCTCTACGGCATCGAGGACGAGGCGGAGCGCGGCGCGTTGCTCTCGCTCGTCAAGGAGGCCAACACGGCCGGATGGTGGCACAGCTACACGGACGTGCTGCCGCACTGGTTCCCCACCTATGTGGGGCTTGAGGGCGCCGCCTCCATGATCCGCGGCTACGAGGTCCAGTTCGTGCACGGCCTCCTCCAGACCGAGGACTATGCCCACGCCGTCGTCTCACGCGGCCTGTCCGACGCCCCGGCCGAGGTGGACCGCCGGGTGGCGCTGCGGCTGGAGCGACAGAAGTACCTGGTCTCCGAGCACGCCCCGCAGTTCCGGATAGTCCTCGACGAGGCGGCCCTGCGGCGTCCCTACGGAGGCCGGCAGGTGATGCGCGGCCAGTTGCAGCACCTCATCGAGGTCTCCGAGTGGCCGAACGTCCGGCTCCAGGTGATGCCCTTCGGCTTCGGCGGGCACGCCGGGGAGAGCGGGTCGTTCACCATCCTGAGCTTCCCCGAGTCCGACCTGTCGGACGTCGTCTACCTGGAGCAGCTGACCAGCGCGCTCTACCTGGACAAGCGGGAGGACGTCGTTCAGTACGAGAGGGCCATCGACGAGCTGATGCGGGACAGCCCGGGGCCGGAAGAGAGCAGGGACATCCTGCGCGGACTGCTTCAGCTGTCCTGAGGAACACCCGCGGCGCGCGGTGGGTGAGGCGGACAGGGCCGGGTGGCGGGGCTCGGCCGGGTGCGCCCCGGTGGAACCCGGGGTGACGGTACGGCGTTGGTAGCTTTGTGCGGTAGTCCGAAAACCGTGCCGTCTTTCCCCCTCACCCCTCAGGAGCCCGGAACCGTGACGACGCTTGCCCTGGGTCCGAGCTGGCTGGACCCCGACTATCTGCTGAACACGTTCGGCGTCCCGGGTCTGCTGCTCATCGTCTTCGCAGAGTCCGGGCTCTTCTTCGGATTCTTCCTGCCCGGTGACTCGCTGCTGTTCACCACCGGCATGCTGATCACCTCCGGCACGCTGAAGTTCCCACTGTGGGGGGCCATCGCCCTGATCTGCGTCGCCGCGATCGTGGGCGACCAGGTGGGCTACATGTTCGGCAAGAAGGTCGGGCCGTCGCTCTTCAGCCGGCCGGACTCCCGCTTCTTCAAGCAGGAGAACGTCACCAAGGCTCACGAGTTCTTCGAGAAGTACGGGCCGAAGTCGCTGGTCCTGGCCCGCTTCGTGCCCATCGTGCGTACCTTCACCCCGATCATCGCCGGCGTCAGCGGCATGCGGTACCGGTCCTTCCTCACCTTCAACGTGCTCGGCGGCATCCTGTGGGGCGCCGGCGTGACGCTGCTGGGTTCCTGGCTGGGGCGGATCGACTTCGTCGAGAAGAACATCGAGGCGATCCTGATCCTGATCGTCCTGATCTCCGTGCTGCCGATCGTCTTCGAGCTGCTCAAGGCGCGCGCGAGGAAGGGCAAGGGCGGACAGGACGGCGAGGGCGAGGCCCCGGCCGGTGACGGCACGCCGCAGCACGGCGGCTACCCGATGATGGACGACGCGACGCGTCCGTTGCGGCTGCGTCCCGAGCAGGACGGACCGCAGCAGCCGTACGGCCACGGCGGCGGACAGTACGGCGGGCAGGCGCCCCAGCAGCCCCAGCAGTACCAGGCCCAGCAGCACGAGCCGCAGCACCAGCAGTATCAGCAGCCCCAGCAGTACCCGCAGCAGACGCACGACCCGTACGACGGCCGGCAGCAGTACGGGCAGCAGCCGTACGGAGGGGACCGGTACGGGCAGCCGGAGCAGCAGCCGTACGGAGGAGCGCCGCAGCAGCAGGCCCAGCCGTACGGCCGGCAGCAGGCACAGGAGTACGGGCAGCAGCCCCAGGCGTACGGTCAGCAGCCCGCGCAGCCCCAGGCCTACGGGCACCAGCCCGAGCAGCCTCAGCAGCCCCAGGCGTACGGACAGCAGCCGCCGCAGCAGCCCTACCCCCCGCAGGACTACGGGCACCCCCAGCGCCCGCAGGGCTGAGCCCGGCCCCCGCGGGCAGCCCCGCACCGCGCGGGGGCGCTCCCGCGGGAGCACGGGCGGGCGCACATGCACGGGCCCGTACAGCCGCACGGGGGTGGGCGCGGGCCACCAGGGGGAGCGGGCCCAGCACGTACGAGCCGGGCGGGCGGCCGGGGGCGAAGGTCAGAAGCCCCGCGTCCGCTTCGCCGCCTTGCGGCGCTCCGCGGCCTCACCCGGAAGGCGCAGGAAGAGCCGGGAGATCTCCGACCCCAGGTTCACGCCGATGGCGATCGCGATGGCCAGCGCCGCCGCCTGGCTCAGCGAGGCCGCGCCGCGGTCGAGGTTGTTCTGGGCGAACCCCAGCAGACCGAAGTACGTCGAAGAGCCCGGCAGCAGCGGGCCGATCGCCGCCGTGGTGTACGGCAGCGCCGAGGCGAACCGGTAGCGGGAGAGCAGCTGGCCGAAGAGGCCCACCAGCCCCGCCGCCACCGCCGTGGAGGCGACCGGGGAGAGGCCGCCCGCGTAGTGCAGCGCGCCGTACACGACCCAGGCGACGCCGCCGTTCAACGTCACCAGCAGCACCGTCGACCGCTCCTGCTGGAGCAGCACCGCGAAGGTCAGCGACAGCAGCATGGAGGCGAAGATCTGCACCACCGGGCGTTCGGTGACCGCCAGCGACGCGTCCGGGTTGAGCTGGGCGCCGAGCTGCACCCCGAAGTACAGGATGATCAGCACTCCGGTGACGATGCCCACGAAGAAGTACATCACCTCCAGCAGGCGCGCGGCGGCCGTGATGTAGAAGCCCGTCAGGCCGTCCTGGACACCCGCCACCAGGGCCCTTCCAGGCAGCAGGGCGAAGAGACCACCGGTGATCACCGCCGAGGCCCGCACGTCGGCATGGGCGATGGTGAGCGCCACCCCTATCGCGGCCGGCGGCATCGCGGCGACCACGAACTGGTAGAACTCCGGCAGCCCGCGTGCCGCGCAGAGCCACGCCAGCCGGTCGCCGAGCATCGCGCCGGCCGCCGCCGCGAGGAACACCAGCGGACCACCGCCGACCAGCACGGAGGCCGCGCCGGCCAGCAGACCGGCGGAGACGGTGAGCACCCAGGTCGGGTACGGGTGCCGGTTGCGCCGTATCTCGCCGAGCCGGTGGTAGGCCTCCTCCAGGGTGACCGGGCTGGCCTCGTCCGTGTCGCTCAGGTCGTCGACCAGCGCGAAGACGGCGGCCAGCCGGGTGTAGTCGGTGCCGCGGCGGCGCACGGTACGGGAGGCGGAGACGGGCGGCTCGACCAGCGAGGGCTGGTAGGAGATGGAGACCATGGTGAAGGTGACGTTGGGCTCCACGCGGTCCAGGCCGTAGGCCCGGCAGACGGCGAACATGGCGCCCTCGACGTCCTCCGAACCCTCGCCGCCCGCCAGCAGCAGCTCACCGATGCGCAGCGCGAGGTCGAGAACGCGCGGCACCGCGGGACGGGTCTCGTCCTCCCCCCGGTGCACGACCTCCGGCGCGGGGCGGTCCGAGACGGGCATCCGCAGCATGGTCCGCATCCGGTCCTGCCAGGGCACGTCCCGGGTCAGCCGGACGGCGGGGATGCCGGCCGCCGGGGTGAAGGCGGCAGGGGGCAGCGGATGCTGACCGGTGGTGGCGGACGGCCGCCGGAACGCGGACCCCTCGGTACGCTCGGACGGCGGAGGCTCCGGCGGAACCAGGCCCTCCGGGACCGCGAACTCCGAGGTCGTCGACGACTCGTTGTCCACGGGAGGCGGGACCGCGACGACACCCGGCGGAGGTGCGAAAGCGCTCCTCGCCTCGTCGCTCTGGGACCTGCGGTCCTCCGCCTCGGTCGTCACCCTTGCTCCCGGCAGTTCATGATCGGTGTGCCGCGTACCCAGGGTAGGCGGCCCTGAACGCGGCAGGGCCGCGCCACCCCTGTGGGTTGACGCGGCCCGTGGCCCGCCCGACGCGTCGGGCGCAGCGGCGGTCAGTGACCGCCCTGCTCCTTGAAGCGCGTGTAGGAGCGCTCGATCTCGGCCTCGGCCTCGGCGCGGCCGACCCAGTCGGCGCCCTCGACGGACTTGCCGGGCTCGAGGTCCTTGTAGACCTCGAAGAAGTGCTGGATCTCCAGGCGGTCGAACTCCGACACGTTCTGGATGTCGCGCAGGTGCTCCACGCGCGGGTCGGACGCGGGGACGCACAGCAGCTTGTCGTCGCCGCCGGCCTCGTCCGTCATCCGGAACATGCCGATCGTGCGGCAGCGGATCAGACAGCCGGGGAAGGTCGGCTCCTCCAGGATGACGAGGGCGTCCAGCGGGTCGCCGTCCTCGCCGAGGGTGTTCTCGACGAACCCGTAGTCGGCCGGGTACATCGTCGAGGTGAAGAGTCGCCGGTCCAGGCGAATACGACCGGTCTCGTGGTCCACCTCGTACTTGTTGCGCGAACCCTTCGGAATCTCGATCGTGACGTCGAACTCCACCGGTGGCTCCTCCATGATCAGCACATAGTTCTGGTGGTTAAGTGTCCCTTACGCAGGTGCGTGCTGGCGAAAGGGGTGGTCGTTGTGCCGGAGCCGGGGGAACAGCGGCTTGTACGGCCGTCGTTCGCGCGGGCTGCCCGAACGGTGGCGCGCTGGTCGGACCCGGTCGGGCGGTACACGGTCTGCGCCGCCGTCTCCGGGGCCCTGCTGGCCGCCGGGGTGGTGACGGCCGCCGGTCCCTGGGACTCCAGCGGTCAGCGTACGGCCGAGCGGGCCCACGCGGTGGCACTGGGGGGTGAACACCCCGCGCCCGGTTCCGTCGGCACCGGCAGCGGTGGACCGGCCGGGGCCGGCGGCGACACCGGGCGGGAGCCCGGGACGGCGCCCGCCGCCGTGGCCGTGCTCGCCGGTCTGGGCGCGGTGCCGGACGGCCATGAGGCGGGCGGTGCGGGCTCGGCGGCCGGCGCCCCGACCACGGCGGGCCTCGAGCGCGTCCTCGGCCCCCTGCTGGACGATCCGGCTCTGGGGTCCCGCCGTTCCGCCGCGGTGGTGGACGTGGCCACCGGACGCACGCTCTTCGAACGCGGTGCGGGCACCGCCCTCCTCCCGGCCTCCACCACCAAGATCGCGACCGGGGTGGCGGCGCTCTCCGCCATGGGGCCCGACCACCGGTTCACCACGCGTACCGTGCTCCAGCCCGACGGCGCCGCCGCGAAGGGCGCGGGCGAGGGTGAGCGCAGGGACGGGGACAAGGGCAAGGCCGTCCGGGAGCTGGTCCTGGTCGGCGGGGGAGACCCCACGCTGACGGCCCGTGAGAAGCCGGGCCGGTGGGCGAGCCTGCGGGAGCTGGCCGCCCTGACCGCCGCCGCGCTGCGGCGGCAGGGCGTCGAGGAGGTCGTCCTCCGGTACGACACCTCCCTCTTCAAGGGCCCCGAGGTTCACCCGATCGGGGTCAATCCGAATATCTCTCCGGTCACCGCGCTCATGGTCGACGAGGGCCGCGCCGACGACTCCGACCACGGTCCGGCCCCGCGGGTGGCGGACCCCGCGGCGCACACCGCCGGCGTCTTCGCCGACCTGCTGGAGAAGAGGGGGATCCGGGCAGGCGCGCCCGCTCCGGGGAAGGCCGCGAAGAAGGCGGACCCGGTGGCCCAGGTGCGTTCCGCCCCGCTGGCCGCCCAGGTCGAGCGGATGATGACCAACAGCGACAACGACATCGCCGAGGCGCTGGCCCGTCAGACCGCCGTGGCGGACGGGCGGGAGGCCAGTTTCGCCGGCGGCGGGACCGCGATCCGCGCCGAGCTGAAGCGGCTGGGAGTGCCCCTGGCGGGCGTCCGGTTCGCGGACGGGAGCGGTCTGGGGCGCGGTGACCGGCTCAGCGCCCGCGCGCTCACCCGGCTGCTGACCACGGCCGCCGACCCCGGCCGTCCCGAGCTGCGCCCCGTCCTCACCGGAATGCCGGTCGCCGGGTTCAGCGGAACGCTCAGCGCCCGGGCGGCGGACGGCGGGGCCGCCGGGGTGGTGCGCGCCAAGACCGGCACCCTGACCGGCGTGAACACCCTGGCCGGAACGGCCGTCGACGCCGGAGGGCGGCTGCTCGCCTTCGCCTTCCTGGCCGAGGGGACCCCCGCGAAGGTCCCGGCCGAGACCGCGCTCGATCGCCTGGCCGCAAGCGTGGCCGCCTGCGGCTGCCGGGGCTGACGGCGCCGTGGCACGGTGGTGCCAACGGCCCGGACCCCGTTGCCGGGACCGGACGTCAGGACGTGCCCTCCCGTACCGTTGACGGCATGACGAGCTTCCGTGGTACGGAGATGGTCGACTGGGATCTCGCGGTGGCGACCGCCGCCCGGCTTGCGCGGCCGGGCCCGGAGGTCGGCCGCGAGGAGGCGCGGGCCGTCGTGGCCGAGCTGCGCCGGCACGCGAAGGCCTCGGAGGGGCACGTCCGGGCCTTCACCCGGATGGGTGGGGACGAGGTGCACGACACCCCGGTGCTCGTCGTCGACCGGCCCGGCTGGGCCAAGGCCAACGTGGCGGGCTTCCGGGAGATCCTGCGTCCCCTGCTCGGCAAGATGCAGGAGCGCAGGGCGGGCAAGCCGGGCAGCGCCGTGGTGGGCGCGCTGGGCGGCAAGGTCACCGGCGTGGAACTGGGCGTGCTGCTCTCCTTCCTGGCCTCCCGGGTGCTCGGCCAGTACGAGACCTTCGCGCCCGCCGGCGACGAGCTGCCCGGCGGGGAGAACGGCGGCGGCAGGCTCCTGCTGGTCGCGCCCAACATCGTCCAGGTGGAGCGCGAACTGGACGTCGATCCCTCGGACTTCCGGCTCTGGGTCTGCCTGCACGAGGAGACCCACCGCACCCAGTTCTCCGCGGTGCCCTGGCTGCGGGACCACCTGCGGGGCGAGATCCAGACCTTCCTGGCCGAGACCGACGTCGACCCGGGCCAGATGCTCGAGCGGATCCGTGACGCCGCGCAGTCCCTGGTGGGCGGCCGCGGCGACGACGACCGGGACGCGGCCGAGGAGAGGTCGCTGGTCGACCTGGTCCAGACGCCCGCCCAGCGGGAGGTCCTCGGCCGGATCACGGCCGTGATGTCGCTCCTGGAGGGGCACGCCGACTACGTGATGGACGGCGTCGGGCCCGAGGTGGTCGGCTCGGTGGCGGAGATCCGTGAGAAGTTCCAGCAGCGCCGCGCCAAGGGGGCGTCGCGGATGGACCTGATGCTCCGCAAGCTGCTCGGCCTGGATGCCAAGCTGCGCCAGTACCGGGACGGTGAGCGGTTCGTGCGGGCGGTCGTCGAGCAGGTCGGCATGGACGGCTTCAACCGTGCCTGGACCTCGCCCAACACCCTGCCGACCCCGGCCGAGATCCACGCGCCGTCCGACTGGGTGGCCCGGGTCCACGGACCGGCCGGAAGCGCGGGCTGACGGAAGCACAGCCCGTGACCGAATATGGAACAAGTGCATCCGGTTGGCGGCAGGGCAACGCCTGATCAATCACCCTTCCGAGGGACCGTGTTCCCAAGGCGGGCGTGCGATGCTCGGATACCGACCTGTTTCTGTCACCATCAACGCACTCTGTGTGACCGTCCTGCGGGTCGGCTTCCCCGAACAACTTCATGAAGGGAACCGGACAATGGGTCCCCATCCAGCGGTCGCGGCGATACGCCTGGCGGTCCGCCGCGTCCTCAACGACATCCTCGCCGAGCACGGATCGACGCTCACCTCCGCCCGCGCCGCCTCCGCCGGAGCGCGCGACGCCGTCCGCGCCCGGGTCGCGGTGGCGGAACCGGCCGCCGATCCCGCGGTGGGCCCCGGGCCGCTGGTGCTGGTCGCCTGCTCCGGCGGCGCCGACTCCATGGCGCTGGCCTCCGCCCTCGCCTTCGAGGCCCCCAAGCTGGGAATCCGGGCCGGCGGCGTCACGGTCGACCACGGCCTTCAGTCCGGCTCGGACGTCCGCGCCGCCGAGGTGGTGCAGCGACTGGGCGAGCTCGGCCTCGACCCCTGCGAGTCGGTCGCCGTCACCGTCGGCCGGGAGGGCGGCCCCGAGGCCGCCGCCCGGGACGCCCGGTACGCCGCCCTGGACGAGGCCGCCGCCCGGTTCGGCGCCGCAGCCGTCCTCCTCGGCCACACCCGTGACGACCAGGCCGAGACGGTGCTGCTCGGCCTCGCCCGCGGCTCCGGCATCCGCTCGCTGTCCGGCATGGCCGCGATCTCCGGGACCGGCGGCCGTTACCGGCGCCCCTTCCTCGCCCTGGACCGCCAGACGGCCCGCACGGCGTGCATGGCCCAGTCCCTCCCCGTCTGGGACGACCCGCACAACACCGACCCCTCCTACACCCGCTCCCGGCTGCGCCACGAGGGCCTGCCCGCGCTGGAGAAGGCCCTGGGCAAGGGCGTCGTCGAGGCGCTCGCCCGCACGGCCCAGCTCTCCCGGGACGACGCGGACGCGCTGGACGCCTGGGCCGGCCAGGCCGAGTCCGCCGTCCGGGACGACTCGGGCTTCCTGGAGTGCGCCAAGCTGGAGACCCTGCCGCCGGCCGTCCGCCGTCGCGTCCTGCGCCGGGCGGCCATCGACGCCGGCGCCCCGGCGGGCTCCCTGTTCGCCCGGCACATCGAGGAGATCGACCGGCTCATCACCGGTTGGAGGGGTCAGGGAGCCATCAACCTGCCCGGTCGCGTCGTCGCCCGACGGCAGGGTGGCAGACTGGTGATCCGGCAAGGCTGACCACCGGACCTCGCCCGGTCTCCCTCGGGAACCGGACCGGGGCCGTTCGGCCTGTGCGCGAGCCGCGCCGCGCGGCTCGCGCGGCCATTCCAGCGGGACGACCGAAAGTGATGCGGGTGGACGCGAAAGACATGGGCGCCGATCTCCAGCAGGTGCTCATCACCAAGGAAGAGATCGACGCCAAGCTGGCCGAACTGGCCGCGAAGATCGACGAGGAGTACGCGGGCAAGGATCTGCTGATCGTCGGTGTCCTCAAGGGCGCCGTCATGGTCATGGCGGATCTCGCGCGGGCGTTGTCCACCCCCGTCACCATGGACTGGATGGCGGTGTCGTCCTACGGCGCCGGCACCAAGTCCTCGGGCGTCGTGCGGATCCTCAAGGACCTGGACACGGACATCAAGGGCCGCGACGTCCTGATCGTCGAGGACATCATCGACTCCGGCCTCACCCTTTCCTGGCTGATCTCCAACCTGGGCGGCCGCGAGCCGGCCTCCCTCAAGGTGTGCACGCTGCTGCGCAAGCCGGAGGCCGCCAAGGTCGCCATCGACGTCGAGTGGGTCGGCTTCGACATCCCCAACGAGTTCGTCGTCGGCTACGGCCTGGACTACTCGGAGAAGTACCGCAACCTGCCGTTCGTCGGCACGCTCGCACCTCACGTCTACGGCGGCTGAACCGCTGCCGGTGGCTCTCACCGGCCGCGGCGGCCACCTGGAGCAACCAGCCGGGCCCGGCCGCGGCGGCCGGGAACCGTTGGCGCTCGCGGGCCGTTGGAGTATCCGTAGAAGGATCGTCGGACGTCCCATGCCGCTTCGGTGGACGATGCTGGGGTACCGTCCGAAGAACAGCCTTTATCAAATCTCACGATGGCAGGAGGGACGGGGCGGCATCGCTCCGTATGGATGGACGTGAAGCGATACTTCCGTGGGCCGGTCATGTGGATCGTGCTGGCCGTCCTTGCCGTGGTCGTGTTGATGACGGTCGTCGGCAGGTCCGGCGGTTACGAATCGGTGGACACCGGCAAGGTCGTTCAGGCGATCAACGACGACAGGGTGCAGTCGGCGCAGCTGACCACCGGTGACGAGCGGACCATCAAGGTCGAGCTCAAGAAGGGCCAGGAGGTCGAGAAGGCCTCCAAGATCCAGGCGAACTACATCGGCAGCCAGGGTGACGACCTGGCCGACGTGCTGCAGCAGAAGTTCGAGGACAAGAAGATCCCGGACGGCTACACGGTGTCGGAGTCGAAGACCAACCCGGTCCTCGGCTTCCTGCTGTCCCTGCTGCCGTTCCTCCTGCTGGTCCTGGTCTTCCTGTTCCTGATGAACCAGATGCAGGGCGGCGGCTCCCGGGTCATGAACTTCGGGAAGTCCAAGGCCAAGCTCATCACCAAGGACACCCCCAAGACCACCTTCGCCGATGTGGCCGGCTCGGACGAGGCGGTGGAGGAGCTCCACGAGATCAAGGAGTTCCTGCAGGAGCCCGCGAAGTTCCAGGCCGTCGGCGCCAAGATCCCCAAGGGTGTGCTGCTCTACGGCCCGCCCGGTACCGGTAAGACCCTGCTGGCCCGCGCCGTCGCGGGTGAGGCGGGCGTGCCGTTCTACTCGATCTCCGGTTCCGACTTCGTCGAGATGTTCGTCGGTGTCGGCGCCTCCCGCGTCCGTGACCTGTTCGAGCAGGCCAAGGCGAACGCCCCGGCCATCGTGTTCGTCGACGAGATCGACGCGGTCGGCCGCCACCGCGGCGCCGGCCTCGGCGGCGGTCACGACGAGCGCGAGCAGACGCTGAACCAGCTCCTCGTCGAGATGGACGGCTTCGACGTGAAGGGCGGCGTCATCCTCATCGCCGCCACCAACCGCCCGGACATCCTCGACCCGGCGCTGCTGCGCCCGGGCCGCTTCGACCGTCAGATCGCGGTGGACCGGCCGGACATGCAGGGCCGCCTGGAGATCCTGAAGGTCCACCAGAAGGGCAAGCCGGTCGCGCCCGACGTCGACCTGACCGCGGTCGCCCGCCGTACCCCCGGCATGACCGGTGCCGATCTGGCGAACGTCCTGAACGAGGCCGCGCTCCTGACGGCCCGCAGCGACAAGAAGCTGATCGACAACCACATGCTGGACGAGGCGATCGACCGTGTGGTCGCGGGCCCGCAGAAGCGGACCCGGATCATGTCGGACAAGGAGAAGAAGATCACCGCGTACCACGAGGGCGGTCACGCCCTGGTCGCGGCGGCCTCGCCCAACTCCGACCCGGTGCACAAGATCACCATCCTGAGCCGCGGCCGGGCCCTGGGCTACACCATGGTCCTGCCCGACGAGGACAAGTACTCGACCACCCGCAACGAGATGCTCGACCAGCTCGCCTACATGCTGGGCGGCCGGGCGGCCGAGGAACTGGTGTTCCACGACCCGACCACGGGCGCGGCCAACGACATCGAGAAGGCCACGGGTCTCGCCCGCGCGATGGTCACCCAGTACGGCATGACCGAGCGCCTCGGCGCGATCAAGTTCGGCGGCGACAACACCGAGCCGTTCCTCGGCCGGGAGATGGCGCACCAGCGCGACTACTCCGAGGAGATCGCCGCGCTCGTCGACGAAGAGGTCAAGAAGCTCATCGAGAACGCGCACAACGAGGCCTGGGAGATCCTGGTCGAGAACCGCGACGTCCTCGACAACCTCGTGCTGGCGCTGCTGGAGAAGGAGACGCTGAACAAGGAGGAGATCGCCGAGGTCTTCGCCCCGATCGTCAAGCGTCCGCCGCGGCCGGCCTGGACGGGCTCCTCCCGTCGCACGCCGTCCACCCGGCCTCCGGTGCTCTCCCCGCGGGAGCTCGCGCTGACCAACGGCGGCAACGGCGCCGGCACCACCGGCAAGACCCTCACGGGTGGCGCCACGGGTGCCGAGCCTGCCCAGGAGCCGCGTCCGGAGGGCGGGCAGGACCGGCCCGAGAGCTGAGTCACGCCGCCGGACAGCCCGGAATGAAGGGCGCGCCCCCCAGGTTCTAGCCTTGGGGGCGCGCCCTTTCGCACAGTGCGCCATCTGCACAGTCAGCCTGAGGAACGAGGCACTTCACATGACCGACCCCGTGACGCTGGACGGACAGATCGCCATCGGCTTCTTCGACGAGAAGCGGGCCGAGAGCGCTGTCCGGGAACTGCTCATCGCGGTCGGCGAGGACCCTGACCGCGAGGGCCTGCGGGAGACGCCGGCACGGGTCGCGCGGGCCTACAAGGAGATCTTCGCCGGGCTCCGGCAGGAGCCGGAGGACGTGCTGACCACGACGTTCGACCTGGGCCACGACGAGATGGTGCTGGTCAAGGACATCGAGGTCTACTCGACCTGCGAACATCACCTGGTGCCGTTCCGCGGGGTGGCGCACGTGGGGTACATCCCGTCCACCACCGGCAAGATCACCGGGCTGTCCAAGCTGGCGCGGCTGGTCGACGTCTACGCTCGGCGTCCGCAGGTGCAGGAGCGGATGACGACGCAGATCGCGGACTCCCTGATGGAGATCCTCGAGCCGCGTGGCGTGATCGTGGTCGTGGAGTGCGAGCACATGTGCATGTCCATGCGCGGGATCCGGAAGCCGGGCGCGAAGACGATAACCTCCGCGGTGCGCGGGCAGCTGCGCGATTCCGCCACGCGGGCGGAGGCGATGAGCCTCATCATGGCCCGCTGACCCACGCCGGCGGGCGATCCCGTCGTGGCGCCGGCCGGCAGCCGGCGCCAGGGGGTGTCACGCCTCTTCCTCGTCCTCCGGGAGCCGGCACACGCGCTGGAGGTAGAGGGCCGCGGCGACGACCGCGACGCCGGCGAGCGCCGCGAACCCCGCCGTGAGCGCCTGGCCCCGGCGGGCGGGGACCTCCAGGGACTCCAGGAGGAAGACCGCGACGCCCGCGTAGAGCCCCGCGACCGGTGCCGCCAC
Source organism: Streptomyces abyssomicinicus (assembly GCF_008974245.1). Lineage (GTDB taxonomy): Bacteria > Actinomycetota > Actinomycetes > Streptomycetales > Streptomycetaceae > Streptomyces > Streptomyces abyssomicinicus. The sequence goes on along the minus strand of NZ_BBZI01000009.1, from coordinate 46,568 downwards.
CAGGGCGGACGCCTGCGCGAGCACGACCGCGCGGGTGGCCAGCAGCGGGTTGACTCCCTTGGCCCCCGGCCGCCGCTCCCGCTGCGCCTTGAGGCGTGCCCGCAGCGACAGCGCACCGGCCAGCAGCCCCACGGCGATCAGCGCCAGGACGAACGGGGCCGCGGCCGGGACACCCGGCAGCGACCCGAATGCCTGCCACAGCCGGGCTCCCGCCCAGGCGAGCAGTCCGACGGCGACGAACGCCAGGGCCAGGGTCCTGATCCGCAGCTCTCTCACGGTGCCTCTCAACGTCATTCGGGCAGGCGGAGTTCCAGGTCCTCACGCCGTGCCACGCCCTCGCGGGTGACCGAGGCCAGCAGGTCGGCGACCCGCCCCCGGCCGGGGATCTCGGCGGACCCGTCCGCGTCCAGCCACGGCGCCAGCACGAAGGCGCGCTCGTGGGCACGCGGGTGCGGCAGGGTGAGCACCGGATCGTCGGAGACCCGGCCCTCGTAGGCGACGATGTCCACGTCCAGCGTCCTGGCCGCCCACCGCTCGCCGCGCGTGCGGTGGAACGCCTCCTCGACGGCCTGGGCCCGCTCCAGCAGGGAAGAGGGCGGCAGGGTCGTCCGGAGGATCACGACCGCGTTCAGGTAGTTCGGCTGGGCCCCCGGCTCGACACCCCAGGGCGCCGTCTCGTAGACGGGCGACACGGCCTTGATCCGGATGCCAGGGGTGTCCTCCAGCGCGTCGACGGCGCCCTGGAGGTTCTCCATCCGGTTGCCGAGGTTGGAGCCGACGGACAGCACGGCCTGCCGGGGGTTGGAGAGCGTGGAGTCAGCGGCGTCCACCGCCTCGACGACGGACACCGGCACCGGCTGGACCGTGGGGTCGGGGGACCCGGGAAGGCGCGAGGGGGTCATACACGGCTCCGGTTGATGGTGACGGTCACGTCGTCGAACGGAACGGTGATGGGCGCGCCCGGCTTGTGGACGCAGACCTCGACCTCCGCCACGATCTCGTTCCTGAGGCAGACCGCGGCGATGCGCTCGGCGAGCGTCTCGATCAGGTCGACCGGTTCGCCCTCCACGACGCCCACGACCTCCTCGGCGAGGATGCCGTAGTGGACGGTCTTCGTCAGGTCGTCGCCGGCCGCGGCGGGCCGGGTGTCGAGCCCCAGGACGACGTCCACCACGAAGGTCTGGCCCGTCTCGCGCTCCTCGGGGAACACGCCGTGGTGGCCGTGGCCCTTGAGGCCGCGCAGCGCGACACGATCCACTACGAATCACTCCTGCAGTCGTCGGTGAGGGGCCGGTTCCGCGCCGGATGCGCGAGGGCGCCCACTGGCACTGAATCTACCCGTGGGCGTCGGCGTTCCTCCTCGTCGGGGGAGTGCGACCGGCCGAAGACGGCCACTACCCCGTGCGCCACAACCTCAATCGCGGGCGGGGGAGTCACGCCGGAATGTCGGGTTCCTCCGGCTCCTCGTCCTCGTCGGACTCGGTGAGGACCGGGGAGGCGTGGTGGGACCACATCTTCCAGCCGGAGGGGGTGCGCCGGAACACGTTGGTCGCCACCACGAGCTGCCCGAGCAGCGGGCCGGGATCCTCGCCCTCCTCGGGCGGCGGGCCGCCGCTGAGGATGTTCTCGGTGCAGGTGACCACGGCGGTGTCCCCGGTGACCGAGACGTGCACGTCGGTCAGGAAGAACTGGATGTAATCCGTGTTCGCCATGATCAGGGCGTAGGACCGCAGCACCTCGCCACGTCCGTTCAGGGCAGGCCAGCCGGGGTGGACGCAGGAGATCACCCCCGTCTCCGCGGGGTCGTGGTACGTCTCGTCGACGCCCAGGTCGGCGGGGGAGAGCCAGAGGGCGGAGAGCTCGTCGAAGTCGCCCTGCTCGATCGCCTCGTAGAAGGCCGTGTTGGCGAGTTCGACCTGCTCGACGTCCGTGTGCGCGGCGCTCACCGCGATCACCTGGCCCCTTCGACCGCGGCGGCGACCCGCACCGCGTCGGCCGAGGCGCGGACCTCGTGGACCCGTACGGCCCACGCCCCCCGCTGGGCGGCGAGCATGGAGACGGCGGCGGTGGCGGCGTCCCGTTCCCGGGCGGGCGGCGGGGTGCCGTGGGGACCGGCCAGGACCTGGCCCAGGAAGCGCTTGCGCGAGGCGGCGACCAGCACCGGCCGTCCGAGCCCGAAGAGGCGGTCGAGGTGGGCGAGGAGGGCGAGGTCGTCCTCGGCGCCCTTGGAGAAGCCGAGGCCGGGGTCGACCACGATCCGCTCGGGGTCGACCCCTCCCGCGACGGCGGCGTCCACCCGTTCGCGGATCTCGTCGACGACCTCGCGGACCACGTCGGCGTAGCGGCCGGGGATGTTGGCGCCCTCCAGCAGGCCGCGCCAGTGCATCACCACGAACGGCGCGCCCGCGGCGGCGACCACGGGGATCATCGCCGGGTCGGCGAGGCCGGCGCTGACGTCGTTGACCATGACGGCGCCCGCGGCCAGGGCCTTCTCGGCGACCGAGGCGCGCATGGTGTCGACCGAGACGACGACCCCCTCCGCGGCCAGCCCGCGGACCACCGGGATCACCCGGCGCAGCTCCTCCGCCTCGTCCACCCGGGTGGCGCCGGGCCGGGTGGACTCGCCGCCCACGTCGGCCAGGTCGGCGCCTTCCGCGACGAGGTCCAGGCCGCGCTTGATCGCCGCAGTGGTGTCGAACCACCGGCCACCGTCGGAGAAGGAGTCCGGAGTCACGTTGACGACGCCCATGACCGCGCAGCGGTCCCACGTCGGAAGGCCCGCCACGTGGCCGCGTACGCACTGCTTGCTCATGCGACCAGCCTAGGCGGCCGGGCAGGGGCGCGCCGACCCCGTCGGCCCGGCGAAGGGCCTGCGAAGTGGTGCAAACCGGGATGCGGAGCGGGGTCTCCGCAGATCTGATCAAGAAACGGGAATGTCCGGACGGAAAGCGGAGCCGCCGATTTTGCCTTCCCGGGCGTCCACGGCCGCCTACGCGCGGTAAGTTTCTGGCCATGCCACGAGGACGCCATCGTCATTCCCCGCCTCTGCACAGGCTCCTGCCGCCGTCGGCGTTCGCAGTCGTGTCCGTGGTCTGTGCGCTGGTTCCGTGGTTCCTTGGTGAACCGTTGCTGTTGCGGCTGATGACCGCTCTCGCCGCCGTGGTCGGCGTGGCCGCCGCGGTGACCCTGCGGCGCTGGGACGCGGCGGCCGGTCTGAGCGTCGCCGAGCTGAAGCGCGCCAAGGCCAGTGCCGAGTGGCAGCACGAGGAGCGGGTGGCGGAGCTGGAGGCCGACCTGGAGGAGGGCCGGGAGCTCCGGATCAAGCTGGAGCAGCGGCTGCGGTCCAAGCGTGCCGAACTGGCGGCGCTGCGCAACGAGCACGCCTCCCTGCTGCGGCGCTACGCGACGGCGGAGACGGAGCGGGCGAGTGCCCTGGAGGGGCGACGCCTGCTGGAGATCGAGGCCAAGGACCCCGTCCCGGCGCTGCCTCCGGTACGTGAGGCCCCGGCGCTCGGTCCGGCCCCGGCCCCGGAGCCCGCCCGGCCCTTCTCGCCGCGGGGCGGCGAGCTGTTCCGCCGGGCGAGGGCGGCGCTGGACGCGCTGGAGACCCGCCCGGCCGCCGTCGGTGCGGAGCCGTGGCCCGCGGGTGCCGGGTCCGCCGACTCCGGGTCCGCGTTCGGTGCGTCCGGGATCGGGGGGTCCGAGAGCGATGGGTCCGCGTTCGGCGAGGCGCGTTCCGCGCGGGCCGAGCTGACCGAGGACGGGGACCTGGATGGGGCCGCCGAGTCGGGCGAGGCCCCGGAGATCGAGGAGCCCGCGCGCGTCGAGGACGTCGAGGACGTCCACGGACCGGATGCGCACCGCGATCCCGGCCTCGACGGCGGGCGGGCGGCCGACGGCACCGTGCCGGCCACGGACGTGGAGGAGGCACTGCCCGACCGTGCCGTGCCTGGGGACGGGAACGGGAACGGAAGTGGTGCCGAGGGCGAGCCGGGTGGCGCCACGGGCGGCTCGTCGACGGCTCAGCCGGTCCGCCCGGCCGGTGGGCACTACACGGTGCCCACCGCCGTCGCCGTGGTCCCGGCCGCCGGGACTCCGCGCCGTCCCGGTGCCGAGGGCGGCTTCGACTTCTTCGGCACGCAGCGGGCCGAGCAGCACGGGTCCGAGCCGCAGGAGGCCGGGCAGTACGCCGCCCGGGAGCCGGCCGTCCAGCAGCAGGAGGCCCAGCAGCAGGAGGCTCCGCAGCACGAGACTCAGCAGCAGGCGGCTCCGCAGCAGGCGGCTCAGCAGACACCGTGGCAGCCCGCCGCTCCGCAGCCCCGGAGCGAGGGGCGGACCGCGTCCGTTCCGGCGCAGCCGCTGATCAGGACGTCGCCGCGGACCGACGTCGGCCGGGTGATCGACGTCGACGCACAGGATGACGACCTGCACGCGGCGTCCTGACCCGCCGGAACACGCACCGCGCCCCGCGCGCCGTGACGGGCGGTCCCTCCTGGGTCCCGCCCGCCCTGCCCCCACGCCCCGCGTCCGCAGTAGGCGAGACTGAAGCCATGACGTCCACGACGCAGACCACGGTCGGCATCGGCGCCGCCGCCGAGACCACCGACATGGTGCTCAACATCGGCCCCCAGCACCCCTCCACGCACGGCGTGCTGCGCCTGCGCCTGGTGCTGGACGGCGAACGCATCACCAGCGCCGAGCCGGTGATCGGCTACATGCACCGCGGCGCGGAGAAGCTCTTCGAGGCCCGTGATTACCGGCAGATCATCATGCTGGCCAATCGTCACGACTGGCTCTCGGCGTTCTCCAACGAGCTGGGCGTGGTGATGGCGGTCGAGCGGATGCTCGGTATGGAGGTCCCGGACCGGGCGGTGTGGATCCGCACCCTGCTCGCCGAGCTCAACCGGGTGCTCAACCACCTGATGTTCCTCGGCTCCTACCCGCTGGAGCTCGGCGGCATCACGCCGATGTTCTACGCCTTCCGTGAGCGCGAGGACCTCCAGCACGTCATGGAGGAGGTCTCCGGCGGACGCATCCACTACATGTTCAACCGGGTCGGCGGCCTCAAGGAGGACCTGCCGCTGGGCTGGACGGACCGGGTCCGTGCCGTGGTGGCCGCCGTGCGATCCCGGATGGACGTCTTCGACGACCTGGTGCTCGGCAACGAGATCTTCCGCGGCCGGACCCGCGGCGTCGGCGTGCTGAGAGCGGAGGCGGTGCACGCCTACGGGGTGAGCGGGCCGATCGCCCGTGCCTCCGGCGTCGACTTCGACCTGCGGCGCGACGAGCCCTACCTGGCGTACGGCGAGCTCGGCGACGTCCTCCAGGTGGTCACCCGCCAGGAGGGCGACTGCCTGGCGCGGTTCGAGTGCCTGCTGGGGCAGACCCACAACGCGCTCGACCTGGCGGAGGCGTGCCTGGACAGGCTGGCCGAGCTGCCGCCGGGGCCGGTCAACCAGCGGCTGCCCAAGGTGCTGAAGGCGCCGGAGGGGCACACCTACGCGTGGACCGAGAACCCGCTCGGCATCAACGGCTACTACCTGGTCTCGCGCGGTGAGAAGACCCCGTACCGGCTGAAGCTGCGGTCGGCGTCCTTCAACAACATCCAGACGCTCACCGAGCTGCTGCCAGGCACCCTGGTCGCCGACATGGTCGCCATCCTCGGCTCGCTCTTCTTCGTCGTCGGGGACATCGACAAGTAGGCGGCAGTGCCGTGAGGTCGGCCGGGCGGGGGCCGGCCGCCCTCACGGCGCCAGCGGGTCCGGAACGCCGACCGGCTGGAGGAGCCAGGTGAAGTCGCCGAGTCCGCCGGTCGCGGTGAGTTCCGCGGCCTCGCCGGCCGAGGCGAGGGCGCGGACGTAGCCCGCGGGGTCGGAGGAGGCCAGGGCCAGCGGTGGCCGGGAACCCGTGGCGCCGAGCGCGCGCAGCGCCTCCCGCTGGGTGAGCAGGCGCCCCCCTGGCAGGAGACAGGCGTCCAGCGCGACATGGGCGGTCAGGTCGCGGCAGCCGTCGGGGACGGGCGGCACCTCGCGGCCCTCGCGGAAACCGGTGAGCGTGCCGAACGGGGGCCGGGCGCCGGCCGTGTGCGCGTAGTCGACGGCCACCGCGAGCCCTCGGTCCAGGGAGGCCACCGCCCCCGCCCAGGCCCGGTCGCGCGGCAGGCCGATCTCGGCGCGCAGCCCCTCCTCGGGCGGCAGCGGCCACCAGCGCTCCAGCCAGGCGGCGTCCTCGCCGTCCACCGGCTCGCCGGGAACCTCTGTGCCGTCCGCGTGGACCAGGACGCGGCGTGGGACACCGTCCTCGTCGGTCTCCGCGACGTCCACCGGCACGTTGTCCAGCCACTCGTTGGCGAACAGCAGCCCGCGCACCCCGGGCGGGGGTTCGTCCAGCCACTCGATCCGCTCCGGCAGTCCGGCGGGGCGGTCCGCCACCTCCACGGCGCAGACCCGGGTCCGCAGGGCCACCTCCGGCGGGAGCTCGGCGAGGACCCGGGCGGCCAGTTCTCCGCGTCCGGCCGCCATGTCGACGAAGGTCAGGTCCGAGGGCCGGTCCAGTGCCGCGTCGACCCGGCACAGCAGCCGGGAGACGGCGTTCGCGAACAGTGGGGAGGCGTGCACCGAGGTGCGGAAGTGTCCTGCCGGGCCCTCCGGCCGGCGGTAGAAGCCGCCCGGGCCGTACAGCGCCGCCCGCGCCGCCTCCCGCCACCCGCGTGCGCCGCCCGTCCGGTCGCCGCCCGTCCGGTCGCCGTGTCCCGTCATCGCTGTCCCGCCTTCGCCACGTGGCAAGGCTAGGCGCCTCGCGCCCCTGAGCGGGCCGGCTCCCCCTGGGGGTGTACGGCCGGCCCACGGGGATCGATCGCCCGGCTGACTTCCGGAGGGCTCCGGCATCCCTACCCTGTACAGGTGCAGCGCCTCTACGACTTCATCCGCTCCCACCAGACCTGGGTGGACGGCTTCTGGGCGGTTCTGCTCGTCCTCCCGTCGGTGGCGATGGGGGACCACCGTCCCGATACCGCCTACGGGGAACGGCCGGTCGTCCTGCCGCTGATCCTCGCCCTCGGCGTGGCGACGACGCTGCGGTCCCGGATGCCGGAGCGGATGCTGCTGCTGGCCACCGCGGCCGGAGCCCTCCAGCTGGTGATGGACGTGCCGATCCTCCCGGCCGACTTCGCGCTGCTGATGACCATCTACTCGGTCGCCGTGGCCGGCAGCGTCCGTGCCTCGCGCGCCGCTCTGGTGGTGGCCCTACTGGCGGCCCCCCTGGTGCAGCTGCGCTGGCCGGAGGAGAAGTCGTCCCTGCTGGGCAACGTGGTGATCCTGGTCTTCCAGACCGTGCCGCTGGTCTTCGCCTGGGTGCTCGGCGACGCCCGCCGCACCCGCAGCGCCTACTTCGCGCAGCTGGAGGAGCGGGCCGCCCGGCTGGAGCGGGAGCGGGAGTCCCAGGCCAAGATCGCGGTGGCCGCCGAGCGCGCCCGGATAGCCCGGGAACTGCATGACGTGGTGGCCCACAACGTGTCCGTGATGGTGGTCCAGGCCGACGGCGCCGCCTATGTCCTGGACACCGCCCCCGAGCAGTCGAAGAAGGCCCTGGAGACCATCTCGGCCACCGGTCGGCAGGCCCTCGCGGAGATGCGCCGCCTGCTGGGTGTGCTGCGCACCGGGGAGCAGCCGGTGAACGGTGAGTACGTGCCGCAGCCGGACGTGGCGCAGATAGAGGACCTGGTCGAGCAGTGCCGGGGCGCGGGCCTGACCGTGGACTTCAAGGTCGAGGGCAGCCCCCGCCCGCTGCCCAGCGGGGTGGAGCTCACCGCCTACCGCATCGTGCAGGAGGCCCTGACCAACGTCCGCAAGCACGCGGGGCCCGAGGCGGGAGCCGGGGTCCGGCTGGTCTACTTCGACGACGGACTGGGCCTGCTGGTCGAGGACGACGGCCGGGGTGCCCCGCCGGAACTGTGCGCCGCGGGCGGCGCGGACGGACAGGGGCAGGGACTGATCGGCATGAGGGAGCGCGTCGGCATGGTCGGCGGCACCCTCGACGCCGGCCCGCGGCCCGACGGAGGCTTCCGCATCAGTGCCCTGCTGCCGCTCAGATCCAGCCTCTGAGACGTCGCCGTCAGACCACCCGCCCTCCGCCGGCCCGCCTTCGGACACCGCGCCCCCTGCCACCCGCCCACCAGGCCTCCTGCCGCCCACCCCCTCACGGAACGCGAGAAACCGATGCCGATCCGCGTGATGCTCGTCGACGACCAGGCGCTGCTGCGCACCGGCTTCCGCATGGTGCTGGACGCCCAGCCCGACATGGAGGTGGTCGCCGAGGCCGGCGACGGCGAGGAGGCGCTGCGTCTGCTCGCCGGTGCGCGGGCCGACGTGGTGCTGATGGACGTCAGGATGCCGCGCATGGACGGCGTCGAGGCCACCCGCCGGGTCTGCGCGGAACCGGGAGCGCCCAAGGTGCTGATCCTGACCACCTTCGACCTGGACGAGTACGCGTTCACCGCGCTGCGGGCCGGGGCCAGCGGATTCATGCTCAAGGACGTCCCGCCGGGCGACCTGCTGGCCGCCATCCGCGCCGTGCACAGCGGGGACGCCGTGGTCGCGCCGTCCACCACCCGCCGACTGCTGGACCGGTTCGCGCCCATGCTGCCGGGCCTCCCCGACGAGCGTTCGCGGACCCGGGACGAGGAGCTGTCCCGGCTCACCACGCGCGAGCGGGAGGTGATGGTGCTGGTCGCCCAGGGGCTGTCCAACGGGGAGATCGCGGCCCGGCTGGTCCTGTCCGAGGCCACCGTGAAGACCCACGTGGGGCGCATCCTCACCAAACTCGGGCTGCGCGACCGGGTCCAGGTCGTGGTCCTCGCCTACGAGACGGGCCTGGTGCGGGCCGGAGGGCTCGGCTGAGACCGCCGCCCCTCCCCGCCATGGGCCGGCGACCGCGGATTGTCCCGACCGGGCCCGCGCGCGGCCCCCGGCCACTAGATTCTGCCCATGCTCCTGTGGATCAACGGCCCTTTCGGGGGCGGCAAGACACAGACCGCGCACGAGATACACCGACGGCTGCCCGGCAGCGTGATCTGCGACCCGGAGCACCTCGGATTCGGCCTGCGCCGGATGACGCCGCCCGAACTGCGCGGCGACTTCCAGGACCTGGCCTCCTGGCGCCAGGGTGTGGTCGAGGTGCTCGACCTCGCCCTCACCCGCCACGAGGGCGTGGTGATCGTCCCGATGACGGTGACCGATCCCGAGTACTTCGCGCAGACGGTCGGACGACTCGGCGAACTGGGACATGACGTACGGCACTTCACCCTCCTCGCGCAACGGGAGACCGTGCTGCGGCGACTGCGTGAACGCGGCCTCGGACGCATGCTGGGCCACCTGGTGGGCCGGTGGAAACCACGACGGTTCGAAAGCTGGGCCGTCGAGCGGCTCGACGGGACACTGGAGCGCCTCAAGGAGCCCGAGTTCGCCGAACACCTGTGGACGGACGACTTCACCGTGCCCAGGACCGCCGACCGGATCGCCGTCCTGGCCGGCCTCACGCTCCGCCCCAACCGGGGCGGAGCGCTGGCCGACCGCTACCGCCGGGCCCGGGTCGGGCTTCGCCACATCCGGTTCGACTGAACAGCCCGACCGGACCGGCAGAGTCCGGCCGCCTGTGCCGGAGGCCGACCGCCCCGCACCGGAGCCCGACCGGCTCCCTGGAGCCCGACCGGGTCCGACGGGCGTCGGCGGATCCGCCGGAGGCCGGGCGGCGCGCCGGTCAGCCGCGCGCGAGCAGCCGCTCCGCGAAGTCCCGGGCCGCCTCCCGTACCTCCTCGCCGGTCCACTCCAGCCCCGGGGAGGTCACCGTGGTCTCGTGGTACGAGATCCCGGGCCCCTGGGCGTGCCAGTCGGCCACGAAGAGCAGCCGCCCGGTCTCCTCCGCCTGGCGTATCGCCGTCTGCTCCAGCACCTCGGGCGCGTACGGCAGCCAGACCTGGAACTGGTGGGTGTGAGGCGGCTCCGGATGCACCCGCGCCCACGGCAGCCCTCCGGCGGCCAGCCCTTCCGCCAGCGCAGCCGCCACCACCTTGGCGTGCGCCACGTACTCCGGCAGCCGGGGCAGCTCACGCTCCAGCCCGAGCAGCGCCGACAGCGCGGCCGGGAACTGCTGGAACACCTGCCCGCCGTACCGGTGCCGCCACACCCGGGCCTCCTCCACCAGTGAGGCCGGACCGGCCAGCACCGCGCCCGAGAAGCCGTCCAGCGACTTGTAGAACGAGACGTACACCGAGTCCGCCAGGCCGGCGATCTCGTCCAGCGGACGCCCGAGGTGGACCGTCGACTCCCACAGCCGGGCGCCGTCGAAGTGGACGACCGCGTCCAGCTCACGGGCCGCTTCCACGGTGGCCGTCAGCTCCTCCCAGGTGGGCAGCACGAACCCGGCGTCACGCAGCGGCAGTTCCACCATCAGCGCGCCGAACGGCTCACCCAGGTCCTGTATCTCCTGCGGCGTGGGCAGCCGGGGCTCGTCCGTCAGCCGCAGTGTCCTCAGACCGGCCACCTCCGCGAACGCGTTGCGCTCGTGCATCTCGGGGTGCGCCAGCGGATGCAGGGCCACCGCCCGGTTGCCCGTCCGCCCGGCCCAGCAGCGCAACGCGACCTGCTGCGCCATGGTGCCCGACGGGAAGAAGGCCGCGGCCTCCATGCCCAGCAGGCCGGCCACCCGGCGCTCCAAGGCCTCCACCACGCCGCCGCCGTAGATGTCCGAGGGCTCGTCCAGGTCGTGGACCGAGCCCGCCTGCTCCACCAGGTCGTCCAGCCGCTCGCGCAGCGTCGACCGGAACCCCGGCCGGGTCAGTGTCCGGACGGAGTCCCGGAGCAGTTCCAGCCGCCGGGCACGCCGCGCCGCCTGGTCGTTCGCACTGTCGTTCATGGCAAGGATCATGCCTGCGATCGCCGTCCCCTGCCGGACCTGTGGAAAAGCACCTGTGGACGAGGCCTTGCGGAAGAGCCCCTGTGGACAACGGCCGGAGGACGAGGGGGAGCGACCGGACGCAGCCTGTGGACAACCGACCCCTGCGGAAGGGATCGCGTTAACATGACGAGAAATCGTCCGGTACCCGAAGCGGACTGGAACGGGAAGGCCCTCGTCGCGTGACCACACAACCCCATCCCCCCGACCCCAGGGACCGCCCCGCGCGGCTCGCCGTCGGCGTCGTCGGCGCCGGCCGCGTCGGTCCGGCGCTGGCGGCCTCGCTCCAACTGGCCGGGCACCGGCCGGCCGCGGTGTCCGGCGTTTCCGACGCCTCCCGGCGCCGGGCCGCCGAGCTGCTGCCGGACGTCCCGCTGGTCACTCCGGCCGAGGTGCTGGCCCGCTCCGAGCTGGTCCTGCTCACCGTCCCGGACGACGTCCTGCCCGGACTCGTGCAGGGCCTCGCGGAGACCGGCGCGATCCGCCCCGGCCAGCTGGTCGTGCACACCTCCGGCCGGTACGGCGTCGGCGTCATGGAGCCCGCCCTGCGGGTCGGCGCGCTCCCGCTCGCCCTGCACCCCGCGATGACCTTCACCGGCACCGCGGTCGACGTGCAGCGCCTGGCGGGCTGCTCGTTCGGCGTCACCGCGCCGGAGCAGCTGCGGCTTGCCGCCGAGGCGCTGGTGGTGGAGATGGGGGGCGAACCCGAGTGGATCGAGGAACGCAACCGCCCGCTCTACCACGCGGCGCTGGCCCTGGGCTCCAACCACCTGATCACCCTGGTCGCCCAGTCCATGGAACTGCTCGGCGCCGCCGGAGTGGGCGCCCCGGACCGGATGCTCGGCCCGCTGCTCGGCGCCGCCCTGGACAACGCGCTGCGTTCCGGTGACGCCGCCCTGACCGGTCCCGTCTCCCGCGGCGACGCGGGCACGGTCGCCGCCCACATCGAGCAGCTGCGCCGGCACGCCCCGCAGACCCTGCCCGGCTACCTGGCGATGGCCCGCGCCACCGCCGACCGCGCCCTCGCGAAGGGACTGCTCAGGCCCGAACTCGCCGAAGACCTTCTCGGGGTACTCGGCCAGGACGGCACGACCGACCGCGCCGGCGGCCCCCGTGGAACGGACGGGACCACCGGCGACGACGGGGAGGACACCCGATGACCCAGGCCGGCAAGCCCGAGCTGCTGCACACCGCCGCGGACCTGGCGGCCCGCCCCCGCACCGGACGCCGCGCCGTCGTGATGACCATGGGCGCCCTGCACGAGGGGCACGGCACCCTCATCCGCGCGGCCCGCGAGAAGGCCGGCCCGCAGGGGGAGGTCGTGGTCACCGTCTTCGTCAACCCGCTGCAGTTCGGCGCGGGTGAGGACCTCGACCGCTACCCGCGCACCCTCGACGCCGACGTGGAACTCGCCGCCTCCTGCGGGGCCGACGTGGTCTTCGCCCCGCCGGTCGACGAGGTCTACCCCGGCGGCGAGCCCCAGGTGAGGATCACCGCCGGGCCGATGGGCGAGCGCCTCGAGGGTGCCTTCCGTCCCGGCCACTTCGACGGCATGCTCACCGTCGTCGGCAAGCTGCTCCACCTCACCCGCCCGGACATCGCCTTCTACGGGCAGAAGGACGCCCAGCAGCTGGCGCTGATCCGCCGGATGGTCCGCGACCTGAACTTCGGTGTGGAGATCGTCGGCGTGCCCACGGTCCGGGAGGAGGACGGCCTGGCCCTCTCCAGCCGCAACCGCTACCTCTCCGCCGACGAGCGGCGCACCGCGCTCGCCCTGTCCCGTGCGCTCTTCGCGGGCCGCGACCGGCTCGCCGCCCTGGAGGCGCTGCGCGCCCGCGCCCAGGAGGTCCCCTCCACCGAGGCCCGTGCCGCCGCGCTGGAGCGGCTCGGCGAGAGCCGCGAGGCCGCCGACGCGCACGCGCTGGCCGCAGCCTGCGGCAATGCCTCGGGTCCCGCCGCCGTCCGCGACGCCGCCCGCCTGGTGCTGGACGACGCGGCCAGGACGGAGCCCCCGCTGGTCCTCGACTACCTGGCGCTGGTCGACCCCGCGGACTTCACCGAGGTCACCGACGACCACACCGGCGAGGCCGTGCTCGCTCTCGCCGCCACGGTCGGCCGGACCCGGCTGATCGACAACCTGCCGCTCACCTTCGCCCCGGACGGCGGTCGCGAGCCCGGCCCGGAAGACGGAGACACCCCGTGACCCCCACCGGCCCCGTGACCCCCACCGGCCCCGCGCCCACCCCGCGCGCCGGTATACGGCTGCCCGCGCCCGCACCCGGCTGGTCCGTCGACGCCGACGTGGTCGTCGTCGGCTCCGGCGTGGCCGGACTGACCGCCGCGCTGCGCTGCGAGGCGGCCGGGCTGCGCACCGTCGTCGTCACCAAGGCCCGGCTGGACGCCGGATCCACCCGCTGGGCGCAGGGCGGCATAGCCGCCGCCCTGGGCGAGGGCGACACCCCCGGGCAGCACCTCGACGACACCCTGGTCGCGGGCGCGGGACTCTGCGACGAGGAGGCCGTGCGCCTGCTGGTCACCGAGGGCCCCGACGCGGTGCGCCGCCTGATCTCCACCGGCGCCCGCTTCGACACCGACGCGGGCGGCGGGATCGCGCTGACGCGCGAGGGCGGCCACCACCGCCGCCGCATCGCGCACGCGGGCGGTGACGCCACCGGCGCCGAGATATCCCGTGCCCTGGTCGAGGCGGTCCAGGCCCGCGGCCTGCGGACCGTCGAACACGCCCTGGTCCTCGACCTGCTCACCGACGCCGAGGGCCGCACGGCAGGCGTCACCCTGCACGTCATGGGCGAGGGCGCGCACGACGGTGTCGGCGCCGTCCACGCCCCCGCCGTGGTCCTCGCCACCGGCGGCATGGGCCAGGTGTTCTCCGCCACCACCAACCCGTCGGTCTCCACCGGCGACGGCGTGGCGCTCGCGCTGCGGGCCGGCGCCGAGGTCAGCGACCTGGAGTTCGTCCAGTTCCACCCGACCGTCCTCTTCCTCGGCCCCGACGCCGAGGGCCAGCAGCCGCTGGTCTCCGAGGCGGTCCGCGGCGAGGGCGCCCACCTGGTCGACGCGGACGGAGTCCGGTTCATGGTCGGTCAGCACGAGCTGGCCGAGCTGGCCCCGCGCGACATCGTGGCCAAGGGCATCATGCGCCGGATGCTGGAGACGGGCGCCGCGCACATGTACCTGGACGCCCGCCACTTCGGCGCCGAGATGTGGGAGCACCGCTTCCCGACCATCCTCGCCGCCTGCCGGACGCACGGCATCGACCCGGTCACCGAGCCGATCCCGGTCGCCCCGGCCGCCCACTACGCCTCTGGTGGCGTCCGCACCGATTCGTCCGGCCGCACCACCGTGCCCGGCCTCTACGCCTGCGGCGAGGTCGCCTGCACCGGCGTCCACGGTGCCAACCGGCTGGCCTCGAACTCCCTGCTGGAGGGGCTGGTCTACGCCGAGCGGATCGCCGCCGACATCGCGTCCGGAGGCGTCGCGCCCGCGGGGGTCGCGGGCATCGCGGGCATCACCGGCACCGCCGGCACCGAGGCCGACACCAAGGCCGAGCCCGAAGCCGAAGCCGAAGCCGAAGCCGAGTCCGAAGCCGAGCCCGAAGCCGAAGCCGAGCCCGAGGCCGTCGTCGGTGCCCCACGCCGGGCCGAGGACGGCGCGCCCGCCCGCACCGCGGTCCCGGCCGTGCCGCAGACGGCCGGGGTCCAGCCGCTCCCCGCCCCCGAGGACCGGTCCGCCGTCCAGCGCATCATGACCGAGGGCGCCGGCGTGCTGCGTTCGGCCGACTCCCTGCGGCGGGCCGCCGAGAAGCTGGCCGAACTGCAGACCGCCGCCGAGGGCCCCGGGAAGCAGCCCGTCCCGGGCACCGAGACCTGGGAGACGGCCAACCTCCTGCTGGTCGCCCGGGTCCTCGTCGAGGCGGCCCGCCGCCGTGAGGAGACCCGCGGCTGCCACTGGCGCGAGGACCGCCCCGACCGGGACGACGAGCAGTGGCGCCGCCACATCGTCGTCCGCCTCGGCGAGGGCCGTACGCTCGCCGTGCACACCACCGACGGACCGGGCTTCGCACCGGTCACCACTCCCACAGGAGCAGTGAAGAAGTGAGCCCCTCCGACCCCTCCGGCCCTGCCGACCTCCCCCTCGCCGACGGGGGAGGCTGCGGCGACGGCTGCGCCTGCGGCGCCGGCGACGACCACGAGTTCGACGACTACGAGTGCGGCCTCGACCCCGCCCTGGCCGAGCTGCTGACCGAGGCCGGCCTCGACCCGGCCGAGGTGGAGGACATCGCGACCATGGCGGTCGCTGAGGACCTCGACGGCGGCGTGGACGTCACCACCTGGGCCACCATCCCCGAGGAGGCCGTCGCCACCGCCGACTTCACCGCCCGTGAGGCGGGCGTGGTCGCCGGGCTGCGGATCGCCGAGGCGGTGATCTCGGTGGTCGCCTCCGACGAGTTCGAGGTCGAGCGGCACGCCGAGGACGGCGACCGTGTGGAAGCCGGGCAGAAACTGCTCTCGGTCACCACCCGTACGCGTGACCTGCTCACCGCGGAGCGCAGCGCGCTCAACATCATGTGCCGCCTGTCCGGCATCGCCACCGCCACCCGCGCCTGGGCCGACGTCCTCGAAGGCACCTCCGCGACCGTCCGCGACACCCGTAAGACCACGCCCGGTCTCCGCTCGCTGGAGAAGTACGCGGTGCGCTGCGGCGGCGGCGAGAACCACCGGATGTCGCTCTCCGACGCCGCCCTGGTCAAGGACAACCACGTGGTCGCGGCCGGTGGCGTGGCCGAGGCGTTCCGGGCGGTCCGCGAGCGCTTCCCGGAGCTGCCGATCGAGGTCGAGGTCGACACGCTGCACCAGCTCCGCGAGGTGCTGGACGCCGGGGCCGACCTGATCCTGCTGGACAACTTCACGCCCGCCGAGTGCGCGGAGGCGGTCGCCGTCACCGCCGGGCGGGCCAAGCTGGAGGCGTCCGGACGGCTCACCCTGGAGAACGCCAAGGCGTACGCCGACACCGGCGTCGACCACCTGGCGGTGGGCGCGCTCACGCACTCCTCGCCCATCCTGGACATCGGCCTGGACCTCCGTGAGGCTCAGGGCGCGGCGCAGAACGACTCGGAGTAGGGGCGGGGGCCATGCTGCTGACGATCGACGTGGGCAACACGCACACCGTGCTGGGACTGTTCGACGGCTCGGAGGTCATCGAGCACTGGCGCATCTCCACCGACCCGCGCCGCACCGCGGACGAGATGGCCGTGCTGATGCAGGGCCTGATGGGGGCACACCCGCTGCTCGGCGGCGAACTCGGCGAGGGCATCGACGGCATCGCCATCTGCGCCACCGTCCCGTCCGTCCTGCACGAACTGCGTGAGGTGACCCGCCGGTACTACGGCGACGTGCCCGCGGTGATTGTCGAGCCCGGCGTCAAGACGGGCGTGCCGATCCTCACCGACAACCCCAAGGAGGTCGGCGCGGACCGCATCATCAACGCGGTCGCCGCGGCCGAGCTCTACGGCGGGCCCGCCATCGTGGTCGACTTCGGCACCGCCACCACCTTCGACGCGGTCAGCGCCCGCGGGGAGTACATCGGAGGGGTGATCGCGCCGGGCATCGAGATCTCCGTGGAAGCGCTGGGCGTCAAGGGCGCACAGCTCCGCAAGATCGAGGTTGCGCGCCCGCGGAGCGTGATCGGGCGGAACACGGTCGAGGCGATGCAGTCGGGCATCATCTACGGCTTCGCCGGGCAGGTCGACGGGGTCGTCGAGCGGATGGCCCGCGAGCTGGCCGACGATCCCGACGACGTCACGGTCATCGCCACGGGTGGCCTGGCGCCCATGGTCCTCGGCGAATCCACGGTCATCGACGAGCACGAGCCGTGGCTCACGCTGATCGGGCTCCGTCTCGTCTACGAGCGCAACATCGGCCGCAGCTGACCTCACCGCTCTTGACCTCACTGCCCCCGGCTTCACCGCCTCCGGCTTCACCGCCCTGGCCTCACGTCCCGTCCGCGCCCCGGCACCCGTCTGCACGGTGCCGGGGCGCGGGTGTCCGGGCCTGCTCGTCCCCGGTGACGCGGGCGATCGCACGGAGGGCCGGTCGGAGGGGCGGGGACGGCGCGCCGATGGAAATATGTCCATGATTGTCTGATTGGCGCGTATGGTCGCGCCATGCCCACGCCCTACGGATCCCGCGGCATGGCGTTCGGCCCGCAAGAGCTGCGCGTGCTCCGCCGTGCCCTCGCCCTCGCCCTTCACCCCCGCCCCGCCTCCCCCCAGGAGGTCCAGGACTGCCTGCGGCTCGCCGACGCGGTCGACGAGGTGACGCGGGAGGCGGCCCGGCAGCGCGCCTTCCTCCTGGCCGACCTGGTCCGCTACCGCGCCGCCCTCCCGGGCACCGTCACCGGCTACCTCCGTCTCCTGCGCGAGGCGCTGGACGCCGGTCACCGCCCGGAACAGGAGGACCTGGCCGCACTCCGCGCCCTGAGCGGCAACCCCGTCGCCGCCGCCCTGCTGCGCCGGTGCGACACCCCCGCCGAGCGCGAGCGTGCCGTCACGCCGGTGGCCGTCCCGCCGGTGGCCGTGCCCGTGCCCGTGCCGGTCCTGCCCGTGCAGGGTTCGGAGCCGGCGACGGCGGCCCGCCCGGAACTCGTACCGGTGCCCGCGACGGCCTCGGTTCCCCCCGGCCGGCGACCGCTCACCGAGGCCGCCGAACTCCTCGGCCGGGCCGCGCGAGGGGTCCCGACGGCCCGCACCCGGCTGCTGGCCCTGCCCGGCGGCCTGAGCGCGGACGGCGGTGAGGGCGATCCGGAGGAGAGGCCGGAGCCTTCGCCGTCCTCCGACCCGCAGAACCCCCCGCAGCCGTCGCCCGGGCGGCCGATTCCCACCCCCGGCGAGGTGTTCCCGCGCCGTAAGCCGTCCGGCCCGCCCTCCTCGCCCGCCTCACCGTCCGCTCCACCGGACGAACCCTCGACGGGGCGGCTGGCCGCGGGCTGAGCGCGGGGGGTGGCTACCCTGGTGCCATGGACTACGTTTCCGCGCTCCTGCCCCCGTTCGTGATGGCCGCCTTCTTCATCGGGGTCATCCGGGTGATCATCAAAACCCAGGGCGGAGCCAACAAGGCCAAGGAGGACGCCGCGGTGGACGCGGCCCTGGCCCAGGCCCAGGCCACCCCCCGCCGCGACGAGGCCTGACAGCCGCCCCTCGTTCCGGTCCGCCGCCGCGGACGCGGCGTCCGCACGTGCGCCGCGTCCGCGCCGCGCACGTGCCGCGCCCGCCCGGAACGGGCGCGTTCCGGGGCTATCGTCCCTCCCATGCCGAAACCCCTGGGAGAACTCGAAGACGCCGTCATGAGCCGGATCTGGCAGTGGAACCGGCCCGTGACCGTCCGGGAAGTCCTGGAAGATCTCCAGAGGGAACGCTCGATCGCCTACACCACGGTGATGACCGTTCTCGACAATCTCCAGCGCAAGGGCTGGGTCCGCCGGCACGCCGAAGGCCGGGCCTATCGATATGAGGCGGTCTCCAGCCGTGCCGCATACGTGGCCGCGCTGATGAACGACGCCTGGTCCCGGAGCGACAATCCCACCGCGGCCCTGGTGGCGTTCTTCGGGATGATGAACGAGGAGCAGCGCGGCATGGTCCGCGACGCACTCCGCATCGCACACGGCCCCGGCGCCGTCCCGGATGCTGAGAACGCCTCGGACTCCGGGAACGCACCGCACGCCGCAAACACTCCGGAAGCCGGGAAGGCACCGGAAGCCGGGAAGGCGCCGGAAGCCGGGAAGGCGCCGGCAGCGGGGAACACGGCGGGTGACGAGAACGTCCCGAGTGGTGAGAACGCCCCCGAGTCGGCGGACGACGGTTCCGGGCGATAACGTCCGGACATGTCAGTGGAGCGTTCCGAAGTCAGCACCAAAGCTTTCACCGTACGCAGGGCCAGGACCGGTGATGTCCCCGCTCTCCGTCGACTCCTCGACGCGTACACCCGTGACGGCAGGCTCCTCGACAAAGCGACCGTCACGCTTTACGAGGACATCCAGGAGTTCTGGGTGGCGGAACGCGACGACAACGCCGAGGTGGTCGGCTGCGGCGCGCTGCACGTGATGTGGGAAGACCTCGCCGAAGTGCGCACTCTCGCCGTGAACCCGGTACTCAAGGGCGCGGGCGTCGGGCATCACTTGCTGGAGAAGCTCCTGCAGACCGCGCGATGGCTCGGTGTACGCCGCGTTTTCTGTCTCACCTTCGAAGTCGAGTTCTTCGGGAAGCACGGCTTCGTCGAGATCGGCGAGACCCCTGTCGACACCGATGTCTACGCGGAGCTCCTGCGCTCGTATGACGAGGGCGTGGCGGAGTTCCTGGGACTCGAACGAGTGAAACCGAACACCCTGGGCAACAGTCGGATGCTTCTGCATCTGTGATCTTCTACGGCGGCGGCGAAGCCCTTCTCCGCTCCTTCACCGTGTGAGGTATTCCGGGTCCTTCCCTCTTCACGGGTTCCCTATGTCCGGAACGGGCAGGTTTTCGGCTGCGTTCGCGAGCCCGGCCTCTCCCGGGGGTTTGTGTTTTCCAGGCAAAAGCGGTTTGCTTTCCGGCGTACTGCAGTACTGCATATAACGAGGGACGGCGAAACGGCTCCGCCCGGAGCCGCCCCAGGGTTATCGATGAAAGGAATAGCGGTGGCACAGAAGGTTCAGGTCCTTCTTGTCGACGACCTCGACGGCGGCGAGGCGGACGAGACGGTGACGTTCGCGCTGGACGGCAAGACGTACGAGATCGACCTCACGACAGCCAACGCGGACAAGCTGCGCGGCCTGCTCGAGCCCTACGTGAAGAGCGGGCGCCGTACCGGTGGCCGCGCCTCCGGCGGCCGTGCCAAGACGCGTGCGGCGGCGGGCAGCAGCCAGGAGACGGCGCAGATCCGCGCCTGGGCCAAGGAACAGGGTCTCGAGGTGAACGACCGCGGCCGGGTGCCGGCGAAGATCCGCGAGGCGTACGAGAAGGCCAACGGCTGACGGCCTCCGACAGCCGACGGCCCGGTTCGATGCCGGAGAGCCGCCATGGTGCGGCTCTCTGCCGTTCCCGGGCGGCTCCCGGCGGTTCCAGGACCCCTCCGGTGATCCAGGACCCCTCCGGTGATCCAGGAGCGTTCCGGTGATTCCGGACCGTTCCGGACGGTTCCCGGCCCTTCCCGGCGGTACCCGGTCCCTTGTCGGCGTCCCGGACCCTTCATCACAGATTGTTCACAGCGATCGCGTTTCGAACGCGCTGCGTAACCGGAACGGGGGCGCGCGGGTCGGCGGAGCGGCGCAAGGTTGTTCGCCCGTAGCGGAGGAGACCGGGGCACGCCGCATGGACTGTCGGTCGTTGCGGGTAAGACATCCCTAGTGGGAGGGGTCGACACGCAGGAAAGGCGGCCTTCCGTTCGCCATCGGCGTACTGGTGGAGGACGTAAGTGCCTGGCCTGCGGGAACATCGTCTCGCACCATCGGGTTGGAGCAGATGTCGGCGTTCCGGGTCAGGAGGCCAAGGACGGTGTCGGCAGTTGGAATGAGCGGTCCCCGCTTGCGGGACTAAGCTGCGGAAGGACAGGAAGGGGACAGCCCCCTTACTGCCTGACCGCTCTGAGGAGCGATTAACGATGTTCGAGAGGTTCACCGACCGCGCGCGGCGGGTTGTCGTCCTGGCTCAGGAAGAAGCCCGGATGCTCAACCACAACTACATCGGCACCGAGCACATCCTCCTGGGCCTGATCCACGAGGGTGAGGGTGTCGCCGCTAAGGCCCTGGAGAGCCTCGGGATTTCGCTCGAGGCGGTCCGCCAGCAGGTGGAGGAGATCATCGGCCAGGGCCAGCAGGCCCCGTCCGGCCACATCCCCTTCACCCCCCGTGCCAAGAAGGTCCTGGAGCTGTCGCTCCGCGAGGCCCTTCAGCTGGGCCACAACTACATCGGCACGGAACACATCCTGCTCGGCCTGATCCGCGAGGGCGAGGGCGTCGCCGCCCAGGTCCTGGTCAAGCTGGGCGCAGACCTCAACCGTGTCCGCCAGCAGGTCATCCAGCTGCTGTCGGGCTACTCGGGGAGCAAGGAGGCCGCCACCGCCGGTGGTCCCGCCGAGGGCACCCCCTCGACCTCCCTGGTCCTCGACCAGTTCGGCCGGAACCTCACCCAGGCCGCTCGTGAGTCCAAGCTCGACCCGGTCATCGGGCGCGAGAAGGAGATCGAGCGGGTCATGCAGGTGCTGTCCCGCCGTACCAAGAACAACCCGGTGCTGATCGGTGAGCCCGGCGTCGGCAAGACCGCCGTCGTCGAGGGCCTCGCCCAGGCCATCGTCAAGGGCGAGGTGCCCGAGACCCTCAAGGACAAGCACCTCTACACCCTGGACCTCGGCGCCCTGGTCGCCGGCTCCCGCTACCGCGGTGACTTCGAGGAGCGCCTGAAGAAGGTGCTCAAGGAGATCCGCACCCGCGGCGACATCATCCTGTTCATCGACGAGCTGCACACGCTCGTGGGTGCGGGTGCCGCCGAGGGCGCGATCGACGCCGCCAGCATCCTCAAGCCGATGCTGGCCCGCGGTGAGCTCCAGACCATCGGCGCCACCACGCTCGACGAGTACCGCAAGCACCTGGAGAAGGACGCGGCCCTCGAGCGCCGCTTCCAGCCCATCCAGGTCGCGGAGCCGTCGCTGCCGCACACCATCGAGATCCTCAAGGGTCTGCGCGACCGGTACGAGGCGCACCACCGCGTCTCGATCACCGACGAGGCGCTGGTCCAGGCCGCCACCCTGGCCGACCGGTACATCTCGGACCGCTTCCTCCCGGACAAGGCGATCGACCTGATCGACGAGGCCGGTTCCCGGATGCGCATCCGCCGGATGACCGCGCCGCCGGACCTCCGCGAGTTCGACGAGAAGATCGCCGGCGTCCGCCGCGACAAGGAGTCCGCGATCGACTCGCAGGACTTCGAGAAGGCCGCGTCCCTGCGCGACAAGGAGAAGCAGCTCCTCGCCGCGAAGGCCAAGCGGGAGAAGGAGTGGAAGGCCGGCGACATGGACGTCGTGGCCGAGGTCGACGGCGACCTGATCGCCGAGGTCCTCGCCACCGCCACCGGCATCCCGGTCTTCAAGCTGACCGAGGAGGAGTCCAGCCGCCTGCTCCGCATGGAGGACGAGCTCCACAAGCGGGTCATCGGCCAGAACGACGCGGTCAAGGCGCTCTCCAAGGCGATCCGCCGTACCCGTGCCGGCCTGAAGGACCCGAAGCGTCCGGGTGGCTCGTTCATCTTCGCCGGCCCGTCCGGTGTCGGTAAGACCGAGCTGTCCAAGGCGCTCGCCGAGTTCCTCTTCGGCGACGAGGACGCGCTGATCTCCCTCGACATGTCGGAGTTCAGCGAGAAGCACACGGTCTCGCGTCTCTTCGGTTCCCCGCCCGGATACGTGGGCTACGAGGAGGGCGGCCAGCTGACCGAGAAGGTCCGCCGCAAGCCGTTCTCCGTGGTCCTCTTCGACGAGGTCGAGAAGGCGCACCCGGACATCTTCAACTCGCTGCTGCAGATCCTGGAGGACGGTCGCCTGACCGACTCCCAGGGCCGGGTCGTGGACTTCAAGAACACGGTCATCATCATGACGACCAACCTCGGAACCCGGGACATCTCCAAGGGCTTCAACCTGGGCTTCGCCGCCCAGGGCGACACGAAGACCAACTACGAGCGCATGAAGAACAAGGTCTCGGACGAGCTCAAGCAGCACTTCCGCCCCGAGTTCCTCAACCGCGTCGACGACGTGGTGGTCTTCCCGCAGCTCACGCAGGCGGACATCCTGCGGATCGTCGACCTGATGATCAGCAAGGTGGACGAGCGCCTGAAGGACCGGGACATGGGCCTCGAGCTCTCCCAGTCCGCCAAGGAGCTGCTGTCCAAGAAGGGCTACGACCCCGTCCTGGGCGCCCGGCCGCTGCGCCGGACCATCCAGCGCGAGGTCGAGGACACGCTCTCGGAGAAGATCCTCTTCGGCGAGCTGCGCCCCGGTCACATCGTGGTCGTCGACACCGAGGGGGAGGGCGAGGACCAGACCTTCACCTTCCGCGGTGAGGAAAAGGCCGCGCTGCCGGACGCCCCGCCGGTCGAGCAGGCCGCGGGCGGTGGCCCCAACCTGAGCAAGGACGCGTAACGCCGACGCGTCACCCGAGTGACCCGAAGGGCCGGTGCGGAGCTTCCGCACCGGCCCTTCGGCGTCCCCAACCGCTGTGCACGGGGCCACACTTCGGGCCCGCGGAGCAGGTGCGCCCGGTGAGGTGGGGCACGCGACTCAGATCACGTACGAGGACGGGTAGTAGACGGTGGCGGGCGCTTCGGTCCCGTCGAGGGGGCGGGCAGCTCCTCCGACCTGCGTGATGTCTTATTAGTCCGAAAAAAGAATATTGCGAAGCCTGTCCGGATTAAGGCTGGATACTACGCATAGTCGTAGATCACATGATTGTCAGGAGTGCCCTGATCGGGTTACCAAGGTATGGCCGACGGCGAGACCGGGTCCTTCCGGTCCTTCCCTCTCGGCGATCCCGTCCCCGAACAAAGGGTTCTTCATGTTCAAGCACGTCACGCTCCGCACCACCGGCACGACCACCCTCCGTACCCGTGCCGCGGTCGTCGCCGCCGGCCTCGGAGCCTCGGTCGTCCTCGGCGCCGGAGTCGCGACTGCTGCCGGCGCACCCGCCGTCGGCGCCCCCACCGCCGGCGCCCCCGCGGCGGCCGCCAAGGGCAACTCCTGGGTCGACCCGGTCCAGCACTACAAGCTGTCCGCGAGCTACGCCCAGAACGGCGGCATGTGGGCGCACAAGCACTCCGGCCAGGACTTCGCCGTGCCGACCGGCACCAAGGTCTTCGCCGCCCACGAGGGCACCGTCGTCAAGGCCGGCAGCTGGGGCGCCGGTGACGGCCCCGCCTACGGCAACGCCGTCGTGATCAAGCACGGCAACGGCACCTACTCGCAGTACGCCCACCTCTCCAAGGTCGAGGTGAGCGTCGGCGAGAAGGTGAACACCGGCGAGCAGATCGCCCTGTCCGGCAACACCGGCAACTCCAGCGGTCCGCACCTGCACTTCGAGATCCGCACCACCGCCAACTACGGCTCGGCCGTCGACCCGGCCCAGTTCCTCGCCTCCAAGGGCGTCAAGATCTGACGCCCCCACGGTGACGCGCGGCGGCGCGACGGACGAACATGCGGAAGGCCCCCGGCAGCACTGCTGCCGGGGGCCATTCGCGTCTCCAAGGGCCTCCGCGGCTCCGGGGCCGCTCGTGTCCCCGGAGCCGGGAGCCGGGAGCCGGGAGCCGGAGCTCGGGGCCGGAGCGGGAGTCGGGGCCGGGATGGGGCGGGGGTGTCAGCCGGGCAGGCGGTACATGCCGTCCTCGAGCGGCTCCACCAGGCCGTCGGCCACCAGGCCGTCCAGCGCACGCGCCCGCTGCACCGGCTCGTCCCACACCGCGTCCAGTGCCGCCTGCGGGACCGGGCCCTCCGCGGCGCGCAGTACAGCGAGGAGTTTGCCGCGCACCTGGCGGTCGGTTCCCGCGTAGGTCTGGCCCCGCCGCGGCGGACCGTCGTGCTCCGGTTTCCCGGCCTGGCGCCAGGCGCAGCGGGCGGCGAGGGGGCAGCGGTGGCAGCTCTCGTTCCGTGCGGTGCAGATCAGCGCGCCCAGTTCCATGGAGGCCGCGGCCCACCGGGCGGCCGTGCGGTCCTCGTCCGGGAGCAGCGCGGCGGCCAGCCGGCGCTCGGCGGCCGTGGTGGCGTTCGGCGGGTACTGGACGCCGGTCACCGCGCGGGCCAGGACCCGCCGGACGTTGGTGTCCAGCACGGCGTGGCGCTGCCCGAAGGCGAAGGAGGCGACGGCCGCGGCCGTGTACTCGCCGACACCGGGCAACGCCAGCAGTTCGGCGTGGTCGGTGGGGACCTCGCCGCCGTGCCGTTCGGTGATGGCGACGGCCGCGCCGTGCAGGCGCAGGGCGCGGCGCGGGTAGCCGAGCCGGCCCCAGGCCCGCACCGCCTCGCCCGGCGCCTCGGCGGCCAGGTCGGCGGGGCGCGGCCAGCGGGCCAGCCACTGCTCGTACACCGGCAGGACCCGGTTGACCGGTGTCTGCTGGAGCATGAACTCGCTGACCATCACTCCCCAGGCGCCCGCCTCGGGGCGCCGCCAGGGCAGGTCGCGGGCGTTCGCCTCGAACCAGGCGTTCACGGGGGTGTGCAGGGGGACGGCGTCGGCGCTGGGGGCGGCCTGTTCCGCGGTGCTCCGCGGGGTGGACGGCCCGTTCTTCGTGGATGCGGTCATGGCGTCATCGATCCTGCCACGACCGCGGGGTCACCCGATGTGCCCAATCGGTCACCCGTTGGCAGTGCTCCAGGGTGCGGAAACGGCCTACCGGGATGATGATCCGGAAAAGTTGTGGTGCGCACGGCGGGTGCCGCCTGCGGGGCGTCCGATCTCTCGTACAGTTTGCGCCGTGGGATCTTTGCGCAATCCGGTCGGGCCGCTTCCCTCCTCCATCTATTGGCGACGGAGGGCTGTCTTCTTTGTCGTGCTGTTCGCGCTGGCGGGGCTGGCCGTATGGCTGGTGACCGGCGGCCGAAACGGTTCCGGCGACAACGCGGGCGGTCCGGACGGCAAGAATCCCGCGCCGTCGATCACCCCCGGCCCCTCCGGCTCGGGTCCCGCGATCGACGACACCCCCGGTGGGCGTGACGAGTCCGGCTCGGGCGGCTCGGGTGACTCCTCCGCGGGCACGTCGTCGGGCGGTGCGGCTGAGGGTGCCGGGTCGGGTGAGGGCGACGGCGGGTCCGGTTCCGGCGGTGGCTCGGGCGGGGCGGGGAGTTCCTCCGGGTCCTCCGGCAGCTCCGGGGACGGCTGGACCAGCTCGGTGAGCAGGCTGTCGGGCGGCACGGACCTCGCCACCTGCTCCAAGGGCGACGTGCGGCTGAGCCTGCGCAGTGTCCGCAACACCTATGAGGACGACGAGAAGCCGGTGCTGCGGCTGACGGTGAGCAACACGTCGGGCGGCGACTGCAAGATCGACCTCGGGCCGCGGGCGGCCGTCATGAAGATCACCAAGGCCAACGCGGAGGACGACGAGACGTACTGGTCCTCGGCGGACTGCCCGGAGGACGGCGCGCTGCTGTTCCGGGTGCCCAAGGGCGGGTCCATCACCTACGAGGTGGAGTGGGACCGCAAGCCGAGCGACTCGGACAAGTGTGCGGCCGCCCCGAAGGGGAGCGCGGGGGCGGGGACGTATCTGGTGGTGGCCAAGAGCGGGGTGACGTCCAGCCCGCTGCAGGCGACGTTCACCCTCAAGTCCGACTGAGCCCCGGGGGCCGGCGCCCGCCCGCACCCGCGGGGTGAGGTGCCGGGCTTCCGCCCGGGTGAGGTGAGGACCGGGCACGCACCGTCCACGCGGACCGGGCACGCACCGTCCACGCGGACCGGGCACGCACCGCCCGCGCACGCCGCGCGCCCACCCCTGTACGCCGCGAGCCCGCCCACGCGCGCCGCGGCTGTCGCGGTCGCCCCGACCGCGCGGACGTCCGGGACGCGCGCGCGGCCAGGACTCCGCGTTCGAGCCCAGAGCTAGACGTAGCGCTCCAGGATGGAGGATTCCGCGAGGCGGGAGAGACCCTCGCGGACACTCCGCGCACGGGCCTCGCCGACCCCGTCGACGGTCTGCAGGTCGTCGACGCTGGCGGCCAGCAGCTTCTGCAGCCCTCCGAAGTGCTCGACCAGCCGGTCGATGATCGCCCCCGGCAGCCGCGGCACCTTGGCCAGCAGCCGGAAACCGCGCGGAGAGACCGCCCCGTCCAGCGCCTCCGGAGACCCGGTGTACCCCAGCGCCCGCGCCACCGTGGCGATGTCCAGCAGCTCCGTGTGCCCGAGCGCGTCCAGCTCGGACAGCGCCTCGTCCACCGAGCGCGACCGCTTCGGCGTCGGCTCCGGCACGTAGTCCCGGACGATCAGCTCACGCTCCGGCTCGACGCCGGCGATCAGCTCGTCCAGCTGGAGCGCCAGCAGACGCCCGTCGGTGCCCAGCTCCACCACGTACTCGGCGATCTCGGTGGCGATCCGGCGCACCATCTCCAGCCGCTGCGCGACCGCGGAGACGTCCCGCACCGTGACCAGGTCCTCGATCTCCAGCGCGGACAGCGTGCCGGCGACCTCGTCCAGGCGGAGCTTGTACCGCTCCAGCGTGGCGAGCGCCTGGTTGGCCCGGGACAGGATGGCCGCCGAGTCCTCCAGGACCCGCCGCTGCCCGTCCACGTAGAGCGCGATCAGCCGCATCGACTGGGAGACGGAGACCACGGGGAAGCCGACCTGCTTGCTGACCCGGTCCGCCGTGCGGTGCCGGGTGCCGGTCTCCTCGGTGGGGATGGTCGGGTCGGGCACCAGTTGCACGCCCGCCCGCAGGATCTTCGAGAGGTCGGTCGAGAGCACGATGCCGCCGTCGAGCTTGCACAGCTCGCGCAGCCGGGTCGCGCTGAACTCGACGTCCAGGACGAAGCCGCCGGTGGCCATCGTCTCGACGGTCTTGTCGGAGCCGAGCACGATCAGGCCGCCGGTGTTGCCGCGCAGCACCCGCTCCAGGCCGTCGCGCAGCGCGGTACCGGGCGCCACGGCGCTCAGCGAGGCGCGCATCAGCCCGTCGGCACCGGAGCTCCCACCGGACTTTCCGGGAGCTGAGGCCCGGTCGTTGGCTGCCACTGCTCTCCTCCGGTCGCAGATTCTTCAGGCGCTTCCCGCGCCGCGCACACTTCGCACGGACGGGCGAGACCGGGGCAAAGTCTACCGGCGGTCCTCGCTCTCCTGCCGGGCCTCTCGCGGACGGGAGCGCGGCAGGACCCTCAACGCGTCCGAGATGTCGGCCACCTCGAGCACCTTCATCCCAGAAGGAATCTTCCCCGGATCGGCCGGGACCAGCGCATGTGTGAATCCGAGGCGATGGGCTTCGGCCAACCGCCGCTGCACGCCGGTGACCCTCCTCACCTCTCCGGCGAGGCCCACTTCGCCGATGGCCACCAGGTTCTTCGGCAGCGGGGTGTCGCTGGCCGCGGACGCCAGAGCCAGCGCGACCGCCAGGTCGGCGGCGGGCTCGGATAGCCGCACGCCGCCCACGGTGGCCGAATAGATGTCCTGCTTGCCCAGCGCCTTGATCCGGCCGCGCTGCTCCAGCACGGCCAGCATCATCGAGACGCGGGAGGTCTCCAGGCCCGAGGTGGTGCGCCGGGGCGTGGGGATCTGGGTGTCGACGGTGAGCGCCTGGACCTCGGCGACCAGGGGGCGGCGGCCCTCCAGGGTGACCGTGAGACAGGTGCCGGGAACGGGCTCGGCCCGGCGGGTGAGGAAGAGGCCGGACGGGTCCGCGAGGCCGGTGATGCCCTCGTCGTGCAGCTCGAAGCAGCCGACCTCGTCGGTGGTGCCGTACCGGTTCTTCACGCCGCGCACCAGGCGCAGCCTGGCGTGCCGGTCGCCCTCGAAGTTGAGGACCACGTCCACCAGGTGCTCCAGCAGGCGCGGACCGGCGATGCTGCCGTCCTTGGTGACGTGACCGACCAGCAGCGTGGACATGCCGCGCTCCTTGGAGGCGCGGATCAGCGCGCCCGCCACCTCGCGGACCTGCGCCATGCCGCCGGGGGCGCCGTCGATCTCCGGCGAGGCGACCGTCTGCACCGAGTCGAGGATCAGCAGGGACGGCTGGACGGCCTCGATGTGGCCGAGCACCGTGGACAGGTCCGTCTCGGCGGCGAGGTAGAGGTGGTCGTGGATGGCGTGGATGCGGTCGGCGCGCAGCCGGACCTGGCTGGCGGACTCCTCGCCGGTCACGTAGAGCGTGCGGTGCTCGGAACTCGCCGACTTGGCGGCGACGTCCAGCAGCAGCGTCGACTTGCCGACACCCGGTTCGCCCGCCACCAGGACCACGGCGCCGGGCACCAGGCCGCCGCCGAGCACCCGGTCCAGCTCGGGAACGCCGGTGGAGCGGGCGGTGGCCTGCTTGCCGTCGACCTGGCCGATGGGGACGGCAGAGGTGGTGACCCGGCCGGGCGCGGTGGTGCGGACCGCGGGGGCGCTGCCGTACTCCTCCACGGTGCCCCAGGCGTGGCATTCGGGGCAGCGGCCGAGCCATTTGGCCGTCTGCCAGCCGCATTCGGTGCAGCGGTAGGACGGACGGTCCTTGGTCGACTTGGTGCGGGCAGCCATAGCGCACACCGTAACCGGCGGCACCGACAGTCCCTCCCGCCACCGTGCACGAACAGGCGTCAACGGCCAGGAAGCATCCAGGAACGGTCAGCCACTAGGCGGGGAAACGTAAAGCCGCGTCCCCTTTCGAGGGAAGGTTTCACCCGAATGGATTAAATGTGCTCAAGGTGGCGGGAACGGTCGTCCATGGACCCCTACGGTCGCACGGGTGACGAGCAGCAGGCCGGAGACCCCCACCCGCATCACCGGCGCACACCGGGCGCACGGCGAGGAGCGCGCACGGCCCACTTCCGCTGAGGCAGCCGAGGCACCCGGGACGACCAGGACGGCCACGACGGCCGAGCCGCCCGAGGTACCTGAGCCGCCCGGGTCGGCGGAGGCGCACGGGATGTGCGCGCCGTACCTCGACGGGCTGTACACCTACAGCCTGTCGGTGCTCTGCGACCGGGACGCGGCGACGTCCGCGGTCGGTGCCGTCCTCGCCGTCGTCGACCGGCGCGGCAGCCGTCTGCCCGGGGAGGGCGAGCGCCGGGCCTGGCTCTACGCGCTGGCCCGCTGGGCCTGCCTACGGGAACTCGCCGAGAACCGCCGACGCCGCGGCCACCGCCGTGACAAGGGCGGCCGCGGCCCGTCGGCGCCGGTCGCCGAGGCGCCGCCGGAGGAGCCGTCGCCGCAGGAGCGGGAGCGGCGCCGCGCCGAGCTGGCGACGCTGGCCTGGCCCGAGGCGGCCGGCACCACGCCCGAGCAGCGCGAGGCGCTGGAGCTGTCGGTCCGGCACGGCCTGGCCGCCGAGGAGGTGGCCACGGTGCTGGGCCTCGGGCAGGCTGCCGCGCAGGACCTGCTGGCCTCGGCCGCCTGCGAGGTGGAGCGGACCCGCGCCGCGCTGGGGGCGGCCGAGTCCGGACACTGCCCGGGCGTCACGCGGCTCACCGGCCAGGACGACCGGTGGGTGCTGAGCGAGGCGCTGCGTACCGAACTGGTCCGCCACGTCGACGACTGCCCGCGTTGCCGCCGCACCGCCGAGCGGGCGGTGCCGGGGCGCTGGCCGGGGACCTCGGTCACGCCGGAGCGGCTGCCGGTGCTGCGGGCTCCGGGGCCGGACGTGCGGGCGGCGGCGCACGCGCCGCGGGGGCGCCGGGGTGTGGCGGCCCCCCGGTTCGACCGGCGCGGCTTCCCCCTGGCCCCGCGCGACCGGGAGGCGCGGCGGCGCCGGATGCGGGGCCGCGTGGTGACCACGACGGTGGTCGCCACGGTGGTGGCGGCGCCGGTCCTCGCCTTGTGGGCGGCCGGCCGGGGCGCTCCGACCGGAGCGGAGGAAGGTTTCGGCAGCCCCGGTGAACGGGCCGCGACGGCCGCGGAGTCCGGTCCCACGGACAAGGGCTCCGGGCCGGCGGACGACCGGGGCTACGCGAACACCGCGAACGCCGTGCCGGGGAGCGGGGCGACGGCCGCGGCGGGCGGTCCCGACGTCTCGGTCGAGGTGGTCGGCGCGTCGGCGCCGGGCGGGTCCGGTGCGGGGGCGGCGGTGCGGGCCCTGCGGGTCTCCGCGGTCGGTGCGGGGGACACGACGCACGTCACGTTGACCGCGCCGGCCGGTCCGGGGACGTCCTCGGTGCGGTGGCGGATGACCGTGGGGGAGTCCTGGCTGTACCTCAGCCGGTCCTCGGGCGTGCTGCGCCCGGGGGAGTCGGTGACGGTGCGGGTGCACGTCGACCCGCTGCGGGAGCCGGCCGGGGCGTGGCGGGCCGGGGTGGCGGTCGCACCGGGCGGTGCGGTGGTCGTGATCCGGGGCGCGGGGGTCATGCCGGGGACGCCTGCCAGGCCGGGGCCGGGGCGGCCGCCGGTGGAGCCGCCGCCCGCTCCGTCGCAGCCGGAGCCGACACCGCCGCCGGGTGAGGCCGACCCGACCTCCCCGCCGGACCCGTCCACGCCCACGCCGTCGCCCAGCGACCCGCCGCCGAGCGGCTCCGTTCCGCCGCCCTCCGAACCCGCCGCTCCCTCCGACCCGGCCCCGACGGAGCCTTCGCCGACCGGGTGAGCCCCGTTCCGGATGCGGTCCGCTCGGTCACGTCGCGCCGCCCGCAGGGGAGCGGCAACCATCCGGCCGCTCGCAGGGAAGCGGCAACCATCCGGCCGCTCGCAGGGGAACGGCAGGCGCACGGCCGCCCGCAGGGCAGTGGGCGTGCGGCCGGGCGCGAGGGCGTCAGGGCTGAGGGTCCGCCGGGTGGGGGTCCGCCGGGTGGGGGGCGAGGACCGGGCCCGCGAGACGCTGTTCGCAGAGCTCGACCAGCCGGTCGTACCCGGCCTTGCCCATCAGCTCCGTCAGCTCCGGCCGGTAGGACACGTACACCGGCTCCCCCGCCCCGTGCGCCGACGTCGCCGACGTGCACCACCAGTGCAGGTCGTGCCCGCCCGGCCCCCACCCCCGGCGGTCGTACTCGCCGATGGAGACCTGGAGCACGCGCGTGTCGTCGGGCCGGTCGATCCAGTCGAAGGTCCGCCGCACCGGGAGCTGCCAGCACACGTCCGGCTTGGTCTCCAGCGGCTCACGCCCCTCCCGCAGCGCCAGGATGTGCAGCGAGCAGCCCGCGCCGCCCGCGAAACCGGGGCGGTTCTGGAAGATGCAGGACCCCTGGTAGGGCCGCGTCTGACGGGAACCCTCGTCGTCCTCGGAGACCCAGCCGCCGCGCGCGCCCTCCGCGTGGTGCTGCCAGATGTCCGGGGTGAGCCGCTCGACGAACCCGGCGACCCGCTGCTCGTCCTCCTCGTCGGAGAAGTGGGCGCCCAGGGAACAGCAGCCGTCCGCGGCGCGGCCCGGCTGGATGCCGTGGCAGCCGCTGCCGAAGACGCAGTTCCAGCGCGAGGTCAGCCAGGTCAGGTCGCAGCGGAAGACCTGATCCTCGTCGGCCGGATCCGGGAACTCCACCCAGGCGCGCGGGAAGTCGAGGCCCTTCTCGTCGTCCTCGGGCACGGGGACATCGATCAGCGGCAGGGCCGTCCGCTTCGAGGCCTTGGCCGTGGCCGTCTTGTGGTCCTTCGCCTTTTTCGTCTTGGGCACGCGTCCAGGGTAAGTGGAGCCGTGGCGACCGGACCGGCCCCGCGATACCCGAAACGTCGCGTTCCTCACACCCTCCCCGCCCACACTTCCACCGTTACGGCGATTGCCTCACCGGCCGCCGGTTACGTTTCTGGGTATGCGACTTGGTGTGCTCGACGTGGGCTCCAACACGGTCCACCTGCTGGTGGTGGACGCCCACCCCGGCGCGTGTCCGCTCCCCGCGCACTCGATGAAGGAGGAGCTGCGGCTCGCCCAGCTGCTCGACGAGGACGGGGCGATAGGCCCCGCGGGCGTCGACCGGCTGATCCACGTGGTCCGGGAGGCGGCCCGGGCCGCCGAGGACAAGGGCGTCGAGGCGCTCCTGCCGTTCGCCACGTCCGCCGTGCGCGAGGCCCGCAACGCCGACGAGGTGCTGGCCCGGGTGCACCGCGAGACGGGCGTGGACCTGCGCGTGCTGTCCGGCGAGGACGAGGCGAAGCTCACCTTCCTCGCAGCCCGCCGCTGGTTCGGCTGGTCGGCCGGACGCCTGCTGGTGCTGGACATCGGCGGCGGCTCCCTGGAGATCGCCTACGGCATCGACGAGGAACCCGACGCGGCCGTCTCGCTGCCGCTGGGCGCGGGCCGGCTGTCCGGCGCCTGGCTGCGCGCCGACCCGCCGGACCCGGAAGAGGTGCGGACCCTGCGGCGCCACGTGCGTGCCGAGATCGCCCGCACCGTCGGCGAGTTCGCCCGCCTCGGCAGCCCCGACCACGTGGTCGCCACGTCCAAGACCTTCCGGCAGCTGGCCCGGCTGGCCGGCGCGGCCCGTTCCGGCGAGGGCCTCTACGTGCAGCGGGAGCTGTCCCGGGACGCCCTGGAGCTCTGGGTGCCGAAGCTGGCGGCGATGACCGAGCAGGAGCGCGCGGAGCTGCCCGGGGTCTCCGAGGGGCGCGCCGGGCAGCTCGTCGCCGGTGCGCTGGTCGCCGAGGCGGCGCTCGACCTCTTCGGCGTCGACCGGGTCGAGATCTGCCCCTGGGCCCTGCGTGAGGGCGTCATCCTCCGCCGCCTCGACCACCTCGCCGGCTGACGGCCGCCCCCACCCCACCCCCGCGGTGCCTGCCGCCCCGACGGCCCGGTGACCGCGCCCCGCCCGCCGCCCCGCTCACGAACGGGCGGCACCCGACCGGGCACCGACTGCGCACGGCCGGGTCCCCGACCAGGCACCGACCCGATGCGTACGGGTAGCCGACCGGATTCCGCCCGACGACCCGCCGCCGCACCACCGGCCGAGCCTCCCAGTGCATCGCCGGACGAGCGGCCCGGTGCACCACCGGACGAACTGACTGGGCGCCGCCCGGACGAACCGAGCTGCGTGCCCACCCGCGCCTCGCGGGATGAGCTGTCCGGGAGCCGCTCGGACGAGCTGAGCGGCGTGCCCACCGGTGCCCTGCGGGATGAACCGACCGGTGAGCCGCCTGGCGAGCCGCCGGACAAGCCGGCCGGCGCCGCCCGGACGAGGTTCCCGGCACACCGCCGGCGGAGCCGCCCCGCGCATCGCCGGACAAGCCGACCGGGGGCCGACCGGTGAGCCGGACGGGGAACCCCGGCCGAGAGGCCCGGCGCACCGCCGGACGAACAGACCGGGAGTCGCCCGGACGAACCGAGGGGCGTGCCCACCGGCGCCCCGCGATGAGCTGTCGGGCGCCGCCCGGACGAGCACCCGGGCGCACCGCCGGACGAGCTTCTCGGTGCACCGTCGGCCGAGCCGCCCCGCGCACCGCCGGACGAGTCGACCGGTGAGCCACCGGACGAGCTGTCCGGGAGCCGCTCGGACGAGCTGAGCGGCGTGCCCACCGGCGCCCTGCGGGATGAACCGACCGGTGAGCCGCCTGGCGAGCCGCCGGACAAGCCGGCCGGCGCCGCCCGGACGAGCTCCCCGGCGCACCGCCGGACGAACAGACCGGGAGTCGCCCGGACGAACCGAGGGGCGTGCCCACCGGCGCCCCGCGATGAGCTGTCGGGCGCCGCCCGGACGAGCACCCGGGCGCACCACCGGCCGAGCCTCCCGGTGCACCGCCGGCCGAGCCGCCCCGCGCAACGCCGGACGAGTCGACCGGCGGACCACCGGACGAACCGACCGGGAGCCGCTCGGGCGAACCGAGCGGCGTGTCCGCCGGCGGACCGCCGGACGAGCCGGCCGGGAGCCGACCCGCGCACCGCCCGCCGAGCCGGACCGGGAACCCCGGCCGAGCCGACCCGCGCACCGACCGGATCGGCGGTCCCGCGGGCGGCCGGAACCGTCTCCGCGCCCCCGCCGCTCGCGCACACCTCCCGTACTCTTGCTGCCGTGGCAGAACCAGTCGTCCGCATTCCCGACGCGAAGGTCGCGCTGTCCACCGCCTCCGTCTATCCGGAGTCCACGGCAACGGCCTTCGAGATCGCCGCGCGCCTCGGCTACGACGGCGTCGAGGTCATGGTGTGGAACGATCCGATCAGCCAGGACATCGAGGCGCTGCGCCGTCTCAGCGACCACCACGGGATCCCGATCCTCGCCGTGCACGCCCCCTGCCTGCTGATCACGCAGCGCGTCTGGTCCAGCGACCCCTGGGTCCGGCTCCAGCGCGCCCGCTCCGCGGCCGAGCGGCTCGGCGCCTCCACCGTCGTGGTGCACCCCCCGTTCCGCTGGCAGCGCCAGTACGCGCGCGACTTCGTCTCCGGCATCTGGCGGATGGCCGACGAGACGGACATCCGGTTCGCCGTGGAGAACATGTACCCCTGGCGCTACCGCGACCGGGAGATGCTCGCCTACGCCCCCGGCTGGGACCCCACGGACGAGGACTACCGGCACTTCACGATCGATCTCAGCCACACCGCCACCGCCCGCACCGACACCATGGCGATGATCGGCCGGATGGGGGAGCGCCTGGGCCACGTCCACCTGGCCGACGGCAGGGGATCGGCCAAGGACGAGCACCTGGTCCCCGGCCGCGGCGACCAGCCCTGCGCGGAGCTGCTGGAAGGGCTTGCCGGATCCGGCTTCGACGGCCATGTGGTGATCGAGGTCAACACTCGCCGCGCGATGTCCAACGCGGAGCGCGAGGCGGACCTGGCGGAGGCGCTGGCCTTCACCCGCCTCCACCTGGCCTCCGCGCTGCGGGTCCCCGGCCAGTGAGCGCCCAGCCGTCCGCGCCACGCCGTGGCCGCGGCCGACCGCCCCGCGCCACCGCCTCCGCCGGTGCCCCCGCCACCCGCGACCGCATCCTGGTCGCCGCCCGCGAGGTGTTCGCCGAGCGCGGTTACGAGAAGGCCAGCGTGCGCGGCATCGCCAAGGCCGCCGAGGTGGACCCGGCGCTGGTCCACCACTACTTCGGCACCAAGGAGCAGGTCTTCGAGTCGGCGGTGGAGGGCGCCTTCGCCCCCGTGCTGCGCTCCCAGCCCTTCGCCGAGGTGCGGCCCGACCACGCCGGGGAACAGTTCGTCCGGATGTTCCTGGGCATCTGGGAGAACCCCGCGACGAGGGCTCCGCTGCTCGCCATCATCCGCTCCGCGGTCAGCAACGAGGCCGCCGCGGCGATCTTCCGCCGCCTGGTCGCGGGACTGGTGCTGAGCAAGGTCGCCAAGGAGCTCGACGGCCCCGACGCGGAGCTGCGCGCGGAGCTCGCCGCCGCCCAGGTGGTGGGCGTGGTGATGCTGCGTTACGTCATCAAGGTCGAGCCGGTGGCCTCCGCCGATCCGGAGGACCTGATAGCGCGCCTCGCCCCCGTCCTCCAGCACCACCTGACCGGCGGGCGCCTGTCCCCCGACGGGTGAGGCGGCGCAGATCACGTCCCGCATTCCGGACAACCCCGTCCGTCCAGTGGATGCCGGGCGTACCCTCGGCTACTGCCAGAACTATCCGAAGGAGCGAGCGACGATGCCCGAGCTGAGGTCCCGCACAGTCACCCACGGCCGCAACATGGCGGGCGCCCGCGCCCTTATGCGGGCCTCCGGTGTACCGGGTGCGGACATCGGCCGGAAGCCGATCATCGCCATCGCCAACTCCTTCACGGAGTTCGTGCCGGGCCACACCCACCTCCAGCCCGTGGGCCGCATCATCAGCGAGGCCGTCACGGCGGCCGGGGGCATCCCGCGCGAGTTCAACACCATCGCCGTCGACGACGGCATCGCCATGGGCCACGGCGGCATGCTGTACTCCCTCCCCTCCCGCGACCTGATCGCGGACAGCGTGGAGTACATGGTCGAGGCGCACTGCGCCGACGCGATGATCTGCGTCTCCAACTGCGACAAGATCACCCCGGGCATGCTGATGGCCGCGCTGCGGCTCGACATCCCCACCGTCTTCGTCTCCGGCGGCCCGATGGAGTCCGGCCGGGCCACGCTGGTCGACGGCACCGTCCGCACGCTCGACCTCGTCGACGCCATCTCCGAGGCGGTCAACGACAAGGTCTCCGACGAGGACATGCTCCGCATCGAGGAGTCCGCCTGTCCCACCTGCGGCAGCTGTTCGGGCATGTTCACGGCCAACTCGATGAACTGCCTGACCGAGGCCATCGGCCTCTCCCTGCCGGGCAACGGCTCGGTCCTCGCCACCCACACCGCCCGCCGCGCCCTCTACGAGGACGCCGCCCGCACGGTGATGGACCTGGTCGACCGGTACTACGGCCAGGACGACGCCTCGGCCCTGCCGCGCAACATCGCGACCCTCGCCGCGTTCGAGAACGCCATGGCGCTGGACATCGCCATGGGCGGCTCCACCAACACGATCCTCCACCTGCTGGCCGCCGCCCAGGAGGCCGGCGTCCCCTTCGGACTGGAGCAGATCAACGAGGTCTCCCGCCGCGTCCCCTGCCTCGCCAAGGTCGCGCCCAACGTGGCCAAGGACCGCACGTACTACATGGAGGACGTGCACCGCGCAGGCGGCATCCCCGCCCTGCTCGGCGAGCTGCACCGGGCCGGTCTGCTCAACGAGGACGTCAACTCGGTCCACAGCGCCTCGCTCGACGACTGGCTGAAGACCTGGGACGTCCGCGGCGGCTCACCGTCCCCCGAGGCCGTCGAGCTCTGGCACGCCGCCCCCGGCTGCGTCCGCTCCGCCGAGGCGTTCTCGCAGTCCGAGCGCTGGGAGGCGCTGGACACCGACGCCGAGAACGGCTGCATCCGCTCCGCCGAGCACGCCTACTCCAAGGACGGCGGCCTGGCCGTGCTGCGCGGCAACCTCGCCGTCGACGGCTGCGTCGTCAAGACGGCCGGCGTCGACGAGTCCATCTGGACCTTCGAGGGTCCCGCGGTGGTCTGCGAGTCGCAGGAGGAGGCCGTCGAGAAGATCCTGAACAAGCAGGTGACCGAGGGCGACGTGGTGGTCATCCGCTACGAGGGCCCCAAGGGCGGCCCCGGCATGCAGGAGATGCTCTACCCGACCTCCTTCCTCAAGGGCCGCGGTCTCGGCAAGGCATGCGCGCTGGTCACCGACGGGCGGTTCTCCGGAGGCACGTCCGGGCTCTCCATCGGGCACGCCTCCCCGGAGGCGGCGTCCGGCGGCGCGATCGCGCTCGTCGAGGACGGCGACCGGATCCGCATCGACATCCCGAACCGGACGATCGAGCTGCTGGTCTCCGACGAGGAACTGGCCGCGCGCCGCGAGGCGCTGGGCGGCCGCTACGCTCCGCGCGCCCGCGACCGCAAGGTCTCCGCGGCCCTGCGGGCCTACGCCGCCATGGCCACCAGCGCCGACAAGGGCGCCGTCCGCGACGTCTCCCTCCTCGGCTGATCCGCCCCGTCACACCGTCCGCCCGCGAGGTTCACCCTCGCGGGCGGCGCCGTACCGCCGCCGTCCCGGTCCCGGTCCCGCTCCCGGTCCCGGTCCCGGTCCCGCTCCCGGTCCCGGTCCCGGTCGCGGGACCAGGACCGATGACCCACCGGCCCCTGCACCGGCCCCTGTTCCTGCTCCGGCCCCTGTTCCTGCTCCGAGCCCGCCGCGGAGCGGTGCCCCGCCCCTGAGCCCCGCGCCCTTCGCGCTGCGACGCGAGGACCCCGATCACGCTCACGCTCCGCCCCGGGCCGCGGCCCCGGAGCGCCGCGACCGCACGCGCCCCGTGCGGCGGCCCCTTCCCCGCACGGCACCGCCCGCTGCCCGCCCGAGGCGTCCCCGGCCCGGCACCCGCCCACCGCCCCAGGCACAGCCCCGGATCGCCGCGCTGCCCAGGCCTCTTACGCTGTCCCAAGCCGCAGCCCTGGCCCTCGCGCCGCCCCGAGGCGCGTCCCGGCCACCGCGACGCCGCTGCCCCGCACCGTGGACCCGCTCCCGCCCCGCGCCAACACGGTCGACCCGGCGCATGCGCCGCTCGGGCCCGCGCCTGCCGGGCGCTGCCCCGGGTGTCCCGCCGACTCGCGGACGAACAGGACGTCAGCCCCACACCCCCGCCAGGGTCATGGGTCAAACCGCGCGCCGGCGACGCGGATATCACCCCACGCGGAGCGGGGAAGCCCGGTCCGGCACCTGGGCGGCCGAACTGCCTTCCCGTACGGAGCAACACCGGACGGTGCGGCGCCGCCCGCGCGATCAGCATGGGCATGCGGCGATCACGCTCCGGTCGCCACCCTCCCTCGATCCGGAAGGCCCGCATGTCTGTTCACCGCTCCATAGCTCCGGGACGGAGGCGCCTGGGGCGTCTCGCCCGTGCCCTCGCGGGGGCCGCGGCCCTCGTCACCCTCCTGGGCGCGGCCGCCCCGCCGGACGTCCCCCCGGCGGAGCCGGGCACCTCCGTGGTGACGGTGAAGACGGGCGGCGACCGGGTCGCCGACTCGGTCGTGGGCCCCCTCGCCGGCGTACGGCTCGCCCTCTTCGCCTCCGAGGACGCCACCCAGCCGGTGAACACCGCCTGGGCGGTCTGCACCTCCGACGCGGACGGCGACTGCAGCTTCGTCGTGCCCGGCACCGGCGACGGCGGCGCCAACGAGGGCGCGCGCTTCTGGGTCCGCCAGATCGGGGTGCCGGACGGCTGGTACACCAACCCCACCCTGCGCACCGGCGCGGGCAGCGGCTCGGGCTCGTTCGCCTCCCCCTACCGGTTCCAGACCCCCGCGCTGGAGGGCGGCGAGGTCTACTCCTCGACCAGCGACTTCATGTACAGCACCGACTACGCCACCAGCCCCTACCTGGCCTCGGGCGGTATCTGGCAGCAGTCGCGGATCAACCCTGAGCTGCCCGAGGACTGCGGTCTGGACATCGCGCTGGTCCTCGACCTGTCGGCCTCGGTGGGCAGCGCACTGCCCAGCCTCAAGGCGGCGGCCGACGGGTTCACGGACGCCCTCACCGGAACGCCGTCCCGGCTGGCGCTGTTCTCCTTCGACCGGCGGTCGCCCAGCACCGGCACCACCAACCACCCGGAACTGGTGCCGGTCTCCACGGAGGCCGGCGCGGAGGAGTTCAAGGACCTCTACGCCGACTGGACGCTGGGTTCCGGCACCAACTGGGACCAGGGCCTGTACGCGGTGGCCAAGGCCGAGCAGCACTACGACGCCGTCGTGGTGCTGACCGACGGCAACCCCACGTACTGGAACAACCCGGCCACCGGCGACGGCTCGCACACCCACTTCGCGGACGTGGAGGGCGGCATCTTCGCCGCCAACGCGGTCAAGGCGGAGGGCACGCGCGTCATCGCCCTCGGCGTGGGCCGGGGCGTCGAGGGGGTGTCCGGCCTCAACCTGCGCGCCATCTCCGGCACGGAGGCCTACGACGGCACCAACCCGACCACCGCGGACTACTACCAGACCGCCAACTTCGAGGGCGCCGCCGAGGCCCTGCACGACCTCGCCCTCGGCCACTGCGACGGAACCCTCACGGTGGTCAAGCAGATCGTGCCCCCGCAGAACACCGGCGAGGACGTCACCGGCGCCACGGTGGCGGGCGCCGGCTGGGAGTTCACCGCCACGACCACCACCCAGGGGATCGGCGGACTGCCCGACACCGAGGAGACGACCGGTGACGGTACCGGCGCGGTGGTGTTCCAGCCCACCTACCCGGGCACCGTGGACGACGCCTCGGTGAACGTCACGGAGTCCCAGCAGGACGGCTACACCGTGGTGACCCAGGGCGGCCGCAACGCCGTGTGCGTCAACCTCGACGACGACTCCCCGGTCGAGGTCACCAACACCGGGGCGGCCGGCGGTCCCGGCTTCACACTCGACCTCCCTCGCCAGGCCGCCGTCAGCTGCGTCGTGTACAACCGCGCGCAGGAGGACGCCGAGGCCGACGTCACCGTCGACAAGGAGTGGTCCATCGACGGGACGGTCTACGAGCACGCGGACCGCCCGGACGGATTCGACGCCGAACTCACCCTGACCGGCCCCGGTTCGGCCGGAGCCACCGGCCAGGACTGGGGCGTGACCCGCGAGGGCTACGCGGTCGGCGACACGGTGACCGTCGCCGAGACCACCGAGATCCCGGACGAGTGCACGCTGAGCAGCCGACGGGTGGTCACGGCCAACGGCCGCCCGGTCGACGCGGCACTGCCCTACCGGACGGAGCTGACCCAGGAGTCCAACGCCTACACCGTGCGCAACACGGTCACCTGCGACGGCGACGACGACACCCGGCTCACCCTGGTCAAGCGCGTGATCAGCGAGGACGGCACCGCGGAGCCGGAGGACTGGACCCTGACCGCGGACGGCCCCGCCGACCTCGCCGGCGTCAGCGGCAGCGAGGAGGTCACCGGTGTGGAGGTGCCCTCGGGCACCTACACCCTCGGTGAGTCCGACGGCCCCGCCGGATACCGCCGGAGCGGCTGGTACTGCGTGACGGACGACGGTGGTCTGCTGCCGGTCCGGGCGGACCGGGTGACGCTCCCCGCGGGCTCCTCGGTGACCTGCACGCTCGTCAACAAGGAGAAGTCCGGCCACCACGGAGGCCACGGCAAACCCGGCCACCACGGACCCGGCCACGGCAAGCCCGGCCACCACGGACCGGGTCACGGCGGCGGCCACCACGGAGGCGGCCACCGGCAGGACCAGGACCACGGCGTGTGCCGCTGGCTCCCGTTCTTCGACGAGTCGGAGGTGACGTCCTGGCTCTGCCGCTGACGCGGTGACCGCACGACGGCCCCCGGGCCCGGCCCGCACAGCGGCGGCCGGGCCCCTCGGGGGCCGTCACACCCGGCTCCGGAACAACCCCGCTCCGGAACAACCCGCTCCCGAACAACCCCGCTCCGGAACAACCCGCGTTCCGGAACAACCCGATCCGGAACCCCGCGCCCCCGGCATCCGGACCGGAATAAGGGGTTCCCGGGCAGGAATTGCGAGACTTCCGCCCCACGGAACCCAACCTGGTGAAAGCTCCCGAGGCCCGCCACCGGTCCGCTCCACCATGGAGCCATGACCTCGCCCACCGCGCGCCCCCTGCCCGCTTCCCTGGTCACGGCCCACGCCGAACGGGCGCGCTCCTTCAACAGCGCCGCAGCCGTCTACGCCGCCGCCCGCCCCACCTACCCGCCCGTCCTGTTCGACGCCGTCGAGGAACTGTCCCGCCGTCCCCTGGCCGGCGCCCGCGTGGTCGACGTGGGCGCAGGCACCGGCATCTCCACCGCCCTCCTGCGCTCCCGCGGCGCGCGGGTCCTCGCCGTGGAACCCGGTGAGGGCATGGCCGCCGAGTTCCGCCGCGCCCTCCCCGCGACCCCCCTGGTCAGGGGCGACGGCAACCACCTCCCGCTGGCCTCCGCGACCGTTGACCTGGTGACCTACGCCCAGTCCTGGCACTGGACCGACCCCGCGCACGCCCACCCCGAGGCGATGCGCGTCCTGCACCCGGGCGGCGCCCTCGCCCTCTGGTGGAACACCGACGCCCAGGACGTCCCGTGGATCGCCGAGCAGGCCGACCGCGTCCGCCGGCACTTCGGCGACGACCGCGCCAACAAGTCCGGCGGCGGCACCCGCACCCTCGACGCCGACAAGCTCTTCGCCGGCGCCCCGTTCCCGCCCGAGCCCGACCGGATCGCCCGCCGCGTGCTCCGGTGGAGCCGCCGCGTCCCGCTCGACACCCACCTGGCCAACGTCGCCAGCCACTCCCTCTTCATCGTGCACGGCGAGGAATCCACCCGCGCCTTCCTCGACCGCGAGCGCGCCCGCCTCCGGGAGGTCTTCCCGGACGGGCTCGTCGAGGAGGTCTACGACGTCCTCCTCCTGGTCGTCACACCACGCTGACCCCCTCGCCGCCTCCCCGGACCCCGCCCGCAGCCCCAAGGCCGCCGCACGAATCCGCGCGGCGGCCTTGACGTGTCCGCAGCGGCGGAGAATTATTCACCGCATGATGAATAAACAGCCCGGTCCGGCGATCCGGGCCACCGGCCTCACCGTGGTCCGAGGCCCCCGCACCGTGCTGCGCGACCTGGACTTCACCGTGCCCGCCGGCCGCATCACCGGCCTGCTCGGCCCCTCCGGTTGCGGCAAATCGACCCTGATCCGCGCCGTCATGGGCACCCAGGCCAAGGTCACCGGCGACCTCCAGGTCCTCGGCCACCCCGCCGGACACCCCTCGCTGCGTGCCCGCATCGGCTACGTCACCCAGGCCCCCGCCGTCTTCGACGACCTCACCGTCCGGCAGAACCTGGAGTACTTCGCCGCGGTCCTCGACCCCGGCCGCCGCGCCGCGGCCCGCCGCCAGGAGAACGTGACGCGCGCCGTCGCCGACGTCGATCTCACCAGCCATGCCGACGCCCTGGCCGGCAACCTCTCCGGGGGCCAGCGCAGCCGCGTGTCCCTCGCCGTCGCCCTCCTCGGCACACCGGAACTCCTGGTCCTCGACGAACCCACCGTCGGACTCGACCCGGTGCTCCGCCGGGACCTCTGGG
This sequence comes from Streptomyces abyssomicinicus, assembly GCF_008974245.1. Taxonomy (GTDB): domain Bacteria; phylum Actinomycetota; class Actinomycetes; order Streptomycetales; family Streptomycetaceae; genus Streptomyces; species Streptomyces abyssomicinicus. The sequence goes on along the minus strand of NZ_BBZI01000009.1, from coordinate 3,506 downwards.
ACCTCTTCGACGCCATCGCCGCCGACCGCGGCGCCAGCCTCCTGGTCTCCTCCCACGTCATGGACGAGGCCGAGCGCTGCCACGGCCTCCTGCTGATGCGCGAGGGCCAGATCCTTGCCCAGGACACCCCCGACGCCCTGAAGACCCGCACCGGCACGGACACCGTCGAGGCGGCCTTCCTCAGCCTCATCGACGAGGCCGCCGAAGCCGCGGCCGAGGCCGCCCGGTCCCACCGCCAGGAGACCCCCCGATGACCACCGCGCCCCTCAGCCCAGCCCGGACCGCCGCCACCGCCGCCCGTGTCCTGCGCCAGCTCCGCAACGACCCCCGCACCATCGCCCTGCTGCTCCTGGTGCCCTGCCTCCTGCTGCTCCTGCTCCGCTACGTCTTCGACGGCAGCCCTGACACCTTCGACACCATCGGCGCCTCACTGCTCGGCATCTTCCCGCTGATCACCATGTTCCTGGTCACCAGCATCGCCACCCTGCGCGAACGCACCTCGGGCACGCTGGAACGCCTCCTCGCCATGCCCCTCGGCAAGGCCGACTTCATCGCCGGCTACGCCCTCGCCTTCGGCACCCTGGCCATCGTCCAGTCGCTGCTCACCACCGGCCTCGCCGTCTGGGGCCTCGGCCTCGACGTCACCGGCTCGCCCTGGCTGCTGCTCCTGGTCGCCCTCCTCGACGCCGTCCTCGGCACCGCCCTCGGCCTCTTCGTCTCCGCCTTCGCCGCCTCGGAGTTCCAGGCCGTCCAGTTCATGCCGGCCGTGATCTTCCCGCAGCTCCTGCTGTGCGGTCTGTTCACCCCGCGCGACCAGATGCAGCCCGTCCTGGAGGCCGTCTCCAACGTCCTGCCCATGTCCTACGCGGTCGACGGGATGAACGAGGTCCAGCAGCACGCCGGGGTCACCGGCGACTTCGTCCGCGACGTCCTGGTCATGGTCGGCTGCGCCCTCCTGGTCCTCGCCGTCGGCGCGGCCACCCTCCGCCGCCGCACGGCCTGACACGCCGCGCTGCCTGATGTGCCGCACGGGGGAACGGCGTGCCGGGAGTGCCGTTCCGCCTGGCGGACAGTGCGCGGGGTCGCCGCGGCCCCGGTGCGAGGATGGCCGTGGACGACGCGCAACTCCCCCGGAGGGCAACACCCATGAGCCAGAAAGTCGCAGTTCTCGGCACCGGCAAGATCGGCGAAGCACTGCTCAGCGGCATGATCCGGGGCGGCTGGAACCCGTCCGACCTGCTGGTCACAACCCGCCGCGCCGAACGCGCCGAGGAGCTCTGCTCCCGCTACGGGGTGACGGCGGTCGGCAACGCCGAGGCCGCCAAGGCCGCCGACACCCTGATCCTCACCGTCAAGCCGCAGGACATGGGCGCCCTGGTCGAGGAGCTGGCCCCGCACGTCCCGGCCGGACGCCTGGTCATCAGCGGCGCCGCCGGCATCACGACCGCCTCTCTGGAGGACCGCCTCCCGGCCGGCGTCCCCGTGGTCCGCGTCATGCCCAACACCCCCGCCCTGGTCGACGAGGCCATGTCCGTGATCTCCGCGGGACGTCACGCCACCGACGCCCACGTCGAGACCGCGGAGCAGATCTTCGGATCGGTGGGCAAGACCCTCCGCGTCCCCGAGTCGCAGCAGGACGCCTGCACCGCGCTCTCCGGCTCCGGTCCGGCGTACTTCTACTACCTGGTGGAGGCCATGACCGACGCCGGCATCCTGCTCGGCCTGCCCCGGGACAAGGCCCACGACCTGATCGTCCAGTCCGCCATCGGCGCCGCCGTCATGCTCCGTGACAGCGGCGAGCACCCGGTGAAGCTTCGCGAGAACGTCACCTCGCCCGCGGGCACCACCATCAGCGCCATCCGCGAGCTGGAGAACCACGGCGTCCGCGCCGCCCTGATCGCCGCGCTCGAGGCCGCCCGCGACCGCAGCCGCGAACTCGCCTCCGGCAACGGCTCCTGAGGCGACGGACACGGGGGTCCCGGGGCGGAGCCCGCTCCGCCCCGGGACCCGGTGCCCTTCAGGCCGGCGGCAGCAGCCCGATCGCCCGGTAGGCCGCGTCCACCACCGGCCGCGCTCTCTCCCGAGCCCGCTCGGCCCCCGCCCGCAGCACGCCGTCCACCTGGGCCGGATCCGCGCACAGCTCCGCGTGCCGCTCCCGCACCGGCCGCAGCACCTCCACGACGGCCTCGGCGACGTCCTTCTTCAGAGGGCCGTACCCCGTGTACTTCCCGGCCAGCGCCGCCGGCTCCTCGCCGGTGCAGGCGGCGAGGATCTCCAGCAGATTGGCCACCCCCGGCCGGGCCGCTCGGTCGTACACGACCTCCTGCCCACCGGCCCCGCTGTCGGTGACCGCCCGCATCACCTTCCTGCGCACCACTTCGGGTTCGTCCAGGAGACGCACCACCCCCTGCCCCGAACGGTCGCTCTTCCCCATCTTCGAGGCGGGCTCCTGCAGGTTCATCACCCGCGCACCGACCGTGGCCAGGGTGGCCTTCGGAACGACGAAGGTACGGCCGTAGCGCTGGTTGAACCGCTCCGCGACGCCCCGTGCCAGCTCGACATGCTGTCGCTGGTCCTCGCCCACCGGCACCTCGTCGGTGGCGTACGCCAGGATGTCCGCCGCCATCAGCACCGGATACGTCAGCAGGGACAGCCGCACACCGTTGCCCTGCTCCTGCTGGCGCACGACCTTCTCCTTGTACTGCACCATCCGCCGCATCTCACCGTCGGTCGCCACGCACTCCAGCAGATAGGACAGCCGCGCGTGCTCGTCGACGTGGCTCTGCACGAACACGGTGCACACCTCGGGGTCCAGCCCGGACGCCAGCAGCAGCGTGGCCGTCTGCCGGCTCAGCCGCCGGAGCCTTGCGGGGTCGTGCTCCACGGTGAGTGCGTGCAGATCGACGACGCAGAACAGGGCGTCGGACCGGTGCTGGTCGACGGCCGCCCAGCGGCGGACCGCCCCGAGGTAGTTGCCCAGTGTCAGATGCCCCGACGGCTGGACACCGCTGAAGACCCGCTTCGTCTCTCGACCCATCTCCCGACCTCCTGGTCGTCCGGGCCGCTCCGTGCCCGGCGGCCACCCCGTGGAGGGAGATACGGGAAACGGCCGCCGGGATCCGGCGGCCGCTGCTTGATCGCATGCGTGAGGACGGGCCGCCGTCAGGCGGCCCACCAGCTCTGGGTGCACGCATGCGCTGAGTTCACGCGGCCAGGCTAGGCCGTGACGGGGTGCCTGTACAGGGAGTTTGACACTGCCCGAGGTGATCCGTAAGGTTCTCCGAGTTGTCCGACGTGAGCACCGACTCCGGTCGGCCCCGGACAGCCACCCCACAAGCACCACCGAAGCCTCGCGGCTATTTCTGCCGTGTGTGTCGACGTGTGCATTGCGGAGTGCAGGATTCCTCGTTCGTGAGAGCGGGACCCCCGATTGGCATCGGGGGAAGGGAATCCGCTAAAGTCTCACAGGTCGGAAGGGCCCAACGGCCCGGAAGGCAAATCCCGCT
>NZ_BBZI01000008.1:487515-803503 GCF_008974245.1 Streptomyces abyssomicinicus | reverse complement strand
GGGGCGTGCCGGGGCGATCGGCCCTCCCGCGCCGCCGGACCGCGCACAGGACGGTCGGCCCCGCGGAGGCCGAGCCCCGGGAGGGAAGCACATACGCGGGACGGCACGCTTGACCGACTCTCAGGACGACGGCGGACGCCTCACACGGGCACCCGCCCGCGCCGCGGTCAGCCCGAAGCGGCGGCGGTGGACGGAAGGGGCAGCGCCGCCTCGGCGCCCGCACCCTCCGGCGCCGGCTCGGCGGAGACACCGGGCACCTCGGCCTCGGCGGGGGCATCCCCCGTCGGCACGACCCCCGCGGCGTACGTGACCATCAGCGCGGCAGCCGTGCACCCCACCCACGCAAGGGTGTACCGCAGCTTCATGCGCCCCCACCTCACCGACGACGGACCACCCGGACCGCGACTCCGTACGGGACCGACTCTAGTCGGCCCCTCCGACAATCACCGAGTCGGTTTCCCGCCGCCTTCGCGCCGGACCCGTTGACTCTTCTTTACGCACGAGTAAGTTGACGCTCCGACACCCGTAACCCCGGACCGGGAGCGCACATGGGCGTACGCAAGGAGATGAAGCGGGCACGGCGGAGCGTGGGCGGCCGGGCCGCCACCGTCGAGACCGTCCGGGACGAGCACGGTGTCGTTCGCGAGGCGCGCACCCCCGCGCTGGCCGCGCCGCCCGGGCACGGCAGCATCGCGGACCTGCCGTTCACCAACGCCGCCGAGGCGCCGGACGCCGTGGTGCTCCGCCGCCGGGGCGACGACGGCACCTGGACGCCGGTGACCGCCGAGGAGTTCGCCCGCCAGGTGACCGCCGTCGCCAAGGGCCTGATCGCGGCCGGCCTGGAACCCGGGGGCGGCGTCGCCGTGATGTCGCGGACCCGCTACGAGTGGACCCTCCTCGACTTCGCGGTCTGGGCGGCCGGCGGGCGCACCGTGCCCGTCTACCCGACCTCCGCGGCCGAGCAGGTGGAGTGGATCGTCAACGACTCCGGCGCCCGGTTCGTCGTCGTGGAGAACGGAGAACTCGCCGCCACCGTCCTGCAGGGCGGCTACCCCGAGCCCCTGCGGCTGTGGGAGATCGACGGCGGCGGCATCGCCGAACTCACCGCGCTTGGCCGGGAGACGCCCGACTCCGTGGTGACCGGACGCCGCGCCGCGCTCGGCCCCGACAGCATCGCGACCCTCTGCTACACGTCGGGGACCACGGGCCGCCCCAAGGGCTGCGTGCTCACCCACGGCAACCTGCACGCCGAGGCGGCCAACACCGTCGAACTGCTGCACCCGGTCTTCAAGGCGGCCACCGGCCAGGCGGCGTCCACCCTCCTCTTCCTGCCGCTGGCGCACATCCTCGGCCGGACCATCCAGATCGCCTGCCTGGCGGCCCGCATCGAACTGGGGCACAGCCCCAGCATCAGGCCAGACGAGCTCCGGCCGCTGTTCCGCGAGTTCAGGCCCACCTTCCTGGTCGGCGTGCCCTACCTCTTCGAGAAGATCCGCGACACCGGCCGGGCCACCGCCGAGAAGATCGGCCGCGGTGCCTCCTTCGACCGCGCCGAGCGCCTCGGGGTCCGCTTCGCCGAGGCCCACCTGCGCCGCTTCCTGGGCCGGGGCGAGGGGCCCGGCCCCGCCCTGTGGGCCGGATGGGCCCTGTATGACCTGCTGGTCTACCGCCGCGTCCGCAAGGAGCTCGGCGGCCGCCTGCGCTACGCCATCAGCGGCGGCTCACCCCTCGACCGCGAGCTCAACCTCTTCTTCTACGCCGCCGGCGTCCTGATCTACGAGGGGTACGGACTCACCGAGACCACCGCCGCCGCCACCGTCGTCCCGCCGCTGGAACCGCGCCCGGGCACGGTCGGCCGCCCGGTGCCCGGCACGGCAATCCGGATCGCCGAGGACGGAGAGGTGCTGGTCAAGGGCGGCATCGTCTTCGGCTCCTACTGGAACAACCCGGAGGCCACCGACGCGGTGCTGCGGGACGAGTGGTTCGCCACCGGTGACCTCGGCGCCCTGGACGAGGGTGGCTACCTCACCATCACCGGCCGCAAGAAGGACCTGATCGTCACCGCCGGGGGCAAGAACGTGGCCCCGGCGGTGCTGGAGGACCGGATGCGCAGCCGGTCGCCGGTCGGGCAGTGCATGGTGGTCGGCGACAACCGCCCCTTCGTCGGCGCGCTGGTCACCCTCGATCCGGAGGCGGTCGCCCACTGGCTCTCCGTGCGGGGCAGGCCGGCCGGCACGCCGATGTCCGAGGTGATCCGGGACGAGGAGATCCGAGCCCAGGTGCAGCGGGCCGTCGACCACGCCAACCAGGCAGTCTCGCGCGCCGAGTCGGTCCGCGCCTTCGTCCTCGTCGAGGGGGAGTGGAACGAGGAGAACGGCCTGCTGACCCCCTCGCTCAAGGTCAAGCGGCGCGCGGTCGCCGAGGTCCACAAGGAGCAGATCGAGGAGATCTACCGCAGGACCCCCTGAGGTCTGAGGTGGCGAGACCATACGGACTTGTCACATAAAACCTGGCATTCGGGTGAATTCCGGGATGGTGCGTTCTGCGGAGTTTCCTCCCGGCGGTCGCCTCGTTCTACTTCTCGGCAGGTCATGGTGCGAGCCGTACCAGTGAGCTCGCTCGGATCCGGCCGACACACTCGGTTCCGGCCGACACAGGGGCATGACCGTTGAGAAGGGAAACTTCATGAAGAAGAGCGTTGCTGTCGTCGCGGGCGCCCTGATGGCGGCTTCTTTCGCCGCCCCGGCCTTCGCCGACGCCGAGGCCGAGGGGCAGGCCGTCGGCTCCCCGGGCGTGGTCTCCGGCAACGTCATCCAGGTGCCGGTCGAGATCGCGCTGAACCTGTGTGGCAACACGATCAACGTGGTCGGTCTGCTGAACCCCGCCATCGGCAACGTCTGCGTCATCAACTGACGTACAGGCCATTCGGCTGTACCCGGGCCGGCTCCGGCGTGCCCTCGGGGTGTGCCTGGGTCGGCCCTCTCCGATTCTCCGAGCAGGAAGACCATCAGTAGTGCGACAGTCTCTGAGCAGGGGCGCGGTCATGGCCGCAGCCGCAACCGGCCTCCTCGCCGCCTACGGCGCCCCGGCCTTCGCCGACTCCGAGGCGGAGGCGCAGGCCGCGAATTCCCCCGGTGTCGTGTCCGGCAACGTGATCCAGGTGCCGGTCAACATCCCGGTGAACGTCTGCGGCAACACGATCGACATCATCGCCCTCCTCAACCCCGCGATCGGCAACACCTGTGTGACCGACGTGGAGACCGACGACGAGGACGACCGCGGGAACCCGGGTGGCGGCCACCACCCGCACAACCCGCCCGGGTACGGCCATGAGGACCCTCCGGGCTACGGCCACGACAAGCCCCCGGCGCCCGACCAGGAGAAGCCTCCGACGGACAACCACAAGCCGCCGACGGACGAGCACAAGCCGCCGACGGACGACGGGAAGCCGCCGGCCGACGACGACGAGAAGCCGCCGGCGGGCGACCGCTCGGTGCCGCCGGCCCCGGTGCCGCAGGGTGACGCAGGACCGCAGCTGGCCGAGACCGGTGCCGCCGGGACAGCTGCCGCGGCTGCCGCGGCCGCCGCGCTCATCGGCGGTGGCGCCCTGCTCTACCGCCGAGGGCGCGTCGGCTCCTGCTGACCCGCACACGGCGTGCCGGCCGGCCGCCCTTCCGTCACTTCCCGCGGAAGGGCGGCCGGCGCGTTCGGTGGGGCGTTTTCCGGCCGGGTGCGGCACGACGGGTTTCCCCGAGGGAGGTGACTCGTTGGGCACGGAGAGTCGAAAGTCCGTCGTGGGGGCACGCGTCGTCGTGCCGCCGCGGCATGAAAGGAACACGATGAAGTCTCTGAAGGCAGCCGCCGTCCTCGTCGGTTCGCTGGCCGCCGCGGCCGGTGTCTCCGGGACCGCCTCCGCCGCCGAGGGGCCCGGCTCCGCGCTGGGCGCGGTCACCGAACTCGCGGGTCCGCTGATGCCGGTCCAGCACCAGACCGGCGAGACCCTGCTCGACACCGAGTCCGAGGGCTCCCCGCTCAACGCCGTCAACGGCATGACGGAGCAGTTGAACAAGAACGGCGGCGGACTGCTCGGCGGGGTTCCCGCCGGCGCCTGACGCACACAGGGAGCCACCGGCCGGGCCGGTTTCCGCCCCAGGGCGGGACCGGCCCGCGCCCGTCTTCCCCTCCACCCCACCCGCCGCCCCCCACGCTGCCCCGCCCCGGCCGGGGCCTTTCGCACGTCAACACCCCCGGACCTGGAGAACCACGATGTCCGTCCTGAGGAACCGGCGGGGCGCGCTACGCGTTCTGCTCGCGACGGCGTTCGCCGCCGTGACCGCCCCGGTCGTCACCGCGGCCGCCTCCCACCCGCGGACCGCCCCGGAACCCGCGGAGGGCGGTGGGCACGCGCGCCGCGACCGCCCTTCCCCCACGCCGGGGGCGCCGGGCGCGGCGGGACCGTACGCGCCGCCCGGCGCGGGCGCGGGCAGCGGTGCGGGCGGCGGCGCGGGCAGCGGTGCAGGGGGCGGCGGTGCGGGCGGCAGCACCGAAGCGGTCTTCGACGAGATCTACCGCGGCCGCCGGATCCACGGGTTCCGCAGCCGCACCCGCGTCGCCGCGTTCGGCGACGGCATGCGGTGGCACGTCACCGTGGACGACCAGCCGCTCCATCTGATGCGCCGCGCCGACGGCTCCTACCTGACCATGGTCGACCACTACGGGTCGTACCCCACGCCCCGCGAGGCGGCCCGGGCCGCCGTGGACCAACTGCTGCCGGGGGAGCGGCTCAGCGGCCTCTCGCACGGTTCCGGGGGCGTCGCCCCGGCGCCCGCGGGCGGCGGCGGAGCGGAGGAGGGAGGCGGTCATGGCGTACACGCGTAAGAACGTCGGCAGACTCACCACCGGGGAGCGGCGCCGTTTCGTCGGTGCCGTCCGGGAGCTCAAGCGCCGCGGGGAGTACGACGAGTTCGTGCTGACCCACATCGACCACTTCGCCCCCGACGGGGAGAGCGGCCTGCGCGCCGCACACATGACGCCCTCGTTCCTGCCCTGGCACCGCCTCTTCCTCCTGGAGTTCGAGGAGGCGCTCCAGCGGATCGACCCCGCGGTGACGCTGCCCTACTGGGACTGGACCAGGAACCGCGGCGCCACCGGGACGCCGTGGACCGAGGACCTGCTCGGCGGCAACGGCAGGCGCTCCGACCGCCAGGTGACCACCGGGCCGTTCTCCCGCCGCGAGGGCTGGATCCTCGAGGTCAACGTCACGGACACCGACTACCTCACCCGCGACCTCGGCCGGTCCCACGACCCGATCGCCTTGCCCACCGCGCGGGACGTCGCCTCGGCGCTGGAGGACCCGGTGTACGACACGGCGCCCTGGGACTCCACCGCGCCGGGAGGCTTCCGGAACAAGATCGAGGGCTGGGGCCGGGGCGCGGGCTCCGCCTCCTGGCGCAACCACAACCGGGTCCACCGCTGGATCGGCGGGACCATGCTGGGTGCCGCGTCCGTCAACGACCCGGCGTTCTGGCTCCACCACGCCTTCGTCGACCTCCTGTGGACCCGCTGGCAGCAGCGGCACCGCACCGCCCGCTACCTGCCGGCCCGCCCACCGGGGCCGCGCGACAGCCAGTACGGCCGCGTCGTCGCCCGCGGGGAACCACTGCCGCCGTGGGACTACACCCCGGCCGACGTGGAGAACGTCGCGGAGGTCTACGTCTACGCCTGACGGCGGCGGTCCGACGGCCACGGCCTGACGGCGGCGGCCCTGAACGGCTGTGGTCTGAAGGTTCTGACGGCCCTGAAGGTCCGGGGGCTGTGCCCTGACGGCCCTGATGGACCGGCAGGCCGTCGTCGCCCTGCCGTGGCCCTCGGCCCCGTCGCCCGACGGGGCCGAGTCACGCCCGACCTGCGCCGGACGCGCGGGAGGGCCCCGACGGGGAAACCGCCGAGGCCCTCATCGCATTACCGCAAGAGCGGAACGGCGAGGTCAGTGACCGTAGCCGTGGCCCTTGTTGTGGCCCTTGTCGTGGCCCTTGTCGTGGCCCTTCTCGAACTCGCTGTCGATCGCGCAGAAGTTGCCCGCGGCCGGGTTCAGCAGCCCGATGACGTTGATGGTGTTGCCGCAGAGGTTGATCGGCACGTTGATCGGAACCTGGATCACGTTGCCGGAGATGACACCCGGCGAACCAACGGCCTGGCCCTCGGCCTCCGCGTCCGCCAGCGCCATGCCGGCGCCGCCCAGAACCACAGCACCCGTGCCGAGAGCGACAACGGCAGCCTTCGCGATGCGAGACATCACGTACTCCTTCTTACTCGGTGAGGGCGGCAGCAGGTCAACGCCGCCGCACTCCCCCTTCAACGCGTCTCTGTCGTCCGGGTAACGGCATGGTTCGAGGCAATCACCCGTTTTGAACAGGCGACCGTCCTGGATGGACGTTCCACGCCGCCGAACAGGCGGAACCCGACCACCGGACGGGTGAATCCGGGTTTCGAAGAGAAACGTCCCCGCCACCCGCCCCGCCCGCTTTGCCCGGGCCGGGCCGGGCCAGGCCGGAGGCGCCGAGGGCCGTGCGTCCGGCCGAGGTGAGGAAGCTGCCCGTCCCCGGGGGGCGAGGAGGAGGCGAGGGAGAGGCGCGGGCGGTCGCGGACGCGCGCGGAGCGAGGGCCGGCGGTCGGCGCGGTGCTGTGGAGGCCGATGCCGGGGAGACGGGCGACCCGCGGTCACCGGTACCGGCGCGGCGGCCCGCGCCGGCCGCGCACAGCAAAAAGCCCTCCCTGGAGGGAGGGCGGAGACTTGCGCCCCCGGCAGGACTCGAACCTGCGGCCAAGCGCTTAGAAGGCGCCTGCTCTATCCACTGAGCTACGGGGGCCGGTGTGGTGGCCTCTGTCGTCGTGCCCGGGTGCGGGCGGGTCCTGACGTTGCCGGGGACAAGGATAGGCATCCCCTCCCCGCGTCCCCATCGCCTCGCCTCCATACCGCGATGTGGAGGTTCGGTGAAGCGATTCCTGATAATCCCAGGCAGTGCTGATTCGCGCAGCGCTTTTCGCGCCAGACGCGCCGGGTGTTGTGCACTCGTTATGCGTGAGCCCCGGTCGTCCCTTCCCTTTCCGGAACCGACGGCACGCAGACATGCCCATATGCTTCAGAAAGTCCGTAAAATTGGGCATTCTTCACATGTGGTGACCTTGGACGTACGGCCTCAGCTGCTCGACGCACTCTCCGCCCTGCGCGACCGCGTCGCCGCCGCACGCTTCCCGCTGCCTCTGGCGGGCGCCCCACGGGCCCGGGCCAACCGTGAGGAACTGCTCGCCCAGCTCGACGACTACCTGGTGCCGCGCCTGCGGGACCCCCAGGCGCCGTTGCTCGCGGTGATCGGCGGCTCGACCGGCGCGGGGAAGTCCACCCTGGTCAACTCCCTGGTGGGACGGCAGGTGAGCGAAGCCGGGGTGCTGCGCCCGACCACCCGCACGCCGGTGCTGGTCTGCCATCCGGAGGACTGTCACTGGTTCAGCGGTATGCGCGTGCTGCCCCGGCTCACCCGCGTGCTGGGCGGCGGCAAGGATCCGGCCGACGAGCCGGCCGCCTCCCGGCGGGGGCAGGGCGGGCGTGCCCCGAGAGCCGGCAGGGGCGACCGCACGGGCGGCGCCGTCGTGCAGCGGGCACTGCGGATCGAGACGGCGGAGACCCTGCCGCGCGGACTCGCCCTGCTCGACGCCCCGGACGTCGACTCCCTGGTCGCCGAGAACCGGGTGCTGGCCGCCGAGCTGATCTGCGCCGCCGACGTCTGGATCATGGTCACCACCGCCTCGCGGTACGCCGACGCGGTGCCGTGGAACATGCTCCGCGCCGCCAAGCAGTACGACGTCACCCTGGTCACCGTCCTCGACCGGGTCCCGCACCAGGTCGTGAACGAGGTGTCGCGGCAGTACGCCGCGTTGCTCACCAAGGCCGGGCTGGGCGAGGTGCCCCGCTTCACGGTGCCGGAACTGCCCGAGTCGGCCTCCGGCGGCGGGCTGCTCCCGGGCACCGCCGTGGCCCCCCTGCGGGAGTGGCTGACCAGGCTCGCCGAGGATCCCGCCGCGCGCCAGTACGCGGTGGCCCGCACGGCGCGGGGGGTGCTGGACTCGCTGCGGACCCGGATGCCCGAGCTGGCCGGAGCGGCGGCCGCCCAGTACGCGGCCGCGCTGCGGCTCACCACCGCCGTGGAGAAGGCCTACGAGAGTGAGCACACGCGGGTCCGCGGCCGCGTCCAGGCCGGCGCCGTCCTCGCCGGGGACGCGCTCAAGCGGTGGCGGGCCTACCCGCTCGACTGCGATCCCCCGGAACTGCTCGACGCGCTCTGCGACAGCCTGACCGAACTGCTGCTGTGCGCGGTCACCGCGGCCGACGAGCGCGCCGACGAGACCTGGCGCCGGGAGCCCGCGGCCGGGGCGGCCGGCCTGCTCGGTGACGATCCGTCCGAGGGCGGTGAGACCGCGGAGCACCGCATCGGGATGGCCGTGCGGCGCTGGCGGCGGGAGATCGAGGAGTACGCCGAGGACGAGGTCCGTGAGCTGGAGCGGGCCGCCGCGCCCGACCCGGAGGCGGTGGCCGCGCTGGCCGTCACGGCCCTCCTCGGCGGCCGGCGGGCCCGGTCGTCCGGCGAGCGGCTCGCCGAGCGGATCGGGCCGCACGGGGCGCTCCGGCTGCGCGACCGGGGGTCCCGCCTGCTGACCTCGCTGGTCGAACGGGTGATGGGGAACGAACGCGAGCGCCGGCTCTCCCCGCTGGAGGCCCTGGACGTGCACGCCGAGCCTCAGGCCGAACTGATCGCCGCGCTGTCCGTACTGCAGAAGGAGAGGTGACCGGTGACCGCCGCCACTGATCAGGACCACACGGACCGCCCCGAACGACCCGACCCCGAACCCGGGCCCGGGCGAGCCGATCCCGAACCCGGGCGAGCCGATCCCGAACCCGGGCCGGGACGAGCCGGTCCCGGACCCGGGAAGGAGGGAGCGGCGGCCGCCGCTCCCGCAGCTCCGGCCGAGGGTGCCGGTTCCGCCGGGTCTGCTGTTCCGGTCGAAGGTGCCGCCTCCGCCGGGTCCGCCGGTCCGGTCGACGGCGCCGCTGCCGTCGCCCCTGCCGCGGGCGTCGACGCGCCCGGAGAGCAGCCGGCGGCGGGCGAGGCGCGGGCCTCCGGGCCCGGCGCGCGAGCAGCGGCGGGCGGCGTGTCCGACGAGGCCGCCGGCGCGCGGCCCGCGGAGGGTGGCCCGGCGACCGCCGACGCCGGCGCGCCGCCCGCCGGGAGTGACGGGCAGGCGTCCGGGCCCGGCGCGCGGCCTGCCGAGGACGGACCGCGGACCGCCGGGGGCACACCGCCCGCCGCGGGCGAGCACGGGCCGGGCGACGCCGCGCCGCCCCCTGCCGGCGGCTGGGGCGCCCGAGAGGCAACGAAAGCACCCCCGCGCGGGCGGAGCCGGCTGTGGGGCAGGGGCAGGGGCGGGGGCGGCGCACCGGGGCGCGACGGCTCGCACCGGCGGGCCCCGGACACCCGCGGCACGCCACGGGCCGCCGCCCGGGAGCACGGCCCGGACCCGGCGGGGACGGACCGGGGCCGGACGCAAGCGGCCGACGGCGACCGTGGCACCGGTCCGCGGGGCGCCGAGGACGAGCCCGGGACCGCCGCCGGCGCCCACGTGAGGCGCGTCGAGGCACCCGCCGCCGGCCGCGTCCGCCCACCCGCCGCCGGCGGCACCCGGGGCGAGGACCGCCTGGGCGTCCGCAGGGGCGCCGCCGCCCCCGGTTTCCCCGGCTCCGCCGGCTCCCTCGCGCGACGGGCCGGGGCGGCGGCGCCGCAGCCGTCCGGCGTCCGCCACACGTCCGCCGCCTCCGGCCCGCAGTCCGCGGCCGACACCGTCTACGGGGGCCGGCTGCGCGCCCGGCTGACGGCGCTGCACGAGCTGATCGGGATGTCGCGGGCTCGGGTGGACAGCCGCACCCTCGCCGAGGCCGGGCAGGTCCTCGACCGTGCCGCCGAGCGCGGGGCGCTCTCCGGCCGCCACACCGTCGTCGCCATCGCCGGGGCCAGCGGCAGCGGGAAGTCGCAGCTGTTCAACGCCCTGGCCGGGGTCGCCATCTCGGAGACCGGCGTCCGGCGCCCCACCACCGCCGCCGCCCTGACGTGCAGCTGGAGCGACGGCGCGGCCCCGCTGATCGACCGTCTCGGCATCCCCGGCCGTCTGCGCCGCCGCCCGCTCCAGAACCCGCAGGACGAGGAGCGGCTGGACGGCCTGGTCCTGGTCGACCTGCCCGACCACGACTCGGCCGCCGTCCAGCACCGTGAGCAGGTGGACCGGCTGCTGAAGCTGGTCGACGCGGTGATCTGGGTGGTCGACCCGGAGAAGTACGCCGACGCGGTGCTCCACGAGCGGTACCTGCGGCCGATGGCCGGGCACGCGGAGGTGACCTTCGTCGTGCTCAACCAGATCGACCGGCTGTCCGGCGAGGCCGCCGACCAGGTCCTCGACGACCTGCGGCGGCTGCTGGACGAGGACGGCATCGCGCTCAGCGAGCACGGTGAGCCCGGCGCGACCGTGCTCGCGCTCTCCGCCCTCACCGGGGAAGGCGTGGACGACCTGAAGGACGCGCTCGGCCGGTTCGTGCGGGAACAGGGTGCGCCCGCCCGGCGGATCACCGCCGACGTCGACGCAGCCGCCGCGCGCCTGCGGCCGGCCTACACCACGGGCGTGCGGGCCGGGCTGAGCGAGGAGGCGCGGGACGAGTTCGCCGACGGGCTGGCCGCCGCCGTCGGTTCCCGGGCCGCCGGCGAGGCCGCCGAACGCGCCTGGACGCGTGGTGCCAACCGGGCCTGCGGAACGCCGTGGCTGCGGCTGTGGCGCTGGTACCAGGGGCGGCGGTCGCCGCTCACCACCGGGCGGTTCGCCCTGGCCCAGCCGTCCGACGACGAGGCCACGGCGCGGCAGCGGGTGGAACAGGCGGTGCGGACGGTCACCGAACGGGCCTGTCAGGGGATGCCGGAGCCCTGGGCGCAGGCGGTGCGGGAGGCCGCGCTGCGCGGCGCGGAGGGGCTGCCGGAGGAACTCGACGAGCTGTCCCGGCGGGCGGCGCTGCCCGGCCGGCCCCCGCGGCCGTTCTGGTGGCCGGCGGCGGTCCTGGTGCAGGCGGCGATGACGCTGGTGCAGGTCGTCGGCGGGCTGTGGCTGATGGGGCAGATCGTGGGCGTGCTGGAGGCCGAACTGGGTGTTCCGGTCCTGCTGATGGTGATCGGCATCGTCGGCGGCCCGGTGGTCGAGTGGGCCTGCCGCGCGGCGGCCCGGGCGCCCGCGCGGCGTTACGGGCTGGAGGCCGAGCTGCGGCTGCGGGAGGCCGCGGAGGAGTGCGGTCGCGTCCGGGTGCTGGAACCCGTCGCCGAGGCGGTGGCCGGCCACCGCGTGGTGCGCGAGCAGTACGGCGTGGTCAGCGGCGCCCTGCCGGTGGGGGCGGGCACCCTCGGGGGCGCCCGTTCACCCTCACGGGTGGGGCAGTTGTCCACAACCACCCTCTGAACCCACAGCCCTCAGCGGGCCCGCCCGATCCGCCGCACCCTGGAAGCGGCCGAACGGGACGGGCCCGTCGGCGCTTCCACGGGGTGTCCGCGCTGCCGCGGGCGCCCGTGGCAGCCAGGGTGTGGTGAAGGGACGTGCGATGAACGAGACGGTGGTCTGCGCGGTCGGCAACGTGGCGACGCAGCCGGTGCACCGGGAGGACGAGCGGGGCCATGTCGCCCGGTTCAGGCTGGCGGCGACGCCCCGCTACTGGGACCGTGAGAAGGCGATGTGGGTGGACGGCCACACCAACTTCTTCACGGTGTGGACCCGCCGCTCCCTGGCGGCGAACGTGGCCGCCTCGCTGTCGGTGGGGGACCCGGTCGTGGTCCAGGGCAGGCTCAAGGTGCGGGCCGACACCCGCGACGGCCAGGCCCGCACCGACGTGGACATCGAGGCGGTCGCCGTGGGGCACGACCTGGCGCGCGGCACCTCGGCGTTCCGCCGCAACGCCAGGGGAGAGGCGGGCGCGGGGGAGGCGGGCGGCGTTGCCGGGGCCGCCCGGCCGGCCGCGGTGGCGGCCATGCGGACCCAGCCGGGCGCGCCGCCCGGCGCGCCGGGGGACCCATGGGGCATGCAAACGGTGCCGGGCGCTCCCTTGCTGACGTGATGTCACCGTGTCCTGTCCCGGTTGCCGCCGGTTGATCACCTTTCGGGCGGTAACGATTGCGAGTCGGAACCGGCCCGGCCCCGGGCTGCCGCCGGGTGCGGCGGGGCGCTTCCCTAGGATGCCGGGGTGGGTCATGGGCCGGTGGCGCCGCGTACGGCTCCCGGGGCCCGCGTCAGAAGGCCCCGACCGGAGGGGAGTTCCGTGATTTCGTCGTTCCACCCGCGTGTCGTGCGCCGGTCCGGCGCGGCCCGTGCCGCGGCGGTGTCGCTGCTGTCCGGGCTGCTGACCGCCGGGACGGCCACCGGTGCGGCCGCGTCCACCGCCGACTCGGGCGCGCTCGCGACACCGCAGTGGAACACCGGGGGCGCCACGGCCGTCGCGGACGACCTGCGCGCCTTCGGCACCGCGGTGATCCACGGGACGGAAGGCGACCGGGAGGTCCCGGCGGGACTGTTCGAGCTGTCCGTGGACGGCGGCGGGACGCTCCAGACCTACGGCGTCGACATCCAGCGCGCCACCCAGCCCGGCGTCGTCTACCAGGAGAGCGACTGGCTCGGCACCTCGCTTGCCGGCAACCAGGAGGCCGGCCGGATCGTCTGGGTGCTGCGTCACTCCTACCCGCAGGTGGACGACCTCTCCCAGCTCGCCGAGCGGGCCGGGGCCAAGGGGCTCACCGAGCAGGACGCGGCGGCCGGCACCCAGGTCGCCGTCTGGCGGCTCTCCGACGGGGCCGACGTGACCGCGGCCGACCCGCAGGCCGAGCGGCTCGCCGACTACCTGGTGAAGAACGCCCGTCCGGAGAAGGAGCCCCGCGCCTCGCTCCGGTTCGACCCGCCGGCCGCCGCCGGGCGCCCCGGCACCCGAATAGGCCCGGTCACCGTCCGTACCGGCGCCGACGACGTGACGGTCCTGCCGCCCGCGGACACCAGCCCGGCGTGGATCACCGACGCCAAGGGACACGCCGTCGAGACGGTGGACGACGGCGACGGCCTGTACGTCGACATCCCCTTCGACGCGGACAACGGCGCGGCGACGCTCACCGTGGAGGCCACCACCACCGTGCCGGTGGGAAGGGCACTGACCTCGGACAGCCGCAGCCAGGCCCAGGTGGTCGCCGCCTCCAGCGAGACCACGGTACGGGCCACCGCCACCACGGTCTGGCGGAGGGACGGCGCCGTACCCGCCCTGTGGGGCCGCGAGCGCTGCGAGGCGACCGACGCGGGCCTGGCCTCCGGGCTGGACGTCACCCTGCTCAACCGGGGCGACGAGGACTTCACCTACCGGGTGGCCGGGACCGACTACACCCTCGCCCCGGGCGAGCGGCGCACGGTGTTCCAGCCGCTCACCGAGGACGAGAGCTACACCGTGGGCGTCGAGGCGGCGCCGGGCGAGCGGCGGCCCCTGCGGCCGGTCGTCCTCAGCGGGGTGCTCGACTGCCTCACCGAGAGCGCCGCGTCCGCCGTCCGGACGCAGACGGTGCCCCAGCCCCGTCCCGTGCCGTCCACCCCGTCGACCGCCGGCGAGGACCTCGCCACCACCGGAGGAGGCGGCGGCACCGGCCTCGCCGCCTCGATCGGCGCCGGCCTGGTGGTCGTGGGCGCGGCCGTGCTCAGCGTGGTCAGGCAGCGCCGCCGGGAGGCCCACCAGGAGTGACCCGGCGGGCACGTTCCGCTTCCGGGGCGGAAGGTGGCGCGGGGACGGGCCGTTTTCGTCCTGGGGTGGCGGTACGGCAAGATGGGGTGTATCTGCCCACCGCGAGTTTCAAACTGCCGGACGGTTTCTCTTGGCTGAGTTCATTTACACCATGCGCAAGGCGCGCAAGGCGCACGGCGACAAGGTGATCCTCGACGACGTCACCCTTTCCTTCCTCCCCGGGGCGAAGATCGGCGTCGTCGGCCCGAACGGCGCCGGCAAGTCGACCGTCCTCAAGATCATGGCCGGTCTGGAGCAGCCCTCCAACGGCGACGCGTTCCTGACCCCGGGCTACACCGTCGGCATCCTCCTCCAGGAGCCCCCGCTCAACGAGGAGAAGACGGTCCTGGAGAACGTCCAGGAGGGCGTCGCCGAGATCAAGGGCAAGCTCGACCGGTTCAACGAGATCGCCGAGCTGATGGCGACCGACTACTCCGACGAGCTCATGGCGGAGATGGGCAAGCTCCAGGACGACCTGGACCACGCCAACGCGTGGGACCTCGACGCCCAGCTGGAGCAGGCCATGGACGCCCTGGGCTGCCCGCCCGGCGACTGGCCGGTGAGCAACCTCTCCGGTGGTGAGCGCCGCCGCGTCGCGCTCTGCAAGCTGCTGCTCGAGGCGCCCGACCTGCTGCTCCTCGACGAGCCCACCAACCACCTCGACGCCGAGTCGGTGAACTGGCTGGAGCAGCACCTCGCCCAGTACGCCGGCACAGTCGTCGCCGTGACCCACGACCGGTACTTCCTGGACAACGTCGCGGGCTGGATCTGCGAGGTCGACCGCGGCCGCCTGCACGGCTACGAGGGCAACTACTCCAAGTACCTCGAGACCAAGGCCACGCGCCTCAAGGTCGAGGGCCAGAAGGACGCCAAGCGCGCCAAGCGCCTCAAGGAGGAGCTGGAGTGGGTCCGCTCCAACGCCAAGGGGCGGCAGGCCAAGTCCAAGGCGCGTCTGGCCCGCTACGAGGAGATGGCCGCCGAGGCCGACAAGATGCGGAAGCTGGACTTCGAGGAGATCCAGATCCCGCCGGGCCCGCGTCTGGGCAACGTGGTCGTCGAGGTGGCGAACCTCCGCAAGGCCTTCGGTGAGAAGGTCCTGATCGACGACCTGTCGTTCACGCTGCCGCGCAACGGCATCGTCGGCATCATCGGCCCGAACGGCGCGGGCAAGACCACGCTGTTCAAGATGATCCAGGGGATCGAGCAGCCGGACTCGGGCAGCATCAAGGTCGGCGAGACCGTCAAGATCAGCTACGTCGACCAGAGCCGCGCCAACATCGACGCCAAGAAGACGCTGTGGGAGGTCGTCTCCGACGGCCTCGACTACATCAACGTCGGCCAGGTCGAGATGCCGTCGCGCGCCTACGTCTCCGCGTTCGGCTTCAAGGGCCCGGACCAGCAGAAGCCGGCCGGCGTGCTGTCCGGCGGTGAGCGCAACCGCCTGAACCTGGCGCTCACCCTGAAGCAGGGCGGCAACCTGCTGCTCCTCGACGAGCCGACCAACGACCTCGACGTCGAGACCCTGTCCTCGCTGGAGAACGCGCTGCTGGAGTTCCCGGGCTGCGCCGTGGTCGTCTCCCACGACCGGTGGTTCCTGGACCGCGTGGCGACGCACATCCTCGCCTACGAGGGCGAATCCAAGTGGTTCTGGTTCGAGGGCAACTTCGAGTCCTACGAGAAGAACAAGGTCGAGCGGCTCGGTCCGGACGCCGCGCGTCCGCACCGCGCCACCTACAAGAAGCTGACCCGGGACTGATCGACTCGTGCGCCATCTCTACCGCTGCCCCCTGCGCTGGGGCGACATGGACGCGTACGGTCACGTCAACAACGTGATGTTCCTGCGCTACCTGGAGGAAGCCCGGGTGGACATGCTGTTCCGCCCGGACCAGGACCATGCGTTCGCGCGGGGGACGGTGGTGGCGCGGCACGAGATCGACTACAAGCGTCAGCTGCTCCACCGGCACGCGCCGGTGGACGTCGAGGTCTGGGTGACGAAGATCCGTGCGGCCTCGTTCACCCTGGCCTACGAGGTCAAGGACACCGGGTCCGGCGACGAGCCGGACCTGGTGTACGCGCGGGCGTCGACGGTGATGGCGCCGTTCGACTTCGAGATCCAGCGTCCGCGCCGGCTCACGGAGGCGGAGCGGTACTTCCTGGAGAAGTACCAGGACGACGAGGCCGCCGGCTCATGACGAAGCTCCGGTTCGCCGACCAGGGCGAGGCGGCGGATCTCTGCGCCTTCCTCTCCCGGCTGCTGCACTACGACCGTGCCGCCGCGGTGCGGCTCCAGGGCGCGGGGGAGGCCGTCGCCGTCTACGGCAGCCCGGCCTCCTTCGAGGTGCTCGCGGTGCGGGCGGTCCGGCTCGCCGAGCCGGTGGACTCCCTGGACGTCACGGTCTCGGCGGGGGAGCTGCTGGAGGCCGTCGGTGAGGAGGCCGGGGGCGCCGCCGCGGCCGTGGTGCCTGAGGCGGTCACCGGACCGTCCTGGGCCGGGCTGCTGCCGCCCCGCGGGGGCTGGCGGGCCGAGGAGTCGCTGCCGGGGGAGACGCTGCGCGGGCTGGTCGCCGCCGCGGTGGCCGAGTTCCGGCGACGGGTCGAGGAGATCCCGCCGCAGGAGCGCACCCGCGCCGAACTGGACCGGACCGGGCGGCAGATCTGGGCACGGACGGTCGACGGCACCGGGCTGCCGGTCCGGGCCGTGCACGCCGCGCAGTCGCTGGGCTTCCTGCGGCCCGGTGCCCATCCGCAGATCCTGTCCTGCGGCTCCTGGCTGCGGCTGCGCACGCCCTACGGTTCCGTCGCGGTCCGGCGGGCCGGACGTCTCGGCGGCCTGGGCGTCGGCGTCGCCTGAGGCGTCCCGCCGCCGTGTCCCATCCGCCGTGTCCCATCCGCCGCGTTCAGCCGGATGCCCTGCGCCCGCTCGGCCCGCCCCGGCATCGGCCGGACGCCGCTTCCCCGTGCTGCCGCCGACACCGGCCGGGCTCCGGCGCCCTGACCTCGACACCGGCTGTGCTTCGGGGCCCTGACGTCGACACCGGTCGGGCTTCCGGCGCCCTTTCACCGACACCGGCCAGGCTTCGACGCCAACACCGGCCGGGCTGCGGGGCCCTGCCGCAACACAGGCCGCGCTACGGGGCCTGGACGCCGACACCGGTCGGGCTCCGGCGCCGCGCCCCCGACGCCGACACAGGCCGGGCTACGGGCCTCTGACGTCAACGCGGCGCGAGCTCGCGCGGCCCGATGCCGGCACCGGCCGTGCTCCCGGGGCCGCTCGGCCGGTACCGTGCCCGTCGGCGGGTTCCGGCCCGTCGGCGGTTCCGTCAGGCGGTCGTGGAGGCCGTTCCGTCGTCCGGGTGGACCGTGATGTGGTCGGCCTGGAGTTCCAGGGCCACCCGGTCGCGCATGTCGAGCGCCTTGGTGTACTCGGCGGGCAGCTGGAGGCGGCCCGCCCGGTCCAGGGTCGCGTACTCCCGGGAGACCAGGCGTTCGTGACCGGTGGCCTGGTCCAGTTCGCTGCGGCGCAGCACCTCCGTGGCGGTGCGGCCGTCGCGGATCGCCACGGTGCGCCGGACCTCGTCGGCGACCGCCTTGTCGTGGGTGACGATCACCACCGTGGTGCCCAGCCGCTCGTTGGCGGTGCGGAAGGCGGCGAAGATCTGCTCCGCGGTCCGGGAGTCCAGCTCGCCGGTGGGCTCGTCGGCCAGCAGCACCGCCGGGTTGTTGGCCAGCGCCACCGCGATGGCCACCCGCTGCTGCTGGCCGCCGGAGAGCTCGTGCGGGCGGCGGTCGCCCAGGTCGGCGACGTCCAGCACGGAGAGCAGTTCCATGGCGCGTTCCGCCTGGTCGCGGCGGCGGGCCCGGACGCCCCGCAGCCGCATCGGCAGGGTGACGTTCTGCGCGGCCGTCAGGTAGGGCAGCAGGTTGCGGGCGGTCTGCTGCCAGACGAAGCCGACGACCTCGCGCCGGTAGGCCAGACGGGCGCGGGCGTTCATGGCGAGCAGGTCGTGCCCCGCGACCCGCGCCGTGCCGGCGGTCGGCGTGTCGAGGCCGGACAGGATGTTCATCAGCGTGGACTTGCCGCTGCCGGACGCGCCGACCAGGGCCATCAGCTCGCCCTCGCGGACCAGCAGGTCGAGGCCCTGAAGCGCCTGCACCTCGACGCCGCCGACCGAGAAGACGCGCACCAGCCGGTCGCAGGTGATCAGCGCGTCGTGGCCGTAGGCGGGCCGTTCGCGGTCGGCCGTGACCCGGTGCGCCAGGTCGGCGAGGGTCGGACCGGCGCCCGGGCCGGGGCGTTCGGCGGCGGGAGCCGGGCCGGGGTTCTGCGAGGTCATCGTGGGCCTCCTGAGGTTCGGGTCATCGCTGGTCGCCCACTCTCAGCTCGGCGACCGAGCCGCGGCGGCCGGTCCACCAGGCCTGGACCGCGGCGACGCCCACGGTCAGCAGCAACACGGCCGCCATGGGCAGCAGCAGGGCCGGAAGGTCCGGGGTGAGCCGGGCGGTGCCCCGGGGCATCGTGCCGGAGGCGCGCAGGGCGACCGCCGTGAGGTCCACGCCCGGCGCCAGCAGCCGGACCGTCGCCCATCCGGCGAGCACGCCGCCCAGAGCGGCCGGGAGCGCCTGCGGAAGCGACTCCAGCACCAGCAGCCCGCGGCCCTGACGCCGGGTCAGGCCCATGGTGCGCAGGCGGGCGAGCAGCGCCGCCCGCTCCGGCGCGGCGCGCAGCTGGGTGAGGACCAGGGCGAGCGCGGCGTAGAGCGCCGAGATCAGGACCGCCGCGGTCCAGAAGCGTTCCGCGCCGCTCTGCAGGGGGGAGTCGACGTGCAGGGCCAGCCGCTCGGTCCGCACCAGCACGGTGGCGGCCTCGCCGGCCACCTCGCGGATCCGGTCGCCGTCCGGACGGTCGCCGCTGAGCAGCAGCAGGTTGGGCCGGGCGGCCTTCGCCGGCAGGGCCGACCGGTCGACGAGCAGGAAGTGCGAACCGGCGACCGCCGGGGTGAGCTCGCGCACCGCCACCACGCGGACGGTGACGGTGGCCTCCTGGGTCAGCCGCAGGGTGGCCGGGCCGTCGCCGAGAAGGTCGGCCACCGAGGGGGATGCCACGGCGGGCAGCACCGGCCCGTCGGAACCCGCACCGTCGGAACCCGCACCTGAGCCCGCACCGTCGGAACCCGCACCGCCGGAATCCCCGCCGGAGTCCGCCCCGCCCCCGGAACCCCTGTCCGCCTCCAGCGCGGCCGCGGGGAAGGCGCCCAGGCCGG
Organism: Streptomyces abyssomicinicus; assembly: GCF_008974245.1. Classification (GTDB taxonomy): domain Bacteria; phylum Actinomycetota; class Actinomycetes; order Streptomycetales; family Streptomycetaceae; genus Streptomyces; species Streptomyces abyssomicinicus. Next base: position 784,357 of record NZ_BBZI01000008.1, on the reverse strand, counting down.
AGCGGGCGGCGAGCGCCGCGTACGGTCCGGGGTCGACCGCGGCCACCGGCAGGGAGCGGCGGCCGTCCTCGGTGTCGGACTTGTAGAAGACGGCGGCGGACGTGCTCCCGCGCACGCCCGGCAGGTCGCGGAGCGCGTCGGCCACCGGGCCCGGCAGCGGGTCCACGGTCTCCACCCGGGCGTCCGCGCCGACCTCCCGCAGCGCGGAGTCCTGGCGGGCCTGTTCCACCCCGGCGAGGACCGAGCCGCCGAACGCCGCCGTGGCCAGCGAGACCAGCAGCGCCAGCAGCGGCAGCACCGCCGGGCCCGAGGCGCGGCCCGCGCGGGCCATGGCCAGGTGGCCCACCAGTCCGCGCAGCCGGCCCGCGGGACGGGCGGCGAGCCGCAGCAGCGCGGGCAGGAGGCGGGCGACGACCAGGGCGGTGATCACCGCGATCAGCACGGGCGCGAGAGCGGTGAGCGGGTCGGCGGCCGAACCACCGGCGACGCCGCGCCGCCGCAGCGCCTCCACGGCCGCCGCGGCCAGCACCAGCAGGGTCAGTTCGGCCACGGTACGGCGGCGGGACGGGCGGGCGGAGACGGCGTCCTCCCGCGGGGCGTGCACCCGGACCGTGCGGTGGGCCGCGGCGGCGCGCAGCGGCAGTGCCAGGGAGGCGACGACGGCCACCGCGCCCGCGGCCAGGGCGGCGGGAGCCCACCGTCCGCCGGGGACCAGGAGCAGCGCCGCGGTCAGGCCCAGTGCCGCCGCGGGCACGGCGGCGACGGCGGTCTCGGCGAGCAGACGGCCGGTCAGCGCGGGCAGCGAGGCTCCGCGGGCCCGCACCAGGGTGAGTTCGGCGCGGCGGCGGGAGGCGGCCAGGCCGCCGGTGAGCAGCAGCACCACCGCGGCGACCGTGCCGGCGCCGGCCGCGGCCACGGTGATCAGCGGGGCGACGGCGTCGCGCAGGCGGGTGTGGTCGGCGAGGACGGTGTCCAGTTCGGTGCCGGCCCCGGACAGCGGAACGGCCTCGCGCACCCGGTTGAGGCCGGGTCCGGACTCCAGGGAGGCGATCTCGGCGCGCAGCGCGGGCAGTTGGCGGGCCCGCAGGCCGTCCAGCCGTGGCGGCAGGTTCCAGTAGGAGAACACGGGCGCGTTGGTGCCGAGGATCGCGGGCCCCGCGTCGGGGGCGAGCAGCAGGGCGCCGTGCCAGTAGTCGTTGGGGTCGCCGGGGCCGGGGATCCGGGTCAGCGCGGGCGTGCGCAGCAGGGGGCGGGCGGACCAGTAGGCGTTGTCGGGGCCGGTGGGGGTGAAGACGCCGGTGATCCGGACGACCAGCGGGCCGTGGTCGGGCGGGCCGGGGACGGCGACGGTCCGGCCGACGTCGATGTTCATCTTCTCGGCGGTCTCCCGCGAGACCGCCGCCTCGACCTCCCGGACGGCTGCGGTCACCGTGCCCGTGGACCTGGGGAGGCGGCCTTCGGCGATCGTGGAGTGCCCGGCGAGGTCCTGCGGGGCCACCAGGGTGATCTGCGGCGGGGCGGCGCTGAGGCGGGGGATCCACTCCTCGCCGACCGGCAGGCTGTCCTGGGCCGTCACGCCGTAGGAGACCTGGTCGCGCCGGGTCACGAACGGCGCCTCGGGGACGGCGAGGAGCGCCTCCAGGCGGGCACGCAGCACGTCGGGCCGCAGGGCCTCCTCGCGGTCCGCCTGGGGCTGGTTGCGGTGCGACAGGACGCCGACGCCCAGCACGGTCTCGGTGCCGCGGGCCTGCGCGAGGCTGTGCCGCAGGCCGGAGGTCTCGTGGCGGTCGAGGGCGAGCGGGAAGACCGCGGCCAGGAACGAGGTCAGCGCCACCAGCAGGGCCGGCAGCCAGACGGCCGAGGGCGCGGCGCGCAGGCGGGTGCGGACCCAGGGGGCCACCGGGGCCGTCGGGGACACGACCGGGGCCGCCGGGGACGCGGTGGGCATCTCGGTGACCTCCAGGTCCGGGTGGCGCGGGCGTTTCGGGGCGGGGCGACGCATCTCAGTGGCCGCCCTCGTCGCGCAGGGCCGCGGAGGCGGAGGGCCGGCGGCGGGACAGCAGGGCGGTGGTGAGCAGCGGAACGGCGGCCACGGCGGCGAGGAGCAGGGCGACCGGCCCGGGCGGGAGGGACACCAAGGGCTCGGGCACCGGGCGGGTGGCCTCGGAGGTGACGAGGGTCAGCGGGACCACGGCACGGGAGAGCAGCATCCCGAGGGCGGTCCCGGCGGCCAGGGCCAGTCCGACCAGCACGGCCTGCTCGGCGGCGACCGCCCGCCCGAGCCGACGCCGGGGCGCGCCCAGCGCGCGCAGCACCGCGAGGTCCGCCCGCCGCTCCCGCAGGGAGCCGACCGCGGCGACCGCGAAGCCCACGGTGGCGAGCACCACGGCCGCGGCGGCCGCCGCGGTGAGCGCCGCGGCCGGCCCCACGCCGAACGGGTCGCCGCGCAGCCCGGCGGCCACCTCGTCGCGCACCAGTACCTGCCCGGCCCGCAGCTCCGGCCGGGCGCGCAGTCCGGCCGCCGCTCCGGCGGCCTCGCCCGCGGCCGTGTCGAGCCACCACTCGCCGGGCGTGAGGCTGGAACCGTCGAGGTCCTGGAGGGAGCGGTTGACGGCGCCCAGGTCCAGCAGCAGCGCGCCGCCCGTGCGTCCCTCCTCCACGCCCTCGCCGGTGGTGGGCAGGGCGCGCACCGCGCCGGTGAGGCGGACCGGGACGGTCGCCGAGCCCAGCGCCACGTCCAGCGTCTCGCCGACGCGGGCGCCCGAGGACTCCAGGAACCGGTCGGTGGCCAGCCCGGGCACGGCCTCGGGAACCTGCTGGTCCACCGTCAGCCGGAGCTTCATGGTGGGCCAGGAGATCCCGGAAGGCGCCTGGCCGGTGCCGTACTCCACGACCGGCGGACCGGCGGCGAGCACCTTCGGGCGGGCCGGGGCGGCGCCTCCGGGGACGTCGGCGGCCTCCACGACGGCGGACGCCCGCCAGTCCGCGGCGAGGTCGAGGGGGCGGTCGTTGCCCGCGGGGTCGACGGCGTGGACCGCCTCCACGGCGAGCAGGTGGCGGCGCGCACCGGACGGGGGCTGCGTGACGACCAGTTCCACGCCGGTCAGGGTCAGTCCCCCGGGCGCGCCGCCGCCGGACAGTCCGGCGGTCAGGGTGTGCGGCCGCGTGTCGGCGGGGAGTTCGCCGAGCGGCAGCCGGAAGACGGTGCCGTGCGCGTCGGTCAGCACGGCGGTGGCCTCCGCCACGGTGACCTCGGCGCCCCGGCGGGGCGGGCGCGCCTCGGCCGGGGAGGCGGCCCGGGAACCGGTGGCGTCGGCGAGCCGGGCCGTCATCCGCAGGCCGGTGCTGCCCTCGGGCACCACCGGTCCCGCCGGGGCGGACCGGGGTGCCAGCGCGGCCACCCGGGCGGCGGCCGAGCCGTCGGACAGGTCGGGGCGCATCCGCAGGGTCGCGGAGGCCTCCCGGGTGTTCAGCGCGAGCACCGTGGCGGTGCGGTCCCCGGACATCGGGAGCGCGGTGCGGGCCGCCGGGGCGACCGACCGGACCCCCTCGACGGCCGCGAACGTCTCCGCGGTGCCCGGCCCGGCGGCGGACGGCGCGGTCACCCGGATCTGCGCGCCCGCCCGGAAGTCGGCACGGTCGTCCTGGGAGCGCTGCGAGGAGGCGTGCTGCCCGATCGCCAGCATGCCCAGCGCCACGGCCGGGGCCAGCAGCAGCACGGGGGCCGTGGCGCGGCCCGGGCGGCGGGCGATCTGCCAGGCGGCCAGCGCGGTGGCCGCGCCGCGCCCGCGCGTCGCCAGCCGTTCGGCGAGCCGGGCCAGCGGCGGCAGCAGCCGCAGGGTCAGGACGGTGCCGGCCAGCAGCGCCGTCGCCGGGGCGGCGATCAGCAGAGGGTCGAGGCCGAGGCCGGAGGCGCCGTCGGACTCGCGGCGCAGCTGGAGGTACGCCACCACGGCCAGCGCGACCAGCGCCAGGTCGCCGCCGGCCCGCAGCGGACCGGGCAGGGCGCGGGCCCGGCCGCCGCCGGCCGTCGCGGCGCCGGTCAGCGCCGGCAGCGTCATCGCCGCGGCACAGGCCAGGGCGGTGACGGCGGAGGCCAGCCACACGTCCGGGCGGCCGGCCAGCGCGGCGAGCGAGGTGTCCGGGCGCAGCCCGATCCGGGCCAGGTCGCCCTGCCCGCCCATCAGCGCGGTCAGCGGAAGGGCGAGCAGCGGGCCGAAGAACGCGGCGGGCAGTGTCAGCAGCAGCGCCTCCGCCCCGGCCAGCACGGACAGCCGCCGCCGGGAGGCGCCGCGGGCCAGCAGCAGCCGGGTCTCCCCGGACCGCTCGGCGGTCAGCAGACGTGCGGTCAGCAGCAGGGCGCAGCCCGCCGGGACGGCGAGCTGGGCGGCCACGGTCAGCAGCGTCGACCGGGAGACCTCCAGGGACCGTTCGATCCGGTCCAGCGCCGCCGGCAGACCGGTGACCGCGCTCGCCGTGGTCCCGCCCATCCCCTCCGGCTGCCCCAGGGCGCCCGACCGGGTGAGGGCGGCAGCACCGTCGCGGGAGGCGCTCCGCAGGGAGTCCAGCCGGTCCGTGGTCAGCGAGGCGAAGTCGGCCGACACCAGCCAGGACGACGGGCCGGTGCTCACGCGTTCCGAGGTGAGCACCGCCGGGTCGGTGAGCAGCGGGCCGTAGGTGGTGAAGTCGACGGTGGCCGCGCCCCGCCCGCCCAGCTCGTCCAGCCGCCAGTACGGGGCGTCGGCGTCACGCGGCCGGTACAGGCCGGTGATCACGACCGGCACCGACGGGCCGCCGAGACGGTCGGTGAGGGTGAGCCGGTCGCCGGGGGAGAGGCCCATGGCCCGGGCGGCGTTCTCGGCCAGCGCGGTCTCGACCGGGGCGGATCCCAGGGCGGCGTCCCGGGCGGGCGCGCGGCCCGAGGTGAAGCGGACCTCCGCCGGGTCCAGGGCCGCGAAGTGGGTCAGGTCGGGGTCCCCCGCCGCCTCGCGGGCCTTCGCGCCGTCACCGTCGCCTGCGGCGGGCAGCGCGTAGGAGCCCGAGCGGATCAGCGGCCGGACGGTGACCGGCAGCCCGTCGAACGTCTCGCCGGCCGCCCTGCGCACGGCGGCGTCCGCGGTGGCCCGCCCGTCCCGCCCGATGTCCGCCCGGACCAGAAGGGAGGTCTCCGCGGCGGCGGCCGGGTCACCGAGCGCGTGGCGCAGCGAGGCGTCGCCGAGGGCGCCCGCGTAGGCGGTGAGGGCGGCCAGCACCGACGTGGTCAGCAGCACGGTGAGGAACGCGGCCGCCAGCAGCGCGCGGTGCACGCGGATCCGTGCCGTCACGAGTCCCGCCACGCGTCGCCCCCCGCTGCCCGCTGCCCGGATGTCCGTGCCGGGAGTCAGGTGCGTCGGTAGGCCGTGCTCCTGGCAAGTGGGGCGATCGTGTCAGAACGGAGCACTCGGGCACAGCCGTTCGATCAAGGGTGAGACGCGATCGTGACCCGGTGCCCGGCCCGGCTCCGGGTCACTCCGGGTCGGCGGTGTTGACCATGGAGGCCGCCGCGTAGGTGAGGTAGCTCCAGAGCGTGTGCTCGTGCTCCTCGGACAGGCCGAGGTCGTCGACGGCGGCCCGCATGTGCCGCAGCCAGGCGTCGTGCGCCGCGCGGTCCACCGTGAACGGGGCGTGCCGCATCCGCAGCCGGGGATGCCCGCGCCGCTCGCTGTAGGTCGTCGGTCCGCCCCAGTACTGGATCAGGAAGAGCCGCAGCCGCTCCTCGGCCGGACCCAGGTCCTCCTCCGGGTACATGGCCCGGAGCTCGGGGTCCTCCGCGACGCCCTCGTAGAAGCGGCGGACGAGGCGCGTGAAGGTCTCCTCGCCGCCGACCTGCTCGTAGAAGGTCTCCGTCTGCAGTGTGCCGCGCCGAATCTCATTCACCCCTCCATCGTCTCAGACGGGGGGACCCGGTCCTCAAGGCCTGTGGACGGGCCGAAAGTCCCTGAGGACCGGGTGTCCTCCGCGTCAGCCGCGGCGGACGGTGATCGTGGTCCAGGCGCCGACGTGCACGCGGTCGCCGTCCCGCAGCGGGACGGGGACGAACGGCTGGATCGGTTCCTCGGCGCCGTTCACCGTGGTGCCGTTGGTGGAGTTCTGGTCGATGACCGCCCAGCTCCCGTCCGCCTGCTCCACCAGCACCGCGTGCTGGTGGGAGACGCCGGGGTCCTCCGGCGGCACCGACAGGTCGACGTCGGGGGTGTCGCCGGTGGAGTGCCGGCGACGGCCGATGGTGACCTGCGGACCGGTGAGGGTCAGCTGCTGCTCCGGCGAGTACGCGGGCAGGTTGAGCCCCGCGGCCTCGGGTCCGGAGCGCTGCATCATCGCCATGAAGTACGCGCGGTCCGGGCCGACGGTCGCCGTCCAGGTCGCCTGGCGCGGCGGGCCGGGCTGCGGGTAGCCGTAACCGCCGCCGGGGCCCTGGCCGGGCCCGGGCGGACCGGGGTGCCCGGGTGCGTGGGACCCGTGGGAGGGGCCGGGCTGACCGGGCGCGCCGGGCCACTGCGGAGGGCCGGGGTGGGTGGCCGGACCGGCGCCGGGCGCGCCGTACGCCGCGCCGTGCTCGCCAGGACCGCCGGGGCCGCCAGGACCGCCCGGTCCACCGGGGCCGAACGGGCCGCCGGGGCCGTCCGGGCCGCCGGGAGCACCGGGACCGCCGGGACCGCCGGGACCGAACGGTCCGCCAGGACCGCCAGGACCGCCCGGTCCACCGCGGCTGAACGGGCCGCCGGGGCCGTCCGGACCTCCCGGGCCGACCGGTCCGCCCGGTCCACCGAGGCCGCCGGGGCCACCGGTGCCGAACGGTCCGTCGGGACCGCCAGGGCCGCCGTGACCGCCCGGATTGAACGGCCCACCAGGTCCGCCAGGCGCGCCGAGGCCGTCCGGGCCGCCGGGGCGGAACGGGCCGCCCGGCGCGCCGTGGCCGTCACGTCCGCCGGGGCCGCCGGGTCCACCCGCGCCGGGCCCACCGTGACCGCCCGGCCCGAAGGGGTTACCGCCACCGGGCGCGCCAGGCCCACCGGGGCCACCCGGCCCGGGACCGCCCGGCCCCGGCCCGAACGGGTTGCCCGGTCCACCGGGACCACCGGGACCGCCAGGCCCACCGGGCCCGGGACCGCCAGGCCCACCGGGCCCGGGACCGCCAGGACCGCCGGGACCGCCCGGCGACGACGGCGGCGGGAGCATCCAGTCGTCGCCCGTCGGCCCGGCCGGACCGCGGCCGGTGTCGAAGATGGCCGGCTGAGGCCCGCCCGCCCCCGGCCGCCCCTGCTGGAAGGAGGCCGGCGCACCGCCCGGCTCGGAGCCCAGCGGCTCGGCGGGACGGTTCAGCTGCGAGGGCCGCGAGGGCTGGTACTCCGACGGGTCCGGCGGGTACGCCCGCCCCCCGGGCGGGGGCGGCGGGCCGCCGTGGCCACCGGGACCGCCCGGCCCCCCGTACGACGGGGGCGGCGGCGTGTAAGAGGTGGCCGTGTTGGTGAGGAAGTTCCAGCGGCACTCCTCGCAGAACGGCGCGAGCCCCTCGCGGGGCGTGCGGCACTGCGGGCAGAGTTCCTGCGGACGGCCCCCCTGGCCCCCGGCCCCCGCGGGCGGCGGCGGGAAGCCGTACCCGCCCGGGGGCGGGGGCGGAGGCACGGCACCGGCCATGCGGTGACCGCAGACCTCGCACCAGTCGTCGGAACCCGACTGGTGTCCGTTCGGGCAGGTCGGCATGTCGGCGCTTCCCCCTCTCCCTTTCCGGCCGCTCGGCGGGCCGGCTCGCTCACTGCTCGTGCGGTCGCCTCTTCACACGGACCGTTTTGGTGGACCGGGTCTCGAGAGTCATCTCGTCGGCTTCCGCGACCTTCGTCTTCAGTCGCACAGTACCTGTCGCTTCGTCGACCACGTCCACCACCTTCGAAAGCAGTTTCGCCGTATCGGCGTTTCCCGACAGCCCGGCGAGCTGCACCGCCCGGCCGAGTTTGGCGGTCGCCCCGTCCACGTCACCCGCCTTGCGGGCCTCCAGACCTCGCTTGATGGCCTCGGCGAGTTCCGCCTGCCCGGTGTAGTGGGCGACCTGCGGATCGATCGAGGTCGAGGCGGCCAGGTCGTCGGTCCACACGGCGCGGACCAGGCCCTGCGCGCCCAGGTTCTCGGCGGAACCGTCGGGCCTCGGCACCACCAGCGAGACGCGGGCGGCGAGCATCTCCCGGCCGATCCCGGCGGGCGGCACCTCCACACAGACGTGGTAGTCCCGCGACTCGTCGCCCCATGACCCGGTCGGGTAGTCCCCGGCCCGCGGCCCGGCCTCGCGGCGGCGGCCGGTCAGGTCCTCGACGGCGGGCGCGACCTGCTTGACGAAGCGGAGCCGCGCCCCGGCCGGCGTCCACAGCCGCAGCGCCACGTCGGCGACGCCCTTGCCCATCGCCGTCTCCATCATCGAGGTGAAGTCGGCGGCCAGGTTCTGCGGATCTGCCACGATGTCCGCGGTGCCCAGCAGCGCGGAGGCGATGGCGGTGACCTCCCCGACCTCCCAGTCGGTGCCCACGCCCCGCGCGTCGCAGGTGAACCGCCCGGCGCAGTGCTCCAGGGCGGACGCGAGCCGCTCGGGAGACTCGTGCTCGTTGCGGCCGTCGGTGAGCAGGATGCCGTGCCGGATCGTCACGTCCGCCGACGACAGCAGGCGCTCCGCCAGCCGCAGCCAGGTGCCGATCGCGGTGCCGCCCCCCGCGGTCAGCCGGCGCAGCGCCTGTTTGGCCAGGGCCCGCGTCTCCGGGCCGGCGACGGCGAGCCGGCCGTCGCCCGGATAGACCTCCTGCGCGACATGGGTGCCGCCGACCACCGCGAACCGCACCCCGTCGCGGACCGTGTCGATCGCCGCGGCCGTCGCCTCCCGGGCCCCGCGCATCTTGGCCGGCGGGTAGTCCATGGAACCCGAGCAGTCCACCATGATCACCACGGCGGCGTCCGGGCCGCCGCCCGAGCCGGACGGGTGGTACCCGGTGCCCCGCGCGCGCAGGGCGCCGCCGCCGGTGGCCGTGACGGTCACCACGGCGTTCACCTCGCCGGCGCCCTCCGGAAGGTACTCGTTCTGGTAGACGTCCACGGAGAAACGCGGCGCGTCCGGTTTCGAGAGAATCGCCATGCGTTCGTCCCCCCTGGCGCCCGCGGCTCCCTCGGCCGGGCGCGCCTCAGCCGGATCCTGCCCCCGTGCCCGGGCCGGGGAACGGCACCAACGCCACTGTTACGTTGTCGTGGCCCCCTCCGTCCAGGGCGTGGCCGACCAGGACCCGGGCGCTGTGCAGCGGGCGGGCGGCCGCGTCGGCCGGGAGGATCTCCGCCATCTGCTCCGCGGTCTCGGCGTAGTTCCACAGGCCGTCCGTGCAGACCACCACCACGCCGGGCCGGTCCGGCTTGAACGAGGCGGTGTGCGGCTCGAGTTCGTAGGCGTCGGCGCCCAGCCAGCCGGTGATCGCGTGGGCGCGCTCGTCGGCGTACGCCTGCGCCTCGCTCATCAGCCCGGCCGCGACCATCTGCGCCGCCCAGGAGTCGTCCTCGGTGAGCCGCGCCGGGGCGGACCGGTCGTCGGGCACCCAGTAGGCGCGGCTGTCGCCGACCCAGCCGATCACCAGCAGGTCGTCGGCGACGACCGCGGAGACCAGGGTGCAGGCCGGGGCGTTCTGCTGCACGGCGTGCTCCCGGGCCGCGGCGGGCTCGCCGGCCAGCGCGTCGACCGCGCGGGCCGCGGCCAGGATGGCCTCGTGCATCGCGGTCTGCGGGTGGGTGCCGCGCGGCAGCGCCTCGCGGAGCGTGTCGGCCGCGGTGCGGGAGGCGGCCGCGGACGCCTCGTCGGGCCGGGTGGCGGAGGAGACCCCGTCGCAGACCACGGCCACCGAGACCGGCGTGCCGTCCGGAAGGGCGGCGGCCGTCAGGGCGAACGCGTCCTCGTTGCGGTGGTGGCGCAGTCCGCGGTCGCTGACCGCGGCGACGGGCCCCGACTCCTGTTCCATGTGGTCCCGTTCCCTCGGCTGGGCATGGCCGCAGTTCTCGCAGTAGCCGTCGCCGTCCACCCGCCCGGCCCGGCACGCCACGCACGCCGTGGCACCGGCCGCACCGGCGGCGCCCCGCGGTGCGGCGGGCGCCGCCACGGAGGCCCGGGGGTCCGCGGCGCGCGGGGCGGGCGGCTGGAGGACGTAGCTGTCCGTCGAGGGCTCCGCCCGGCCGTCCGCGGAGGACTCCGCCGAGGTGGGTCCCGGCGCGGGAGCGGCGGCCGACGGCGTGTCGTCGCGCGTCTGCAGGGCGACCGTCGGCGTGTCGGCCTCGGGGGCCGCGGCCGACGACAGGTTCAGGCCACAGGCCCCGCAGTAGAGGTCGGCCGGCTCCACCGGCTCGGTGCAGCCCGGGCAGGCGGACAGGCGATGCGTGTCGGCAGTCATCGGCGGCACCACTACACCCACGTCCGGGGACGGTAACGGTTGGCGCGTTCCACCAGGTCGATCCTCTCCTCGCCGCCGTCCGCGAGACGGGCCAGCGTGCGGTACGAACGTTCCAGGCCGAGGCGGAGTCCCCGCTCGTCCAGTACTTCGCCGAGCACCCCGCGCCCGGAGAGCACCGGTGCGGAGCCCCGGCCTCCGGAGAGTACCCAGTCGAGCGCGCAGCCCAGCACCTCCGCGGACAGCCGCTCGCGCCGCACGGCGTCCAGGCCGTATCCGCCCAGCGCCTCCACCTGCGCGGCGGCGGCGGTCAGATCGTCGAGGAACCGCGTGTCGGCGCCCACCACGGTACGCCCCCGCAGACGTGCCCGGACGGCGGCGACCCGGGCCGCCGTGTAGTGGATGGAGGCCTCCGGCACCGACTCCAGGGTGGTCACCGCGGCCGCCCGGTCGCCCGCGGCGAGCTGCACCCGGGCCAGCCCGAAGGCCGCGCTGACGTAGCTCGGATCGGTCGCCCACACCAGCCGGTAGTACTCGGCGGCGTTGTCCAACTGCCCCAGCACCTCCGCGCACAGACCCAGCGCCAGCTTCGGCGCGGGCTCGCCGGGAAAGGCGTCGTACAGCGCGTCGAAGGCCAGCGCGGAGGCCACGTACTCGCCGGTGACCAGCGACGTCACGCCCCGGTACCAGACCACCCGCCAGTCGTCGGGGTCCTCCGCCGCCAGCCCCAGCAGCTCGTCCACGGCGGCCGCCGCCTCGCCCGCCTCCAGCCGCGCCCGGACCAGCCGCAGCCGTGACTCGGGCGAGCGGGAGGGGGCCCCGGCCAGCGCGGCGATCAGCTCCTGGGGCGCCGCGGTCATCAGCGAGGCGAGGAAGCCGGCGTTCGGGTCGTCGGGGTTCACCCGGGGCACCGGCAGGGCCAGCGCGGTGGCCGCGGCGTCCGCCGGTTTCACCGGTCCGGGTGACAGCGGCGGGGGGAGCGGGGCGCCCGGCGGGGGCGCCGCGACGGCGCCGCGCTGGGCGGGGAAGAACGGAGTCGGCGACGGCGGGGCGGGCACGGCGGCGGCCACGGCGGCCGGAGGGCCGTCCACCGCCGGGGCCGCGGCCCCACCCGCGGCGGGGGCCCCTCCTGCGGCGGGGGCCCCTCCTGCCGTCGGGATGTCCGCGCGGCGCCGGGCGAACAGCTTGCCCTGAGGATTCCGCCGGGCGCCGAGGCGTGAGACCTCCGGGTCCCGGTCGCCGAACAACTGGGAGTCGGTGACGCGCAGTTCGGGGCCGAACAGGGTGGAGAGGGCGGGCCGAGGGCGGCCGGACCGCAGCGCGACCACCTCGCGCAGCACGCCGGTGAGCTGCTCGGCCATCTCCTGGGCCGAGGCGAACCGGCGCGCCGGATCCGGGTCGGTGGCCCGCACCAGCAGCCGGTAGAACGACTCGTACCGCCGGAACACCTCGATCTCGTCCGGGTCGGGCAGCGAGTCCGCGAACACCGTGGTGTACCCGTGGAAGTCGAAGCTGAGCACCGCGAGGGTACGCGCCACCGTGTACAGGTCGGAGGCGACCGACGGGCCCACCGTGGCGACCTCGGGCGCCTGGTAGCCCACCGTGCCGTAGATGGCCGACTCGAAGTCGTCCATCCGCCGGACCGCGCCCATGTCGATCAGCTTGAGCTGGTCCTCGGTCTGTATCGCGTTGTCGACCTTGAAGTCGCAGTACAGCAGGTTGCGGCTGTGCAGGTGGCCCAGGGCCTCCAGCGCCTCGATGCCGTAGGCGCAGGCCTGCTCCACCGGCAGCGGGTCGCGCCGGCCGTCCGGGGTGCGGCGGCCGTTGGCGATGTCCTTCAGCGACTTCCCGCCGACGTACTCCATGACGATGTAGCCGTCCATGGAGCCGGTCCGCTGGTCCAGGTGCTCGACGAAGTTGTAGATCCGCACGATGTTGGCGTGCTCGATCTCGGCCAGGAACCGCCGCTCGGAGATGGCGGCGGCCATCGCGTCCTGGTCGCCGGTGTCCAGCAGGCCCTTGAGGACGACCCACCGGTCGGAGACCGCGCGGTCCACCGCCAGGTAGATCCAGCCCAGCCCGCCGTGGGCCAGGCAGCCCGCCACCTCGTACTGCCCGTGCACGACGTCCCCGGCGCGCAGCTTGGGCACGAAGGAATAGGGGTGGCCGCACTTGGTGCAGAACCCCTCGGTGCGGCCCGGGCGATCGCCGCGGGCCCGGCCCACCGGCGCGCCGCAGTCCGAACGCGAGCAGAACCGCTTGCGCTCCGGCACCCGCGGGTCGTCCAGCACCATGGCCCGCGGGTCCGGCCGCGGCACCGCCGGCACGTCGACCAGTCCCGCGCCCAGCCGCCCGCGGTGCGAACCGCCGGACTGCGCCCCCGAACTGCGCACCGAGAGCGCGCCGACCGTCGCCTCGCCGCTCAGCGTCCCCGACAGCCGGCCCGAGACCGAGCGCCGGGACCGCGACGACGAGCGGGACGAGCGGGACGAGCGGGACGAGGAGGGGGAGGACGAACGCGAGGACGTCTCCGATGCGGCCGCTCCGGCCGCTCCGGCCGATCCCTGCGCGCCGCCCGGGCCGCCCGCACCGCCCGGGCCGGTGGAACCGGTGGAGCCGCCCCGGCCCGCGCTCCCCTGCGGCTGACCGGCGATCCCGGTGGGCGCCGCGCCCACCATGCCGTCCGGCGACACCACCGGCGCCAGCCCGCAGTGGTCGCAGTACAGCTCACCGCCGCCGACGTCCTCGTACGCGCCACCGCAGTCCGGCCGCTGGCACTTCCCCTCGTTCACGCCCCGTCCCTCCGCACAGCTCCCCCTCCGTCGGCACTCACGCCTGGGCCCCCTCCGGCCGTCCCGCCCCGTCCTGGGTGGGCATGACGGGCGGCCGCAGCAGTTCGGCCGCCGCCTGCTGGTAGCGGAACACCGCCTGCTCGGCCACCCGCAGGTCGCAGGGCGCGCTCCACAGCATCCGGCGGGCGATGTCGTACCGCTCGACCAGCAGCGGGTCCTCCCCGAGACCGTTCCGGGACACCTTCGCCCGGTAGGCGTCCAGCCGTCCGCGCAACTCGGCGCGGATCGCCAGCGGTGCCGTGACGGCGGTCAACGACTCGCGGGCGCGCACCAGTTCGTCCTCCGCCTTGCGTTCCAGCTCGTCCAGGAGCGGGGACAGCCGGTGCCACAGCCCCTGCCGCCGGTACTCCGCCGCCGCCGACAGCCGCTCCTGGAGCACGGTCGGCGGCCCGCTCACCGCGGGCACCTCGGTGGCCGCGATCTTCGCCAGCACCTCGCCGCGCGCCAGACGCGCCTCGGCCAGGGTGCGGTCCGCGCGGCTCAGCACGTCCCGCAGCCCCAGCAGCCGGGACTCCGCGTCCTGCCGGACCGTCAGCACCGCCTCCACCTCGCGCCGCACGTCCTCCAGTTCCCGCGCGTGCCGGTCGTACGCCGTGGTGTCCGGGCGGCCCGCGCCGGGGGCCGAACTTCCCTCGGCGGGCGCCCAGAAGGACAGCGGGTCCGAGACCACCCGCTCCCGCAGCCGGGTCAGGGCCCGGGTGATCCGCTCCAGGTCGTCCCCTGCCGGGTGCTCGCCCGGCCGGACGCCCACCGAACGGGCCAGCTCGCGGGTGCGGCGCAGCTCGGCGGAGAGCATGTCGATCCGGGCGGGCAGCGCCGACCAGACCGCGTCGGCGGCCACCACCATGTCCAGCGCGGCGGCGTACAGCTCGTTCATCCGGTCGACCAGCGCCGACAGGGTGTAGCGGCGGCTGAGCCGAGCGGTGGAGGTCCCGCCCGCCAGGCCGCCGTCCGCCGCGGCGGCCCCGGCCACCGTGACGCTCGGGCCGCGCAGCAGCTCGGTGAGCGCCACCAGGTCCTCACGCCCGGACCAGCGGCGCCGCGCCCGCAGCTCGCGGGCGGAGCGCAGGGTGTCCGTCCAGGCGTCGAAATACGTCCACAGCAGGGTGATCGAGGCGTCCGCCCGCTCCCACCGCTCCCGGGTGGCGCCGGTCAGCTCGGCCCCTTCGAGAAGTCTGCGCCCCGCGTGGTCCTGCAGCGCGAGGAGCGAGGACTCTATGGCCTCGTGCTCCGCGCCGAGCCGCGCCAGCGCACGGTCCACCTCGTCCCGGTCCATCACCGGACCCAAGGCGTGTCCCGTGTCGCCCATCGATCACCTCTCAGTGCGCAGTCGGTGCGTGCGGTCGGTCGGCGCGGGCTTCGTCGGCCACGCCGGTCAGACCCTGCCCAGGGCGGGCGCGGGTCAGTCGCGGTAGACGGCCGGCGGCGGGTCGGCGGGCTTCTTCATGGTCGGCTCCAGCCACCGGTCGTACGCCCGCTTCCAGCCCCCGTCCGAGACGTAGTCGCGCAGGACGGCGTTGACCCGGCGGACCAGGTCGTCGGCCTCCTTCGACATGGCCACGCCGTAGTACTCCTCGGTGAACTCCTCGCCCTTCAGCGTCACCGACGGGTCCTGCGCGGCCTGGCTGGCGGCCAGGGCGCTGTCGGTGACCACCGCGTCGACCTCGCCGAGCTGGAGCCGCACCAGGCAGTCCAGCTGGTTGGGCACGGTGGTGCCGATGTCCGCGTCGGCGACCGCCGCCACGCCGTCCTTCTTGTCCTTCTCGAGCCGGAGGTAGGCCGTGGAACTCGCCGCGGTGCAGATCCTCTTGCCCGCCAGGGACCGGTCGTAGCCCCGGACGTCGGACTGCGCGGGGGCGAGGACCTGCTGGCCGGTCGTGAAGTACGGGGCGGAGAAGGAGACCTCCTTCAGCCGGTCGCAGCTGATGGTCATGGTGCGCACCACCATGTCGACCCGGCCCTCCCGGACCGCGGGGACGCGCTGGTTGGTGGGAATGGCGTGGAAGCGGATGTTGGGTTCCTGGCCGGGGGCGCGCGGGCCCAGGAGCTCGTCGGCGATCCGCTTGGCCAGGTCGATGTCGAAGCCGGACAGCTCCACCTGCCGGCTGCGGCTGTTGGGGTCGCGGTAGCCCCAGCCGTAGCTGTTCTGGTCGACGCCGACCCGCAGGTAGCCGCGTTCCTTGATCTCCTGGATCGTTTCTCCGCTCTCGTCCCTCGACGGTGCGGGGCTCAGCGCCTCCGGGCGCTCGCAGTCGTCCTCGGCGGCGTAACGGCCCGTGGCCGGGGCGGAGTTCGCGCTGTCCGTCCCGGCGGCCGCCGCCCGGACGCCGCCGCCCGGCCGCTCCGCCGGCAGCAGCAGGGCGCCGGCGGCGGTGACGGCGCAGAGCCCGGCCAGGGCCGCCCCGGCTCGCCGGGCGCGGATCCGTCGTCGACGCTGCATCGCCGTTCCCCCGTTCACCGGTACTCCGAAAGCCTGCGGCCGATCCCCAGCAGTCCCGCCGCGGCGGCCAGCGCGGCCAGGGCGGCGGCCCCGGTCGGCAGGCCGGTCATCGCGGACCGCCCGTCGGCCGCGGCCTGCCGGAACTCCTTCTTCTCGTAACTCATCGCCTCCCGGATCGACCGGTCGACGTTGTCGAAGCAGACCCGGGTGGGGGACTTGTCGTCCGGTCCGATGATCCGGTCGAGGGCCTCCTGGTAGTCGCCGGCGTCGTCGGCCTCCCGGGCCTCCTTGTGACGCTTCTGCCACTCGAGCATGCTGCTCCTCGCGGTCTCCACCGGCTTGTCGACCTCCGGGTCGCCCGCGGTCCAGGCGGCCGCGTCCAGGGTCCGCGACAGATCCGTCATCGATTCCTCGAAGGCCACTTCGAACTTGTCGCGGAACTCGCCGTCCGACGTCCTGACGCTCTCCGCGCCCCGGTTCACCAGGGTCAGGTTCTCCGCGCCGCGCGCCTGGAGGGAGGCGGTGCGGGCGTCGTTCAGCAGGCTCAGGGACTTCACACCGTGCTGGTAGGAGTCGTCGAGTCCCGTCCGGGCGAGGGTGTGCCCGGCCAGCAGCCACAGCAGCACCACGGTGACGGCGGAGGTGGCGGCCACCAGGCCGGGGCTCAGCACCCGGTTGGTGCGGCGGTACTCGCGGCGCTGCGCCCAGCCGAGGGCGGCGAGCGCCGCGACGCCGAGGACCAGGGCGAACCACGGGTAGGGCGTGGCGTCGGCGTAGTCCTCGCGCAGGCGGCGGTCCTCCTGGAGGTAGACGTCCTCGGCGGCGGGGAGCATCTCCTCCCGCATCAGCTCGTCCGCGTACCGCAGGTAGGCACCGGCCAGCGGGTAGCCCATCCGGTTGTTGGCGCGGGCCCGCTCCACCAGCCCCTTGTAGCGGGGCAGCAGTGCGTTGAGGTGCGCGACGGTGCGGCCGGAGGCGGAGTCCGGGTCGGAGCTGGCGGCGGCGGTGGCCAGGCCGTTGGCCGCGGTGCGGATGTCCTCCTCGTACCGCTTGCGGCTGTCCGGGGTCTCGTTGCCGCCGGCCAGCAGGCCGCTGGAGGCCGCGGTGTTGGCGCCGGCCAGCGCGCGGTACACGTCGGCGGCGGCCGAGCTGAGCGGGCCGCTGTGGTGCAGCACGTCGTCGGCGGCGGAACTGCGGGCCGACGCCTGCCAGGTGGTGACGGCGCCGAACGCGACGACCAGCAGGGCGAGGACGGCGCCGATGAGGCGCAGCCGGCCGGGCTCGGTGGTCGCGGCGGCGCGCACCCGGGCGGCGGTCTCGGCGACGGCGGTCGCCCGGCGGGGCGGGACGCCCGCGGACGCGGCCGCACCGGGGCGCGGGGCGGGTGCCGGTGGGGGCGGTGGTGGTGCGACGGGCGGCGGCGGGACGGCGCCGGGCGCCTGTGGATGTGTCATGAGACCTCCCCCGGGGTCATCGTTTCGCCGCAAGTATCGCCGTGACGGGGCGATCACGCACGGGCGTTACGTGATCCCGCCGTTTCGCCCGCCGCCCGGTGACACGCCCGGAGGGGGCCGGGCGGTTTCCTGCGCGGGCACGGGGGGCGGCGCGGGGCGGCGCGGGGGCGGCGCGGCCCGGTCCGGCACGGGGAGGCCTGCCCCGGCGAGGCCCGGTGTCGGCGAGACCCGGCGGGGCCCTGCGTCGGCGAGGTCCGGTCTGCCCGGCGGGGCCCGGCGCGGCCCGGCGCGGCCCGGCGCGGCCCGGCGCGGCCCGGCGTCGGCCCGGCCCGGCCTCGGCCCGGCGTCGGCCCGGCCCGGTCCGTGTCGTGCCGGAGGCCTGGGGTCGCGGCGTGCGGAACCCGCGGCGGCGGACGGCCGGTGTCGGCACACGGGGCTAGGGTCCGTGCCATGACCGATGAGCAGGCCCGGGCCGGACAGACCCGCGCGGCGTGGGCGCGGACGGAGAGGTGGCTGGAGGCGAACGCGCCCCGCACGTACCGGCGGTTGCCCGCGCCCGCGACGGAGTCCCGGCTGCGCGCCCTGGAGCAGGAGCTCGACCTGCGGGTCCCGGCCGACGTGCGCGCGTTCTACCTGCTGCGCGACGGCACCGGACCGGCCTCGGACTTCGACTGGCCGGAGTCCCGCGACGCCCCCGAGCCGACCGGCTATCTCCTGCCCGGTGACGAGGGGATCGGCCCGCTGGGGCACCTGTCGCTGTGGTACGAGGGACCGGTCGCGAACGCCCGCCTCGACGACCGGCCCGAGCTGCGGTACCTGCCGGTCGTCACCCTCGACCCGGACGGCTTCTACGGCACCTTCGTCGACTGCACCCCCGGCCCGGGGTACGGACTGCTCGGTGGCTACGCCGAGGCGGACTTCCCGAGCCCCGGGGGGACCACGTTCGCCGCGTTCGTGACCGAGTTCGCGGACGCGTTGTGCGAAGGACGGAGCTTCGGGGGCCAACGGGCGCGGGTGACCGACGGGCGCCTGAAGTGGGGCTAGGGGTCACCGCCGGGCGGGGGCCGCCGCGCAGGTGAAGCGCAGGGCCTGCCCCGGGCGGGCCTGGGCGGCGCGGTCGAGGTCGTCGCGGAGGACGACGGCGATCACCGGGTAGCCGCCGGTGACGGGGTGGTCGGCCAGGAAGAGGACGGGGCGTCCGCCGGGCGGGACCTGGAGGGCGCCGGGGACCATGCCCTCGCTGGGGAGTTCGCCCGTGACCGCCCGCGGCAGCGCGGGCCCGTCCATCCGCATGCCCACGCGGTCGGACGCCGCCCCCACCGTCCAGGGGGCCGACAGCAGCTCCCGCACCGCCGCCCCGGTGAACCAGTCGTCGCGCGGTCCGAGCCGCACCCGCAGGAGCACCTCGCCGGACGGAGCCGCCGCGACCGGCGCCAGGTCCACGCACGGCGGCGCGGCGGGGGGCGGCCCCGCCGGCAGCACGTCGCCAACCGCGAGCGGCGCGGGCCCCAGCCCCGCCAGCACGTCCCGCGACCGGGAGCCCAGCACGGCCGGAACCGCGATGCCGCCACGCACCGCCAGGTAGCTCCGCAGTCCCGCCACCGGCGTGCCCAGCGTGAGCCGCTGCCCGGGCGCCAGGTGCACCACCGAGTTCATCGCCCCCGTGGTCAACGGGCAGGCCGCGCCCGTCACGGCGACCGTCACCGCCCGCCGCGCCCGTACCGAGAGCCCGCCGAACGTGACCTCCACCCCGGCCGCGCCCTCCTCGTTGCCCACCAGCCGGTTGGCCAGCCGCAACGAGCCCCGGTCGGCGGCGCCCGAGAGCCCCACGCCCACCGCGGCCAGTCCCGGCCGCCCCAGGTCCTGCACGGTGGCCAGCGGGCCCGTCGCCAGCACCTCCAGCGCCGCCGTCGTCATGACCGCCCCACCTCCTCGAACCGCACCCGCGCCCCCGGCCGCAGCAGCGCCGGGGGATCGCGGTCCTCCCGCCACATCGCCAGCTCCGTCCGCCCGATCAGCTGCCAGCCGCCCGGCGAACTCCGCGGGTACACCCCGCTGAACTCCCCGGCCAGCCCCACCGCCCCGGCCGGCACCCGGGTTCGGGACTCGGCCCGGCGCGGCACCCGCAACTCCCGGGGCCCGCCCGTCAGATAGGCGAAGCCGGGAGCGAACCCGCCGAAGGCGACGGTCCATTCGCAGCCGGTGTGCAGCCGTACCACCTCCGCCGCCGGGAGTCCCGTCAACTCCGCGACCTCCGCCAGGTCCTCGCCGTCGTAGTGGACCGGAATCCGCACCAGAGGGCCGGGTTCGCGCACGGGGGCAGTCAAGTCGGCGGCCAGTACGGCTCGTTCGACCCGCGCCGGGTCGGCCCCCGGGGCGAGCCGCAGCAGGACGGAGCGGGCGGCGGGTACCAGGTCCGTGACGCCCGGGGGCGGCTCGCGCTCCAACGACCGGTACAGGCCCAGCGCCTCGTCCAGCGTGTCCACCTCCACCAGCAGGCCCTGGTCGCCGCACGGCAGGATCCGCACGTCAGCCCTCCCGGCCCGGCCGGTCCGGGGTGAACGCCCGGAGCGTCACGCCCGCCGCCGTGAGCCGCTCCCGCACCGCGCGCGCCACCGCCACCGCGCCGGGACTGTCCCCGTGCACGCACAGCGAGTCGGCCCGGATCCGCAGCGGCGTGCCGTCCACCGCGGCCACCGGCTCGCCCAGCGCCATCCGCACGCACCGTTCGGCGATCTCCCCCGGATCGTGCAGCACCGCCCCCGGCTCGCGCCGCGGCACCAGCGTCCCCTCCGGCGTGTACGCCCGGTCCGCGAACGCCTCCCGGAACACCCGGAGCCCCGCCGCCTCCGCCAGGGCCAGCCAGCGCGATCCGGGCAGCCCCAGCACCGCGCACCCCGGGTCCCAGTCGCGCACCGCCGCCACCACGGCCGCGGCCTGCGCCTCATGGTGGACGATCGCGTTGTACAGCGCCCCGTGCGGCTTCACGTACCGCACGCCGGTGCCAGAGGCGCGCGCGAGTGCGTCCAGCGCGCCGATCTGGTAGAGCACGTCGTCCGCCAGCTCCCGCGGCTCCATGTCGACGAACCGCCGACCGAAACCGGCCAGGTCCCGGTACCCGACCTGCGCCCCCACCGCCACGCCCTCGGCGGCGGCCCGCTCGCAGGCACGGCGGATCACCGTGGGGTCGCCCGCGTGGAAGCCGCACGCCACGTTCGCGCTGGTCACCACGGTCAGCAGCGCGTCGTCGTCCCCGAGTTCCCATCGCCCGAAGCCCTCGGCGAGGTCGGCGTTGAGGTCGATGCGCACGGGGTTCACCCTTCTCCGGTCCGGTCGGCCGCCATCACGCTTCCACGTCGCCCGGCCCGGCTCAACACCGGGCGTCGGCCAGGCGCCGGCCAGGCGTCGGCCGACAACTATTCACTCAGTACATGTACGTGGTGCATACTGCTTCGTATGAGCACCCGTCACATCCTGCTGGGCCTCCTCTCCTCGGGGCCGAGCCATGGCTACGACCTGAAGAGGAGGCACGACGAGAGGTTCCCGCAGGCGCGCCCCCTGGCGTACGGGCAGGTGTACACGACGCTCCAGCGGCTGGTCCGCGACGGACTCGCCAAGATCGAGGGAACCGACTCCGACGGCGGCCCGGAGCGGACCGTGTACCGCGCCACGGACGACGGCGAGCGCGAACTCGCCCGCTGGGCCTCGGAGACGGCCCCGCCCGCGCCCTTCGTGAGCAACGAGATCTTCGCCAAGGTCGTCGTCGCCATCCTGTCCGGCGCCGATCCGGCCGCCTACCTGCACGACCAGCGCGCCGCCCACATGACGCGGATGCGGGAGCTCACCAAGGTCAAGACCACTCCCGGGGCCGACCTCGCGACCGTTCTCTCGGCCGACTACGCCCTCAGCCACCTGGACGCCGACCTCCGCTGGATGAGCACCACAGCGGACCGGCTCGCCACCCTGACCGCGGAGGTCACCTCACGATGAGCACCGCCAACGGCCCGCTGCTCGCGGCCCGAGACCTCGTCAAGACCCACGGCCGCACCGACGCGCTGCGCGGCGCCTCGGCCGAACTCCACGCCGGCGAGATCCTCGCCGTCACCGGCCCCAGCGGCAGCGGCAAGTCCACCCTGCTGCACTGCATGGCCGGGATCGTCCGGCCCGACGGCGGCAGCGTCCACTACGAGGGCCTGCGGATCGACACCTGCCCCGAGGACCGCCTGAGCGCGCTGCGCCGCACCGACTTCGGCGTGGTGTTCCAGTTCGGGCAGCTGATCCCCGAGCTCACGCTCACCGACAACGTGGCCCTGCCGCTGATGCTGGCCGGGACCTCCCGGCGCGAGGCGCGCGCCCGGGCCGGCGAGTGGCTGGACCGGTTCGGCGTCGGCGACCGCGGCGACGCCCGGCCCGGCGAGCTCAGCGGCGGCCAGGCCCAGCGCGGCGCGCTGGCCCGCGCGCTGGTCACCGGCCCGCGGGTGGTCTTCGCCGACGAGCCGACCGGGGCGCTCGACTCGCTCTCCGGCGAGCGGGTGATGTCGGAGCTCGTCTCGGCCGTCCGCTCCTCGGGCGCCGCCGTTCTGCTGATCACGCACGACGCCCGGGTGGCCGCGTACGCGGACCGCGAGATCCGGCTGGCCGACGGCCGTGCCGCAGCGATGGAGGGTGCGATATGACCGAGGACGTGAAACTGGCCTGGCTGTTCACCCGGGGCTCCGACCGGAGGGAGTGGTGGCGCTTCGGCCTGACGGCCGTGGGGGCGCTCTGCGCGACAGGATTCGCGGCGGCCGCCGCGGCGCTGGCCTCGCTGGGCGGCGTGACGTACCGCATCCCGTACGGGGACGGCCTCTTCGACCGGCCCGGGGAGCGGACGGGGGTCATCCTGGCGCTCTTCCTGCTGCTGCTCCCGACGATGGGCTTCCTCGGCCAGTGCGCTCGCGTCGGCGCGGTCCACCGGGACCGCAGGATGGCCGGGCTCCGCCTCGCCGGGGCCTCGGCGAGGCGGGTCCGGCGGATCGCGGCACTGGAGACCGGGCTCGCCTGCCTGGCCGGATCGGTCCTCGCGGCGCTGGTGGTCGGGGCCGTGGTGCTGAGCATCGGCGTGCCGTCGGCCCTCCTGTGGGTGGCCGTGGCGGCGGTCGCCCTTCTGGTACCGGTGGCGGGTGCGCTGGTGAGCGTGGTGGCCCTGCGCCGGGTGGTGGCCTCGCCGCTGGGCGAGGTACGGCGGGAGCGCAGGCCGGCCGGGAGGCGTACAGCGCTGCAGGGCGTCGTGGCCGTCGCCGGGGCGATCATGCTCGGCATTCTCGTCGTGGCCTACGGAGGCCGCATCGGCGTCAACGGCCCCGTGGCGCTGTTCGTCGCGTTCCTGCTGATCGGACTCGGCGCGGTGTGGGTCAGCGGTTCCTCCGCCCGGCTGCTGGGCGGCCGTCTCGCCGGCCGCACCGAGGACCCGGCCGTGCTGATCGCCGCCGAACGGCTCCGCGACGACCCGTGGGCCGCGGCCCGCACCCACGCCGCCGTCCTGCTGATCACCGTGGTGGCCACCGGATACATGGGCATCCGGCAGGCGATGATGGACGACATTTTCGCCCCGGAGTCCTCCAGCCCGCAGGACGTCGACTTCTACGTCACCGGCCTCGACCTGACGGCCGCCGCCGTCGGGATCGGCCTGCTGATCACCCTCGCCGCCGTGGCCGTGGGCGCCGCCGAAGGCATCGCCGCCCGGCGCCAAGGGCTCGCCGAACAGGTGGCGGCCGGCGTGCCGCGGCACACGCTGAGCCGGGCGCTGCTGCTGGAGACCGCGCTGCCGCTGGCCCCGGCGGTGGGGCTCGCGGCCGTCGGCGGTCTGGCCGTCGGCACGTTCTACGCCACGGCGATGGGCGGCGGCGGGTTCGTCCTGCCGTGGACCGCGCTGCCGGTGCCGTTCGCGGTGTACGCCACCTGTCTGCTCGCCGCCGCCACCGCAATGCCGCTGCTGCGCCGCACCGCGCGGCCGTCGGAGCTGCGGCACGCCTGACCACCGCGACGGGGGAACGGGGGAGGGGCGGTGCCCGGAGTGTTCCGGGCACCGCCCCTCGGCGTTCTCAGGCCGTCAGGCCGTCACAGCGTCTTCGGCGGGATCGGCGACGCCGCCACCGACTGCGGGGAGCTGCTGCTGGCGAAGGCCGACGGCGCGGCCATCCCGGCCGTCGGGTCGACGGCCGGCTCCTCGACGGCCTGTTCCGGGACGCCGATCATGCGGATGCCCGCCGCGTCCAGCGCCCGCTTCATCCGCCAGCGCAGCTCGCGCTCCACGTTGACCGCCTTGCCGGGCATGGTCCGCGCGGTGACCCGGATGACCATGGAGTCCAGCAGCACGTCGTCCAGACCCAGCACCTCGACCGGACCCCACAGGATCTCGCTCCAGGGCTCCTCCTTGGCGATCCGCTCGGCGACCTCGGTGAGCACCGACCGGACCCTGTCCAGGTCCTCCTCGGGCCGTACGTTGACGTTCACCCCGGCGGTGGCCCAGCCCTGGGAGGCGTTGCCGATCCGCTTGATCTCGCCGTTGCGGACGTACCAGATCTCGCCGTTGTCGCCGCGCAGCTTGGTGACGCGCAGGCCGACCTCGATGACCTCACCGGTGGCCACGCCGGCGTCGACGGTGTCACCGACGCCGTACTGGTCCTCGAGGATCATGAAGACACCGGAGAGGAAGTCGGTGACCAGGTTCCGCGCGCCGAAACCGATCGCCACACCGGCCACACCGGCCGAGGCGAGCAGCGGCGCCAGGTTGATCTGGAAGGCGCCCAGCACCATCAGGAACGCGGTGCCGAGGATCACGAAGGAGGCCACGGACCGCAGCACCGAGCCGATCGCCTGCGAGCGCTGACGCCGCCGCTCCGCGTTGACCAGCAGTCCGCCGAGGGTGCTGCCCTCGGAGGCGGAGGTGTTGCGGTTCATCCGGTCGATCAGCCGGGTGATGGCCCGGCGCACCAGCA
This sequence comes from Streptomyces abyssomicinicus, assembly GCF_008974245.1. Taxonomy (GTDB): domain Bacteria; phylum Actinomycetota; class Actinomycetes; order Streptomycetales; family Streptomycetaceae; genus Streptomyces; species Streptomyces abyssomicinicus. Next base: position 760,189 of record NZ_BBZI01000008.1, on the reverse strand, counting down.
TCCGCAGCACCAGGGCGATCGCCACGATCAGCACGATCCGCAGGCCCACGGCCAGCCAGTTCGCCCAGTTCTCCTGGAACCACCCGGCGGCCTCGGACGCGCGCTGCTGGGCCTCCTGCAGGGACGGCATGGTCGGCGTCGGGGCGGGGGAGCCGCCGGTGGCGGGGGTCATGAGGGACGGTGCGGGGGATGTGGACGGGTCCGGGCCGGCGGCCGGAAGGACGACGGACAGGGACACGGCGGATACCTCCAGGTGCGGTGGCTGCCCCGGCGGGACGGACACGGCAACGAGGGGGAGCCGAAGGGGCAGTCCGACCACACTAACGGGGCAAACCGGGTGGCCCCGCAGCTTCGCGGGGAAGAGAGACAGGCCTCACCAGGGGATGAGGGAGGAATAAGCGGTGACCTCGGGAGCCGTGCGGCGGCCGGTGCCGCCGGGAACCGTGGGTCGCGCCTGTGGCCAACACCACGGCCCTTCGCGGCCACCCCGTTGTTCCCACGTGGTGGCGCCGCGACCAGGGCAGAGGGGAAACTGACTCCAGATCGTCACGGCGCGAGCCACGCGCCGCCGGCGTACAAGGAGGCACCGTGCCGCATGTCCTGGTCCTCAACGCGTCGTACGAGCCGCTCGGCGTCGTACCGCTCCGCCGCGCGCTCGTCCTCGTCCTCGAGAACAAGGCAGTCTGCCTCGAGGAGTCCGGCGCCCACCTGCACAGCGCGACCCTCTCCCTGCCGGCGCCCAGCGTGGTCCGGCTCAAGCGTTTCGTCCGCGTCCCCTACCGGGGGCCGGTGCCCTTGACCCGGCGGGCCCTGTTCGCCCGCGACGGCGGGCGCTGCATGTACTGCGGCGGCGTCGCCACCAGCGTCGACCACGTGATCCCCCGCAGCCGCGGCGGGCAGCACGTCTGGGACAACGTGGTGGCCTCCTGCCGGCGCTGCAACCACACCAAGGCCGACCGCCACCTCGGCGAGCTGGGCTGGAGACTGCGCCACAAACCGGCCCCGCCCACCGGTCTGGCCTGGCGCATTATCGGCACCGGCCACCGGGACCCGCGCTGGCTGCCGTACCTGAGGCCGTACGGCGCGGACGAGGCACTGGCCCGGATCGACGGCGTATCGGCCTGACATCGATCCGGGCCTTCGTGTTCCCCGGTGCCTGGGCCGGCACCCGTTCGGGGGAGGAGATGTCTGGCGTGCCGCTCGGTGGGTAGCCAACTGTCCGGGGGTGCCGCTCGTCCCCGGCACCGCGACGGCCGGCCTCGACATCGAGACACCTCGTATTGGCGACACCGCGACACCGCGAACCTTCGAAACCTCGACGAGGAGGCACCGTGGCCGGACCGGTACCGGGGGAGTCGCTGGCGCGGCTGGCGGAGCTGTACGGCGTGGCCACGGAGTACCGGCCGGCGCCGGACCGCACGGTCACCGTCCCCGAGGAGGCGGTGACCGCCGCGCTCACCGCGCTGGGCGTGGACACCGCCGACCCCGCCGCCGCGCTGGCGGCGCGGGAACGGGAACTCGCGCGGCGGCTGCTGCCGCCCACGCTGGTGCTCACCGGGCAGGGGCTCCCGTCCCCGCCCGAGGGCACCGCCCTGCCCGATGGCATCCCCCTGCCCGAGGGCACCGCCCTGCCCGATGGCACCGTCCTGCGCGTCGACACCGAGGACGGCGCGACCCGCACCGGCCGGGACTGTCTCGACGGACTCCCGTACGGCGTCCACCGGCTCACCGCCACCACGCCCGACGGCCGCACCGGCGAGTCCCACCTGATCGTCGCCCCCGACCGCGCGCCCGGCGTTGACGGGCGGCACACGGGACTGCTGGTGCAGCTCTACTCTCTGCTCTCGCACCGCTCCTGGGGCATGGGCGACCTCGGCGACCTGGCCGACCTGGCCGGCTGGGCCGGGCGGGCCCTGGGTGTCGGCTTCGTGCAGCTCAACCCGCTGCACGCGGGCGTGCCCGGGCCCCCGGCCGACCCCTCCCCGTACCGGCCGTCCTCCCGCCGCTTCCCGGACCCCGTCCACCTGCGGGTCGAGGAGATCCCCGAGTTCGCGCACGTCGCCGAGGAGGAACGCCCCCGCCTGCGCGCCCTCGCCGAGCAGGCCGCCCGGCTGCGCGAGGGCGTGCTCGCCAAGGACGCGCGGATCGACCGCGACGCCGTCTGGGACCTCAAGCGCCGCGCCCTGGAACTGGTGCGCGCGGTGCCCCTCGCGCCGGGCCGGCGCGCCGCCTACGTCGACTTCCTGGCCCGCGAGGGCCACGCCCTGGAGGACCACGCCACCTGGTACGCCCTCGCCGAGGTGCACGGCCCCGACTGGCACCGCTGGCCCGAGCGGCTGCGCGACCCGCGGTCGCCGGAGATCGCCCGTACCCGGCGTGAACTCGCGGACCGGGTGGAGTTCCACCGGTGGCTGACCTGGCTCACCGACGAACAGCTCGCCGCCGCCCAGCGCGCCGCCCGCGATGCCGGGATGCCGGTGGGCCTCATCCACGACCTCGCCGTCGGCGTCCACCCGGCGGGCGCGGACACCTGGGCCTTGAGGGACTGCTTCGCCACCGGCATCTCGGTGGGGGCCCCGCCCGACGCCTTCAACGCGCGCGGACAGGACTGGGGCCTGCCGCCGTGGCGCCCCGACCGCCTCGCCGAGACCGGCTACGCGCCGCTGCGCGACCTGCTGCGCGCCCGGTTCCGGCACGCCGGGGCGCTGCGCATCGACCATGTGATGGGTCTCTTCCGGCTCTGGTGGGTCCCCCAGGGCCGCCCGCCCACCCAGGGAACCTACGTCCGGTACGACGCCGAGGCCATGCTCGCGGTGCTCGCCCTGGAGGCGCACCGGGCCGGTGCCGCCGTCATCGGCGAGGACCTCGGCACGGTCGAGCCCGGCGTCCGCGAGGCGCTGCGGGACCGGGGGGTCCTCGGCACCTCGGTGCTCTGGTTCGAGCGCGCCTGGGAGACCGACGGCCGCCCCCTCACCCCCGGGAGCTGGCGGGAGGACTGCCTGGCCACCGTCACCACCCACGACCTGCCGCCCACCGCCTCCCGGATCGCCCACGACCACGTGGACCTGCGGGACCGGCTCGGTCTGCTCACCCGGCCGGCGGAGCTCGAGCGCCAGGAGGCGGCGGCCGAGCTGGGGGAGTGGCTGGCCGAGCTGGACGCCCGCGGCCTGCTGGAGGGCACCCGTGAGGAGGACGTCGTCCTCGCCCTGCACCGGTTCCTGTGGCGGACCCCGGCCCGCCTGGTGGGCGTCTGGCTCCCCGACGGCGTCGGCGACCGGCGTCCGCAGAACGTCCCTGGCACCTCGGACGAGTACCCCAACTGGCGGCTGCCGGTGGCCGACGGCGAGGGCCGCCCCGTAACCCTGGAGGAGGTCTCCTCCTCGCCGCGGCTGCACGCCCTGCTGGCGGGCCTCGACGAGCCGGTGCGGGAGCACCCGGAACAGGACCCGCCCGGCTGACACGCCCGGCGGTGGGCACCCCGGGCGCGCGGCCTCTCCCCGCGTTGGGTACCTTGGGCGCCGTGGACAAGAAGAACGCCCTGCGCACCGGCGCCCTGGCCGCCGGCACGACGCTGATGATGCTGCTCATGTCGTCCCCCGCGTTCGCGCTCATTCGCGACGACGGTGACGACCCCGGCACCGGCCTGAGCGTCGTGGAGACCCTGGGCCTCTACGTCGTCCTCCCGATCGTGCTCTTCGCCGCGATCGCCGGTGCGGTCATGGTCCTGGACCGGTCCAAGGAGGAGCACCGCGTGACGTCGACCAACATCAGGACCAAGAACTCCTGACCCGGTCGCCCCGGCCCCGGCCGGGCGTCCGCCGGTTCCACCGGCACAACAGCAGATCGTCGAGGGTGCCGCCCCCGTGTCACGAAGTCCCGTGCGCGAGGACGGCACCCTCGACGTGTGTTCCGGGCGGTGCTCGGTCGTCCTCAGGCGGTCTCCGCGGTGAGGTAGCGCTGCACCGTCGGGGCGAGCCACGCCACGATCTCGTCGTGGGTCATCGAGGTGACCGTCGGCACCTCCAGCAGGTAGCGCAGCACCGCCATGCCCAGGACCTGCGAGGCGACCAGCGCCGTGCGGCGCGGGATCTCGGCCGGGACCGCGCAGAACCGGGCCACCGCCGGTCCCACCTGCCCCTCCAGCAGGGCCTGCTGCCGACCCTCGTCCAGCCCGGAGGCGAGGCCGACTCGGAGCATCGCGGCCAGTGAGCCGTCCTCCTCCCACCGCTGGAGGAAGTGCCGCACCAGCGCCTCTCCGGCCTCCTCGGCGCGCACCCCGGCGAAGTCCGGCATCCGCAGGTCGATCTCCGACGCGGCCCGGAACAGTCCCTCCTTGTTGCCGTAGTAGCGCATCACCATCGACGGGTCGATGTCCGCGTCCCGGGCGATGGCGCGGATGGTGGCGCGCTCGTACCCGTCGGCCGCGAACCGCGCGACGGCCGCCCGCAGGATCGCCGCCCGGGTCGCCTCGGAGCGGCGGGGGCGGTGCGTCCCGGTGTCGGCCGGGGGGCTGTTCTCGGTCATGCCAACAAACGTAGGCCAACAGCTGTTGACCGTCCAGACCCGCGGGTCTAGCTTAGTCAACAAGCGTTGGCCAACAGGTGTTGACCTACCGGGTCACCTCCGCGGCCACCGACCTCGGGAGGCCTCATGACCACTGCTCAGGGCACCACCGCGCACCCCTCCGACGACCTGTCCCGCTCCGTGATCGTCGTCGGCGCCGGACCCACCGGGCTGCTGCTGGCCGGGGACCTCGCCGAGGCCGGTGTCCCGGTCACCCTGGTGGAGAAGCGACCGCACGGAATCAGCAACCTCTCCCGCGCCCTGGTGGTGCACGCCCGCACCATGGAGCAGCTCGACGCCCGCGGCCTCGCCGACGAACTGGCCGAGACCGGCCGCCGCCTCCGGAGTTTCCGCCTCTTCGGGGGCCTCTCGCTGGAGCTGGGCTCGCTCCCCACGCGCTTCCCCTACATCCTGGTCGTCCCGCAGTACGAGGTGGAACGGCTGCTGGAGCGGCGCGCCGTCGGGGCCGGGGTGCGTTTCGCGTACGGGACCGAAGTGACGGGCCTCGTCCAGGACGCCGACGGGGTGACGGTCGAGGTCGCCACGCCCGGCGGTGGCGAGTCCCTGCGCGCCGCCTACGTGGTGGGGACCGACGGCGCGCACAGCGCGGTCCGGGAGCTGGTCGGACTGCCGTTCCCGGGGCGCTCGGCGATCCGCTCCCTCGTCCTCGCCGACGTCAGGCTGGCCGAGGAGACCGGCTCCGCGCTCGCCGTCGACGCCGGACCGGAGGGCTTCGCGCTGGTCGCCCCCTTCGGTGACGGCTACCACCGGGTGACCGGCTGGCGGCGCGGCGACGACCGGCCGGACAGCGACCCGGTGAGCCTCGACGAGGTCCGCGAGGTCGTCCGCAGCGCCCTCGGCACCGACTTCGGGATGCACGACCCGCGCTGGATGTCCCGCTTCCACAGCGACGAGCGGCAGGTGCCCGCGTACCGGGTCGGCAGGGTCCTGCTGGCCGGCGACGCCGCGCACGTCCACTCCCCGGCCGGCGGCCAGGGCATGAACACCGGCCTCCAGGACGCCGCCAACCTCGGCTGGAAGCTGGCCGCCGTGCTCAACGGGCACGCCGGTGAGCCGCTGCTCGACACCTACCACGCGGAACGGCACCCGGTCGGACGGATGGTGCTGCTGGTCAGCGGCACGATGCTGCGCGGCGCGCTGGCCCACGGCCCGGTGAGCCGCGCCCTGCGCACGGTGATGCTGGCCACGGCCGGCCGGGTGGCCCCGGCGTGGCGGCGGGGGGCCGCCATGGTCACCGGCATCGGCATCCGCTACCGCCGGCCGCGCGGCGCCCACCGCACGGTCGGCGCGCGGGTGCCGGACGTGCCGCTGGCGGGCGGGCGCCGCCTCTACGAGGCGCTGCGCGGCGGGCGGTTCGTGCTGCTCGCCCCGGCCGGGCTCGCCGTGGGGTCCGCCGCGGACGGGCGGGGCGGGCGCCTGGTGGTGGAGCGGTGGTCCGCCCCGCGCGGCACCGCGGTCCTGGTCCGTCCCGACGGATACGTGGCCTGGGCCGCGGAGACGGCCACCGTGGAGCGGGTGCGGGAGGCGCTGGACACGCACGTGGGCTGACCGCCGAGGTGGGCGGGCCGCGGGGCCGCGGGGCGGCGGTGCGCGGTGCCGCGGCGGGGGTCGCGGGGCACCTTGCCGCGGTGCGCGAGGCAGCGGCGTGCGGGGTCGCGGTGGGCGGGGCAGCAGGGCAGCGGGGCGGCGGGACCGCGGTGGGCGGGCCGCGGGGCGGCGGTGCGGCGTGCCGCCCCGCTCCGGGCACGCCGCGGGGCGGTCGCCTAGCGCTCCAGGGAGGCCAGCAGATCCCGCAGCAGCCCCGCCAGTTCGGCGGTCCGCCGCTCGTCCAGAGCGTCCGTCAGCACCCGCGCCTGCGCGGCCAGTCCGGCGGCCACCGCCTCGTTCACCACGGACAGGCCGCGCTCGGTGAGCGAGACCCGCAGCGCCCGCCGGTCGGTCGGGTCGGGCGAGCGCGTCAGCAGCCCGGCCCGCTCCAGCTTGTCCAGCCGGCCCGTCATCCCGCCCGTGGTGAGCATCAGCGTGGCGGACAGCTCGCGCGGCGAGAGGGTGAACGGCTCGCCGGAGCGCCGCAGCGTGGCCAGCACGTCGAACTCCCCCCGGGAGACGCCGAAGGCGGCGTATTCCTTCTCCGTCCGCTCGCCCATTCCGCGGGCCAGCCGGTAGATCCGTCCGAAGACCTCCATGGCGGGCGTCTCCAGATCGGGCCGTTCCCGGGCCCACTGCTCGATGATCGCGTCGACGTCGTCCCTGTGCCCGGGGTCGCGAGTACTCATGGGCCCGAGTATCGGCGGCGGCGCAGCGCCCTGGCAAAAAAGTAACTTGACGGCAAGTAGCTTGCAACTAAGCTGCTTGCCGCCAAGTGAAATCGCGCGGCGGGGCGCGGCGGGGCGGGGGAGGACCGGATGGACGGCGGCAGCGGGTACCGGGGGCGCCGAGGTGTCGCGGGGGAACGGCGGCTGACGGCCTCGGCGGTGGTGAACGGGATCGGCTCCGGGATGTACATCCCTTTCAGCCTGGTCTTCTTCCACCACGTCACCGGGCTCTCCTACGCCATGGTGGGGGCCGTGCTGACCGTCGCCGGCCTGGGCGGGATGGCGCTGCTGCCGTTCGTCGGAGCGGCCGTCGACCGGCACGGGGCGCGGCGGGTGCTGATGGTGTTCCACGCCGTCCGCGTCGCCGGGTTCATGGCCTACCCGGCGGTCGACTCGCTCGGCGCCTTCGCCGCCGTCGCGCTGCTCACGGTGACCGCCGACCGGGCCTACGTCGGCGTCCAGGCGGTGCTGGTCGGCGAGGCGGCCGCCGGAGCGGACCGTGACCGGCTGCAGGCCACGCTGCGGGCGGTGGGCAACGCGGGGCTCGGCGCGGGCACGCTGCTCGCCTCGCTGGTCGTCGGCCTGGCCGGGCCCGGCGGGTACACGTACACCGCGTGGGCGAACGCGGCCTCGTACGCGATGGCCGCGCTGCTGCTGCGCGCTGTGCGGCCGGTGCGGGAGGCCGCCGCCGAGGGCGCGGCGGGCGGGGGGCCGGGCTACCGGGTCGTGGTCCGGGACCGCCCGTTCCTGGTGCTCACCGGTGCCAACTTCTTCAACGCGCTGAGCTACGCGGCGCTTTCGGTGCTGTTCCCGCTCTTCGTGGTCCATCTGGGCGGCCCGGACGCGCTCACCGGGGTCGCCTTCGCCGTCAACACGGCGCTCTGTGCGGCGGCCGGTACCTACGTGGGGCACCTGGTGCGGCGCGGCGGCGCGCGGCGGACCAGGGCGGCGGCGCTCGGCTCCCTGCTCTTCGCGGCCGGCTTCCTCGTCCAGCTCGCGCTGACGGCGGCGCGGCCGGAGTCGACGGGGGTGCTGGCGACGGCGCTGGTCGCGGGGGTGGTGGTCTACACGGTGGGCGAGCTGGTGCACAGCCCGGCCGCCGACATGCTCGCGGTCTCCGCCGCCCCGGCCGCGGTGCGGGGGCGGTACATGGCGGTGTACCAGCTGTCCTGGTCGCTGGCGAAGGCGCTCGCCCCGGCCCTGTTCACCGCGCTGCTGGCGGTGGACGGGCGGGTGCCGTGGCTCTTCCTGACCGGCACCTCGCTGGTGGCGGCGGGGCTGCTGGTCGCGGTGGAGCGACGGCTCCCTGCGGACGCGGTGCGGATCGCCGGGGCCCCGGCCGCGAAGCCCGCCGAGGTGGCCGCGTGAGGCGGGCGGCGGCCGCGACCGCCGCGGTGACCGGCCTCGCCCAGGTCCTCTGGGGCAGCACCTATGTGGTGACCACCGAGTTCCTGCCGCCGGACCGCCCGCTGTTCACGGCGCTGGTACGGGCGTTGCCGGCCGGGCTCCTGCTGCTGGCGGTCACCCGCGTCCTGCCGCGCGGCGACTGGTGGTGGCGTGCGGCGGTGCTGGGGGCGCTGAACATCGGGGTGTTCTTCCCGCTGCTGTTCCTCGCCGCCTACCGGATGCCGGGCGGGATGGCGGCGGTGGCCGGGTCGGTCGGGCCGCTGCTGGTCGCCGGGCTGGGCGTGCCGCTGCTGGCCGAGCGGGTGCGGGCGCGGACCGTGGTGACGGGGCTGGCGGCGGTGGCCGGGGTGGCCCTGGTGATGCTGCCGGGGCTCGGCGTGGTGGACGCGGTCGGGATGGCGGCGGCACTGGCGGCGGCGGGGGCGATGTCGCTGGGCACGGTCCTCGGCAAACGGTGGGGGACGCCCGAGGGCGTCGGCCCCCTGGCCCTCGCCGGCTGGCAGCTCACGGTGGGCGCCCTGGTCATCGCGCCGCTCGCGTTGGCGGTGGAGGGCGCGCCGCCGGACGTCGACGCGGCGGGGGCGGCCGGGTACGCGTACCTGGCCCTGATGAACACGGCGCTGGCGTACTGGATCTGGTTCCGCGGGGTGGGCCGCATGGGCGCCACGAGCGTCACCTTCCTGGTCACCCTCTCCCCGCTGACGGCCACGATCCTGGGCTGGGTGTTCCTCGGCGAGTCGCTGACGGGGGTCCAGGCCGCGGGGATGGCCCTCGCCCTGGGCGCCACGGCCGCGGGTCAGACGGCGCCCCGGTCGAGACCCCACCCCCGCGCCGCGGCCCCCGTTCCGGCTTCGACATCACGCCCCCCGGGACCGCGTCCGCATGTGAGACACCGCGCCGTTCCCGCCGGCGCCACCCGCACCACGCCGCCGCGGCCGAGGGGGAGCCCTCCGCCGGAGGTGCCCCGCGGCCGGGGCGGAGCCCTACGCCGGGCCCGCCCCACGGCCGAGGTGCCCGTTGCGCGGGCGCTCACGCCACAGCCGCAGCCCCGAGTCCACCAGCTCGACATGGTCGAGGTCCGCGACCGCGGACAGCGGATGCCAGGCGGCCATGTCCGTCGACCCGCCCACCTCGTTGCGCAGCGAGCCCCCGGTGATCCTCCCCTCGTACACCACCCGCAGCCCGTGGAAGTCGGCACGCGCCCCCAGCCGCCGGGGGTAGGAGCGGCGGACCGAGTCCACGCCGAGGAGGGTCACCGGTTCGACGGCGTAGCCGGTCTCCTCCAGCACCTCGCGCACCACCGTGTCGTAGGGGTCCTCGCCGTGATCCATGCCGCCACCCGGCAACGTCCACCGCCTGGTTCCGTCCCCCGCGACCCAGCGCGCCAGCAGCACCTGCTCGTCGCGCACGCAGACGGCGTAGGCCGCCACCCTCAACTCCTCATGCATACCCAGACGTTACGGCAGCAGGTCCCGCCGGGCAGCCGACGCGGACGGCGGACGTGTCGTCGGCCGCGGCGCGCCGGGCGGTCTCCAGGCCGTCACACCGGACACGCAAGTCACACGGCATGGCGGGATTACGCCATGGCATCAATACGCCTCGGACAACTCTCCCCAAACTCCGGACTCATAGGCAAAGCTGAGCGGTCATCCGGACCATTTTTCCGGACGTCGGCGATCCCGGGCGATTCCGCCCCGGTGACGCCCTCCTCCCTTTCCTTTACTCGCAAGGGAAATCGATGACCTCTCATCCCGAGCGCACCCAGATATCGGGCGCGAGACGCGTGGTGCGGATCGCCGTCGCCGCGGGTCTGGTGGCGGCGCTCTCCGCGGCCGGGCCGATACCCATGGCCCTCGCCGCCGAGGCAGCCCCCGCGGCCGACCAGCCCGCCCCGGGCAAGTCGGCTCACGACAAGCTGGGTTCGGAAGACGCCGAACTCCTCGCCGCGGCCAGGGCCGACGGCGAGAAGAACGTCACCATGATGGTGATCACCGAGCCGGGCCAGACCGAGAAGGTCGCCGAGCAGCTCGACGCCGTCAAGGGCGCCGCCGTGGGCAAGACCTACGACGACCTCGGTTACGTCCGGGCCACGGTCCCCACCGGCAAGGCGGAGGCCGCGATCGCGGCCGCGGCCAAGCTCTCCTCCGTCCAGGGCATCGACCTGGACAAGGAGATCAAGCTGGACGACCCGCGTCCGGACGCCGGCAAGTCCGGCAAGAAGGGCTCCGTTTCCTCGGCGTCCGCCGCCTACCCGGCGCCGAACGCGAGCACCCCGGCGAAGAACCCGTACAACCCGTCGCACGAGACGGGCGCCGTCGACTTCGTGAAGAAGAACCCGAAGTCCGACGGCCGTGGCGTCACCATCGGCATCCTGGACTCCGGTGTGGACCTGGGCCACCCGGCGCTCCAGAAGACCACCACCGGCGAGCGCAAGATCGTCGACTGGGTGACCGCCACCGACCCGATCGTGGACGCGGACGCCACCTGGCGCCCGATGGTCAACCCGGTCTCGGGCACGACCTTCAGCTACGGCGGCCGGACCTGGACCGCCCCCGCGGGCGACCACAACGTCCAGCTCTTCCGCGAGTCCTACACCGCGGGCGGCGACGCCGCGGGCGACGCCAACCGCGACGGCGACACCACCGACGTCTGGGGCGTGCTCTACGACGCGGCGGCCGGCACGGTCACGGTCGACCTGAACGACAACGGTGACTTCACGGACGACACCGTGATGAAGCCGTACAAGGACGACTTCCAGGTCGGCTACTTCGGCAAGGACGACCCGGCCACCGACGTCGTCGAGCGGCAGCCGTTCGTGGTGGAGATCCGCAAGGACGTGCCCATGGACCCCTACGGGGGCACCTGGGTCGGCCAGAAGCGCGACTTCGTCAACATCGGCGTCATCGAGTCGACGCACGGCACGCACGTCGCCGGCATCACCGCCGCCAACGGCCTGTTCGGCGGTCAGATGGACGGCGCCGCCCCCGGCGCCAAGCTGGTCTCCTCGCGTGCCTGCACCTGGACCGGCGGCTGCACCGCCGTCGCCCTCACCGAGGGCATGATGGACCTGGTCGTCAACCGCGGCGTCGACATCGTCAACATGTCGATCGGCGGCCTCCCGGCGCTGAACAACGGCGACAACGACCGCTCGCGCCTCTACACGCGTCTCATCGACGAGTACGGCGTCCAGCTGGTGATCTCCGCGGGCAACTCCGGCCCCGGCGTCAACACCATCGGTGACCCGGCCCTGGCCGACAAGGTCATCTCGGTCGGCGCGACCATCTCCAAGGAGACCTGGGCCGCCAACTACGGCTCGGCCGTGGAGAAGTCCTACGCGATGATGCCGTTCTCCTCGCGCGGTCCGCGTGAGGACGGCGGTTTCACGCCGACCCTCTCCGCCCCGGGCGCGGCGATCAACTCCAGCCAGACCTGGATCCCCGGCGGCCCGGTCGCCGAGGCGGGCTACGCCCTGCCGGCCGGCTACTCCATGCTGCAGGGCACCTCGATGGCCTCCCCGCAGGCCGCCGGCGCGTCCGCGCTGCTGATCAGCGCCGCCAAGCAGAAGAAGATCGACCTCACCCCGGCGAAGCTGCGTACCGCGCTGACCTCGACGGCGAACCAGATCCCCGGTGTCCAGGCATACGAGCAGGGTGCTGGCCTGATCGACATCGTCGACGCCTGGGACTCGATCAAGGACAACGCCAAGGCCCACGAGTACACGGTCAAGGCCCCCGTCGACACCAACATCGACTGGGCGCTGGCCGAGCCGGGCTTCGGCACCGGCCTGTACGACCGTGAGGGTGGCCTGAAGGTCGGCGAGCGCAAGGTGTACGACGTCGTCGTCACCCGCACCTCCGGCTCCAAGGCGAGCGTGCTGCACACGCTGTCGCTGAAGAACAACCACGCCCGCACGTTCGACATCGTCGGCAGCGAGCTGGTCGTCCTGCCGCTGAACAAGCCGGTCACCGTCAAGGTCGCCGCCAAGCCCGGCTCGCTGGGCATGCACAGCGCGATCCTCGAGGTGAACGACCCGTTCACCGAGGGCGTCGACAAGCAGATCATGACCTCCGTGATCGCCGCCTCCGAGCTGAAGCACTCCTTCTCGGCCGAGGGCACCGTCCAGCGGAACAGCCACAAGTCCTACTTCGTGACCGTTCCGGAGGGCGCCACCTCCCTCGAGGTCGCGCTCGGCGGCCTCGCCGAGGGCAGCCAGACCCGCTTCATCTCTATCCACCCGTACGGTGTCCCCTCGGATCCGACGTCGACCGTCAACTGCTACCCGAACTACGCGGGCGGCGACGGCGGTTGCAAGCCGGAGGCCCGTTTCTACGCGCCCACCCCGGGCGTCTGGGAGATCGAGGTCGAGTCGCGGCGCACCTCGCCGCTGCTGAACAACCCGTACGAGCTCGACGTCACCCTGCTCGGCGCCACGTTCGAGCCGGAGACCCTCACCATCCCCGAGGCCCAGGTCGGCGAGCCCGCCGCGGCCGAGTGGACGGTCGAGAACAAGTTCGCCGCCTTCGAGGGCAAGCTGGTCGGCGGGTCGCTCGGCTCGTCCAAGTCGGACCGCCCGACCATCGGCAACCACGAGGTGCAGACCTTCACGGTCGAGGTGCCCGAGGGCGCCGACGCGCTGAACGTGGCGATCGGCAACGTCTCGGACACCGCCTCGGACCTGGACCTCAACGTCTACTACGAGGACGGCCCGGACCCCGTCAAGTCCTCGGCGGACGGTGACTCCGAGGAGTCCGTCTCGATCCCGAACCCGGCCGCGGGCACCTACACCGTCGAGGTCGACGGCTACTCGGTCCCGAGCGGGTCCACCGAGTACGACTACCTCGACGTGTTCTTCTCCGAGGCGCTCGGCACCGTCGCGGTGGACGGCGCCGCGGTGCAGCTCGCCGAGGGCGGCACGGCGTCCTTCTCCGGCACCGTCACCGTCGGCGCGGCGGCCCCCGAGGGACGTGAGTTCTTCGGCCAGGTCCAGCTGGTCAACGGCAACGGCACCCCCGCGGGCGTCGGCAGCGTGAAGATCGGCAGCGTCGTGGAGTAGTCCACGGCCGACGATCGAGGGGCGGGCGTCCGGGAACGGGCGCCCGCCCTGCGTCGTTCCGGGGTCACCCGGGCGGGCAGGCCCGTCCGTCCGCACCGGGCCGCACGGCGTCCAGCTCCTCGCGCTCGGTGGCGAGCCCGGCGCCGGTGACCCACCGGTCCCCGTCCGGGCCCTTGGTGACCACCGCCCGCGTGCCGGGCCGCAGGTCCTCCCGGGCGTCCTCCGGGAGCACCGTCACGGCCGTGGGCGCGTCGGCGGCCTTCTGCCGCGGCATCCAGTACCGCTCGGCCTCCAGCACCACCTGGACGTGCCCGCCGGCCACCGGCCGCACGCTCACCACCGTGCCCTCGACGACCAGGCTCGCGCAGGCGGCGCCCCCGTCCGCGGCCGGGTCGGGCACGGCCGCCTTCTCGTCGGTCCCCCCTCCGGCGTCCGGCGCCGACTTGGCGGCGTCCGCCGTGGAGCCCGCGCCGAACCCGCCCGTCGCTCCGGCGTACATCACCCCCGTGAACGCGGCCGCCGCCGTCGTGAGTCCGGCGGCCCAGACCAGGGCGAACCGGCGCCGGGGGCGTCGGCGCGGCGCCGCGGGCACCGGCGAGGGCGCGGGCGGCGGCGTGGGCGTGGCGGATGCGGGGGCTGCGGGTGCGGGGGCTGCGAGTGCGGGCGGCGCCGGCGCGGCGGCCAGCGTGTCGCCGATGCCCCGCAGCGCCTCCCGGATGAGCCGCACGTCCGCCAGCGCCGCCTCGTGGGCGGCGCGCGCGGCGGGATCCGCGTCCGGCGGCGCCGGGTCCCCGTTCAGCACCGCGGCCAGCGGGTCGTCCTCGTACCCGGCGGACATCCTCACACCACCTCGTCCTCGTGCAGACGGGCGCGCAGCGCCCGCACCGCGCTGTGCAGCCGGCTCTTCACCGTGCCCTCCGGCACCCCCAGCTCCGCCGCGATGTCCCGGACCGCCAGATCGGCGTAGAACCGCAGGGTCACCACCTGCCGCTGCGCGTCGGTCAGCTCGTCCAGGCCGTGCGCCACGGACAGCTGGAGCACGCTGGAATCCTCGCCGGACGGCTGCTCCGCCGGCCGCAGCGAGGCCAGGCGCTCCCCGACCCGCTCCTGCCGGCGGCGGGCGCGATGCCAGTCCATCGCCCAGTTGGACGCCACCACGGCCGCCCACGCGGACACGTCGCGCGGCGCCTCCTTGCCGGCCGCGGCCCGCTCCAGCAGCCGCAGCCGCACATGCTGGACCCCGTCGGCCAGGTCGGCCTGGGGCACCCCGCCGAGCGCCAGCACCGCCCGCACCCGCCGCTCCTGCTCAGGCTCCAGCGGATCGGCGGGGTCTGCCCCCGCCGCGCCTCTGAACCGCACCCGTCCGCGCAGCACGCCGCCCCTCCCGTTGCGCCCTTCCCACCCCGTACGACGCCGGGAGCGGGAAAAACGTTCGCCCCGCCCGGAGAATGGTGTTCGTCACATCGCGGCGCGGCCCCCGCAGGGCTTCCGCCGCGGCTCGCGAACCACAGGATTCGTCCACGCGGCGGAGGGTAGGCGCCGCAGGATCGCCGCCGGACCGCCGTTCGTACCCTGTCCGACCTGCGAGAGGGCGGGCAAAGGATTGGACAGGCGACCCGGTGGCCGCCGCATGATGGAAACCGGTCACCCGCGCAGCACGGGACGCGCGGGAGGACCGCACACAGGACAGACACGTAAGGGAGTCGCACCGTGAGGGTCGGAATCGTCGGAGCCACCGGTCAGGTCGGCACGGTCATGCGCAGGATCCTCGCGGAGCGGAACTTCCCCGTCACGGAGCTGCGCCTGTTCGCCTCCGCCCGCTCCGCCGGCCGCGAGCTGGACGGCGTGACGGTCGAGGACGCCGCCACCGCCGACTACTCCGGTCTGGACATCGTGCTGTTCTCGGCGGGCGGCGCCACCTCCAAGGCGCTGGCCGAGAAGGTCGCCGCCCAGGGCCCCGTGGTGATCGACAACTCCTCCGCCTGGCGCATGGACCCCGAGGTCCCGCTGGTGGTGTCCGAGGTCAACCCGCACGCGATCGCGAACCGCCCCAAGGGCATCATCGCCAACCCGAACTGCACCACCATGGCCGCCATGCCCGTGCTGCGCCCGCTCCACGACGAGGCCGGCCTCGAGGCCCTGGTCGCCACCACCTACCAGGCCGTCTCCGGCTCCGGCGTGGCCGGCGTCGCCGAGCTGCACGGCCAGGTCCGCAAGGTCGTCGAGGAGGCCGACAAGCTCACCCACGACGGTTCCGCCGTGGAGTTCCCCGAGCCGGACGTCTACAAGCGGCCCATCGCCTTCAACGTGCTGCCCTTCGCCGGCAACCTGGTCGAGGACGGCCTGAACGAGACCGACGAGGAGCAGAAGCTCCGCAACGAGTCCCGCAAGATCCTGGAGATCCCCGGGCTGAAGGTCTCCGGCACCTGCGTGCGCGTCCCGGTCTTCTCCGGCCACTCCCTCCAGGTGAACGTCCGCTTCGCCCGCCCGCTCAGCCCCGAGCGCGCCGCCGAGCTGCTCGCCGAGGCCCCCGGCGTCGTCCTCACCGACATCCCCACCCCGCTCCAGGCGGCCGGCCAGGACCCGTCCTACGTGGGCCGCATCCGCCGCGACGAGACGGTGGAGAACGGCCTCGCGCTCTTCATCTCCAACGACAACCTCCGCAAGGGCGCCGCGCTGAACGCCGTCCAGATCGCGGAGCTGGTCGCCGCGGAGCTCTCCGCCGCGTAGCGGAGCCTCCGCCGACGCCTGTCACGCAGGGCGGTCACCCCCACGGGTGACCGCCCTGCGTCGTTTCCCGGGGTCGTCCACAGGCGGTCCGCCCGGTTCCTCCACAGGCCGGGGAACCTGATCGCGCGGAGCGGGAACCCCGTGGAAGGATGGCGCAACCTACGCATAACGAGGAGATGACCGCGTGCCTGGCACCAATCTGACCCGCGAAGAGGCACAGCAGCGGGCCGAGCTGCTCACCGTTGACTCGTACGAGATCGAACTCGACATCTCCGGCGCCCCGGAGGGCGAGACGACCTACCGGTCCGTCACCACGGTGCGCTTCACGTCCGCCCGGGACGGGGAGTCCTTCATCGACCTGGTCGCCCCCACCGTCCACGAGGTGACCCTCAACGGCGACCCGCTGGACCCGGCCGAGGTGTTCCAGGACTCGCGGATCGCGCTGCCCGGCCTTCTCGAAGGGCCGAACGTGCTGCGCGTGGTCGCCGACTGCGCCTACACCAACACCGGCGAGGGCCTGCACCGCTTCGTCGACCCGGTCGACGAGCAGACCTACCTGTACACGCAGTTCGAGGTGCCGGACGCCCGCCGCGTCTTCGCCTCGTTCGAGCAGCCCGATCTGAAGGCGACCTTCCAGTTCACCGTGAAGGCCCCGCACGGGTGGAGCGTGATCTCCAACTCGCCCACCCCGGAGGAGAAGGACGGGGTCTGGGCCTTCGAGCCGACGCCCCGCGTCTCGTCGTACATCACGGCACTGATCGCCGGCCCGTACCACTCGGTGCACAGCACCTACGAGAAGGACGGCCGGACGGTCCCGCTCGGCATCTACTGCCGCCCCTCCCTGGCCGAGCACCTCGACTCGGACCACATCTTCGAGGTCACCCGCCTCGGCTTCGACTGGTTCGAGGAGAAGTTCGACCTCGCCTACCCGTTCGCCAAGTACGACCAGCTCTTCGTGCCGGAGTTCAACGCCGGAGCCATGGAGAACGCGGGCGCGGTCACCATCCGCGACCAGTACGTCTTCCGCTCCAAGGTCACCGACGCCGCGTACGAGCGCCGCGCGGAGACCATCCTCCACGAGCTGGCCCACATGTGGTTCGGCGACCTGGTCACCATGGAGTGGTGGAACGACCTCTGGCTGAACGAGTCGTTCGCCACCTACACCTCGGTCGCCTGCCAGGCCGCCGCACCCGGCTCCCGCTGGCCGCACGCCTGGACCACGTTCGCCAACTCCGAGAAGACCTGGGCCTACCGGCAGGACCAGCTGCCGTCGACCCACCCGATCATGGCGGACATCCGCGACCTCGAAGACGTCATGGTCAACTTCGACGGCATCACCTACGCCAAGGGCGCCAGCGTCCTCAAGCAGCTGGTGGCGTACGTCGGCGAGGACGAGTTCTTCCGCGGCGTGCAGACCTACTTCAAGCGTCACGCCTTCGGCAACACGCGCCTGCCGGACCTGCTGGGCGCGCTGGAGGAGACCTCCGGCCGCGACCTGAAGAACTGGTCGACGAAGTGGCTGGAGACGGCCGGCATCAACATCCTCCGCCCCGAGATCGAGACCGACGACGCGGGCGCCATCACCTCCTTCGCCGTCCGCCAGGAGGCCCCCGCGCTGCCCGCCGGCGCCAAGGGCGAGGCGCTGCTGCGCCCGCACCGCATCGCGATCGGCCTCTACAACCTCGACGCCGCCACCGGCAGGCTGGTGCGCTCCGAGCGCCTGGAGCTGGACGTCGACGGCGAGCTCACCGCCGTCCCGCAGCTCACCGGCACCGCCCGCCCGGACGTGGTCCTGCTCAACGACGACGACCTGTCCTACGCCAAGGTCCGCCTCGACGAGCGGTCGCTGGCCTTCGTCACCGAGCACCTCGGCGACTTCGAGTCCTCCCTGCCGCGCGCCCTGTGCTGGGCGTCCGCCTGGGACATGACCCGTGACGGCGAGCTCGCCACCCGGGACTACCTGGAGCTGGCGCTCTCCTCCATCGCCAAGGAGTCCGACATCGGCGTGGTGCAGTCCCTGCACCGGCAGGTGAAGCTGGCGCTGGAGCTGTACGCGGCCCCCGCCGACCGGGACGTGCTGCTGGCCCGCTGGACCGACGCCACGCTGGCCCACCTGCGGTCCGCCGAGCCGGGCAGCGACCACCAGCTCGCCTGGGCCCGCGCCTTCACCGACGCCGCCCGCACCCCCGAGCAGCTCGACCTGCTGGAGGCGCTGCTCGCCGGGTCGGAGAGCCTCGACGGCCTCGCCGTCGACGCCGAGCTCCGGTGGGCCCTGGTCCAGCGGCTCGCGGCGACCGGCCGGTTCGACGAGGCGGAGATCGCCGCCGAGTACGAGCGCGACCGCACCGCGGCCGGCGAGCGGCACGCCGCCACCGCCCGCGCGGCCCGCCCGACGCCGGAGGCCAAGGCGCAGGCCTGGGCCGCCGTCGTGGAGTCCGACAAGCTGCCGAACGCGGTCCAGGAGGCCGTGATCGCGGGCTTCGTCCAGACGGAGCAGCGGGAATTGCTGGCGCCGTTCACGGCGAAGTACTTCGAGGCGCTCAAGGGCGTCTGGGAGTCCCGCTCCTTCGAGCTCGCCTCGCAGATCGCGGTGGGCCTCTACCCGGGCATCCAGGTCTCCGAGGACACCCTCGCCCGCACGGACGAGTGGCTGTCGTCTGCGGAGCCGGTCGCGGCCCTGCGCCGTATCGTCACCGAGTCCCGCGCGGGCGTCGAACGCGCCCTGCGCGCGCAGGCCGCCGACGCGGCAGCCGCGAAGTAGCCCGGCAGGGCGCCCGGGCCTCCGGGCGCCCTGCGCGGAGCGGTCCGGCCGGTGGGCGCCCGGAACCACCCTTCCCCCACCGTCCGGACCGCCCGCCCACCCGCAGCACCGGAGCCGGGCGGTCGTCAGCTTTCCGGGACCGGTGGCTTTCCGGGGGCGGGGCGGGCGTCGGCCTTCCGGCCCGGCGGCCTTCCGGCCTTCCGGGGGCGGGGCGGCCCTCTGGCCTTCCGGCCTTCCGGCCTTCCGGCCTTCCGGCCTTCCGGCCTTCCGGCCTTCCGGCCTTCCGGCCTTCCGGCCTTCCGGCCTTCCGGCCTTCCGGCCTTCCGGGCGGGCGGGCGTCGGCCCGAGGACCTTCGGCCTCCGGTGGCCCTCGGCCTTATGGGACTGGTGGCGTTCGGGACGGGCAGCCTTCCGGGGCGGGCGTCAGCCCCAGGACCTCCGGCCTCCGGTGGCCCTCGGCCTTATGGGACTGGTGGCGTTCGGGACGGGCAGCCTTCCGGGGCGGGCGTCAGCCCCAGGACCTCCGGCCTCCGGTGGCCCTCGGCCTTGTGGGACTGGTGGCCTTCGGGACCGGCGGCCTTCCGGGGCGGGCGTCGGCCCGAGGACCTTCGGCCTCCGGTGGCCCTCGGCCTTGTGGGACTGGTGGCCTTCGGGACCGGCGGCCTTCCGGGGCGGGCGTCGGCCCGAGGACCTTCGGCCTCCGGTGGCCCTCAGCCTTATGGGACTGGTGGCCTTCGGGACCGGCAGCCTTCCGGCGCGGGCGTCAGCCCCAAGACCTCCGGCCTCCGGTGGCCCTCAGCCTTGAGGGAAGGCCCCCAGCCAGGGGTAGCCCCCGGTCAAGGGCCCAGCCAGGGGCAGCCCCCAGGCGCCCCCCCGGCGGGGGCGCCCTCCGGTCAGGGGCGGTGCCCCCGGGGCCCCGTGGGGGCGGCGTCCGCGGGCCGGGGCCGCGTCACGCGGCGGCCGCGTCGCACTCCTGCGCCCGCAGCGCCCGGGCCAGGTCGTCCCGTGCCTCGAGCACCAGGCGCCGCAGCGCCGGAGCCGCCGCCTCGTGCGCGGACAGCCACGCGTCCGTCGCCTCCAGCGTCGCGTGCGAGTCCTGGAGCCACGGGTACAGCCCCTCCACCAGGTCCTTGCCGATCTGGATGGACCGCTCCGCCCACACCCGCTCGATCATCGCGAAGTACTTCTCGCCGTACGGCGCCAGCAGCCCCCGCTGCGAGGGCTGCGCGAACCCGCCGATCGTGGCCTCCACCAGCGCGTTGGAGAGCGCGTCGGACTCCACGACCGCGGCCCACGCCTCCGCCTTGACCTCCTCCGACGGCCGCGCCGCCAGGCACCTCACCTGCCGCCGCTCACCCGAGGCGGTGTTGTCCCGCGCGCGTTCTGCGGCGAGCACCGACGCGTCGGCGAGCCCGTTGGCGGCCAGCGGCTCCAGGAAGTCCCAGCGCAGCTCCTGGTCGATCTCCAGGCCGTCGATCTTCCCGGTGCCGTCCAGCAGCCCCCGCAGCAGGGCGAACTCCGGCTCCCCGGACGCGACGGAGGAGAGGAACCGCGCCCAGGCGAGCTGGTGCTGGCTGCCCGCCGCCGCGGCCCGCAGCTCCCGCAGCGCGCCCTCGGCCAGCAGCCGCTCGCCCTCCGGCCGCCACACCGGGGCCGCGTACCGCACCAGCGCGGTCCGCGCCCAGGCGTGCAGCATCTGCAGCACGCCGATCTCGCTCTCCCCGCCCGCGAACCGCATCACCAGGGCGGCGAACTCGCGGGCCGGCAGCAGGGCGTCGCGGGTCATGTTCCACAGGGCCGACCAGCACAGCGCCCGGGCCAGCGGGTCCGTCAGCGAGCCCAGGTGCTCGCGCAGCGTGGCCAGCGAGGTCTCGTCGAAGCGGGCCTTGCAGTAGGTGAGGTCGTCGTCGTTGACCAGCACCAGGTCCGGGGCGTCCGCACCGGCCAGCTCGCCGACGACCGTACGGGCCCCGGCCACGTCCGCCTCCGCGCGGGCGTAGCGGACCAGCTCGCCGCCGTCGACCCGGTAGAGGCCGATCGCGACCCGGTGCGGACGCAGCGTCGGGTGGGACTCGGCGGCCTCCTGCAGCACCGCCAGCTCCCCGATCCGCCCGTCGCCGTCCAGCAGCACCTGCGGCGTGAGCGCGTTGACCCCGGCGGTCTGCAGCCAGGCCTTCGCCCAGGAGGTCATGTCCCGGCCGCTGGTCTCGCCGAGCACCGACAGCAGGTCGCCGAGGCGCGTGTTGCCGTAGGCGTGGCGCTTGAAGTAGCGGCGCGACCCCTCCAGGAAGGCGTCCCGGCCGACGTAGGCCACCAACTGCTTGAGCACGCTGGCGCCCTTGGCGTACGTGATGCCGTCGAAGTTGAGCTTGGCGTCCTCCAGGTCACGGATGTCCGCCGTGACCGGGTGGGTGGACGGCAGCTGGTCGGCCCGGTACGCCCACGCCTTGCGGCTGTTGGCGAAGCTGATCCAGCCGTCCGTGAAGCGGGTGGCCTCGACCAGCGAGAAGGTGCCCATGAAGTCGGCGAAGGACTCCTTGAGCCACAGGTCGTCCCACCACTCCATGGTGACCAGGTCGCCGAACCACATGTGGGCCATCTCGTGGAGGATGGTGGTGGCCCGCCGCTCGTAGGCCGTCCGGGTCACCTTGCCGCGGTAGATGTACTCCTCGCGGAAGGTCACCATGCCGGGGTTCTCCATGGCGCCGAGGTTGTACTCGGGCACGAAGGCCTGGTCGTACTTGCCGAACGGGTACGGGTAGTCGAAGTGCTCGTGGAAGAAGTCCAGGCCCTGCTTGGTGACCAGGAAGACGTCGTCGGCGTCGAAGTACGGCGCCAGGCCCTTGCGGCACATGGCGCCGAGCGGGATCTCCAGCCGGGTCCCGTCGGGCAGCTCCCGGCTGTAGGAGTCGGTGACGTGGTGGTACGGGCCGGCCACGACCGCCGTGATGTAGGTGGAGATCGGCTTCGTCTCCGCGAACCGCCACACGCCGTCCGAGAGTTCGCCCGCGCCGTTGCTCCACACCGTCCAGCCTTCGGGGGCGCGCACCTCGAACCGGTAGGGCGCCTTCAGGTCGGGCTGCTCGAAGTTGGCGAAGACGCGCCGTGAGTCGGCGGGCTCGTACTGCGTGTAGAGGTAGACCTCGCCGTCCTCCGGGTCGACGAAGCGGTGCATGCCCTCGCCGGTGCGCGAGTAGGCGCACTGCGCGTCGACGACCAGCTCGTTCTCCGCCGCCAGGTCCTCCAGCTGGATGCGCCGGCCGTCGAAGACGGCGCCCGGGTCGAGGTCGCGTCCGTTGAGGGAGAGGGCCGTGACGCTCGGCGCGATCAGGTCCGCGAAGCTGCCGGCGCCCGGTTCGGCGCAGCGGAAGCGGATGGTGGTGACGGAGCGGAACGTCCGCGGTCCGTCGCCGGTGGCCTCGCCGAGGGCGGAGCGCAGGTCGAGCGACACCTCGTAGGAGTCGACGGACAGCAGCGCGGCCCGTTCGCGGGCCTCCTCGCGGGACAGATTCTCACCGGGCAAGGGTCGTCTCCTCCGGGTCTGGTCATCTGTGAATGATCAAGGGATGTGGTGATCGGCGATGATCCTCCCACGGGGCGGAGGGAGGGAGCATGCGGGAATTGACCCGTGCGGCGGCGTGTTGGCGCAGAGGAACCGAACGACTTCCGCACCCGAGGAGCGCCATGCCCGAGACGACGTCCGAGACGACCTCCGCCAGGACCCCGGTGGACTTCTGGTTCGACCCGCTGTGCCCCTGGGCCTGGATGACCTCCCGCTGGATGCTGGAGGTGGAGAAGGTCCGGGACGTCGAGGTGCGCTGGCACGTGATGAGCCTCGCCGTCCTCAACGAGGACAAGCTGGACGAACTCCCCGCCGAGTACCGGGAGATGCTCGAGAAGCAGGCCTGGGGCCCGGTGCGGGTGGTGACCGCGGCCTGGCAGAAGCACGGCGAGGACGTCCTCGGCCCGCTCTACACCGCGCTCGGCACCCGGATACACAACCAGGGCGAGGGCGTGGGGCGTGAGACGGTCGCGGCCGCGCTGGCCGACGTCGGCCTGCCCGCCGAGCTGATGGAGTACCACGACCAGGGGGACTTCGAGTTCGACGCCCAGCTGCGCGCGTCGCACAAGGAGGGCATCGACAAGGTCGGCCAGGAGGTCGGTACGCCGGTGATCGCGGTGCCCGGCCCGGACGGCGAGCAGATCGCCTTCTTCGGACCGGTCGTCACCCCCGCCCCGCAGGGCGACCAGGCCGGGCGGCTCTGGGACGGCACGGTGGCCGTCGCCTCGGTGCCGGGCTTCTACGAGATCAAGCGCACCCGCACCAAGGGACCGGACTTCTCCAACCTGGTCTAGGGCCGCGCGCGGGAGACCGGCCGCCCCGCCGTCCGTGTGAGAAGACGACCGCGGCGGGGCGGCCCGGCGATCCCTGCCGTCACCTTATTGCAAAGGCTTCGCAGAAGGCGGGTCCGCGTACGGGAAAGGCCCCGGCTCGACCGAGCCGGGGCCTTTCGCCTGGGTCGCTCGCCGTCCGGTCAGCGGCGCTCGAGCAGCTTCCAGACGGTGGGCAGCACGCCCATGGCCAGCGCGGCCTTCAGCACGTCGCCCAGCAGGAACGGGGTGAGACCCGCGGCGATCGTCGCACTCGCCGAGAGGTCCAGGGCGAAGGACAGGTAGGGCAGGCCCAGCGCGTAGATCGTCGCGGAGCCCAGCAGCATGGTCCCGGCCATCCGCAGCGGCGTGCGGTCGGCGCCGCGGCGGGCGAGCGCGCCCACCATGGCGGAGGCCGCCACCATGCCGAAGACGTACCCGAGGGACGGGGCGGCCGCGCCCGAGGCGCCCTCGGCGAACCACGGCATGCCCGCCATGCCGGCGAGCAGGTAGACCACCATCGAGAGCAGGCCGCGCCGGGCGCCCAGCGCGCTGCCGACCAGGAGCACGGCGAAGGTCTGGCCGGTGACCGGAACCGGGGAGCCGGGGACCGGCACGGCGATCTGGGCGGCGACACCGGTCAGCACGGCGCCGCCGACGACGAGCGCGGCGTCCCGGACGCGGGAGGCGGGCAGCAGGTCGGCGAGGACCTGCCCGGAGCGGGCGGGGGCGGCGGCGGTGCTCATGGGTCTCTCCGCGGGATGGTGGTCGGCTGGGGGGAGGGGCCGGCCGATCCGGACGAATCGACCGCGTGACGAACTTGTTCGAACACGACGACGCTATCCCAGGGCGTTCGGCGGCATCACCGTCCGTGCTCGACAAAGCCCGGAACGACGACGTCGTGGGTATCGCACAAATTACCTGCCCCACGCCTCGACGGAGAGTGACGCTGCTCACGCCGAGGGCTTGTAGGAAGTCGCCAAATCCGTCCGCTGGGTGAGCGGAATCTCACGCTCCGAATTGTGGTCGTTCGCATTCCGGTCGAACCCGCCGGACCCGGCCGGTGTCGGTCAGACTCGCTGCCATGTCACGCACCACCCCGAAGGCCGCGACGGTCACGGAGACCCCGTCGTCCACCACCGCGGCCCCCGCGTACGACCCGTCCGCCCCGGAGTCCGGCTCCCTCGGTCACGGCCTCAAGCAGCGCCACCTGTCGATGATCGCCCTCGGCGGCGTGATCGGCGCCGGTCTGTTCGTCGGCTCCGGCGCGGGCATCGCCGCCGCGGGACCGTCGATCGTGATCGCCTACGCGGTCTCCGGGCTGCTGGTCATGCTGGTGATGAGGATGCTCGGCGAGATGTCCGCCGCCTACCCCTCCTCCGGCTCCTTCTCCACCCACGCCGAGCGGGCCATCGGCCCCTGGGCCGGCTTCACCTCCGGCTGGGCGTTCTGGGTGATGCTCTCCACCGCCGTCGGGCTCGAGGGCATCGGCGCGGCGAAGATCGTCACGGGCTGGCTGCCCGGCACCCCGGAATGGATGTGGGTCGCCCTCTTCATGGCGGTGTTCACCGGGACCAACCTGGCCGCCGTGAAGAACTTCGGCGAGTTCGAGTTCTGGTTCGCCGCCCTCAAGGTGGCGGCCATCGTCGCCTTCCTGGCGCTCGGCGTGCTCGCCGTCGCCGGGCTCCTGCCCGGCAGCGACGGGACCGACGGCGCCAACCTCTCCGAGATCATGCCGGGCGGGGTGCACGGCCTGATCATCGGCCTGCTGGCCTCCGTCTTCGCCTACGGCGGCATCGAGTCCGTCACCGTCGCGGCCGCCGAGTCCGAGGACCCGGTGCGGGGCGTGGCGAGCGCCGTGCGCACGGCGATGTGGCGGATCGGCCTCTTCTACATCGGCTCCATGGCCGTGATCGTCCTCCTGGTGCCGTGGGACTCGCCGGCGCTGGTCGAGAAGGGCCCGTACGTCGCCGCCCTGAACACCCTGGGCATCCCCGGGGCCGGCCAGATCATGAACGTGGTCGTGCTGATCGCGCTGCTGTCGGCGATGAACGCCAACACCTACACCGCCTCCCGGGTCGCCTTCTCCCTGGTCCGGCGGGGCAAGGGCCCCAAGGCCCTCGGCCGGGTCACCGGCGGGGTGCCGCGGGCGGCCGTGCTGGCCTCCTCGGCCTTCGGGTTCCTGTGCGTGCTGCTCAGCTACTGGCGTCCGGACGACGTGTTCGCCTGGCTGCTCAACATGATCGGCGCGGTCATCCTGGTGGTCTGGCTCTTCATCGCCGCCTCCCAGCTGGTGCTGCGCCGGCGGCTGGAGCGCGAGGAGCCCGCCCGGCTGACGGTCCGCATGTGGGCCTTCCCGTGGCTCACCTGGGTCGCGGTGGCCGGCATCCTGGCGATCTTCGCGCTGATGCTGCTGGAGCCGGGCACCCGTGTCCAGGTGCTCTCCACCGGCGCGCTGACCCTGGTCCTGGCCGCCACCGGGTACGTCTCCCAGCGGCGGGACGGGCGCGCGTCCGCGTAACGGCGTGACGCCCGCGGCGGCGTCGGCCGAGGGCTCTCCGCCGATACCGGGCGGGGAGCCCGCCGCGGCGCCGACCGAGGGCTCCCCGCCCGGTATCGGGCACCTGTTCGCGGGAACATGGCGGAACGGTCAGCGTTCCTCGACGGGCCTGTAACAGCGGTCCGGTGCTGCTCCGTACGGGGGAAACAAGGGGACATGACGCACGACTTCCCCGTGAACCCCTTGCTCTCCTCCCGTCCCACCACCCCCTCGGGCGCGCACCTGCTCGTCACCGCCGCGGAGCTGCGCGCCCACGGCGTGACGCCGGCCCAGGCCGGGGAGCGGTGCCGGCCGGGCGGGTCCTGGCAGCGGCTGCTGCCCGGCGTCTACCTGCTCCGGCAGGGCGCGCCGACCGGGGAGGAACGGCTCCACGCGGCCCTGCTCCACGCCTCCCGCCGGAGGTCCACCGCGCCGTCGCCCGAGGAACGGCGCGAGAGCACCGCCGTCCCGGTCCAGCCGGGGCGGGACGACCCGCCGCACGCGGACGCGGTGGTCACCGGCCTGGCCGCGCTGGCCCTGCACGGCTTCACCTCGACCCCCGCGCTCTCCCGGATCGACGTCGTCGACGTCCTGGTCCCGCGCGCCCGCAGGGTCCGCTCCACCGGGTGCGCGCGCGTGGTGCGCACCGCCCGGATGCCGGTGCCGGACGTCGCGGCCGGGGTGCCGGTGGCCCCGGTCGAACGGGCCGTCGCCGACGCGGTGGCCCATCTGCCGGAGGACCCCGGCACCCCAGGCAGCGGCACCCTCACGGTCCGGCGGCTGTTCGGCGAGGCGGTCCAGGACGGGCACTGCGAGGCCGCCGCGCTGCTGCGGGAGCTGCGCCGGGCGCGGCTGACGGGGCGGCCCGGGGTGACGGACGCCATGGAGGTCCTGGTGGCCGAGGGGCGCACCGCGGCGGAGGAGCGGCTGTACCGGATGGCCTGGGAGCACGGGCTGCCCGACCCGGTGTGGAACGTCGAGCTCCGGCTGCCGGACGGGCCCTCGCTGGGGGTGGTGGACGCGTACTGGCCGGAGCGGGCGCTGGCCGTGGAGCTCGACGCGCCGGGGGACGCCGGGAAGCGGGAGCGGCTGGAGCGGATCGGGGTCACGGTGGTCCGCGTCCCCCGGGTCCGCCTCACCACCGCCCAGGGCATGGAGCACCAGGCCGCGCTGATCCGCACCGCCCTGACCGCCGCCCTCGGCCACCACCCCTCCTCGCCGCTGCGCGTCCTTCCCTGCTGACCGCCGCCGCTCACGACGGGACCCCCGCCGCCCGGGCGGGCGGCGGGGGTCCCGTGAGGACGGGCGCGGGCGTCAGACCCCGGCCGGCTGCGAGGTGGAGTCGTCGGAGGAGCCGTCGGAGGGGACGGCCGCGGGGGTGCGGCCCCGGCGGCGGACCAGGGCGACGCCGACCACGACCGCCGCGACCAGCAGCGACAGCAGCATCGTGTCCCGGCCCCCGTTCTCCGTGTCGGTCAGCATGTAGCCGATCACGAAGACGATGAACGCGATGCACGCCCACGTCAGGTACGGGAAGAGCCACATCTTCACGACCAGCTTCTCCGGCGCCTCCCGCATCACGATCCGGCGCATGCGCAGCTGCGACACACAGATCACCAGCCACACGAAGAGCGCCACCGCGCCCGAGGAGTTGAGCAGGAAGAGGAAGACGGTGTCCGGGAACGCGTAGTTGAAGAACACCGCGACGAAGCCGAAGACCACCGACGCCAGGATCGCCACCCGCGGCACGCCGTTGCCCGTGGTGCTGGCGAACGCCTTCGGCGCGTCGCCCCGGCGGCCGAGCGAGTGCGCCATCCGCGAGGCGGTGTACAGACCGGAGTTCAGGCAGGAGAGCACCGAGGTCAGGATGATGAAGTTCATGATCTGACCGGCGTGCGGGATGCCCAGCGAGTCGAGCGCGGCCACGTACGAGCCGTCCTCGGCGATCTTCTTCGAGTCCCACGGCAGCAGGGTGACGACCATGAGGATCGAGCCCAGGTAGAAGACGCCGATCCGCCAGATGATGCTGTTGGTGGCCTGGGTGACGGCCTTCTGCGGGTCCTCGGCCTCACCGGCGGCCAGCGTCGGGATCTCGGACCCCATGAAGGAGAAGACGACCAGCAGGACACCGGTCAGGATCGCGCCGGCGCCGTGCGGCAGGAAGCCGCCGTGCTCCGTCAGGTTGGACCAGGAGGCCTGCTCGGCGTCCACGCCCGGCAGCACCCCGAAGACCGCCAGCAGGCCGATCACGATGAACGCGCCGATGGCGACGACCTTGATGCCCGCGAACCAGAACTCGAACTCGCCGTAGTTGCCGACGGAGGCCAGGTTGGTCGCGGTGAGCACGATCATCACGATCAGCGCCCAGGCCCACTGCGGCACGGCCGGGATCCAGCCCTCCAGGATCACCGCGCCCGCCGTCGCCTCGACGGCGAGCACCACGACCCAGAAGAACCAGTAGAGCCAGCCGATGGAGAAGCCCGCCCAGCGGCCCAGCGCGCGGTCGGCGTGGGCGGAGAAGGAACCGGAGGTCGGGTTGGCGACCGACATCTCGCCGAGCATCCGCATCACGAACACGACGAGCGCGCCCACCAGGGCGTACGACAGCAGGATGCCGGGGCCGGCGGCGGCGATGCCGCTGCTCGAACCGACGAAGAGACCCGCGCCGATGACGCCGCCGATGGCGATCATCGTCAGATGCCGGTTCTTGAGGCCGGCCTGAAGGCCGGAGCCCTCGTGTCCGCCAGAAGTCATGGAGCTGTTCCTTACGCCGGGTTGATGCGTGTGAGGTTCCCCCGCCCTCGTGGGGCATGCGGGGAGGCCGCCGAAGCGATGGTCCAGTGAAACGGAGGAAGGGCTTCCGCGGAACCTGAGGTTCCGGATTTTTATCGCGGCTTTGCCTTCGCTCCTATGGCCGAGATCACAGTTTCCGGAATTCCGAGCCGTGCCGGAACCGCCGCCCCGTGCGCGGTGCCCGCTCGCGTCCATGTCACACTCGGACCATGCGCGTCTATCTCGGCTCCGACCACGCCGGTTACGAACTGAAGAACCACCTCGTCGAGTGGCTGAAGGCAGCCGGCCACGAGCCGGTGGACTGCGGCCCGCACATCTACGACGCCCAGGACGACTATCCGCCGTTCTGCCTCCGCGCGGCGGAGCGCACCGCGGCCGACGCGGGCTCCCTCGGCGTGGTGATCGGCGGCTCGGGCAACGGCGAGCAGATCGCCGCCAACAAGGTCGCGGGCGTGCGCTCCGCGCTCGCCTGGAGCGAGCAGACCGCCGCTCTCGGCCGCGAGCACAACGACGCCAACGTGGTGGCGGTCGGCGCCCGGATGCACTCCGAGGAGGAGGCGACGAAGTTCGTCGAGATCTTCCTGAACACGCCGTTCTCCGGCGACGAGCGTCACATCCGCCGCATCGAGATGCTCGCCGCGTACGAGACGTCGGGCGACCTCCCGCCGATCCCGGCGCACCACCCCCAGCAGTAACGGCCGCAGCGGCGGAACGCCGCGGCAGCCCCACGCCCCAGGACCTCGCCGGCCCCCGTACGTGACGTGCGGGGGCCGTGCCGTGGAGCGGGGCAGAACGGAGAAGACGCCGTGCCGGAAGGGCACACCATCCACCGGCTCGCCCAGGACTGCGCCGAGCGCTTCCTGCACGCCCCGGTGCGCGTCAGCAGCCCCCAGGGAAAGTTCGCCGACGGCGCGGCCCTGGTCGACGGCGCCGGGATGACGTCCGCCGAGGCACACGGCAAGCACCTCTTCCTGGGGTTCCCGGGCTTCGCAGGGTCCCCGGGGCCCGGAGCCCCCGCGGATCCCGGGAACACCGCCTGGGTCCACGTCCACCTCGGCCTCTTCGGCAAGGTCGCCTTCGGCTCAGCGCCGCCGCCCTGGCCGGCCGACACCGTCCGCCTGCGCCTGGCCGGCCCGACGGCCTTCATGGACCTGCGCGGCCCCACCACCTGCGCGCTGATCACCCCGGGCGAGAAGCAGGCGATACACGACCGCCTGGGCCCCGACCCGCTGCGTGCGGACGCCGACCCGGACGCCGCCTGGCGCCGGATCTCGCGGAGCCGCACCACCGTCGCCGCCCTGCTCATGGACCAGAAGGTGGTGGCCGGCGTCGGGAACGTCTACCGGGCCGAGGTCCTCTTCCGGCACGGCGTCGACCCCTACCTGCCCGGCCGGGCCCTCACCCGCGCGCAGTGGGACGCGATCTGGGCCGACCTGGTGGAGCTGATGCGCGAGGGCGTCCGGAACAACCGCATCGACACCGTGCGCCCCGAGCACGAGCCCGAGGCCATGGGCCGCCCGCCCCGCGTCGACGACCACGGCGGCGAGGTCTACGTCTACCGGCGCACCGGCCAGGCGTGCCACGTCTGCGGCCTGGCCGTCCGCACCGCCGAACTGGCGGCGCGCAACCTGTTCTGGTGCCCCGGCTGCCAGCCCGCGAACGTGCCCGGCGCGTGACCGGCGGCCGAAACCCCCGGGGGGACGGCGGGGAAGGCAGGGACTTCCGGCCCGAATCCCGCCCCGGACGGGGGACAAGTGGGACCTCCCGTGCCAGGGAGGGGGTCCGCTGGATAGGGTCCCAAGCGATGGCAGCAGGACGGAAAAGGCGCTCGGCCGCCGACACGTTCACGGCCCGGATGAAGAAGCAGTTCCACCGGGCCCGCATCGGCCTGCGCAAAGCCGCGGTCGACTACTTCCGGGGTGACGGGTCGGACTGGATCGCCTTCGTCGCCCTGCTCCTCACCATTCCCCTGATCGCGAGCCTCACCCTCGCCAACGCCGTCTGGTTCACCCCGGCGGCCCTGGTGCTGCCCATCGTGGTGGGCGGTCTGCTGCTGCGGCCCGCCAGCCTGCTCGCCCTCTACGCGGCCGCGGCCACCGCGCTGATCGTGGAGGCGCTGGCCCTGCGGCCCTACCCGGACGGGTTCGCCCGCGTCACCCCCGGTGTGGTGCTGGTGGTCGCCGCCTGCGGCTTCGTGGGCCTGCTGGTCGCGCAGTTCCGCAGCCGGGTCGGCGTGCCCTGGCGGCGCGGCGGCACCATGCTCTTCGACCTCCGCGAACGCATCCGGGTGCAGAGCGCCCTGCCCGACCTGCCGGCCGGCTGGCACCGGGAGATGGCGCTGCGTCCGGCCGGCGGCCAGTCCTTCTCCGGCGACTTCGTGGTCGCGGCGCGCACCAACGAGGGCCGCACCCTGGAGGTCGTCCTCACTGACGTCTCCGGCAAGGGCATGGACGCCGGGTCGCGGGCGCTGCTGCTGTCCGGCGCGTTCGGCGGCCTGCTGGGATCGCTTCCACCGCACGCGTTCCTGCCCGCCGCCAACGGCTACCTGCTCCGGCAGGACTGGGACGAGGGCTTCGCCACCTCCATCCACCTGGTCCTCGACCTGGACACCGGCGACTACGAGCTCTACTCGGCGGGCCACCCGCCGGGGCTCCAGCTGTCCGCGGGCACCGGGCGCTGGGAGGAGAAGACGGCCGAGGGGCCGCTGCTCGGCGTCTACGACGGCGCCTCCTTCGACCCCTGCAAGGGGTCGCTGCGCCCCGGCGACGTGCTGATGCTCTTCACCGACGGCCTGGTGGAGACCGCCGAACGCGACCTGGTGGAGGGCATCGACCGCCTCACCGGTGAGGCCGACCGGTACGTGGCCGGCGGCTTCGAGGGCGCCGCGTGGCACCTGATCGAGGCCGTCGCGAAGGACGTCAACGACGACCGCGCCCTCCTCCTCATCTCCCGCACCGGCTGAACCCCGGCCCCGACCCCGGCCCCCGCCTTGGCCTTGGCTCCAGCCCCGGTCCCGGCCCCGGCCAAGGCCCCGGTCCCGGTCCCGGCCCCGGCCCCGGCCAAGGCCCCGGTCCCGGTCCCGGCCCCGGCCAAGGCCCCGGTCCCGGTTCCGGTCCCGGCCCCGGCCAAGGCCCCGGTTCCGGCCCCGGTCCCGGCCCCGGCCAAGGCCCCGGTCCCGGCCCCGGCCCCGGCCCCCGCCCTGGCCCCGGCCCCGGCCCCCGCCCTGGCCCCGGCCCCGGCCCCTGCCCTGGCTCCGGCTCCGGCTCCGGCTCCGGCTCCGGCTCCGGCCCCGGCCTCGGCCTCGGCTCCGGCCTCGGCTTTCGCCTCGGCCTTGGCCCCCGGCCCCGCGCCACCCGGCCCACCGCGTCCCCGTGCGGTCCGGGCATGACGAAGGCCCCGCCGCGCCTCGGGCGCCGCGGGGCCTTCGTGATGGCCGGGAAGAGGCGGGGTCAGACCCCGGCAGGGACCTTCGGGCGGTCCGTGGTGGCCGGTCCCTCGGCCGGGGCGGAGGTCTTGGCCGCCCTTCCGGCGGCGTCGTCCTCCCGGAAGAAGCGGTCCAGGTTCGGCTCCAGCACCGGCTTCAGCACCTTGCGCACCGGCGCCGTGCAGAGGACGGTGACCGCGGCCGCCGCCACCGCCGTGCACAGCAGCACGCCCAGCGGGCCGCTCACGTGGTCGAACCAGCCGAACCAGATGCCGCCCTTCACCAGGAACCCGTGCAGCAGGTAGCCGGAGATGGTCCCCGCCCCGAGCGCGGTGAACCAGAGCCGCCGCCCCGGCACCCAGGCGAAGAAGCAGGCCGTGAGCAGCACCGAGCAGCCGAACATGCCCAGCGTCATCAGCGGTCCGATCCACCAGTCGCCGCCCAGCTCCTGGGCCGCGTCGCGGTGGTAGAACCAGTCGGGGTTCATGTTGCCCTTGGCCCACCAGCCCACCGCCAGCGCCACGGCGAAGACCGGCAGCGCCAAGATCCGCATCCGCCAGGTGCGCACCAGCTTGAAGTGCTCAGGCTTCAGGCACAGCCCCAGCACGAAGTACGGCAGGAACTGCAGGGCGCGCTGCATGTCCAGGTCGTTGCCGATCTTCGGCGAGACGGTCGCCAGCATGGCGATCGCCAGGGCCACGGCCAGCGGATACCGCAGGGAGCGCCAGATCGGGGTGGTCAGCCGCCAGATGAAGAGGGCGGCCAGGAACCAGGTCAGGTACCAGGGGTCCAGCAGGCTCACCGGGGCGTCGGGGTCGTGCGCCCAGCGGCGGAAGAGCGAGTAGGCGGTCTCGAAGACGATGTAGGGCACCACCACGCCGCTCAGCAGGCGCTTGATCTGGTGCGGCTTAAACGCGAACGAGCGCGAGAAGTAACCGGAGATCACGATGAACGCCGGCATGTGGAAGGCGTACACGACCATGTAGAGGACGGCCAGGGCCCGGTTGTCGTCGCGGAGGGGTTCCCAGCTGTGACCCATGGCCACGAGGACGATGGCCAGGTACTTGGCGTTGTCGAAGAACGAGTCCCGCCGCCCGGCCCGGGGGAGCGGATCGCGCTGGCTTCGCTGGTTGCTGTGCGGCTGCGGCGGCGCGTTCACCGGCGACCACCCCGCGGGCGGGGGTGGAGAGTCCGGACGTTCGTCGTCGCACGTGAGGGGGACGAGGCAACGTGAAACATCTGAGGCACCCTAGCGTCGGTTGTACGAATCCGAAAAACGCAGGGTCGGTGAATGACCGCCTCACCCACGGATACCCCCGGATTCACCTGCGATGTCTCTTGTTTTTGTGACGATCGGCACAATGCGGAGCGGCCGCGTCCGAGGGCTGAACATCCCTTTTAGGTAAGCCTATTTCATCTCAAATGCCACCAAGTCGGGCATGGGTCCCATGAACGTACGTGGGGGCTGCGCGGCGTCTGTGGATATGAGGAAACGGTTGTGCGGGAATTATCGGCAGTACCTTTCGGAGGAATTGTCGAATGGCCCAGCCGGTAGGGTCATAATTTTATTCTCGAATCCCGAACATGCGGTCGAGGGGTGTCCCTCGCGCTCCATCGGCCGTGCGTGAGGGGCGAGTTGGGTGGCACGATGGGTTGGCCGGGGATGGGCCGGGTACATCCCATGGCGGCAAGCGGACCGACCGAGGGTGTGATCAGGCGTGGCCATTTCACTGTCTGTGGTGCTTCTGCTGGGAATCGTCCTCGTCGTCCTGATTCGGGGCGGATCCCTCAAGGCGGGGCCGGCGATCGTCGCCATGTTCTTCGGATTCTTCCTGGCGTCGACGGGAATGGCCGACGACATCCAGAGGTTCCTCGACTCCCTCGCGGCAATGATCAACTCGATAAACATCTGAGCGCCGCGTGACGTTGCCGCGGCCGTCGGCGAAACGTTCCCCCGGCCCGGGCGGCGGCGGCCCGCGGACGGCGGTGGCGAGGCGCCGGGGACGACCGAAGGCCCGGGACGAGAAGCATGCTTCTCGTCCCGGGCCTTCGGCATCGGAGCGGGCGACGGGAATCGAACCCGCGTAGCTAGTTTGGAAGACTAGGGCTCTACCATTGAGCTACGCCCGCACAGGTGACGCCGGTGGCCGAGCCACGGCGACAGAAGGCATGTTAGCGGGTCGTCGCACCCGACTGCATCTCCTCTTCCGCGTGACCCTCCCGCGGCGCCGCTCCGCCCGCCGGTTTGCGGCCATCCGACGCCCCGCCACGACCCCGTGTCCGGCGGCGTGGAAAGGGGCGGCCGGGCGGCCGTGCCGCGTGTACCCTACGGATCGCACCAGACGGGGTGTGGCGCAGCTTGGCAGCGCGTCCGCTTTGGGAGCGGAAGGCCGTGGGTTCAAATCCCGCCACCCCGACACAGATGATCACCGGGCGCCCCTTGGGGTCCGGTGATCGCCTTTTGGGCGGTGTGGCGGCTGCGGCTACTATGCAAGCGCGCCCGTGTGCAGTCAGCCGTGAAGCTCCAGAGCCTGACGCCGAAGCCGCACCGGTGCGCGATCCGCCGGACCGCTCTGGTCCCGGCGAACCCAAGCAGTCAGCCACAAGGAGACCGAACCGTGAAGAGCGCCGTGGAGACCCTGAACCCGACCCGGGTTCGGCTCACTGTCGAGGTGCCCTTCGAGGAGCTCAAGGACAGCCTCGACGCGGCGTACAAGAAGATCAACCAGCAGGTCACGGTGAAGGGCTTCCGCAAGGGCAAGATCCCGGCCCGCGTCATCGACCAGCGGTTCGGCCGCGGTGCGGTCCTCGAGGAGGCGATCAACGACGCCCTCCCGAAGTTCTACACGCAGGCGGTCAACGAGGCCGAGCTCGACGTCCTGGGCCAGCCCGAGGTCGACATCAAGGACCTCAAGGACGGTGAGCTGCTCAACTTCACCGCCGAGGTCGACATCCGTCCCGAGATCGAGCTGCCCGAGGACTTCTCCGGCATCGAGGTCGAGGTCGACGCCGTCGAGGTGACCGACGAGGACATCGACAAGTCGGTCGAGCAGCTGCGTGAGCGCTTCGCCACCACCTCTCCGGTGGAGCGCGCCGCCGAGGACGGCGACGTGGTGACCCTGGACCTCGAGGCCAAGGTCGACGGCGAGGTCCTCGAGGACGGCATCGCCAAGGACGTCAGCTACACCATCGGCTCGGGTGAGCTGCTCGACGGCATCGACGAGGCCGTCAAGGGCGTGGAGGCCGGTGGCGAAGCCACCTTCGCCTCCGAGCTCAAGGGCGGCTCCGCCGCCGGCAAGCAGGCTGAGATCACCGTCAAGGTCGGCCAGGTCGCCTCCCGCGAGCTGCCCGAGCTCGACGACGAGTTCGCCCAGCTCGCCTCCGAGTTCGACACCCTCGAGGAGCTCAAGGCGGACAGCCGCAAGCGCCTGGAGAACATGAAGCAGTACGACCAGGCCACGCAGGCGCAGGAGCGCGTGCTGGACAAGCTGCTCGAGCTGATCGAGGTCCCGATCCCCGAGAAGCTGCTCGAGGACGAGATCCAGACCCGCAAGCACAACCTCGAGCACCACCAGCTCGGCCAGATGGGCCTCGACCTCGACAAGTACCTCGAGATCCAGGGCAAGACGGCCGAGGAGTTCGAGACCGAGACCCGCGAGGCGGCGGTCAAGGGCATCAAGACCCAGTTCGTGCTCGACGCGCTGGTCAACAAGGAGAAGCTGAACGTCAATCAGGAGGAGCTCACCGAGCACCTCATGCGGCGTGCGGCGTCCTCCGGCATGTCCCCCGACCAGTTCGCCCAGGCGGTCGTCCAGGGCAACCAGGTCCCGATGCTCGTCGGCGAGGTCGCCCGCGGCAAGGCGCTGGCGCTGGTCGTCGAGTCGGCCACGGTCAAGGACACCAACGGTGAGGTCGTCGACCTGAGCGACGACGAGGACGAGTCCGCCGACGCCGCCGAGGCGCCCGCCGAGGAGTCCGCCGAGGAGTCCAAGGAGGCCTGACCTCCCCGCTCCCCGAGCCTCCACCGGGCCCCGGCTTCCCGCCCTCGCGCGCGAAGCCGGGGCCCGGCGCGTTCCCCGCCCCTCGCCCCGCCCCTGCCCTGACCCGACCCGACCCGACCCGACCCGACCCGACCCGCCCTCGCCCCGCGGCGCGGCCGTGCGCCCGCCGCGCGTGCCGTGCGCCCGCGCCGCGGTCGGGCGCGAGGTGGTGGCCGCGCGGTGGCATGCCCGGGGCCTCGGCGGGCAACCCGCAGGGTGAGACGTGGCCCCAGCGCCGCGGGACCCGCTCCCGGCCCCTCCCATGCGCTCACAGCGAACACTCCAGGAACCGGGATGGCACGTGACTGCCTGCGCGTTAGGGTCCATGAATACGAGGGCAGGGGAGTCCCCGTCGCCGCCGATCACCGCGGCGCGCTGCAGGGGCACGCACCACCCCCGCCCCGGCAGAACACGTGAGACGGCCCGGCGCCGTCGTAAGACGAGCAGGTGGATACGTGACGAATCTGATGCCCTCCGCCGCCGGCGAGCCTTCCATCGGTGGCCTCGGCGACCAGGTCTACAACCGGCTGCTCAACGAGCGGATCATCTTCCTCGGCCAGGCGGTCGACGACGACATCGCCAACAAGATCACCGCACAGCTGCTGCTCCTTGCCGCCGACCCGGACAAGGACATCTACCTCTACATCAACAGCCCCGGCGGCTCGATCACGGCCGGCATGGCGATCTACGACACCATGCAGTACATCAAGAACGACGTGGTGACGATCGCGATGGGCCTCGCCGCCTCGATGGGCCAGTTCCTCCTGAGCGCCGGCACGCCCGGCAAGCGCTTCGCGCTGCCGAACGCCGAGATCCTGATCCACCAGCCGTCGGCCGGCCTGGCCGGTTCCGCGTCGGACATCAAGATCCACGCCGAGCGCCTGCTGCACACCAAGAAGAAGATGGCGGAGCTGACCGCCTTCCACACCGGTCAGACGGTCGAGCAGGTCACCCGCGACTCCGACCGCGACCGCTGGTTCGACGCAGATGAGGCCAAGGAGTACGGCCTCATCGACGAGGTCATCTCCGCGGCCTCCAACATCCCGGGCGGCGGCGGCACCGGGGCCTGACGCCCGAGCCCGCGCACCGGCCCTCCCCCCGCCCCCGCCTTCCAGGAGACAGAGAATGAACGACTACCCCGGCAGCGGCCTGTACGACCGCACCCGCGCCGAGCTGACGGCTCCGGTCGCCGAGTCCCGTTACGTGATCCCGCGCTTCGTGGAGCGCACCTCCCAGGGTGTGCGTGAGTACGACCCGTACGCGAAGCTCTTCGAGGAGCGCGTGATCTTCCTGGGCGTCCAGATCGACGACGCGTCGGCCAACGACGTCATGGCGCAGCTGCTGTGCCTGGAGTCGATGGACCCGGACCGTGACATCTCGATCTACATCAACAGCCCGGGCGGTTCCTTCACGGCGCTGACCGCGATCTACGACACGATGCAGTTCGTGAAGCCGGACATCCAGACCGTGTGCATGGGCCAGGCCGCCTCCGCCGCCGCCGTCCTGCTCGCGGCCGGCACGCCCGGCAAGCGCATGGCGCTGCCGAACGCCCGCGTCCTGATCCACCAGCCGTACAGCGAGACCGGCCGCGGCCAGGTCTCCGACCTGGAGATCGCCGCCAACGAGATCCTGCGGATGCGCTCCCAGCTGGAGGAGATGCTGGCCAAGCACTCCACCCAGCCGGTGGAGAGGATCCGCGAGGACATCGAGCGTGACAAGATCCTCACCGCCGAGGACGCGCTGCAGTACGGGCTGGTCGACCAGATCATCTCGACCCGCAAGATGAACAACGCCAGCGTTCGCTGACGCGACCGCGGCAGGACGTCTGCCGCCTCTTGGCGGGGTTCGCCCGGATCCGTTCCGGAGCGGACCCTGCCAAGGGGGGCCCGAACGGGGGGCCAGGCAAGGTACCGTCGACATAAGGCAGCACCGTGGAGACCGGGGACGCACACGCGTCCGAGGGCTCCCAGGCGAAGGGGAAGCACACCGTGGCACGCATCGGTGACGGCGGCGATCTGCTCAAGTGCTCGTTCTGCGGCAAGAGCCAGAAGCAGGTCAAGAAGCTCATCGCAGGCCCCGGTGTGTACATCTGCGACGAGTGCATCGATCTCTGCAACGAGATCATCGAGGAGGAGCTCGCCGAGTCGAGCGAGACCCGGTGGGAGGAGCTCCCCAAGCCGCGGGAGATCTACCAGTTCCTCGAGAGCTACGTGGTGGGCCAGGAGGCCGCCAAGAAGGCGCTCTCGGTGGCGGTGTACAACCACTACAAGCGGGTCCAGGCCGGTGAGAACGGCGGCGGCCAGGGCCGCGAGGACTCCATCGAGCTGGCCAAGTCCAACATCCTCCTGCTGGGCCCCACCGGCTCCGGCAAGACGCTCCTCGCCCAGACGCTCGCGCGGATGCTGAACGTGCCGTTCGCCATCGCCGACGCGACCGCGCTGACCGAGGCCGGCTACGTCGGCGAGGACGTCGAGAACATCCTGCTCAAGCTGATCCAGGCGGCGGACTACGACGTCAAGAAGGCCGAGACGGGGATCATCTACATCGACGAGATCGACAAGGTCGCCCGCAAGAGCGAGAACCCGTCGATCACCCGCGACGTCAGCGGCGAGGGCGTCCAGCAGGCCCTGCTGAAGATCCTCGAGGGCACCACGGCCTCCGTGCCGCCGCAGGGCGGGCGCAAGCACCCGCACCAGGAGTTCATCCAGATCGACACGACGAACGTCTTGTTCATCGTGGGCGGCGCCTTCTCCGGGCTGGAGAAGATCATCGAGTCGCGGGCGGGCGCCAAGGGCATCGGCTTCGGCGCGACCATCCGCTCCAAGCGGGAGCTGTCCGCCAAGGA
Organism: Streptomyces abyssomicinicus; assembly: GCF_008974245.1. GTDB lineage: Bacteria > Actinomycetota > Actinomycetes > Streptomycetales > Streptomycetaceae > Streptomyces > Streptomyces abyssomicinicus. Next base: position 721,327 of record NZ_BBZI01000008.1, on the reverse strand, counting down.
CCAGTTCGAGGACGTCATGCCCGAGGACCTGGTCAAGTTCGGCATGATCCCCGAGTTCATCGGCCGCCTGCCGGTGATCACCTCGGTGCACAACCTGGACCGCGAGGCGCTGCTCCAAATCCTGGTCGAGCCGAAGAACGCGCTGGTCAAGCAGTACCAGCGGCTCTTCGAGCTGGACGGCGTGGAGCTGGACTTCGAGCGCGAGGCGCTGGAGGCCATCGCGGACCAGGCCATCCTCCGCCAGACCGGCGCGCGCGGCCTGCGCGCCATCATGGAGGAGGTCCTGATGTCGGTGATGTACGAGGTGCCGTCCCGCAAGGACGTCGCCCGCGTGGTGATCACCGCCGACGTGGTCCACTCCAACGTCAACCCCACCCTCATCCCGCGCGACGCGCGCGGCGGCCGGGGCGCGGGCGAGCAGAAGTCCGCCTGACCGCGGACACGGCGAAGGGGCGCGCCCGGCAGGGCGCGCCCCTTCCGCGTGGGCGGGGTCCTACTCGGGCTTGCGGATCTCGTTGCGGACCTTCTCGGTCATCTGCGCCGCGAGTTCCTTGCTCACGTCCGCGGTGGCGTCGCCGGGGGAGACCAGCGCCATGGTGCTGTAGTCGGCCCAGACGCAGAACCAGTCGGTCTTCATCTTCTGGGTCACCTGCTCCTTGCCCTTGACGGCCTGGCACTTGGTCACCGTGCCGTCGACGTCCACCTCCTCGGGCTCTCCGAGCAGCTCCGCCCCGTTCTTGCTCTCCTTGGAGTTCTTCTCGAACTCCGCCTTGTAGGAGGCGAAGAACTTGTCGAGCGTCGCCGCCGGGTCGGCGATCTCGCCGTAGCCGCCGACGACGGTCATGCCCTTGGAGGTGGCCAGCACCTTCGGGTCCGGCGCGGTGCTGGGGTCGCTCGGGTCGTAGCCGGACAGGTCGGCCGTGGAGTACATCCCGAACACGGCCTTGCCGTTCTTGACGCCGCTCTCCGCGAGGTCCTCGGCGTCGTCCCCGCTCTCGCCCGCCTCGCCGGCCCGGTTGTAGTCGGTCAGCAGCTTCGCGGGCATCACCAGCTTGTGCGGGCCGTCGTCCTCCAGCCCGCCGCTGAAGAAGAGGAAGTAGGCGCCGACCGCGAGCGCGACCACCACGGCCGCGCCGCCGATGAGTAGCCCCGTCCTCCTGCCGCCACCGCCGCCGGGCTGACCCTGCGGGGGCGCGCCGTACGGGGGCTGGCCGGGCTGGCCCGGCTGCTGGCCGTACGGGTTGCCCTGCGGCGGGACGCCGGGCTGCTGGGGGTAGCCGTAGGACTGCTGCTGGGCGTGCTGCGGCGGCTGCTGCTGCGGGTAGCCGTAGCCGGGCTGCGGCTGCTGCTGCTGCGGCGGCTGCTGCTGGGGTGCCGGAGCACCGTACGGGCCGGGCTGGCCGGGCTGCTGACCGCCGGGCTGGCCGTACGGGCCGGGCTGCTGACCGCCGGGCTGTCCGTAGGGGCCGGGCTGACCGCCGGGCTGACCGGCCGGCTGACCGTAGGGCCCAGGCTGAGCTCCCGGCTGTCCGTAGGGCCCGGGCTGCTGGGGCTGCCCGCCGTACGGGCCCGGCTGGTTGTAACTCATGGCTGGTTCCCTCCCTGGTGCTGTCCCGCGCCATCCTTCCCTACGCCGGGCCCGGCGTGCGCCCCCGGGCGCAGACCGTTACCTTGTAATCGCGTTTCGGAACGCCCCAGGGACACCCCTAAAATGACCGGCGTGACCGAGAACTCTCAGCAGCCCACAGCGCCCGAAACCGAACTGCCGACCCAATACACGCCGGCCGACGTGGAGGGGCCGCTGTACGAGCGCTGGGTAGACCGCGGTTACTTCGAGGCGGACGCCGGGAGCGACAAGGAACCCTTCACCGTCGTCATCCCCCCGCCGAACGTCACCGGCTCGCTCCACCTGGGGCACGCCTTCGAGCACACGATCATCGACACCCTGACCCGCCGCAAGCGGATGCAGGGCTACGAGACGCTGTGGCAGCCGGGCATGGACCACGCCGGCATCGCGACCCAGAACGTCGTCGAGCGCGAGCTCGCCAAGGAGGGCAAGTCCCGCCACGACCTGGGCCGCGAGGCGTTCGTCGAGCGAGTCTGGCAGTGGAAGGCCGAGTCCGGCGGCCAGATCTCCGGCCAGATGCGCCGCCTCGGCGACGGCGTCGCCTGGTCGCGCGAGCGCTTCACCATGGACGAGGGCCTCTCCCAGGCCGTCCAGACCATCTTCAAGAAGCTCTACGACGACGAGCTGATCTACCGCAAGGAGCGCATCACCAACTGGTGCCCGCGCTGCCTCACCGCGATCTCCGACATCGAGGTCGAGTACCAGGAGGACGACGGCGAGCTCGTCTCCATGAAGTACGGCGAGGGCGAGGACACCATCGTCGTCGCCACCACCCGCGCCGAGACGATGCTGGGCGACACCGCGGTCGCCGTCCACCCGGACGACGAGCGCTACCGGCACCTGGTCGGCAAGCAGATCACGCTGCCGCTGACCGACCGCACCATCCCGGTCGTCGCCGACACGCACGTCGACCCGGAGTTCGGCACCGGAGCGGTCAAGGTCACCCCGGCCCACGACCCGAACGACTTCGAGATCGGCGAGCGCCACGGCCTGCCGTCCATCACGGTGATGGACGAGCACGCCGTCATCACCGTCCACGGCCCCTTCCAGGGCCTGGACCGGCTGGAGGCGCGCTCGGCGATCGTCGGCGCGCTGCGCGCCGAGGGCCGCATCGTCGCCGAGAAGCGCCCCTACGTCCACAAGGTCGGCCACTGCTCGCGGTGCAAGACCACCGTCGAGCCCCGGCTGTCCATGCAGTGGTGGGTCAAGGTCGCCCCGCTCGCCAAGGCGGCCGGCGACGCGGTCCGCGACGGCAAGGTCAAGATCCACCCCCAGGAGATGGAGAAGCGGTACTTCGACTGGGTCGACAACCTCCACGACTGGTGCATCTCGCGTCAGCTCTGGTGGGGGCACCGCATCCCGGTCTGGCACGGCCCCGACGGCGAGATGGTCTGCGTCGGCCCCGGCGAGGAGCCGCCGTCCGGCGAGGGCTGGCGCCAGGACAGCGACGTCCTCGACACCTGGTTCTCCTCGGGCCTGTGGCCCTTCTCCACGCTGGGCTGGCCCGAGCGGACCGAGAGCCTCGCGAAGTTCTACCCGAACTCCGTCCTGGTCACCGGCTACGACATCCTCTTCTTCTGGGTCGCCCGGATGATGATGTTCGGCATCTACGCGATGGACGGCACCCCGCCGTTCCACACCATCGCGCTGCACGGCATGGTCCGTGACCAGAACGGCAAGAAGATGTCCAAGTCCTTCGGGAACGTCGTCAACCCGCTGGACTGGATGGACAAGTACGGCTCCGACGCGCTCCGCTTCACCCTGGCGCGCGGCGCCAACCCGGGCGTCGACGTCCCGATCGGCGAGGACTGGGTCCAGGCGGCGCGGAACTTCGCCAACAAGATCTGGAACGCCACCCGGTTCGCCCTGATGAACGGCGCCACCGTCGAGGGCCCGCTGCCGGACGCCGCCGAGCTGTCGGCGACCGACCGCTGGATCCTCTCCCGGCTCAACTCGGTTGTCGCCGAGGTCGACACGTTCTACGAGGACTACCAGTTCGCCAAGCTCTCCGAGGCGCTCTACCACTTCGCGTGGGACGAGGTCTTCGACTGGTACGTCGAGCTGTCCAAGACCACCTTCATGGCGGGCGGCCCGGCGGCCGAGGCGAGCAAGCGCGTCCTCGGCGAGGTCCTGGACGTCACGCTGCGGCTGCTCCACCCGATCATGCCGTTCGTCACCGAGACGCTGTGGACCACGCTCACCGGCGGCGAGTCCGTCGTCGTCGCCGAGTGGCCGGGCGACAGCGGCTTCCGCGACGCGGCCGCCGAGCAGGAGATCGCCACCCTCCAGTCGGTGATCACCGAGGTCCGCCGCTTCCGCAGCGACCAGGGCCTCCAGCCGGGCCAGCGCGTCCCGGCCCGCCTGACCCTGGCCGGCACGCCGCTCGCCGCGCACGAGCCGGCCATCCGCCAGCTGCTGCGCCTCCAGCCGGAGGGCGAGGGCTTCTCCGCCACCGCCAGCCTGCCGGTGGCCGGCGCCACGGTCGAGCTGGACCTGTCCGGCGCGATCGACTTCGCGGCCGAGCGCAAGCGGCTGTCGAAGGACCTGGCGGCCGCCGAGAAGGAGAAGGCGCAGGCCAACGGCAAGCTGGGCAACGAGGCCTTCCTCGGCAAGGCTCCGGAGCCGGTCGTGGCGAAGATCCGGGCCCGCCTCGCCAAGGCCGAGGAGGACATCGCGCGGATCACGGAGCAGCTGGCGAAGCTGCCCTCCGCCTGACCGCGCGAGGCACCCGTCCGGCGGGCCGTCCCTCTCCAGGGGCGGCCCGCCGCGTTCATGTCGTGGCCGGTCTCCGGTAACCGGGTGGCTGTTCACTGCGGGGCATGACCGCCACCTCCACCGTCCCGCCCGCCGCACCGGGGCATCAGGACGCGCCCGGGCGGCGGGACGACGTCGACCTGCTGCGGGTCGTCTGCACCGCCGCCGTCGTCCTCTGCCACACCGCCGCCGTCTTCGTGGACGCAGGCCACCGCGCCGCCGGCGTCGCCGCCGACTCGCTCACCCGGTTCGCCGTGCCGGCGTTCTTCGCCATGGCGGGCTGGGCGGCGCTGGTGGCGTCGCCGGTGCGCGGGGAGCGGCAGCTGCTGCGGCGGGCGGACCGGATCGTGCGGCCCATGGCGGTGTGGACGGTGCTGTACGTGGCGTGGCGGGGCGGTGCGGAGGATGCCGCCGGAGCCGTCCTCGGGTCGGTCGAACCGGCGTTCCACCTCTGGTACCTGTACGTGTACGTCCCGCTGATGCTGGTGCTCGGCGCGGCGGTGCTGCTGGTGCGGCGGGCGGCCGTCCCCCGGTGGACCCTGGCGCTGCTCGGCGTGTGCGCGCTCGGGACGGCGCTGCGCGGCGACGCGGGCGAGGTCACCGGGCTGGACCTGCCGCGCTGGGCCTGGGCGCTGTCGCTGTACCCGCTGGTCTACGCGCTCGCCGGGGCCGCGCTGCTGGGCGGGACACGGCGGCCCGGGCCCCGGTGGCCGTGGGCGGTGGCCGTGGCGGGGGGCGTCGCGGCGGTCGGCGCGTACCAGCTCGGCCACCGGTTCCCCGCCGCCTACGCCGCGCCCCCCGTGGCGGCGCTGACCCTCGCCGTCCTCGCCGCGTTCCGCGGGGTGCGGGTTCCGCAGCGGTGGCGGGGGCCGGTGCGGCGGCTGTCGGACGCCTCGTTCGGGGCCTATCTGGTCCACCTGGCGTTCGTCGCGCCGCTGGCCGGGGCGGTGGCGGCGCGGGCGGGCCGGGGCTGGGCCGCCGTGGCGGCGCTCGCCGGGACCGCGGCGGTCTGCGCCGCGCTGTCGTTCGCCGCCGCGCACCTGTGGGGGCGGCTGCGGCTGAGGGCGTGGCTGGGCTGAGCCGGCCGGTGCCCGGGGACGAACCGTGTCGTACCCGGAACGTAGACTGGGCGCGTGAGCGACCTCCCCCCGGACGACAGCAGTGAGCGCCCCGACCCGCTGGACGCCTTCGAAGAGATCATCGCGGAGGAGACCGACCGCGATCCCGATCTCGCCGTGATCGAGGCCGGCAGCCGCACCCTGCGCACCCAGGGCGGCCCGCCCAGCGCCGACGTGCCCGCCCGGCCCGAGGACCCGGAGGTCGACAAGGCGCTCCGCGAGGTGGAGCAGGAGCTGGCCACCCGCTGGGGCGAGACCAAGCTGGAGCCCTCCGTCAGCCGCATCGCCGCGCTGATGGACGTCCTCGGCGACCCGCAGCGCTCCTACCCGTCGATCCACATCACGGGCACCAACGGCAAGACCTCCACCGCCCGCATGATCGAGGCCCTGCTCGGCGCCTTCGACCTGCGCACCGGCCGGTACACCAGCCCCCACGTGCAGTCCGTCACCGAGCGGATCAGCCTGGACGGCCACCCGGTCAGCGCCGAGCGGTTCATCGAGACCTACCGGGACGTCCAGCCGTACGTCGACATGGTCGACGCCCAGCAGGAGTACCGGCTCTCCTTCTTCGAGGTCCTCACCGGCATGGCGTACGCGGCGTTCGCCGACGCGCCGGTCGACGTGGCCGTGGTCGAGGTCGGCATGGGCGGCGCCTGGGACGCCACCAACGTCATCGACGCCGACGTCGCCGTGATCACCCCCATCGACCTGGACCACACCGACCGTCTCGGTTCCACGACGGGCGAGATCGCCACCGAGAAGGCGGGGATCATCAAGGACGACGCCACCGTGGTCCTCGCCCAGCAGCCGGTGGACGCGGCGCAGGTCGTGCTCAAGACGTCCGTGAGGAAGAACGCCACGGTGGCCCGCGAGGGCCTGGAGTTCGGCGTGCTCTCCCGGCAGGTCGCGGTCGGCGGCCAGATGCTGACCCTGCGCGGCCTCGGCGGCGAGTACGAGGAGGTCTACCTCCCGCTGCACGGCGCCCACCAGGCGCACAACGCGGCGGTCGCGCTGGCGGCCGTCGAGGCGTTCTTCGGCGTCGGCGGAGCCCGCTCCGGCCCGCTGGACGTCGAGACGGTGCGCCGGGCCTTCGCCTCGGTCTCCTCGCCGGGCCGCATGGAGGTCGTGCGGAGCTCGCCCACCGTGGTCCTGGACGCCGCCCACAACCCGGCCGGCGCGCGGGTCACCGCCGAGGCGATCAGGGAGGCGTTCGACTTCAGCCGCCTGATCGGCGTGGTCGGCGCGAGCGGCGACAAGAACGTGCGCGGGCTGCTGGAGGCGTTCGAGCCGATCTTCGCGGAGATCGTGGTCACCCAGAACTCCAGTCACCGGGCGATGAACGCGGACGAGCTGGCCGCGATCGCCGTCGAGGTGTTCGGCGAGGAGCGGGTCCAGGTCGAGCCGCGGCTGCCGGACGCGCTGGAGGCGGCGATCACGCTCGCCGAGGAAGAGGGCGAGTTCGCCGGCGGCGGCGTCCTGGTCACCGGTTCTGTCATCACGGTCGGCGAGGCCCGGCTGCTCCTCGGGAAGGGCTGACGATCTCCGTGCGTACCCTCTGTGCTTCGACGCTCATCGGCGAGTTCTTCGTCATCGGCTTCGCCGGGCTGGTCGCCATGAAGGACCCGGACCTGGCCATGTCCACGGTGTGGACGGTGTGCGGGATCGGCATGCTGGTGTCGGTGCTGCTCTGCGGAGTGATCACCCGGCCGGGCGGGGTGGCCCTGGGCTGGGTTTTCCAGGTGGCGCTGATCGCTTCCGGATTCGTGGTCCCGATGATGTGGGGGCTGGGCCTCCTCTTCGCTGCGCTGTGGTGGGCGTCGGTCCACTACGGCCGCGTGATCGACGCCGCCAAGGCCGCCCGAGCCTCGGCTCCGGCCGCCTGATCCGGTCGGCCGGTACAACCGACCGCCCTGACGATCGTTGCTCGTCATGACGCCCCGGACCTCTCCGCACCGGCGGAGACGGCCCTGGCTTTCCCTTCCGCTCACCGTACTGCGGATCGTGCTCCCCGCTTCGCGGGGCTCCTCGGCCGGTCCGGGCGTCACCTCTCCCGAACGACCCGGTACCCTCAGGCCATCTGCCCCTTTGGCCTGCAAGGAGCCGCATACCATGACCCAGCGCACGCTCGTCCTGCTGAAGCCGGACGCTGTCCGCCGCTCGTTGGTCGGTGAGATCATCGGCCGAATCGAGCGGAAGGCGGACTGGAGGATCACTGCGCTGGAGTTGCGGACCCTCGACCGAAGCACTCTCGAGCACCACTATCAGGAACACGTCGGGCGCCCCTTCTACGAGCCCTTGATCGAGTTCATGGCCTCCGGCCCCGTCGTCTCGCTGATCGTCGAGGGCGAGCGCGTGATCGAGGGCGTCCGCCGCCTGGCCGGCCCCACGGACCCGATCGAGGCCCAGCCCGGTTCCATCCGCGGCGACTTCGGCGTCATCACCCGCGAGAACCTCATCCACGCCTCGGATTCCGAGGAGTCCGCCGAGCGCGAGATCAAGATCTTCTTCCCCGGCCGCGGCTGAGCACCCCCCTTCCGCAGCGCTCCGGGGATGTCGGACCCTCTTGGGGGAACCTTTCCCTCCGATGGCACGTCACCACAGGCGTACAGCGCCGCCATCTGCTGAGAATGGCGGAGACCCTCGCGCAGTGTCCTGGCGGGCGAGACTACGATGTAGCCCTTGCAAGCCTTCACGTCACAGCACCCACCCTTGCCGTCCCCACCGCAAGCGGCTCCACGCTCAACGTGGGACGGCCAGACGAATCCTGATGGGGAACTCAATGTCGTTCATCGGCCGTGACATGGCTGTCGACCTCGGGACCGCCAACACGCTGGTGTACGTGAGGGGTCGCGGGATCGTACTCAACGAGCCGTCGGTCGTCGCGATCAACACCAACACCGGCGGCATCCTCGCGGTCGGGGCCGAGGCGAAGAAGATGATCGGCCGCACCCCCGGCAACATCGTGGCGGTGCGTCCGCTGAAGGACGGTGTGATCGCCGACTTCGAGATCACCGAGCGGATGCTGCGGTACTTCATCCTGAAGATCCACAAGCGCCGCTACCTCGCGCGGCCGCGGGTCGTGGTGTGCGTGCCGTCCGGGATCACCGGGGTGGAGCGCCGCGCCGTCATCGAGGCGTCGACGCAGGCCGGCGCACGCCAGGTGCACATCATCGAGGAGCCCATGGCGGCCGCCATCGGCTCCGGCCTGCCGGTCCACGAGGCCACCGGCAACATGGTGGTGGACATCGGCGGCGGCACCACGGAGGTCGCGGTGATCTCCCTCGGCGGCATCGTGACCGCCCAGTCGATCCGGGTCGCCGGCGACGAGCTGGACAACGCGATCATCCAGCACGTCAAGAAGGAGTACTCGCTGCTCCTCGGCGAGCGGACGGCCGAGCAGATCAAGATCTCGATCGGCTCCGCGTACGACCTGGACGCGGACGAGCACACCGAGATCCGCGGCCGCGACCTGGTCTCCGGCCTGCCGAAGACCGTGGTCATCTCCGCCGCGGAGGTCCGCAAGGCGATCGAGGAACCGGTCAACGCGATCGTCGACGCCGTGAAGACCACGCTGGACAAGTGCCCGCCCGAGCTGTCGGGCGACGTGATGGACCGTGGGATCGTCCTCACCGGCGGCGGCGCCCTGCTCCGCGGCCTGGACGAGCGGCTCCGCCGGGAGACCGGCATGCCGATCCACATCGCCGAGGACCCGCTGGACAGCGTGGCGCTCGGCTCCGGCAAGTGCGTCGAGGAGTTCGAGGCGCTCCAGCAGGTGCTGGACGCCCAGCCGCGTCGCTGACCGGGTACCGCCGGTCGAGTGACGAACAGTCACCCGTCCGCCGTACGGGGCGCACCCGTACGGCGGATCTCCGGCCGGACCCGGAACCCCGGTGTCCGGCCCGGGCGTTTCTCCCGCGGATCCGCCCGTCCGCACATCGCCGCCCGTCGGCACAGCAAGTCCGTAAGACCATTCCGACAAGGAAGGCACGGCCGCCGCACGTGAGGGACACACGAGAGAGCCGGCTGCTCCTGGTGCTGCTGGTCGCGATCGCGTTCGCGCTGATCACGGTGGACATCAGAGGCGGGAAGGACTCACCCGTCGACGGCGCCCGGCATGCCGCGGCCGCCGTCTTCGGCCCGATCGAGAACGGCGTCGCCTCCGCGGTCGATCCGATCGGCAACGCCGTCGCGGCCGTCCGCGACTCCGGCGAGCGCCACGACCGGCTCACCGAACTGGAGCAGGAGAACGCCGCCCTCAAGGCGGAACTCGGCAGCGACTCCCGCGACCGCAGCAGACTCCGCCAGTTCGAGAAGATGCTGGCCACGGCCGGCGCCGGCCAGTACAAGATCAAGGGCGCCCAGGTGGTCGGCATCGGCGCCGCCCAGGGCTTCTCCTGGACGGTCACCCTGGACGTCGGCGCCAACGACGGCATCAGCCGCGACATGACGGTGCTCAACGGCGACGGCCTGGTCGGCCGGGTCACCACCGTCGGCCCCGAGACGGCGACGGTGCTGCTGGCCAGCGACCCCGACTTCACCGTCGGCACCCGGATGGAGGACAGCGACGAGCTCGGCTTCGCCTCCGGCCAGGGCGACCGGCCGCTGCGCGTCCAACTGCTCAACGGCAAGGCGAAGGTGGAGAAGGGCGACCGGATGGTCACCTTCGGCTCGCAGGGGGACAAGCCGTTCGTGCCGGGCGTCCCGGTCGGCGTCGTCCAGCGGGTCGACCCGGCGGGCGGCGACCTCACGCGTACGGTCTACGTCAAGCCGTTCGTCAGCTTCACCCAGCTGGACATCGTCGGCATCGTCGTCCAGGGCCCCGGCAAGGACCCGCGGGACAGCGTGCTGCCGCCCAAGCCGAAGCCGACGCCCGTCCCCACGGTGACGGTCACCGTCACGCCCGGCGCGCAGGACCCGCAGGCCGGGGACGGCCAGGCGGGCGAGGACGGCCAGGCGGCGGCGCAGGACGGTGAGGCCGCGCCGGACGGTGAGGCGGCGGCGCAGGACGGCGCCCAGCAGGACGGACAACAGCCGCAGCAGGAACAGGACGAGCAGTAAGGAACTGGGGGGACCCACCCATGAAACTCAACCGGATCCTGCTCTCGGGCACGCTGGTGGTGGTCGCCCTGGTGATCCAGGTGAGCGTCCTCGCCAGGCTTCAGCTGCCGGGGGCCGTCCCCGACCTGCTGCTGCTCACGGTGCTCGGCCTCGCCCTGGTCTACGGGCACACCGGCGGCGCCCTGGTCGGCTTCACGGCCGGTCTGCTCGCGGACCTCGCCCCGCCCGCCGACCACGCCGCCGGGCGGTACGCGCTGGTGCTCTGCGTCGTCGGCTACCTGGTCGGCCTGGCCCGGCCCGAACACGGCCGGCTGCGTACCGCGGTCGGCCCGATGGCCGTGGTGGTCGCCGCCGCCGTCGGCTCGACGATGCTCTACGCGGGCGTCGGCGCGCTGGTCGGTGACACCGCCGCCCGGGACGTGGGCCTCGGCTCGCTGGCCTTCACCGCGGCCCTCTACGACCTGCTGCTCACCCCGTTCGTGGTGCCCGGCGTGATGGCGCTGGCGCGCCGCGCGGAGAACGACCCGCTCGCCGACAGCTCCTCGGCCGGCGGGGCCCCGTCCACGTCCGGCTGGCTCGTCTCCGGCACGCCCGGCCTCGGCCGCGCCCGCCGCGGCGCCGGCCGGATGGGCCTCGGCACCCGCCTGAAGGGGGTCAAGCGGCTGTGAGCAAGGCCCTCCCGTCGCCCGACCGCCGCTCCTGCCCGAGCGCCACCCCTCGACGCCACCCCTCGACGAATGAGCTGCGCCGATGAGCAACATCCCTGAGACGGGCCGCAGCCCCCGTGTCCAGATCCGCCTGGTCGTCCTGCAGATCCTGGTCCTCTCCCTGCTCGCCACCCTCGGCGGCCGCCTGTGGTACCTCCAGGTGCGCAACGGCGCCGAGTACGCGGCCGAGGCCAGCGGGAACCACGTCCAGCAGGTCGTCCAGCCGGCCACCCGCGGCGAGATCCTTGACGCCCGCGGCGTGCCCATCGCCGACAACGAGAACCGGCTGGTCGTCTCCGCCTCCCGGACCGAGCTGATGAAGATGGACGACGACGGCGAGGCCGTCCTCACCAAGCTCGCCGGCGTCCTCGGCATGAAGCCGAAGGAGGTCACGGAGAAGGTCCGGCTGTGCGACTCCGAGACCCCCCAGCCCTGCTGGAACGGTTCGCCCTACCAGCCGATCCCCATCACCGACGAGGCGACGGCCCGTCAGGCGCTCCAGATCCGCGAGCGGTCCGAGGACTTCCCCGGCATCATCGCCGAACCCGCCTCGGTCCGCCGCTACCCGGGCCCCGGCGGCGCCAACACCGCCCAGGTCCTCGGCTACCTGTCGCCCGTCACCGACGAGGAGATCCAGAAGGCCCAGGACACCGACTCGCCCTATCTGCGCTCCGACCAGATCGGGCGCTCCGGCCTGGAGCGCCAGTACGACAAGGAGCTGCGAGGCAAGGCCGGCGTCACCCGGTACGAGGTGGACAAGCTCGGCCGGGTGCTCGGCGAGGCCGAGGCGGACGCCGGCGTGCCCGGTTCCCACCTGGTCACCAGCATCGACGCCCGGGTGCAGCGGGTCGCGGAGTACGAACTGGAGGAGGCCATGAAGGTGGCCCGCCAGGAGTGGGACCGCAACACCAACGAGAAGTACAAGGCCGACGCCGGAGCCGTCGTCGTCATGGAGGCCAGGACCGGCCGGGTGGTCGCCATGGCCTCCAACCCGGCCTACGACCCCAACGCCTGGGTCGGCGGCATCTCCGCCAAGGACTACGCCAAGATGACCGGCAAGAAGTCGAACTACCCGCTGCTCAACCGCGCCATCCAGGGCCAGGCGGCCCCCGGCTCCATCTTCAAGGTGGTCACCACCGCGGGCGCCGTGAAGGCCGGGTACCCGTTCAACGGCAACTACCAGTGCTCCAGCGACTACTCCATCGGCGGCCAGGTCTTCAAGAACTTCGAGTCCGCCAACCACGGCATGATCAACCTGGGCCGGGCGCTCGAGGTCTCCTGCGACACCGTCTACTACCGCCTCGCGCACGAGGAGTGGAAGAAGGACGGCGGCACCAAGCCGAAGAAGAAGACCAACGACTACTTCTACGAGGCCGCCCACCAGTTCGGCCTCGGCAAGGAGACCGGTATCGACCTGCCCAACGAGGTCTCGGGCCGCATCCCGGACCGCGAGTGGAAGCAGGACTACTGGGAGGCCAACAAGGACTACTGGTGCAAGCACGGCAAGAAGGACGGCGGCTACGTCGAGCAGATCGAGTGGGAGAACTGCCACGGCGGCAACGAGCTGCGCGCCGGTGACTCGGTCAACTACTCCATCGGGCAGGGCGACACACTGGTGACGCCGATCCAGATGGCGGCCATCTACGGCGCCATCTCCAACGGCGGCACCATGTACGCCCCCACCGTCGGCAAGGCCGTGATCAGCCCGGACGGCAAGACGGTCGAGGAGATCGAGCCGAAGCGCAACGGCAAGCTCCCGGTCGGCAAGGCGACCCTCAAGGAGATGGACGCGGCCCTCGAGGGCGTGGCCACCCGGGGTACCGCGGCCTGGCGGTTCGGCGGCTGGCCGCAGGACAAGATCCCGATGCACGCCAAGACCGGTACCGCGGAGGTCTACGGCAAGCAGACCACCTCCTGGTTCGCCACGTACACCAAGGACTACGCGGTCGTCATGACGATCTCCCAGGGTGGTACGGGCTCCGGCGCCTCCGGCCCGGCCGTGCGCAAGATCTACGACGCGATGTACGGCGTCCAGCCGGACGGCTCGATCGACAGGAAGAAGGCGCTGCTGCCCGAGCCGCAGAAGAAGCTTCCGAAGATCCGCCCCGACGGCACCGTGGACAGCCCGAAGATCGACGAGGACCCGATGAAGGCGCTGAAGGAGGCCGCCGAGGCAGCCGCCGAGGCAGGCGTCACGGGCGGGCAGGCCGGCGTCGCGGGAGGCGACCCGGGCCAGGCCCCGCCGGACGGCGGGGCCACTGAGCCCGACGACGGCGCGGCCACCGGCCCCGACGACGGCGCGCCGCCGGAGCAGCCCGCCGGCACGGTCGACCGGGCCGCCGCCGGCAACCGGGCGACCCGCCGCCGGGCGCGGCGGCGGGCGGGAGGGCCGCCGCCCGGAACCGGGGCGCGGGCCCGTACGGCCGGGTGCGCCCGGTCCGCCCGGTCCGCCCGCGGGGAACGGGCCGACTGTGCCGACGGTGCTGCCGGTGCCGCCCGCGCCGAACGGACCGCGGCCCGGGCCGCCCGGACCGGACGGAACCAGGGCGCCGGACGCCGCCACGGCCGGCCGGGAAGCAGGTCCTCATGAGCGGCGTGAACGGCTTCTCCGTCTCCGGGTACGGTCCCGAACGGTCCACCTGGGCCCGCCTGGTCGCCCGTGACTCCGCGGCCCGGCGGCTGGACTGGCCGATCCTGCTGTCGGCCCTCGCGCTGTCGCTGATCGGCACGGTGCTCGTCTACTCGGCCACCCGCAACCGGACCGAGCTCAACCAGGGCGAGCCCCACTACTTCCTCATCCGGCACCTGATGAACACCGGCATCGGCATCGCGCTGATGATCGGCGTGGTCTGGCTCGGCCACCGCACCCTGCGCGGCGCGGTGCCGGTCCTGTACGGGTTGTCGGTGGTGCTGATCCTGCTGGTGCTCACACCGCTGGGCGCCACCATCAACGGCGCCCATGCCTGGATCAAGATCGGCGGCGGTTTCTCGCTCCAGCCGTCCGAGTTCGTCAAGGTCACCATCATCCTCGGGATGGCGATGCTGCTCGCCGCCCGGGTCGACGCCGGCGACCGCGAGCACCCCGACCACCGCACGGTGCTCCAGGCGCTCGGCCTGGCGGTGCTGCCCATGCTGATCGTGATGCTGATGCCCGACCTCGGGTCGGTCATGGTCATGGTCATCATCGTGCTGGGCGTGCTGTTGGCCTCCGGGGCGTCCAACAGGTGGGTGCTCGGGCTGATCGGCGCGGGTGCCGTCGGGGCGATCGCGGTCTGGCAGCTCGGCGTGCTGGACGAGTACCAGATCAACCGCTTCGCCGCCTTCGCCAACCCCGAACTGGACCCGGCGGGCGTCGGCTACAACACCAACCAGGCCCGCATCGCCATCGGCTCCGGCGGCCTCACCGGCGCGGGACTCTTCCAGGGCTCCCAGACCACCGGCCAGTTCGTGCCGGAGCAGCAGACCGACTTCGTCTTCACCGTGGCCGGCGAGGAACTCGGCTTCGTGGGCGGCGCGGCCATACTGCTGCTGCTCGGCGTGATCCTGTGGCGCGCCTGCCGGATCGCGCGCGAGACGACCGAGCTGTACGGCACGATCGTCGCCGCGGGGATCATCGCCTGGTTCGCGTTCCAGGCGTTCGAGAACATCGGGATGGCGCTCGGCATCATGCCGGTGGCGGGCCTGCCGCTGCCGTTCGTCTCCTACGGCGGCTCGTCCATGTTCGCGGTCTGGATCGCCATCGGACTCCTCCAGTCCATCCGGCTCCAGCGGCCGGTGTCGGCGTGACCGACCGGCGGACGTGACTCCCTGACCGGTCCGCGGCGCCTGGGACGGCTTCGGCGGACCGGTCGGATCTCATGCGTTCCCTGGGGCATCAGTTCGATCGCGGTGCAGCCGGACCGTCCTCATCCGCGGGGTGTGCGAAGGTCGGTTCACCGAGCGGTGGCTCATGGACCGTGAGGGAGAAGAGGGCCACCGGGCCTCTCCAACCGTGCGCCTCATGACGTCATGGGCATGTCGGTCGACATGCCGACGAGGCCGGTAAATGGGAGCTTGGCTCTTGTGAAGCGACATCGGTCACTTGTGTTGCCCACAGCTCGAAAGGGACTCCGCGAACTGGGGAGCACCCATGAACTCAGCCCGATCCCCCCGGCCCCGACGCGTCGTCACGGCCCTGTCCGCCACCCTGGTGGCCTCCGCGCTGCACGTGACGGCGCCGGCGCCGGCCCAGGCCGTCACCACGGGCCCGGTCTTCAACACGCCCTCGGGCACCGCCGCCGAGCGGACCGCGATACGGACCCAGTTCCTCAACCTCATAGAGGGCGCCCAGCCGGGCGGATACCTGAAGCTGGCCATCTACCACTTCTGGGACGAGGAACTGGCGCAGGCGTTCGTCGACGCGCACGCGCGGGGCGTCAACGTCCAGATAGTGATGGACAGCAGCGAGATCACGTCGGTGCACGACGACGGCCGCACGTACCCGCTGCTGTTGGAGGAACTGGGGGACAACACCTCGGCGAAGTCGTTCGTCGCGCTGTGCGGCGAGGGCCGTTCCTGCAACTCCACCGTGGTCCCGTCGATCAATCACAACAAGTTCCTGATCTACGACTCCGACGGCAGCGGCGGCTACTCGGCGGTCGTCCAGTCGTCGTCCAACCTCAGCCCGTCCAGCTACTCGAGGTACTGGAACGACGCCATGGTCATCGGCAACGACCGCGGCGTGTACCTCGCCTACAGCCAGTACTTCGGCAAGCTGGTGGCGCAGGACCCGGCGACGTGGAACTACCTCACGCCCACCCCCTACTCGCCCTACGCGTACTACTTCTTCCCGCGCCCGGCCGACGACGCCCGCCCCGGTGACACGGTCACCGGCGTCCTCGACAACGTCACCTGCACGTACACCGAGAACGGCACCACCAAGCACTCCACGATCCGGGTGGGCATGTACAAGTTCACCCGGCAGGCGGTCGCCACCAAGCTGGTCGCCATGAAGAAGGCGGGCTGCGTGGTGGACATCGTGTACACCGAGATGGACAGCGTGGAATCCACCGGCTCGGCCGGCACCTGGGAGGCGCTGCACGCGACCGGTGGCCCCACGCTGCGGTGCTTCAGCTGGGACGACGACGGCGACGAGGCGACGGCCGGCTCGGACGCCACCCCCCGCCAGATCATCCACTCGAAGTTCCTGCTCATCGAGGGCATGTACTCCGACAGGACCGGGCGCAAGGTGATGTGGACCGGCAGCCACAACTACACCGGTCCCGCGCTGACCAAGAACGACGAGGCGCTCCTCAAGGTGGACGACGCGGACGCGTACGCCGCCTACCTCGGCCGCTTCACCGCCGCGCGCAGCGCGGCCAAGCCCGGCACGGCGGACAGCACCCCCGAGTGCAAGGGTGTGAAGACCACGCCCGAGGCTTGACCGCCGCTCGGGTCCGGCCGCGCCACGGCCGGGCCCGAGCACGCCGACCCCACGGCCGAATCACCGGCAGCGGGGGAGCGGCCCGGTTAGCCTCGGGCGTATGGCGGACACCACACGTGAGATCGAGCGGAAATTCGAGTCCCGGGACAGCGGGCTGCCGGACCTGACGAACGTGGGCGGCATCGCCGCCGTCGTGGACCAGGGCGTGATGGAGCTGGACGCCGTCTACCACGACACGCCCGACCTCCGCCTCGCCGCCTCCTCCGTCACCCTGCGCCGCCGCACCGGCGGCTCGACCCCCGGCTGGCACCTCAAGCTCCCCGTCGGCCCGGACGCCCGCGACGAGATCGCCGCCCCGCTCACCGACGAGCCGCCGGCCGAACTGCTCCGGCTGATCCGCTCCCGTACCCGTGGCGCAGAGGTCGTCCCCGTGGTCCGGCTCCGTTCGGTGCGGGACGTGCGTGAGCTGAGGGACGCGCGGGGCCGGCTGCTCGCCGAGGCGAGCGCCGACTCCGTCCACGCCGAACGCCTGGCCGGCGGCCGCGGTGAGGCCCAGTGGACGGAGATCGAGGTGGAGCTCGCCGAGGGCGCCGACCCCGCCCTCCTCGACCTGGTGGAGAAGCGCTTCCGCCGGGCCGGCGTCCACCGCTCCGACGCCCCGTCCAAGCTGGCCCGCGCCCTGGCCGAGACGGAGCCCGACGGCTCCGGCGGGCCGGCGCCCCGCCGGAAGAAGCCCGTCACGGCCGGGGACCACGTCCTCGCCTACCTCCGCGACCAGCGGGACCGGCTGGTCGCCCTGGACCCGGCCGTCCGCCGCGACCTGCCCGAGGCCGTGCACGACATGCGCGTCGCCACCCGCCGCATGCGCTCCGCCCTGCGCGCCTACCGCCCGCTGCTGGACCGCGAGGCCGTCGCCCCGCTCGCCGCCGAACTGCAGTGGCTCACCCGTGAGCTCGGCGTCGACCGCGACCAGGAGGTCCTCGACGAGCGCCTCGACGGCGCCTTGGACGCCCTGCCCGCACCCCTGGTCGCCGGCCCGGTCCGCGACCGGCTGAGCCTGTGGTCCGGCACCCGCCGCGGACGGACCCGGCCCCGCGTCGCCGCCGCCCTGGACAGCCGCCGCTACCTCGACCTGCTGAACACCCTCGACGCCGTCCTCGCCGACCCGCCGCTGCGCAAGGCCGCACGCCGGAAGCCGGAGAAGGCACTGGCCAAGGCGCTGAGGAAGGAGTCGGACAGGCTGGCCCGCCGGGTCGAGCGGGCGATCGCGCTCGAGTCCGGCCCCGAGCGCGACACCGCCCTGCACGAGGCGCGCAAGAAGGCCAAGCGCACCCGGTACGCCGCCGAGGCCGCCCGCCCCGCCCTCGGGAAGAAGGCCCGGCGGCTGGCCGACGACGCCAAGTCCCTCCAGCGCCCGCTCGGCGAGCACCAGGACAGCGTCATGGCCCGCCAGGCCCTGCGCTCCCTGGCCCAGGACGCCGGAAAGGCCGGGGAGTCCCAGTTCACCTGGGGCGTGCTCTACGGGCGGGAGGAGAAGGCGGCCGCCCTGACCGAGACGGCGCTGCCCGCCCGGTGGGCGGACGTCGGCCCCCGGCTTCGTCCGAAGGGGTGAACGGAGGGGCGACCGACTGCGGGTACGCTTGAGAGTCACCCTCCCCCGAAGCCGTCCGCGCCCGGTGGACGGCCGGTCGCCGGCAGGCCGGCGGCAGGGGAGGATCCCCGATCCGCTCATGAAGGTTCAAGGATGTCCGAATCGGTCTTCCCGCAGCTCGAAGCTCTGCTCCCGCATGTGCAGAAGCCGATCCAGTACGTGGGCGGCGAGCTCAACTCCACCGTCAAGCCCTGGGACTCGTGCGACGTCCGCTGGGCGCTCATGTACCCGGACGCGTACGAGGTCGGTCTGCCCAACCAGGGCGTGCAGATCCTGTACGAGGTTCTGAACGAGTGTGAGGGCGTCCTCGCCGAGCGCACCTACAGCGTCTGGCCCGACATGGAGGCGCTGATGCGGGAGCACGGCGTCCCGCAGTTCACCGTCGACAGCCACCGCCCGCTCGGCGCGTTCGACGTGTTCGGCCTCTCCTTCTCCACCGAGCTCGGCTACACCAACATGCTGACCGCGCTCGACCTGGCCGGCGTCCCGCTGGAGTCCAAGGACCGCGGCCTCGACGACCCGATCGTCCTGGCCGGCGGCCACGCCGCGTTCAATCCCGAGCCGATCGCCGACTTCATCGACGCCGCGATCGTCGGCGACGGCGAGCAGGCCGTGCTCGACATGACGGAGATCGTCCGCGCCTGGAAGGCCGAGGGCCGCCCCGGTGGCCGCGACGAGGTGCTGCTGCGCCTGGCGAAGACCGGCGCCGTCTACATCCCGCGCTTCTACGACGTCGAGTACCTGCCCGACGGCCGGATCGCCCGCGTCGTCCCCAACCGCTCCGGCGTGCCGTGGCGGGTGTCCAAGCACACCGTGATGGACCTGGACGAGTGGCCCTACCCCAAGCAGCCGCTGGTCCCGCTCGCCGAGACGGTGCACGAGCGGATGTCGGTGGAGATCTTCCGCGGCTGCACCCGCGGCTGCCGCTTCTGCCAGGCCGGCATGATCACCCGCCCGGTGCGCGAGCGCTCCATCACCGGCATCGGCGAGATGGTCGAGAAGGGCCTCAAGGCGACCGGCTTCGAGGAGGTCGGCCTGCTCTCGCTCTCCTCCGCCGACCACTCCGAGATCGGCGACATCGCCAAGGGCCTCGCCGACCGGTACACCGAGGACAAGATCGGCCTCTCGCTGCCCTCCACCCGCGTCGACGCCTTCAACATCGACCTGGCCAACGAGCTGACCCGCAACGGCCGCCGCTCCGGCCTCACCTTCGCCCCCGAGGGCGGCAGCGAGCGCATCCGCAAGGTCATCAACAAGATGGTCTCCGAGGACGACCTCATCCGCACCGTCTCCACCGCGTACGGCAACGGCTGGCGCCAGGTGAAGCTGTACTTCATGTGCGGCCTGCCCACCGAGACCGACGACGACGTGCTGCAGATCGCCGACATGGCGACCCGGGTGATCGCCAAGGGCCGCGAGGTCTCCGGCTCCAACGACATCCGCTGCACGGTCTCCATCGGCGGCTTCGTGCCCAAGCCGCACACGCCGTTCCAGTGGGCCCCGCAGCTCTCCGCGGAGGAGACCGACGCCCGCCTGGAGAAGCTGCGCGACAAGATCCGCGGCGACAAGAAGTACGGCCGCTCCATCGGCTTCCGCTACCACGACGGCAAGCCCGGCATCGTCGAGGGACTGCTCTCCCGCGGCGACCGCCGCATCGGCGACGTCATCCGCGCCGTCTACGAGGACGGCGGCCGCTTCGACGGCTGGCGCGAGCACTTCTCCTACGACCGCTGGATGGCCTGCGCCGACAAGGCCCTCGCCCCGCACGGCGTGGACGTCGACTGGTACACCACCCGCGAGCGCTCCTACGAGGAGGTCCTGCCCTGGGACCACCTGGACTCCGGTCTCGACAAGGACTGGCTCTGGGAGGACTGGCAGGACGCCCTCGACGAGACCGAGGTCGAGGACTGCCGCTGGACGCCCTGCTTCGACTGCGGCGTCTGCCCCGCGATGGACACCTCCATCCAGATCGGCCCCACCGGCAAGAAGCTGCTCCCGCTGTCGGTCAAGCAGCCCGCCGGCGCCCCGGGCGGTCACAGCCACTGACCCCCCGCACGTCCGCCCGGCGCCGCCGCCGGTTCCCGCACGGAACCGGCGGCGGCGTCGTGCGTACCGGTTTCGTCACCGTCCGCATCCTCCGGCGCCCCGCGCGCGTCTCAGAGGACGTGGAGACGAAGACGGAACGCGTCCCGGAGCGCCGGGACGAGGGCTGCCTGGTCGTGGCGGTGCGGATACCGGTGCGTGTCGTCGCGCTGGTCGTGGTGCTGCCGCTGCGGATGCTGTGGGACCTGGTCGCGGCGGCCGGGCGCCTCGCCTGGGCCTCGGTCCTGGGCCCGGTGTGGCGCGGCTCCGTGCGGGCCGCCGCCTGGCTGGGCCGCGTGCTGGTGCTGACGCCGGCACGGGCGCTGTACCGCTGGGTGCTCGCGCCGCTCGGCCGCGGCCTCGCCCTGACGGCGCGCGGCGTGTGGTGGCTGGTGCGGGGGACCGCGCGGGGGATCGCCGCCGTGGTGGGGTGGCTCCTGCGGTGGCTGGTGGCGGCGCCGGCCGTCGCGCTGTACCGCTGGGTGCTTACGCCGATGGGGCACGCCCTGCGGTGGCTCGGCCACCGGTGCCTGGACGGCCTGCGATGGCTGTACCGCTCCGTGCTCGCCCCGCTGGGACGCGGCGCCCGGTGGCTGGGGCGCGGGGTGTCGTGGCTGGGGCGCATGGTGTGGGCCGGGGTGCGCGCCGTCGGCGTCGCCCTGGGCACGGCGGTCGCCTGGCTGGCGCGGTGGCTGCTCTTCGTCCCGGCGGTCGCGCTGTACCGGTGGGTGCTCACTCCGCTGGGCCACCTGACCGCCTGGGTCGTGAGGGGCGTCGTCGCGGGGGCGGCCTGGCTGCTGCGACATCTGGTGGTGGCGCCGCTCACCGCCGTGGGCCGGGTGCTCGCCGTGGTCCTGCGCGAGGTGGCGGACGCGCTCGGACACGCCTGGCGGATCGCCGGACGGATCTCCCTCGCCGTCGGACGGGGCCTGGCGACGCTGCTGCGGTGGATCTTCGTCGAGCCGGTCCGATGGGCCTGGCGGGCGGTGTTCGCACCGGCCGGACGCCTCGTCCGTGACGTGCTGCTGCGCCCGCTGGGCCGTGCGGCGCGTGAGGCCGGCCGTGCGCTCGGGAACGCGCTGGTCACCGCCCGCGTGACGGTCCGTGAGGTACGCCGGGAGGTGCGGACCGCCCTCTTCGGGAGCCCCCGCGAGGGCCTGGCCCGGCCGGCCGTCGAGGACCGGCGGGAACCCACGGGCCCGGAAGCGCGTACTCTTGGTAGCAGTACGACCGCACTCACGAAGGATTAGAGCACTGGGCAAGCGACAGCCCGAAGGCCCGCCGCCGGCACCCGCGGTGCAGCGCATCCGACTGCGTTACACCAAGCGCGGCCGCCTCCGGTTCACCAGCCACCGCGACTTCCAGCGCGCCTTCGAGCGCGCGCTGCGCCGCGCCGACGTACCCATGGCCTACTCGGCGGGGTTCACGCCGCATCCGAAGGTGTCGTACGCCAATGCCGCACCCACCGGCACGGGCAGTGAGGCGGAGTACCTGGAGATCGCGCTCACCGAGTCGCGTGACCCGCAGAAGCTGCGTGAGCTGCTCGACGAGTCGCTGCCCGACGGGCTCGACGTGATCGACGCGGTGCAGGCCCGCACGTCCGGCCTCGCCGACCGGCTCACGGCGTCCGTGTGGGAGCTCCGCCTGGACGGCGTGGCCCCCGAGGACGCGGCCCGCGCGGTCGAGGCCTTCGAGAAGGCCGAGACCGTCGAAGTACAACGCATGACCAAGAACGGTGTCCGCACCTTCGACGCCCGCAGCGCCGTCGTCAGCCTGGAAGCCCGGGCAGCCGGTGGCGAAGATGGGCCCGGTGACCACCCCTGTGCGATACTGCGCCTGGTTGTTCGGCACGTGACGCCTGCCGTGCGACCCGACGACGTCCTGTCCGGCCTCCGTGTGGTGGCTGACCTGGCGCCGCCGGTCCCCGCAGCGGTGACCAGGCTGGCGCAGGGGCTCTTCGACGAAGAGACCGGCACGGTGACCGACCCGCTCGCGCCCGACCGCGAGGCAGATTCCTCTGCCGCCGCGCAGGCGCCGGCGCCGGAAGGTCCCGCGTAGGGACGAACGCCGTAGCGCCGCCCTGGAACTCGGGAGCCACCTGGGCCGGGCAGCGCGCACGACACCACAAGACTTTCGCCAGGCCGTACGCAACACGGCGTACGGAACCGGCGAGACAGGACTAGTAGTGCTCCCGTGCGGCGCCCTCGCCCCGGACGGCGGCGACGCGCACAGCGCGAGCCGCGGACGTCACCGGCACCCGCCGGACCAGGCGCGGCGCCCGGGAGCCTGACGGGAGATACGCCCGCATGCTCGGACCGACCGAACCCACCAACGAGGGTTCCGACCAGAACGACAGCCCCAGCGACACCCTGCCGCCGCGTCGTCGGCGCAGGGCCGCGTCCCGGCCGGCGGGACCGCCCGCCGGAGCCGCGGAAGCCACCGGGGCCGCCGCCGACACCACCACCGACACCACCACCGCCGACACCCCGGCCGCGGCCGAGGGGTCCGCCCCGGCGCCCGCCGCCGAGGCCGGGACGCCCGCCGTGGAGGAGGCCGCCCCGGCCCCGCGCCGCCGCCGTGCCGTCCGCCGCGCCTCGGCCCCCGCCGGCGCGCCCGAGGCCGCCGGGACCCCGGCCGCCGAAGCCCCCGCCGCCGAGACCCCGGCCGCCGGAACCCCTGCCACGGCCGAGGCCGACGTGCCTGCCGCCGACGAGGCCCCCGCCGCGCCGCGCCGTACCCGCCGCCGTGCCGTCCGCCCGGCCGCCGCGCCCACCGCCGCCGAGCAGGCCGCCGCCGAGGCGCAGGCCGCCGCGGCGAAGGAGGAGGACGCCGCCGTCGAGGAGGCCCCTGCCGAGGCCGAGGCCGAGGTCGAGCCCGAGGCCGTCACCGAGGACGAGGCGCCCGCCGTGGAGGAGGCCGCCCCGGCCCCGCGCCGCCGCCGTGCCGTCCGCCGCGCCTCTGCCCCCGCCGGCGCGCCCGAGGCCGCCGAGGTGGTCACGGCCCCCGAGACCGCCGCCCCCGAGGCGCCCGCCGCCTCGAAGCCGGCCGCCGAGGCCGACCAGGCCGCGGAGGCCGCCGCCGTGGAGGAACCCTCCGCCGCGCCGCGCCGTACCCGCCGCCGTGCCACCCGCCCGGCCGCCGCCCCGTCCGCCGAGGACCTGGCCCGCGCCGAGGCGCAGCGCGCCGAGGCGGCCGCCGCCGAGAGCGAGGCCGCCGAGACGAAGGCCGCCGAGTCCAAGGCCGCCGCGGAGCCGGTGGCCGAGGGCGAGGCCGAGGGCCGTCGTCCGCGCCGCCGCGCCGTGCGCCGCCCCGCCGGCGGTTTCACCTCGCCGCGCGCCGCCGAGGCCGAGGCCCCGCGCCGCCCGGGCCGTGCCGCGGCCCCGGTGTTCCAGGCCCCGGTCTTCACCGAGCCGATGTTCCAGACGCCCGAGCGCGCCGCCTACGAGGCCGCGCAGGAGGCCGCCCGGGTCACCGAGCCGGAGGCGCCCGCCGCCGTGGAGGAGGACGAGGAGCAGACCGGTCCCCGTCGCCGCAACCGCCGCCGCCGCGGTGGTGAGGAGAACGCTCCCGCGGTGACCGAGCAGGCGCGGGCCGCGGAGCCCGAGGCCGAGGCCGCCGACGAGGCCGCCGACGAGGCGGACCAGGGCGACCGCGCCGACCAGGGCGACTTCGAGGAGACCGGCTCCCGCCGTCGTCGCCGCAGGGGCGGCCGCCGTCGCCGTCGCGGCGAGGCCGGCGACGTCGAGTCCGCCGATGAGGCAGAGGCCGAGGAGACCGCCGCCGAGCAGGCGGAGCAGGACGCCGAGGACACCGCGGAGCAGATCGCCGAGGACGTCTCCGACGCCGAGGAGGCCGAGGACACCGACGAGGACGCGCGCGAGGCCGAGGAGGGCCGCGAGCAGTCCGGCGGCTCCAGCAGCTCCCGCCGTCGCCGTCGTCGCCGTCGCCGCGCCGGTGACACGGCCGGCGAGGCCGAGTCGTCGCAGGACGACCCGGAGCGCACCGTCGTCAAGGTCCGCGAGCCCCGCAAGAAGGAGGAGCGCTCCGGCGACGCCGCCGACGAGGTGCAGTCCATCAAGGGCTCCACCCGTCTGGAGGCCAAGAAGCAGCGCCGCCGCGAGGGCCGCGAGCAGGGCCGCCGCCGCGTGCCGATCATCACCGAGGCCGAGTTCCTGGCCCGCCGTGAGGCCGTCGAGCGCGTGATGGTGGTCCGCCAGCACGGCGACCGCACCCAGATCGGCGTGCTCGAGGACAACATCCTCGTCGAGCACTACGTCAACAAGGAGCAGTCGACCTCCTACGTCGGCAACGTCTACCTCGGCAAGGTGCAGAACGTCCTGCCGTCGATGGAGGCCGCCTTCATCGACATCGGCAAGGGCCGCAACGCGGTGCTCTACGCCGGCGAGGTCAACTTCGAGGCGCTCGGCATGGCCCACGGGCCGCGCCGCATCGAGACCGCGCTGAAGTCCGGCCAGTCCGTCCTGGTCCAGGTCACCAAGGACCCGATCGGCCACAAGGGCGCCCGCCTGACCAGCCAGGTCTCGCTGCCCGGCCGCTACCTGGTCTACGTCCCCGAGGGGTCGATGACCGGCATCAGCCGCAAGCTGCCCGACACCGAGCGCGCCCGGCTGAAGACCATCCTCAAGAAGATCGTTCCCGAGGACGCCGGCGTCATCGTGCGCACCGCCGCCGAGGGCGCCAGCGAGGACGAGCTGCGCCGCGACGTCGAGCGTCTGCAGGCGCAGTGGGAGGAGATCCAGCAGAAGGCGAAGAAGGGCAACGCGCCGACGCTGCTCTACGGTGAGCCGGACATGACGGTCCGGGTCGTCCGCGACATCTTCAACGAGGACTTCACCAAGGTCGTCGTCAGCGGTGACGAGGCCTGGCGCACCATCCACGGCTACGTCGCGGGCGTCGCGCCGGACCTGGCGGACCGCCTCCAGCGGTGGACCTCCGAGGTCGACGTGTTCGCCACGTACCGGATCGACGAGCAGCTCGCCAAAGCGCTGGACCGCAAGGTCTGGCTGCCCAGCGGTGGCTCGCTGGTGATCGACCGGACCGAGGCGATGATCGTCGTCGACGTCAACACCGGCAAGTTCACCGGTCAGGGCGGCAACCTCGAGGAGACCGTCACCCGCAACAACCTGGAGGCGGCCGAGGAGATCGTCCGCCAGCTGCGGCTGCGTGACCTCGGCGGCATCATCGTCATCGACTTCATCGACATGGTGCTGGAGTCCAACCGGGACCTCGTGCTGCGGCGTCTGCTGGAGTGCCTGGGCCGGGACCGGACCAAGCACCAGGTCGCCGAGGTCACCTCGCTCGGCCTGGTCCAGATGACCCGCAAGCGGGTCGGCCAGGGCCTGCTGGAGTCCTTCTCCGAGACCTGCGTCCACTGCAACGGCCGCGGTCTGGTAGTGCACCTGGACCAGCCGGCCTTCGCCGGCGGCGGTGGCAAGAAGAAGAAGCGCGGCGGTGCGCGGGACGGGCAGCAGGAGCAGCCCCACGAGCACGAGCCGTCCGCCCTGGTCGCCGAGGCGCCGTCCGCCGAGGAGGAGGCCGAGCTCGAGCGCGAGGCGTCCACCGTCACGGAGTCCACGGAGGAGCCGATCGCGCTGCCCGCCCCGGACTTCGCGGCCGACGAGGAGCTGTACAGCAGCGTCGCCGAGGCGGAGGCCGCGGCCGGTCGCCGTGGACGCCGTCGCACCGGTCGCCGCGCCACCGCCCCGGCCGGTGCGCCGCGCGGTGAGGACGGCGAGGCGTTCGAGGTCAGGGAGCCGCGGGAGACCAAGGCGCAGGCGCGTAGCCGACGCCGGGCCGAGCAGGCCGCCGAGGACGCCCGTGCCGCTGCCGCCGAGCAGGCCGCGCCGACCGCGCAGGAGGTGACGGCCGCCGAGGAGGCCGCGCGTCCGGTGGTGGCGGAGTCCGTCGCCGAGGCGCAGGCCGAGCCGGTCGCCGTGGAGGACCCGGTGGTCCCCTCCGCGACCGCCGAGACCGCCGAGGCGGGCGAGCCGGTCGCGGAGGAGGCGCCCAAGCGGGGCCGCCGCCGTGCCACCCGCCGGGTCTCGGCGCCCGCCGGTGCCCCCGCGGCCGCCGAGGAGGCGGCGGTGACCGTGGTGGAGCCGGCGCCCGCCGCCGAGACGGAGCCCGCCGCCGCGGAGCCGGCAGCGGAGCCCGTGGCCGAGCCGGCTGCCGAACCGGTGGCCGAGGCCGCGCCCCCGGCGCGTCCGCGTCGCCGCGCGGTCCGCAAGGCGACGGCGCCGACGGCCCCGGCCGAGGCCGCCGTGGTGGTCCTGCCGGCCGCCGGCCCGGACAGCCCGGAGGCCGCCGAGGCCGCCGGTGCCGCAGAGCCTGCTGAGGCCGCTCAGGTCGAGGCCAAGCCGGCTCGCAAGACGGCCAAGAAGGCCGCGGTCAAGAAGACGGCGGCCAAGAAGGCGGCCCCGGCGAAGAAGACCGCCGCCAAGAAGGCGACGGCTGCCAAGTCGACGGCCAAGAAGGCCACGACGAAGAAGGCCGCCGCCAAGAAGACGGCGAAGAAGACCGCTGCCGCCGAGCAGCAGGCGCCGTCCTCGGTCACCGCCACCACGGAGGACTGACCGAGCGGCACCGCCCGCCGAGGAGCCCGCCGGTTCCGGCCCCCCGAAGGGGACCGGAACCGGCGGGCTCCTTCTCGTCCGGGCGCCTCGCCCGGGGAGAGGACCCCGCCCGGGGTGGGAGGGTGTGGCTCACGGGCTTGTCTCGGGGTGGCGGGCCACCCGGCTCGTTGTCCGGTCCGGGTGACGCGTCCCGCCCGAAGGGGCAGGTGCGGGGCGGCTCGTCCCACCCAGGAGCCCCGTCCGGACCCCGCGGGCGGGTCCGGGGCAAACGGGGGTCCTGCCCGGAGCCTGTGGCCCGGTCCGGGGCCGCGGGGACCGTCCTGAGCCCAGGGGCCCGGGGCCGCGAGGGCTCCTGCGCGGGGTGTAGTCCTGACCTCGAGCCCGGTCAGGGATGCGGGGTGCGGAGCCGAGCCCGGGGCCCGGCATGCTCGGTACGGGGCCAGGAGGGCTCGCCTGGGCGAGCGCCCGGCCCCTGAGCTGCGGGGTGTCGTCCTGAGCCTGGGGGCCGGACGGGGATGCGGGGCCGCCGTGCCGAGCCCGGGGGTCCGGCCCGGGGCCGCGAGGGCCGTCCCTGAGGCGAGCGCCCGGTCCGGGGGAGGTGGCGTGTGCCGGGAGACGGCGGACGAAGCGGGTGAAGGGCGCGGCGCACGCCGAGCCACCTGACCGTGTCGCGGACCCCGCGAGGCGTGGGCGGCCGGGGTGGAGCGCGAGGGTCGCCCGCCCGCCTTGGGCCGCTCGCCGTCCGGGCGGGGTCGCCCGGAGCCCGGGGGCCCGGTCGGGGAGGCGGGGTTTCGTTCGGGGCTTGCAGGTTCGGGGGACCCCGCGAGGCGTGGGCGGCCGGGGTGGAGCACGGGGGTTGCCCGCCCGCCTTGGACCGCTTGCCGTCCGGGCGGGGTCGTCCGGAGGCCGGGGGCCCGGTCGGGGAGGCGGGGTTTTGTCCGGGGCTTGCAGGTTCGGGGGACCCCGCGAGGCGTGGGCGGCCGGGGTGGAGCGCAGGGGTCGCGCGCCCGCCTTGGACCGCTTGCCGTCCGGGCGGGGTCGTCCGGAGGCCGGGGGCCCGGTCGGGGAGGCGCGGGTTTCGTCCGGGTCCCGCAGGTCCGGGGGCGCGCGGGCCCGGCCGGAGTCGGGTCCGGTCCGGAGACGGCGGTGCCGGCCGGTGGAGGTCAGCGGTCGAGGAGGGCGAAGAGGTTCTCCCACCGGTCGATGACGGTCTCCGGGGCGAACCGCCGGACGTTGCGGTACGCCCGGTCGCCCATCCGGTTGCGCAGATCGGCGTCCTCCAGCAGGCGGCCGAGGTGGCGGGCCAGTTCCGCGGTGTCACCGGGGCGGGCCAGCAGGCCGTCCTCCTCGTGACGGACGATCTCCCGCACGCCGGGCGCGCAGTCGAAGGCGACACAGGGCACGGCGCAGGACATCGCCTCCAGCAGGGACAGCGGGAACCCCTCGCCGCGGGAGGACAGCACGAACACCGACGACCGGCGCAGCGCGCCCGCGACGTCCTCGGTCCGTCCCGCCCACTCCACCGAGCCGTCCAGGCCCAGCTCGGTGCACCGCCGCCGCAGCGCCGCCTCGTCCGGCCCGGAGCCGTGGACGCGCAGGAGCCACCCCGGGTGCCGTGGGGAGACCTCGGCCCAGGTGTCGAGCAGCAGGTCGACGCCCTTCTCGTGGCCGAGGCGGCCGACGCAGGCGACCACCTTCGCGGTGCGGGGGGAGGGGGCGCCCGGCTCCAGGGGGACCGGGTTCGGCAGGAATCCCACATGGTTGAGGCCCTCCCCGATCCACAGGTCGGCGTCCTCACGGGTGAGCACCAGCAGCCGGTCGACGTCCTTGTAGTACCGCTTGACGCGCGCGAAGCGGGAGGAGGCACGCGAGGTCCTGAACGACTCGTGGCTCATGCCGATCACGGTGTGGCCCGCGGTGTCCGCCAGGGCGACCCACTCCATGGCCCACACCTGCGTGACGATGACCACGGCGCCGGGCCGGGCCGCGCGGAGGACGGCCGACAGCCGTTCGGCCGCCTCACGCCTCCCGCGTTCGCGCACCGCCTCCCGGTGGCGGGCCACCGGGTCGACCCGCTCCCGCAGCCCGCGGACCGGGCGGCGCCCGGCCGGACGCGTGTCGTGGAGGGTGAGGGTCCGGAAGGGCGGGTCCTCGCCGAGGCCGAACGGCGAGTCGGCCGGTGCGACGCCCACCACCGTCACCCGGTGACCGCGTGCGGCGAACAGCCGCGCCATGAGGATCTGCCAGCGGCCCACGCCGCCCAGTTCGTCGACCTCGTTTCCCACGAGGACGATGTCGCGCGCGGTACGGCCGCCGCCGCCGTCGGGCCGGGTCACCGGTCACCACCCCGGGCGCCGAAGAAGCGGTCGACGATCCGCGCGGCGGCGTCGCCCTGGTCGTACTCGCCGTACCGGGTCGTGAACTCCTTCAGCCGCGCCTTGTGGCCGTCGAGCCGGTCCAGGTCCGAGAGGGCCTCGAACAGTTCCTCCGCCGTGTGCACGACGGGGCCGGGGGCCTCCTCCGACAGGTCGAAGTAGGTGCCCCGGCCGTTGTGGACGTAGTCGTCCCAGTCGTAGGTGAAGAACACCATCGGCCGCTGCAGGAGCGCGTAGTCGAACATCACCGACGAGTAGTCGGTGACGAGCACGTCCGCCAGCAGCAGGACGGGGGTGATGTCCGGCTCCCCGCTCACGTCGACCACGCGGCCGGCCACCGACGGGGGCAGCGTGACGCCGTTGAGGTAGTGGGTGCGGACCAGCAGCGTGAGCTCGTCGCCGAACCGGCCGGCGAACTCGTCGATGTCGAAGGGGAAGGCGAAGTCCTCGACCCCGCCGCCCTCCCGGGCGCGGAAGGTGGGCGCGTACAGCACCACCGGCAGGTCCCGGCGGACGCCCAGCCGCTCCGCCAGCTCCTCGGCCGCCGGATCGGGCACACCCGACTCCCGTGCCCGCACCAGGGCGTCGTTGCGCGGGTAGCCGGTGCGCAGCAGCTTCTCCGGCGGGATCCGGTAGGCCCGGGCGAGGGTGAGCTCGTCGTGCCGGCCGCGGACCACGAAGTGGTCGAAGCGGTCGACGGCCCGCTGGTAGGCGAGACGCTCCCGCTCCGGCAGGACCCGCATCTGCGGCGTGTCGAACCCCATCCGCTTCAGCGCGGAGCCGTGCCAGGTCTGGATGTAGGTGGTCTCCGGGCGCTTCGCCAGCTTCAGCGGGAACCCCTGGTTGTCGATCCAGAACTCCGCCCGCGCCAGTTCCGCGATGTACCGCCAGGACCAGCGGCGCACCAGCTCGGCGTCCTCGGGGAAGCCCGTCGGGACGGCCCCGGCGTACGACCAGACGGCCCGCACGGGGATGTTCCGGCGGCGCAGCTCCTCGTGGACGGCTCGTGGGCTGTCGCTGTACTGCCTGCCGAGGTGGCTCTCGAAGACGACCGTGCCCCTGCGGACGGGCAGCAGGCGGATCATCCGGTGGTACGCCTCGATCTTGCGGCGTCCGGAGACCAGCTCCTTGCGCAGCGCGAGGGCCGTGCGCAGGGCCTTCTTGGTGAGGCGGGTCGGCGGGCTCTCGAGGTGGTGCCGCAGCACGCCGACGGCGCGCCGGGAGAGCGCGCCGCGCTGGACCAGGTGGAACGCCAGATGGCCGTGGGAGGAGGCGCGCGGCTCGAGCCGGTCGGCCGCCAGCCGGCTGAGTACCGGCCGCACCCGGACCGCGTCGGCGCCCGGCCCCTCGAGGTCCGTCCCGCCGACGGTGAGCCGGCTGGTGGTGCGCTCGCCGTCCACGGTGAGGTGCATCCGCACGTCCCAGACGTCGTCGAGGACGCCCACCGGCCGCAGCTTCCGGGCCAGCGGCACGGTGGCCTCCCAGACGACCGACGGTCCCGCGTGGCGCACCGTGCGCACCGGGAACCGGAAGGACCGCAGGCTCCGGCGGCGCGCCCTGAACTCCAGCTCCGCCGTGAGCCGGGCGCCGGGGCGGATCGCCCCCAGGGGATTGACCACGGCGCCCGACAGGGTGACGCCCCCGGGCGACCCGGCGTAGCCGGTGACCGCGTTGCGCAGGAAGAGCCGGGAGAGCGGCCGCTGGTGGTACCCGAGGCCGGTGACGTCGAGGACGGCGCGGCCCAGCGGGTCGTCGAGGTGCTCCTCGCACCAGTACACGCGGCCGTCCCGCTCGGCCAGCGGACTGGACACCTTGTCCTTGTTGATCAGGGTGTCGACGGCCTGCATGAGGTGCTCCCAGTCCTCGCGCAGCAGGAGGTAGGCGCACAGCCGGTGGACGGGCGACAGCTCCTCGTACGCCTCCTCGGGGAACTCCCGGAGGTAGCCGTTCGCCATCCCGGCGAAGCGGCGCCGGTAGTCGTCGTCGAGGAAGGGGAGCTCGCGCAGGTAGAGGACGAGGTCGTGCTTGAGGAACTTGCGGTCCTTGTGCAGTTTCAGCGCGTCGTGGCCCCCGGCGGCCAGGATGCGGTCGATCCGGCGGTGGATCTCCAGCCGGTCGGCGAAGTTGTTGATCTCGTGCCGCCGGTTGCTGATCGACTTGGCCTCGGCCTTCCGCACGACGTTCCAGTGGTAGACCGTGTCGGGGATCAGGGTGATGCGGGAGGCGGCCAGGTACGCGCGGGCCGAGAAGAGCAGGTCCTCGTAGTGGATGCCGCGGGGGAAGGTAAGCCCGCGCTCGACGAGCCACGCGCGGCGGTAGCACTTGTTGGTCGACAGGGTGTCGAAGACCAGCAGGTCCGGGAGTTCGGCGATCGACTCGAGGGTCCGGGTGCGCCGGTACAACCACGGGTACCACTTCGACGTCGTGCCCCACCGGCTGTCGACGTGCACCCGCAGGCAGAGGCCGGAGACCAGGTCGGCGCCGGTGCTCTCGGCGGCCTCCAGCATGTTCCGGCAGGCGTTGGGCTCGAGGGTGTCGTCGCTGTCCAGGAACATCACGTAGCGGCCGCGGGCCACCGCGACGCCCTGGTTGCGGGGCTCCCCGCAGCCTCCGCTGTTCTCCGGCAGCCGGATGGCCCGCACCCGGTCGGACTCCGCCTCCAGCCGGCGGGCGACCTCGAAGGAGCCGTCGGTGGAGTGGTCGTCGGCGATGACCACCTCGACGTTGCGCAGCGTCTGCCCGAGGACGGACCGCACGGCGGCCGGCAGGCGCCGCTCGTCGTTGTAGACGATGACGACGACGCTGATGTCGGGCGCGGCACCGCCCCGCGGGTCCTCCCGCAGCGCGCGCTCCTGCAGTGGTCCTTCGGGCCGTGGTCCTTCGCGCGGTGGTCCTTCCCGCCGTGGTCCTTCGCCGCGCCGTGGGCCTTCGTGCCGGGGGCCCGCGCGCCGCGTGCCGTCGTGCTCTGTGCTGTCGTGCGGGGCGGACACCGGCAGGCACCTCCGTCGGAGCGCGGGAACGGGGCGGTCTCACCATGTCCTGGGGAGGTCTTGCGGGCCGGGGACGACGAGGGAGAATCAGGACATTCCCCTATTCAACCTGTCGGACGAGCGGCCCGCGAGTCCGCGGAGCCCAGGGTCCGGTTCGCGTCCGCCGGGCCGATGGGGGAGTCTGGACGGTCCACGACCCGGGAGGTACGAGATGAACTGGCTGGTCACGGGCGGTGCCGGATACATCGGAGCCCATGTGGTGCGCGTCATGGCCGAGGCCGGGGAGCGCGTCGTCGTGTTCGACGACCTGTCCACCGGCAGCGCGGACCGGGTGCCCTCCGGCGTGCCGCTGGTGGTCGGCAGCGTCCTCGACGGCCCGCTGCTGGAGCGGACGATGCGCGAGCACGGCGTCACGGGCGTGGTGCACATCGCCGGCAAGAAGCAGGTGGGGGAGTCGGTGCGGCGGCCGCTCCACTACTACCGGGAGAACGTCACCGGTCTCCAGACGCTGCTGGAGGCCATGACGGCCGCCGGCGCCGGAGCCCTCGTCTTCTCCTCCTCCGCGGCCGTCTACGGGATGCCGGACGTGGACCTGGTCACCGAGGACACCCCCTGTGCCCCCATCAACCCCTACGGCGAGACCAAGCTGGCCGGCGAGTGGCTGATCGGCGCCGCCTCCCGGGCCCACGGCATCCGGTCGGCGTCCCTGCGCTACTTCAACGTGGCCGGAGCGGCCGGCCCGGAGCTGGCCGACGCCGGGGCCACCAACCTGGTGCCCATGGTCTTCGAACGCCTGGAGTCCGGCGCCGCCCCGCTGGTCTTCGGCGACGACTACCCCACCCCCGACGGCACCTGCGTGCGGGACTTCATCCACGTCGAGGACATTGCGTCCGCCCACCTGGCGGCCGCGCGGCGCCTGGCGGAGGCCGGGGAGGGGACCGCGCTGGTCCTCAACATCGGCCGCGGCGAGGGCAGCTCGGTGCGCGAGGTGGTGGACCGCATCCTCAAGGTCACCGGCAACGAACACGTGGCGCCCGAGGTCGCCCCGCGGCGACCCGGCGACCCGGCGCGCGTGGTGGCGTCCGCGGACCGGATCAAGGAGGAGCTGGGCTGGAGCGCGCGCCACGACCTGGACGACATGATCCGGTCGGCCTGGGAGGGCTGGCGGCGCCACCACTCCTGACCCCGCGGGCCCCGGTTTGACCCTCCTGCCCGGGTCCCCGTAACCTTGACCCTCGGTGTGTCCATAGGCACGCCACATCCCCGTAAACCTCATTCCTCCCGGCCGGCCGCAGGCTTCGTGCCGCGCCCCGGGAGAGGCCGGTCCCTTGTCACAGGGAGGCTGGACTGCGGGGGTGCCGTTTCCGAGCGAGAGAGTGAGATCCGCGTGTACGCCATCGTGCGCAGCGGTGGCCGCCAGCACAAGGTTGCTGTCGGTGACATCGTCGAGGTTGACAAGATTTCCACCGCCAAGGTTGGCGACACGGTCGAGCTCTCGACCCTGCTCGTTGTCGACGGCGACTCCGTGACCAGCGACCCGTGGGTCCTGGACGGCATCAAGGTCCAGGCCGAGGTCGTGGACCACCACAAGGGCCAGAAGATCGACATTCTGCGCTACAAGAACAAGACGGGCTACCGTCGTCGGCAGGGCCACCGCCAGCAGTACACGGCGATCAAGGTCACGTCGATTCCCGCGGCTGCGAAGTAAGGGACTGAGGAGACATGGCACACAAGAAGGGCGCATCGTCCACCCGGAACGGTCGCGACTCCAACGCTCAGCGGCTCGGTGTGAAGCGCTTCGGCGGTCAGACCGTCAACGCCGGTGAGATCCTGGTCCGCCAGCGCGGCACCCACTTCCACCCGGGTGCGGGCGTCGGCCGCGGCGGCGACGACACGCTGTTCGCCCTCGAGGCCGGTGCGGTGCAGTTCGGCACCCACCGTGGCCGCAAGGTCGTGAACATCGTTCCGGTCGCCTGAGCAGGCTGACCGAACTCATTCGCGAGGCGGACCTCACTTCCCTGCTGGGAAGTGGGTCCGCCTTTCGCGTGTTGTGTGAACGTGCGCACCGGACGAGGCGCGCACGGCAAGACCTGAGCACGACCCAAGACTTACGCGTACTGGAGGCACCTGACCATGACCACCTTCGTGGACCGCGTCGAACTGCATGTCGCCGCGGGTAACGGGGGCCACGGCTGTGCCTCCGTGCACCGGGAGAAGTTCAAGCCCCTGGGCGGCCCGGACGGCGGCAACGGCGGCCGCGGCGGCGACGTGATCCTCACCGTCGACCAGTCGGTGACGACGCTGCTCGAGTACCACCACTCCCCGCACCGCAAGGCCACCAACGGCAAGCCCGGCGAGGGCGGCAACCGCTCCGGCAAGGAGGGCGAGGACCTGGTCCTGGCCGTCCCGGACGGCACCGTCGTGCTCGACAAGCAGGGCAACGTGCTGGCGGACCTGGTCGGCGAGGGCACCTCCTTCGTCGCCGCCCAGGGCGGCCGCGGCGGCCTCGGCAACGCGGCGCTGGCTTCGGCCCGCCGCAAGGCCCCCGGCTTCGCGCTGCTGGGCGAGCCGGGCGACGCCGGGGACATCGTGCTGGAGCTCAAGACCGTCGCCGACGTGGCGCTGGTCGGCTACCCGAGCGCCGGCAAGTCCTCGCTGATCTCGGTGATGAGCGCCGCCAAGCCGAAGATCGCCGACTACCCGTTCACCACCCTGGTCCCCAACCTGGGCGTGGTCACGGCCGGCGCGACGGTCTACACCGTCGCCGACGTGCCCGGTCTGATCCCCGGCGCCAGCCAGGGCAAGGGACTGGGCCTGGAGTTCCTGCGCCACGTCGAGCGCTGCAGCGTGCTGGTGCACGTCCTGGACACCGCCACCCTGGAGTCCGACCGCGACCCGGTCTCCGACCTCGACGTCATCGAGGAGGAGCTGAGGAACTACGGCGGCGGCCTCGAGAAGCGCCCCCGGCTGGTCGTCCTCAACAAGATCGACGTGCCGGACGGCCGCGACCTCGCCGAGATGGTCCGCCCCGACCTGGAGGCGCGCGGCTACCGCGTCTTCGAGGTGTCCGCGGTGGCCCGCACGGGCCTCAAGGAGCTCTCCTTCGCCCTGGCCGAACTGGTCGCCGGCCACCGCGCCCGCAAGCCCAAGGACGAGGCGACCCGCATCGTCATCCGGCCCAAGGCCGTCGACGACGCCGGGTTCACCGTCACCCAGGAGGAGGACGGCCTGTTCCGGGTGCGCGGCGAGAAGCCGGAGCGCTGGGTGCGGCAGACCGACTTCAACAACGACGAGGCCGTGGGCTTCCTGGCCGACCGCCTCAACCGCCTCGGCGTCGAGTCGGAGCTGATGAAGGCGGGCGCCCGCGTCGGCGACGGCGTCGCCATCGGCCCCGAGGACAACGCGGTGGTCTTCGACTGGGAGCCGACGGTCACCGCTGGTGCCGAGATGCTCGGCCGCCGTGGCGAGGACCACCGGTTCGAGGCGCCCCGCCCCGCCGCCCAGCGCCGCCGCGACCGGCAGGCCGAGCGCGACGACGCCGCTCAGGAGTTCGAGGACTTCGAGCCTTTCTAGGCCGATCCCGGCATTGCGGGTCGCCTTGCGTTTTCCGAGTTTCCGCACAGGCTTTTCACGGGGTCCCCGCCGTGACTCCGTGAAAAGCCCATACCTCACAACCGGTGCCGCTGCCGACATTCGGTCGGAACCCGGCGGGGGGACGGACGGCGCAAGAGGGTAGAACGGATGGTCTTTGTTCGCCGTACGCGCCATGTGATCTAAAACCGCGCTCCCGGACAGCGGGCCGCGGCCCGCAATGTGGTACCAAGTTGGGAGGGGCTTCGGCCCTCGGAAACGCCCGCTGATGCCCAAGGTAGGATTGCTCGTGTCCCAGCACATAACCGCTAGTCGTACGACCGCCGTGATCCTTGCCGGAGGTACCGGGCAGCGGGTGGGGCTGCAGATCCCCAAGCAGCTCATCAAGATCGCCGGCAAGGCGGTCATCGAGCACACGCTGACCACGTTCGAGCAGGCCGAGTCCATCGACGACGTCATCGTCCTGATGACGCCCGGGTACGTGGCGGACATCGAGCGGATCGTGGAGCGCGCGGGGCTGACCAAGGTGAAGCGGGTCATCGAGGGCGGGTCCACCCGCAGCGAGACCACCCGT
The DNA here is from genome assembly GCF_008974245.1 of Streptomyces abyssomicinicus. Classification (GTDB taxonomy): domain Bacteria; phylum Actinomycetota; class Actinomycetes; order Streptomycetales; family Streptomycetaceae; genus Streptomyces; species Streptomyces abyssomicinicus. The sequence continues at coordinate 684,785 of NZ_BBZI01000008.1, read as the reverse complement.
CGAGCCGTCGAGGCGCTCGGTGAGGGGCTGGCCGAGGGCGAGGACCTCAACGTCCTCTTCCACGACGCGGTGCGGCCGCTGATCAGCCGTCGGGTCATCGACGACTGCGTCCGCGCGCTGGACCGCTACCAGGCGGTCGACGTCGCCATCCCCTCCGCCGACACCATCATCGTCACGCGGACCCACGGCGAGGACGGCGAGTTCATCACCGAGATCCCCGACCGCTCGCGGCTGCGGCGTGGGCAGACGCCCCAGGCGTTCAAGCTCTCGACCATCCGCCGGGCGTACGAGGTCGCCGCCGAGGACCCCAACTTCCAGGCCACGGACGACTGTTCGGTGGTCCTGAAGTACCTGCCGGACGTGCCGATCCACGTGGTCGCGGGTGACGAGTACAACATGAAGGTCACTCAGCCGGTCGACGTCTTCCTCGCCGACAAGCTCTACCAGCTCGCCTCCACGGCGGCTCCCGCGCCCAGCGGCGAGGAGGCCTACCGGGAACTGCTCGCGGGCAGGACCATGGTGGTCTTCGGCGGTTCGTACGGCATCGGCAAGGACGTCGCCGAACTCGCCGAGAGCTACGGGGCCACCGTGTACGCGCTGGGCCGGTCCACGACCGGAACCCACGTGGAGCGGGCCGAGGACGTCGAGGCCGCGCTCAGCAAGGCGCACGCCGACAGCGGCCGGATCGACTACGTGGTCAACACGGCCGGCGTGCTGCGCATCGGCAAGCTGGCCGAGACGGACGACGCGACCATCATGGAGGCCCTCCAGGTCAACTACCTGGCCCCGGTGCAGATCGCCCGCTCGGCGTACAAGTACCTGGCCGCGACCAAGGGGCAGTTGCTGCTCTACACCTCCAGCAGCTACACCCGGGGCCGGTCCGACTACAGCCTGTACTCCTCCACCAAGGCGGCCGTGGTGAACCTCACTCAGGCGCTGGCCGACGAATGGGCCGTCGACGGCGTGCGGGTAAACTGCATCAATCCCGAGCGGACGGCCACCCCCATGCGCACCAAGGCGTTCGGTCAGGAGCCCGCGGGATCGCTGCTCTCCTCCGAGGCCGTGGCGCGCACCTCGCTCGACGTGCTGCTCTCCGACCTCACGGGGCACGTCATCGACGTGCGGCAGCAGGATCCGACGGCCGCCGCGGGGCAGGCGTCGGGCTTCGACCAGGCGCTCGCGAGCGTCCTGGACCGGCACGACGGCGTGGCATAATCGGGCGCAATTACCAGAAATCATTTAGGCCGCTCCGAATGCGTGAACGGCCTAATATTTCGAAATAAGCACTACACGGAAAATGTGCACGGTGTTTTCCGGACTGTCGGAGTTATGCGCTCAAGGCTGTTCACGCACCATGCCGGCACCTCTCCTGGAGCAGGTTCACACGTGATATCCACACTCGTACGCACTGCCCGTGTGGGCAGCGTGGGGGAACTGGTCGCCGCGGTCGCCCTCATCGTGGTGGGCTTTCCCGCTTTGATGATCGCCGCGCTACTGCCGAACATCGTCGCGTTCGCGGTTGCCGCAGCCGTCACTTACGGCGCAGACCACTACCTCCATCACCGGAACAGCTATCTGGTGAATCGTCTGAGTGTGGTGCGCGCCGGACTGGCCATCCGCTTCCTGGTCCGCCAGCTCATCCTGGTGCTGCTCCTGGCCCGGCTGGGGCTCGCCTACGGCGTGTTCTTCTACGCGCTGGTGGCCTGCTTCATCGCCTTCTACGGGCTCCAGGCGGTCCACGGCGCGCTGGTGAAGATGGTCAGGCTCCGCCGCACCCTGCCGGTGGCCACCCGCAACATCACCCTGGCGTCCGACCTCAGGCTGCCGGGCGCGCCGCCGCGTCTGCTGCTGCACCGCTCCGGCGAGAAGATGCTCCACCTCGACCTGCCGGTGTTCGTCGGCGGCCTGGTCTCGGCCTTCCTCGGCGACGGCATGTGGGGCGGCATCGGCATAGTGGCCGCCCTCGGCCTGGGCGTCGTCTACACGCTGCTCATGGTGCCGTACCTGGTCGGTCCGCGCCGTGCCCCCGCCCCGCGGGCCGTGCTGACCGCGGTCCAGAACTGGCTGAGCGCCTACAAGCCGGAGACGGTCCTGTACTTCTCCGGCGCCAAGGAGTCGGCGTACCAGGTCAACATGTGGCTGGAGACGATGGAGCGGCTGGACACCCGTCCGCTGATCATCCTGCGGGAGCGGTCCGTGATGGAACGGCTCGCGCCCACCACCGTTCCCGTGATCTGCGTACCGGGCGGCGTCCACCTGATGAACCTGGACCTGTCCACGGTGCGGGTCGCGCTCTACGCGGCGAACGTCGGCAAGAACATCCACCTGCTGCGCGTGCCCACCATGAAGCACGTCTTCATCGGCCACGGCGACAGCGACAAGATCGCCAGCGTGAACCCGTACAGCAAGGTGTACGACGAGGTGTGGACGGCCGGCAAGGCCGGGCGCGACCGGTACGCCGTGGCCGACGTCGGGGTGCGCGACGAGGACGTGGTGGAGGTCGGACGCCCGCAGCTGGCGCCGATCCGGACCGGCCGCCGGCAGGGGGTCATCGTCCCGACCGTGCTCTACGCGCCCACCTGGGAAGGCTGGGACGACAACCCGGGCAACACCTCGCTCATGTCGGCCGGCGAGAACATCGTCCGCCGGCTGCTGGCCGCCGACGAGCCGGTGCGGGTGCTGTACAAGCCGCACCCCTTCACCGGAACCCGCAGCACCCAGGCCCGGCTGGCGCACGAGCGGATCGTCGCGCTGATCGAGAAGGCGGCCGCCGAGCGCGCGCTGGACCCGCAGTTCCGCGGGGACGAGGCGGCGCTGGAGACGGCGGGGGCGGAGCTGGCGCGCATAGAGGCCCGGCTCACCGAGCTGACCGGTGGTGTGGAGAAGGAGGACGAGGCGGAGGCGGCCCGCGACGGCGCTCCCGACCTCACGGTCTACGAGGAGATCGCCCGACTGCGCGAGGAGTGGAACGACGCCTACTGGCGGTCGTTCCCGGTCTGGGAGCACCGGGTGATCACCGGGGCCGAGCCGCGGCTGTACGACTGCTTCAACGTCTCCGACGCGATGGTCTCCGACATCTCCAGCGTGGTCTCCGACTTCATCGCCAGCGGCAAGCCGTACGCGGTGACGGACTCCGCGGGGCTGGGGGCCGAGGAGTTCGTCCGGCAGAACACGGCGGTGCGCGCGGCGGTGATCCTCTCCAACGAGGCCACCGAGATGGACCGGCTGCTGGCGGCGGTCCGGGACCCCGAGGCGGACACGCTGGCGGCCGCGCGGGTCGAGCTGAAGGAGTACCTGCTCGGCGCCGACGAGCCGTCGTCCCTCGAACGTTTCAACGCGGCGATCGCCGCGCTGGCCCTCAAGGCCGAGGCCCGCAGCCTCGGACAGGCCCGTGCCGAGACCCCCTCGGAGGCCGCGGCCCACTGAGGCCCGGGGCCTCATCCGACGGATGCCGCTCCACCACTCGGCGGTGACGGCCCGCACCCCACGACGTGTGCCCGTTCGTGTCCCCCTGGAGGGGACACGAACGGGCACACGTCGTTCCTGGCCGCCACGGCGCGCCCCACGGGGTGCGCGCCGCGGGCGCCCCGCGGGGCGCGCCGTGGGGCTCAGCCCTTGGTCAGCTCGGGCTCCCCCGGGACGACCGCCGCCCGCGGCCCGGGGATGCGGCCCTCCTGCCCGGTCGTCCGGCGCCGCAGCGCCTCCTCGCACAGCGCCCGCATCGCGTCGTTGAACCGAACCTGCGACGACGGTTCCGAGGGCCCCAGCAGGCGCAGTTTCAGCTCGGCCCGCGCCTCACGCAGGTCATCCAGCTCCGGCTTGCGCACCCGCTCCAGCAGGTCCGGCACACCCGCCGCGTCCGGCGTCAGCACCGTCGCCGCCCGCACCGTCGGGAAGGCCTCGCGGAACGCGGCCTCGGTCAGCCCCGAGGTGTTGGCCACCGCGTACGGCTTGCCGCTCGCCATGAAGTCCGAGATGACGCTGGACACGTCACTGATCAGCAGGTCCGCCCGGTTGAAGCAGGCCGGGACGTCGGGGCGGGCCTCCGTGACGATCTGGTGCTCCCCCTCCGGCAGGGCCGCCCAGTAGGCCTCGACCCACGCGGCCGTCGCCGCGGTGACCGCGGCGGCACGGCCCGGCTCCGGGGCGCCCTGGAGCATCATCCGCTCCATGGCGTCCGACGCGTCCCGGAAGACGGAGGTGGTCAGCCGGTCCAGCTCCGCCGTGCGCCGGGCCAGCTCGGCGGCGGACCGCGGACCCGGACGAGGGCCACCGGCGCGCTCCCGGCAGGCGGCCACGATCAGCTCGCGGATGCGCCGGTCGGCGGCGCCGGCCCGCGGGTCGACCGAACCGGTGAGCGGGTGCGGCTTGTAGACCAGGCGGACCCCGGGGTCGGCGAGCAGCGCCCGTACCAGGTTCTCACCGGCCGCGATCACCGACGTGTTGCCCGGGTTGCCGTCCCAGCCCTCCCAGGTGGGGGCGTACAGCACCTCGGTGTACTCGCCCTCGGGGGCGCCCCGGTGGGCGGCGACGGCGTCCAGCTGCGGACGGCCGATCTCCACGACGTCCCGGTCGTCGACACCGATGTCCGCCAGCGCGTACCGCTCGCGGGCCTCGGGACCGGCCACCCACACCTCGTCGTACGCCTTGGCGTAGGGGTTGCAGGAGGACAGCTTGTCGCTCTCGCCGTGGTTGACGAAGGCGTGCTTGATCGTCGGGATGCGCAGCACCTGCGAGGTCTTGCCCGAGTTCGACGGGTGGATCAGCGCCTGAAGGGTGGAGTGCTCCAGCCGCATCAGGTGATGGACCTGCGGCAGACAGACGACCGGGACGTCGGTGGCCGCGATCTTCTGCATCATGAAGCGCTCGCGCAGCACGATCAGCGGACGCCCGTCCAGCCTGGCCAGCGGCTGCAGCCACATGTTGGCCTGGTAGGCGGAGGCGGCACCGCCGGAGAAGTACATGCCGATGGTCGGCCGGTACTCGGCCAGCCAGGAGTCGAACCACTTCAGCACCGCCTCCTCGGAGGGCGGGCGGCGGCCCGGCAGCAGGTGGCTGCCCAGAACGGCCAGCCCGCCCAGCGCCAGGGCGACGGACACCCCGGCGCCCGCGACGCCCCACAGCGCGTCCCCGGTCGCGAGGGCGGTCAGCAGGCCCGCGGTGGCCGGCAGTCCGAAGAGCAGCAGCCGGTGCCCGGCGCGGCGCAGCAGCAGCGCCGGCGGGGCGGCGGTCAGCCGCAGGGCGGAGGCGTCGATGTTCCGGGTGAGCACCGGCAGGGTGCGCGCGCGGCGGACCACCACCGAGACGGCCTGGATCAGGAAGTGCAGTGCGTAGAAGCCCAGCAGGGCCAGCAGGGGCGCGGCCAGGTCGGTCTCCTGCCGCTGGCCGTGCGCCCGGACCAGTGCGACGACGATCAGTATGTCGCACAGCAGATGACGGACCGTGACGTCGGCGTGCGTCTTGGCGAAGGCCGAGACCATCCCCCGCTGCCAGCGGTACAGGACCCCCTCGACGGCAAGGGAGACGACGGTGGTGGCGATCATCGCGGGCACGTTCGGAACGACGGCCGCGACGGCCGACAGGACGAACGACACCGCCGACACGGCGATGATCACGCCTCTCACGGCGGTCTGCCGACGGGGGACGGGTGTGAGCACTGCGTCACTCCAATGGACTGCGCGAACGTGGTGTGTGCGTGACTCAGGTACAACGCGCGTGGACGCTCCGACGACACGCCGTGGAGCCACCGCGGCCGGAACCCGGGCGCGTGCGGGTGACCCGGGAACGACCCGGGAGTGCCCGGGGAGCGGAACGCACGCGCATCGGTCCGCCCGGGTCGCGTAGATTGCCGGGCGGGCAGCCGAGAACAGGTGAGGGGACGACGGCAAGGTGACAGGGGCAAGGGAGAACGTGACCGCGGCGCGCAGGATCGTCGTCAAGGTGGGGTCCTCCTCCTTGACCACGGCCGACGGCGGTCTGGACGCCGACCGTGTCGACGCCCTGGTCGACGTCCTTGCGGCGGCCCGGGACGGCGGTGCGCGGGACGTCGTCCTGGTGTCCTCCGGAGCCATCGCCGCGGGGCTCGCGCCGCTCGGACTGCGGCGCCGCCCCAGGGACCTGGCCCGGCAGCAGGCGGCCGCCAGCGTGGGGCAGGGACTGCTGGTGGCGCGCTACACCGCGTCCTTCGCGCGGTACGGCGTGCGGGTCGGCCAGGTGCTGCTGACGGCCGACGACACCAGCCGGCGTGCCCACCACCGCAACGCGGCCCGGACGCTCGACAAGCTGCTCGCCATGGGGGCCGTACCGGTCGTCAACGAGAACGACACGGTGGCGACGGACGAGATCCGCTTCGGGGACAACGACCGGCTGGCGGCGCTCGTGGCCCACCTGGTCCACGCCGACCTGCTGGTGCTCCTCTCCGACGTCGACGGCCTGTACGACGGTGATCCGTCGCGCCCCGGGACGTCCCGGCTGGACGAGATCCGGGGACCCGAGGACCTGGAGGGCGTGGAGATCGGCAGCGCCGGCAAGGCCGGTGTGGGCACCGGCGGGATGGTCACCAAGGTGGAGGCCGCCCGCATCGCCGCCGAGGCCGGCATCCCGGTGGTCCTCACCAGCGCCAGCCGGGCCGCCGACGCGCTGAGGGGCCGCGACACCGGCACCTACTTCCACGCCACCGGCAGCCGGTCCGCCGACCGCCTGCTGTGGCTCCAGCACGCCTCCGCCCCGCAGGGCGCGCTGACCCTCGACGACGGCGCCGTGCGGGCAGTGGTGGAGCGGCGGACGTCACTGCTGCCCGCGGGCATCGCCGGGGTCGAGGGCGAGTTCCAGGCCGGCGACCCGGTGGAGCTGAGGGACGTCGAGGGGCACGCCGTGGCGCGCGGCCTGGTGAACTTCGACGCACGGGAGATCCCCCTCCTGATCGGCCGGTCGACCAGGGAACTGGCACGCGAGCTGGGCCCCGCCTACGAACGAGAGGTCGTACACAGGGACGACCTGGTGCTGCTGCGGCGCTGAGCTGCTGCGGCGCCGGGACGGTGCCGGATTCCGGCCGTCACGACCCCCGTCGTGGCCCCCGTCGTGGCCGGGGTCCGGCGGGGGACGTTCCGTAAAACGGCCCCACGGAGCGCCGTCGCCTGCTGCACTGGTGTCGGGCAGACGCCGTGGCAGACGCCGGGCGACCACCGTGAGCGCCGTGTGAAGGAGGCCGTTGTGAGACGAGTGCGCCCGGGAACGGCGGCGCCCCGCCCGGCCGGCGGGGGAGCGGCGGCCCGGCGCGGCCTCACCAGCGTCTCGCCCGACGACCGGTTCCAGGGCGGGCCGCCCGTCCCCGAGGACCTGCCGCGCCTGTGGCACGTCACCCTCTCCGTCTCCGGCGCGGAGGTCCCGCTGCCCGAGGTCCGGCGGGCGCTGGAACAGCTGGCCCACGACCACCCCTTCCTGCTGACCAGCCGGTACGCCACCGACCACGCGGAGATCCGCTACTGGGAGGAGGCCCGCGACCTCCACGACGCGGCCGCGGTGGCACTGCGGCTGTGGGGCGAGCACCGGCGTACGGCCAACCTGCCGCGGTGGGAGATCGTCGGACTGGAGGTCGTCGACCGGGAGACCTACCACCAGCGCGTGGCCGCCGGACAGGGCCCGCCGCCGGCCACCCGGATGGGCGTCCACCCGTTCTGAGGGGCGGAGCCGCCCGGCAGGTGGAACGCCCGTCGGCACCGGGCTCCGCGGCGCTACCCTTCGCGGTATGAGCACGCTCACGACGACGACCGCAGCCGCCACGGAGCCGACGGAGCCCACCGTCACGGACGTGGCCCGCCGCGCCCGCACCGCCGCCGCCGACCTGGCCCCGCTCCCGCGCTCGCGCAAGGACGCCGCCCTCCACGCGGTGGCGGACGCCCTCGAGGCCCGCGTCGAGGAGGTCGTCGAGGCCAACGCGAAGGACGTGGCCCGCGCCCGCGAGGCCGGCACCGCCGAGTCCGTGATCGACCGGCTGACCCTCACCCCGGAGCGGATCCGCGCCATCGCCTCCGACGTGCGCGACGTCGCCGCGCTGCCGGACCCGGTCGGCGAGGTCGTCCGCGGCTCCACGCTGCCCAACGGCATCGACCTGCGCCAGGTCCGGGTACCGCTCGGCGTGGTCGGCATCATCTACGAGGCCCGCCCCAACGTGACGGTCGACGCCGCCGCGCTCTGCCTGAAGTCGGGCAACGCGGTGCTGCTGCGCGGCTCGTCCTCCGCCTACTCCTCCAACACCGCCCTGGTGGCCGTCCTGCGCGACGCGGTGGCGGGCGCCGGACTGCCGGCCGACGCGGTGCAGCTGGTGCCGGGCGAGGGCCGCGAGTCGGTGCACGAGCTGATGCGCGCCCGCGGCCTGGTCGACGTGCTCATCCCGCGCGGCGGCGCCTCGCTGATCCGCACCGTCGTCGAGCAGTCCACCGTCCCGGTGATCGAGACCGGGACCGGCAACTGCCACGTCTACGTCGACGCCGACGCGGACCTCGACACGGCGGTGGAGATCCTGCTCAACTCCAAGGCCCACCGGGTCAGCGTCTGCAACGCCGCCGAGACCCTGCTGGTCCACCGCGACATCGCCGACGCCTTCCTCCCGCGCGCCCTCGAGGCTCTGGCCGGCGCCGGGGTCACCGTGCACGGCGACGGGCGGGTGCTGGAGCTGGCCGCGGACACCAAGGCCACCGTGGTCGAGGCGACCGAGGAGGACTGGGAGACCGAGTACCTGTCCTACGACATCGCCGCCGCCGTCGTCGACTCGCTGGACGCGGCCGTCGCCCACATCCGCCGCTGGAGCTCCGGCCACACCGAGGCGATCGTCACCACCTCCCAGCAGGCCGCCCGCCGCTTCACCCAGCTGGTGGACTCCACCACGGTCGCGGTGAACGCCTCCACCCGGTTCACCGACGGCGGCCAGTTCGGCTTCGGCGCGGAGATCGGCATCTCCACCCAGAAGCTGCACGCCCGCGGCCCGATGGGCCTCCCGGAGCTGACCAGCACGAAGTACATCGTCACCGGCGACGGGCACGTCCGCCCCTGACCCGTGGCCTGCGACCCCTGACCCGTGGCCTCTGACCCGCGCGCGGCGCGCGGACCGGCACCGGCCCTTCGCCGAATTTCCGTACGCTCTGCCCAAATTGACCCGGCACGTCTACTCTGGTGCCGTGGCGGAGGACGTGGGGGGCACGCCGTTCCCTGACGGCGGAGGGCCTGACGACGACCAGAACCGCGGGACGCCGGACGACGAGTTCGCCCCCGTGGTCTTCGACGAGGACTTCGTACGGGCGGCCCCGGTCCACGAGCCGACCGCCGTGGAGCGGCTGGTGGCGGCCGCCCAGGCGCGCGCGGAGGCCTCCGAGGCGGAGGCCGCGCGCCGGGCCCGGGCCGGCGGTCCCCGGCCCGAGGACGACCGGCACGACGAGGCGCCCCGCCCCGACGACCTCGGCCTCGCCCACGACCCCCTCACGCACGGCCACCTCGCCGGGGACCCGACGCGCCCGGGCGACCCCGGCGGCCACCCGGCCGGCCACGTCGCCCGCACCGGACAGGACCCGAGCGGTCCGGGCCCGCGCGGGGGCGACGCCGCCGCCGACTTCGCGCCGGGGCTGTTCGGCCGTCCGGGCGGTTCCGTGCGGCCCGGCCGGTGGCACCGGCCGGTCGCCTGGGTGCTCGCCCTGGTGATGGGGATGGGGATGGTCGCGCTCGCCTTCACGGCCGTCCAGCGGGGCGCCGCGGGGCAGACCGGACAGGTCCCGCCGCCCGTCTCCACCCGCCCCACGCCCGCTCCCGCCCCGGACACCGCGGTCGGCCCGTCGGCCTCCGCCGAGTACTCCAGGCCGCCCGCACCGGCCGTACCGCGCGCCTCCGCACCCGCGCCCTGACGGCCCCGCGCCGGGCCGTCACCGGCCCGCAGATGGCTCGGACGGGGGCGTTTACCGTGAGGCGGCAGAACCCACTCTGAAAGTATGGGCGGGCCCGGAGAGCCACCCGACGGCACACCGGACGGGGCCGCGGGAGGCAGCGAGGACGAGTACCGATCCGTCGTCTTCGACGAATCGTTCGTCAAGGCTGCCCGCCTCCAGGAATACAGCGCGCAGGAACGTCTCACCGACCACGCCCCGCCGGTGCGGCCCCGGCCCAGCGGAATCCACCGGCTCTCCCGCCAGGCGCTGGTGCTGGCCCTCCTCGTCACCATCGCCTTCGTGACCGCCGTCTACCTCGGCATGCGCTCGCCGCACCCGCCGCCCGCCGCCCACCGGGACACCGAGCCGGTACGGGTCACCGTCGTCCCGCTCGCCCCCAGGGTGCCCGTCCCCGGAGCGGCCGAGGCCGAGCGGCTCTACGAGGCGAGCCCGGCGCGCGGCTTCGAGACCGGCGAGAAGGCCGTCACGATGCCACCGGCCCGGCGCACCGAGCACTTCTCCGACGGCCAGGTCATCGCCGCGCTCGCCGCCGCCCGGGACTACGTGGTCGGCTCCTCGCTCGACCCGAAGGTGCTGATGGGCGACGCCACGCGCCCGGTGCGGGTGCTGCTCGACCCCGACCAGTTCGACCAGTTCGACCGCAGCATGGGCGAGACCACGGGCGGTGACGCGGGCGGGAGCGACGCCGCGGCCGACGCCTCCGCGCCGCTGGGCTGGCTGGTCCGCTTCGACCCCACGCGGGTCCGGCTCGCCGACCCGGAGGTCCGGGCGCGCGGGACGCTCAAGGTCGTCGAACGGAACACGACCACCCTGGAGGTCGTCGCCGACCACGTCTTCGTCTACGCCCTCACCGGGGCCGGCGAGCGGGCCGGGGCCGGGGACGACAAGGCCGACACGGCAGACACGGCAGACAAGGCCGACAAGGCCGACGGGAAGCGGGACCGCGTCTCGCTGTTCACCGTGCGGCGCGAGGTGCGGATGCGCTTCGACCCGGACAACCTGCGGCTGCGGCAGGTGCAGGTGGTGTCCGCCTCGGTGCAGGCCGGACCACTGTCCTGCACCGGCGACCCCGACCAGGTGCTGCGCCCGCTGCTGGCCGGGCAGCGCGCCGACGACGCGCCGCCGCCCGGCACCGACCCGTACCGCGCGGCGAGCCCGACGGGCCTGTGCGGGACACTCTCCCCGGCCGCGATGCCCAGGCTCTGACCCCGCCCGGCGCCGGGCTCCGGCGCCGTCAGGCCCCGGTACCGCCCGAGCTTCCGCTGCCGGCGTTGTCGGTGCTGCCGTTGAAACCCCGGCGTATGCGGTCGGTGGCGCCCCCGACCAGCTTGAACAGCGGATCGGCCGAGGTGCGGACCGTGTCCGCGTAGCTGGCCGCCGACTCACGGAACGCGTCCGTCACCGAGGCCTCCTTGTCGTCCTCACGCCGCGGGTAGTGCCCGTCCATCAGCCGCTGGAAGTCCCGGGAGGACGCCCACCGCCGGAGCTCGGCCGCCCGGACCGTGGTGAACGGGTGGGAGCGCGGCAGCACGTTCAGGATCTTCAGCACCGAGTCGCGCAGGTCGCCGCCGGCCTCGTACTCCTCCGCCTGGCGGAGGAACGCGTCCACGTTCATCTCGTGCAGGTGGTTGCCGCCGGCCAGCTTCATCAGGCCGCGCATCGACGCCTGGACGTCCTGGCCGACCAGCAGGCCGGCCCGGTCGGCGGAGAGCTCGGACTTGCGGAACCACTCGCGCAGCGCCGTCACGATCGCCATCACCGCGACGTTGCCCAGGGGGATCCAGGAGATCCGGACCGCCAGGGTGGTGAGGAAGAGCAGCACCGTGCGGTAGACCGCGTGGCCGGAGAGGGCGTGTCCCGCCTCGTGGCCGACGACGGCGCGCATCTCCTCCTCGTCCAGCAGCTCCACCAGGCCGGTGGTCAGCACGATCACCGGCTCGTCCAGGCCCACGCACATCGCGCCCGGCTTCGGGTCCTGCGAGACGTACATCGCCGGGACCTTCGGCATGTCGAGGATGTAGCAGGCGTCCCGCAGCATGTCGTGCAGGTGGGGGAACTGCTCCTCGCCCACCCGGACGGAGTCCGACAGGAAGAGCAGGCGCAGGCTCCGCTCGGGGACCAGCCCGCTGAGGGCCTTGAAGACGGTGTCGAAACCGCTGAGCTTGCGCAGCGCGACCAGGGCCGACCGGTCCGCCGGGTGCTCGTAGGCCCGGGACGAGAGCCCCGGGAACCGCCTCCGGGAGCGCGCCGCGGCCCGCTCGTCGCGCTGCGTGTCGTCCTCGCCCGGCATCAGGTCCCCCGCCCGTGTCGCCCTCGTCCGCCCCCGGCCGCCCGGCCGGTGCTGCTGTGGGGAGGACGAGCGGGCGGGGCCGATGGTTCCCGTGACCGACCGGCGCATACGATGAGCCGACGTCCTTATCCAGCCCATACGGATTGGTCCAGCCGAAGATGAGCTTTGAGCAGAGCGCCGCGCAGTTGGTCACCCTCGCCGCCGAGGGCGGCGAGCACGGTCACCACATGAACCTCAACCCCCTGCTGCCGGGCATCGGCGCCTTCGTGATCCTCATGCTGCTGCTCTTCATCACCGTCGGCTTCAACCGCGACCGGTGACCCGGAACGGGTGATCCCGCCGCAAATCCCCAGGTGGGGAAGGTCGAGGTCAAGCTTCCGGGACCGGGCCGGTAGGGTCTGCACGCATGGGAGAGCAGGACATGCCCGCCGGTCCGGGAGGCGTCCCGGCCGCCGGCCCGGCCGACAAGGGAAGACGCCGCCTCGGGGTGATGGGCGGGACGTTCGACCCGATCCATCACGGACACCTGGTGGCGGCCAGTGAGGTCGCCGCGGCGTTCGCACTCGACGAGGTCGTGTTCGTGCCCACCGGCCGGCCCTGGCAGAAGAGCCACCGGACGGTCACCCCGGCCGAGGACCGCTACCTGATGACGGTCATCGCCACCGCCGAGAACCCGCAGTTCTCGGTGAGCCGCATCGACATCGACCGCGGCGGTCCGACCTACACCACGGACACGCTGCGCGACCTGCGCGCGCTCAACCCGGACACGGACCTCTTCTTCATCACCGGCGCGGACGCGCTCGCCCAGATCCTCACCTGGCGGGACGCGGACGAGCTGTTCTCCCTCGCGCACTTCATCGGCGTGACGCGGCCGGGACACATACTGCACGACCCAGGGCTGCCCGAAGGCGGTGTCTCGCTCGTCGAGGTGCCGGCGCTCGCCATCTCGTCCACGGACTGCCGTGCGCGAGTCGCCAAGGGGGCCCCCGTCTGGTATCTGGTGCCGGACGGAGTCGTGCGCTACATCGACAAGCGTCAGCTGTACCGCGGCGAGTGAGCCGAGAGGGGCACCGGTGAACGACCGATACGACGCGGGACACGCGGGACAGGCGGACGGCCAGTACGAACTGGTCGGCTACGACGAGTACGGGCAGCCCGTGTACCGGCAGGCGCCGCGCCAGCCCGGGCCGCAGGGCTATCCCGCCCCGCAGCACGGCGGCCAGGGCCGGCCGCCCCAGGGCGGCCCGGCGCCGCAGTCGCAGGGGTACGGCTACGACCCCTACGCGTCCGGCCGAGGGCCGCAGCAGCCGCCGGCCGGTGGCGGGCCGCAGCAGCCGCCCGCCACCGGCTACGACCCCTACGGCGCGGGCGGCCCGGGCACCGGGCAGCAGGCCCCCGTGCCCCCCGCGGGAGGGCCCGCCGGTCCGCCGTACGGCGGTCACCACGGCGGCCCGCCCCAGGGCCGTCCCGGGCAGCCCCCGCAGCAGCCTTCCCCGCAGCAGCCTCCCCGGCGGCCCGCGCCCGGCCAGGGCCCGGGCGGGCAGCCCTACGGCGGCCAGGGCATGCCCGTGGGCCGGCCGGCCGCGGCCGAGCAGTCCGCCCGGATCCCGCAGCAGGGCGGCCCCGGGCAGGCGCCGCGCCGGGACGCCGGTCCGGGGTACGACACCGAGCAGTTCGCCTTCGTCGAGGAGCAGGACGGCGAGTCCGAGGACGTCATCGACTGGCTCCAGTTCACCGAGAACCGCACCGAGCGCCGCGAGGAGGCCAAGCGCCGGGCCCGCGCCCGGATGACGGCCGTCCTCGTCGTCCTCGCCCTGGTCGTGGTGGCCGGCGGCGGCTACCTCTGGTACGCGGGCAAGCTGCCCTTCCTGTCCTCGTCGGACGGCGCACAGGGTTCCGAGACCGCCTCGGGCGCCCAGAAGCGCGACGTGATCGTCGTCCACCTGCACCCCACCAAGGGCTCGGACACCTCGACCCTGCTGCTGGTGGACAACGCCACCACCGAGGAGGGCAGCGCCGTGCTGCTGCCCAACTCGCTGGCCCTCATCGACCAGGACGGCAACGCCACCACCCTCGGGCAGTCCGTCGGTGACGACGGATCGTCCGGCACCCGGGATTCCCTGGACACCGTCCTCGGCACCCGGATCGAGGGCACCTGGCGGCTGGACACCCCGTTCCTGCAGAACCTGGTCGACATCGTCGGCCACATCGAGGTCGACACCGACACCGACGTCCCCGACCCCAAGGCCGAGGACGAGGGCGCCGCCCCGCTGGTCCACCAGGGCGAGCAGCAGACCCTCAGCGGCAAGATGGCCGCGGCCTACGCCACCTACCGGGGCCCCAGCGAGGCGCAGAGCGCGCAGCTGGAGCGGTTCGGCCAGGTCATGCGGGGCGTGCTGCGCAAGCTCTCCTCCGACGAGCAGGGCGCCACGGTCACCGTGCAGCAGCTCGGCCAGATCATCGAGCCGCCGCTGACCGACGAGGACCTCGGCCACTTCCTCGCCGGCCTCGCCGACCACGCCAAGGGCGGCGACTACCGCAGCACGCTGCTGCCCGTGGAGGGCGACGGCACCCTCGGCGAGAAGGCCAGCCAGGAGATCGTCGAGAAGATCCTCGGCGGCCAGGCCAAGAGCCCCGGCGAGGACGGCGGCGGCGTGCGCGTCAGCCTGCGCAACGCCACCGGCGGCAAGACCGACGCCAAGGAGCAGCCGATCGCCGACCTCGCCCGGGTGGCGCTGGTCAACGGCGGCTACACCTACGTCGCCGCCGGCAGCGCGGACGCGGCCGCCACCTCCGAGGTGCGGTACGCCGACGCGGGCGCCAAGGACGAGGCGATCGAGGTGGCCCGCACCCTGGGCCTGCCGGAGTCGGCCGTCACCAAGGGCGCCACCGCCTCCAACGCGGACGTCACGGTGGTGCTCGGCCAGGACTACGAGCCGGGCGCCTGACCCGCCGCGCACACCCGCGCACCCGCGCACGCACGGAGCCGGTCCCGCCGCCGCGGGACCGGCTCCGGCCGCTCCCGGCCCGGCCCGTGCGGCTCCGGCGGTGTGGCCATGGCCTCGCGGTATTCCGTGGGGCGGTCCCGGCGGTCCGTGAGACCCTGGACGGGAAGAAGTCCGACGACGGAAAGCCAGGCAGTGACCGCCACCGACCGATCCATCGAGCTCATCACCACCGCCGCTCAGGCCGCGGCCGACAAGCTCGCGCACGACATCATCGCCTACGACGTCAGCGACGTGCTGTCGATCACGGATGCCTTCCTGCTCGCCTCCGCGCCCAACGACCGTCAGGTCAAGTCGATCGTCGACGAGATCGAGGAGCGGCTGCAGAAGGAGCTCGGAGCCAAGCCGGTGCGCCGCGAGGGCGACCGGGACGCCCGCTGGATCCTGCTCGACTACGTCGACATCGTCGTCCACGTCCAGCACAGCGAGGAGCGCGTCTTCTACGCCCTGGAGCGTCTGTGGAAGGACTGCCCCGAGCTGGACCTGCCGGAAGAGGCCAGGGCGACCCGTGGCAAGGCCGCGGAGCACGCCCGGACGCAGGCCGCGCAGGAGGAGGCCGGGCTGCCGGACGGTGAGGTCTGGTGACGGCTGCCGCGGGAGCCGCCGCGAAGAACGCCGGCCGCGGCCGCCGCGTGATCCTGTGGCGGCACGGCCAGACCTCGTGGAACGTGGAGCGCCGCTTCCAGGGCACCACGGACGTCGACCTCACCGACACCGGCCGCGCCCAGGCCAAGCGGGCCGCCAAGCTGCTCGCCCGGCTGGCGCCGGACGCGATCGTCGCCTCCGACCTGCGGCGCGCCGCCGACACCGCCTCCGAGCTGGCCGCGCTCACCGGCCTGGAGGTCGCCCGGGAGGAGGGCCTGCGGGAGACCTTCGCCGGTGTCTGGCAGGGCCTCACCCACGACGAGATCCTCGCCCGGCACGGCGACGAGTACATGGCGTGGAAGCAGGGTGAGCCGGTCCGCCGCGGCGGCGGCGAGCTGGAGACGGAGGTCGCCGACCGCGCGGCCCCGGTGGTGCTGCGGCACGCCGAGAAGCTCCCCGTGGACGGCACCCTGGTCGTGGTCAGCCACGGCGGCACGATCCGCACCACCATCGGCCGGCTGCTGGGCCTGGACGCCCACCTGTGGGAGGGCCTGGGCGGACTGTCCAACTGCTGCTGGTCCGTCCTCGGCCAGGGCGCCCGCGGCTGGCGTCTGCTGGAGCACAACGCGGGCTCCCTGCCGGAGCCGGTGCTCGGCGACGACACCTGACGGCTCTCCCGGGCCCCGCGGGGGCCCGGGACCGGCCGATTTCACTTTTCGGCTGGTCACAGGCTAGAGTTCTACTCGTTCGCCCCGCCGAGCGGGATGCGAACGGCAAGGGGCTATAGCTCAGTTGGTAGAGCGCCTGCATGGCATGCAGGAGGTCAGGAGTTCAATTCTCCTTAGCTCCACAATCGGAAGATCCCGTCCGGTCGAAAGACCGGGCGGGATCTTCGCTTTGCCGTCACCTCGCCGGAGCCGCGCCGAGCCGTGCCGGGCCGAGCCGCGCCGCGCCGAGCCGCCGGAGTGCAGGAGGCGACTAGGAGGGCGTACGGCAGGGAAGGGATCCCGTCCGGCAGGACGGGATCTTTTCGTATCAGCCTGGTATCGGGGCGGCGGGCACCGGCGTCGTCCCGGTGCCGCCGCCGGCTCACATGGCAGAATCGGACGGCCGGAAGGGGACCGCGGCCCGACGGGAGGGAGTGGCGCGTGGGGGCACACCGCAGGAAGTGCGACTGGTGCGGCAGCGGCACGCCGATCGTGCGGGACATGGAGCCGGTCAACGAGGAGTACCAGTACTGGTGCGAGGAGTGCGCCAGGGCGCTGATCATAAAAGGCGACCCCATCGAGACCTACCGCGAGCTCGAGGGCGAGCCGATCTACGGCAGGCTGCTCGACGAGCTCTGCACCCTCAAGCGCTTCTACTCGTTCGAAACCGCCTGAGCCGCCTTACTTTCCGGGCGAATCCGGACAGAGCGGAAACGATTTGGTGTCCGCCCCCCAGGGTCATGTAATGTTCTCTGTGTCGCCGGGGGGAACCGCAGAGGGAAGCCCGGACGACACACCGCAAGGGGCTATAGCTCAGTTGGTAGAGCGCCTGCATGGCATGCAGGAGGTCAGGAGTTCAATTCTCCTTAGCTCCACAGTCGAGAAGGCGGGTCATCCAAAAGGATGGCCCGCCTTCTGCGTGTCCCGCCGTTCGAACTGCCTCGCGGCGCTTCGAAGGGCTGCGGTACCCTGACGCCATGCGTGCCGTACGCCTTCTGCTTAGCGAGCCGCGCTGATCAGTCCCGGCCACCACGAGAACCGTGGCCGGCATCGGCGCGGCGCCCCCTCCTGTGCGAGGGGTTTTTTCATTTCCGGGCCCTCCCCCGAGCTCTCGGCTCCGCTCGAGCAGGTGGGGGCACCCACGGCAGAGACGACGTCGATCGATGGAGCTTTGAGGATCATGAGCGAGACGAACCCCGCCACCGCCGCCGAGTCGGCGGAGGTCGCGCCGCACCGCTACACGGCCGCCCTGGCGGCCGAGATCGAGGCACGCTGGCAGGACTTCTGGGACGCCGAAGGGACCTACGAGGCCCCGAACCCGTCCGGCGACCTGGCGGGCGACCCCGAGGTCGCCGCCCGCCCCAAGAAGTTCATCATGGACATGTTCCCGTACCCGTCGGGTGCGGGCCTGCACGTCGGCCACCCGCTGGGCTACATCGCCACCGACGTCTACGCCCGCCACCAGCGGATGACCGGGCACAACGTCCTGCACACCCTGGGCTTCGACGCCTTCGGCCTGCCGGCCGAGCAGTTCGCCGTGCAGACCGGCACCCACCCGCGGGTCTCCACCGAGGCCAACATGGCCAACATGAAGGCGCAGCTGCGCCGCCTGGGCCTGGGTCACGACAAGCGCCGGTCGTTCGCCACGATCGACCCGGAGTACTACCGGTGGACCCAGTGGATCTTCCTGCAGATCTTCAACTCCTGGTACGACCCCGAGGCCGGCAAGGCCCGCCCGATCGCCGAGCTGGTCGCCCGGTTCGAGAGCGGTGAGCGCGAGGTGCCCGGCGGCCGTGCCTGGGCCGACCTGTCCGCCGTCGAGCGCGCCGACCTGCTGAGCGAGTACCGCCTGGCCTACGCCTCGGACGCGCCGGTCAACTGGTGCCCCGGCCTGGGCACCGTGCTGGCCAACGAGGAGGTCACCGCCGACGGCCGTTCCGAGCGCGGCAACTTCCCGGTCTTCAAGGCCAGGCTGCGTCAGTGGAACATGCGGATCACCGCCTACGCGGACCGCCTGCTGGACGACCTGGACGGGCTGGACTGGCCCGAGGCGATCAAGCTGCAGCAGCGCAACTGGATCGGCCGCTCCGAGGGCGCCCGCGTCGACTTCCCCGTCGACGCCGACGGCGAAGCGGCCGCCGTCACCGTCTTCACCACCCGCCAGGACACCCTGTTCGGCGCCACCTACATGGTGCTGGCGCCGGAGCACCCGCTGGTGGAGAAGTTCACCCCCACCGCCTGGCCGGAGGGCACCCGCGAGGCGTGGACCGGCGGTCACACCACCCCGGCGGAGGCGGTCGCCTCCTACCGCGCGCAGGCGGCGTCCAAGTCCGACGTGGAGCGTCAGGCCGAGGCCAAGGACAAGACCGGCGTCTTCACCGGTGTCTTCGCGACCAACCCGGTCAACGGGGAGAAGATCCCGGTCTTCATCGCGGACTACGTGCTGATGGGCTACGGCACCGGCGCGATCATGGCCGTGCCCGCCCACGACAGCCGTGACTTCGCCTTCGCCCGCGCCTTCGAGCTGCCCATGCGCTGCGTGGTCGAGCCCACCGACGGCCGGTCCACCGACCCGGCCGACTGGGACGGCGCCTTCGCCTCCTACGACGCGAAGCTGATCAACTCGGCGGGCGAGGACATCTCCCTGGACGGCCTGGGCGTCGTCGAGGCGAAGGCCCGCATCACCGCCTGGCTGGCCGGCCGGGGCATCGGCGAGGGCACCGTCAACTACCGCCTGCGCGACTGGCTGTTCAGCCGCCAGCGGTACTGGGGCGAGCCGTTCCCGATCGTCTACGACGAGGACGGCGTGGCGCACCCGCTGCCCGAGTCGATGCTGCCGCTGGAGCTGCCGGAGGTCGAGGACTACTCGCCGCGCACCTTCGACCCGGACGACGCGGACACCCAGCCGGAGACCCCGCTGTC
This sequence comes from Streptomyces abyssomicinicus, assembly GCF_008974245.1. GTDB lineage: Bacteria > Actinomycetota > Actinomycetes > Streptomycetales > Streptomycetaceae > Streptomyces > Streptomyces abyssomicinicus. The sequence goes on along the minus strand of NZ_BBZI01000008.1, from coordinate 665,341 downwards.
GCGCAACGAGGACTGGGTGAACGTCACCCTGGACCTGGGCGACGGGCCGAAGAAGTACCGCCGCGAGACCAACACCATGCCCAACTGGGCGGGCTCCTGCTGGTACGAGCTGCGCTACCTGGACCCGCACAACGACGAGAAGCTGGTCGACCCGGCGATTGAGCAGTACTGGATGGGCCCGCGCGAGGGCATGCCGCACGGCGGTGTCGACCTGTACGTGGGCGGCGCCGAGCACGCGGTGCTGCACCTGCTGTACGCGCGGTTCTGGTCCAAGATCCTGTTCGACCTGGGGCACATCTCCTCGCCCGAGCCGTTCCACAAGCTGTTCAACCAGGGCATGATCCAGGCCTTCGTCTACCGCGACAGCCGGGGCATCGCCGTGCCGGCCGCCGAGGTGGAGGAGCGCGACGGCGCCTACTGGTACCAGGGCGAGCAGGTCTCCCGGGTGCTGGGCAAGATGGGCAAGTCCCTGAAGAACGCCGTCACCCCCGACGAGATCTGCGCCGAGTACGGCGCCGACACCCTGCGCCTGTACGAGATGGCGATGGGCCCGCTGGACGTCTCCCGCCCGTGGGACACCCGCGCGGTGATCGGCCAGTACCGCCTGCTGCAGCGGCTGTGGCGCAACATCGTCGACGAGGCGACCGGCGAGGTCACCGTGGTCGAGGACGCCGGGCACGCCGTCGACGACGACACCCTGCGGGCCCTGAACAAGGCGGTCGACGGCGTCCGCCAGGACCTGGAGGGCATGCGGTTCAACACCGCCATCGCCAAGATCACCGAGCTGAACAACCACCTGACCAAGGCCGGCGGCGCGGTGGCGCGCTCGGTGGCCGAGCCGCTGGTCCTGATGGTCGCCCCGCTGGCCCCGCACTTCGCCGAGGAGCTGTGGCGCCGCCTGGGCCACACCGAGTCGGTCGTCCACCAGGACTTCCCGGTCGCCGACGCGGCCTACCTGGTCGACGAGACGGTGACCTGTGTCGTGCAGATCAAGGGCAAGGTCAAGGCGCGTCTGGAGGTTCCGCCGTCCGTCTCGGAGGAGGAGCTGGAGAAGATCGCGCTGGCCGACGAGAAGGTCGTCGCCGCGCTGGGCGGGGCCGGGGTCCGCAAGGTGATCGTCCGGGCGCCGAAGCTGGTGAACATCGTCCCGGCCTGACCAGGACGCATGTGCCGACGAGGCCCGCGCGGGCGAGGCCCGCGCGGGCGAGGCCCGCGCGGGCGAGGGCGGACGCGCGGGCGGGCCCGGGGGGACGGGACGGCACGGTCGGCCGGGCCCGCGGGCCCCGTCGCGTGAACGCCGTCTCCCCGTGGCGTGAACGCCGTCCGGGTGGGAAACCGCCCCCTAGGGGACGCAGGGCCTGCGGAACCGGGGAACGATCAGGGGCGGGTCCGGGGTTCCGTGGAACTCCGGACCCGCCCCCGGCGTTTACCGTGGGAGAGTGGTGGGGGGACCGATTCCCGCACCGGGTGGCTGCGCGCGAAGGAGGAACTGCGGTGGATGTGGTCATTGCCGTATTCGCGGTGATCTTCTTGCTGCTGGTCTCGCTGGCCGCCTGGGGCACGGTCAAGGCCGTCGGCGCCGCCAGGCGCGGCGTGGACCGCACCATCACCCAGGCCCGGCGCTCGGTCGAGGACACGACGCTGCGCGCCCGCTCGCTGGCCCAGCCCGGCCCCGTCGGCGAGCTCGCCGAGCTGCGGCTGAAGCTGCGCACCTCGATGCGGGCCACCCAGCAGGCCCTGGAGGCGGGCTCGGCCGACGACGGCTCGCTCAAGGAGTCCCTCGGCCTCTTCGAGCGGCTCGGCGCGCACGGCCGTGAGCTGGACGGCGACCTCAAGCGGCTGGAGTCCGAACCCGACCGCGCCACCCTCGCCGAGCGGCTGCCCGGCCTGCGTGAGCGCACCGAGCAGATCGTCAGCTCCGCCGACTCCCTGCGCTGGGCCGCCCGGGACCGCGCGCGCCGCTTCGCCGAGGACGACCTGGAGTCGCTGAGCGCCCAGATCGACGTCGAGGCCGGCGCCCTGCGGCACTGGGACCGGGTCGAGGAGACGCCGCAGCAGCCGGCGCCCGAGACCTCCCGCGGCCGGGGGACGGAGCAGGAGGCCCCCCGTCAGAAGGCCCCGCGTGAGGACCGTGCCGCGCTGAACCCGTCGCGGCCCCGGACGCCCAACCCGTGGGAGAAGCTGGACCGGCAGGCCCGGCCCGAGAGCACCACCTGACCTGACGCGGCGCCGGAGCGGAGGCGAAGGCTCCGGGGCGGTTACCCCCGCGTCACCGGGGTGGCATGCCGGGCGGCGAGTACGGCAGGTAACCTCCAGTCCATGTCCCGCCATGTCGCGATCGTCACCGATTCCACGGCCTACCTGCCGCCCCGGACGACGGCCCGGCACGGCATCACCTCCGTCCCGCTGACCGTGGTCCTCGGCGACCGGGCGCTGGAGGAGGGCACCGAGATCTCCGCCCGCTCCCTCGCCGAGGCGCTGCGCAGGAAGCTGCCCGTCACCACCTCGCGGCCCGGCCCGGAGGTCTTCGCGGAAACCTATCGGCGGATCGCGCAGACGGGCGTCTCGGCGATCGTCTCCCTGCACCTGTCCGCCGAGTTCTCCGGCACCTACGACGCCGCCGTGCTGGCCGCCCGGCAGGCGCCGGTGCCGGTACGGGTCGTGGACACCGGGATGGTGGCGATGGCCCTCGGGTTCTGCGCGCTGGCGGCGGCCGAGACGGCCGAGGCGGGCGGCGGCGTGGACGAGGTGGTCGCGGCCGCGGAGAAGCGGGCCGCCGGGACCTCCGCCTTCCTCTACGTGGACACCCTGGAGTACCTGCGGCGCGGCGGGCGGATCGGCGCGGCGCAGGCCTTCTTCGGGTCGGCGCTGGCCGTGAAGCCGCTGCTGCAGCTGGCCGACGGGCGGATCGAGCCGCTGGAGAAGGTGCGCACGGCGTCCCGGGCCATCGGCCGGCTCGAGGAGATCGCCGCCGAGCGGGCCGGCGCGGCCCAGGTCGACATGGCGGTCCATCACCTGGCCGCCCCCGAGCGCGCGCTGGCCCTCGCGGACCGGCTCCGCGCCAGGGTGCCGAACCTCGCCGACCTGCACGTCAGCGAGGTGGGAGCGGTGATCGGGGCGCACACCGGGCCGGGGCTGCTGGCGGTGGTGATCTCCGCGCGGTGACGCGGTTGTCCACAACGGGGGCGGTTGTCCACAGGTTTCGGCCTTGATCATCGCGGTGTGCGGTATCGGCGGATCCTGGGCCCATGGCAACGGGAACCCCACTTCACACGGCATCGCGTGCGGCGGCACGTGCGGCATCTCGGACGGCATCCCGTACGGCATCCCGTACGGCATCCCGTACGGCTTCGACGACGACGTTCGGCGCGCCGTCCCACGCGGCAGCCGACGCACCTCGCCGGACACCTCACGCGGCGGCTCCCGCGGTGCGCCCCGCGGGCCCTCCGGCGGGGCCGCGCACCGGGCCGCCGCCTCCACGGGCGCCGGGGGCGCCACCGGGGGCGCCGCCACCGCTCCCGCCGGACGGCACCGGGGGACGCGCGGGGCCTCGCGGGGTGCCTCAGCCGGGGCCGGGGGCGGGGCTTCACGCCGGGTCCGGGGCAGGGCGGGGTGCGGTGTGGCGGGCGGCGCCCGCGCACGAGGCCTCCGGCGTGCCGGCCCGGCGGGCACCTCGTACCGTGCACCTGCGGGCGTCCGGCGTGGCACCGCCCACCGTGCCGCTGCTCACGGGCGACTCCGGGGGCCCGCGCGGAGAGCCGGGGGGAGCGCCCGGCACCGTGCCGACGGCGCAGGGCCGCGCGGCCGCTTTGCCCGGCGGTTCCGGCCGGGGGCGGCACCGGAGACCTTCCGACGCCGCCGACGCCACCCGTGACCGTGCGGCGGCCCTGTTCGCGACGCCGCCCCGTGGCGTCCCGCCCTCGCCGTCCCCACCGGTGGAGGTGAGGGAGGACACCGCCGCCCCGTCCGGACCGGCGCGGGGCGGGGACGGCTGGGCGGAGGCCCTGCGGGACCGGCTTCCGCCGTGGCTGCAGGCGGCCTGCGCGCTGCACCGGCGTGGTGTCGTCGCGCTGGCGGCGCTGCTCGCCCTGGCCGTCGCCCTCGCGCTCCAGCACCACCTGGCCGCGCGGCCCACTCCGGTCGCCGCGCCGAAGAACGTCCAAGGGGCGGTGCCGAGTCCCTTCCGGCCCCGCCCTGCCGGAGCCGGGCACACCACCGCCGCGCCGCCGATCGTGGTGGACGTCGGCGGCAAGGTGCGCGACCCCGGGGTGCACGCCCTGCCGCCCGGGTCCCGCGTCGCGGACGCGTTGCGCGCCGCCGGCGGGGTGCGGCCGGGAGCGGACACCGCAGGCCTCAACCGGGCCCGCTTCCTGGTCGACGGCGAGCAGCTCCTGGTGGGCGTCGACCCGCCACCGGGAGCCCCGCCCCCGCCCGCCGCGCCGGGCGGTGCCGCCGGTGCCGCCGGTTCCGCCCCGGGGCCCGCCGCACCGGTGGCGCTGAACACCGCCACCGTGGAGCAGCTCGACACGCTGCCCGGAGTGGGCCCGGTGCTGGCCCAGCACATCGTCGACCACCGCACCCGCACCGGCGGGTTCCGCACGGTGGAGGAGCTGCGCGAGGTCAACGGCATCGGCGACCGGCGCTTCGCCGACCTGCGCGACCTGGTCCGGCCATGACACCCCGCGCCTCCCACCCGCCCGGCCTCGGGCCCGCCCACCCGGCCGGCTCCGGTGCCGACTGCCCGGGCTGGCTGGGGGCCGACTGCCCGGGTGGGCCCGGGGCCGACGGTTCGCGCACCCGCAGGGGCGCCTGCCCTGCCGACCTTGGGATCGAGTGTCGGGGCGTTCGCGGCGGCGCCTGCCCTGCTGACCCGGGGACGGGCCGCCCCATCGATCTCGGGGCCGATCGCCCGGGCGATCGTGGGACTGTCCGCTCGGCCGACCTTGAGGCGGGCCGCCCGCCCGGCCCCGGGACCGGCCGCCCCACCGACCTTGGGGCCGAGTGTTTGGCCGGCTGCGGGTCAGCCGCTTGCTCGGCCGACTGTGAGTCCGCCCACCCCGCCCACCCCACCGACCGCGGATCGAGCCACGCGCCCGGCCCCGATGCCGATCACCTGGCCGACACCAGGGGCGACCTCCCCGCCGCCCCCGGGAGCGACCGCCCCGGCGGTGGCGGGGCGGGGGGAACAGCGGTGGGGCCGCTCGGGCGGGCTGCCGCACACGCTGCGGCCGGTCCGCGGGGTGCCGCGCATCCGCGGCAGGAGGGCCCGGTCGACCTCCGGCTGGCCGGGCCCGCGGTCGCCGCGTGGGGGACCGCCGCCGTCACCCTGCCCGCGCCGCCCGCGGTGGGCGGCGCGGTGGCGGTGGCCGGCCTGGTGGCCGCGCTGGTCCTGCTGCGCGCCCGCGGGGGCCTGCGGGCGTCGGCGACCCGGGCCGGGCCGCGGACCACCGTGGCCGCGGTGCTGCTCTGCGCCGCGGGGGCCGCCGCCTCCGCCGGACTGCACGGCGCGCAGCTGCGCAGCGGCCCCGTGCCCGCGCTCGCCGCCCGCGAGGCCGTCGTCACGGCGGAGGTGCGGCTCACCTCCGACCCCCGGCTCGCCCGCCCCCGGGTGACCGGCAACCGGCCCATGACGCCCACCGTCCTCGTCGACGCCGAGATCCGCCGCCTGGACGGACCGGCGGGGGAGACCACCCTCCGCACCCCGGTGCTGCTGCTGGCCGACCCCGGCGAGGCGCGGGCCCGCTGGCTCGCCCTGCTGCCGTCCACCCGGCTCGCCGTCACGGGCCGTCTGGCGCCGGCCCGCTCGGGCGGTGACCGCTTCGCGGCGGTGCTGAAGTCGCGGGGCGGCCGTGCCCCGCGCGTGGTCGCCGGCCCCACCGGGGCCCAGCGGACCGCCGGGCGGCTGCGCGCCGGGCTGCGGGAGGCCACCGACGGACTGGAACCGGACGCCCGGGCGCTGCTGCCGGGCCTGGTGGTCGGCGACACCTCACGCATCACCCCGGAGCTCGACCACGCCTTCCAGGAGACCGACCTCGCCCACATCCTCGCCGTCAGCGGGAGCAACCTGACGATCCTGCTGGCCCTGCTGCTGGGCCCGCCCGGCCTCGCCCAGCGCGCCGAGCGGCGCGGACTCGCGCCACGCCTGGGCCTGACGCTGCGGACCACCGCCCTCCTCGGCGGCGCGCTCACCCTCGGCTTCGTCGTCGTCTGCCGGCCGGACCCCAGCGTGCTGCGGGCCGCCGCCTGCGGCACGGTGGTGCTGCTCGCGCTGGCGACCGGGCGGCGGCGGGCGATGGTGCCCGCACTGGCCGCCGCCGTGCTGCTGCTCGTGCTGTACGACCCGTGGCTCGCCCGCAGCCCGGGCTTCCTGCTCTCCGTGCTGGCCACCGGTTCACTGCTGCTGCTCGCCCCGCGCTGGAGCGAGGCGCTGCGCCGCCGGCGGGTGCCGCCCCGCCTCGCCGAGGCGCTCGGCGCGGCCGCCGCGGCGCAGGCGGTGTGCGCGCCCGTGGTGGTGGTGTTCTCCGGGCGGGTCAGCCTGGTCGCGATCCCCTGCAACCTGCTCACCGAGTTCGCGATCGCCCCCGCCACCGTCCTCGGCTTCGCGGCACTGCTCACCGCGCCCCTGGCGATACCCGTGGCCGAGGTGCTGGCCCGCTGCGCGGGATGGCCCGCCGGCTGGGTGGTGGACGTGGCGCGGGCCGGGGCGGGGCTGCCGGGGGCCGGGGTGGACTGGCCCGAGGGATGGGGCGGGGCCGCGCTGCTCGCCGTGACCACCCTGGCCGTGCTGCCCGTCCTGCGGCGGCTGCCCGGACGGCCGCTGCTGTGCGCGGGCCTCGGGCTGCTGCTGGCGGTCGCGGTGCTGCGGCCTCCCCAGGTGACCCGGCTGATCACCGGCTGGCCGCCGCCGCACTGGCGGATGGTCGTCTGCGACGTCGGGCAGGGCGACGCGCTGGTCCTCGACGCCGGCCCCGGCTCCGCGGTGGTGATCGACACCGGGCCGGAGCCCGAACCGGTGGACCGGTGCCTGCGGACGCTCGGCGTGCGGCGGGTCCCGCTGGTGGTGCTGACCCACTTCCACGCCGACCACGTGGCCGGGCTCCCGGGCGTGCTGCGGGGGCGCTCGGTGGCGGAGATCGCCGCGACCGGGCACGCGGACCCCGTCGACCAGGCGGCCTTCGTCCACCGGACCGCCGCCGCGGCCCGCGTCCCGGTGACCCGGGCCGTCGCGGGACAGGAACGGCGGGTGGGCGACGGGCTGCGGTGGCGGGTGCTGTGGCCGGAGGCCGCCGGCATCGCGGCGCTCAGCCCGAACGACGCCAGCGTCGCGCTGCTGGTGCGGACCGCGGGGCTGCGGCTGCTGCTGCTCGGAGACCTGGAACCGCCGGGACAGCGGGCCCTCGCCGCCTCACCCCTCCTCGACCGGCTCGGCCCCGTCGACGTCCTGAAGGTCGCGCACCACGGCTCCGCGCACCAGGACGCGGAGCTGACGCGCCGTCTCGCGCCCCGGCTGGCCGTGATCAGCTGCGGTCACGACAACGTCTACGGCCACCCGGCGCCCTCCACGGTCGCGGCGCTGCGGGCCCGGGGAGCGGAGGTACGGCGCACCGACCGGGACGGGGCGGTGGCGGTCACCGGGGCGCGCGGCTCGCTCGGGGTCGTCACGGCGGGCCCCGGGTGACCCGTGGCGGGGGCGGGGTCCGCGAGCCTCGGTGTATGTCGCAAAATATGCGCGTGAACGATGTGAGACACGTGCTGGTGCTGCCCGATCGCGAGGCCGCGGAGGAGGCCGCCGAGGCGCTCGCGGAGCGCTTCGGCGTGGACGAGGAACCGGGCGTCGTGCGGGACGCGCTCGCCGGGGAGGACGACGCCGAGGACGCCCAGTGGCTGGTCCTGCTGGCCGACGAGGACGAGGCGCTGGACCCGGCGGCCCTCGACGAGTTCGCCGCCGAGTGGGACGGCTGGCGCGAGGAGCCCTGACGGCCGGCCGGCCGGGCTGTCGGCGGCGCGTGGGATGCTGGGGCGGATGGCCAGGAAATCAGCTCACGACGATCTTCTCGCGCCGGTCACCCTGGCCGTGGGCCAGGAGGACCTGCTCCTCGACCGCGCCGTGCGGGAGGTGATCGCCGCCGCCCGGTCCGCCGACGCGGACACCGACGTACGCGACCTCACGCCGGATCAGCTGCAGCCGGGCACCCTCGCCGAGCTGACCAGCCCCTCGCTCTTCGCCGAGCGCAAGGTCGTGGTCGTCCGCAACGCGCAGGACCTCTCCGCGGACACCGTCAAGGACGTCAAGGCGTACCTCTCCTCTCCCGCCGAGGAGATCACCCTGGTGCTGGTCCACGCGGGCGGCGCCAAGGGCAAGGGCCTGCTGGACGCGGCCCGCAAGGCCGGGGCCCGTGAGGTCGCCTGCCCGAAGATGACCAAGCCGGCCGACCGGCTCGCCTTCGTCCGCGGCGAGTTCCGTACCGCCGGGCGGTCCGCCACCCCCGAGGCGTGCCAGGCGCTGGTCGACGCGCTCGGCAGCGACCTGCGGGAGCTGGCCTCCGCCGTCTCCCAGTTGGTCGCCGACGTCGACGGCACCGTCGACGAGGAGGTCGTGGGCCGCTACTACACGGGCCGGGCCGAGGCCTCCAGCTTCACCGTGGCCGACCGGGCCGTCGAGGGCCGGGCCGCCGAGGCGCTGGAGGCGCTGCGGTGGTCGTTGTCCACGGGGGTCGCTCCGGTGCTGATCACCAGCGCGCTGGCCCAGGGCGTCCGGGCCATCGGGAAGCTGCTCTCGGCGCGCGGCGGCCGTCCGGCCGACCTGGCGCGCGAGCTGGGCATGCCGCCGTGGAAGATCGACCGGGTGCGTCAGCAGATGCGCGGCTGGAGCGAGGACGGCGTCTCGGTCGCCCTCCGCGCCGTCGCCGAGGCGGACGGCGCGGTCAAGGGCGCCGGCGACGACCCCGAGTACGCCCTGGAGAAGGCGGTCGTCACCATCGCCCGCGCCGCCCGCTCGCGCGGCCGGGGCTGACGCGGAGGACGAACGGCGGCGACCAGGGGGGAACGTTCCCCCCTGGTCGCCGCCGCCGACGTCTCACGCCTCGCGCGAGCCCGCGTACATCTCCTCGATGAGGTGGGCGTACTCCCGCTCGACCACCGGCCGCTTCAGCTTGAGGCTCGGGGTGATCTCGCCGTGCTCGACGTCCAGGTCGCGCGGCAGGAGCCGGAACTTCTTGATGGTCTGCCAGCGCTGGAGGCCCTCGTTGAGCCGCTGCACGTAGCCGTCCACCATGGTGACCGTCTCCGGGTGGGCGACGACCTCCGCGTAGGACTTGCCGGCCAGCCCGTTCTCCGCGGCCCAGCCCATCAGGGCGGCCTCCTCCAGGGCGATCAGCGCCGTGCAGAAGTTCCGCGAGGCGCCGTGCACCAGGATGTTGGAGACGTAGGGGCAGATCGCCTTGAACTGGCCCTCGACCTCGGCCGGGGCGACGTACTTGCCGCCGGAGGTCTTGATCAGGTCCTTCTTGCGGTCGGTGATCCGCAGGTACCCGTCGGTGGAGAGTTCGCCGATGTCGCCGGTGTGGAACCAGCCGTCCTCCTCCAGGACCTCGGCGGTCTTGTCCGGCAGGTTGTGGTAGCCCTGCATGATGCCGGGGCCGCGCAGCAGGATCTCGCCGTCGTCGGCGATCCGGACCTCGGTGCCGGGCAGCGGCTTGCCGACCGTGCCGGTGCGGTAGGCCTCGCCCGGGTTCACGAAGGAGGCGGCCGAGGACTCGGTGAGGCCGTAGCCCTCCAGAATGTGCACGCCGGCGCCGGAGAAGAAGTAGCCGATCTCCGGGGCCAGGGCCGCGGAGCCGGAGACGCAGGCGCGCAGGTTGCCGCCGAACGCCTCGCGGATCTTCTTGTAGACCAGCAGGTCGGCGAGCTCGTGCTTGAGGGAGAGCCCGAACGGCGCGGTGGCGTTGCCCGTGCGGCGGTAGTTCTCCTGGGTGACCTTGCCGTACTCGCGGGCCACGCCGGCCGCCCACTGGAAGATCTTGTACTTGGCGCCGCCGCCCGCGCGGGCCTTGGCCGCGACCCCGTTGTAGACCTTCTCGAAGATGCGCGGGACGGCCGCCATGTACGTCGGCCGCACCACCGGCAGGTTCTCGATGATCTTGTCGACCCGCCCGTCCACGGCGGTGACGTGCCCGGTCTCCACCTGGCTGGAGAGCAGCACCTTGCCGAAGACGTGGGCCAGCGGCAGCCACAGGTACTGCACGTCCTCCGTGGTGACCAGGCCGGTGGCGGAGATCGCCTTCGCCATGTACGCCCAGCAGTCGTGCGGCAGGCGTACGCCCTTGGGGCGGCCGGTGGTGCCGGAGGTGTAGATCAGGGTGGCCAGCTGGTCCTTGGTGATCGCGGAGACGCGCTCCTTGATCACCTCGGGGGACTTCTCCAGCAGCGCCGCGCCGCGCCGCTCCAGTTCCGTCAGCGTCAGGACCGTGTCACCGGTCTCCACACCCTCCGGGTCGATCACCACGATGTGGGTGAGGGAGGGCAGCTCGGCCTTCTTCTCCAGCGCCTTGGCGACCTGCGTGGCGTCCTCGGCGATCAGCACCTTGCTGTCGGAGTCGGAGAGGATGAAGGCCGACTCGTCGGCGTTGGTCGACGGGTAGACCGTGGTCGTCGCGGCGCCCGCGCAGAGGATGCCGAGGTCGGCGAGGATCCACTCGACCCGGGTCGCGGCGGCCAGCGCCACCCGCTCCTCCGGGGCGACGCCCAGGGAGACCAGGCCCGCCGCGATGCCGAAGACACGGTCCGCGGCCTGCCGCCAGGTGAGGGACCTCCACTCGTCGGGGCCCTGCCCGGAGGAGGACGGCACCGGATGGCGGTACGCCTCCGCCTCCGGTGTGGCCTCCACTCGCTCCAGGAACAGGTTCGCCACACTCGGCGGACGGTTATCGATCAGGGTCTGTGTGTCGCTCACGACATCCTCCGGGGCCCGCGGCAGTGCGTGCGGCCGGCTCGGCCACTACTGACGGCTGCTGGTGCGGCTGGCTGGTTTGCGGCTTAATTCCCTCGCGCGTCCCTGTGTTAACTCGCGAGTAACTGAACGAGCAGGCATCAGGGTAAGGGCCGACCCGACGGTATGTAAGAGGCTACGGGCAGGCATTTCCCCAGTTCCCGCTGTGCCCCCGGTCACCCGACGCGGAAGGGGCCCGCCGCGATCACGCGACGGGCCCCTTCCGGTGGCGGTTGCGGCCCGGCCGCCCGGCCGGACCCGCGCCTACTTCTTGCCCTTGCCGGACGACGCGCTGTCGTCGCTGGAGAGCACCGCGATGAAGGCCTCCTGGGGAACCTCCACGGAACCCACCATCTTCATCCGCTTCTTGCCCTCCTTCTGCTTCTCCAGCAGCTTCCGCTTCCGGGAGATGTCACCGCCGTAGCACTTGGCGAGGACGTCCTTGCGGATGGCGCGGATGGTCTCGCGGGCGATCACCCGGGAGCCGACGGCGGCCTGGATCGGCACCTCGAAGGCCTGCCGGGGGATGAGCTCGCGCAGCTTGGCCACCAGCCGCACGCCGTAGGCGTACGCCGCGTCCTTGTGGGTGATCGCCGAGAAGGCGTCCACCTTGTCGCCGTGCAGCAGGATGTCCACCTTGACCAGGCTGGACGTCTGCTCGCCGGTGGGCTCGTAGTCCAGCGAGGCGTAGCCGCGGGTCTTGGACTTCAGCTGGTCGAAGAAGTCGAAGACGATCTCCGCGAGCGGCAGCGTGTAGCGGATCTCCACGCGGTCCTCGGAGAGGTAGTCCATGCCGAGCAGCGTGCCGCGACGGGTCTGGCAGAGCTCCATGATCGCGCCGATGAACTCCGACGGCGCGAGGATCGTGGCCCGCACGACCGGCTCGTACACGTCGTTGATCTTGCCCTCGGGGAACTCGCTCGGGTTGGTGACGACGTGCTCGCTGCCGTCCTCCATGACCACGCGGTAGACCACGTTGGGGGCGGTGGCGATCAGGTCGAGGCCGAACTCGCGCTCCAGGCGCTCGCGGATCACGTCCAGGTGGAGCAGGCCGAGGAAGCCGACGCGGAAGCCGAAGCCGAGGGCCGCGGACGTCTCCGGCTCGTAGACCAGCGCCGCGTCGTTGAGCTGGAGCTTGTCCAGCGCGTCGCGCAGCAGCGGGTAGTCCGAGCCGTCCAGCGGGTACAGGCCCGAGAACACCATCGGCTTGGGGTCCTTGTAACCGCCCAGCGCCTCGGTCGCGCCCTTGTTCAGGGTGGTGACCGTGTCACCGACCTTCGACTGGCGGACGTCCTTCACGCCGGTGATCAGGTAGCCCACCTCGCCGACGCCCAGACCGTCGGCCGGCAGCATCTCCGGCGAGTTGGTGCCGATCTCCAGCAGCTCGTGGGTGGCGCCGGTCGACATCATCCGGATGCGCTCGCGCTTGTTGAGCTGGCCGTCGATCACACGGACGTAGGTGACCACGCCGCGGTAGGAGTCGTAGACCGAGTCGAAGATCATCGCGCGGGCGGGGGCGTCCTTGACGCCGACCGGGGCGGGGATCCGCTCCACGACCCGGTCCAGCAGGTCCTCCACGCCCAGGCCGGTCTTCGCCGAGACCTTCAGCACGTCGGAGGGGTCGCAGCCGATCAGGTTGGCGAGCTCCTCGGAGAACTTCTCGGGCTGCGCGGCCGGCAGGTCGATCTTGTTGAGGACCGGGATGATCGTGAGGTCGTTCTCCATCGCCAGGTAGAGGTTGGCGAGGGTCTGGGCCTCGATGCCCTGGGCGGCGTCGACGAGCAGGACGGTGCCCTCGCAGGCCGCGAGGGACCGGGACACCTCGTAGGTGAAGTCGACGTGCCCGGGGGTGTCGATCATGTTCAGGATGTGCGTCGGGCTCTGGTCGCCCCCGGTCCTGGGGGCCCACGGCAGACGCACCGCCTGGGACTTGATCGTGATGCCGCGCTCGCGCTCGATGTCCATGCGGTCGAGGTACTGGGCGCGCATCTGCCGCTGCTCGACCACACCGGTCAGCTGGAGCATCCGGTCGGCGAGCGTGGACTTGCCGTGGTCGATGTGCGCGATGATGCAGAAGTTGCGGATCAGAGCCGGGTCGGTACGGCTCGGCTCGGGCACATTGTTAGGGGTCGCGGGCACGCAGGGTCCTGTCTCTTGAGGCGCCTTATGCCTCGGGTCGGATCAGTACGTAGCCTCCATGCTCCCATGGCGCGGGGCCTGTGACGGGTTTGGGCCGCTGTCGGGGCGACTGGTAGCCTGGGCCGCTGTGTCTCCATGCCCTTGCGTGCGGAGGCTCACCCAAGAAAATCACACGGCCCGCGAGGCCTCGCCCTCGTGTGCCAAGAACCTGAAAAGGCTCATTCGTGGCGAACATCAAGTCCCAGATCAAGCGGAACAAGACCAACGAGAAGGCCCGGCTGCGCAACAAGGCCGTCAAGTCCTCTCTGAAGACCGCGATCCGCAAGGCTCGCGAGGCCGCTGCCGCGGGTGACCTCGAGAAGGCGACCGAGTACCAGCGCGCCGCCGCGCGTCAGCTGGACAAGGCCGTCTCCAAGGGCGTCATCCACAAGAACCAGGCCGCCAACAAGAAGTCGGCGCTTGCTTCCAAGGTCGTCGGCCTCCAGGGCTGAACCACCCTCGGTTCGTTCTCTGATCTGAACGACTGAACAATCGCTGGAAGGACCCAGAGCGGGCCCTCTCTCATCCGCTCCCGACCGGCATCAAGGGTTCGTACGCGGCCTGCGTTCGCCACGCGGGTACGGACCCAGCACACCTTTTCAGCGCCCCGGCCCCCGCGCCGCCTTCCCCAGGCGGTCCGGAGGCCGGGGCGTTCGGTCTTCCCGGCCGCCGGTCGCCGCTGCCCGGCCACCCCGGCGCCCGGCCGTCCCGGCGCCCGGCCGTCCCGGCGCCCGGGGCGCCCCGGCCTCCGGCCCTCCCGGGCTTCGCCGGCGGTGGGGGACAATGGACCCCATGCCTTCCGCTCTCCCCGACGGCGAACCCGTCCCCGCCGACGGCACGCTGCCGGCCTCCGCCCTGGCGGGCGCCCACGAGCGCCCCCTCGGGTTCTACCTGCACGTCCCGTACTGCGCGACCCGCTGCGGGTACTGCGACTTCAACACCTACACCGCCACCGAGCTGCGCGGCAGCGGCGGCGTGCTCGCCTCCCGCGACAACTACGCGGACACCCTCACCGAGGAGGTCCGCCTGGCCCGCAAGGTGCTCGGCGACGACCCCCGCCCCGTGCGCACCGTCTTCGTCGGCGGCGGCACCCCCACGCTGCTCGCCGCCGGTGACCTGGTGCGGATGCTGGACGCCGTCCGCCAGGAGTTCGGCCTGGCCGAGGACGCGGAGGTCACCACCGAGGCCAACCCGGAGTCCGTTGACCCCGCCTACCTGGCCGAGCTGCGCGAGGGCGGCTACAACCGGATCTCCTTCGGCATGCAGTCCGCCCGGCGCCACGTGCTCCAGGTCCTGGACCGCACCCACACCCCCGGCCGCCCCGAGGAGTGCGTCGCGGAGGCCCGCGCGGCCGGCTTCGACCACGTCAACCTGGACCTGATCTACGGCACCCCCGGGGAGTCCGACGACGACTGGCGGGCCTCCCTGGACGCCGCGCTCGGCGCCGGACCGGACCACGTGTCGGCGTACGCGCTGATCGTCGAGGAGGGCACCGGCCTGGCCCGGCGGATCCGCCGCGGCGAGGTCCCGATGACCGACGACGACGTCCACGCCGACCGGTACCTGATCGCCGAGGAGACGCTGTCGGCGGCCGGGTTCGACTGGTACGAGGTCTCCAACTGGGCGACCTCCGAGGCCGCCCGCTGCCTGCACAACGAGCTGTACTGGCGGGGCGCCGACTGGTGGGGCGCCGGACCGGGGGCGCACAGCCACGTCGGTGGCGTGCGGTGGTGGAACGTGAAGCATCCCGGCGCCTACGGGGCCGCCCTCGCCGAGGGGCGCTCCCCGGGCGCCGGGCGCGAGCTGCTGTCCGCCGAGGACCGGCGCGTCGAGCGGATCCTGCTGGAACTGCGGCTGGTGGACGGGGTCCCCCTGGACCTCCTGCGCCCGGCCGGCCGCGCCGCGGCGGACCGGGCACTCGCCGACGGCCTGCTGGACCCCGGCCCCTTCGCCGCGGGCCGCGCCGCGCTGACCCTGCGCGGCCGGCTGCTGGCCGACGCCGTGGTGCGGGACCTGGTGGACTGAGCGGCTCCACCACTCGTGCGAGTGACTCCGTGCGGTTCCGTCCCGCGGTCCCTAGGCTGTTCGTAGGCTGCCGCCGACAGTGCACGACGCGGCGGATCGGGAGGCTCACGGAGATGACCGCTGTGGACGAGCGAGGGATGGCCGACTTCTTCGCGGACTTCGAACCGCCGGAAGGCGCCAAGGCGGAGCTTCTGCGGGGGGACATCGTGATGATGGCCGGCCCCGATCTGGTGCACAACCGGATCGTCACGGAGGTGCAGGACCAGATCCCGCGCACCCGCTGGGAACGCTTGCAGACCCAGGACGTCACCGTCACCGGTGAGGCCAGTGAGCCGGTGCCCGACCTGGTGGTGCTCGAGGCGGGCCGAGGACCGGAGTCAGGCCGGCTGCTGCCGTCCCGGCTGATCACCCTGGTCGTCGAGGTGGTGTCCAGGACGAGTGTCGACCGCGATTACGGCGTCAAACGCCTGATCTACGCGGCGGGCGGCGTTCCGGCGTACCTGATCATCGACCCGGTCATGGCGCACTGCGTGCTGTACACCGAGCCCGTCGGGCGGGGTGAGGACGCCGACTACCAGGTCCAGCGGATGACCAAGTTCGGCGACCCGCTGCCGGTGGGGCCCCTGGGGATCGAGCTCGACACCGGCTCCTTCGGGGCGTACCAGGGCGTCAGGCCTCACTCGTGGCCGTCACGAAATCGATGAGTTCCTCCACGCACCGCAGGAGCTCCGGCTCCAGGTCCTTCCAGTCGCGGACGCGGGAGAGGACGTGGCGCCAGGCGGCGCCGGTGTTGCCGGGCCAGCCGAGGGCGCGGCAGACGCCGGTCTTCCAGTTCTGGCCGCGGGGGATCACGGGCCAGGCGTCGATGCCGAGGGCGGAGGGCTTCACCGCCTGCCAGACGTCGACGTAGGGGTGGCCGACGACCAGCGCGTGCTCGCTGGTGACCGCCTCGGCGATGCGCCACTCCTTGGAGCCGGGCACCAGGTGGTCGACCAGGACGCCCAGGCGCGCGTCGGGGCCCGGGGCGAACTCCTCCACCACCCCGGGCAGGTCGTCCACGCCCTCCAGGTACTCCACGACCACGCCCTCGATCCGCAGGTCGTCGCCCCAGACCTTCTCGACCAGCTCGGCGTCGTGCCGGCCCTCCACGTAGATCCGCCCCGCGCGGGCGACCCGGGCCCGCGCGCCGGGGACGGCGACGGAGCCGGAGGCGGTGCGTGAGGGACGCCTCGGGGCCGCGCCGGCGCGGACCAGGGTCACCGGGCGGCCCTCCAGCAGGAAGGCGGCCGGCGCCAGCGGGAAGACGCGGTGCCTGCCGTGCCGGTCCTCCAGGGTGACCGTGCCGGCCTCGCAGCCCATGACGGCGCCGCAGAACCCGGTGGCGGGGTCCTCCACGACCAGGCCGGGCTCCGCCGGGACCTCGGGCACCGGCTTCGGCTTCTTCCACGGTGGCGTGAGATCGGGCGAGTACGGGCGCATTCGACCGACGATAGGGAAAACCGCACGGCGTGCCTACACGACACGCCTTCGCCGGCTCACCAGGCGGTGCCGAACCTCCGTGACAGCTCCTCGCGCTGCCGCCGCACGAAGGCGGCGTCCACCACCGCCCCGTGCCCCGGCACGTAGAGCGCGTCCTCGCCGCCCAGCTCCAGCAGCCGGGTGAGCGCGGCGGTCCAGCGGGAGGCGACCGCGTCCGGCCCGGCCTGCGGTTCGCCGGACTCCTCCACCAGGTCGCCGCAGAACACCACCGGACGCGGCCCCGGCACCAGCACCGCCAGGTCGTGCGCGGTGTGGCCCGGCCCCACGTTGGCCAGCACCGGCCGGACGCCGCCACCGAGGTCCACCACGTGGTCGTCGTGCACCTCGTGCCGGGGCGCGGTCAGCAGCTCCACCGCGCTCTCCGCCACGTCCGCGGCCAGCCCCTCGGCCACCGCGTCGGCCCGCAGCGCGTCCCGTCCCTCGCCGGAGGTGAGCAGCGCGCCGGAGCCCACCGCCGCGAACGTCTCCGCGCCGGCGAACACACAGGCGCCCAGCACATGGTCGAAGTGGGGATGGGTGAGCGCCACATGTGTGACACGCCTCTCGGCTCCGGTCCCTCCCGCCGCTCCCGCCGTTCCGGTCCCTCCCGCCGCTCCCGCCGACGGCGCCCCGGCGTTCAGCAGCTCCTCGGCCTCCTGGCGGATCCGTGTGCCTTCGGCCACACTCGACCCCGCGTCCACCAGCAGTGCCCCCTCGGGCCCCGCCACCAGACCCACCGTGCAGTCCCACACCGGCAGCCGCAGCCGCCCCACGCCGGGGGCCAGCGGCTCCCAGCCGAGGTTTTCCCATCCGCCGGGGGCTTCCCACGTCACGCTCATGGGGCGACGCTATCGGGACCGCGCGGCGACCGCCCTTGCCCGCGCCGTACCCCCCGGCCGTACACTGGCTTGCGAATGACTGGCACTCGCCCAGGTCGAGTGCCAGTCGACGCAAGGGGCAGAAGCGGTGAGGCCGAGCCGACATCCGGAGGTGTGCGCGATGCTGAGTGAACGCAGGCTGCAGGTGTTGCGCGCCATCGTCCAGGACTACGTCGGGACCGAGGAGCCGGTGGGCTCCAAGGCCCTCACCGAGCGGCACAACCTCGGCGTGTCCCCCGCGACGGTGCGCAACGACATGTCCGCGCTGGAGGAGGAGGGCTACATCGCCCAGCCGCACACCAGCGCGGGGCGGATCCCCACCGACAAGGGGTACCGGCTCTTCGTCGACCGGCTGGCCGACGTCAAGCCGATGACCCAGCCCGAGCGGCGGGCCATCCAGAACTTCCTGGACGGCGCCGTCGACCTCGACGACGTGGTGGCCCGCACGGTGCGCCTGCTGGCGCAGCTGACCCGGCAGGTCGCCGTCGTCCAATATCCGTCGCTCACGCGTTCGGCGGTGCGGCACGTGGAGCTACTGGCGCTGGCGCCGGCCCGGGTGATGCTGGTGCTGATCACCGACACCGGCCGGGTCGAGCAGCGCATGGTCGACTGCCCCGCCCCGATCGGCGAGAACACCCTCGCCGACCTGCGGGCCCGGCTCAACAGCCGGGTCACCGGACGCCGGTTCACCGACGTGCCGCTGCTGGTGCAGGACCTGCCGGAGGCCTTCGAGGCGGAGGACCGCGGCACGGTCGCCTCGGTGCTCTCCACCCTGCTGGAGACGCTGGTCGAGCGGACCGAGGAGCGGCTGATGATCGGCGGCACCGCCAACCTGACCCGCTTCACACATGATTTCCCCCTCACCATCCAGCCCGTCCTGGAGGCGCTCGAGGAGCAGGTCGTGCTCCTCAAGCTCCTCGGGGAGGCGCAGGATTCGGCCATGACCGTACGTATCGGTCACGAGAACGAGTACGAGGGGCTCAACTCCACGTCCGTCGTGTCGGTGGGCTACGGTTCGGGCGGCGAGGCAGTCGCCAAGCTCGGCGTGGTCGGACCGACCCGCATGGATTACCCGGGAACGATGGGAGCAGTACGCGCAGTGGCACGGTACGTCGGACAGATCCTGGCGGAGTCGTAAGTGGCCACGGACTACTACGCCGTACTCGGCGTGCGCCGCGACGCGTCCCAGGACGAGATCAAGAAGGCGTTCCGGAGGCTCGCGCGCGAGCTGCACCCGGACGTCAATCCCGATCCGAAGACGCAGGAGCGGTTCAAGGAGATCAACGCCGCCTACGAGGTGCTCTCGGACCCGCAGAAGAAGCAGGTCTACGACCTCGGCGGCGACCCGCTCTCCCAGGCCGGCGGCGCCGGCGCGGGTGCGGGCGGCTTCGGGGCCGGCGGCTTCGGCAACTTCTCCGACATCATGGACGCCTTCTTCGGCACGGCCTCGCAGCGCGGACCGCGCTCGCGGACCCGCCGCGGCCAGGACGCCATGATCCGGCTGGACGTCGAGCTCAACGAGGCGGCCTTCGGGACCACCAAGGAACTCCAGGTCGACACCGCCGTGGTCTGCAAGACCTGTCACGGCGAGGGCGCGGCCCCCGGAACCTCCGCGCAGACCTGTGACATGTGCCGCGGCCGCGGCGAGGTGTCCCAGGTGACGCGGTCCTTCCTCGGCCAGGTCATGACCTCCCGGCCCTGCCCCCAGTGCCAGGGCTTCGGCACGGTCGTGCCCAACCCGTGCCCCGAGTGCGCGGGCGACGGGCGGGTCCGCTCGCGCCGGACGCTGACCGTGAAGATCCCGGCCGGTGTCGACAACGGCACCCGCATCCAGCTGGCCGGCGAGGGCGAGGTAGGCCCCGGCGGCGGACCCGCCGGCGACCTCTACGTCGAGATCCACGAGCTTCCGCACGAGACGTTCCAGCGGCGCGGGGACGACCTGCACTGCACGGTGACGATCCCGATGACCGCGGCGGCGCTCGGCACCAAGGTGCCGCTGGAGACGCTCGACGGGCACGAGGAGGTCGACATCCGGCCGGGCACCCAGTCCGGGCAGTCGATCCCGCTGCACGGCCGCGGTGTCACCCACCTGCGCGGCGGCGGGCGGGGCGACCTCATCGTCCACGTCGAGGTGATGACGCCGACCAAGCTCGACCCGGAGCAGGAGCGGGTGCTGCGCGAGCTGGCCAAGCTGCGCGGCGAGGAGCGGCCCACGGGGCAGTTCCAGCCGGGTCAGCAGGGCCTGTTCTCGCGGCTGAAGGACGCCTTCAACGGGCGCTGAGACGCCTGGGGGAGCCGCCGTGGACGCGTCCCGGTCCGCGGCGGCTCCCGCGCGTCCCCGTCGCGCCGCGTCCCCGTAACACCGCGCGCGTCCCGTCGCCGCGCGTCCCGTCGCAACCCCGTTCCGCCGCACACCGCCCGTTCCACCGCACCTGGAGGCGCAGTGACCGCCCCCGTCTTCGTCGTCGACGAACTCGTCCTCGACGCGCCCACGTTCCTCCTGGAGGGCCCCGAGGGCCGGCACGCCGTGTCGGTGAAGCGGCTCCAGCCGGGCGAGGCGGTGGTGCTCACGGACGGCCGGGGGCGCTGGAGCGAGGGCGTGGTCGAGGCCGCCGAGGGCAAGGACCGGCTGGTCGTCGGCGGGCTCACGGCGGTGCGCGAGGAGCCCGTGCCGAGCCCCCGGATCACCGTGGTGCAGGCGCTCCCCAAGGGCGACCGGGGGGAAGTGGCCGTGGAGACCATGACCGAGACCGGGGTGGACGCGATCGTGCCCTGGTCCGCGGCGCGGTGCATCACCCAGTGGAGGGGCGAGCGCGGGCAGAAGGCGCTGGGCAAGTGGCGGGCGACCGCGCGGGAGGCGGGCAAGCAGTCCCGCCGTACGCGTTTCCCCGAGGTCGCCGAGCTCGCGAGCGGCAAGCAGGTCGCCGAGCTGCTGGCGCGCGCGGACCTCGCCGTCGTGCTGCACGAGGACCGGGACCACCCCAGCGAGGCGCTGGCCACCGCCGAACTGCCCGCGCGGGGGGAGATCGTGCTGGTCGTCGGGCCGGAGGGCGGGGTCTCGCCGCAGGAGCTGGAGCAGTTCGCGGCGGCCGGGGCCAAGGCGTACCGGCTGGGGCGCAGCGTGCTGCGGACGTCCACGGCGGGCACCGCCGCCACCGCGCTGCTGCTGGGCCGCACGGGCCGCTGGTCCTGACCTACGCCGCCCACCGGCCCGTCCGCCCGCACAGGCCACCGCCCGCCGGCCACCGCCCGCCGGCGCCGCCCACAGCCGGCCGGCCCGCCCGCCCGACCGCCGGAAGGCCGGCCAGGCCGGGTGAGGCCGGACCCGGCGGCGCGAAGTGATCGCACGGGACGCCGGGTCGGGCGAAAACCCTGTTGGGGGAGGGCCCGGGCTGCTTAGTCTGACCGGGTGACAGAGTCTGCCTCGACGCTCGCTCCCGCATACCTCCGCTTCCCGCACCTGCACGGCGACCTGATCGCCTTCACCGCCGAGGACGACGTCTGGGTCGCCCCGCTCGACGGCGGTCGAGCCTGGCGGGTCAGCGCCGACAACACGCCGGTCGACCACCCGCGGATCTCCCCGGACGGCACCCACGTCGCCTGGACCTCGACCCGGGACGGCGCCCCCGAGGCGCACGTGGCTCCCGTGGACGGCGGCCCCTCCCGGCGCCTGACCCACTGGGGCGCGCCCACCACCAAGGTCCGCGGCTGGACCCCCGACGGACGGGTCCTGGTGACCTCCGCCCACGGCCAGGCCACCCTGCGGCGCTCCTGGGCCCGCGCCGTGCCGCTCGACGGCGGGCCCGCCGAGACCTTGCCCTTCGGCCCGGTCGGCGACGTGGCGTTCGGCCCGCGCACCGTGCTGCTCTCCGCCCCGATGGGCCGCGAGGCCGCCTGGTGGAAGCGGTACCGGGGCGGCACCGCGGGCAAGCTGTGGATCGGGTCCGAGGAGACCCCCGGCGAGTTCGCCCGCCTCCACGAGGACCTCGACGGGAACATCGAGTGCCCGCTGTGGGTGGGGGAGCGCGTGGCGTTCCTCTCCGACCACGAGGGCACCGGCGCCCTCTACTCCTCCCTCGCCGACGGCTCGGACCTGCGCCGCCACACCCCGGTCGGCGACGACGTCTTCTACGCGCGGCACGCCGCCACCGACGGCACCCGCGTCGTGTACGTCTCGGCCGGTGAACTCCTGCTGCTGGACGACCTGGACGGCGCCGAGCCGCGCCGCCCGGAGATCCGGCTCGGCGGCCAGCGCACCGACCTCCAGCCCTACCCGGTCACCCCCTCGCGCTGGCTCTCCGGGTTCTCGCCCGACCACAGCGCCCGCGGCAGCGCCGTGACCGTGCGCGGCGCCGTCCACTGGATCACCCACCGCTCCGGCCCGGCCCGCGCCCTGGCCGCCGAGCCGGGCGTGCGCAACCGGCTGGCCCGCGCCTTCCGGGTGGACGGCGAGGAGTGGGCGGTCTGGGTCACCGACGCCGAGGGCGAGGACGCCCTGGAGTTCGCGCCCGCCACCGGCCCCGCCCCGGGCGGCGGCCCGCGCAGGATCGCCGCCGGCCGGCTCGGCCGGGCGCTCGGCCTCACCGTGGCGCCGGACGGCGGGCGGTTCGCCGTCGCCTCCCACGACGGGCGGGTGCTGCTGGTCGAGCGGGACGGCGGCGAGGTCCGCGAGGTCGACCGCAGCGAGAACGGCCACTGCTCCGGGCTGGTCTTCTCGCCCGACTCCGCCTGGCTGGCCTGGTCCCACCCGGGCGTCGGCGACCTGGCCCAGCTCAAGCTCGCCCACACCGCCGACCTCTCGGTGGTCGAGGCGACCCCGCTGCGGTTCAAGGACTTCTCGCCCGCCTTCACCCCGGACGGCAAGCACCTCGCCTTCCTGTCGGCGCGCGCCTTCGACCCGGTCTACGACGAGCACGCCTTCGACATGGCCTTCGTCGGCACCAACCGCCCCTACCTGATGACCCTGGCCGCCGTCACGCCGTCGCCCTTCGGGCCCCAGCGGCACGGGCGTCCGGTGGACGCCCCCGACAAGGACGAGACGCCGGAGAGCGAGGGCACCCCGGCCACCCGGATCGACCCGGAGGGCCTCGCCGACCGGATCGTGCCCTTCCCGGTGGAGGCCGCCCGCTACGGCGCGCTGCGCACCGCCAAGGACGGCGTGCTCTGGCTGCGCCACCCCGTCGAGGGCGTGCTCGGCGCCTCGCGCGCCACCCCGGACGAGTCCGGGCCCAAGAGCGAGCTGGAGCGCTACGACCTGGCCCAGCTGCGGCTGGAGACCCTCGGCGACGACGTCGACTCCTACGCGGTCAGCGGCGACGGCAAGCGGCTGGCGCTGTGGAGCGGCGGACGGCTGAAGGTGGTCCCCGGTGACCGGCGGGCCTCCGGCGACGACGAGGTCGCCGTGGACCTCGGCAGGATCCACCAGCTGGTCGACCCCGCCGCCGAGTGGCGGCAGATGTTCGACGAGGCCGGCCGCCTGATGCGGGACAACTTCTGGCGCGCCGACCTCGGCGGCGTCGACTGGCAGGCCGTCCTCGACCGCTACCGCCCCGTCCTCGGCCGCCTCGCCACCCACGACGACCTGGTCGACCTGCTGTGGGAGGTGCAGGGCGAACTCGGCACCTCGCACGCCTACGTCACCCCCGCCGGCCACGGCGGCGACGAGCGGCAGGGGCTGCTCGGCGCGGACGTCTCGCGGCACGAGGACGGCGCCTGGCGCGTCGACCGCGTCCTGCCCTCGGAGACCTCCGACCCCAGGGCGCGCTCCCCGCTGGCCGCGCCCGGCGTCGCGGTCCGGCCCGGCGACGCGGTCACCGCCGTCGGCGGGCGGCCCGTCGACCCGGTGCGGGGGCCCTGGCCGCTGCTGGTCGGCACCGCGGGCAAGCCGGTCGAACTCACCGTCGCCCCGGCGGACGGCGGCGAGCCGCGGCACACCGTGGTCGTGCCGACCGACGACGAGGAGGCGCTGCGCTACCACGACTGGGTCGCCGGCCGGCGCGCCCACGTCCACGAGCTGAGCGGCGGCCGCCTCGGCTACCTGCACGTCCCCGACATGATGGGCGCCGGCTGGGCGCAGCTCCACCGTGACCTGGTCGTCGAGGTCGCCCGGGAGGGACTGGTCGTCGACGTCCGGGAGAACCGGGGCGGGCACACCTCCCAGCTGATCGTCGAGAAGCTGGCGCGGCGGATCGTCGGCTGGGACGTCGGGCGCGGCATCCGGCCGATCAGCTACCCGCAGGACGCGCCCCGGGGACCCGTGGTCGCGGTGGCGAACGAGTTCTCCGGATCGGACGGCGACATCGTCAACGCGGCGATCAAGGCGCTGGGGATCGGGCCCGTGGTCGGCACCCGGACCTGGGGCGGGGTCGTCGGCATCGACAACCGGTACCAGCTGGTCGACGGGACGCGGGTGACGCAGCCCAAGTACGCGTTCTGGTTCGACGGGCCCGGCTGGGGTGTCGAGAATTACGGCGTGGACCCGGACGTCGAGGTGGTGTGCGCGCCGCAGGACCACGCCGCCGGACGCGACCCGCAGCTCGACGAGGCGGTCCGGATCGCGCTGGAGTCGCTGGCCCGCACCCCGGCGAAGACGCCGCCGTCGCTGTGACGACACGGGGGAGCGGCGTGGCCCCGGCCCCGCGCGGGGCCGCGCCCGCCCCCCACGGCGCCGTCGGTCCGGGACGCTACGATGACAGCGCGTGAGCGATCACGGCGCCACGTACGGCACCAACGAGGAGGGCCCATGGCAGGGGAGCCGCAGGACGACTGCCTGTTCTGCAAGATCGTCGCGGGACAGATCCCCGCCACCGTCGTCCGCGAGACCGACACCACGGTGGCCTTCCGGGACATAAACCCGCAGGCGCCCACGCACGTCCTCGTCATCCCCAAGGCGCACCACGCCGACGCCGCCACCCTCGCCGCCGAGGCCCCGGAGCTCGCCGCCGACGTGCTGCGCGAGAGCCGGGCCGTCGCCGAGGAGGAGCACCTGGACAGCTACCGCCTCGTCTTCAACACCGGCTCCGGCGCGGGCCAGACCGTGTTCCACGCGCACGCCCACGTGCTCGGCGGACGCGGCCTCCAGTGGCCCCCCGGCTGACCCGGCCAGGGGACGGCGAGCGTGTCCGTGCGTGAACTGGTGGTCCTCGGTACCGCCAGCCAGGTCCCGACCCGGCACCGCAACCACAACGGCTACCTGCTGCGGTGGGACGGCGAGGGCATCCTGTTCGACCCCGGCGAGGGAACCCAGCGGCAGATGCTGCGCGCCGGGGTCGCCGCGCACGACCTGAACCGGCTCTGCGTCACCCACTTCCACGGCGACCACTCCCTCGGGCTGGCCGGAGTCATCCAGCGGATCAACCTCGACCAGGTCCCGCACCCGGTCACCGCCCACTACCCGCGCTCAGGGCAGCGCTTCTTCGACCGGCTGCGGTACGCCACCGCCTACCGCGAGACGGTCGAGCTGACCGAGGCGCCGGTCGACGCCGACGGGCCCGTCGCCGAGACCGCCGGGTACACGCTGGAGGCCCACCGGCTCTCCCACCCCGTCGAGTCCTACGGCTACCGGCTGGTGGAGCCCGACGGCCGCCGGATGCTCCCCGAGCGGCTCGCCGCCCACGGCATCGGGGGCCCCGACGTCGGCCGCCTCCAGCGCGAGGGCGAGCTGAACGGCGTCACCCTGGACCAGGTCAGCGAGGTGCGGCGCGGGCAGCGGTTCGCGTTCGTCATGGACACCCGCCTCTGCGACGGCGTCCACCGCCTCGCCGAGGGCTGCGACCTGCTGACCATCGAGTCCACCTTCCTCGACGAGGACGTCGCCCTCGCCGAGGACCACGGCCACCTCACGGCCGGCCAGGCGGCCCGCGTCGCCCGTGACGCGGGCGTGCGCCACCTGGTGCTCACCCACTTCAGCCAGCGCTACTCCGACCCAGAGGAGTTCGAACGCCAGGCCCGCGCGGCCGGCTTCGAGGGTGAACTGACGGTGGCCCGCGACCTCCAGCGGATTCCGGTCCCCAAGCGGGTGTGAGCGGTCCGGCCGGCGGTCCGACTGGCGGTCCGACTGGCGGACCGACCGGCGGCCCGGCGGCGGGTGCCGCCCCGGCAGCCCCACGAGCAAGGCGATCGCATGCCCTTGCCCGTATCATTCACGGATGTCCATCCCCAAAGCCGAACTTCACCTTCACATCGAAGGGACCCTGGAGCCGGAGCTCGCCTTCGCGCTCGCCGAGCGCAACGGCGTGACCCTGCCGTACGCGTCGGTGGACGACCTGCGCGCCGCCCAGGCCTTCGACGACCTGCAGTCCTTCCTCGACCTGTACTACGCCTGCATGGCGGTGCTGCGCACCGAGCGGGACTTCGAGGACCTCGCCGACGCCTACCTGCGCCGCGCCGCCGCCCAGGGCGTGCGGCACGCGGAGATCTTCTTCGACCCGCAGGCCCACCTCTCCCGGGGCGTGGGCATGGGTGCCGTGGTGGACGGCCTGTGGCGCGCGCTGTCCAGGAGCGAGGAGACCCACGGCGTCTCCACCCGGCTGATCATGTGCTTCCTGCGCGACGAGTCCGCCGCGTCGGCGATGGAGACCCTGGAGCTCGCCCGGCCGTACCTGGACCGGATCACCGGCATCGGCCTGGACTCCGCCGAGGTGGGCCACCCGCCGGTGAAGTTCCGCGAGGTCTACGAGGCCGCCGCCGCCCTCGGCCTGCGCCGCGTCGCCCACGCCGGTGAGGAGGGCCCCGCCGCCTACATCACCGAGGCGCTGGACGTGCTGGGCGTCGAGCGGGTGGACCACGGCCTGCGGTGCATGGAGGATGCGGCACTGGTGGAACGGCTGGTCCGGGAGCGGATCCCGCTGACCCTGTGCCCGCTCTCCAACGTGCGGCTGCGGGCCGTCGAGGCGCTGGAGGAGCACCCGCTGCCGGCGATGCTGGACGCCGGGCTGATGTGCACGGTCAACTCCGACGACCCGGCCTACTTCGGCGGCTACGCCGACGACAACTTCGACGCCGTCCGTGACCACCTCGGGCTCGGCGAGGACCGGCTGCGCGAACTCGCCCGCAACTCCTTCCTCGCCTCCTTCCTGGAGGACGACGAGGAACGGCGCGCCCGCTACCTCGCCGAGGTCGAGGCGTACGAGTTCCCCCGCTGAGCGGACCCGCGACACGCCACGGCCCCGCGACGCGGCCACGCCCCCGCGACACGCCACGGCCCCGGTACCGCACGCGGTACCGGGGCCGTGGCGTGCGCGCCCGCCGGCTCAGAAGCCGAGCTTGCGCAGCTGCTTGGGGTCGCGCTGCCAGTCCTTGGCGACCTTCACGTGCAGGTCCAGGAAGACCGGGGTGCCCAGCAGCGCCTCGATCTGCTTGCGGGACTTGATCCCGACGTCCTTCAGGCGCTTGCCCTTGGGGCCGATGACGATGCCCTTCTGGCTGGTGCGCTCGATGTACAGGTTGGCGTGGATGTCCAGCAGCGGCTTGTCGGCCGGCCGGTCCTCGCGCGGCAGCATCTCCTCCACGACGACGGCGATGGAGTGCGGCAGTTCGTCGCGCACGCCCTCCAGAGCGGCCTCGCGGATCAGCTCCGCGATCATCACCTGCTCCGGCTCGTCGGTGAGGTCGCCCTCCGGGTAGAGCGCGGGACCCTCGGGCAGGAGGGGGATCAGCAGGTCGGCGAGGAGGTCCACCTGCTTCCCGGCGGTCGCCGAGACCGGGACGATCTCCGCCCAGGCGAAGCCCAGCTCCTTGCCGAGCTGGTCCACCGCGATCAGCTGCTCGGCGAGCTGCTTGGAGTCCACCAGGTCGGTCTTGGTGACGATCGCCACCTTCGGGGCCTTCTTGATGGCCGCCAGTTCCTTGGCGATGAACCGGTCGCCCGGGCCGATCTTCTGGTCGGCGGGCAGGCAGAAGCCGATCACGTCGACCTCGGCCCAGGTGGTGCGCACCACGTCGTTGAGCCGCTCGCCGAGCAGCGTGCGCGGCTTGTGCAGGCCGGGGGTGTCCACCAGGATCAGCTGGGCGTCCGGGCGGTGCACGATGCCGCGCACGGTGTGCCGGGTGGTCTGCGGGCGGTTGGAGGTGATCGCCACCTTCTGGCCCACCAGAGCGTTCGTGAGGGTGGACTTGCCCGCGTTGGGGCGGCCCACGAAGCAGGCGAAGCCGGCCCGGTGGAGGTCCTCGGACGGCTGCGGTGACTGTGTACGAACGCTCATGGGGCCCATTCTCTCCGATCCGGCGACCCTCATGTACCGACGGCCGCCCCGTGGGCCTCCCGCCCGAGTGACCCGCCCCACACACCCGCCCGCCGGAAGGCGCTCCGGACGGGGCCGACCCGCCCGGGACCGTCGCGGCCGGCCCGCGGCACGGCGCCCACCACGATGCCCCACCACGATGCCCACCGCGACGGCGTCCGCGACGGCCTCGCCGCCCGGGGGTCCGTCACCGCGTCGATGCCGGCGCGCGCCCACGGCATCGACCCCGACACCGCGGCCCGGCAGTGACCGCGGACCCTCGGGAGGGGGCCGGATCCCGGTGCTCGCAAGGGTGTTGACCTTCTCGCCGCCGAGTGAGGAGGATCCGCCCATGGCAGTCGACCCGCTCCCGTCGTTCCCGCCCGGCTTCCTCTGGGGCGCGTCCACCTCCGCCCACCAGATCGAGGGCGCCGCCCACCTGCGCGGGCAGTCCGTGTGGGACGTCTTCGAGGCGCGCCCCGGCGCGATCCGCGACGGATCCACGGCCGCCGTGGCCTGCGACAGCTTCCACCGCCACCGCGAGGACGTCGCCCTCCTCGCCGGTCTCGGCGTGAACGCCTACCGCTTCTCCGTCTCCTGGCCCCGCGCCGGCTCCCCCGGCGGGCTCGAGTACTACGAGCGTCTGGTGGACGACCTCCTCGCCGCCGGCGTCCGCCCCGTACCGACCCTCTTCCACTGGGAGCTCCCGGCCGGCCTGGACTGGCTGGAGCGGGACACCGCCGCCCGGTTCGCCGACCACGTGGAGCGGGTGGCCGCCCGGCTCGGCGACCGGGTGAGCACCTGGATCACCCTGAACGAGCCCGCCGAGCACACGATCCTCGGCCACGCCCTCGGCGTCCACGCCCCCGGCCGGACCCTGATGTTCGACGCGCTGCCCGCCGCCCACCACCAGCTTCTCGCCCACGGCCTCGCGGTCCGCGCCCTGCGCGCGGCGGGCGCCACGGACGTCGGCATCGCCGCCTCGCACAGCCCCACCTGGCCGCTCTCCGCACGCGAGGAGGACGTGGCGGCGGCCGAGTTCTACGACGTGCTGATGAACCGGACGTTCTCCGACCCGCTCCTGCTGGGCCGCTACCCGGACGGCCTGGCCGAGCTGATGCCGGGCGACGTCGACGCCGACCTGGAGACCGTCTCCGAGCGGCTCGACTTCTACGGGGTCAACTACTACGCGCCCTCCCTGGTCGGCGCCCCCACCGGTGAGAACAGCGCCTACGGCACCCTCGACGTGCCGGCCGGGATCCCCTTCTCGCTGCACGAGATCGAGGGCCGCCCGAAGACCCACTTCGGCTGGCCGGTGGTCCCCGAGGGCCTGACGGAGACCCTCACCGGGCTGCGCGGGCGCTACGGCGACCGCCTCCCGCCGGTGGTGATCACCGAGAACGGCTGCTCCTACCCGGGCCTCGACGACCAGGACCGCATCGCCTTCCTCGACTCCCACCTGCGCGCCCTGCACCGGGCGATCGAGGAGGGTGTGGACGTGCGCGGCTGGTTCGTCTGGTCGCTGCTGGACAACTACGAGTGGAACGAGGGCTACGAGCAGCGCTTCGGCCTGGTCCACGTCGACTTCGACTCCCCGGAGCGCACCCGCACCCCCAAGGCCTCGTACGCCTGGCTGCGCGACGTGCTGCGGGCCCAGCCGTGACGACGGCGCCCGGGGCGGACCCGCTGCCCGGTCCACCCGACCCGCCCGGTCCGCCCAGCCCGTCCGGCGGCCCCCCGGCAGAGCCGGCCGAGCGGGTCGGCGGCGGCTGGACCACCTCGCTGTCGCTGGCCAACGGGGCCGTCTGGGTCGGCTGGTACGGCCCCATGCAGATCCTGCTGGCCTCCCAGACCGCCCTGTTCGCCACCGGCGGCGGCATGTCCAAGGAGACGATGCTGGCCTGGGTGACCGGCGCCGGCGCCGTGGTGGCGGCGGTCGCGAGCCCCGTCTTCGGCGCGCTCTCCGACCGGACCACGTCCCGGTGGGGCAGGCGCCGCCCGTGGATCCTGGCGGGCTCGGTCACCGGCGCGGTGTTCCTGCTGCTGCTCGGCCGGGCCTCCGGGCCGTGGACGATGGTGCTCGGCTGGTGCCTGGTCCAGCTCACCCTGAACGCCTCGTTCGCCGCCGTCACCGCGGCGGTCCCGGACCGAGTGCCGCGGCTCCAGCGGGGCACGGTCGGCGGCTGGCTGGGCGGCGTGCAGATCGTGGGCGTGGTCGTCGGCACCGGGCTCGCCGCCGCCGCGGGCGGCATCGGGGCCGGGTACGCCGCCTGCGCCGTGCTCAGCCTGCTGGGCGTGGTCCCCTTCCTGCTGCACCGCGAGCCGCCGCCGGACGCCGCCGCCCGGCCGGCCCCCGTGAGCGCCCGGCGGTTCCTCGCGGGTCTGGGGTTCGACCCGCGGCGTCACCCGGACCTGGGCTGGGCCTGGCTGACCCGCTTCCTGATCAACCTGTCCAACGCGCTGGTCCTGCTCTACCTGCTCTACTTCCTGCGCGACCGGGTCGGGCACCCCGACCCGGAGCAGGGCGTCTTCGTGCTCACCGTGGTCAACGCCGCCCTGCTGCTGGCCACGGTGGTCGTCAGCGGCGTCCGGTCCGACCGGAGTGCCCGCCGCAAGCCGTACGTCCTGTGGTCGGGGGTGCTGATGGGGGCGGCCACGCTGATGCTGGCCGGGTGGCAGACCTGGCCCGCCGCGATCGTCGCCGCGGCGCTGCTGGGGATCGGCTTCGGCGTCTTCACCTCCGTGGACTTCGCGCTGATGACGGAGGTGCTGCCGGACGCCGCCGCCCGGGGCAAGGACCTCGGCGTGATCAACGTCGCCAACTCGCTGCCCCAGGTGCTCGCGCCCGCCGTGGCCGCGCCCCTGGTCACCCACCTCGGCGGCTACACCTCGCTCTTCCTCGTCTCCGGCCTCCTCGCCCTGGCCGGGGCCCTGCTCGTCCACCGGATCCGCGGGGTCGCCTGACGGGCGGGCCCCGCCGTGCCGGGCCCTTCCGGGCCGGGGGGCGTGTGCCCGCGTAGCGAGGCACGGGCTGGGGCAGACTGGCTGAATACCGCACCACCGGCAAGAAAGCTCCGCCCGTGACAGCGCCCACGTCGCACGACGACCCCGCCCGGACCCAGGCAGCCCCGGCAGATCTCCGGAGCAGTCCCCAGGTCGACCCCCTGGCCGCCCTGCGCGCCCCGGACGAGCCGCCCTGCGACGTGTTCCTGACCGGGACCGTGTTCCTGGACATCATCTTCACCGGCCTCGACACCGCCCCCGTCCGCGGCACCGAGTCCTGGGCCCGCGGCATGGGCTCCAGCCCCGGCGGCGTCGCCAACATGGCCACCGCCCTGGCCCGCCTCGGCCTGCGCACCTCGCTCGCCGCCTCCTTCGGCGACGACCACTACGGCGAGTACTGCTGGGACGCCCTGGAGCAGGGCGAGCACATCGACCTCTCCCCGTCCCGCACGGTGCCCGGCTGGCACTCCCCGGTGACCGTCTCCATGGCCTACGAGGGCGAGCGCACCATGGTGTCCCACGGCCACGAGCCCCCCGAGGAGGAACAGCCGGCGCCCGCCCTCCCGCCGCGCTCCCGGGCCGCCGTCGCCTCGCTGATGCCCGGCCGCCGTGAACCGTGGGTGGCGCACGCCGCCGGGGCGGGGGCGCTGATCTTCGGCGACGTCGGCTGGGACGACACCGGCGCCTGGGACCTGGCCGCCCTGCCGGACCTGGCCCACTGCGAGGCGTTCCTCCCCAACGCCGCCGAGGCGATGCGCTACACCCGCACCGACTGCCCGCGCCGCGCCGCCCACGCCCTCACCGAGCACGTCCCGGTGGCGGTGGTGACCCTCGGCGCGGAGGGCGCCTACGGGGTGGACGGGCGGACCGGCGAGGCGGCGGAGGTGCCCGCCATCGCGGTGGAGGCGCTGGACCCGACCGGGGCGGGCGACGTGTTCGTGGCCGGGTTCGTCACCGGCACGCTGGCGGGCTGGCCGCTCGCGGACCGGCTGGCGTTCGCCGGACTGACCGCCGCGCTCTCCGTGCAGGACTTCGGCGGCTCGCTGTCGGCCCCCGGATGGGCCGAGGTCGCCGCCTGGTGGCGGACGGTGCAGTCGCTGGAGGGCCAGGACCCGGTGGGCCTGCGCCGGTACGCGTTCCTGGACGCACTCGTCCCCGAGCCGCTGCGCCGGGACACCGCCCCGTGGCCGCGCCGCCGCGCCGTCCCGACCATCGGCTTCCGCCGCTCCGGCTGACCCGCCCGCGCCGTGCCCCCGCCGTGCCCGACGAACCGTCCGCCGCACCGCCCGTCACCCCTGCCGGGCACCGGCCCGGCGGCGGCAAAAGCCCTGGGGTGTTGACCGTGACCCGTCGTACCCTGGGGAACGGAAGGCCCCCTGTGGCGGGCGAACCCCAGCGAGGAGGATGTGCAGGCCTACGAGCCGGCCCATGACGCAGACACCCCATGCCCCAGGTCCCGCCGAGGGACCCGCACGAGCGCAGATCACCGTCCCCGCGAAGCACCCGATGGTGACGGTGCTGGGGTCCGGCGACTCCCTGCTGCGCGTGATCGAGACGGCCTTCCCCGGGGCCGACATCCATGTCCGGGGCAACGAGATCAGCGCGGTGGGCGAGCCGGCGGACGTGGCCCTCATCCAGCGGCTGTTCGCAGAGATGATGCTGGTGCTCCGCACCGGGCAACCGATGACGGAGGACGCGGTGGAACGTTCGATCGCCATGCTGAAGGCGGGCACAAGCGGCAACGGACAGGGCCAGGAGACGCCGGCGCAGGTGCTGACGCAGAACATCCTGTCCTCCCGCGGCCGCACCATCCGCCCGAAGACGCTCAACCAGAAGCGCTACGTCGACGCCATCGACAAGCACACCGTCGTCTTCGGCATCGGACCGGCCGGTACGGGCAAGACGTACCTCGCGATGGCGAAGGCAGTGCAGGCCCTGCAGTCCAAGCAGGTCACCCGGATCATTCTGACCCGCCCGGCGGTCGAGGCCGGCGAGCGGCTCGGCTTCCTGCCCGGAACGCTCTACGAGAAGATCGACCCGTACCTGCGCCCGCTGTACGACGCGCTGCACGACATGCTCGACCCCGACTCGATCCCCCGTCTGATGGCGGCCGGGACGATCGAGGTCGCGCCGCTCGCCTACATGCGCGGCCGGACGCTCAACGACGCCTTCATCATCCTGGACGAGGCCCAGAACACCTCGCCCGAACAGATGAAGATGTTCCTGACCCGTCTCGGCTTCGACTCCAAGATCGTGATCACCGGTGACGTGACCCAGGTCGACCTCCCGGACGGCACCAAGTCGGGTCTGCGCCAGGTGCAGCACATCCTGGACGGCGTCGAGGACGTCCACTTCTCCCGGCTGTCGTCCCAGGACGTCGTCCGGCACAAGCTCGTCGGACGTATCGTCGATGCCTACGAGAAGTACGACAGCACGCACGGCACCGAGAACGGCTCCCACAAGGGCGGCCGCGGCCGGTCCGGGCACAAGGGGAAGTAGACCGAGCGGCACCATGGCGATCGACGTCAACAACGAATCGGGCACCGGGATCGACGAGGAGTCGGTCCTCGACATCGCCCGCTACGCCCTCGCGCGGATGCGCATCCACCCCCTCGCCGAGCTGTCGGTGATCGTGGTGGACGCCGACGCCATGGAGCAGCTGCACATCCAGTGGATGGACCTGCCTGGTCCCACCGACGTGATGTCCTTCCCGATGGACGAGCTGCGCCCGCCGTCCAAGGACGACGAGGAGCCCCCGCAGGGGCTCCTCGGCGACATCGTGCTCTGCCCCGAGGTCGCCGAGAAGCAGGGCAAGGAGGCGCCGACCGGGCACTCCATGGACGAGGAGCTCCAGCTGCTCACCGTCCACGGCGTCCTCCACCTGCTCGGCTACGACCACGAGGAGGCCGACGAGAAGGCCGAGATGTTCGGCCTCCAGGCCGCCATCGTCGACGGCTGGCGGGCGGAGAAGGGCCTCACCGGCCCGTCCCCGGCACCCACCGTCTCATGAGCGTCCAGCTGATCCTGGGCGTCGTCGCCCTGCTGGTCCTCGCCTGGCTGGCCGCCTGCGCGGAGGCCGGCCTCGCGCGGGTGTCGAGCTTCCGGGCCGAGGAGGCCATACGCACCGGCCGCCGGGGCAGCGCCAAGCTGGCCCAGGTGGCGGCCGACCCCACCCGCTACCTCAACGTGGCGCTGCTGGTCCGCGTCGCCTGCGAGATGGCCGCGGCGGCCCTGGTCACCCACGCCTGCCTCGACCACTTCGCCGAGACCTGGCAGGCGCTGCTGACCGCCATCGCGGTCATGGTGCTCGTCTCCTACGTGGCCGTCGGCGTCTCGCCGCGCACCATCGGCCGGCAGCACCCGCTGAACACCTCCACGGCCGCCGCGTACGTGCTGCTGCCGCTGGCCCGGATCATGGGGCCGGTCCCGTCCCTGCTGATCCTCCTCGGCAACGCGCTCACCCCCGGCAAGGGCTTCCGGCGCGGCCCGTTCGCCTCCGAGGCCGAACTGCGCGCCATGGTCGACCTCGCCGAGAAGGAGTCGCTGATCGAGGACGACGAGCGCCGCATGGTGCACTCGGTCTTCGAGCTGGGCGACACCCTGGTGCGCGAGGTGATGGTGCCGCGCACCGACCTCGTCGTCATCGAACGGTTCAAGACGATCCGGCAGGCCCTCACCCTGGCCCTGCGCTCCGGCTTCTCCCGGATCCCGGTCACCGGGGAGAGCGAGGACGACGTCATCGGCGTCGTCTACCTCAAGGACCTGGCCCGCCGCACGCACATCAGCCGGGAGGCGGAGAGCGAGCTGGTCACCACGGTGATGCGGCCGGCGGCGTTCGTGCCGGACACCAAGAACGCGGGCGACCTGCTGCGGGAGATGCAGCGCGACCGCAACCACGTCGCGGTGGTCATCGACGAGTACGGCGGCACGGCCGGCATCGTCACCATCGAGGACATCCTCGAGGAGATCGTCGGCGAGATCACCGACGAGTACGACCGGGAGCTGCCCCCGGTGGAGGAGCTGGACGACGGCTGCCACCGGGTCACCGCCCGCCTCGACATCAGCGACCTGGGCGCCCTCTACGGCGTCGAGGAGTACGACGACGAGGACGTCGAGACGGTGGGCGGCCTGCTCGCCAAGGCGCTGGGGCGGGTCCCGATCGCCGGGGCCGCCTCGGAGGTGGAACTCCCCGACGGCCGCCGGCTGAAGCTGACCGCCGAGTCGGCGGCGGGCCGCCGGAACAAGATCGTCACGGTGCTGGTGGAGCCGGTCCGGCAGCGGGAGCCCTCCGAGGACGGGGAACGGACGGGCTGATGACCCCTCAGGAGCTGCGCGCCCTCTGCCTCTCCTTCAACGGGGCGGTGGAGGACCACCCGTTCGGGCCGGAGACGTCCGTGTTCAAGGTGGGCGGCAAGCTCTTCGCGCTCACGGCGCTGGACGCCCGTCCCCTGAAGGTCAATCTGAAGTGCGACCCGGACGACGCGCTCCGTCTGCGGCGCGAGCACGAGGGGCGGATCGTGCCCGGGTGGCACATGAACAAGCGGCACTGGAACACGGTGACCGTGGACGGCGAACTCCCGGACACGATGCTCCGCGAACTGGTCGAGGACTCCTACGACCTGGTGGTCGCGGGCCTTCCGCGCGCCGAGCGGCTGCGGCTGGACCGGCCGTGACCCGCCGGGCCACCGGGCCCGGCGCCGGGGACCGACGCCGGGCATGACGCCGGGCCTACGGCCGGGCCGGGGCCGGGCCCACCGCGCCGGGCGTGGGCCGGGCCGACGCCGGATGCGGCGCCACGGGTTCGTATGCTCGGGACCATGACCGACAGCAGCGCGCTCGACCTCGACCCCGAGGACCGCAAGATCGTGACCCTGGCCCGCTCCGCGCGGGCCCGCAACGGCGTGCCCGAGGGGGCCGCCGTGCGTGACGAGACGGGGCGGACGTATGTCGCCGGGACCGTCGGCCTGGAGTCGCTGAACCTCAGCGCGCTGCGGACCGCGGTGGCGATGGCCGTGGCCTCCGGCGCGCGGTCCCTGGAGGCGGCGGCGGTCGTGACCGACACCGCCCTCCCCGCGGAGGACGTCGCCGCCGTCCGCGACCTCGGCGGCGCGGGCACGCCCGTCCTCGTCGCGGGCCCCGACGGAACGGTCCGCGAGACCCTGACCGCCTGACCGCCTGACCGCCTGACCGCCCGGCTAGCCCCGGGCGCCCTCGCGCAGGACGCGGGCGGTGAGCTCGCGTTGCGCGGGGGTCAGGTCGCGTTCGCCCGTCTCCACGACCCGGTCGCCGACCGTGATCTCGTAACGGAAGCCGTCCCGGACGGGGGAGTCCGCCTGGGACGGCCCCGCCCCGTCCGCGAGGGCCTCCTCCGCGAGGGCCTGCCACCGCTCGGCGTCCGGCAGCTCCGCCGTGTCCACCACCGCGCGGCGTACCACCCCCGCGAACCCGCCCGACCGCGTCACCTCAATACGCATGGCACCTGTCTAACGCATCGAGCCCCCTGCCGCGCCCCTGTCCGGCCGACGTCACCACTCGGCGCGGCCGCCGCCGCCCTTTCTCGGCGCCGCCCCGCCGGCCGCGCCCGCCCGGTCGGGGAGACATGCCCGAGCGGGCGCCGGACCCTCGACAGCCGGACGCCGCTTGCCGGCCCCGCCCGCTCCGCGGCCGGAGCCGGCAGCCGGAGCATGGCCCTGGACGGAGAGGCCCGCCCGGGCGAGCGCCGGACCACCTCGGCAGCCCTGCCCGCCCTGCCCGCCCTGCCGGGCCCGCTGCCCGCAGCCCGCTGCCGGGCCCCGCGGCCCCGCCCCGCCGGGCCGCGCTCGCCGCGCAAGAGGGACGAGCGGGTCACGCCTCGCGGCTGAGGACGCCCACCTCCTGCCACGCCTTCTCGACCGCCTGGGCCTCCGCGCCCTCCCCGAACCGCGTCACCGCCGCCTTCAGCGTGAGCCGCGCGAAGTCGGCGAACTCCGCGTCCGCCTTGAGGTCGCCGGAGGTGAGCACGTCGTACCAGACCTGCCCCGCCTTCTCCCAGGCGTGCCCGCCCAACGCCGTGGCGGCCAGGTGGAACGCCCGGTTGGGGATGCCGGAGTTGATGTGCACCCCGCCGTTGTCCTGGCGGGTGTCCACGTAGTCGTCCATGGACCCCGGCTGCGGGTCCTTGCCGAGGACGTCGTCGTCGTACGCGCTGCCGGGCTCCTTCATGGAGCGCAGCGCCTTGCCGGTGACCCGCGGCGCGAGCAGCCCGGCACCGATCAGCCAGTCCGCCTCCGCGGCCGTCTCGCCCTTGGTGTACTGCTTGATCAGGGAACCGAACACGTCGGAGACCGACTCGTTGAGCGCGCCGGACTGGCCGTAGTACTCGAGGTTGGCGGTGTACTGGGTGACGCCGTGGGTGAGTTCGTGGCCGATCACGTCGACGGGGATGGTGAAGTCCAGGAAGACCTCGCCGTCGCCGTCCCCGAAGACCATCTGCTCGCCGTTCCAGAACGCGTTGTCGTACTCCTCGCCGTAGTGGACCGTGGCGTCCAGCGGCAGGCCGCTGCCGTCGATGGAGTCGCGGCCGTACACCTTCAGGAACAGGTCGAAGGTGGCGCCCAGCCCCGCGTACGCGCGGTTCACGCTGGCGTCCTGGCCGGGCTCCTGGCCCTCGGTGCGGACCTTCTTCCCGGGGAGGGTCTCGCGCTGCTGCGCGTCGTAGATGGTGCGGTGCGGCTTGCCGTCCTCGGCGGCCTCCGGGCGGGCGAGGATCCGGGCGCCGGCCACCGCGTTCAGGCGGCGGCGGGTGCGCTCCAGGGAGTCGCGCTCCCGGGTGCGGCGGGCGGGCCCGGAGAGGAGCTCGTCGGTGTTCCGGGAGAGGGTGTCGAGGATGTGCGGGGGGATGATCGTGCAGAAGACCCGGTTTGTGCTCATACCTCCCCATGGTCGCTTTGAGTGAGGGGAAAGTCACTAGTTGTGACGGTAAGTGATCCAACATCGCCGACGATGCCCGAAGTTGTCGCTTCCCTTGTGGTCTCGGGCACCTTTTGCCCGTTTGATCTCCTGGGTCCCGCATACTGATAC
Source organism: Streptomyces abyssomicinicus (assembly GCF_008974245.1). Taxonomy (GTDB): domain Bacteria; phylum Actinomycetota; class Actinomycetes; order Streptomycetales; family Streptomycetaceae; genus Streptomyces; species Streptomyces abyssomicinicus. Next base: position 627,473 of record NZ_BBZI01000008.1, on the reverse strand, counting down.
ACGTCCACGCATCGTGGCGTGGCTCGGCTAGGCTGCGGCACATCATGCGGTACGGGCTGCTCCTCCTTAGCTGCCGCGGCGAGGGTCTGTAAGTCGTCAGGCCGACCCCCTCCCCGCGGTGTCCGGCGTTGCTGCCGACAGTCGGCCGTCCTCCAGGACCTCTTCGTCCACCGGACACCCAAGGAGCCGAAACCGCCATGGTGAACCGCCAGAAGCCCTCCTCGATGCCGATCGGCAAGTACGGCCGTTACGAGCAGGTCGACATCCCCGACCGCACCTGGCCCGACCAGCGCGTCACCGTCGCCCCCCGCTGGCTCTCCACCGACCTGCGCGACGGCAACCAGGCCCTGATCGACCCGATGTCCCCGGTGCGCAAGCGCGCCATGTTCGACCTGCTGGTCCGGCTGGGCTACAAGGAGATCGAGGTGGGCTTCCCCGCCTCGGGCCAGACGGACTTCGACTTCGTCCGCTCGATCGTCGAGGACGAGGGCGCCATCCCCGAGGACGTCACCATCTCGGTGCTGACCCAGGCCCGCGAGGACCTGATCGAGCGCACCGTGGAGTCCCTGAAGGGCGCCCGCCGGGCCACGGTCCACCTGTACAACGCCACCGCTCCGGTCTTCCGCCGGGTCGTCTTCCGCGGCTCCAGGGACGACATCAGGCAGATCGCCGTCGACGGCACCCGCCTGGTGATGGAGTACGCCGACAAGCTGCTGGGCGACGAGACCGCGTTCGGCTACCAGTACAGCCCGGAGATCTTCACCGACACCGAGCTGGACTTCGCGCTGGAGGTCTGCGAGAGCGTGATGGACGTCTGGCAGCCCGGGCCGGACCGCGAGATCATCCTCAACCTGCCCGCCACCGTGGAGCGTTCGACGCCGTCCACGCACGCGGACCGGTTCGAGTGGATGCACCGCAACCTGTCCCGCCGTGAGTACGTCTGCCTGTCCGCGCACCCGCACAACGACCGCGGCACCGCCGTCGCCGCCGCCGAACTGGCGGTCATGGCCGGCGCGGACCGCGTCGAGGGCTGCCTGTTCGGCCAGGGCGAGCGCACCGGCAACGTCGACCTGGTCACCCTGGGCATGAACCTGTTCTCGCAGGGCGTCGACCCGCAGATCGACTTCTCGGACATCGACGAGATCCGCCGCACCTGGGAGTACTGCAACCAGATGGAGGTCCACCCGCGCCACCCGTACGTGGGCGACCTGGTCTACACGTCCTTCTCCGGCTCCCACCAGGACGCCATCAAGAAGGGCTTCGACGCCATGGAGGCCGACGCCGCGGCCAAGGGCGTCACGGTGGACGACCTGGAGTGGGCGGTCCCGTACCTGCCGATCGACCCCAAGGACGTCGGCCGCTCCTACGAGGCCGTCATCCGGGTCAACTCCCAGTCCGGCAAGGGCGGCGTGGCCTACGTCCTGAAGAACGACCACAAGCTGGACCTGCCGCGCCGGATGCAGATCGAGTTCTCGAAGATCATCCAGGCCAAGACCGACGCCGACGGCGGCGAGGTCACGCCGAAGAACATCTGGGAGATCTTCCAGGACGAGTACCTGCCGAACCCCGAGAACCCGTGGGGCCGCATCCAGGTCGAGACCGGCCAGTCCACCACCGACCAGGACGGCGTCGACACCCTCACCGTGCGCTGCACGGTCGACGGCGAGCCGACGGTGCTGACCGGTACCGGCAACGGTCCGATCTCGGCCTTCTTCGACGCGCTGCAGGGCATCGGCGTCGACGTCCGCCTGCTGGACTACCAGGAGCACACGATGAGCGAGGGCGCCTCCGCGCAGGCCGCCTCGTACATCGAGTGCGCCGTCGGCGACAAGGTCCTGTGGGGCATCGGAATCGACCCCAACACGACGCGCGCGTCGCTGAAGGCGGTCGTCTCCGCCGTCAACCGCTCGGCCCGCTGATCATCCGCACCGGCGGTTTCGGGGCCCGCACGTCGTACACCGGCGTGCGGCCCCGGCCATTTCCGGCCACTTGACCCCGGATGATCACGGAAAGGTCCCGTCCGGGGTACTGACGGGGCCTCAGTGATGTGGCTAACATCACGCCGAGTGCGGCGACGTGGCCGCGGCTACCCGTACGGAGGTGCGACGTGCTGCCAGGGAGCGGACGGGACGGCAGGCGGCGCCCCGGGCGCGGGCCGCGGATGACGGGGCTGCGCACCACCTGGACGGAGGCCGGGGAGGGCGAGTTCTTCTGCCCCGGATGCGGCGGTGACCGCAACTACCAGCGGATGCGCGGACAGGTACGTCTCACCGTGCTCGGCGTCCCGCTGCTCGACCGGGGCGAGACCGGGCCGGTCGTCGAGTGCGCCGCCTGCGGCGGCAGGTTCGGCGCCGAGGTCCTGGACCACCCCACCACCGCCCGGTTCTCCGCCATGCTGCGGGACGCCGTGCACACGGTGGCCCTGGCGGTGCTGGCGGCCGGCGGGACGGGTTCCCGCACGGCCCTGGAGGCGGCCGCCGAGGGCGCGCGGGCCGCGGGCAGCGACGACTGCACCGCCGACCAGCTCGCCCTGCTGGTCCGGGTGATCGACGAGGAGTCCGCCTCGCGCTGCCTGGGCCGGCCCTGCGAGACCGGGATCGCCCTGGAACTGCACGAGACCCTGGCCCCGCTGGCCCCGCACCTCGCGCCGGCCGGGCGTGAATCGATTCTCCTCCAAGCCGCCCGCGTCGCCCTCGCGGACGGCCCCTACCGCCCCGCCGAGCGCGAGGCGCTCGCCATGGTGGGCGCGGCCCTCACCCTGCCCGGCGAGGACGTCTCGCGGCTGCTGGAGTCCGCCGCCCGCACACCGTCCTGAGGCCCCCGGCGCCCGGGCGGCGCTACGGCAGGGCGCGCGGCGCCCGGGCGGCTACGGCAGGGTGCGCTGGTAGGAGCGGTCCCGGTCGGAGTCGTAGACCAGCTTCCCCGCGGCGTCGTAGCCCTTGACGCGCGGTGACAGGGTGACCTGCCGGTCGAGTTCGCCCGCGGCCACGAACCAGCCGCCGTCCAGCACGGCCTCCTCGGCCTCGCCGCCGTACTCGACGGTGACCCGCGCGACCGAGGGCTCCACCGTGCCGACGGATCCCCACCGGAACGGCAGCCGCCAGTCCCCCCGGTTCAGCACCGACTGGCTGTGGAGCCGGCCCGCGTTGGCGTCCGGGACCACGGGTCCGGCGTCGGGAGGAGCGATGTCGCCGCTGCTCCGGTTGACCCCGGGCACCTGGCCGTTCTTGAGCGTGCAGATGAGCCGGTCGGCCCGGTCCGGCCGGGCCTGGCCGTCCACGGCGACGACGAAGAAGCCGTCGCCCGCGGCGTTGGAGTCCCCGGTCGCCCGCATCGCGAGCAGGAGCCGGAAGTCCTCGGCGGGAGGCGGGTCCTGCTCCCCGGTGACGGCGCCGGAGGGGGCCCGCTGCCCGTCCGGGGCCGGGCGGCCCTTCGCCGGGTCGTCGTTCCAGAGGCGGTCGCCGGCCAGGCACTCCCGCAGCCCCCTGGATGCCTGCTCGTAGGTGATCCCGTCGAGCAGCTGCCCCTCGGTCGCCGGGCGGGCCGGTCCCGCCGGGCGCTCCGGGGCCGCTCCGGGCCCCGCCACCGCGGTGTCGGGAGCCGCCCGGTCCAGCGGGGCGGCGGCGGGGGCGGTCAGCGCGTACGCACCCAGGGGCGCCACCGCCAGCACGGCCAGCGCGGCGCCCAGTCCGGCCGTCCGGCGACGCCGCGCGGCCCGGCCGCGGCGGCGGATCCTCTCGTAGGGCGCCGGGGCCGGGGTCAGCGCCGCGGCGTCCTCGGCCAGCAGCGTGCGCAGGGCGTCCTCCCGCGCCGTCGCGTGACCGCCGCGCGTCTCGTCCTCGTTCATCGTCCTCCCCCTCCGTGTCCCGCCCCCAGGGGCGGGGTCGTCGTCGTGGCCGTGCCGTCCAGCGCCTGGGCCAGTCCCGGTGCGGCGCGCAGTTTCGCCAGGCCCCTGGCGGCCTGGCTCTTCACCGTGCCCACCGAGCAGCCCAGCGTCGCGGCCGTCTCGCTCTCCGACAGGTCCTCCCAGTAGCGCAGGACGATCACCGCCCGCTGGCGGGCCGGCAGCGCGGCCAGCGCGGCCAGCAACGTGCCGCGGGTGTCCACCCGTTCGCCCTCGTCCCGGCCCGCCCGCTCGGGTACCGACGCGGTCAGCGCCTCCGGTACGCGGCGTTTGCGGAACCGGTCGCTGTTGCAGCTGACCAGGATCCGCCGGACGTACGCCTCCGGGCTGTCGGCGCGCAGCACCCGCCGCCAGGAGCGGTACGCCTTGGCGAGCGCGGTCTGCGTCAGGTCCTCGGCCAGGTGCCGGTCACCGGTCAGCAGGTACGCGGTCCGCACCAGACGGGGCCAGCGGGCCTGGACGAACTCCTGGAACCGGTCCTCCAGTTCGGTCTGCATCGAAGACCTCCTCACCCCTCCTGACCGCACTCCCGTCCGATCAGGTTGCCCCGGGTGCGCGGGACGGGTTCGATGAAGGCATGACGGAGAGGCCGGAACGACCGGACGGACCGGAGCGACAGGGGATGCCGGAGCGGCGGGGGATGCGGGAGATGCCGGAGCGGCAGGAGGGCTGGCCCGGGGACGGCCCGGGGGTGGTGCGGCTGCCGTCCGGGCGGCTGGTCCGGGGACGGGGGCTGCGGGACGCGCTGCCGCCGGGGCCCGTGCCGGAGTTCGGGCTGTACCTGCAGGCCCGCCGCGCACCCGAGGTGCCCTGGGAGGCCCGGCTGCTGAGGTGGCCGGACTTCCGGCTGCCGGCCGACCGGGAGGAGGCCCGGTCGGCGCTGGCGGAGGTGTGGGAACTGGCCGCGGACCGCCGGGTGGAGGTCGCCTGCGGCGGCGGGCGCGGACGCACCGGGACCGCGCTGGCCTGTCTGGCCGTCCTCGACGGGGTGGCGCCCGCCGAGGCGGTGGCCTGGGTCCGCCGCCACTACCACCCGCACGCGGTGGAGACGCCGTGGCAGCGGCGCTACGTCCGGCGGTTCAGCGCGCCGGCCCGGCGGGACTGAGGTCCAGCCGCATCACCAGACGGTCCTGGCCGGGCCCGAAGTAGTCCGGACGCATCCCGCCGTCGGGTTCCTCGCAGGTGAAGTCGAGGGAGCGGTAGAGCAGGATGGCCGCGCTGTTGGCCGGTTCCACGGTCAGCCGGACGACGCCGATCCCGGCGTCGCGCAGCAGCAGCAGGATCTCGCGCATCAGGTCCCGGCCCAGCCCGCGCCCCCGGCGGTCCCGGGTGACGCAGAGGCCCAGGATCCAGCAGTCCTGGCTCAGCGCGTCGGTCCCGGCCAGCACATAGCCGTGCAGCAGGCCGGAGCCGTCGTCCAGCACCAGGAAGTGCCGCTGGTAGAGATCGAAGAGCTGGCGGAGGAGAAAGGGCGGGTAGGCGAACTGGCCGAAGATCTCATGGTCCAGACGGCGCAGTTCGGGAAGATCCGATTCCTCCGCGCGTCGGAGGACCAGCTCCGGCGGGGCGGAGGGAAGGGCCTCCGTGTAAGCGGTCATGCGGGCGCACCACCTTCGAGTGAATCCAGTGCGCGGGCGGCCGGCCGGAGCCGGTGGGGGTGTGGAAAGCCTTCCCATCAAGTCCCGTTCCATGCAAGCGTGTTGATGGAGGGGCCACGGTGCGTGGACTGGGGCCGACTTTGCTATGTTGGCCTGGCGTTGGGGGTTCGGAGGGCAGCTGGCGTTGGTATTTTCTAGAAATGGCCCTCAATTCTGAAGCACCATGGGACCAGTTCTGCCCAGATGATTATGTGAAGCGGAACTATGCCACCCCACTTGACGTCGACAAGCAGATCGTCCGCCTGGTCGGCAAGCATTTGATCGACCATTTCGGCGGAGGTCTCCACGGGCCGGTGAAGGGGGTCGACGTGGGCGCGGGCGCCAACCTCTACCCGGCGCTGTGCATGCTGCCCTGGTGCTCGGACATCACGCTGCTGGAGAAGGGCCCCAAGAACCTCGACTACCTGCGCAGGCAGGCGGACCTCGAGGAGGGCGGCTTCGACACCGCCTGGGAGGCCTTCTGGGACGAACTGGCCGCGTACCCCGAGTACAAGGCGGTGCACGCCGAGCGGCGCGAGCGGTTCGGCAAGGCGGCCGACCCCCGCCCCGGCGACCTGCTGGAGCTCGGCGGCAGCGCCGAACGCTGGGGCGTGGGCGCGATGTTCTTCGTCGCGGAGTCCATGTCCAGCTCCCGTGAGGAGTTCCTGGCGGCGGTCGACCGCTTCCTGGGGGTCCTCGAGCCGGGCGCGCCGTTCGCCGCGGCCTTCATGCTCCAGTCCGAGGGCTACGAGGTGGGCTCCTACGAGTTCCCGGCGTACAAGGTCGACCAGCCGGAGGTCGCCAGGGCGCTGGACCCGCTGGCGCAGAAGGTCACCTACCACGAGCTGGACTTCACCCTGCGCGACGGCCACGAGGGCATGCTGCTGGCCCTCGGCTTCCGCAGGTCCGACTGAACGAGCCGGGCGGGAGGCCGCCCGGTTGATCTGTTGTGAGGGGTACGGGGAATGCAGATCAAACCGCGCCAGCACCTGCTGGACATCTGGCGGGCCATCGGCCGGCACTCCTTCCAGGACGGGGGCAAGTTCACCTGGGGGGAGCTCGGCGGAGTCAGCTCCGTCGCGGACGCCGAGCGGCTGCTGTGCCTGCTCTATCCCGCGACGGAGATCCCCGCCTTCCGCCTCGACCAGCCCGACACCACCGAACGGGACGTCCTGCGGGCGCTGGAACAGGTCGGCACCCGGCTGGAGATTCCGGCCAACATCGTGACCGTGCTCAGCGAGTTCATGCAGAAGCACACCGGGCCCGACGGGGAGCCCACCTTCGCCGGCGGGCACTACTTCCGGCCCCGGAGGTCCGAGGACCAGGTCACCCCCGAACAGCGGCAGTGGGGCGTCGTGGACTCGTACTCCATGTCCATCACGCTCTGCCTCGCCGCGCTCGGCTTCCTCAAGGTCTACGAGGACACCACCGCCCGCAGCGACGTGCGCCAGGCGGTGGAGGACCTCAGAGAGGCTACCCGCGCCCGGCTGACCGCCGCCATGGTCAGCTTGCTGCGGTCGTTCAGCGTCAACGTCTTCGAGCCCGAGTCCGACCAGGGCAAGCGGCTGGTCCAGCTGATCGGCCAGGGCCGCCAGTCCGACCGCGCGGTGATCCAGCAGTTCTCCCGCCGGTTCAAGGCGCTGCGGGCGACCATCGGCGAGAGCCTCATCCTCGGCATCGACGTCGAGGAGATGCTGCGGGACGACAACCAGCTCTTCGAGTGCGGCTGGGCCTGGAGCATCGTCCGCGACGCCCCCGAGATCACCGACCTGGCCGAGCCGCCGGTCAGCCAGCCGCCCGGCGTCGCCGACAACCTGCCCTACGTGTACTTCACCGTCATCGCCCTCGACGGTATCCAGGACCTCTTCTCCGAGCGCACCCTCACCCTGGGCCTGCTCGACTCCGACCAGCAGAAGCTCGCCGAGGCGCTGCGCCTGCGGTGGGAGATCAGCCAGCAGTACTGGTCCCGCATCGCCCGCTTCGGTGAGGCCCGCTGGCCCCTGGAGGACCTGCCCTGGCGCACCACCGGCCTCCAGCTGGAGTCCGAGTACTACTCGCTCACCGTCGCCGCCATCCTCGTGCACGACCTGGTACGCCGCCGCGCCACCGACGACGACCTCACCCGCACCGTCGCCATCATGGAGCGGCTCGCCGAACGCGGCCGCGTCACCAGCCGGCTCACCTTCGACGACCCCTACGTCCACCTGCACAGCCCCGGCGCCACCCTGCCGCTCTCCGGGGCGGGCAAGAACGGACAGCCGCCGCTGCTGTGGCGGATGACCGACTTCTCCGCCCACCTCCTCAAGCGGACCATCCAGCTCGCCGAGCTCTCCCGCAACCTCACCAGCCAGGACCGGCTGCTGCGGCTCGCCGAGCAGATCTTCGAGCACCTGTGGGCCCGCCGGATCGAGGACGGCGACGGCACCGGCCTCTGGGACGACATCAAGGGCGCCTACCCGGAGCTCCAGGGGATCCCCTCCCGGCTCTCCTGGTCGGTCACCGAGCGCGTCACCGAATGCCTGGTCGCCGCCCGCCAGCTCTACCACCAGGACCCGATCCGCAGCGCCGACCTCGCCGACCTCGCCCGCCACCTGCTCAGCGAGGCCACCCACCTGTTCGGCAAGGAGCAGCTGGAGGCCGCACCCACCGACGACGGCGGACGCGGCCGGGCCATGCGCTCCATCGAGGCCCGTCTCGAACGGGCCCGGGAGCTGGTCGAGCAGCAACCCGCCACCGCCTTCGCGCTCTCCCTGCCCGTGCTCCGTGAACTCGACACCCTGTCCCAGGCCAGGGACGCCGCCGCCCAGGAGGTGTGAGCCGTGCTCGTCTTCGCCGCCTCCGACAAAGGAGGCACCGGCCGTTCGGTGACCAGTGCCAATCTGGCCTACCAGCGCGCCCTGCTCGGCGACCACGTGGCCTACGTGGACTTCGACTTCGGCTCTCCCACCGCCGCCGCCGTCTTCGACGTGCCCGGCGCGATCCGCGGCATCCAGGAGAACGGCCTCCACTCCTACCTGGAGGGCGAGACCAACGAACCCGCCAAGATCGACGTGTGGCGGCAGACCGAGCACCCCGTGCTGCGCAACCGGCCCAACCAGGCGGGCCGCATGGTGCTCTTCCCGGGCAACATCAGCGGCGGCGAGTTCGCCACCGACGAGGACACCCTGGAGCGCTGCGTCGACCTGCTGCTGCGGCTCAACACCGAGTTCGACCTGATCGTCGTCGACCTCAGCGCCGGCCGCAGCTACGCCATGGACATGGTCCTGGCGGCCACCGCGCACCCCCGGATGCGCCACGTCCCCTTCCGCTGGCTGGTCTTCCACCGCTGGACCCGCCAGCACGTCATCGCCGCGGCCGGCCTGGTCCACAAGGACTTCGGCATCCTCGAGTGCGGCGCCGGACACGGCCACGACAAGGACGAACTGCGCGGCCACATCCGCTTCGTACGGGCCGCCGTGCCCGACCCCGAGTCGCCCCTGTGGTCGCAGGTGACGCCCGCGCAGGCCGCCTGGATGCAGGCCTGCGACGAGGCCCTGCGCCGCCTGGCCTCCGACAACCGCATCGGCGACAGCGTCGTCCTCGGCATCGTGCCGCTGGAGCCCATCCTCCAGTGGCGCGAACAGCTGATCACCGAGGAGGACGTGCTTTCCAAGCAGATCGCCAACAAGGAGACGCTCGAGGCGATCGAGGAGATCGCCCGCCGCCTCACCGACGACGCCTACTGGGGGCGGCCATGACGGAAGCCGTGTTCCGCGAGACCACCGCCGAACCCCGCACCCAGGCGGTCCCGCTCTCCCACCTCTCGCTCGAACTCGGCCACCTCTACATGGAGGACTTCGAGGCCGGACCCGAGCGGCTGCGCCGTCACTTCGCCCAGGTCGTCCACTGGGCCGAGGCGGTGCGCGAGACCGCCCGCGCCGAGACCGGCAAGCGGCCCCGGATCTCCACCTGCTTCCTGATCGACGACTACTTCACCCGTTTCTCCACCCCCCGCGAACTGGTGCCGATACTGCTCGCCGAGGCCGAGCGGGCCGGGCTGGACATCGACTACCTGGCCCGCGAGTCCGGCTGCGCCGAGGCCGAGGGAGCGCCGGTCGCCGAGGCGGTCGCCGGGCGTCTGGTGGAGGCGCCGCCGCCCGGCGCCTACGGGGCCCGCCCGCCCGCCGGGCAGACCGGCTGGCTCGCCAACGGCGAACGCAGCCCCGTCGCCCGCACGCCGCAGGCGATGAAGAAGGCGATCCCCTGGCAGGCGCCCCGGGAGACCGCGGCCCGCCAGCACTCCGTCTTCCTCGACGTCGAGCTGTGGAGCGAACGCCCCGGCGGCCGGAAACTGTGGTCCTGCCCCTTCCTCGCCGCCGTCTGGCAGCTCGCCCGGCTCGGCCTGCTGCGCAACGAGGGCGAGGCGGTGCTGACACCGCGGCCGCACGAAGGGCCCTTCCCGGACGACTGGGACGAGATGCCGCCGCTGCTCCAGCTCCGGTCCCGGGCCGCCCCGTTCGCCGCCTACCGCACCTGCTCGGTGCTGCCCAACCGGTTCCTGCCGGTGGAGCACGCGGTCCGGGTGATCCTCGACCAGACCGAGGTCGACCCCGGGGCGCTCCAGCAGGTCGCCGCGCGGTCCGCGGGGGAGGGCGTCGCCGTCCCCGCCTCCGTGGCCGACCGGATCTCCTACGTCTTCTACGCGGGACAGTGACATGGCACGGGGGCCGGGGCAGGAACACCAGGGGGGTGGTGGCATGAACGCGGGGGAGAACGACGGCGAGGGCGCCGTGCTGCTCTGCGGCGAGGTCCGCACCTGCCTGCTTCCCGCGCACCAGGCCCTCGACATCCGCGCCGCGGCCCAGCTGCTGCGGCTGCGCGCCGACGAACGGGTCCTGGTCTCCGAACGCCCCAACCTCTACGCCCGCTCCCCGGACACCCTCACCGGCGTCGACTGCCCGCTGCCCAGCGCCACCGGCGCCAAGGTCCGCGCCGTCGGCGCGGTCGCCGTGCGGGGCACGCTCACCGAGGGCCGGGTGCTCCAGACCTCCGCCCGGCTCGGCCTCACCGCCCGCGGCCCCGACCACCGCCGCCCCTGGGGGCACTACCTGGTCCGGCCAGGGACGCTCGAGCCGTTCGGCCGGCTGCCCCGCGAGGCCGTCGCCGAGGGCGTGCTGGCCGGGGCGCGGCGCGGCGAACTCGACGTCGGGCTGATCGCCGACGGCCTGCTCACCGTGCTGCTGCGCCACCCGCTGCTCGACCAGCATCCGCCCTTCAAGTCGCGGCCCACCCGGCTGCGGTGGACCGCGCTGCCCGCCGCGCCCGGTGCGCCGGGCCCCTCCATCGAGCGGCTCACCCTGGCCGAGGACGAGCTGCGCACCCTCAGGCTGCGCGTCCCGCCCGGCGCGGACCCCGCCGAGGTGGCCGGCCTCTGCGAGGACCTCGCCCTGCACGACTGGCTGCTCACCACGGTCGTCCGCCTCCTCGACGGCAGCCGGCTGGGCTCGGCCGACGGCACCGCCGTGGTGCGGGCGCTGCGGCCGGCCGTCGACCACCTGCTGCACCTGTGGATGCCCCGGGCCCGCCTCGAACCGTCGCTCGCCGCCCTCTGGGACGCGCTGGAGGAGCGGCCCGGCTTCAACCGCCAGTGGCAGGTCCTGGTCCGGCGGATCCGCGACCAGCTCGCCCTCCACGCCGTCCCCGCGCTGCACCAGGAGGCGGTGATGGCTCCCTGAGCAGACGCCGTCGGCACGCCCAGCCGGAACCGCCGGCCCAGCCGGACATCACGGACATCCCAACGGGGGGAGAAGCGAGATGAGCTCCACACAGTCACCGCAGTCGCCGCAGTCCCAGTCGTCGCAGTCGCAGCCGCAGTCGCAGCCGTCGGCGGCACCGCAGTCGCCGCGGCCCGACGGGACCAGCGGCGCGGCCGGGCGCGCGGCCGGGACGCCGCTGCGGCTGCGGAGGGCCGGCATCGGCCTGGCCCTGGCGGCGCTGGTCCTCGCCGTCACCGCGGCCTTCGACGTCGGCGACGGGCCGCTGCTGCGGATCGTGCTCGCCGTCCTGTGCGGCGCCGCGGCACTGGTCGTCCAGCACCTCGCCGGACTGTCCCGGCAGCTCGCGGACCAGGCCCGGCAGGCCGGCGAGACCCGGGCGGTGCTGGACGGCACTGTCACCGCCGTCCGGGAGAGCCTGGAGCGGCACTCCGCGGACCTGAAGGGGGCGGCGGACCAGCGCGCCGCGGCGCCCTCCCCGCAGCCCGGCGGCCCCGTGGAGGCCGTCGCCGCCCACCGCGTGGAGCGGGTCACCTCCGACTCCATCCCCGAGCAGACCCGGCGCTCCATCGCCGAGGTGCTCACCACCGGGCCGGACATCCTGCAGACCTTCGCCCGCGCCGAGCTGGAGCGGGTGGTGCGGCACATGGCCGACCTCAACAACCTCACCGCCGAGTGCGCGGGGGAGAACCACGACTGGATGCTCTCCCTCACCCACTCCACCGAGCGGTCCATCTTCGCCACCAGCACCTCGGTGGACCGTGAGTTCTGGAACAGCGAGCCCGCCTCCCGCTACCTCCAGGCCCAGCGCGAGGCCATCGAGCGGGGCGTCGTCGTGCAGCGGCTGTTCCTCCTGGAGTCCGCGGAGATGCTCGACGACAAGCTGCTGCGGCTCTGCGAGGAGCAGGAGCTGCTCGGCATCGAGCTGCGCGCGGCGGTCATGCAGGAACTCCCGCCGCACCTCCAGCGGGGCACCACCAGCGACTTCATCCTCTACGACGAGGGCGTCTCCTTCGAGATCGAGCAGGACCTGCGCGACGTCAACGTCAAGACCCGGCTGATCGCCCGCCCCGGCCACGTCGAGCAGCGGCTGCGGCGGTTCCGCGAGCTGTGGGAGGCCGGGATGAACCTGCGGGACCTGGAGACCCGGGTCGACGACGAGGAGGACGGCGCCTGGATGGTCGACGTCTAGGCACCGCGGTCCGCCCGCCAGGTCCGCCCGCCGGGGCCGCCCGCCGGGGCCGCCCGCCGGGCCGCCGAGCGGGGCCCTGAGGGGCACCGTGGCGGGTGCGGGAGAATGGGGCCATGAGTCTCTTCCGGGACGACGGCGTCGTCCTGCGCACCCAGAAGCTCGGCGAGGCGGACCGGATCATCACGCTGCTGACCCGCGGCCACGGCCGGGTGCGCGCGGTCGCCCGAGGGGTACGGCGCACCAAGTCGAAGTTCGGCGCGCGGCTGGAGCCGTTCTCCCACGTCGACGTGCAGTTCTTCGCACGCGGCAGCGAGCTGGTCGGCCGCACCCTGCCGCTGTGCACGCAGAGCGAGACCATCGCCGCGTACGGCGGGACGATCGTGACGGACTACGACCGGTACACCGCCGGGACCGCCATGCTGGAGACCGCCGAGCGGTTCACCGAGCAGGAGGGCGAGCAGGCCGTGCAGCAGTACCTGCTGCTGGTCGGCGCCCTGCGCACGCTCGCCCGCGGCGAGCACGCCCCGCACCTGGTCCTCGACGCGTTCCTGCTGCGCTCGCTCGCCGTCAACGGCTACGCGCCCAGCTTCGGCGACTGCGCGCGGTGCGGTATGCCCGGGCCCAACCGGTTCTTCTCGGTCGCCGGCGGCGGCTCGGTCTGCGTGGACTGCCGGATGCCGGGCAGCGTGGTGCCGTCCGCCCCCACCCTGGCGCTGCTGGGCGCACTGCTCACGGGAGACTGGGAGACCGCGGACGCCGCCGAGCCCCGGCACGTCCGCGAGGGCAGCGGGCTGGTCGCCGCCTACCTGCACTGGCACCTGGAGCGCGGTCTGCGGTCGCTCCGGTTCGTGGAACAGTAGGCACCGCACCACGCGACACCGCAGGGCAGGCACGAGGACGAGGAGCTGGAACACCATGGCCGTAGGCGGATTCCTGGGGCGGCAGCGCCGCGAGTACACGGCGCCGGAGCCGCACCCGTCGGGGGCGCGCGCGCCGAAGCTGCCGTCCGAGCTGGTGCCCGGGCACGTGGCGATCGTCATGGACGGCAACGGCCGCTGGGCCAAGGACCGCGGCCTGCCGCGCACCGAGGGTCACAAGGTGGGCGCGGAGCGGGTCCTCGACGTCCTCCAGGGCGCCATCGAGGTGGGCGTCGGCTCGGTGTCGCTGTACGCCTTCTCCACGGAGAACTGGAAGCGCTCGCCCGACGAGGTGCGCTTCCTGATGAACTTCAACCGCGACTTCATCCGCAAGACCCGTGACCAGCTCGACGCCCTCGGCATCCGGGTCCGCTGGGTCGGCCGCATGCCGAAGCTGTGGCGCTCGGTCGCCAAGGAGCTGCAGATCGCCCAGGAGCAGACCAAGGGCAACGACAAGCTGACCCTGTACTTCTGCATGAACTACGGCGGCCGCGCGGAGATCGCCGACGCGGCGCAGGCGCTCGCCGAGGACGTGAAGGCCGGCCGGCTCGACCCGTCCAAGGTCAACGAGAAGACCTTCGCGAAGTACCTGTACTACCCGGACATGCCGGACGTCGACCTCTTCCTGCGCCCCAGCGGCGAGCAGCGGACCTCCAACTACCTGCTGTGGCAGTCCGCCTACGCGGAGATGGTCTTCCAGGACGTCCTGTGGCCCGACTTCGACCGCCGAGACCTGTGGCGCGCCTGCCTGGAGTACGCGCAGCGCGACCGCCGCTTCGGCGGGGCCGTCCCCAACGAGCAGCTCCTCGCCATGGAGTCCGCGATGCGGGGCGGCCCGGCCGGGGCCTGACCCCGGCCGGACCACCCCGCCGGGCCGTCAGCCGACGAGGATGTCGGACCGCCCGCTGCTCTGGTAACCCTCGGTCGCGACGATCATGAACTCGAAGCCGGCCAGGGTCATCCCGGCGCGTGACCACGCGTCGAAGTGGTTGCCGGTGGTGACGGTGCCGCCCTGGGTGCGCCTGCCCCGGTTGACGCTCCAGTACTGCTGCAGGATCTGGGTGCCGCCACTGGGGTACCGCACCGTGCGGTAGATGTCGTAGACCTGGCCGTCGCTGGTGAGCGTGCCCCGGTGGTCGGGGTGGGTGGGCCGGTAGGAGCCGTAGCCGTCGACGATGTAGTACTCGACGAGCGGGTTCCGTGCCCAGCCGTAGACGGACAGGTAGCCGTTGCCGGAGGGGGCGAAGGCGCCCGACCACTGGACGGTCCTGCGGCCGCCGGTGGCCCAGCCCTTGCCCGCCACGAAGTTTCCGCAGCCCGTCCAGTTGACGGTGTACCGGCCGGCGGCGCCGAGCGTCATGGCGACCGTTCCGGTGCCGTCGGTCCAGAACTGGTAGTAGTGGCCGTCGTGCGTGCCGCTCTGCGGCGTCGTGACGGTCTGCGCGTGCGCGGTGCCGGGCAGCAGCAGCGAGCCCGGGCCGGCGGCGAGCGCCACGCCGGCGGCCCGGGCCAGGACGCTTCTGCGGCTGGGGCCGGATAAGTGGGGGACGTTCCGGTCGGGTGTCCGGTCCAGGTGCACGAGTACTCCTTCGGTGGGGGGCGACCGCGGAGGTCCGGCGGCGCGGCATGCTCCCGCGGGCCCGACGCGGCCGAGGAGAAGGGCGGCGGCCCCGATCGGCGGGGCGGCTCCTCGGCAGTGTTGGCCGGGGCGTCCTGGGCTGTCAACGGCGCGCGGTGTCCGGCGGGCGGTTGCCGGCCACGGAGGCCTCCCGCCCGGGGGCGTGACATCCGTCCGGGGTCCCTCCTTCCGCTGTGGCTACGATCAGGCTCTTTGACCGGTGAGGAAGAGGGGTGGGCCGTGAGCCAGGACGTGGTGCCGGGGGCCGTGGTCTTCGAGTACGAGAGCACGGTGGAGGATCTCCGGGAGACGGTGAAGGTGCTCTCGCGCAAGCAGCGAGGTATGGCCGGCCTCGTCAGCAGGCCCGCGGTCTGGGTCGTGCTCGGGGTCCTGGGCGTCGCTGCGGTGGCCGGCGCGGCCGTCACGGGGTCGACCGCCTTCGGGGCCTTCGGTTCGCTGTTGCTGCTGGAAGCGCTGGTGCTGCCCTGGGTGTACGTCCTGTCGGCGCGTCGGCGCGTCGGCAGGCCAGGGCCGTCGGCGACCAGCTGGTGCCGTGCCGGGTGACGGTCGACGAGGACGGCGTACGCACCGCGACGGCCACCATGGACGCCCACCTGGCGTGGGGCGCCTTCGGCAGCTACGTCGAGACCGACCGTCTCTTCGTCCTGCGCGGTCCGCAGCGCGCCGGGATACGGGGCGGCTGGATCGCGAAGCGCGGCGCCCCCGACCAGATCTCCCTGGACCGCCTGCGCACTCTTCTCGACCAGCATCTGCAGCGCGTCTGAAGGGGATGGAGGGTTCAGGTCGGTGACCGTGACGTCCGACGGACCAAGATTCTTGGCGGGTTGCCTCGTGTCGGTTCTGGCCGCCCTGGCCTGCTTCGGGTGTGGTCCCGACGCGGGTGAGGCTGCGGGGGAGAGCGGTCCGCGCATGTAAGACGGGTGTAGCGACGGGCGGAGCCTGATTCCGGCCTAGCGGACCTCGCCCTGTTCGGCGGCACGTTCGAAGGCGAGGAGAGGGAATGGCAGACCCTCCCCGAAGAGGAGGACATGGAGGGCGGAAGCTACAGCAACCGGATCGGTGATTGCGACAACAGCGTCATCGTGAGGGTTCGAACGCTGCAGGACGACGAAGTGCGGGTCCATCTCGGCATGGCGTGCGCTTCGTGGACAGTCCCGTGAATCCGCTCGATGAGGGCGGAGCTGGACAAGCCGAAGCTCCGTCGTGTCGGGCACCTGCGAGGTGCCGTGACGCGGCGGAGCTTCGGCTTGTCGTTACCCGGGGAGAGGACCGTCAGCCGGCTGCCGCGCAGGCGGCGCAGGTGCCGAAGATCTCGACGGTGTGGTCGACGTCGACGAAGCCGTGTTCGGCGGCGATCGCGTCGGCCCACCGCTCGACGGCGGGGCCCTCGACCTCGACGGCCTTGCCGCAGCCGCGGCAGACCAGGTGGTGGTGGTGCTCCTCGCTGGAGCAGCGGCGGTAGACGGACTCGCCCTCGGAGGTGCGCAGGACGTCCACCTCCCCCGCGTCGGCGAGGGACTGCAGCGTCCGGTAGACGGTGGTGAGGCCCACGGAGTCGCCGCGGTGACGGAGCAGGTCGTGGAGCTCCTGTGCGCTGCGGAATCCGTTGACCTCGTCCAGGGCCTGTGCCACGGCCGCGCGCTGTCGGGTGGAACGGCCCCGTACGGGCGATCCGGCGGTCGGCGTCACCGTTGCCTCCTCACATTCGTGGGTCGCCGGGCCATTGTGCCAGCCCGGCGGTGCGCGGTCAGGGTCCGTGCCGACCGGCGGGACCTTCGGACGTCGTGAGGTCGTACTCGGCCTCGTCCTGGGGGACCGGTGTCCGCACGTCCCGCGCGCGCCGCGCGTCGGCCGCCGCCCGCCGCCTGGCCAGGGGCGTTGCCAGCGCCGTGAGCAGCACGAACGCGCCGATGGTCAGCAGCACGATGGTCGCGCCCGGCGGCACGTCGTTGTAGTACGAGACGGTCGTGCCGCCCAGCGTGGCGGCGACGCCCAGCGCCACCGCGATCGCGAAGGTCGCGGCGAAGCTCCGCGCCAGCTGCTGCGCGGCGGCGACCGGCACCACCATCAGCGCGGACACCAGCAGCAGGCCGACGACCCGCATGGCGACCGTGACGGTGACCGCCGCGGTGACCGCGACCAGCAGGTTCAGCGCCCGCACCGGCAGCCCGGTGACCCGCGCGAACTCCTCGTCCTGGCTGACCGCGAAGAGCTGGCGGCGCAGCCCCACGGTGACCAGCAGCACCAGCGCGGCGAGCACGCAGATCGCGGTGACGTCGGAGGAACTCACCGTGGAGAGCGAGCCGAACAGGTAGGTGGTCAGGCCGGCGTTGGTGCCGCCGGGGGCGAGGGCGGTGAGCAGCACGCCGCCCGCCATGCCGCCGTAGAAGAGCATGGCCAGCGCGATGTCGCCGCGGGCCTTGCCGTACCAGCGGATCAGCTCCATCAGCACCGAGCCGGCGACGGCGACGAGGGTGGCGACCCAGACCGGCGAGGAGTTCAGCAGGAAGCCGAGGCCGACACCGGTCATGGCGACGTGGCCGATGCCGTCGCCCATCAGGGCCTGGCGGCGCTGCACCAGGTAGATGCCGACGGCGGGCGCGGTCAGGCCGACCAGGACGGCCGCGAGGAGCGCCCGCTGCATGAAGGCGTAGTTCAGGAGGTCCATCAGCTCAGCAGTCCCGTACGGAGGTGGTCGGCGTCCGCGTCGTCGTGCGGGTGGACGTGGTCGTGGCCGGGCAGCGCGTGCTGGCCGAGGGCCTTCGGCGGCGGGCCGTCGTGCAGGACGCAGCCGTCGCGCAGCACCACCGCGCGGTCGATCAGCGGCTCCAGCGGGCCCAGCTCGTGCAGCACGAGCAGCACGGTGACGCCGCGGGAGACCTGCTCGCGCAGGGTGTCCGCGAGGACCTCCTGGCTGGCCAGGTCGACGCCCGCCATCGGCTCGTCCATGATCAGCAGCTCGGGCTCGGAGGCGAGCGCGCGGGCGATCAGCACCCGCTGGTGCTGGCCGCCGGAGAGGGCGTCCACCGGGTCCTTGGCGCGGTCGGCGAGGCCGACCAGCTCCAAGGCGTGCCGCACCGCCACGTGGTCGACCTTGCGGAGCAGGCCGAAGCGGGCCCGGGAGAGCCGCCCCGAGGCGACCACCTCGGTGACCGTGGCCGGGACGCCACCCGCGGCGGTGGTGCGCTGCGGGACGTAGCCGACGCGCGACCACTGCCGGAACCGGCGGCGGTCCACGCCGAACAGGTCGATCTCGCCGGAGACCACCGGCACCTGGCCGATGATCGCGCGCACCGTGGTCGACTTGCCGGAGCCGTTGGCGCCGAGCAGCGCGACGACCTCGCCGTGCCGCACGGTCAGGTCGATGCCGCGCAGGACGGGCTTCGCGCCCAGCTCGGCGCGGACCGTGCGCAGGGATATGACGGGCTCGTCCACGGCGCCCTCCTGAGGGTGGGGTTCCTGCCGGCTCACTTGGCTCCCAGCGCCTTCCGCAGCGCCGTGAGGTTGGACTCCATGACCTGGAAGTAGTCGTCGCCGCGCGACTTGTCGGTGACGCCCTCCAGCGGGTCGAGCACGTCGGTCCGCAGACCGGTGTCCGCGGCGAGGGTCTTCGCGGTGCTGTCACTGACCAGGGTCTCGTAGAAGACGGTGGTGACGCCGTCCTCCTCCGCGATGTGCTGGAGCTCCTTGACGCGGGCGCCGCTGGGCTCGGACTCGGGGTCGAGGCCGGTGACGGACTCCTCGATCAGGCCGTAGGCCTCGGCGAGGTATCCGAAGGCGGAGTGGTTGGTGAGGAAGACGTCGGTCTTCCGGTCCTTCAGGCCGTCCTCGAACTTCTGGTCCAGCGCGTCGAGGCGGTTCACCAGGTCCTCGGTGTTGGCCCGGTAGTCGGCCGCGTGGGCCGGGTCGGCCTTCTGGAAGGCCTTGGAGACGCCCTCGGCGACCTCGGCGTACTTGTCCGGGTCCAGCCAGATGTGCGGGTCCTTGGCACCGGCCGCGTGGTCGTGGCCGTGGTCGTGGCCCTCGTGCTCGTCGGCGTGCTCGTCCGCGTGCTCGTCGGCGTGCTCCCCGTCGACCTCGGCGCCGTGCTCCTCCAGCTCGGTGAGGGTGGCGGCGTCTATCCGCTCCGGGCCCTCGGTCTGGGCGACGGCCTCGTCGACGGCGGGCTGAAGGCCCTGCAGGTAGAGGATCGCGTCCGCCTCGGTGAGCGCGGCGGTCTGCCGGGCGGTGATCTCCAGGTCGTGCGGCTCCTGGCCGGGCTCGACGAGGGTCGTGACGTTGACGTTCTTCCCGCCGATCTGCTCGGCGAGGAAGGCCATCGGGTAGAACGACGCGACGACATCGAACTTCTCGGTGTTCTTGGCGGTGGCCGTCTCTCCGCCGGAGCAGGCGGTGAGGGCGATGGCGCCGAGCACCGTGGCGGTGGCGGCGGCGGTCGTCGGTATGAGTCGTCGGACGTTCATGACTCTCATTTTCAACTAATATGGAAACCGTTGTCAACAACGGAGGTCAAAGCTACGCGAAGGGGCCGGATGGGGTGTGTCGCACAGCCTCGTGCGGCCTGGTGGCGGGACCGATTTGATCGGGGGGCAGTCCCCGCCGGTAACCTGAGGCATTCGCTGTGAAGCAATGCTCCGAGGGGCCGGTGCGGCAGTCGCCGGCCGGCCGCTCGCCGCCCGTCGTCGTAATGAAGAGAGCACCGTGGCCGCCGACAAGATCGACACCATCGTCAGCCTGAGCAAGCGCCGTGGCTTCGTATTCCCCTGCAGTGAGATCTACGGCGGTCAGAAGGCCGCCTGGGACTACGGGCACCTGGGTGTCGAGCTCAAGGAGAACATCAAGCGCCAGTGGTGGCGCTACATGGTGACCTCCCGTGAGGACGTCGTCGGCATCGACTCCTCCGTGATCCTCGCCCCCGAGGTCTGGGTCGCCTCCGGTCACGTCGCCACCTTCTCGGACCCGCTCACCGAGTGCACCTCCTGTCACAAGCGCTTCCGCGCCGACCACCTGGAGGAGGCCTACGAGGAGAAGAAGGGCCGCGCCCCCGAGAACGGCCTGGCCGACATCAACTGCCCCAACTGCGGCGTCAAGGGCCAGTTCACCGAGCCCAAGCAGTTCTCCGGCATGCTCTCCACCCACCTCGGCCCGACCCAGGACAGCGGTTCGGTCGCCTACCTGCGCCCCGAGACGGCCCAGGGCATCTTCACCAACTTCGCCCAGGTGAAGACCGCCGCGCGCCGCAAGCCGCCGTTCGGCATCGCCCAGATGGGCAAGTCCTTCCGCAACGAGATCACGCCCGGCAACTTCATCTTCCGCACCCGCGAGTTCGAGCAGATGGAGATGGAGTTCTTCGTCAAGCCGGGCGAGGACGAGAAGTGGCAGGAGTACTGGATGGAGCAGCGCTGGAACTGGTACACCGGCCTGGGCCTGCGTGAGGAGAACATGCGCTGGTTCGAGCACCCGCAGGAGAAGCTCTCCCACTACTCCAAGCGCACCGCCGACATCGAGTACCGCTTCCAGTTCGGCGGCAGCGAGTGGGGCGAGCTCGAGGGTGTCGCCAACCGCACCGACTACGACCTCAACGCCCACGGCAAGGCCTCCGGTCAGGACCTCCAGTACTACGACCAGGAGAACGACGAGCGGTACACCCCGTACGTCATCGAGCCCGCGGCCGGTGTCGGCCGCACCCTGCTGGCCTTCCTCCTCGACGCCTACGTCGAGGACGAGGCGCCCAACGCCAAGGGCAAGATGGAGAAGCGCGTCGTGCTGCGCCTCGACCCGCGCATCGCGCCGGTCAAGGTCGCCGTGCTCCCGCTCTCCCGCAACCCGGAGCTCTCGCCCAAGGCGAAGGGCCTCGCCCAGGCGCTGCGCCAGCACTGGAACATCGAGTTCGACGACGCCGGCGCCATCGGCCGCCGCTACCGCCGCCAGGACGAGATCGGCACGCCGTTCTGCGTCACCGTCGACTTCGACACCCTGGAGGACAACGCGGTGACCGTGCGTGAGCGCGACACCATGAAGCAGGAGCGGGTCTCCCTCGACCAGATCGAGGGCTACCTCGCCTCGCGCCTGATCGGCTGCTGACCGCTTCCCTTCCCGCGCACCGGGCCCCGGTCCTCCCCTTCCGCAGGGGAGGACCGGGGCCCGTCCGCGTAGGCCGAGGTGCCGTGCCCCGGCCGGCCGGGCGGGCTGGGGGCCTGCCCTGTGCGCCGCCCGTGCCGCCCCGCCGCCCGCCGCCCGCGCCGTCCCGTCGCCCGCCGCACGTCGTTTCTCCGCCCGTCGTCCCCGAAAGTTTCGGCCACGGGAGGAAGCCCGACCGGACGGCCGGGCGTGCCCAGTGCCGGGGGACACCCGCCGGGATCGGCCACGCCGGTTCGGCGGCCCCCGCCGGGACCGCCACGCACGGTGAGCGCGCGGCGGGTGATCCGGAACCGCGCGGCGGCCGTGTCCCGCCTCCGCGGAACCTCCGCGGGGAAGCCGCGCTCCGCCCCCGCCGGCCGTCGCAGCCGTCGGGGGCACCCTCCGCCCGGCCACGAAGCGTGATCCCCGGGACGGCCTGAACCGGTCGCAGCGCATCAAGCGGAGGGTGTGACTCTACTTACGTTTGCGGTCCCGCCCTCCCCGGCCCGCCCCGGCGCCCGGTCGCCGCGCCCTCACCCGGCCGCGGCTGTCCGGAAAGCACCTACAGCCCAAATGATCTTCCTTCCTAGGGTCGTCCACCGGTGCGCATTCGCACTGGAGTTCAGGTCATGGCAAGGAAGGACTGGGCACACCCGTGTATCCCTCCGCACAACCGACCGCATCGAGACGCCCCCACCGCAGCAGACGCCTCACGCGGCTGGCCGCGGCCACCGCGCTGGTGCTGACCGCCGAAGCCGGCATCGCACTGACCGGGCAGGCCGCCGCGGCCCCCCTCCCCGACGATCCGCCCTCCTCCACCCGGCTCACCCAGCCGTCCGAGGCGCAGATCCTCGAGGACGACCTGGCGTGGGCCGCGTCCCACGCCGAGGGCTCGAAGGCGTGGGCGCTCCTGGAGGCCAGGAGGACCGGCGAGAAGGTCACCGCCACCGACGAGACCACCGCCGACTCGATCACCGTCGCCAACCCCGACGGCACGCTGACCACCGAGATGACGCCCGGACCCGAGCGGGTCCGGCGGGGCGGCACGTGGCGCACCGTCGACGCCACCCTGACCAAGGCAGCCGACGGATCGGTGAAGGCGAAGGAACACCCCGCCGGCCTGCGCCTGGCCGGCAAGGGCGGCGCCGCACCCGGCTCGCTCGCCGCGGCGCAGAAGGCCACCGCGCGGGACCTGGTCACCCTCGGCTCCGGCGACGAGAGCGTCACCCTCCAGTGGAAGGGCGGCCTGCCCGAGCCGGAACTCGACGGCACCACCGCCCGCTACGCCGACGCGGTGCCCGGCGCCGACCTGGTCGTCGAGGCCACCCGGACCGGCTTCGAGCAGTTCGTCGAGATCCGGGAACGGCCGGACGGCGCCTACTCCTACACGCTGCCGGTCAAGGCCAAGGGCCTGAGGGCGCAGGCGAACGACGACGGGTCCGTCACCTTCACCGACGCCGCGACGGGCGTCGCGCGGGCCACCATGCCCGCACCGGTCATGTGGGACGCCTCCGTCGACGAGACGTCCGGCAAGCACGACCGTCGGACCCGGGTCGGCATGAAGGTCGTCGACAAGGGCGAGGGCCGGATCGACCTCGTCGTCACGCCCTCCGCGGACTTCCTGAACGACCCGAAGACCCGCTACCCGGTCACCGTCGACCCCTCCACCTCGGCCCTGGCCGCCACCTTCGACACCTACGTGCAGCAGGGCGAGACCGTCGACTGGTCCAACGACGTCGAACTCGACATGGGCAACCCCGGCACCACCAACGCCGACGGCACGCCCCGGACCGCGCGCTCCTTCATCACCTGGAACACCACACCGATCCAGGACGCGCTGATCGTCGACACCAACCTGGCGCTGTACAACTTCCACTCCGGCAACACCGACTGCTCCAGCCAGAGCTGGACCGTCTGGGACACCACCGCCTCCTCGACGTCCTCGCGGTGGACCAGCCAGCCCACCTGGAAGCAGCAGTACCACTCCTCCACGCAGACCCGGGGCAACCCCGACTGCACCGCCACCCAGCCCGACGGCTGGATCAACGCCGACGTCGACACCCTCGTCCAGTCCTGGGCGTCGGCCAAGGTGACCCGCGGCCACATGGGCCTGCGGGCGGCCACCGACGACACCAAGGCGTGGAAGCGGGTCAACTCCGGCAACGCGACCACGAACCAGCCGAAGCTGTCCGTCACCTACAACTACCGGCCCTCGGACGGCGCCGACCGCCAGGCGGGCGCCCCCTTCAAGTCCTATGCCGGGGTGTGGGCGGTCAACACCACCACGCCCACCCTGCGGGACACCTTCACCGACGCCGACGGCGACACCGTGAGCGGCACCTTCCAGGTGTACGACGCCGCCACCGACACGCCCATCACCACGCCCGCCGGTGAGGGCCTGCTGGTCTCCGAGGCCGGTGAGCAGGGCAAGCCGGTCACCGTCACCGTCCCGGCCGGCCAGCTCAAGGACGGCAAGACCTACAAGTTCCGCACCAACGCCTACGACGGCACCCACTACAACCTGAACTGGTCCCCCTGGACGCAGTTCGTCGTCGACACCACCGCGCCCGACGAGCCGTCCCCGGTGACCTCCGCCCAGTACCCCGAGGGGAGCTACGGCGGCGGCAGCGGCCAGTCCGGCACGTGGACGGCGGCCGCGGCCGCCGACGCCAACCGGCTCCGGTACCGGGTGGACGGCGAGGACGCCGACCCGGACGCGGGGGCCCCGGGACGCGGCACCTGGCAGACGGTGAACACCGCGACCACACCGACCGGCACGTCGGGAACGTTCGCGGTGACGCCCACCACCGACGGCGCGCACCAGGTCGAGACCCAGGCCGTGGACCGCGCGGACAACGTCGGCGCCACCAACGGGTACGGGTTCATCGCCGGAACGGCGCCCGCGACCCGGAGCCACAAGGTCGACATCACGCTCAACGAGCCCGACCCGGCCGCGGTCGACCCGGCCGACTGGAACAACCCCTACCCGGCGTTCGGCTGGGACGGCTGGGAGACCCTGACGAGCTCGGGCGCCGTCCAGCAGGACGCCCCCGCCCTGCTCTCCGGCAAGCAGCGGACCACCGAGGCCGGCGACGCCACCATCACCGTCACACCGCTGAAGCAGCGCACCGCCAGGGCGGCGGAGGCGATCAAGGCGCAGAAGGCCCGCGAGCGTCAGGGCGCCGACCGGACGGGCACGCGGGACGCGTCCCCGACGGCGGCCGCCGGATACACCGGCCCCCTCCTCGACAGCTCCTGGTGCGACACCACCCTCACCGCCCAGAAGTCCTTCATCCGCCGCAGCGAGGCGTGCCTGCTGTTCTCGTGGAACGTCAAGGGCAACAACGGCAAGAAGGACTACTACCAGGACTTCGAGCTGATGTGGCAGTTCAAGCTCGACCCGAAGGGCAACACGATCAAGCACTGGCTCCAGATGACGCCGCTGCCCAGCGGGATCACGGACCAGTGGCCGGCCTCGCCCAAGGCCCTGGCGTTCAGCATCCTGGCCACCTGCGGCAACGGCGGCTGCGCCGACAACGACACGGGCTTCGACTGGGAGACCGACCGCAGCCCCACGTGGACGTCCGGCGCGGACACCCACATCGCCCAGGGCAACGCCGAGACGACCTGGGACGGCAGCGTGGCCAACGCCTCCGGCGCCAAGGACAAGGACCTGTCCCGGGACATCCCGCAGATCATCCAGGGGATCCTCAGCACCGACACCCCGAACATGGTGGTGACCGACAACCACGGCACCTCCCCGGCGGCCATCCCCGCGCGCTGCGACACGGTGTACGGGTCCGGCGGCTGCGTCATCAAGGAGTACAGCCCGGGCTACTCGATGAACGCGAAGAAGTTCCCCTCGGCCGCGGCGCACGCCTGGCTGATCCAGAACCGCCTGGCCCCCGAGTTCTTCGGGCAGACGCCGGTGACCCCGCTGCAGTACATGCCGAGCAAGACCCGGAACGCGGCGGGCGCCAACAAGGCCGGGCGCAGCGAGAACGCGAACCGGTACCGGGTCTGCTACGGAGCGGCGGCGAACCGGATGGTGTACCGCGCCGACACGGCGCTCCACCCGGGACTCTCGAGCTCGAACAAGGACCGGCGCTCCTGCGACGAGTACTCCTTCAACGCGACGTACCAGTCGGCCGGCATGCCCACGGCCGAGGGCGGCAAGAACCCCAAGCCCGTCTCGGACGCGACGCAGGGACGTGACTGCGTCCAGACCTACGAGAAGAAGCTGGCCGACGGAACCTACCGGCTGTACGACGACGAGCGGTACGCGGCGCCGACCTGGGACGAGACCTGCGGCCGGTCCTCGATGTCGCTGAACGTCAACTCCCAGTCGATGGCCCGCTTCGGGTCGTTCGCGTCGACCTTCCGGCTGCTCGACACGGACACCTACTGGGTGGACATCGACGGGTTCCAGGACTGTGACGCCACCGCCGACGTGATCACGTGCGCCCAGCGCCCGTGACGCCCTGACGTGACGTCCTGAAGTGACCCCCTGACCCTTCGACCGCGCCAGGGGAACCGGCCCTCGGACCCGCACGGGTCCGGGGGCCGGCCTGTCGGGGGGACGGCGGTCAGCGCGTCACGGGCCGCCAGCCGTCCTGCTCGTACATCGGGTCGGGGTCGAACCAGGTCAGGCCGTCACCGGTGGGGGACAGGTAGGGACGCATCC
Source organism: Streptomyces abyssomicinicus (assembly GCF_008974245.1). Lineage (GTDB taxonomy): Bacteria > Actinomycetota > Actinomycetes > Streptomycetales > Streptomycetaceae > Streptomyces > Streptomyces abyssomicinicus. The sequence goes on along the minus strand of NZ_BBZI01000008.1, from coordinate 601,627 downwards.
CGAGGAAGCGGTCGGGGCGCCCCTCGGCCAGGGCGGCGACGCCCTCCTCCAGCCATTCGGCGAGGTCCGCCCCCACCGGCGCCGGCTCCTGGGCGTCCGCCCAGGTGCCCAGCGATCCCGTCGCCGGGTCGAGGTACAGGCCCTCCGTCATCGTGTACCTCGCGCTCGCGGTGACGGGCAGGCAGGACACGGGATCCAGGCCGGTGGCATCCGCGAGCGGCCCGCCGTGCGCGTCGACCAGGTGGTCGAGCGGAAGCCACGCCTGGCCGTTGGGCATGAAGTCGACCGCGTTCGCCTTCCGGTGCCAGGGATCGCCCTCGCCTTCCGGCGCGAACGGCTGCTCGCCGAACTCCTCCAGGTCGGCGCCCCGCACGCCGTCGTGGATCAGGTAGAGCGCCCTGAGTTCCGGCGGCATCACGATGCCCGTGGCCTGCTCGGCCCGCTCCAGCTGCTCAGGCGTCGCCGGCTCGCGCAGGAGGCCGTACGAGAGCGGCGCGTGCCTGCTCAGCCAGTCCTCGTAACGCCGCCACGCGGCCTCCACCCGTGCCTGCCGGTCCATGCGTGCTCTCCTTCCCCGCCCCGCGCGGGCGGTGTGGTGGTCCGAACCCGGTGCCGGCGAGCCGGACGGCGCCGGTCACCCGGCCTCCCCCCGCGCGCGGGGCTCCGCGGCGGAACACAGGGAGTCGGCGGGCACGGCCCTGAACTCGCCGTCGCCGGGCCTGGCGTCCGCCGTGGCGTCCGGCCCCGCCTCGTGCGCCCAGGAGCAGGACGGTGACGGGCCCGGTCCCGGATCCACCCGCTCGACGGTCCCGCGCCGGTCCGCGGGATTCGCGCTCGTGCTGTGGTTCAGCGCCTGCGTGGCGACCGCCGCGGCGACGGCGAGCACCGCGGCGGCGGTCACGAGCAGCCGCCGCGTCCGTCCCAGCGCCGCCCACGCCCGCCTCACCGGGGGGCCCCGTGGACGGGCGCTTCGTGGACGGCGGTTCCGTGGACGGGGGTTCCGTGGACGGGCGTTCCGTGGACGGGGGTCCAGTGCGGGAGGGCCTCGTCCAGGAGGGGGTACGCGGGGTCGTCCCAGATCAGGCAGCCCCAGACGACACCGGGCACGTCCGGGCCCATCAGGTCGGCCGGCCCTTCCGTCAGGGTGCGGTGGACCGCCTCCAGGTACGCGGCCAACGACGGCTGGTACCGGCGGAGTTCCATTTCGGGCATCGACCAGTGGCCGACGCCCTCCGCGCCCACGTACTCGCCGCTCTCGGGCCCGGCCTCGTCCGTCGTCAGCCACGGGACCACCTGGGCCCCGCGCCAGTGGTCCCGCTCACCGGTCAGGGGGAGCCGTCCGCTCACCGCCTGGGTGGGGGTGTACAGCACCCCGCCCGGCAGGAACCTCCCGGAGCCGACCTCGCCCTCCTCGTCGGCCTCGATCCCCACGTGCTCCACGCCGCCGCACAGCCGCCACAGCGCCACGAGTTCCGGGGGCAGTCCGTGCCCCACGTACTCCCTCAGGCAGGAGTCGGCCGCGGCGATCTCCTCCTCCGTGGCGGGTGGCAGGAGCGAGGCGTGGGAGAGGGGAGCGTGCTCGGCGAGCCAGCCGGTGACCTTCCGCCAGGCTTCCGCGACCTGCCCGGCGCCGCCGTCGTGTCGATCAGACATTCGCCCACGGTATCGCCGACGGTCCGTCAGTGGTGATCTTTCCTGTCCGCTCGTCGGTCCGGCCGGTGGTCCAGGTAGTGCGCGCGTCCCCGCTCGTCGAGTCCGACGGAGCCGTCGGGGCCGTCCGGGATGACGCAGAACTCGTTGCCCTCGGGATCCGCCATCACGAGGAAGCCGCCGTCGTCGTACGCGTGCAGCCTGCGCCCGCCCAGTCCCTCGATCCGCCGCTGCTCGGTGACCGGATCGGGGCAGGAGACGTCCAGGTGCACGCGGTTCTTGCCCGGCGGCCTGGGCTCGGAGGTCTGCTGGAAGCCCACGACGAGGTCGGCCTCGCGGTCCAGCCACACGTAGGGGCCGGTGCGGCCCGCCACCTGCCTGCCGAGGACCCCGGCCCAGAACCCGGCGAGCCGCTCCGGGTCGGCCGCGTCGACGATCACGGCCTTGATCTGCACGGAAGAGTTCGTCATACCGAGGTCCTTCCCGCGTCCGCGCCTCGCACGGCCCCCTCGAGGCGAGTTCCACGCCTTCGCCCGCCGCGCGGGCGTGACCGGTGTCACCGGTCACGCGGGATCTCCGCCCACACGTACTTGCCGAACGGCCTCGGGCCCACCCCCCAGCGGCCGTGCGCCAGGGCGGAGACGATGTGCAGGCCGTTGCCGTGGTTGCGTCGCCTCCGGTCCGCCGCACCGCGCAGACGGGGGCGCCGGCGGTTGGGGTCGTGGACCTCGACGCGCACCCGGTCCGGGGTGACCTGCACGGTCACGCCGATCAGGTCGTCGTCGCGTGCGCCGTACTTGATGCCGTTGGTGGTCAGTTCGGACGTGACCAGGCGGACGGCGTCGACGAGTTCGTCCGGGGGGTCCGGGATCTCCTCGCGGACGCGGTCCACGGCGAACCGTCTGGCGAGCGCGACGGACCGTCCCTCGCGGGGGAGCACCAGATCGACGGAGCGTGCCCCGTCGTCACTCGCGCGGCTGATTCGGCGGGGGGTCAGGAGGACGGGCGACTCGGCTTCCTCACGACGTTCCCGCACGTGAGGTGACTTCTGGTCAGCGACCACGGCAACTCCTCTCCGTGACGGAGCGACTACCAGGGTGGCCCAGCGTGGCCTAGAGTCGGCCCCCTCTCAACTTTGCGAAAGGGGACGGAAGGTTGGTGGCACGCCCTTGAACCGCAAGGAGCTGAACCCCGAGAGCTCCCCGGCCGCGGCCTTCGGCGCACGTCTGCGGACGGTGCGCGAGGCGCGCGGCTGGAAGCAGGAGGACCTGGCGGCGCGGATGGAGTACTCCAGCACGCACATCTCGTCCGTGGAAACCGGTCGCAAGCTTCCAACCTTGCGCTTTTCGCGCAGTGCCGACCGGGCCTTCGGGATAACGGACAGTGCCGAGACGTTCGAGCGGCTCTCGCGGGAACTCCGGCACGGGAGCCTGCTGGAGGGTTTCCCCGAGTTCGTCGCCTACGAGGGCCGGGCCGTGGAAATCCGGTTGTACGAAGTCGGCGTGATCCCCGGGCTGTTGCAGACGCGGGAGTACGCGACGGTGCTCGCCGAGAGCGCGGTCGCGCGGGGAGCCATCAGCCCCGAGCAGGCGGACGAGCGGGTGACCCTCGTCGCCGAGCGGCAGGGCGCCCTCGACAGGAGGTCCCGGCCGCTGGTGTTCGTGGTGCTGGACGAGAGCTGCATCCGGCGGCCCATCGGTGACCCGACGGTCATGGCCGCGCAGTTCGACCACCTGCTGGCCTTCGCGGAGCTCCCCAACACGGTGCTCCAGATCGCGGAGTTCACGATGGGGCACCGGCGGCCGTTCAATCTGCCGATCACGATCCTCACGCTTGCGGACAGAGCGCTCATGTCCTACGCGGAGTCCGCCCAACGGGGCCACCTGGAGCGGGAAAGCACCTCGGTGCTGCCCGTGCTGACGGCCTACCATCAGCTACAGGCCGAAGCGCTGTCCCAGGCGGAATCCGTCGCCTTGATCAGCCAGCTACGAAAGGGCATCTCGTGACGACCGAATCCCCTCGTTGGGTCACGTCCTCCTACAGCGACAACGGTGGCCAGTGCGTCGAGGTCGCCGTGAACCTCGTCCCCTCCCGCGGCGTCGTTCCGGTCCGGGACTCCAAGAACCCGGCCGGTCCGGTCCTGGCGCTCCCCGCCGCCTCCTTCGCCGCCTTCGTCGCGGGCGTCAGGGCGGGCGCGTTCCGCACCGTCTGACCGGACGCCTCCGCGGGGCCCCGTCGCGCACGGCACGGCGGGGTTCCGCGGGGCCTCGCGACCCGGGCCGCCGGCTCGGCTCCAGTGCTCGCCCTCGTCGGCGGCGACCGGGACGCGTCCGCGGCCACCGCTTCCCCGATCGGAGAGAACTGACCATGCTGGTACGCGAAGCCATCGGCCGCACCCTGCACGACCTCGGCGTGCGCACGGTGTTCGGCGTGGTCGGCAGCGGCAACTTCCACTTCACCGACGCCCTGGTGCGGGCCGGCGCACGCTTCGTCGCCGCCCGCAACGAGGGCGGCGCCTCGGTGATGGCCGACGCCTACTCCCGGATGAGCGACGAGGTCGCCGTCCTCTCCCTGCACCAGGGCTGCGGCTACACCAACGCCCTCACCGGGATCGGGGAGGCCGCCAAGAGCCGCACCCCGCTGCTCGTGGTCACCGCCGAGGCGCCCGAGCCGACGTCCAACTTCTTCATCGACCAGCAGGCCATGGCCGAGGCGCTCGGCGCGGTCGCGCTGCGGGTGCGCTCACCGCGCACCGCGCTCGACGACGTCACGCGGGCCTACGAACTGTGCGCGCGCGAGCGCCGCACCGTGGTCCTCAACGTGCCGATCGACGTCCAGGACGAGCCGCTGCCCGAGGGCGCCCGGGCGGTGGCGCGGCCCGCGGTGGGCGAGCCGCGCCCCGCCGCGGCCGACGTCGCCGCGTTCGCCCGGCTGCTGCGCTCCGCCCGCCGCCCGGTCTTCGTCGCCGGCCGGGGCGCCCGCACCTCCGGCGGACGGGAGGCGCTGATCGCGCTGGCCGAGAGGTCCGGGGCGCTGCTGGCCACCTCCGCGGTGGCCCGGGGCCTCTTCCACGACCAGGAGTGGAGCATCGACGTCTCCGGCGGTTTCTCCACCCCGCTGGCCGCCGAACTCATCGCCGGGGCCGACCTGATCGTCGGCTGGGGCTGCGCCCTCAACATGTGGACCATGCGGCACGGGCGGCTGATCGCCGACGACGCGACCGTGGTCCAGGTGGACCTGGAACGGACCGCGATAGGCCGCGTCCGGCCGGTGGACCTCGGCCTGTGGGGCTCGGTGGCCGAGACGGCGGCCGACACCCTCGACACCCTCGCCGCCCTCGGCGAGGAGCGGGCGACCGGCTACCGCACCCCGGCGACCGCCGCCCGCATCGCCGCGGAGGGCTCCTGGAAGCAGGTCCCCTACCAGGACGAGTCCACCGGGTCGGGAGCCGGCGGCGGGACCATCGACCCGCGCACCCTCACCGTCGAGCTGGACAGGCTGCTGCCCGCCGAGCGGGTCGTCTCCGTCGATTCGGGCAACTTCCTCGGCTACCCGAGCATGTACCTGGACGTCCCCGACCACTACGGCTTCTGCTTCACCCAGGCGTTTCAGTCCGTGGGCCTCGGCCTGTCGACGGCGATCGGCGCGGCCCTCGCCCAGCCCGGCAGGCTGCCGGTCGCGGCATGCGGCGACGGCGGCTTCCTGATGGGCATCTCGGAGCTGGAGACGGTGGTCCGGCTGGGGCTGCCGATGCTGGTGGTGGTCTACAACGACTCCATGTACGGGGCGGAGGTCCACCACTTCGGCCCGGAGGAGCCCGACCTGTCCACGGTCACCTTCCCCGACACCGACATCGCCGCCATCGCCCGCGGATACGGCTGCGAGGCGCTCACCGTCCGCACACCGGAGGACCTCGGCCCGCTCAAGGCATGGCTGGCGGAGCCGGGTGGGCGTCCGCTGGTCATCGACGCCAAGACGGCCTCCACGGAGGGCGCGTGGTGGCTGAAGGAGGCCTTCGGCCACTGACCACATGCTTGCCCGCACGTCCGCCGAAACCGTGGTCCGGCCCCGCGCCGTCCCGTGGCCACGGGACGGCGCGGGGCCGTGTGCGGGTGGGCGGCCCGAGGTCCCGGTGTCTCGCTCCACGGCACGGCCGTTGACCGGGGCCGGGACGGCCCCCAAGATCAGCACAGCCACCAGCCACGGACGCACATCCGACAACCCCCGCACGACGGGGGGTCTGCGTGGCACGCCCGTACCGCTGTCGCGCGCCGGAGGGTGAGAGATGCTGGAAGGTCTCGGTGTCGAACCGACCGAGGAGCAGGTGTACGTCGAGCTCGTCAGCCGGTCCGCCAAGGACGTGCGGGAACTCGCCGGCCGGACCGGACTGGGCGTGCCGGATGTCGAGGCCGCTCTCACCGGGCTGGAGGCCAAGGGCCTGGTGACACGGCTGTCCGGCAGCCGGTCCGGTCTGCGGGCGGCTCCGCCGGACGTCAACCTCAACCTGCTGATGCTGCACCGCATGGACGACGCGCGCCGGGCGCGGCACGCCATCACCGAGCTGACGGCGCGCTACCGCAGGGAGGCCGGGTACGAACCCGCCGAGCCGATCGAGGTGATCGAGGGCGCGGAGCCGCTCGCCGAGCGGTACAACCACCTGCTGCACGAGGCGCAGCACGAGGTCCGCAGCCTGGTCCGGGCGCCGGCCGTCGCCGTGCCCGCCGACGACAACGCCGGCCAGCAGGACGCCCTGCGGGCCGGTGTGCGGTACCGGGTCGTGTACCAGCGGGACCTCCTGGACACCGACGGCCCGGACGCGCCGCTGCTGCTCAAGGAGTGGGCCGAACTCGGCGAGGAGATGCGCGTCGCGGTGGAGGTGCCGCTCAAACTCGTCCTGGTCGACGACAGGATCGCCATCGTCGTGCCGGACCAGTCCGGACAGGACGAGGTCACGGCCCTGCTGGTGCGCAACCGCGCCATGGTCGACGCCCTCGGCTGGATCTTCCAGCGGTGCTGGGAGTCCGCGGTCCCGGTGCCGACCGCGCTGGCCGAGGCCGAGGGCCCGCTGGCCGCCGAGGACCGGTACCTCCTCTCGCTGCTCCTCGCCGGGTACACCGACCAGGCCATCGCCTCCCAGCAGAACGTCAGTCTGCGCACCGTCCAGCGGCGGGTCCGGCGCCTGCTGGCCCTCGCCAACGCGCAGAGCCGGGTGCAGCTGGGCTGGCAGGCCGCGCGGCGGGAGTGGGTCTGACCAGGCGTTGTCGCCTTTGCGACACGGCACTAAACCGACAGCTGGGAGGGCTGTTTCGGCCACCTGGGCTGATGAAACGGTGTCGCTGTTCGACACGCCTTCTTGGATAGGACGCCGATGAACAGCCCCAGAAGTCACCGTACGAAGCCGTCCGTGAGAACCATGGCGGCGCTCGCCGCGGTGGTCGCGGCCGGCAGCATGTCGCTGACCGCGATACCGGCCCAGGCGGACCCCGCCCCGGCCGCGACGGCCGCCGCCGACAAGCTCGGCAGCCACGACCGCTCGCTCGTCGCCAAGTACGCGCAGCAGTCCCGGGCGCGCAGCCTCCCCGCCGGGGCGGAGCGCGCGGTCCCCGACTACGTGACGCTGATGCTGGCGGTCAAGGACGGGCGCACGGAGGAGGTCCGCCAGGCGCTCACCGAGCTCGGCGCGGACGTCACCCGGACCGACGCGGAGATCGGCTACGTCAAGGCCAACGTGCCGTTCGCGGCGGTCGAGGCGGCCGTGGCGCTCGGCGACGTCCTGCGTGCGGACGTGGACGAGCTGCTGAAGCTGGACGACACGAGCGCGGGGGAGAGCGCCGCCGGGGCGGCCACGAAGGCCCAGGGCCCCAAGGGGAAGCTCCCCGCCGTTCCGTCGGCGAGGACGGGTGACGACAACCCCTACATGCCCACCCGGGACACCGGATCGGTCCGCTTCAAGGAGAAGAACCCCTCCTTCGACGGGCGGGGCGTGACCATCGGCATCATGGACACCGGCGTCGACCCCACACACCCCGCGCTGGCGAAGACCACCACCGGTGAGCGCAAGCTGGTCGACACGGTGACCGCGACCAACCCGACCAACCTCATCGACCTGCTCATGGACCGGTCGTGGTCGCTGCTCTCCGCCGCCAACAAGGTGACCGGACCCACCGTGGAGAAGAACGGCATCACCTGGACCCTCCCGGCCTCCGAGGGCGAGCTGTACCTGGCGCCGCGCCTGCTCACGAAGACCAGCTTCGCCGACCCCACGCTGAACGGCGTACGGCTGGGTGTGGCCGCCCGCGCCTCGGACGGCGCGATATGGATCGACACCGACCTGGACCACGTCTTCTCGGACGACGAGCTGATCAGGGCGTACAACGTCGACCACGAGATCGCCTACATGGGCACCGACGACCCTGCCACCCCGCAGGACGAACGCCAGCCGTTCACGGTCGAGTTCAAGAAGTTCAGCGAGACCTTCTCCGGCGTCAACATCAACGCGCTCGACGTCGACCACGGCACCCACGTCGCCGGCATCACCGCCGCGAACGGCATGTTCGGCGGCCGGATGGACGGCCAGGCGCCCGGCGCCAAGCTGGTCTCCATGCGGGCCTGCCACGCGAACGGCTGCTCCAGCGCCGCACTCAACGACGGCATGATCGACCTCGCCACCAAGTACGGCGTCGACGTCATCAACATGTCGATCGGCTCCAGCCCGGCCCTCAACGACGGTCAGAGCGCCCAGGCGCTGCTGTACAACCGCCTGATCGACGAGACCGGCGTCCAGATGTTCATCTCGGCGGGCAACTCCGGCGCCGGGACCAACACCGTCGGCGACCCGAACATCGCCGACAAGGTGGTCAGCGTCGGTGCCTCGGTGACCCGTGAGACCTGGTGGTCCAACTACGGCTCCGAGGTGGACTTCAAGGACGGCGTGTTCCCGTTCTCCTCGCGCGGCCCGCGTGAGGACGGCGGTCTGAAGCCGGACATCACCGCCCCGGGCTCGGCCGTCTCCACCACGCCCCGCTGGATGCCCAGCGCCTCGGTCGCCGAGACCGGCTACACCCTGCCGAGCGGCTACGGTCACATGAACGGCACCTCCATGGCGGCCCCGCAGGCCACCGGCGCGGCGGCGCTGCTGCTGTCCGCCGCCAAGCAGCGCGGTGTCAGCGCCACCCCGGCCGAGCTGCGCAAGGCGATCTACACCACCGCCGACTACAACAACAAGGTCGACGCCGTCGCCCAGGGCCACGGCCTCTTCGACGTCGAGCAGGCGTGGAAGTTCCTCTCCAAGGGTGTCGACACCGGTGAGCAGGTCACCGTCTCCGCCCCGGTCTGCACCGTGCTCTCCGGCAAGCTGGCCACCCCGAACACCGGCACCGGCCTCTTCAACAGCTGCGCCCCCGGCAGCGGCGGCCAGGGCGTCGGCGAGTCCCGCACCTACGACGTCACCCTGACCCGCACCGGCGGCAAGGACGGCGCCCAGACCTTCGAGCTGGGCCTCAAGGGCGACGACGACACCTTCTCGGCGCCCCGGCGCGTCGTCCTCGAGAAGGACGTCCCGACGGTCGTCCAGGTGACCGCGAAGCCGGCCACGCAGGGCGTCCACAGCGCCGTCCTGAACATCGACAACGAGGACGTCCGGGGCCTGGAGCAGGCCACCCTGCTGGTCGTCGAGGCCGCGGCCGAGCTGACCGCCGGCACCACCTGGTCCACCGACGGCACGACCGACCGCAACGAGGCCGTCCGCTACACGGTGGCCGTCCCCGCCGGAACCAAGTCGCTGACCGTGAACCTCTCGGGCCTCGCCGACGGCAGCCACACGCGCTTCTGGGCCTACACCCCCGAGGGCGTCAGCGGTGAGCGTGCGGGCAGCGGCTCGCTCAACTGCTACAGCAACTTCTCCGACAGCAGCGTCTGCGACCCGGGCACCCGCACCTTCACCAACCCCAAGGCCGGCGTGTGGGAGATCGTGGTCGAGTCCCGCCGCACCAGCCCGCTGCTGCACAACCCGTTCCACCTGGAGGCGTCGCTCACCCAGTGACCCACGGTCGTCCCACGACCTGACGACCACCACCTGAGGCCCGGCCGGGGCAGTGCGCCCCCGGCCGGGCCTCGGCGTGTCCGGCGCCCCCGCGGGGGCGATTCACTCCCTCGGACCCTTGCGCCGAGATATTTAAGGGGTTAGCTTTTCAGCACCAAGTGATCAGGCGCTGAAAGGCCTGGTCGCGCGCGGCCGACGCCCAGGAGGAGAAGCCATGACCGAGACGGTTCTGCCGCCGGACGAAGCGCTGATCGCCGGGCGCTGGCGGACCGGATCGGGCGCGCCGACCGAGGTGGTCGACCCCGCGACCGGCCGGCTGCTGACCACGCTGCACGGCGCCTCCCCCGAGGACGTGGACGCGGCGGCCCGGGGTGCCTCCCGGGCCGCCGCGGACCCCGCCTGGCGGGACCTCGCCCCGCACCTGCGGGCGCGGTACCTGCACCGGATCGCGGAGCTGATCGACGCGAACGCGGACCGGCTCTCGGCGATCCAGACCGCCGACACCGGCAAGACCCGCACCGAGACCCGCGCCCTCGCGGCCAGCGCCGCCGGCACCTTCCGGTACGCGGCCGCCCTGCTGGAGACGGCGGAGGACGCCCTCACCCCCTCCCGCGGTGCCTACGTCACCGTCACCACCCACGAGCCCATCGGCGTGGTCGGCGCGATCGCCCCGTGGAACTCGCCGATCGCCTCCGACGCGCAGAAGATCGCCCCCGCTCTCGCGGCCGGCAACGGCGTGCTGCTCAAGCCCGCCGACTGGACGCCGCTGACCTCGCTGGCCCTGGGCCGGCTGATCACCGACAGCGGGCTGCCCGAGGGGCTGGTGTCGGTGCTGCCCGGCCGTGGCAGCGTGGTGGGCGACGCGATAGTGAAGCACCCGCTGGTCGGCAAGGTCACCTTCACCGGCGGGACGAACACCGGCCGCACGGTGGCGCACGCCGCGGCGGAGAAGCTGATACCCGTCTCGCTGGAACTCGGCGGCAAGTCGCCCACCGTGGTCCTGGAGGACGCCGACGTCGAACAGGCCCTGGCGGGCGTGATGTACGGGATCTTCTCGTCCAGCGGCCAGTCCTGCATCGCCGGTTCGCGGCTCTTCGTGGCGCGGGCGATCTACGACGAGTTCGTCGGCGAACTGGTGGAGCGGACCCGGAAGTTGCGGGTGGGGCCGGGCACCGACGCGGCCACCCAGGTCGCGCCGATGGTGCACCACAGACACCGCGACCAGGTCGCCGCCTACGTGGACCTGGCCCGCGAGGAGGGCGCCCGGGTGCTGTGCGGCGGTGCCGTACCGGAGGGCGAGCAGTACACGGAGGGGGCGTACTACCTGCCCACCGTGCTCGACGGCCTGCCCGCCGACGCCCGGACGTGCCAGGAGGAGATCTTCGGGCCGGTGCTGGTCTGCCTCCCGTTCGACGACGAGGAGGACCTGGTCCGCCAGGCCAACTCCACCGTCTACGGGCTGGCCTGCGGCATCTGGACCCGCGACCTGGCCCGCGCCTGGCGCCTCGCCCAGCGGATCGAGGCCGGCACGGTCTGGATCAACACGTACAAGCAGTTCAGCTCCAGCACCCCCTTCACCGGGTGGAAGGAGAGCGGGCTCGGCAGCGAGAAGGGCCGCGACTGGCTGCGCGGCTACCAGCGGCAGAAGTCGCTCTACCTCGGCACCGATCCCGCCCCGCTGCCCTGGGCCTCCTAGCCCACGGCCTCCCGGCCCCGGCTTCACCCCGGCCTCAGGCCCCTGGCTTCACCTTCCGGCCCGTACCGCCCGCACCACCCGTACCGCCCCGTTCGACGATCAGGAGAGACGGCATGTCCGAGACGGCCCTCCAGCGGCCCCCCGTCGCCCGGCTGCGCAAGCTGCGCGCCGTGGAGCTCTTCGTCCCGACGCTCACCGAGTCCGCCGACTTCTACTCCGAGGTCTGGGGCCTGGAGACGGTCGACGCCGACCGCGACGCCGCCTGGTTGCGCGGCACCGGCGAGGAGCACCACGTGCTGCGTCTGTCCCGCGCCGACCGGGTGGGCCTCGGCCGCATCGCGTTCGCCGTCGGCTCCCGCGAGGAGGTCGACGAGGCGGCCCGGCGGCTGCTGGCCCGCTCCATCGTCCCGGTGTACGGCCCCGGCCCGCTGGAGCAGGCCGGCGGCGGGTACGGCGTGCGGTTCACCGACCCGGAGGGGCGGCTGATCGAGATCAGCGCCCTGGTCGAGGCGGTCCCGGAGCGCGGCCGGCAGGCGGCGGTGCCGATCGGCGTCACCCACACCGTCCTCAACACCACCGACATCGACGCCGCCGTCGCCTTCTACTGCGACGTGCTGGGCATGCGGGTCTCCGACTGGTCCGAGCACCAGATGGCGTTCCTGCGGGTCAACGCCGACCACCACTGCATCGCGTTCAACCAGGCCGAGTGGACCTCCCTCAACCACGTCGCCTACGAGATGGACTCCGTCGACCACTTCATGCGGGGCCTGGGCCGGCTGCGGCACCACGGCATCACCCCGAAGTGGGGACCGGGCCGCCACGGACCGGGCGACAACACCTTCTCCTACTTCACCGACCCGTCCGGGCTGGTCTGCGAGTACACCTCCGAGGTCGCGCAGATCGTCGAGGACCGGTGGATCGCCAAGGTGTGGCGCCGGGTGCCCGAGCTGTCCGACCTGTGGGGCACCGCAGGGCCGCCCAGCAAGGAGATCCGCTGCCACATGGCGGGCACGCCCGACCCCGGGCCGCTGGGCGCGCCGGTCGACGCCGTCGTGGACCAGGTCGCGCACAAGACCCCCGGGGTGACCGCGTGAGCGCCGCCGCGGCCGTCGCCGCCGCGGCCCCGCCGCTGCGGATCGGCGTGGTCGGCTGGGGCGCCATCGGCCGGGTGGTCGGCACCGCGCTGGCCGCCGGCGAGGTGCCGGGGGCCGAGCTGACCCGCGTGATCGACAACCGGCCCCGGCCGGACGCCGCCGCCCCGCAGTGCCCGATCGCCGAGGCGCTGGAGGCCTGCGACCTGATCGTCGAGGCGGCAGGACAGGGCTTCGTCCGCGAGTGGGGCGTCCGCATCCTCGCCTCCGGCACCGACCTGCTGGTGGCGTCCACCGGGGCGCTCACCGACGACGCCCTCGCGGCGCAGCTGCACGCGACGGGTCCGGGCCGGGTCTACTTCACCGGCGGCGCGGTCGGCGGCCTCGATCTGCTCCAGGCGGTGCGCGGCCTCGGTGAGCTGACCGAGGTCCGGCTCACCACGACCAAACTGCCGGGCACCCTCGAACAGCCGTGGATGGACGAGGAGTTGCTGGCTCGGATGCGCGGCGCCACCGGGCCGGTGGAGGTCATGTGCGCCACCGCCCGCGAGGTCCCGGTCAGGTTCCCCCGCTCCACCAATGTGGCCGCCTCGGTGGCCCTCGCGGTGGGCGACCCGGACAAGGTCGAGGTCCGCGTGGTCGCCGACCCGGCGGCCACCCTGACCCGGCACGTCGTCGAGGCGTCCGGCCCGCACGGGCACTACCGCTTCGAGGTCAACCACGCCCCCGACCCCGCCAACCCCGCCACCAGCCAGGTCGTCCCGCACGCGGTGCTGCGCGGCATCGGCGCCCTCACCGGACGGAAGGGACAGATCCTGTGACCCGGACAGCGACGACGCGGACGCCGGTGCACGTCGAGGAGGCCGGCGAGGACGGACCGCTGGTGCTGTGCCTGCACGGCATCGGCTCCTCCTCCGCCTCCTTCGCCGCCCAGCTCGACGGCCTCGCCCCGGTGGCCCGGGTGGTCGCCTGGGACGCCCCGGGCTACGGCAGGTCCCCCGACCCCGAAGGCCCGCTGACCCTCGACGACTACGCGGACACCGCGGCCCGGCTGATCGCCGAACGCGGCGGCAGCGCCCATGTGGTCGGCGTCTCCTGGGGCGGCGTGATCGCCATGCGGCTCGCCGTGCGCCACCCGGAGCTGGTCGCCAGCCTGGTGATCGCCGACTCCACCCGGGGCTCCGGCGCCGACCAGGAGAAGGCCGCCGCCATGCGGGCCCGCGGCGGACAGCTCGCCGAGGCAGGCCCTCGGGCCTTCGCCGAACAGCGCGCCCCTCGCCTGCTCTCCCCGCAGGCCACGCCCGAGCAGGTGCGCAGGGCCGTCGACATCATGGCCGACGCCATCCGCCTGCCCGGCTACGCCCACGCCGCCGAGTCCATGGCCGCCACCAACCTCACCGGGGAGCTGGAGAGCATCACCGCGCCCGCCCTGGTGCTGTGCGGTGAGGACGACCGGATCACCGGCATCGAGGAGAGCCAGGTCATCGCCGGCGCGATGCGGCGGGGCGTCTTCGTGATCATGACCGGCGCCGGCCACCTGGCCAACCAGGAGCAGCCCGCCGCCTTCAACGACTGGGTCCGTGCCCATCTGCGGATCGCCGCGCGGCTCCCCGAGTCCGACTGACCACCACCTCCCCTACGGAACACCGCGAACAGGAGCAGTCATGCCTCTCACCACCACCGAGTACGACAACGGCGGGGACCTCGCCAAGTACACCGACCAGCTCATCGCGAGCAAGGACTCCCGCGAGCCCGACTGGGGCACCCTCTCCTTCCAGGAGAAGGCCGGCCCGCAGTACCGCCGCGCCCAGATCCGCTACGTCGGCTCCGGCGCCACCGGCAACCACGAGGACGACTCCCGGATTATCCCGTCCGGCGGCTTCACCTTCTCCAACATGCTGCTGCCCCCGGGCGGCGAGGGCCCGGCGCACACCCACCACGACGTGGAGGAGGCGTTCTTCGTCCTGGAGGGCCAGGTCCGCGTCGGCATCCACCGCGGCGCCGACGAGGTCGAGTACCGCACGCTCGGCTACCGCGACATGATCGTCGTCCCGGCCGGCGTGACCCGCTCGCTGAAGAACGAGGGCGACACCGACGCGCTGTTCTGCGTGATCATCGGCACGCAGAAGCCGCAGGTGCCGACCTACCCGGAGTACTCGCCGCTGTACGGCGTCACCCGTGACTGAGCGGCGCACCGTCGTCGTCACCGGCGCCGGCCGTGGCCTCGGACTGGCCACGGCCCGCCGGGCCGGCGCCGACGGATTCCACGTCGTCGTCGCCGAACTCCGCGAGGAGTGGGGCGAGAAGGCGGTCGCCGAACTCCGCGGCGAGGGCCTGGCGGCCGACTTCGTCCGCTGCGACGTCGGGGATCCGGCGTCGGTGGCGGAGATGGCCGCCGCCGTCGGTGAGCTGACGGGCGGCACGCTGTACGGCCTGGTCAACAACGCGGGCCTGGCGGACGCCGTGGGCGGGCGGTACTTCCACGAGATCGAGGTCGAGGACTTCGACCGCATCATGACGGTCAACGCCCGCGGCCCCTGGCTGGTCGCCAAGGCGCTGCTCCCGCTGATCTTCGCGAACGGCGCCGGACGCATCGTCAACGTCGCCTCGGACGCCGCCCTCTACGGATCCCCGCGCCTCGCCCACTACATCGCCTCCAAGGGCGCACTGATCGCCCTCACCCGGGCGATGGCCCGCGAGACCGGCGACCACGGGATCACCGTCAACGCCGTCGCCCCCGGGCTCACCGAGAGCGAGTCCTCCGAGCGGATACCCGAGGAACGGCACGCGCTCTACCGGCTCAACCGGGCCATCTCCCGCCCCCAGCAGCCGGACGACCTCACCGGACTCATCGCCTTCCTCCTCTCCGAGGAGTCCCGCTACCTCACCGGCCAGACCGTCGCCGTCAACGGCGGCTTCACGATGCACTGACCCCGGCGCACCGCCCCCCGGTGCACCGACCCCCACGCCCCCTGATCCCCTCCAGGAGACAGCACGATGGATCTCGGACTCACCGGCCGCACGGTGCTGGTCACCGGCGGCAGCTCAGGCGTCGGCCTCGCCACCGTCCGGATGCTGCTCGACGAGGGTGCCCAGGTCGCCACCTGCGGCCGTCGCGCCGAGGCCCTGGAGCGGATCGGCCCGCACGAGCGGCTGCACACCGCCGTCTGCGACGTCCGGGACGCCGAGGCCGTGACCCGCATGGTGGATGGCGTGCGGGAGCGGTTCGGCGGGCTGGACGGGCTGGTCAACAACGCCGGGCAGTCCCGGATGAAGCCGTTCGCCGAGTGCACCACCGAGGACTGGCGCGATGAGCTCGAGCTGAAGTTCGACGGTGTGCTCAATCCCCTCAAGGCGGCGCTGCCGCTGCTGAGGCGCTCCGACGCGGCCGCCGTCGTCAACATCAACGCGGTGCTCGCCAAGGAGCCCTCGCCCCGCCTGATCACCACCAGCGCCGCCCGGGCCGGCATCCTCAACCTCTCCAAGTCGCTCTCCCGGGAGCTCGCCGCCGACGGCGTCCGGGTCAACTCCGTCTGCCTCGGCCTCATCGACACCGGCCAGTGGGAGCGGCGGTACCGGGCCGCGGAGACCGACCGGAGCTACGACGAGTGGCAGGCCGCCCTCGCCGC
This sequence comes from Streptomyces abyssomicinicus, assembly GCF_008974245.1. Lineage (GTDB taxonomy): Bacteria > Actinomycetota > Actinomycetes > Streptomycetales > Streptomycetaceae > Streptomyces > Streptomyces abyssomicinicus. Next base: position 585,520 of record NZ_BBZI01000008.1, on the reverse strand, counting down.
CGACCGGGGCATCGCGCTGGGCCGCCTCGGCCGCGCCGAGGAGGTCGCCTACGCCGTCACCGGCCTGCTCTCCCCGCGCGCCTCCTACATCACCGGCATCAGCGTCGACGTCTGCGGCGGCATCAGCCACGCCGCCTGAGCCCCCCCGCGCCCCACCAGCCCCAGGAGCCCCACCCATGACCACGCCCAACGGCGGCGACCTGCTGGTCGCCACGCTCCGCGCGCTCGGCGTCGACACCGTCTTCGGCATCGTCAGCGTGCACAACCTGCCGCTGGTCGAGGCCGTCGACCGCGACCTGCGCTTCGTGCCCGTGCGGCACGAGGCGAGCGCCGTCAACGCCGCCGACGCCTACGGCCGCGCCCGCGGCACCCTCGGCTGCGCGCTCACCTCCACCGGCACCGGCGCCGGGAACGCCGCCGGCTCGCTGATCGAGGCCCTCTCCGCGGGCACCTCGGTGCTGCACATCACCGGCCAGATCGACAGCGAGTACCTCGGCCAGGGCCGCGGCTTCATCCACGAGACCAAGGACCAGCTCGGCATGCTGACCGCGGTCTCGAAGTACGCCGCGACCGTCACCGACGCCGCCGACGCCGCCCGGATCCTGCGCGAGGCCGCGGCCGCCGCGCTCGCCGTCCCCGGCGGCCCCGCCAGCGTCGAGTGGCCCATCGACCTGCAGTTCGCGCCCCAGGACCCGGCGGCCCTGGACGGCACCCTCTCCGAGACCCCCGGGAACCCGGTGGCCACGGAGCCGTCCGCCGCCGAACTCGACGCCGCCGCCCTGCTGGCCGGCGCGCGTCGACCGCTGGTGTGGGCCGGAGGAGGCGTGGCCCGTGCGGGGGCCGAACTCTCCGCGCTGCTGGACGCGTTGGGGGCCGGTCTGCTGACCTCCAACTCCGGCCGCGGAGCCGTGCCCGAGGACGATGTGCGCGTCGTCGGGAACTTCGCCTCCGGCCCCACCGGCCGAGCCCTGCTCGCCGAGGCCGACGTCATGCTCAGCGTCGGCACCCACTTCCGCTCCAACGAGACCGCCGACTACCGGCTGGAGCTCCCCGCCGCGCACGTCCAGATCGACATCGACCCGGCCGCGCCGGGCCGCGTGTACCCCGCCACGCACGCCCTGACCGGCGACGCGGCCACCGTGCTCACCGCCCTGACCGAGCGGATCATCGCCCGCGGCGCGGCCACCGAGCCCAGCTGGGGCGAACGCGTCCGCGAGGCCCGCGAGCAGGCCCGCGCCGCGCTCCGCGACGGCATCGGCCCGCAGGCCGCGATCCTCGACGCGCTCACCGCCGCCCTGCCGCGCCGCGCCGTGATCGCCCGCGACGTCACCATCCCCTCCTCCAGCTGGGGCAACCGCCTGCTGCCGATCCACGACCCGCGCGACAACGTCTTCCCGCGCGGCGGCGGCATCGGCCAGGGCCTCGGCATGGGCATCGGCGCCGCCCTCGCCCACCCCGAGCGGCCCACCGTCGTCATCGCCGGCGACGGCGGCCTCGCCGTCCACCTCGGCGAACTCCTCACCCTCGCCCAGGAGCGGCCCCGCCTCACCCTGGTCGTCTTCAACGACGGCGGCTACGGCGTGCTCCGCAACATGCAGGACGCGCACTTCGACCGCCGCTCCGGCGTCGACCTCGCCACCCCCGACTTCGCGCTGCTGGCCCGCGCCGCCGGACTGCCCTACGCCCGGATCGCCTCCGAGGCCGACGCCGGACCCGTCATCAAGGAAGCCGTCGACAGCGACGGCCCCACCCTGGTCGAGGTCGACCTCACCGCCCTCGGCCCGATGAAGAACCCGTTCACCCCGCCGGTCTCCATCCCCGGCCAGAACCAGTAGAAGGAGGACGGCCGTGAGCGACACGACGCAGGAGACGCGGATCGACCTTCTCGTGCACCGGACCACCTGGGAGGCCGACGATGTCCTGTCGGTCGACCTGGTCCACCCGGAGGGCAAGCCCCTGCCGGCCTGGACCCCCGGCGCGCACATCGACGTCCACCTCGGCGGCCTGATCCGCCAGTACAGCCTGTGCGGCGACCCCGCCGACACCGGCCGCTACCGGATCGGTGTGCTGAAGGAGCCCTCGTCGCGCGGCGGTTCTTCCCACGTGCACACCAAGCTGCGCCCCGGACAGACGGTCACCGTCAAGGGCCCGCGCAACCACTTCGCGCTGGACGACGCCCCGTCCTACCTCTTCGTGGCCGGAGGCATCGGCATCACCCCGATCCTCGCCCAGGCCCGCGAGGCCACCGCGCGCGGCCGGAGCTGGAAGCTGTGGCACGGCGGCCGGACGCGTTCCTCCATGGCCTTCGGGGCCGAACTCCTCGCGCTGGGCGGCCCGGTGGTCGTCCACCCGCAGGACGAGAAGGGCCACCTCGACCTGCCCGCCATCCTCGCCGAGGCCGAGGCCGACCCGGACGCCCTCGTGTACTGCTGCGGCCCCGAGCCGCTGCTCGCCGCGATCGAGGCGGCCTGCGAGGAGCGCGGCCTGCGCGACAGGCTGCGCGTCGAGCGGTTCGCCGCGGTGAAGGCGCCCGCGCCGGAGGGCGGCGAGAAGACCTTCGAGGTCGAGTGCGCCCGCTCCGGCGCCACCGTCACCGTCGGGCCCGAGGAGTCCATCGTCGACGCCCTGGAGAACGCCGGCGTCGCCGTGGAGACCTCCTGCCGCGACGGCATCTGCGGCACCTGCGAGACCCGCGTCCTCGACGGCACGCCCGACCACCGGGACATGCTGCTCAGTTCCGACGAACAGGCCGCGGGCGCCTCGATGATGATCTGCGTCTCGCGCTGCGCCTCCGCCCGCCTGGTCCTCGACCTCTGACGCCCCTTCCTCACCGGAGAAGAACATGAGCCGTTACGTGGTGGTGCACCAGACCCGCACCCACGAACCCACCGACTACGAGCGCAAGCTCGCCGGCGCCCTCGAAGAGGTCTACGCCCGGCACGGCCACGACCTCGCCGACGTCGTCGCGGGCCTCAACCGCAGCAGCGTGTACCCGCCGGACGGCAACGCCTGGACCGAGGAGTCGTTCCGGGCCGAGATGAAGCGACTGGGAGCGTGACGACGACCATGACGACCCCCGTGACGACGACCACGACGGGCGCGAACCCCGCCGTCGAGGAGCTGGCCGAGCGGATCCACGCGACCGGTCTGCGCAACCAGTGGTACCCGGTCCTGCCCTCCGACCAGGTCGCGGCCGGCTCCATGAAGCGCGTGACGCGCTGGAACGAGCCCTGGCTGCTGTTCCGCCGCCCCTCCGGCGAGCTGCACATGATCGCCGACCGCTGCCCGCACCGTAGCGCCCCGCTCTCCCTCGGCCAGCACCTCGGCGACCGGGTCGCCTGCCTCTACCACGGCGTCCAGGTCGACGGCACCGGCACCGTCGTCTCGGTGCCCGGCCTGCCCGGCTGCAACCTGGAGGGGAAGCAGCTGGTGCGCTCGCTGCCGGTGCAGGAGCACTGCGGCGCGATCTTCGCCTACTGGGGCGACGAGCAGCACCCCGAGCCGCCGGAGCTGGTCCTGCCCGACCGGCTGGGCGACCCGGACACCGCACACTTCCTCAACTACGCCGAGTGGGGCGCCCCCTGGCGCTTCTACATCGACAACGTGCTCGACCCCATGCACGGGGCCTTCCTGCACGGCCACTCCCACTCCATGGCGGGCGGCGCCAAGTCGGCCCGCTTCCGCATCCGGGAGACCGGGCGCGGCTTCTTCTTCGAGAAGACCGACCAGGTGGGCGTGAACTTCGACTGGGTCGAGTTCGGCCGCACCGGCGTCGACTGGGTCGACCTGGAGATCCCCTACCAGCCCTACGCCGGGCCGGGCGGCGCCTTCGGCATCGTCGGCATGGTCGTGCCGGTCACCGACACCGAGTGCGCGGTCTTCCACTGGCGCACCCGCAAGGTCCAGGGCTGGGAGCGCGACTCCTGGCGCTTCCTGTACCGGATGACGCTGGAGGAGCGCCACCACGAGGTGCTGGAGCAGGACCGCGTCATGCTGGAGGGCATGCCGGCCGACGGCGACGTGGGCGAGAACCTCTACCAGCACGACCTCGGCGTGGTCCGCATCCGCCGCCTCTACCGCAGCGACGCCACCCGCCAGGCCCAGGCCCTCACGACGGGCTGACCGTCCGCGTGCGAGCCGCACCGAGCCCCCGAAGCCGCCCGCGCGGCCTCGGGGGCCGTTCGGTCTCCGGAGCACCGGTGACACCGGCGCCAGGCCCTACGGCCGGACCGCGCCGCCTACGCCGGGCGCTGGGGCCGAACGGCACTGCCGGTGCGGGGCCCTGGGGCCGAACGGCACTGCCGGTGCCGGGCCTGGGGCCTCGAGCACGCCGCCGGTGCCGGGCCTTGGGGCATGAGCGCGCTGCCTGCGCCGGGGGCGCACGGCCATGTGTTCGCCGGGCCCTACGGTCGGACTGCGCTGCCCACGCCGGAACCTGGGGGCATGAGCGCGCTGCCTGCGCCGGGCCGCACAGCCATGTGTACGCCGAGTTCTACGGCCGACTGCGCTGCCGAGGCCGGGCCCTCGGGCCATGAGCGCGCCGCCGGTGCCGGGCCGCACGGCCATGTGTACGCCGAGTTCTACGGCCGACTGCGCTGCCGAGGCCGGGCCCTCGGGCCATGAGCGCGCCGGCGGTGCCGGGCCGCACGGCCATGTGTACGCCGGGCCCTACGGCCACGCGTTACGCCGCGGGCGCGCCGCTCACTGCTCCTGGGCGTCCGACAGGGACCGTTCCAGCTTCTCCAGGAGGGACGCCAGCTGGGTGCGCTCCTTGGGCTTGAGGGCCGCGAGCATGCGCCGCTCGTTGTCGAGGTGCTCGGCGAAGAGGCGGTCGATCAGGTGCAGGCCCGCCGGGGTGAGGCGGCAGTGGACGACGCGGCGGTCCTTGGCGTCGCGTTCGCGGACGAGCAGGCCCTCGCCCTCCAGCCGGTCCAGACGGAGCGTGACGCCGGCCGAGGAGACCAGGCTGGCGGCGGCCAGCTCACCGGCGGTCAGACGGTAGGGCTCGCCGGAGCGCCGCAGGGCGGCGAGGACGTCGAAACCGGCCAGGGACAGCCCCGCCGCGGCGACCGGCCTGCTGGTCTGCGTCTGGTACAGCAGGAACGAGCGGTGCAGCCGCCCCAGCACCTCGATGGGCGACGGGTCGAGATCCGGCCGCTCGCGGTGCCACTCCTCGATGACGCGCGACACGGCGTCCGCACCCGTGCCCTGAACCCTGCCGGTCACAGCTGTCTCCTCCCCGTATTTCTCACCGGTGAAAAACTACTCCCTTAACGGACTCGCAGGGTACGCCCGGGGTGCACGAAGGGCCGGACGTCCCGTGGAACGGGACGTCCGGCCCTTCGGCGCGGCCCTGGGCCGCATCAGGAGTTGAGCTCCTCCAGGGTCCTGCCCTTGGTCTCCACCGCGAAGCAGGCGACGATCGCGCCCACCGCGGCGACGACCGCGAGCTGGATGAAGATCACACTCAGATCCGCCCCGGAGGCGAGGATCGCGCCGACCGTGATGGGGCCGAGGATCACGCCCAGGCGGTTCCAGACGCCGCCGAACGCCGCGCCCTTGGCGCGGTTGCGCGTCGGGTACAGCTCCGGCGAGTACAGGTACAGCGAGGCGTTGATCACGAAGATGAAGAAGGTGGTGCAGGAGGCGAACAGCGCGACCTGGCCGCTGGAGGTGGCGCCGGCCACCGCGAGCGCGGCCAGCGCGGCCGTGGTGCCGATCAGCGCGGCGAGCAGCAGCGGCTTGCGGCCGATGCGGTCGACCACCAGGGCGGCGATCAGCGTGCCGATCAGGCCCGTGGCGTTGCTGATCAGCGAGTAGACCAGCGCCGTGGTGAGGTCCAGGCCGAACTGCTTGGTGTACAGCGACGGCAGCCAGGTGGAGATGCCGTGGTTGACGTAGTAGGCGACGAACCACATCGTCGACAGGACGGCGGTGCGGCGCAGGTAGCGGCCCTGGAAGATCTCCCGCAGGCGGCCCCGGGACTCCTCGGCCGGGATCTCCAGGGAGGGCTCGGGCAGCGGCTCGCGGGTCGAGGCGGTGATCTCCTCCTCGATCCTGGAGATGACCCGCTCGGCCTCCTCCAGGCGCCCCTGGGAGGCCAGCCAGCGCGGCGACTCCGGCACCTTGCGGACCAGCACCAGGGCGAGCAGCACCGGCAGGCCGCCGATCAGGAACATCGCCTGCCAGCCGAGGTTGGGCACGACCCAGACGGCGGTCAGGGAGGCCGCGGAGAGGCCGGCCGGGAAGATCAGCTCGTAGAGCAGGACCAGCTTGCCGCGGCTGTCCGAGCGGGCGATCTCGTTGATGTAGGTGGCCGCGATCGGCACCACGCCGCCGATGCCGATGCCCTGGACGAAGCGGAACAGCGCGAACATCTCGATGTTGGCGGACGCCGCCACCGCGATGCTGGCGAGACCGGTGACCAGCACGCCCAGGGCGACCGTGCGCACCCGGCCGATCCGGTCGCCGAGCCAGCCCGCGCCGAACGCGCCCAGCAGCATGCCCACGGAGGCGGCCGTGACCGCGAAGGTGGCCTGGGCGGTGCTCAGGTTCCAGTGCTCGGTCAGGACGGGCAGGGCGGAGGCGGCGAGCAGCTGGTCGAACGCCTCGAAGAAGGTGACGGCACCGATCAGGAAGCGGACCTTGACGTGCCAGCGCGAGTGCGGCAGCCGTTCGAGTCTCGCGGCGATGGAGCCGGAGCCCACCGCTTCTTTCGTGGCCACGGTCGTCATGGGAATCCTTCCGCGAACAAGCGGGAGTTTCTGCAGGGATGCGGCGACCCTAGAACCGGTTATCTAAGGGGTCAATGATTTGGGCCTGAATTAACTCGAAGGAAATCGCAACGCGCCGAAGCCGCTTCCGGGAGCCGCCCGACCGCCGTCGCGCGGGCAGCCCGGAGCCGCCCCCGGCCCGGTGACGGGTCCGGGACGGGGGCGGTCTCCAGGAAGCGCGGCCCAGGTGGGCGGCGGGTCAGACGGCCGGAGAGGTGGCCTCCCGCAGCGCGCGGAAGACCCGCTCCGGGGTCAGCGGCAGGGTGGTGACCCGGGCTCCGGTGGCGTCCTGCACGGCGTTCGCTATCGCGGCGGCGATCGGCACCATCGTGCCCTCGCCGGCCCCCTTGGAGCCGAACGGGCCCGGCCCGTGGCCCTGTTCCTGGGAGACGGAGACGAACGAGGCGGGCAGGTCCTCGGCCATCGGCACCCGGTAGTCGAGCGCCTCCCCGTTGACCAGGACGCCGTCCTCGTACCGCATCTCCTCGAACAGCGCCTGCCCGTAGCCCATCAGCGCGGCGCCCTCCTCCTGGCCGCGCACCACCAGCTTGTTCGCCGCCCGCCCCACGTCACCGCTGGCGACCAGCTTCAGCACCGTCACCGCGCCGGTCTCCGGATCGACCTCCACCTCGGCGCCCGCCCAGCCGATCTCCCAGAAGACGCACGGCGCCTCCAGCGGGGCCTCGTGGGAGTTGGGCGCCTTGAAGAAGCCGTCGCCGCTGAACTCGTAGCCGGTGCCGCCGAAGACGGCGGCGACCATGGGCGGGAGCGGGTGGACCGTCTCCTTCAGCCGCACGCCCCAGTCGGCGAGTTCGAGGTCGGCCGGCTCGCAGCCCAGGTGCCCGGCGGCGAACTCCAGGACGCGGTCGCGGGCCTGCTCGGCGGCGAGCTGCACCGCGCGGCCCATGACCGTCATGCCGGAGGAGGCGTTGGTGCCCTGGTCGAAGGGCGAGGTGTCGGTGGAGACCGGCGCGTAAGAGACCCGCTCCGGCGGCACTCCGAGCACCTCGGCGGCGACCAGGCAGAGCGCCGTGGAGATGCCCTGGCCGATCTCCACCGCGCCGGTGGAGACGAAGACCTGCCCGGTGGCGTTGACCTTGACCCGGGCCTGCGCGGGCTTGTTGACGCCGCCGCCGTCCTTGAAGCCGATGGCCAGTCCCATGCCGCGGTTCGGCGCGGATCCGCGTCCGTGGTAGCCGAGTTCGGCGGCGACCAGGTCCAGTCCCTCGACCAGGTCGCTGTCGATGCCGCTCTCGCCCGGCATGAACGGCTCGCCCAGTGCCCTGAGGTTCTTCACCCGCAGGTCGTAGGGGTCCATGCCGAGCCGCCGGGCGATCATGTCGATCTGGCTCTCGCTCGCCCAGGTCGCCTGGGTCGCGCCGAAGCCGCGGAACGGCCCGGCCGGCGTCGTCGACGTCATCACGCAGGCACAGGAGGAGCGGACGTGCTCCCAGCGGTAGGGGCCGGGTATGCGGTAGCCGGCCTTCTCGGCGACCAGCGGGCTGCCGTCGGTGTAGGCACCCGCGTCGAGCAGCACCTCGCTCTCCCGGGCGAGGAACGTGCCGTCGGCCAGCAGGCCGGTGCGCACCCGCAGCACCGCGGCGTGCTGGCTGAGGGTGAGGAAGCCCTCCTCGGTGGTCAGGCAGTGGCGCACCGGCCGCCCGGTCAGCTTCGACAGCAGGATCGCCACCGGCTCGGTCTTGCAGTTGTGCTTGGCGCCGAAACCGCCCCCCACGAACGGCACGTTGACCCGCACCGAGGACTCCTCCACCCGGAACACCCGGGCGATCTCCTTGCGCAGCGGGAACGGGTTCTGGGTGGAGGACCACACCTCGATCCGGTCGCCGCGCGCGTCGGCGACGGTGACGAAGGGCTCCAGGTGGAAGTGGTTCATCCGGGAGAAGACGAAGGTGTCCTCGAAGACGTGGTCGCAGCGCTCCCAGACGTCCTCGGACCCGGTCTCGTAGCGGAACTCGTAGCAGACGTTGGGCCGCGGCCACAGCTCGGCGGAGGCGCCGGCGCCGTACGGGGGCACGACGCCGCGCGGCTTGTCGCCGGGGAACAGCTCCGCGGCGCCCTCGGCCAGGGCCGCGTCGACGTCCGGGACGGCGTCCAGCACCTCGTACTCGACGTCGATCAGCGCCAGCGCCTCCAGCGCCGCCGCCTCGCTCTCCGCGGCCACCGCCGCGACCGGGTCGCCGACGTGGCGCACCCGGTCGGTGGCGACGATCGGCTGGTCCTTGATGAAGTACCCGAAGACGGCGTCGAGCCCGCCCAGGTCGTCCCGGGTGAGCACCGCGTGCACCCCGGGCACCTCGCGCGCCCGGCGGGCGTCCACGGTCACCAGCCGCGCGTGGGCGTGCGGGCTGCGCAGCACCTTCGCGTGGAGCATGCCGGGCAGGGTGACGTCGGCGGTGTACCGGGCGGCGCCGGTGACCTTGAGCTTCGCGTCCTTGCGGGGCGCGGTGGAGCCGAAGGCGCTGGGCCTGGCGGTCACGCTTCCTCCCGTATCAGCTCGGCGGCCCGGTGGACCGAGTCGATGATCATCCGGTAGCCGGTGCACCGGCAGATGTTGGAGGAGATCCACTCGCGGACCTGTTCCTCGGTGGGCTCGGGATGCTCGCGCAGCAGCGCGGTCGTCAGCATCACCATGCCGGGCGTGCAGTAACCGCACTGGAAGCCGCCGCACTCGGCGAACGCCCGCTGTACGGGCCCCGGCTCGCCCGCCTCGGCCTGCCCGGCGACGGTCTCCACCGAGCAGCCGTCCACGCTGAAGGCGAAGACGCTGCAGGAGGCCGTGGGCACGCCGTCGATCAGCGTGGTGCACGCCCCGCAGACGCCCCGCTCGCAGGAGGCCTTGACCCCGGTGTTGCCCATCCGGTCGCGCAGCAGGTCCAGCAGCACCGTGTTCGCGGGGACCTCCTCGCGGCGGCGGCGGCCGTCGACCTCGACATCGACGGTGATCCGGTGGGCGGCGGCCCGGTCGGCGCTCACATGGCCTCCTTCAGTTCGTCGGTACGGGCGTCCAGCAGCCGGCGCAGCAGCACCCCGGCGAGGTGGCGGCGGTACTCGGCGCTCGCCGCGGCGTCGCCCACGGTGTCCGGCAGCGCGGCGGCGGCCCGCGCCGGGTCCTCGCCCAGCGCCAGGCGGACGGTGTGCGGGCGGGTGTACTCCGAGCCCACGGTCAGCGTCACCTCGTCGCCGCGCACCGCCACGGCGGCGGTGGCCAGCGGGCGCATCGACCGCTCGTAGCCGAACCACACGCCCCCGGTGTCCGGCACCACGACCGAGGTCAGCAGGGCGCCGTGCGGCTCCGGCCGGTCCCACAGGGCCGCCGCGTCCAGCTCCAGGGGTCCCTCGGGGGTGTGGAACAGCAGGCGGGCGCCGAGGGCCTGGAGCATGACCGACATCTCGTAGCGGGTGCGCCGGGCCATCAGGTTGCCGCCGATGGTGGCGCGCTGCCGGATCCGGTGGTTGGCGATCCGGCCCCAGGCGGCGGCGAAGGACGGCAGCGCGGCGCGGACCTGGGCGTGGTGCGCGCCGTCGTGGTGGGCGACGCCGGAACCGATCAGCAGGGCGCCGTCGCGCGCGGCCACCTCGGTGAGGCCGTCGACGCGGTCCAGGGCGACCAGGCTTTCGCAGCGCAGACCCTCGCGGAACTGCGCGAACAGGTCGCTGCAGCCCTGCGCGTAGACCGCGCCGGGCAGGGCGCCCGCCGTCACCGCCTCGGCGACCGAGCCGGGGCGGTGCAGGGCGAAGGGGGCGATGGTGCGCTGGCTGGGCGCGACCAGACCTGAGGGGAGCAGGAGCATGGGGCAGGGACCTCCAGCGACGCGGCGACCGGTGGGTGCAGCACCGCATACAGAGAGTTATCTAATGCCTGAACATTCGAATGCGAAGATGTCTAACACCCTCGCGGGCGAGGCCACAAGGGGTGTCTTCGAAAGTCTTTAAGTGTTAAAACGCTCTCATGACCGACCTGCTGACCCCGCTGCGCCGCTGGCACGAGGCCGGGACCGACTTCGCGGTGGCCCTGCTGGTGGAGGCCCGCGGCAGCGCGCCGCGGCGGCCCGGGGCGGCCATGGCCGTCGGCGAGGACCGGACGGTCGCCGGAAGTCTGTCGGGCGGCTGCGTGGAGGGCGCGGTGTACGAGGCCTGCCTTGCGGTGCTGGAGGACGGGCACCCGCAGGTCCACGAGTTCGGGGTGGGGGACGAGGACGCCTTCGCGGTGGGCCTGACCTGCGGTGGCACGCTGCGGGTGCTGGTCCGCGCCTACCGGGGCGGGACCGAGCGCGCCGCGCTGCTGGACGTGCTGGAGGCGGCGGACCGCGGCGAGGCGGTTGCCCTGGCGACGGTGGTGGACACGGCGACGGTGCTGGACGCGGCGACGGTGGTCGACGCGGCGGCCTTCGCGGGCGAGGGCGGTGACGGCGCAGCGCGGCGAGGCGGCCCGGCCGTGGTCGGCGCGCAGCTGGCGGCGTGGCCGGACGGGGCCGTGACCCACCACGGCGGCGACGGCGCGTGGCGCGGCGCCCCCGAGCTGGCCCGGGCGGTGGCGCAGGACGCGCGGGCGCTCCTCGCCCAGGGCGGCGACGCCCTGCGGCGGTACGGGGCGCTCGGCGAGCGGCGGCGCGAGGAGGTGACCGTCTTCACCCAGAGCTTCACGCCCCCGCCGAGGATGCTGGTGTTCGGCGCGATCGACCACGCGGCGGCCACCGCGCGGATGGGCGCCTTCCTCGGCTACCGGGTCACGGTCTGCGACGCCCGCCCGGTCTTCGCCACGCCGGAACGCTTCCCGATGGCCGACGAGGTGGTGCGGGCCTGGCCCTCGGAGTACCTGGCGGCCACCGAGGTGGACGCGCGGACGGTGATCTGCGTGCTCACCCACGACCCCCGGTTCGATGTCCCGCTGCTGGTCGAGGCGGTCCGGACCCCCGCCGCGTACATCGGCGTGATGGGCAGCCGCCGCACCCACGCCGAGCGCGCCGCACGGCTGCGGGAGGCGGGCGTGGACGAGGCCGGAATGCGCCGACTGGCCTCGCCGATCGGCCTCGACCTGGGCGCCGTCACCCCCGAGGAGACGGCGGTGTCCATCGCCGCGGAGATCGTCCGCGCCCGCCGCGGCGGCACCGCCCTCCCGCTCTCCGCGGTGGAGGGCCCCATCCACCGCCTTCCCTCTATCGTGGGCTGATGGGTGCACACCAAATCGACCGACCGGCCGATCTCGACGTGGTCCGTGAGTCCTACGACCGGGTGGCCGACAACTACGCCGAGATGGTGGCGACGACGGGAATGGGCGACATCCGTCGTCATCCCTGGCTCAAGGCGTCGATCGACGCCTTCGCCGACACCGTGGGCGGCCTCGGGCCCGTCCTGGACGTCGGCTGCGGGCCCGGAACGGTGACCGCCTACCTCGCCGAACGAGGACTCGACGTGTCGGGGGTCGATCTCTCGCCCCGCATGATCGAGAACGCGCGCCGTCTGTATCCGCACTGCCGCTTCGAGGTCGCCTCCGCCACCGACCTCGCCCTCGAAGAGGCGTCCCTCGGCGGCGTCCTCGGATGGTGGTCGCTGTTCAACCTCCCGCGCGGCGTCCTTCCTCAGGTCCTCGCCCTGTTCGCCCGGGCCCTGAAGCCGGGCGGACACCTCATCGCCGGGACGCACGTCGGCGACCAGGACGCGGTGCGCACGGAGGCCTACGGAGGTGTGCCCGTCCGCTGGACGACGCACCAATGGCGGCCGGAACGGTTCGTGGGCCTCATCGAGCGGGCCGGACTGCGTCCCGTCGCCGAACTGCGGCTCCCGGCGGACGAGTTCAGCGGGCCGGGCCTGGTCGTCATGGCCGAGCGCCCGGCCTGAGCGAACGGGGCGTGCAGGTGCCGCGTCGCCGCACGTGCTGCGTCGCCGACGGCCCAGCCGGGTCCGGCGGCGCCCCGGGCCCGGGTTTGGTCGTTGCCGAAGGCGCCCTCGTCCGACCGGGAACACGGGGGAGTCGTGCCCGCGGGCCGCGGCCCCGCACGGGTCAGGCTGCGACCTTGTCGTGGTCCAGCAGGTCGGCCGTGCGGGCGGCGGTGGCCTCGGCGCGGCGGCCGGTGGTGAGGGCGCCCACGGCCAGGACGGCCAGTCCGCAGCCGGCGACGATCCACCAGGCGGGCCGGGAGGCCATGGCCGTGGCCTGCGCCTGGGTCTGCGCCTGCGAGGAGGGGCCCAGGCCGTGTGCCAGGACGGCGCCGGTCACCGCGACGCCCAGGGTCGCCCCGAGCTGCCGGCTGGTGGAGGCCACCGCCGCCGCCACCCCGGCCTGGGCGCGGGGCATGCCGGAGACGGCGGTGTTGGTGATCGGCGCGTTCACCATGCCGAAGCCCACGCCGAAGAGCGCGTAGCCGGTCACCAGGGCGGCGTCGCCCGCCCCCGGGAAGCCGGCGAACACGATCCCCGCCGCGGCCATCGCGGTCCCCGCGACCAGCAGCGGGACCCGCGGTCCCCGGTCGGCGACGATGCGGCCGGCGAGCGGGGCGAGGACGAAGGTCGGCACCGCCATGGGCAGCATCCACAGCCCCGCGTGCAGGGGGTCGAGGCCCCGGACCTCCTGGAGGTGGAGCGTGGAGAGGAACAGGAAGCCGCTCAGCGCGGAGAACGCGCAGACCGCGATCACGGTGGCCCCGCTGAACGGCGCGGACCGGAAGAAGCGCAGGTCGATCAGCGGTTCCGCGCGCCGGGGCTCGTGCCACAGCAGGCCGATCAGGGCGGCCGCCGCGACGCAGGCGACCGGAACGACCCGAGCGGCAGGCGCGTGCGGGGCCTCGATGATCGCGTAGGTCAGCGAGCCGAAGAGGACGGCCACCAGCAGCTGCCCCACGGGGTCGAAGCGGCGGGCCCGCGGTGCCCGGGACTCGGGGACGAAGCGGAGGGTGAGCAGCAGGGCGGCCAGGCCGACCGGGAGGTTGATCCAGAAGACCGCGCGCCAGCCGACCGAGCCCACCAGGAGCCCTCCCACCAGCGGTCCGGAGGCCATCGACAGCCCCACCACCGCGCCCCAGACACCGATGGCGCGGGCGCGCTCGGCGGGCTCGGTGAAGGTGTTGGTGATGATCGACATGGCCACCGGGTTGAGCATCGACCCGCCGACCGCCTGCACCACACGGAACGCGACCAGCGCTTCCTGGCTCGGCGCCAGCGAGCACAGCAGGGAGCCCAGGGAGAAGACGACCAGGCCGGTCATGAAGACCCGTCTGCGGCCCAGACGGTCGGCGGTGGAGCCGGCGACCATCAGCAGCGCCGCGAGAACGAGCGTGTACGCGTCGAGGGCCCACTGCATCCCGGAGACGCCGCCGCCCAGCTCCCGGCCCATCGCGGGCAGCGCCACGTTGAGGACCGTGATGTCCAGGCTGACCAGCAGCAGGCTCATGCAGCAGATGGCGAGGACGAGGAACTTGCGGCGTGGGCTGAGCTCGGAGGCGGCGTTCACGGGTGCATGCTATTGCCAATAGTGTGCCTAACTAAAGGATCCCTCGGGCGGCGACCCGCAACCCCGAGGCGGCACCCCGACCGGGCCCGCCCACCCCACTCCCGCGGTGAGGGACAATGGGGCAATGCCCACGCCCGTCACGCCTCTGCAGATCGGCCCGCACACCGTCCAGCCGCCGGTGGTGCTCGCGCCCATGGCCGGTATCACCAACGCGCCCTTCCGGACCCTGTGCCGGGAGTTCAGCGGCGGCAAGGGCCTGTTCGTCAGCGAGATGATCACCACCCGGGCGCTGGTCGAACGCAACGAGAAGACCATGCAGCTGATCCACTTCGACGCGAGCGAGAAGCCGCGGTCGATCCAGCTGTACGGCGTGGACCCGGTCACCGTCGGCAAGGCGGTCCGCATGATCGTCGACGAGGACCTCGCCGACCACATCGACCTCAACTTCGGCTGCCCGGTGCCCAAGGTCACCCGCAAGGGCGGCGGCTCCGCGCTGCCGTACAAGCGGAACCTGCTGCGCTCCATCCTGCGTGAGGCCGTCCGCGAGGCGGGCGCGCTGCCGGTCACCATGAAGATGCGCAAGGGCATCGACGACGACCACCTCACCTACCTCGACGCCGGCCGGATCGCCGTCGAGGAAGGCGTCACCGCCATCGCGCTGCACGGCCGGACCACCGCCCAGCACTACGGCGGCACCGCGGACTGGGAGGCGATCGCGCGGCTCAAGGAGCATGTGCCGGAGATCCCGGTGCTGGGCAACGGCGACATCTGGTGCGCCGAGGACGCCCTGCGGATGGTCCGCGAGACCGGCTGCGACGGCGTCGTCGTCGGCCGCGGCTGCCTGGGCCGCCCGTGGCTCTTCGCCGACCTGGTCGCCGCCTTCGAGGGCCGCGGGGAACGGGTCGCCCCCACCCTGGGCGAGGTCGCCGACGCGATGGTCCGGCACGCCACCCTGCTCGGCGAGTGGATCGGCGACGAGGCGCGCGGCGTCATCGACTTCCGCAAGCACGTCGCCTGGTACCTCAAGGGCTTCGCGGTCGGCTCCGAGATGCGCAAGCGCCTCGCCGTGACCTCGACCCTGGCGGACCTGCGCGCCGGGCTGGACGAGCTGGACCTCGACCAGCCCTGGCCCACCGGCGCCGACGGCCCGCGCGGCCGCACCTCGGGCAACAACCGGGTCGCCCTCCCGGACGGCTGGCTCGACGACCCTTACGACTGCGCGGGCGTCACCGCCGACGCGGAGCTGGAGACCTCCGGCGGCTGACGACGGCGACGGCCGCGCCCCGGGGCGGGGCGCGGCCGTCGTGGCGTGCGCGTGGCGCGTGGTGCGCGGCGCGTGGTGCGTGCGCGGCGCGTGCGGTGCGTGCGGCGCGTGCGGTCTACCAGTTCGTGTTGAAGGTCAGCGCCGGGACGGCCCTGGCCGCCAGGCCGTGCGCCTGGTCGGCCCACCAGGCGCCGGCGGCCGGGTCGACGACGCCGTACTCGGGGTCCTCGGGGCCCGCGGTGCCGCGGGTGCAGCTGCCGTCGGACTCGCCGGGGACCTTGACCCACAGGTAGGCGTCGAGCAGCGGGACGCCGGTCTGGCTGGTCGGGCGCACACCGAGGCCGCGGCCGGGCGGGTTGCACCAGTCCTGGGCGTCCGGGTACGACACGGTCGGCGTCCACGGGCCCTTGCCGTTGCGGCTGGTGTCGATCACGAAGTGGGTCAGCTGCGCGTCGGCGGGCACGTGTGAGGCGTACCAGCTGTCCGCGTCGGCGGCCGGCCACCACTGGTTGGCGCAGTCGCCCGGCGCGGCGCCCTCGGTGTTCTGGAGGTACCAGACGCACTTCGAGATCTGGGTGCCGTAGCGGATCAGCTCGCTGTCGGTGCGGTAGTTCGAGACGTTGAGGAAGAAGCCCTGCGCCCGGGCCACCCCTCCGTCGATGAGCAGCTGGGCGATCTCGCCGACGGCGTGCCAGGAGCTGTGACCGGCGTCCAGGTAGACGGCTGTGCCGGGCTGCCGGCCCAGCCGGTCCACCGCGTCGTTGATCTCCTCGAGCCGGGTGGTCTGCTGCTCGGCGGTCCCGCCGCAGAACGTGGGGGAGAGGGCGAGCCCGTCGGGCTCGAGCAGGACCACGGTCCTGCGGTCGCCGATGCCCTTGGCCAGGGCGTCGACCCAGGCGGCGTACTCCGCGCTGTTGGACGCGCCGCCCGCGGAGTACTGCGAGCAGTCGCGGCCCGGCACGTTGTAGGCCACGGTGACCGGCACCCGCTGCTGCGGCGCGGCCTTGGCCTGGAGCAGGCCCATCGCGTCGGTCGTCTGCTGGAGCGTGGTGGAGCCGGTGAACCACTGCGCGACCGGGTACGAGGCCATCGCGTCCATCAGCTTCGCGTTGGCCGTGTCCCCCGCCCTGCGGTCGGTGAGGGCCTGCGCGAAGGCCTTGCTGTCGCCTTCTATGTAGAACTTGGTACCCGGGGTCAGCGTGTGCCCGGTGGACCCGGCGGCGGCCGGGGCGCGCGTACCGGTGGACGCCGCGGGCGCGGTCTGCGCGGACGCCGGGGTGACGCACAGGCCGGCGAGGGCGGCGGCCGCGGCCGCCGCGGCGAGAAGGCGTCTGGCCTTCGGAGTGGAACGCACGGTCGGACTCTCGCAATCGTGTGGGGGACGGGGTGAGAGGTGCGAGGGAGAAACTGGGAGCGCTCCCAGTGGCGTGCGCACGCCATCCAAGCCAGGCGTCGGCGGGTACGTCAAGAGTGCGGACGGTTCCGGTTCCCCGGCTTCCGGAACGGGATGAACGCCCCATGCGTGAGGGGGAGTTCACGAAATCTCGTGAACTCCCCCGCACGCATGGGGCGGTGCGGCGCCGTCAGCGCGGTGCGGCGCCGGCCGCCGCACCGCGGATGGCGCGCGCGACGTCGTGGAACGCCTCCTCCGAGCGGTGCAGGAGGTCCAGTGTGAGCGCGGCCGTCCAGGAGAACTCCCGGGCGCCGCACGCCTCGCCGGTGTACGGGTCGACGTACTCGGCGAAGTCGGAGGACCCCGCCGCCTCGACCAGGGACGCGCGCAGCCCGGCGGCGAGTTCGTCGTGGCCGTGCAGCCGCAGCCCGCGCTCCATCAGCCAGCCGACGTTGAACCAGGCCGGGCCGCGCCAGTACCGGTGCGGGTCGAAACAGGCGCCGGTCAGGTCGTAGCTGGGCACGAGCCGGGTGGAGACGCCGAGGCCGAACCGGGGGCCGCGGAGCGTGTCGACCAGCGCGCCGGCCGTCTCCTCGTCCAGCGTGGGCAGGATCAGGGGGATCAGGCCCGCCACCCCGTGCTCCTCGATCAGCTCGCCGGTGAGGACGTCGCGGCACAGGAAGACGCCGTGCCGCTTGTCCCACAGCCGGTCGACCAGGGCGCGGGTGAGCCGGGCGGCGCGGGCGTGACGCGCGGTGGAACGGATGCCGAGTTCCGTCTCGATCAGGCCCAGGGCGTGCTCGGAGGCGATCAGCAGCGCGTTGAACGCCGGGTCCTCCACGGCGAACCCGCCGAGGCCGTCGACGTACCCGCGGTCCCGGTAGTCCATGGCCAGCTTCACGTAGCGGCCGTAGTCCAGGTCCGTGGGCCGCTCCTCGGGAGCGCCGTGCGCCAGGTCCGCACGGGTGAAGGTGCCCGCCGGGGCCGGCGCCACCCGGGAGAGCGGCGGGTCCCAGCAGGGGCTGTTGTCCATCCCCTGCTCCCAGGGGTGGACCACGCTGACCAGGCCGCCGCCGCCCAGGTCACGGTGGCGCAGCAGGTAGTTGTGCCAGGACACCAGCTTCGGGTAGGCGCGGCGCAGGAAGCCGTTGGTCCGGGACAGACCCGGATCCGCGCGGTGCGTCAGCCACACGGCCAGCGCGTGCACCGGAGGCTGGACGATGCCCGAGGTCTGGAGCACCGTCGGCGCGCCGGAGGGCCGGCCGGCCGTGGTGGAACGCCAGAAGTCAGGGCTGGGGAAGTAGGCGTCGTGCGGCACCGCGGGGTTGAAGACGATGTGCGGGATCCGGCCGTCGTCCCACTGGGCGGAGAAGAGCGTCCGCAGCTCGGTCTGCGCGCGCAGCGGGGAGAGGTGGCGCAGGCCGATCGCGACGAACGCCGAGTCCCACGACCACTGGTGCGGGTAGAGGGAGCGCGAGGGCACCGTCGAGGATCCCTGCCAGTTGTCCTCCAGCACCAGGCGGGCCCGGGCGCCCAGGGAGCCGGCGAGCGAGGACGGGTCGAAGGGCAGGGCCGCGCCCGTGAGGGTCTCGGCGGCCGCGAGGGCCCCGGCGGTCCCGGTCGCCTCGGCCGCCGCGGGGTCCGGGGTGGCCGAGGGCGGTAGGTGGACGGGATCCGCAGGCTCCGCGGGGGGTTCCGTGGGCTCCGTCCGCCGGGTGTGACCGACGTCGGCACGGGCTGCAGGGGTGTCCACCGGGCTTCTCTCCAACGAGATGAAATCGAAGGGCAGACGTGACGGGGACCACACATGCCGTCAGGTCTGCCGGGAGGTACGTCTATTAAGCACGCGAAACCATCATGTAATCGGCATTTCGCAAAAGACAAGGGTCCGCGTCTCCATCCGCGGCGGCACCACGCCCGTCGCCGGCCTCGCCGAAGGGGCTGACCTGCGGCGACGCGTCCGGTGCGGGCCCGCTGTGAGACGCGGCGCACTGCGCGGGGTGACGGCGCCCTCACGACCGCCGGGGTGAGCGTGCAAGATCGTCCGAGATCTGGCCGGAATTCTCCGCCTCGACCCCGTCCGGACCGGCGTGCGGGGCCGCCGAGTACGGGAGGGCGGAGAGTGAAGGGTTCTCCAAGTGTGCAGGCCGGGCAGGAGGTGCGCCGGGCGTCCGCATGGTGACATCCGGCACCTCCTCGGGGCGTGATTCTCGCCACCCCTGATAGGCGAACCGCTCAGATGAGCAATTTGACGATGACTGCACTTCATCAAGCCGTGGCACTCGGTGCCATCGGATGATCGTTCATCGGTCAAATTCAGACGAGCTATAACC
Organism: Streptomyces abyssomicinicus; assembly: GCF_008974245.1. Classification (GTDB taxonomy): domain Bacteria; phylum Actinomycetota; class Actinomycetes; order Streptomycetales; family Streptomycetaceae; genus Streptomyces; species Streptomyces abyssomicinicus. The sequence continues at coordinate 566,289 of NZ_BBZI01000008.1, read as the reverse complement.
CTGCTCATCTGAGCAGCTACCCCGCTCTTCCTGGCGGGGTGCGTTCAAGTAGTGAACACATCATGCGTCCAAAGCTTGCCAAGTCTTGACTTGGTGATCATCGGTCGGACCCCCTCCACGGCCGACGACTTCGAAGGCGCACGTACCCATAAGCCCTGGATCTGGGTATGTTCCTCGCCGTCAGGGCAGTCATCGCGTCCTCGAGGAGTCGAGAACCGTGTTGGTAAACAAAGACCGCAGCGAGGTCCACCAGGCGGGTGGAAGCGTTGAGAAGGTGAAGTTCGTGTACGACTTCACCGAGGGGAACAAGGACCTCAAGGACCTCCTCGGTGGCAAGGGCGCGAACCTCGCGGAAATGACCAACCTGGGTCTTCCGGTGCCTCCCGGGTTCACCATCACCACGGAGGCCTGCAAGGTCTACCTGGAGAGCGGCCGGGAGCCGGTGGCACTGCGTGACGAGGTGAGTGCGCACCTCGACGCGCTGGAGCGCCGGATGGGCAAGAAGCTCGGCCAGGCCGACAACCCTCTCCTGGTCTCGGTCCGCTCCGGCGCCAAGTTCTCCATGCCGGGCATGATGGACACGGTCCTCAACATCGGCCTCTCCGACGCCTCCGTCGAGGGCCTCGCCCAGCAGGCCGGAAACGAGCGGTTCGCCTGGGACTCCTACCGCCGCCTCATCCAGATGTTCGGCAAGACGGTCCTCGGCGTGGAGGGCGACCTCTTCGAGGAGGCCCTCGAGGAGGCCAAGGAGGCCAAGGGCGTCCGCGTCGACACCGACCTGGACGCGGCCGACCTGAGGAAGCTCGTCGCCCGCTTCAAGGAGATCGTCACGGCCGAGGCCGGACGCGACTTCCCGCAGGACCCGCGCGAGCAGATGGACCTCGCCGTCAAGGCGGTCTTCGACTCCTGGAACACCGACCGCGCCAAGCTCTACCGCCGTCAGGAGCGCATCCCCGGCGACCTCGGCACCGCGGTCAACGTCTGCTCCATGGTCTTCGGCAACCTCGGCGACGACTCCGGCACCGGTGTCGCCTTCACCCGGGACCCCGCCTCCGGCCACCAGGGCGTGTACGGCGACTACCTGCAGAACGCGCAGGGCGAGGACGTCGTCGCCGGCATCCGCAACACCGTGCCGCTCGCCGAGCTCGAGTCGATCGACAAGACGTCGTACGACCAGCTCATGGAGATCATGGAGACGCTGGAGAACCACTACCGGGATCTCTGCGACATCGAGTTCACCGTTGAGCGCGGCACGCTCTGGATGCTGCAGACCCGCGTCGGCAAGCGCACCGCCGGCGCCGCCTTCCGCATCGCCACCCAGCTCGTCGACCAGGGCCTGATCGACGAGGCCGAGGCCCTCCAGCGGGTCACCGGCGCGCAGCTCGCCCAGCTGATGTTCCCCCGCTTCGACGCCGACGCGAAGGTGGAGCAGGCCGGCAAGGGCATCGCCGCCTCCCCGGGCGCGGCCGTCGGCAGGGCCGTCTTCTCCTCGAAGGCCGCCGTCGAGTGGGCCGCCCGCGGCGAGAAGGTCATCCTGGTCCGCCGTGAGACCAACCCCGACGACCTCGACGGCATGATCGCCGCCGAGGGCATCCTGACCTCCCGCGGCGGCAAGACCTCGCACGCCGCCGTGGTCGCCCGCGGCATGGGCAAGACCTGCGTCTGCGGCGCCGAGGAGCTCGAGGTCGACGTCAAGGCGCGCACGATGGCCGTGCCCGGCGGCGGCGTGGTCGCCGAGGGCGACGTGATCTCCATCGACGGCTCCACCGGCAAGGTCTACCTCGGCGAGGTGCCCGTCGTACCGTCGCCGGTCGTCGAGTACTTCGAGGGCAAGGCCGACCCGGCCGCCGAGGACGCCGACGAGCTGGTCAAGGCCGTCCACCGGGTCATGGCCTTCGCCGACGGCGAGCGCCGCCTCAAGGTCCGCGCCAACGCCGACAACGCCGAGGACGCCGCCCGCGCCCGCCGCTTCGGCGCCCAGGGCATCGGCCTGTGCCGCACCGAGCACATGTTCCTCGGTGACCGCCGCGAGCTGGTCGAGCGGCTGATCCTCGCCGAGAACAAGGAGGAGCAGGAGGAGGCCCTCGCGCAGCTCCTGCCGCTGCAGAAGGGCGACTTCGTCGAGCTCTTCGAGGCGATGGACGGCCTCCCGGTCACCGTCCGCCTGATCGACCCGCCGCTGCACGAGTTCCTGCCCGACCTCACCGAGCTGTCGGTGAAGGTCGCCGTCGCCGAGGCCAGGGGCGAGGACGTCTCCGAGTCGCAGCGCCTGCTGCACTGCGTGCAGCGCCTGCACGAGCAGAACCCGATGCTCGGCCTGCGCGGCGTGCGCCTCGGCCTGGTCATCCCCGGCCTGTTCACCATGCAGGTCCGCGCCATCGCCGAGGCGGCGGCCCGGCGCAAGGCGGCCGGCGGCGACCCGCACGCGGAGATCATGATCCCGCTGGTGGGCACCGTCCAGGAGCTGGAGATCGTCCGCGAGGAGGCCGAGCAGGTCATCCGCGAGGTCCAGGAGACCTCCGGCGCCACGCTCGACATCGCCATCGGCACCATGATCGAGCTGCCGCGCGCCGCGGTGACCGCCGGTCAGATCGCCGAGGCCGCGGAGTTCTTCTCCTTCGGCACCAATGACCTGACCCAGACCACCTGGGGCTTCAGCCGCGACGACGTCGAGGCCTCCTTCTTCTCCCAGTACCTGGAGAAGGGCATCTTCGGCGTCAGCCCGTTCGAGACGATCGACCGGGACGGCGTGGGCGAGCTGGTGCGCATGGGCGTGGAGCGCGGGCGGGCCACCCGGCCCGGCATCAAGCTCGGCGTCTGCGGTGAGCACGGCGGCGACCCGGACTCCGTCCACTTCTTCCACGAGGTCGGTCTCGACTACGTCTCCTGCTCGCCGTTCCGCATCCCGGTGGCGCGGCTCGAGGCGGGCCGGGCGGCGACGGAGTCCGAGGGCAGCGACTTCCGCTGACGCGGCGGTCGTTCGGCTTCCGGTCCGGCGGGGCAGTGCCTGGCCCCGCCGGACCGGTCCGCTCCGGGGCCGGAGCCGGTCACGTTCCGTGACCCTCGTCCGGCCGGCCCACCACGGCCCCGGGCACGACGGAGGCGGCACCCCATGTGCGGGGGTGCCGCCTCCCTGTTCGTCCGCGGGGCGGGGTGGCCCGCCGCCCTGACAGGGGCCCGCCCCGCCCGGCACGGGCCGCCCCTGGCAGGGCCCGCCCCGCAAGGGCCGCCCCGCTCCCGGCATGCGGCCCGGCTTGCGGCCCGGCGTGCGGCCCGGCAGGGGGGCGTCAGGCGCGGAAGGGGCCCGTGACCTCGTAGGTGATGCCGCCGGAAGAACTGCCGGACGTGCCGCGCTGGCTGGAGAAGTAGAGGCGGCGGCCGTCGGGGGAGAAGGCGGGACCGGTGATCTCCGAGGCGGACTGGCCGCCGACCCGCAGGAACGGCGCGACCACACCCTGCGGGGTGATCACGCAGATCTCCAGATTGCCGCCGTCCTCGGCGACGTACAGGTCACCGGAGGCCGTGCCGGTGACGTTGTCCACGCCCGTCAGCGGCGCCGTTCCGGAGGTCACGAGCGAGTCGTCGTAGGCCAGCGAGATGCTCTGCGCGGCCGCGTCGTAAGCCCAGACCCGGTTGTCGCCCTTGGTGGTGAACCAGCACGTCCCGTTCGCGTAGTGGCAGCCCTCCCCGCCGTTGAACCGCTTCGTGCCGGAGACCTGGTTGCGCGTGGCCGTCGCCCCCGTCGGGTCCGGCACCCGCGCCCAGGTGACCGAGCCGCTGGTGGCGGAGGAGCCCACCATCACCTCCAGCGTGCCGGAGGACAGGTCGCCCCACGTGGTCGGCCGGAACCGGTAGAACGCGCCGTCGGTCACATCCTCGGTCAGGTAGATCACGCCCCGCTGCGGGTCGCAGGCCGCCGCCTCGTGCTTGAACCGGCCCATCGCGTCCCGCCGCACCGCGGCCTTCACACCCCACGGGTCGGTCTCGTAGACGTAGCCGCGGTCGACCTCCTCGCAGGAGAGCCAGGTGTTCCACGGGGTCTTGCCGCCCGCGCAGTTGACGTTGGTGTTGGACAGGATCCGGTACGCCCCCGTGATGGCGCCGGAGGAGTCGAACCTCACCGCGCCCGCGCCGCCGGTCGAGCTGATCTCCGAGTTGGAGACGTAGATCCACCCGCTGCCGTCCGCGTAGCAGGCGCCGCCGTCGGGCGCGTCGTGCCAGGTGTAGCCGGTGCCGGAGACCTTCTGCCGCGAGCGGGCGATCACCCGGCTGGTGAAGCCGGAGGGCAGCCGGATGCCGTTCGCGTCCGCGGCGCCGAGCGCGCCGTACGGGCCGGTGCCGGGCTGCGCGGGGGCGGCGTAGGCCGCGCCGCGCCACAGGGTCCCGCCGAAGGCGGCGGCCGTGCCGCCGAGGACGGCGGCGCGCAGGAGGTTGCGACGTTCCACGTGCACTCCAGGGGTGAGGGGTACGCTGCCCGGCCGCCGGACGGCGGCCGGGGGTCTTCCTCGTGCCGCAGGGGAGCGTAGGAGCACCTGCCGGACCGGCCGCTCAACTAGTCGTGAACAGATCATGTCTGAGGCGTGACGGCTCCCCGTCCCCTCCGCCGACCGGCTCGCGGACCCCAGTACCCGCGTGACGCAGCAGTCCCCCGGGCCGGGGCCGAATGCTTGATCAGTGCTCCAGCTTTTCAGGGAGAGGCGAAGGGTATTCACTGTCCGGCGGTCACAAGGGCTACAGCGGGATTTGAAGTGCTTTTCCAGCAACGCGGTCGGTGGCTCCACCGCCGGACGGGCGGGATGTCAAGCCTGGGGAGCCCACGGTTGGCCGGACCACGAGGATGCCGATAGGGGCCCACGGATGCCGTCGAGGGCGGTGGTACAGCCCCCGCTCAGAAGATCGGCGTCTCCGCTCCAACGGTTCGTATGGCCGCGGTGAAGCAGCGCAGGAGCGCGCGAAGCTTGCCGTGTGCGCCAGCGCGACCGTCGAACGGGAGATCCACGAAAATGCCAAGGGTGCGTACAGTGAGACGGAGCAACTGTCCTCGGTGAGCGCACTGTGCCGCAGGGCGTTGCACCTCGAAATAGACGCCGGTTCGGTCGTGCGCAAGGTGCACCCAACAACGGAATGGATGGCGATCCACGCGTCTTCGGTTCCTGAGGGCGGTTCGCTGTAGGAAAGCCCTGGTCGCCGTCAGCAGCCCACGCTCGTTCACGGCTGGCATACGCACGGATACCGTGCGGAGTAGAGGCCCTGCCGGGGCCGGGTCTGCGGAACGAATGCCGGCATGCTCGACCCGAGGCATCAAAGACCTGGCCAGGACTCCATGGCGCCTGGACGGTGGCGAGGAAGCGGGTCCCGCCGGATCTCGGAGAGAAGTCGCGTAGACTCCGTGGCCTGGAGATCGTCGGCGCGGATCGCGCTGGAGGGGGCGACCACACAGGTCCCTCTATCCGTGTGGATCTGTTATTGAGGCCGATGAGTTACGTGTGCCATACTGTGCCGTTTTCGCTCGGGGGCCCTTGGCGTGAGCGGCCTTCTGTGCTGCCCGAGCGCTCATCGGTCTCGCGGGTGTGGAGGGTTGCGAAGTGACTAAGGGGACGTATGGGGTTCCCCTGGAGCGGTCTGACTACCTTCAGCTACCCCCTCACCCGGACCACTGCAGTGAAGAGAACTTCGCCGAGTGGCTTGATCGACACAAGGGCGAGCGACTGGCCGTGGACCTGTTCACCGGCGCTGGCGGTCTCAGTCTCGGCATCCAGGACGCCGGCTGGACCATGGCTGCCGGTATCGACTTCGATGAGCGGGCCCTGGAGACTCACGCACACAACTTCCCCGGACTCAGCTTGGGCATGGACCTCGGCGACCCAGAGGTCAGGGATCATCTGATCGAGCTCCTCTCAAGCGCTGACGTGGACCTGGTCGCCGGAGGGCCGCCCTGCCAGCCCTTCAGCCGCGCCGGCCGCAGCAAGATCCGGGACTTGGTCCGCAACCACGGGCGTGACCCGCACGACCATCGCAAGCAGTTGTGGCAGGCCTATCTGGACGTCGTCACCCGGGTGCGCCCGCGGGTCGTGCTCATGGAGAACGTGCCCGACATGGGGCTCGGCGACGACTTCGCAGTTGTGCGGATCATCGAGGAGAAGCTGGAAGACCTCGGCTATGCGACGCAGGTGCGTCTTGTGGATGCCTGGCACTACGGCGTTCCGCAGCACCGCAAGCGTCTGATACTGCTGGCCCGGAACGACATTGAGCGGTTCGAATGGGAGCCTCGCCATGACGGGTTCGTTCCGCTCCGGGAGGCGATCTTCGACCTTCCCCGCTTCGAGGTCGAGGCGCGCGAGAGAGTGGGTGAAAGGGAGCTCCCTTACGCGGAGCCCGAGGAGTTGTCGCCGTTCCTGGAGAAGATGCGGGAGCAGGCACCTGCCGGGGTCATCCACGATCACATGACTCGTAGGGTGCGTGAGGATGATCTACAGATCTTCGCCGGAATGACTTCCAAGACGCTCTATTCGCAGATTCCCAAAGAGCTGCAGCGTTACCGTGCCGATAACTTCACGGACAAGTACAAGCGGCTCGACTGGCAGGAACGAAGCCGCTCCATTACTGCGCACATCGCCAAGGACGGTTACTGGTACATCCATCCGGAAGACAATCGCACACTGACCGTCCGTGAAGCGGCACGCATTCAGACATTCCCGGACAGGTTCCGTTTCGCCGGAACGCGCAGTGATGCGTTCAGGCAGATCGGCAATGCGGTCCCGCCACTGCTCGGCAGGGCAGCGGCGCGAGCGGTCGCTCCCGTCGACGGAGCGGTGCGGGCTTCGGGGCTGAACCCGCATTGGCGCCAAGTGCGCGAAGAGTTGAGCGTGTGGGCGGAGGAAGCCCGCAGTGGCCGCCGCTGGTACGAGTACCCCGGCCCGGAGATGGGTCCCCTCCAGGCCGCGGTCATGGCTGTGCTCTCGGGTAGCCGACTGAAGAGCACCGAGACGAGTGCCCTCATGGCGGTTGTCAGGCCGAGCGAGAAGCGGCCACGGAAGACGCTCACTCGGTCGTTGTTCGACAGCCTTCTGCAGCAAGCGCCGACGAAAGCAGCCAAGGAGAAGCTCGGAAGGCTTCAGCCACTGGTGGATGACAAGGGAGCATGGTCGGAGGCCCGCAAGAACGAGCTTCCGGAGCGTCTTAGGTTCAAGCCGGCTGAGGAAGCCTTTTACACCCTGCTCCTCGGGGAGCAGGATCTGCTGCTGGTGACCCAGTCCGCTCTCCGCGTCGGGGCGCGCGTGAGCGGAAGCGACAGCGACCGAACGAACAAACTCACCGACGGGCGAGTCAGCCTGGTGCGGCTCGTCGGCGCGGGAACCAACGCTTCTCTGCGCATGGCGGCACTCCGCGTGATTGGCAAGGACTACTGTGCGGCACAGACGCCGAACTGCTTCGCGTGCCCGCTGCGGAAGCACTGTGTCGGCAAGCCTGAACTCGACGACCTCTACAGCTCCTGTCTCGACGGAGATCGCGTGGACTGACCGAACGCGCGCCTGGGTGCGACAAGGTTCGGCTTGCTCACCCGCAGGAGTTACGCCACAACTACCTGTGTGACCGCCAAGAAGAGGACGATCACGAGGGATGTTTGTCGTCCCACCTCACCTGAGCAGGGGCCCACCGCTGAGCGGGGGCCCCTGTGGTGTCAGCTGTACAACTGAGTCGCCGGACTGAAACCGAGTTCGACGGCCTTGTCGTAAACCGCCAGGGCCTGCCTCACCTGGTGGGGGATGATCGGTGCCCCGCTCGCCAGTTTGGTGGCTACAGCCATCGCCGTCTGCTGTTCCTTCAGCTCCAGGCGCAGCGTCTCGCGTGCCCAGTCGGCCAAGGCGTGCCACTCGGCGGGCGCAATGTCCGTGAGCTCGCTGAGTCGCTCCTGCTCCTGCTCGGAGGTGTCGACCGCGAAGTCCACCGGCTGTGGGAGGAGTTCCGCAGCCAGTGTGGTCGGCACCTCCCAACTGATGCCTTGGACGTCCTGCCAGCACTGTTCCTTCTTGCCCCACTCCGTGGCGAGGCGACCTTCCTGAATCACTGCCTTCATCACCCGCGGGCAGAGATCGTTGGCAGCCAGGATGACGGCGGGACTCACTCGCTGCTCGCGCCAGATGCGATCGAGGTCGATCCGCCGGCCCGTCGCCTCGCACAGCCGGGCCACCGTGTAGGTCGTGACGACGGCCTTCTGGCTGCCCGCGCCGTGGGCCTTCGCGAGCTTGTCGACCTCCTTGAAGAGGATGCCCATGGCGATCACCCGGCGGCAGTAGTCCGCGTCGACGACCGGGGGTGTGTCCTTGATGTGCATGCGGAACTCGGTGAAGTTCTTCTGTGCGCCGCGAGCCACCCAGTAGGGCAGGCCGTTCCACAGGTTGACCCACTTGGCGAGGTCCGCCTTGGTGAACCGTTTCCCGGTGGGGTTGGCGGCGCGGAACTTCCGCTTGGCCGCCGGCGTGACGTGCTTCGCCTCCTCGACGGCGTAGGATCCGCGGGCACGCTCGTACCACCACCGGGTGTCCTGCCCGGAGCCGTCGGCGGCGGGCGCCCAGAGGCTGCGGCTGACCCGCTCGAAGTCGACATGGAACTTGTCGTTCGACGAGAAGTCGACCTCGGTGACCTTGTTCTGTGTGTTCGAGTATTTCGAGATGAGCGGCACCATGTCCATGAGCTTCTCCTCGGGCACGAGGGTCAGCTTCATCTGCACGCTCACATCGGCGAGGTCGCCCTTGTCCCGATAACGGACATGGTGCAGGGTCGCTGTGGTCTGGCCTCCGTTGACGATCTGCAGGCCGCTCAATCTGCGGATTGCTGTGCGGTTGCCCTCGGCGTCCCGCGCGAAGTCCGCCTCCAAGGCGGTCGCGGTCACGCCGTTGTTGTAGGCCAGGAAGAGGTCGGGCTCCTCCAGCAGCGTCTTGCGGATACCGCCGTTGACCTTGCCGCGAGCCTGCAGGAACGCCCGCACGTTGAGTTCCAGCAGCCTGGTCCGGTGCTCCTCGTACAACTCGGCCAGTTGCTGGCCGGGAATCACCGCGAGGGTCACCGACAGGTCGGATCCGCCGCTTTCCACGGAGAGACATGGAAGCGGCGGGTCGAAGTCGACGACGATCGGCTCGCCGCCGGTACCGGAATTCTCGTGCCGGTAAAGTCGGCCGACGTCCCACAGGTGCTGCTCAACCGGCAGCCCGTCGAAGGACTGGGTCTCCGGCATGCTGCGTGCGCTGGACTCGTAGTTGGCGAACAGGAAGAGTCGGATGCGGCCGGCCTCCGTGAGCGCCTTGCCGACCCCCTCGCACAGCTGATGGATATCCGTCGTCGGGTCGAAGTTCCCCTGGATGTTGGCGGCCTTGCGGAGGAAGCCGAGGAGCCGCTTGTACTGCCGCTCGATGGTTGCCTTGTTGAGCTTGTCGACGGTCGGAGCGAGACTGAAATCCGTGGTGTAGAGGTCGAGGACCGTGCCGTCATCGCTGTAGCCGTAGCCGAAGATCATCACGCCGAGTTCGTCATGATAGGCGACGGTGGTGTTCGCGACGAATCCGCCCTCCTCCAGAATCTCGAGGACGTAGCGTGTGAACGTCTTCGGAATGGAGTCGTTGTCTGCCTCCGCCCTGCTCTGGATCTCGCTCGTGAGATTGCGGGCGTAGTCGGCAAGGGACGCCTCAGCCATCGGTACCTCTGATCATTCGGATGACCTCGTCGGTCGTCGTGCGGTGATTTTCAAGTGCGTTGACGCTGATCTCGTAGGAGCAGTTGCCGACCCCTTCTGGCAGACCGGTCTCCACAATGCGGGGGAACCCGTCCCCGACCTTCCACAGGTCCATGCGGCGCACGGTGTACCGCGGTTCGTCGTACAGGTCTCGCTGATGCGGGAGATAGCCCACCCAGGCCAGTCGCGTCTCGAACTTGGCGGCTACGGAAGAGATGTTCAGCGCCGCGCGAATGTCGTCGACCACGGCGTTGAGGCTTGCTCCGAAGCCTCCGCGGCGCTCGTCCAGAGCCAGCCTTGCCAGGACGAGGCGTCGCGTCCCGCGGTCGTCCAGCTGACGCTCGTTGGTGATGCGCACCGTGGTGGGGTTCTTCGCCGCCGTCGCTTTGACCTCGACAGCAACCTCGGCCGGGAGCTGGAAGTCTTGGTTCGTGCCCTCCGGCCCGGTCCACGAGAGGACCGCGTCATCGGCGGGTATTGCCTGCAGCAGGTGATGGCGGAGGAAGTGGAGTTCGCCGTAGAGTCCCAGCCGGGCCTCCTTTCCCATGCCCGTGGCCGCAACGCTGCGCATCAGTTCCTGCCAGCGAGCGAAGCGGCTGACCGTCCTCTCGAGGACGGTCTCGGCCGTGGCGTCCGCGGCCGTGGCCGCAATGTCCTCGGCGAGCGGAGTAAACACCTCACGAAGATCACCCGCGGTGAGGGAGATCTGCAGCTCGAACTCGCGGTCCGACACCGAGCTGCACGACAGGGCAAGCCCGCGCGTCTCCCTCAGGTCGGTGAGCAGACGACGTGCCCGGTCGGCCGCCCGCGCGCCGGCGCGCACCAGCAGCATCCGCTGGCGTCCCGGGTGCGTCACCCCGACGTGGATGTCATGGGGCGACTCCGGGTGCAGGCGTCTTGTGGACCGGCCCTTGCCCTGTGGAGGGATCTCCAGCTTCTGCCAGAGGTCTTCGTCGATCACTCGTCCCCCTCGTCCGTCTCGTCGAAGTCGACCTGATCGAACCAGGTCGGGTTGACCACATATTCCTTGGCGCTGTCGATGTCGGAATGGGGGAAGCTGGCGGCGAAGCCGACCAGCGGAACACCCAGCTCCGCGTTCTCCGGAGGCCGGATGGTGTACAGCAGGAGGAGGGGCTGGTCGAGGCGGCGCACCCTCCGGATCTGCCAGCTGGAGGGCAGCGCGGGGTTGCGCGGCTCCCCGTTGCGTTTGGTCTCGTTCCTCTGTTCGGCGAGAGCCCGGGTCCGCTCGAGAGCTGTGTCCCACTGGTCACCGTCCAGATCGAGTCCCTCATCCCTCGGGTTCAGGACACGCTTGATCACGTGCCGCTCGGCGGTCTGTGATGCACCATCGGGGGCGTTGCGTACCACCGGACTGACCGCGCGTCCCGCGATCTCAACTGGTGACGACTCGGTCCGTGCGGACACCACCCGGACCGTCCACCTGCTCAACTCTCCGAACTGGGCATGGTGGCGGATGTACCCGGCCAGTGCGTCCGGACGAATCCGGTGCACGTTCCGGTCCGCCTTGTAGGCGTCGAAGAAGCCGGCCGCCACGGTCTCCGGAGGGACGTCCGACCAGACGAGACTTCCGTTGTCGTTCTCGGGCTGTGAATGCTGGAGCAGGGCATCCGTGAATTTCTGCAGCGTTCGGAAGTTGCTTTCCGGGATGCCTCCGAGCAGCGGGAAAGTGGTTGTCTCGGAGAGTTCTCCGGAGTAGCTGAGCCGGACCCGGGTGCCCTGCCGCATCTTGTTGGCCGCGGTGATGGTGAGGCCGAGGGAGGACGTGCGGACCTTCAGACCGAACTGTCGGGGAGTGAGGCCGAGGACGGACATCTCCTCGATCTCACGCCGCAATTCGTCCGTGGCGGCGGTGATCTCTTGGTAGGCCAACTGAAGATCGGTCGTCGTGTAGAGGCGGCACAGGTCCTCGTAGCCCGGGCGGTAGCCGAACCACCGGCCCATCTGCAGCAGGGTGTCGTACGTACGCGCGAACCGCAGGTAGTAGCTGATCGAAAGACCCTCGAGCGTCAGACCCCGTGACAGCTTCTGGCCGCCGACAGCGATGACATACAGGCCGGTTCTACGGCTCGTGTAGTAGTCGAGAGCGTCCTTGGCGACCCCGTTGATGGCCTTGACCTGGATCTTCTGCAGGGAGGGCAGGAGTTGTGCCTCGACCGCGTCCCAGGAAACCCGGGGTGCTTCGTCGGCTGGGAAGGCCTGCGTCGTTGAGACGTAGTCGTCCTCCCAGAGAGCCTGGAGTTCCTTTCTGAGCTGTGCCGACGACGATCCGTAGCGGTCCTGCAGGCAGTGCCGCATCATCCGCACGTAGTCGTCGATCTGGTTCTGCACATGGTGCTGTACGGCGGTGAAACGGGTGACGTGGACCAGCATCGAGTTGTGGTCCGTGAGCTGCCCGCGAGCCCGGCGGGCGGCGCAGGTGAGCACGAAGGACCGCACGGCGGTGATCAATGTTTCCGGGAGGTTCGCGGTCGGCACGAAGTCGGACCTGTGCCGGGTAGGGATCCACGCCGCGGTGTCCTCCGCGTACCGCACCAGCGGCAGCGGCTCGATGTCCTTCTCCTCCTCGCGGTAGGCCGTCAGGCCGAACACTCGCTCGGGCCCGAGGTAATTGGAGGGGGAGGGCAGCGCCCGGATGAAGCTTTCAGGGAACAGGTCGTTGCCGAGGGCACCGCCGTCCGCATCAGGATCTATGTAGATGTTGGCGTACGGCGTCGCTGTGTAGCCCACGTATGCGGAGCGATCGAAGCTGTTCAACAGCTCCCGGATACAGGCGTTGATCTTCGTCGGATCGGCGTCGATCTCGGCCGTGTTGATCGATGCGTTGTCCGCCTCGTCGTCGATGACGAAGAGCGGAATGTCCCGGACCACCTTCCGGCCGGTTTGCGGGTCCTCGACACCGTGGTTCTCGGTGACCCACTTCCGCAGGTGATCAATGATCTTCGGGTGCTTCTTGACAACGAGGACGATGGGGAAGTGACCGATCGGAAGGTTCGCCTTGGAGGCTGTCTTCCGGTCGAAATCCCCCTTCTCATCGCTGCTGGTCAGGGAGGCGACCGGGAGCCGCTCCTCGCCCGAGAGGGTGCCCACACCGATGTAGCGGTTGGCGCCTTCCTGGTCGGACCGCAACTGGAATTGCGTGTCGAAGCCCAGAAGTCCTTCGTCCATCCGGAGCTGCGTCTGCGCCCGGAGGTCGTTGTGGATACCGGCGAAGACGACGACGAGGCGGTAGCCGGCGTCGGCCGCCTTGGCGGCGAGCCCGATGAACTGACCGGTCTTGCCGGATTGGACCTGTCCGATCACCAGCCCGGTGCGCCGCCACTTCCCCAGGCGGTGCGGGTCCTCGAGCGCTCCGAGGACTTCGTCGGTCGTGCGGTCGATGCTGCGCACGACCTGCACGGGCATGTTGCGGACCCAGGTCAGGTAGCGCTCGTACCGCTGCCAGAACTTCCAAGGGCGGTCGTTCTTCGCGTCGGGGAGCCACGGGATGTGACCGGCATTGTCCTCGATGGCGGCAGAGGCTTCCTGAAAGACGTTCGTCCGAGCCTCAAGGAGCTTGCGCAAGTCGTCGGCCTCGACGGTCACCTTGTTGACCGCAGCGATCATGACTGCTGTCGTGACGGCGGTGGCCACCTCGTCCGAGGTGGCCTGGCGGTCCTCCGGAAGCAGAGAGACCGCGACCTTCAGCGCGTAGGCCATGTCATCGCGAACGCCGGTGTCCACAGATGTCTCCAATGATGAAGTCCGGTCCAAGGTCGGCAGGTTGAATACCGACAAATTCAGTCCGTCCAGAAGCCTTCGAGTTGGTCGAAGGGCTGAGTGGAGCGGATGAGCCGCAAGGCGTCAAGTCTGGATCGCCCTTGGGAGAGCAGAACCTGGAGCATGCGCTCAGCCACCTCGACAGCTTCTGTGGTCGCCTTCACAGCTCCGCCGAAGGGCTCAGGGTCGTCCGCCGTGTCCGGCTCGTGCAGCACCCGAAGTGCCGAGACAGGAACCGTCTCCTCCAGCAGTCGAAGCAGCGCCCGCACGTCGGCCGGTTCACCCCCTCCCGACTGGAGGACTCCCTGCACCAAAGGATGGTTGCGGTTGATCCGGCAGTTCACCGTGTCGTCCTCGCGGCTGACATGCCACGCGAACTGCAGGTCGCCCGACCGCCGACGTGCCGTGATGCGCCCCTTGTGTTTCACCGTCGTGGCGGCCTCGGTCCGCGCGGAGCGCGCGATGCGGGCGAGGTGTCGGCGCAGCGAGACCGGCGGTACGACGGTCGCCTTGCGCACGTCGACCTGCCATTGGCTGTCCGTCTCCGCGGGGATGTCGATCGCAATCCGGGCGAGGTTGTACTTCTCCTCGCGCCGCAGCCCGCGAATGCTGAGCCAACTGCCCGAGAGAATGAGCCGGTCCCGGCGGTACACGTAGAAACCCTGCTGCCGCAGCCAGCCCTTGGGTCCACCTGCGACATCGGCCTCCTGCGGGGTGAGCCGTTGAAGGCCGGGCAGCACATACGGTCGCACCCGCACCCAGTGGCCGTCCAGAGGAAGCTTTTCGTCGGGCAGGCGCCGGACCGAGGGATGGGCGGACAGGAATGGATCCCAGGGCTGCACCGGGTCACCGGCCACACGCAGGTGCACAGCGGTGGAGCCTGTGAGGAAGCGGGCGAACACGAGCCCCAGGTGGTTGCTGACCTTCGGGATTTCCTCGTAGAAGCCCTGTTGGGTTTTGCCGTCCGCGGCGAAGACCTCGCGGTATCCGTTCAGCCGCTGCCACAGCACGACGGTGCCGTGCAGACGGTTGGCCGTGAGGCGCTCCAGGATGCCCTTGGCCTCGGCCGACGGCTCGTGCAGGAGCCGCCACTCGCCGGTCTGCTCGACCACGTCCAAGTCCCAGGTCCGGGTGTGCCAGCGGCCTCCGCCCTCGGCGGTGCAGACGGTCAGCAATCGGCACTGGGAGAAGGATGCCGACTTGAGCCCCACGCCGTAGCGGCCCAAATCGGTTCTGCTCCGGTCCGTCGCCGACCAGCGTGCCGCCACGGTCATGGCTGTCACGAGCCCGGTTTCGGACATACCCCTACCGTCGTCGACGATGGCCACCCAGGAGTCGGATCCCTCCCAGGTGAACTCCACGTCGATGGTGCCGGCGTCGGCTGACACGCTGTTGTCCACCAGGTCGGCCACGGCGTCCGGCAGCGAATAGCCGAGCGAGCTCAGCGACGCCACCATGCCGACCGCTTTCGGCGGTGCAAGGTCGTATTCCACAGATTCTTCCCCCCTGACCCTGAGCGAGGTTGGTCGTACCACGCTCGCCTCGGCTTTTGCTGTCCGAGGTTGAAGAGTCATCCCGTCGGGGCGCACGCAAGTGATCACAGTGCGATTCCGAGGGCCCGCCCCGGCGACATGGTAGCTCTCCCTTGTACCGTCCACCGAGTTCCGCGGCGGAATTGGGTTCTGGTGCAAGGGGATGCACTCGTGGCAGTCAAACCGAAGAAACGCTGTGCCGCCTGGGAGGCCCATGACGAGGGGGAGACTGTTGGGTGGTTCGAGGAGAGGAGGACCACCGTGGATGAGCCACGGCGGCCCATTGGCCCCGGTCCGCGGTGAGCACGGAGAAAGCCTGGAGACCCTCGGAAGCAAGGTGGTGCAACCACGTCCGCCACCTCGGACAGAGTCGCCTACGTCCCGCGCAGCCGGGCATGAGTATGTGAAGCACAAGCCTGTGCGCAGGATGACGCCCCGGTCGACCTCAAGAGGCGCGGTCGCTGCCCCTCTACGCACTGTTTCCAGTATGAGTGCGGACGACACCGAGGCGGACCGTCGCCGATGCAGCGCAGGGATTGGTGATCACGTCAAGGGGTTCCTACTCCGGGTGCGCTGGCGGAACCGGTGTGGGAATCGTCCATGCTGGTCGAAGATCGGGAGAGGCAGCCGACCGGCGGACCTTGGGCGTGCAGTGCTCGGTACTGGTAGCCAGGTTGCGGGTGCCGACCAGCTGTGCGGGGCGCGCAGCGCTTACGGTGGGCGCCCGGAACCACCCCTGAAGAGAGGCGCCCCCCGATGGCCCGCTGGACCGCGTCGCAGATCCCCGACCAGACCGGCCGTGTCGCCGTCGTCACCGGAGCCAACGGCGGGCTGGGACTGGTCACCGCCCTGGAGCTGGCACGCCGTGGCGCCGAGGTGGTGCTGGCCTGCCGCGACGTGGCCAAGGGGCGCGAGGCGGCCGACGGGATCGAGGCCGTGGTCCCCGCCGCGCGCGTCGGCGTGGCCCGGCTGGACCTGGCGGACCTCGCCTCGGTGCGCGCGTTCGCCGAAGATCTTCCGCACGAGCGGCTCGACCTCCTGGTCAACAACGCCGGCGTGATGGCGCTGCCGCACCGCACCACCGCCGACGGCTTCGAGACGCAGTTCGGCGTCAACCACCTCGGCCACTTCGCCCTCACCGGCCTGCTGCTGCCCCGGCTCCTCGCCACCCCCGGGGCCCGCGTGGTCACCGTCTCCAGCTTCCTCCACGCGCTGGCCAACATCGACGCCCGCGATCTCAACGCCGAGCGCGGCTACCACCGCTGGACCGCCTACGCCCGCTCCAAGACCGCCAACCTGCTCTTCACGCACGAGCTGGCCCGCCGCCTCGCCGCGGCCGGCGCCGACGTGACCGCAGCCGCCGCGCACCCCGGCTACTCCGCCACCAACCTCACCGCCGCCGGCCCCGCCATGGAGGGGCGGCACACCCTCGGGCGGCTGCTGCGGCTCGCCGACCGCGCCGTCGCCCAGTCCGCCGAGGCGGGTGCCCTCCCCACCCTCCACGCCGCCACCGCCCCCGGCGTGCGCCCCGACTCCTTCACCGGCCCGTCCCTCCTCATGTGGGGCGCCCCCGCCCCGTCCTGGCGCGCCCCCTGGACCCGCGACGACCGCACCTCGGCCCGCCTGTGGACGGAGTCCGAACGCCTGACGGGCGTGCGGTACGACGCGCTCACGCCCTGAGCCGGTCGCTCCCCGGGGGCGCCAGGTCCTGCCGTCCGGACGTCCTCGTACGATGCACCGGCCGTGACGCACGCCAGGTGCGTCCAGGGGGAGGGGATCCGATTCATGAGCAACACGAGCCGCCCGCGCGGAGGCCGGCGGACGGGGGCGCTCCTGGGCGCCGCCGTCCTGGGTGCCTCGCTGCTGTCGGTGACACCTGCCGCGGCTGTCCACGGCGCGGTGCCCGGCGACTTCAACGGTGACGGTTACGCGGACGCCGTACTGCCCGCGCCGGGGGCGACCGTGGCCGGCGAGGAGGGCGCCGGTGCCGTGGTCGTCCTCTACGGAGCGGCGGCGGGGCTGTCGACGTCCCGGCGGGCGACCGTCACGCAGAACTCCGCGGGCGTCCCGGGCGCGGCGGAGTTCAACGACGGCTTCGGCAGCGCCACCGCGACGGCGGACCTGAACCGCGACGGCTACGCCGACCTGGTGGTGTCCGCGCCGTACGAGGACACCACCCGGGGCGAGGACGCCGGCCTGGTGACGGTGCTGTGGGGCGGCGCGTCGGGCCTGACGTCCGGAACCGACCTGCCGGCGACCACGGCCGGTTACTACGGCCTCGACCTGGCGGCGGCCGGCACCGGCCCCGGTGAGAGGACCGAGGTGGTGGTCGCGGGG
Source organism: Streptomyces abyssomicinicus (assembly GCF_008974245.1). Lineage (GTDB taxonomy): Bacteria > Actinomycetota > Actinomycetes > Streptomycetales > Streptomycetaceae > Streptomyces > Streptomyces abyssomicinicus. The sequence continues at coordinate 548,913 of NZ_BBZI01000008.1, read as the reverse complement.
TACGGGGGGATGATGAGCTTCCGGGGGCCGTTCAGCCGCACGGGCACCTACGGCTCGGCCCACGAGAACCGCGACACCCCTTCGGTCGGGAGCGTCGCGCTGGGCGACTTCGCCCACAGCGGCCATCTGTCCGAGGTGGCCGTCACCGTCCGGATGCACGACATCAGCGGCGGCGAGGTGTACACGGACCCGGTCATCGGCGGCGCACAGCGGACGGGCAACGGTCTGATCGCGGCCACCGGGGACGTCGACGGCGACGGGTTCGCCGATCTCGTGGTCGGAGACCCGGACGAGCCGGACCACGGCCCGGGCGACGGTGCGCCCGGCGGCCGGGTACTGCTCTGGTACGGCTCGCCCGCGGGCATCGCCAGGGACGCCCAGCCGGTGGAACTGACCCAGAACACCGCCGGCGTGCCCGGGGCGAGCGAGACGGGAGACGCCTTCGGCGGCGCCCTCGCGGTCGACGACCTGAACGGCGACGGTATGGCGGACATCGTGGTCGGCGCGCCGTACGAGGACACGGGCGTCCCGCGCGCGGGAATGGTCACGGTGATCCCCGGCCGCAGCGGCGGAGCCCTGGGCGGCGGCGCCTACGCCTTCCACCAGGACACCGCCGGTGTCCCCGGGGGCGGCGAGACGGACGACATGTTCGGCACCACCGTGGCCGTCGGCGACATCGACAAGGACGGCAGGCCGGAACTGTTCGTCAGCGCCGGATCGGAGAACAACTCCACCGGAGCGGTGTGGGTCCTCCCCGGGGCCGCCGACGGTCCCACCGCCCAGGGCAGCACGATGATCACCGCCCCGGCCGTCGGCTTCCCCCAGGAATCCCTCACCGGGCTCGGCGGCGAAGGACTGCTCCACTCCATCTGACCTGAAGGCGGGCGCGCGGCTGTCCCTGGGGCACGCGCCCGCCTCGTTCAGCGGTGGACGGTCAGGCGGCGCGGACCTCGTACGTGGTGAGCCGGACCGTCTCGTCGTCCAGGCACTGCCCGGTGGCGAGGTCGAAGCGCTGCTTCAGCAGGGGGGAGGCGACGAAGGGCCGCCCCTGGTGGCTGCCGAGGAGGCCGCGGGAGAGGACGGCGGCGCCGGTGAACGGGTCGCGGTTGTCGACGGCGTGGAGACGGCCCGCGCGGTCGAGGAAGACGGCGACCTGGTGGCCGCCGGGGAGGAGGGCGGCCACACCGCGGCCGGGGACCAGGCGGTCCAGGTGGCAGACGGGCAGCCAGTCCTCGCCGGCCCTCAGCTGGACGAACGTGCCGACCAGGGTGGATGCGGCGGCGGTGGCGACGGCAGTGGTCATCGGGTCGCGGTCCCTTCCATCTCTCGGATGCCGATCTGGAGCAGCGGCAGGTTCGGCTTGATCTGGCCGCGTTCGGGAACGAACGCCACCGTCGGGTCGGGGGTCTCGGGGGCGTTGACGAAGGAGACGAAGCGCTCCAGCTTCTCCGGGTCCTCCAGCACCGCCGCCCACTCGTCGCGGTAGTGGGCCACGTGCGCGGCCATCAGCCGCTCCAGGTCGTCGCAGATGCCCAGCGAGTCGTGGACGACGACGTCGCGGACGTGGTCGAGTCCGCCGGGGATCCGGTCCAGCCACACCGAGGTGCGCTCCAGACGGTCCGCGGTGCGGATGTAGAACATCAGGAACCGGTCGATCAGGCGGACCAGCTCAGCGTCGGAGAGGTCCTGCGCCAGCAGGTCCGCGTGGCGCGGGGTGGCGCCGCCGTTGCCGCCGACGTAGAGGTTCCAGCCGTTGGCGGTGGCGATCACGCCGAAGTCCTTGGACTGGGCCTCCGCGCACTCCCGCGCGCAGCCGGAGACCGCCGACTTCAGCTTGTGCGGCGAACGCAGGCCCCGGTAGCGCAGCTCCAGATCGATGGCCATGCGGACCGAGTCCTGCACGCCGTAGCGGCACCAGGTGGAGCCGACGCACGACTTCACGGTCCGCAGCGACTTGCCGTAGGCGTGGCCCGACTCGAAGCCGGCGTCCACCAACCGCGCCCAGATGCGCGGCAGCTGCTCGACGCGGGCGCCGAACATGTCGATCCGCTGGCCGCCGGTGATCTTCGTGTAGAGGCCGAAGTCGCGGGCGATCTCGCCGATCACGATCAGCTTCTCCGGGGCGATCTCACCGCCGGGGATGCGCGGGACGACCGAGTAGGAGCCGTTCTTCTGGAGGTTGGCGAGGAAGTGGTCGTTGGTGTCCTGGAGGGACGACTGCTCGCCGTCCAGGACGTGGGCGTCCGCGCCGATCGCCGGGGCGAGGGTGGCCAGCATGTTGGCGACGGACGGCTTGCAGATCTCGCAGCCGTCGCCGCCGCGGGCCTCCTCGCGGCCGTGGCGGTCCAGCAGCTCCCGGTAGGAGGTGACCCGCAGCGCCAGGACGATCTCGTACAGCTCCTCGCGGGTCTGGCCGAAGCAGCCGCACAGGCCCTTGTCGACCTCGACGCCGCTCGCCTCCAGCTCCGCCTCGACGAGCTGGCCCAGCACCTTCACGCAGGAACCGCAGCCGGTGCCGGCCTTGGTGCACTTCTTGACCTCGGGCACCGTCACGCACTGGTGGTCGGTGACCGCGCCGCGGATCGCGCCCTTGGTGACGTTGTGGCAGGAACAGATGATCGCCTCGTCCGGCAGCGCGGACGGACCGAGCTGCGCGCCGCCGCCCGCCGCGCCCGCAGGCAGCACCAGGCTCTCCGGCGAGACGGGCGGGACGGACCCGGTGAGGGCGCGCAGCGTGCCGTACGCCTCGGCGTCGCCGACCAGGATGCCGCCCAGCAGGGTGCCGTCGCGGCCGACGACCAGCTTCTTGTACAGGCCGGCCCGGGAGTCGGAGTAGACGACGTCCAGGCACCCGTCCGCCGTGCCGTGCGCGTCGCCGAAGGAGGCCACGTCCACGCCGAGCAGCTTCAGCTTGGTGGACAGGTCCGCGCCGGTGAACTCCGCCTCCTCGCGGGCGATGGTGGCCGCGGCGGTCTGCGCCATCTCGTAGCCGGGGGCGACCAGGCCGTAGACCCGGCCGTCGACGGCGAGCGCGCACTCGCCGATCGCGAAGACCCGGTCGTCGGAGACGGTGCGGCAGCTCGCGTCGACCGCGATGCCGCCGCGCTCGCCGACCTCCAGGCCGCAGTCGCGGGCCAGCTGGTCGCGGGGGCGGACACCGGCGGAGAACACCACCATGTCGACGGCGAGTTCGGAGCCGTTGGACAGCTTCATGCCGGTGACCGCGCCGTCCTCGCCGGTCAGCACCTCCTGGGTGCCCGCGCCGGTGTGCACGGTCAGGCCCATCTCCTCGATGGTGCGCAGCAGGGCCGCGCCACCGCCGTCGTCGACCTGCACCGGCATCAGCCGGGGCGCGAACTCCACGATGTGGGCGTCCAGTCCGAGCCCCTTGAGGGCGCCCGCCGCCTCCAGGCCGAGCAGGCCGCCGCCGACCACCGCGCCGGTGGTGGCGCGGGCCTTCGCCCACTCCTCGATGGCGAGCAGGTCCTCGATGGTCCGGTAGACGAAGCAGCCGTCCGCGTCCTTGCCGGGCACCGGCGGGACGAACGGGTAGGAGCCGGTGGCCAGGACGAGGGTGTCGTAGGAGACCGTCAGCCCCGAGCGGGCGGTGACGGTACGGGCCTCGCGGTCGACGGACTCGGCCGGGTCGCCCAGGCGCAGCTCGATGCCGTGCTTCTCGATGAACTCCATGTCTGTCATGGAGAGTTCGTCGGCGCTGGTGCCGGAGAAGTACGAGGTGAGGTGCACCCGGTCGTAGGCCGGGCGGGGCTCCTCGCAGAGTACGACGACGCGGTGCGTGGAGGTCAGCCCGCGCTCGGCCAGGGCCTCCAGGAAGCGCTGGCCGACCATGCCGTGGCCGACGAGCACGATCGTGGGAGAGACCGTGACCGAGGGAGAGACCGTGGAAGAGTCCGTGGTGGGCATGGGCATCAGGAGCCTCCGTCGTTGGTGAGCAGGTGGAGCAGGGGGGACCCGGCCGAGGGAAGCGGCTCTGCTCCCTCCCAGGCGCGCGCCAGCGCGCCGACGGTCCCCAGTTCGCCGACCAGGACGCCGCCGACCAGCCGGTCCTCGCGGACCACGACCTTGCGGTAGGTGCCGCGGGTGGCGTCGGCGAGCTGGACCACGTCGTCCCCCGGGAGCGGGGTGAGCTCGCCGAACGCCGCCAGGTCGAACGGGCGGTCGGAGAAGAGCGTCAGCCGGGTGAGGGCCCGGGTGCCGGTGTAGCGGGCGGTGCCGTCCCCCGCGAGGGACAGGGCGAGGACCTCCGCCTGTTCCAGGGCGGGGGTGGCCAGCCCGTAGACCTGGCCGTCGTGCTCGGCGCAGTCGCCGAGGGCCCGGATGTGCGGGTCGGAGGTGCGCAGCTCGTCGTCGACGACGACACCCTTGCGGACGTCGAGTCCGGCGCCCTGCGCGAGGCCCGTGCGGGGGCGGACCCCGCAGGCCAGCACCACCACGTCGGCGTCCAGGGCGTAGCCGTCGGCCATCTCGACCGACCGGACCTTGCCCTCGACCACCCGGACGTCGCGCACCCGCAGCTCGGTGTGGACCTCGACGCCCAGGTCCTCCAGGTGCCGGCGCACCAGCGCGGAGGCGGCCGGGTCGAGCTGCCGCTCCATCAGCCGCTCCGACTGCTGCGCCAGCACCACCTGCGCGCCCCGCTCGGCCAGCGCCCGGGCCGCCGACACGCCGAGCAGCCCGCCGCCCACCACCACCGCGCGGGTGCCGGGGCGGACCGCCGCCGACAGCTCCAGGCAGTCGTCCATGGTGCGGAACGCGTGCACCCCGCGGGGCAGCCGGTGGTCGCCGACGGCGAACAGTCCGCGCAGCGGCGGCAGCACCGGGTTGGAGCCGGTGGCCAGCACCAGGGTGCCGTAGGTCAGCTCCTGGCCGTCGTCGCAGTACAGACGCCGCGCGTCCCGGTCGATCTTCACCACCCGGGCCCGGACCAGACCGGCCGGGGCGGGCAGCTCGATGACCTCCGGCGCGTACCGCCCGGCCAGCACCTCGGCGAGCAGCACCCTGTTGTACGGCCGGTGCCCCTCCTCGCCGACCAGGACCGCCGGCACGCCCAGCTCCCCGAGCCGGCGGGCGAGGCGAACCCCCGCGGGACCGGCCCCGATCACCACCACACGCTGTTGCGACGTCATACCCGGAAGAGTGCGGGGCGGGTGTTTCCCGACCGCATCCCTCCCGTTTCCCGCGGGGAACGCTGCCCTCAGCGGGGGAGGGCGGGCGGTGTGAGGGACCGTGGCGACCGGTGCGGCGGGATGAGAGCATCCCGGCATGGACTCACGTGTGGTCGGCATACCCGGGGTGGACGGCACCGAGAAGGTGGCCGTGGTGATCGACGTGATGCGGGCGTTCACCACCGCCGCGTGGGCGTTCCACCGAGGCGCCGACAGGATCGTCCTCGCCGCCGACGCGGACGAGGCCCTCGAGCTCAAGGCGGGGCACCCCGGCTGGCTCGCGCTCAAGGACGGGGCGCCGGCCCGCGGGTTCGACCTGGTCAACTCGCCCGGCCTGCTCCGGGAGGCCGAGCTGACCGGCCGCACCGTGGTGCAGAAGACCACGGCGGGAACCGTCGGTGCGCTGGCGGTCGCCGAGGCGGACCTCGCGCTGTGCGCGAGTTTCGCCGTGGCCGGCGCGACGGCCCGGGCCCTCGCGGACGCCGGCGCCGGCCCGGTGACCTTCGTGGCCACCGGCGAGGACGGCCGCGCCGCCGAGGACCTGGCCTGCGCCGCGTACCTGCGACGGCTCTTGGCCGGCGACCGGGCCGACCCCCGCCCCTACCTGGACCGCGCGCGGACCTCCCCGGCCGCGGACGACCTGCGCGCCGGGCGGCGCGAGGGCAACCACCCCGACGACGTGAGGCTGTGCCTGGAGGTGGACCGGTTCGACTTCGCGATGGCGGTCGCCCTCGAGGAGGGGATGGCCGTGCTGCGCCCCCTCCGCCGGCCGGGTGAGGCAGGATCGGCGGCGGACGCGGCTTCGGACACGGCAGGCGGTCCCGCACACGGGGACGGCGGCGAGGCGGCGCGGGACTGAGGGGACCTGACCATGAGAGAGCCGGGAGACGACGGCATGCGGTTGCGCTGCGCGGTGCTCGACGACTTCCAGGACGCGGCCCTCGGCTCCGCCGACTGGGAGCGCCTGGCGGACCGGGTCGAGGTGGTCCCCTTCCACGAGCACTTCGGCTCGGAGGACGAACTAGCCTCCGCCGTCGCCGACTTCGACATCGTGGTCACCCTGCGGGAACGGGTGGCGTTCCCGGCCTCGCTCCTGGACCGGCTGCCCCGGCTGCGGCTGCTGATCGCCTCCGGGATGCGCAACTCCGTGATCGACCACGCCGCCGCGGCGCGCGCAGGCGTGACGGTCTGCGGCACCGGCAGCCTGTCCCACCCACCGGTCGAGCTGACCTGGGCGCTGCTGCTGGGGCTCGCGCGGGGCCTCGTCACGGAGAACGAGGCGCTGCGCACCGGCGGCCCCTGGCAGTCCACCGTCGGCGCCGACCTGCACGGGAGGCGGCTGGGCGTCGTCGGCCTGGGCAAGCTCGGCACGCAGGTGGCGGCGGTGGGGCAGGCGTTCGGCATGGACGTCGTCGCCTGGAGCCCGCACCTGACGGCGGACCGGGCCGCGGCGGCGGGCGTGGGCTTCGTGCCCGCCAAGGAGGAACTCCTGCGCACCTCCGACTTCGTCACCCTCCACCTGGTGCTGGTGGAGACCACCCGGAACATCGTGGGCGCGGCCGAGCTGGCGCTGCTGAAGCCGGACGCGTACCTGGTGAACACCTCGCGCGCCGGACTGGTCGACCAGGACGCCCTGCTGGCCGCGCTGCGGGAGGGTCGGATCGCCGGCGCCGCCGTGGACGTCTTCGACGCCGAGCCCCTCCCCGCCGACCATCCGATGCGCACCGCGCCGCGTCTGCTGGCCACCCCGCACCTCGGGTACGTGTCGCGCGCCAACTACCGCACGTACTACCGCGAGGCGGTCGAGGACATCGAGGCGTGGCTCGCGGGAGAACCGGTGCGGGTCCTGGGCGACTGACCGCGGGCAGCGGGCCGTCGGGGTGGGACCGTCCCTTCCGCCGGGGGCCTGCCGCGTCGGGGCGGGGCCGTCCCTTCCGCCGGGGGCCGGCCGCGTCGGTGACCGGCCCGGCGGTCCCGTCACCGTCGGCGGCCGTCAGTGCGGTGCCGGGAGCGGGTCCAGGGCGAAGCCGACACTGCAGCCACCCTCACCGGGCATCCGCTGCATCCGGGGCGGTGACCACACCTCGGTGGCACCGGGGGCCACCCGGGCCAGGAGGCAGTCCTGCGCGTCGAAGCCGTTGCCCTCCACCGCCAGCAGGACGCCGACCCGGCCGCCGTCCGCCTTCACCTCCGTGCGGATCGCCGGATCGAGATCCAGGGCGGTGAGCGCCCGCCGCACCTCGGCCTCGTCCGCCCGGCCGCCCTCCGGCACCCGGGGAAGCTCCGCGCGGAGTTCCTCGTACGGCAGCCGGGGCGGTTCGGGCGGCGGGGCGAAGGCGAGCGGAGGGCCGTCCGGGCAGTCCACGTCCTCAGGGTCCTCGGTTCCCGCGCCCCATCCGGCGCGGGGCGACACCCGCAGCGCGAAGCAGCGCAGCACGGTGACCTCCTCGGGGGCGAGCCCCGCCTCCATTGCCGAACCGGACGTGCGGACGACCACGCCGACGCCGTCGCCGTCGTGGGTGGAGGTGCCGGTCAGGCGCAGGACCTCGACCCCGTCGATGCCGGAGGCGGAGCGCCCGACCTCCTCCGCCGTGCGCGGGCGTTGGCTGTCGAGCCGCAGGGCCGCCGCCCTGGCCGCCTCCCGCGCGGCGCCGGCCGCCTCGTCCTCGGCGGACGGCACCAACAGCCCGCAACCGGCGGTCAGCAGCAACAGCGGGGCGAGCAGGAGGAGTCGGCGCATGGGGACACCCTCGCGCCGCGGCGCGCGGCGGACAACCCGTCGGCGTACTCGGCCGGGAGTAGGCGCTCGTGCTCAGGGAAATACGGTGGACGGGGCGACGGGCGCGCTGTTGGCTTGTGGCCGGCCGTGACGTAGCCGGAGGAGGTGAGACCCGTGAACGTTGTTCCGAGGTGGGTGCTCCCTCCTTCCGTCACGGTGTGCGACTGACCCAGGTGTGTCGTCGGGAGCGCCTCTTCCACCAGGCACTTCTGAGAGGCGAACACCATGGAGGAAACGGTGACGATCACGCGGGTCGCGCAGGCGCGGTGGGAGGCGGTGGCGGACGCCGCCTTCGACTCCCTCGCCGCCGCGATGCCGGCGGACCTGCCCGCCCCGCTGCACACCCTGGTCGGCGAGGACGACCACCTGCACCCCCTGGTCGGCGAGGACGACCCCGACACGGCGGCGCGCCGGGAGCGGTTCGGCTTCACCGCCGGGCGCCGCGAGGGGGCGTACGACCTCCCCACCGACCCCCGCGTGAGCGGGCTCGGCTCGGCGCGGCCCCCGGCGGGGGTGAAGGTCCTGCCCGCCGGCGCGGCGGACGAAGGTATACCGCGGGCGGCGCCGGACCGCGCGATCCGTGACGAGGCCGGAGCCACCATGGGCCCGCACACCCCCGGGCCGCCGGCCGGGCCGCCCGGCGACACGCTGGGGGACCCGTCGGCGTACGCGGTGGCGGTCCGGGAGGATGACGGCGCGTACGTCGGACTGGTCCGGGCAGCGCGGGTAAGGCGTCGGGCAGGGGTGGGGCTGAACGCCGTCCGGCCGGACCGGCGGCGGCAGGGCGTCGGGCGGGCGCTGCCGGCCCACGCGCCGGAACGGCCGCACCGGGACGGGATCGCGTACGCCTGGGCCGAGGTGGACGACTCCGACGCACCGGCCCGCGCGCCGGCCCGGAGCGCCGGAGCACGCCGGGCGACCGGCTGCCTGGAGCCGGTGCGCCGCTGAGCGCGGCCGCCCCCGACCACGCACGGACACGGGCCGACCGGGCCCGTGGGACCCATCGATTCCGGAAGCGGGACATCTTGGCGAGACAAGCGAACGGCCTGGAGATGGAGGGCACCGTCACCGAGTGCCTGCGCAACGCCACCTTCAGGGTGGAACTGCAGAACGGGCACCACGTGCTCGCGCACATCAGCGGGAAGATCCGGAAGAACCGCATCAGGATCCTCCCGTTCGACCGCGTGCTCGTGGAACTCAGCGCGTACGACCTGACCCGGGGCCGGATCCTCTACCGGTACCGCAACTGAGCTCGCGGCCGGCGTGCGCCCGGGAGCTCCCGGGCGCACGCCGGCCCCCCGCCGGGCGGGAGCGGGCTCAGACCTTCTCGAGCGGGCGGTGGGGTTCCGCCGGGAGGGTGACCGTGACGGTGTCCCCGGGGCGGACGACGCCGCCGGTGCGGACGACGCTCATGACGCCCGCCTTGCGGATCACGTCGCCCGCCTCGTCGCGGCCCACGACCTGCCTCAGCAGCCCGCGCTGGAAGCCGTCGATCTGCAGACAGGGGTTGCGCAGCCCGGTCACCTCGACGACCGCCTCCTCACCGAGCCGCAGCAGGGTGCCCGTCGGCAGCCCGAGCAGGTCGATGCCCTGGGTGGTGATGTTCTCCCCGAGTTCGCCGGGGGCCACCATGTACCCGGCGGACGCGAGCTCGTCGAAGAGCTCGGAGTGGATCAGGTGCACCTGCCGCAGGTTCGGCTGGGTGGGGTCCGCGGCGACGCGTGACCGGTGCTTCACGGTCACCCCCGCGTGGACGTCCCCCTCCACCCCGAGCCCGGCGAGCAGCGTGACGCTCTCCTGGTTGGGCTTGGTGAAGCTGTACTCCTCGTTGCGGCTGACAGCCACTACCGTCGCGTCCACGGTTCCCTCTGTTCGTCGGACATCCTCAGGAGGTAGCCAAGCCGAGAGCGGGGGCGAGGGCAATGGGTGTCCGTGCCGAAGTCCGTCCGGCGGCGCGGGAGTCGGGCGTCAGTCGTCGTACCGGCCGGTCACCGGGCCCATCCGTCCGTCGAGCCACCGGACCGCTTCCCGCATCGCGCGCAGTCCCTCGTCCTCCGCAGAGGCGACGACCTCGGCGGAGTCGGCGGGCAGTTGTGCCCGCAGCCGTGCCCGCTCGTCCCGCGGTGCCTCCCACCGCAGCGCGGCCCCGGCCCGTTCGGCCGGCGCCAGGGCGGTGGCGACGAAACCTTCGCAGAGAATGGCGCGGATCGCGTGGATCGTCCGCCGGTGGTGGTCCGGAAGGGCGTTGGCGAAGACCTCCAGGGCGGCGGCGTCGACGTCGCACTCGTCGTTGATCATCGGCCCGGACCCGGACCGCCCCTTTCCCCGGCGGACGCCGATCGTAGAGCCTCGCCGGAACACCGGCGGTGCCGGGGGCGCCGGTACCGCGGGCGGGTGCGCGGCGTCCGCCGGACCCGGCCCGGGGGCGGGGTCCGGCGGACGTGGCCCGCCGGGGCGGGGCAGGCCGGTCAGGAGGTGCGGCAGACCGTGCCGTTGAGGGTGAACGTCGTCGGCGTCGGGTTGGCCCCGTCGTTGGCGCCGACGAACCCGAACGTGGCGGTGGAGCCGCCCTTCGGGGCCAGCAGCGCGTTCTGGCCGTTGTCGGTCACGTGGACGCGCGTACCCGAGCCGGTCACATTGGCGTTCCAGGAGCTCTGGACCGACTGGCCGGAGGAGGGCCAGGCGAAGTCCAGCGTCCAGCCGTTGATCGCGGTGTCGGCCAGGTTGGACACCGTGACGGTGGCGACGAAGCCGTTGCCCCAGCCGGTGTCCACGCGGTAGTTGACCAGGCAGCTGCTGTCCCGCGGCGCGGTGGTGGCGAAGGTCAGCGGCTCCGACGGGCGGGAGAGCCGGCCGTCGGCGTCCCGGGCGAGGACGTTGACGGTGTGCTCGGAGCCCGGCGGGAGGTTGTGCAGCGTGGCCGAGGTGGAGGTCGAGCTGCCGAGCAACTGGGCGTTGGTGCCCAGGCGTTCGTAGACCTCGTAGCGCACCGCCTTGCCGTTCGCGGGGGCGGTCCAGCTCACGGTCGCGGTGGAGCTGTCCACGGAGGTGACCTTCGGGGCGCCGGGCGCGCCGACCGAGGCGGCCGCCGAGTGCGGGGAGACGGTCACCGTGGTGATCGAGTAGGGCGGCAGTTCCTGCACGCCGCCGGTGGTCGCGGTGACCCGGGTGACGTCGGTGTCGCCGCGGCCGTAGCGGTGGACGACCGGCGCCTGGGTGGTCGGGGTGAACCCGGCGTAGTCGATCCGCGCCGTGTGGGTGGCGTCCGGGTCCTTGTTGATCAGCATCACGCTCAGGGTGCCGTCGGCGCGGTGCACGGCGTGCGAGGAGACCTGGTCGTCGCTGGTCGAGGAGGCGACCATGGTGTCGCCCGGACGCCCGAGCTTGGTGAGGGACTTCAGGCCGAAGTAGGGGTGGAACGGCGTGTTGACGGCCGGCTGGCAGACGTCACCGACGCAGCCGCCGCTGGAGAGCAGGCCGTAGTCGTTGAAGTCGGTGTCGCCGTCCACCGTCTGGACCTTGTCCGGGCCGTTGTGGGTGTTCCACCAGTCGACGTTGAAGACGCCGTTCTCCAGCGCCGTCATGTAGGTGTCCGCGGCGAACAGGCCGTTGGGGCGGCTGTTCATCTGGACGTTGGAGTTGACCTCGGTGAGGGCGATGCCGATCTTCGAGGAGCGCGCCCCGGCGTAGCGGTCGATCTGGCGGCGGACCTCGCGCAGCTGCCCCGGCAGCCGGTTGGCCCGGTCCAGGGCCTCGTCGGCGGTGGCCCCGCCGGGGTAGGAGTGCACGACGGCGAAGTCGACGGTGCCGGCGACGGCGGAGAGCACGGTGTGGTTCCAGTCGGCCGCGTCACCCTCGCCGGTGATGCCGTCGGGCCAGTCGCCCGGGGTGGTCAGCACGGCGCCGATCTTGATCGTCGGGTCGACGGCCTTCATGGCCTCGGCGTAGGCGAGGACGTTGCGCGCGTACTCCCGGGGGCTCTTGTCCGGGTGGTCGTCGGCCTCCCAGCCGCTGCCGTAGTGGCCGTTGCCGTAGATCTCGTTGCCGATCTCCCAGTACTTGGCGCCGTAACCGCGGGTGACGTTGGCGTAGCGGACCCAGTCGGCGGCCTCCTGCGGGGTGCCGGTGCCGTAGTTCGCGATGATCATCGGCTGGGAGCCGGTGGCGCGGACGGTGCCCATGAACTCGTCGAAGCTGGTGCCCGGGGCCACGTAGCCGCCGGGGGCGGTGTGGTCCTTCCAGTGGTAGATGTCGCCGTAGGAGCCGCCGGGGTAGCGCATCACCCCGACGCCCGCCGCGCTCATGAGGTCGGCCACCTCGGGGTCGTTCATGTGCGAGTCCCAGATCGCGGTGTTCACGCCGAACGCCGCCTTGTCGATCGTGCCGAGGCCCGCGCCAGCGTTGACGGAGACCTCGACGGTCGCCGCCTCGGCGGCCTGGTCGGCGGCCGCCGGGGCCGGGGGGACGGCGGCCAGCGCGGCCACGGTGGCCAGGGCGCAGGCCAGGGCGGCGGCCGGGCGTCTGCGGCCGCCGCCGGAGGGCCGGGGCGGGCGTAACCGGGCGTCGGCGAGGCGGTGTGCGAGCGGCATGACGTGTCCTCCTCGGGCGCGTGCGGCATCGGCACGGCGCCCGGTGTCTGGTCGGTGGTGTGACACGAGGGGTGGGAGCGCTCCCACGATGATGCGGGGGAGGCATGACCGCGTCAATGGGGCGGACGGCGGTGGTTCGCCCCTCAGATCTCCCGCCGCGAGGCGAGCCGTTCCGCCTCCGCGTGCCACCAGGCCGGAGGGGTGGGGCCGGTGACGCGGGCCGTCGGCTGCTCGGGGTGCAGTCCCAGCCGGCGCAGGGCGTCGGGGTGGACGCGGATCGCCACCACGCACTGCCGGCCGCCGTCTGGACCGGCGCACTGGAGGAGGTCCAGGCGGATCTCCTCACCGGCGAACGGCATCCAGTCGATGCCGCGCTCGCGCAGTCAAGCCCGGAGGGCGGCCGGCGGACGGGGCGCGCCGCTGACGTTCCGGTGGGCGGCGACCAGTACCCATGCGGGGCTCGGGGCGTTCGACATGGAGACATGATGCCCCGGCGGCGCGAGACCTCGCGCGGGTGAGGGCGGCATCGCGCACACCACCCTCACCCCGGCCACGGACGTGCTGACCGGGAAGGGGCGGAACGGTGAGGGGTGACCCGGCCCCGGGGCCGCGGGCTACGACGGGGCCGCGTAACAGCGCACGGTCACCGCCCGGTCCGCCCACCGCGGGGTGGCGTCGCCCAGGTGCCGCCAGCCGAGGCGCTCGTAGAGGGCGACGGCGGCGGTGTCGGTGGCGAGGACGTCGAGGACCGGGTGCAGCCCGGCGGCGGCGGCCTCCGCGGTCAGGCGGTCCAGCAGGGCCGCGCCCAGGCCGAGGCCCCGGGCGGCGGGGGAGACGAACAGGCGGTTGACCACCCCGGCCCCGGCGGTGTCGCCCCACCGGCCGGGTGCCTCGTCGTCCTCGCCGGGACGTGCGAGGGCCACGTGTCCCACGATCAGGCCGTCGCGCTCCGCCACCCAGGCTGCCCGCGGGGACGGCGGGGTCAGCCAGGCCGCCGGGTCCGCGGGCCAGTTCGACGGGTAGCCGTCCTGGTCGTGCACCGCGCGCAGCACCTGCACGCAGCCGGGCAGATCGGCGTCGGCCCGCCGCCGCAGCACCACCCCGGCCTCACGGCGCGCCGTCACCTCGGCCTCGTGGTGCGCCGGCCCGATCCACCCCGCGGTCGTCACGCCCGTCATGCTGCCACGCCGGCGGCGGGCCGGACCGGGAGAAGACACAAGCTCAGAAGCCACTCAAGTTCGTGGACGGTACACCTGACGCCTTCGTAGGGTGACGATCATGCCCGAGATACCGCTGTCCGTCCTCGTCGTGCTCTGCGTCGCCGCCCTCGCCGCCGGCTGGATAGACGCCGTGGTCGGAGGCGGCGGGCTCCTGCTGCTGCCCGCGCTGCTGCTCGGCCTCCCGGCCGGCGGGGCGCACGCCGCGCAGTACGCGCTGGGGACCAACAAGGCCGTCGCCATCGTCGGGACCACCGGCGCCGCGATCACCTACGCGCGCCGTACCCCGGTGGACGTCGGCACCGCCGTGAAGATCGGGCTCGCCGCCCTCGCCGGGTCGAGCGGCGGCGCGCTGGTGGCGGCCGGACTCAGTACCGAGGTGCTGAAGCCGATAGTGATGGTGGTGCTGCTGGCCGTCGGCGCGTTCGTGATCCTGCGGCCGGCCTTCGGCCAGGCGCCCTCCACCGCGCCGGTCTCCCGGCGGCGGGTGCTGGCCGCCATCGGTCTCGCCGGAGTCGGCATCGGGTTCTACGACGGCCTGATAGGGCCCGGCACCGGCACCTTCCTGGTGCTCGCGCTCACCGCGATCCTCCATCTGGACCTGGTCCGCGCCTCCGCCACCGCGAAGATCGTCAACTGCTGCACCAACGCCGGCGCGCTGGCGATGTTCGCGTGGAAGGGCACCGTCTTCTGGCAGCTGGCCGCGGTGATGGCCGTCTTCAACCTGATCGGCGGCACCCTCGGCGCCCGCACCGCCCTCAAGCGCGGCAGCGGCTTCGTCCGCGGCGTGCTGCTCACCGTGGTCTTCGCGCTGGTCGTCAAGATGGCCTACGACCAGTGGCTGGCCTGACCGCCGGAGGGAGGCGGACGCCGGCCGCCGCAGGACTCAGGCGCCGGCCGGCGCGGTGGTGAGGGTGAAACCGGCCGCGCGGAGCCGCTCGCCGAGGGCGTCGGCCATGGCGGTGGCAGGGGTGAGGACGCCGGCGGCGCCGGGGAGCCGCTTTCCGTCGAGGGCGAGCGCGAGCCCGCTCTCGCCGAGCATCACCGCCGTGGACCGGTAACCGGGGTCGCCCTGTGCGGCGAACACGGCGCGGTAGCGGGCCCCCGTGGTGCTGCGGGTGAAGGTGGTCATCGTGAAGTGGCCGCTCGCGCGGGCCTTCTCGTCCGGCCCGGTCCCGGGCGCGGGGGCGAGGCGGCGCAGCATCCGCAGGCCCGGGCCGCGGGCGATGACGGGCCCCCACGCCTGCAACGCCGCCAGCGCCCCGGCGACCCCCGCCGCCACGGCCGGCGCCACCGGGGACCTCCCGGCGTACATGACCTCCCGGTAGCGGAAGTCGCGGCCGTAGGCCCAGTCGAGCAGGGCCGCGCTGCGGCGCACGATCTTCGTGTTGTGCGACGCCATGATGAAGGTGGTCACCCAACCGGACAGGCCGGGGTCGACGGTGCCGGCCCGGCGCAGCGCGTGGTCCGGCTGAGCGCCGAGATCGGGTTCGCGGTCCCGGTCGGGGCTGAGGGCGTAGGGGTCGGCGACGACCCGCGCCAGGGCAGGGTCGGCGGCGACGGCCGCCATCTGGGTGATGCCGGAGTCGACGGTGCCACCGCTCATGCCGCCCTTGAGGGCCGCCACGAGCGTGGTGTCGGTCATCCGGCCGGCTCCGTCCTCGGCCAGCCTGCGGTGGAGCAGGTAGGCGTTCAGGTCGGAGGGGACCGAGTCGAACCCGCAGGAGTTGACGATCCTCGCGCCGGAGTCGGCGGCGATCCGGTCGAACCGGTCGACGCAGTCGCGGACGAACAGCGGCTCCCCGGTGAGGTCGGCGTAGTGGGTCCCGGCCCGGGCGCAGGCCTCCACCAGGGGCAGGCCGTAACGGGCGTAGGGGCCGACCGTGGTGACGACGACCGTGGTCCGCCCCGCCATCGCCGCCAGGGCGGCGGGACTGCCCGCGTCCACGACGATCGTCCGCCATCCGGCGGCGCCGTGGCCGAGTCTCCGCAGGAGGACGTCCAGCTTCTCCGGCGAGCGGCCCGCCACCGCGATACGGGTGCCTGCGGGGGCGGCCCGGGCCAGGTACTCGGCGGTGAGCGCCCCCACGAAGCCGGTGGCGCCGAACAGGACCAGGTCGAACTCTCGCCCGCTCATCCGCTGCGCTCCGTTCCTCGCCCGCGACCGACCGCGGAAGGTGCTGGTCCACGGAGTCTTCCACGGCGTGACGGCCCCGGACACCCCGGTGGCGCCGGCCGCCGCGGCCGACGGGGTGTCCCGGTGGCGCCGGCCGCCGCGCCCGCCGGGAGCGGGAGGCGGGCGGCCCCTCCGGGGAGTGAGGGGCGTCGCGCCCCGGAGGGGGAGGGGCGCGCGGTGGCCGGCGACGGACAGCGGAGTTGTCCGGCAGTCCCGTCGCTCTCGCCCGGCGATGCGGGAGTGCCGCCCACTCCCGCGCCCCTGCACTGACGAGGTAACCGGCAGGCGTCCCGGAGCGCTTGCCGAACGGCCGCCGGGGAGGCACGCTCCGCGCCCGCGCTCCGAGGTGTTCGCCCAGCTCACGGCCGCGGCCTCGGACCCGGGAGGGCGCCCGCGGCGGGCGGGCGAACGGGTGACGGACAATGGGCCCGACCGGCGTGACGACACCGGACGCACGACGCTCCCCACGAGGGGCCCGACGGCGGTCCCCACGGCGGACCCACGCGGAGGGACGACGACCATGACCGACTGGCTCACCGTGCTCACCACCACCGGCTCCCTGGAGACGGCACAGGCGCTGGCGAGCGGCGCCGTGGAGGCACGGCTCGCCGCCTGCGCGCAGATCACCGGGCCGGTGACCTCGGTGTACCGCTGGAAGGGAAAGGTGGAGACTGCTTCCGAGTGGCAGGTGCTGTTCAAGACTGCCGCCGCCCGGTACGACGCCCTGGAAGCGTGTCTGCGCGCCGCGCACGACTACGAGACGCCCGAGATCATCGCCACGCCCCTCGTGAGGGGCGATGCGGCGTACCTGCGGTGGATCGAGGAGGAGACGGCGCCGGACGCGCAGGGGGACGTGGCGCAGCCGCCGGTGCGGGGGCAGGCGCAGGACTCGGATGAGGGGCCGGGGACGCGGCACGCCGGCCCGGGAGCGGCGCGGTGACCGGGCGCACCGGGCGGGCCGAGCGGCTCCCGGTCTTCGTCTACGGCACGCTGCGCCCCGGCGGGCTCTACCACCCCGACTTCCTCCTGGGCCGCACCACCGCCGAGGAGCCCGCCACCCTGCGGGGCGCGGTCCTGCACGAGGGACCCGGCTACCCGTACGCGCTCGAGGACCCGGCCGCGGACGCCGCGACCACCGTCGTGCGGGGCGAGCTGATGACCCTGCGGGAGGACGGCTACGAACAGGTGCTGGCGGCGCTGGACCAGCTCGAGGACCACCGTCCGGGCGACCCGTCCAGCCTCTACGTCCGCGCCGTCCGCGAGGTCACCCGCACCGCCGACGGGGCGCCGGTCGCCGCCTGGGTCTACCTCGCCGCCCCGCGCCTGGCGGCCCGGCTGCGGGCCGAGGCACGGATCGTCACGAGCGGGGACTGGTTCGCCCGCTGACCTCGTCCACGGCGCGTTCCACGCGGACCGCGCAGGTCTTGAACTCCGGCATCCGGGAGACCGGGTCCAGCGCCGGGTTGGTCAGGGTGTTGACCCGGCCCTCGCCGTACCAGTGGAACGGCATGAAGACGGTGTCCGGCCGGATCGTGCCGGTGACGCGGGCCGGGGCGTACGCCCGCCCCCGCCGCGACACGACCGCGAGCCGGTCCCCCTCCGCCACCCCGAGCCGCTCCGCCAGCCGCGGGTGGAGCTCCACGAACGGCCCGGGCGCCGCCGCGTTCAGCTCGGCGACCCGGCGGGTCTGCGCACCGGACTGGTACTGGGAGACCACCCGCCCGGTGGTGAGCAGCAGCGGGAACTCCTCGTCCGGCTCCTCCGCCGACGCCCGGTGGGCGACCGGCACGAAGCGGGCCCGGCCGTCCGGGTGGGCGAACCGGTCGAGGAACAGCCGGGGCGTGCCGGGGTGCGGCGCGGCGCCCGCCTCCTCGGGTTCCGGGGCGGGCCAGAACACGCCGTTCTCCGCGGCCAGCCGCCGGTAGGTGATCCCGGAGTAGTCCGCGAGGCCGCCGGCGCTGGCCCGGCGCAGCTCCTCGAAGACCTCCTCGGGGTCCTCGGAGAACCCCTTCTCGACGCCGAGCCGGGCGGCCAGCTCACGCATCACGTGCAGGTCGCCGCGGACCCCCTCGGGCGGGGTGAGGGCCTGCCGCCGGAGCAGCACCCGGCCCTCCAGGCTGGTCGTGGTGCCGGTCTCCTCGGCCCACTGGGTGACCGGGAGCACCACGTCGGCCAGCGCCGCCGTCTCGGAGAGCACCACGTCGGCCACGGCGAGGAAGTCCAGCGAGCGGATCCGGTCCTCGACGTGCGCGGCGCGCGGCGCGGAGACCACCGGGTTGGACCCCATCAGCAGCAGCGCGCGGATGTCGGTGCCGAGGGCGTCCAGGAGTTCGTAGGCGCTGCGGCCGGGGCCGGGCAGCGAGTCCGGGTCGACGCCCCACACCTCGGCGACGTGGCGGCGCGCCTCCGGGTCGTCGAGCTTGCGGTAGCCGGGCAGCTGGTCCGCCTTCTGACCGTGCTCGCGCCCGCCCTGACCGTTGCCCTGGCCGGTGAGGCAGCCGTAGCCGGAGTACGGGCGGCCGGGGCGGCCGGTGGCCAGGCAGAGGTTGATCCACGCGCCGACCGTGTCGGTCCCCTTGGACTGCTGCTCGGGGCCGCGCGCGGTGAGCACCATCGCCGCCTCGGGCTCGCAGAACATCCGCACCGCCTCGCGGAGCTGGGGCACCGGCACACCGGTGATCCGCTCCACGTACTCCGGCCAGTGCGCCATCGCCGCGGCCCGGGCCTCCTCCCAGCCGGTGGTCCGCCCGGCGATGTACTCCTCGTCGGTCCGCCCCTCGGCGACGACCAGGTGCAGCAGGCCCAGCGCCAGGGCGAGATCGGTGCCCGGGCGGGGCGCGATGTGCAGGTCGGCCTGCTCGGCGGTGCGGGTGCGGCGCGGGTCGATGACGATCAGCGTGCCGCCGTTGTCGCGGAGTTCGGTGAAGTAGCGCAGCGACGGCGGCATGGTCTCGGCCGGGTTGGAGCCGACCAGGATCACGCACCCGGTGCGCGGGATGTCCTCCAGCGGGAACGGCAGCCCCCGGTCCAGCCCGAACGCCCTGGTGCCGGCGGCCGCCGCGGACGACATGCAGAACCGCCCGTTGTAGTCGATCTGCGAGGTGCCGAGCGCCACCCGGGCGAACTTGCCCAGCGTGTACGCCTTCTCGTTGGTGAGGCCGCCGCCGCCGAAGACGCCCACCGCGTCCGCGCCGTGCCGCGCGCGGGTGCCGGCCAGGGCGGAGGCGACCCGGTCCAGGGCGTCCTCCCAGCTCGCCGGGGCCAGCTCCCCGTCGGCGCCGCGCACCAGGGGCCCGGTCAGCCGGGCGCCACGGGCCAGCACCGCCGGGGCCGTGCGGCCCTTGCCGCACAGGGCGCCCCGGTTGACCGGGAAGTCGGCGCGTTCCAGCACCTCCACGCCGCCCCCCTCGGCGGGTGCCAGGTTCATGCCGCACTGCAGGGCGCAGTAGGGGCAGTGGGTGGGCGTGGGCGCGGCGGTGTTCTGCATACGCCTCAGCGTGAGCGGCGCGTGTTACGCGGCCGATCGCGCCTGGTTACGCGGCCGGGACGGTGACCTCCCGGACCGCCTCACGGCCCTGTGAGGGCCTGCTCGACGCCCGGTTCCCGCGGCCCGAGGAACATCGGGTCCGGTTCGACCAGCGCGTCGAGCGCCGCCTTGCCCGCCGCGAGGGTCTCCCGCACCGCGCCGTAGTACCAGACGCCGTCGCGCCGGTCGCCCGCCGCCGCCACGCCGTACGACGTGATGCCCGCCTCCTCGCACAGCGCCACCGCCCGCCGCACGTGGAAGCCCTGGGTGATCAGCACCGCCTCGTCCACCCCGAAGATCCGTTTCGCCCGCGCGCACGAGTCCCAGGTGTCGAAGCCCGCGTAGTCGCTGACGATCCGGGCGTCGGGCACGCCCCGCTCCACCAGATAGGCGCGCATCGCGTCCGGCTCGTCGTACTCCTCCCGGCTGTTGTCCCCGGTGACCAGCACGGCCCGTATCCGGCCGTCCGCGTAGAGCCCCGCCGCCGTGTCCAGCCGGTGCGCCAGGTACGGGGAGGGCTCGCCGCCCCACAGCCCGGCCCCGAACACCACCGCCACGCCGGTCTCCGGCACCTCGCCGGGCGTCCGCAGCCGCCCCTCCGCCGTCGTGTACACCCAGGCGTACGGCAGCAGCCCCAGCGCGCAGAGCGCCACCACCGCACGCACCAGCCGCCTGCGGCCCGCCGTCGTCCGCGGCAGACGCGGCGGTCGCGCCGGCCTCGGCAGGCGCGGCGTGTTTCCCCACCATGTCCCCACGCCACCTCCAACGCGGGGAGGGCGGGGGCCGGTTCCCGCTTGCCGCTCACATCCGTCCGGCGGCCGCTGTGATGGGAGGGAAAACATCGCGGATCCCGGCCCGCAACCGGGCGGCAACCTGCTTCGGGGAGGATCGGTTCCATGTCCGAGACCTCGCACCCCGCCCTCGTGCTCGTGCCGCACGGCAGCCGCGACCCCCGCGCCCTGGAGACCGCGCGGGCGCTCGCCCGCCTGGTGCGCTCCCGGCGGCCCGGCCTGGACGTGCGGCTCGGGCACGTGGAACTGAACGAGCCGTTGCTGGCGGACACCCTGCGGGACCTCGGCGGCCGGCCCGCCGTCCTGGTGCCGCTGCTGCTCAGCCGCGGGTACCACGTCAAGCACGACATCCCGGCCACCGTGGCCGCCGTGGGCGCGCCCCGGATCCGGATCGCGCCCCCGCTGGGCCCGCACCCGCTGCTGGTGCGCGCCCTGCACGAACGGCTCACCGAGGCCGGCTGGCCCGCCGCGCCCGCCGGGACCGGTGCGCCTGCGGCGCCCGCCGCGCCTGCGGCCCCCGCCGGGACCGCCGCCGCCTCCGCCGAGCCGTCGGCCCGGCGCGCCGTGGTGCTCGCCGCCTCCGGCTCCCGCGACCCCGACGGCGCCGTCGACATCCGCCGCACCGCCGCGGCGCTGGCCGCCCGGCTCGGCGTGCCCGTGGTCCCCGCCTACGCCTCCGCCGCGCCCACCGTCGCCGAGGCCGTTCGGTCCCTGGCCGCCCGGGGCCGCACCGAGGTGGCCGTCGCCTCCTACTTCACCGCCCCCGGCCGCTTCCACACCGAGACCGCCGAGGCCGCCCCGTGGATCGCCGCCGCCCCGCTCGGCGCCCACCCCGACATGGCCCGCCTCGTCCTGCACCGCTACGACGGGGCCGCGGCCGGACCCGCCGGCCTCCCGGATCCCGCCGCGCGCCCCGCCCTGGTCCCGGCGTAGGCACACGGGGTAGGCACACGGGGCGGCGGCGGTCACCGACACCCCTTACTGTCGGTTGCATGGCAGGCAACGAACCGACCGCCGGATACGACGAGTCCGCCGTCGAGCGCTGGGCCCCGGAACCCGACAAGCGCCCCGGACGCACGGCCTTCCAGCGCGACCGCGCCCGGGTGCTGCATTCCGCCGCGCTGCGCAGGCTCGCCGGGAAGACCCAGGTCGTCACCCCCGGCACCGTCCGTGTGTGGGACGCCAGCCCGCGCACCCGGCTCACCCACTCGCTGGAGTGCGCGCAGGTCGGCCGGGAACTGGGCGCCGCCCTCGGCTGCGACCCCGACCTGGTGGAGGCCGCGTGCCTCTCCCACGACCTCGGGCATCCCCCGTTCGGGCACAACGGGGAGCAGGCGCTGGACGAGTTCGCCGCCGACTGCGGCGGTTTCGAGGGCAACGCCCAGTCGCTGCGGCTGCTCACCCGCCTGGAGCCCAAGCGGTTCGTCACCGACCGCACCACCGGCGAGATGACCAGCGTCGGCCTCAACCTCAGCCGGGCCGCGCTGGACGCCGCCGCCAAGTACCCGTGGGCGCGCGGCGGGCACCCGGCCGGGCCCGCCTTCCGCAAGTTCGGCGTCTACGACGAGGACCGGCGGATCTTCGACTGGGTGCGCGCCGACGCCCCCGCCCGCGACCGGGTCTGTTTCGAGGCGCAGGTGATGGACTGGGCCGACGACGTCGCCTACTCCGTCCACGACGTCGAGGACGGGCTGCACGCCGGCCACATCCAGCCCTCCCGGCTGCACAGTGCCACCGACCGGCGGGAGATCTTCACCGTGGCGGTCCTGGACGCCCGGTACGTGCCCGCCGACACCGACCCGGAGGAGCTGGGCGCCGCGCTCGACCGGCTCCAGGCACAGGACTGGTGGCCGCACGGCTACGACGGCACCGCCGTCGACCAGGCGCGGCTGAAGGACGCCACCAGCCAGCTCATCGGACGGTTCTGCACCGCGGCCGAGACGGCGACCCGCGCGGCCTACGGCGACGGGCGGCTGACCCGGTACAAGGCGCAGCTCGTGGTGCCGCGGACCACCCGGATGGAGTGCGCCGTCCTCAAGGCGGTCGCCGACCTGTACGTGATGCAGCGGGCGGAGCAGGAGCGGCTGCGGGCCGATCAGCGGGTGGTCGTCGCGGAACTCGCGGAGGCGCTCACGGCGCGGGCGCCGGAGGGACTGGACCCGCAGTTCGCGGCGCTCTTCGACGCGGCCGGCGACGACCGGGCCCGCAAGCGGGTGATCGTCGACCAGATCGCCTCCCTCACCGACGCCTCGGCCCGGGCGCTGCACACCCGGCTCACCATGCAGGTGTAGGGCCGTCCGGCCCGCCGCACCCCGCCGAAAGGTCCGCCCGCCGCCGGGCGAAGGACCGCGTGGCCTCTTCGGCAGGCTCTCTTTCCGCACTAGCCTCCGTGCGGGACGCTCATCCGGCACCCCCGGAGAAGGAGGCACACCGTGGTCGACGCGGACCAGACGTTCGTCATCGTCGGAGGAGGCCTGGCCGGCGCCAAGGCGGCGGAGACGCTGCGCGCCGAGGGCTTCAGCGGGCGGGTGATAGTGATCAGTGACGAACGCGACCACCCGTACGAGCGGCCCCCGCTGTCCAAGGGCTACCTGCTCGGCTCGGCGGACCGCGACAGCGCGCTCGTCCACGAACCCGCCTGGTACGCCGCCCACGACGTCGAGCTCCACCTCGGGCAGACCGTGGACGCGATCGACACCGCGGCGCGGACCGTGCGGCTCGGCGACGACGGCGCCTTCGTCCACTACGACAAGCTGCTGCTGGCCACCGGTGCCGAGCCGCGCCGCCTGGACGTGCCGGGGACCGACCTGACGGGCGTCCACCACCTGCGGCGGTTCGCGCACGCCGAGCGGCTGAAGGGCGTGCTGGCCGCGCTCGGCCGGGACAACGGGCACCTGCTGATCGCCGGCGCGGGCTGGATCGGCCTCGAGGTCGCCGCGGCGGGGCGGCACTACGGGGCGGAGGTCACCGTCGTCGAGCCCGCCCCCACGCCGCTGCACGGCGTGCTCGGGCCCGAGCTGGGCAACGTCTTCGCGGAGCTGCACCGGGAGCACGGGGTGCGGTTCCAGTTCGGGGCGCGGCTCACCGGGATCGTCGGGCAGGACGGCCTGGTCCTGGCGGCGCGGACCGAGGACGGCGAGGAGCACCCGGCGCACGCGGTGCTCGCCGCGATCGGGGCCGCCCCGCGGACCGCGCTGGCCGAGGCGGCGGGGCTGGAGCTGGTGCCGCGCGAGCAGGGCGGCGGCATCGCGGTCGACGCCTCCCTGCGGACCTCCGACCCGCACGTCTTCGCGGCCGGCGACGTGGCGGCGTTCCCGCACCCGCTGTTCGGGACGCGGCTGCGGGTCGAGCACTGGGCCAACGCCCTCAACGGCGGCCCGGCGGCGGCGCGCGCGATGCTGGGGCGCGAGGTGGTCTACGACCGGGTGCCGTACTTCTTCTCCGACCAGTACGACCTGGGCATGGAGTACTCCGGGTGGGCCCCGCCGGGCGCCTACGACGAGGTCGTGATCCGGGGCGACGCGGGCAAGCGGGAGTTCGTCGCCTTCTGGCTGAAGGACGGGCGGGTGCTGGCCGGGATGAACGTCAACGTGTGGGACGTCACGCCGGCGATCCAGAACCTCATCCGCGCCGCCGCCCCGGTGGACGCCGAGGCCCTCTCCGACCCCCGGGTCGCCCTGGAATCCCTGCTGGCCTGACGCGGGGGAGGGGGCGCCGCGCGCGTCCCCTCCCCGCGGCGGCGGAACCGCGGCGTCGGATCGCCCCCGTACAATTTGCACGTGGCAGGCGGCGGCAGGATCAACGACGAGGACGTGAAGGCGGTACGGGACGCGGTCCCGATCGACTCCGTCGTCTCGGAGTACCTGCAGCTCAAGAACGCCGGCGGCGGCAACCTCAAGGGCCTCTGCCCGTTCCACGACGAGAAGTCCCCGTCGTTCCAGGTCAGCCCGGCCAAGGGCCTCTTCCACTGCTTCGGCTGCCAGGAGGGCGGCGACACCATCACGTTCGTGATGAAGGTCGACCACCTCACCTTCTCCGAGGCCGTCGAGCGCCTCGCCGCGCAGGCGGGGATCACCCTCCGCTACGAGGAGGGCGGCTACAACCCCTCCCACCAGCGCGGCGAACGCATCCGCCTGATCGAGGCGCACCGCATCGCCGCCCAGTTCTACGCCGAGCAGCTGGCCACCGCCCCGGAGGCGGACACCGGCCGCGCCTTCCTCGCCGAGCGCGGCTTCGACCAGGCCGCCGCCGAGCACTTCAACGTCGGCTACAGCCCCCAGGGCTGGGACCACCTCACCCGCTACCTGCGCGGCAAGGGGTTCACCGACAAGGAGATCCTCACTTCCGGCCTCGCCCAGGAGGGCCGCCGCGGCCCCATCGACCGGTTCCGCGGCCGCCTGATGTGGCCGATCCGCGACATCGGCGGCGAGGTGGTCGGCTTCGGCGCCCGCAAGCTCTACGAGTCGGACAACGGGCCCAAGTACCTCAACACCCCCGACACCCCGGTCTACCGCAAGTCGCAGGTGCTCTACGGCATCGACCTCGCCAAGAAGGACATCGCCAAGAGCAGCCGGGCCGTGGTCGTCGAGGGCTACACCGACGTCATGGCCTGCCACCTCGCCGGAGTGACCACCGCCATAGCCACCTGCGGCACCGCCTTCGGCGGCGACCACATCAAGATCCTCCGCCGGCTGCTGATGGACAACGGCACCTCCCGGGTGATCTTCACCTTCGACGGCGACTCGGCCGGCCAGAAGGCCGCCCTGCGCGCCTTCGAGGACGACCA
Organism: Streptomyces abyssomicinicus; assembly: GCF_008974245.1. GTDB lineage: Bacteria > Actinomycetota > Actinomycetes > Streptomycetales > Streptomycetaceae > Streptomyces > Streptomyces abyssomicinicus. The sequence continues at coordinate 523,863 of NZ_BBZI01000008.1, read as the reverse complement.
GAAGTTCGCTGCGGAGACCTACATCGCCATCGCGCCCGACGGCATGGACCCCTGCGAGCTGCGCCTGGCCAAGGGCGACGACGCCGTCGCCGAGCTGGCCCAGCCCCGCACCCCGCTCTTCGAGTTCGCGCTGCGGCAGATCGTCGCCCGCTACGACCTGGACACCCCCGCCGGGCGGGCCGCCGCGCTGGACGAGGCCGCCCCGGTCGTCGCCAAGATCAAGAACGTGGGCGCACAGCACGAGGTCGCGGTGCAGCTCGCCGGCATGCTCGGCATCCTGGACACCCAGTTCGTGGTGCGCCGGGTCGCCCAGATCGCCCGCTGGGCCCGCGACCGCGGCGGCCGGGGCCCGGAGAACGCCCCGCGCCGCCCGCAGGAGGGCCCCGGCGCCGCCCACCAGGGCGCCGCCCCCGCGGCCCCCGGCTCGCGTGCGGCCTCCGGCGCCCCGCTCAACCTCCGCAACCCGGTGCACGCCACCGAGCGCGAGCTGATCAAGCTCGCCCTGCAGCGGCCCGAGCTGGTCGCCCCGGCGTTCGACGCGTACGGCGTCGACGAGTTCACCGCCCCGCCCTACGCGGCGGTCCGCCAGGCCGTCCTGGACGCGGGCGGCGCCGAGGCCGGCGCGCGGGATCCGCAGGAGTACCTGATCCGGGTCCGCGACGCCGCCCCCGACGACACCGTGCGGTCCATGGTCACCGAGCTGGCCGTCGAGGCGATCATGGTCCGCCGCCCGGTGGACGAGAACTATGCCGGGGAGCAGCTGGTCGCGGTCCGCCGCCGCGCGGTGGACCGCCGCATCAGTGAGATCCAGAGCAGCCTGGCCCGCCTCGGCCACCAGGGTGACCCTGCCCAACTGGCCGCCGTGCAGAACGAGTTGTGGGTCCTCCAGCAGTACGGTCAGGCCCTGCGGGAGCGCGGCGCGGCCGCGCTCTAGGCAGGGCCCGGCCGCGCCCTCCGGGGGCTGCCGGCGCCCCTCAGGCCAACTCCAGGCCCAGGGTGGGCTCCAGCGCGTCGAGCAGCCGGTCCGTGTACTCCTGCCGCCGGCCCTCGAACCGCGGATGGTCGACGACGAACTCCGCCCACTGGACGTCCGCCAGCTGCGCGGCCAGGTGCGCGCGCGTCAGCCGTCCCAGGCTCCTCAGGTACGGCCAGTCCTCGCACCGCTCCAGCACCGGCCGCAGCAACTCCCGTGACAGCGGGACGCGTTCGGCCAGCAGTACGGCGTCGTAGAGGTCCTTGCCCTGCGGGTAGCGGTCGGAGAGCAGCCAGAGCACCTTCCAGGCCAGGGACAGTTCGAGCGTCGCCGCCCGTGCCGAGGCACCGCTGGGCAGCGGCACCGCCTCCGGCTCCTGGAGCAGTTCCTCGTTGAAGACGAAGTCCAGTTGCACCGTGCCGCCGGGCAGGCCGGACGCCTCGGGCGCCGACCACGGGAGCACCATGCGGCGGCCCGGTACCCGCTCGTAGGTCCAGATGTCCTCCGTCACCGCGCCCTGGGCGTGGATCTCCGGGCAGGCGGCCTCCCATCCGGACAGGGACCGCGCGGCCCGGGCGATCTCCTCGAGCATCCGGGGCGTGCCGGGGTCCTCCATCCGCCGGGTGTGCGGCGTCACGACGAAGTCCAGGTCACCCGGCTCACGGGCCTCCTCGCCGAACCGGAGCGCCATCAGCGCGCTGCCGCGCAGCACCAGCGCCTCGGACCACGCGGACCCGGCCACCGCCTCCAGCACCAGGTCCAGCGCCCGCCGCCGCGCGGCACGCCACCGCACGCCCTGCCGGGCGTGCTCGAAGCGGGGCTCGGAGGCCCGGTAGGCGTCGGTGCGGTGCTTCATCGCCGGGTCGAAGACCGGCTGCTGGCTCACCCCGTCCGCGTCCACCCAGCTCAGGGTGTTCGGCAGGTCGTGGTACCGCGGGTTCTTCCACGGATTGCCTGGTGCGCTCATTCCGGGGCTCCCTCTCCGATGTCATCGAGCCATCCCGCGTCCACCGACGCGTCGCTGTCGTACAGCACGAACTCCCGCTCCACATCCAGCACTTCGTGCCCTGTCAGGGTTCCCAGCAGCGCGTCGAGCGCCCGCCCCGCGCCGTCCGCGTCCACGTCCCGGCAGCGCTGGGTGACGAAGCGCTCGTGGTGGCCGGCGCCGGTGACCCGGCGGGCGTTCCAGGAGAGGTGGGCGCCGTGCGGTGCGATGCGGGCGGCGAGTTCCGGCAGGTCGGCGCCGGCGGGCAGGCGCAGCTTCACGTGGTGCTCGAAGTGCCGCTCGCCGCCGCAGGATCCGCGCGGTACCTCCGGTGCCCAGGGGTCCGACTCGACCTTCACCCGGACCACGGGGAAGCCGTCCGCCTCCAGTGCCGCGGCCACCTCCCGCGCCCGCGTCAACTGGGTGCCGAAGGAGGAGGCGTCACGCAGGGTCAGCATCGGCTGGGACGGCGTACGCCCGCGCGCCAGCACGACGTGGGTCAGCTTGAGGCCGCGCGCCGTCGACCAGCGACGCAGTCGGTCCAGTGCGGCGCCGCCCGCGCACCGGACGGTCAGATGCGCTTCGTAGGAAGAACGGGACATCAGCTGATCATTACAGAGGGATTTCCTAGGGCGCACATGAGTTTTGCGCCCAGCGGGTAATCAAGCCGTCACGCACCGGTCCCAGAAAGTCGGCGCACGACCCTCGTGAGGGGAGTGTGTCCTACGCCACACTGGGTCCGGCGCCGAGTACCCGGAGCACGCCCGGCCCGCACCCACGGCGCGGCCGAGCCGCCCGGCGTCAGCCCCCGCAGTCGCCCACAGACGCAAGCGCTGCCGCACCGCCCAGCAGCGATTCCCCCTGGAGGTCGCACGCGTGCAGACCCAGACCCTCACCCACACCACCGGACCTTCGCGCGGCCTCGGCGACACCGGCGCGCCGGTCCTGCCGGCGGTGCCCCCGCAGGACCGTGCCGCACACCACCCCGACGCGCAGGTCCCCCCGTTCGACGAGCCGGCGGGGCCGGTGGAAGCCGCGGAACCCGTGGAACCGGTGGAGGCCCTGGAGCCCGCGGAGCCCGTCGGGCCGGGGGAACCGGTGGAGGCGCTGGAGCCCGTGGAGCCCGTGGAGCCGGCCGAGCTGGAGGAGCCGGGCGCGGCGCGGCGCCGGGCGCAGGCGGCGGGGCCCTCGGCCGACCTGTTCCGGCAGTACCTCCGTGAGATCGGCCGCATCCCGCTGCTCAGCGCCGCGGAGGAGGTCGAGCTGGCCCGCCGGGTGGAGGCGGGGTTGTTCGCGGAGGAGAAGCTGAGCCGCACCCCGGACCTGGACAGCCGGCTCGCCCACGACCTGGACCGGCTGGTGGTGATGGGCCGCCTCGCCAAGCGCCGCCTGATCGAGGCCAACCTCCGGCTGGTCGTGTCGGTCGCCAAGCGGTACGTCGGCCGCGGGCTGACCATGCTGGACCTGGTCCAGGAGGGCAACCTCGGCCTGATCCGCGCGGTGGAGAAGTTCGACTACGCCCGCGGCTACAAGTTCTCCACCTACGCCACCTGGTGGATCCGCCAGGCCATGTCCCGCGCCCTCGCCGACCAGGCCCGCACCATCCGGGTCCCGGTCCACGTGGTCGAACTGATCAACCGCGTGGTGCGGGTGCAGCGCCGGATGCTCCAGGAGCGCGGCTGCGAACCCACCGCGGAGGAGGTCGCCGTCCACCTCGACCTGACCGGCGAGCGGGTCCGGGAGGTGCTGCGGCTCGCGCAGGAACCGGTCTCCCTGCACGCCCCGGTCGGCGAGGAGGAGGACGTCGCCCTGGGCGACCTCATCGAGGACGGCGACGCCGTCTCCCCGGTCGAGACGGCGTCGTTCATCCTGCTGCGGCAGCACCTGGAGGCGGTGCTGTCCACCCTCAACGAGCGGGAGCGCAGGGTGGTCCAGCTCCGCTACGGGCTGGTCGACGGCCGGCCCCGCACCCTCGAGGAGATCGGCCGGCTCTTCGGCGTCACCCGGGAGCGGATCCGGCAGATCGAGTCCAAGACGCTGAGCAAGCTGCGCGACCACACCTTCGCCGAGCAGCTGCGCGGCTACCTCGACTGACCCGCGGCCGGCCCGCCGGGCCGGCCCGTCAGCACGACGAGTCGCTGGGTGGCCCGCGTCATGGCGACATAGCGGTCCACCGCGCCCGCGACGCCCTCGCCGAACCGCTCCGGTTCGACGAGCACCACCAGGTCGAACTCCAGCCCCTTCGCCAGTTCGGGAGTGAGCGACCGGACCCGGGGCGTCTCCCGGAAGGCGGGGTCCCCGATGACGCAGGCGGTCCCGTCCTCGTTCGCGGTGAGCCACTCCTCGAGGACGTCCCGCAGCTCCGCCACCCGCCCGTACCGGACCGGGACGCCGGAGGCACGGACCGACGTGGGCACGTTGGCGTCCGGGATCGCGGCCCGGATCACCGGCTCCGCCTCCGTCATGACCTCCTCGGGCGTGCGGTAGTTGATGCTCAGCGACGCCATCTCCGCCCGGTCCAGCCCGACGCGCCGCAGCCGCTCCCGCCAGGACTCGGTGAAGCCGTGCCGGGCCTGGGCACGGTCGCCTACGACGGTGAAGCTGCGGGACGGGCAGCGCAGCAGCAGCATCTGCCACTCCGCGTCGGTCAGCTCCTGCGCCTCGTCCACCACCACGTGGGCGAACGGGCCGGCCAGCGGGTCGCCGGCGTGGGACGGCAGCGCCGAGTCGTCGACCAGGCTCTCCCTGAGGTCCTCCCCGGCCAGCATGGTCACCGCGCCCTCGCCGTCCGGGTCGGCCGCCACCACGCTGTCGATGACCCCCGCCATCCGCTCCCGCTCGGCCGCGACGGAGGCCTTGTGGCGGCGCTTGCGCACAGCGGTACGCGGATCGCCCAGCCGCTGGCGCGCGGCGTCCAGCAGCGGCAGGTCGCAGACCGTCCACGCGTCCGGCGTCCTCCGCTGCAGCAGACGCACCTCGTCAGGACCCAGCCAGGGCGCGCACAGCCGCAGGTAGGCGGGGACCGTCCACAGGTCGCCGACCAGGTCGGCCGCCTCGATCATCGGCCACGCCGCGCTCAGCGCCCCGGTCAGCTCGGCGTCGTTCGCGAGCGCCCGGCGGAACAGGACGGCGGGGATCTCGGCCCTGATCCTGCCCTGGAGCATCGCGACCAGCTCGTCCCAGATCTGCTCGCGGGCCTCGTTGTGCGGGGTGCCGGGCTCGGCCGCCGAGAACGCCTCCGCCCAGTCGGCGGCGCTCAGCGGCACCTCGCCCCAGGGCGTGGTCACCGTCATCGCCTCGGTGGGCGGCGACTCGTAGAACCGCACCGCCTTCTCGATCGCCCGCACCATCTCCACCGACGACTTCAGCCGGGCGGCCTCCGGGTCCGGCTCGGGCACCGCCCGCGCCCCCTCGGCGACCAGGTCGCGCAGGGTGCAGGTGCGCACGCCCTCCTCACCGAGGCTGGGCAGCACGTCGGCGACGTAGTTCAGGTACGGCTGGTGCGGGCCCACGAACAGCACCCCGCCCCGGCGGTGCCCGAGCCGCGGGTCGGAGTACAGCAGGTACGCGGACCGGTGCAGGGCGACGACGGTCTTGCCGGTGCCCGGCCCGCCGTCGACCACCAGCGCGCCCCGGGACCCCGCGCGGATCACGGCGTCCTGGTCGGCCTGGATGGTGGCGAGCACGTCCCGCATCCGCGAGGACCGGTTGGCGCCGAGACTGGCGATGAAGGCGGACTGGTCGTCCAGCGCCGCGTGCTGCTCCGCCAGGCCGTCGGCGGTGAACACCTCGTCCCAGTAGTCGCTGATCCTGCCCCGGGACCACCGGTACCGGCGGCGGCCGGCCAGACCCATCGGGCTGGCGTGCGTCGCCGCGAAGAACGGCTCGGCGGCGGGGGAGCGCCAGTCGATCAGCAGCCGGCGGCCCGAAGGGTCGGTGAGGCCCAGCCGTCCGATGTAGACGGGCTCCTCCTCGCCGGCCGGCACCATCCGGCCCAGGCACAGGTCGAGCCCGAAGCGGCGCAGCGCCCGCAGCCGGGCGGAGAGCCGGTGGATCTCCAGGTCCCGCTCCATCGCCTCCCGGCCCACGCCGCCGGGCGCCCGCCGCTCGGCGTCGAGCCGGCCGGACAGCTCGGCGATCGCCCGTTCCAGGGTGGCCGCGACCTCGGCGAAGTGCCGCTCGTCGCCGGCGATCAGCCGGGGGTCGGCCTTGGCCGCCAGCCGCTCGGGCAGGTCGAAGACGCGGGTGGGCAGGGCAGGGGGGTTCACCATGGGACTCCGTGGCAGGTGGCGGTCGCGCGCCCGTGGACACCGGCGCGGAGCAGCGATTGTGTGGCACGAGGGGGGCCTTGCCGCAAGGCCCCCCTTGCGCTATACCTTAGAAGTGGCGGGAGGTGCGTTCTCCTCCGGCCCACTCGAGACGAACGGTTCGGCCCCACCCGCCAGGCGGGTGGGGCCGAACCGTTGCCGGGGTCACTCCACCTCGGCGACCGCCTGGGCGAACTGCGCCTGGTAGAGGCGGGCGTAGGCCCCGTCCGCAGCCAGCAGCTGCGCGTGGCGGCCCTGTTCGACGATCGCGCCGTCCTCCATCACCAGGATGGTGTCCGCGTCCCGGATCGTCGAGAGCCGGTGGGCGATCACGAACGAGGTCCGGCCGTGCGCCAGCTTCGCCATCGCCTTCTGGATCAGCACCTCGGTGCGGGTGTCGACGGAACTGGTCGCCTCGTCCAGCACCAGGATCACCGGGTCGGAGAGGAAGGCCCGGGCGATCGTGATCAGCTGCTTCTCGCCCGCGCTCACCCCCGCGCCCTCGCCGTCGATCACCGTGTCGTAGCCGTCCGGCAGGGTCCTGACGAACCGGTCCGCGTGGGCGGCCCGCGCCGCCTCCTCCACGTCGCCGCGGGTCACCTCACCGGGCGCGCCGTACGCGATGTTCTCCGCGATGGTCCCGCCGAACAGCCAGGTGTCCTGGAGCACCATGCCGATCGCGGACCGCAGCTCGTCGCGCGACATGGTGGCGACGTCCACGCCATCCAGCGTGATCCGGCCGCCGGTGACCTCGTAGAAGCGCATCAGCAGGTTCACCAGCGTGGTCTTGCCGGCGCCGGTCGGGCCGACGATCGCCACCGTGTGCCCCGGTTCCACCGTCAGCGACAGGTCCTCGATCAGCGGCTTGTCCGGGGCGTAGCGGAACGACACCCGCTCGAACCCGACCCGGCCGCGCAGCTCCTCCGGGCGCACGCCCGGGATCGGGTCCGCCTCCTGCTCCTCGGCGTCCAGCAGCTCGAACACACGCTCCGCGGAGGCGACGCCCGACTGCACCAGGTTGGCCATGGACGCCACCTGCGTCAGCGGCATCGAGAACTGCCGCGAGTACTGGATGAACGCCTGCACGTCACCGATCGACAGCGAGCCCGACGCCACCCGCAGACCGCCGACCACGGCCACCAGGACGTAGTTCAGGTTGGAGACGAACATCATCAGCGGCTGCATGACACCGCTCATGAACTGCGCCTTGAAGCCGGCCTGGTACAGCTCCTCGTTGTGCTCGGCGAACGTGCGCGCCGACTCGTCCTGCCGGCCGAACACCTTCACCAGCGAGTGCCCGGTGTACATCTCCTCGATGTGCGCGTTGAGCTGCCCGGTGGTGCGCCACTGCGCCACGAAGTGCGGCTGGGACCGCTTGCCGACCCTGGTCGCCACCACGAACGACAGCGGCACCGTCACCAGCGCCACCAGCGCCAGCAGCCAGGACACCCAGAACATCATCACCAGCACGCCCACGATGGACAGGATCGCGTTGACCAGCTGCCCCATCGACTGCTGCAGCGTCTGCCCCAGGTTGTCGATGTCGTTGGTCGCCCGGCTCAGCACCTCGCCGCGCTGCCGCTTGTCGAAGTACGACAGCGGCAGCCGCGACAGCTTCGTCTGCACGTCCTCGCGCATCCGGAACATCGTCCGGTTCACCGCGCGGTTGACCATCCGGGTGGCCACCGCCATCAGCAGACCGGCCGCCACGAACATGCCGAGGGCCAGCAGCAGCACCTGGCCCACCGCCGCGAAGTCGATGCCCTCGCCCGGCGTGAAGTCCACCCCGCCCAGCATGTCCGCGACGCCGTCCTCGCCGCGCGCCCGCATGGCCTCGAGCACCTGCTCCTTGGAGGCGCCCGCCGGCATCCGGCGGCCGACGATCCCCGAGAAGACCAGGTCGGTCGCGTGCCCCAGGATCTTCGGACCGGTCACCGTCAGCGCCACGCTCACCACGACCGAGGCGAGCATCACCCACAGGCCCGCCCGCTCGGGCTTGAACTGCGCCAGCAGCCGTTTGGTCGACCCCTTGAAGTCCATCGACCGGTTGTCCGGGCCGGTCCCGGCCATCATCCGCCCCGCAGGCCCGGCCATCAGGCTGCCTCCGCTTCCGTCAGCTGGGAGAGCACGATCTCCCGGTAGGTCTCGTTGTCCGCCATCAGTTCCGCGTGCCGGCCCACGCCGACCACCCGGCCCTCGTCCAGCACCACGATGCGGTCCGCGTCCCTGATCGTGGAGACCCGCTGGGCCACGATCACCACGGTCGCCCCGGCGGTCTCCCGCGTGAGCGCCGCCCGCAGCGCGGCGTCGGTGGCGTAGTCCAGCGCCGAGAAGGAGTCGTCGAAGAGGTAGATCTCCGGCCGCTGCACCAGGGTCCGCGCGATCGCCAGCCGCTGCCGCTGACCGCCCGAGACGTTGGAGCCGCCCTGCGCGACGGGGGCGTCGAGGCCGCCCTCCAGGGTCCGGACGAACTCCTCGGCCTGCGCCACCTCCAGCGCGTGCCACAGCTCCTCGTCGGTGGCGTCCGGGTTGCCGTAACGCAGGTTGGACGCCACCGTCCCGGCGAACAGGTACGGCTTCTGCGGGACCAGGGACACCGTGCGGGCCAGCACCCGGGGGTCGATCTCCCGGACGTCCACCCCGTCGACCAGGACCTCGCCCTCGGTGGTGTCGAACAGCCGGGGCACCAGGCCCAGCAGCGTCGACTTGCCGGATCCGGTCGAGCCGATCACCGCCGTGATCTCCCCCGGCCGGGCCAGCAGGTCGATGCCCTTCAGCACCGGCTCCTCGGCGCCCGGGTACCGGAAGCCGGCCCCGCGCAGCTCCAGCGTGCCGCTCGCGCGCAGCTCGCTCACCCCGGCCGTCGGGGGCACCACGCTCGACTCCGTGTCCAGGACCTCCTGGATGCGCTCGGCGCAGACCTCCGCGCGCGGGACCATCATGAACATGAAGGTGGCCATCATCACCGACATGACGGTCTGCATCAGGTAGGCCAGGAACGCCGTCAGGTCGCCGATGCCCATGGAGCCCGAGTCGATCCGGTGCGCGCCGAACCAGATCACCGCGATCGACGCCAGGTTCACCACCGTCATCACGACGGGGAACATCAGCGCCATCAGGTTGCCCGTCCCGAGGGCGACCTCGGTCAGGTCCTCGTTGGCCTTGCGGAACCGCCGCTGTTCGTACTCGTCCCGCACGAACGCGCGGATCACCCGGTTGCCGGTGATCTGTTCCCGCAGCACCCGGTTCACCGAGTCCAGCCGCTCCTGCATGGTCCTGAACAGCGGCCGCAGCAGGCGGATCATCAGGGCCAGCGCCACCCCCATCACTGGCAGCACCGCCAGCAGCACGCCGGACAGCGGCACGTCCAGGCCCAGGGACATGATCACGCCGCCCACGCCCATGATCGGCGCGGACACCATCAGGGTGAACGTCATCAGCGCCAGCATCTGGATCTGCTGGACGTCGTTGGTGGTCCGGGTGATCAGCGAGGGCGCGCCGAACCGGCCCAGCTCGCGGGCCGAGAACGACTGCACCCGGTCGAACACGGCGGCCCGCATGTCACGGCCCAGCGCGGCGGCGGTCCGCGCGCCGAAGTGGACGGCGCCGATGTTGCAGAGGACCTGGGCCAGGGAGATCCCCAGCATCAGGGCGCCGAACGTCAGGATGTAGCCCGTGTCGCCCTTCACCACGCCGTCGTCGATGATGTCGGCGTTGAGAGTGGGCAGGTAGAGGGTCGCGCAGGTCTGCAGCAACTGCAGCACCACGACGACGGCGATATGTGTGCGGTAGGGCCGCAGGTGGGCCCTGAGAAGTCGTATGAGCACGCCGATACTTTCGAGAGGCCGACGAGAAGGGGACCGCCTGTGCGGACCCCACGCCGCCTATCGTCGGACACTCCGGTGGTGTTACCTCAAGTCGATTGAGCCAAGCGCGGGCCAAAACCGGGTCAGGGTTCAGCCGTGGGGGTGCGGGGCGCCGCCCCGGGGGCGTGCGCGCGGCGCGTGCCTGCGGTGCGTGCCCGCGGGCCCGTCAGGCCGGGAAGGCGCCCGGATGGGTCTGCTCGCGGACCGTGCCGTACTGCTGGCGCACTGCCTTGCCGACCGGGAGGTCGTCGCCCGGCTCGAGGATTTGGCCCACCGCGCCCTGCCAGGCCGGCGGCCGCTGGGGGCCGAGCGTGCCGTGGGCCGCCCCGAGCGCCCAGGCGGCCTGCCGCGCCGCTCCGAACGCCGCGTAGTCGGCCGGCTGCGGCACCACCACCCGCGCCCCGAACAGCGCGGGCGCGATCGCCCGCACCGCCGGCAGCTCCGCCGCCTGCCCCAGCAGGAACACCCGCCGCACGGCGACCCCCCGCCCGCGCAGCACGTCCAGCGCGTCCGCCAGCGAGCACAGCATCCCCTCGAACGCCGCCCGCGCCAGGTGCTCCGGGCGCATGGACTCCGTCCGCAGCCCGCTCAGGGTGCCCGCGGTGTGCGGCAGGTGCGGGGTCCGCTCGCCCTCCAGGTACGGCAGCAGCACCAGCCCGTGCGCCCCCGGTGTCGACTTCAGCGCCAGCTCCGACAGCGCCTCGGGGCCGTCCACGTCCAGCATCCGCGCGGTGGCCCGCAGCACCCGCACCGCGTTGGTCGTGGAGACCACCGGCAGGTGCATCCCGGTCGCGTCGGCCAGCGCCGTCACCGAGCCGCCCGCGTCCCGCACCGCCTCGTGGTGCACGGCCATCACCGAGCCGGAGACGCCCAGCGAGACGACCGCGTCGCCCACGCCGACGCCCAGACCGAACGCCGCGGCCTGGGTCTCCCCGGTGCCGGCCGAGATCAGCAGCCCCTCGGGGGTGGTGCCGGCCGCCTCCCAGGGGGCGATCACCTCCGGCAGCGCCGCTCCCCGCCCGAGCGCCAGCTCGACCAGGTCCGGGCGCCAGGAACCGGTGGCGGCCGACCAGTAGCCGGTGCCCGAGGCGCCGCCGCGGTCGGTGGTGCGCCGGGCGGGGCGGCCCAGCAGCTGCCAGACCAGCCAGTCGTGCGCCTGCATCAGGAAGGCCGTGCGGTCCGCGTTCTCCGGCTCGCCGCGGCGCAGCCAGCGCAGCTTGCTCACCGGCTGCGCGGCCTGCGGGACCAGGCCGACGGCCTGCGCCCACGCCTCGCGGCCGCCGAACGAGTCGATCAGGTCGGCGGCCGAGGTCTGGGCCCGCCGGTCGCCCCCGGTCATCGCGGGCCGCACGACCTGCCCGTGCCCGTCCAGCGGCACCAGGGCGTTGCGCTGGGCGGAGACGCCGATGGCCTGCACGCCCTCCAGCAGGCCCCCGCCGGCCGCCTCGCCCAGGGACCGCAGCCAGGCCTGCGGGTCGACGTCCGACGGACGCCCCCCGCCCTGCGCCGGCTCGAGCGGATGCGGGGCGTAGCCCTGCCTCAGCACGGCACCGGTCTCCGCGTCACAGACGACGATGCGAGTGGAATCGGACGAACTGTCCAGGCCGGCGACTATCCCCATGAGGGTGATTGTGCACCACCCGTGAAGCCCGCGGCCCTGGCGTCGGCGGGACGGCACACGGCACGGGCCCGCGCACGTCGGCGCGGGCCCGTGCCGACGGTCCGCCCGCGGATCCCGGTCCGGGTCCGCGGCGGCGGACCGCCGTCACCGAGGAGGTCGTGGAGCAGGTCGCCGAGCAGGCCGCGGAGCGGGTCGCCGAGCAGGCCGTGGAGAGGGTCGCCGATCAGGTCGTGGGGCGGCTGGCTCAGGCGGAGCCGGTGCCCCAGTCGTCCGTGCCGCCGCCGTTCGAACCGGCCCGGCTGCCGCGGACGGACTTCACCCGCTGCGACACCGAGTCCGGCATCTTGTCGCTCACCGTGTGGTAGGCCTTGCCCGCCACCTGCCGGCCCTGCTGGGCCGCCGTCTCCGCGGTGTTGCGCACCGCGGGGTTCTGCGTGACCTGACGGGCCCTGGCGACGATCTGTTCGTATCGCTCCCGCCCGGCTTTCGCGCCGAGCACGTAACCCAGGGCCACTCCGGACATGAATGTGAGCCGGTAACGCATGGTCGGCCACCCTTCCTTCGGCTTCGGCAACGGTCGCAGGGGATACCGATTGGCGGAGCACCCCCCTGCTTGCGCTAATGTATGTCTCGCAGCGAGCGCGCGCCCTCTGGCGAATACCCAGGCGGATGCGTTCGATGCAGCGAGGCATTCCTCCGTAGCTCAATTGGCAGAGCAGCCGGCTGTTAACCGGCAGGTTACTGGTTCGAGTCCAGTCGGGGGAGCTTCGGTCCTCCGTAGCTCAATTGGCAGAGCAGCCGGCTGTTAACCGGCAGGTTACTGGTTCGAGTCCAGTCGGGGGAGCATGCTGAACGAGGGCCCCGTCGGGGTCCTTTTTCATGTCCCGCCGCCTCCGGACAGGCCCTCCATCGCTGGTCATGGTCATGCAGGGGACCTACCTGAGGCAGGAGATCGTATGAGCGGCTATGCTGCGGCAGACGGCGCGCACATATGTGCGCGACGCGCCGTGAAGGGGCGGTAGCTCAGCCGGTTAGAGCAGCGGACTCATAATCCGCCGGCCGTGGGTTCGAGTCCCACCCGCCCCACCACGGAGCACCACCGTCGCAGGCGCGTTCCGCCCTGCGCAAGCGAACAGGCCTCTCGATCGTCGAGGGGCCTTCGCCGTCTCCGGGGACCGCCGGCCCGCCGAGGCTCGGCCGAAGTGCCGGCGATCAGGGCGCACGGCTCTCCGCAACCCGGTCCGTGCGCCCCCGCACAGCAGAACGCCCACCCTCGCCCGCGAGGGCGAGGGGCGCCGGCGGTGGCGGTCAGGCCGGGACGGCCGCCATCACGCGGCTGCGCAGGGGCTCCGGCAGGTCGTCCGGCGTCCGCCACGCGTATCCGGTGACCTCCTCCTCCTGCAGCACCACGGCGTCGTCCGTCTCCAGGTGGAACAGGAACCGGAAGTCGAAGTGCTGGTGCGCGGGCTCCCCCTTGCCGGGGTTCTCGGGGATCGGGTGGGCGTCGACGTGGACCGGCACCGCCGAGCCGGGGGTGACGTCCGCCGCGGGGATACCGGTCTCCTCCGTGAGTTCCCGCAGCGCGGCGTCCATCAGGATGCCGTCCTCGTCCTCGAGGTGCCCCCCGGGCAGGAGCCAGCGGTGCAGCGCCCGGTGTTCGATCTGCAGGACCCGGCCGTCCTCGCGCAGCAGGACCGCGCCGGCCGTCACGTGCCCGCGCCACTCGGCGCGGGAGGCGATGGCGTCGCCGGCCTGCTCGAGCGTGCTGGCGAGGTCGGCGAGGCCGGCCTTGTCGTCCGGGTGGGCCGCGAGGTAGGCGTCGAGGGTGCGCTGCACGTGCTGTGCCGTGATCGGCATGGGTGTCGCTCCTATCGGTTGAAGTAGTTGAGCCAGGTGCCGGCGATCTGCCCGCGGCCGGCGGCGGTCACCTCGTGCATGCCGGGTGCCAGGTCGCTGCGGGCGAGCATGCGGAGGCCCGCCAGGATCTCGGCCTGCACGAGGAAGATGAACGGGCCGACCGAGGCTCCGTGCAGGAAGTTGACGGCGTTGCCCCGGTTGAGCAGGTACCAGTAGTGCCCCGTGGTCGAGTAGCGGGTGACGTGTTCTCCGGAGGGGGTGCGCTGGTACACGTCGTCCAGGCCCGCCAGGTCCAGCTCGTCCTCGCTGCTGGTAACGGTCGCGACGTAGGCGCCGTTACGCAGCGCGGCGAAGTCCTCGCCTCGCAGGGACAGGTTGCCGCGAAAGCGCCCCGCTCTCCTCGAGGGCGGGGGCGCAGTGGCTCGGGCGAGCCGTCGGGATCCGGCGCGGGCGCACCCTCCTGGCCGTCGATGCCGGCAGCCCCCCCGTCCGCCAGGGGACCGCCCTGCCGGCCGGTCGCCCGGCGTGGTGCCGGGAGCGGCACCGGTAGGCCCCGGCCGCCCCGCGCCCGCGGAGCCCGGACGCTCAGGAGGTGCCGCGGGCCGGGCGGGCGGGGCGCGGGGTCGCCGGCAGGGGAGGGGTGAGGAGCGGCTCGAGCAGCTCCGCGAGCCGCAGGCGCTGCTCCGGTTCGAGCCGGCCGGTGGCCGGCTCGAGGGCCTCCTGCGCCTTCTCGTACATGAGCCGGGTCAGCTCCCGGCCGGCGTCGGTGATCTCGACGACGACGGCGCGCCTGTCCTCCGGGCTGGTGCCGCGTGTCAGCAGCCCGCGCTGTTCGGCGCGGCTGATCAGGCCGGACAGGGTGGACTTGTCCAGGCCGAGGAAGGCCGCGAGGTCGCTGACGCGGGGGCGCCGGTCGCGCAGGATGCCGAGCACGCGCAGCTGGGTGAGGGACAGGTCGTGCTCGGCGCCGATCCGGGTGAGCACGCCCATGACCTGGTAGGCGCTGCGGACCAGGCCGTCGATCAGGACGTCCGTGGAGTCGTCGGGAACCATGCGCGCCACCCTACTTGACATTGTTTGTAATCCCAACAACTCTATAAGTGATTGGGAATGCAAACCAACCAACCTGTGGGGGTCCCTCATGCATGCCGCTGTCATCACGGCTCACGAAACGCCGCCCGTCTACGCCGAGCACCCCGAACCCGTCGCCCGGGGCGAGCACGAGATGGTCGTGGACGTCCTCGCGGCGGGCCTGCACCACCTGACCCGGGCCAAGGCGGACGGCAGCCACTACTCCGCCGCCGGCGTCCTCCCGCTGGTGCCCGGTGCCGACGGCGTGGTGCGCGACCCCTCCGGTCACCTGCGCTACGCCGTCCTGGACGACACGCGTCACGGCACCTTCGCCGAGCGCACCGTCATCGACGTGCGCCGCAGCGTCGTCCTGCCCGACGACGTGGACCCCGTCCGGATCGCCGCCGCGATGAACCCGGGCATGTCCTCCTGGGTCGCCCTGCGCCGCCGCGTCACCTTCCGCGAGGGGCAGCGCGTCCTCGTCCTCGGCGCCACGGGCAACGCCGGACGCATGGCCGTCCAGATCGCCAGGCGGTTCGGCGCCGCGCAGGTCCTCGCCGCCGGCCGCGACACCGTCCGCCTCGGCACGCTGCCCGGCCTCGGGGCGGACCGCGCGCTCACCTTCGACGAGATCGCCGCCGCGGCCGACGTCGACGTCGTCCTCGACTTCGTGTGGGGTGCTCCCGCCGCCGACGCCATGCTCGCCCTGCTCACCGCCCGTGCCGACCGCTCCGCCCCGCTGACCTGGATCCAGATCGGCTCCATGGCGGGCGAGGCCGCCCCGGTCCCCTCCGCGGTGCTGCGCGCCGCCCGGCTGCGGATCGTGGGCAGCGGCATCGGCTCGGTCCCGCCGCGTGACTTCATCGAGGAACTGCCCGAGCTGGCGAAGGCGGTGACCGAGGGCGCCATCGACGTCCGGGCCCGTGCCGTGCCGCTGGCCCGGGTCACGCGGGCGTGGTCCGAGACGACCGGCGAACGCCTGGTCCTCGTGCCGTGAGAGCCCTGGGCCCGGCCTTCCCCCCTCACCTGTCACGGCTGTCCCCCGTCCTCCGGGCGGCGGGCGGCGGGGCGAACCGAAGGAGTGCGTCATGCAGAAGCGGGCGTTGATCGTCGGCCTCGGTATTGCGGGCATGTCCGCGGCCATCGGGCTGCGGCGGGCCGGGTGGACACCGGTGATCGTCGAACGGGCGCCCGGGCGCCGCACCGGCGGCTACTTCGTCAACCTGATGCCCGAGGGCATGCGGGCGGCCCGGGACCTCGGCCTGGACACCCTGCACACCCGTGACCCCGAGCGCGGAACGACCTGGGCACTGAACCGCAGGGGCCACCGCAGGCCCGCGGTGGGCTGGCTCGACCTGCCGGGCCGCCCCACCGCGATGGTCCGGGGCGACGTCGAGGCCGCGCTCTGGCAGCGGATCCGGCCGGACGGCGGGGACGGTGTCGAGGTCCGCTTCGCCACCGCGCCGGTGGAGATCGCCGAAGGCGACACCTCGGTGGAGGTGGTGCTGGAGGACGCCTCCGCCGGCCGCCGCCACCGCGAGTCCTTCGACCTGGTCGTCGGCGCGGACGGACTGCGCTCCACGGTACGGCGCCTCGCGTTCGGCCCCGACGAGCGTTTCATGACCACGTGGAACGCGATGATCTGCGCTTTTCCGCTGCCCGGGCAGGCCCCGTCGTTCGGTGCGCAGGACAGTGTCATCAGTGCCCGCGCCGGGCGGGCGGTGTGGGTGTTCGGTCTGGCGGACAGGGCGCCCACCGCGCTGCTGACCTACCGCGCCAAGGACATCGACGCCCAGTTCACCGGGGACCGCACCGAGCGGCTGCGTGCCGTGTTCGACGACATGGACCACCCCGCCGTCCGCCACGTCCTGGACGCGCTGGCCGGCACGACGGACTGCCTGTTCGACTCGGTGCACCAGGTGAGGATGGACCGGTGGCACACCGGACGGGTCGTGCTCGCCGGCGACGCGGCGTGGTGCCTGAACCTGTTCTCGGGCATGGGCACCACCGCCGCCCTGGCGGGCGGGGCGGAACTCGGCCGAGTCCTCGCGGAGCACCCCGGCGACCTGGCGGCCGCGCTGACCGCGTGGGAGGGCCGCCTGCGCCCCTTCGTCACCAGGCACCAGCGCCTGGCGCGGCTGAAGCAGCAGTGGTTCATGCCGACCCACCGCGCCTCGGCCGTGGTCCGCGCGCTGGTCCTGCGGCTGGCGGTCGGCGCCCGCAGTGCCGTCACCGAGGCGCGGCTGCTCCGGGCCGCCGCCCCGGTGCCGGACGGCGTCTGAGGGCTTGGCCGGCCGGCGTCCGAGGGCCTGGCCGGCCGGTCCTCCCCGCGAGGCGAAGCCCCCGGAACGGTCCAGGGGCTTTCTCGTACGTCCTGGTGGTGCTGTTCGCGATGCGGATCCGCGCACGTCCCGCCACGGCCGGGTCAGCCCCGGCGGTCGGACTCGTCGTCGGCCTCGCCCTCGGCCTGCGACGGCGTGGTGTGCGGAGGGTTGCGGTGCACCTCCGGCGCCGCCTCGCCGGGCTCGGGCTCGCGTTCGCCCTCCGCCTGGGAGGACATGGGGATCGACTGGTCGCTGATCTCGCTCATCGGGATCTCCTCGAGTGATCAGGGCATGTGGTGACGTGGCCCACCGCCTGTGGGTCTCAGCCGGCGGGTACCCGTGGTCGCGGCGCCTGACGCGTGGCGGAGGTCTCGCCGGGCGGGCACCGGCACGCGGCGCACGCCGTCGCAGGCCAGGCATACTGGACGGCGCACCGGACCAGGCGAACAGGAGGCGGTGTGCAGAGCCCGGAGAGGACCGCGGCGGGGGCCCCGGCCCCGGCGTCCGCGACGGCGGCGCCGCACCTCGCGGTCCGTCCCCTGCCCGAGGGGCGCGGGGTGACGCTGGCCGGCGAGGTCGGCCTGGCCACGCGTGCCGTGTGGACGGACGTCCTGGCCGAAGCGGTCGAGGGCGGCCGGAGCGCGTACGTGCTCGAGCTGTCCGAGGTCGCCTTCGTGGACGTGGCGGGGGCCGAGGCGCTCGCCGCCGCCGCGCGCCGCCTGGAGACCGGCCGCCGGATCGTCCTGCACGACCCGCCGAGGACCCTCAGCCGGGTCCTGGAGATGTACTGGCCCGGCCTGCCGGGGATCGAGGTGCCGACGCCGTGAGTACCGTGACCGAACCGTTCGTGCACCCGGCCCTGTTCTACGCGAACACCGACGAGTACCTGGCCGGCTGCGTCCCGTTCGTCCGTGAGGGACTGGAACGGGGCGAGCCGGTGGCCGTCGCCGTGCCGTCGTACAACCTGGAGCTGATCGAGGCCGGGCTGGGCGAGGACGCCGCGCGGGTACGTTTCCTCGACATGCAGCAGGCCGGCCGCAACCCCGGCCGCATCATCCCCGGCGTGCTGCGCGCCTTCGCCGACTCCCACCCGGACGCCGGGCGGGTCCGCCTGATCGGCGAGCCGATCTGGTCGGGCCGCTCGGAGACCGAGTACCCGGCGTGCGCCCAGCACGAGGCGCTCATCAACCACGCCTTCACCGGGCGCGCGGTCAGCATCCTCTGCCCGTACGACACCGGACGGCTCGACGAGCGGTCCCTCGCGGACGCCTACGTCACCCACCCCGTGGTGATCGACGGCGCCGGGCGGCACAGCGACAGCCCGGCCTACGACCCGGACGGCCTGGTCGCCCGCTACAACCAGCCCCTGCCGGCCGCTCCCGGCGGGATCCGCCTGGCGTACGACTACGACGCCGGGACCCTCCCCACCGCCCGGCACCGCAGCGTCGCCGAGGCCGCCCAGCTGGGGCTGGCCGGGGAGCGGCTGGACGACTTCGCGCTGATCGTGGCCGAGCTCACCACCAACAGCGTGGTCCACGGCGGGGGCCGGGGAACCGTACGGCTGTGGTCCGAGGAGGGCCGGCTGGTCTGCGAGGTCCGCGACGCCGGACACCTGACCGACCCGCTGGCCGGCCGCCGCCCCGCCGGGCGTGACCAGATCGGCGGACGAGGCCTGCTCACCGTCAACCTGCTGGCGGACCTGGTGCGCACGCACACCGGCGGGTACGGCACCACGATCCGGGTGTACCTGGCCCTCTGACCGACGGCCCGCGACCGGCCCTCCGGCCGCCGCCGGCTCTGTGGCCCGGACCCGCCGGCCCGCGGTCGGCTCGAGGCCCGCGACCGGTTCTCCGACCGCTGCCGGTCCTGTGGCCTGCCCGGCCGGCCGGGGACCGCTTCCGGTCCTGTGGCCCGGCTGACGGCCTGCGGCCGGCTTGACGGCCCGCGCCGGTTCTCCGACCGCTGCCGGTCCTGTGGTCCGCCCGGCCGGCCGGGGACCGCTTCCCGTTCTGTGGCCCGGACCCGGCGGCCCGCGGTCGGCTCGAGGCCCGCGACCGGTTCTCCGGATCGCTGCCGGTTCTGTGGTCCGCCCGGCCGGGGACCGCTTCCGGTCCTGTGGCCCGGCTGACGGCCCGCGGCCGGCTGACGGCCCGCGCCGGTTCTCCGGATCGCTGCCGGTTCTGTGGTCCGCCCGGCTGGGGACCGCTGCCGGTTCTGTGGCCCGGACCCGGCGGCCCGCGGCCGGGGCTTCGACCGCTGCCGGCCCCGTGGCCCGCCCGACCGGCCGCCCGGCCGGCGGGGTCAGCCGGCCAGCGGGTTGAGGACCATCGGCTCGACCTTGCCGTTCAGCATGGCGCCCATGCCCTGCACGGCGCAGACGTCGGGCCGCTCCGCGATGTGCACCGGCATGCCCGTCGCCTGGCGCAGCATCTGGTCGAAGCCGGGCAGCAGGGCGGTGCCGCCGACCATCATGATGCCGCGGTCGGCGAGGTCGGCCACCAGATCCGGCGGGCAGTCGCGGAGCACCTTGCCGATGCCGTCCAGGACCGCCGTCAGCGGCGTCTGGATCGCGTTGCGCACCGCCGCCGTGTCCACCTGGACCGACCGGGCCAGACCGGTGGCCACGTCACGGCCGTGGATCTCGGTGGTGGCCGGGCCGTGCGGGGTGAGCCCGTTGCCGGACAGGGCGAGCTGGAGGGGGCGCACCGACTGGCTGGGCAGCACCAGCTCGTGCTGGTGGCGCAGGTGCTGGACGATCGCGTTGTCCACCGCCTCACCGCCGACAGCGACCCGCTCCGCCGTCACGATCGACCCCAGCGACAGCACCGCCACCTGGGTGGCCGCCGCCCCGCACACCATGATCATGGTGGCCTCGGCGCGCTCCACCGGCAGACCGCAGCCCACGGCGGCCGCGATCAGCGTGTCCACCAGCTCCACCCGGCGGGCGCCGAGCCCCACCAGCGTCTCCACGGTGGCGCGGCGGGCCAGCGGGCCCGCGTCGTGCGGGGTGCAGGCCGCCGCCCGCAGCCGCGGCTTGCGGCGCAGGACGCGCCGGGTCTTCTCGCCGATCAGATGACGCAGCATCCGCTGCGCCATCTCGATGTCGATCACCGTGCCGCCGGAGACGGGGCGGACCGTCTTGATGTAGGACGGCGTGCGGCCGGTCATCTGCTCCGCGAGCTCGCCGACCGCGATCAGCGCGCCCGTCCGGGTGTTCACGGCGGCGACCGAGGGCTGGTCGACGACCAGACCGGCCCCCTTGACGTAGACGCGGGTGCGTGCGGCGCCGAGGTCCACGGCGAAGTGGCAGCGGCGCAACTGGTCGAGGTTGGCGGTCACTTGGGGAACCTCCCGGATGCGGTGGGCGACGCCCGGCCGGCGCCCCTCTGAGGCATCCTGCGAGCCCGCGGCACGCGGCGCCCGCTGGGACCGCCCGGCCGTGTGCGGTCCTAACGGGTGGCCGGCCACCCGCGCACGGCGTGTCGTGCGCGGGTGGCGGCCCACGCGGCATCACGCGGCATCACGCGGCATCACGCGGAAGGCGGGTTCCCGTCACGGCGCAATCCCGCCCGCCGGTCTTGACCTGACGGTGACATAAGCCTGCCAAGAATCTTCGGGAAGCGCCCGTCACCTCCCGGCGGACGCTGGACGAAGAGAGGGTAGATGAGCCCCCATTTCGCACGTCCCCGTTCCCCCCGCAGAACCGTCGGCCTGGTCTCCGCCTGCCTCGCCTGCGCGCTGCTGGCACCGGTCACGCCCGCCGGAGCCGCCCCGCTCCCCGCGGGCGGTTCCCCCACGGCGGCCCGCGCCGCGTCCGCCGCCGCCCACACCGTCACCCTGGTGACGGGCCACCAGGTCACCGTCACCGAACTCGGCGGCGGGCGCAGGACCGTCGAGGTGCAGGCCCCCGAGGGCGCCACCGGCGCCGTGCGCACCGACGTGGTGGACGGCAACGTCCTGGTCGTCCCCGAGGAGGCCGAGTCCCGTCTGCGGGACGGCACCCTGGACCGGCGGCTCTTCGACGTCACCGGCCTGATCGAGCAGGGCCTCACCGACGCCAGGACCGGTGAACTCCCCTTGATCGTCACGTACGGCAAGGGCGCCCGGACCACCACCCCCGAGGGCGCCGACCGCGAGCGGTCGCTGCCCAGCGTCCGGGGCGCGGCCGTCACCGCCGAAAAGGGCCGCGACTTCTGGAAGGCCGTCACCCGCCAGGCGGGCGTGGACGGTGTCTGGCTGGACGGGCGGGTCGAGGCCACGATGGCCGAGAGCAACGCGCAGATCGGCACGGGGGCCGCCTGGGACGCCGGGCTGACCGGCGAGGGCGTCACGGTCGCCGTGCTGGACACCGGTGTCGACGTCTCCCACCCCGACCTGACGGGCCGAATCGCGCAGTCCCGCAGCTTCATCGAGGGCCAGGAGGTCGCCGACCGCGACGGTCACGGCACCCATGTGACCTCCACCGTCGGCGGCAGCGGCGCCGCCTCCGACGGCAAGGAGAAGGGCGTCGCCCCCGACGCCACGCTGGCCGTCGGCAAGGTCCTCGACGACTCCGGCTCCGGCAGCGAGTCGCAGATCATCGCCGGCATGGAGTGGGCGGCACGCGACGTCGGCGCGAAGATCGTGTCCATGAGCCTGGGGTCCCAGGAGCCCAGCGACGGCACCGACCCCATGGCACAGGCCGTCAACACCCTCTCCCGCGAGACCGGGGCGCTCTTCGTGATCGCCGCCGGGAACACCGGCACCCCCTCGTCCATAGGCTCGCCCGGCGCCGCCGACGCCGCGCTGACCGTCGCCGCCGTCGACCACGAGGACGCGCCCGCCTACTTCACCAGCGCGGGCCCCCGGTCCGGCGACAACGCGCTCAAGCCCGACCTGGCGGCGCCCGGCGTCGACATCCTCGCGGCCCGCTCCACCCTCTCCGAGGGCTCCGGCGACTACGTCGCCCTCAGCGGCACCTCGATGGCGACCCCGCACATCGCCGGGGTGGCCGCGCTGCTGGCCCAGCGCAACCCGGACTGGACGGGCGAACAGCTCAAGAACGCCCTGATGTCCACCTCGAAGCGGCTGGACACCTCCGCCTACACCCTCGGCGCCGGCCGGGTCGACGTGCCGGCGGTGGTGGCCGCGTCGGTGACCGCGACCGGCAGCGTGGACCTCGGCTTCCACAGCTGGCCCTACGAGGAGAACACCCCGACGACGAAGACCGTCACCTACACCAACTCCGGCGACCGCGATGTCGAACTCGACCTCGCGGTGGAGGGCGGCCCGGGCGTCGCCACCCTCGCCGACACCCGGCTGACGGTGCCCGCGCACGGCACCGCCTCCACCACGGTGACCGGCGACGGCACCGACGCGCCGGTGGGCAGCACCAGCGGGCGGATCGTGGCCTCCGCGGCCGGTGAGCCCGTCGCCCACACCGCCTTCGGCCTGGTCAAGGAGGAGGAGCGCTACTCCTTGACCGTCCACGTCAAGGACCGCGAGGGCAAGCCGGCCGCCGCCGGCCTGTCGGTGCAGAAGCTGGCCGCCGGAAACTGGGCCGAACCCGCCTTCACGGGCGACGACGGCACGGTCGAACTGCGGCTGCCCCCGGGCACCTACAGCGTCGACACCTTCCTCGACGTCACCGGCGCGCACGGCCCGGACTCGCTGGGCCTCGGCCTGCTCGCCGCACCCGAGATCGACCTCGACCGTGACCGGGAGATCACCCTCGACGGCACCGAGCTGCGCGAGATCGAGGCGAAGGTCGACGACCGCACCGAGACCCGGCAGCTGATCATGGAGTTCGCCCGTGAGGCCAACGGCCTCTCGGCGGTCGCGGCCCTCCAGATCCCGATCCGCTACGACACCGTCTACGCCGCCCCGACCCGCCAGGTCACCGAGGGGACGTTCGAGTACCGCACCCGGTGGCGGCTCGGTGAGCCCGCGCTGCAGGTGCGCGGCGTCGGCGAGACGGTTCCCCAGGCCGGAGCGCCCCTCGTCGACGGAGACCTGCGCCTGCGGCTGGCCGACATCGGCACCGGCCCGGTCACCGCGGCCGTCAAGGGCAAGGCCGCCCTCGCCACGATCGGCGACGACACCGACCTGCCCGCCCTCGCCCGTGCCGCGCACGAGGCCGGCGCGAAGATCCTCTTCGTCACCGACGACCGGCGCGGCCGGCTCAGCATGTGGGCCGGCGACCTCGTCACCGGCGCCGAGGCCCCGCTGCCCGTCGCCTCCCTGAACGCCGCCGACGCCGAACGGCTCCGTAGGAGCGGCACCGTCAAGGCCGAGGGCACGCCGAACACCCCGTACGTCTACGACCTGACCCAGGGCCACCCGGGCGCGATCCCGGACCGCAGCCTGGTGTACGCCCCCGACCGCGACGACCTCGGCCGGGTGGACGTGGCGTTCCACGCGACGCGGCCGAGCGACGCAGGCAGCGAGTTCCGCTACTCGATCACCGACACCTTCCCGGTCGGTGTCGGCTTCCGCGAGCGGGTCTCCTACCCGCACCGGCGCACCGACCACGTCACCGTCGAGAAGGGCCTGACCTGGCACGAGGTGACCATGATGAACAACGATGCGCTGGAGCAGCGTTCCGGTCTGGTCACCTACCGGGCGGGCGACCGGCACGAGCGGAACTGGTTCCGCCCCGTCTGGCACCCCTGGATGGGCGAGGGCCTCGGCTGGGGCCAGACCCGCGAGGGCGACTCGATGGCCTTCAACGTCCCCGGCTGGGGCGACTCCGGCCCCGACCACACCGGATTCGGCGACGTCTGGAACGACGCCTCCGGCATGACGCAGGTGACCGAGGCGTACGCCGAGGACGGCACCCTGCTGGGCCGCGTCCAGGGCAGCGGCCTCAACGTGTGGGAGGCCCCCGCCGAGGAGCAGACCTTCAAGCTGGTCACCGACACCACCCTCGACCCGGAGAAGTGGGACCTGTCCACCCGGGGCCACGGCGAGTGGACCTTCCGTTCCGGGACGACGGACGGACAGGTCACGATGCCGCTGCTCAACCTGGGCTTCCACGTCACCACCGACCTGTCCGGCGACATCCGGGCGGGGCAGCGGGTGCCGGTCTCCATCAGCGGCGAGTACGTCGGCGGCGCGAGCGGGACCGGAAAGCTGAGGTCCGGTGAGCTGGAGGTCTCCTACGACGACGGCGCCACCTGGCGGAAGGTGGACCTGCGCCGCGACGGCGGCACCTGGCGCGGCACCCTCTCCGCGCCGCGCGGCACGGACCACGTCTCGCTGCGCGCCGAGGTCCGCGACGACAAGGAGGGGTCGGTCCGCCAGGAGATCATCCGCGCCGTCGGCGTGAGGTGACCCGGACGGACCCCGCGTGAACGACGGCGGCGCCGCCTCCCTGGGACGGGGAGACGGCGCCGCTGCGCGTTCAGCTTCCGGCGCCTCGCCGGGACGGCGTCAGATCAGCCAGCCCAGGAAGTGGGCGATGCAGGCGAGCGCGTCGGTGATGACGTTCATGGGGTACTACTCCTCGGGACATGATTGCTTGTTCGGGACACGCGCCGACCTCCGGTCTGCAGCCCGCCGTCGGCACACCGTGAGCATTTCTTCCGACAAGTGGTTCGCGCGGGCGTATGAACGTGGATCACCTGATCAAGGGAGCGGCAGAACAGGTGTCCAGTGCACGCTTCCGTCCAGCGCGCGCTTCATCACCTTTCCCATGTCGTTGCGGGGCAGGGCGTCGATCAGCCGGACCTCCCGCGGGCGCTTGTGGGGCGCCAGGCGGTCCGCCACATGGCCGGTCAGCTCCTCGAAGGCCGGTGGCGACTGCGGGTCGGCGGGGACGATCCAGGCGACGATCCGTTCGCCCAGATCCTCGTCGGGCGCCCCGGTGACGGCGGCCTCGGCCACCGCGGGATGTTCCAGCAGGGCGTTCTCGATCTCGCCCGCGCCGATCTTGTAGCCACCGCTCTTGATCAGGTCGGTGGCCCGCCGGCCCACGATCCGCACCGATCCGTCGGGCTCGCGCACCGCCATGTCGCCGGTGCGGAACCAGCCGTCGGCGGTGAAGGCGGCGGCGGTGGCGTCCGGGCGGTTCAGGTACTCGGTGAAGAGGTTCGGGCCGCGGACCTGGATCTCCCCGACGCTCTCGCCGTCCGGCGCCGGGAGCGCGGCGCCGTCGTCGTCCACCAGCCTCAGCTCCACGCCGGGCAGCGGGACCCCCACCGTCCCGGCGGCCGCCGGGCCGGACCTGGCGTCGGCGCGGACGCTGGTGTTCATCAGCGTCTCGGTCATCCCGTACCGCTCGATCACCCGGCGGCCGGTGGCGGCCAGGATCCGCTCGTGGTCGTGGACCGGCAGGGCGGCCGAACCCGACACCAGCAGCCGGGCGGCGGCCAGCCCCTTCGCCAGCTCCGGTTCCGCGGGCAGGGCCTCGGCGATGCGGTGGTACATCGTCGGCACCCCGAACAGCATGGTGGCGCCCGCGTTCAGTTCCCGGCCCACCCCCACCGTGTCGAACCGGCCCAGGTGACGCAGCGAGCCGCCGCGTCGCAGCGGACCGAGCGTCCCCAGCACCAGGCCGTGCACATGGAAGAGCGGGAGGGCGTGCACCAGCAGGTCGTCGCCCGTCCAGGCCCAGGCGTCGGCCACCGCGTCCAGGGTGGCGGCGACCGCCCGGCGGGGGATCACCGCGCCCTTGGGCGGTCCGGTCGTGCCGGAGGTGTAGACGACCAGCGCCGCGTCGAGGGGGCCGGCGGTGTCCGGCGCGAGGGCGGTGCGGGTCCAGGGGTCGACGTCCAGACGCTCCAGGCCCGCCGTCGCCTCGGGGAGACGGGTCCGGGGGGCGGCCAGCACCGCGTCCGGGGCGCTGTCGGACAGGATGTGCTCCAGCTCCCGCTCACCCGACCGCGGGTTCAGCGGCACCACGCACACGCCCGCCGCCAGCGCCCCCACAACGGCCACCGCGGTCTCCAGCTCGGACGTCGCCCACACCGCCACCCGGCGCCCCGCACCCCGGTCCGGCAGACCGCGGAGCTGGGCGGCCACCGTTCCGGCCGCGCCCGCCAGGTCCCCGTACGTCAGCGCGTCGCCGCCGAAGGCCAGCGCGGGGCGGTGGGCCAGGGCGGGGTCGTGGAGGAGGGGGAACAACGGCAGCGGGGTCCGGGAGGCGGCGGAGGACTTCGGCGGTGACGACTGCGGCAGCGGGGTCGGCTGTGGCGGCGGGGACTGCGGTGAGGCGGACATGGGCGCTCCTTCGCGCGGACGGGACAGCGGCGCCCCGGAACCTACCCGGCGGAGGCCCCCGTCACCACGACGCGCTGGAGCAGCCCCCAGGTGAACTCGGCGACGCACTCGACGCGGACGCCGTCCGTGTCCGGGAGGGTCAGCGCGAGGCCCCAGCGGGTCGGGGCGGTGCCCTCCAGCGGCCGGGCCCCGGGGAAGGCGCGGGCCGCCTGGTCGACCGTGCAGGACCAGGGCGTGAGGTCGTCCAAGGTGCGCGGTCCGGGGCCCGGGTCGCCCGGTGCGCGCACCAGCCACTCGTTCCAGACCGCGCCCGTGGGAGCCACCAGGATCTCGAACCGCAGGTCCGGCCAGAGCGGCACCGGCCACAGCCGCGCCTCGCACTCCAGGTCGCCGATCACCCGCCGCCGGGTCAGCTCCGGCACGCCCAGCACCGAGCCGTAGCGGGCGGCCGCGCCCCGGCCGCGCGGCGTGCGGACCATGGCCTGCCAGCGCCGGTTGGCCTCCCGCATCTCCGCGGCC
Organism: Streptomyces abyssomicinicus; assembly: GCF_008974245.1. Lineage (GTDB taxonomy): Bacteria > Actinomycetota > Actinomycetes > Streptomycetales > Streptomycetaceae > Streptomyces > Streptomyces abyssomicinicus. Next base: position 497,142 of record NZ_BBZI01000008.1, on the reverse strand, counting down.
GAGGCGCCCAGCCGCCGCCGGGCCTCCTCGACCAGCTCCGGGTTGAAGTCGGCCATGCGGCGCAGCAGCACCAGCTGGAAGTGCAGCCGGGTGAAGGGCCCGGCCGGGGCGGAGCCGTTCGCGGGCGGCACGGCGTTCACCGGCCCGGCGACTCGACGTCGTCCACCGGGGTGCCGCCCGCGGCCGCTCCCAGCAGTCGCAGACTCACCTTGCCCAGGCCCGCCGGTGTGGTGCCGTCCGACAGGACGGCCAGCGCCAGTGTGTTCTCACCCCGTGTGCGCAGCACCCCGTTCGGCAGCGGGAAGACGTGCTGCGGCCCTGTGTCGTTGACATACAGGCCCATGTTCCAGCCGTTGAGGAAGATCTGCGTCCGGTAGGCCCGCCCCGGGTCGTCCTCCAGCACCAGCCCCACCGAGGCGTCCACCGAGGCGGGCACGTCCAGGGAGAAGGCGGTGCGGTACCAGGTGACGCCCTGCCGCGCCCGCTCCGGCGCGTCCGGCAGGCCCTCCGCACGGTCCTCCGCCCGGTCGTCCGTTTCGGGGAGCGCGGCGGGCTCCCAGCCCTTGCCGTCCACCGGGCCCGGCAGGTGCCAGCCCTTCCGCTCGCCGTGGAGGCCGCCGTTGTTGAGGGGCCCGCGCACCGGGTCCGCGGCCCTGGCGCCCTGGAGCCGCCACCGCACCTCGGGCCGCGCCCCCTCGAAGGTCACCGAGGTCAGTCCGCGCGCCGCCTTGTAGGCGCCGGCCGAGCCGCTGCCGACGTCACGGGCCATCGGCCGCACCAGCACCGACAGCACGTGGGCGCCCCGGGTGCGCAGCCGCTCGGGCACCTCGAACTCCGCGGTGGCGGTGCCCGCCGTGTCCCCGTCCGGGCCGGTGCCGGTGCCGGCCGGGGCGGCGTCGTCGGGGCGCCGGTGGACGCCCAGCGGCTCGCCGTCCAGCCAGGCCATCACCAGGCCCTGCGGCCCCGCCCGGTAGGAGAGCCGCACCGAGACCGCTCCGCGCGCGTCGCCGAACCTGCCCCGGTACCACAGGTCGCCGTAGTGGAAGCCGTAGTCGTCCGCGAAGAGCACCGGCTGCCCCTCGGGCACCGGCGTCGTCCCGGACGAGGCCTCCAGGTCGGCGGAACGCCAGCGGCCGTCGTCGAACCGGGGGTCGGCCTCCGGGTCCCCGGCCCGGCTGGTCCAGCCGGTCAGCGCGGGCAGTTCCACGGCCGGCGGCGGCTTCAACCGGTCCGTCGCCACCAGGGCGTTGGCCCGGGAGACGGTGGTCCGCACCCGGGTGCCGTTCCAGGTGGCGGAGCCGATCCCGCCGGGCGCCCAGATCTCCAGGCCGGTGAGCCCCCGCACGTCGCCGGTGAGGTCCACGCCGTCCTCGTGCGGCGTGAGGGTGCGCACCAGCGACGGGCCGTAGACGAGGAAGTTCCCCTTGCGGGTCTCCACCGGCCACAGCCGCGCCGCGTCGTCCTCGTCGGCGAAGACCAGCAGCAGCGGGCGGCTGCTGCCGCCGCCCTCCACCAGCACCCGGCTCAGGCCGCCCCTGCCCAGCGGCGCGGTCACCCGCAGCAGGCCCCGGTCGAGGGCCCAGGCCGGCTCCGGGTCCAGCCGGGTGGTCACCGGACCCACCGGGCACTCCAGGACCACCTCGGCCAGCTCCTCACGGGTGCCGGTGAACACGGCGACGTCCATGGAACCCACCGGGAGGAAGAGCATCGGCTGCGCCGTGGAGTGGCGCAGCAGCCGCTCGCCGAGCCGCAGCCGCGACATGATCAGCCGGGCGTCGCGCGGCTCCAGCGTGACCTTGACCGGCAGGTCGGAACCGGCCACCCGCAGCGCGGTGGACACCCGGACGTCCGAGTCGTTGCGCAGCACGTACGTGTGCGAGCCGGTGTCCGGGTTGGTGAGGTGGTACACCCGCACGCGGTCGTCGTCGGCCCGCACGTCCGCCGCGCGGTTCAGTTTCGCCAGGTCGGGGACGGTGCGCAGCATGTGCCCGATCTGCTGGGTCGCGGCCAGCTTCGCGGTGGGGTTGCGGGCCTCGTCGTGCCCGGCGGCGAGGTCGTAGGAGGTGATGGTCGAAGGGCCGCCCTGCCAGCCCCAGTTGGTGCCGCCGAACGCGAGCCGGGTGTTGTGGACGGTGAGGCCGTTGGCGATGTCGGTCAGGCAGGTGCGGCGCACGTGGGCGGCGTCGAACTCGCGGCGGACCGCCTCGAAGCCCCGCGGCCCGAAACGGCCGCCGCCCCACGGCACCGGCTGCCCGGTGGCGAACTCGGCGAGCACCTCGGCGGTGCGCGGACGCGACCGCTCGGCGGCGGCCGACCCGAAGTACAGTCCGCGGTCCGGCGGGACGGCCGCCGGGTCCGCGTCGTCCGGCTCGGAGGCGGGGGCCAGCTCCCGGTGGAACACCGGCACGTCGATCCCGTCCCCGCGCACCTTGGCGTACAGGTGTTCCCGGTAGGCGGCGGAGGCGGCGCCGCTGACGTCGGTGAACTGGTACAGCAGCACCGTGCCGCGGCCCTCGGTGTACTGGTGGCGGCGGGCGATCCGGTCGACGGCGGTGAGCCAGGCGTCGACGTGCTCCAGGTAGGCCGGATCGTCGGCGCGGGGCGCGCCCCCGGTCCCGGCCAGCCACCCCGGCAGCCCGCCCGCGTCCAGGTCGGCGCCGAGGAACGGGCCGGGGCGCAGCACCACGTACAGCTGCTCCTCTGCGGCCGTGCGCAGCAGCAGGTCCAGGTCGCGCACGCCGGTGAAGTCGTGGCGGCCCGGCGCGGGGGAGTGGTGGCTCCACGCCACCGGCACGGTCACCGCGTTGTGCCCCGAGGCGCGGATCTTCTGCAGGGCGTCCCGCCACAGCGAGGGGCTGGGCAGCCGGAACGCGTGGAACTCCCCGGACCACAGCACCAGACGCTGCCCGTCGACGATCAGCGAGTACCGGTCGTGGCGCACCGAGTGCGGGCGCCGGTCCGCGCGCGGCGGGGCGGGCGGACGGCCGGTGGGCACGTTCCGCGACGCGGACGACGTCGGCGCGGCCGCCGTGCCGCTGCCCGCCAGCGCCAGCCCCAGAACGGCCGTGCCGGCCAGAGCACTGAACGTACGCCTGGTGAACACCAACAGAACCTCCGCCGACTCCCGCGCCACGTCGACGCGCGGGCCCCATTCTCCACAGGGGCCGCGTCCGGGGTGGGCCGGTGGGTGCCCCTAGCGCCCGGTTCGTCATGGAATGGCGGGTTATGGCGGGGGGTGTCGCGGGCATGTGGCGTCCGTCTCGCGGGCGACCCGGGGAAAGCGGCCCTGCACCGCCCGTCGCACCGGTAACTTCGGGCACCGCTCGGCTGTGGCGACCGATGAAGGGGTGGGTGGGTCCGGGGTGCTGGTGACGGGCAGGGTGCTGCGTTTCGACGAGGTGCGCGGGTACGGGTTCATCGCGCCCGACGAGGGCGGGGAGGACGTGTTCATGCACGCCAACGACCTGCTCGACGACAAGTACCTGTACGCGGAGGGATGCCAGGTCGAGTTCGTGCTCGAGATGGGGGAGAAGGGACCCAAGGGGTCGGAGATCCGCCTGCTCGCGCCGGCTCCGCGGAGCGCGGGCCCGGTGGCTGGCCTGGGGGCGGGCCCGGGGTCGCGGACGGCGGCGGGCGAGTTCCGGGCGGAGCTCACCGAGGCGCTGATCGAGGCGGTGCCGACGCTGACGGCGGCGCAGCTCCGGCAGGTCCGCGGCTGCGTCCTCGAACTCACCCGCGCCCGCGGCTGGTTGGCCTGACCCTCCGGCCGGCGGCCCGGCCGGCGGGCCGCCCGACGACCCCGGCCGACGGGCCCGCGCCGCGCGCGTCCGCACGCAGCGCAGTCGGCCGGTAGCGCGCTGTCGGCCGGGCGCGCGTGCCGCGCCGACGACCCCCGACACCGCACACGATCTTCACTTCGGCCCCCCGGAAAGTCACCGGTCCGGCACCTACCCTTCCGTCCTCATGGACTATTGCGCGCGGTGCCGGCGGCATCTCAACCTGCAGTTCAACTGCCCCGGTTGCGGAACGCCGGCCTGGGAACTCCACAAGTACGCCGAAGCCGTGGAGGCTTCCGCCGATCCTGCCGAGCCCGCCGGGCCGGTCGCCGGTGAGATGCCCGCCGGTGAGGTGCCGGCCGGTGAGGTGCCGGCCGGTGGGGCGGAGGACGTCACGGCCGCGGTGGAGGAGTCCGGCGCGGGGCCGACCGGCACCGGGGACACCAGGCGCGGAGGGGATGTCAGGAGCCCCGGGGGCCGCCGTGCCGGACTCCGCTCACCGCGGGGGCGGCAACCGGCCGCCTCCCGGTCCTCGGCACGCCGGGGCGGCCGCCGGGGGCCGGGGCGCGCGATCCTGATCGCGGCCTGCCTGCTCGGCGCCCTCGGCCTCGGCGTGGCCGCCGTCGGCGGCCAGGACGCCTCCGCGCCGACGGCGGCGGAGGCCGCCCGGGATCCGTCGGCGGAGGTCGAGCGCGTCCCGCTGCCGGAGCTGGAGGAACGGAGCGGCACACCCGGGGAGGGCACGGCGTCGGCCTCCGCGTCCGCGTCGGCGTCGGCCTCCCCGACGGCGACGGAGAGCCCGTCGCCGTCACCGTCGTCGTCCCCGGAGGGGCCACCGGCCGCCGAGGACCCGGCGAAGCCGCCGAGCGCCTCCACCCGCGGCCCGGACCGGCCGCGGCCGGTCCCCACCGCCACCTCCGCCTCGCCCGGACCCACCCCCACGCCGTCACCGACGTGCAAGCGGGTGCTGTGGTGGTGCGCCTGACCGGAGACCGGCCGGAGGCGACGACCGCCCGGCGACGGCGACCTGCCGGAGGCCACCGCACCGGGGCGACCGGCGGGAGCGGGCGTCCGCGGAGGTGGCCGGGCGGGGCGGCGTCAGACCTTGACGACCGCCTTGCCGACGTTGTCACCGCGCAGCAGCATGCCGAGGAAGGCGTCCACGCCGTTCTCGATGCCCTCGGTCACCGTCTCGCGGTACTTGAGGTCACCGGAGCGGATCCACGCGCCGGCCTCCTCGGTGAACGCCGGGCGCAGGTCCTCGTGGTCGCCGACGAGGAAGCCCTCGATCCGGCCGCGGGTCTGGATCAGCCGGGGCAGGTTGCGCGGGCCCGGGACCGGCTCGGTCGCGTTGTAGACGGCGATCATGCCGCAGACCGCGATCCGGCCGCCCAGGTTGAGCGAGCCGATCGCCGCCTCCAGGTGGTCGGCGCCCACGTTGTCGAAGTACACGTCGACGCCGTCCGGCGCGGCCTCGCGGAGCTGCTTGCTCACCGGGCCGTCCTTGTAGTTGAAGGCCGCGTCGAAGCCGTACTCCTCGGTGAGCAGACGGACCTTCTCCGCGGAACCGGCCGAGCCGATCACCCGGGAGGCCCCCTTCAGCTTCGCCATCTGCCCCACCTGGGAGCCGACCGCGCCGGCGGCGCCCGAGACGAAGACGGAGTCCCCCTCCTTGAAGGCCGCCACCCGGAACAGGCCCGCGTAGGCGGTCAGCCCGGGCATGCCCAGCACGCCCAGGTAGGCGGAGAGCGGCACCGCGTCGGGGTCCACCTTGACGGCGTGCCGCGCGTCCAGCGAGGCGTAGTCGCGCCAGCCGAGCATGTGCACGACGTGGTCGCCGACCTGGAGATCGGGGGAGTTCGAAGCGACGACCTCGCCCACGGCATGGCCCTGCATGGGCTTGTCCAGCTCGAACGGGGCGACGTAGGACTTGGCGTCCGACATCCTGCCCCTCATGTACGGATCGACCGAGAAGTAGTGGTTGCGGACGAGGACGCGGCCGTCCTTCAGCTCGGGCAGCTCACTGGTGACCAGGGCGAAGTCGTCGGGCTTCGGCTCGCCGACCGGACGGCTCCTCAGGTGCCAGGCGCGGCTCTGCGCAGGAAGTTCATGTGTGTGGGGCATGGGTTCCATGGTGCCCGCTCGGCGGCCGGGACGCACCGCTAGAGTTCCCGGCATGCGTGATCTCGGGGTCGGATTCGGTTACTTGTTCAAGGGTCAGCGCTGGGTGGCCCGGCACGGAAGGCAGTACGGCTTCGGCCTCATACCCGGGTTGATCACCCTGGTGCTCTACCTGGGCGTGCTCGTCGCGCTCTTCGTCTGGGGGCCCGAGCTGGTCACCTGGGCCACCCCGTTCGCCGACGACTGGTCGGACGGCTGGGCGAGCACGGTACGCGCGGTGTTCACCGTGCTGCTCTACGCGCTGTCGCTGCTGGCGATGGTGCTCACCTTCACGGCGATGACCCTGCTGATAGGGCAGCCGTTCTACGAGGCCCTCTCCGAGCGGGTCGACCGCGACGTGTCGCCCGACGGCACGGCGGCCGTCTCCGACCTGCCGCTGCTGCGCGAGCTGTGGATCTCCGGCCGGGACAGCCTGCGGGTGGTGATACGGGCGGCCCTGTGGGGCCTGCTGCTGTTCCTCCTCGGGCTCATCCCCGTGGTGGGGCAGACGGTGGTGCCGGTGATCGGGTTCTTCGTCACCGGGTTCTTCCTCACCGAGGAGCTGACGGCGGTCGCCCTGCAGCGGCGCGGCGTCGAGCTGCGCAAGCGGCTGGAGCTGCTGCGCTCGCGGAAGCTGCTGGTGTGGGGGTTCGGGACGCCGCTGGCGGTGGCGTTCCTGGTGCCGGTCGTGGCGGTGCTGCTGATGCCGGGGGTCGTGGCCGGGGCGACGCTGCTGGCCCGCGACCTCCTCGGCGAGGAGACGCGGGGCAACGAGGACACGGCCACGGACACGGCCACGGGCGCCGGCACGGCCACGGGAACGGACCGCGCCACCGCCTGACAGGGCGCGCCCCACGGGGGCGCCGTCCACCCGACGAGGAGCGTCCCCCGCCCGACGAGGAGCGTGCCCCGCCCGACGGAGCGCGCCCCTCACCCGAGGAGCGCGTCCCCCGCCCGACCGGGCGGTGGAGGGCTACCGCGTGGCGAAGCCGTACACCGTGCGGGAGCGGAACGTCTCGCCAGGGCGCAGCACCGTGGAGGGGAAGTCGGGGCGGTTGGGGGAGTCGGGGTAGTGCTGGGTCTCCAGGGCGACCCCGTCCCCGGGGGCGAACGGGCCCTGGAGGAAGTCCCCGGTGTACACCTGGATCCCCGGCTCCGTCGTCGCCACCGTCAGGACCCGCCCCGTGGACTCCTCCCACATCTCGCCCACCCGCACGGCCTGAGCGGTGACGCCCTTGTCGAGGACGAAGTTGTGGTCGTACCCCTCGCCGGTGGGCCGCCCGTCCTCGTCCCGGAAGTCGAACCGGGTGCCCGCGACCTCCGCGGGAGCGCCGACGGGGATGTTGGCGTCGTCCACCGGCGTGTACCGGGAGGACTCCAGCCGCAGCCGGTGCCCCCGCGCCGTGCCCGAACCGGCGCCCGCCAGGTTCCAGTAGCTGTGGTTGGTCAGGTTCACCACCGTCGGCGCGTCCGTCACCGCCTCGTACGTCAGCGACAGCGAGCCGTCCTCCTCCAGCGCGTACACCGCGGACAGCTCCAGGCGGCCCGGGAAGTTCCCCTCACCGGCCGGGCTCACCCGCGACAGCCGCAGCGCGTGGTCGCCGTCCGGCTCGACCTGCCAGATCCGCTTGTCGTAGCCCTCGTCCCCGCCGTGCAGGCAGTTCCGCCCGTCGTTGCGGGGCAGTTCGTACGCGACGCCGTCCAGGGTGAAGCGGGCGCCGCCGATCCGGTTGGCGTACCGGCCGATCAGCGCGCCGTAGAACGGGCCGGTGAACTTCAGGTACCCGTCGAGCTCGTCGAAGCCCAGCACCACGTCGGCCGTACGCCCGTCACGGTCCGGCGTCTCCACGGACTGGACGATGCCGCCGTACGACAGGACCCGCGCCCGCACCCCGGCCCGTTCCAGGGTCCACCGGTGTACCGAGGCGCCGTCGGGAAGGGCGCCGAAGAGTTCGCTTCTCATGATCGCCACCCTAGGCCGTGACCGCGCGGTAGGCGATGTCGGCCAGCTTCGTCTGGCCGTCCACACTGGGATGGAACAGGTCCCACCGGCTGAGCTGCGGCACACCGAACCGGTACGCGTACACCGCCCCGCCGTCCGTCCGGCACCGCCGGTCCGCCGCGCACACCTCGGCCATCGCCTCGTTGTACTCCTCCACGCGGTCCCTGACCTTCTTCCGGCGCTCCACGGCCTTGCGGTCCATGGCCCCAGCTTCCCCCAGCATCGTCGGGCAGATGCCCAGTTTCCAGATTTCGCGGCCCATCGGCGTCTCCTGGCCGACCTCCCACAACCGCTTCAGGTCGGGCACCGACGCCACGTACACCTGCGAATCGGGCGACCGCTGACGCAGCGTCCGCAGCGCCGCCTCGAACTCCTCGCGGAACGTGCCGACCGGCGTCATCGACCGCACCGACCCGCGGCAGGCGTCGTTGGCGCCGACCAGGACCGTCACCAGCTCGGGCCGGCGGACCGCCGCCTGCCGCATCTGGGCCTCCAGGTCGGACACCCGGGCGCCGGTCTCGGCGTAGTTCCAGGTCCGCGTGGCCGTCCGCGAGCGGCCCAGCAGCCGGGACGCCAGGCTGTCCACCTCGGGGGAGTCCCCCGTCGACCAGGACACGCTGGGGCAGTCCGAGAGGACCTGGCAGGAGTCGAACCCCGTGGTGATCGAGTCGCCGACCGCGGCCACCGAGTCGGGCGAGCGGTCCCAGGCGGACGGCGGGGGCGCCGCCGACGGAGGCGGCGCGGCGCCGTCCTGGCCGCCGCAGCCGGACACCGCCGCCAGGGCGGCGCAGAGCGCGGCCACGACGACGGCGCGCCGCGGCCGGGGACGGCGGGAGGTCGGCATGCCCAGCACTCCTTCGGAAGGTCACGGGCCGGTACCCATGGTCGGCGCGAACGGGGGCACAGGTGCCGATGTGCCCCTCGACATGAGAACGTGCGGGAGTTCCCGTCGCCGCCCCGTTGTGACCTTGCCGACCCGTACAAGCGTCCCACCGGGTGAATGGCGGCGTTTCGCCGCCGTGGGACCGACGGTACGTCACACTCCGCGCCTTCCGGCACGGTAGCCTCGCTCCGTGGCTCCCCCGACACGCCGTCAGACCGCTGCCCGGGAACTCAGGAGCCGCATCCGTCCGTTCCGTCCGTGGCAAGCGCGCCGCTCTGGGGAGGTCCTCTCGGTGACGACACGTGGGGTTCTGTACGTGCACTCCGCTCCACGCGCGCTGTGCCCGCACGTCGAGTGGGCGGTCGCCGGAGTGCTCGGCGCCCGCGTGAACCTGGACTGGATCCGGCAGCCCGCCGCGCCCGGCACCTGGCGCTCCGAGCTGTCCTGGCAGGGCAAGGCCGGCACGGCCTCCAAGCTGGCCTCCGCGCTGCGCGGCTGGCAGATGCTGCGGTTCGAGGTGACCTCGGAGCCGTGCGCCGGAGCCGAGGGCGAGCGGTACAGCTGCACGCCCGGCCTGGGCATCTTCCACGCCGTCACCGGCATCCACGGCGACATCATGATCCCCGAGGACCGGCTGCGCGCCGCCCTGGCCCGCGCCCACAAGGGCGAGACGGAACTCGAGGCCGAGCTGGCGAAGCTGCTGGGCAAGCCGTGGGACGACGAGCTGGAGCCCTTCCGCTACGCGGGCGAGGGCGCCCCCGTCCGCTGGCTCCACCAGGTCGTCTGAGCCGACCCGGCAGCACACG
>NZ_BBZI01000008.1:481550-487261 GCF_008974245.1 Streptomyces abyssomicinicus | reverse complement strand
GGGGGCCCTCTGCCGTGCGAGGAGACCTCAGATCGTCCGGAAGGCCAGCACCACGTTGTGGCCACCGAAGCCGAACGAGTCGTTGAGCGCGGCGATCCGGCCGTCGACCGGCAGCTTGCGCGCCTCGTCGCGGACCACGTCGGCGAGTCCCGCCGCCGCCGGGTCCAGCTCCTTGATGTTGATGGTGGGCGGCGCCACCCGGTTGTACAGTGCCAGCACCGTGGCCACCGACTCGACACCGCCGGCGCCGCCGAGCAGGTGACCCGTCATCGACTTGGTGCCGGAGACGGCGATGTGGTCGGCGTCGTCGCCGAACACCGCGCGCAGGCCCTTGAGCTCGGCGATGTCACCCGCAGGGGTGGAGGTGGCGTGCGCGTTGACGTGGACGAGCTCGGCCGGGTCCAGGTCGGTGCTCTCCAGCAGGTTGCGCAGCGCGGCCTGGATGCCTCGGCCCTCCGGCTCGGGCTGCACGATGTCGTGGCTGTCGGCGGAGATGCCCTGGCCGACCGCCTCCGCGTAGACGCGGGCGCCGCGCGCGGCGGCGTGCTCGGCGGACTCCAGGACCAGGACACCGGCGCCCTCGCCCATCACGAAGCCGTCGCGGTCCGTGTCGTAGGGACGCGAGGCGCCCTCGGGGTCGTCGTTGTTCTTGGACATCGCCATCATGTTGGCGAACGCGGCGATCGGCAGCGGGTGGATCGCCGCCTCCGTGCCGCCCGCGACGACCACGTCGGCGCGGCCGCTGCGGATCATCTCGATGGCGTAGCCGATGGCCTCCGCGCCCGAGGCGCAGGCGGAGACCGGCGTGTGGACGCCGGCACGGGCGTTCACGGCCAGACCCACGTTGGCCGAGGGGCTGTTGGGCATCAGCATGGGCACGGTGTGCGGGGAGACGCGGCGGACGCCCTTCTCCTTCAGCACGTCGTACTGGCCCAGCAGGGTGGTCACCCCGCCGATGCCGGAGGCGATGACGGCGCCCAGGCGCTCGGGCTCGACGGCCGCGCCCTCCTCGCCCGCCTTGCCGGTGTAACCGGCGTCGGCCCACGCCTCCTGGGCGGCGACCAGCGCGAACTGCGCCGAACGGTCCAGCCGGCGGGCCTGCGGACGGGGGATCACCTCGGTCGGCTCCACCGCGATCTGCGCGGCGATGCGGACGGACTGCTCGGCGGCCCACTCCTGGGTCAGCGGGCCGACACCGGAACGTCCGGCGACCAGGCCCTCCCAGGTAGAGGCTACGTCGCCACCCAGCGGTGTGGTTGCGCCGATACCGGTGACGACCACGGTGCGATTGGTCGGGCTCACGGGAACACTTCTCCAACGAGGTAGGAACAACGGCGCCACCGCACTGCCGCCGCAGCGGGTGCCTCTGCCGGGGAGGCGAGGCACCCCCCGCGGAGACGCTGCCGGGTGGCGGGGCCCAGCATCAGGGGCTGAGGGACGCTCAGCCCTGGTGCTTGAGGATGTAGTCGGCGGCGTCGCCCACCGTCTTGAGCGTCTTGACGTCCTCGTCCGGGATCTTCACGTCGAAGCGCTCCTCGGCGGCGACGACGACCTCGACCATGGACAGGGAGTCGACGTCCAGGTCGTCGGTGAAGGACTTGTCCAGCTGGACGTCCTCGGTGGGAATGCCGGCGATCTCGTTCACGATCTCGCCGAGACCCGCGACGATCTCTTCCTGCGTGGCGGCCATGTCGGGCGCTCCTTCGTAGAGGTATTTCTGAGGGTGTGGCGCTCTGTGTCCACATGTCCGTGCCGGACCCGATCGTCCGGCACGGAACGCCTAGGGGAGGGTAACGACCGTCGCGGCGTAGGCCAGTCCGGCACCGAAACCGATGACCAGGGCCGTGTCGCCGCTCTTCGCCTCACCGGTCTCCATCAGCCGCTCCATCGCCAGTGGGATGGAGGCGGCCGAGGTGTTGCCGGTGGTGCGGACGTCCCGCGCGACGGTGACCGTCTCGGGCAGCTTGAGCGTCTTGAACAGCGAATCGATGATCCGCTCGTTGGCCTGGTGCGGGATGAACGCGTCCAGCTCGTCCGGGGCGATGCCGGCCGCGTCCAGCGCCTGCTGGGCGACCTTGGCCATCTCGAAGACCGCCCAGCGGAAGACCGTCTGGCCCTCCTGCGTGATGGCGGGGAACTTCACCCGGCCGGCCGAGTCCAGCGGCAGCTCGTCGAGGTCGCCTACGCGGAAGCGGTTCCAGGAGACCGTCTGCTTGATGACGCCGGACTTGTCGCCCTCGGAGCCCCAGACCGTCGGGCCGATGCCGGGCTCGTCGGACGGGCCGACCACCACGGCGCCCGCGCCGTCGCCGAAGAGGAACGCGGTGGCCCGGTCCTCCAGGTCCGTCAGGTCGGACAGGCGCTCCACGCCGATCACGACCACGTACTCGGCGGAACCCTCCACGACCATGCCCTTGGCCAGCGTCAGCGCGTAGCCGAAGCCCGCGCAGCCGGCCGAGATGTCGAAGGCGGCGGCCTTGTCCGTCCCCAGCTTCGCGGCGATCTCGGTCGCCACGGCCGGCGTCTGCTCGAAGTGCGACACCGTCGAGACCACGACCGCGCCGACCTGCTCGGCGGCGATCCCGGCGGCGGCCAGCGCCTTGCCGGCCGCCTCCAGGGACATCGCCGAGACCGTCTCCTCGTCGTTCGCCCAGTGGCGGGTCTGGATGCCCGAGCGCGAGCGGATCCACTCGTCGGAGGAGTCGATCGTCTCGAGGATCACCTCGTTGGGCACGATCCGCGCGGGACGGTAACCGCCCACGCCCAGAATGCGCGCGTACGGGGCGCCCTTGCTGGGCTTGATCTTCGACATGTTCGGTCGGCTCCTTCTGGGGCGTCAGGCGTGGTCGGCGATGAGCGCGCGGGCCGCGTCGAGGTGGTCGGGCGTCTTGAGGGCGAGCGTCTTGACGCCCGGCAGCGCGCGCTTGGCGATACCCGTGAGGGTGCCGCCCGGGCACACCTCGACGAGCGCGGTCACGCCGAGCTCCTTGAAGGTCTCCATGCACAGGTCCCAGCGGACCGGGTTGGCGACCTGGCCGACCAGGCGCTCCAGCACCTCGGCGCCGGAGGAGACCCGGGCGCCGTCCCTGTTGGAGACGTAGTCGATCTTCGGGTCGGCCGGCGCGAGGGCCTTGGCGGCCTCGGCGAGCCGGTCGACCGCGGGAGCCATGTGGTGCGTGTGGAACGCGCCGGCCACCTGGAGCGGCACCACGCGGCGCACGCCCTCGGGCATGTCCGCGACCAGCGCCTCGATCTGCTCGGCCGTGCCGGCCGCCACGATCTGGCCCGCGCCGTTCATGTTGGCCGGGGTCAGGCCCAGCTTCTCCAGGTGCGGGACCGTCACCTCGGGGTCGCCGCCGAGCAGCGCCGCCATGCCCGTCCGGGTGACGGCGGCGGCCTCGGCCATCGCCAGGCCACGGGTACGGACCAGCGACAGCGCGGCGGATTCCTCCAGCACGCCCGCGAAGACGGCGGCGGTGATCTCGCCGACGCTGTGACCGGCCACGGCGCCCGGAGCGACGTCGCCGAGCGCGGACGCGGACAGCAGACCGGCCGCGACCAGCAGCGGCTGCGCCACCGCGGTGTCACGGATGGCGTCCGCGTCGGCCTCGGTCCCGTAGTGGACGAGGTCGAGCCCGATCGCGTCGGACCACGCGGCGAGGCGGTCGGCGGCGCCGGGGAGTTCGAGCCAGGGAGTCAGGAAGCCGGGCGTCTGGGCGCCCTGGCCGGGAGCGACGAGTACGAGCACTCTCACACTCTCTCTTGGAGACGGCGACGGCCGCCCGTGGGGACAGGGACGAAGAACAGGAGGGCTAATTGTAGGACCCTCACAAAGGCTCAGCTCGGGTGATCGCCATCCTGGAGACGTCCCAGGACCAGCGCCACCCTCAGGGCGAACGCGGACCGGACGTCGGACGGCGACCACCCGGTGACGTCGGTCACACGTCGGAGCCGGTAGCGCACGGTGTTGGGGTGGACGAAGAGCATGCGTGCCGCGCCCTCCAGGCTGCTCGCCTGCTCCAGGTAGACGCTGAGCGTCTCCAGCAGAGCGGAGCCCGCCTCCTCCAGCGGTCTGTAGATCTCCTCCACCAGTTGCTCGCGTGCCATGGGATCCCCGGCGATCGCGCGCTCCGGCAGCAGGTCGTCCGCCAGCACCGGACGCGGGGCGTCCGGCCAGGCCGCGCAGGCCTTGAGCCCGGCGGTCGCCGCCTGCGCGGAACGGGTCGCCGCCAGCAGGTCGGGCACCACCGGCCCGGCCACCACGGGACCGGCCGCGAACGGCCCGATCAGCGACTTCGCCACGTGCAGCGGGCGATCGCTGCCGCCGGCGATCACCACCAGGCGGTGGCCCAGTACGCCGGTCAGCACCTGGAGCTTCGCGTGGCGCGCGGCGCGGCGGATCGCCTCCACGGTGAGTTCGCTGTCCCCGTCGGGGGCGGTGCCCAGCACCACGCAGACGTGCTCCGGGGCGTTCCAGCCCAGCGCCGCGGCCCGGCTGACGGCGCCCTCGTCGGCCTCGCCGGAAAGCACCGCGTTGACCACCAGCGACTCCAGGCGGGCGTCCCAGGCGCCGCGTGCCTCGGCGGCCTGGGCGTACACCTGCGCGGTGGCGAAGGCGATCTCCCGGGCGTAGACCAGCAGCGCCTCGCGCAGGACCGACTCGTCGCCGGGTGCGGCGACCTCGTCGATCGCGGACTCCATCACCTCGATGGTGGTGCGCACCATCTCCACGGTCTGCCGCAGCGTGATCGCGCGGGTCAGCTCACGCGGCGCCGTGCCGAAGACGTCGGTGGAGATCGCCTGGGTGGGGGTCTGCGGGCGGCGGAACCACTCCGTGAACGCGGCGATACCCGCCTGCGCCACCAGGCCGATCCACGACCGGTTCTCCGGCGGCATCGCCCGGTACCAGGGCAGCGTCTCGTCCATCCGCGCGATCGCCTGCGCGGCGAGGCTGCCGGACGACCGCTCCAGCCGCTTCAGCGTGGCCGAGTAGGTGTGGGCGTGGACGTCGGACGGATCGTGTGCGGACGGGGCGGCTTCGGAAGGATCTGGTGCGGGCACGCCCACAAGGGTGCCCCATGCCGGACGGCTTGCGCCGCGCCGGGTCGGACGCGGTGCGTGTGCGGACCGTCACACCCGGGCGTCGTCCCAGGTGCGGCGGGCCTTCGGGCGCGCGCCGGTAGCGTGATCACGTGACCATCGACGTACGGCGAGCGGCCGACCGGTACGCGGGCGGGGAGCCCGGTGCGGGGATCACCACCCGCCACTCCTTCTCCTTCGGCCCCCACTACGACCCGGACAACCTCGGCTTCGGCCCGCTGATCGCGTGCAACGAGGAGCGGCTGGAGCCGGGGGCGGGGTTCGACGAGCACCCGCACCGGCACGTGGAGATCATCACCTGGGTGCTGGAGGGCGCACTCACCCACCGCGACTCCGGCGGCCGGGAGCGGACCGTGCGCCCCGGCGACCTCCAGCACCTCAGCGCCGCGGCGGGCGTCCGCCACGTGGAGCGCAACGACGGTTCCGTGCCGTGCCGGTTCCTGCAGATGTGGCTCACGCCGCGGGCGGCGGGGGGAGAGCCCGCGTACACGCTGGTGCGCGAGCTCGGGGCCGGGGCGTACGAAGTCCCGGAGGCGGGCGGGGTGTTGCACACCTACCGCCTGGCCGCCGGCGACGGTGTGTCCCTCCCGGGCGCGGGTTCCCTCTACCTC
>NZ_BBZI01000008.1:307474-481525 GCF_008974245.1 Streptomyces abyssomicinicus | reverse complement strand
CTCGCCTCGGGCGAACTCCGCGTGGGCGGTGCGGCCTTGGCCCCCGGTGACGCGGTCCGGGTCACCGGGGGGCGCGACCTCACGGCGGAGGCGGCGGCCACGGCGGAGTTCCTGGCCTGGGAGTTCACCGCCTGAGCGCCTGAGTGCCTGAGTGCATGAGCGCCCGGAGGCCGGGTGCCCGCCGGGGGCGGGGCCGCGTTCAGCGGCGCGCCGCCTCCGCCAGGACCGCGTCGGTGAACGGCGGCCACGCGTCGATCGCCCACTGCCCGAAGGCGCGGTCGGTGAGGGCGACGCAGGCGAGACCCGCGTGCGGGTCGGTCCACAGGAACGTGCCCGACTGGCCGAAGTGGCCGAAGGTGAAGGGGGAGGACGCGGAACCGGTCCAGTGCGGGGACTTGCCGTCGCGGATCTCGAAGCCGAGGCCCCAGTCGTTGGGGTTCTGGTGGCCGTACCCCGGCAGGATCCCCTTGGTGCCGGGGAACTGCACGGTCATCGCCTCCAGCACCGTCCGCGGGTCCAGCAGCCGCGGCGCCTGGAGCTCGGCGGCGAAGCGCAGGAGGTCGGTCACGGTGGAGACCCCGTCCTTGGCGGGGGAGCCGTCCAGGGTCGTGGACGTCATGCCCAGCGGCTCGAGGACGGCCTGGCGGGCGTACTCGGCGAACGGCATCTCCGTGGCCTTCTCCAAGTGGCGGCCCAGCTCCTCGAAGCCCGCGTTGGAGTAGACCCGCCGCTCGCCGGGCGCGGCCGTCACCTTCGGCTCGTCGAAGGCGAGGCCGGAGGTGTGGGCCAGGAGGTGGCGGACGGTGGCGCCCTCGGGGCCGGCCGGCTCGTCCAGTTCGACGGCGCCCTCCTCGTACGCCACCAGCACCGCGTACGCGGCCAGCGGCTTGGTGACCGAGGCCAGCGGGAACCGGTGGTCGACGGGGCCGTGGACGCCGGCCACCGTGCCGTCGGCCCGCACGACGCCCGCCGCGGCGGTGGGAACGGGCCAGGTCTCGATCATCGCCAAGCTGTTCATGCCGAAGAGCCTAGGCGGACGGAGGACCGGCCGCTGCGAGGGGTCGGGCGCGCGGACGAAGCCGGGCGAGGCGTACGACGGTTCGCCCTCGGCCGAGCCGTCGAGGCCGTGCGGGCCGCCGGCCCCGCCGGTCCGGCAATCGCCCCGCCGGTCCGCTCGTCCGCCGCTCCCCTCCGGCCGCGCACGAGCGGACCGGCGTACTCCGCATGTCCTGCGGAGGGCCTGACCCGCTGTGACTTTGGGCTGCCCAGGAGACCGGGCGCCCAACCTTGACTCACCCGAACCGGTGAATCATTCGCACATTTGTCCCTATCTGTATCCGTGTGGTCGGAGGACTCTGCGGCTGTGGGAGGGGTACGGGCCGCGCGGTGGCGCCGCGCGGCCCGCGGTCGTCCCGCACTCGTGCGCGGGACTAGCCGTTCGGCACCGTGTCCTGGAAGGCGGTCCCGGCCGAGCGGTAGGCGGCCACCTTGGCCGCCACCTGGGCCGGGGTGAGGACCTGGTCCTTCACGTGCAGGACGTAGTCCACCTTCTGGTCGTAGGAGCGCGGTGTGGTGCTGGTCTGCCCGGCCAGGTCGATCAGCCACTGGTTGAAGTTGATCGACATCGGCCGCTCCGGCAGGTACCGGGCGTCGTGGCGGCCGAACTCCTGGCCGTCCACGTAGTAGACGATGTCGTCGGCGTCGATGGTGAACACCAGGTCGTGCCAGCCGGCGTAGCTGGTCCTGGACTCGGTGTGGGCGTTGACCGCCTCCCACGGGTCGGGGCGGTAGGTCTCCCAGGAGGTGCTGTAGAGGATGTTGGAGGGCTCGCCCCAGCCGCCGTTGGGCAGGTACTCGAAGTCGTACTCGGCGTAGTCGTCGGCCATCGGCGCGGTGAGGTCGTTGATGGTGAAGAAGGTCTGCACGAGGCGGTCGCCGTCCGGGCCGCCGCGCGGGGCGTCGCTGAAGTGGACCCGGGCCGCGTACGTGCCGTCGCGGAACTTGGTGGCGCGGGTGAGGACCTCGGTCATCTCGGTGGTCGCGGCGGTGCCGGCCGTGGAGGTCTCCATGTTCATCACGGTGCCGGAACCCTCGCGGACGAAGGTGACGTTCTCCGCCGCCCAGGTCGCGCCGGGCACGCCGGGGCCGCCGGAGTTGGAGCGCACGCTCCAGCCGTGGGAGGCGAGCGCCGGGTCGGTGTGCGAGGTGTAGGAGAAGTCGTCGAAGAGCGCGGCCCCGCCGCCCGGCGGGTCGGTGGGCGGGTCGGTCGGGTTCGTGGGGCCGGGGCCCGGCTCGTTGCCCGCGGGGGCGGTGCCCCAGACGTGGGTGCCGCCGACGGTCGCGGTGACCTTGGTCCAGTCCCCGTAGGCGGTCCGGTCCGGGCCGAAGGAGTAGTCGTCCCCCTGCGCCAGCGGGCGCCAGTCGGAGCGGTGGAAGCGCAGCTGCAGGTCGCCGGTGTCGGCGCCGGGGGCGAGGCTGCCGGCTCCGGAGGTGAAGCCGATCTCCAGGTAGCGGTCGGCGGTGGCGGTCGGGTTGGCCAGGGTGCCGAAGGTGCCGGTGATGTTGGCACAGCCCTTGACCGCCCAGGAGCAGCGGAAGGTGTACGACGCGCCCGCGTCCGCCCTGAAGTAGTAGCGGAACCTCACCTGGGCGAGTGCCACCGGGGCGGTACCGGTATTGGCCACCTTGAACCAGGGCTCGGCCTGGTCGGTGCCGGTGGAGCTCTGCCGGTACTGGATCTTGACCTGCTCCCCGGCGGCGGCCGCGGGCAGGGCGGTGAGGGTGGCGCAGCCGAGGCCGGTGGCCAGGGCGGCGGCGAGGAGGGTGGCGCGGATCCGGGTGCGTCTGACGTGCGTGCGGCGCGTCGGGCTCGTCGGGGTCATGGTGCGTCCTCTCCTGAGGGGGTGGCCGGCCCGGAGCGTGGGGCACCGGGCCGGAGGCCGTGGTGGGGGAGCGGCGCGGCGCACACGGCGGCCGCGTGCCTACCCCTTCACCGCACCGCCGGCCATTCCGGCGGCGACCCGGTGCTGGAGCACCAGGAAGAGCAGCAGGACGGGCAGGGCGAACAGCGTGGAGGCGGCCATGGTGGCGCCCCAGTCGGTGCCGAAGACGTTGGAGAACGAGGAGAGCCAGACCGGCAGGGTCCGGTCGTCCTGGTTCTTGATGATCAGCATGTTGGCAAAGGCGAACTCGTTCCAGGCGGTGATGAAGCCGAAGAGCGAGGTCGCCAGCAGTCCGGGCGCCAGCAGCGGGAGCGTGACGCGGCGGAACGCCTGGGAGCGGGTGCACCCGTCGACCCGTGCGGCCTCCTCCAGTTCGACCGGTATGCCGGTGAGGAACGACCGGAGGGTCACCACTGTGAAGGGCAGTGTGATCATGAAGTAGATCAGGGTGAGCGTCGGCAGTCGGTCGAGCATGTCGGTGTCACGGGCGATGACGTACATCGGGATCAGCAGCGCCTCCCACGGGGCCACCTGGGCGACGAACACCATCAGGACGAACCCCCGGCGGCCCTTCCAGCGAAGCCGGGCCACCGCGAAGGCCGCGCCGAGGGCCACCACCAGGGCGAGCACCACGCAGGTCAGGGTCACCAGCAGGCTGTTGCGCCAGAACTGCGCGAAGCCGTCCGCCCGGGCGGCGGTGGCGAAGTGCTCCAGGGTGAGGGAGGTGGGCCAGAAGACGGGGGTCTCCGCCTGGATCTCCGGGGTCGGCTTGAACGCCGTGAGGATCATCCAGTAGACCGGGAACGCCGCCAGGACGAAGACGATCAGCGCCCCGGTGTTCAGCGGCAGACGGCTCGGCGGTCGGCGGCTCGCCGGCCGAGGCGGCCGGCGGGGGCCGCGCGGGGCGCGCGCGGGACGGTCCCCGGCGGGTGCGGTGGCGTCCTTCACTCTTCGGCCTCCTGGCGGAGCAGCTGGCGGAGGTAGGGGATCAGCACGGCGAGCAGCAGGAGCACGGTCAGGGTGGAGACGACCGCGCCGAGGTCGTAGCGGTGCAGCGACTGGGCG
Organism: Streptomyces abyssomicinicus; assembly: GCF_008974245.1. Lineage (GTDB taxonomy): Bacteria > Actinomycetota > Actinomycetes > Streptomycetales > Streptomycetaceae > Streptomyces > Streptomyces abyssomicinicus. The sequence goes on along the minus strand of NZ_BBZI01000008.1, from coordinate 477,518 downwards.
ATCCGGTAGGCGTACACCGGCAGGGTGGTGGTGGCGTCGTGCGGTCCGCCACCGGTGATCGCCCAGATCTGCGCGAAGCAGCGGAAGACCCAGATGATCTCCAGACAGAGGATCAGTCCGAAGACCGGGCGCAGGATCGGCAGGGTGACGGACCGGAAGATCCGCCATCCGCCCGCCCCGTCCAGCCGGGCCGACTCGTGGAGCTCGGCCGGCACCGTCAGCAGCGCCGCGTACAGGGTGATCGCGACGAACGGGACCGACTGCCACACCACCAGCAGGACCAGCACGACGAAGGCCGCCGTGCCGTCGGCCGTCCACGAGAACCCCTCGAACGACGCGAACCCGAGTCGGGTGAGGAACCAGTTGACGACGCCGAGCCGGGAGGCGAACAGCCACTGGAAGACCGTGGTCGTCGCGATGACCGGGCTGGCCCAGGCGAGGACCAGCCCGCTCGTCACCAGCAGCCGCATCGCCCTGCCCAGCCGCTGGAGCATCAGCGCCACCAGCGTGCCGAGCACCATGATCAGGACGACGTTCAGCAGCGTCCACCACAGGGTGCGGCGGACCACCTCCCAGAACTCCGGATCGGCGAGGACCTCCCGGTAGTTCGCCAGGCCCGCGAACCCGGCGTCGCCCCGGATGAGCTCCCCCATCCCGTACTCCTGCACGGAGATCAGCAGGTTGCGCACCAGGGGGTACCCCAGCAGCGCCACGGCGCCGAGGACGGTGGGGGCGATCAGCAGGTAGGGCCACAGGCCGCGGACGCGGGCGCCCACGCCCCCGGTCGCCCCGGCGGGTGCCGGACGGCTCATGAGTTCAGGGTCTTGGTGATGCTCCCGGAGGCCGCCTTCGCCGCCTCGGCCATGTCCTGGCCGGTGAGGACGGCCGTCATGTACTCCTTGATCGGGTTGGCGGCCTCGACGGCGGCCCACTGCGGCGAGTTGGGCGTGGCGCGGCCCTGCGCGGCGGCCGCGGCCATCGCGGCGGTGCCCTCGTTGTCCTGGATGACGGAGGCGAGGGAGGTCCGGTTGGGCACGTAGCTCATGGTCTTCGCCATGTCCGTCTGCCACTTCTCGCCGGCCAGCGCCTTGACCACCTCGTACGCGGCGTCGTGATGCGCGGACGCCTCGGGGATGATCAGGTCGGAGCCGCCGGTGAAGGTCGCGCCCGGCGTGCCCGCCGAGTCGCCGGGGACGGGGAAGAACCCCAGTTTTCCGGCGAGTTCGGGGTTGGCCTCCTCGATGATCTTCGCGCCGCCGGGCACCGCGACGACCTGGGCGACGTCGCCCTTGGCGAACACCTCGGCCTGCGGGGGTTCGGCCTCGTCGGAGTCCTTGGGTCCCTTGCCGAGCGCCTGGAGCTTCTTGTAGAACTCCATGCCGCGCAGCGCCTCGGGGGAGTCCAGCGCGCCCTTCCACGGGCCGCCGGTCCGAACGGCCAGGTCGCCGCCTTCGTCCCAGACGAAGCCGGCCAGCGTGTACCAGTTCTGGCCCGGCAGGTAGATGCCCTGGACCTTGCCGGTGTTGAGCTTCTCGGTGATCGCGAGCCACTCGTCGCGGGTCTTCGGGGGCTCCTTGACGCCGGCGGCCGCGAAGTGGTCCTTGTGGTAGATCACCACCCGGTTGGCCGCGTACCAGGGGACGCCGAACTGCTTGCCGTCGATCCTCCCCGGCTCGGCGAGACCGGGCAGCCAGTCGGCGCCCCGCAGGTCGTCCACCTTGCCGGTGAGGTCCTTGACGCCGCCGCTCGCCGAGTACTGGGCGACCTGGGTGTTGCCCACCTCGATCACGTCCGGGGCGTCGTTGCTGGCCAGGGCGGCGGTGACCTTCTCCCCGATGCCGTTCCACTCCTGGATCTGGATGTCCAGGTCCAGGTCGGGGCGGCCCTTCTCGAAGTCCTTCGTGAAGCGGGCGAGGAAGTCCTCGGTCACGCTGTCCTTCATGATCCACACGGTGATCTTCCGCGGACCGTCGCCCTTGTCCGACGACGGTTCCGCACTGCAGCTGGTGAGGGCGGCGGCTGCCGCCAGGGCGGACAGACCGGCGATGATGCGGATCTTCACGGTCACCTCGATGAGACCTGACCAATTGGTCATCCGGCACGGCTGGCTACCTGAAGTTGGCACCGTCGCGAGGTCGCGTCAATCCCCTGCGGAATTACACAACTGCCTTGGAAATACTGTGTAGTTGGGTAAGAGTGGTAAGGAGCTGGGTAGGTGACCAGTTGACCGGTCGGTCCGCTCGGCGGCCCGTCCGCGGCGAGGGAGGGGGGCGTTGGTGGCAAGCGGACCGTCGGGCGCGATGCTCAAGCGGGAGCGCGTGCGGCAGCATCTGCTCGTCCTGATCGAGGCGAGCAGGCCGGGAGACCTGATCCCCTCCGAGCGCACCCTCTGCGCCGAACTCGGCGTCTCCCGGCCCACGTTGCGGGCGGTGGTCGACGCCCTGGTGGCCACCGGGCTGCTCTCCAGGGAACAGGGCAGGGGCACCTTCGTCGCCCCCGCCAAGATCACCCAGGAGCTGACCTCGAGCCAGGCCCCGCTCGCCGTGCCCTCCGCCTCCGGCTCCTGGTCCAGCCGCATCCTGGAGCGGGCCACCCTCCAGGCCGGCGCCCGCATCGGCCGCCGCCTGCGGATCTCACCCGCCGCCGAACTCGTCTACATCGCCCGGCTGCGCCTCGTCGACGGCGCCCCGATGGCCGTGGAGCACCTCCACTTCCCGGCCACCCTGGTCCCGGCCTCCCTCAGCACCGAGGAGCTGGAGGCCGGCGACCTCTACGACCACCTCAGGGAGCACCACGGGGTGACCGTGCACGGGGCCGTGCAGTCCATCGAGCCCACCGTCGTCAACGAGACCGAGGCCGCCGTCCTGGACGTGCCCGTGCTCTCGCCGGCCCTGCTCATCGAGCGCCTCACCACGGACACCTCGGGGCGCCCGGTCGAGTACGTCCACTCGGTGTACCGGGGCGACCGCTACCGCATCGTCTCCCGGCTCGCCCTCGGTCCGTCGGGCCCCCGGCGGCGGCCGGACGGCCACCACCCGGGCATCCCGCCGGGGGACTTCGCGCACGACGGCATCATCACCTCGTCGACGACGGGGGACGCCTACTGAGCCCGGCCGCGGTGGCGGCGGGGCGGCGGGTCCGGGCCGCGCCGCGGTCGCGGTGGGGCGCGGGCCGGGCCGTCCTCAGAGTTCGGCGAGCAGATCGGCCTTCTTGGCGGCGAACTCCTCGTCGGTGACCAGTCCCGCCCGGTGTAGCTCGCTGAGGTGCCGGATCCGGTCGGCGATGTCCGCCGGGTCGCGCCGCGCGACCACCACCGGCACCGGCGTCATCCGCTCCGCGCCGCCCTGTCCCGCGCCGCCGCCCAGGGCCCGCGCCGCGGCCAGCACCGCCGCCGCGAACGGCAGCGACTCGTGCACCGGACCGTAGCCGAGGCCGAAGACCACGGCCGCCGGGTCCTGGTCCACCGGCAGGTACCGCCCGTGGTCCAGGGCGCCGCGGCGCACCAGCCGCAGGTGCCCCTCCAGCGCCTCGGGGGAGCGCCACTCCACCCCCGCCAGGTCCGCCACCTGCACGTACTGGTCGCCCGTCCGCCACTTGGCGGAGGAGGCCCCCGTCCACGACCAGCGGAACGTCACCGTCGAGCCGTCGAAGAAGGCCTTGGCGTCGTAGGCCTTGAACTGCCGCGGCGGGTCCGGCGGGGCCACCAGGTACCGCGACGAGGGCCCCGGATCGCGCGGGATGCGGGCGCGCAGCTCGTCGGCGTAGTACTCGGCGAGGGTCTCCCGGTCGCCGGGCAGCACCAGCCGGTACGGGTCGCTGCCCTCGGGCAGCTGGCCGTCGGCGGCGTCCATCAGCGGGTCGGCGCCCGCCCTGGGCCTGGCGCGCAGCACCACGCTGCCGCGCCGGCCGGGCGTCAGGTCGACCCCGGCGAGGGCGGCGAGCGGTACACGGCGTTCGCCGAGCGCGTGGAACAGTCTCGGTGTGCGGATCCCCCGTTCGTAGCGGATGAGCACGGAGTCGGACTCGAACTCCCAGGCGGCATGAAATCCGGCCAGTACGTCACCCATGCGGGTCATCGTATGCGTGCCTCCCCCTCGACGTCCCGAGTCCGACAAGCCCTGATTTTTTGCGGTCGGATGAGCCTCAGACCGTCGAGCCTCCGGTGGGAAGGGTTCCGCACGGGTCTTCTTCGCGTGCGCAGCGTACGGCGGCGGGAGCCCCGGCGGCGATCAGAGCGAAATTCCTCAGACTTTCGCTGCCCGGGGCGAAGTATCCGGCGTGCCCCTCGGCGCCCTCCGCGGAGAGCACCCGGGCGCCGAACTCCGGGGAGACGGGGTCGGCGCCGTGGCCGAGACCGCCGACCTCCACGTGGGGGAGGTCGGCGATCCAGTCCTCGCCGCCACGGACCGCCCAGATCCGGGCGCGGGTGCCGAGCAGCGAGGCGTGCTCGGCGCGCATCCCGGGGCTGCCGGCCACCGCGATGTCGGTGACCCGGTCCGGCAGCCACCGTGCGGCCAGCCCGCACACCACCGAGCCGTAGCTGTGGCAGAACAGGGCCACCGGCGCCTCGCCGGGCAGCGCCCCCACCAGGGCGGACAGCCGGACGGCGCCGGACGCGGCGAGGGAGGCGGTGGCCGCGTCCACCCCCACGCCGTCGGGCGCCGTGTAGTCGGCCCAGGCGATCACCGCGGTGCGCACCTCGGGCCGGGCCTGCCGTTCGGCCCGGCGCAGCGCCAGCGCCATGCCGACCGGCGCGGTGCTGGAGCGGGCGGTGCGCTGGAACGTCAGCAGGTCGGTGCCGGCGCCCGGCACCACCACGGCGATGCGGTCGGCGTGCGCCAGGTCGCCGAACACCTCCGCCACCCGGCCGCCGCCGTCGGGGTCGAAGGCCAGGATGTCGCGGTCCTCGGCCATCAGGGAGGCGAACCGGTGCAGCCTGCGGCCGGCGTCGCGGCGGCCGGCCTCGGTGAGCCGGGGATCGCGGGGCCGGGCCCGTTCGGCGCGCAGCGCGTCGCCCAGCGCCAGCCGGTTGGCGTAGTACCGGAGGGTGACGGGGGCGCCGTTCATGTTGCCGACGGCCAGCGGGTGGCTGTGGGCCAGGCGGCGCCGCTCGCGTGGGGTGAGGGAGGCGAAGAACGCGGCGAGGCGGTCCGGGGAGGAGGCCGGGTCGGGCAGCGCGCGGCCGTCGACCCGGCCGCGTCTCCAGGCGGCGAGGTCCGCGGCGAGCGCGCCGGAGGACGGGCGTTCGGGGGCGACGGTCCAGCCGGAGGTGGTGAACAGTGCGAAGACCACCGCCAGGGCGGGGAGCGAGTGGGCCAGTGCCCGCCGGAGGCCGGGCTTGAGCTGCCGGGCGGTGGGGCGGGTCCGCGTGATCGTCATCGGGGGGAACCCTAGGAGAGGCGGGCCCCTCGCCGGAAATCCGCAACTGGCATGCGTGGAGCGCGGATTGCGGGCAATCCGACCAGAGAACCCGATGGGCGCCCCTACAAGGCAGAGGGTGCAAGGGAGTTGATATGGCCGGCTTCGGACAAGGCGCGCGCAGGCACCCCCGCTCACGTGGCGTGAACCCGTCACGGAGCGGGCCGGACAGCGCGACGCTCGCGATCATCGGAGTCGTTTGCGCGGTGGCCGGACTCTTCGTCGCCGGGATCATCCTCGGCCCGGTGGCGGTGGTGTGCGGCTGGCTCGCGATGGGACGCACCTGGAAGGGCGCGAGTGCCGGATGGCCGGCACTGGTCGCGGTCGTCCTCGGTGCGATCGACACCGTCCTGGCGTTGATCTTCCTCGCCGGAACGGGCACGGGCGCGGGTCTCCTCTGACCCGCTGACCCCGCGGCAGGGCGCCGGAGCGACTCCTCTCCGCTCCGACGCCCTTCGCCGCGTGCGGACGCCCCGGGCCGGGCGGCCCGCCGCGGGCGTCCGTGCGTCAGCGCCCTTCCTCGTCGCCGGGAGGCCGGTCCTCGGAAGGCGCGTCCCTGGGCGGCCGGTCCTCGGGAGGCCGGCTCCCCGGAGGCCGCAGGAAGCCGGCGGTGAGGATCTTCGCGTTCGCGCTGACGACCGCCGCCCCGAATCTCTCCTTCTCCCGCTGCGCCTCCGCCGTGTCGACGCCCTCGCGGTGCACGTAGAGCGACCGCTTCCTGAAGTCGAACGAGGAGATGAAGACGTCGAGTCCGGTGCGCGGTCCCCAGAAGGCCGTCACGTACCTCGGCCGTCGCGTCACGTTCACCAGGTTGTTGTTGTGCCGCACGCGGCCGTGGTAGACGGCGTTCTCCCCGCACTCCGCCGGAGGGCAGTAGTACTGCTCCAGGTCCTTGTCCCAGGAGAAGCGGGGCCGGGCGAAGTCCTCGTCGAGCCTGCCGCGGTCCTTCCGCATGAAGTGGACGCGCAGCGTCGCCTCCAGTTCGCCGAAGTCGGCGTCCTTGGGAAGTCTGACCACCTTCTCCGCAGCGAATTCCTCACCGGCGTCCAGCCAGGCGCCCGGGCCGTAGAAGTGTCCCGATCTCAGCACCTCCTTCCGGGCCGTGCGGGCGTACCGTTCGGCCTCCACGGCGGAGAGGGACTCGGTGTCCTCCTTCCAGTGCCTCAGCCCCTCGCCGGTCGCGGAGGGGGCGAAGGTCTCCCCCCAGACCGTGTAGTCGTCGTTGATGACGTACACGGGGATGCCGCCGTCGTTCTTCACGTACAGCGTGAGGGGGACGGCGACCTGACGGGGGTCGGTGTCCGTCTGCGGTGTGCCGAAGTCCGCCTTGAGCACGAAGCGGATCGGTGCGGCGGTGGGCTGGTACATGGTCGAGTAGGCGAGGCTGACGGCGGTCAGGACCGCGGTGAACGCCACCCCGGCGGCGAACTTCTTCGGCTGGGGCAGCCCCTTCCAGGACTTCTCGCGGACGCAGTGCAGCAGCGCCCACAGCGACCAGAGGAAGAGCGGCCCGAAGGCCAGCAGGTAGGGCGTGTACTCCCGCTCCTCCAGCCACATGAAGATGAGGGTCGCGGTCGTCGGCAGCGTGATGAAGGAGCCCAGCAGGACGAGCGCTCCGGACATCCGGAACTGCCGCCTGCCGCAGTGGTCGAAGGCGGCGATCACCGCCACGCACTGCACCAGGCCCGCCAGCACGAAGATGGCGCCGACGACGCGCTGGGAGAAGGTCAGGGCCCGCAGGGCGTCCGGCCAGCCGATCACCATGTGCAGGGCGGCGGACGCGAGCATGCCCGCGATCATCAGGGCCGCGGTGGCACGCCTTCGCCACGGCCGGTCGGGCCACGTCCCGCTGCCGCCGCCGCGCCACAGCACCGCCGCCGGGTCCTCCAGGTCCAGGGTTCCCGGGTAACCGAGACGGGCGAGGACTGCCCGGAGTTCACCGGACGACCAGGCGGTGCCGACGACCTCGCCGTTGACGACGACCTCGCGGAGGCCACGACCGTCGGGTGCCTCGACGATCACCCACGGCTGAATGCCCATGGAGCAAGGCTCGGACCCGGCGCGGCGCACCTCAACAGCAACTGCTCCGTCCGTGGCCGGCCGGCGCCGGGGACCTCGGGGACCTCGTGGACCTCGTGGACACCGTGGGCAGAACCTCAGTCCTCGGGGATGTAGGCCGTGCAGGTGGAGAAGGACTCCTGGTCCACGCAGACGAACAGCTTGTTCCACTTGCTGGAGGTGTCCTCGGCCCCCGCGCTCCTCGGCCTGTCGCAGACGGGGTCCGAGAGACCCCAGAGGGATCCGCTCGCCCAGCCGGACTGGCGGGTCCGCTTCTCCAGCAGGGAGACGCACGCGTCGGAGGCGTTGTACTCCTCGACCTGCTCGAGGACCTCCCGGTACCTCGGGTCCCCGGCCGACCTGGCGGGCTCGTCGAGTTCCTTCTCCGCCGCGGCCCGGTCCTCGTCCGTGGCCGACGGGTCCTGGGCCGTCACGAAGGCCTGCACCTGGCTCTTCGCCTTGCCCTCGATCTTCTTGCGGTCCTCCGGCTGCTGCGGCCTCGTCCCTTCGTCGAGCGCGTCGTTCATGCCCTGGGAGGTCCGATCGGCCTGAACCGGGGGAGTGTCCTCCTTCACCCCCTGAGTCGGCTTCGGGGGCGGCGTCGACCCGTCCCCGGCGTGATCCGGGTCCGTCATCCGTGTAACGGCGCCGGTCAGACCCAGTGTCAGCTTCTTGTAGGACGCGCGGTCCGCCCGGGACGCGCCGTCGTCCAGCGCCTTCTTCATCATCTCGTCGACGGCCTGGAGACCGGCGATCAGGGCGCGCCGCTCCGCCGGGGAAGTCTCCGGGTCGTCGACCAGGCCGAGCATCTCGGTGACGTGTTCCAGGACCTGCGCGTAGATCTTCCGGTCGGCGGCGCTCGTCCCCGGATCGTCGATCAGGGCGGCGAGCCTGTCCACCGCCTGCTTCAGGTCCGCCTTCACCTTCTCGGGCACCGGCAGGGCCTCGATATCCCCCACGGCCTGCTCGACCTGTTCCCCGGGCGGGAGGTCCGCCGGGTCCGACTCCCCGGTGCCAGGCTCCTCGGTCGAGGTCCCGGGATCCGAGGTGCCCGGGTCCTCGGTTCCCGGATCGTCGGTGCCCGGCTCCTGGGTGCCCGGGTCCTCGGTGCCCGGCTCCTGGGTGTCCGGCGCCGGCTGCTCGGGCGTCGCGGGCTCCTGCGTGCCGGGATCGGGCGGAGGCGGGGTCGGCTGAGCCTGTTGGGCGGTGGCCGGAGCGGCCTGCGCGGGTTGCGCGAGCCCCGCGGTGACGCCTGCCGGAACGACCAGCGCGGCCGCCAGACAGGACGTGCCGACGAGGCCGGGAATCTTCCTCCGGGGAGTTCTGGGCATGGCGAATCCAGATGCGCTCGGGGGATCTGCTCGGTCTTGGCTTCGTGGGCGGGCGCGGACTTCGCGGGCCCGCCCGGGGTGCCGGAGCCACGGCTCGACGGCGCGCACGCGGTACAACAACAGCCTGCTCCCGGCCCCGCCCCACCGCAACCCGGCCCCCGACCGCGCCGGGCCCCGGGCCCCGGCCCCCAGGCCCCGGTCCTCGGGTCCTCCGGTCCTCGGGTCCTCGGGTCCTCCGGGCCTGCGGGACCGCCGAGCCACCGGGGGACCTCCGGGACCGCCGGGCCCTCGACCGCGCCGGGCCCTCGACCGCGCCGGGCCCCCGACCGCGCCGGCCCCCAGGCCCCCGGGCCCCGGCCCCCAGGCCCCGGTCCTCGGGTCCTCGGGTCCTCGGGTCCTCCGGGCCTGCGGGACCGCCGAGCCCCCGGGGGACCTCCGGGACCGCCGGGCCCTCGACCGCGCCGGGCCCTCGACCGCGCCGGCCCCCGACCGCGCCGGGCCCCGACCGCGCCGGGCCCTCCGGGTCCCCGGTCCTCCGGGTCCTCCGGGCCCCCGGGCCCGGGCTCCCGGCTCCCGCCCGGGCTCCCGGCTCCCGCCCGGGCTCCCGGCTCCCGCCCGGGCTCCCGGCTCCCGCCGGGCTCCCGGCTCCCGCCGGGCTCCCGCGCGGGCCCTCCGGGCTCCGGGACCACGCTGGGCGCCGGCGGGCGGCCGGGCCGGTCCCGCGGCACGGGAAGGCCCCCGCCGTCCGGAGCACGGCGGGGGCCACGAGAGGGGGGAGGGGCAGACGTCGACGGTCGCGCGCGACGGTCAGGCGTCGAGGGTCAAGGCGGCGAGGGTCAGGCGTCGCCGCCCATCGTGCCGGGATCGGCCGCGGTGACGTCGAGGATCCGGTAGCGGTCGATCGCCTGCTTGAGCACCCCGCGGTCCACCTTCCCCGTCTTGGCCAGCTCGGCCAGCACCGCCACCACCACCGACTGCGCGTCGATGTGGAAGAACCGCCGCGCCGCCCCGCGGGTGTCGGCGAAGCCGAAGCCGTCGGCGCCCAGGGAGGTGTACGGCCCCGGCACCCAGCGCGCGATCTGGTCCGGCACCGACCGCATCCAGTCGGAGACCGCGACGAACGGCCCCTCGGCGCCCGACAGTTTCCGGGTCACCCACGGCACCCGCGGCTCCTCCTCCGGATGCAGCAGGTTGTGCTCCTCCACCGCGACCGCCTCGCGCCGCAGCTCGTTCCAGGAGGTCGCCGACCAGACGTCGGCCCGCACGTCCCAGTCCTCGGCGAGGATCCGCTGCGCCTCCAGCGCCCAGGGCAGTCCCACCCCCGAGGCCATGATCTGGGCGGGGATCGACCCCGAGGTGCCCGGCGCGTACCGGTGGATGCCCTTCAGGATGCCCTCGACGTCCACGTCCTCCGGCTCGGCCGGGTGCACGATCGGCTCGTTGTAGACGGTCAGGTAGTAGAAGACGTCCTCGCCGTGCGGGTGCTCCGGCGTCGAGCCGTACATCCGGCGCAGCCCGTCCCGCACGATGTGCGCGATCTCGAACCCGAACGCCGGGTCGTAGGCCACGCACGCCGGGTTGGTCGAGGCCAGCAGCTGGGAGTGGCCGTCCGCGTGCTGGAGCCCCTCACCGGTCAGCGTGGTGCGCCCCGCGGTCGCGCCCAGCACGAAACCGCGCGCCATCTGGTCGGCCATCTGCCAGAACTGGTCACCGGTGCGCTGGAACCCGAACATCGAGTAGAAGACGTACACCGGGATCAACGGTTCGCCGTGCGTGGCGTGGGCCGAGCCCGCGGCGATCAGCGAGGCGGTGCAGCCGGCCTCGGAGATGCCGTCGTGCAGGAGCTGGCCGGTCGGTGACTCCTTGTAGGCGAGCAGCAGGTCGCGGTCGACGGACTCGTACTGCTGGCCCATCGGGTTGTAGATCTTGGCGCTCGGGAAGAACGAGTCCATGCCGAACGTGCGGTACTCGTCCGGCGCGATCAGCACGAACCGCCTGCCGATCTCCTTGTCCCGCATCAGGTCCTTCAGCAGCCGGACGAACGCCATGGTGGTGGCGATGGTCTGCTTGCCCGAGCCCTTCTTCACCGCCGCGTACGCCTGGTCGCCCGGCAGCGTCAGCGGCTTGGAGCGCAGCACCCGGGTGGGCACGTAGCCGTCCAGCGCGCGGCGCCGGTCGTGCATGTACTGGATCTCCTCGGAGTCCTTGCCCGGGTGGAAGTACGGGGCCTCGTAGGGGTCCTCCAGCTGCTTGTCGGCGATCGGCAGGTGCAGCCGGTCGCGGAAGCGCTTGAGGTCGTCGACCGTCAGCTTCTTCATCTGGTGCGTGGCGTTGCGGCCCTCGAAGTTGGGCCCCAGCGTCCAGCCCTTGATCGTCTTGGCCAGGACGACCGTCGGCTGCCCCTTGTGGGCCAGCGCCGCCGAGTAGGCCGCGAAGATCTTCCGGTGGTCGTGGCCGCCGCGGCCCAGGTGGAGGATCTGGTCGTCGGTCATGTTCTCGACCATCGCGCGCAGCCGGTGGTCGCCGCCGAAGAAGTGGTCGCGGATGTACGCGCCGGACTCGGTGGCGTAGGTCTGGAACTGGCCGTCGGGCGTCCGGTTCATCTTGTCCACGAGGACGCCGTCGCGGTCCTGGGCCAGCAGCGGGTCCCAGCTGCGGTCCCAGATCAGCTTGATCACGTTCCAGCCGGCGCCCCGGAAGACCGACTCCAGCTCCTGGATGATCTTCCCGTTGCCGCGTACCGGCCCGTCCAGCCGCTGCAGGTTGCAGTTGACCACGAAGGTCAGGTTGTCCAGCCCCTCACGGGCGGCCAGGGAGAGCTGGCCCAGCGACTCCGGCTCGTCCATCTCGCCGTCGCCGAGGAACGCCCAGACGTGGGAGCGCGAGGTGTCCGCGATGCCGCGCGCCTCCATGTAGCGGTTCATCCGCGCCTGGTAGATCGCCCCCAGCGGACCCAGGCCCATGGAGACCGTCGGGAACTCCCAGAAGTCCGGCATGGAGCGCGGGTGCGGGTACGAGGACAGGCAGTCCGGGGCCTTCGACTTCTCCTGGCGGAAGCCGTTCAGCTGCGCCTCGGAGAGCCGGTCCAGCAGGAATGCGCGGGCGTAGATGCCGGGGGAGGCGTGGCCCTGGAAGAAGATCTGGTCGCCGCCGTCACCGCCGTCCTTGCCCCGGAAGAAGTGGTTGAAGCCCACGTCGTACAGCGAGGCGGAGGAGGCGAAGGTGGCGATGTGGCCGCCCACGCCGACCCCCGGCCGCTGCGCGCGGGAGACCATCACCGCGGCGTTCCAGCGGGTCGCGTTGAGGATCTTGCGTTCGATCTCCTCGTTGCCCGGGAAGAACGGCTCGGCCTTGGTGGCGATCGTGTTGACGTAGTCCGTGCTGCGCATCTCGGGCACGGCCACGCGCTTCTCGCGGGCCCGCTCGATCATGCGCAGCATCAGGTAGCGCGCCCGGTCGCGGCCCCGCTCGTCGATCGCGGCGTCGAGGGAGTCGAGCCACTCCCGGGTCTCCTCGGGGTCGAAGTCGGGGACCTGGCTGGGCAGGCCGCCGATGATGATCGGGGCGCGATCTGGTCCGGGTCCGGAAGCCACGGCGTTCCTTCGCTCTCGCAGGGAGTCCTGTCGTTCTCAGTGGGTTTCTCCCATGGTGTACCCGCTGATCGTGAACCTCACCTCCCGCGGGCCCGGGCGGGCGGACGGCCCGCGGCCGACCCCCGTGACGCGCGGGTCACCGAAAGCGAATACGCTCACTCCTGACAGGTTTCGCAAAACAATTCGCATGTCGCACGCATGGTGTCCGCCAAAAGCGGCAAAGAGGACAGAATAGTGTGGCCTGCGTCACCCGGGGCCGGGATCGGCGCCCGGAACTTGCCACCGCGCCGCCGGGAACGTCACCGTTTCGGCGGTCTCGACGGCCGGGTACTTGCGCGATCGGTCCCGCCCGTGTGGACTACGGCCAATGCTTCGCGCACGCGCGTGGCTCGAACCCTTCCCCCGGCAGCCTCCTGGGCGAGCCGGAGGAGACACAATTCGCAACATGATCAGGAGGCAACCCGTGAGCGCGACCGCGGACCACGCGGAGGAGCGGACGAACCCTGCCGCCAGGCTGGGGTTCCAGCCCGAGCAGGTGGTCCAGGAGATCGGCTACGACGACGACGTCGATCAGGAGCTTCGCGAGGCCATCGAGGAAGTCATCGGCAGCGAGCTGGTCGACGAGGAATACGACGACGTGGCCGATGCCGTGGTGCTGTGGTTCCGCGACGACGACGGCGACCTGACCGATGCGCTGGTGGACGCCACCACGTACATCGAGGAAGGCGGCTCGATCCTGCTCCTCACGCCCAAGACGGGCCGTGACGGCTACGTGGAGCCGAGTGAGATCGCCGAAGCCGCGACGACCGCGGGGCTTTCCGCGACCAAGAGCGTCAGCGTGGGCAAGGACTGGAGCGGCAGCCGCCTGCTGACGCCGAAGGGCGCCAAGACCAAGCGGTGACGTGCCTCCCCGAGGAGGACGACCCCGACTGCGGGGGGACGGACGGGCCGTGCGGCCCGTCCGTCCCCCCGCGGCGTTTTCCCGCGGTTTCCGCAGGCCGCGTAGGGTGTCATTCGCCCAGTTGTGCAGCCACCGAAGGGAACACGAGACGATGGCGATCGAGGTCGGCAGCCAGGCCCCGGACTTCGAGCTGAAGGACAATCACGGCCGGACGGTGCGGCTCTCCGACCACCGTGGCGCGAAGAACGTGGTCCTCCTCTTCTACCCCTTCGCCTTCACCGGCGTCTGCACGGGCGAGCTCTGCGACATCCGGGACAACCTGCCGTCCTTCGTCAACGACGACACCCAGGTGCTCGCCGTGTCCGCGGACTCCATCCACACCCTGCGGGTCTACGCCGAGCAGGAGGGCTTCGAGTACCCCCTGCTCTCCGACTTCTGGCCGCACGGGAACGTGTCGCGCGCCTACGGCGTCTTCGACGAGGAGAAGGGCTGCGCCGTGCGGGGCACCTTCATCATCGACAAGGAGGGCGTGGTCCGCTGGACCGTCGTCAACGCCCTTCCCGACGCGCGCGACCTGAACGACTACGTGAAGGCGCTCGAGAGCATGTGACCCGGCTGTTTCTGCCGGGTTCTCCGCCCCCCGGGCGGGAACCGGTCACTACGATCGGTCGTTGACCTGTTACCGACGTACCAAGGGGCTCCCCGCCCCCGGACAGTAAAGGGAGGACTCGTGGGAGTCAGCCTCAGCAAGGGCGGCAACGTTTCGCTGAGCAAGGAGGCGCCCGGCCTGACGGCCGTCATCGTCGGCCTCGGCTGGGACGTCCGCACGACCACCGGCACCGACTTCGACCTGGACGCCAGCGCCCTGCTGCTCAACGCGGCCGGCAAGGTGGCCAGTGACGCGCACTTCGTCTTCTTCAACAACCTCAAGAGCCCGGACGGCTCCGTCGAGCACACCGGCGACAACCGCACGGGTGAGGGCGAGGGCGACGACGAGGCGATCAGCGTCAGCCTGGCGACCGTCCCGGCCGACGTGGACCGGATCGTCTTCCCGGTCTCGATCTACGAGGCCGAGGCCCGGCAGCAGTCCTTCGGCCAGGTCCGCAACGCCTTCATCCGCGTGGTGAACCAGGCCGGCGGCGCCGAGATCGCCCGCTACGACCTCTCCGAGGACGCCTCCACGGAGACCGCCATGGTCTTCGGCGAGCTCTACCGCCACGGCACGGAGTGGAAGTTCCGCGCCGTGGGCCAGGGCTACGCCTCCGGCCTGCGCGGCATCGCCCAGGACTTCGGCGTCAACGTCTGACGTCCACCCGCCCAGGGCACACCGCCCCGGACCCCGGACCGGCGGCCGCACCCGCGGCGCGCCGGCCCGGGGCCCGGGGCGCGGTCGGCACCGGAGTACCGGCCGTCGTACAGCGCGCCGTCGCTTCCGCGGACGCCGCCCCCGACGGGCGTCGTCGCTTCCGCAGACTTCAGGGGAGGATCCGTTCATGGGCGTCACGCTCGCCAAGGGAGGCAACGTCTCCCTCTCCAAGGCCGCCCCCAACCTCACCAAGGTGACGGTCGGGCTCGGCTGGGACGCGCGCTCCACCACCGGAGCGCCCTTCGACCTCGACGCCAGCGCCCTGATCTGCGGGGCCGGCGGCCGCATCCTGGGGGACGACTGGTTCGTCTTCTACAACCAGCTCTCCAGCCCCGACGGCTCGGTGACCCACACCGGCGACAACCTCACCGGCGAGGGGGACGGCGACGACGAGTCGATCGTCGTGGACCTCCCCCAGGTGCCCGCGCGGTGCGAGCGGATCGTCTTCCCGGTCTCCATCCACGACGCGGACCTGCGCGGCCAGAGCTTCGGCCAGGTCGCCAACGCCTTCATCCGCGTGGTCAACGACGCCGACGGCATGGAGCTGGCCCGCTACGACCTCTCCGAGGATGCCTCCACCGAGACCGCGATGATCTTCGGTGAGCTCTACCGGTACCAGGGCGAGTGGAAGTTCCGCGCCGTCGGCCAGGGGTACGCGTCCGGTCTGCGCGGCATCGCGCTCGACCACGGAGTCGACGTCTCCTGAGCCCCGGGCGTCACAGGGACGCGACACGACCCTAGACTTCGGGTCAACGAAGAGTAAAGCCGGGTGCGGGGCGGTCCCCCGCCACATGATGGGGTAGCCAGTGGTACTCAAAACCTTCGGCTGGTCGTTCGCGGTCACCGCGCTCGGCCTGGTCGTCGCGATCATCTACGGGGGATGGACGGCCTTCGGCGTCGTCGCCATCCTGTCGGTCCTCGAGATCTCGCTGTCGTTCGACAACGCGGTGGTCAACGCCGGAATCCTGAAGAAGATGAGCCCGTTCTGGCAGCGCATCTTCCTGACCATCGGCATCCTGATCGCCGTCTTCGGCATGCGGCTGGTCTTCCCCGTCGTCATCGTCGCCGTCAGCGCCCAGCTCAACCCGATCGAAGCGGTCGACCTGGCGCTGAACAACAAGGAGCTCTACGAGCAGTACGTGACGGACGCCCACCCGGCGATCGCCGCGTTCGGCGGTATGTTCCTGCTGATGATCTTCCTCGACTTCATCTTCGAGGACCGGGACATCAAGTGGCTGGCCTGGCTGGAGCGCCCGCTCGCCAAGCTCGGCAAGATCGACATGCTGTCGGTCTGCATCGCCCTGATCGTCCTGCTGGTCGCCGCGATGACCGTCGCGACGCACGCCCACACGCACAGCGGCCACATGGACAAGTCCGGGACGGTGATGCTCTCCGGCATCGCCGGCCTGATCACCTACCTGGTGGTCGGCGGTCTGTCCGGTTTCTTCGAGGACAAGCTCGAGGAGGAGGAGGAACGCGAGCACGAGGCGGAGGAGAAGGCCGTCGCGGAGGGCAAGCCGCGGTCCGCGGTGATGCTGGTCGGCAAGGCCGCCTTCTTCATGTTCCTCTACCTCGAGGTCCTCGACGCGTCGTTCTCCTTCGACGGCGTCATCGGCGCCTTCGCGATCACCAACGACATCATCATGATGGCGCTGGGCCTCGGCATCGGCGCGATGTACGTCCGTTCGCTCACCGTGTACCTGGTCCGCCAGGGCACCCTGGACGACTACGTCTACCTGGAGCACGGCGCCCACTACGCGATCGGTGCCCTGGCCGTCATCCTGCTGGTCACCATCCAGTACGAGATCCACGAGATCATCACCGGCCTGATCGGCGTCTTCCTGATCGGCTGGTCCTTCCTGTCCTCGGTCCGCCGCAACAAGCGGCTCGCCGCGGAGGGCGGCGCCGACGGCAAGGCGGAGGTCTCCTCCGGCGTGTGACCCCTGCGTGCCGACGTGCGACCCCGTGTGTGACCCTCACCGCGTGTACCGCACCCGTCGGCATGGGAACGCTCTTGGCGGGGCGGTCGTCGAGGACGGAAGTCCTCGGGACCGCCCCGCGGTGTGCGCGGGGCGGCGGGCGACGAGGTACGAGGGGTGTGGACGGGGATGGCTTCCACGGAACAGGGGTCCAGGGAGCGGGGGGCCAGGCCGGGCCGCGCGGCGTTCTCGGGCTTCTTCGACGGGCTGCGGCCCTGGCACGCCGCCGGGTTCGACACCCGCGGCGCCCGCGGCGGCCCGGTCCGGCTGACCAGCCGCAGGCGCCGCGTCTCACTGACCAAGCAGGGCGTCGACACCGGCAACCTGCGGGTGCAGCTGGCCTGGCGGATGCGGACCTCCGACCTCGGGGGCGGCATGCGGGAGAGCCTGCTGCGCCACCCGCTGCGGGCGCTGAAGCCGCCGGAGATCGTCGGGCACACCCAGTCCATGGTCCGCGTCGACCTCGACCTGGGCTGCCTGTACGAGATGACCGACGGCTCCAAGGGCGTCGTGCAGCCGCTCGGCGGCCTCTACGGCTCCATCAACGAACCGCCGTACGTGAAGCTCGACGGCGACGACCGGGCGGGCTCCGGGTCGGGCGAGACGATGCACATCAACCTCGACCACCGCGGCGACATCCGGCGGCTGCTGGTCTTCGCCTACATCTACGACGAGACGCCGGCCTTCGACCGCACGGAGGCCACGGTGACGCTCTTCGCCGGCGCCGATCCGGTGATCGAGATCGACCTCGACGAGCGCCAGCCGCAGGCCCGGTCCTGCGCGGTGTTCATGGTGGAGAACGTCAAGGGCGAGATCTTCGTCCGCCGCGAGGCGCGGTACGTGTACGGCTTCCAGGCCGAACTCGACCGCCTCTACGGCTGGGGTCTCAACTGGGGGCGCGGCTACAAGTCCGCCGGCCGCTGACCCCGCCGCCGGGCGCACCCAGCAGGGTGCGCGGATGGGCCCGTTCCGCCGGACCGGGCCGTTCGCCGGACTGGGCCGTCCTGCTTGCGGGCGGTTGTGTCGCCGGGGCGGCGGGGGTTCCTTTCCCGGACTCCGTCCGGGAGCATTCCCGCCTGCTCGAGCGCAGCCGAGAGCCGGGGGAGGGCGGGCGCCGTGCCCGGCCGTGCGCACGGGACGGTCCGCCGCCTTCCCGCGGAACCAGTCCCCCGGGAAGGGGGGCGGGGCGGGGGACGGACAGTGCCGTCCCCCGGCCGGGCACGGCGCACGCCGCAGCGCGGTCACGGGTGCGCACGGTCCCGGCGGCGCGCGGGCGGGCCGGGCCCCGGCCGGTCAGCGGGACAGGAACTGAGGGCCCATCGGCGGCATGCGGAACTCCTGCTCGCCCACCGGCTGGGGATACCCGTACGCCGAGGCGTGCGCCGGCACCCGCTGCGCGGCGGCCGGCTGCGGATACCCGTACCCCCCGGGCGCCACCGGCGTCGCGGGCGCCGCGGGCGGATACCCGTACCCCGGCGTCGTCGGCGGCACCGGCATCGCCGGCGCCGTGGGCTCCTCCGCCGGCAGCGGCCGTGAGAAGTCCGGCCCCGCCTCGGCCGGTGCCCCCTGCTGCTCCCGCGGGCCCGAGGACTCCGCGTCGCCCCCCGGCGGGTCCTCCACCGAGATGCCGAAGTCCGAGGCAAGCCCCTCCAGCCCGTTGGCGTACCCCTCGCCCAGCGCCCGGAACTTCCAGCTCGCGCCCCGGCGGTAGAGCTCGCCGCAGATCATGGCGGTCTCCTCACCGGTCTCCGGCACGATGTCGAAATACGCCAGCGGATCCCCGTCCGGCACGTCCGCGTCGTACAGCAGGATGCGCAGGTCGTCCACGCGGGAGAACGGCATGCCGTCCGCCGAGGCGACCAGCAGAACACGGCCGACATCCGCCTCGACACCGCTCACGTTCGTCTGGACCGTGTCCGTGAGGCCCTCGGTGACACGCTTCTTGCCGAGCCGCCAGACCTTCCCGGAGGGATGCCGTGGCTGGTTGTAGAAGACGAAGTCCGCGTCGGAACGCACACGCCCGTCCGTCCCGAGCAGCAGCGCCGAGGCATCCACGTCCGGAGCGCCCGGCCCGGCCGACCACCGGAGCACGGCGCGTACCGTGCCCGCCTCCAGCGGGACGTTCGACCCTTTCAGCATCGCGTGCGTCATGCGGGCAATCCTGCCCTCTGGCTCTGGCCAGGACAATGCGGGGGTGGGTACGGACCGGGCGGGGCCGCGGACCGGAGTGTCACAGCCAGTAGCGGACATATGCCGGTCACCCGAACTTCACGGACCTCGGGAACTACAGAAATAGATCTGTACGTACTATTACCGGCCACCCTCTTCGGCCGCTGATTTTCACGGGGGACCCCCATGCGTCACTTCGGGCACGTAGCCCCGGAGGTGCGAGAGCGCCTCTTCCACCAGGAGCCCTGCGAGTTCACGGCCGAATCATCCGCTCCCGTCCTCGCCACCGCGCTGGGCGCCACCCTCTACAGCCCGGCCACCCGCCCGAGACTCGCCGACGACGTCCTCAAGCAGGCCGCCCGCGGCGTCGTCTCGATGGTGCTGTGCCTGGAGGACTCCATCGACGACGCCGACGTCGAGGCCGGCGAGGAGAACCTGGTCCGCCAGTTCGCCGAGCTGGACGCCCGGCTCGGCGAGACCTCCGGGGAACGGCTGCCGCTGCTCTTCGTGCGGGTGCGCCACGCCGGTCAGATCGGCGACCTGGTCCGCCGGTTCGGGCCCTCCGTCCGGCTGCTCTCCGGCTTCGTGGTGCCCAAGTTCACCGCGCGGCACGGCACCCCCTTCCTGGAGGCGGCGGCCGCGGCCGAGGCCGCTTCCGGCCGGCGGCTGTTCGTGATGCCGGTCCTGGAGTCCCCGGAACTGCTGTACCTGGAGACGCGGACCGAGACCCTGGCCGGGATCTTCGACGTGGTGGACAAGTACCGGGACCGGGTGCTGGCACTGCGGCTCGGTGTCACCGACTTCTGCTCCGCGTACGGCCTGCGCCGGGCCCCCGACATGACCGCCTACGACGTGCGGATCGTCGCCTCGGTCATCTCGGACGTGGTCAACGTGCTGGGACGGGCGGACGGCACCGGGTTCACGGTCACCGGGCCGGTCTGGGAGTACTTCCGGTTGCAGGAACGAATCTTCAAGCCTCAGCTGCGGGAGAGCCCCTTCCGCGGCGACGCCCAGGAACTGCGCGAGACGCTGATCGAGCACGCGCTGGACGGTCTGGTCCGGGAGATCGCCCTGGACCGCGCCAACGGGCTGCTCGGCAAGACCTGCATCCACCCCACGCACGTCCAGCCGGTCCACGCGCTCTCCGTCGTCAGCCACGAGGAGTTCAGCGACGCCCAGGACATCCTGCGGCCCGAGCGGGGCGGCGGCGGCGTGCTGCGGTCGGCGTACACCAACAAGATGAACGAGGTGAAGCCGCACCGGGCGTGGGCCGTGCGGACCATGCTGCGGGCCGAGGTCTTCGGCGTCGCCCACGAGGACGTGGGCTTCGTCGACCTGCTCGCCGCGGCCTCCGACGCCTGCCCGTGACGGACGCCGAGCGGGGGGCGGCCGCCGTGGGGCCGCACCACACGGGCCGCGCCCACGTGGGCCGCGCCGACGTGGGCCGCGCCCACATGGGTGTGACCCTGATGGGCTGTGTCCACACGGGCGTGACCGGGACGGGCCGTGTCCACGTGGGCGGGGCCCGTGTGGGCCGTCGCCCCCAGGCGTGGGCGGACCGCGGACAGCGCGGGCAGACAGCCGCCGGACAGCGCGGGCAGACAGCCGCCGGACAGCGGTGGCACACATCGCCGGGACGCCGGCCGGACACACAAGGGACTCATGAAGACAGCCGACACCGCCGCGGACCGCTCCGGACCCTGGACCGGCACCTGGGTCGCCGAACGGCTGGGCCTCGCCCTGGAGGGCGGCCCGGCCCTGCGCGACCTGCTCGGGCTCGCCCTGCGCCGCAACCCCCGGCGCGCCCACCTGCTCGTCTCCAACGTGCTCGGCAAGCACGTCCCGCAGTCGCCCGCCGTGGTCCACGGGCACGGCCTGGCGCTGGGCCGCCGGGTCCGTGAACTGCTGGGCCCCGAGGAGGCCGGCCGGGCCGTCGTCCTCGGCTACGCGGAGACCGCCACCGGGCTCGGCCACTCGGTCGCCGACGGCCTCGGCGACGCCCCCTGCCTGCACTCCACCCGCCGCTCCGTCCCCGGCGTCGAACCGGCCGGCGGCTTCGAGGAGTCCCACTCCCACGCCACCAGCCACCTGCTGCTGCCCGAGGACCCCGCCCTGCTCGCCGGCGACGGTCCGCTGGTGCTGGTCGACGACGAGTTCTCCACCGGCAACACCGTCCTCAACACGATCCGCGCCCTGCACGCCCGCTATCCCCGGGAGCGCTACGTGGTGGTCGCGCTGGTCGACACGCGTTCGCCGGCCGACAGCGGCCGGCTCGCCGCCTTCGCCGCGGAGATCGGCGCCCGCGTCGACCTGGTCGCCACCGCCTCCGGCCGGGTCCGGCTGCCCGAGGGCGTGCTGGAGAAGGGCCAGGCGCTGGTCGCCGAGCACGAGGCCCTGGCCGTCCCCCCGCAGCGCACGGCCGCGCCGGGCGCCGTCCGCCGGGTCGGCCTCGGCTGGCCCGTGGGCCTTCCCGACGGAGGCCGGCACGGCTTCACCCCCGCCCACCGGGCCCGCCTCGACGCAGCCCTGCCCGCCATGACCGCGCGCCTCGCCGAGGCCCTCCCGGCCGGCGCCCGCCGCGGCCGGGTACTCGTCCTCGGCTTCGAGGAGCTGATGTACGCCCCGCTGCGGCTGGCCACCGAGCTCGAGCGGATCCTCCCCGAGGCCGGGGTGCGGTTCTCCACCACCACCCGCTCACCCGTCCTCGCCGTCGACCACCCCGGCTACGCCATCCGCAGCCGCCTGGTCTTCCCCGCCCACGACGAGCCGGCCGACGGCCCCGGCGACCGCTACGCCTACAACGTGGCCGGCGCCGGCTTCGACGCCGTGGTCGCCGTCGTCGACTCCGCCGCCGACACGCCCGCCCTGCACGCCCCCGAGGGGCTGCTCGCCCAGCTCGCCACGCACACACCGCAGGTGCTGCTCGCCGTCGTCCCCAGCCACGTCCCCGCGCGGACCGCCCGCCAGGGCGGGCCCGCGCGCGTATCCGAAAGGCCCGCCATGCTGCCGGAGCCCCTCCGCGGACCGCACTTCTCCTCCTACGCCCCCGACGAAGTGGGCTGGCTGCTGCAGGACCTCTCCGACGTCACCCTCGAGGCGCCCACCGAGGAGCGCGAGGAGGCCATCCAGAGCGGCGGCGCCCACTACGCCGAGTCGCTCCCCGTCGAGTACCAGCCCAGCGAGGACTACCAGCGGCTCTTCACGGCCGCCCTGGACACCTCCGCCGGCCGGATCGCCGAGGCCGTCGGCGTGGTCACCGAGACCGTCCTCGCCGAGCGGTCACCGCGCGCCGGCCGGACCGTGCTGGTCTCGCTCGCCCGCGCCGGCACCCCCGTGGGCGTCCTGATGCGCCGCTGGGCCCGGCAA
This sequence comes from Streptomyces abyssomicinicus, assembly GCF_008974245.1. Classification (GTDB taxonomy): domain Bacteria; phylum Actinomycetota; class Actinomycetes; order Streptomycetales; family Streptomycetaceae; genus Streptomyces; species Streptomyces abyssomicinicus. Next base: position 455,337 of record NZ_BBZI01000008.1, on the reverse strand, counting down.
CGGCACGGCCTCGACCTGCCGCACTACGCCGTCTCCATCGTCCGTGGCCGCGGCATCGACGCCAACGCCCTGCGGTACCTCGCCGCCCACCACGACCCGCGCGACGTCGTGTTCGTCGACGGCTGGACCGGCAAGGGCGCCATCACCCGCGAACTCAAGGCCGCCGTCGAGGAGTTCGAGGCGTCGGAGGGCATCACCGGCTTCGACCCGGAGATCGCGGTGCTCGCCGACCCCGGCTCCTGCGTGCGGACCTACGGCACCCGCGAGGACTTCCTCATCCCCTCGGCGTGCCTCAACTCGACCGTCTCCGGTCTGGTGTCCCGCACCGTGCTGCGCGCCGACCTGGTCGGCCCGCACGACTACCACGGCGCCAAGTTCTACCGTGAGCTCGCCGGTTCGGACGTCTCCGTCACCTTCCTGGACGCCGTCTCGGCCCGCTTCGACGAGGTCGCCGAAGCCGCCGAGGCCCGCGCCAAGGAGCTCCTCGCCGCCGACCGCACGCCCACCTGGGAGGGCTGGGCCGCTGTGGAGCGGATCAGCGAGGAGTACGGCATCCACGACGTCAACCTGGTGAAGCCCGGCGTGGGCGAGACCACCCGGGTGCTGCTGCGCCGGGTACCGTGGAAGATCCTGGCCCTCAAGGACGCGGGCGCCGACCTTGACCACGTCCGGCTGCTCGCCGCCCAGCGCGGGGTGCCGGTCGAGGAGGTGGACGAACTGCCCTACAGCTGCGTCGGACTCATCCACCCGCGCTTCACGCGCGGCGCCACCGGCACCGACGGACGGACGGTGGCCGCACGATGACCGCCTCCCCCGCGCACCGCGCTGCCGAATCCCATACCGGCGGCCCTCGCGCCGTCGTCGCCAGCGACCTGGACCGGACCCTCATCTACTCCACGGCCGCCCTCGCGCTCACCATGCCGGACCAGAACGCCCCCCGGCTGCTGTGCGTCGAGACCCACGAGCACAGACCGCTCTCCTTCATGACCGAGACCGCGGCCGAACTCCTCGCCGAACTCGGCGACGCCGCCTGGTTCGTGCCCACCACCACCCGCACCCGCGCGCAGTACGAGCGGATCAGCCTGCCCGGCACCGCGCCCCGCTACGCGATCTGCGCCAACGGCGGCCACCTGCTGGTCGACGGCGTCTCCGACCCCGACTGGCAGCGCACGGTGGCCGCCCGGCTCGCCGAGCAGTGCGCGCCGCTCGACGAGGTCACCGAACACCTCAGGCGCACCGCCGCCCCCGAATGGCTGCGCAAGCACCGGGTCGCCGAGGACCTCTTCGCCTACCTGGTCGTCGAGCGGGACCTGCTGCCCCCGCAGTGGGTGAAGGATCTCGCGGAATGGGCGGAGAACCGGGGCTGGACCGTCTCCCTCCAGGGCCGCAAGATCTATGCCGTGCCCAAGCCGCTCACCAAGAGCGCGGCGGTCCGCGAGGTCGCCCGCCGCACCGGGACCCACCTGGTCCTCGGCGCCGGCGACTCCCTCCTCGACGCCGACCTCCTCCTCGCGGCAGACCGCGGCTGGCGCCCCAACCACGGCGAACTCGCCGACAGCGGCTGGGGCGCGCCGACGGTGGTCCCGCTGGTGGAGCGCGGCGTGCTCGCCGGGGAGCGGATCCTGCGGGAGTTCCTCGCGGCGGCGCGGGCGTAGGACGACCCCGGCCGGGCGGAACACCGGGCCTGGCCGGCGGCACCGGGCCGGCCGCCCGGGCCGCACAGCGCCGGCCGCCCGGGCCGCACCGGTGCGGCCGCATCGGGCCCGCTGCCGGGCCGCGCCGACCGCCTGGGCCGGGCCGCACCCCGCCGCGCCGACCGCCCGGGCCCGCTGCCTGGGTCGACCCGCCCCCGGCGGGCCGCCCGGGTCGATCGCCCGGGTCGATCGCCTGGGCCGGCTGTACCGGGCCGGCCGCCCGGTCACGCCGATCGCCTGGGTTGCGCCGGGCCGGCCGCCCGCACCGGGTCGCTTCGAGCCGGCTGCCCGGGTCGATGGCCCGGGCCGGCCGCACGTGCCGATCGCCCGGGCCGCGCCGATCGCCTGGGCTGCACCGGGCCGACGGCCCGCACCGGGTCGCTGCAAGCCGGCTGCCCGGGTCGGCTGCAGGGTGGACCGCGGGTGGACCGCCCGGGTCGATGGCCCGGGCCGGCTGCACCGGGCCGAGCGGACTCGGACCGGCCGCACCCCGTCTCCGGCGCCGATCGCCGCGCAGGCCGGGCGGAGCCGGGTCACCGCGCGGCGGCGCCCCGCATAATGAGGCCATGCCTCGCTACGAGTACCGGTGCCGCAGCTGCGGCGACACGTTCGAACTCAACCGACCCATGGCGGAGTCCTCCGCCCCGGCCACCTGCCCCGCGGGCCACGAGGACACCGTCAAGCTCCTGTCGACCGTGGCCGTCGGCGGCCGCGGCGGCGCCTCCGCGGCGCCCGCGCCCTCCGGTGGCGGGGGCGGCTGCTGCGGCGGAGGCTGCTGCGGCTGACCCCGCGTCGATCGCGGCGGCGTCGCCGCGGGGCGGCGTTGCGACGTTGCCGCGCATGGCCGGCCCGGACCCGCGCCGGGTGCCGCCCTGAGCGCCGTGCCCTGTGCCGTACCTGGGTGTGCCCGGGGCGCGGTGCGGTGTCCGATGCTGTGGGCCCCGGTGGGCTGGTGTGGTGCCGTCAGCCCTCGGCCCGTTCCTCCCGGATCGCGGCGACCACCCGGCCCACGTTCTCCCGCACCGCTCGCATCTCCTCCAGGAAACCCCACCAGTCCGGGTGCCGCGCACCCTCCACCGCCGCCGCGGCCCGCTCCAGCCGGGCCGCCGCCGCGTCCAGCGGGCCCGCGTGCCGCGGGTCGGGCCGGTGCCGCCCGGCCATGGCCAGCCGTTGCGCGTCCCGCACCGCGAACCGTGCCCGCTCGACCTCCGCGTCCGGGTCCTTCCGCACGGCCTTCAGCCGCCGCAGCCGGTCCCCGGCCGCCGACACCGCCTCGTCGGCCGAGTTCAGCAGCGCCCGCACGGTCGCCAGCAGCGCCGTCGCGTCGGCCCACCGCTGCTCCTGCCGTGCCGCCCGCGCCTCGGCCAGCCGCTCCCCGGCCTGCGCCACGTTCCGCGCGGCCACCTCCGGCACCGGCTGGAGGTCCTGCCAGCACGCCAGCGTGAACCCCCGGCGCAGTTCGCTCAGCACCGGCTCGACCTGCGCCGCCCGCGTCCGCAGCGCCTCGGCCCGGGTCCGCAGCGACACCAGCCGCCGGTCGATCTCCGTGGCCCGCTCCGGCAGCCGCGCCGCCTCCGCGCGCACCGCCTCCGCCTCCCGCGTCACCCGGTCAGCCCGCTCCAGCGTGGCCGCCGCGCCGTGCCGGCCGGCCCCTTCGTTGAGCAGCGTCAGCTCCGGACCCAGCGCCGCGAGCCGCGCGGCCAGCTCGTCGGCGCGCAGCCCCGCGCCACGGGTGCTGTCGAGTTGCCCGGCCGCCGCCCGCAGCGCCTGCCGCGCCCGCTCTGCCGCGGGCGCCAGCCGGGCCAGCCGCGTCTCCGCCTTGTCCAGCAGCGGCCCGAGCCCTCCGGCGAACCGCTCCAGGTCCCGCCGCACCTGGTCGAGGTCGTCCCGCGCCCGGCTCAGCTCGGCCCGCGCCCGGCCGGCCGTGGCCGCGTCCAGGTCGTCCCGGTCCAGGTCGTGCGCGTCGATCGCCTCGATGTACCGGTGACTGACCTCGTCGACGCGCCGCCCGAACTCCTCGAACGAGGCCAGAGCCCGACGCGCTTCGGGCGAGTCGTCCACCGCCCTTATCGTCTCCACCGTCAGCCGCAGGTCCCGCTGCGCGGTGTCCAGCTCGTAGAACGCCTGCGCCGCCGCGTCCTTCGCCTCCTGCGCCTGCGCCCGCCGGTCGTCCGTCCGCCCGCCGAACCAGCGCCGGGTCCCACCCCCGGCGAACGCCGCGGCCAGCACCGGCGCCAGCAACCACGGCAGTGCCATCAGAGCCACCGCGTCCTTGACCGGCCCGTGCGCCCACGACTTGTCCGACACATCCACTCCCCGTCACCGCCGGGCCGACCCCGCCATTCTCCCACCTGTGTCGACGCACCACACGGCCCGGCAGTTCACCCCTCGGACGGACAGCTTGCGGGAGCGACCGAGCGGCAAGGTAGGCTGTCGGCCGTATTGTCCTGCGCGCGTAGCTCAGCGGTAGAGCGCCGCCCTTACAAGGCGGATGTCGGCGGTTCGAAACCGTCCGCGCGCACCAGCGAAAAGGCCCCCGCGAGTACCAGTCGCGGGGGCCTTTGACGGCAGTGGTTGACGGCGGTGCCGAATGGTAACCCCTCCGGGGTGCCGATGGGCGGGCTCCTTGGCAGGTGCTCCTCACCACACGGCTCCGGCACCCGCTGACGGACACCGCCGGCACCGGTCTCAGCTGCTGCCGTAACGCCGGATGTAGCGGGCCAGGGTTCCGGTGCCGAGCCCGTCGGTGGGGCCCGTGGGTGAGGGCGTCCGTAGGCACAGCTCCTGGTGACGGTGGACCGTGATCCCCGGCCCCGTGGCCTGATCGACGGTTGCCGTCATGAAGGCTTCGCCTTCGCGGATCGGCTTGTCACATCGTGCACAGAACATCAGCGCCCCCGGCGAGGTCGGCTCGAAGTGGCGTCGCGGAGGGCGCGCCGCAACCGTGTTCCGGTTTCGCACTCACGCCGCTCCGGCGTCCGGCACACCTCGCAGGCCGGTTCCGCTCCGGTGCCCTGGCAGTGTGCGGCGAGCGCGAGGTAGGCGTGCTCCTCGGCCGATGTCCACGGGACATGGGGGGCACAAGGCTGCACCGCGTTCTTCGTCATGACGGGCCCTCCGTCGCTGCTGGTCGAGGTCAGCAGAATGACGTGGCCGGATCCCCGGAACGCTCACAGATGTGTGAGCGTCACACTCCCGCCCAGGAGGCCATGCGGACCAGCTCCTCCGTCGGTCGGCGGGTGGTGTGCAGCAGGCCCCTCACCGTCCTGTGGGTCCTCGGGTGGTAGCGGGTCTGTTCGGGTGCCACCCTCCTGGCTTCGGCGAGATGCCGGAGCGACGCTTCGCCCAGCCCTGTTTCCATCTCGACCAGAGCCCGGTCGACGAGGAAGCGGGCACGGCGCGACGTCAAGGTGGACGGGGGGAGCCGCAACCACCGGGCCTGGCGGAGGGCGTCGTCGTACCGGCGCATGGTGATCGCGGCTCCCATGTCGTGCAGTGCCACGTTGAGGTGGCCGAAGGACAGCCAGTGGATCTCGCGGGCTTCGCCTCCGACCCGGGCGGCGAGTTCGCGGGCCGCCTCGATGTGCCGGGCCACACCGGACGGGTCATCAGCCCTGGCGGCGACCACGGACGCACCGAGGTGCAGTTGCCCTGCCACGGCCAGGGCCTCCCGGGAGAACCGCCCCTCGAGCACTTCATGCCCCGCCCTGATGAGGCGGGAGCCCAACGGAGAGTCCTGGTGGCTCAACGCCCGCTTGTAGTGTCGGATCGCGACCAGGCAAGGGTCGGCGGCGTGACCGGCTGCCCAGCCCATCCGGTCCAGGGCAAGGGCGGCCAGGTCGCGGTATGCCCACTTCAGTGAGATGTCGTGTGCGGTCCGGTATGCCGATGCGAGGGCACGCCAGGCGTCGGTCGACGGGGCGGTGAGGACCACGTGGGTCAAGTCGGTGATCAGGTCGGGCAATGCCCCTGCGGCGGTCCGCAGATGTGTGGCGCGGACCTGCCGGCAGACCTGGTCCGCCTCCCCCGCGAGGACCGTGACGGGCCGGGACGGCCGGACGGCGTCCGGTGCCATGTCGTACAGGTCGAGTGCTTCCCGGATCGGGCCGACCAGAGCGGCCCTTCGTTCGAGACGGGAATCCGTCACGGCTCTTCCGGTGAGTACGGAGACGTCGATCCTCAAGGCAGCGGCTACCGCGGCCACCAGGTCGGTGGATGCTGCCCTGGCGCCGCACTCCACCTGGTTGAGCAGGCTGTACGAGTAGGGGATGCGGGCCGCCAACTCGCGCTGGGTGAGCCGGGCCAACTTCCGGTGCTGCCGGATACGGGCGCCCGTGTGGGTGTCGAATGAAGACATCGCTCTCCATGTTCCTGGCGAGTCATCACAGACCGTACTCGTGTGTGCGGGAGCGCGGTACCGAAACATGACAGAACTGATCGGGGTCGGCCCGGGGACAGTTGCGTGGCCGGTCGGGTGCGCGGTGGGATGGCCGGGTGACGACGCTCTATTTGTTCGGGTCCGCCGCTCCTCCCGTTCTCGGCGTGGCAGCGGTCGTCGAGGAGGCACAGCGGCGGGGGTTCGACGTGTGCCTCGGCCTGACGCCGACGGCCGCCCGGTGGCTGGAGCCGCAGGTCGCCGGGCTGGAGCGGCTGACCGGTCATCCGGTGCGCTCCGACTACCGGATGCCGGGAGCGGCCGACGTCTGGCCGCGAGCGGAAGTGATCCTCTTCGCACCGGTCACCTTCAACAGTCTGAACAGCTGGGCGCTGGGACTCAGTTCGACCTTCGTGGTGGGGGTCTGTGCCGAGGGGACCGGCAAGGGGATTCCGCTCGTCGCCATGCCGTGCGTGAACGATGCCTATGCCCGGCATCCCGCGTTGGACCGGAGCGTCGCCGAGCTGCGTGACATGGGTGTGTCGGTCCTGTACGGCGAGGGAGGGTTCCGGCCGAACCCCCCGGGGGAGCGCCATGAGTACCCCTGGCAGGCGGCGCTGGCCGAGGTGGAACGTGTGGCGGGTAGGCGCTCCTAGGGTCGGCGGACGGTCCACCCCGCGCGGATGGGCAGGTGGCGGGACCGAGGTGTACGGGTCCTGCCGGCCCGCTCATCAACGCCGATCATCGGTGCGGGGGTGCCAGTTCCTCCCAGAAGCCGAGGCGGTGCTCGGAGCGGTGGTCGACGGGGCCGATCCGGTCGGGTGCCAGCGACTGGGTCCAGGGGCGGTGGTCGTCCGGCCGGTGGCGGGGCCACTGCGGCAGGCCCGGGCCGCCGGGGGCGCCGGTGCGGGCGAAGGTCGCCCAGTACGCGGCCATGGTGGAGGACAGGCGGCGCTGGGCCGGGCTGAACAGGGGCTCCGCCGCCTCGTCCTCGAAGAGGTAGGGCGTGTCGCCCGCGTGGAAGGCGCCGAAGTCGAAACCGCCGGGCAGCGGCAGGAACATGGGGGCGTCCCGGTCCGCGAACTCGTACGCGTACAGCGGCACCCGGCGGCCCAGAACCCGGTGCTGGGCGTCGGTGCCCCGGGCCCACATCCGGTCGGTGAACACCTGGGCCCAGGCCAGTGAGGGCGAGGGGAAGGCGGACACCGGGTACCGCGCCGCGACCCGGGCGGCGGCGTCCTCACCGAAGGCGGTGCGCAGCGCCCGGTGGTAGCCGTCCGGGGTCAGGGGGTTGCCCACGGCGTCGTGGAAGAGGCCGGCGAACAGGCGGTGCTCGTCGCGGGTGGCGCCGGACAGGACCGGGACGTGGAGGAACCGGCCCGCCCGCAGCGCGTCGGGCGGCAGTTCGGGCAGGGCGGGGGTGCCGTACGCGAACACCTGGAAGGCGTTCATGATCTGCGGCACCTCCAGGACGCGGCGCACGGGCAGGCCGCGCAGGCAGTCCAGGACGCGCTCCGTGCCGCCCTCCGCGCAGCCCAGGGGCGCGGTCATCTCGGCGGTGATCTCCTCGACCTCGCGCCGGGTGCGCCAGACGTACCAGGGGTAGGCCGGTACTCCCTCACCCATCGCCCCGGCGGGCATGTCCATCAGGCCCTCGCCGCTCGCCATGACGGCGCGGTGGAAGAGCCCCCGCGCACCCGGCGAGGTCAGGTGTCCCGAGATGGCCGACGCGCCGAAGGAGACACCCGCGACGGTGACGTTGCCGGGATCGCCCCCGAACGCCGCCGCGTTGCGCCGTACCCATCGCAGCGCGGCCTGCTGGTCCAGGAGACCGAACGTGCCGGAGCCCTCCAGCCCGGGCAGGGCGAGGCCGCCGAACACCCCGAGGCGGTAGTTGACGGTGACCACCACCAGCCCTCGCGCGGCCAGTCTCCGCCCGTCGAAGAGGGAGCCGCCGCCGACCGAGCCGTCCCCGTGGATCCACACCAGCACCGGGGCGCCGTGACGGTCCGCACCGCGTGGCTCCGGCCGGTTCGCACCGCGTGGCTCCGGCCGGGCCGCACGGTGGCGCCCCGGCCGGTCCGGCGGGGTGGTGACGTCGAGGACCAGGCAGTCCTCCTCGGTGCTGGCCGTGTCCGTGTACGCGGACGGCACCTGAGGGCACAGCGGACCGGGGCGGGTGGCGTCCCGCACCCCCTGCCAGGGCCGCGCCGGACGGGGCGGTGCCCAACGCCCCTCGCCCTTGGGCGGGGCGGCGTAGGGGATCCCCCGGAAGAGCCGGTGGCCGCCCGACCGGGTGCCGCGGACCAGCCCGGTGTCGGTGCGGACCACCAGCGCGTCCGTGCCGCCGCCGGACGGGCTCGTTCCGCCCGCGGGCGGGCCGGGCGTGAGCATCGCGCCCGCGGGCGGCCACGCGGAGGGTGGCCGAACCGCCGACGCGGTGCCGGTCGGCGCGTCGAGCAGCAGTACCGCCAGCGCCACCGCGGTCGAGGCCGACGCGGCCCCGCGTATCCTCCAGCGACCCACGCGTCCGCCTCCTGAGGCCGGGTGGCCGGCCGGCGGACCCGGAACGTCCGGCGGCGGGAGTCGGTCACCGGCCACAGCAAGAGTGGACCCGAGGGGGCGGGTGATCGCATCCGGGACGTCGGCCCTTCGGCCGCCGTGCACCGAGGCCGGCGCCCTCCGCGGTGCCCGTCCCCCGAGGCGACGGGACCGCCGCCCGACGGGAAAAGGACGGGCCTGGGCGGGGCGTGGCTGCTACCTATGAGGTGGTCCACGGTGGGCGTGGCGGAAGGAGTCAGGTATGACGGCAGCGGCACTGGACGGCAAGGTCGCACTGGTCGCGGGGGCCACCCGGGGAGCCGGGCGCGGGATCGCGGTGGAGCTCGGGGCGGCGGGCGCGACGGTCTACGTTACCGGGCGGACGACCCGTGCGGCGGAGTCCGAGTACGGGCGGCCGGAGACGATCGAGGAGACGGCGGAACTGGTGACCGAGGCGGGCGGCCGGGGGATCGCCGTGCCCACCGACCACCTGGTACCGGAACAGGTCCGCGGCCTCGTCGAACGGATCGACGCCGAGCAGGGCCGGCTGGACGTGCTGGTCAACGACATCTGGGGCGGCGAGCACCTCTTCTCGTGGGAGAGCCCCGTCTGGGAGCACGACCTCGACAAGGGGCTGCGGCTTCTCCGTCTCGCGGTGGAGACCCATGCCGTCACCAGCCACCACGCGCTTCCGCTGCTGCTGCGCCACCCCGGCGGGCTGGTCGTCGAGATGACCGACGGCACGGAGGAGTACAACGCGGCCAACTACCGGGTCTCGTTCTTCTACGACCTCGCCAAGGCGTCCGTGCTGCGGATGGCCTTCGCCCTCTCCCACGAGCTGGGGCCGCGTGGGGCGACCGCGGTGGCGCTCACTCCGGGGTGGATGCGGTCGGAGATCATGCTGGACCACTTCGAGGTCACCGAGGAGAACTGGCGCGACGCCCTGGGCAAGGAGCCGCACTTCGCGATCTCGGAGACGCCGTACTTCGTGGGGCGCGCCGTGGCCGCGCTGGCCGCGGACCCCGAGGTGGGCCGTTGGAACGGGCGGTCCCTGTCGAGCGGCGGGCTGGCCAAGGAGTACGGGTTCACCGACCGGGACGGCAGCCGGCCCGACGCCTGGCGGTACATCGTGGAGGTCCAGGACGCCGGACGGGAGGCGGACGTCACGGGTTACCGGTGACGGGAGCGGTGGCGGCGGGCGGCTCCTTGGCGTGCTTGACCCCCGAGCGGGCCTCGACGGTGTCGGGGCCCTGCAGGCGCGTCCAGAACGGGTGGGTGGTCACGAACACCGCCAGCTCGTGCTCGCGGCGGCGCAGCTTCTCCACATAGGCCTGTTCGTCCGGCGTCCAGCCGGGGGAGGCGGGGCGCTCGACCTTGCGCCAGCCGTTGTCGTCGTCGAAGCCGTCGTGGGGGTCGACGGACCAGGGAAGACGCTTCAGGAGGGCCGAGAGCTCGGCCCTGACCTGATGCAACTCCGTCTGACCGTCGAGCAGGTCGCTCGGAAAGTCGTAGGTCTTGGCCACGCGGCAATGGTACGCCTGTTCGAATTAGAGAGGCGAGTTCGATCTAGTGATTTCGCTCGAACGGGTGTCCGGGAAACTCGCTCCGGTTGACCGGGGGAGAGCCACACTGGACGTATGTGTCGCAGCATCAAGACGCTCCGTCCGCCCGCGCTGCCGGGCGAGGCCACGGAGGAAGAGATCAGGGCCGCCGCGCTGCAGTACGTGCGGAAGGTCTCCGGGTTCCGGGCGCCCGCGGCGCACAACCGCGAGGTGTTCGACGCGGCGGTGGACGCCGTCGCGGAGGCGACGGCGGGGTTGCTCGCCGGTCTGGAGGTGAGGGGGAGCAAGGCTCCGGCCGCGACGGCCTGAGGCGGTCGCGGGTCGTCCGCGCGTCCGCGCGTGACCGCACGCCGGGCGGGCCGGCGGCCCCGGCGCGGAGGTGGTGGCCGGCGTGCGTGGCTGCCGCGGGGGCCGTGCTCACGCTCGTGTGCGTTGCGTTGCGTTGCGTTGCGGTGCGTCGGGTTGGGTTGCGGTGCGTTGCGGTGCCGGGTCGGCGGTCCTGTGAGTGGGCGGCCGTGTGACTGGGTGGGTGGGCGGCCGTGCGGTGGTGCGGCGTGGGTGGGGCTGATCCTCGCGCCCGCGAGGCGTCGGGGTCATGGAGGTGTGGCCACCGAGCGTGACGACGGCGGCGGCCCGCCCGCGCGGCGCGACCGTGCCTTTTCCCTCTCGTTGGCGTGTTCCCCGGCTTCCCGCGCGCCTTCCGCGCCGGGGCCGGAACGCGTGCGCTGGGCCGAATGAGGGACGCTCTTCGTGTACCGCGGCAACCGGACCTAAGGGGCGAGTAGAACAGTCGGGACAAGGGGCGCGGAAACGTATCCCTCCAGGCTTCGCGGCCTGGGGGGCACGTGCGTCACGGACCGTCACATGGAGGGGATCATGGGTATCCGCCACATCACCGCCACCACCATCGCCGCCTTCGCGCTCGTCGCGAGCATGGCCGCGGGCACCGCGTCGGCCGCACCGGCCGCATCGGCGGCCTCGGCCTCGACCTCGGTCTCGGCCTCGCAGAGCGTCGGCGCGGACCGGAACTGCCACAGGTACCGGGACCACGGCCGCCACCACGGGCGGTACGACCGCTGTCGCAACCGGCACGACCGGCACGACCGCTGTGACCGTCGGGACCGACGCGACCGTGACCACGGCCGTCACCACGGGCGGCACGACCGTTACGACCGTTACGACAGGTACGACCGGTACGACCGCTGCGACCGCCGTGACCGTGACCACGGCCGTCACCACGGACGCCGCTGACCCCGTCCGCTGACCTCATGAATGCCCGCCCCCGTCGGCTCTGCCGGCGGGGGCGGTGCGTTGGCGCCGGCGTGCCCGGTGGGTGCGACGCCGCAGGCCGCCGGCCCTCGGGTGAAAAAGGGGGCGGGCCGGGGCTCCGTCGGCGGCATGAACCGGGGTGCTGGGGGCTCCGTCCTCAGACGGTGGCGCCGCCCGTGTCCCCCGCCGGGCGGCGGAGGAGGAGGGCGGCGGCCGTGCCGGCGAGGAACAGGGCGAGTACCGAGACGGCCGTGGTGAGCCAGCTCGTACCCAGCCACTGGCCGCCGAAGTAGCCCAGGGCCACGCTGTAACCGGCCCAGGTGATCCCGGCCAGCACCGACCAGGGCAGGAACTCCCGCACCCGGCGCCGGGCCACGCCCGCGCCCAGGCTGACCACGGAACGTCCGGCCGGGGCGAACCGGGCGACCAGGAAAAGCGCGCCGCCGCCGTGTGCCAGAGCCGCCCCCAGTCGCGCCTCGGCGGTGCGCAGGCGGCGGGAGCGGGCCATGATCTGGTGCAGCCGCGGGCCGCCGCGCAGGCCCACCCGGAAGGCGGCCAGGTCGCCGAGGACCGAGGCGGTCGCGGCGCAGATCGTGAGGATGATCAGATCCCACATGTCCGCCGCGGAGGCGGTGCCGGTCACCGTGTCGGCACCCGCCGCGGCGGCTCCCGTGCCCGCGGCGGCGGCGGTGGCGGCGGCCGCCACGAGCACGCCGCTCGGCAGCACGGGCAGGAACACGTCGAGGAGGATCGAGGTCGCGATCAGTCCGTAGATCCACGGGCTGGCGGCCAGCGCTCCGACGCTCTCCCACACGGTTCTCTCCTGGACTTCTATCCCGGCTGTGACCGGGCCGCGGCGTCGCAGGGAGCGGCAGGAGCGGCCAATGACGGACAACTGGCAAGAGTACGCCGATCAGGTGATTGGCGTCCCAGGGGGGCACGTATGTCCGTGAAGTCGCGTTCCTCCATATGCCGGTGGGGACGAGCGAGGCGCGGCCGCCTCCCGTACCAACGGAAGGGCACATCCCACGAGGGATCTCTCAGTGAGGAGCGGTGGAAATGGCTGTTCGGGCAGGCGTGTGCGCGGGTGTCGTGGCGATGGCCGTGCTGGGGGCGGGCGGGGTCGCCGCCGCGACGGGCGAGGACGGCGGACACGGGAAGGGGAAGGACAAGGGTCCCGGCTACTCCATGAGGACTGACGGTGTGTTCGCGAAGAAGAAGTCGGCGACCACGGCGTACACCTACGACAAGAAACTGGTGCCGGCCGGCTCCTGGGTGCAGGTCGGTCAGCGGACGGCTCCCGGTGGCGCGACCACGGTGACGCTCCGGGTGAAAGGGCTGAAGGCGGGCCACGAGTACGGCGTCCACGTGCACACGAAGCCGTGCACCGCCGACCCGGCCGCGGCGGGCGGGCACTACCAGCACAAGCCGTCCACCGATCCGGCGGCGGTTAACCCGCGCAACGAGGTCTGGCTGGACTTCACGGCCGACCGGAAGGGCTCCGGGAAGGCGACCGCCCACCACGACTGGGGCTTCCGCAAGAGCGGGGCGGCTTCCGTGGTGATCCACGACGAGCCGGGTTCCTCCGGCGCGCGGGTCGGCTGCTTCACGGTTCCGTTCGGGTGGACGACGGCCCGCTGAGCGCAACCGGCCGACGGGGCCGGCCGGGTCGACGGGGCCGGCCGGGGCGGACGGACCGTCGGTGCCGGGAGGAAGGGGCGAGAAGGGCGCCCAGGGAGAGGGCGCCCGGACCGGTGACGGCGAGGAGGAGGAACGACCAGCAGAAGAGGGCGGCCGGTTCGCCGCCGTTCTGCAGCGGCCACAGGTCACGCGCCTGATGCACGGTGAAGTAGGCGTAGGCCATCGAGCCGGAGCAGATCAGGGCGGCGGTGCGGGTGCCGAGCCCGAGGAGGACGAGGGTGCCTCCGGCGAACTGGATGAGGGCGGCGTACCAGCCGGGCCAGGTACCGGCCGGGACGGTCCCGCCGGTGCCATGGGCGCCGCCCAGAGCGCCGAGGAGGGAGGCGGCTCCGTGGCAGGCGAAGAGGAGCCCCGTCACGACGCGGAAGAGGGCGAGGACGTGGCGGTGGGCGGCCGCGACGCCCTGGTCGGCCGCGAGCGCCAGAGGGTGCGGCGGTGGCGGCTCTCCGGAGGCCATCGGCGGGGCGGTCGCGGCGGTCGTGGGTGCCGCGGCGGTCGTGGGGATCGCGGGGGTGGTCGTCGGGGCGGCCGCGGCGTCCGGCGGTGCTACCGCCTCGGCGGACGCCTCGGTGGGTGTCTCCGGAGTCGAGCCGCGGCCGGCCTCGGGGGGCGACTTGGCGGCCGCCCCCGGGGCGGCGCAGGGGCCCGCCTCGGTGGACGTACCGGGGCCTGCCTCGGGGCCCGGTACGAGGGGCGGTTCGGTGCCTGGCTCGGGCGGCGTGTCGTGCGGGGGTCGGTGCATGGGGGCTCCTCGGGAGGGTCCGATCGAGGTCAGTGTGATCGGGCCCGGGAGCCCCGGCCCGGCCGTGCCCCGCCAGGTCACCGTGGAGAGTGACGGCGGGGCCACGACCGGGATGCCGGGGCCGGACGGGAGACGGTGCGGCGCGTCAACCTCGGGCGGAGGAGGACGCGCCGACCGGCTCCGCGCCCAGCGCCGCGGACGCGGCGGCCGAACGGCTCGGCTGCTGTACGGCTCGGCTGCTATACGGCTCGGCGGTTCAGCAGCTCGACAGGTAGCTGGTGAGGGCGCTCTTCTCGGCGGAGTCCACCGAGAGGCCGTAGTAGTACTTCACCTGCACCCAGGCACGCACGTAAGTGCAGCGGTAAGCGGTGCGGGACGGCATCCAGGTGCCGGGGTCCTGGTCGCCCTTCGTCTGGTTCACGTTGTCGGTGACGGCCAGGAGCTGCGGCCGGGTGAGGTCGTTGGCGAAGGCCTGGCGCTGTGCGGTGGTCCAGTTGCGGGCGCCGGAGTCCCAGGCCTCGGCCAGCGGCACCAGGTGGTCGATGTCCACGTCCGAGGCGGCGGACCAGGTGGCGCCGTCGAAGGGCGAGTACCAGCTGCCGCTGGTGGCGGCGCAGGCCGAGTCGGTGACGACGCCCGAGCCGTCGCGCTTGAGGACGGTCTCGCGGGTGTTGCAGGCGCCGCTGATGGTGATCCAGTGCGGGAACAGGTCGCGGTTGTAGCCGGTGCGGACCTCGGTCTGGACCGGCAGGGTGGCGAGGTAGCTGCGGGCGGTGGCGGCGCTGACCGGAGTGGGGAGGGCGGCGGACGCGCTCGGGGCGGCGAAGAGGCCCAGCGAGGCGACGATCCCGGCCAGCGCCGAGACTATGCCGAACCGGCGGGCGTGACGCGCGTAGAACTTGGGCATGCGAGGTCCCTCGATGGTGGGAGGCGAAACGCGGACGGACGGCATGCTCGTCGCGTGACGTTGCCGGCGAGTGAGCAGCCGGTGAGAAGTTAGCGACGCGTACATGCCACGACAAGAGGCCGCGGGAGGTTGCGACGGGTTCGCCCGGATGTTCGCACCGGAGGTTCACGTACGATGGGGGAAGCGGAAGGGGAGTAGCCCTACGCCGGGACCGTCGACATACTGCTCAGCTCGCTGAGCCGGCGCCCGGAGGCCGTGTACCGGTGTGAACCGGACGGCCGGCGAGACCTTCGGCAAGCAGTGCATACCCGTGTACATCCGTGTGTGCTGCCGTGCCGAGGTGTTCGCAGACGCGCAATCTCTCGGTGGGGTGGCCCGACCGATTGAGGAAATGTGATCAGCATTGGTGTGACGGCGCTCGTCTTCGGCGTCGTCTTTCTCGCCGAGCTCCCCGACAAGACCGCGCTGGCCGGCCTGGTGCTGGGGACCCGCTACCGCGCCTCCTACGTCTTCGCCGGGGTCGCGGCGGCCTTCCTGGTCCACGTGGTGCTCGCCGTCGCGGCGGGCAGCGTGCTGACGCTGCTGCCGCAGCAGATCGTGCACGCGATCACCGGTGTGCTCTTCCTCGGCGGTGCGGCGGTGCTGCTGATGAAGAAGGGCGAGGACGAGGAGGAGATCCGCAAGCCGGAGAACCAGTCCTTCTGGAAGGTCTCGGGGGCCGGCTTCATGCTCATCCTGGTCGCCGAGTTCGGCGACCTGACGCAGATCATGACGGCCAACCTGGCCGCCCGGTACGACGACCCGCTGTCGGTGGGGCTCGGGGCCGTGCTGGCGCTGTGGGCGGTGGCCGGACTCGGCATCGTGGGCGGCAAGGCGCTGATGAAGAAGGTGCCGCTGGAGCTGATCACCAAGATCGCTGCGGTGCTGATGACGGGGCTGGGCCTGTGGAGCCTGTGGGAGGCGATCGCCGGCTGACGCGTCGGGCGCCGTCCGAGGCCGGGTGTCGTCCAATCGACCGGTGTCGATAGCTGTCGGCCGGTGCCGACCGGTGTCGGCCGGTCTCGATGGTGTCGACGGTGCCGGAGGGTGTCGCCCGGTGCCGTCGGCGGCCGTGGCCCGGCCCCAGGTCCGGCCCCAGTGCCGGCCCCGGCTCGGCCCGGGATCGGCCCCGGCCCAGCCCGGGATCGGCCCCGGCTCGGCCCGGCCCCGGTTCCAGCCCGGGCCCTGCCCCGGCGACCCGGTCCCGGCCGCCTCTGCGGAGTCGCCACCGCCCCGTGGCGCCCCGGCGGGCCGCGCCTCGGATGGCTGTGTGTCCACATCGTGGACCCCCGGGTGGCGGCAGGCCGAAGGGTTTTGTATCGTTGAGGAACAAAGTGGTTCCCGCTCGTCACCCCCTGACCGGCGGGCGGGGCCACCTTGGTCTGCTTTCTCTTGCGTCTGGAGCCGTGCCGTATGGCCATGGGTGCCGCCGTCGAATTCTCCGTCCGCGCCCTGTTGCTCGACATGGACGGAACCCTCGTCAACTCCGATGCCGCCGTGGAGCGCGTCTGGCGTCGCTGGGCCGCGTCCCAGGGGCTCGACGGCGACCACGTGGTCAAGGTGGCCCACGGCCGCCAGGGCCACTCCACGATGGCGCTGCTGCTGCCCGACCGCCCCGTGGCGGAGAACCACGCCGACAACGCGTGGTTGCTGGCGGAGGAGACCGCCGACACCGAGGGCGTGGTGCCCGTGCCCGGCGCGCCCGAGTTCCTGGCCTCGCTGCGCGGGGTCCCGCACGCCCTGGTCACTTCCGCGGACGTGAAGCTGTGCACGGCGCGGATGGCCGCCGCCGGGCTGGCGGTGCCGGAGACGCGGGTCACCGCGGAGGACGTCGCCCACTCCAAGCCGGACCCGGAGGGCTTCCTGAAGGCGGCCGCCGAGCTGGGGATCGCCCCGGAGGACTGTCTCGTGTTCGAGGACTCCGAGGCCGGGATCACCGCCGGCAAGGCCGCCGGGATGCGGGTGGTCGGTGTGGGCCTGCGGGCCCACGCGCACGCACCGGACGTGGTGGTGAGCGACCTGCGTCAGATCCGGGTGGAACCCGGCGCCGACGGCTCGGTGCTGGTGCGGGCCCGGCGGGACTGAGCCCCGCCACACCGGACGGCCGCCGGGTGCGGCCGCCGTCCGTCCACGGCGCGCGACCCGCGGGTCCCGCGCCCTGTGCAACCGGGTCCGGCCTTCTCCGCCCGCCGGCCGGGCCCGGTCAACGCGTCAGCGCCGGCCGTGCCGGCCGTCGCCCTGCCCGTCCCGCCGGTCGTCGCGATCGCCGCCGGGCTCTCCGTCACCGGTGGTGATGTTCTCCAGGACGGCCCGGGTCGCCGGGCCGTAGGTGCCGTACTCGTCCTCGTCGATGCCGTTGATGTACTGGAAGGCGCTGACGCCGTTGCGGACCTGGTCGTCGTACCGGCCGTCCGCGGCGCCGCTGTAGAGCCACAGCTCCGCCAGGCGGCGCTGGAGCTCCGCCACCTCGGGACCGGTGGCCCCCGGGCCCAGGGAACCGCCGGCCAGGCCGGTGCCGCTCTCGTCGCCGCCCGGAGGCTGGGCGGCCGAGGTGCTGGAACGTTCCGGCTCAGGGGCCGCGGTGCGCGACGCCTCGGCGGACGCCGACGCGGAGGCGGCGGCCGAGGCGCTCGGCGTCGGGGACGCGGACTTCTCCGACGGTGCGGAGGAGGCGGCCGACGACTTCGTCGAGGCGTTGGCGGCGACCTCCGGGTCCACGTCCGGGATGCTCGCCCGCTGCGGCATCGAGGTCGTCCGGGACGGCGTCTGGTACGCGAACAGTCCGCTGGTCACGCCCGCGATCACCGCTCCCACGCCGACCACCGACCCGGCGGTCACCAGCGCGGCCCGGCGCTTGGGCGTCCGGCGGCGGCGGTGCGCCCCGCGCGACCCGGCGTCCGGGGCGCCAGGGCTCTCGGTGTCCTCGACGCCGTCCACGACGCCGTCCACGGGGCCACCGGCCCCGCCGCCGTCCTCGGCCCCGGAGGCGTACGCCCCGGCGAACGCGCCGGGCGCCCGGTCCGCGAACGCCGCGCCGTGCGCGTACGGTGCGCCGCTCGAGCCGTCCGCACCATGCGCACCGTGCCGGCCGTCCGCACCGTGCCGGCCGTCCGCACCGTGCGCGCCCGCCGCGCCGTCCCGGACGTCCGGCGACCCGTTCCCGTGGTGCGCGTGCCGCGCCGCGGGCGCCGGCTGCTCGGGGGGCAGCGGGCCCGCGAGGGCCACCTCCGCGTCCCGCGCGGCGACGACCTCGCCCACGATCACCCGGGGCTGCTGCCCGCCGGCCCCCGCCGCGTCCCCGGGAGCGGCCAGCCCCACGTAGGGCCGGACCCGCAGCGGGTCGAAGTCCTCCGCCTCGGCGGCCTCCCGCTCGCGCGCGTCACGCAGCGCGTCGGCGGCCAGCAGTGCGCAGGCGCACGACGGGGTGTGGTCCACCTGGCGCGGCGCACCGCACCCGGGGCACTCGTTCCCCTGGTTCTCGTTCACGCGTCGGGTCCCTCCCCTTGAATCCCCCGTGATTATGCAGATTTTCGGTCTCGTCGCGTACGGGGCACCCCGATTGACGGCCGCCACGGAGGACTCAACAGGCCATAACGGGTCACTCCGGCAACGATGGAAGGTGTAGGTCGAGAGCCGGGAGGACCCATGGCCGACGACGCACAGGGCCGGACGGACGGCGTCCGTTCCCCGGGGCCGCGCGCGGGCGCCGGACCACCGCACGGGCAGCAGGCCCCGGCCGCCGCCCACGCCACGGCGCGCACCCAGGCCCGGCCGGCGGACGCCCGAACCCCGCACGGCGGCGGCCACGGCGGCCACGGAGGGCACGGCGGGCACGGCGGTCACGGTCCCGGCGCCCGGGGCGGCGTGGCCGACGAACCCACCCACGTGGCACCCAACGTGCTGGTCTCGATCGGCGCGCTGCTGCTGGGGATGCTGCTGGCCGCCCTCGACCAGACCATCGTCTCGACCGCGCTGCCCACCATCGTCAGCGAACTCGGCGGCCTGGAGCACCTGTCCTGGGTGGTCACCGCCTACATGCTCGCCGCCACCGCGGCCACCCCGCTCTGGGGCAAGCTCGGCGACCAGTACGGGCGCAAGCGGCTCTTCGAGACCGCCATCGTGATCTTCCTGATCGGCTCGGCGCTCTGCGGCATGGCGCAGAACATGCCGCAGCTGATCGCCTTCCGGGCCCTCCAGGGCCTGGGCGGCGGCGGGCTGATGGTGCTGACGATGGCGATCGTCGGTGACCTGGTGCCGCCCCGCGACCGGGGCCGCTACCAGGGCCTGTTCGGCGCCGTCTTCGGTGCCACCAGCGTGCTCGGCCCGCTGCTCGGCGGACTGTTCACCCAGCACCTGAGCTGGCGCTGGGTCTTCTACGTGAACCTGCCGCTGGGTGTCGTCGCGCTGGCCGTGATCGCCGCCGTGATGCACATCCCGCGCCGGCGCGAGAAGCACCGCATCGACTACCTGGGAACCCTGCTGATCGCCTCGGTCGCCACCTGCCTGGTCCTGGTGACCTCGCTCGGCGGCACCACCTGGGCCTGGGGGTCCTGGCAGGTCGTGTCCCTGGCGGTGCTCGGAGTGGTGCTGGCGGTGGCGTTCGTGGCGGTCGAGCGGCGTGCCGCCGAGCCGGTGCTGCCGATGAAGCTGTTCGCCGTCCGCACCTTCAGCCTCACCGCCGTGATCAGTTTCATCGTCGGCTTCGCGATGTTCGGCGCGATGACCTACCTGCCGACCTTCCTTCAGGTGGTGCACGGCGTCTCGCCGACCATGTCGGGCGTGTACATGCTGCCCATGGTGGCGGGTCTGCTGCTCGCCTCCACGGCCTCCGGGCAGGTGGTCAGCCGCACCGGGCGGTGGAAGGTGTTCCCGGTCGCTGGCACCCTGATCACCGCGATCGGCCTGGTGCTGCTGCACCAGCTGGACGCGACCAGTCCCACCTGGGTGATGGGCGTGTACTTCTTCGTCTTCGGAACCGGCCTCGGGCTGGTCATCCAGGTGCTGGTGCTGATCGTGCAGAACGCGGTCTCCTACCAGGACCTCGGCGTCGCCACCTCCGGCGCCACCTTCTTCCGCTCCATCGGCGCCTCGTTCGGCGTGGCGGTCTTCGGCACGGTCTTCGCGGGGCGCCTGGGCGACAAGCTGGCCGACGCCTTCAGCGGCGTCCGGCTGCCGCCCGGGGTGACGGTGGACGGCCTGCAGTCCGACTCCCGCGTCATCACCGCGCTGCCCGCCGCCCTGCGGGCCCGCGCCCTGGGCGCGTACTCCGACGCCATCACCGACGTGTTCCTCTACGCCGCCCCCGTGGCCGCCCTGGCCTTCCTGCTCGCCCTGGCGCTGCGCGAGGACACCCTGCGCGGATCGGTGACCACCCCGGACGGCACGCAGACATTGGCCAGCAACCCCGTGGAGCGCTCCTCGCACGACGAGGCGGCGCGGGCGCTCTCGGTGCTCGCCAGCCGGGAGGGGCGGCGCGAGGTCTACCGGCGGATCACCGAACGGGCCGGTTACGACCTGCTGCCCGCGGCCGGCTGGCTGCTGCTGCGGACCCGCCGGTACGGCTGGACCGAGCCGGCGGTGCTGGCCGAGTACAGCAGGGTGCCGCTGGAAAAGATCATGGAGGCGGGACGTCAGGTGGAGGAGCGGGGGCTCGCGGTGCGTCGCGGGCTGGACCTGGAACTCACCCCCGCCGGCCACGAGGTCGCCGAACGGCTCTCCCAGGCGCGTGACGAATCGCTCGGCGAACTGCTCGGCGACTGGTGGGGCCCCGACCGGCCCCGCGACCTGATCCAGCTGGTCAAGGAGCTGAACGACGAACTGTCCGGTTCGGACGCCGAGCGGCCCCGGCAGGCCGGCGGTTCCACCTCCCACCGGTACTGGCGGGCCGCCTGAGAGGCGTGCGGGCGCTCCGGAGGCGGTGCGTCCCGCCTCCCCTGCCGTGAATGCGCCGTTTGAGCGATGCGGCCGAGGCAAGACGAACGGGACGAAGCGGTCCGCGACGAGAGCGGGCCGGGAGCGAACCCGGAAGGCTTCCATGTCCCAAGGCGTGATCATCGCTCTGATCGTCATCGTGGCCGCCGTCGTCCTGATCGCGGCCTTCATCGCCAAGTCCCGAGGCGCCAACGGCGGCCGCAACCTGCGCAAGCGCTTCGGGCCGGAGTACGAACGAACCGTCGCCCGGTACGACGGTGACACCGGTGCCGCCGAGCGGGAACTCTCCGCCCGGGTCGAGCGCCACGGCCGGCTGAGCACGCGACCGCTGGAGCCCGCCGAGCGGCAGCGGTACGAGACGAGCTGGGCGGCCGCCCAGGAGCGTTTCGTCGAGTCGCCGCGGGAGTCGGTGGCCGAGGCCGACCGCCTCCTCGCCGAACTCGCCGCGTCCCGGGGCTTCCCGGCCGGCAACGAGTACGAGGAGCAGGTCTCCGCGCTCTCCGTCCACCACCCGCACCACGTGAACGGCTACCGGCGGATCCACCGTGCGGCGCTGGCCGCCGCCGGAGGGGCCGCGGAGAGCAGCTCGGCCACCGAGGAACTGCGCGAGGCCTTGGTGGAGGGCCGCGCGCTCTTCGACGCACTGATCCACGAGAACCGCACCCACCGCACGGGCCCCGCCACGCAGGGCGCCCACGACGCCCGCGGGCACGGCGAGCGGCACGGCGGCCACGGCGCCACCGGCGACCTGACCCGGTCCCACCTGCCGGGCGCCCTCACCCGGAACCACGCGAAGGGGAGCTGACGCATGAGCGACCGCATGACAGACCGCATCAAGGACCGCCTGACCGACCACACCACCGACCGGGGAACGGACCGCACCGGCCACACGGGCCACCCGGACCACACCGGACACACGGACCACACCGGTCACCCGGACCACGTCGGACACGTGGGGCACGCGGACCACGCGCCGGTCGGGCACACCGACGACGGCACGGGCACCGGAGGGTGGGGCCCCGGCGGTTCGCCGGACGCCGCCGTCACCCCGGTCCGCCCGCTGAGCGACCCCGGCGTCCCGCCGGGCGCGGACAGCCACGACCTCCAGGACCAGCGCGACCGGTCCGCCGGCCAGGGGATCCGGGACGGCCAGGTGTTCCAGGACACCCACGGCTCCGCGGACGGCCACGGCACCTCCGGCACGCAGGGCACGGGCCTCCAGGGCGGCGGCGCCCACGACGGCGTCCCCGCGCACTCCACGCCGTACGACGGTGCCGCCGGCGCACCGGAGGACACGGGCGCGCACAGCCCGCGGGCCACGCCCGGCCCGCAGGCCACGCAGAGCACGACCGGCGTGGGCAACGTGACAGGCGGCCCGTTCGGAGGCGTCACCGGCACGGGGGACGACCACGGCACCCACGGCCGCGACACCTACGGCACCGGCACCAACGGCACCGGCACCCACGGCACCGGCACCCACGGCACCGGCACCCACGGCACCGGGACGCACCACACCGGCGCCCGCCACGCCGACGACGGCCCCGGCGAGACGCTGCACCGGCTGCTGCCGCACGAGGACACCGAGAAGCAGGCCCAGCGCCTGCACCACGCCATGGGCGGCTTCGTCGACGAGCCCCGCGGTTCGGTGGCCGAGGCCGAGAAGATCCTGGACGAGGTGTCCGAACGCCTCAGCTCCTGCCTGACCGCCCGGCGCCGCACGCTGCGCACCGCCTGGCAGTCCCTCGGCGACGAGACCGCCGACCCGTCCGCCGACACCGAGCAGCTCCGGCTGATCCTGCGCGACTACCGCGAGCTCACCGAGCGGCTGCTGCGGCTCTGACACGCCCAGAGAGTTCCGGAACAGAGGAACGGAGAAGCTCAGTCCCGCCGGGCCCGCCGCTCGGCCAGCACGCCCTCCACGTCGAAGGGCTTGCGGCCCAGCGGCGGGCCCGGCGGCGGCTTGTACATCATGTCGCGGATCTTGACGTTCACGTCCTCGAGGATCTTGCGCGCGGCCCGTTCCGTCGGGGCGGCCAGTGCCGCCTCGTGGGCGTCCTCGGCCTCTTTGCGCAGGGCAAGCGCCGGAGGCAGCACGGACAGGCCCTCGCGGGCCATCTTGCGCTTCACCCACCACAGGTCGTCGTGCGCGGCGCCGAGGTCCGGCAGGGGCTTGCCCGCGCCCGGCAGATCGGCGAACTCGCCCCGGGCCTCCGCCTCACGGATCTGGCGGTCCACCCAGGACTCGAAGCGCACGCCCGGAGGCTTCCGTTCGGTCATGCGTCCATTGTCCCGGACCGGAGGTCCGGCGGACGAGCGGCATCAGGCCGATCTATCATCGGCACCGGTCCGCCCGGTACGCACCACGAGGAGCTGAGCGCAGTGCTCGAACTGACCATGGCCGCCGTCTCCGGCACGGACGAGGGCGCCACGGCCGGCATGCAGATGGCCGACGCGCCCAGCGCCCCCGGCTCGGTGCTGCGGGTCGGCCGCGACAAGGCGGTGTGCCGGCTCGGCACGCCGTCGGACTGGCTGTTCGTCTCCCGGGTCCACCTGGAGTTCCAGTACGGCTCGGACGGCGTCTGGCACCTGACCTGGCTGCGCGGCTCCCAGCCGGACCCCTCCTCCGAGGTCCGCATCCTGATGGGCGGCGCCACCCACCCGCTGGCCTACGGCGGCACGGTCACCCTGCCGCCCGGCGGCTCCGGCGAGATCGTCGTCCAGGACCGCACCTCGCCCCGCAGCGTCAACGTGGGCTTCTACCACGAGGCCTGACCCCCCCCGGGGCCGGCGGGGCGCCGTTACGCCAGCACCCGTGCCAGCGCGAACCCGTCGTGCCCCTTGACCCCCACCGTCTGCAGCGCGGTGCCGGCGAGCCTCGGGTGCGAGGCGATCAGTTCCAGCGCGGCACGGGTGCCGCGGACGTCCGGGGCGTCGCTGCCGGCGTCGGTGACCCGGCCGCCGCGCACCACGTTGTCCACGACGATCAGGCTGCCCGCCGAAGTCAGCCGCAGCGCCCACTCCACGTAGTGCGCGTTGTTGGCCTTGTCGGCGTCGATGAACACCAGGTCGAAGGGGGGCGGGTGCTCGTCGGCCAGCTTCGGCAGCGACTCCAGCGCCGGGCCCACCCGCACCTCCACGATCCGGTCCAGCCCCGCCCGGGCGAGGTTGCGGCGGGCGATCGCGGCGTGCCGCTCCTCGTACTCCAGAGTGACCAGGCGGCCGTCCGCGGGCAGGGCGCGGGCCAGCCAGATGGTGCTGTACCCGGCCAGCGTGCCGATCTCCAGGATGTTCCGGGCGCCCCGCGTCTCGGCCAGCAGGCGCAGCAGCTTGCCCGCGGTCGCCGACACGCCGATCGGCGGCAGGCCAGCCTCCTCCGCGTCGCGCAGGGCCGCCGTCAGCGCCTCGTCCTCCGGGGCGAGCAGGGCGGACAGATAGTCGTCGACGTCGTTCCAGACCGCGGGATTCCCGCCTGAGGGTTCGCTCATCGGACTGGTCCTTTCCCTGGGGCCGGCCGGACGGGGCGGAGGGAACCCGCGGGTCCCCTTCCCCGGGGATTATGACCCCGGCCCGCCGCCCGTGTCCGTCACCGTGAGCACGCGCCGCCGCCGTGCCGGTCAGTCCTGGACGCGGTCGAACAGGGGTCCGTCGGAATCCGCGGCCACCGTGTACCGGGTGGCGGCGCCGCCGTCCCGGACGGTCTGGCAGGTGTACCCGGTGGGCGCGGACCCGTCGACCGCGGCGGCGACGGGGATCTCGTCGCAGGACAGCTCGGTGCCGGCGTCGCCGCCGAACCGCTCCCAGAACTCGTGGTGGACGCGCCGGGCGACCAGCAGCCGCTTCCGCGGCTCGGCGCGGTACGGGGTGAGGATGTCGTCCGGCTCGTAGGTCTCGCCGATGGTGACGGTGTAGGGGATCTCGACCCCCTCGTACGTCACCGTGCACGCGCTGGTCGCCTTCGCCTCCCGGGTGACGCCGTGGGGGCAGACCGCGGTGGTCCTGCCCGCCACCCTGGCGTCGCTCAGCAGGTCCCCCTGGAGCGCGTACTCGACCTGGGTGGTGAAGTCCGCCCCGCCGTCCGGCTTTCCGGGGGGCTCCTCCATGTCCGCGCCGCTCTCGGCGACCCCCTTCTGAGGGCCGGTGACGGCCACGGCCAGCGGAGCGGCCTTCGCCGCCGAGGACTTTGGCGCGGCGCCGGAGGCGGAGCCCGCGCCGCCCTCCGGACCGGGGCCGGTGGCCGCCCCGTCGTCGGGTCCACAGCCGGCGACCAGCAGCGCGGCGGCGGCAACACCCAGGAAAACACGGGGAATTCGTCGCATGACCGGAATGCTACGAAGCGGCCGGCGGTCCGGGGGCCCGAACGGACCCGACTGTTACAGGAGGAAAACGGTTTGGCGGGCCGGTGCCGCGCGGTGAGAATCCCCGGCATGACGCTTCGCCCCGCCGCCGCATGGTCGGTCGCGCCCGAGGAGGTGACCTCCGCCGACGCCGTGGCGCTGTGGCGGGAGTACTACACCGAGGTCAGCGACCGCTGGTACCTGCTCCACGAAGGGCGGCGGACCGACCCGGAGGAACTGGAGCGGGAGATCGCCGCCGCCGGGAGCGGGCACGGACTGCGGCCGCCCGGCGGCGCGCTGCTGGTCGCACGGTACGACGGCGCGCCGGCCGGGACGGCGGGGGTGCGCCTCGCGGGGGACGGGGCCGCCGAACTCACCCGGGTGTTCCTGCTGCCCGCCCACCGGGGCAGGGGCGGCGCCGCGCTGCTGGTCGCGGCGGCCGAGGAGGCGGCGCGGGAGCTCGGCGCCCGGCGGATGATCCTGGACACCCGGAGCGATCTGGTCGAGGCCAGGGCGCTGTACGCGCGCCTCGGGTACCGGGAGACACCCCCGCACAACGACGGCGTGTACGCCGAGCACTGGTTCGCCAAGGACCTGTGAGGCCGACGGCCGGGGCAGGGGCTCCCGCGGGCACCGGTCGTTTCGCCGATGCGGGCGCCCGGCGGGCGACGGGACCCTGACGGCGTCCGCCCCCCGCCTCACCCTCGGAGGAACCCATGCGTCGCCCCCTGCGCCGTCTTCTCGGCGTCCTCGCCGCCTGCGCCATCGCCCTCACCGTCTCCGGCCCCGCCACCGCGGCGACCCCCGCGAGCACGGCGGGCACGGCGGCCGAGGCCGCGCCGATGAGCACCAGCACCCCGGTGGTCTTCGTGCACGGCTACACCGGCAGCGCGTCCAACTGGACCACCGCCATGTCGGTCTTCCGCGCCAAGGGCTGGTCCGCCGACCGGCTGTTCGCCTACGAGTACAACTCGTACGGGAACAACGTCCAGAACGCCCAGGGCCTCGCGTCGTTCGTCCAGAACGTCAAGTCGCGGACCGGCGCGAGCAAGGTCGCCATCGTCAACCACTCGATGGGGGGCCTGGTCAGCCAGTACTACCTGAAGGTGCTCGGCGGCCACAGCAACGTCAGCCACCTGGCCTCGATCGCCGGCGCCAACCACGGCACCACCTACGCCGGGGCCTGTCTGGTCTACGTGACCTGCCAGCAGATGTACCCCGGCTCCTCGTTCATCTCCCAGATCACCTCGGGCGACGAGACGCCGGGCACCACCGAGTACGCCACCTGGTACTCGGCCTGCGACGGGATCATCCTTCCCTACACCAGCACCCGGCTGGACGGCGCCGACAACAACGCGGTGCTGTGCACCACGCACATCGGGTTCCTCGCCGACACGGGCGTGCTCGGCGACATCGCGGACTTCGTCGCCTGACGCGCGGCGGCACGCGAAGGGCCCGGCTCCCCGGTCGAGGGGGCCGGGCCCTGCCGGTGCGCGGGGGTCAGGGCTTCCCGGGCGGTGCCGGGTTTCCGGGCGGTGCCGGAGCGGCCGAGGTGCCGGACGGTGCCGAGGTCCCGGGTGGCGCCGGGGTCCCGGACGGGGCCGGAGCCTCGAAGGAGACCGGGGCCTCGAAGGAGACCGGGGCCTCGAAGGAGACCGGGGCCTCGAACGCCGCCTGCCGGGTGGCCCGGCGCAGGGCGCGCAGGACGGCCGGGCCGACGGACAGGGTGAGGACCGTGGTGAGCAGGGCGCGGCCGAGGTCCCAGCCCATGGACGTGGTCAGGCAGTAGGCGACGAAACGGGCCAGGTTGTCCGCGAGGGGCGCGCCGGGGTCGGGGGCGATGGCCGAGGCGATCGAACCGGTCAGGAAGGGCCACCCCTGGAGGTTCATCAGGGTTCCGTAACCGAAGGCCGCCACGAACCCGTACCCGGCGAGCATCCAGATCTCCGCACGGCCGGCGGGGCGGCGGGGGAGGAGTCCCGCGCCCAGGGTGAACCAGCCCAGGGCAAGCATCTGGAAGGGCAGCCAGGGGCCCACCCCGCCGGTCAGCAGGGCGGACGCGAACAGGGTCACCGAGCCCAGGACGAAGCCGAAGCCCGGGCCGAGGACGCGGCCGGCGAGCACCATCAGGAAGAACGTCGGCTCCAGTCCCGCCGTGCCCGCCCCGATCGGCCGCAGCGCGGCGCCCGCCGCGGCGAGCACGCCCAGCATGGCGACGGCCTTGGCCCCGAGCCCGGACTCGGCGATGGTGGCCGCGGTGACCGCGACCAGGAGCAGCAGCAGCCCGGCGAACAGCCAGGGAGCGTCCTCCTGGTGGGCGGCCACCGAGGACTCCGGCGGCGCCAGCAGCGGCCACACGAAGCCCGCCAGGCCGACCACGCCGACCAGCAGCAGCGTCAGCGTGGAGCGGGCGCCGAGCCGGACGGCGCGGGCCCCGGACGGGGGCGCGGGGGTCGGGGTCATGCCAGGGCCTCCCGGACCTGCCGCACGGTCAGCCAGCGCTGCGGGGCGAGCACCTTGGTCACCTGCGGCGCGTAGGCGGGCAGCGCCAGCACCACCTCGGCGGTCGGGCCGTCGGCGACCACCTCGCCGTCGGCGAGCATCACCACCCGGTGGGTCAGCTCGGCCGCCAGTTCCACGTCGTGGGTGGCGAGGACGACGGCGTGACCCTCCTCGGCCAGCCGGCGCAGGTGGCCGACCAGGCGCGTCTTGGCCGCGTAGTCCAGGCCGCGGGTCGGCTCGTCGAGCAGCAGCAGCGGCGGGCGCGCGGTCAGCACCACCGCCAGGGCGAGGGTGAGGCGCTGGCCCTCGGAGAGGTCGCGGGGATGGGTGGAGTCCGCGATGCCGGGCAGCAGCTCCGTCACCAGGGCGCGGCAGGTGCCGGGCCCGGCCCCCGCGTCGCGGTCGGCGGCGGCGCACTCGGCGGCCACCGTCTCCGCGTACAGCAGGTCGCGGGGCTCCTGCGGGACCAGCCCGACCCGGCGGACCAGGTCGCGCGGCCGGGTGCGGTGCGGGACGGCGCCGCAGGCGAGCACCGAGCCGGAGGCGGGCTCCACCAGGCCGACCAGCGCGGACAGCAGGGTGGACTTGCCCGCGCCGTTGCGGCCCATCAGGGCGACGGTCTCGCCGGGCGAGACGGTGAGCGACACCGACCGCAGTGCCTCGACCGGGCCCCGGCGCACCACCAGCCGGTCCACCACGGCGGGCGCGGGCGCCGAACCGGCCGCCGCGGCCCCTGCGGTCCCCGTGGACCCAACGGCCGTCGTGACTCCGGCGGCCTCGGCGATCCCGCTCCCGGCCCCGGCGCCGGCGGCCTCGGTGCTCCCGCCCTCGCCCCCGGCCCCGGCGCCTCCGGTCGCGGCGGCCGAGGCGCGGCGGCGGCCGGGCCACCAGCGGCGGCGCTCCGCCGCGGGGGCGCGCAGCGCCGGGACGGTCAGGGCGGCGGCCGGGGCCGGGGCCGGGGCCGGCGTGTCGTCGGCGCCGGTGAGCCGTTCCCGCAGCGTGCCGGCGCGGCGGCGGGCGTCGCGGACGGTCAGCGGAAGCGGGGACCAGCCGGCCAGGCGGCCCAGCTCGACGACCGGCGGGAACACGGGGGAGGAGACCATCACCTCCGCCGGGGCGCCCACGACCGGCGTCTCGCCGGGGCCCGGCAGCAGCAGCACCCGATCCGCGTAGTGCACGACACGCTCCAGCCGGTGCTCGGCCATCAGCACCGTGGTGCCCAGGTCGTGCACCAGCCGCTGGAGCACCGACAGGACCTCCTCCGCGGCCGCCGGGTCCAGCGCGGAGGTCGGCTCGTCCAGCACCAGCACCCGGGGGTGCGGGGTGAGCACGGACCCGATGGCGACCCGCTGGCGCTGCCCGCCGGAGAGCGTGGCGATGGGCCGCTCCCGCAGGTCGGCCAGGCCCAGCAGGTCCAGCGTCTCCTCGACGCGGCGGCGCATCACGTCCGGGGCGAGGCCCAGCGACTCCATGCCGTAGGCGAGTTCGTCCTCCACCGTGTCGGTGACGAAGTGCGCGGTCGGGTCCTGGCCCACCGTGCCCACCACGTCGGCCAGTTCACGCGGCTTGTGGGTGCGGGTGTCACGGCCCGCCACCGTCACCCGGCCGCGCAGGGTGCCACCGGTGAAGTGCGGCACCAACCCGTTCACCGCGCCCAGCACCGTCGACTTGCCGACGCCCGACGGGCCTACCAGCAGGGCGAGTTCGCCCTCGGGGATCTCGAAGTCGAGCCCCCGCACGGCGGGTTCGGCCGTGCCGTCGTACGTCACGGAGACCTGTTCGAAGCGGATCACGGTCGTCGGTCCTTGCCGGTCGGTTCGGGGACGTGGGGGGCGAGGAAGGCCGGCAGCAGCCCGAGCAGCATCGCCGCGGCGGGCCACAGCGGCAGCACGGGGGCGGCCGGCGGGGTCACCGGCGGGTCCAGCGCCGCCGGGTCGTACGCCGCGGCGACGACCGTCAGCACGGCCACCGCGACACCGGAGCCGGCCACCAGCCAGGCGCGGACCCCCCACCGCTCGGGCCGGTAGCGGGTGCGTGGGGTCCGCCGGCCGCCCAGCCACATCCCGGCCAGCGCGGCCACGATCCCGGCCAGCAGCAGCGGCAGCCCGTACACCCCGCCGACCGCGCTCAGCAGACCGTAGGAGCCGGCCGCGATGCCGAGCAGCCCGCCCAGCGTGAGAGCCGCCGTGGTGCGCCGCACGGCGGCGGGGACGGCGGCGGTGCGGCCGTAGCCGCGCGCGTCCATCGCGGCGGCCAGCGCCACCGAACGGTCCAGCGCGCCCTCCAGCACCGGCAGCCCCACCTGGAGCAGCCCGCGCACCCCCCGGTCCGGCCGCCCGCGCAGCCGCCGGGCCGCGCGCAGCCGCAGCACGTCGGCGATCAGGTGGGGCGCGAAGGTCATCGCGACGACGACGGCCACGCCCACCTCGTACAGCGCGGCCGGCAGCGCCTTCAGCAGCCGCGACGGGTTGGCCAGCGCGTTCGCCGCGCCCACGCAGACCAGCAGGGTGGCCAGGCGCAGGCCGTCGTAGAGGGAGAACAGCACTTCCTCGAGGTACACCGGGCCGCCCAGGCGGATGCCCCGCGCCCAGTCCGGCAGCGGCACCTCCGGGAGGCGGAACAGCAGCAGCGTGCCGGGGATCGCGGTGCCGAACACCAGCGAGAAGACCAGCCGGATCCCCAGCACCAGCAGGCCCAGCTTGACGAAGGCGCCGTACGAACGCGCCCAGGGCGCGTTCGTACGGCAGGCCATGACCACGTAGGCGCTGACGCCGATCAGCAGCGCCAGCAGCAGCGGGTTGCGGGTACGCGACGCGGCGACGCCCAGCGCCAGCGCCCACACCCACCAGGCGCCGGGGTGCAGCGCCGAGGCGCGCGCCCTGGCGGCGTCCCGGCCGGCGGTCACGGCCGGCGTGGTCACGGTCATCCTGGTCGCCGTCCCGTCATCCCCGGCGTCGCCGCGCCTGGAGGACGGCGGCGCCGCCCAGCAGCAGCACCGCGCCCGCGCCCGCCCACACGCCGAGGGAGGGGCCCGACGACGAGGCGTCGGCGGAGCCCTTCCCGGCGGCGTCCGCACCCGCAGCGTCGCCGCCCGCGTCACCGCCGGAGGAACCGCCGTCCGAGGCGCCGCCGCCGGACGGGTCCGCGGCGGACACCTGCTCGCCGCAGCCGGCGCGCGGATAGCCCTCGATGGCGCACAGCAGCGCCCCGCTGTCGTAGCGCAGCGGGGCGGCCACGGCGGCGAGCGCGTCCGCCGCGGAGGCGTCCTCGGCGACGCTCGCGCAGAACGTGCGGCCCTCCGGCGGGGTCTCGCCCTCCGGCGCGTCCCCGGCGGTGCCGAAGTCGACGACGAGCGCGATCCGCTTGCGGCCGTCCCGCTCCGGGGTGCCGTCGCAGATCTCCGCGAACGGCTCCGCGGTCCGCGGGGTGGCGGAGTCGGCGGAGTTCTCGCTCACCGAGAACCGGAAGCCGTGCACGGCGCCGTCCTCCGGGCGCAGCGACGCCGGGCCCTGGGTGGCGTACACCCACGTCCGCCCGTCGAGCTCCCAGTACGACCAGTAGCGGTACCCGGCCGCCCCGGCCGAGCCCGCGCCCTGCAGCAGCAGGGACACGGTCAGCAGCGCCAGGACGGCCGACGTGAACGCGCGCGGACCCCTCACGGCCGGCGCTTCCGGACGGTCAGCAGGACCGCGACGACCACGATCAGCGCCAGCACGCCGCCGCCGGCCCACCACACGGCGGGGGAGATCCCGGACCCGTCGGCCTTCTCCTCGCCGCCCTCGGCGGCGTCGTCTCCGTGCGCCGCGTCCGCCTCCGGGGCCGGGCCGGTTGAGTTCAGCAGCTTCACCAGGTCCTCGCCGCCGAAGTCGCGCGGGTCGGTCCCCAGCGCCTCGGCGGCCAGGACCAGCTGGGCGTAGGCGGCCGGGCCGGTCTGCTCCGCCCAGGCGAGGCCGTTGTCACGGAGGTGGCCGAAGGCCTTCCGCGCCTGGTCGGCGTGGCCGGCGGAGGCCAGCGCGATCACGGCGTCGGCGGTGTTGCCGAGGTCGGGCCTCGGGTCGGCGCCGGGCAGCGCGGAGGTCAGGTGACCGTCCTTCTGCAGCGGGCCGGCCAGGTAGGCGGCGCCGTTCTGGGCGGCCTGCCCGGGGGTGTCCGCCGTGCCGCACTCCGCCGGGGAACCGGCCGCCTCGGCGTCCTTGCCGCCGAGACCGGCGCCCAGGGAGCCCAGCACGGCCGCGGCGGTGGCGTCCGCGTTGGCGAGCAGCTCGCCCGACTTGTCGGGCTGGTAGGCGAACGCGCCCGCGTCCTCGCCCTCGCAGGGCAGGGCGAAGGTCAGCAGCGCGTCGAGCGGCGACTTCCCGCCCTTCACCGTCTCGGCCGGCTTCTCGCCCGCGGCGGCCAGCGCGCCGATCACCACGGACGTCGAGTTGGCGTCGGAGGGGGTGCCGGGGCTGTAGCCCCAGCCGCCGTCCTTGTTCTGCACGGAGACCAGCCAGTCGACGGCCTTGCCGACGGCCGCGTCGTGCCCGCCGAGCGCGGCCAGCGCCTGCACGGCGGCGGCGGTGCTGTTGCTGTCCACCATGGTGCCGGCGTCGCAGTCCTTCGCCGGGTCGGGGCGGAACGCGGCGAACGAGCCGTCCGCGCACTGCTGCCCGGTCAGCCACCGCACGGCCTGTCCGGAGGGCGTCACCCCGGCGGTGTCCTGGGCCAGCAGGGCCAGCGACTGGCGCCAGACGCCGTCGTAGGTGGGGTCGGCGGCGCCGTGGAGGCCGGCGGGTATCTCCGGGGGCGCGGACGGCGACGCGGCGGGCGTCGCGTCGTCCGCGAGGGCGGCCGGGGCGGATCCGGCGCCGAGTACGGCGGCAGCGGCGAGGACCGCTGCGGCGCGGCGAACGTTCATGGTTGGCGGGGTGCCTCTCCCTGTGGGGAGCCAGGCGGCGACGGGCGCACAGTGCGGGCCCGGCGGCTCGGCTCCGTATACCTCGACGGTGCCGGCCCCCGGCGGGAGCCGGTGGCCATGAGCCGGTCACGTTCGCCCGGGGCATTCCGGCTCGCCACCGGTGGACGGCGGCTCACGGTTGCGGGTCAGCGCCGGATTTGCACCGGCTTCCCCCCGAACGGGTGTGATGACGACCGGGCCACTCTACCGGCACGCCCGGACGCCGGAGGGGGCGCGGTACCGCGGCGGCCGGGACCGCCTCGGCCGCCCGTCCACGGCCGGGCGGCGGACGCGGCGGCAACGGGGGCACATATCCGGCCATGGCGAGGGCAAACAGGGCCAAGAGGCCCTCGACCCGGGCCGGACGGTCCGGCAGGATTTCGCGAATGGTGCTGATCGGGGTCGGCCGCACTGCCGACGTGTACGTGGTCGACGAGCGGTGGGTCCTGCGCAGGTACCGCGACGCCGCCGTCGGCGACACGGAGGCCGAGCGGAATCTGATGACCTACCTCCACGGGTGCGGCTTCCCCGTGCCGCTGGTCCGTCCGGCGGCGGAGGGTGAGACGCCCTGCGGCACCGACCTGGTCCTGGAACGGCTCGACGGTCCCACGATGGCGGGCGCGCTGTTCGCCGGACTGATCACGCCCCGGGAGGCGGGCGCGATGCTCTCCCTGCTGCTCGCCCGGCTGCACGCGGTGCCGGCCAGGCGGTCGGCGGACCCGGAGGAGCGCATCCTCCACCTGGACCTGCACCCCGAGAACGTCATCCTCACCTCCGCGGGCCCCCGGGTCATCGACTGGGCGAACGCCGGCGAGGGGCGCCCCGGACTCGACCGGGCGATGACCGCGGTGATCGTCGCCCAGGCCGGCGCCGCGAACACCCAGCACGCCGGACCGGCACGGGAAGTGCTGGCGACGCTGCTCGGCGACCCCGCCGCCGCACGTCCGACCGCGGAGGAGCTCGGCGAGGCGCTCCGGCTGCGGGCGGCCGACCCGGCCATGACGGAGCGTGAGATCGCCCTCCTCGGCCAGGCCGGGGCCACCGTCCGGGAAGTGGCCGGGCTCCAGCCGGCCTGAGTCCGCCGGCGGCCGCTCGGGCACGTCGGGATCCGGACATCTCCCCACGTCAGCAGGGACGTCGGGCCGCCGATGCCGTGGCGAGCATCACCTGGCAGACTTCCCACAGTGCCGCTACCAGCGGGTAGATTCGGACCGCCGTTGCGTGATCAACAGTGATCGCCGGTGATCGTCCGAGACTTGTTGCTGGTAGCCGCCGCGACGTAACCTCGCGGGACAGTTCAGGAGAAGGGGGCCGAGAGTGACCGCTGAGGCCATGGCCGCCGACGGTCAGCCGGCTCTGCGCATCGCGCTCCTCACCTACAAGGGCAACCCGTTCTGCGGCGGACAGGGTGTCTACGTGCGCCACCTGTCCCGCGAACTGGCCCGGCTCGGCCACACCGTGGAGGTGATCGGCTCCCAGCCGTACCCGGTCCTCGACGAGGGCGAGGACCTCGCCGGGCTCTCCCTGACCGAGCTGCCCAGCCTCGACCTGTACCGCCAGCCCGACCCGTTCCGCACCCCGCGCCGCGAGGAGTACCGGGACTGGATCGACACCCTCGAGGTCTCCACCATGTGGACCGGCGGCTTCCCCGAGCCGCTCACCTTCTCGCTGCGCGCCCGCCGCCTGCTGCGCGCCCGCCGCGGCGACTTCGACGTCGTCCACGACAACCAGACCCTCGGCTACGGCCAGCTCGGCGACCTCGGCGCGCCCCTGGTGACCACCGTCCACCACCCCATCACCGTCGACCGGCAGCTCGAGCTCGACGCCGCCGACGACTGGAAACGCCGCCTGTCGGTGCGCCGCTGGTACGCCTTCACCCGGATGCAGAAGCGGGTCGCCCGCCGCCTGCCCTCCGTGCTCACCGTCTCCGGCACCTCCCGGCAGGAGATCGTCGACCACCTCGGCGTCCGCCCCGAGCGGGTGCACGTCGTGCACATCGGCGCCGACACCGAACTGTTCTCGCCCGACCCGTCGACCCCCCGGGTGCCCGGCCGGATCGTCACCACCTCCAGCGCCGACGTGCCCCTGAAGGGCCTGGTCTTCCTCGTCGAGGCGCTCGCCAAGCTGCGCACCGAACAGCCCGACGCCCACCTGGTCGTCGTCGGCCGGCGCGCCGAGGACGGTCCCGTCGCCCAGGCCATCGAGCGCTACGGCCTCGAGGGCGCCGTCGAGTTCGTCAAGGGCATCACCGACGCCGAGCTCGTCGACCTGGTCCGCTCCGCCGAGGTCGCCTGCGTGCCCTCGCTCTACGAGGGCTTCTCGCTGCCCGCCGCCGAGGCCATGGCCACCGGCACCCCGCTGGTCGCCACCACCGGCGGCGCCATCCCCGAGGTCGCCGGCACCGACGGCGAGACCTGCCTGGCCGTGCCGCCCGGTGACGCCGGAGCGCTCGCCGCCGCCCTCGGCCGCCTCCTCGACGACCCGGAGCTGCGCGCCCGCCTCGGCACCGCCGGCCGCGCCCGCGTCCTGGAACGCTTCACCTGGAAGCGCGCCGCCGAGGGCACCGTCGCCCACTACCGCGAGGCCGTCGAACGCCGGCGGCCGGGCCGTGACCGGTCCGCCGCTCCCACCCCCACCACCGGCCACAACCGCGAAAGCAGGACCCCGTGCTGACCGTCGACTTCTCCCGGTTCCCGCTCGCCCCGGGCGACCGTGTCCTGGACCTCGGGTGCGGCGGCGGCCGGCACGCCTTCGAGTGCTACAAGCGCGGCGCCCAGGTCGTCGCCCTGGACCGCAACGGCGAGGAGATCCGCGAGGTCGCCAAGTGGTTCGCCGCCATGAAGGAGGCCGGTGAGGCCCCGGCCGGCGCCACCGCCACCGCCATGGAGGGAGACGCGCTCAACCTGCCGTTCCCGGACGCCTCGTTCGACGTCGTCATCATCTCCGAGGTGATGGAGCACATCCCCGACGACAAGGGCGTCCTCGCCGAGATGGTCCGCGTCCTCAAGCCGGGCGGGCGGATCGCCGTCACCGTGCCGCGCTACGGGCCGGAGAAGGTCTGCTGGGCGCTCTCCGACGCCTACCACGAGGTCGAGGGCGGCCACATCCGTATCTACAGGGCGCACGAGCTGCTCGCCAAGATGCGTGAGGCCGGCCTGCGCCCCTACGGCTCCCACCACGCGCACGCGCTGCACTCGCCCTACTGGTGGCTGAAGTGCGCCTTCGGCGTGGACAACGACAAGGCGCTGCCGGTGCGGGCATACCACAAGCTGCTGGTCTGGGACATCATGAAGAAGCCGCTGGCCACCCGGGTCGCCGAGCGCGCCCTCAACCCCGTCATGGGCAAGAGCTTCGTGGCCTACGCGACCAAGCCGCACCTGCCGGCCGTCGCCGCCGGGGCTGCCGTCGCCGCCGGGACCGCCGGATCCGCCGAGGACCCCGAGACCTCCGGAGCCTTCGGGACGGACCCGAAGTGACCACCCCGCGTACCGAGCACCTCGTCCTTCCCGGGGTGCTCACCCCCGAGCAGGCCGCCGCCACCGTGCGCGGCCTGCTCGCCGTGCAGCGCGACGACGGCGCCATCCCGTGGTTCCGCGGCCACCACCTCGACCCGTGGGACCACACCGAGGCCGCGATGGCCCTCGACGCGGCCGGCGAGCACGAGGCCGCCGAACGCGCCTACCTGTGGCTGGCCCGCCACCAGAACGAGGACGGCTCCTGGTACGCCGCCTACGCCGACGGCGCCCACGACGAGGTCACCGACCGCTCCCGCGAGTCCAACTTCGTCGCCTACGTCGCGGTCGGCGTCTGGCACCACTACCTGTCCACCGGCGACGACACCTTCCTCGACCGCATGTGGCCGGTCGTGTACGCGGCCGTCGAGTTCGTGCTGCGGCTCCAGCAGCCGGGCGGGCAGATCGGCTGGAAGCGCGAGGACGACGGCACGGCGGTGGACGACGCGCTGCTGACCGGCAGCTCCTCCATCCACCACGCGCTGCGGTGCGCGCTCGCGGTCGCCGAGCAGCTGGAGGAGCCGCAGCCCGACTGGGAGCTGGCGGCGGGCGCGCTGCGGCACGCCATCCGGCTGCACCCCGAGCGGTTCCTCGACAAGAGCCGGTACTCCATGGACTGGTACTACCCCGTCCTGGGCGGGGCCATGGAGGGCGCCGAGGCGCGGGAGCGGATCGCCTCCCGGTGGGACGAGTTCGTGGTGCCCGGGAAGGGCGTGCGGTGCGTCGTCCCCAACCCGTGGGTCACCGGGGGCGAGTCCTGCGAACTCGCGCTCGCGCTGTGGGCGGCGGGGGAGTCCGACCGCGCGCTGGAGATCCTCCAGGCCGTGCAGCACCTGCGGGACGAGGAGTCCGGGCTGTACTGGACGGGGCTGGTCTTCGACGACGGCGCGATCTGGCCGGCGGAGCTGACGAGCTGGACGGCGGGGTCGTTGCTGCTGGCTGTCGCCGCGCTCGGGGGGCACGAGGCGACCTGCGCCGTCTTCGGCGGCGACCGCCTCCCCCGGGGCCTCGCCCCCGACTGCTGCGACCCCACCCCCGAAGCAGCCTGACCCCACCCCCGCGGAAGCCCGCCTGACCGTCCTGCGCACGCCTGCCCCACCGTCCTGCGCGCGCCTCCACGCCCCCTGCGGGCGCGCCTGCCCGACCCCTTGCGGGCGCTTGCCCGACCCCTCTGCGGGCGGCTGGGCCGCCCAGGGGGCGATGGGGGTCCCCCCTGCTCGAGCGAAGCCGAGAGCTTGGGGGAGGGCGGGCGCAGGGCGGCGCCCTCGCGGCAAGCGGTCCGCTCCACCAGGCCCAAGCAGGCTGCACCTTACGCACGTGACCTCACTGCGGCGCGCCCAAGCCGGACCTCGGC
Source organism: Streptomyces abyssomicinicus (assembly GCF_008974245.1). GTDB lineage: Bacteria > Actinomycetota > Actinomycetes > Streptomycetales > Streptomycetaceae > Streptomyces > Streptomyces abyssomicinicus. Next base: position 417,938 of record NZ_BBZI01000008.1, on the reverse strand, counting down.
GGACAGCACTGTTCATCCCCCGACCCGCCCCCTTCCCAAGGGGCTTACGTTCCGCGGAGCGAGCCGTCACGTGCGTACGCGAGGCCTGCGCCCACCCGTGCCGCCCCAGCGGCACGACTGCCCGCAGGCGGGGACGGGTCGGGTCGGGGGGCCGCACGGTGGCGCGGCGCCCGCAGACGGAAGGGGCACGGCCGGCGCACCGTCCCGGCGGCACGGTTGCCCGCGGTCGGAACGGGTGGGGGCAGGGGACCGCGCGGCGGCGGGGCTGGTCGGAGCACGGGAGGGGGTGATTCGCGCGCCGCGTTCGGGCGGGCGCCGGGTGCACGCGGGGGGACGGTGGTGGGGGCGTACCCGGACGGGGGTACAGCGGTCGCCCGGGGCCAAGGGGTGGGTGACGCTGCGGGGAGAGGACCGCCCAACTCCCCCGGAGGCAGACCCATGCCCGTTTCGCTACGCCGTCTCGCACTCGCCGTGACCCTCTGCTGCGCCCTCGTCGCCGGCGCGACCGGCTGCGGCAGCAGCGAGCCCACCACCTCCTCGCCGCAGGCGGACACCCGGGTCAACCCGCGGGCGAGCGCGCAGGCCCTGGAAGCCGAGGCGATGGCGCAGATGAGGGCCGAGGCGTCCCAGGTGGGGCGGACACGAGCCGAGCCCACCCCCACCACCTCCGCCGAGAAACAGAAGTTCGCCAAGACCCGCTTCGTCGTGAACGCCGGCCTCGCCGCGGGCGCCACCTACCAGTGGATCGTCAAGCCGTTCCGCGCCGGGAGCTTCAAGAAGGGCGCCGACGGCCGCCGCATCTCCCTGGTCAAGGCCGGCCTCGCCGGCGTCTTCGCGTACAACCGCCTCAAGGCGGCGATCGACAACGCCAAGGGCGACCCCACCCTGGCGAAGGCCGTCGCCCCGCTCGAAGAGGGCATCGAGAAGATGAAGGACCTGCCCAAGCAGCTCCGCAGCGGCGACAACACCGACGAGATCGTCGGCAACTTCGACAGCATCATCAACGACGTCAAGGACGCCGGGAAGTCCGCCGGCGCCGAGGTCACCGACAAGGTGCCCTCCGCCGGAGAGCTGCAGGGCGCGCCGTAACGGCACGGCGCGCGGCACGACGAAGGCCCCCGCCGGACGGCGGGGGCCCTGGTCACGAGGGACGCGAGCCGTCAGCCCCGCTGGATGCCCGAGGCGTCCTGCAGCAGACCACGACGCCCGTCCTGGGTCTGCGCGACCAGACCCGGACCCCGCTGGTCGACCGCCAGGTACCAGACGCCCGGCGCCAGCTCGGCGATCTGCGTCGGCGAACCGTCCTCCGCGTACAGCGCCCGCGGCGTCGGCACGGCGAACCAGAACGGCGAGAACTCCGGCCCCGCCTGCTGCTGCGCGGGGGCGGGCGTGCCGCCCTGCTGCGGCTGACCGCCGTAGGGCTGCGGCTGCTGCTGCGCCCCCGGGTAGCCGTACCCGTTCGGCGGCTGCGCGCCGTACGGCTGCGGCGCCGCCGGACGCGGCGTGGCGTTGATCAGGGGCGCCTGCAGCGCGGGCACCAGGCTCCCGGCGACCGCGGCGCCGGCCAGCAGCAGCGCGGCGATGAACCCGAGGATCAGGCCCGCGCCGGCGCTGCCCTCGGAGTCCAGCAGCTGCCACAGCAGGTACCAGAACGCGAAGACCGTGAAGGCCACGCCGACGGTGCCGAGGTCGTGGCCGGCCACCTTGCGGGGCTGGGGCAGGCACCGGTTGACGACGATCAACGCCGCGCCGATCACGCCGCCCAGGAAGACGCCCAGGGCGAGGGGCAGGTGTCCCCAGGCGGAGGGGGACTCGAAGCCGTAGTCGTTGGTCCCGAGGTCGGCGATGTCGAGGAACGACGCGATGAACAGCAACAGCGCTGCTCCGATCACCACGCCGTCGCCCCGAGTGAGGGAGCGGATGTTCACTACAAGTCCTTCGTCGTCTCGTGTCGTCGTGTCGTGCCGGGCTCTGCCGCGGGATGGACCCTATCGTCCGCACCGTCACCGCGGGCACCCGGTGGGCCGGTCCACGCACGTCCGACGCTCACCCGCGCAGGAAACCCACGATTCCGCCGGAAATGCCCTGCGCGGCCTTCTGACGCCACGCGCCGCTGGTCAGCAGCGCCGCGTCCTTGCTGTTCCGCATGTTGCCGCACTCGATGAACACTTTGGGGACCTTCGACAGATTGAGACCGCCCAGATCCTTCCGCGTGACCAGACCGGTGCCGTCGCCCACATAGTCGGAGGGCGCGCTGCCGGTGGCCCGCACGAAGTTGCCCGCGATGCGTTCTCCCAGCTCGCGGGAGGGCGCGACGATGCCCCGGGTGTCGGCGCCGCCGCCGGTGACCGGGCCGGGCAGGATCACGTGGAAGCCGCGGGCGCCCGCCGCGGAGCCGTCGGCGTGCACCGAGACCACCGCGTCCGCCTCCGCCTCGTTGCCGATCCGCGCCCGCTCGTCGATGCAGGGACCCCACGGGCGGTCACCGTCCTGGGTCAACTTCACGGTGGCACCCTGCTGTTCGAGCAGGGCGCGCAGCCTCCGCGACACGTCCAGGGTGAACCTGGCCTCCGCGTAACCGGCGTTGGTGGCGGTGCCGGTGGTGTCGCACTCCTTGGCGCCGTTGCCGATCCGCACGGTGCGGTTGATCTCGGCGGTGTGCGCCGCGTTCCCGGTGTTGTGACCCGGGTCGATCACCACGACCTTGCCCTTCAACGGCCCCGACCGCGCAGGGGGCTTGGCCGTGGACGCGGCGGACGGGGAGGAAGTGCCGGACGTGGAGGGGGACTTCGAGGGCGCTTCCGGGGAACCGCCGGGCGTGGCCGGGGAGTCGGGCGACGCGGAGGCGGCGGCCCGCGAACCGTCCCCGTCACCGCTCACCACCCGCTGGACGGCCACCCCGGCGGCGGCCAGCGCCACCACCAGGGCGGCGAGCAGCGCGCGGCGGCCGCGCCGGGAGGGCGGCGACGGACGGGGATCGAATTCCGGACCTGCGTACGACACGGGGCGAGCCTAACGGGGCGAGCCCGGCCGGGTCTCAGACCCCCGGCCCGGTCCGCCGCAGAACCCGCAGCGTGCCGGTCGCCGAGACCTCGGTGAACGCCCCCGACGCCAGCGCCCTCAGGTACACGCGGTACGGGGCCTGGCCGGTGAACTCGTCGAGCTTCACCGGGAAGACGTCGTGGATCACCAGCAGTCCGCCCTCGGCCACGTGCGGCGCCCAGCCCTCGTAGTCGGCGTTCGCGTGCTCGTCGGTGTGCCCGCCGTCCACGAAGACCAGGCCCAGCGGCGCCCCCCACACCGCCGCCACCTGCGGCGAACGGCCGACCATCGCCACCACGTGCTCCTCCAGCCCGGCCCGGTGCAGGGTGCGGCGGAAGGCCGGCAGGGTGTCCATCAGCCCGATCTCAGGGTCCACCGTCTGCGGGTCGTGGTAGTCCCAGCCGGGCTGCTGCTCCTCGCTGCCCCGGTGGTGGTCCACGGTGAGCGCGACGACCCCGGCACGGCGGGCGGCGTCCGCCAGCAGGATCGTGGAACGCCCGCAGTAGGTGCCCACCTCCAGCAGCGGCAGGCCCAGGCGGGCCGCCTGGGCGGCGGCCTCGTACAGGGCGAGGCCCTCGTCCACGGGCATGAAGCCCTTGGCGGCCTCGAACGCCGCCAGGACCTCGGGCGCGGGTTCGGCGGACGCGGACATGGGGCCTCCTCGGGGGTGGTGCGTGCCGGTGCGGTGCCGGGCGGCGCGCGCGGGCACGAGGGCGCGCGGTGGGCCACCGTGAAGGTGGTCCGCGGTACCGCGGTGATGCGCGCCCATGCTGCCGTACGGGCCGCGCCGGTGATCGCCCGGGGCGGCGGAGAGGGAGCCGTCCGCCCCGGTCAGCCCTGGTCCCGGCGCAGGGCGGCGGCCAGCGCCGGGTCGACCACCGTCTCGCCGGTGAGCACCCGGCGGACGGCCGAGGCCAGTTCGCCGACCGGGCCGTCCTTGATGAGGAACCCCGCCGCGCCCGCGGCCAGCGCGCGGCGCAGGTACTCGGGGCGGCCCGCCGTCGCCAGGATCACCACCCGGCAGTCGGGGGCCTGCGCGGTCAGCTCGGCGGCCAGGTCCAGCCCGCCGCGGCCGGGGAGGTCGATGTCGAGCAGCGCCACGTCGGGACGGTGGGTGAGGACCGCGTGCACCACCTGGTCGCCGGACGAGGCCCGCACCACCACCTTCAGGTCCGGCTCCATCTCCAGCAGCATCGGCAGTCCGCCGCGTGCGGTGCGGGTGTCCTCGGCGAGCAGGAGACGGACCGACCGGGCGGGCCGGTGGTCCGGCGGCATCTCGTTCACGGGCTCAGCGTAGGGGCGGCGGTGGTCCGCCGGACGGGTGAGCGTGTCCGCCGGACGGGTGAGATCACGGCCGCGCGGGGCTCGCCTCGCGCAGCAGCCGGACGGTTCGCGGGTACGGGCCGCGCTCCGCCCACTCCAGCGGCGTGAGCCCGGAGCCACCGTCCTCGCGCAGTGCGGGATCGGCGCCGTGGGCCAGCAGCACCCGGACCGTGTCGTCGTGGCCCCAGCAGGCGGCGGCGCACAACGGGGTGCCCTCCGCGCCCCACCCGGCGCTCTCCAGGTCGGGCACGGCTCCCGCCTCCAGCAGCCGCCCCGCCACCGCGGCGGCGCCCTGCACCGACGCCGCGTACAGCGCCGTCGTGCCCTCGGCGTCCCGCCCGTCCGGGTCGGCCCCGGCGCGCAGCAGCGCGGCGACCCGCGCCTCCTGCTCCCCGCCCGCCGCCTCGACCAGGGCACGGGCGAGTCTCTTCCTCTTCCGCCGGTTCACGGTCCGCAGGGTAGGGCAGCGCAGCGCCGGGACGGGCCGGAAGGAGTCAGCCCGCGGCGCCCACCGCGAGGGGGGACTGCTGGAGCGGGACCGGACGGACCGGGGCGGGCCCGGCCGGCGGGGCCCCGGCGGGTACCTCCGCCGGCGGCCCCTCCACCGACGCCAGGCCGCACGGCTCCTCCCGCGTCGCGTACGGCAGCCGCAGCACGCCCTCCCTGGTCCACCCCCCGGCTCCCGTCAGCCACCCGGTCGGCGCGGCCACGTGCCACACCCGGCGGTCCGAGGGCCGCCACAGCCCGATCCAGCTGCCGCCCACGCCGTCCACCCGCAACGCCACCGCGCACGCCTCCGGCGTCAGCACCTGGCCCGGCTGGATCGCGAAGGGCGTCATCACGCACTCCGCGGGACGCAGTCCCTCCGGGAACCGCACCGGCAGCGACGACCCCAGCACACCCCAGCCGAGCCGGTGCAGGCCCGGGGACGGCGCGTCCGAGCGGATCAGCAACAGCCCGCTGTCCGGATCGGCCATCAGCAGGCGGTCGTCGCTCTCCGCCGAGATCTGCAGCAGCGGCGACACCTCGCAGCCGCGCTCCAGGTCCACCACCACGGTCTTGGTGCGGCCGCCCGCCTCACGGTCCAGGGCGAGCATCCGGCCCTCGCGGTCCAGCCAGACGCCGCCGGAGCAGCGGCCCCGGACCTCGCCCAGGTGCTCCGGGCCGCACGGGCCGCCCGCCACCAGCCACACCGCCGTGGACCCGCCGGGGCTCACCGCCACCGCGAAGGCGCGCCGGCCGCCGGGCGCGGGCGGGAGCAGCCGCAGCGTCTCGCCGTCCGGGCACTCCACCGAGCCGGCGGCCAGCTCACCGGTGCCCGGGCCGGTTGGGTAGAGCAGGGAGAACACGTGCCGCGTGCCCGCCCTGCGGTGGATCAGCACCCGGCCGTCGCCCATCGGCTGGACCTCGGCGTCCGGCTCCTCCGGCTGGTTCCCGGGCAGCGGCACCACGTACGGCTCCGGCCCGCCGAGGGCCCACCGCTCGGGCAGCCAGGACTCGCCGTCCGCGGCGAGCGTCAGCCGCGCCGCGTAGGTGCCGTCCCGGGTGAGGACGCAGTCCGGCGGGGGCGGCGGCGCGTACGGGGCGGCGGGCCGCGGCGGCGTCGCCTCGCGGACCCACCGGGACGCGGCGCGCGGAGACGTTTCCCCCGCGGGGCCCGCCGGCACGGCGGGGCGCGCGGCGGCCTCCGCGTTCCTCAGGACCACGGGGCGCATGCCGCGCACGGCGCGGGGCGTGGGCACGGGCCGGTCCCCTCCGGCGGCGTCCGCGGGCCGTGCGGCACGGGGCGCGGACACAGGGGAGGTCCGCGGCGGCGGAGCGGCCCCGGCCGGGCGCACCGCCGCGGCCGGCCCGGCCCCGCGGACGCCGTCCGGCGGTGCGGCGGGCGGTGCGGCGGGCGGTGCGGCAGGCGGTGCGGCCGGCGTGGGCGTGGTCGCCCGCGGGCCCCGCTCCGGTCCCGGCGCGGCCGGGGCCCCGGCCGCCGGGGGCGGAGCCGTCCGCACCCCCCGTGCGCCCTCGGGCGGGGGAACCGCGCCGGGGCTCGCCGCCCCCGGTGCGGCGGGGGCGACCGCCAGCACGTAGGGCGGCGCCGCGGCCGGGACCGCCGGAGGCCCGGCCGTCCCGCGTTCCTGCGCCCCCTGGGCGCCCACATCCGTACTGGTCACGTCGGTTCTGGTCACGTCGTCGTCCCCCGAAGCCCCCGGCTCGACCGCAGTGGAAAGCCTGGGGGAGGCACAGGCTGTCATCCTCGGGTCACCTCCAGTGACGAAACCTAGGTTCGTACGCGCGGCCGGATGAGCCCCCTGCCCCCGCTTCACCCGTACGTGTGGCCGTCCCGTCGTTCCTCCGTCCCGCCGCGCGCCCTTGTGCTGCTCCACCGCCGGTGGGTCCGTGGCCACCGGCGGCCAGGTAGCCTTGCCCCCGTGCCCCGTCTGTCTGAAGTCATCGCCGCCCTGGAGAACCTCTGGCCCGCCGAGCGCGCCGAGTCCTGGGACGCCGTCGGCACCGTCGTGGGCGACCCGGACCAGGAGGTCACCCGCGTGCTCTTCGCGGTCGACCCGGTCCAGGAGATCGTCGACGAGGCCGTGAAGCTCGGCGCCGGACTGCTGGTCACCCACCACCCGCTCTACCTGCGCGGGACGACGACCGTCGCGGCGTCCACCTTCAAGGGCCGTGTGGTGCACGACCTGATCAAGAACGACATCGCCCTCCACGTGGCGCACACCAACGCCGACAAGGCCGACCCCGGCGTCTCCGACGCCCTGGCCGGCGCCCTCGGTCTGCGCGTGCTGCGGCCCCTGGTGCCGGACCGCGACGACCCGGCCGGCCGACGTGGCCTCGGCCGGGTCTGTGAACTCGAAGTCCCCCTCACGCTGCGGGAGTTCGCCGCCCGCGCCGCCGAGAGCCTGCCCGCCACCGCGCAGGGCGTCCGGGTGGCCGGCGACCCCGAGGCGCGGATCCGCACCGTCGCCGTCAGCGGCGGCTCGGGGGACAGCCTCTTCGACGACGTCCGCGCCGCGGGCGTCGACGCCTTCCTCACCGCGGACCTGCGCCACCACCCGGTGAGCGAGGCCCGTGCCCACAGCCCCCTCGCGCTGCTCGACGCGGCGCACTGGGCGACCGAGTGGCCCTGGTGCCAGCTGGCCGCCGCCCAGCTCGACGAGATCTCCGAGCGCCACGGCTGGGACCTGCGGGTCCACGTGTCCGCGACGGTCACCGACCCCTGGACCGCCCACGCGGCGTCCGCCCACCCCACCCACTGACCTCACCCTTCCTGGAGCCCCCAACTGAACGCCGCGCCCGCCGACCAGATCCGTCTCCTCGACGTCCAGGCCCTGGACATCCGCCTCCAGCAGCTGGCCCACAAGCGGCGCTCGCTGCCCGAGCACGCCGAGATCGAGTCGCTGACCAAGGACCTCTCGCAGCTGCGTGACCTGCTGGTGGCCGCGCAGACCGAGGAGAGCGACTGCGCCCGCGAGCAGACCAAGGCCGAGCAGGACGTCGACCAGGTCCGCAAGCGCGCCGCCCGCGACCAGCAGCGTCTCGACTCCGGCGCCGTGTCCTCCCCGAAGGACCTGGAGAACCTCCAGCGCGAGATCACCTCGCTGGCCAAGCGCCAGGGCGACCTGGAGGACGTCGTCCTCGAGGTGATGGAGCGCCGCGAGTCCGCCCAGGCCCGCGTCGCGGAACTCGACGAGCGCGTCGCCGCCGTCCAGGCGAAGCTCGACGACGCCACGGCCCGCCGTGACGCCGCCTTCGGCGAACTCGACGGCGAGAGCGGCTCCGTGACCAAGGAGCGCCAGGTCGTCTCCGCCTCCGTGCCGGCCGACCTGCTCAAGCTGTACGAGAAGCTGCGCGAGCAGCAGGGCGGGGTCGGCGCCGCGCGCCTCTACCAGCGCCGCTGCGAGGGCTGCCAGCTGGAGCTCAACATCACCGAGGTCAACGAGGTCCGCGCCGCGGCCCCGGACACGGTGGTGCGGTGCGAGAACTGCCGCCGCATCCTGGTCCGCACCTCCGAGTCGGGCCTCTAGGCCGGAGAACGGCAAGGGGGCGGCGCTCGTGCGGGAGTTCGTGATCGAGGCCGACGGCGGGTCCAGGGGCAACCCCGGACCCGCCGGCTACGGCGCGGTGGTGGCCGACGCGGCGACCGGCGAGGTGCTCGCCGAGGCCGCGGAGTACCTGGGCGTCACCACCAACAACGTGGCCGAGTACAGCGGTCTGCTCGCCGGGCTGCGCGCCGTGCGCGAGCTCGCCGCCGGGGAACTGGCGGCGGGCGAGGAGGTGGCGGTCCGGGTCCGGATGGACTCCAAGCTGGTCGTCGAGCAGATGTCCGGCCGCTGGAAGATCAAGCACCCCGGCCTCGCCCCGCTCGCCGAGCGGGCGCGCGAGCTGCTGCCGCCCGAGCGGGTCACCTACGAGTGGATCCCGCGCAAGGAGAACAAGCACGCCGACCGGCTCGCCAACGAGGCCATGGACGCCGGCGCGCGCGGCGAGGCGTGGATGCCGTCCGGCCGTCCGGCCCCCACCGAGAAGCACCTCGCCGACCTGCGCGCGGCTGCCAACACGGCCGTCCGGCCCGCCACGCCCGCGGAGGCGACCGGCGCCGAGGCGGGCGCCGCCGGGACCGCCCCTGCGGTAGCCGCCGCCGCGGCAGCCGCCGCCGCGCGTCCTGCCGAACCGGCCCGCGGCCAGGGCTGGTCGGCCCCCGACCTGGGCGCCCCCGCCACCTTCGTGCTGCTCCGCCACGGCGAGACCCCGCTGACCCCGCAGAAGCGTTTCTCCGGCAGTGGCGGCACGAACCCGTCGCTCTCCGAGGCGGGCCTGGAGCAGGCCCGGCGTGCCGCCGGACTGCTCGCCGCCAGGGGCACCGTGCAGGCGATCATCAGCTCCCCGCTGGCCCGCACCCGGGAGACCGCCGCCGTGGTCGCGGACCGCCTCGGCCTCGACGTCACCGTCGACGAAGGGCTGCGCGAGACCGACTTCGGTGCCTGGGAGGGCCTGACCTTCGCCGAGGTCATGGACCGCCACCCCGAGGACCTCAACGCCTGGCTGGCCTCTCCCGCCGCCCGCCCCACCGGCGGCGGCGAGAGCTTCGAGGCGACCGCCGTCCGCGTCGAGGAGGCCCGTGACCGCCTGATCGCCGCCCACGCGGGCCGCACGGTCCTCCTCGTCACGCATGTGACGCCCATCAAGACCCTGGTCCGCCTGGCCCTGGGTGCCCCGCCGGAGTCGCTGTTCCGCATGGAGCTCTCGGCGGCGTCGATCTCCGCCGTGGCGCACTACGCCGACGGCAACGCCAGCCTCCGCCTCTTCAACGACACCTCACACCTGCGGTAGGCGCCGGCGCCGGGTGGCGTGGCCCACGCCAGGGTGCCCTACTCCACGATGTGCTTGGCGTACGCGTCGTCGAGCTCGCGCAGGTCCACGCTGGCGTGCACCGTCACGCCGGGCGTGGGCGCCACGTGCTTGAGCAGCAGTGCGAGCACGGCCTCGGTCAGCTCCGCCTTGACCGCCCCGGTGCGGCCCGGCTTGAGCGCGACGTCGACGTGTATCACCGCGTGCTCGGGGGCCCCGTCGGCCACGAACGTCTCGTCGACGCGGCGGAAGCGGGTCTTGCAGCCGGCGGCGGAGGTCTTGGCGATCTCCGCGACCAGCGGGTGCAGTGCGCGGGCGAAGCCCGGACGGTCGAAGGACGCGGTCAGCGACCCGGAGTGGTCGACGGTGATGTGCGGCATCGGATGCCCCCTGTCAGGACGGAACTCTCTGGCTCCGGCATCCTCTCCCATCGGACGTCCGGCCGGTGACGGACCGGCGGATCCCCCGGACCCGGCGAAGCTGCCGGATCTGCCGGATCCCCTGGACCCGGCGGATCTTCCGGACCTGGTGGAGCTCCCGGGTCTAGTGGATCTCCCGGACGACCACGTCCAGCGCCCACGGCCTGCCGGCCTTCGCCGGGGGCTCGGCCTCCACCGTGTGCCCCAGGTCCCGCAGCGCCTCCACCAGCTCCGCCGGACCCCGCGGGTCCGCGCCGTCCGAAAGCAGGGCGCGGACGATCCGGCCCTTGGTCGCCTTGTTGAAGTGGCTCACCACGGAACGCTTCTCCACGCCGTCCACCAGCTGCGCGTGCAGCACCCGCACGGTGGCCGTCCGGCCCGCGACCTCGCCCTTCGGCTTCCACGCGGCGGCGTACGCCGACGACCGCAGGTCCAGCACCAGGCCGTCCCCGGCGGCCTCAGGCATCGCCGCGGCCATCGGCGCCCGCCAGTGCGCGGCCAGCGCGCCCGCGCCCGGCAGCTTCACGCCCATCGAGCACCGGTACGAGGGGATCGCGTCGGCCACCCCGACCGCGCCCCACAGCCCGGAGAAGACCAGCAGCTGCCGCGCGGCGCCCCGCCGGGCCGCCGCGTCCAGCGTGCCGAGCCCCAGCGCGTCGTACAGCACGCCCGTGTAGATCTCGCCGGCCGGCCGGGCCCCCGCCGTCAGCAGCCCGGCGTTCTTGCCGACCTCCCCGCGCAGCCCCTCGCTCAGCCCGAGCACCTCCCGGGCCTTCTCCTCGTCCCCGGAGCACAGCTCGACCAGCTCCTCCAGCACCGCCCGCCGGGCAGCGCCCAGCGCCGGCAGCGACAACGACTCCAGCCGCACCGGCGCGCCGTCACCGGACGGCGCCTTGCCTTCGGAAGGGGGCAGCAGGACGAGCACGGGGGACTCCTTCGGTGTCGCGGAACCCGGCCAGCCTACGACGCGCGCCCCGCGCCGCGTTCCGTGGTGCGGAGCTGCCGCTCTGTGCCACGATCGAGGTAAGACACCTCGATCTCCTGGACGGTGATCAGCGCATGTCCGACTCTGGCGAGCGACCGAACGGAGGGCGTGACATGACCGCCATGGCACACGAGCCGCTCACGCACAGTGACGTCGTGCTCGAAGGCTTCCTCGCCCTGGACACCCCGGAGGGCTTCCGGGCCGAGCTGATCGAGGGGGAGATCGTCGTGACGCCACCGCCCGACGGGGATCACGAGGACTACATCGACCTGATCCTCACGCAGGTGAAGGCGCGTTCGCGCACGCCCATGCAGTTCTCCGGGCGCAAGGGGCTGAAGCTCAACAGCGGCGGGGCCTGCCCGAAGAACCACGCGATCCCGGACGCGACCTTCGCGCCGACCTCTCTCCGTCTGTTCCGGGGAGCCGAGCCCTGGATGCCGTGCGAGGGTGTGGCCATGGTCGTCGAGGTGACCTCCTCCCGCGCGGTGGCCGACCGGGAGTCCAAGCGGCGCTGTTACGCCCGTGGCGGCGTCCCTTTCTACCTGCTGGTGGACCGCGACTCCTCCTCGCTGACCCTCTTCAGCGACCCTGAGGGCGACGACTACCTGCAGGCCCGCAAGGGCCCCTTCGGCAACCCCATGCCGCTGCCCGAACCGTTCTGCTTCGACCTGGACACGGCCGCCTTCCTCTGACCGTCGCGCCCGCGCCCGCACGGTCGGAGCGGGGCGCCCCGCCCGGTAGCATGGTCCCCACGGCAGACGAGCCGGGCGGGCGGCCGCGTGAGTGCCTCAGGGCGCTCCCGAGGAACGTCCGGGCTCCACAGGGCAGGGTGGTGGCTAACGGCCACCCGGGGTGACCCGCGGGACAGTGCCACAGAAAGCAGACCGCCGGGGATCTCGGTCCTCGGTAAGGGTGAAACGGTGGTGTAAGAGACCACCAGTGCCCAGGGTGACCTGGGCAGCTAGGTAAACCCCACCTGGAGCAAGGTCAAGAAGGGCTCCCTCCGCGAGGAGGGCGCCCTGCGCGGACGATCGAGGGCTGCCCGCCCGAGTCCGCGGGTGGACCGCTGGAGGCCGGTGGCAACGCCGGTCGTAGATGGATGGCCGTCGCCCCGAGGTCCGCGAGGACCTGGGGGAACAGAACCCGGCGTACAGCCCGACTCGTCTGCCATCACGGCCCTGACCTGGGATTCTCCCGGGTCAGGGCCGTTTTGCGCGGGTTTTGCGCGGTTACTGCCATGCCACCGCTACGGCTCCACCGTCCGGACGGTGACGCCCGCCGCGGAGAGCGCCTCCCGCTCGGCGGCGGGGGCGGACGCATCGGTGACCACCGCGTGCAGCGCGGTGGCCGGGGCGACGAAGGCCAGGGCGGTGCGGTGGAGCTTGGCGCCCTCGGCGGCGGCGACGACGCGGCGGGCGGAGGCGATCGCCGTGCGCTTCACGTCGGCGTCGTCCAGGTCGTACGCCGTCAGCCCCTGCGCCGCGTTGAGCCCGCAGCAGCCGATCACCGCGGTGTCGAACCGCAGTGCCGCGAGCGAGGCCCGGGTCAGCGGGCCGGTCAGGGCCCCCTCGCCGGGGCGCGGGCGGCCGCCGGGGACCAGCAGCGTCGTCGCCCGGCCGGACGCCGCGTGGGCGGACGGCTCCGCCAGCGCGTTGACCGCCTGGAGGGACAGCGGCATGACCGTCACCCGCCTGCCCTGCAGCGCCCGGGCCACCTCCAGGCAGGTCGTACCGCTGTCGACGACGACCGACTCGCCGTCGGCGATCAGCCCCGCCACCTCGGCGGCGATCCGCCGCTTCGCCTCCAGCCCTTCCTGCGCCCGCAGGGCGAACGGGGGCTCGTCGCCGCGCAGCAGCAGGCTCCGCGCCCCGCCGCGGTACCGCTCGAGGACGCCCTGCTCGGCGAGGACCTCCAGATCGCGGCGGACCGTCATCTCCGACGCCCCGGTCAGCGCGGCCAGTTCGGCGATCCCGAGGTTGCCCGCGCGACGCACGGCGTCGGTGATCCGCCGCAGTCTCTCCGTGTTGCCCACGCCGGTCATTGAACATCCCGGATGAGCGAAAGGCAATCTTTCAAACATCAACTATGTGAGATACGTTCGCGCCATGGATCGGAAGCTACGCGCCGCACGGCTGGCCACCTTCGCCTACTTCACCCTCAACGGCACCCTGCTGGGCATGTGGATCACACAGATCCCCGACGTGGAGCGCCGGGCCGGCATCAGTCACGCCGTGCTGGGCGGACTGCTCCTGCTGCTGGCGGCGGGCGCCTTCGCGGGAATGCGCGTGGTCGGGCCGCTCGCCGACCGCTTCGGGTCGCGCGTGGTCGTACCCGCCAGTGCCGCGCTGTGCAGCGCGGCCCTGGTCCTGCCGGGGCTGGCCACCGGCACCTGGACGCTCGGCGCGGCCCTGTTCGTGTTCGGCGTGGGCAACGGCTGCCTGGACGTCAGCATGAACACGCACGCCGTGCAGGTGGAGCACGCGCTGCGGCGGCCGGTCATGTCGGCCTTCCACGCCACCTTCTCCCTCGGCGGGGTCCTCGCCGCGCTGGCCGGCGCCCGCGCCCTCGGCGCCGACTGGAGCCCCGCCCAGACGCTCGGCACGGCCGCGGTCGTCGGGCTGGTCGTCACCGGGCTGGCCGCCCCGGCGTTGCTGGCACCGGAACCGCGTCCCGCCGTGAAGGCGGCGGCCGAGGACGGCGGCGGGGCCGCAGCCGGCGGCCGGCGGAAGGCGGCCACCCCCGCGCGGATCTGGGCCATGGCCGTGCTCGCGTTCGCGATGATGCTGGCCGAGGGCGTCGCCAACGACTGGAGCGTCCTGCACCTGAGCAGCGTGCTCGGCGCCTCCGCCCCCACCGCGGCCCTCGCCTACGGCGCCTTCGCCACCACCATGACCATCGGCCGGTTCCTCACCGACCGGGTCGCCGCGCGCGTCGGGGACGTCGCCGTCCTCCGCTACGGCGGCGCCGTGGCCGCGCTCGGCCTGCTGGTGGCCGCGCTGTCGCCCTGGACCGGCCTCGCGCTGGCCGGCTGGGCCGTCTTCGGCGCCGGCCTGTCCGGCTGCATCCCGCAGCTCTTCAGCGCGGCGGGCCACGCCGACCACAGCTCCGCCGGGGCCAACGTCTCCCGGGTCGCGGGCCTCGGCTACCTCGGCATGCTCGCGGGCCCGGCCGTCATCGGCTGGCTCACCCACTTCGTGCCGCTCAACCTGGCGCTGCTGCTCCCCGTCGCGTGCTGTGTGGCGGCGGCCTGCGCGGCGGGGATCCTGAAGCCGCGGCAAGCGGCGGGGGGCGCGGAGGATGCAAGGGACGCGGGGGCGGAGCCCGGCGCGGTCCCGCAGCCCGAAGGGCCGCCGGTGACGCGCTGACACCGACGGGGGCCCGTCCGTCGGCGTGCCCGGTTCTTCGTGCTCAGGCCGAGGAAAGCGGGCACGCCACTCCGTCGGCCCCCCGCACGCCGCGCCGGACCCATCGGGGGTGGGGCGCGTCAGTTCTCGCGGGCCACCGCCACGTAGCTGCCGCTGACGATGCCCTCCTGGCCGGGTACCGGCTCGCCCAGCTCGGGGTGCCGGTCAGTACATCCGCGCGGGATGCGGCCTGCTGGTGTCGATGGCCGGCGCGGCGTCGTCGTGGGTGGGACCGGGCATGGCGAGGCTCCAGGATGTGCTGACGGACGTGCCGACGGAGACGTGCTGACGGAGACGTGCTGACGGGTCGCTGACGGGTCATCAACTGCCGTGCGCAGTATCGCCAGTTGCCGGAGAGCAACGACCCGCCCGGGGTCACGCCACCGGGTGGCCCGCGGCGTCCGTGCGGTCGGACTGGCTGGAGAACTTGTTGAGGAACAGGTCGTACGCGCCGTTGGGGCGCCGGGTGAGCGTGGCGCCGTCCTGCCAGGTGCCGTTCTCCACCCACCACTGCGAGCCCGCCGGGTCTCCCTGGTTCTGGTGGACGTTGTGCATGCCGAGGTCGCCTTCGGGGTCGTCGTCGAAGGGCTCGCCGAAGACCAGGACGTGCTGCCCCGGAACGAGGATCGACTCCAGGGCGAGGGCGGCCTCCACGTTGGAGCCCGCGTGCCAGGGCCGGGAGTCGACGAGCTCGAGGAGGTCCTGGAGCCAGGAGGGCGGGCGCCGTGTGAAGAGGACGCCGGAGCGGTCGGCCAGCTCCGGGTGGCGCAGGAGGTCCAGGGCGCCGGAGTCCGGCGTGCGGGGGAGTTCGTGGTAGCCGGGGGAGGCGGCGAGGGCGGCTGCCGGGCCCAGTGCCACGGCGGGCAGGGTGAAGGTCTTCCAGCGGACGCCCACGGCGGACGCGTGGCTGTCGACGTCCACGGCGCAGTGGTGGCGCCCGGCGGGGGCGTCCACCTCCAGGTTGACGTGGAACCAGCGGCCCTGACTGTCGGGCCGGTCGCGGTGGTGGCGGTGCAGGGTTCCCGACAGCACGCCATAACGCACGAAGGGCATGCGGCCAGTCAACCACCGGGGGCCGGAGCCGCCCGGGAGCACCGGCGTGCCGAACGGGTTGCGTTCACGCCTGTATGCCCGCTGCCGTGCGCGGGTGATCGGCGGGGGCGGCAGCCGCGTGGCCGCCGCCGGGGGGAGCGGAAGGCCGGGAGGGGCCTGTCCGGCGGGTTCCGCCGGACAGGCCCCCTCGTGGCGCGGGTTCAGCGCTTGAGCGTGAAGGTGAAGTCGCCGGAGAGTCTGCCGCTCAGCCGGACCGCCGAGACGAGGCTCCCGTCGGCGACCAGCCGCTCCACCCCGGCCCGCGACAGGCCGCAACCCTCGGCGATCAGCCGTACCGGCCGGACGGGGACGGGCGCCGCGAAGCGGACGGAGACGTCGATCGCCTCGTGGCCCGGATGGTCCGTTCCCCCGGTGTCGAGGCGCCAGGCGCCGTCCCAGTCGAGGGCGATGCGGTTGCGCCGCCGCAGGACCGGGTCCTGGAGCAGTTCGGCGGCCAGCACGGCGTCGTTGGCGTGCAGCCGGTCCAGCAGCCCGGGCCGCACGGAGCGCACGTGCGCCCGTTCGACGACCGTGAGCTTCGCGGTCGCCCCGCATGCGGCGCAGAGGGCGAGGAGCCAGACGTCGATGAGTTTGTGGTTCGCGTTGACACGGAACTTGCCGTTCGCCCGGAAGCGCCCGGACGCGCAGGTGTGGCAACGGCGGAGGACGGTGGGAAGGCAGGTGGGCGTGACCACCCAGTTCTCGAGCACAGCAGTACACCGGTTCCAGTGAGAAATCCGCAGCAAAAAGGGGCGCGGCGCGCAGGCGGCGCGACGCGCGACGATTCAGCGCTCGGGAGGTCTCACACGGTGTACAACGGAACGTCCTTGCCTGGGCGACTCGGTGCGGTAGCACGGTAGTTGTGGAGGACGGCCCCGCTCCAGCGGTTTTCGCGTGCATCGAGGGACCGCGGACGGACGTGGCGGGGGTGCCGGGCGGGGGAACGAGCGAGCCGCCCGGGCGGCGGGTGGCGTCGGGCGGCGTCGGCGGACGGAAGGCGGGGACGGGCCGGGGCGCGTGCTCCGAAGACCGGTGGGTCTCCGGCCGGTGGGTCTCAGGCCTGGGCGTCCGGCTTCCACGCCTGGACGAGGAGTCCGAGGATCACCTCGTGCAGGGAATCGCCCAGCACCCGGGCACAGGGGCGCATCAGGCCCGCGCGACGATGGCGTCGCGCTCGGCGGAGCGAGGCGGCCACGTCGGTGCCGTCCTCCTTGCCGCGGGAGGCCCGCAGCAGTCCCGGCTCCATGGGCGCGGAGCCGGTCCTGGTGGCCGATGCCCCACGGCGTCGCCGTGCCGGCCGGCGTGCCGCCCTCCGGCAACCACCACGGGGGATCGGACGCTCCCCGCCGCGGAGTCGCCCACCACGAGGTGCGGACCCTACCGGCACCGGCATGCAAAGTGCCTGCTCACGGACGTAGCCGAGGGCCGGAGTCAGAGGCGGAGGAGGTGGTGGCTCAGTGGGCGCAGAGACAGAAGGGATGGCCGGCCGGGTCGGCGTAGACCCGCCAGTTCGCTCCCGGGCGGAGCTGGTCGGTCCGCTCCAGCACGGTCGCGCCGAGGGCGAGCGCCCGCTCCTCCTCACCGTCGAGGTCGTCCACGTCGAAGTCCAGGTGGAGCTGCTGCGGGCGCTCCTGGCCGGGCCACTCGGGCGGCCGGTAGCCCTCCACCCGCTGGCAGGCCAGCGGGATCCCCTCGAACCCGCGCACCTCGACCCAGTCGGTGTCCTCGTCGTCCGCGACGACCCGGCCACCGAGCAGGGCCGCGTAGAACTCGGCCAGCCGTACCGGGTCGGCGCAGTCCAACGCGACCGCCTGCAGCTTTCGGATCACTTCCGGCACCCCTCGCACTCGTGTCGCCCCCGGCGACGCCCGCACCGTCCGGAGGGCTCGTACCCTCCGCCCCGGCGGTCATGCGCCGTCGCCTGCGCCGCGCGGACGCCGCGGCCGCCCCCGGAGAGGGACGGAACGGGCTCCGTCGGACCGCCCCACCGGGCCGGGGCGGTCCGGTGGCGCGGTGCGGCGGCCGGGTCAGGCCGAGCCGGAGGCCAGCAGGGCGACGTGCGGGAGGGTGAGCAGCCCGTCGTCGCCGAGGAGCGGCTGGACCAGGGCGTCGAACTCCTTGCGGACCGCGTCGATCACGTCCTGCGGCTGGGCGGCCACCAGGGCGCCGGTCGGTCCGACGCCGCCGGCCGTGCCCGCCCACCACCGCTCGGGGTCGGCACGGTGCTCGAAGCGCACCGTCCCGCAGACCACGCCGGTGAAGCCGGCGCCGGTCAGGAGCGCGGCGACGCCCTCCTCGGTGAGCGGGACGCCGTCCTCCGGAGCGATCGGGGGAAGCGCCGGAGGCAGGTCGAGACCGGCCGCCGCCACGGCCTGGCGGGCCAGGCTCTGGCCGGCGCCCCGCTCGTCGCCCCACAGGCTGACGGCGATCCGCCCGCCGTCCCCGGTGACCCGGCGCAGCTCCTCGGCGGCAGCCCGCGGGCGGCCCACGTGGTTCAGCACGAAGTTGGCCAGCACGGCGTCGAACGTTCCGTCCACGTAAGGCAGTTCGGGCAGCGCGGCGACCCGGACGTCGGCCTCCGGCACGGCCTCGGCGGCCCACAGGGCCATGTCCGGCTCGGCGTCGACGGCGCTCACGATCGCCCTCGCCCGGCAGGCCGCCGCCGCCACCGACCCCGTTCCCGTGCCGACGTCCAGCACGCGCGCGCCCGGGCCGACCTTCGCGGAATCCAGCAGCGCGGGGACGGTGTGGGCGCACAGGTCCGCGAAGCTGCGCGCGTAGGCGGCGGCGCGGCCGTCCCAGATACGCCGCTCGGCTTCGTCGAATGCAGTCATGTTCATCGGGGCATGTTACGAACCTCCGTGCCGTAATGGGATTCTGACGGAGTGTCGGAGAGGTGAACCCGACGTTGCCAGGCTGACGCGCGCCCCGCGCGCGCCGCTTGTTGCCGGAAGACGAAGGCGGCATGGCGGTCGCGCTACGGCACGACGGGAAGCCTTGAACGGCTTCGCGGGGCCTCCCTAGGGTCGTCGGCATGCGGAAATCCCTGCGGTTCACCAAGAGGCGCGCCGTCGACCTGATGCGCGTCGCCACCTCCGTCTGTCGCTGAGCCCACCGGGCACGCGCCGACCCCCGTCGCTCGTCGCCCGTCGCGCGGCCCCGAAGGTCCGGACGGTCCGTCCGCCGGACCCGCGCCGTGTGATCTCCCGGCCCGGCCCCGCCGCTCTCCTCGCTCCGCTTCCTCCGCTTCCTCCGCTTCCTCCGCTCCGCGGACACCCGTGCCCGTCGCCGAACACCCGTGTGCCGAATGCCCGTGTGCTGAACGCCCGTGTGCTGAACGCCCATGTGCCGAGCGCGCATGTGCTGTGGAGCCATGTGTCCAAGGCCCGTGTGACGCCGACACGGCGTGTGCTGGGCGCGCCTGTGCGCTGCCGCCGCTTCTCTCCAAAGGCTGCCTTCGATGAAGATCCGTTTCCGTTCCCGCACCCCCCGCCCCCGAGCGCCCCGGCCCCCCATACCGGGCACGCCGCCCGGGCGCCGCCGCCGGCCCGCGCTGCTCGCCGCCGCCCTGGCGCTGCCGCTGCTGCTCGGGTCCTGCGCCCTCGACGCGCAGACCACCGCGAGCAGCGAGGACCTGGCGAGCCGGAAGATCCCCGCGAAGGTGTCCCCGGACACCGAGCTGACCGTCGGGTACCCCTCGCTCAAGGTGGCGCTGCAGCTCTCCGGCCAGATCGACAAGCTGCCGTTCAAGGTCGAGTGGGCCAACATCAGCGGCGGCCCGCAGTGCTCGGAGGCCTTCCGCGCGGGTGCGCTCGACGTCTGCTCCGCCGCGGACATCCCGTCCATCAACGCGCACTGGACCGGGCTGGACACCAAGCTGGTGGCCGCCGCGTTCCGCGAGGACCCCTACGCCAACCCGATCTACGAACTGGGGATCGCCCCCGGGGCCGACATCCGGTCCCTGGAGGACCTGCGCGGCAAGAAGATCGCCTACAGCCCGGGCCAGGCCCAGGGCGCGCTGGTCCTGCGCATCCTCGACAAGGCCGGCCTCACCCAGGAGGACGTCGAACTGGTGGAGCTGGCCAGCACCGGCGACGTCTACCCGACCGCACTCGGCAACCATCAGGTGGACGCCGCGCCCATCGCGGACGTGAACATCAAGCGCTACCTGAAGAACTACGGCGGCCAGGGCGCCACCACCCTCAAGCACGGCCTGCGCGACGACCCCGCGCACCTGTGGGCGCTCACCGACTCGGTGGCCGACCCGGAGAAGGCCGCCGCCGTCCGGGAACTCGTGAAGTTCTGGGCGCGGGCCCAGATCTGGATCGACCAGCACCCCGAGGAGTGGGTCGACGGCTGGTACGTGAAGGACCAGGGCCTCAGCGAGGAGGACGGCGAGTACCTGGTGCGGCGGGCGGGCACCCCCGTGATCCCGGCCGACTGGTCCGGGGCGATCGAACGCCAGCAGAAGACCGTCGACCTGCTCGCCAAGGAGCAGAAGCGTGAACGGTTCGACGTGAAGATCCTCTTCGACCGCCGCTTCGAGAAGGTCGGGTCCCAGGCGGTCGCCGCGAAGGACGGGGGCGCGTCATGAGCGTCGACGCACCCACCCGGCGGGCGGTCCCGTCCGCGGCCGCGGCAGGAGCCGGGAACGCCACGAAGGCCCGGCCGCGGCGTGCGGCGGGCCGGCGGCTGGGGCCGGGCCGTCCGGTGCCCTACGGCTGGGCGGTGGGACCGACCCTGCTGTTCGCGCTCTGGGTGGCCGGCGCCGCCGCCGGGCTGATCGACCCCCGGGCGCTGCCCGCGCCGTGGACGGTGGCCGCGACGGCCTCCGACCTCATCGCCGAGGGCCGCCTCCAGGAACACCTGTTCACGTCCGCCCAGCGGGCCGTGCTCGGTCTGCTGTTCGGCGTCGCGGCCGGGCTGCTGCTCGCCCTGGTGTCGGGCCTGAGCCGGGGCGGCGAGGCGGTGGTGGACGGCCCGGTGCAGATCAAGCGGGCCATCCCCTCCCTGGCGCTGATCCCGCTGCTGATCCTCTGGTTCGGCATCGGCGAGACCATGAAGGTGGTCACCATCGCGCTCGGCGTCTTCGTGCCGGTCTACATCCACACCCACAACGGCCTGCGCGCCATCGACAACCGCTACGCCGAGCTCGCCGAGACGGTGCGGCTCACCCGGGCCGCCTTCATCCGCCAGGTCGTGCTCCCGGGCGCCCTGCCGGGCTTCCTGCTCGGCATGCGCTTCGCGGTGACGGCGGCGTGGCTGGCGCTGGCCGTCGTCGAACAGGTCAACGCCACCAGCGGCATCGGCTACATGATGGAGCTCGCCCGGACGTACGGACAGACCGACGTGATCCTCGTCGGCCTGGTCGTGTACGGCCTCCTGGGGCTGGTCTCCGACGGCCTGGTGCGGCTCGTCGAGAGGAGGGCGCTGTCATGGCGTCGCACCCTGGCCGGCTGAACCCGGCCGCAGTCCAAATCGACGGACTGGTCCGCTCGTTCGCCGGACGCCGTGTCCTGGACGGACTCGAACTGACCGTGCGGGACGGCGAGTTCGTCGCCCTGCTGGGCCGCAGCGGTTCCGGCAAGAGCACGCTGCTGCGGGCCCTGGCCCGGCTCGACCACGACGTGGACGGCGAGGGCGGGCTGACCGCCCCCGAGGACGTCTCGGTGGTCTTCCAGGACGCCCGGCTGCTGCCCTGGAAGCGGCTGCTGGACAACGTCGTCCTCGGACTCCGCGCCCCGGACGCCGAGGAACGCGGCCGTGCCGCCCTCGCCGAGGTCGGCCTCGCCGGACGGGAGCGGGCCTGGCCCGTGGAGCTGTCCGGCGGCGAGCAGCAGCGCGTCTCGCTGGCCCGCTCGCTGGTGCGCGAACCCCGGCTGCTGCTGGCGGACGAGCCGTTCGGGGCGCTGGACGCGCTGACCCGGATCCGGATGCACGCGCTGCTGCGCACCCTGTGCGCCCGGCACCGGCCCGCCGTCCTGCTGGTCACCCACGACGTCGACGAGGCGATCGCGCTCGCCGACCGGGTGGTGGTGCTGGACCGAGGCCGGATCGCCGCCGACCTGCCGGTCGACCTGCCCGCCCCGCGCCGCGCCGGCGCTCCGGGCCACGCCGAGCTCCGTGACCGTCTCCTCGGCCACCTGGGCGTGGACCTCACCGAACCCGGCGCGGAGACGGACGGCGGCGCCGACGGCGGACCCGGCCACGGGCCGAACCACGAGGCCGCGCCCACCGCGTCCGGCGACGGGCCGGGCCGCCGGTCCGGCACCGGGGACACCCCCGCGCACGACCGGTCGGCCGAGGAGATCCCCGCATGAGCGCCCCCGTCCACCTCCACCACCGCACGGCAGAAGGAGCACGTCCCGTCATGAGCTTCCGCACGGGCGGGAACACCCGCGCCGCCGAGACCGCGCACGCCGCCGAGAGCACGCACACCGACAGGAGCGCGCGCCCCGTCCGAGGGGCCCGCAGATCCCGCACCGCCCTGGCCGCCGTCGCCGCGGCCGTCCTGACCGGCGGCCTCGCCGCCCCGCAGGCCGCCGCGGCCGGCGCCCGCACCGCCGACACCACCGCCGTCGAGTGGTTCGACGTCACCGCCCGCACGGTGGCCGCCGCACCGGCCTCCACCCAGGTCACCAACAGCCGGACCTGGGCCATCGGCTGGCTGGCCGCCGCCCGCGCCACCCGCGACGTACCGGGCGGCCTGGACCGCGGGCAGTACCGGCGGGCCGCGCTCGCCTCGGCCGTCCACCGGGCGCTGACCGAGCTGGTGCCCGCCCAGGCCGAGCAGCTCGACGCGGCGTACGCGCGGACGCTCGCGGAGATACCCGACGGCCGGGCCGAGGACCGCGGCGCGGCCGCCGGTGAGCGGCAGGCGTCGCTGCTGCTGGCCGAACGGGCCGGCGACGGGCTGGACCCGGCCTCGGTCAACGCGCCCTACCCGGTGCCGGCCGCGGGCCCCGGCGTGTGGCAGCCGACGCCGCCCGCCCTCGCCCCGGCCACCCAGTACGGCAACCGCGTCGCCGAGCCGTTCGCGCTGCGTTCACAGAGCCAGTTCCGGCTGCCGCCGCCGCCCGCCCTGGACTCCGGCCGGTACGCCGCCGACCTGGCCGAGGTGCGCGCGTACGGTGCCGCGGACAGCACGGTCCGCAGCGTGGAGCAGACCGGGACCGCGCAGTTCTGGTACGGGTCGTCGTTCACCCTCTACACGGAGCCGCTGCGGGTGGCGCTCACCCGCTCCTCCGAGTCCCTGGCCGGCCAGGCCCGGTTGGTGGCGCTCTTCCACGTGGCATCGGTCGACACCCAGATCGCCACCTCGGACAGCAAGTACGCCCACACCCGCTGGCGCCCCGTGACGGCGATCCGCACCGGCGCGATCGAGCCCGACACCGCGTGGACGCCGCTGCACGTCACGCCCGCCCACCCGGACTACCCGAGCGGGCACGGCACCTACTCCGGCTCGGCCGAAGGGGTGCTGACCGCGCTCAGCGGGGCGCGGACCGCGCCCTTCGAGCTGACCAGCCCCACCGCGCCGGGTGTGACCCGCACCTACACGACCTGGCGGCAGCTGTCGGCGGAGAACGTGGACGCCCGGGTCTGGTCCGGCATCCACACGCGCAGCGCCGACGAGGCGGGGATCGCCCTGGGCAGGACGGTGGCACGCTACGTGCTGGAGCGGCAGGGAGAGCTGCTGGCGGCACGATGACGGGCACGATGACGGGCACGGTGACGGGTGCCTGACACGCCGGTTTCCCCGGGCCGTCCGGACGGCCCGGGGAAACCGTCCGTGTGCCCGGGGCCCCGCGTGCGGGTGATGTCGCGGAGGGGCGGTGGGTGTACCTGGCACCACCCTTCCCCGGGGGCCCCGCCCCGTGCGACGGGCGTCGGACGTGC
Organism: Streptomyces abyssomicinicus; assembly: GCF_008974245.1. GTDB lineage: Bacteria > Actinomycetota > Actinomycetes > Streptomycetales > Streptomycetaceae > Streptomyces > Streptomyces abyssomicinicus. Next base: position 394,422 of record NZ_BBZI01000008.1, on the reverse strand, counting down.
GTAGCGTCGAGGTGCCGGGAAGCCGGCCCGTCGAGGCGCTGCCGGACGGAAACGCCGTCGTACAACGGGGAGTTGCGCACATGTCCGCGAAGAAGGCAATGGTCGCCGCCGCGCGCGGCCTCGGCCTCGGGGTGTTCTCGCTCGTCGGGTCCACCTTCCTGCTGGTGTTCGTCGTGCTGGCCGCCGCCCTGGTCCCCCTCGGCGTCGGCGTCGTCCTGCTGCCGCCCCTGCTCACCGCCGTCCGGTCCCACGCCGACCTGCGGCGGCGTCTCGCGCAGCGCTGGTACGGCGTGCGGATCCCGGCCGCCTACCGGCCCCGCCCCGCCCAGCCGTCCGCCACCGGGCTGCCCCGGGCGCTGCACCTGCTGCAGGACCCGGCGGTCCGCCGGGACCTGCGGTGGCTGCCGGTGGACATGACCGCCGGATACTTCGTCGCGATGCTGCCCGCCGTGCTGCTGGCCAAGGCGGTGGAGGGCCTGGCCCTGGCGGCCGGGCTCTGGAAGGCCGTCGCGGACGGCGCCGACTACTGGTACTGGTTCCTCCCCGTCAGCGGGCAGGGCGACGCGCTCGTCGCCGGCGTCCTCGGACTGATCGTGCTGCACCTCGCCTTCCGCCTCAACGACCCTCTGCTGAAAGCCCACTTCACCCTCACCCGGGCCGTGCTCGCGCCCTCCGGCCGGGCCGTGCTGGAGCACCGCGTGGAGGAACTCGCCCGGACCCGGCACGACGCAGTGGACACCTCCGCCGCCGAACTGCGCCGCATCGAGCGCGACCTGCACGACGGGGCGCAGGCCCGGCTGGTCGCGATGGGGATGAGCCTCGGCACCGTCGAGGCCCTGCTCGACCGGGACCCGGAGCAGGCCCGGCAGCTGCTGGCGCAGGCCCGCGCCGAGTCCGCCGAGGCACTGGCCGAACTGCGCGACCTGGTACGCGGCATCCACCCGCCGGTGCTCGCCGAACGGGGCCTCGGCGACGCGGCGCGGGCGCTCGCCCTGCGCACCCCGGTGCCGGTGGAGGCCGACGTCGACCTGCCGGGCCGGCCGGAGCCCGCCGTGGAGTCCGCCGTCTACTTCGCGCTCAGCGAGATGCTGACCAACGTGGTCAAGCACGCCGAGGCGCGCCGGATCTGGCTGGAGCTCGGCCACCGCGACGGCATGCTCCGCCTGACCGTCACCGACGACGGCCGCGGCGGAGCCGACCCGGCGGCCGGTACCGGACTGGCGGGCGTCGAGCGGAGGCTGGGAGCATTCGACGGCGTCCTGGCCGTCAGCAGCCCGACCGGCGGCCCCACCGTGGTCACTCTGGAGATTCCGTGCGCGTTGTCCTCGCCGAAGACCTCTTCCTGCTGAGGGACGGCCTGGTCCGGCTGCTGGAGGCACACGGCTTCGAGATCGCCGCGGCCGTCGACAACGGGCCGTCGCTGGAACAGGCGTTGCGGGAGCTGGAACCGGACGTCGCGGTGGTCGACGTCCGGCTCCCGCCCTCCTTCACCGACGAAGGGCTCCAGTGCGCGCTGCGGGCCCGGCGACGCAGGCCCGGACTGCCGGTACTGGTGCTCTCCCAGCACGTCGAGCAGCTCTACGCCCGCGAACTGCTCGCTGACGGCACCGGCGGCGTCGGCTACCTGCTGAAGGACCGGGTGCTGGACGCCGGGCAGTTCACCGAGGCGGTCCGCCGGGTCGCCGCCGGCGGCACCGCCATGGACCCCCAGGTCATCTCCCAGCTCCTGCAACGCGGTTCGGCCGCCGACCGGCCCGTCTCCCGGCTGACCCCGCGCGAACGGGAGGTGCTGGAGCTGATGGCCCAGGGCCGCTCCAACACCGCCATCGCCGGCCGGCTGACCGTCACCGAGCGGGCCGTCGCCAAACACACCGCCAACATCTTCGCCAAGCTGGGGCTGGAGGTGTCCGACGACGACAACCGCCGGGTGCTCGCCGTCCTCGCCTACCTCGACGCCGCCTGAGCCGGGGCCACCGGCTCCCGCTCCGGCGGCGCGGCCGGCGCCCCCGGGCGCGGGGAGCGGCCCGGGCGCCACCAGTTGGCGGGGCCGAGGACCGTCATGACCGCCGGCACCAGCACCCCCCGCACCAGCACCGCGTCCACCACGGCCGCCAGCGCGATCCCCACCCCGATCAGCTTCAACGTCGTGACCTGGGCCGACGCCATCGCCGCCGTCGAGATCGCCACGGCCGCCGCCGCCGACGTCAGCAGCCGCGCCGTACGGGCGATGCCGTCCACGATGGAACGCCGGTTGTCCCCGCACCGGTCGAACTCCTCGCGGATCCGGCCCAGCAGGAACACCTCGTAGTCGACCGACAGGGCCAGCGCCACGAACAGCGTGAACAGCAGCAGCGAGGCGTCCAGGGTGCCGGTGACCGTGAAGCCGCCCACCAGCCACCGCATCCGGCCCTCCTGGAACATCCACACCACCGCCCCGATGCTCGCGCCCAGACTCAGCACCGCCACCGCCAGCGCCTTCAACGGGGCGACCCAGCTCCGCGTGAAGTACCCGAGCAGCAGCATCAGCGCGGCCGCCAGCAGCAGCAGGCAGCGCGGCAGCGCCTCACGGACCGCCGCGTTGGTGTCGGCGATCTCCGCGGCCCGGCCGCCCACCGCCACCTCGCCCGGCGCCGGCACCGCCCGCACCGCGTCCAGCGCCTCGCGGGCCCGGTCGGAGTCCGGCGCCGCGTCCAGCGCCGCCGCCAGCACCACCCCGCCCGCGCGCTCGCCCCGCCCGGTCGTGGCCGGACGCACCCAGAGCACGTCGTCGACACCGCGCAGCCGGTCCAGGTAGGGCCCCATCGCGCCGGGCCGGTCCACTCCGGTGAGCACCACCGTCAGCATCCGCTCCGGCGGCACCGCCAGCTCCGCGTCCACCCGCGCCTGCGTGCGGGCCGCCTGCGCGGAGGCGGGCAGCGCCCGCTCGTCGGACAGGCCGAACCGGGCCCCGACGACCGGAGCCGCCAGCACCACCAGCACCAGCGTCGCCAGCGAACCCGCCAGCCACGGCCGCGCGGTCACCGCCAGCGAACTGCGGCGCCAGAACCGGCTGTCGTCGCCGGTGCGCGCCCGCCGCCACCGCCCCAGCGGATCGAGGCGGTCCACCCGGTCGCCCAGCAGCCGCAGACACGACGGCAGCACGGTCAGCGCCACCACCGCCGCCAGCACCGTCGCCGTCGCCCCCGCGAGCGCCAGCGCCCGCAGCAGCGGCACCGGCACCACCAGCGCGCACGCCATGCAGCAGGCCACCGCCGCCGCCGAGAACACGATCGACCGGCCGCTGGACCGGCGGGCCGCGGCCAGCGCCGACTCCAGGTCCTCACCGCGCCCGGTGTGCTCCTTCACCCGCGCCAGCAGGAACAGCGTGTAGTCGACCGCCAGACCGAAACCGACGGCGGCGGCCGCGTTCACCGCGAAGGAGGAGACCTCGAAGAACCGCGCCAGCAGCCCGATCACCGGGATCGAGCAGACCACCGTGAGCACCGCCACCCCGACCGGCAGCAACGCCGACACCACCGAGCCGTAGGCGAAGACCAGGACCGCGAACACCGCCGGAGCCGCGATGAGCTCGGCCCGCGCCAGGCCCGCCGCGGAGGCCAGGGCCAGCTCCCGGCCGGCCCAGACCGGGCCGCTCGCCTCCACCCGCACCCCCTCCGGCGCGGCCGCGCGCGCCGCGTCCAGCACACCGGGCGCGGCCTCCTTGCGGTCCGCGGCGTCACCCGCCAGCCGCACCGGCACCAGTTGCAGCGTCCCGTCCGGGGAGCGCGCCGGGTCCGCGGGGGAGTCCCCGGCGGTCCACGCCCGCCGCACCGCCGGGTCACCGGCCAGGGCGCCCGCCACCGCCCGCGAACCGGCGGCCACCGCCGGCGGCTCACGCCCGGTCACCACCAGCACCAGATCGGGTGCCGCCACCCCCAGCCGCTCCGCCCGCTCCACCGCCCGCCCCGCCTCGGTCCCGGTGGCCGCCGCACCACCGGTGTCCAGCGACGCCAGCGCCTGCGGCACCAGCAACGCCGCGCAGACCAGCGCCAGCAGGGCGCCCGCCACCACCAGCCGGGCCCGGTGGCGCACCGGATCCCGGGCGCCCCGCCGCCGGCTCCGCCACACCCGGGGACCGCCCGACTTCCCGCCGACCTTCTCCACCGCCGTCACCACCTCCCGACCCGCCCCCGCGTCCGCCGGGGACCACGACCTCCGCCGACGGCGACGGAAGCACCGCCGCCTTGGTGAATCCCGGCGACGCGGGGTGCGTGTCACCGATTGTCTGCCGATGCGATGTGCCTACGGTGCCGAAGCCGGGCGCGGCCGCCGGACGATCCGCCGTGTCCGGGCCCGGATCCCACCTGTTTGGCGGGCGGTGGGCGCCCCGGCGTGACGGCCGGGGAGGCACCACCCTCCACCCACACCACGCGGCAGCCCCGCACCGCACGGCCGTACTTCGGCACACCCCTGTGAGGAGAGACAGTTGACGGACCAGCCGCTTGTCGCACGGCTCGAGGCGCTGCTGCGCGACCACTTCGAGATCGCCCCCGAGGCGGTGCGCCCCGACGCCACCTTCAGGGAACTGGAGATCGACTCGCTGGCCATGGCCGAGATCCTCGCGATCCTCGAGGACGAGGACGGCATCGTCCTGCCGCCGACGCTGCCCGGGCTCGGTGGCGACACCACCCTGGCCGACGGATTCCGGATCATCGCCGAGGCCGCCGCCGAGACGCAGGGCGAGACCGCGGGGGCCGCCAGGTGAAGCCGTCGATCGCGGTCACCGGCCTGGGGATCGTCGCCCCGGGCGGTATCGGGGTCAAGGCGGCCTGGGAACGGCTGCTCAGCGGCGTCCCCACCGCGGCCCGCGACCCCGAACTCGAGGGCATGCCCGTCGACTTCTCCTGCCGGATCGACGACGACGCGATCGCCGCCCGGCTCGGCCGCGGACTGCGCTGGCGCACCGACCGGTTCATCCAGTTCGCCGTCATCGCCGCCCGGGAGGCCGTCGACGACGCCGGCCTGTACCCGGAGGAGTGGGACGGCGACCGGGTCGGCGTGGTCATCGGCGTCGGCGGCAGCGCCATGGCGCACCCGGGGGAGTACACCAAGCTGATGGAGGGCCGCTTCGGCGCGATGACGCCCAGCCTGGTGGCGCGGAGCCAGCCGGGCATGGCGGCCGGCGAGGTCTCCATCGACCTCGGCGCACGCGGCCCCCTCCTCACCACCAGCACCAACTGCACCTCCGGCGCCTCCGGCATCGCCATGGCCAAGCTGCTGCTGGACTCCGGCGCCTGCGACATCGTGGTCGTGGGCGGTGCCGAGTCGGCCCGCAACACCTGGGGGTCGGCCGCCTTCTGGCGGATGGGCGCCCTGTCCACCCGCTGCGACGACCCGGCCGCCGCCTCCCGCCCGTTCGACGCCGACCGGGACGGCTTCGTCCTCTCCGAGGGGGCCGGGGTGCTCGTCCTGGAACGCGAGGAGCACGCCCGTGCCCGCCGCGCCCGCGTCTACGCCCGCCTCGCCGGACAGGCGCTCTCCGGCGACGCCCACCACTGCGTCGCCCCGGAACCCGGGGGCGCGGGAGCGGTCCGCGCGATGCGCGCCGCGATCGCCGACGCGGGACTGACTCCCGCCGACATCGACCACGTCAACGCGCACGGGACCTCGACCACCCTCAACGACATCGCCGAACACCTGGCGCTGCGCGCGGTGTTCGGCACACCGCCGCCGGTCACCGCCAACAAGGGCGTCTTCGGGCACGCCATCGCCGGCGGTTCAGCGATGGAGGCGGCGTTCAGCGTGCTCTCCCTGCACCAGCGGGTCGTCCCGCCCACCGCCAACCTGCGCCGGCAGGACCCGGAGATCGACCTGGACGTGGTGGCGGGCGAGCCCCGCTGCGCCGCCCTGCGGTCGGTGCTCTCCAACTCGGTGGGCTTCGGCGGGCACAACACGGCGCTGGTGTTCACCGCGCCCTGACGGCGTCCGGCCCGGGGCCGGGTTGCGTCAGCCGCCCTCGCGCGGACGCGGCTTCCCGGCCCCGAGGTCCGTGGTCCGCCGGCGGACACCGGCCAGGTGGCCGCGGAACACCTCGGGCGCGTCCGGGGTGAGGGACCGCAGCGCGATCAGCGCCGTCAGCGCCACGTCGCACAGCTCCGCCCGGACGTCGTCCCAGTCGTGGGTGACGCCCTTGCGCGGGTTCTGGCCCAGTGTGCCGATCACCGCCTGCGCCACCTCGCCGACCTCCTCGGACAGCTTCAGCATGCGCAGCAGCAGCTCCTGCTCGGGCGGGCGCGTGTTGCTCCGGTCCAGCCAGTCCCACAGCGCCTCGACCGACGCCCACATGCCGTCCGCCGTCACGTCGGCGTCCGTGCCCGGCTCCGCGTACGGGTCCTCGCTCTCGTGCGGCTCCTCGCCCTTGTGCTGGTTCACGCCCTCGCGCACGGGTCAGCGCTCCAGGACGACGCGGCCGCCGATCTCCACCCAGCCGTGCGGCTGCGGCGCGGTCAGGATCTGGGAGCCGGTGCCCTGGGTGATGTTCAGCGCGCGGCCCAGCTGCGCGGTGAGGAGCAGCGCCGCGGCGCCGGTCGCCTCGTCCTCGTCGATGCCGTCGTCCCGGCCGGGGAAGGCGCGGGCGCGGACCCGCCCGGCGGCCTCGTCCTCCCAGGCCCAGGCGTAGATCCACTCGCCCTTCGGGGGCACCGCCAGGGCGTCCACCTCCACGGCGGAGGAGTACTGGCGCAGCACCCGCGCCGGCGCCCACTCGGCGCGGGCCTCGATCCAGGCGAACTCGCCGTCCAGCCGCACCCCCACCTCGCCCGCCGCGGTGACCAGTGAGGGCACGTCCAGCAGCCAGGCGGTGCCGACGCAGGGGTGCCCGGCGAACGGCAGCCGCAGGGTCGGCGTGTAGATGTCGATCACACCGCGCTCCGGGTCGTCGACGAACACCGTCTCGCTGAAGCCGATCTCGGCGGCCAGCGCCTGCCGCTCGGTCTCGCCGGGGATCTTGGAGCCGTCACGGACCACGGCCAGTTCGTTGCCGTAGCCGCGCCGCGCGTCGCAGAAGACCCGGAGCACGTCGTAAGGAGTCACGTCGGGCATTCAAGCATCCCCCGGTACCGCCCGCGCCGACCGCCCGGCCCGGGTAGGGTGCCGCTGCGTAAGCCGGAAGGAGAAGCCGAGTTGAAGAGCACGTTGGGGCGTCGTGTCCTGCCGGCCGCGGCGGCCGCGATGTCCCTGGCCCTGAGCGGATGCGTCGTGGTGCACGGAGAGCGGGAGATCCTGCCGACCGCCACCCCCGAAGAGGCCCGGGGCGCGCTGCGGGAGTTCACCGACGCCTACAACGCGGCGGACAAGGCGTACGACCGGAGCCTCGACGAGGACCTGGTCACCGGCGCGTTCGGCGACATGGACGGCGCGCGGCTGAAGGCACGCAACGCCAACCACCCCGAGGGCAACTCCCGGCACGAGCCGCTGCAGCTGACCGACGCCCGGTACACCATCCCCGCCAAGGCCGGCTGGCCGCGCTGGTTCCTCGCGGACGCGGCGGCCAACAAGGGCGGCGACGCCCGGTGGATGGTGGTGTTCGTCAAGGAGCACAAGAAGGAGCCCTGGCAGGCGGCCTACCTGACGCTGCTCGACCCCGACGACGTGCCGGAGTTCCGCAAGGACGAGGACGGCCACGCCGAGCCGGCCCTGGGCGGCGCCCCGCTGGCGGTCTCCCCGTCCGCGCTGAGCAAGGAGTACACCGCGTACCTGGGCCAGGGCGGTGACGCCTTCGCCGAGGGGCCGCACACCAGCGTGGTGCGCGAGCAGCGGAAGAAGAACGAGAAGCGGCCCGGTCTCGTGCGGCAGTTCCAGGACGAGCCGCTGTCCCGGGGCGACTACGCGCCGCTGGGGCTGCGCACCGCCGACGGCGGGGCGCTGGTGTTCTTCGCGACGAAGCACTTCGAGAAGCTGACGGCGGCGCCGGGCACCGAGATACCCGTGCAGAACGCGGACGTGCGGGCGCTGACCACCGGCGAGATCGAGCAGACGCTGACCATGGAGTACGTCTCGCAGCAGGCGGTGCGGGTTCCGCGCACCGGGAAGGTCGTCTTCCTGAGCCGGGTCCCGGGGCTCGTCGCGGCGCGCGGGGAGTAGCCGGACGGCTCGGGCCGGACGGCGGGGGCGGGCAGGGGCCGGACCTGCGCGGAGAGGGCCGGGACCGGCGAGTGCCTGCGCGGAGAGGGCCGGGACCGGCGAGTGCCTGCGCGGAGAGGGCCGGGCCGGACGGGTGCTGTTCCGGATGGGTGCCGTTGCCGCAATCGCCGGGTGCGCGGCCGGTGGGGTCAGCGCTGGAGGGGCCAGACCGCGCCGGCCGGTTCCTCGCCGGCGTACTTCTCGCAGGCGTCGGTGAGGGTCTCGAGGAGGATGAGGGGCTCCGGCAGCGCGTGCTCCGGGCCGCGCAGCCACCGGACCGACCGGCCGTCGTCACCGGGCAGGCGGGCGGGCGGCACCAGGACGTAGGAGCCGCGGCAGTGCCAGCGCAGCCCCGGATGCTCCTCCGTCGTCTCGGGGTGGGAGTCCAGCTCGCAGGGCCACCACTCGTCCTCGTCCTCGGGCGTGCCACGGGTCTGCGTGAAGAAGAACATCCGGCCGTCGTCGCTCTCGGCGACCGGGCCGACCTCGACGTCCTGCTCCAGCAGCCGCCCCAGCGCCGCCCGGCCCGCCTCCAGCGGGACGTCGAGCACGTCGTGGAGCATGCCGGTGGCGGTGATGAAGTTGGCCTCCGGGTCGCCGCTCGCCCAGCGCCCGACCTGCGCGGCGTCGGTGGTCGACTGGGTCTGCCAAGCGAAGGAGACCGGGTGCCGGGCCGGGGTGGGACAGCCCACGCGCTCGCACGAACACCGGTAGCCGACCGGGTGGGCCGCCGGCGCGAGCGGCAGCCCCGCGGCGGCGGCGGCCAGCAGCAGGGCCTCGCGGTCCTCCGCGCCCGTGGCCTCCTGCGGACGGCGTCCGCGCAGCCACTGGGAGATCCTGCTCTGCCGGCCGGGACGGCCGCCGAACGTCGCGCTCATCTATCCCCTCGCCTCGCCGATGGTGCGGACAGCATGCCCCATGGTCGCACCGTCACGTTCCTCCTGGGCCGGCCGGCCAAAAGACACCTGGCGAGCGGATCGGAGGTCATTGCCTGATTTCATGGTAATTGCCGGGCTCCGCGGGCGGCCACGAGTCCCCCCAGTCGGCGTCCCGCGCGGCCTTGTAGAGGTCGCCGTGGCGCTTGGTGACCGTGTGGCGGCGCAGCTGCTCCTCGGCCTCGCAGAGGTCCAGCAGCACCTGCCCCTTGCGGATCTGCGGGCGGCGCACCACCCGCGCCGGGGCGGGGGAGACATCCGTCACCGGCAGCCTGGTGGCGGCGACGTAGCTGAACTTCTCGTCCTCGTAGGACAGCGAACCGGCCTTCACCCGGCGGTGCAGGGAGGAGCGGCTGACCCGGGCGGAGAAGTGGCACCAGTCCTCGCCCGGCACGATCGGGCAGGCCGCGCTGTGCGGGCAGGGCGCGGCGACCCGGAAGCCCGCGGCGATCAGACGGTCCCGGGCGGCGATCACCCGGGCGTAGCCGTCGGGGGTGCCGGGTTCGACCACCACGACCGAGCGGGCGGCGCCGGCGGCGGCGTCCACGACATGGGCGCGGTCCTGCTCGGTGAGCTCGCCGAGGACGTAGGAGACCGTCACGAGATCGGTGCTCTCGATCTGGAGCGCCGCTCCGATACGTGAGCGCTGCCAGCGCGCGTCGGCGAGCGCCGGGTGGGCGGCGGCCAGCTCCTTGCCGAGGGCCAGCGCGGGCTCCGCCCAGTCCAGCACCGTGACCGGCCGCACGCCGTCCCAGGCGGCGGTGACCGCCCAGGTGGCCGCGCCGGTGCCGCCGCCGACGTCCACGTGGGAGGCGGGCGTCCAGCCCGGGACGGCCTCGGCGAACGCCGCCAGCGCCGAGCGGACCGCCTCGAAGGTGGCCGGCATCCGGTAGGCCGCGTACGCCGCGACGTCGGCGCGGTCGCGGAGGATCGGGGCGTCGGTCGGGGTCTCGCCGCGGTAGTTGGCGATCAGCCGGTCGACGGCCTGGGTGGCCTGGCGGGGCGGGAGTCCGTCGAGCAGCGCCGCGAGTGCGGTCCGGAGGGTCTCGGCGGGGGACAGCGCGATGTTCACCCCCCGATTGTCGCAGCGTCCGGGCCCCGCCCGTCCCGGCCGGCGATGCGTCCACCCTCGACGCCGCCCGGAGCCCGCCCCGACGCCGCCCCGAGCCCGCCACGGCTTCGGTCCGAGCCCGCCCCGAGCCCGCCCCGAGCCCGCCACGGCTCCGGTCCGGGGGCGTCCGTGCCGCCCGCCTGCCCGCCCGCCTGCCCGCCCGGCTCGCGCCCGGAGTCGGTCCGGAGGCCCTTCCGGGGTCCGTTCCGTGTCCGCTTCCGGCTCCGCGGGCGGCCGGGCAGGCGGACCCTCGGCCTGTGCCCGGGTCCGCCGGGGACCGTCGCCGTCCTCGGCGTGGGTGCCCGCTCCTTGAGACGTCTCCGGCGTCCCCCGCCGGGCGGCCCGGGGGGCGATCTATGCTCTGCGCCAGGGCTGATGTCGGAACGCCGCGCCTGGTCACGTCGGTGACCGGGGCCGGGCGGGCCACGGAGTGAGGAGCGGCCGCGATGGCTGAGACGGTGCGGTGGGGAATTCTGGCCACGGGCGGTATCGCGGCCGCGTTCGCGGGGGACCTCGTCGACATCCCGGATGCCGAGCTGGTGGCGGTCGGCTCGCGGTCCCAGGCGTCGGCCGACGCCTTCGCCGAGCGGTTCGGCATAGCGCGGGCCTACGGCGACTGGGCCTCGCTCGCCGCCGACGAGGACATCGACGTGGTGTACGTGGCCACCCCGCACACGGCCCACCGGGCCGCCGCCGGGCTGTGCCTGGAGGCCGGGCGGAACGTGCTCTGCGAGAAGCCCTTCACGCTGAACCTGCGGGAGGCGGAGGAACTGGTCGCGCTGGCGCGGGACCGGAAGCGCTTCCTGATGGAGGGCATGTGGACCGCGTGCAACCCGCTGGTCCGCCGGATGAGGCAGCTGGTGGACGACGGCGCGATCGGCGAGGTGCGGACGGTGCAGGCCGACTTCGGGCTGGCCGGTCCCTTCCCGGTGGCGCACCGGCTGCGGGACCCGGAGCAGGGCGGTGGGGCGCTGCTGGACCTCGGGGTGTACCCGATCGCCTTCGCGCAGATGCTGCTGGGCGAGCCGGAGCGGGTGACCGCGCAGTCGGTGCTCTCCCCGGAGGGCATCGACCTCCAGACCGGAGCGGTGCTCGGTTGGGAGAGCGGTGCTCTCGGTCTGGTGCACTGCTCCATCGTCGGGGCGACGGGGATCACGGCCTCGATCACCGGCGCCCGCGGCCGGATCGACGTGCCGGACGGCTTCTTCCACGCGGACCGGTTCGTCCTGCACCGTGAGGGCCGGGAACCGGAGGAGTTCGCGCTGGCCCCGGGCGACGGCCTGCGCAGCAGCTTCCGGCACGAGGCGCTGGAGGTGATGCGGGCGATCCGGGCGGGGGAGACGGAGTCCGCGCTCGTGCCGCTGGACGCGACGCTGGGGGTCATGCGGACGCTCGACGCGATCCGCGCGCAGGTCGGGGTCCGCTACCCCGGCGAGTGACGCCCCGCGGCGCGGCCCGCCCCGCTCCGCCCCCGCGGCGCGGCCCGCGCCGTCCCGCCCCCTCGGCGGCCGGCCGCCCCCGCGAAGACATGGGCGACGGGTGCCTGGAGGCGTGCGGGCCGTGAGGCGCCGCGGCCCCGGTCGGCCGAAGCCGGTCGGGCCCGGCCCGCCGCGGCCCCGGTCGGGCCAGGCCGGCCCCGGCCGTGACTTGGCCCTGACCGGCCCCGCCCTGACCGGCCCCGCCCTGACCGGCCCCGCCCTGACCGGCCCCGCCCTGACCGGCCCCGCCCTGAGCGGCCCGGCCGGGGCCGGGCCGATACCGGCCGCGGTCGGGCCCGGCCCGCCGCGGCCCCGGTCGGGCCAGGCCGGCCCCGGCCGTGACTTGGCCCTGACCGGCCCCGCCCTGACCGGCCCCGCCCTGACCGGCCCCGCCCTGACCGGCCCCGCCCTGAGCGGCCCGGCCGGGGCCGGGCCGATACCGGCCCCAGGCGGGGGGCCAGGCCAGGGCCGAGCCGGGCCGGTCCGCTCTCCCGGCGAGTGACGCCCGCGGCGCGGCCCGCCCGGTTGGCGGCGCCTCCGACGGCCGGTCGCCCGCGAAGACGGGGGCGACCGGTGCCTGGAGGCGTGCGAACCGTGAGGCGCCGCGGCCCGGGCCTTGACTCGGCACAGCCCGGCTTGCCCTGACCGGCCGGCCCTGACTCGGCCCAGTCGGTGCTTACCGGCCGTGACCGGCTCTGACCAGACCGGCCCAGATCCAGCCCGGCCGAGGCCCGCCCCGGACCGGCTCAGGCCCGTGCGGGCCGTGAGGCGCCGCGGCCCGGGCCTTGATTCGGCACAGCCCGGCCAGCCCTGACTGGCCCAGGCGAGGCCCGGCCGGCCCTGACCCGGCCCAGCTCGGCCGGCGCTTACCGGCCGTGACCGGCTCTGACCAGACCGGCCCAGACCCAGCCCGGACCGAGGCCGGGCCCCGGACCGGCTCAGGCCGGCCCTGGACCGGTCCAGGCAGGGTCCAGGCCGGTCAAGGCAGGGGCCCGGACCGGTCCGGGCAGGGCTCAGGCCGGTGTCAGGCCCGGGTTGCCGGATTCGGTCACGAAGGCGCCGGCGACGGTGAGGGGGGCGCCGGGGACGGTGACCCGGTCGACGGTCTTGAACTCCGTGCGGGCCTCCCGCCGCCCCAGCTCGACCGTCGTGTAACCCCGCAGCCCGTTGTAGAACCGCAGGTGGGGGTTGCGCTCCAGGTACCCCGCCCAGTTGGCCGGCCGCTCCGCCCCGTTCCCGCCGGAGGAGACCGACGAGGTGACGACCTCCGTGCCCAGCGTCCGCGAGGACGGGTCGTCGAAGTCCTCCTTGATGTCCAGGCCGTAGTGCACGTGGACGTCACCGGTGAGGACCATCAGGTTCTCCTGGCCGGACGCCTTCCATCCCTCCAGCACCCGTCGCCGCGAGGCGGGGTAGCCGTCCCAGGAGTCCATGGAGAGGGTGGTGTCGCCCGCCGCCGGGTTGTTGCGGCGGCTGAAGGTCACCTGCTGCGGCACCACGTTCCAGAGCGCGGAGGACCGCCGCCACCCGTCCGTCAGCCACCGCTCCTGCTCCGCCCCGGTCAGCGTCATCGACTCGGCCTCGGACGCGGCGGTGGGCGTCTTCCAGCCGTCCCCGTTGGCCTGGTCGGTGCGGTACTGGCGGGTGTCCAGGACGTCGAACTGTGCGAGGTCGCCCCAGTGCATGCGGCGGTACAGCCGCAGGTCCGCGCCCTCGGGACGCTGCGCGGCGCGCAGCGGCATGTTCTCCCAGTACGCGCGGTACGCGGCGGCCCGGCGCAGCAGGAACTCCTCCGGCGGAACGGTGTTCTCCGGGGTGTCGCCCGCGTAGTTGTTCTCCGTCTCGTGGTCGTCCCAGGTCACCACGAACGGGTGGGCGAGATGGGCGGCGATCAGGTCTGGGTCGGACTTGTAGAGGGCGTACCGCAGGCGGTAGTCCTCCAGCGTCACCGTCTCGTGGTTGAAGTGGGCCGGGATCACCCGGTCCGTGTAACCCCGGCCGCCCGCCTGCGCGTTGACCGCGTACTCGTACAGGTAGTCGCCGAGGTGGAAGACCGCGTCCAGGTCCTCGCCGGCCAGGTGCCGGTAGGCGGTCCAGTGGCCCTGGTCGTACCGCTGGCAGGAGACCAGGCCGAACTTCAGGGCGTCCACCCGGGATCCGGTCCGCGGGGCGGTGCGGGTGCGGCCGGCCGGGCTGATCCAGTCACCTGCGCGGAAGCGGTAGTGGTAGACGGTGCCCGGCCGCAGGTTCCGCACGTCGACGTGGACGGAGTGGTCGAACTCCGGGTGGGCCCAGGCGTATCCGCGCCGGGCGATCCGGCGGAACCGCTCGTCGTGGGCGATCTCCCAGCGCACGGAGATCCGCCGGTCCGGCAGCCCGCCGTCGAGCTCCAGCGGCCTCGGGGCGAGCCGGGTCCACAGCGCCACCGAGTCGGGCAGCGGGTCGCCGGACGCCACGCCGAGGGTGAACGGGTCCTCCGTCAGCCGGGCGGGCTCGAGTTCGTCGGCGGCGGCGGCCCCCGCGCCGGGAAGGTTGACCGCGAACGCCAGCGCGGCCGCCGCGCCGGTGGTGGTCAGGAATCTTCGGCGCCCCAACGCGCGTGCCGCCGAGCGGAGTTCGGACGAGTGCGAGTTCGTGCGGTCAGGCGCTGCCATGGTGGCCTTCCGGGACGGGGGCGAGGACGGGATGCGGAAGGCATTCGAACGGGACAGGACGACCCCCGGTTGTTGAGGACACGACATGCAGATGACGGCTGGGTAACCTCCCCGCGCACCCGCAGATCACTCGCGTGCGCGGATGGAACGGCCGAAACGTGGGGACTCGGTGGCGGTTGGTACCGGTCATCGGTTCAGGGAGTCGACGTGACGTGTTTCGACCGGCGTGATCTCGGTCTGCTGCTGCTTCGGGCGGGCACCGGCGGCGTGCTCGTGGCGCACGGGACGCAGAAGCTCTTCGGCTGGTTCGGCGGCCACGGGCTGGAGGGCACCGGACAGTGGATGGAGTCCATCGGCTACTCGCCCGGGAGGGCCAGCGCCACCATGGCGGGCGCCTCCGAGGCGGGCGGTGGACTGCTGCTGGCGCTCGGGCTGGCCACACCCGCGGCCGGCGCGGCGGCGGCCGGCGCGATGGCGGGCGCCGCGGCGGTGCACGCGCCGCAGGGGTTCTTCGCACAGGGTGGCGGCTACGAGTACGCGGCCTCGCTGGGGCTGACCGCCGCCAGCCTCGCCGTGACGGGCCCCGGGCGGATCTCGCTCGACAATCTGTTCGGACATGCCTTCAACAAGGACTGGATGGTGCCGGCCGTCTTCGCCGCGGTGGGCGCGGCCACCGCGGCCGTGGTCGGCAGCCGCAACCGCCGCGTCAGGCGGCAGGACGAGGGGGAGCAGCAACCGCTCTTCGAGGAGTGACGGCCGCTCCTGGAGGACCGCCCCCGCTCGGGCGCCGCCGCCGAAGGACACCGGACCGCCGGCCGGGACCCCCGCCGGCCAGGACCGCCACCGGCCGGGACCGCCGACCACGACCGCTGCTCCTGACCGCCGCTCACGACCGCTCGTCAGCCGCGACCGCCGTCGGCTGGGACCGCGCCGCCCGCGACCGCGCGCGGCTGGGACTGCGCCGTCCGGGACCGCGCGCCGCCCGTGACCGCGTCGCCCGCCCGGGACCGTGCGCCACTCGGGATCGCGCCGCCCGGGACCGTGCGCCACTCGGGACCGCGCAACCCGCGGCCGCGCCGCCCGGACCGCGCGTTGCGCTCGGGGCACCCTCCCGGCGGCCGCGCTCCGCGTCGGCGTACCGGCGTGGGCTGCCGCTCAGTCCAGCGTCATGTGCAGCCGCAGCACCAGCGAACCGGCCTCCGCGCGGATCTCGACCAGGTCGCAGAGCTGGTGCATGATCCACACCCCCCGCCCGCCGTGCGGCGACCGGGGGTCGGGGCGGCGGCGGCCCACCAGCGGGTCGGTCAGCCGCCCGCCGTCGCGTATCTCGGCGATCAGGGAGTCCCCGGTCCGCCACATCCGCAGCGTGCCCTGCCCGCCGCCGTGCCGCACCGAGTTCCCGGTGGCCTCGCCGATGGCCAGCAGCCAGTCCGTGCGTCGGGCGGGAGACAGCCCGCAGCTGGACGCCCAGTCCTCCGCGGTGCCGCGCGCCAGCGCCAGCTCGTGCTCGCCGAAAGCGATCACCAGCGGGTCGGACGGCTCCGGCAGCGGAGTGTCGAAGGAACCGCACACGTCGAGCGGGTCGGCGTACTCGTGGCTGATCCGCCGCCTGCCGTCCTCGGTCACCACCGGGTGGATGCGACGGGCCTGCGTCAGCACGTGCTCGGGCAGCGCCGTGTCGTACGGGCACAGGACGCTGACCCGGCGGCCCGCGAAGGCCAGGTTCACCAGCGCCTCGTGCCGCAGCGCCTCCCGGGTCTCGGCGGTGCCGCGGCCCACCCAGAGCGGCTCGCCCACGATGGCCGGGCGGGACTCGGAGTTCTCGTGCCGGTCGGCGAACTCCCGGAACAGCGAGAGGATGCGGCCGGGGTTGCGGCCCGCCTCCTCCATGTCGACCCAGGTGATCCGTCCGGCCGGGTCGTCGCCCTCGCCGCCCCGGACGCCCTCGAAGAGTCCGCGCAGCGGCTCCAGCCGCCGCCCGGGGACGGCGACCAGCGCGTGGTCCCCGCGGCCGCGGACGGCCACGCGCAGGAAACGGCCCACGGCGTCCAGGTACTCCTGGTCGGAGCGGTAGAAGAGCGCGGGGTGGAAGAGCCCGGAGCCGGGTCCCCGTCCGGGCGGCTGCCGGAAGTACGTGGTCGTTCGGCTGTGTGTCGTCATGTGCCGGCGATCTCCACACAGGCCCCCAGTTCGGGGAACAGTCCGAGGAGCCGTCGAAGGGGTTCGGGAGGGCGGAGCAGACGCAGACGCCCCTGGCCGCGGCGGCGGGCGGCCTCGGCGAGGGCCGCCAGCGAGGACACGTCCAGGTGCCGCAGGGCCGACAGGTCCAGCTCCACGTCCCCGCCGGGCGAGCCGGACACCACCGCCGCCGCGGCCCGCACCGCGTGCCGCGTGTCGTACCCGGCGGAGCCCGCCAGCCGCAGACCGGTGCGCCCCGGCAGGGGCGCGAGGCGCAACGGCGGGTCGGCGACCGGGCCGCCGAGGTGGGTCAGGTGCGCGCCGACCAGGACGGCGAGCCGGTCCGCCGGCATCCGGCGGCTGTCGTAGAAGCACCACGCCGTGAGCGGGAGCGGCTCGAAGACCTCGTGGTGGAGGCGGAGCTCGTACTCCAGCAGCCGGTCGGCCCCGGGAATGTCCCGCGCCCCCCAGGTCACCTCGCCGATCGCCCGCAGCCCGCGGTGTCCCTCCGCGAGCGCGGTGTCCATGGCCTGGTGCCACAGGCCCATCATCATGTCGGGGTCGAAGGCGGGGCCGGACAGGTAGGTCCGGGCCGCCGTGGTGACCACCAGCCGCCCCTCGGCGGCCGCCCGGGCCGGGTCGAGGCCGGCGGAGGCGAGGGCACCCATCACGCGGTCCGGGTCGGTGGTGTCGGCGAAGTACTGGACCTGCTCGCCGCGCTCCAGACCGGCGCGGACGAAGGGCACCAGATGGCCGGCCCACTCCCGGTCGTCGGAGTACACGACACTGGCGTGACCGCAGGGTCCGGGCGAGAGCGGCGCGGGAACGGCGGACATGGAGGTCATGGCCATTCTTGTCCGTCCTTCTCCGGATCCCGGTTCGTCTCGTAGCGCCGCCACGGCGCCTGCCCCCCGGCAGGATAACGAAGTGCAGACAGCCCCGATGCCCCGTTCCCGAGGTGTCAAACGGGGCCGGACGGCTCAATTTCGCAGCGCGTCCACGGCCCGGTCGAGATCGTCGTGAAACGTGAAGATCTGGTCCAGTCCCACGGTGTGGAACATCTGCCGCAGGTCGGACCCGAGGCCGGCCAGGGCGAGCGGACATCGCGCCTGCTCGGCGCGATGGTGGGCGGTCACCAGAACGGTGATGCCGGTGGAGTCGCAGTAGGAGAGCGCGGAGAGGTCGATGACCAGGCCGTCCGTCCGGGCGAGGTGCAGCTCGTCCAGCGCACCCATCAGGGCGCCGGCGGTGTGGTGATCGAGCTCACCGGTGACCAGCAGCACGGTCGCGCCCGAGGGGTGCGTGTGCCGGTCGACGGTCAGGACGGGGTCGGTCTTGGTCACCGGGTCTCCTGGTGGGGGTGCGGATGGGGCGGACGGCAGGAGTGGGCGGCCCGGCGGTCCTTCTGGTCCTCGGCGGCTGCCGTCCGGGCGCCCGCGGAGGTGATCGGCCCAGAAGAACCCGTGGGTTCGGCTTATCCTACGAAGCCTGTGGAATGTGTGTGGGGTTCCCGTGAAGTCCCGGAGGCCGCAGGGCCGTCCGTGTCACGCGGGTGCTCGGTACGGACGAAAGGGTCTCCATGGCACGTTCCCTCCCCGCCGGCGGTCCGGAGCCGGCCGGATCCGACGTGTTCTCAGCCGATCCCGAGGTGGGGCGCGACCTTGCCGCGGTCGACTGGACGGCGACCCCGCTGGGGCCGCCGTCGGGCTGGCCGCAGAGCCTGCGCACGGCGGTGAGCATCCTGCTCTCCTCCCGGTTCTCGATGTGGATGGCCTGGGGCCCCGACCTGACGTTCTTCTGCAACGACGCCTACCGGCGTGACACCCTGGGCCGGAAGTACCCCTGGGCCCTCGGCCGGCCCGCCCGTGAGGTGTGGGCGGAGATCTGGCACGAGATCGGCCCCCGCATCGACACGGTCCTGTCGACCGGACGGGCCACCTGGGACCAAGGCCTCCAGCTGTTCCTGCAACGCTCCGGTTACCCGGAGGAGACCTACCACACCTTCTCCTACAGCCCGCTGCGCGACGACGGCGGCGCCGTCGTCGGCATGCTCTGCGTGGTCACCGAGGAGACCGAGCGGGTGATCGGCGAGCGGCGGATGGCCACGCTGCGGGACCTCGGCTCGGACCCCAGCGTGGTGCGCACCGAGCAGCAGATGCTGGACTTCGCCGCCCACCAGCTCGGCCGCAACCCGCAGGACCTCCCGTTCACCCTCACCTACCTGTTCGACGACCGCGCCGGAGATGCCGACGGCGTCGGCGTCTCCGCCGTCGGCGCCGGCGCCGCCACCGGCTCCGACGGCGGCCCCGGAGAAGGCGCGCGCGGCGGCGGCGCCCGCCTGGCCGGAGCCAGCGGCATCGCCCCCGGCCACCCCGCCGCCCCCCGGTTCCTTCCGCCCGGCGCCACAGCCCCCTGGCCCGCCACCGGCCCCGGCGACGGCCCCGTCGTCGTGGACCTGGCCCTGCCGTCCGGGCAGCCGGAGGGCGCCGAGCCGCTGCCCTCCGGAAGCTGGCAGGAGCCGCCCACCGGAGCGCTGCTGGTGCCGCTGCTCCGGCAGGGCGGCGCGCCGTACGGGTTCCTGGTCGCGGCGCTCAACCGCTACCGGCCGCTGGACGCGGGGTACCGGTCCTTCCTGGAACTGGCCGCCGGCCATGTCGCCGCGGGCATCGCCAGCGCGCGCAGCTACCGGGCCCAGCAGCGCCGGGCCGAGGAACTCGCCGAGCTGGACCGGGCCAAGACCGTCTTCTTCTCCAACGTCAGCCACGAGTTCCGCACCCCGCTGACCCTGATCATGGGGCCGCTGGAGGAACTGCGCGGACGGCTGGCGGACGCCGACCCGCTGGTGCGCGAGGAGGTGGAGGTCGCCCACCGCAACGGACTGCGGATGGGCAGGCTGGTCAACACCCTGCTGGACTTCTCGCAGATCGAGGCCGGCCGGCTGAGGGCGTCCTTCGCTCCCGTCGACCTCTGCGCGGCCACCGCCGACCTGGCCGGAGTCTTCCGCTCCGCCGCCGAACGGGCCGGGCTCACGCTCGAGGTGGACTGCCCGCCGCTGGGCGAGCCGGTGCACCTGGACCGCTCCCTGTGGGAGAAGGTCGTCCTCAACCTGCTCGGCAACGCCCTGAAGTTCACCTTCGAGGGCACCGTCCGGGTGGCGGTACGGCGCGACGGCGACCACGCCGTCGTGACCTTCGCCGACACCGGCGTCGGAATCCCCGAGGCCGAGATACCGCGGCTCTTCAACCGCTTCCACCGCATCCGCACCAGCCGCGCCCGCTCGCACGAGGGCAGCGGCATCGGCCTGGCCCTGGTCAGGGAACTCGTCTCCCTGCACGGCGGCACCATCACCGCCGACAGCACCGAGGGCCGCGGCACCGTCTTCACCGTCCGGCTGCGCTTCGGCACCGCCCACCTGCCCGCCGACTCCCTCGTCGCCGCCGCCCCGCACGCACCGGTGACCGCGGACGCCCGCCCCTACGTGCAGGAGGTGCTCGGGCCGCCGGCCGTGCCGGGGACGGAGGGCGGCGCGGCCGGCGCGGACGGGGGCGTCCTGCCCGCACCGGCCGCCCCGCCCGCGCGGGGGACCCCGGGCGCCCGGGTGCTGGTCGCCGACGACAACGCCGACATGCGGGGCTACCTCACCCGCCTGCTCACCGGCGCCGGCTACCGGGTCCGGGCCGTCGGGGACGGCGTCGAGGCGCTGGAGGCGGTCCGCGCCGAGCAGCCCGACCTGATCGTCGGCGACGTGATGATGCCCCGCATGGACGGCCTGGCCATGCTCGCCGCGCTGCGCGCCGACAGCCGGACCGCCGCCGTGCCGGTGCTGCTGCTCTCCGCCCGCGCCGGGCAGGAGGCGTCCATCGAAGGGCTGGAGGCCGGCGCCGACGACTACCTGGTCAAGCCGTTCGCCGCCGCCGAGCTGCTGGCCAGGGTCCGGGCCAACGTGGAACTGGCCCGGATGCGGGGCCGGCACGCCCGCTGGCGCGCGGCGCTGGTCGACGCGCTGCAGGAGGCGTTCTTCGTCTGCGACGAGACCGGCACCGTCCTCGAGGTCAACGCCGCGTACACCGAGATCCTCGGCTACGGGCCGCAGGACGTGCCCGGCCCGCACGGGCCCTGGGAGGAGACCGGCCGCGAGGCGCACGACCGCTGGAAGCTCGCCTTCCGCGAGGCGCTCTCCGGCCGGGCCGGACGCTGCACGCTGCCCGTCGACCGGGCCGACGGACAGCGGATGTGGATCTCGGTCAGCTGCAACGAGGCCCGCGACCCGGACACCGGCCGCCGGGTCGTCGTCGGCACCTTCCGCGACGTCACCGCCGAGCACTACGCCGTCCAGCGGGACAGCGCCCTGGCCGCCCTCGCCCTCAGGCTCAGCCAGGCCGCCGGCCCCGACGACGCGCTGGCCGGCGCGCTGGACGAACTGCGGCAGGTGTGGCGTGCCGACCAGGTCCTCGCCGTCACCTTCGGCGACCGGCCCGAGCCCTGCCTCGCCGCCACCGGCGAGGGCGCCGCGGACCGGTGGCAGCGGCTTCCCGAGGAGGACCGCGCGGAACTCGTCCGCCTGCGCGACCGGCCGGCGCTCACCCCGCTCGCCGACGGCGGCCGCGCCCACGTCGTCCTGGAACACCCCGAGGGGCCGCTGGTGCTCCGCGTCGACCTCGGCGGGCGGCGGCCGTTCACCCCCGAGGACCAGGTGCTGCTCTCCCTGCTCGCCGGCCGCCTCGCCCAGGGCCTGACCCGCGCCCACCAGGCGGACCAGCACCGGCGCACCGCGCTCGCCCTGCAACGCGCCATCCTCGGCCCGGCGCGGCTGCCCCAGGGCTTCGCCGTCCGCTACGAGCCGGCCGTCCCGCCCCTGGAGGTCGGCGGCGACTGGTACGACACGGTGCCCCTGCCCGACGGCCGCATCGGCATCGTCGTCGGCGACTGCGTGGGCCGCGGCCTGGACGCCGCCGCGGTGATGGGCCAGCTGCGCAGCGCCTGCCGCGCGCTGCTGCTCCAGGAGGCGGGACCCGCCCGGACGCTGGCCGCGCTCGACCACTTCGCCGCGGGCGTCCCCGGCGCGCTGTGCACCACGCTGTTCTGCGGGGTGCTCGACCCGGTGACCGGGCGGCTGGTGTACGCCGGCGCCGGACACCCGCCGGGCATCCTGACCGGGCCCGACGGCAGGGTCACGCTGCTCGACCAGGGCCGCGGACTGCCCCTGGCCGTCAGGCCCGGCGCCGAGCGCCCCGAGGCCGAGTGCGTGGTGCCCCCGCGGTCGACCCTGCTGCTCTACACCGACGGCCTGGTCGAGCGGCGCCGCCGGCCGCTGAACGAGGGCATCACCCTGGCCGGGGAAGCGCTCCAGGCCGGGCGGAACCTGTCCGCCGACGCACTCGCCGCGCGGGTGATGGAGCGGCTGGCCCCCGAGGACGGCTACGACGACGACGTGGCCCTGCTGCTGTACCGGCACCCCGGGCCGCTGGAGCTGACCTTCCCCGCCGAGTCCTCCCAACTGGCCGTCACCCGCGGGACGTTGCGCGGATGGCTGCGGCGGTGCGACCTGCCGCCCGGACTGGCCCAGAGGGTGCTGGTCGCCGCGGGCGAGGCCTGCGCCAACGCGGTGGAGCACGGCCACCGGGACCACCCCGGCGGCCCGGTCCGGCTCTGCGTGGCGGCGGGCGCGGACGAGATCCGCCTCACCGTCGAGGACAGCGGGCGGTGGAAGCCGCCCCGCGCGGAGGACAGCCGGCACCGGGGCCGGGGGATCGCGCTGATGCACGCCATGATGCAGGAGGTCGCCGTCACGCCGGGCGAGGCGGGGACCACGGTTCGGATGCTGACGAGGATCGAAGGATGACGCCGCTGACCGTGACCCCCGGCACCGGACCGGGCGGCGCGCCGCTGCTGACCGTCACCGGCGAGATCGACCTCGCCAACGTCCAGGTGCTGGCCCGGGCGCTGGAGGCGCTCCAGGACACCGCCGCGACGGTCGTGCTCGACCTCACCGCGGTGGAGTACCTGGACAGCGCCGGGCTCAGCGTGCTGTTCCGCCACGCCGAGCGGCTGGAGATCGTCGCCCCGCCGCTGCTCGAGCCGGTGCTGACCTACTCGGGCCTGGCGGATCTGGCCGTGGTCCGCGCGCCGTGACGCGTCGGCCGCGGCGGCCCGGGCACCGCACCGGCGTGCGCCCCACCGCCGTGGGGCCCACGCCGGTGCGGTGCGGCGGTGGTGCGGTGCCCACGCCGGCGCGGTGCTCACGCCGGCGCGGTGCTACGGCAGGGTGAGGATCTCGGCGCCCGTGCCGGTGACGACCAGGGTGTGCTCGAACTGGGCCGTGCGCAGGCGGTCCTTGGTGACGACCGTCCAGTTGTCGTCCCAGATCTCGTACTCGTACGTGCCCAGCGTCAGCATCGGCTCGATGGTGAACGTCATGCCCGGCTGCATCACCGCCGTCGCGTACGGGCTGTCGTAGTGCGGGATCACCAGACCGGAGTGGAAGGAGGTGCTGATGCCGTGCCCGGTGAAGTCGCGGACCACGCCGTAGCCGAACCGCTTGGCGTAGGACTCGATGACCCGGCCGATCACGTTGATCTGCCGGCCCGGCCGCACCGCCTTGATCGCACGGTTCAGCGCCTCCCGGGTGCGCTCCACGAGCAGGCGTGACTCCTCGTCGACGTCGCCCACGAGGTAGGTGGCGTTGTTGTCGCCGTGCACCCCGCCGATGTACGCGGTGACGTCGAGGTTGACGATGTCGCCGTCGCGCAGCACCGTCGAGTCGGGGATGCCGTGGCAGATCACCTCGTTGACGGAGGTGCACAGCGACTTGGGGAAGCCGCGGTAGCCGAGCGTCGAGGGGTAGGCGCCGTGGTCGCACATGAACTCGTGGGCCACCCGGTCCAGTTCGTCGGTGGTGACACCCGGGGCGATGTGCTTGGCGGCCTCCTCCATCGCCTGCGCGGCGATCCGGCCGGCCACCCGCATCGCCTCGACGATCTCCGGAGTCTGCACCTCGGGACCGGTGTACGGCGTCGGGGCGGGCTTGCCGACGTACTCGGGCCGCCTGATGTTTCCGGGCACGGATCGGGTGGGAGAAAGCTCCCCTGGTACGAGCAGCGACTGGGCAGACATGCCTGCGAGTCTAACCAGCGGGGCATACGGCATCAGGCCCGCGTTCGGCGGCGGCGGAAGCTGGCGGAGGAGAAGGAGACACAGCATGGCACTGTTCAAGAAGCGCACGGCCGGCAAGCCGGGCGAGTGGTACTACTGCCTCCAGCACAAGAAGGTCGAGGAGGGGCCCGAGTGCCCCGCGAAGGACCGCTTCGGCCCCTACACCACCCGCGGTGAGGCCGAGCAGGCCATGGAGACCGCCCGCGAACGCAACCTGGAGTGGGAGAACGACCCCAAGTGGCACGACTCCCGGGCGCGCGGCGACGAGGAGTAGCCGCGGCGGCGTGGCACGGCGCGGCCGGTCCCGCCCCGCGGTGGCGCGGGCCGGGACCGGGCGTCACCAGCGCGGAGGCGGCGGCGCCGTCAGCTGGTCGGCGAGGCGGGACAGCCGGTCCCGGAACCTGCGCCGCCCGCGCGGCGTGGACGCCGAGTTCTCCCCGGCGGCCGCGCTGACCAGGTGCTGCACGGTGTCCAGGTCCACGCCCGCCTCCGGGGCGGCGTCCAGCGGGCCCAGCAGCTCGTGCGCCATCGCCGCCAGGTCGGCGTGGCCCTCGGGGCCCGCCGGGCCCTGGCCGCCGTCGGCGCGGGGCCCGGCGAGCGCCAGCACCGTCGCCCCGGCGCGACGGGCGTCACGCACCCGCTCCAGCAGCTCCGGGCCCGTCGCGTCCGGCGCCACCACCAGCAGCGTCTCACCGCGCCGGGCCGCCTCCAGCCGCCCCAGCCCGACCGCCAGGTGGGCCGGGTCCGAGGCCCGCGCGGCGTGCCGCACCAGCGTGGGGGAGAGCTCCGGCGTCCCCGACCAGGCCGCCTCGTCCACCAGATGCGCCGCCAGGTGCCACGGCTCGTAGGCGGGCGTTCCCACCAGCAGCAGCCCTCCGCCGTGCGACACCACCGACCCGCGGAGCACCCCCGCGAACCGGCGCGTCGAGTCCAGCCATTCGGTCCCGGCCAGGACCTCGCGCAGCAGCGCCACCCGTACGGCATCCATGGGGCGCATGGTGCCGCACCCCGTGCCTCCGAGCGCCGGGTACGCCACCGGTTCCCCCGAAGTGACGGCCCGGCGTGGTGCGGGGTGACGTGAGCTATGCCACCGCGGTGCCACCGCCCACCGCACGTAAAGTCAGGCTCATGACCACTACAGACAGTGCGCAGAACGCTCCCAGGAAGGCTCCGGCCAAGGACCCCTGGGACCTCCCCGACGTCTCCGGGATGACCGTCGGCGTCCTCGGCGGCACCGGCGACCAGGGCCAGGGCCTCGCCTACCGCCTCGCCCGGGCCGGCCAGAAGGTGATCATCGGCTCGCGCGCCGCCGAGCGCGCCCGGGCCGTCGCCGAGGAGCTGGGCGCCGGCGTCGAGGGCGCCGACAACGCCGAGTGCGCCCGCCGCAGCGACATCGTGATCGTCGCCGTGCCGTGGGAGGGCCACGCCAGGACGCTCGAGTCGCTGCGCGAGGAGCTCGCCGGCAAGCTCGTCGTCGACTGCGTCAACCCGCTCGGCTTCGACAAGCAGGGCGCCTACGCGCTCCAGGTGGAGGAGGGCAGCGCCGCCCAGCAGGCCGCCGCCTTGCTGCCGGACTCCCGGGTCGCCGCCGCCTTCCACCACCTCTCCGCCGTCCTGCTGAAGGACCCGGAGATCGACGAGATCGAGACCGACGTGATGGTGCTCGGCGAGGACCGCGCCGACGTCGAGATCGTCCAGGCGCTCGCCGGCCGCATCCCCGGCATGCGGGGCATCTTCGCCGGGCGGCTGCGCAACGCCCACCAGGTGGAGTCGCTGGTCGCCAACCTGATCTCGGTCAACCGCCGCTACAAGGCCCACGCCGGCCTGCGGCTCACCGACGTCTGACATCCGGCGCGGGCGGGACGGGGAGGCGACGCGGGCCGGACCGGGGCATGGGGGACACTGGAGGGCACAAGAAGCCCACGCCGCTCAGGAGCGACCACCATGCCCCGCCTCGCCCTCTACGCCCTCGTCGTGTGTGTCCTGTCCGTGGTCGCCGCCGTCGTCTCCTTCGTCGAGGGCACCTGGTGGCTCGGCGTCGTCTGGGTGCTGCTGGCCGGACTCTCCTCGAACATGTGCTGGTACTACTACAAGCGCACCAAGGCGGAGCGCGGCCACTCGGCGACCCGCTGATCCCGTCCCTCGCGGGCGCGGGGGACAATGGCGGGGTGCGCTACCGAGTCCTCGGCACCACCCAGGCCACCCGCCCCGACGGCACGCCCGTACCGGTCGGCGGGGCGCGCCTGCGCGCACTGCTGACCCTGCTCGCGCTACGGCCCGGCCGTGTCGTCCCGTCGGCCGTGCTGGTCGACGAGGTGTGGGCGGGCGAGCCGCCCGCCGACGCCCCCGGCGCGCTCCAGGCCCTGGTCGGCCGACTGCGACGCGCCCTCGGCGCGGAGGCGGTGACCTCCGCGCAGGGCGGCTACCGGCTGGCCGCCGGCCCCGACGACGTCGACCTGCACCGCTTCGACCGGCTCACCGTGGACGGGCTGCGGGCCCTCGCCGACGGCGACCCGGCCAAGGCCGCGGAGGCCCTCGACGAGGCCCTCGCCCTCTGGCGCGGCCCCGCCCTCGCCGACCTGCCCGACCCCGGCGCCGAGGCCCCGCGCTGGGAGGCCCGCCGACTGGAGGCCCGCCGGGCCCGCCTGACCGCCGCCCTCTCCCTCGGCGAGGCGGCCACCGCCCTGCCCGACCTCGCCGCGCTGTGCGAGGCCCACCCCCTCGACGAGCCGCTCCAGGCCCTGCGCCTGCGTGCCCTCGCCGCCACCGGCCGCCCCGCGGAGGCCCTGGCCGCGTACGACGCCCTCCGCCGCCACCTCGCCGACACGCTCGGCACCGGTCCGGGCCCGGCCCTGCGCGCCGTGTACACGGACCTCCTGCGCACCCGCCCCGACGACCCGTCCCCGCCCGCCGCGGAAACCACGCCCACCCCCGGGCCCACCCCTGCCGCGGGGGCTGGGCCTGCCCCTGTCGCCGGGCCCGCGCCCGCGGGGCCCGCGCCCGCCCCGGGGCCCGCGCCCGCTTCCGGACCCGCGCCTGACTCCGCCCCTGCCTCCGTCCCCGGGCCCGTGCCCGCCTCCGGGCCCGCCCCTGCTCCTGGGTCTGCGCCCGCCTCCGGGCCCGCGACTGATCCCAGGCACGCCTCCGCCTCCGGGGCTCCACCTGGCCTCGGGCCCGGTCCCACCGCCCGTCCGGAGGACGCCGGACCGGGCCATGCCCCTGGGCCGGACCACCGGGGCCCGGGCGACCTCGCGGACCCGCGCGCCACCACCGCCCCGGACGGGACGGCAGGGCCGGGCTCCACCCCCGCCCACAGCGGCACCGGCCGGCCACCGACCCCGTTCCACGGCGGTGCCGGACCCCGCCCGGCTCCGGGCCACGGCGGTGCCGGGCAGACCCCTGCCGCCTCGCGTGGCGGTGACGGGCGGTACCCGGGCCATGGGGGTGTCGTTCAGGGCGGCCCCGGTCAGGCTTCCGCCCCTGTCGACGGTGGTGCCGGTCCGCATCCGACCCCGGGCCACGGCGGCGGCGGGCAGCAGACCCCTGCCCCCGCCCACGGTGATGCCGGGCAGCACGCTCCCGCGGGCCCCGGTGACGCCGGGCAGACCCCCGCGCACGCACCCGGCGGCAACGGGTGGCACCCCGCCGCGGCGAGGGGCGGACCGGACGGGGCGGGCACCACCGGGCCCGGTGGTGACGACGCGCCGGGCCCTCCGCCCGGCAACCTCCGCACCCCTCTCACCTCCTTCGTCGGCCGCGACGCCGACGTCGCCGCGCTCCACCAGGACCTGGTGGGCGCCCGGCTGGTCACCCTGCTCGGCCCCGGCGGCGCCGGGAAGACCCGGCTCTCCCAGGAGGCCGCCCGCACCGCCGCCACCGGCCTCGCCACCGACGGCGTCTGGCTGGCCGAACTCGCCCCCGTCGACGACCCCGCCGCCGTCCCCGAGGCCGTGCTCACCGCCGTCGGCGCCCGCGAGACCGTGCTCTACGGCGCCGGCGCCGAGGAGATACGCGCCGCCTCGGACCGCAAGGACGACCCGTTGCGCCGCCTCACCGAGCACTGCGCCCGCCGCCGGATGCTGCTCGTCCTCGACAACTGCGAGCACGTCATCGACGCCGCCGCCCACCTCGCCGACGAACTGCTGGCCCACTGCCCCAACCTCACCGTGCTCGCCACCAGCCGCGAACCCCTCGGCGTACCGGGCGAGTTGGTGCGCCCGGTCGACCCGCTGCCGCAGCCGCACGCGATGCGCCTGCTCGCCGACCGCGGCGCGGCCGCCCGCCCCGGCTTCCGGGTGGACGCCGACGCGGACACGGCGGAGGCGTGCGCGGAGATCTGCCGCCGCCTCGACGGCCTCCCGCTGGCCATCGAACTGGCCGCCGCCCGCCTGCGAATGCTCACCCCCCGCCAGATGGCCGACCGGCTCGACGACCGGTTCCGCCTCCTCACCTCCGGCAGCCGCACCGCCCTGCCCCGCCAGCAGACCCTGCGCGCCGTGGTCGACTGGTCCTGGGACCTGCTGGACGACGCCGAACGGGCCGTGCTGCGCCGCCTGTCCGTCTTCGCCGGCGGCTGCGACCTGGCGGCGGCGGAGGCCGTCTGCGGCCCGGAGGCCCTGGAGGCGCTGGGTTCCCTGGTCGACAAGTCCCTCGTCGTCGCGGCGGCCCCCTCGGGGGACGGTCAGATGCGCTACCGCCTCCTGGAGACCGTCGCCGAGTACGCCCGCGAGCGCCTCCTGGAGACCGGCGAGCACGACGCCACGCTCCGCGCCCACCTGGCGCACTACCGTGAACTCGCCCGGACCACCGACCCGTTGCTGCGCGGACACCGCCAACTCGACGCCGTCGGAAAGCTGGAGACCGAGTACGAGAACCTCCGCACCGCCCTGCGCACGGCCGTCGCCGAACGCGACGAGCAGGAGGCCCTGTGCCTGGTGCTCTCCCTGGCCTGGTTCTGGCAGATCCGCGGCCTGCGCGGCGAGGCCCGCCACTGGAGCAGCGCGGTGCTGGAGCTCGGCCCCGACCCCTTCGCCCCCGGCGCGCCCGCGGTCGTCGCGCTGTGGGAGCGCTGCACCGACCGGCCCCCGCCGCTCACCGGCGACCTGCTCGAGGAGGCCCGGCGGGGCGTGCACCTGGTCCACCTGGCGTGCATGGACATGCAGGGGGAGTTGCAGGCCTGGCAGAACCCCGCGGCGCAGGAGAAGCTGCGCGCCATCGCCGGGGCGTACCGGCCCGGCATGCCGCAGGTGTGCCGCAACCCCGGCACCCTGTGGTTCTTCGCGGTGCTGCTGACCGGGCAGGTCGACCGGCTCCGGGAGATCGTGGACGCCGCCGTGCGCACCACCGCCGACCGCCCCGACCACGCGTGGGAGCACGCGCTCGCCCTCCAGATGCGGGCCAACCTGATCGCCAACCGGCCCGACTGGGAAGGTGACGCGGTCGCCGACGCGGACCGGTCGCTGGCGATCTGCCGGCGCCTGGGCGACGTGTGGAGCATCGCCGAGGGGCTGTGCGCGCGGGGCGCCGCAAACGAGCGCCACGGCCGGTTCGAACAGGCCGCCGACGACTACCGGCAGGCCGTGGAACAGGTGGAACTGCTCGGCGCCCACGCCCAGCGGGACGTGCTCCGCTCCCGCCTCGGCGCGGTCCTGCTGGAGACCGACCGCCCCGAGCGCGGCGAGCTGCTGCTGCGCGAGGTGATCGCCGCCGGGCCCCTCGGCGACCAGGAGGCCGGCCCGGCCGCCCGGATCGTGCTGGCGAGCTGGCTCGGTGTCACCGGGCGGATCCCGGAGGCCCGCGGCTACCTGCGGCAGATCCGCGAGGAGTTCCCGGCGGCCGCGTTCATCGTTTTCGACTCCTTCATCACCGGATCCGAGGCGCTGCTGGACGCGATGGACGACGGCAGGTCCGCCGAGGCCCTGGAACGCATCCGCGAGGCACTGGTCGGCGCGGGCGACGCGCTGGCCCGCACCATCGCGCCGCACATCCGCACCTTCCTGCTGACGGTGGCTTCGGTGGCCCTGGCCGCCGCGGACGGCGGACGGCGCGCCCGCGACGGCGCCCGCTGCCTCGGCGCGGCCGTCGCCGCCCTCGGGCAGGACCATCTCAGCGGCGTCGCCGAGCGCCGCCTGCGCGACCACGCGGAGAAGGCCCTGCGCGCGGCGCTGGGCGACGCGGCGTACGAGGCCGCGTACGCGGAGGGCCGCGGCCTCCCCGTGGAGGAGGCCGCGGCCCTCGTCTGAGCGTTCGCCGGGGCCACCGCTCAGTTCCGCGTGGTGAACTTCCGGACGGCGTACGGCGCCATGATCGCCGTCAGCAGCGCCGTCCACCCCAGGGTGACCCACAGGTCACGGGCGACCGGGCCGCCGGTCATCAGCCCGCGCGATGCGTCCGCGAGGGCGGAGAGCGGGTTCCAGTCGGCGAAGGCCTGGAGCCAGCCCGGCATCGAGGACGTCGGGGCGAAGAGCGACGAGCCGAACTGGAGCGGCATCATCACCAGGAAGCCCAGCCCCTGCACCGACTGGGCGCTCTTCGCGGTGACGCCTATGGCGAGGAACACCCACATCAGGGAGGACCCGAAGAGCATCGACAGCCCCACCGCGGCCAGCAGCCCGAGCGCGTTCTCGATGTGGAAGCCGACCAGCAGGGAGACCACCAGCAGGATCACGGTCGACAGCAGCACCCGCAGCTGCTCAACGGCGATCTTGGCGAACAGCACCGACCCGCGCCCGATGGGCAGCGAGCGGAAGCGGTCCATGACGCCCTTCTGGATGTCCTGGTTGAAACCGGTGCCCACCGACATCGACATCGACAGCGCCATCATGGCGAGCATGCCGGGGACCAGGTACTGCACGTACTCGTCCCGGCCGCCGCCCAGCGCCATGCCGATGGAGCCGCCGAAGACGTAGACGAACAGCAGGGTGAAGACGATCGGCATCAGGACGGCGTCGAACATGGACTCCGGGTCCTGGCGGATCCACAGCAGGTTCCGGCGCATCAGCGCGCCGGTGTGCCTGAGGTGGCCGCGCAGGCCGATGCGGTCGTCGGCCGCCTCGCGCACCGGCGCGGCGGCGGGGGCGGTGACAGTGGTGGCGCTCATGCGGCGGCCTCCTCGAGCTTCGCGGCGGAGTCGCCGTCGGTGGCGGTGGCGGTGTCGGTGTCGGCGTCGGCGTCGGACGTGTCGGACGCCTTGTGTCCGGTGAGGGAGAGGAACACCTCGTCCAGGCTGGGCAGTTCGGTGACGACCGAGGCGAGGGTGATCCCGCCCGCGGCGGCCGCCCCGAGCACCGCGGTGAGCTGCTCGTCGCTGAGCACCGGCACGCGCACCGAGCCGCTCTCGGCGTCGACAGCGACCGAGGCCAGGCCGGTGACGCCCAGCGCGTCCAGCGCGGCGGCCAGCGGCTCCAGGTCCGCCCGGTCGGCGGGCCGGATCCGCAGCGAGCGGCCTCCGACCTTCGCCTTCAGCTCGTCGATGCCGCCGCCCGCGACCACCCGGCCGCGGTCCATCACCGCCAGCTCGCCCGCGAGCTGCTCGGCCTCCTCCATGTACTGGGTGGTGAGCAGCACGGTCACGCCCTCGCCGACCATCCGCTTCACCTCGTCCCACACCTCGTTGCGGGTGCGCGGGTCCAGTCCGGTGGTCGGCTCGTCCAGGAAGAGCACCTGGGGGCGGCCGATCATCGACGCCGCCAGGTCCAGGCGGCGGCGCATGCCGCCGGAGTAGGTGGCGGCGGGGCGGCGGGCGGCGTCGGTGAGCGAGAACCGCTCCAGCAGCTCGTCGGCGCGGGTCTGCGCGGCCTTGCGCGGCAGGTCCAGGAGACGGCCGATCAGGTACAGGTTCTCCCGGCCCGAGAGCTTCTCGTCCACCGAGGCGTACTGGCCGGTCAGGCCGATCACCCGGCGCACCCGGCGCGGCTGGCGCAGCACGTCGATGCCGGAGACGGTCGCCCGCCCCTCGTCGGGCACGATCAGGGTGGAGAGTATGCGGACCAGGGTGGTCTTGCCGGCGCCGTTCGGGCCCAGCACTCCCAGTACCGTGCCCTCCCGGACGTCCAGGTCCACCCCGTCCAGGGCGCGGGTCTTCCCGTACCGCTTGGTGAGCCCCCGGACGGAGACCGCGGGGGCGGGCGTCTTGTCGTCGTCGCGTGTCATGGACCCCACGCTGTCAGGCTCCACCGACACCGCGCCGACATTTTTCCGACAGCCGTCCGACAGGCGTCCCACGGACGTCCGACAGGCGGCCCACGCGGCCCGGCCGGGCGAGGCGGGCGAAGCGGGCGAAGCGGGCGAGGCGGGCGGGACCGCGGAGGCCGCGCGGAGGCCGCGGAGCACGACAGCCCGCCGACGGGGGGATCGGCGGGCTGTCCTCACAGTGGTTCTCGGGGCGCAGGTCAGTGCACGGAGTGCTCCTCCAGCGGGAACGTCCCGCCCACGACCTCCTCGGCGTACGCCTTCGCCGCGTCGCCCATCACCTGGCGCACGTCCGCGTACTTCTTGACGAACTTCGGGACCCGCCCGGGCGTGAGGCCCATCATGTCGGTCCACACCAGCACCTGCGCGTCGCACTCGGGCCCGGCGCCGATGCCGACCGTCGGGATGTGCAGCGTGCGGGTGACTTCGGCGGCCAGCTCGCGCGGCACCAGCTCCAGCACCACCGCGAACGCGCCCGCGTCCTGCACGGCCTTCGCGTCCCGCAGCAGCTGCTGCGCGGCCTCCTCGCCGCGGCCCTGCACCCGGTAGCCCATGGTGTTGACCGACTGCGGGGTGAGGCCGATGTGGGCCACCACCGGGATGCCGGAGTCCACCAGCAGCTTGATCTGCTCGTGCGACCGTTCGCCGCCCTCGAGCTTGACGGCCGTGGCGCCGGCCTCCTTGACCAGCCGCATCGCCGAGCGGAGGGCCTGCACGGGGCCTTCCTGGTACGACCCGAACGGCAGGTCGGCCACCACCAGCGACCGGCTCGTGCCGCGCACCACGGCCGCGGTCAGCATGACCATCTGGTCCATGGAGACCGGCACGGTGGTGTCGTAGCCGAGGTGGCAGTTGCCGGCCGAGTCGCCGACCAGCAGGACCGGGATCCCGGCCTCGTCGAACACGGACGCCGTCATCGCGTCGTAGGCGGTCAGCATCGGCCAGCGCTCTCCGCGCTCCTTGGCCAGGGCGATGTCGCGGACGGTCACCCGGCGGTTGCTCTTCCCGCCGTAGAGGGACTTCCCACCGCCGTCGGGGCTCTTCTGGGCAGCCTGAAGCTGCGTCATGGAACGGCTCCTTCATTCGTCATCTCGAGGCGCCCTCACGGCGTCCCCGGACCGTTTCCATGGTTGCACCTGACCCGCTGGAGGAGAAGAGGGGGAGGCGGGATGTGCGGTTTGGGTCACGGACGGTGGTTTCGCGTCCCGCTCCGTGGAACCCGTTCCCTCCGGTTGGTCGTCCCACCCCTTGTAAGGCGCCGCGTGACGGGAGATGCTCCCGAGCGCCCGGCGGGACCGGAACCGGACATGGCCTAGGGTCGTAGACACGGCGTACGACGAGTACAGCGTGTACGACCCGCGGGTACGGACGGTGTGCACGGCAGGTGGTGAGGCGGCGGATGACGCAGCAGGCGTTCGCGACGGAGACGGACGACGGGGGCGAGGGGCCCCGGAGGCCACGCCGGTTCCGGGGCTGGGCCCACCGCCGGGTCTGCCGCTTCGTCGGCGACAGCCTCGCCGGGCCCGGCGTGTGGCGCCGTGGCCTGGTGCTGGCCGCCTGCTCCGTGCTGCTCGCCCTGGTCATGCGGCTGCACGCGCACGTGCCCAACGTGGTGGGCAACCTCGGCAGCCTTGCCGAGACGTTCCTGCCCTGGCTCGGCCTGCTGATCCCGTTGCTCCTGCTGGGGGCGCTGCTGCGCCGCTCCGCCACCGCCGTGATCGCCGGGCTGCTGCCCGCCGTCGTCTGGGCCGGACTCTTCGGCGGGCTGCTGTCCGACAAGACCGACCCGACGGCCGACGGCGACCTGACCGTCGTCACCCACAACGTCAACGCGGGCAACGCCGACCCGGCCGGCACCGCCCGTGACGTGGCCGCCTCGGGGGCGGACGTGGTGGCGCTGGAGGAGCTGACCGAGTCGGCGGTCCCGGTGTACGAGAAGGCGCTGGCCCCCGCCTACCGCTACCACTCGGTGCAGGGCACCGTCGGCCTGTGGAGCCGCTACCCGCTGCGCGACGTGGAACCGGTGGACATCGGACTCGGCTGGACCCGCGCCATGCGTGCCACCGTCGAGGCGCCCTTCGGCGACGTGAAGGCCTACGTCGCCCACCTGCCCTCGGTCCGCGTCCGGCTGGACGCCGGGTTCACCGCCCGGGAGCGCGACCGCAGCGCCGACGCCCTCGGCGAGGCCATCGCCAAGGAGCCGCTGAAGAGGGTCGTCCTGCTCGGCGACCTCAACGGCACCATGAACGACCGGGCACTGCGCGCGGTGACGTCGCAGATGCGCTCCACCCAGGGCGCGGCGGGCAGCGGCTTCGGCTTCAGCTGGCCGGCCTCGTTCCCGATGGCGCGGATCGACCAGATCATGGTCCGCGGCGTCGAGCCGGTCAGTTCCTGGACGCTCCCCGCGACCGGCAGCGACCACCTGCCGCTCGCCGCGAGCATGTCCGTAGGCTGACGCCGACATCAGATATTCACCGGTTCGCCGGGAACGAGAGCACCTGCCCTCTGAAATACTGACGGCCAGGGTTTTGTTGCGGAGTGGAACATACTCGCTGGGCAGGACCCCTCCGGCCGTGACCACCCCATGCTGAAAGGCACACGCCCCATGCCACTGGCCCTGCTCGCCCTAGCTGTAGGCGCCTTCGGAATCGGCACCACCGAGTTCGTGATGATGGGCCTGCTACCGCAGGTCGCCGCCGACCTGGGCGTCTCGATCCCGTCCGCGGGCCACCTGATATCCGCCTACGCGCTCGGCGTCGTCGTCGGCGCGCCCCTGCTCGCCGCCGTCACCGCCCGGATGGAGCGCCGCCGGGTGCTGCTCTGGCTGATGGGGCTGTTCATCCTCGGCAACGGCCTGTCGGCGCTCGCCCCCGACCACACCTGGCTGCTCGCCGCCCGCTTCCTCAGCGGCCTGCCGCACGGCGCCTTCTTCGGCGTCGGCTCGGTCGTCGCCACCACGCTCGTCGCCCCGGAGAAGCGGGCGCGGTCGGTGGCCATGATGCTCACCGGTCTGACCGTCGCCAACATCGTCGGCGTCCCGGTCGGCACCCTGCTCGGGCAGAACCTGGGCTGGCGGGCCACCTTTGGCGCGGTCTGCCTGATCGGCGTCGCCGCGGTCGCCGCCCTGGCCCTGCTGGTGCCCCGCGAGAAGCGCACCGCCGGGTCGGCGCCCCCGGTGGGCCTGCGCGGCGAGATGGCGGCGCTGAACTCGGTGTCGGTCTGGCTGGTCCTCGCCACCACCATCGTGGGCGGCGGCGCCCTGTTCTCCGCCTTCAGCTACATCACCCCGATGCTGACCGACGCCGCCGGGTACGCGGAGGCGTCCGTCACGCTGGTGCTGTCCCTGTTCGGCGTGGGCGCCACCATCGGCAACCTGCTCGGCGGCCGCCTGGCGGACCGCTCGCCGCGCGGCACCATCCTGGCCGGTCTCAGCACCATGACCGTCACGCTGCTGCTGTACCCGGTGCTGATGGAGACCAAGGCGGGCGGCGCGGTGGCCGTGCTGATGCTGGGCGTCGCCGGCTTCACGCTGGGCGCGCCGCTGCAGCTGATGGTGATGACCCGGGCGGCCTCCGCCCCCTCGCTGGCCTCCTCCGCCAACCAGGCCGCCTTCAACCTCGCCAACGCGGGCGGCGCCTGGGTCGGCGGCCTCGCCCTCACCGCGGGCCTCGGCGTGACCTCGCCCGCCCCGGTCGGCGCGGTCCTCGCCGTCCTCGGCATCGGTGTCGCGGGCCTGTCCCTGCTCGCCGACCGCCGCGAGCACCGGACCGGCCGCGTGGTGGCCACCCACCTGCCCGCCCCGGAGAGCGCGCCCGCCCGCGCGGAGTGACGCCGCGCCGCCCGCGCGGGGTGCGCCGCCCGGGCCGCGGGGTGACTGCGCCCCGGCCGGGCGGCGGTGCCGCGCCGCGTGGGTGGTGGGCCGCTCTGCCCGTGCGGTGAGTCGTGCCTCCCGTGCGGGGCCGGCCGCCCTGCCCGGGGCGGGGTGAACCGTCCCGGCCGGGTGGGACGAGCGAGCGGAATGTACGACCTGACCGGCGGGTTACCTTTGGCGTATGCGACTCCTCCGATCCACCGACCTGGCCCTGCGCGTCCTCATGCGCCTCGCCATGGTCGCGGAGGACGCCACACCGACCACCCGCGAGGTCGCCGAGGCCATCGCCGTCCCGTACACCCACACCACCAAGGTGGTCGCCGAGCTCCAGCGCATGGGCCTGGTCGACGCCCGGCGGGGGAGGGGCGGTGGACTTTCCCTCACCGCGGCGGGCCGTTCGGCCTCCGTCGGCGCGGTGGTCCGCGCCTTCGAGGGCGAGGGCGAGGTCGTCGACTGCGAGGGCGGCGCGAGCGCGACCCCCTGCCCCGTCCTCCCCGCCTGCCGCCTGCGCGGCGCCCTCCGTCAGGCGCAGGAGGCCTTCTACGCCTCCCTCGACCCGCTGACCGTCTCCGACATGGTCACCACCCCGACGGGTCCGCTGCTGCTGACACTGGGGCCGCCCCCGCCGCGGATCTGAGCGGCATCACCGCGAAAGGCCCCGCGACCGCGTGAACTCCCAAGGCCACGCGCACCCTCGAGGCCGCGCGCAGCCCGGAGCCGCTACAGCTCCCGCATCCCGGCGACAGCGCATCCCGGCGACAGCGAAGGGCCCCCGCCGACGGCGGGGGCCCTTCTGCGATGCGGGCCGCGCGGGGGGCCGGAGCCGGCCCCTCGTCCGTCCGTCCCGCCGACGGCTCAGTCCTGGCCGAGCCAGAGGTCGGGGCCGAACACCTCGTAGTGGATGTTCGCCGCCGGCACGCCCTTGCCGAGCAGCTGTCCCCGCACCGCCCGCATGAACGCCAGGGGCCCGCACAGGTAGGCGTGGGTCCCCGGAGCCACCTCGACCCCGGTGAGGTCCACCAGGCCGGTGTGCGCGGTGAGCGGGGAGTCCGTCTCGTACCAGAGGTGCTCCTCGACGTCCGCCAGCTTCGCCACCGCCGCCTCCTGGTCCGCCCGCAGCGCGTGCGTCGCGGGGGAGCGGTCGGCGTGGACGACCGTCACCTTGCCCTTGTGCCCGGACTCCGCGAGGTGGCCCAGCATCGCCGCGACCGGGGTGACCCCGATGCCCGCCGAGGCGAGCAGCAGCGGCGCGTCCGCGTCGTCGAGCACCAGGTCGCCGAACGGTGCCGACACCCGCAGCACGTCGCCCGCGTGCACCTGGCCGAACAGCAGGTCGGAGACCTCGCCCGCCGGCGCGCCGCCCTCCTCGGCGACCCGCTTGACGGTGATCTGCCGCAGCCCGGCCCCGGGCGCGGCGGACAGGCTGTACTGCCGGATCTGGTGTGCCCCGTCCGCCAGCTCCCCCTGCACCGACACGTACTGGCCGGGCTTGAACCCCGGCACCGGGCGGTCGTCGACCGGGCGGATCCGGAACGTGGCGACGTCGGCGGTCTCCTCGACCCGCTCGACGACCTCCCACTCACGCCACTCGTGCCCGCCCTGCTCCTCGTAGAGCCGCTTCTCGATGGCGATCAGGGCGTTGCCCATCAGCCAGTACACCTCGTCCCAGGCCGCCGCCACCTCGGGCGTGACGGCCTCGCCGAGCACCTCCACGATGGCCGCGAACAGGTGTTCGTGGACGATGTCGTACTGGTCGGGCCGGATGCCCAGCGAGGCGTGCTTGTGGGCTATCCGGGAGAGCATGGCGTCCGGCCGCTCGTCGGGCCGGTCCACCAGGTGGGTGGCGAACGCGGCGATGGATCCCGCCAGCGCCTGCTGCTGGGCCTTGGAGGCCTGGTTCCCCCGGTTGAAGAGGTCGCGCAGCAGCTCGGGGCGGGCCGTGAACATGCCCCGGTAGAAACGCTCGGTGATTTCGTTGATCGCCGCGCCGACGACGGGAAGGGTGGCCCGCACGGTGGCGGCGGACTGCTCGGACAGCATGGAAGCCTCCTGGATGCCTCGATCTGGCATCCGGAACGTTAGTAAAACTTGCATCTGAGATGCAAATTAAGCGTGAGGGTGTGTGAGGAATCCGTGATCCCCATCCCCGGAGGGGGGCGGGGGCCGGGTATGGCGAGCCCACAGGCAAGATGACAGGCTGGAGCGGAGGCGGACGCCGGCGCGCCGACCGCCCGCAACGCACGCGAAACCCGGGTGTGGTGGTATGGGCCTGGCGGACGGATCAAGAAGATGGGGAAGCACACAATGGACAAGCAGCAGGAGTTCGTGCTCCGCACGCTCGAGGAGCGCGACATCCGGTTCGTACGTCTGTGGTTCACGGACGTACTGGGCTTCCTGAAGTCCGTCGCCGTGGCCCCGGCCGAACTGGAGCAGGCCTTCGACGAGGGCATCGGCTTCGACGGCTCCGCCATCGAGGGCTTCGCCCGGGTGTACGAGTCCGACATGATCGCCAAGCCGGACCCGTCGACCTTCCAGGTCATCCCGTGGCGCGCCGAGGCCCCGGGCACGGCGCGGATGTTCTGCGACATCCTGATGCCGGACGGCTCCCCGTCCTTCGCGGACCCGCGCTACGTGCTCAAGAGGGCCCTGGCCAAGGCGTCCGACCAGGGGTTCACCTTCTACACCCACCCCGAGATCGAGTTCTTCCTCCTGAAGAACAAGCCGACCGACGGCACCGCGCCCACCCCGGCCGACTACTCCGGCTACTTCGACCACACCCCGCAGAACGTCGGCATGGACTTCCGCCGCCAGGCGATCACCATGCTGGAGTCGATGGGCATCTCCGTCGAGTTCTCCCACCACGAGGGCGGCCCCGGCCAGCAGGAGATCGACCTCCGCTACGCCGACGCGCTCTCCACGGCGGACAACATCATGACGTTCCGCCTGATCATGAAGCAGGTCGCGCTCGAGCAGGGCATCCAGGCCACCTTCATGCCCAAGCCGTTCTCGGAATACCCCGGCTCCGGCATGCACACCCACCTCTCCCTCTTCGAGGGCGACCGCAACGCCTTCTACGAGTCGGGCGCGGAGTACCAGCTCTCCAAGGTCGGCCGCTCCTTCATCGCCGGCCTGCTCCGCCACGCCGCCGAGATCTCCGCGGTCACCAACCAGTGGGTCAACTCCTACAAGCGCATCTGGGGCGGCTCCGAGCGCACCGCCGGCGCGGGCGGGGAGGCCCCCTCCTACATCTGCTGGGGCCACAACAACCGCTCGGCCCTGGTCCGCGTCCCGATGTACAAGCCCGGCAAGACCGGCTCCGCCCGCGTCGAGGTCCGCTCCATCGACTCCGGCGCCAACCCGTACCTCACGTACGCCGTCCTCCTCGCCGCCGGCCTGCGCGGCATCGAGCAGGGCTACGAGCTCCCGCCGGGCGCCGAGGACGACGTCTGGGCCCTCTCCGACGCCGAGCGCCGCGCGCTGGGTATCGAGCCCCTCCCGCAGAACCTCGGCGAGGCGCTCTCCCTCATGGAACGCAGCGACCTCGTCGCCGAGACGCTGGGGGAGCACGTCTTCGACTTCTTCCTCCGCAACAAGCGCCAGGAGTGGATCGAGTACCGCTCCGAGGTCACGGCCTTCGAGCTGCGCAAGCACCTGCCGGTGCTGTAAGGGCAGGTCGCGCGCGTTTCGACGTGGCACAGCGTTGAGGGGCGGTGGTCGATCGACCACCGCCCCTCAAGGTGAACCCCGGCTCGCGAGCGGAGTGCGGCCACTCCTCCCGCGTCTCCCGGGTGGTGAGCCTGGCAGCATGCCCACCATGGACCAGGCCCTGAAAACTCTGCGGCACGAATTCGACAGCGAGCCGGGAAGCTTCCTGCTGCAGCTCCGGTGCGATTTGTTCTGGGACCGGGACGCCTTCTCCCGCCTGGAGAAGGCCATGCGCGCCGTCTGTGAACGACTGCAAGAAGCCGAGGAGCTTCCCCGATGGCTGGCAGAGGGGTACTACGCGGTCGCCACGGAGGTCCCCGTGTGGACGGGGCACCCCAACTTCCCTCGCCCGGAGCCCGAGGACTACTACGCTGCGTGCATAGAGCGGTTGACGGACCTGGCGGACTGGTTCTTCCGCGGGTTTCACGTCTACCAGGAGCCGCATACCTGGTCGGATTTGTAGGCGCGGGCAGGCACGGGTATGACACCCAGCTCACGACTCACGGCGTGGGAAGCGGTCACTGCGCCTCACCAGCGCGAGAAGCAGGTCGTCAGCGGGGTCAGACTTTCCCTACCCCCATCAATCCCGGCTCCGCGTCGCCCTGCGCTCCTGCCTTCGACCCGCCCGGCCGCGCTGCGCCGACGCGCGCCCACGCATGCCTCAGGCGGCGGTGCTAAGGCTGCTAGAGGGCGGGCGGTGCGCCGCAGGCGAGTGCCGACCATGTGTAGCTGACGAGGGGAGCTGGGGAGGCGGCTCTCCCCCCGGGCCGCCTCCCATCCGGCCCCAGGCTTGCCGCGGAATGACGCCTCGCCCTCCGCTCCCTGGCGGGGCGTCGCTCGTTCTCGTCCGATTACGGCGGCGAGTTCATCTTTCTCCCCGGCGGCCGCCAGGAGACCGGGGAGACAGCGGAGGAGTGCGCCTGCCGCGAGCTCCATGAGGAGGCCGGTGTCACCGCAGGTTCCTGGCGGCACCTCGGCACCTACGCCATCACCCTGGGCAGCCCTGCCCGCATCTCGCTGTACCTCGCCGAGGAGCTCACCCTGGGCACCCAAAGCCTCACCGAGACGGAGAGCGACTTCAAGCTGTCCTGGTGGCCCCTGGACGAGGCGATCGCCGCAGCCGATGAGGGCCGCTACCTCCTCCCGGCCGGGCCACTCTCGTTGCTCCTCGCTCAGCGGCTGCTCATGGCATCGGCCGCGGTGAGGGGGTCGGCAGGGTGATGTGCGCAACCCCCGTCGCCGGCACCGCGGAACCGGCACTCTCAGCGGTCTCGCCTCTTTGGTGGAGCCGCCGCTTCGGTGCGAGCCCTTGTGGCGGAGGGAGGAGCGTGAGGTTCCTATCGAGCCCCGGGGGACCAGGGTTGGCGCAGCACGATCAGCGTCTCACGCGCCATCCGCAGGATCTTCTGGGTCTCGAGCATGATCTCGCGCGCGATGCGCAGAAGCGAGTGTGCACGCTTGAGATGAGCGTGCAGTGCCTCGAAGGGGTCCTTAGGGCCGGGGTCAGCCATGGCAGGTGGTTCCTTCAGTTCAGTGCGCCCTCCGAACGGGTGCGCTCACTCTGCATGATGGCGCGGCAGCTGAGGACGCAGGCGGACTTTCCGGTGATACGTGAAGATTGCGTATGTCGCGCCCAGTTGTCGTCTACCCTCTTCCCTACCGCTGGTGTTCTGGGCCGGGTGACGTCACCCCGACCCATATCCATCTGCGGGAGGGTCCGGAACGGCATCGGTCGGCGTAGCCGTGGAGGCCGCCGCTCGCTGGGGAAGCGACGCCGTTTCTCTCTGGCCGGTGTCCGCAGGACGCCCCGGTCGCGCGCCGGCCCTCGCGGCATGGCGCCAGGCGTGTCCGAACGCCGAAGTCGGTGACCGAGCCGCCCGGTGGGGCATGCCGGGCGTCCCCGATTAGGACCTGGCGGTGCCGGCCGGTGGGCGCCGGCGGAGGTACGTCCGCGTCCAGAGGGATCAGCAGCAGAGGGTCTGTGCCGTCGCCCGGCCGAAGTCGCCGGCTGACAGGGCCGCGCGAGGGATCGTGAAGTAGAGGGTTCCGGCGTCTCCCCATCCCCAGCCGAGTTCCGGGTCCTCGGCGAGCTGGAGCAGGTGGACGGCGGGGCCGTCGGCGTCCCGGGAGGAGACCTGGAGCGTGTGTGAGGTGTCCGGCCAGCCGAAGGCGCAGTGACTGCCCGCGGTGTTGCCGTCGAGGTCCTGCATCCGGTCGAGGATGAGTGAGGCCGCTCCCCAGTGCTGCTCGCTGTCGAACGCCAGATCGTCGTCCTGGACGTCCCAGCAGTCCGGGAGCATGGTGACCTCCGCCGCGTGGACGGGTGTCGCCGGGTACGACCTCGCGGGTGCGGGTGCCGCCCTCTCCGTCGCCTGTTCCGGGTCGGCGGCGATGACGCGGCACACGGTGGGTGCGCACACGTCCAGCAGGCGGTATTCCTCGTATGACAGGTCCGGATCAAGATCCGGCCAAGTTGTGCCTGGGTCGAGGAGGGCGGGTCCGCCGAGCCGGCACCGGGGGGCCACAACAACCGCTCCGCGCTGGTCCGCGTCCCGATGTACAAGCCCGGCAAGACCGGCTCCGCCCGTGTCGAGGTCCGCTCCATCGACTCCGGCGCCAACCCGTACCTCACGTACGCCGTCCTCCTCGCCGCCGGCCTGCGCGGCATCGAGCAGGGCTACGAACTCCCGCCGGGCGCCGAGGACGACGTCTGGGCCCTCTCCGACGCCGAGCGCCGCGCGCTGGGTATCGAGCCCCTCCCGCAGAACTTCGGCGAGGCGCTCTCCCGCATGGAACGCAGCGACCTCGTCGCCGAGACGCTGGGGGAGCACGGGCCGCTCTCACTGATCGTCGTGCAGAGGCGGTGGGACGCGGACCCACGGTGACATCGCTGCCGGACGGGGCCATGGGGCATCTTCCTCGTCCGTGGCAGGGCCCCAACCGCTCGTGTCACCGCCCGTCCCGGCCGACGCCTCGCTGCGGCTGACCGCGCGGCGCTACCGGGGGCGGAGTTCCCGCGGCCGCCTCCGCTCCTGAGGCACGCTGCGGGGTTTTCACGGTGAGGCGCAAGGCTCATGATGGCGGCATGGCTGCCGGCGAGGACCTGCTCTGGGACGCGCGCGACAAAGGCATGCAGATGGTTCCGCGGCTGTGGCGTCTTGGCGTGACGGCCGGTGTCCTCGGCTTCCTCGCGCTGCTGTTGTTGGTGGACTCGCACGCCGTATGGGCCCTCTACGCGGGTGCCCTCTACCTGATCGCGGAGATCGTGTACTGGGCGTGGGACCGGGGGCGACTGGTCGAGGCACGCATCGTTGCGGGTGAGGACGAGGGCACCGCCAGAATCCGTCTCCGCCGCGTCGGCGGACGGATCAGCGAGCACGATCCCCGGCGCGTCACCCGCGTCCTCGTCATCCATGACAACGTGCTCGACCAGGCGGCGCTCCGCCTGCGGGTGCACAAGGGGCGACTCCTCTTCGGGCGCCCGGGTCGCGCGCCGGCCCTCGCGGCATGGCGCCAGGCATGTCCGAACGCCGAAGTCGGCGACCGAGCCGCTCGGTGGGGCATGCCGGGTGTCCCCGATTAAGGGCCGGCGCTGTCGGCCCGGTGGGTGCCGGCGGAGGTACGTTCCGTGTCCAGGGGCTCAGCAGCAGAGGGTCTGTGCCGTCGCCCGGCCGAAGTCGCCGGCTGACAGGGCCGCGCGAGGGATCGTGAAGTAGAGGGTTCCGGCGTCTCCCCATCCCCAGCCGAGTTCCGGGTCCTCGGCGAGCTGGAGCAGGTGGACGGCGGGGCCGTCGGCGTCCCGGGAGGAGACCTGGAGCGTGTGCGAGGTGTCCGGCCAGCCGAAGGCGCAGTGACTGCCCGCGGTGTTGCCGTCGAGGTCCTGCATCCGGTCGAGGATGAGTGAGGCCGCTCCCCAGTGCTGCTCGCTGTCGAACGCCAGATCGTCGTCCTGGACGTCCCAGCAGTCCGGGAGCATGGTGACCTCCGCCGCGTGGACGGGTGTCGCCGGGTACGACCTCGCGGGCGCGGGTGCCGTCCTTTCCGCTGCCCGTTCCGGGTCGGCGGCGATGACGCGGCACACGGTGGGTGCGTACACGTCCAGCAGGCGGTACTCCTCGTACGGCACGTCCGGGTCGAGGTGGAAGAAGTTGAGCAGGCCAGGGCGCAGGGGCAGCTCGTCGCCCAGCCATGCGGCGAGGGCGTCGGTGTCCAGAACGGCGTGCAGGGACAGCGGAACACCGTTTGATTCCGGCCACGTTGTCCTCGGCTCGAGGAGGGCGGGTCCGCCGAGCCGGCACCGGCCGGTGGCCGCCGGAGCCTCGGCCGTCGCACGGAGCAACCGGAAGCCGCGGCGGGCCATGGCGGCGAACTGCCCACCGGTCGTGCCACCCAGCCGTTCCGCGCAGGTACGGGTCAGGGCGGCGGCGTCGTCGAAGTACATGGCGGGATGCTCCCAGACGTCTCCCGGTCGACGCGGCCCCGTCCGACCCAGCTGCCGCACGGGGCGCGTACCGCCGCACACGCGGTCGCCTGAACGGCCAAAGTGACTGGAACTGGGTCGAGTTGTGCTGCGTCAGTGATTAATGTCGACTGTGGATGCACGACCCGCTGCCGGGCGATGCGGATGAGCGGGGCTGCCACGGTAGGCGTGGAGCGGTCTTGGCGGTGATCCGACCGGGGGAGATTTCATGAAGTTCGACATGGGTGCGCAGACGCTGTCGACGCTGCAGCGTGATTCGCGTGGTTCGAGTGATGATCTCGGTGCGTTGGTGCGTCAGTTGGTGGTGGCGGTGCAGCCGTTGGAGGGGAAGTTCAACGGTTCGGGCCGGGTGATGT
The DNA here is from genome assembly GCF_008974245.1 of Streptomyces abyssomicinicus. Taxonomy (GTDB): domain Bacteria; phylum Actinomycetota; class Actinomycetes; order Streptomycetales; family Streptomycetaceae; genus Streptomyces; species Streptomyces abyssomicinicus. Next base: position 350,152 of record NZ_BBZI01000008.1, on the reverse strand, counting down.
TCGACCAGTTCAAGGCGCAGGCGGATCAGATCGCGGCGGATCTGAACGGTTCGCTGGGCGCGATTCTGGGTGGTCAGGCGGGGATGGATTCGGCGTTCGCGTCGGGTGACCAGGAGCAGGGTGACAACGCGCGGCAGCAGATGTCGGCCGCGAACTTCGATGCGGCGCGCTTTCGTTGATGTGCGGGCGGGGGTGGCGGGGGCCGGTGGTGCGGCTTCCTGGTGCGGCGGGTTCTTTCTGTCGGGTTCGTCTTTCGGGGAGTGATGTGTGATGGCGGGTGCGGGCGCTGATCGCCGGTCCTACGATTCGGGCGCGTCGTCGGACGCGCAGGCCAACATCCAGGCGGTGGTGGGCCGGCTGGAGGGTCTGCTCACGCAGCGTGAGCAGCAGGTGAAGGCGGCGATGGCGGACTTCGTCGCCGACGGTGTGGCCGACGAGTACCACGGCAAGGAGCAGCGGTGGATCAACGCCTCGCAGGAGGTGCGGAACATCATCGCGCTGCTCAAGTCGACGCTGGAGCAGAACGACGGCACGGCGCAGTCGACGATCCAGCGCGCCAAGGCCGCGGTCGACAACATCGGGTGACGGGCTCGGGGCCGCGTTCGGTCGGCAGGCAGTGCGCAGTAGGCCGTCGGTAGTGAGCAGTTGGTAGTAGGCAGGTCGTAGGCAGTACGGGGGTTTTCGGTGCCGAACTGGGATCTGACGCCACAGGGGATCTCGCACGTTCTGAAGACGACGGGTGAGACGGCGTCGTCGATGGAGGGGTACGCGAAGTCGTTCGGTGAGCATCTGCAGTCGGCGGCGACCAGTGCCGGGACGATTTCCGCCGAGGGTGGTGGCGGGGGTGAGCAGGCGGGTGGTCTGGTCGCGTTGGCCTTGTCGCAGTACGCGGAGAAGGCTGCCAAGGAGTTGCAGTTCGTCGTGGCGCGGGCGGGGAAGTCGCTGACGGGTGCGGTGGAGGCGACGACGGCCTATCTGAACGGTGATCTGGAGATGGCGGCGGAGGCGCAGCGTAAGGCGTTGCTGGCGCCGAAGCTGGATATGCCGGGGGTGGGGAAGGCGTGATTCAGCCGGGGCAGATACCTCAGTTCACCGGGAATCTGGCGCAGTTGGAGACGGATTACGGTGCGTTGAGGACCGACGCGGGGAATGTGCGGTCGGTGGGGGCGAAGGTCCACAGTCAGTTCCAGGGTTTGGCGGCGTATTACAAGGCGCCGGAGGCGGAGAAGCTGTTCGCCACGACGCAGGTGGCGAAGGACCGGGCGGATACGTTCGCCGATGGTCTGGAGACGGTTTCGTCGGCGTTGTCGTCGTATGCGACCGAGGTTCGTCCGTTGGTGGAGCGGCTGAGGCAGTTGAAGGCCGAGGCGACCACGTTCGTGGCGTCGGTTGAGGACGACGACGAGTGGGAGTACGACGGGGACAAGGTCGAGGAGCACAACCGGATCCGGGATGACATCACCGCGACGGTGGCGGCGTTCTGGGCGGCGGAGCGGGCCTGTCACAACAAGATCACCGCCTTGTGGGGCGGGACGCAGATGGTGGCGGGTGACGGGTCGGATCGTAAGGACCAGTACGGGTTCGACGCCGGTGACATGAAGAACGCGAAGCTTCCCTGGGGTGACCCGGTGGAGGAGAAGCATCACTGGTACGAGGTCGGCCACTGGGTGAAGTCGTTCGTGTGGGACGGGCTGATCGTCGACGGTGTGTGGGGCACCATCAAGGGTTTGGGCACGCTGGTCGGCTTCGGTGGCTGGGAGGCGATGAAGCAGGCGTGGAAGGGTCTCGCGCAGCTGGCGACGGGGCTGGTGATCTCGGCGGTGCCGATCGCCGGGACCTTGTTCTGGACGTTGCCGGACGACAAGCTGCCGTCGTGGATCCGTGATTCGCGTACGGCGATGAAGGAGACCGGCAAGGCGCTGGTGGCGTGGGACGAGTGGGGCAAGAACCCTGCCCGTGCGGCGGGCGCGGTGACGTTCAACGTGCTGACGACCGTGTTCACCGGTGGCGCGGGTGGTGCGGTCTCGGGTGCGGGCAAGGCGGGTGCGGTCGCGAAGGTGCTGGGTGCGGCGGGCAGGGCGATCGATCCGATGACCTACATCGCCAAGGGTGCGGGTGCGGGGTTGTCGAAGATCGGTGACATCGCGGCCGCGTTGAAGGGTGTCGGCAACATCGAGATTCCGCCGCTGCCGGCGAACGCGTTCGAGTTGCCGCCCGGTTCGGTGAAGCTGCCCGACGGGACGTTCGACTTTCCCGAGGGTGCGACGCTGCCGGACGGGGCGACGCGGCTGCCCGACGGCAGCGTCAGGCTGCCGGAGCAGACCGTGCCGCTGCCCGAGGGGACGACGAAGCTGCCGACGGAGCCGGGTGCCCCGGCGCAGTACCTGGATCCCGAGGGCAACATCCTCGACGACGCCGGCAACGTGGTGCAGCGGGCCGAGGACGCCCCGCGCGAGCCGGGCGGCACCGACCTCGACCCGCCCGCCGGTGCGGACACCCCCCGCACACCCACACCGGTGCGGGAACCCGCCCTGGTCGGCGCGGGCGCCCACACCGCCGACAACGCCGCCCACGCCGCCGCCGACAGCGGAGGCCAAACCGTCCGCCTCGGCAGCGACCCCGCCGACGTCCTGGGTGACGTCGGCCGCACCGGCGACGACGTCGTGCCGCCCGTTCGGGCCGGGGCCGAGGTGCCGCCGGTGCGGGTGGGTGCGGAGGTGCCGCCCGTGCGCGTCGGCGGGGAGGGGCTCCCCGGCGGGAACGTCGGGGACAACCTTCCGGGCGGAAGCGCGGGCGACAACCTGCCGGGCGGAGGCGCGCGCGAACACGGCCCCGGGCCGTCGGCGAGCCACGAACCCCCGGGAGGCCGGACGAACGAACCCGGTGGCACCGGCACCGGTGGCGGTGACCGGCCCGGCGGTACGGGCGACGGTCCGGGCGGCAGGGGCGATGGCCCCGGCGGTACCGGTGACGGCCCGGGCGGTACCGGTGACGGCCCGGGCGGCACGGGCGGCGACGGTCCGGGCGGCGGAGGCGATGGTCCCGGCGGTACCGGTGACGGCCCGGGCGGCTCCGGTGACGGTCCCGGTGGTGACGGCCCCGGCGGCGACGGACCTGACGGACCCGACGGTCCCGACGGTCCCGGTGGGGACAAGCCGGTCCTGGACCCGGAAAGGGTCACCGTGGCCGACCGGACCGCGAGCCCGACCACGGGCCCGATGCGCCCGGACCAGGAGGCCGCGGTCACGGCGAACCTCGACCGGCTGAAGATGTCGCCGCAGGACCAGCAGCGTCTGCTCACCCAGTTGCGCAAGGGGGACTACGGCGCGGGCGTCGCCGAGCACATCGCCCGCGGGACGTTCGAGTACTCGCCTGGCTACCTGGACCTGTTGAAGCAGGTGAAGCAGAAGGGGATGATGCCCGCCGTCCACCAGGCGCTGGAGTTCGCGACGGAACTCAAGAAGCACGGCGCCGACGGCGTGGCGTTCGAGTACAAGAACCCGGGCAGCAACCTGGACCTCGACGTCCTGGTGAAGCGGGACGGCGAGATCAAGGCGCCGGACGACGTGACGTACGGGTGCCAGCTCAAGGACGTGCAGAACGAGCACGGCATCTCCTCGGCCGCCCGTAAGATCGCGAGCAAGCAGCTGGCCGGTGAGATCTCCGGCCCCAAGGTGGCCATCCTGGACGTGCAGGACAACATCGGCGCGCTCACCGAGAAGACCCTCGCCGACCTCGAGTTCTACGCCGGAAAGACCGGTGCTACCTTCGAGGTCCGTTTCCGGGACGGCTCGATCACTGTTCCTCCCAACGGCCAGATCTATCCATAGGACATCGCATGGCAATCTTGATGCGCGCGCCCGAGGAAAGTGCCTCCTGGGAATGGGAGTTGAACGACTTCGCCCAACCGGGTCTGGAATCGGCGCTGTTGGTCGCGGCACGGATGACCGCCGTGCTGCGCGAGCACCGGCTGCTGGACCCGGACCGTCTCGCCTGGGGATGGACCGTCTTCGGCCGCGGGGGTATCGGCCTGGGGGCGAACATCTCCCTGCGGGGCGAACTCGACGGGACCGAACTGGCGCGGAAGGTGCGGCAGGCCCAGCCGGCCGCCTTCCCCGAGGCGGTGCCGGGATACTTCGTCGTCTCCGGGTCGGGAACCTGGCTGGACGCCGAGGGTGAGGCGCGCTCCGAACCCGGCCTCGTCGAGCTGACCGTGTACTCCGACGAGCGCAACCTGGCCGCGGAGGTCGCGGTGTTCCACGACATCTGGGGGTACTGCGACTTCAAGGGTGTCCCGCACCCCGCACTCCGCGACCGGAACGCTCCGCGCCTCGCCGCGGCACTGCGTGACCTGGAAGCGCTGCTGGGGGCGCCGGCTCAACCGGGTGACCCCACCTACTTCGGGCAGGCCGACGGTCACGGCATCGCGGAGCCCGACCTGATCGACGGACTGGGGCCCGACCTCACCGACAAGCTCTGAACGAGCGGACGACCCCCGCCGCCGAGGTGACCGGACACCTCGACGGCGGGGGTCGTCCCCGTCTCGTCGAGGTGACCACCTGATCGACGAGCCGGCCACCCCCTCCGCGGGGCACGAGCCGTAGCACGCGGTGCGGGACCGTCTCCGGCGCCGCCGTGCCGGCGTGGGCGGTCACCCGCAGTCCGACGCCCGCCGGGACCTCGTCGGCTGTCCTCGTCGGCCGTCCGCGTCCGGCCGTCCGCGATCCGGAGGATCACCACACGGGGCCTCCGTCACGGGCCGGGCCCGTCATGCCCGATGTCATGTCCGGCATCAGGGGCGATCTCATCGGCCTGGGGCCGGTCAGCTTCCGCGGACCCTTGCGTAACCTATCGAAATTCAATAGATTTCCATCGCAAGTCAATGGAAGGATGGGTCGTGGGGAAGCTGACCGTGCATGCGCTGCGCGCCGTGCTCGTGGTGGTGCTCGCAGGCACCGTGTTCATACAGGCGGGGATGGTGTGGGCGTTGGCCACCGATCCGGAGGACGGGTCGCTCCCGCTGACCCCGCTGCGCCTGATCACCATCCTCGGCATGGTCTCCGTGCAGGTCGCCGGGGTCTGCGTGTGGCGGCTGGTGACGATGGTGCGCCGCGGGACCGTGTTCTCACACGCCGCCTTCCGGTACGTGGACTGTGTGATCGGCGCGATCGTGGCGGCCGCCCTCATGTGGTTCGTGGTCACGGCCCTCAACGCGCCGGGACAGCGGGAGGACCCGGGCGTCACCGTCATCATGGGCGGGATCGGCGTGGCCATCCTGGGGGTCGCGCTCCTCGTGCTCGTGATGCGGACGCTGCTCGCCCAGGCCGTGGACCGTGACGTCGAGGCGTCGCGGATGCGGGCCGAGCTGGACGAGGTGATCTGATGCCGATCGTCGTCGACGTCGACGTGATGCTGGCCCGCCGGAAGATGTCCGTGGGTGAGCTCGCGGACCGCGTCGGGATCACGCCCGCCAACCTGGCGGTCTTGAAGAACGGCCGCGCCAAGGCGGTGCGCTTCACCACCCTCGCCGCGCTCTGCGAGGTGCTGCGGTGCCAGCCGGGCGACCTGCTGCGCTGGGAGCCCGAGGACGATCCCGCCTGACCTCACCGGCGGTGACAGCGGGGCGCGGGTGACACGGCTAGCGCTGCCGCTGCCGTGGCCCCGTTCCGTCGGCCGGGTGGTGCAGGCGGTGGTGCAGGGCGCGCACGTCGTCGACCAGCTCGGGCACGGGTCCCTCCACCACCGCGTCGGGCACGACCGCGGTGACCGGCAGGGCGGCGACCGGAGCGGCGGGTACGCCCCACTCGGTGAGCCAGCCCACCAGTTGGGCGCCGGAGGCCACGTAGACGATGCGGCCTAGGCCCACCCAGCCGTGGGCGGCGGCGCACATCGGGCAGTGCTCGCCGGAGGTGTAGACGGTGGCCGCCCTCCGCTCCTGGGGAGTCAGGTGCCGGGCGGCCCAGCGGGCCAGGGCGAATTCCGGGTGCTGGGTGTGGTCGCCGGAGGCGACATGGTTGTGGTCCTCGCCCAGGACGGTCCCGTTGCCCGCGACGAGCACGGACCCGAAGGGTTCGTCGCCCGCCTCCAGGGCCTGGGCCGCCAGTTCCACGCAACGGCGCAGGTGCGCCAGATCCACGTCGCTGATCACCGCCTCACCCTAACCGCACGCCGTGCCCGCGGCAGGCCGGGGCAGGGCAGGGCGGGGCGGAGCGGCCGGGCGCGGGCGTCGGCCGGTCACGTGAAGAGGCCGTCGAGCTCGCCGTGGTCGAGGGCCGGCCGGAGGGAGTCGTAGCCGCCGGTGCGGTGCAGTTCCCGGGCCGCCCGCCGCACGGCGGCGTGGGCGGCCTGGGCCACGCCCGAGCCGAGGCTGACCCGGGCCACCCCAAGGGCGCCCAGCTCGTGCACTCGGGGCATGCCCGGTCCCGCCATGACGTTGAGGGGGACCGTCAGGCCCGCGGCCAGCTCCTTGATCACGCCCGGATCGGTGAGGCCCGGGACGAAAATGCCGTCGGCTCCGGCGTCGACGTAGCCGCGCGCCCGGGCCAGCGTGTCCCGCAGGCGGGTCGCGGGATCGCCGAGGCCGAGCAGGTAGGTGTCGACGCGGGCGTTGACGAACAGGTCGATGCCCGCCCTCCCCGCCGCGCCGCGGGCGGCGACCACCCGGTCGGCGAGGACCCGCGGCGGGCGGGCCCCGTCCTCGATGTTGACGCCCACCACCCCGGCGTCGAGCACGCGGGCGACGGTGTCCGCGACCTCGGCGGGGGTCCGTCCGTAGCCGCCCTCGATGTCGGCGGTGACCGGGACGGTGACCGCGGCGGCGACGCGGGCGAGGACGCCCAGGACCAGGTCCCGGGAGACGCGGTCCCCGTCCGGGGCGCCGAGCGACCAAGCCGTCCCCGCGCTGGTGGTGGCTACCGCGGGAGCCCCCGCGGCTTCGACCACGCGGGCGGTGGCGACGTCCCAGGCGTTCGCGAGGGCGAGGGGGCGGGCGGGGGTGTGGAGGGAGCGGAAGTGCGCGGACTTGGTCGCAGTGGTCATGCCGCTCAGACAATCAGCGGGCGCGGGCGCCGTCCGGCGGGAATCCGACACGGACGTGGTACGCCCCCGGGGCACGGCACGGCACGGCACGGCACGGCGCGGCACGAATGCGGAGGGCCCCCGCAGCACGGAGCCGGACGGTGACCCGGGCGTCGGGAACCGGGCGGGGACGGTTCCCGACGCCGTCAGGTGCCCGCTTCAGCCGCACGACTCGTCGGGCCGGACGACCTCGCTCGGACGGGTCGTCGAGCCCGAGCAGGAGCACCTGGCCGGCCGGCCGCCTCCGCCCGGAGTGCGTCGCTGCGGCCGGTGCCGCTGAAGCAGGCGAGGGCGCACCCGGTGGGGTCCATGCCACGGGAGCCCAGCACCTCTCTCGCCCGGCGCGGCCTGTCGAGGTGGGGCACGACCATGACCGTGCCCCACTTGGCCTCTCCCCGCAGGGCGGCCGCCTGCCGCGCGCCGCCGTGGCCGCCCGCGACGACGGCCACGTCGACCTCGGTCTGCCGCCGGGCAGCCGGATCGGTGACGACATCGCTGCCGACCTCATCGAGCGAGCCGCGGGTAGGGACGTTGCCCGGCCCGAGCACGTACTCGCGGCACATCGCCTCGGAACGCGGCCCCGCGGCCCGGGCGGCGAAGCGTTACCCGGACCGGCGCCCCACACCTCGAACCGCCTGCCCGGCGCCTCCAGCCGGTTCGGCGGGGAGGGGCGGCCGCCGGTGTGCCTTGAGCGGCTCCCGTGGCGTCGGCGGCGTGGTCGTCGAGCGGCCCCTCGGTGCGTGGTCCACCCGTCGGGGACTCAGGCGAACCGCCAGCGGGTCTGGCTGAACGGGCGGCCCTTGCCGAAGCCGAAGACGGTGCGGGGCGCGACGGCGAAGACGACGGCGGAGCCGGGCCCGTGGTGGAAGTGGCCGTCGCGGACCTCGAAGCGCCAGAAGTCGCCGTACTTGCGTTCCCACGCTGCGGCGAGGTCGCGCAGCCGGGCGTCGTCCTCGACCCGTACCGCCTCGCCCTCGACGACCAGGTCGTACCCGGTGTCCCACAGGTTGGTGCCGGTGGTGAGGGTGACGTGCGGGTTGGCGGCGAGGTTGCGGGCCTTGCGCTCGTCGGGGCCGGTGCAGAAGTGGAGGGCGTCCTCGGCCCAGACGGCCGGCAGCGGGGTGACGTGCGGACGGCCGTCGGGGCGGACGGTGGAGATCCAGAAGAGCTCGGCCGCGGCCAGCAGGCGCTGCGCCTCGGGCCACTCGGGAGGGATGGCGTCCGGATCGCTGTAGCGGGCGTCGAGGTGGGACTCGACGGGTTGGACGGGTTCGGCGGCCATGGCGGTCCTCCAGGTGAGGGGCCCGAACGGGGAAACGGGGAGCGGTGACCCGGCGTGCTCCACCGTGTTCCCCGTTTCGCGCCGAACCAGCCCGGCCGGCCACCCTTCCGTCCCGGACTCCGCCGGGATGCCGCAGGGGCCGCTCCGCCAGGGCCGCGCGGGAACCCCCTCCCCGCTAGGCCCGGTCCGCGCGGGCCCGGTCCGCGCCGTCGCGGGGCGTGCCGGCGGTGTCGGGCTCCGCGGGCTCCGCCGGCCCGGCGGGGTCCTCGGGCTCCCAGCGCAGCAGGTCGCCCGGCTGGCACCGCAGCACCTCGCAGAGCGCGGCGAGCGTGGTGAAGCGCACCGCCTTGGCGCGGCCGTTCTTCAAGACCGCCAGGTTGGCGGGCGTGATCCCGACGCGGTCCGCGAGCTCGCCCACGGACATCTTCCGGCGGGCCAGCATCACGTCGACGTCGACGACGATCGGCATCAGATCACCTCGTCCAGCTCGGCCCGCATCCGCGACGCCTCGACGTCACGGTCCACGGCCTGGGTGAGCAGCGTCCGCAGGACCAGGACGACCAGCGCGACGCCGAACACGGCCAGCCCGGCCCCGCCCACCAGCAGCACGATGCCCGGCGCGACCTGGTCCTCCTCCGGCCCTCCGGAGTTCAGCGAGGCCAGGAACACGCCGAGGATCCAGATCAGCACGGCCGCCGTGGCGAAACCGCCGGTGATCAGGTCGACGTAGCGGAACGCGGCGTGCGAGAACACCGTCCCGCGTCGCGCCATCGTCACCAGTCGCCAGACGGACACCAGCACCACCTGGGCGGCGACGACCCCCAGGAACACGATCACGACGAACGGCACCCGCAGCTGCGCGACCTCGTCGGCCTCGCGCTGCATGTCCATGAAGATCAACGGCAGCATCACGGCCTGGATGAACAGCGATCCCGCGAGCAGTGCGGCGATGACGGCCCGCAGGGCGAGCACGGCCAGCTTTCCCATCGCCCCTCCCTTTCAGTCAATCGAGGAACGATGGGAACTTATCGAAAAACGATAGGTCACCGCAAGGGGGCGGGCACCCGGAGTCAGTGCCGGCACCCGGAGTCGGTGCGGGCCTCTACTGTCGGCCGTCATGGGGTACCGCTACGAGACAGTCGCCGACCATGACGCCACGCTGGAGGACGCCGCCGAACTCGCGGACCGGGGCCTGAAGTGGCTGGTCGCGGAGGGAATCGTCCGGGACGGCCCGGGCCACCCGCCGGGGGAGCGCTGGTACCTGGCGGTCGGCCCGGCGGACCTGGAGCCCGGGGGCACGCTGGAGATCATGCCCCTGCGGGCCGTCTTCGACGGCGGCCCCCGGCGCGACCCGTCGTACGCCGTCTGTCCGCACTGCGCCGGTCACCTGGTGCTGGACGGGATCGGCCGGTACACGGAGCAGGTGGCGTGGGAGCTCGTCGAGGAGGCCATCGACACGTGGCACGACACCGGCCGGGCCGCCCTCGCCTGCCCGCACTGCGGCCGGGACGCCGACCTGACCGCCTGGGCCTGGGACGGCGACTACTTCGCCTTCGCCTGCCTGGGCTTCACGTTCCGGGACTGGCCCCCGCTGGACGGCGGCTTCGTCGAGGAGTTCGCGCGGGTGCTGGGCGGGCACCGTGTGACCGTGGTCGCCGGCAGGTACTGAGGCCGAGGCCCGCGACGGCCCCGCGACCGAGCCCCGCGACCGAGCCCCCGACCGAGCCGCGCCCCCGCGCGGCGGCCCCCGCGCCCGCTCCGCGACCCCGCTCCGCGCCCCGCGCTACCCCTGCCGCTTCGCCGCCTGCTCGGCCAGCACCCGGTGCAGCGGTTCCGTGGCGCGGCGGCGGTACTCCTGGACCGCCCAGCCGTTGCCGTCCGGGTCGCTGAAGTACATGAACGTCGCGCCGTCCTGCCCCTCGACGTAGGCGACCGGTTCGCTGACGTCGAGGCCGCGGGCGGTCAGCTCCTCGTACGCGCGGCCGATGTCCGGGACGCAGAGCTGGAGGCCGTGGTAGGTGCCGGGACGCAGGACGCCGGTGGGGATCTCCATGCCCTCGGCCAGGGCGATGGAGCAGCCGGAACCGGGCGGCGTGAGCTGCACGATGCGCAGGCCGGGGGCCACCTCGCCGTCGAAGTCGACGTGGAAGCCGACCTTCTCCGCGTAGAACTGCTTGGCCCGGTCCACGTCCGAGACGGGCACCGGGATCACCTCGAGCGTCATCTCCATGTTCGTCATGGCTTCACCGAAGCCCACCCGCGCCGACCGCGCCAGCGGACGGCTCCGGGCGGGTGGGCGGGGGCTAGGCTCGGCCACGGACGGTCACGACGGAGGAGAGGGCGGCGCGGATGGCGACTCCGGGGCGGCGGAGCAGCACCTTCACCCTGCTGCTGCGGCACGGGTTCACGGACCCCTCGGCCGCCGGGAAACTGCTGGAGAGCCCCGCACTGAGCGAGGTCCGCGGCGACCCGCTGCTGCTGGAGGCCCTCGGCGCCACCGCCGACCCGGACCTCGCGCTGCGCGGCCTGACCCGCCTGCTGGAGGCGCAGCCGGACCGCACCGGCCGGGCCCGGCTGCTGGACACCCTGCTCGCCGCCAAGCCGCTGCGGGACCGGCTGCTGGGCGTGCTCGGCGCGTCCGAGGCGCTCGGCGACCACCTGGCACGGCACCCGCACGACTGGCAGGCGCTCGTCAGCTACGAGCCGCGCGACCTGCACCAGGGCGTGCCGGAGTTCGAGGAGCAACTGGCCGGGGCCCACGACCCGGTGACGCTGCGGGTGGCCTACCGGCGCTGCCTGATGTCGATCGCGGCCCGCGACGTGTGCGGCACGATCGACGTCGCCGAGACCGCGGGAGAGCTCGCCGACCTGGCCACCGCCACGCTGCGCGCCGCGCTCTCCCTGGCCGGGGCGGCCGCGCCCGAGGACGCCGCACTGTGCCGCCTCGCCGTGATCGCGATGGGCAAGTGCGGAGGCCACGAGCTGAACTACGTCTCCGACGTCGACGTGATCTTCGTGGCGGAGCCCGCCCGGGACGCCGACGAGCGGGAGGCCCTTCAGGCGGCCACCCGGCTCGCCTCGCACCTGATGCGGATCTGCTCCGAGACGACCGTGGAGGGGTCGATCTGGCCCGTCGACGCCAACCTGCGGCCCGAGGGACGCAACGGCCCCCTGGTACGGACCCTCAACAGCCACATCGCCTACTACCAGCGGTGGGCCAAGACCTGGGAGTTCCAGGCGCTGCTCAAGGCCCGCCCGGTCGCCGGCGACGAGGAACTGGGCGCGGACTACCTGGCGGCGCTCCAGCCGATGGTGTGGCAGGCCGCCGAGCGGGAGAACTTCGTCGCCGACGTGCAGCAGATGCGGCGGCGGGTGGTCGCCGGCATCCCGGCGGCCGAGCTGGAACGGGAACTGAAGCTGGGGCCGGGCGGGCTGCGGGACGTCGAGTTCGCGGTGCAGCTCCTCCAGCTCGTGCACGGCCGCGCCGACACCTCGCTGCGCAGCGGCACCACCCTCGACGCGCTCAAGGCGCTCGCCACCGGCGGCTACGTCGGCCGCGAGGACGCCGCCGGCCTGGACGCCGCCTACCGCTTCCTGCGCGAGACCGAGCACCGCATCCAGCTGTACCGGCTGCGCCGCACCCACCTGATGCCCGAGGGCGAGGACGACCTGCGCCGCCTCGGCCGCTCACTGGGACTGCGCGCCGAACCCGTCACCGAGCTGCGCAAGGAGTGGCGCAAGCACTCCTCGGTGGTGCGGCGGCTGCACGAGAAGCTCTTCTACCGCCCGCTGCTCAACGCCGTGGCCCAGCTCGCCCCCGGCGAGGCCCGGCTGCGGCCGGAGGCGGCGCGCGAGCGGATGGTCGCGCTCGGCTACGCCGACCCGGCCGCCGCGCTGCGCCACCTGGAGGCGCTGTCGGCCGGCGTCTCCCGCAAGGCGTCCATCCAGCGCACCCTGCTGCCGGTGCTGCTCGGCTGGTTCGCCGACTCCGCCGACCCGGACGCCGGACTGCTCAACTTCCGCAAGGTGTCCGACGCGCTCGGCACCACCCCCTGGTACCTGCGGCTGCTGCGCGACGAGGGCGCGGCGGCGGAGAACCTGGCCCGGGTGCTGTCCGCCGGACGCTTCGCCCCCGACCTGCTGCTGCGCGCGCCCGAGGCGGTCGCACTGCTCGGCGACGGCGAGGGGGAGGGCGGACGCGGCGTCGGCGGGGGCCTGGAGCCGCGGTCCCGGGAGCGGCTGGAGCAGGAGATCCTGGCCGCGGTGAGCCGCGCGGGCACCGCCGAGCAGGGCGTGTACGTGGCCCGCGGGGTGCGGCGGCGCGAACTGTTCCGGACCGCGGCGGCGGACATCGTGCGCTCCTACGGCACCGAGGCCCAGCCGGCCGAGGCCGACCGGGGCGCGCTGGTCGACCGGGTCGGGACGGCCGTCTCCGATCTCACCGCCGCGACCCTGGCCGGCACGCTGCGGGCGGTGGTGCGCGAGCGGTGGGGCGACGAGCTGCCCACCCGGTTCGCGGTCATCGGCATGGGCCGCTTCGGCGGGCACGAGCTGGGCTACGGCTCCGACGCGGACGTGCTCTTCGTCCACGAACCGCGGGAGGGCGTCGACGAGGCGGAGGCGGCGAAGGCGGCCAACGCGGTGGTCGCCGAGATGCGGCGGCTGCTGCAGCTGCCGAGCACCGACCCGCCGCTGATCGTCGACGCGGACCTGCGGCCGGAGGGGCGCACCGGGCCGCTGGTGCGCACGCTCGCCTCGTACGAGGCGTACTACCGGCGGTGGTCGCTGGCCTGGGAGTCGCACGCGTTGCTGCGGGCGGACCCGGTCGCCGGGGACGCGGAGCTGGGGCGGCGGTTCCTCGAGCTGATCGACCCCTTGCGGTATCCGGCGGGCGGGCTCGGCGACGACGCGGTGCGGGAGGTGCGGCGGCTCAAGGCCCGGATGGAGTCGGAGCGGCTGCCGCGCGGCGCGGACCCGACGCTCCACACCAAGCTGGGGCGCGGCGGCCTCACGGACGTCGAGTGGACGGTCCAGCTGACGCAGCTGCGGCACGGTGCGGACGTCCCCTCCCTGCGGACCACGCGGACCCGGGAGGCACTGCGGGCGGCACGCGACGCGGGGCTGATGTCCGCGGACGACGCCCAGGTGCTGGACGAGGCGTGGATCCTGGCGACCCGGGTCCGCAACGCGGTGATGCTGGTGCGGGGCCGGGCGGGGGACACGTTCCCCACGGACGTGCGGGAGCTGGCGGCCGTCGGCCGCTACCTCGGGTTCGGCCCCGGGCGGGCGGGCGACATGATCGACGCGTACCGGCGTACGACGCGGCGGGCGCGGGCGGTCGTGGAGCGGCTGTTCTACGACGACGGGTCGTGACGTCCCGGCCCGTCGTCGTGGAACGGCCTGCCGTCCTGGTGGAACGGCGGCGGGAGGGCCGCGCCCGCGCGATCCGTCGGGCGCGGCTCCTTCAAGGGTGGGGGTTGCGGGGGAGGGCCGGCTCTCGGGGGACGGATGGCTCCGGCGCGTCCTCGGACCGGGCGGGCGCGGGTGCCTCCTCGGACCGGGCGGGCGCGGGCATGGCCGGGCCGTGCGGGGCGGAGGGCACCGGCCCGCCGCCCGAGGGCCGCGGCAGGGCGGGTGGAGCCGCGGCGGCGCGCCGGAAGGGGCCGGGGACGGCCGCGGGGCCGTACCAGAGGCGGGCGACGGTCCAGCCGAAGGCGAGGCAGATCAGGCCACCCACCGCGTCGAGCCAGAAGTGGTTCGCGGTCGCGACGATGACCACCAGCGTCGCCACCGGATACAGCAACGCCAGCACCCGCACCCACGGCACCCGCGCCAGCGCGTAGATCGTGAGGCCGGACCAGACCGACCAGCCGATGTGCATCGACGGCATCGCCGCGTACTGGTTCGACATGTGCTTCAGGTCGCCGGAGGCCATCGACCCCCATGTCCCGTGCACCAGCACCGTGTCGATGAAGGCAGAGCCGTTCATCAGCCGTGGTGGCGCCAGCGGGAACAGGTAGTAGCCGACCAGCGCGACCGCCGTCGTCGCGAACAGCACCGTGCGCGCACCGGAGTAGAGCGCGGGGCGGCTGCGGAACAGCCACACCAGCACGCCCAGCGTGACCACGAAGTGCAGGGTCGCGTAGTAGTAGTTCATGCCGACGATCAGCCACTCGACCGAGTTCACGGCGTGGTTGACCGTTTTTTCGACGGCGAGGCCGAGCCGGTTCTCCACGTCCCACAGCCAGTCGGCGTTGCGCAGGGCCACCGCCCGCTGCTCCGGAACCGCGTTGCGGATCAGGGAGTACGTCCAGTAACTCGCGCCGATCAGCAGGATCTCGAACCAGATCCGGGGCCGGCGCGGAGTGCGCAGCCGGCGCAGCCTGCCCGGTCGTACGTCGGCGCCCGCGACGGTGCCGGAGTCGGCCTGCCGCGGGCGGCCTTCCAAAGCGGTCACGGTCCCTCACCCATGGCACGTCAGTCTGCCAGAAACGTCTTACCCGACCGATCATCCTCCGGATGGATCCCTGTCGCATTTCGTTCGGGGAAAACCCCGGGGGAACTCGGGGAGACACCTGAGGGAAACCCTGAGGAAGCCTCGAGCAGGCCCGCGGAACCCCCGGAGAGGCCCCCAGCGGCCCGGAAAGCCCCGGGAGGCCCCCGGAGCCTTCAAGGCACCCGGGAGCCCTGGAGACGCCCGGAGGGGGCCCGAGAGCCCGGAGAGGACCGGACCGCCCCTGGAGCCCGGAGACGCCCGGTGAAGCCGAAGCGGCCCGGAACCGCCCGGGAGCGGCCGGGGGCGGGAGGGGGCGGGAGGGGTGCGGGGAGGCTCCGGCCGGCCCGGACCCCGGGCGCCGGAAGGCTCGGAGATGCCTTGGGCCCGGGCGGGCGGGGAGTCCGGAGTGGCCATGACGGTTGGCGGGGCCCGCAAGGCCCGGGGAGGTCCTGAGAAGTGCGCGCGGGCCCTCGATGCAGGTTGAGGCCCGGACGGCGCGGGGTGGGGAGATCCGCCGGCGCCGGTGACCGGGAGCGGCTCGGAGGGGGGCCGAAGGCCAGGAAGCCCAGGAGGTGGGCGGGGAGCCGGCCGCCCGCGGTCACCCGGTGGCGGCCCTGATCGGGTCTGGTCGCCCGGTGGCGGCCCTGATCGGCCCGTGGGCGTTCAGTGGGGCCCGGATCGGCCCGTGGTCGCCCGGTGGGAGGCGGCGGCAAGGGGAGACGGGGCGGGCGGTGGTCAGGGCGACGTGGTGGGGCCGGCCGGTGGGGCGGAGGCGGTGGAGCCGCGGACCACCAGCTCCGGCATGAAGACGAACTCGCTGTGCGGCGCGGGCGTGCCCGCGATCTCCTCCAGCAGCGTGCGCACCGCCGCCTGCCCCATGGCCGGCACCGGCTTGCGCACGGTGGTGAGCGGCGGATCGGTGAAGGCGATCAGCGTGGAGTCGTCGAACCCGACCACGGAGACGTCCTCCGGTACCTGGAGCCCGAGCCCGCGGGCCGCGCGTATCGCGCCCAGCGCCATCATGTCGCTGGCGCAGACCACCGCCGTGCAGCCGCGGTCGATCAGGGCGGTGGCGGCGGCCTGGCCGCCCTCCAGGGTGTACAGCGAGTGCTCGATCATCGAGGAGGCCTCCTCCTCGGACAGGCCCAGCCGTTCCCGCATCGCCGCCACGAAGCCCTCGGCCTTGCGCAGCACCGGCACGAACCGGTGCGGGCCGAGGGCCAGCCCGATCCGGGTGTGGCCCAGCGAGGCGAGGTGCGTGACCGCCAGGGACATCGCCGCCCGGTCGTCGGGGGAGATGAACGGCGCGCGGACCCGCGGGGAGAAGCCGTCGACCAGCACGAACGGCACGCCCTGCGCACGCAGCCGCTCGTAGCGGCCCATGTCGGCGGAGGTGTCGGCGTGCAGGCCGGAGACGAAGATGATGCCGTCGACGCCGCGGTCGACGAGCATCTCCGTGAGCTCGTCCTCGGTGGAGCCGCCCGGCGTCTGGGTGGCGAGCACCGGGGTGTAGCCCTGCCGGGTCAGCGCCTGGCCGATGACCTGGGCCAGGGCCGGGAAGATCGGGTTCTCCAGCTCGGGCGTGATCAGCCCGACCAGGCCCTCGCTGCGCTGGCGCAGCCGGACGGGGCGTTCGTATCCGAGGACGTCGAGCGCGGCCAGCACGGCCTGGCGGGTGGCGGCGGCGACTCCCGGCTTCCCGTTGAGAACCCGGCTGACAGTCGCTTCACTCACTCCCGCCTGCGCGGCGATGTCGGCAAGCCGTGCGGTCACGGGAGGCGACTGTACCGGCCTCCGCGCGCGCGGCCTGTACGCGGGCTGCTGCCTCATCCGCTCCCCGTCTCCTCGTGGCCTCTCGATGATGGGCCGTCACATACAAGCCCGCAAGAACTTGCAAAGTCTTGCACACGCGTACGAGGTCCTGTCCGGGAAGTGCGACTCACGCCACACGGCGTGCTGTTTGTCCCTTTTCCTGCGCGTTCGGGTGGGTGGTGTTCGGCCAGATCGGCGGCCCCGGAGTCGGCTTGGCGGCGGTGAGGACACAGTTCGGCAGCTTTTTTTCTGCAAGGTCTTTCGCTCGGGTTGCAGCGCTGTTACGTTTCCGGTCGCCCGCCGGTTGCAAGGACGCAGCCGGCCAGTGCACCGGGCACTCACCCTCCAAGGAGAACTCATGCGGCGTGGCATAGCGGCCACCGCGCTGGCGGCGTCCCTCGCTCTGACGGCGACGGCCTGCGGCGGGGACGGCGACTCGAAGGCTGACGGCGGCACCGTCACCATCACGTGGTGGGACACCACCAACGCGACCAACGAGGCGCCGACCTACAAGGCCCTGGTCAAGGAGTTCGAGGCCGCCAACAAGGGCATCAAGGTCAAGTACGTCAACGTGCCCTTCGACCAGGCGCAGAACAAGTTCGACACGGCCGCCGGTGCCTCCGGTGCCCCGGACGTGCTGCGCGCCGAGGTCGGCTGGACCCCCGCCTTCGCGCAGAAGGGCTACCTGCTGCCGCTGGACGGCACCGAGGCCCTCGCGGACCAGGACAAGTTCCAGCCGAACCTGATCAAGCAGGCGCAGTTCGAGGGCAAGACCTACGGTGTCCCGATCGTCACGGACACCCTGGCGCTGGTCTACAACAAGAAGCTCTTCGCGGACGCGGGCATCGACAAGGCCCCGGCCACCTGGGAAGAGCTGAAGGACGCCGCCGCGGCCGTCAAGGAGAAGACGGGCAAGGACGGCTACTGGGGCTCCACCGCCGGTTACTACGCCATGCCGTTCCTCTTCGGCGAGGGCACCGACACGGTCGACGTGGCGGGCAAGAAGGTCACGGTCAACTCCGCCGAGGCCAAGAAGGGCTTCGAGGCCTGGCAGGGCCTGTTCGAGGGCAAGGGCCTGCACAAGGCCGACGGCACCGCCGACGCGTACGCCCACATCCAGGACGCGTTCGTCAACGGTGAGGTCGCCTCGATCATCCAGGGCCCGTGGGAGATCACGAACTTCTACAAGGGTTCGGCCTTCCAGGACAAGCAGAACCTGGGCATCGCCACGGTTCCGGCCGGCTCCGGCGGCACCGCCGGCGCCCCCACCGGCGGTCACAACCTGTCGGTCTACGCCGGTTCGGACAAGGCGCACCAGGAGGCCGCGCTGAAGTTCGTCAACTTCATGACCTCCGCGAAGTCGCAGGAGACCGTGGCGCTGAAGAACTCCACGCTGCCCACGCGTGACGACGCCTACACCGACGAGGTCAAGGCCGACCCGGGCATCGCCGGCTACCAGGGCGTCCTGCCGGCCGCCCAGCCGCGCCCCGAACTGCCCGAGTACAGCTCGCTGTTCGGCAAGCTCGACGCCGAACTGCCGGCCGTCGCCACCGGCAAGAAGTCGCTGGACGAGGGTCTGAGCGCGATCGAGACCGAAATGGCGAAGCTCCTGCCGGAGTTCAGCAAGTAGTCCGGCAGCACGGACCGGGGCGGCCGGTCGGCCCGACCTGACACGGGTCGGCCGGCCGCCCCCGCTCCTGTCGTCCCTCTTCCATCCCGACGAACGGCCGGATCCCGGCCTCGAAGGTGTCGTATCCATGATCGCTCGTATCCGCCACGGATGGCGCCGGCACTGGTACGCCTACGCGATGATCGCGCCGGTGGTCCTGGTGCTGGGCGTGCTCGTCCTGTACCCGCTGGCCTACGGCTTCTGGCTCACCCTGACCGACGCGAACTCGCTGAACTCCGCCCGCACCATCGGCGTCAACGAGATCGAGGCCACCTACCAGTTCGTCGGGCTGGACAACTACGCGGACATCCTCTTCGGAGAGACCGCGTACGACCGGTTCTGGTCCCACTTCATCTGGACCATCGTGTGGACCGCCGCCTGCGTGACGCTCCACTACACGCTGGGCCTCGGCCTGGCGATGCTGCTCAACCAGAAGATACGCGGGCGCACCTTCTACCGGCTGATGCTGATCCTGCCGTGGGCGGTGCCGACCTTCGTCACCGTCTTCGGCTGGCGCTTCATGCTCGCCGACGAGGGCGTCATCAACGCCGGCCTCGAACTGCTGAACCTGCCGACGCCGGCCTGGCTGGAGGACAGCTTCTGGCAGCGGTTCGCGGCGATCATGGTCAACACCTGGTGCGGTGTGCCGTTCATGATGGTCTCGCTGCTCGGCGGCCTGCAGTCGATCGACGCCAACCTCTACGAGGCTGCCGAACTCGACGGCGCGTCCCCCTGGCAGCGGTTCCGCTACGTCACCCTGCCCGGCCTGCGCTCGGTGAGCTCCACCGTGGTGCTGCTGGGCATCATCTGGACGTTCAACCAGTTCGCGGTCATCTTCCTGCTGTTCGGCACCAAGGCGCCGGACGCGCAGATCCTGGTCACCTGGGCCTACTTCCTGGGCTTCGGCCAGCAGCCGCGGGACTTCGCGCAGTCGGCGTCCTACGGCATGTTGCTGCTGGCGATCCTGGTCGTCTTCACGTCCTTCTACCGCCGCTGGCTGGCCCGCGGCGAGCAGCAGTCCTGAGGCAGGAGCCATGACTACCCACACCCTCGAGACCCCCGTCGAGGCGGCCCCCGCCCGGACCGCGCCCAAGGCGGTGCGCCGCCGCGGCGAGCCCCGCCCGCTGTTCCGGGTCTTCACGCACGCCGTCCTGATCGTCGCGAGCCTGGTCGCGGTCGCCCCGGTCGCCTGGATCTTCCTGCTGTCGCTCGGCCCGGACAAGGACGACTACCTGCGTCCCGGCGGCATCTTCGGCAAGGCCACCCTGGACAACTACGTCCAGGTCCTCACCGAGACCAACTTCTTCCACTGGATGCAGAGCTCGCTGATCGTCTCGCTGGGCACCACCGTGTTCGGCGTGCTGATCGCGGCCACCACCGGCTACGCCGTCTCCCGGATGCGCTTCCCCGGGCAGAAGAAGCTGATGTGGGTGCTGCTGTGCACCCAGATGTTCCCGATCGCCGTGCTGATCGTGCCGATGTACCAGATCCTCACCAGCCTGGGGCTGCTCGACAGCTACGGCGGCCTGATCCTGGTCTACTGCTCCACCGCCGTCCCCTACTCGGCGTGGCTGCTCAAGGGCTACTTCGACACGATCCCGTTCGAGATCGACGAGGCCGGCCGCGTCGACGGCCTGAGCCCGTTCGGCACCTTCGTGCGGCTGATCCTGCCGCTGGCCCGGCCGGGCCTGGCGGTCGCCGCCTTCTACAACTTCATCACCGCGTTCGGCGAGGTCGCCTTCGCCTCGACGTTCATGCTCGACGACACCAAGTACACCTTCGCGGTGGGCCTGCAGAGCTTCGTCAGCGAGCACGACGCCCAGCGGCACCTGATGGCCGCCACCGCGGTCCTGGTGGCGATCCCGGTCTCGGCCTTCTTCTACCTGGTCCAGAAGAACCTGGTCGCCGGCCTCACCGCCGGCGGCACCAAGGGCTGACCCGCGGCGCCACCGGCACCACCCCCCCACGACAGCGACCACTCGGCTCACAGCAAGGACGTCATGAGTCACCAGACCGCCGACCCCGCCTCCCGTTCCGACAGCTCCGTCCGCTCCGCCGTCGCGGACCGCCACGACTGGTGGCGCGACGCGGTGATCTACCAGGTCTACCCGCGCAGCTTCGCCGACAGCGACGGCGACGGCATGGGCGACCTGCCCGGCATCCGCGCCCGGCTGCCCTACCTGCGCGACCTGGGCGTGGACGCGGTGTGGCTGAGCCCCTTCTACGCCTCCCCGCAGGCCGACGCCGGCTACGACGTGGCCGACTACCGTGCCGTCGACCCGATGTTCGGCAACCTGCTGGACGCCGACGGTCTCATCCGCGACGCCCACGAGCTGGGCCTGCGGATCATCGTCGACCTGGTGCCCAACCACTCCTCCGACCAGCACGAGTGGTTCAAGCGGGCCCTCGCCGAGGGCCCCGGCTCGCCGCTGCGCGACCGCTACCACTTCCGCCCCGGCAAGGGCGCGAACGGTGAACTCCCGCCCAACGACTGGGAGTCCATCTTCGGCGGCCCCGCCTGGACCCGCGTCACCGAGCCCGACGGCACGGCCGGCGAGTGGTACCTGCACCTGTTCGCCCCGGAGCAGCCCGACTTCAACTGGGAACACCCGGCGGTCAACGACGAGTTCCGCTCCATCCTGCGCTTCTGGCTGGACATGGGCGTCGACGGCTTCCGGATCGACGTCGCGCACGGCATGGTCAAGGCCGCAGGCCTGCCCGACATCGGCGGCAACGAGCAGGTCAAGCTGCTCGGCGACGGCGTGGTCCCGTTCTTCGACCAGGACGGCGTCCACGACATCTACCGCCAGTGGCGGCTCATCCTCGACGAGTACAGCCGGGACCGGGTGTTCGTCGCCGAGGCGTGGACCCCGACCGTCGAGCGCACCGCCCACTACGTGCGCCCCGACGAGCTGCACCAGGCGTTCAACTTCCAGTACCTGAGCAGCCACTGGGACGCGGCCGAGCTGCGTGAGGTCATCGACCGCACGCTGGAGGCGATGAAGCCGGTGGGCGCGCCCGCCACCTGGGTGCTCTCCAACCACGACGTCACCCGGCACGCCACCCGCTTCGGCAACCCGGCCGGCCTGGGCACCCAGATCCGCGAGGCCGGCGACCGCGAGCTCGGCCTGCGCCGCGCCCGCGCCGCCACCCTGCTGATGCTGGCGCTGCCCGGCTCCGCCTACCTGTACCAGGGCGAGGAGCTCGGCCTGCCGGACGTCGTCGACCTGCCCGACGAGGCGCGCCAGGACCCCGCCTACTTCCGCGGCGCGGGCCAGGACGGCTTCCGCGACGGCTGCCGGGTGCCGATCCCGTGGACCCGCGAGGGCTCCAGCCACGGCTTCGGCGACGGCGGCAGCTGGCTCCCGCAGCCCGAGGGCTGGGGCGAGCTGAGCGTCGAGGCGCAGACCGGGGTCGCCGGCTCCACCCTGGAGCTGTACCGCTCCGCCCTCGCCGCGCGCCGTGCGACGCCGGACCTCGGCGCGGGGGAGGACGTGCAGTGGCTGCGCGCCCCCGAGGGCGTGCTGGCGTTCCGCCGCGGCGCGTTCGTCTGCGTCGCCAACACCACCGGTGAGCCGGTGCCGTTCTCGGCGCCCGGCCGCCTGCTGCTGGCCAGCGGCGAGGTCACCGTCACCGACGGCGAGGCCCGCATCCCGGCCGACACCACCGCTTGGTGGACCACCGCCTGACCCCCGGCCGACCCGGCCGACCCGGCTGGCCCGGCTGATCCGGCTGATCCGGCCGGTCCGGCCAAACCGGCTGGCCCGGCTGATCCGGCTGATCCGGCTGATCCGGCCGATCCGGCCGATCCGGCCGATCCGGCCAAACCGGCTGGTCCGGCTGATTCGGCTGGCCCGGCTGATTCGGCTGGTCCGGCTGATTCGGCTGGCCCGGCTGATCGGGCCGATCCGGCTGGTTCGGCCAAACCGGCTGGCCCGGCCGAACAGGCCGACCCGGCTAAACCGGCTGGTCCGGTTAAACCGGCTGATCCGGCTGATCCGGCTGATTCGGCTGGCCCGGCTGATCGGGCCGATCCGGCTGGTTCGGCCAAACCGGCTGGCCCGGCCGAACAGGCCGACCCGGCTAAACCGGCTGGTCCGGTTAAACCAGCTGGTCCGGCCGATCCAGCCGAACCGGCTGATCCGGCTGGCCCGGCTGGCCCGGCGGATTCGGCCGAACCGGCTGGCCCGGCCGACCCGACCGACCGGTGGGCCGCAGGTCGACGTACCGCCCGCTCGTCGCCCTGCGGCCCACCGGTTTCACCACCCCCCCGCACAACCGCACGTCTCCCCGTGGCCTGCCGCCCCTTCGCGGCAGGCCACGGGCGAACCCAGCCCCCGCGCGGCCACCCCCACGCTCCGCCGGCCGCCGCATCGCAGCTCACCGGACGTCAAGGAGGACCTTCGTGGTGAGTACAAGGAGAACCCGGGCGGCATCGCCGCTCACCGGCGCAGGGAAGCCGGGCCGAGGCCCGGCAGGCGGGGCGCGGATCGCCGCGGTCACCGCCGCCGCGCTCGCCGCGACCCTGCTGCCGCCGCTGGCCGCCCAGGCCGCCGAGCCCCCGGCGCCCCCGTCGGACGCGAAGCTCGCCGCCCAGCCGGCCCGCCACGACCTGACCCGCGAGCAGTTCTACTTCGTCCTGCCGGATCGTTTCGCCAACGGTGACACCTCCAACGACCGCGGCGGCCTCACCGGCTCCCGCACGGCCACCGGCTTCGACCCCGCCGACAAGGGCTTCTACCAGGGCGGCGACCTCAAGGGCCTCACGAAGAAGCTCGACTACATCAAGGGCATGGGCACCACCGCCATCTGGATGGCGCCCATCTTCAAGAACCAGCCCGTCCAGGGCACCGGCGACCAGGCATCGGCCGGCTACCACGGCTACTGGATCACCGACTTCACCCAGGTCGACCCGCACTTCGGCACCAACGCCGACCTGGAGAAGCTGATCGACGCCGCCCACGCCAAGGGCATGAAGGTCTTCTTCGACGTCATCACCAACCACACCGCCGACGTCGTCGACTACCAGGAGAAGTCCTACTCCTACCTCTCCAAGGGCGCCTTCCCCTACCTGACGAAGGACGGCGAGCCCTTCGACGACGCCGACCACGCCGAGGGCGGCGACCGCTTCCCCGCCGTCGGCTCCGGCTCCTTCCCCCGCACCCCCGTGGTGCCGGAGGCGAAGAAGAACGTCAAGGTCCCCGCCTGGCTCAACGACCCGGCGATGTACCACAACCGCGGCGACTCCACCTACGCCGGCGAGTCCACCACCTACGGCGACTTCTCCGGCCTCGACGACCTGTGGACCGAGCGCCCCGAGGTCGTCTCCGGCATGGAGAAGATCTACCAGCGCTGGGTCAAGGACTTCGGCATCGACGGCTTCCGGATCGACACCGTGAAGCACGTGAACATGGAGTTCTGGACCCAGTGGGCCACCGCCCTCGACGCCTACGCCGCCAAGCGGGGCCGGGACGACTTCTTCATGTTCGGCGAGGTGTACTCCAGCGACACCTCCGTGACCGCCCCGTACGTCACCGAGGGCCGCCTCGACGCCACGCTCGACTTCCCCTTCCAGGAGGCCGCGCGCCAGTACGCCTCGCAGGGCGGCAGCGCGAAGAAGCTCGCCTCGGTCTACGGCGACGACTACAAGTACGCCACCGACAAGGCGAACGCCTACGAGCAGGTCACCTTCCTCGGCAACCACGACATGGGGCGCATCGGCCACTTCCTCGCGGCCGACGACTCCGGTGCCTCCGACGCCGAACTGCTGAGCAGGGCGAAGCTCGCCAACGAGCTGATGTTCCTCGGCCGAGGCAACCCGGTGATCTACTACGGCGACGAGCAGGGCTTCACCGGCGCCGGCGGCGACAAGGACGCCCGCCAGACCATGTTCGCCTCGAAGACCGCCGACTACCTCGACGACGACCAGATCGGCACCGACCGCACCCACGCCGAGGACGCCTTCGACACCGGAGCACCGCTCTACCGGCAGATCAGTGCTCTCGCCAAGCTGCGCAAGGCCCACCCGGCCCTCGCCGACGGCGTGCAGACCGAGCGCCACGCGGCCGACGGGGCCGGCGTCTACGCCTTCTCCCGCACCGACGCGAAGTCCGGTGTCGAGTACCTGGTCGCCTTCAACAACGCCGACGAGGCCACCTCCGCGACGTTCGCCACCGGGTCCGCCGACGCCTCCTTCCGCGGCATCCACGGCACCGACGCCACCCTGAGGAGCGACGCCGACCGCAAGGTGACGGTCACCGTCCCGGCCGGCTCCGCCGTCGTGTTCCAGGCCAAGGCCCCGCTGCCCAAGCCCGCCGCCGCGCCCTCCGTCACCCTCACCGCCCCGGAGGCCGGAGCCACCGGCACCGTCACGGTGAATGCCGACGTCGACGGGGGACAGCTCAACCGCGTCGTGTTCGCCGCCCAGGTCGGCAACGGCCCCTGGAAGGTGCTCGGCTCCGCCGACCACGCCCCCTACCGGGTCACCCACACCATCGGTGAGGACGTCCCCGCCGGCACCGCCCTGCGCTACAAGGCCGTCGTCGTCGACCGCGCCGGCCGCACCGCGAGCGACACCGCCGCCTCCACCACGGGCACCCCGCCCGCCCCCGAGGTCCCCGTCGCCGTCTCCCGCGACCACGTGCTGGTCCACTACAAGCGCGCCGACGGCGACTACGACGACTGGGGCCTGTACGCCTGGGGCGACATCGCCGAGGGCGAGGCCACCGAGTGGCCCAAGAGCCACCCGTTCTCCGGCCGCGACGCCTACGGCGCCTTCGCCTGGGTCAAGCTCAAGCCCGGCGCCTCCGACGTCGGCTTCCTGGTGATCGACAAGGACGGCGACAAGGACGTCGCCGCCGACCGCAGCGTCGACGTCACCCGCACCGGTGAGGTCTGGATCGAGCAGGGCAAGGAGGACGTCCGCACCGAGAAGCCCGCCGCCGAGTACCCCGAGCCCGATCCCGCAAAGGCGGTCCTGCACTACCACCGCGCCGACGGCGACTACGAGGGCTGGGGCCTGCACGTCTGGTCCGGCGCCGCCAACCCGACCGACTGGGCCCGCCCCGTGCAGCCCAGCGAGGTCGACTCCTTCGGCGCCGTCTACGAGGTGCCCCTCGCCGAGGGCGCGACCAGCCTCAGCTACATCCTCCACAAGGGTGACCAGAAGGACCTCCCCACCGACCAGGCCCTCGACCTCAAGGCCAACGGCAACGAGGTCTGGCTGCTGGCCGGACAGGAGAAGTACCTGCTCCCGCAGCCCGCGGGCAGCTCCGGCGCCCTCGACCTGACGACCTCCAAGGCCGTCTGGACCGACCGCACCACCGTCGTCTGGGACGGCTCCCCGGCCGCCGCCTCCACCCAGCTGCTCGCCTCCCGCGACGGCTCCCTCACGGTGAAGGACGGCGCGCTCACCGGCGACGCCACCTGGCTGCGGCTGAACCCGGGCAAGCTCACCGACGAGCAGAAGGCCCGCTTCCCGCACCTCGCCAAGGGCACCGCCTGGACCGTCGACCCGCGCGACGCCGACCGCGTCCGCGAGGCGCTGCGCGGCCAGGTCGTCGCCACCCAGCACGCCGCCAACGGCGCGGTCCTCGCCGCCACCGGCGTGCAGACCGCGGGCGTCCTCGACGACCTGTACCCGAAGGCCACCCAGGCCGACCTCGGGCCGGTCTTCGACCGCAACCGCCCCACCCTCTCCGTGTGGGCGCCCACCGCGCAGGACGTCGACCTGGAGATCGGCTCGGCCACCGTGCCCATGCGGCGCGACTCCGCGACCGGCGTCTGGTCGGTCACCGGGCCCGCCTCCTGGAAGAACAAGCCCTACCGGTACGTGGTGAAGGTCTTCGCCCCCACCGAGCAGAAGGTCGTCGTCAACAAGGTCACCGACCCCTACTCGCTCGCGCTGACCGCCGACTCCACCCACAGCCTGGCCGTCGACCTCGGCGACCGCGCCCTCGCCCCCGCCGGCTGGACCGGCCTCGACAAGCCCCGGGCCGTCCCGCTGCGCGACGCGCAGATCCAGGAACTGCACATCCGCGACTTCTCCGTCGCCGACGACACCGTGCCGGCCGCCGACCGCGGCACCTACCGGGCGTTCGCCGACACCGGCAGCGACGGCTCGAAGCACCTGAAGGAGCTGGCCGACGCCGGCAACTCCTACGTGCACCTGCTGCCCGCCTTCGACATCGCCACCATCCCCGAGCGCAAGGCGGACCAGGCGAGCCCGGACTGCGACCTCGCGTCGCTGCCCGCCGACTCGCCCCGCCAGCAGGAATGCGTCGCCGCCACCGCGGCCAAGGACGCCTACAACTGGGGCTACGACCCGTACCACTACACCGTCCCCGAGGGCTCCTACGCCTCCGACCCGGACGGCACGAAGCGCACCGCCGAGTTCCGGCAGATGGTCAAGTCGCTCAACGACAACGGCCTGCGCGTCGTGATGGACGTCGTGTACAACCACACCGCCGCGTCCGGCCAGGCGAAGACCTCGGTCCTCGACCGGATCGTGCCCGGCTACTACCACCGGCTCCTCGAGGACGGCAGCGTCGCCACCTCCACCTGCTGCGCCAACACCGCGCCCGAGAACGCCATGATGGGCAAGCTGGTCGTCGACTCCGTGGTCACCTGGGCCAAGGAGTACAAGGTCGACGGCTTCCGCTTCGACCTGATGGGCCACCACCCCAAGGCCAACATGGTCGCCGTCCGCGAGGCGCTCGACTCCCTCACCGTGCGGAAGGACGGCGTCGACGGCAAGAGCATCCTGCTGTACGGGGAGGGCTGGAACTTCGGCGAGATCGCCGACGACGCCCGGTTCGTCCAGGCCACCCAGAAGCACATGGCCGGCACCGGCATCGCCACCTTCTCCGACCGCGCCCGCGACGCCGTGCGCGGCGGCGGCCCCTTCGACGAGGACCCGGGCGTCCAGGGCTTCGCCTCCGGCCTCTACACCGACCCCAACACCTCCGCCGCCAACGGCAGCGAGGCCGAGCAGAAGGCCCGGCTGCTCCACTACCAGGACCTGATCAAGGTCGGCCTCACCGGCAACCTCGCCGGGTACCGCTTCACCGACACCTCCGGCAAGGAGGTCACCGGCGCCCAGGTCGACTACAACGGCTCGCCCGCCGGATACGCCGAGGCCCCCGGCGACGCCCTCGCCTACGCCGACGCGCACGACAACGAGTCCCTGTTCGACGCCCTCACCTTCAAGCTGCCGGCCGGCACCCTGGCCGGCGACCGAGCCCGGATGCAGGTCC
Organism: Streptomyces abyssomicinicus; assembly: GCF_008974245.1. Lineage (GTDB taxonomy): Bacteria > Actinomycetota > Actinomycetes > Streptomycetales > Streptomycetaceae > Streptomyces > Streptomyces abyssomicinicus. Next base: position 322,562 of record NZ_BBZI01000008.1, on the reverse strand, counting down.
TCGCCATGGCGACCGCCGCCCTCTCCCAGGGACCGGCGCTCTCCCAGGCGGGCACCGACCTGCTGCGCTCCAAGTCGCTGGACCGCAACTCCTACGACAGCGGCGACTGGTTCAACGCCATCCACTGGAACTGCGCGGCAGGCAACGGCTTCGGCGTCGGCCTGCCCCCGGCGGCCGACAACGAGCCCAAGTGGGGCTACGCCAAGCCCCTGCTGACCACGGTCTCGGTCGGCTGCGAGGAGATCCGGGGCGCTTCCGCCGCCTACCGCGACCTCCTGCGCATCCGCACCACGGAGAAGGCGTTCTCCCTGGACAGCGGGGAGAAGGTGCAGCAGGAGCTGTCCTTCCCGCTCTCCGGCGAGAAGGAGACACCCGGCGTCATCACCATGCGCCTCGGCGACCTCGTGGTGGTCTTCAACGCCACCCCCGAGGCGCAGGAGCAGCACGTCGGCGGCCTCGGCGACGCCGCGTACCGGCTCCACCCGGAGCAGGCCTCGGGCCTCGACCCGGTCGTGAAGTCCGCGTCCTTCTCGGACGGCACGTTCAGCGTCCCCGGCCGCACGGTGGCGGTGTTCACCGCCTCCTGACGAGCGGCGCCCGCACGGCGACGGCGACGCCCCCCGCACACCGCGGGGGGCGTCGCCGTTCGTGGCCGCGGGGGGAGCGGGTCAGTCGTTGACCTCGCTGCCGTAGTCCCGCTCGCACTGGTCCATCTCCGCCTGCGTCTCGGCCTGCTCGACGCACTCCTGGAGGTTCTTGAACTCGTCCGAGTTGAGGACCGACGCCCCGACCGCCACCAGCACCAGGGAGGCGATCAGCCCGATGCCGCCCAGCACCGCGCCGGCGATCGCCAACTTCCCGTGCGGGGCGCCGTCGCGGCGGGCCCTGCGCATGCCCAGGATGCCGAAGACCAGCGCGAGCACCCCGAGCAGGATGCCGCCGAGCACGGTCCAGAAGAAGACGACCGCCAGGATGCCGAGGACCAGGGCGGGGATGGCGAGACCGTTCTTCGGCTGCGGCCGGTCGAAGGAGGACATGGCGTCACACTCATCTCTGGGAGGGTCCGACAGGGTACGAACTGCCGTCTTCCCCAGGAGCGTTGACGGATTCCTCACCGCCTCGAAGGGCGGGCCGCCAGGTGAGGGGCCGGGCCGTCAGGGGGCCAGTACGACGAGCCTGCCGATCAGCTCCATGAACGGGCCGTCCTCCGGCTCCTCGGCCAGCACCCGGCGCAGCAGGTCCGCCAGCGCGGGATCCGTGGTCGCGGCGACCGCGGCGAGAGCGGCGAAGTCGTGCACCAGCTGCACCTCCAGCTCCGCCCGGGGGATCCCCCGGCCCGCCAGCCACAGCAGCGCCGTCGACTCGGCGAGCGAGATCCAGGAACGCAGCAGCAGCTCCAGCCGGGGCGAGATGGGCGGCTCCATCCCGAGATGCTTCAGCATCTGCTCGAAGGCCACCTGCCGCACCCCGTCGACCAGCGCGTTGGTGGTCGACGACCCCACCGCCGGGCCGCCGCGCATCAACGCCGAGAAACCCGGGCCGTGCTCGTCGACGAAGTCGAAGAAACGGCGCATCACCCGCAGCAGCCGGGAACCCAGCGGGCCCTCCCGGGGCTCCGAGAACCGGCCGGCCAGATCCTGCGAGGCCAGCTTCAGCGCCGCCTCGTAGAGGCTCAGCTTGCCCGGGAAGTAGTGGTACACCAGGGGGCGCGAAATACCCGCGGCGGCGGCGATCTCGTCGATGGAGACCTCGTCGGGCGAGCGATGACTGAACAGTTCGAGTGCGACGTCGATCAACTGCTGCCGCCGCTCCTCGACCCCCATTCTGCGGCGTACCCCGGTAGTCATACGAACACCTTAGCGGCGGCGTGGAACGGGAGGCAGAAGAGCTGCCCCGGCCTCGGCCCGGGCCCGGCAGCAGCCCAGCCCCTGCCTCAGCCCAGCCCCGTGACCGTCCGGCCGTCGGAGAGCGTCGCCCTGAGGTCGGCCCGCGCCCCCTGCTCGGCGGGGGCGCTGAGGAACCGGCCCTCGGCCTCCGCACGCACCCCGCCGGACGCCGTGACCGACGCCGTCCGCGGACCGCCCGCCGCCAGCAGGTGCCAGGCCCCGCTGCCCGCCTTCCACAGCACGCCCGCCACCACCTGCGGGTCACGCGCCCCGCAGGCCGTCACGTCCGCGCCCTTGGCGGTCACCGCGGCCGCCTCCACGCCCGGCGGACGGAACTGGGCGAGCACCTGGGTGCCCTCGCCCCGCCACGTCTCGGAACGCGTGCACACCCACGCCGCCGACCCCGTGCCGTCCGGCAGCGGCTGCTCGGCGAACCGCCAGGCGTTCACCGACCGCACGCCCTGACCGCGCATCGTCGCCAGCGAGCAGGCCAGCGGACGCCACGCCTGCCGCGACCGCGGCCCGAAGTCGGCCGGGGCGGCGCCCGGCGCCCCCACCGTCAGGGCCGCCGGGGCCAGCTCCCCCAGGTCGGTCACCATCCGCCGCCCGCCCGGCCCGGTGAGCTCCAGTGCGTTCCACGTGTCGCACGCGCCGGGCTGCTGAAGCACCGGCCCGGCCAGCGGGGAGGTGACCCCGTCGGGGCCGATGTCCAGCAGCATCCGGCGGGTCCCGCCCGTGCCGCCCAGCAGGTTCCGGCCGGCCGCCTCCGTCACCCAGGGGGCCAGCAGGTAGCGGACGTTGCCGTCGGAGCGGCCCACCACCACCGCACTCGCCATGACGTCCTGCGCGCCGTCGACCCGCGCGAGGTCCAGGGCCGCGCCGGTGCCGCTGCCGGTGGCCGGCTCCGCGTACCGGACGATCCGCAGGCCGTCGTGGAGGAGCACCACCCGGGCGCCGTCGACCTCTCCCGCGTAGAGCAGCCGCGGTGGGCCCGCCGGGCCGCCGGAGGGTGTGCCGGTGGTCGCGGAGACCTGTACGGTGCGCCCCGGGCGGGCCCAGACCGCCAGCGCCCGGCGCAGCAGCCGCTCGTCGTCGGCCAGCGCGCCCCGGGCGGGCCAGACCGAGAAGTCCAGGCGGGCGGAGGTCTCCCAGGCGGTGGGGGCCGCCCGGGTCAGCTCGCCCGGGTCCAGGGCGGCCCGCGCGGCCGGATTGCTGGCGTACGGCGGGGCCGCGGGACCGTTCGGCCCCCAGCCCTTGCCCGGCGTCATCACCAGCGCCGCGCAGACCGCGGCCGCGGCCGCCGCCGCCAGCGCCGCCTTGGTGTGCTGGCGGCGGCGCATCAGGTCGGTCGGCCGGGCCTGGAGCGCGCACGGGTCGAACTCGGGGGAGTCCAGCAGCGCGTACTGGACCGGCACCTTGTCCGCCTCACGCATCGCCGTGTACGGGTTCTCCACGCCGGCCGACTCCAGGACCTCGCGGACCTCGTCGTCCGGCAGCCGCTCCAGCCCGCGCAGCACGTACGACGCCCGGCCGGCCGGCGAGAGCGCCGACAGCCGCTGCTCCAGTGCCAGTTCGCCCGCCCCGCCGGAGCGGGGGAACAGCCGCAGCCCCCACACCTGGGGGAGCAGCGGCGGCAGTTGCGCGGCGCGGGGCAGCAGCCGCCGCTTCGCGCCCGCCTCCATCGCGGCGCGCACGATCCGCATGCGGACCACCGTGTACCCCGGATCGCTCTCCTGGCCACGCGCCTGGGCGGGGATCACCGAGGACGGCGTCCTCCCCTTGGGCAGCGCGCGCTGGGTGACGGCGTGCGCGGTGAGCACCCGCCGGCCGCGGTCCAGGGTGGCCGGCAGCAGCAGGTACGCGAGCCGGACCAGCCGCGGATAGTGCTCGACGAGCGCGGCCTCGGCCTGCTCGACGTCGAGGCCCCCGCCGGGGCGGTGCGGGCGGGCCTTGCGGGCGGGCGGACGGGAGGCGACATGCTGTGGCTGCACGTTCAGCAGAACGAGCGAATCGAGCGATGGTCACCCGTTGGTGGGAGAGTTGCCCCTCACGAGTCGCGCAGCGAACGGGCGTAGTTGCCCATCGACCTTTGGTAGCGCGGGAGATGGGCGGCCAGCGCCTCCAGCACCAGGGAGAGCCCTTCGCGGTCCCGCCCCAGCGAGGACAGGCAGAGTGCCGTGGTCGCCCGCACGGCGTCGTCCAACTCGTCGGAGAGCGCGTGGAGTTCGGGTTCCAGCAGTTCCAGGCCGCGGTCCGCCCGGCCGATGTTGCGCAGCGAGCTGGCGAGCTGGATGCGGGCCCGGCGGCCCTTGTAGCCGTCGAGCCCGCCCTCCAGCGCCCGCTCGTAGAGCGGCACCGCGAGATCGGAACGCCCGGTCGAGTCCCAGGCACACGCTCGCTCGAACAGTGCGAACGGGTGATCGTCCGGGAGTTCGTCCGCGAGGGCGGCGATCCGCGCCCGGAACCGCTCGGCGCCCTCCTCGGTCTCCGGATGGTCGCCCAGCGTCGCCCACGCGGCCGTGACCCGGTCTTCCCAGTGCTGGTCCATGAGGGGCAGCCTGTCACGGGGCCCGGGCGCGGTCGACCTCAATTCACGGGCGGCGTGAACCGGTAGCCGACCCGGCGGACGGTCTGGATGGTCCGCCGGTAATCGCCGAGCTTGCGGCGCAGCCGGGCGACGTGGACGTCGACGGTGCGGCCGTCGCCGACGTGGCCGTAGCCCCAGACGGTGGCCACCAGCTGGTCGCGGGTGTGCACCCGGTGCGGGTGGGCGACGAGGTGGGCGAGCAGCTCGAACTCCAGGTAGGTGAGCTCCAGCGGTTCCCCGGCCACCTCGGCGGTCCGCCGCGTGGTGTCCACACGGATCAGCCCGTCGTCCCCGGCCTCCTCGCCGCTCGCGGCGCCGGGACCGGACGGCTGGAGGCGGGTGGTCGCCTCGCGCAGGAACGGCGGCTGCCGGTCGGCGGGCACCAGGACGAGGTAGCCCACCATCGGCGGCTGACCGGGCAGCGAGGGGACCGCCTGCGGAGGAGCGGGCAGCCAGGTGGCGCCCGGCGGCAGCAGCTGGTCGACGGGGGAGGGGGCCGTCTCGGGGGAGCCCACGGCCCTCAGCCGGCGGTGCCCGGCGGGCTCGTAGGGGCGCGGGGCGGGAACGTGCAGGTCGGAGGCGTGCGTGGTCGCCATGGCAATCAGCTTCTTTCGCGCGGAAGGACGTCGGACGGGACGTGGATCACGCGCGGCGGCAAGGCTGACGAGGCTCGGGAGCCTCGGAGGAAGCGGTACGTCAGCGGGCCGGCGCGCAGGTCGCGCGGCGACACACACGGTCGAAGTCGTGGTGCTGACGGGACGGCCAGAAGGGCTCGAGGTCGAAGCGACCTGCCATGCCACACCTCCGAATGCCGTTGATGGCTCCATTGAAGCAGAGAAGCGGCCAACGTGAAGGGGGCGTCCACCAGTTGGCGGGCGCCCCCTTCACGTCGGGCCGGCGGGGCGGGCAAGGGCCCGCGGCCGGGTCAGACCTGGCCGGCCTTCTCCAGCGCCTCGCAGCAGGTGTCCACGATCAGACGGGTCACCACGTACGGGTCGACGTTGGCGTTCGGGCGGCGGTCCTCGATGTAGCCCTTGCCGTCCTTCTCGACCTGCCACGGGATGCGGACCGAGGCGCCGCGGTTGGAGACGCCGTAGGAGTACTTGTCCCACGGGGCGGTCTCGTGGAGACCGGTCAGGCGGTCGTCGATGCCCGCGCCGTAGTTCTTGACGTGGTCGAGCGGCTTGGAGCCCTCACCGAGCGACTCGCAGGCGGTGATGATGGCGTCGTAGCCCTCGCGCATCGCCTTGGTGGAGAAGTTGGTGTGCGCGCCGGCGCCGTTCCAGTCGCCCTTGACCGGCTTGGGGTCGAGGGTGGCGGCCACGCCGAAGTCCTCGGCGGTGCGGTAGAGCAGCCAGCGGGCGATCCACAGCTGGTCCGAGACCTCGAGCGGGGAGAGCGGGCCGACCTGGAACTCCCACTGGCCCGGCATGACCTCGGCGTTGATGCCGGAGATGCCCAGGCCCGCCTTGAGGCAGTTCTCCAGGTGCGCCTCGACGATGTCCCGGCCGAAGATCTCGTCCGCGCCGACGCCGCAGTAGTAGCCGCCCTGCGGGGCCGGGAAGCCGCCGCGGGGGAAGCCCAGCGGGTAGTTGTCCTTGAAGAACGTGTACTCCTGCTCGATGCCGAAGATCGGCTCCTGGGCCCCGTACCGCCCGGCGACCTCGACCAGCGCGGCCCGCGTGTTGCTGGCGTGCGGGGTGAGGTCGATGTTCAGGACCTCGCAGAGGACCAGGATGTCGTCGCCGCCGCGGACCGGGTCCGGGCAGGAGAAGACCGGCTGCAGCACGCAGTCGGAGGCGTGGCCCTCGGCCTGGTTGGTGCTGGAGCCGTCGAAGCCCCAGATCGGCAGCTCGGCACCCTTGGCGTCGTCGGAGAGGATCTTGGTCTTGGAACGGAGCTTGGCCGTCGGCTCGGTGCCGTCGATCCAGATGTACTCAGCCTTGAAGGTCACGGGGCCACATCCTTCGGATGGTCTCGACCGTACGGGACGGTCGTCGCGGGGCGAGGCGCTGCGGCATCGGTGCGCCGGTATGTCCCGCAGACTGTCAAGGGGCGATTTCCCGACCGTTGCCCTCGTGTGAACCCCGTGTTACCGGCCCTCCGGGTCCTCCGTACGGGCGTGTGAGGCCACCCGGCCACTCCGCACGGGACGATGCGGAGAGCCGTCAGCCGGGACACCGCTGAAGGGCGGCGGGCTCGTATGCGATGGGCTTGACCGGCCCGGCGAGGGGTAGGGCCCGCGCGGGACAGGGGCGCACGCCGGGGCCCTCGGAGGCCCCGACCGCCGCCTCGACGTGCCCCGGGCGGGGGCGTCAGGACTTCCCGTCGCGCGCCAGCGCCTCGCGCACCGCCTCCTCGGACCGGCCGACCACGGCAGTGCCGTCGTCGGCGGTGATGATCGGGCGCTGGATCAGCTCGGGGTGGGCGGCCAGCGCGGCGATCCACCGGTCGCGGGAAGCGGCGTCCCTGGGCCACTCCTTCAGCCCCAGCTCCTTGGCGGCGGCCTCCTGGGTACGGGTGATCTCCCACGGCTCCAGGCCGAGCCGGTCCAGCACGGCCCGGATCTCGTCCTCCGACGGGACGTCCTCCAGGTAGCGGCGCACGGTGTAGTCCGCGCCCTCCGCGTCGAGCAGAGAGAGCGCGCCGCGGCACTTCGAACAGGCCGGGTTGATCCAGATCTCCATGGCGTCACGATACGCCGCCGACAGGGTTCGGAACTCGTTTCCCGCATCCGCCCCACAGGCCCCAACACCCTTGTTGGCCAGGGACTTTGTCAGTGCCAGACGGTAGAATGGGATGCATGTTCGAGGGAGTTCGGCGGGATGTCCGCCGGCCCGTCGGGCGACCCGACCGCGACAGGAGGATGCCTGTGCCCGCCGCCGCTTCCACCCGGCCCAAGGCCCGTTCCACCCAGTCCACCGCCAAGCGTCCCGTCCCGCTCGACCGTCCCTACGTTCCCGTCCAGAAGCGTCCGCTGCCCGCGGGCCGACCGCGTGAGTGGTACATCGACCACAACCGCCGCCTGAAGGCGATGCGGCTGGCGATCGCCCTCCTCGACCTGGGGTTCCACACCGCGCGCCAGGCCCCGGACGAGGTCGTCCACATGGCCGCGCAGCTGATCGGCGTCCACCCGCCGTCCCCGGCGACCTGCCGGATGGTCCGCGCCCTGCTCCAGACGCGCTGAGGTGCGGGCGCACTGAGGCGGGTGCACCGACGCGGAGGCACCGGTGCCCGCCGCACGCACGTCACGCCCCGGCCGCCGTCGCGGCCGGGGCGTGAGGCGTCTCAGCGCGGGGCGAGGACGGCGCCGGTGGCCCAGGTGAGGAAGCGCAGCCGGGAGCCGGGTATCCGGTCCCGGGCGCGTTCGAGCAGGGCCGTCACCTCCGGATCACCCTTGGGCGTGCCGTCGGGCCGCCAGAGGCACAGGGCCTGCGGTGCTCGTGCCGAGAGCTGCTCGTCGGGGTCGTCCAGCAGTTCCACCGCCGCCCGGAGCCCGGGCGGACCGCCGTGCGCGGTGAGCAGCCGGAAGGCGGCCCGCCGCTGGTGCGCGGGGCGGCCGGGGCCGAGCATCCGGACCAGCGGGGCCGGGTCCAGGCTCCCCGCGTCCGGCAGGAGGGCCGTCGTGGCCTCCCGTGCCACGCCGGCCGCCGGGTCCTCCAGCAGCGGCAGCAGTTCCGCCCGGTCGACGGAGTCCAGCACGCGCAGTCCGGCGACCGCCCGGGCCCGGACGGCGGCCGCCGGGTGGCGCAGCAGCGGGCGCAGCAGCCGGGCGTCCTCCCGTCCGCCGCACTCGGCGAGGCCCTGCACGGCGCCGGGCCGGAGCGCCGGGTCCGCGGGGTCCGCGCACAGCACCCGGTAACGGGGGAGCGGGTCGACGCCGTGTTCCCGCAGCACCCAGCGGGCGCAGGCGCGGACCACGGCGGAGCGGTCGCAGAGGTAGGCCTCGGCGAGGTCGGGGCGGCCCGCCCTGCGGAGCGCGGTGACCCCAGTGGACCGGGCACGGGAGTTGCGCGCGGACAGCAGCGGCTCCAGGGCGGCGGTGCGGGCCGGCTCGTCCTCGGGGAGGGCGGCGAGCGCCGCGTCCGCGAACAGGTCCTGGACGACCACGTCGGCGTCGCCGGCGGCCGCCCGGGCCAGCTCGACCGGCGTGAACCGGCCCTCGGACACGGCCAGTTCCACGGCGAACCGGCGCACCCGCGGGTTCCGGTGCCGCAGCAGCGGACCGAGCTCCCCGGTCGTCGCCGGCCGCAGCGTGTCGCGCACGAGGCCGACCGCGCACCCGCCCCTGGACCGGCGGCCCAGGCGCAGCGTCAGCGGCGCGAGCGCCACGGCCCTCCGGACGGTCAGCATGCGCCCCAGCAGGGTGCGGGCCCGCAGCCGGACCTGTCCCACCCAGTCGGAGCACCGGACGACCACCAGCGGCAGGGCCTCGGGGAACGCCTCGGCCTCCCGCAGCGCCCTCTCACGGATCCTGCCGTCCCCGTGGCACAGGGCCACGGCCAGCGACGACGCGGTGTACGGCCCGTCCCGCAGTTCCATACCGCGCAGAGCCCGCCACCGGGCGTGGCCGGGGTTCCACGAGGCGTCCCGGAAGGCCTCACGGACCCCGGCGTCCAGGGCGAGCCATGCCTCGGGGTCGGCGTCCGGGCCCACCACCCGCTCGAGGGGTTCGTGCACCGCGAGCCGCAGGGCGCCGCCGTAGTCCTCCCAGGTCACGGTCTCACCGCACCGGGCGCAGGTCGCCGCGGGTGAGGGCGGCGGTGGAGGCGTAGCCGTCGATGGCGAGGGTGAGGTCGAGTTCGGCGAGGAGGCAGCGGACGACGTGCTCGACGCCGGCCCGGCCGCCGACGGCGAGGCCGTAGGTGTACGGGCGGCCGATCGCCACCGCGCGGGCGCCGAGGGCCAGGGCCTTGATCACGTCGGGGCCGCCGCGGACGCCCGAGTCGAAGACGACCGGGACGTCGCCGGCCGCGTCGACCACCTCCGGCAGGCAGTCCAGGGCGGGGAGGCCGCCGTTGGCCTGGCGGCCGCCGTGGTTGGAGCAGTAGACGCCGTCGACGCCGCTGTCCACGGCGCGGCGGGTGTCCTCGGGGGAGCAGATGCCCTTGAGGAGCACCGGGAGGGAGGTGAGAGAACGCAGCCAGTCCAGGTCGTCCCAGGTCAGACGCTGGTTGCCGAAGATCATCGCCCAGTGTCCGGTGGCGGCCTCCGGGTCCTCCTCCGGCGGGGCGGCCAGCCGGGAGCGGAACACCGGGTCGCTGAAGTAGTTCGCCAGGCACTGGCCCTTGAGCTGGGGGAAGCTGGCGATGGACAGGTCGCGGGGACGCCAGCCCAGGGTGAGGGTGTCCAGGGTGACGACGATGGCCGAGTAGCCGGCCGCCTCCGCCCGGCGGACCAGACTCTCCGTCAGCTCGCGGTCGTTCGGCGGATACAGCTGGAACCAGCCCGGGGTGTCGCCGAGTTCGCGCGCCACGTCCTCCATCGGGTCCTGGGAGAGCGTGGAGGCGATCATCGGCACGCCGGTCGCGGCGGCCGCGCGGGCGGTGACCAGGTCGCCCCGGCCCTCCGCCAGGTCGCACAGGCCGACCACGCCGACCGGGGCGAACATCAGCGGCGTCGGCAGCCGGCGGCCGAACAGCTCGGTGGACAGGTCGCGTTCGGCGGCCCCGGCGAGCATGCGGGGCATCAGCCCCCACCGGTCGAAGGCCGACACGTTGGCGTCCTGGGTCCGCTCGTCGCCCGCCCCGCCCGCCACGTACGACCACAGCTCCGGAGGCATCAGCCGCTCCGCGCGGCGCTCGAGCTCGGCGTAGGACATGGGGAGGTCGGGCACCTTGCCGGTCAGACCGTCGAGGTAGACGCCGAGTTGCCAGTCACCGTGGTTGGGCACGGGGATCTCCTTGGACGACGAGGGTGGGACGTCAGCTCCGGCGGCTGTTGGCGAGAGCGGTGGTCATGGAGTAACCGATCGGGCCGGCCGTGTCGTACAGGGTGCAGTGGCCGACCGCGACGCCGTCCTCGCTGCTGTGCGCCGTGGCCTGGAACCCTATGGCGTCGCTGAGCGGGAGACGAGCCAGCGTCAGCGTGTAGTCGGCGTTGATGAACTCCAGGTCGTCGTCCGACCGGTGCGACATCGGGCTGGAGGTGTCGGCGGCCAGGGCCACCCGGACGAACGGGGAGAGCGCCTCGCCGGCGACCAGGTCGGCCTCGTCGCGCAGCCACGCCCGGCGGACGGCGACGTCGCGCCAGCTCGTCACGGGGCGGTTGCCGCCGTCGAACTGCCAGAAGTTCCACGGCATGCCGTGCCGCACGGGCGCGATCTCCTCGGGCGGCGGGGCGTCCCAGTCCGCGGTCGCCGGGACCTCGCCCGCGGGCTGCTCACCGCGGCGCAGCAGCACGGCGCTCGCGCGGGCGACGACGCCGTTCGCGCCGTGGACGACGGCGTCGGCCACGCGGATGCGGCGGCCGTCGCGGATCCGCTCGGTGGTCACGTGGACGGGGGCGAAGGGGCAGGTGCGGAACAGGTCGACGGTGAGGCGGGCGAAGTGCAGGCCCTCCGCGTGGTGCTCGCGCTCCAGGGCGCGGGCGAGGAGTCCGCCGAGGAGGCGGCCGTGCAGGGCGTCGGGGGACCACCAGCTCTTGGCGTGCGGCTCGGGGAGCAGCGTGTCCCCGTCCGCCGTGAAGAACGCCGCGGTGCTGTCCGTCCGGGCCATGCGTTGCCCCCGCCCTCTTGTGTTCATAGGCCAACCATCTGGTCGGGGCAGCGTAAGGCACGGGCGGGCACGGTCCGCCGCGAGGTCACGCGCGATGCCGCGATGCGGGGCGCGCGCCGGGCGCGCGGCGCGCGGAGGCGCGGGGGCCGGCCGGGCCTGCGCCGGGGGCGGCGCCCACGACGGGACCGGACGCACGGGCCACCGCGCGGGCGCCGCCCGCCGCACAACGGTGCACGGCGCCGCCCGCCGTCCCGCACGGCCGGGTTCGGTGCCGTCCGCCGTTCGGTGGGGCCGGTTCCGCGCCGCCGCCGTCCCGCGTGGCTGCGTTCGGCGCCGTCCGCCGTCCGCCGTCCGGGCCCCGCCGTCCGCCGTCCGGCGGGGCCCGGCTCCGCACCGTCCGCGCCGCCGCGCTCGGCGTGACGTGTGCCGCCGTGGTCAGAGCAGCGCGGCCACCCGGTCCCGGTAGGTGCGCACCGGCGCCGCGTCCTTGTACGGCTCGAGGCGCCGCTCGAAGTCGCGCACGTACTCCAGGGCCCGCAGCGAGCGCATCTCCGCCGCCTGCCCCGCCGCCTCCGCGCCCAGCTGGCACGCCTGGTCCAGTTCGCCCAGGCCCAGCCGGGCGGAGGCCAGCACCAGGCGGCAGAACAGCCGGCTGCGCGCGTACCCCGGGGACCGCAGCTGGAGGGACCGCTCCGCGTACTGCGCGGCCGCGCGGTACTGCTGGAGGTCGCGGTGGCAGTGGCCGAACTCGTCGGCCAGCTGGGCCTCGTCGAAGAACCGCGCCCACGGCGGCGCCTCGTCCCCCGGCCGCGCCGCCTCCAGTGCCCGCTCCGCCCGCACCAGCGCGGCCGTGCAGGCCCGCACCTCGCCCAGCACGCCGTGCGCCCGGGCCTCCACCGCGTGCAGCAGCGCCTGCACGGCCTGCGGCGCCGAGCCCCCGACACCCTGCTGCGCCACCCGCGCGAGCTGCACCGCCTCGCGCCCGTGGCCCAGGTACACGGCCTGCCGGCTCATCGAGACCAGCACGTACGCCCCGTACAGCCGGTCGCCCGCCGCCTGGCTGAGCCGCAGCGCCTGCACGAAGTACCGCTGGGCCAGCCCGTGCGCCCCGATGTCGTACGAGGTCCACCCGGCCAGCCGCGTCAGGTCGGCCACCGCGCCGAACAGCCGCCGCCCCAGCTTCTCCCCGTAGGCGCCCCGCAGCATCGGCTCCGCCTCGTGCTCCAGGTAGCGCACCAGCGCCTGCCGGGCGTGCCCGCCGCCGTAGGCGTGGTCCAGGGAGCGGAACAGCTCGCCCACCGACCGCAGCGCCGCGACGTCGCCGCCGGTGACCCGCTGGCCGGGGCTCCGCTCGGCCGCCCGTTCCGCGCCCCGCCCGCCCCGCTGGCGCGGCACCGCGGCGAGCGCCTGCGCGGGCTCGCGTCCTGGCCGCCCCTGCGCCGGCACCCGCACCCCGCCCGTGGGCGGCTCGCCCCGTCCCACCCGCTCGTCGGGGCGGCCGATCAGCCAGTCGCGGCTGGGCACCACCAGCCCGGCCGGGGTGAAGGCGATCTTGCGCAGCTCGGCATGGCTGCCGGAGTCCTTGCGCCACAGGCCGCTGACGATGTCCACGGCCTCCTCGGGGGAGGCCGCGAACTCCAGCCCCGCGTACACCGGGGCGCAGGCGTCCAGACCGAGGTCCTGGGCGGTCAGCCGACGCCCCAGGCGGCGGGTGAACACCTCGGCGATGAGGGCCGGCGTGGTCCCCCGGGGCTGCTGGCCGCGGAGCCAGCGGGTGACGGACGTTTTGTCGTACCGCAGGTCGAGTCCGTGCTCGAGTCCCAGCTGGTCCACGCGCCGGGCCAGTCCCGCGTTGGAGAATCCCGCCTCTGCGATGAGCGCGGCGAGCTGGCGGTTGGGAGTGCGCTGCGCGGGTCGTTCCGTCATCTGCGGTGGGGTCTCCTGCCTTCCGTGGCGAACCCCGAGGGCGCCCGGATTGCCTATGAGCAGCCGTTATGGCCAGTGAACGGCGTGAATGTAGCGGAGAGTAGGCAGCTCATCGCACACTTCACTTTTCGTTCATCCGAACGGGTGAGTTTCCTATCCGGAAGTGACGCTTCGGCGCCCCTCGTGCCGACTGCGCACATACCGGGCATTCCCGGCCCGTGGCCGGACGCGGCCCGGCCCGCGGCCCCCGTCCGGCAGGACGCCCGCCGACCCGTCCGGCCGGACCGCTTACAGTGGCCGGGGGCCGTCCGCCGCGGCCCCGTCCGGAGTACACCTGGAGGTTTCCGTGGGTGAGGTGCGGTTCGTACGCATGGGGTTCGGCGTGGAGGCCGTCGAGTACCTCCAGGCGTGGGAGGAACAGCGCCGGGTGCACGCGGCCCGGTTCGCCGACGAGATCCCGGACACCGTGCTGCTCCTGGAGCACCCCCCGGTCTACACGGCCGGCCGGCGCACCGCGGACAGCGAGCGCCCGCTGGACGGCACCCCGGTCGTCGATGTCGACCGCGGCGGCAAGATCACCTGGCACGGCCCGGGCCAGCTCGTCGGCTACCCCATCCAGAAGCTCCCGCGCCCGGTCGACGTGGTGGCCCACGTCCGGCGCCTGGAGGAGGCCATGATCCGCACCTGCGCGGAGTTCGGGCTGGAGACCACCCGGATCGAGGGGCGCAGCGGCGTCTGGGTGCTGGGCGACCCGGTGGAGCAGCGGCCGTCCCTGGGTGGTCTCTCGCTCGACCTGGACCCGCGGATGACGGACGAGGAGTTCGACCCGCGGCTCAACGGTCCGGAGTACGCGCCGTCCAACGCCGGCCAGCGCCGGGAGGACCGCAAGCTCGCCCAGATCGGTGTCCGCGTCTCCAAGGGCGTCACCATGCACGGGTTCGCGATGAACATCGACCCGGACACCACCTGGTTCGACCGGATCATCCCCTGCGGCATCCGCGACGCCGGCGTCACCTCGCTCGCCGCGGAGCTGGGCCGCGACATCACCATCGCCGACGTGCTCCCGGTGATCGAGAAGCACCTGCGCGAGGTGCTGGAGGGCGCCGAGCCGCGCCCCCGCGAGACGGAGACGGCCGCCGCGGTCTGACCCCGCACGCCGCGGTGCCGTCCTGCACGCCGCGGTCCGATCCCGCACACTGGGGATCATGGACACGACCACCGACCGGCCGTTCTCGGAACTCCTGCGCACCGCCACCCGCGCGCAGCACACGGAGGCGGAGAACAGCGGCTTCCTGACATCGATGCTGGGCGGTGGTCTCGGCGTCGAGGCCTACGCCCGCTACACCGAGCAGCTCTGGTTCGTGTACACGGCGCTGGAGGAGCCGGCCCACGCGCTGCGGGACGATCCGGTCGCCGGGCCGTTCGTCCGCCCCGAGCTGATGCGCCTGCCGGCCCTGGAGCGCGACCTGGCCCGGCTGCGCGGCCCCGGCTGGCGGGCGGGCCTGACGCCGCTGCCCGCCGCCGAGGAGTACGCCGCCCGTGTCACCGCGTGCGCGCGGGAGTGGCCGGCCGGCTACGTCGCCCACCACTACACCCGCTACCTCGGCGACCTCTCCGGCGGCCAGGTCATCCGCGGCGCCGCCGAGAAGAACTGGGGCTTCGCACCCAAGGGCGACGGCGTCCGCTTCTACGTCTTCGACGCGATACCGAACCCCGCGGCCTTCAAGCGCGACTACCGCGCCCGGCTCGACGCCGTCCCCGTGGACGGCCCCGGAAGGCGGCGGGTGGTGGAGGAGTGCCGCCGCGCCTTCGCGTGCAACACCGCCCTCCTGCGGGGGCTGGAGAGGGAATTCGCGGCCACCGCCCGAACCTTGTAGGAGGGCGGGGTGAGTGAGAGCCACCCCACGTCCGAAACCCCGGCCTCGGGACGGACAGCGAATTCAGGCGGCGTACGCTGGTTACGCCTACGAACC
>NZ_BBZI01000008.1:0-307082 GCF_008974245.1 Streptomyces abyssomicinicus | reverse complement strand
CAGGGAGCCGATGTGTCCGCAGTCGCACCCGACGGACGCAAGATGTTGCGCCTGGAGGTCCGGAACAGCCAGACCCCCATCGAGCGCAAGCCCGAGTGGATCAAGACCCGGGCGAAGATGGGTCCCGAGTACACGAAGATGCAGAACCTCGTGAAGAGCGAGGGCCTGCACACCGTCTGCCAGGAAGCCGGCTGCCCCAACATCTACGAGTGCTGGGAGGACCGCGAGGCGACCTTCCTCATCGGCGGCGACCAGTGCACCCGGCGCTGCGACTTCTGCCAGATCGACACCGGCAGGCCCGAGGCGCTCGACCGTGACGAGCCGCGCCGGGTGGGCGAGTCCGTGGTCACCATGGACCTGAACTACGCCACCATCACCGGTGTCGCCCGCGACGACCTCGAGGACGGCGGCGCCTGGCTGTACGCGGAGACCGTCCGCCAGATCCACCAGCAGACCGCCGCCCGCGAGGGCGGCCGGACCAAGGTCGAGCTGCTCGCCCCCGACTTCAACGCGGTGCCCGAGCTCCTCCAGCAGGTCTTCGAGTCCCGCCCCGAGGTCTTCGCGCACAACGTCGAGACGGTGCCCCGGATCTTCCGCCGGATCCGCCCCGGCTTCCGCTACGAGCGCTCCCTCGAGGTCATCACCAAGGCCCGCGAGTTCGGCCTGGTCACCAAGTCCAACCTGATCCTGGGCATGGGGGAGACCCGCGAGGAGATCAGCGAGGCCCTGCGCGACCTGCACGGCGCCGGCTGCGAGCTGATCACCATCACCCAGTACCTGCGGCCCTCCGTGCGCCACCACCCGGTGGAGCGCTGGGTCAAGCCCCAGGAGTTCGTGGAGCTCCAGCGGGAGGCCGAGGAGATCGGCTTCGCCGGCGTCATGTCCGGCCCGCTGGTCCGCTCCTCGTACCGCGCCGGACGGCTGTACGGCATGGCGATCGAGCAGCGCGCCGCGGGCGGCCTGAGCACCGCCGCCGCCCCGGCGGTCTGAGCCGCGCCGCCGCCCGCCGATGTCACCCCGCCCGCGTCCGTCCCACCAGTGGACGGGCGCGGGCACGCTTTTCATCCGGCTTTGACCGGTGGGTCACCCTCTGGTAACACCGTTCGAGGACTCTGTAACCCGGCGCGCGCCGCGCGCAGCCCACGACTCCCAGGGGGGAACGTGACCGTGACCACGGAGACCGTGCGAGCCGTGCAGGCCGTGCACACGACGCAGGGCGCGCCCGCCCGCGCCGCCGGGACCCGCGCCGCCGACCAGGCCCGCACCGCCGTGACCCCGCGCCGGGCGTCGCTGACGGGGGCGCTGCTCGCGGTGGAGGCGCTGCTGCTCGGCAGCGGTCAGCGCACCGCGCGGCGCAACGCGTGGAGCGGCGTCGTCGCGGACCGGCAGCGCGCCCGGGAGCGGGTCGAGGCGCAGCGCGTGCTCGACGGGGCGCCCGCGCTCCGCTCCTGACCGGTCACCGCACGGGACCGGCCGGGCACGGAGCGGGCACCGCCTTCGTGGCGGCGGGGTCGTGCACGTAGACTTCCAGACATGGCGAGGAAGGAAACCGCAGCGGAGTCTGCGAATGCCGGGCGACTCAAGCAGATCGCCCTGACGTACAAGATGACCCGCAGGGCCGACAAGAAGATCGGTCTTGTACTCGCGGCTGTCGGAATCATCACCTTCGGTGTCTTCCTCGCGATCGGCTTCTTGATCGGTCACCCGATCTACCTGGGCATCCTGGGTCTGCTGGTCGCCCTGCTGGCGACGGCGATCGTGTTCGGGCGCCGGGCCGAGCGGGCCGCCTTCGGGCAGATGGAGGGCCAGCCGGGCGCGGCAGCGGCGGTGCTGGACAACATCGGCCGGGGCTGGTCGACGACGCCGGCGGTCGCGATGAACCGCAGCCAGGACGTGGTGCACCGGGCGGTCGGCAAGGCCGGCATCGTGCTGGTCGCGGAGGGCAACCCCAACCGGGTGAAGAGCCTGCTCGTGGCCGAGAAGAAGAAGATGAACCGCATCGTCGCCGACGTGCCGGTGCACGACATCGTCGTGGGCAACGACGAGGGCCAGGTGCCGCTGAAGAAGCTGCGCACCACGATGATGAAGCTCCCCCGGGTGCTCACCGGCCCGCAGGTCACCACCACCAACGACCGGCTGCGGGCGATGGGCGACCTGATGAAGAACATGCCGCTTCCCAAGGGGCCCATGCCGAAGGGCATGAAGCTCCCCCGCGGCAGCAAGGGCCGCTGACCCGCTGCCCCCCGACCCCAACGTGAAGGGCGCCCGGTTCCCCCGGGCGCCCTTCCGCATGTCTGTCCCCTGGTCGGCCCGCCTGGCCGGCCCGTCCGGTGGTCGGCCTGTCCGGTCGTCATGCCCGGTGGTGTACCCGTTTCCGCCGGCCCCCGGGCCGCAGAAGCGGGCACACCGGTCCGCAGAAGCGGGCACACCGAGCCGCAGAAGCGGGCACACCGAGCCGGGAAACGGGCGGCGTGCGTCAGAGGCGGACTTCGACCGTGCCGGCGAGGCGGTCGTGGAGGCCGCGGCCGTCCCGGTCCCAGACCAGGGCGGGGAGGGCCAGGCACAGCAGCAGCGTCCGCAGGGCCGCCCGCCACGGCACCACCGTGCCTCCGGCGAGCGCGACCACCCGCAGCCCGAAGAGCCGCTTGCCCGGTGTGAAACCGAGGGTTCCCACGGTCAGCACGCCCAGCGCGAAGAAGATCAGCAGCGCCCAGTTACCCGTTGCCTGACCGTAACCATCGGTGATGAGACCGTATGCGATCAGCATGCAGAGACCCCAGTCCACGGCCAGCGCGCCGAGGCGCCGCCCGGGGCGCGCCACCGAGCCGGGGCCCTGCTCGGGCAGCCCGAGCTGCTGGCCGCGGTAGCCGAAGTCGACACCGGCCTCCTCCGCCGCCGCGCGGGGGCCGGAGAGCCACGATCCGAGTGCTTGCCTGTTGTCCACGGACTCCACGGTACTTGCCGTGCGCGCGCGTGGCGGAGGGCGGGGTGCGCCCGGCCGCCCGGGGCAGGACCATGGAAGGAGACCCTCGCGCGCCGGCGGCACGCCGTCGGCGAGCTGCCGGTTAACTTCCCGGAAACAAATGAGTCATGTTCGAGAAATCGCCGATCACTAGGGTCCCAGACAGCGTGTGTCACCGCACTGGCGCACGAAGTACTACCACCCCTGGCGGAACCGGCCGGGAGTAGGAGGAGCTGGATGTTCCAGAACGCCGACGAGGCCAAGAAGTTCATCGCCGATGAGGACGTCAAGTTCGTTGACGTTCGCTTCTGCGACCTGCCGGGCGTGATGCAGCACTTCACGATTCCCGCCGAGGCGTTCGACCCGCACGAGGAGCTCGCCTTCGACGGTTCGTCGATCCGCGGCTTCCAGGCCATTCACGAGTCGGACATGGCCCTGCGCGCCGACCTGAGCACGGCCCGTGTCGACCCCTTCCGCCGGGACAAGACCCTCAACATCAACTTCTTCATCCACGACCCGATCACGGGTGAGCAGTACTCCCGCGACCCGCGGAACGTGGCGAAGAAGGCCGAGGCCTACCTGGCGTCCACCGGCATCGCCGACACCGCCTTCTTCGGGCCCGAGGCCGAGTTCTACGTCTTCGACTCGGTGCGCTTCTCCACCGAGGCGAACCAGGCCTTCTACCACATCGACTCCGAGGCGGGCGCCTGGAACGTCGGTGCCACGGACAACAACCGCGGTTACAAGGTCAAGTACAAGGGCGGCTACTTCCCGGTCGCGCCGGTCGACCACTTCGCCGACCTGCGTGCCGAGATGTCCCTGGAGCTGGCCGCGTCCGGCCTCCAGGTCGAGCGCCAGCACCACGAGGTGGGCACCGCCGGCCAGGCGGAGATCAACTACAAGTTCAACACGCTGCTGGCCGCGGCCGACGACCTGATGCTGTTCAAGTACATCATCAAGAACGTCGCCTGGAGGAACGGCAAGTCCGCCACCTTCATGCCCAAGCCGATCTTCGGCGACAACGGCTCCGGCATGCACGTCCACATGTCCCTGTGGACCGACGGCCAGCCGCTGTTCTACGACGAGACCGGCTACGCCGGCCTGTCCGACATGGCCCGCCACTACATCGGCGGCATCCTCAAGCACGCCCCGTCGCTGCTGGCCTTCACCAACCCGACGGTGAACTCCTACCACCGCCTGGTCCCGGGCTTCGAGGCCCCGATCAACCTGGTGTACTCGCAGCGCAACCGCTCCGCCGCGATGCGCATCCCGATCACCGGTGCCAACCCGAAGGCCAAGCGCGTCGAGTTCCGTGCCCCGGACTCCTCCGGCAACCCGTACCTGGCCTTCGCCGCGCTGATGATGGCCGGCCTGGACGGCGTCAAGAACAAGATCGAGCCGGCCGAGCCGATCGACAAGGACCTCTACGAGCTGGCTCCCGAGGAGCACGCCAACGTGGCTCAGGTCCCGACCTCCCTCGACGCCGTGCTCAAGGCGCTGGAGGACGACCACGAGTACCTGCTCCAGGGTGACGTCTTCACGGCGGACCTGATCGAGACCTGGATCGAGTACAAGCGCACCAACGAGATCGCCCCGATCCAGCTGCGCCCGCACCCGCACGAGTTCGAGCTGTACTACGACATCTAGAAACCGTGCGGGCCGGAGCTGCTGCGTAGCGCTCCGGGCCGTACGTGGGCCGTGGGCCGTGTCTTCCCCCGTCGAGGGGGAGGGCACGGCCCACCGCCGTTCCGGTGGCGGTCCGCGACCGACGGGGTCGCGGTGATCGTCCTGTGCGCCATGCCGCCCCGTGGGGGGCGACGGCGCCGCGGGCCGGCCGGGCGGGCCGGCCGCCGACGTTGCGCAAGCACTTCGAAATTTTCGGAATCCGCCACCCGCCCCAGGTGACGTCCCTGGGCGGGGTTCTGGTCATCCTCGGCGCGGAGCCGTTCGCGGGTGCTCTAACACCGTTGTCAGCGGGGGGTCTTGAGCGGCCTGGGGCCTCAAGGGATTTCGAAAGTTCTACCGAAACAATTGACACGGATGTGCGTCTCCGCACACTGGTCATCAGTCGCCATCCCCCCACTCGCAAAGGAGGATTGACGGATGAACAGTGACGTTCAGCTCGTCGGCCGCAAGCGCCGCAGAGTTCCCTCCGTGATCCGCAGCGTCAGCGTCCTGATCGTGGCCTTCTTCGCCTACGTGGCCGGCTTCGCCCCGGCGAACGCGGCCACGGTCGTCACGTCCAACAGCACCGGCAATCACGACGGCTACTTCTACTCGTTCTGGCAGGAGGCCAGCGGCGGGTCCATGACCCTGAACTCGGGCGGCAACTACAGCCTGACCTGGAACACCAGCGCGAAGAACATCGTCGTGGGCAAGGGCTGGAACCCGGGCAACGCGACCAGCTCGGTCACGTACTCGGGCTCGTTCAACTGCAACGGCAACTGCTACCTCGCGCTGTACGGGTGGTACCAGAACCCGCTGGTCGAGTGGTACATCGTCGAGAACTACGGCAACTACAACCCCAGCAGCGGAGCCACTCGGGTGGGCTCGGTCCAGAGTGACGGCAGCACCTACGACCTGTACAAGGCCACCCGCACCAACGCCCCGTCCATCGAGGGCAACAAGACCTTCACCCAGTACTGGGCGGTCCGTCAGGCGAAGCGCACCGGCGGCACCATCACCAAGTCGAACATCTTCAACGCCTGGAAGAACGCCGGCCTGCAGTTCGGCTCCGCCAACTACGAGATCATGGCCACCGAGGGCTACAACAGCAGCGGCAGCTCCAACATCACGGTGAGCCGCGGCTCCTCCGGCGGCGGCGGCACCACCCCGCCGCCCACCACCCCGCCGCCCACCAACCCGGGCGGTTGCTCGGCGGTCCTGTCGGCGGGCGACAAGTGGAGCGACCGGT
Organism: Streptomyces abyssomicinicus; assembly: GCF_008974245.1. GTDB lineage: Bacteria > Actinomycetota > Actinomycetes > Streptomycetales > Streptomycetaceae > Streptomyces > Streptomyces abyssomicinicus. The sequence continues at coordinate 301,206 of NZ_BBZI01000008.1, read as the reverse complement.
ACAACCTCAACGTGTCGGTCAGCGGATCCAGCAACTGGACGGTCACGGTCAGGGTCCCGTCGCCGGAGAAGGTCCTGGCCACCTGGAACGTCTCGGCGAGCTATCCGGACGGCCAGACCCTGGTGGCGAAGTCCAACGGCAGCGGCAACAACTGGGGCATGACCATCCAGACGAACGGCACCTGGACCTGGCCCACCGTCAGCTGCAGCGCCGGCTGATCCGGTCCGGGCCCGTCCCCATGCCGGGCCCGGACCGGACCGAGGAAAGGCGCCACCAAGGATGAGGGGCCGCCCGGACGTACCGTGTCCGGGCGGCCCGAGCCGTCCCCCGACCAGGAGACCCACCCATGTCCACGTCGTTCCGTCCGCCCGCCGCCGGGGGCACCACCTGCCGCGGGTACGTCGGCCTCACGTTCGACGACGGGCCGTCGGGCCGCACCCCGGCCCTGCTGACCGCCCTGCGCGAGGCGGGGCTGCGGGCCACCATGTTCAACCAGGGCAACCATGTCGAGGCGGACCCCGGCCTGGTGCGCGCCCAGGTCGCCGCCGGGATGTGGGTGGCGAACCACAGCTACAGCCACCCGTACATGACCCGGCTCGACCCGGCCGCGATGGAGTCCGAGATCGCCCGGACGCAACGGGCCGTCGCCGCCGCCGGCGGAGGCGTCCCGACGCTGTTCCGCCCGCCGTACGGCGACACCGACGACACCCTCCGGGCCGCCGCGGCGAAGTACGGCCTCACGGAGATCCTCTGGGACGTCGACCCGCAGGACTGGAACGGCGCGAGCGCCGACGCCATCGTCGAGGCGGCCGGACGGCTCACCGACGGCCAGGTCATCCTCCTGCACGACTGGCCCGCCACCACCCTGGAGGCCGTCCCGCGGATCGGCCGGGTGCTGGCGGCCAAGGGGCTGCGCACGGGCAGGATCTGCCCGGTCACCGGCCGGGCGGTGGCGCCGGACGGGGCCTGAGGGTGCGGCGCGCGGCGGGATCGGGTCCGGGGCGTGGCGGTGACGCCGTGACCATGGCGTCGTGGCGGTGACGTCGTGGCCGTGACGTCGTGGCGGGGCCCGGCCGCTCCCTCGGCGAGGGCGCCGAGGGCCGGGCCCCTTCGTCCCGCCGGGCGCGGGCGGCCTACGCGGCCCGGGGCCGGGGGACGTGTTCGCCCGGGCGCAGCGCCGGGCCCGCGCCCAGGTCGCGCAGGACGGCGGCGGAGGCCCGCTGCCCCGAGTGCAGGGCGCCCTGCACCGTGCCGGTGTCCCGATGGTCGCCGCACACGTAGAGCCCGGCCAGCAGCCGCACCGACCGCCGCGGGTCGTGCGGCGGACGCATCACCGGCACCGCCTCGGCCGTGTGGTGCACCGCCAGGGTCTCCCACGACCGCGTCGACACCCCGTACAGCCTCGCCAGGTGGTCCCGCGCGGCACCGTCCACGTTCCGCGGCGGCGCCCCGAGCACCGTCGACGAAACCAGCGCGCGCCCGGCCGGCGCCCGCGTGGGGTCGACGCGGCTGACCACCGCGGTGTGTGCCACGGGCCCGCCGCGTTCGGCGTCCAGCAGCAGGAAGGAGCTGGTGTCCGGCGCCTCGGTGGTGGTGTGGTGGACCACCGTCACCGGGTGGAAGTCCGGCACCCGCAGCCCCGGCAGCAGCGCGGCGGCGGTCCGCGCGTCGGTGGCCAGCAGCACCGCGCGGCAGCGGAACTCGCCGTGCTCCGCCGTGGTCACCGAGGTCGTGGAGACGGAGGTGACCCGCACCCCGGTGTGCACCGTCCCCGGCGGCAGCGCACGGGCCAGCAGCTCCGGCACCACCTCCGCGCCGCCCTCCGGCACGCACAGCCGCCCGGTCGCCCAGGCACGCAACGCCAGGTCGGCGCACCGGCTCGACCCCGCCAGCTCCGGGTCGCACAGCAGCGCCGCGAGCAGCGGGCGCAGGAAGCCCTCCACCGTGCGCGCGGGCACGCCGCGCGCCGTCAGCGCCTCGGCGGCCGGCATCTCGGCACGGGCCAGCAGCCGCTCCACCGGCGTGGCGGCGATCTGGGCCAGCGCGGACGCCAGCCGCGCCCGCTCACCGGGACCGCCCGGCGCCCCGGGCCGGCCGGTGGCGGCCGGCTGCCACCCCGGGCGCGGACGGACCCGGCCCAGGCGGGGCCTGCGCGCCCGCAGACCGGCCATCCGGATCGCGGCCGCCGCCCCGGCGCGCGCCCGCGCCGGGACGGGATCCGGTGCGGGGTCCAGGACGGGGTGGGGGGCGGGGGAGTGGGTGGAGGAGGAGGGCGGGACCGGGGCGAGCGCGCCCGCCGCGACCCCCGGAGGAACGTTTCGCCACGGGTCGTCGCCGGCCCCCCGGTCCTCGGCCGCCCGGTGGGCCCCGTACGCCTCCGAGGGGTTGTTCACGCCCCCGTGCGCCCCCTCTTGCGCCGTGTGCGCTCCCCAAGCGCTCACGGGCACTCCCTCGGGGCCGCCCGCATGGTGACGCCGGCCCCCGCTGTGCACGAGCACCCCCGGCGCGAAGGGGCGCAGCACCAGGTCGTCCAGGCCCGGCGTGGTGCACAGTTCGGTGTACGAGGTGAACAACAGCTGACCGATCCGGTCCAGCCGGAAGCCGTCGACCTTCTCCGTCGACATCCTGCCGCCCACGAACGGGGCGGCCTCCAGGACTGCGGTGCTGACGCCTGCCGCGGCCAGCCGCAGAGCCGCCGACAGACCGGCGACTCCCGCTCCCACGACGACGACATCCGCCTTCTGTGCGGGCTGAAGCACGTGCCCCTCCTCGAGGTTGCGCGGCTGCTGGAGACGTGATGCCCCCAACTGCCCTCCGGAATACCCGAGTTCGGTACGTTTCGAGGTTAAGTCCGGGTGCCGCGCACCTGGTCCCGGGCATGGACCGGGCACGGTGGCACGGCGGTGGCACGGCAGTGGCACGCCGGATACGCGCCGGTGGTACGACAGCCGTCCGGTCAGCCGGTGATGACCGCGTCGCGGTGGATCCACCGCGGTTCGTGAGCGGCCGCGTGCAGGAACGCGGCGACGTCGGCCCTGCTGATCCTGGCCGCGAGTCTCATCCTCGTCCGGTCCTCGACGACGCGGTAGGCGCCGCGGGCGGGGCCGTTGGTCAGCGTCGTCGGGTAGACGAGTGTCCAGTCCATACCGCCGGCGCGGATCGTCGCCTCGGAGGCCTTCTTGTCGGCGAAGACGTCCCGCATGACGGTCCCGTACGCCGCCTTCAGCAGCACGTGCGCGGACGCGAAGGTGTCGCCGACCCCGAAGGAGGACATCCACACCAGACGTGTGACGCCCGTCCGTCGCGCCGCCTCCTGCAGGGCGTCCGCCGAGCGCGTGAACAGTCCGTGGGCGCGCAGGGACCGGCCGCGGCCCAGGGCGGAGATCACGGCGTCCTGCCCGGACATGGCCCTCTCGACGTCACCCGGCGAGGTGGCGTCGCCCTCGACGACCCTCACCCGGTCACCCACCGGCCCCAGTGCCGCAGGGCGCCGGACCAGCACCGTGACCGTGTCACCGTGCCGGAGGGCCTGGGCGACCAGGTGGCGGCCGGTGGGGCCGGTCGCGCCGAGGACGAGCAGTCTCATGCTGGGGCTCCCTGTGTTCCATGTCGGACATTCGTCGTCGAACCGTCCGCCGGTATGGTCGGTGACGCGGTGGTCGGGCCCGTCTGCGCCTGACCGCAAAGCTACTCCCGGGACGCGAGGAAGAGGGGCGCCCCCGCCGGAGGCCGATGGGAGCGCGGATGACGGCAAGCACCCGACTTGTCCGGACGGCCCGCTGGGCGAGCCTGCTGGGCGGCGGGCTGTACGCCGGCGGCGCCCTGGCCACGCTCGTCCTCGAACTGGCCGTACGGAGTTTGGACGGACCGGCCTACGTCGAGTTCCGGCAAGCGACCCACGTCTACTTTCCCTGGCTCATCGGCGCGTTGCTGGTGCCCACCTACGCGGCCGTGGTGATGCTGGCCGTCCTGGCGCACAGGGCCGGCAGTCTCGCGTTCAGGCCCGCGGTCGCCGCGCTCGTGCTGCTCGTGCTGGCCCTCGTGGTCTCCTTCGCGTTCAACGCCCCCGTCAACGTCGAGCAGACGGGCTGGAATCCGCAGGACCCCCCGGCGGACTGGGCGGACATCCGGGACCACTGGCAGATCGCCCACGCGGTCCGGACCGCCTTCTGCCTGACCGCGCTCGGCTGCCTCGGGTCGGCGGTGATCGACCGGCCCTTCGGGGGCGTCGAGGCACCCGGAAGTCGGTGACGGCCGGGCAGGGTGGCACGCCGGCGCGACAAGCGGCGCGCCCCGTGCCCGGTCCCGCACTCAGTCCTTCAGCGCCGCCCGGACCGCCGACTTCACGTCGGGGCACGAGAAGGAGAAGCCGGACTCCAGCAGCCGCTTCGGAACCACCCGCGCGCTGCCCAGCACGTTCTGGCTCATCTCCCCGAGCACGGCCCGCAGCACCGGCATGGGCACCGTGAGGACCGCGGGCCGCCGCAGCACCTTCGCCATCGCGGCCGTCACCTCCCGGTTCGTCGCCGGGGCCGGGGCCGTCACGTTGAACGGGCCCTCCAGCCCGGGGGAGTCCAACAGGTGCCGCAGTGCGGCCACCTCGTCCTGGAGGGCGACGAAGGACCAGTACTGACGTCCGTCCCCGAGCCGCCCGCCCAGACCCGCGCGGAACAGCGGGAACAGGCGCCCCCAGGCGCCGCCCCGCCGCGCCACCACCAGCCCGGTCCGCGCCAGCACCGTCCGCACGCCCGCCTCACGCGCCGGATCCGCGGCCGCCTCCCATTCCACGGACAGCTCCGGCAGGAACCCCCGCCCGGGCGGCGCGCCCTCGTCCACCGGGAAGTCCCCGGTCTCGCCGTAGTAGCCGATCGCGCTGCCGTTGAGGAAGACCTTCGGCGGCCTCTCCATCGCCGCCACCGCCCCGGCCAGCGCCGTCGTCCCCCGTACCCGGCTGTCACGGATCTCCCGCTTGTAGGCCTCCGTCCACCGCCGGTCCCCGACGCCCGCGCCCGCCAGGTTCACCACCGCGTCGCAGCCGTCCAGCACCGCGGGGTCCAGCCGTGCCGAGGCAGGATCCCACCGGGCCTCGCCCGGGCCCCGGGGCTCCCGGCGCACCAGCCGGAGCACCCGGTGGCCGTCCGCCTCCAGGGACCGGGCCAGCGCAGTGCCGGTCAGACCGGAGGCCCCGGCCACGGCGACGGTCCAGGGGCCGGTCGGTTCGCTTGCTTCCCTCGGTTCCATGCCGCCATCCTCGCGGACCACCGGCCCCGGAGGCCGCCCCGAAACCGCTTTCCCCCGGTGTGGCGCGCGGACGTACGATGCCGCCATGCCGACCAGCGCCGAAGCCGACACCGCCACCCTGATCCGACCGGCCCGCCTCGAGGACGGCGAGGCCCTGAACCTCCTCGACCGGGAGACCTGGTCCTTCCTGCACGCAGTGGCGCCCCCGCCCGAGCCGGGGCAGCCCTTCTTCGACGAACGCCACCCGGTCGGCGACCTCCTGGTGGCCGAGGCCGACGGCGAGGTGGCCGGCTACGTCCGGGTGGCCCGGCCCACCCCGCTGGCCGCCAACGCGCACGTGCTGCAGATCCAGGGCCTCGTCCTGTCCGAGCGCGCCCGCGGCCGAGGCCTCGGCAAGGCCCTGATGCGCGCCGCCGAGGACCAGGCCCGCCGCCGCGGCGCCCGCCGCCTCACTCTCCGCGTCCTCGGCCACAACGCCCCCGCCCGCGCCCTCTACGCCTCCCTGGGCTACGCGGTCGAGGGCATCCTGCCGGAGGAGATGCTGCTCGACGGCGCCTACGTCGACGACGTTCTGATGGGCAAGTTCCTGTAACGCACCGCCGGCCCGGGCCCCCCGGGGCGCCGGACCGCCACCGCGGCCGCCGGTCCACGGCGGACGGAGCGGCCTGCCCGGCCTGCCCGGTCTGAGCTGCCCGGTCCTGGTCGTCGGCCGGGGCCCGCCCCCCCCCGTCGCTCCGCCCGCCCCGCGGGGACGCCGTGCGTCGACGGCCGGGCCGGCGCCGCCCGCGACCGTCCGGCCGCCCGGCCATGGCACCGCCGCCCGGCCATGGCACCGCCGGCCGCCGCGGTCACCCGCCCGGCCCTCACCGATCGCGTCCCGGGGCCCGGCGGCCGACAGTGGGACCATGCGCGCCTCCCGCATATCCACCGAGATCGTGGCCGCCGCCCGTGAGCTGCTCCGGGGCCAGGGCCCGCGCCCTGGTGGGCGCGGACCGGGGCGGCGCGGAAAGCGGGGACGCCCCAGCGCCGAGGTGGTGCTGCCGCCCGTGATAGCCCTGCTGGTGCTGGTGTTCGTGCTGATGCTGCCCGGGCAGAGCGACGACCGGGCGCTGCCGCGCGGACCCGCCGCGCCGAGCGGACCCGCCGCGTCGGGCGGGCACCGCCACGGGGCGCCCGCGCCGCGGATCCTGCCCCGGTCCGCCTGGCTGACGCCCGGCGACGAACGGCACGCCCGGGAGGCCGGACAGGACCGGAAGCAGGGAGAGACCAAACCGCCGCCGAAGTACGACGACAAGGTCGTCGCCATGTTCGTCCACCACACCGACTCGCCCAACGGCTACGACTGCGCCGAGACCCCGGGCATCATCCGGCGGATCAGCGCCGACCAGACGGCGGGGCGGCACTGGGACGACATCGGCTACAACTTCCTGGTGGACCGCTGCGGCACCATCTACGAGGGCCGGGCCGGCGGCTCGGACAGGGCCGTCACCGGCGCCCACACCCAGGGGTTCAACCACCGCACCGTGGGCGTCGCCGCCATCGGCACCTTCACGCAGGGCGCGGAGGTCCCGGAGGCCATGACCGAGGCCATCGCGCGGCTCGCCGCCTGGAAGCTGGGACTGACCGGAATGGACCCGCGCGCCGACGTGCGGCTCGTGTCGAGCAACGGCAAGAGCCGGTTCAAGAAGGGCGAGACGGCGGAGCTGCCGGTGATCGCCGGGCACGACGACGGCTATCGGACGGACTGCCCGGGAGCCGCGCTCAAGGCGCATCTGCCGCTCATCCGGGAACGCGCCGCCCAGCTCCAGGGACGGACCGCGTGAGGAGCCCCGCCCGCACGGGACCCCTGACCGCGTGAGGTGCCGGACTCACTCCTCGCCGCCCACGAAACGGTCCCAGAGCCGCGGGTACCGCTCGGCGAGCGCGTCGTCGTCCTCCAGGTCGAACGGCTCGCCCTCCGGCTCCGGCGGCGGGGCCGGGAGACCGAGGTCGGGGGTGACCAGGCCGGTCAGCCGCTCGTACGCCTCGTCCGCCGCGTAGCCGAGTTCCTCCCCGTCGCCGTCGATCTCCTCGTCGAAGTCGCCGAGCAGGTCCGCCAGCGCGTCCGGGTCGTGCAGCGCGCCCTCGAAGACCTCCCGGCCCTGGCCGATCAGCCAGCACCGGAACCAGTCGAACGCGTCGTCGTCCGCACCGTCGAGGAGCACCCAGGCCGCGCCCCACAGGTCCCGGCGGAAGGCCCGGTCGTACCGGGACTCGAAGTGGCGGGCGAAGTCGAGGACCGACTCCGGATCGAGCTGGACGAGACGCTCCACCAGCAGGTCGGCCTGCTCCTCCGGATCGCCCCCGGCCTCCTCGCGGGCCGCGTCCACCAGTTGCCAGAACTCCGCTTCGTCCATCACGCAACCCAGCATCGTCCCTGAGGGCGGCGAACGCACCCGGGCACGACGGAGGGGGACGGCACTACTTCACCGTCCCCCTCCTGTCACCACATGACCCTTACAGCCCGTAGCGCTCCCGGGCCTCCTTCACCGCGGTGGCCTTGACCTCGCCGCGGCGGGCGAGCTGGGCCAGGGCGGCGACCACGATCGACTCGGCGTCGACGCCGAAGTGGCGGCGGGCCGCGTCACGGGTGTCGGAGAGACCGAAGCCGTCCGCGCCCAGCGACGACCAGTCCTGCTCGACCCACTGCGCGATCTGGTCGGGGACCTGGCGCATGTAGTCGGAGACGGCGAGCACCGGGCCCTGGGCGCCGGCCAGCGCCTGGCGGAGATACGGCACCCGCTCCTCGCCGCGCAGGATCGCCTCGTCGGCCTCCAGCGCGTCGCGGCGCAGCTCCGTCCAGGAGGTCGCCGACCACACGTCGGCGGCCACGCCCCAGTCCTCGGCCAGCTTGCGCTGGGCGTCGAGCGCCCAGTGGATCGCCGTGCCGGAACCCAGCAGCTGCACGCGCGGGGCGTTGGCGGCCGGGGTCAGACCGGCGGTCTCGGCCGTGTTGAAGCGGTAGAGGCCCTTGACGATGCCCTCGTCGATCCCGCCGACGGCCGGCTTGGCCGGCTGCGGCATGGGCTCGTTGTAGACGGTGAGGTAGTAGAAGACGTCCTGGTCCTCACCCGGCTTGGCCTCGCCGTACATGCGGCGCAGGCCCTCCTTGACGATGGCCGCGACCTCGTAGGCGAAGGCCGGGTCGTACGACAGGGCGGCCGGGTTGGTGGCCGCGATGACCGGGGAGTGGCCGTCGGCGTGCTGGAGGCCCTCACCGGTCAGGGTGGTGCGGCCCGCGGTGGCTCCGACCAGGAAGCCGCGGCCGAGCTGGTCGCCGAGCTGCCACATCTGGTCGGCCGTGCGCTGCCAGCCGAACATCGAGTAGAAGATGTAGAACGGGATCATCGCCTCGCCGTGCGTGGAGTACGCGGTCGCGGCGGCGATGAAGTCGGCCATGGAACCGGCCTCGGTGATCCCCTCGTTGAGGATCTGGCCGTTCTTGGCCTCCTTGTAGTACATCAGCTGGTCGCGGTCGACCGGCTCGTACGTCTGCCCCTTGGGGGAGTAGATGCCGAGCGACGGGAAGAGCGACTCCATGCCGAAGGTGCGCGCCTCGTCGGGGACGATCGGCACCCAGCGCTTGCCGGTCTCCTTGTCGCGGACCAGGTCCTTGATCAGGCGGACGAACGCCATCGTGGTGGCGACGTTCTGCGAGCCGGAGCCCTTGTCGAAGGAGGCGAACGCCTTCTCCGCCGGAGCCGGCAGCGGGGCGAGGGGGTGCACGCGGCGGGCCGGGGCCGGACCGCCGAGCGCCGCGCGGCGCTCCTGGAGGTAGCGGACCTCGGCGGAGTCGGCGCCCGGGTGGCCGTAGGGGACGACGCCGTCGGTGAAGTCGCTGTCCTTGATCGGGAGGTCCAGCGCGTCCCGCATGCGCTTGAACTCGTCCGTCGACAGCTTCTTCATCTGGTGGTTGGCGTTCTTGGACGCGAAGCCCTCGCCGAGGGTGTGGCCCTTGACCGTCTGCGCCAGGATCACCGTCGGGGCGCCCTTGAACTCCACGGCGGCCTTGTACGCGGCGTACACCTTGCGGGGCTCGTGGCCGCCGCGGGAGAAGTGGAAACAGTCGAGGATCTTGTCGTCGCTCAGCAGCTTCGCCATCTCGGCGAGCGCCGGGTCCTTGCCGAAGAAGTCCTCGCGGATGTAGGCGGCGCCGCGCGTCTGGTACGTCTGGACCTGGGCGTCCGGCACCTCGCGCAGACGTCGGACCAGCGCGCCGGTGGTGTCGAGCTGGAGCAGCTCGTCCCAGGCGGAGCCCCAGAGGGTCTTGACGACGTTCCAGCCGGCGCCGCGGAACTGGGCCTCCAGCTCCTGCACGATCTTGAAGTTGGCGCGGACCGGGCCGTCGAGGCGCTGCAGGTTGCAGTTGATGACGAAGGTCAGGTTGTCCAGACCCTCGCGGGCCGCCAGGGCGAGCGCCGCGGTCGACTCCGGCTCGTCCATCTCGCCGTCGCCGAGGAACGCCCACACGTGCGAGGCGGAGACGTCCTTGATGCCGCGGTTGGTCAGGTAGCGGTTGAACCGCGCCTGGTAGATCGCGGAGAGCGGGCCCAGGCCCATGGAGACCGTCGGGAACTCCCACAGCCAGGGCAGGCGGCGCGGGTGCGGATAGGACGGCAGGCCCTCGCCGCCGGACTCGCGGCGGAAGTTGTCCAGGTGGGCCTCGGTGAGGCGGCCGTCCAGGAACGCGCGGGCGTAGACGCCGGGGGAGGCGTGGCCCTGTACGTAGATCTGGTCGCCGGAGCCGGGAGCCTCGGGGGACTCCTTGCCCTTGAAGAAGTGGTTGAAGCCGGTCTCGTACAGCCAGGCCGCGGAGGCGAAGGTCGCGATGTGGCCGCCGACGCCGTACTTGCTGCCGCGGGTCACCATGGCGGCCGCGTTCCAGCGGTTCCAGGCCGTGATCCGGGCCTCCATCTCCGGGTCGCCGGGCACCTCGGGCTCACCGGCGGTGGGGATGGTGTTGATGTAGTCGGTCTCGAGGAGCTTGGGCAGCGCGACACCCGCGCCCTCGGCACGCTCCAGGGTGCGGCGCATCAGGTACGCGGCACGGTGCGGGCCGGCGGCCTCGGCGACCGCGTCGAGCGAGGCCTGCCACTCGGCGGTCTCCTCGCGGTCGCGGTCCGGAAGCTGGTCCAGCGCGCTGTGCGGGACTCCGTGGGGCCGGATGGCGTGGGGGTCGGTCATGTCGCCGCCTTCCTCAGTCGAAGGGGTGCGGATGCGCGCGGGGTGCGCGCGGTGCGGGGTGCCCTTGGTCTTTGGCAGGACAGGGCGAGGTCGGGCCTCCGGGTGGGAGGCCCGCGGCGACTGTAACTCCCTGATCGATGATCGATCAAAGGGATGAGCGGTAAAACTTGCCGAACCGGCAAAAGTCGGCACGCAGTGCCATGTGTTTCGCCTGGTGGAAGACACCGCGTGCCGTGGAATCGCAGGTCACGGCGCGGTTCGAGGCTGCGCTCGTATGGTGAGGGGCCCGCTCAGGCGGAGGCGTCGGGGCGCGGGGCACAGCCGAGGACGTGCGCCTTGACGAGGTCCGCGATCCGCGGGTCGCGGCGGCGGAAGGCGGCCACCAGCTCCTCGTGCTCCTCCGCGTAGGACTGCTGGACGGTGCCCAGCCACCGGATCGACAGGGCCGTGAACACCTCGATGCCCAGCCCCTCCCAGGTGTGCAGGAGGACCGAGTTGCCGGCCGCGCGCACCATCTCCCGGTGGAACGCCACCGTGTGGCGCACCTGGCCCGCGGCGTCGGAGAGCCGGTCGGCCTCGTGCAGGGCCTCCACGTGCGGCTCCAGGGTGGAGCAGTCGCCGGCCAGCCGCTCCGCCGCCAGCTCGGCCGCGATGGCCTCCAGGCCGGCCCGGACGGGGTAGCTCTCCTCCAGGTCGGCGGCGGTCAGGTTCCGCACCCGCACGCCCTTGTTGGGGGCCGACTCGATCAGCCGCAGCGACTCCAGCTCCCGCAGGGCCTCGCGCACCGGGGTCTGGCTGACCTCCAGCTCGGTGGCGATGCGCCGCTCGACGATGCGCTCGCCCGGCTTCCAGCGCCCGCTGACGATTCCCTCCACGATGTGCTCGCGGATCTGTTCGCGCAGCGAGTGGATGACGGGCGCGGTCATGGGGGCTCCTTCGGGCAGGGGCGACCTGCGGCCAGGGCCCCCGAGGGCGTTCGACGCTTAGACAATACGGCTGCGGAGCGTGTCTGCCGAGGCGCATCCGGGCGCTGAGACGCAGGTGAGACGAGGCTTACATCACGGACCGGGCATTTCGTCGACCTGACCTCGAGCGCTCCTGGACCGTCCTTGACCTGCGTTTGACGCGGCTTTCACCCGGCTTTGACGCACCGCGCCCCCGCCCGGGGAGTCCGGGCGGGGGCGCGGCGGAGTACGCGACCGGTACGCGGCGTGGTTACAGGCCGAGCTCGACCTCGAACTCGCCGGCCTCCAGGATCGCCTTGACCGCGGTCAGGTAACGGGCGGCGTCCGCGCCGTCCACCAGACGGTGGTCGTAGGAGAGCGTCAGGTAGGTCATGTCGCGGACCGCGATGACCGGGCCGTCCTCGGTCTCGATGACGGCCGGACGCTTCACCGTGGCACCGATGCCCAGGATGGCGACCTGGTTCGGCGGAACGATGATGGTGTCGAACAGCGCACCGCGCGAGCCGGTGTTGCTGATCGAGAAGGTGCCGCCGGCCAGCTCGTCCGGGGTGATCTTGTTGGCGCGCACCTTGCCCGCCAGCTCCGCCGTGGCCTTGGCGATGCCGGCCAGGTTGAGGCCGCCGGCGTTCTTGATGACCGGGGTCATCAGGCCCTTCTCGGCGTCCACCGCGATACCGATGTTCTCGGAGTCGAAGTAGGTGATCGTGCCCTCGGCCTCGTTGATCCGGGCGTTGATGACCGGGTGGGCCTTCAGCGCCTGGGCCGCCGCCTTCACGAAGAACGGCATCGGGGAGAGCTTGACGCCCTCACGGGCCAGGAAGGCGTCCTTGGCCTGGTTGCGCAGGCGCATCAGGCGGGTGACGTCGACCTCGACCACGGAGGAGAGCTGGGCCTGCTCGCGCAGGGCCTTGACCATGTTGTCGCCGATGACCTTGCGGATCCGCGGCATCTTCACGGTCTGGCCACGCAGCGGGGACGCCTCGAGGGCCGGAGCCTTCTTGGCGGCCGGCGCGGCCGGGGCGGCGGCGGCCGGAGCCTGCGCCGCGGCCTTGGCGGCCTCGGCGGCGGCCAGGACGTCCTGCTTGCGGATGCGGCCGCCGACGCCGGTGCCCTTGACGGAGCCCAGGTCGACGCCGTTCTCGGCGGCGAGCTTGCGCACCAGCGGGGTCACGTAGGCGTCGCTCGCACCGGTGCCCGCGGACGGGGCCGGAGCGGCGGGTGCGGCCGGAGCCTGGGCGGCGGGGGCCGGGGCCGGGGCGGCCGGAGCCGGCGCGGGGGCCGGAGCCGGGGCCGGGGCCGGAGCCGGGGCGGGAGCCGGGGCCGGGGTGGGCTCGGGGGCCGGGGCCGGAGCGGCCGGGGCCTCGGGAGCGGCGGCGGCCGGGGCGGAGCCCGGGGTGCCGATGACGGCCAGCTTGGCGCCGACCTCGGCCGTCTCGTCCTCGTTCACCACGATCTCGAGCAGCACGCCGGAGGCGGGCGCCGGGATCTCGGTGTCGACCTTGTCGGTCGAGACCTCGAGCAGCGGCTCGTCGGCCTCGACGGACTCGCCGACCTGCTTCAGCCAGCGGGTGACGGTGCCCTCGGTGACGGACTCGCCGAGCGCGGGCAGGACCACGTCGGTGCCCTCGGCGCTGCCGCCGCCGGAGGTGGCCTCCGCGGTCGGGGCGGGGGCCGGGGCGGCCTGCTCGGTGGACGGGGTGGCCTCGGGGGCCTGGACCGGCTCTGCGGCCGGGGCGGCCTGCTCGGCCGGGGCGGCGGGCGCCGCGGGGGCGCCGGAGCCGTCGTCGATCAGGGCCAGCTCGGCGCCGACCTCGACCGTCTCGTCCTCGGCCACCTTGATGGAGGACAGGACGCCGGACACGGGCGAGGGGATCTCGGTGTCGACCTTGTCGGTCGAGACCTCGAGCAGCGGCTCGTCGGCCTCGACCCGCTCACCCTCGGCCTTCAGCCAACGGGTGACGGTGCCCTCGGTGACGCTCTCGCCGAGCGCCGGAAGGGTTACGGAAACCGCCATGGTTTCGGTTGCTCCTAACGGAAGTGCGGAAGTCTGTTCTCAGTCACCCGGCGGTGATCAGTCGTGCGCGTGCAGCGGCTTGCCCGCCAGCGCGAGGTGGGCCTCGCCCAGGGCCTCGTTCTGGGTCGGGTGCGCGTGGATGAGCTGCGCGACCTCGGCCGGCAGCGCCTCCCAGTTGTAGATCAGCTGCGCCTCGCCGACCTGCTCGCCCATGCGGTCGCCCACCATGTGGACGCCGACCACGGCGCCGTCCTTCACCTGGACGAGCTTGATCTCGCCCGCGGTCTTGAGGATCTTGCTCTTGCCGTTGCCCGCCAGGTTGTACTTGAGAGCGACGACCTTGTCCGCGCCGTAGATCTCCTTGGCCTTGGCCTCGGAGATGCCGACGGAGGCGACCTCGGGGTGGCAGTAGGTCACCCGCGGCACACCGTCGTAGTCGATCGGGACGGCCTTCAGGCCGGCCAGGCGCTCCGCCACCAGGATGCCCTCGGCGAAGCCGACGTGCGCGAGCTGGAGGGTGGGGACCAGGTCGCCGACCGCGGAGATGGTCGGGACGTTGGTGCGCATGTACTCGTCGACCAGGACGTAGCCGCGGTCCATCGCGACGCCCTGCTCCTCGTAGCCCAGGCCCTGCGAGACCGGGCCGCGCCCGACGGCGACGAGGAGGACCTCGGCCTCGAACTCCTTGCCGTCGGCCAGGGTGACCTTGACGCCGTTCTGGGTGTACTCCGCCTTCTGGAAGAAGGTGCCCAGGTTGAACTTGATGCCGCGCTTGCGGAAGGCGCGCTCCAGCAGCTTGGAGCTGTTCTCGTCCTCGACCGGCACGAGGTGCTTCATGCCCTCGATGATCGTGACGTCGGAGCCGAAGGACTTCCACGCCGAGGCGAACTCGACGCCGATGACGCCGCCGCCCAGGATGATCGCGGACTGCGGGACGCGGTCCAGGACCAGCGCGTGGTCCGAGGAGATGATCCGGTTGCCGTCGATCTCCAGGCCCGGCAGCGACTTCGGCACGGAGCCGGTCGCCAGCAGGACGTGGCGGCCCTGGATCCGCTGCCCGTTCACGTCGACCGAGGTCGGGGAGGACAGGCGGCCCTCGCCCTCGATGTAGGTCACCTTGCGGGAGGCGATCAGGCCCTGCAGGCCCTTGTACAGGCCCGAGATCACGTCGTCCTTGTACTTCTGGACGGCGGGGACGTCGATGCCCTCGAAGGTCGCCTTCACACCGAACTGCTCGCTCTCACGCGCCTGGTCGGCGATCTCGCCGGCGTGGAGCAGGGCCTTGGTCGGGATGCATCCCTTGTGCAGGCAGGTGCCGCCGACCTTGTCCTTCTCGATCAGGGCGACGTCCAGGCCCAGCTGAGCCCCGCGCAGCGCCGCGGCGTACCCGCCGCTACCGCCGCCGAGGATCACTAGGTCGAAAACGGTGCTGGCGTCGTTCGCCACGTCACGTCCTCCATGCATGTGCGCCACGCCGGTCTCGTCCGACCGGTCGGCGGCTGGTCACGGCCGCTCTAAGTGCTTCGGCCCGGGTGGGGCCCTGTCCTGCCAAGAGTCCATCTTTGCACTTGTCGGAGCCCAACCGGACGCGGGGCCGTGTTGTGAGACACGGCACAGTGCCCGGAACACCGCGTTCCGGGCGGGGGAGCGGGGGCCGGGAACGGGGGCGGGGGACGGACTCCGCGAGGCGGAACCCGTCCCCCGTCACCGGTGGGACGCGTGCGCGGCCCCGGGCCGCGACGGCTGCGTCAGACCAGGTCGCCCGCGGCGGCGAGCTCGGCCAGGCGCACCAGCGTGCGTACAGCGGAACCCGTGCCTCCCTTGGGCGTGTAACCGAAGGGCTTGCCCTCGTTGAAGGCCGGACCGGCGATGTCCAGGTGCGCCCAGGTGGTGCCCTCGCCCACGAACTCGCGCAGGAAGAGACCGGCGACCAGACCGCCGCCCATCCGCTCGCCCATGTTCGCGATGTCGGCCGTGGCGGACTCCATGCCGGCGCGCAGGTGCTCCGGCAGCGGCATCTGCCAGGCGTCCTCGCCGGACTCCTCGGCCGCCTCGTGGACGGCGCCGCGGAAGGCGTCGTCGTTGCCCATGACGGCGAACGTCCGCGAGCCGAGCGCCAGCACCATCGCGCCGGTCAGCGTCGCCACGTCCACGACGGCGTCCGGCTTCTCCTGCGACGCGGCCCACAGGCCGTCGGCCAGCACCAGCCGTCCCTCGGCGTCGGTGTTCAGCACCTCGACCGTCTTGCCGCTGTACATGCGCAGCACGTCACCCGGACGGGTGGCGGAGCCGGACGGCATGTTCTCCGCCAGGCAGAGCCAGCCGGTGACGTCGACGTCCAGGCCGAGCCGCGCGGCCGCCACCACCGCGGCGAAGACCGCGGCCGCGCCGGCCATGTCGCACTTCATGGTCTCGTTGTGACCGGCCGGCTTCAGCGAGATGCCGCCCGAGTCGTAGGTGATGCCCTTGCCGACGAGGGCCAGGTGCTTCTTCGCCTTCGACGACGTGTACGACAGCTTCACCAGCCGCGGCGGGCGGGTGGAGCCGTTGCCGACGCCGAGGATGCCGCCGTAGCCGCCCTTGGCGAGCGCCTTCTCGTCCAGCACCGTCACCTTGAGGCCGTGCTCCTTCGCGGCCTTCTGGGCGATCTCCGCGAACGAGGCCGGGAACAGGTCGTTCGGCGGCATGTTGATCAGGTCGCGGGCACGGTTCATCTCCCCGGCCACCGCGGCACCGCGGTCCACGGCCGCCTTGAAGGCGCGGTCGCGCGGCTTGCCGCCGAGCAGCACCGCCTCGCCCAGCGGACCCTTGCCCGCCTTGGCGCGGGCCTTCTCGTCCTTGCCGGACTCCTTGTAGGCGTCGTAGACGTACGCGCCGAGCAGCACGCCCTCGGCGACCGCGCCGGCCGCCTCCGCGTCCTCCAGCGGCAGCGCGAACGCGGCCTTCCTGACACCGGTCAGCGCACGGGCGGCCGCACCGGCGGCACGGCGCAGCGCCTCGGCGTCCCAGGCCTCGCCCTTCTCCGGCCCGGCGCCCAGACCGACCGCGACCACGAGCGGGGCCTTGAACCCGGACGGGGCGGGCAGCTTGGTCACCTCGCCCTCGGCGCCCGAGGCGCCGAGGGTCTCCAGCAGACCGGCCAGGGAACCGTCGTACGCAGCGGCGACGGCCTCGGCGCCCGCGGCCACGACGGGGCCGCCGTCCGGCTGCGCGCCCTTGGCGACACCGACGACGATCGCGTCGGCGCGCAGGCCGGCCACGGCGGCGGTGCTGAGGGAAAGATCAGTCACGGTGGTGATGTCTCGCTTCCGTTCGATGGTGATGAGTCCGGGAGGAGCCGAGGGGATGGGCTCGGCCGGGCCCTGAGCTTCTGGGAGGAGCCTACGCGCGGGTTCCCGCGGAGTTCAGCCCAGGCACAGCACGACCAGCGAGACGGTCGCCGCGGTCTCCGCCAGGGCGCCCAGCACGTCACCGGTCACGCCGCCGAACCGGCGCACGCAGCGGCGCAGCAGCGCCTCGGCGGCCAGGCACCCCACGAGCACCGCGGCCGCCGCGCGCACCGCGCCGGCCGGGCCGTCGAGCAGCGCGCCGCCCGCCGCCGCGAGGAGGGTGACCGCGGTGGCGACCGCGGCCGCCGCCGTCCGGGGCACCGCCCCGGCCACCGCCGCGCCCAGTCCCTCCGGCCGGGCGGCGGGCACCCCCCTCCTCGCCCCGAGGGTCAGCGCCAGCCGGGCGGTCACCGCGCAGAGCAGGGCCGCGAAGGCGCCCCGGGCGGGGGAGTGGGCGAAGGCCTGCGCGAGGGCGGCGGTCTGCGCGGCCAGCGCCAGCAGCAGCGTGACCACGCCGAACGGGCCGATGTCGGAGCGCTTCATGATCCGCAGCGCCTCGTCGGCGGGCCGGCCGCTGCCGAGGCCGTCGGCCGTGTCGGCGAGGCCGTCCAGGTGCAGCGCGCGGGTGAGGGCGGCGGGGACGGCGACGGCGGCCACCGCGGCGAGCGGCGCGGAGAGGCCGGCCGTCACGCCGGCCACGCCGGCCAGCGCCGACGCCGCGCCGACGGCCGCCCCGGCGGCCGCCGGGGCGCAGAGCATCCCGGCGCGGGCGGCCTCCCGGTCCCAGCGGTGGACCCGGACCCGCAGCACGGTGAGCGTGCCCAGTGCGAAACGGGGGCCGGTGAGGAGGCGGGAGAACGCGGAGTCGGACATCCCGCCGACGCTACCGCCCGCCCCGCACCCGCCCGGCGGGACCCCGGCGATCGCCCCCGCGGGCGCCGCGCGCGGCCCGTGGGGCGACCGGCGCCGCCGTGGCGGCACGGCCGCCCGGCGGGCCGCGACGGGCGTCCCTGCCCGGAGGCGGCGGTGCGGGCGTCAGCCCGGGATCAGGCCGTCGTCGGACAGGAGGTCGCGGACCTCGTCGAGGGTGGCGTCCGGAGCCGGGAGGATCAGCTCGGACGGCTCCAGGGAGTCGTCCGGCAGCGGTTCCCCCAGCTCCCGGACCTTGTCGAGCAGGGCCTGCAGCGTCCGGCGGAAACCGGGGCCGTCACCCTGCTCCATCTCCGAGAGGAGTTCGTCGTCCAGGACGGAGAGCTCGGTCAGATGGCTGTCGGACAGCCGGACCTGACCCTCGCCCATGATCCGCACGATCATCCCTGGCCTCCCTGAAGCCGTTCGGGGCTACTGCTCCTTGTGGAACCGAGGGGCTTCCTGCGACTGCGCCCGGTCCTGGCCCGACGCCTGCTGGCCGCCCTCGATGGCCTGCTGCTGCGCGGACGTCCCGCCCGACAGCTCGGCCTTCATCCGCTGCAGTTCCAGTTCCACATCCGTACCACCGGAGAGCCGGTCCAGCTCGGCCTGGATGTCGTCCTTGGCGAGCCCCGAGTGATCGTCCAGCGCGCCCGAGGCGAGCAGCTCGTCGATCGCGCCGGCCCGCGCCTGGAGCTGTGCCGTCTTGTCCTCGGCCCGCTGGATGGCCAGCCCGACGTCGCCCATCTCCTCGGAGATGCCGCTGAAGGCCTCGCCGATCCGGGTCTGCGCCTGGGCCGCCGTGTACGTCGCCTTGATGGTCTCCTTCCTGGTGCGGAAGGCGTCCACCTTCGCCTGGAGCCGCTGGGCCGCCAGGGTGAGCTTCTCCTCCTCGCCCTGGAGGGTGCTGTGCTGCGTCTCCAGGTCGGTCACCTGCTGCTGGAGGGCGGCCCGCCGGCTCAGGGCCTCCCGGGCCAGGTCCTCACGGCCCAGGGCCAGCGCCTTGCGGCCCTGCTCCTCGAGCTTGCCCGACTGGGAGCGCAGCTGGTTCAGCTGGAGCTCCAGACGCTTGCGGGAGGTCGCCACGTCGGCGACCCCGCGCCGCACCTTCTGCAGCAGCTCGAGCTGCTTCTGGTACGAGTAGTCGAGGGTTTCGCGAGGGTCCTCGGCCCGGTCCAGGGCCTTGTTCGCCTTCGCGCGGAAGATCATCCCCATACGCTTCATGACACCGCTCATGGGCTTCGCGCGCCCCCTTCTGACGACTTCCAGCTCCAGCTACTGCCGATACAACCCACGGTAAGGGCTGTGTCTCCATTACCGCACTGTCCGGTGGCCGATCCGGTCCTCCGCGAGGACGACCATGAACACGACCGATCCGGCCCAGGGAGGAGAACGGGTACCCGTTCTCCCACGGGTGAGGACGCGGGCCGTTGCGGGATCGTTCCCGCCGGGGCGGTGGTCCATGCCGACGGGCACCCCGTACCCTTGGGTTTTGTGTTCCGTAGCCGTGCCAACGACGAGAAGGCCAAGGACGCCGCGCAGTCGCCGGTGAGCCAGGCCAAGCAGCCCCGCGACCCGCAGGCCCCGAAGGGCAGGCCCACTCCCAAGCGGAGCGTGGCCCAGTCCCAGCGCCGAAGCGTCGCCAACACGCCGACCAACCGCAAGGAGGCGGCGAAGCGGCAGCGCGAGGAGCGCCGCGCCGCGCTGGAGCGCCAGCGCCAGGCGCTCGCCTCCGGCGACGAGCGGTACCTGCCGGTGCGCGACAAGGGCCCGGTCCGCCGGTTCGCCCGTGACTACATCGACTCGCGCTGGTGCGTGGCGGAGTTCTTCCTCCCGATGGCCGTGATCATCCTGATCCTGACGGTCGTCCAGAACCAGCGGGTCCAGTACCTCGGCATGCTGCTGTGGCTGGCCGTCATCGTGATGATCGTGCTCGACTCCGTCGTCACCGGCCTGCGCCTGCGCAAGCGGCTGGCCGAGAAGTTCCCGAACGACAACCGGCGCGGCGCCGTCGCCTACGCGCTGATGCGCTCGCTGCAGATGCGGCGCCTGCGGCTGCCCAAGCCCCAGGTCAAGCGCGGGGAGCGGCCCTGACCACCACCGGTTCCGACCGGGTGCCGCGGCAGACGGCGCCCTTCGACTCCGACGCGGCCCGTGCCTGGCTCGGCAAGGTGGGCGGGCTGCGCGACGTGGTGCGCCAGGAACTGGTGGCACGTCAGCTCGACGAGCAGATCATCGGCCACTTCCCGGTCGGCCGGCGGCTGCGGGTGCTGGACGTCGGCATGGGCCAGGGCACCCAGGCGCTGCGCCTCGCGCGCGCCGGGCACCAGGTCACCGGCGTGGAGCGCGACCCCACGATGATCGAGGCCGCGCGCGAGGCGCTGGCCGCCGAGCCGGCCGGGATCCGCGAACGGTTCCGGCTGGTCCAGGGTGACGGCCAGGAGACCGGCGTCCACTTCCTGCCGGGCAGCTTCGACCTGGTGCTCTGCCACGGCGTGCTGATGTACGTCGACGAACCGGACCCGCTGCTCGCCGGACTGGGCCGGATGCTGGCCCCCGGCGGGCTGCTCTCGCTGCTGGTGCGCAACGGCGACGCGCTCGCCATGCGCCCCGGCCTGGCGGGCGACTGGGCCGGCGCGGTCGCCGCCTTCGACAGCGTGGGCTACCGCAACCGGCTCGGCGTGAACGCGCGGGCCGACCGCCTGGACGCGCTGACCGAGTCGCTGGCCGGCATCGGCGCGCCGCTGCGCGCCTGGTACGGCGTCCGCGTCTTCACCGACCAGGCGCCCGACGGGGCGGAGCAGCCGTCCCACCTGGAAGCCCTCCTCGCCGCGGAGGAGCGGGCGGGTCGCACCGACCCCTACCGCCGGGTCGCCGCGCTGCTCCACCTGTGCGGCAGCCGGGGCTGACCGGCGCGGGGCGCCCGTTCGGGGGCACATGACGCGCTGCGGCGCCGGGCGGCGGCAAGACTCGTGCCCATGCACGCAGACGCCGCAGACGCCGCCGCCGACGCTGACGCCTCCGCCGACGCGGCCGCACCGGACGCCGGGCACGCCTGCGCCGCACGCCGTGCCGGCGCCGCCCTCGCCTGCTGCCTGGCCCTCGCCGTCCTGCCCGCCTGCGCGGCCGTCGCGCCGCACTCCGCCCGGGGCCAGGAGGCCGGCGCCCCGCACGCGCCGCGCGCCCCGGAGGACCTGGAGGAGGGCTACATCCGGGTCATCCGCGACGTCCTGCCCTCCGTGGTCCAGGTGCAGGCCGGCGGCGACCTCGGTTCCGGCATCGTCTACGACGACCGCGGACACATCGTCACCAACGCCCATGTGGTGGGCGACCAGAAGAGTTTCCAGGTCACCACCGCCCAGAGCGGTCAGCCGCTGACCGCGCGGCTGGTGTCGTCCTTCCCCGAGCAGGACCTCGCCGTCATCAAGCTGGAGCGGATGCCCGACGGACTGCGGCCCGCGGCCTTCGGGGACTCCGCCGAGGTGCAGGTGGGGCAGATCGTGCTGGCGATGGGCTCGCCGCTGGGGCTCTCCTCCAGCGTCACCCAGGGGATCGTCTCGGCCACCGGACGGACCGTCAGCGAGACGTCCGAGACCGGCGGCACGGGGGCGACCATCCCCAACATGATCCAGACCTCGGCGGCCATCAACCCCGGCAACAGCGGGGGCGCGCTGGTCGACCTGGACGGCGAGGTCGTCGGCATCCCCACCCTCGCCGCGTCCGACCCCGGACTGGACGGCAGCGCGGCGGCCGGCATCGGCTTCGCCATCCCGTCGTCCATGGTGCGCACGGTCGCCGACCAGATCATCGAGGACGGCCGGGTCACCCACACCGGGCGGGCCGCCCTGGACATCACCGGCCGCACCGTGGTCGACCGGAACTCCCGGGCCGTCGGCGTGGCGATCGTGGAGGTGATCAGCGGCGGGGCCGCCGCCGACGCGGGGCTGCGGGCCGGGGACGTGATCATCCGGCTGGGGACCCGGCCGATCACCACCATCACCTCCCTCACCGAGACGCTGGCGACCATGAAGCCCGGCGAGAAGGTGACCGTCGCCTACCGCCGGGGCGGCGACGACCGCACCGTGCGGGTCACCCTCGGCGAGCAGTGACGGGAGGCGGGCGGGGCGGCGGTCCGCCGCCCCGCCGCCCTTGTTCCCCGCCCGGGCGCCGGAAACCGGTCCCCGGCCACCGCCGGCCGAAGGCTCGGGCAGGCCGGCCGGGGGCTCAGGCCTCGACGTCCTCGGCGCGCAGGCTCATCGGCCCGTAGATCTCCGCCTCGTCCTCGAAGAGCCGCACCTGCTCGGCACCGCCCTCCAGCAGCTCCCGCCAGTGCTCGCCCAGCCAGGACTCCGCGTCCCCCTGGGTGGTGAACTCCTCCGGCTCCACCGCGGGCTCGACCTCGGTGCCGTCGGCCTTCTCGAACCGCCAAATCCATGCCACCACGTGCGCCTCCAGGGGTTGCGGGTCCGGCTGGGATGCCGTCGTCAGGAGCCTAGGCCCTGATCGTTCCCGTCCGCGCGGTCCGGGCAACATGACCGGGGTCACGCGGCCGGCCGTCCGCCCCGTGCGGAGGACGCCCCGCCGCCGAACAGACGGCCGGGGCGTGCGGCCCGGCCGGCGGACGGGACAATCGGTGCGTGGACGTCACTCTGCTCGGCACCGGAGCCCCCAGCGGGCTGCCGCGCCCCGGCTGCCCCTGCGCCGCCTGCGCCGTCGCCCTCGGCCCGGACGCCCGGGCCGCGACCTCGCTGCTCGTGGACGGCACGCTGCTGCTCGACCTGGTCCCCGGGGCCGCCTTCGCCGCCGCCCGCTCGGGACACTCGCTGACCGGGGTGCGGCAGGTGCTGCTCACCCACCCGCACGACGGGCCCGCCGTGGAGGTGCCGCCGGGGCTGCCGCAGCCGGGCCGGGTGCCGGACGGGCGTGAACTGGCGCTGCTCACCGGGCACCGGGTGCGGGCGCTGGCCATGGACGCCCCCGGAACCGGGTACGCGGTCACCGGGCCGGACGGCCGCCGACTGCTCCTTCTGCCGCCCGGGTGCGCGCCGGCCGGCCTGGAGGAGACCGCGGAACCGTACGACATGGTGCTGGCCGACGTGCTCGGCCGCCCCGACGCGCTGGCCCGCCTGCGGACGGCGGGCGCGGTCGGCACCACCACGGACGTGATCGCGGTGCACATCGACCACGACGTGCCGCCGGGCCCGGAGCTGCGGCGCCGGCTGGCCGCGGCGGGGGCACGGGCGGTACCGGACGGGGAGACGCTGGTGGTGGGGTCGTACGAGAGCGTGCCGGACGTGCCGAGGCGCACGCTGGTGCTGGGCGGGGCGCGCTCCGGCAAGTCGGTCGAGGCGGAGCGGCGCCTGGAGGCGTTCCCCGAGGTGGTGTACGTGGCCACCGGCGGGACGCGGGGCGGGGACTCCGAGTGGGCGGAACGGGTCCGTCTCCACCGCGACCGGCGGCCCGGCTCGTGGCGGACCCTGGAGACCTGCGACCTGGTGCCCCTGCTCGACGACGGGGCCGGGGCGCCGCTCCTGATCGACTGCCTCGCGCTGTGGCTCACCGACGCGATGGACGCGGTCGGGGCGTGGGACGACGCCGAGTGGGCGGGCGGCGGGCAGAAGGCGCTGCGCGAGCGGGTGGCGGAGCTGGCCGGGGCGCTGCGGGCGACGCGGCGGACGGTGGTGGCCGTCTCCAACGAGGTCGGCTCCGGCATCGTCCCCGCGACCGCCTCCGGCCGCCGCTACCGCGACGAGCTGGGCCGCCTCAACGCGGCCGTCGCCGCCGAGTCCGAGCACGTCCTCCTGGTCGTCGCCGGCCAGGCCCTGCCCCTGCGGGGCGGTTCCTAGCCGCACGCGGCGCCGTGGACGAGGTGTGGCCGTGGACGCGGCGTGGCCGCCATGCGCAGGAGGAACTCCTGCGCAGCCGGAAATCGGCTACCGGCCGCCGGGACCGGCGCCAGTAGGGTGTTCGCGGCAGGCGGGAGCCGTGGCCGACGCCGGTTTCCGCGCTCGTGACGAGAGGGCCCGATGCACGCCAACGACAAGAGACCGACGGCCCACGGCAGGCAGCCCGGCCGCCGCCGTGACAGGACCCAGCCGGCGGAACGTGACTTTCCCGCCGGGCTTCTCGGCCTCCAGGCCACCGCGGGCAACGCCGCCGTGGTCCAGATGCTCCGTGCGGCCGGCCGTGCCGGGGCCCGGCCCGAGGAGCACCGGCACGGTGCGGACTGCGGTCACCTGCCTGCCGAGCGGCCCTCCGTGCAGCGCTCCGCCGTCCACGACGTCCTGCGCACCAGCGGCCGCCCCCTGGACGGGCCGACCCGCACGGACATGGAGGCCCGTCTGGGGGCGGACTTCTCCGACGTCCGTATCCACAACGACTCCGCCGCGAAGGCATCCGCGGCGGAGGTCGGCGCCCGCGCCTACACGTCCGGCTCCCACGTCGTGATCGGTGACGGCGGCGGCGACAGGCACACCCTCGCCCACGAGCTGACGCACGTCATCCAGCAGCGCCGGGGCCCCGTGGCCGGAACGGACAACGGCGGCGGCCTCAAGGTCTCCGACCCCTCCGACCGCTTCGAACGCGAGGCCGAAGCCAACGCGACGCGGGTCATGTCGCGCTCCGCCCCGGCGCCCCGGCAGAAGCACGCCCCGGGCGTCACGCCGCCCGGGCCGGGGGCCGGCCCCGTCCAGCGGGCGCTCACCGTCAACGGCCGGAAGATCTCCGAGGAGTACCGGAAGGAGAGCGAGAACCAGTCCCCGCCGGAGCAGCGGGCGAAGCTCGACGCGAAGGTGCTCGACATCGTCGCCGGGATCGGCGCGGCGAAGCAGAGCGGTGAGCTCTCCGAGGACGAGTGGAAGCAGATCCAGGGCGCGGAGAACCGGATCGTCGGGCAGCTGCGCAAGCTGATCGTGTCGCCGGTCGGTGAGAAGGGCCTCCACAAGGTGCTGGAAGCCGACATCGGCAAGCACCCGGAGTTCGGCGCGAAGAACCGCGACGTCCAGGTGAACGACTACGCCGAGCTGGCGCGCGGGCTGATGGGCTGGGTCGAGGCGAAGGAGAACCGCAAGAAGGAGAAGGCGGCGGCGGCCGAGATCAAGGTCAGCCGGGACGTCGACCTCCTCCTCAACTCCCTGCTGCTGCGCATCGACAGCCGGACCGAGACGATCAAGTCGCAGATGACTCCCGACAAGCGGCAGGCCATGGAACACGAGCTCGTCCACGGCGTCGCCCACGAACTCGCGGCAGGAGGCGCGGCCAAGGCCGGCCAGCCCTTCGGCGCCTACCTCACGTACTTCAATCCGGCGCACAACCCGCGGAGCAAGTTCCGTCCCGGCGAGGCGCTCGCACACCTGGCGACGACCGTCCCCGGAGTGGGCGGCGGAATCCAGGCGGTGCTGCGCAGCCCGGAGAACTTCCCGTTCCGGGAGAAGATCATGGTGCTCCACGACCTGATGGAGTACTTCGGACCGGCCAGGCATTTCCCTCCGACCATGGGCACGGACCTGCTGAGCGACATCGGCGTGGACGACACCTGGAGCACGTCGGGCATCGACCCCGCGACCGGGGTGCGGAACCAGCGGGCCCAGGACCGGGGCCAGAACCCGCGGAAGTGGCAAGGGGGCAAGGAGCACCCGTCCACGAGGAACGAGAACTCCGACACCACGAAGCTCGCGCGTGCCCACAAGGCGCCGGTCTGGGCGGGTCAGTCCTACACGGCTGCCCGCATGTTCAACCTCGCCCGGGCCGCGGGCGGGACCCGGCAGGAGATCGCCGCGGTGGCCTGGGGCATCTTCGCCTTCTGGCGGCTGGACTTCGACCACACGACCCCGTTCGCCTACCACACGCTGCACGAAGTCATGGACATCGCACAGAACTTCGGCGTCCCGTACAGGATCACCGATCAGTACGCGGGCCGGGAGGAGCTGAGGGTGACCAAGCTGGTGGAACAACTCCACGAGCTCCAGAAGCAGGTGAACGGGGGGCGTGAGCAGGTCCAGCAGGGCATCGACCTTCTCCGGCAGGCGGAGAAGTCGGACACCGGCATGTGGACCGACGAGCACGACAGGGCCGTCGAGTCGGCCGGTCGCATCGCCGGCGACCTGCACCGCATCGCCGAACAGCTGGCGGCCCTCGCGGCCCGCCTGGCCAACCCGCCGGAGCAGAGGAGCAGGGAGGAGACGGAGCTGGCGCAAGCCCTCCAGGACGCCCTCGCGAGGATCCCGGACGAGTTCCAGAAGCTCGGCGACCAGTTCGCCCCGGTACTGGCCATGGCGAAGAACCCGTAGGAACGGTTCCCGGCGGCGTGCGGCCGTGCGGATCGGTCAGCGGGGGGCGGGGCGGGCCGGGAGGCGGGCCAGGAGCGGCACCCCGGGGAGGCGGTGGCGGGGCGGCAGGGCGTGGTAGCCGGCCGCGGTGAGCGCGGCGAGGGCGGTGGCGGGGTCGGGGACGGCGTCGACGAGGAGGTGGCCGTCCTCGCGCAGTATGGGCCGCAGCGCGCGGAGCCGGTCGGGGCCGGGGCGGACGCCCCGGAGGCTGATCACGTCGTAACGGGACGTCAGCCGCGAGACGACCTCCGGGTCGCCCGGCAGGCCCCGGTGCGCCTCCTCGATCCGCCCGGCCGCCCGCGCCACCTCCACCAGCGGGGTGACGTCCAGTCCGTCGAAGGCCGTGTACGGGAAGTACCGCCGGGCGGCCTCGCAGAAGTGCCCGCGGCCGCACCCGACGTCCAGCCAGCTCTCCGGCTCCGGCGCCACCGCCAGCACCGCCCGCGCGGCGAGGCGGTGGCGCAGCCGTTCCAGCGGCCGCGGCGGCCGGTCGTCGGGCAGCGGACCCCTCACCACCGGGTCCTGCGGTTCCGGCACGACGACCTCGGCCACGGCGGCTCCTCACCCTGACGGACAACACGGAAGATCCCCGGGAACGAAAGCGGGCAAACCGGAAGGTAGGTCTTCCCGCTCCGGGACGCAACGACGCGGCCCCGACGGGCCGGTACTGTTCCGCCAATGAGCTCGCTTAATCTCGACGACTTCACCGACCGGATCCAGCGCCCCCACGGCAGCGTGCGCCGTGACGCCGAGGCGCGCCGGGAGCGTCTGGCCGTGCCGGCCGGGTCGCTGGGACGTCTGGACGAACTGGGGGAGTGGCTCGCCGCCGCCCAGCACGCCGTGCCGGTGCGCCCCGTGGAGCGGCCCAAGGTCCTGCTGTTCGCCGCCGACCACGGGGTGGCCGCGCTCGATGTCTCCGGCCGCCCGGCCGGTACCGCCGTCCGGCTGGTCCGGGACGTCCTGGAGGGCCTGAGCCCGGTCGCCGTGCTGGCCCGCCGTCAGGACGTCCCGGTCCGGGTGGTGGACATGGCCCTGGACTGCGACCCGGGGGAGCTGCCCGCCGAGGTGGCCGGCCACCGGGTGCGCCGGGGCAGCGGCCGGATCGACGTGGAGGACGCGCTCACCGCGGAGGAGGCGGAGGCCGCCTTCGCCGCGGGCGTCGCCCTCGCCGACGAGGAGGCGGACGCCGGCACCGACCTGATCGTCCTGGGCGACGTCAGCGTCGGCGGCACCACCGCCGCCGCCGTGCTGATCGCCGCCCTCTGCGGCACCGACGCCTCGGTGGTCACCGGCCGCGGCGGGGCCGGGATCGACGACCTGGCATGGATGCGTAAGTGCGCCGCGATCCGCGACGCGCTGCGCCGGGCCCGCCCGGTCCTCGGCGACCAGCTCAAGCTGCTGGCCACGGTGGGAGGCGCCGACCTGGCGGCCATGACCGGCTTCCTGCTCCAGTGCGCGGCTCGCCGCACCCCGGTGGTCCTGGACGGCGTGGTGTCGGCCGCCGCCGCCCTGGTCGCCCAGCGGGTCGCCTTCCGCGGCCCCGACTGGTGGCTGGCCGGTCACCGCAGCGGTGAGCCCGCCCAGGCCAAGGCGCTGGACCGGATGGCGCTGGAGCCGCTGCTCGACCACGGGGTGGCGGTCGGTGAGGGCGTGGGGGCGCTGCTGGCGCTTCCGATGGTGCGGGCCGCCGCGGCGCTCGCCGCCGAACTGCCGGAGCGGCCCGAGCCGTCGGATCCGTCCGAGCAGGCCGAGCAGGCCGAGCCTTCCGAGCAGCCTGGGTCGTCCGTGGAGTCCGGGTCGTCCGCGCGGCCCGGGCAGTCCGGGTCGTCCGAGCAGTCGGCGCAGCCCGAGCAGCCCGAGCCGGCAGCGCAGTCCGAGCCGGCAGCGCAGTCCGAGAAGTCCGAGAAGTCCGAAGACGTCCCCGGGGTGTAGCGCGACGGCGGGTGGATGCGTGGCCCCGCGTCTCATCCTCCTCCGGTCGGCTTGTCCGACCGGAGGAGGATGTGATGCTCCTCAAATCGGACCAGGGGGCTACCAGGTCTCTCCGTGGCATGGGCGAGGATGTAGGCGGCGGCGGTCCCGCCCCCACCCGGCGCCTTCCACGCACCGTGCCCTCACCTCGTAGAGAGACCCTGACCCTTATGTCCTGGCTGTCCAAATTCAGCCTCGCGCAGCGGGCCCTGATAGGTCTGATGTCGCTGATCGCGCTGATCTTCGGAGTCATCGCGATCCCGCAGCTCAAGCAGCAGTTGCTTCCCTCCATCGAGCTGCCCATGGTGTCGGTGATCGCGCCGTACCAGGGCGCGTCGCCCGACGTCGTCGAGAAGCAGGTCGTCGAGCCCCTGGAGAACGGCATCAAGGCCGTCGACGGGGTCGAGAGCCTGACCTCCACGGCGAGCGAGGGCAGCGCCGTGATCATGGCCTCCTTCGACTACGGCCCGGACACCAAGCAGCTGGTCGCCGACATCCAGCAGGCGATCAACCGGTCCCGGAACCTGCTGCCCGAGGGCGTCGACCCGCAGGTGATCGCAGGTTCGTCCGACGACATCCCGGCCGTGGTCCTCTCCGTCACCGCCGACATGGACCAGCAGGCGCTGGCCGACCGCATCGACACCGCGGTCGTCCCCGAGCTGGAGAAGATCGACGGCGTCGGCCAGGCCGCGGTCAACGGCGTGCGCGAGATGCAGGTCACCGTCACCCCGGACGACGCCAAGCTGGCGCGCGCCGGGCTGACGTCCGCCTCGCTGACCCAGGCGCTCCAGGCGGGCGGCGCCTCGGTGCCGGCGGGCGCCTTCGACGAGGACGGCTCCAGCCGCACCGTCCAGGTCGGCGGCGGCTTCACCTCGCTCGACCAGATCAAGGACCTGCGCGTCGCCGGTGAGGGCGGCGGCAAGGCGGTCAAGCTCTCCTCGGTCGCCAAGGTCGCCGAGAAGCCGGCCGCGGCCACCTCCATCACCCGCACCAACGGCGAGCCCAGCCTCTCCGTCATCGTCACCATGGACCGGGACGGCAGCGCCGTCACCATCTCCGACGCCGTCCAGGACAAGCTCCCCGAGCTGCGCGCCGCCGTCGGTTCGGGCGCCGCGGTCACCGTGGTCACCGACCAGGGCCCGGCCGTCGCCGACGCCATCTCCGGCCTCACCACCGAGGGCGCGCTCGGTCTCCTCTTCGCCGTCGTGGTGATCCTCGTCTTCCTGACGTCGATCCGCTCCACGCTGGTCACCGCGGTCTCCATCCCGCTCTCGGTGGTCCTCACCCTGATCGTGCTGTGGACCCGCGACACCTCGCTCAACATGCTCACCCTGGGCGGTCTGACCATCGCCATCGGGCGTGTGGTCGACGACTCGATCGTGGTGCTGGAGAACATCAAGCGGCACCTCGGCTACGGCACGGAGCGCAAGGAGGCCATCCTCAAGGCCGTCCGCGAGGTCGCCGGCGCCATCACCTCCTCCACCCTGACCACCGTCGCGGTCTTCCTGCCGATCGGTCTGGTCGGCGGCATGGTGGGCGAGCTGTTCAGCGACTTCAGCCTCACCGTCACGATCGCCATGCTGGCCTCGCTGCTGGTGTCGCTGACGGTCGTCCCGGTCCTCTCCTACTGGTTCCTGCGCGCCCCGAAGCACACCCCCGAGGACGCCGAGGAGGCCCGCCGCAAGGCCGAGGAGGCCGAGCGCCGCAGCCGCCTGCAGCGCCTGTACGTGCCCGTCCTGAAGTTCGCCACGCGCCGCCGCCTCACCAGCGTGCTGATCGCCGTCGTGGTGCTCGTCGGCACCCTCGGCATGACGCCGCTGCTCAAGACCAACTTCCTGGACCAGGGCGACCAGAACGTCATCGCCGTCAGCCAGGAGATGGAGCCCGGCACCAGCCTGGCCGCCACCGACGAGGCCGCGGCCAAGGTCGAGAAGCTGATCGAGGGCATCGACGGCGTCAAGGACCAGCAGGTCACCGTCGGCAGCTCCGGCTGGATGGCCGCCTTCGGCGGCGGCACCGGCAGCAACCAGTCCTCGTTCCAGGTCATGCTGGAGGAGGGCGCCTCCTACGAGGGCGTCCAGAAGGACATCGAGGAGGGTCTCGCCGGCCTCGACGGCATCGGCGACACCAAGATCGACGCCTCCGGCGGCTTCGGCGGCACCAACCTCGCGGTGGTCGTGAAGGCGGCCGACCCGCAGGTCCTCGCCGACGCCACCGCCGACGTGACCAAGGCGGTCGAGGGTCTCGACGACGTCGCCGACGTCACCAGCGACCTCGCGCAGTCCGTCCCGCGCATCCAGGTCCGCGCCAACGAGAAGGCCGCCGCGGCCGGGTTCAACGACCAGACCCTCGGCGCGGTCGTCGCCCAGTCGGTCCGCGGCACCACGGTCGGCAAGGCCACCCTGGACAACGCCGAGCGCGACATCGTCATCCGTTCCGCGAAGCCCGCCGACACCATGGCCGAGCTGAAGAACCTGCGTCTCGGCCCGGTCAAGCTGTCCCAGATCGCCGATGTCGAGCTGGTCGACGGCCCGGTCTCGCTGACCCGCATCGACGGCCAGCGGTCCGTGAACGTCACCGCCCGCCCGACCGGCGACAACACCGGCGCGGTCAGCGCGGAGCTCTTCACGGCCCTCGACAAGCTGGAGCTGCCCGAGGGCGCCACGGCCGAGATCGCCGGTGTCACCGAGCAGCAGGACGACGCCTTCGTCAACCTCTTCCTGGCCATGCTCGCCGCGATCGCGATCGTGTTCATGCTCCTGGTCGGCACCTTCCGGTCGCTCGCCCAGCCGCTGATCCTGCTCGTGTCCATCCCGTTCGCGGCCACCGGCGCGCTCGGCCTGCTGATCGCCACGGGCATCCCGATGGGCGTCCCGGCGATGATCGGCATGCTGATGCTGATCGGCATCGTGGTCACCAACGCGATCGTGCTGATCGACCTGATCAACCAGTACCGGGATCAGGGCTACGGCATCGTCGACGCGGTGATCGAGGGTGGCCGGCACCGTCTGCGGCCCATCCTGATGACGGCGCTGGCGACCATCTTCGCGCTGATCCCGATGGCGCTGGGCGTCACCGGCCACGGCGGGTTCATCGCCCAGCCGCTGGCGGTCGTGGTGATCGGCGGTCTGATCACCTCGACGCTGCTGACGCTGCTCCTGGTGCCGACGCTCTACGCGATGCTGGAGCTCCGCAAGGAGCGGCGCGCCGCCAAGCGCGCGGCGAAGCGCCGGGCCAAGGCCGGCGAGGGCGGGGACGGGGACGGTACCCCCACCCCCGCCACGGAGCCCGAACCCGCTCGGGCCTGACGCGTCCGACACGGGCGAGGCCCGACACACAGGAAGGCCCCCGGCGCCACTCGGCGCCGGGGGCCTTCCCCGTTCCCCGCGTGTCGCGGGCCCGATCGTCAGCCGAGGTTCTTGCGGACCTCGGAGGCGGCCTCCTCGCCGTAGGCCTCGGCGAAGCGCTCCATGAAGTGCGCGCGGTGCAGCTGGTACTCCTGGGTGCCCACGGTCTCGATGACGAGGGTGGCCAGCATGCAGCCGATCTGCGCGGCCCGCTCCAGCGAGACGCCCCAGGCCAGCCCGGACAGGAAGCCCGCCCGGAAGGCGTCGCCGACACCGGTCGGGTCGGCCTTGCGGGCCTCCTGCGGGACGCCGACCTCGACCGGGGTCTCCCCGTGCCGCTCGACGCGCACGCCCCGCGAGCCCAGCGTGGTGACCCGGTGGCCGACCCTGGCCAGGATCTCCTCGTCGGACCAGCCGGTCTTGGACTCGATGAGCCCCTTCTCGTACTCGTTGGAGAAGAGGTACGTCGCGCCCTCCAGCAGGATCCGGATCTCCTCGCCGTTCATCCGCGCGATCTGCTGCGAGAAGTCCGCGGCGAACGGGATGCCCCGGGTGCGGCACTCCTCGGTGTGGCGGAGCATCGCCTCCGGGTCGTCGGCGCCGATGAGGACCAGGTCGAGGCCGCCCACCCGGTCGGCGACGGTCTTCAGCTCGATCAGCCGGGCCTCGCTCATGGCGCCGGTGTAGAAGGAACCGATCTGGTTGTGGTCGGCGTCCGTGGTGCAGACGAACCGCGCGGTGTGCAGCGTCTCGGAGATGCGCACGGAAGCGGTGTCGACGCCGTGCCGGTCGAGCCAGGCGCGGTACTCGTCGAAGTCGGAGCCGGCCGCTCCCACCAGGACCGGGGCGGTGCCCAGCTGGCCCATGCCGAAGGCGATGTTGGCGCCGACGCCGCCTCGGCGGACGTCCAGCTGGTCGACCAGGAAGGAGAGCGAGACCGTGTGCAGCTGGTCCGCGACGAGCTGGTCGGCGAACCGGCCGGGGAAGGTCATGAGGTGGTCGGTGGCGATGGAGCCGGTGACTGCGATGCGCACGGGGAGTCTCTCCTGGCTGGCGGCTTGGTGACCTACCGATGGTAGGCGGACCCGGGGCCGGGATCGGCCCTCCCGCCGCTTCCGGGGAACCGGGAGTTCCCCGCGTACGTCCCATCGGCGACTCCTGATGAGGGATGCGGCCTCCGAGGGCCTCCGGGAAGAAAGGGCGAAGAGGTGAAGGACGACGCGCTGCCGGCCGACGGCCCGGACGACGAGACGACGACCGGGGCGGACCGCCACGACGGGGCCGCGGACCGGCGGGAACCGGCGGTGGCGCCACGCGGGGACGCGGACGGCGCCGTGGGTCCGGAGTCCGGGTCGACGGCGGAGGTCACCGGGGACGGGCCGACGCCGGGCGGGGCCGGGCAGCGTTCGCCGGGGGGCGCCGACGACGGGTTCGTCGCTGCGGTGTCGCGCGGGGGCGCGGACGGTGTCGCGGGCCGGGAGCCCGCGGGGACGGATGCCGCCGGGGGCGGGTTCGTCGCTGCGGTGCCGCGCGGGGACGCGGACGGCGCCGTGGGTCCGGAGTCCGGGTCGACGGCGGAGGTCACCGGGGACGGGCCGACGCCGGGCGGGGCCGGGCAGCGTTCGCCGGGGGGCGCCGACGACGGGTTCGTCGCTGCGGTGTCGCGCGGGGGCGCGGACGGTGTCGCGGGCCGGGAGCCTGCGGGTACGGGGGCCGCCGGGGGCGGGATCGGGTCGGCGGCGGTGGGGGGTGACGCCGGGCGGATGCCGGGCGGTGCCGACGACGGGTCCGCGACGCCGGCGCGGCGGCAGCGGCCGCCGCGCGGACGGCTCGCCGTCGCCGCGGTGACCGCCGCCGTCCTCGCCGTCGCGGGCATCAGCGCCTACGCGGCCTCCTCCGCGGGCGGCCGGGCGGCCTCCGCCCAGGCCGGTCCCACCGATCCGGAACCCCTGGTTCTGGACGGCTACGGCGCCGTGCCGCAGGGGCTCACCTTCCGTCCCGACGGCCCGCTGCCCGACGCGCCGGACACCGCCCCCGTGTACCGCCCCGAGGGTGAGGTGCCCAAGCAGCGGGTCGCCGCGCTCGCCGGGGCGCTGGGCCTGGAGAGCACACCGCGCAGCGAGGGCACGGCGTGGAAGGCGGGCCGGGAGCTGTCCGTCGACCGCGAGGCGCCCGCCTCCTGGACGTTCACCCGCGAGCTGTCCGAGGGGCGGACACCAGTCGGCGAGGCGAAGGCGAAGGCCGCCGCCGCCCCGGTGCTGGAGGCGGCCGGGCAGGACGACGCCGAGGTCGACGCGAGCCGCACCCTGGGCGCCGAACGGACGGTCGAGGCCGATCCGGTGATCGGCGGTCTGCCCACCCACGGCTGGACCACCACCTTGCGGGTGGGCCCGGACTCCACGGTGACCTCGGGCGCCGGACAGCTCGCCGACCCGGTCCGGGGCGACTCCTACCCGCTGGTGGAGGCCGAGGAGGCGCTGAAGGACCTCGACCGGCTGAGCTCCGGCGTCGGCGGCGCCCCGGCGCCCGGCTGCGCCAGCGCGGTGCCGCACACCGACGGGCAGGGCGACGAGGCGGGGCGCCCGGCCGGCTCCGTGCCGCCGGCCGACCCCTGCACACCCGAGCAGCCGCAGAAGCGGCGCACCGCCACCGTGGAGAGCGCGGTCCTCGGCCTGGCCGCGTTCCACACGGACGGACGACAGGCGCTGGTGCCGTCGTGGATCTTCCAGGTGCGGATCCCGAACGCCGTCGACCCGCTGACCGTCGCCCACCCGGCCGTCGACCCCGCCTTCCTGGTCACCTCCGAGGAGCCGCCGGCCGAGCAGCCCAGCCCCCGCCCGACCGGGCCGGACGACGGAACCGGCGCCGACCGGGCACGGGTCACCGGCTACCGGGCCGAGGACGGCCGCCTCACCGTGGCCTTCGAGGCCGGCGTGTGCTCGGACTTCACCCTGCGGGCGACCGAACACGGGGACCGGGTGGAGGTGGTCGTCGAGGAGAGGAAGTGGCCCGACCGGGTCTGCATCATGATCGCCAAGATCCACCACCGGACCGTGGAGCTCGACGAGCCGCTCGGCGACCGCGCGGTGGTCGACTCCGCCGGGACGCCCGTGCCCGAGGAGAAGGACACACCGCGCCCGTCCGCGCGCTGACGCCCGCGCCCGGTCCCCGGCAACGCCCGAGGGCGGCGCCCCCCGTTCGGGGAGCGCCGCCCTCGGTGTCGAGCCGGGCCGGGCCGGCTCAGTTGAACGAGTCGCCGCAGGCGCAGGAGCCGGTGGCGTTCGGGTTGTCGATCGTGAAGCCCTGCTTCTCGATGGTGTCGACGAAGTCGATCGACGCGCCGCCCAGGTACGGGGCGCTCATGCGGTCGGTGACCACCTTGACGCCGTCGAAGTCCTTGAGCACGTCGCCGTCGAGGGAACGCTCGTCGAAGAACAGCTGGTAGCGCAGGCCGGAGCAGCCACCGGGCTGAACGGCGACGCGCAGCGCCAGGTCGTCGCGGCCTTCCTGGTCGAGCAGGGCCTTGACCTTGGCCGCGGCGGCGTCGGTCAGGATGATGCCGTCGGTGACGGTGGTCTTCTCGTCCGATACGGACATCTACATCTCTCCCGGGTTGTACGGAGACTGCTTGCCGACGATTCAACCGGCCCGGCCGCGGATTCATTCCGCCCCGGCCCGGGCGAAGTCGAGAGCCTGGAGGGCGTCGATCGTCCTTCCTCATGCTCGCACACGCCCGGGACCCGGAACAGCGCCCACCGCTCCGAGGGAGCCGACCGGGATTCACGTCACATCGACGCTATCGGCCGCCCGGAAACCGGCCGACAGAGGTTATGATAGATAGCGTCATTTAGACGAAAAGGTTAGGCCCACCTCCCCGTCCGGGGAAGCCGCAGAACAGAAAGGGTGCGTGTAGTGACCACCGCCCAGCCTCAGGAGCTCGACGTCCAGCCGACGCCGCTCGCGCTGCTCCTCCTCGGCCGTGAGGCCGACCCCCGGAGCGAGCGGGGCGTCGAGTGCCCCGGCGACCTGCCGTCGCCGTCCGACCCGGACCTGGTGGAGCGCGCCCGCGCGGCCAAGGAGAAGCTCGGGGACAAGGTCTTCGTGCTCGGGCACCACTACCAGCGCGACGAGGTCATCCAGTTCGCGGACGTCACCGGCGACTCCTTCAAGCTCGCCCGCGACGCCGCGGCCCGCCCGGAGGCCGAGTACATCGTCTTCTGCGGCGTCCACTTCATGGCCGAGTCGGCCGACATCCTCACCTCGGACGACCAGAAGGTCGTCCTGCCCGACCTCGCCGCCGGCTGCTCCATGGCCGACATGGCGACGGCCGAGCAGGTCGCCGAGTGCTGGGACGTGCTGACCGAGGCGGGCGTGGCCGAGCAGGTCGTCCCCGTCTCCTACATGAACTCCTCCGCCGACATCAAGGCCTTCACCGGCCGGCACGGCGGTCTGATCTGCACCTCCTCCAACGCGAAGCGGGCGCTGGAGTGGGCGTTCCAGCAGGGCGAGAAGGTGCTCTTCCTCCCTGACCAGCACCTGGGGCGCAACACCGCGGTGCGGGACATGGGGATGTCGCTGGAGGACTGCGTCGTCTACAACCCGCACAAGCCGAACGGCGGGCTCACCGCCGAGGAGCTGCGGGCGGCGAAGATGATCCTGTGGCGCGGGCACTGCTCCGTGCACGGGCGGTTCAGCCTGGAGTCGGTGAACGACGTGCGGGAGCGGATCCCGGGCGTCAACGTGCTGGTGCACCCCGAGTGCCGCCACGAGGTGGTCGCCGCGGCGGACCACGTCGGCTCGACGGAGTACATCATCAAGATGCTGGAGGCGGCGCCGGCCGGGTCCAAGTGGGCCATCGGTACGGAGCTCAACCTGGTCCGGCGGCTGGCGAACCGTTTCGCCCCGGAGGGCAAGGAGGTCGTCTTCCTCGACCGGACGGTGTGCTTCTGCTCGACCATGAACCGGATCGACCTGCCGCACCTGGTGTGGACGCTGGAGTCGCTCGCGGACGGCAAGCTGGTCAACCGGATCCAGGTCGACCGGGAGACGGAGACGTACGCGAAGCTGGCCCTCGAGCGGATGCTGGCCCTGCCGTAACTCCTCGCGCCGCGTCGCGCGACGGCGGGGGCGGGGCGGGCCCGGCGCCCGCGCCGCCCCCGCCCGCCGAAGCGGGTCGGCGCGCGTACCGCGCCGGTCCGGCCCTCGCCGGGAGCGGAGCGCCACTACCGTGCCGGTCCGCCCCCGCCATGCGGACACCGCGCACCGTGCCGACCGGCGCCCACCCGTGCGGCCCGGCGGCACGACCCCGCCCGCGGGGCTGCGGCTGCCCGGACCCGCGGGGCCCCGCCGCCGCGGCCGGGGAGTGGCGGACGGCCTACCGCTCGCGGCGGACCAGGTAGGCGACCCCGCCCCCGGGGGAGGGAGCCTCCCCTTCGTACCGCTGCCCCCGCATCTCGCACCACGCCGGGATGTCCAGCCGCGCCGCCTCGTCGTCGGACAGCACCCGCACCACGCCCCCGACCGGCACGTCGCCGATGACCTTGGCCAGCTCGATCACCGGGATCGGGCACCGCCGTCCCAACGTGTCGAGCACCAGCTCGTCCGCGCCCGCCGCGCCCGCGCCGCGCCCGTCGCCCGCCGCCGGCGCCCCCAGCTGGGCCCGGACCGACGCGACCACCCGCGGCAGCACGTCGAGGAACGTCTCCACGTCCTCCGCGGGCGTTCCCATCGGCAGCGACACCCGCACGTTGCCCTCGCTCAGCACTCCCATCGCCCTCAGCACGTGACTCGGCGTCAGCGTGCTGCTGGTGCAGGAGGAGCCCGAGGAGACCGAGAACCCCGCCCGGTCCAGCTCGTGCAGCAGCGCCTCCCCGTCGACGTAGAGACAGGAGAAGGTCACGATCCCCGGCAGCCGCCGCTGCGGGTCGCCCACCACCTCCACGTCGGCCAGCAGCTCCGGAACCCGCGCCCGGATCCGCCCGGTGAGCTCCCTCAGCCGCGCCGCCTCCGCCGCGGCCTCCGCCCGCACGGCCCGCAGCGAGGCGGCCGCGGCCACCACCGCCGGGATGTTCTCGAACCCCGGCGCGCGACCCGACTCGCGTTCGTCCGACGGCCCCGGCGGCGCGAACCGCACCCCCTTGCGCACCGCCAGCAGCCCGACGCCGGACGGGCCGCCCCACTTGTGCGCGCTCGCCGCCAGCAGCGACCAGGCGCCCTCCACCGGACCCCAGGCCAGCGACTGCGCCGCGTCCACCAGCAGCGGCACCCCCGCCGAGCGGCACGCCTCGGCCACCTCGGCCACCGGCTGCACGGTGCCCACCTCGTGGTTGGCGGACTGCAGGCAGGCCAGGGCGGTGTCCGCCCGCAGCCGGCCCGCGAAATCGGCGGCGTCCACCGCTCCGCCCCGGTCCACCCCGACCCGGGTGACCGTGCCGCCGTCGGCCTCGTGCCGCTCGGCCGCGTGCAGGACACACGAGTGCTCGACCGATGACACGATCAGGTGGTGTCCGGCCCGGCGCCGTCCGGCCAGCGCGCCCGCCATGCCGGTGTGCACGGCCCGGGTGCCGGAGGTGGTGAAGACCAGTTCGTCCGGGCGGCAGCCCACCGCCTCGGCGGCGGCCTCCCGCGCGGCGTCCAGCAGCAACCGGGCCCGGCGGCCCTCCCGGTGGAGGCGGGACGGGTCGGCCCACCCCTCGTCGAGGGAGGCCTGGAGGGCCTGGCGGGCGACCGGGTGGAGGGGGACCGCGGAGGCGGCGTCGAAGTACGGCACGCCCGTACGCTACCGGGACGTTCGGCCCCGATTCGGCGAGACCGCGACGGCGTCGCGGGGCCGCCGCCGACGGCGCTCCTGACGGGCGAGAAGCCGTCAACCGGGTGAAATCGGCGCGCCGTCGCGGGTACAAGCGGACGACACCCGTCCGTGCGGCCACCCCTTCGGGGTGTCGGGCGGCGCGTTGGGGGACCCTCCTCGCGCGACCCCAAAAAGCGTCCAGTAGGGTTTGGTCCGCATAAACATCCAAACCCCTGCCCGACGCAGGACGGCGACCGACCAGCGTTAAGGCCGCAGCCAACCAGCGCGGGCGAGACTCTCGGGAAGGCGCTACGTGAGTCCCAACGGCTCCGACCGCTCGCCGCGGCGCCCGATGCGGCGGAAGCTGCTGCAGGCACTGACTGCGGGCCTGGTCCTGGCGACCGCGACTGGTTGCACATACGAGGACTTCCCTCGCCTCGGCATGCCCACCCCGACCACGGAGGAGGCTCCGCGGATCCTCTTCCTGTGGCAGGGCACCTGGGCGGCCGCGCTGGCCACCGGCGTGCTCGTGTGGGGACTGATCCTGTGGAGTTCGTTCTACCACCGGCGCAGCCGCACCAAGGTGGAAGTTCCTCCGCAGACCCGCTACAACATGCCGCTCGAGGCGCTGTACACGATCGTCCCGCTCATCATCGTCTCGGTGTTCTTCTACTTCACCGCCCGCGACGAGGCCAAGCTCCTCGAGACGGCGGACAAGCCCGATGTGACGGTCAACGTCGTGGGCTACCAGTGGAGCTGGGGCTTCAACTACGTCGAGAACGTCGACGGCGTGTCCGGTGACGCGAAGACCGACAAGAACCTGGACGCCATCCCGGACAAGTTCCGCAAGGCTTTCCCGGAGAACGCCGGCGGCGTCTACGACTACGGCATCCCCAGTACGCGGAACCCGCAGAACGGCGATCCCGGCCCGACGCTGTGGCTGCCCAAGGGCCAGAAGGTCCGCTTCGTGCTGACCTCGCGCGACGTGATCCACTCCTTCTGGACCGTCCCGTTCCTGATGAAGCAGGACGTGATCCCGGGCCACACCAACGTCTTCGAGGTGACCCCCTCCAAGGAGGGCACCTTCAAGGGCAAGTGCGCCGAGCTCTGCGGAGTCGACCACTCCCGCATGCTGTTCAACGTGAAGGTCGTCTCCCCCGAGCGGTACGAGCAGCACCTCAAGGACCTCGCTGAGAAGGGGCAGACCGGTTACATTCCCGCTGGCATCGGTCAGACGAGCCACGAGAAGAACCGGGAGACGAACGTACTGTGAGCATCCTCAACCAACCCCAGGGTGCCGCACCGGGCTCGTACTACCAGGACGAGCTCCCGGTCCGCGCCAAGAAGCCGGGCAACCTCGTGGTCAAGTGGCTCACCACCACCGACCACAAGACCATCGGCACGCTGTACCTGGTCACCTCGTTCATCTTCTTCTGCATCGGCGGCGTGATGGCGCTGCTGATGCGCGCCGAGCTGGCCCGTCCCGGTACGCAGCTGATCTCGAACGAGCAGTTCAACCAGGCGTTCACGATGCACGGCACGATCATGCTGCTGATGTTCGCGACGCCGCTCTTCGCCGGTTTCGCGAACTGGATCATGCCGCTGCAGATCGGCGCGCCCGACGTGGCGTTCCCGCGGCTGAACATGTTCGCCTACTGGCTCTACCTGTTCGGCTCGACGATCGCGGTCGGCGGCTTCCTCA
Source organism: Streptomyces abyssomicinicus (assembly GCF_008974245.1). Classification (GTDB taxonomy): domain Bacteria; phylum Actinomycetota; class Actinomycetes; order Streptomycetales; family Streptomycetaceae; genus Streptomyces; species Streptomyces abyssomicinicus. Next base: position 261,388 of record NZ_BBZI01000008.1, on the reverse strand, counting down.
CCCCGCAGGGCGCCGCGGACTTCGGATGGTTCGCCTACAGCCCGCTGTCCAACGCCATCCACTCGCCGGGTCTCGGCGGTGACCTGTGGATCATGGGTCTGGCGTTCTCCGGCTTCGGCACCATCCTCGGCTCGGTCAACTTCATCACCACGATCATCTGCATGCGCGCGCCTGGTATGACCATGTTCCGCATGCCGATCTTCACGTGGAACGTGCTGCTGACCGGTGTCCTGGTCCTGCTCGCCTTCCCGGTCCTGGCCGCCGCGCTCTTCGCGCTGGAGGCGGACCGCAAGTTCGGCACACACATCTTCGACGCCGCCAACGGCGGCGCCCTGCTGTGGCAGCACCTCTTCTGGTTCTTCGGCCACCCCGAGGTGTACATCATCGCGCTGCCGTTCTTCGGCATCGTCTCCGAGATCATCCCGGTCTTCTCCCGCAAGCCGATCTTCGGCTACATGGGTCTGGTCGGCGCGACCATCGCGATCGCCGGTCTCTCCGTGACGGTGTGGGCGCACCACATGTACGTCACCGGTGGTGTGTTGCTGCCGTTCTTCTCCTTCATGACCTTCCTGATCGCGGTCCCGACCGGTGTGAAGTTCTTCAACTGGGTCGGCACCATGTGGAAGGGCTCGCTCTCCTTCGAGACGCCGATGCTCTGGTCGGTGGGCTTCCTGGTCACCTTCCTCTTCGGTGGTCTCACCGGCGTGATCCTGGCCTCGCCGCCGCTGGACTTCCACATCTCCGACTCCTACTTCGTGGTGGCGCACTTCCACTACGTGGTGTTCGGCACCGTGGTGTTCGCGATGTTCGCCGGCTTCCACTTCTGGTGGCCGAAGTTCACCGGCAAGATGCTCGACGAGCGTCTGGGCAAGATCACCTTCTGGACGCTGTTCGTCGGCTTCCACGGCACCTTCCTGGTGCAGCACTGGCTGGGCGCCGAGGGCATGCCGCGCCGTTACGCGGACTACCTGGCCGCCGACGGCTTCACCGCCCTCAACACGGTCTCCACCATCGGCTCGTTCGTCCTCGGCCTCTCCTTCCTGCCGTTCATCTACAACGTCTGGAAGACCGCCAAGTACGGCAAGCCGGTCGGCGTGGACGACCCGTGGGGCTACGGCCGTTCGCTGGAGTGGGCGACCTCCTGCCCGCCCCCGCGGCACAACTTCCTCACCCTGCCGCGGATCCGCAGTGAATCCCCGGCGTTCGACCTGCACCACCCCGACCTGGCGGCCTTCGACGAGCTCGAGAACCGCGACGTCGAGGGCGCTGCCCTCGCTGGTGGAAAGGAGGCCGGCAAGTGAAGATCCAGGGCAAGATGTTCATCTGGCTGAGCGTCTTCATCCTGGCCGTGGCGATCGTCTACGGTCTGTGGTCGAAGGAGCCGGCCGGCACCACGGCGCTCTTCCTGGCCTTCGGCCTGTGCATCATGGTCGGCTACTACCTGGCCTTCACGGCCCGGCGGGTCGACACGATGGCGCAGGACAACAAGGAGGCCGACGTCGCGGACGAGGCCGGGGAGCTGGGCTTCTTCTCCCCGCACAGCTGGCAGCCGCTGCTGCTGGGCCTCGGCGGCGCGTTCGCCTTCCTGTCGATCGCGGTGGGCTGGTGGCTGATGTTCTTCTCGGCCCCGTTCATCCTGGTCGGTCTCTTCGGCTGGGTCTTCGAGTACTACCGCGGTGAGAACCGCACCCAGTGACGCGGCCGTCTCGCTGATCACCCCGGCGCCCCGGGTCTCCGCACGGAGACCCGGGGCGCCGTCGTCCGTCCGGGCGCCGGTGCCCCGGGTGGCGGACGCGCCGTCACCCGGAAGGGCCATCACGCGCTGCCCGCATCGCGCCCCCTCCCTAGCGTGGTGTCATGAGCCATCACACGACCGCGCGCACCCGCCCCCGCACCGCCGCCGGCGTCCTGCTGGCCTCAGCCCTCGCGGCCACCACCGCCGCGTGCGGCTCCTCCGAACAGCCCCTCGCCGCCCCGGAGGCATACCAGGCCGCCAACGGGATCGCCCTCAAGGGCCCCATAGGCAACGGACGGAAGGCCGACCCCGACAAACCGCTGGAGGTCACCGCCGAGGCCTTCGACGGCCGGATCACCGACGTGACCGCCGTCGACGCGACGGGCCGCTACCTGGCCGGCGAACTCTCCGCCGACGGCCGCCGCTGGCACAGCACCACCCCGCTGGCCGGCAACGCCCGGTACACGGTGCGGGTGAGCACCGTCGACGAGGACGGCGCGGCCGGCCGCAAGGTGCTGAACTTCGCCACCGGGAAGCCGACCGCCAAGCACGTCCTGGACGTGAAGTTCGGCCCCAGGGCGGGCACCTACGGCGTCGGGCAGCCCGTCACCGCGGAGCTGAGCGTCCCGGTGCGCGGTCACGCCCAGCGGGCCGTCGTGGAGCGCGCCCTGCGCGTGGAGTCCACGCCCGCCGTGGCGGGGTCCTGGCACTGGGTGGACGACAAGGAGCTGCACTTCCGGCCCGAGGAGTTCTGGCCCGCCCACGCCACCGTCCGGGTGCGCAGCAACCTGGAGGGGATAAAGGTCGGCGACCGTCTCTGGGGCGGACGCTCCCGGGCGGTGGAGCTCACCATCGGCGACAAGGTGGTCGCCCTCACCGACGCGGGCTCGCACCGGATGACCGTCTACAAGAACGGCGAGGAGGTCAGGACCCTCCCGGTGACCACCGGCAAGCCCGGCTTCGACACCCGCAACGGCGTCAAGGTGGTGCTGGCCAAGGAGCGCTTCGTACGGATGCGCGGCACCAGCATCGGCATCGCCGAGGGCAGCGCGGAGTCGTACGACCTGCCCGTGCACTTCGCCACCCGGGTGACCTGGAGCGGCGAGTACGTGCACGCGGCGCCCTGGTCGGTGGGCTCGCAGGGGGTCGCCAACGTCAGCCACGGCTGTACCGGCATGAGCACGGAGAACGCCGAATGGTTCTTCGACTACGTCAAGGAGGGAGACGTCGTCGAGGTGGTCAACTCCGACGGCGACATGATGGAGTCCTTCGGCAACGGCTTCGGCGACTGGAACATGGACTGGAAGAAGTGGCAGGCGGGCTCCGCGCTCACCGGAGGGGCCGGGGGCCCCACGGCGGCGGACCGGGCGCGCCTGACCCCGCAGTCGCTCTGACGGCGGCCGGAGCGACGTCCAGGAGTACGCGCTGGAGCCCGCCGCGGGAGTACGCCGGAGGGGGTGGCGGGCCGGACCGGCCCAGCCACCCCCTCCGCCGTACGCGCGTGGCGGGCTCAGCCCGTCAGGGCCGCCCGGCCGCGCAGCAGCCCCGCGAGGGCGTCCGCGAACTCCACCGGGTCCACCGGCATGGTGACCGCCGAGTCCGCCCGGCTCCAGGTGGCCAGCCAGGCGTCCTGCGGGCGGGCCATCAGCAGCAGCACCGGCGGGCAGTGGAAGACCTCGTCCTTGATCTGGCGGCAGACGCCCATCCCGCCCATCGGGACGGCCTCGCCGTCCAGCACGCAGACGTCGATCCCGCCCTTGTCGAGCTCCCGGACCACAGCCTCCGGGGTGGCGCACTCGACGAACTCCACCGGCGGCACGTCGGCGGCCGGCCGGCGTCCGGCGGCGAGCCGCACCTGCTCCCGGGTGTTGGCGTCGTCGCTGTAGAGCAGCACCGTCGCGGTCGCCTGCATCCGTGCCTCCGCAAGATAGGGAACATCAGGTACCGATGCCGCGGATGCTACTCCTCACGACACCCCTCCGACACCGATCGGCACAGCTGTTCGCCAAGGCGCCGGAACGCCCCCGCGGGGCCGGTCGACCGGTCCGTACGGCCCAGTCGTCAGGCCCAGACACTCCGAACGGCACCCCCGGGAGTGAGGGCGGGATAAGCGACCGACATAATGTCGGTCGTGGCGACAGCAACGACAGTAGAAACCGGGCACGCGCACCCGTCGGTCAACCGGCCGAACCTCACCAGCGTCGGAACCATCATCTGGCTGAGTTCCGAGCTGATGTTCTTCGCGGCCCTCTTCGCGATGTACTTCACCCTGCGATCGGTTACGGGTACCGATCACTGGACGGAAATGGCCGACACGCTGAACTTCCCGTTCTCGGCGGCCAACACCACGATCCTGGTGCTCTCCTCCCTCACCTGCCAGCTCGGCGTGTTCGCCGCCGAGAAGGGTGACGTGAAGAAGCTCCGGGCGTGGTTCATCGTCACCTTCATCATGGGTGCGATCTTCGTCGGCGGTCAGGTGTACGAGTACACGGCCCTGGTGGCGCACGAGGGCCTGACGCTCTCGTCCGACCCGTACGGCTCCGTGTTCTACCTGACCACCGGATTCCACGGACTTCACGTGACAGGCGGCCTCATCGCCTTCCTGTTCGTCCTGGGCCGTACCTACGCGGCCCGGCGGTTCACCCACGAGCAGGCGACGGCCGCGATCGTCGTGTCCTACTACTGGCACTTCGTCGATGTCGTCTGGATCGGCCTCTTCGCCACGATCTACATGATCAAGTAGTCGGATCGGCCGCGCCGCGGCCGCTCCCATTCCAGAAGCATCGACGCAGAAGATCCTGACACCGGGGTAATCCGTGAAAAAGCTCTCCGCACGACGACGCCATCCGCTGGCGGCGATCGTCGTCCTCATCCTCGCGCTGGCGGCCACTGGGGGGCTGTACGCCGCGTTCGCGCCCGCGGGCGAGGCGAAGGCCGAAGAAACAGCCCAGTCCCTCGCCATCGACGAGGGCAAGAAGCTCTACACCGTGGGCTGCGCCAGCTGCCACGGCACCGGCGGTCAGGGCACGTCCGACGGTCCTAGCCTGGTCGGCGTCGGCGCGGCCGCTGTCGACTTCCAGGTCGGCACCGGCCGTATGCCCGCGCAGCAGCCGAGCCAGCAGGTCCCCAAGAAGAAGGTCGTCTACACGCAGGCCGAGATCGACCAGCTCGCGGCGTACGTCGCGTCCCTGGGCGCCGGCCCGGCGGTTCCGACCACCGAGCAGTACGACCCCGCGGGCGCCGACGTCGCCAACGGCGGCCAGCTGTACCGCACCAACTGCGCCCAGTGCCACAACTTCACCGGTGAGGGCGGCGCCCTGACCCACGGCAAGTACGCGCCCGACCTCTCCGATGTGGACCCCAAGCACATCTACCAGGCGATGCTCACGGGTCCGCAGAACATGCCCTCCTTCCCGGACACCGTCATGCCGGAGCAGGAGAAGCGAGACATCATCGCGTACCTCGACACGGTCAACGGCGACGACTCCGCGACCCCGGGCGGTCTGAAGCTCGGTGGCTTCGGCCCCGTCGCCGAAGGTCTCTTCGGCTGGGTGTTCGGTCTGGGCGCCCTGGTCGCCGTCGCCGTCTGGGTCGCCGCTCGGACCGCAAAGGCCAAGAAGTCATGAGTAGCCACGACATTTCCGAAGACAACCTGCCCCAGAAGCAGGCCCACGCACACGGTGCGCTGGGGGTGGCGGACAAGGACAACCCGTTCGCCGACCCGGGGCTCCCGCCCCACGAGCACCGCATCCAGGACGTGGACGAGAAGGCCGCGAAGCGCTCGGAGCGCATCGTCGCCGGTCTCTTCACCCTGTCGATGCTGGCGACCGTCGGCTTCATCGCCGCCTTCGTGGCGCTGCCGGTCGACAAGATCATCTACGTCTTCCCGCTGGGCCACATCAGCGCGCTGAACTTCTCGCTCGGCCTGACGCTGGGCGTCGCGCTGTTCGCGATCGGCGCGGGTGCGGTCCACTGGGCGCGCACGCTGATGTCCGACGTCGAGGTCGCCGCCGAGCGCCACCCGATCGAGGCCTCCCCGGAGGTCCGCGAGCAGGTGTTCGCCGACTTCAAGGAAGGCGTCACCGAGTCGGGCATCGGCTTCGGCCGGCGCAAGCTCATCCGCAACACGCTGCTGGGCGCCCTGACCCTGGTCCCGCTCTCCGGCGTCGTGCTGCTGCGTGAGCTGGGCCCGATGCCCGGCACCAAGCTGCGGCACACCCTGTGGTCCAAGGGCAAGCTGCTCGTGAACATGAACACCCACGAGCCGCTGCGTGCCTCGGACATCTCCGTGGGCTCGCTGACCTTCGCCATGCCGGAGGGCCTGCACGAGCACGACCACGACTTCCAGAAGGAGATCGCCAAGGCGGCCCTGATGCTCGTCCGGCTCGAGCCGGCGGACATCAAGGACAAGCGCGAGCTCGAGTGGTCGCACGAGGGCATCGTGGCGTACTCCAAGATCTGCACCCACGTGGGCTGCCCGATCTCCCTGTACGAGCAGCAGACGCACCACGTGCTGTGCCCCTGCCACCAGTCCACCTTCGACCTCGCCGACGGCGCCCGAGTCATCTTCGGTCCTGCCGGTCACGCCCTGCCGCAGCTCCGCATCGGTGTGAACGACGAGGGGTACCTCGAGGCGCTCGGCGACTTCGAAGAGCCCGTCGGTCCGGCCTTCTGGGAGCGCGGAGAATCATGAGTAATGCAGCCAGCAACGAGTCCTCCCGCTCCCGCGGGAAGGCCCCGGCCGGCGAGCGCGTAGCCGACTGGGCCGACGGCCGGCTGGGGATCTTCTCCCTGGCCAAGGCCAACATGCGCAAGATCTTCCCCGACCACTGGTCGTTCATGTTGGGCGAGGTCTGCCTCTACAGCTTCATCATCATCATCCTCACGGGTGTGTACCTGACGCTGTTCTTCCACCCGTCGATGGCCGAGGTGGAGTACCACGGCTCGTTCGTGCCGCTGCAGGGACAGCTGATGTCCCAGGCGTTCGAGTCGACCGTGAACATCTCGTTCGAGGTGCGCGGCGGTCTGCTGATCCGGCAGATCCACCACTGGGCCGCGATCGTCTTCCTCGCCGGCATGTTCGTCCACATGATGCGCGTGTTCTTCACCGGCGCGTTCCGCAAGCCGCGTGAGATCAACTGGCTGTTCGGCTTCCTGCTGTTCGTCCTGGGCATGTTCACCGGTTTCACCGGCTACTCGCTCCCGGACGACCTGCTCTCCGGCACCGGTATCCGCTTCATGCAGGGTGCGATCCTGTCGATCCCGGTCGTCGGCACCTACGTGTCGATGTTCCTCTTCGGCGGCGAGTTCCCGGGCACCGACATCATCGCCCGCTTCTACTCGATCCACATCCTGCTGCTGCCGGGCATCATGCTGGGCCTCGTAGTGGCGCACCTGATCCTGGTCTTCTACCACAAGCACACCCAGTTCGCGGGTCCCGGCCGCACCAACAAGAACGTGGTCGGCATGCCGCTGCTGCCGGTGTACATGGCGAAGGCCGGCGGGTTCTTCTTCCTGGTGTTCGGCGTGATCGCGGTCATGTCCGCGATCGCCACGATCAACCCGATCTGGAACATCGGCCCGTACCGTCCGGACCAGGTGTCGACCAACGCGCAGCCCGACTGGTACATGGGCTTCTCCGAGGGCCTGATCCGCATCATGCCGGGCTGGGAGATCAACTTCTGGGGCCACACCCTGGTCCTGGGCGTCTTCATCCCGCTGATGGTCTTCGGTCTGGTCATGGTCGCGATCGCGGTCTACCCGTTCATCGAGTCCTGGGTCACCGGCGACAAGCGCGAGCACCACATCCTGGACCGCCCGCGCAACGCCCCGACGCGTACCGCCTTCGGCGCCGCCTGGATCGCGCTGTACTTCGTGCTGCTCGTCGGCGGCGGCAACGACCTGTGGGCCACCCACTTCAACCTGTCGATCAACGCGATCACCTGGTTCGTCCGGATCGGCATGTTCGTGGTGCCGGTGCTGGTGTTCATCGCGACCAAGCGCATCTGCCTGGGCCTGCAGCGCCGGGACAAGGACAAGGTGCTGCACGGACGCGAGTCGGGCATCATCAAGCGCCTGCCGCACGGTGAGTTCATCGAGGTGCACGAGCCGCTCTCCCAGGAGCAGCTGCACACCCTCACCGCGCACGAGCAGTACAAGCCGGCCGAGATCGGCCCGACGGTCGACGAGAACGGTGTCGAGCGCAAGGTGAAGGCGTCGGAGAAGCTCCGCGCCAAGCTGAGCCAGGGCTACTACGGCGAGGGCAACCAGATCGAGAAGCCCACGCTCGAGGAGTTCAAGGAGATCGAGGCCGGCCACGGTCACCACTGAGTGCCCGTCCCCCGCGTGAGCGGGCCGATCACCCCGATCGCCGATTGATCAACTGATCGCCACGGCAGGAGCCCCGTCCGGCACCCGGACGGGGCTCTTCGCCGTCCGCGGGATCGATAGGGTGGGAGGTGCCCCGCGGACCGGGGCGCCACCCGTGAACCCGCGGCCCCGGGCGGGCCGCCGGACCGAGACGATCAGGAGCGGCATATGAGCGCTGTGACCCCCGCTGGAGGCGACACCGCGGCGGGCCGTTCCTGGCCGGCCGTCCTCAACGGCCTGCTGGAGGGCCGCGACCAGAGCGCCGACGACACCGCCTGGGCGATGGACCGGATCATGCGGGGCGAGGCCACCGACGCCCAGATCGCGGCCTTCGTGGTCGCGCTGCGGGCCAAGGGGGAGACGGTCGAGGAGATCACCGGCCTGGTGCGGGCCATGTACGACCACGCCCGGGTGATCGACGTGCCCGGCCCCGCCGTGGACATCGTGGGCACCGGCGGCGACGGCGCGAAGACCGTCAACATCTCCACCATGTCCGCGATCGTGATCGCCGGCACCGGGGTGAAGGTGGTCAAGCACGGCAACCGGGCCGCCTCCTCGGCGAGCGGGTCCTCGGACGTGCTGGAGAAGCTGGGCGTCAACCTGGAGCTGACCCCGCAGCGGGTGGCCGAGGTCGCGAACGAGGCCGGCATCACCTTCTGCTTCGCGGTGAAGTTCCACCCGGCGCTGCGTCATGTGGCTGCTGCCCGCAGCCAGTTGGGCATCCGGACCACCTTCAACTTCCTGGGCCCGCTGACCAACCCGGCACGGGTGAGGGCGCAGGCGATCGGTGTGGCCGACCTGCGGATGGCGCCCATCATGGCGGGTGTGTTCGCGGAGGCGGGCAACTCCGCGCTGGTCTTCCGCGGTGAGGACGGCCTCGACGAGCTCACCGTGACCGGCCCCTCCCGGGTCTGGGTGGTGCGGGACGGACAGGTGCGTGAGGAGGTCTTCGACCCGCGTGAGGTGGGCGTCGCGTACGCGCCGCTGGACGCCCTGCGCGGCGGCGACCCGTCCTACAACGCGGACGTCGCCCGGCGCCTCCTGGCCGGCGAGACCGGCCCGGTCCGGGACGCCGTGCTGCTGAACTCGGCGGCGGCGCTGGTCGCCCTGGAGCCGGGGGAGGGGACGCTCGCCGAGCAGATCCGGGCCGGCATGGACCGGGCCGCCGAGTCCCTCGACTCGGGCGCCGCCCGGCGGTCCCTGGAGCGGTGGGTCATGGCCAGCAACTCCTGAGCCGCCGACTCCGCAGCCGCCGGGGCGGGGCCGCCGGGGCGGGTCGGGGAACGTGTACGCGAGGCGTGGTCCGTATGGCGGACCACGCCTCGTGCGCGTGCGGCGGTTGTGGCAGGATGCGGGGCAGGTCACGAGTGACAGCCATCAGGCCCCGGCCGGCTGTCCGGCAACCCTCCGTCCGTGGCGGGGTGCCCCGGGTGAGGACCAGGCCGCAGACAGCAAGGTCTGTGGCAAGCGCGGACCCCTCCCGTGATGCCAGGGGTCCTGGTTGCCGAGGAGTCTTCCGTGAGCCGACGAATGCGCCGGGCCTGACCGGTCGGGGTCGCTGTTTTCCGCTGTTCGCCCCGCCGGGCAGGCCGTCGAGCCGAGTCCTACGCTCTTTCGTCCTCCCCCCTTTCTCCGTCCCGTCCCTGGTGGCCGGCGCCGGCGCAGGGCCGACGCACCGTCGGCCGCGCCCCCGCCCCCGGGGTACGCCGACGTGCTCACAGGAGTCCGCCATGCCGTTCGCCACCGCCGCCGCCGCCGCCTGCTCCACCGCCACCGCGACCGCCTGCACCGCCGCCGCCGTCACCGCTCCGGTCCCGGGGCCCGCTGCCGTCTCCTCCCTCGCCGAGCCGCTGCCGGTGCTGGGGCTGGACGTCACCGTGCCGCTGGCCTCCGGCCACCGGGTGCCGTACGCCGCGCTCGACCAGGCGGCCAGCGCGCCGGTGCTGCGCCAGGTCTGGGACGAGGTCGCCGAGTACGCGCCGTACTACGGCAGCGTGCACCGGGGCGCAGGGCACCTGTCCCGGCTCTCCACGGAGCTGTACGAGGATGCCCGGGAGACGGTCGCCCGGTTCCTCGACTGCCGCGAGGACGACCAGGTGGTCTTCACCCGCGCCACCACCGACTCCCTCAACCTGCTGGCCTCCGCCCTCCCGGCCGGCTGCCGGGTCTACGTCTTCGAGACCGAGCACCACGCGGCGCTGCTGCCCTGGCGCGGGGCCGAGGTGACCCTGCTGGACGCGCCGGGCGGCCCCGCCGCGGCCGTCGCCGCGCTGGAGCGGGCCCTCACCGCGCGGGAGGACGACGGGCCCGCGCTGGTCTGCGTCACCGGGGCGTCCAACGTCACCGGCGAGCTGTGGCCGGTGCGTGAACTCGCCGCGGTGGCGCACGCGCACGGGGCGCGGATCGTGCTGGACGCCGCCCAGCTCGCGCCGCACCGGCCGGTGTCGGTGCGGGACCTCGACGTCGACTGGGTGGCCCTCTCCGGGCACAAGCTGTACGCGCCCTTCGGCGCGGGGGTGCTGGCCGGCCGGGCCGACTGGCTGGACGCCGCCGAGCCCTACCTGGCGGGCGGCGGGGCCAGCCGCCAGGTCGTCCGGCGGGAGGACGGCGGCCTGGACGTCGAGTGGCACACCGGCCCGGCCCGGCACGAGGCCGGATCGCCCAACGTGGTGGGCGTGCACGCCCTGGCCTCCGCCTGCCGGGCGCTCACCGAGGCCAGCCCCGCGCTGCTCGCCGAGCGCGAGCAGGCGCTGCTCGACCGGCTCACGGAGGGCCTCGCGGCGCTGCCCGGCGTGCGGGTGCTGTCGCTGTTCGGCGACGAGGCGCCCCGGGTGGGCGTGGTGTCCTTCGTGGTGGACGGCCGGGACAGCGCCGAACTGGCCGAGCGGCTCGCCTCGTCCCACGGGATCGGCGTGCGGGCCGGACTGTTCTGTGCCCACCCGCTGGTGCGTCACCTGCTCGGCGGGAGGCGGGACGAGGCCGCGGAGTGCGGGGAGACCGGCGGATCCCCGCTGAACGCGGTCCGCGCGAGCTTCGGCGTCGGCACGCCGGTCGAGCACGTCGACCGGCTCCTCAGCGCGCTGGCGGACCTGATCCACGAGACCGCCTGACGGGCGGGGGGCGCCGGTCAGGCCGCCCGGGCGCCCGCGCCCGCGTGGACCCGGACGCCCAGCAGGACCATCCGCAGGGCCCGCTCGGTCGCGTCCGTGAGGTACTCCGCGCCCCGTCCCATGGCCTCGCCCAGCGTCACGGGACCGGGCAGGATCCCGCTGTAGGCGTCGATCCCCGCCGCCCGCACCTCGTGCGCCCCCTCGCCGAGCGTCCCGGCCAGCGCCAGCACCGGCCGCCCGTGCCGCTTGGCGCGCCGGGCCACCTCGGCGGGGATCTTGCCGAAGGGCGTCTGGCCGTCCAGCGCGCCCTCCGCGGTGACCACCAGATCGGCGCGGGCGAGCCGCAGGTCGAGACCGAGGGGGTCCATCAGCACCTCGAAGCGGGGCCGCAGCCGCGCGCCCACGGCCGCCAGTCCCGCGCCCAGGCCGCCGGAGGCACCGGTGCCGGGAGCCGCGCGCAGGTCGATCCCGGTGCCCGGCAGGTCGCGGGTGAGGACCTCGGCCCAGTTCTCCAGCCCCGACGACAGCAGCTCGACCTGCCCCGCCGTGGCGCCCTTCTGCGGCCCGAACACCCGGGCCACGCCCCGTTCGCCGCAGAGCACGTTGTGCGGGTTGCAGGCCACGACCAGCTCGGTGCGGGCCAGCCGGGGGTCGAGCCCCGAGGCGTCCACCCGGGCCAGCCGGACCAGCTCGGCTCCGCCCGGACGCAGTGGCAGCCCGTCCCGGTCGAGGAGCCGGGCCCCCAGCGCCCGCAGCGCCCCCGCGCCGCCGTCCGAGGTGCCCGAGTCCCCGCAGCCGACCAGCACCCGCCGCGCGCCGGCGTCCAGGGCGGCGCGGATCAGCTCGCCCACGCCCTCGGTGGTGGTCGCCCCGGGGTCCCGGGCGCCGGCCGGCACCAGCCGCAGCCCGGCGACGGCCGCCATCTCCACCACGGCCGTGCCGTCCGGCAGCAGCGCGAAGTGGGTGTCGAGCGGCCGGCCGAGCGGACCGGTCGCGCGCCGCCGCAGCAGCCGCCCGCCGCCGGCCGAGGCCAGCGCCTCCGCGGTGCCCTCACCGCCGTCGACCAGCGGGATCAGGTCGACCTCGGCGTCGGGCACGACCCGCAGGACACCCGCCGCGATCGCCTCGGCGGCGTCCCGCGCGGACAGGGACTCCTTGAAGCCGCTCGGGGCGACGGCGAAACGGGTGAGGGCAACGGGAACGGACATCGGGACTCCAGTCGGAGAAGGGAACGGCGGACAACGGAGGAGAACGGAGATCAACGGCGGACAACGGCGAGCAACGGAGAACAAAGGGAGGAGAACGGAGGAGCGGCCTGGGAAAGGGACCCGGGCGGCGGTTCAGCGGACCGGGACGCCGAGCAGCGGCCAGACGAACAGGGCGAAGACGAGGACCAGCACCGCGGTCAGCGGTGCCAGGACGGCGGAGAGCCGCAGCAGGTCCCGGGGCGTGTAGGTGGGCACACCGGGCAGGTCGGAGTAGAGGGCCACGGGCTTCGCCGAGGCGGGCAGCGTGTGGCAGAACCCGGCCGCCGCGGTGGAGGCGAGCGCCGCGGAGACCGGACTGACCCCGGCGACGCCCGCCGCGGCGACCACCAGCGGGACCAGCACCGAGGAACGCGCGGACCGGGACTGCAGCACCAGGTGCGCCGCCGTGCTGACCGCCACCACCACCGCGAGGAACGTCCACGGACCGGAGCCCAGCGGCAGCCCCGACACCAGCCAGGCGGCGGCGCCGGAGTCGGCGAGGGCCACGCCGGTGGCCATGGTGGCGGCCATGAACAGCAGCATCGACCAGGGCACCGTCCGCAGCGCGTCCTTGAGCCGGACCGTGCCCAGCGTGGGGGTGACGGCGACGACCGCGCCGATCAGGGCCACCAGGGCCGGGGAGACGCCGTGCAGCGGCTCGCTGCACCACAGCAGGACCACCGTGCCCAGCAGCAGCGCGCAGCGGGACTCGGCCGCCGACCAGGGCCCGGTGACGGGCCGCTCGCTGTGGAGCTGGATCTGCTCGGCGGTGATCCGCACCGGAGCGCGCCGGTCCTCGCGCCGGGTGGTGGTCCACAGCACGGCCTCCGCCGCGGCGTGGGAGGAGACCACCGCCAGTGGCAGCCCCAGCAACAGCCACTGCGGGAAGCCGATGCGGTGGCCGGTGGTCTCCCACAGCACCGAGACGGTGATCAGGTGCGCGCCGGCCCCGATCAGCGTGGCCACCGCCGAGAGCAGGATGACGGTGGGGAACAGCAGCGCCAGCATCACCACCAGACGCCGGCGGTCCGCCAGGACCTTCGCCAGGGCGAGGAATACCGGCAGGGCGAGGGCGGCGCGGCCGGAGGTGGCCGGGACGGCGAAGGCGGTGACGACCAGCGCCGCCGTGGTCAGGTGCACCAGCTGCCGCACCCCCCGGGCGCCGGTCACCAGGAACACCGCCGCCCGCCCCGCGAGCCCCGTGCGGGTCACCGCGGCGGCCAGCACGAAGGCGCAGATCAGCAGCCAGACGGTGGGATCGCCCAGGGTGGCGAAGAGCGCGTCGCTGCTGATCACACCGGTCACGGTGAGGGCGAGCCCGGCGCCGAGGGCGACCAGGGTGTCGTCCAGCGGGGTGGCCGTCCACGCGTACACCGCCAGCACGAACACCACCAGGGTCACCCGGGCCTCGCCGCTCAAACCGGTGACGAAGCCGGGCGTGGCGATCAGGGCGCAGAGCGAGAGCACCAGGCAGAGGACGGCTGTTCGCCGGAGGTTCGTCGTCACGTCACCGACGATCCCGGGGGCGGGTGAGGTCGCCATGAGGGCCGGATGAAGGAAACCTCACGCGACCGCGACCGCGACCGCGACCGCCGGCTCGCCGCGCCCGCCCGGCCCGATGCCCCGGCCCGCCGCCCGGCCCGCCGTCCGCCCCGGACGGTCAGGCGGGGAGGCGGTAGCCCATCCCCCGCACGGTCTCCAGGCGGGCGGCGCCCAGCTTCCGGCGCAGCGCGCGGACGTAGACGTCGACGATGTTGGAGCCCGGGTCGAAGTCGTAGCCCCAGACCTGCGACAGGATCTGCTCGCGCGAGAGCACCTGCCCGGGGTGCCGCAGGAACAGCTCCAGCAGCACGAACTCCCGCGCCGTGAGATCGACCGTCCGGTCCTCGGCGCGGGCGCGGCGGGTGCGCAGGTCCAGGGAGAGCGTGCCCGAGCGCAGCACCGTGACCTCCGGCGCGCGGGCCGCGGTGCGCACCCGCAGCCGCACCCGGGCCAGCAGCTCCTCGAAGCGGAACGGCTTGGTCATCCAGTCGTCCGCCCCGCCCTCGAGCCCGGCCACCGTGTCGCGCACCGAGTCCCGGGCGGTCAGCACGATCACCGGCACCGTCACCCGGTCCTCGCGCAGCCGGCGCAGCACGGTGAAGCCGTCCTGGCCGGGCAGGCCGATGTCGAGGATCACGAGGTCGAAGCCGCCGGAGGCGGCGTGGTCGTACCCGGCGTCCCCGTCGCCGGCGACGGTGGTGAGATACCCCTGGGCGCGCAGCCCCTTCTCGACGAAGGAGGCGATCCGCTCCTCGTCCTCCACGATCAGGATGCGTTCCACTACGTTCGTTCCTCCTCCACGACCAGGACGAAGGTGGCGCCGCCGCCCTCGGTGTCCTCCAGCCGTACGTGTCCGTGATGGCCCTCGGCTATCGCCTTCACGATGGACAGGCCGAGCCCCGCGCCCGAGCCGAGGGAACCCCTGCGGGCGGTGCCGCGCCGGAACCGCTCGAAGATGACCTCGGCGTCCTCCGGGCGCACGCCCGGGCCGGAGTCCGCCACATAGAGTTCGACCCGCCCCCCGGCGGTCCGCGAGCCGATGCGTATCGAAGCCCCCGGCACCGTGTGCTGCACCGCGTTCTGGGCGAGCTGCACCATCGCCTGGGTGATCCGCTGTCCGTCCAGCCGCGCCCGCCGGTCCGCCACCTCGGCCAGCTCCCAGCGGCGGTCGCCCAGCGCGCGGGTCTTCACGAAGACGTCGGCGGTCAGCTCGGCGAGCTGCACCTCCTCGGGGCGGATGAAGTCGGGCCGTTCCGCCTTGGCGAGCAGCAGCAGGTCCTCCACGATCCGGCTCATCCGGTCCAGCTCGTCGGTGACCAGCCGGACCGTCTCCTCCCGTTCGGCCGGGTCGTCCCCCATCAGCTCCAGGTGGCCGCGCACGATGGTGATCGGGGTGCGCAGTTCGTGCCCGGCGTCGTCGACGAAGGTGCGCTGCGCGGCGAAGGCCCGCTCCAGGCGGTCCAGCATGGCGTTGAACGTCTCGGCGAGCGCCGCCACGTCGTCCCGCCCGTGCACGGGGATCCGGCGGGTCAGGTCCTGCTCGGTGAGTTCGGCGGCGGCGGTGCGCACCAGGCGGACCGGCAGCAGTATGCGGCCGGCGACCACCCAGCCGATGCCGGTGGTCATCAGCAGGGCCACGGCGGAGATGACCAGCAGGACCCGGAAGACGTCGTCGGCGCGTTCCCGTTCGCGTTCCGGGTGGAAGGCGACCACGAACGCGGCCTCCGGCCCGCCGTCCCCGCGGGCCACGGTGACCTTCGCCCAGCGCACCCCGTCGTCGGAGCCGGCGGCGTGCGGCGCGTCGAAGATTCGCCGCAGCGCCGCCGCGTCCCTGAACAGCGGTTCGTCCACCCGTAGTTGCCGGTTCTGGACGATCTGCGCCGGATCGGTGCCGAGGGCGCCGACCAGTCCGATGAGCTCCTCGTCGGGGTCCGCGTACTGGCGCTCCAGGAAGACGCGGAGCAGCCGGGCCGGCTCGGCGAAGGGGCGGCCGGTGTCCGGGTCCTTGCCGCGGCGCTGGAAGTTGGCGAACTCGCCGGTCTCCTGCGCGAGCAGCCGGTCCACGCGGTGGTCGACGTCGCGCAGCAGGATCGAGCGGGTGGTGGCGGCGACGGCGCCCAGCGCGACGGACATCACCAGCAGCAGCCACAGCAGGATCCGGACGCGGGCGGTGAGGCGGCGGGGCAGCCGGTCAGTCGTCGGCGTCGCCCGGGCCGTCGTCGCCGTCGTCGCCGTCGTCCCCGGCGTCGTCCGCGGCGGCGTCGTCATCGGAGGTGTCGTCCCCACTCGTGTCGTCGGCGTCGTCCGGGCCGTCGTCGTCATGGTCGTCGTCGGAGGCGTCACCGCCCGGCGGGCGGTCGCTCACCTCGGGGCCGGGGACGAGGACGTCGGAGGGCGTCGGGTCGGGGGACGGGGTCCCCACCAGTTCCACCCTGGCGGGCGCCTCGCGCGGTGCGTCAGGCCGGTCGGACAGGGCGTAGCTGGTCGCCGCGATGCCCAGGGGCACGGCGACGACCGCGGCCAGGGCGGCGATGCGGTGCGAAAGCTGCATGGGGCGAGCATGTCGGCCGTACCCGTGCGCCCGGATGAACCGGGGATGAGGATTCCTTCATCGACCGACCGACCGACCGGCCGACCGGCCGCGCCCGGCGCCGGCCGCCGGTGCGCCGTGGGTCAGGAGTCGAGGCCGATCGCGAACGCGGCCTCCAGGTCGTGCTGCGAGTAGGTGCGGAACGCGACGTGCGTGTCGGTGCCCAGCACGCCGGGGATCTTGCTGATGCTGCCCGGGATGACCTCCGCCAGGTCGTCGTGCTCGCGCACCCGCACCATGGCGATCAGGTCGTAGGTGCCGGTCACCGAGAAGACCTCGCTGACGGAGTCCAGGGCGGCGATCTCCTGGGCGATCTCGGGGATCCGGTCCACGCTGGTCTTGATGAGCACGATCGCGGTGATCACGGCTGGTTCTCTCCCTGGGTGGCCGTCGCTGGTGGATTCACTGTAGTCGCCCGCCGGAACCCCATCCGCGCGGTGGCGAACCCGAGCCCGAAGCCCACCAGGTGGGCCAGGTAGGCCACGCCCGGCCCGTCCCCGGCGCGCTCCGCGCCGAGCCACTGGAGGGCCGCCCAGAACGGCAGCACCACCCAGGCGGGCAGCCGCACCGGAAGGAAGAGGAGGAACGGCAGCAGACTGGTGACCCGCGCCCGCGGGAAGAGGTGGAGGAACGCCCCGAGCACCGCCGACACCGCGCCGGACGCCCCCACCAGGGACTGCTCGGAGGAGGCGTTGGCGAGTGCGTACCCGAGCAGCGCCAGGCTTCCGCAGCCCAGGTAGAACACCGCGAACCGCCCGCTGCCCAGCCGTTGTTCGGTCATCACTCCGAAGACCTGGAGGAAGAGCATGTTGCCCAGCAGGTGCAGCCACCCGCCGTGCACGAACAGCGCGGTCAGCGGGGTGAGCAGCGAGTCGGGGGCGCCGGACAGCAGTTCCGCCGGCACCACGCCCCAGCGCCGGAAGCAGGCGCGCTGCGCCGCCAGGAGCTCCTCGCCCGTGCCGTGCACGGGATTGAGGCCCGAGGCGGGACCGATCACGAAGAGCACCACGCACAGCGCCGTCAGGCCATGGGTCACGGGCGCCGGCCGGCTCCGGACCGCCGCGGCGAACGCCGTGCTCCAGTCGCGGATCATGCACGAAGTGTGACGCACCGGACACAGGTCCGGGGTGCCGCCTCGCCGCCGTGGACAGGCGAGCGACCGGCAGGCGAATGGCCGTAGGGTTACCACGCACAGGCACCAGCCGAAGGAATCAGCAACAGAAAGGGTGAAGTCCGCGATGACGGTTCCCCTCCCCACCGAGACGACCCGCTGGCGGTGCACGCTCTGCGGCAACCTCACCCGCTTCGACGTCACCCGCTCCTCCAAGGTCGTCGAGTACGTCCATCTCGACCTGGCGGGCGAGCCCACGGTGGAGGAACGCGAGGTGGTCAGTGAGACCATCGAGTCGGTCCGCTGCCGCTGGTGCAACGCGGTGGACAAGGTGGAACTGGTGGACCGGCCCGGCGCCGGCTCCTGACGCGGCGGCCCAGCCCCCCGCGGGTTTCGGAAGACGGACGACGGACGAGGGATGACGGATGGCCGGTGACGGAGGCGGAAAGCCGGACGACGGCGCCGCTGAGGCGCTCGACCGTCCCCTGCCCGACGGTGTGCGCCGCCGCGTCGTCCAGATCGCCGCGGAGGCGTTCGGCTCACTGACCGTCTCCGAACTGCCCGGCCAGCTCCGCCAGTACGCCCGCTTCACGCCCAGTCGGCGCGCCAAGTTCGCCGGCAACGCGATGGCGGCCGCGCTGGAGTCCGAGGCGCAGTTCCGGCAGCGCGTCGGGGAGAAGTTCCGCGAGGCCCACCCGGAGCTGGCGACGGCGCTGGAGACGGGCGCCCCGCCGCCGGCCGCGGACCCGCTGGACGTCGCGGCAGCCGCGTACGTGCTGCGCCCGCTCGGCTGGGTGAAGCTGGTGACCGCCGCCGGCGAGGAGGCGCAGCGCGCCGAGGCCGAACGCGCCGACGAGGAGACCCGGGCCGAACTGGAGCGGCTGCGCGCCGAGGCGGCGGCCGCCCGCGACCACGTCCGCACCGAGACCGAACGGCTGCGCGCCGAACTCGAGGCCGCCCGCAAGGAGGCCGAGTCGCTGCACCGCAAGCTGCGCTCGGCGCTCAGCGACGTCAAGCGGGGCGAGGCCGCGCAGCGCAAACTCCGCGGCGAGCTCGACGAGGTCAAGGCGCACACCCAGGCCCAGGTGTCCGCGGCGGAGAGCGAGGGCCGGCGCCTCAAGGCCCGGCTGTCCGAGACCGAGGCGGCCCTGGAGGCCAGCCGCAAGGCGGTCCGGGAGGGCCGCAGCATCGAGGACATGCGGGCCCGGCTGCTGCTGGACACCGTGCTGGAGGCCGCCCAGGGGCTGCGCCGCGAACTCGCCCTGCCCCCGGTGTCGGTGTGGCCCGCCGAGACCGTCGACGCGGTGGAGCCGGGCCGGATGACACCCAAGGACATCGCCGCCCGGGCGCTCTCCGAGGACGACCCGGCCATCCTCGACCAGCTGCTGGCGCTGCCCCAGGCCCATCTGGTGGTCGACGGCTACAACGTCACCAAGACCGGCTATCCGCAGATGCCGCTGGAGCAGCAGCGGCTGAGACTCCTGGGCCAGCTCTCCGCGCTGGCCGCGCAGACCGGCTGCGAGGTCACCTGCGTCTTCGACGGCGCCGAGCTGGCCGCGCCGGTGCTGCTGGCGCCGCCGCGCGGGGTACGGGTGCTCTTCTCCAAGCCGGGGATCACCGCCGACGAGCTGATCCGCCAGCTCGTGCGCGCCGAGCCGTCCGGCCGGCCGGTCGTGGTGGCCTCCACCGACCGTGAGGTCGCCGACGGAGTGGCCCGCGCGGGCGCGCGTCCCGTCGCCTCCGCGGTGCTCCTGAAGCGCTTCAGCCGCGGCTGAGCACCACCGGCGTCCCTTCTGCCGCAAGACCGCCCCTCTGGGCGAGTTGACCGTTTTCGGTCGCGACGCAAAGTCATCCGGACGTCACCGCAGGTGAGTTGCGTGCAAAGTTTGCAGGCGAGGGCGAGATTTTTCACCTGAGGATTTGAACTGATCACAGGAAGGTCACTAGGGTCAGAGCCCTCGAACCTTCGCTCGGGTGTTCGCTCAGAGGGAGTGACGGCGAAGGCTCACCGCCCGCCAGGTGTGCTCCGGCAGGCGGCTGAAGGAAGAAGGAGACCGCCCACGTGGCGTCCCACCGTCGACCCAAGCAGCCGAGCCGCGCACGCGTCACCGTGCTGACCACCGCGGCGGCCGCCGCCGTCGTCCTCGGCGGCAACTCCGCCCAGGCGGCGCCCGCCAAGCCCAGCAAGGGCGAGGTCAAGGAGAAGGTCGACAAGCTCCACGAAGAGGCGGAGCAGGCCACCGAGAAGTACAACGGTGCCAAGGAGAAGCAGAAGAAGCTCGAGAAGGAGATCGACGCCCTCCAGGACAACGTGGCCCGGGGGCAGGAGGATCTCAACGAGCTCCGTGACGCGATCGGCATGGCGGCCGCCGCCCAGTACCGCAGCGGCACCATCGACTCCTCGATGCAGCTCTTCCTCTCCGCCGACCCGGACGACTACCTCGACAAGGCGTCCACCCTCGACCAGTTGAGCAACCAGCAGGTCGAGGACCTGGCCGAGATCCAGGACAAGCAGCGCGAGCTCGCCCAGCAGCGCCAAGAGGCCACCACCAAGATGGAGGACCTCTCCGAGACCACCGAGGAGCTGAACAAGCGGCAGAAGGAGGTCAAGGGCAAGCTGGCCGAGGCCCAGAAGCTGCTCAACTCCCTCACCGCCGCCGAGCGGGCCGAGATGGCCCAGGACGAGGCCAAGTCCGCCCTGCAGTCGGCCTCCCTCGCCGGCGGGGGCGGCGCCGCCGCCTCCGGCCGCGCCGCGGACGCCTTCGCCGCCGCCCAGAGCAAGATCGGCACGCCGTACTCCTACGGCGCCACCGGCCCCGGCTCCTTCGACTGCTCCGGCCTCACCTCTTGGGCCTACGGCCAGGCGGGCGTCGGTCTCCCGCGCACCTCCCAGCAGCAGGCCAACTACGGCACGCGCATCGGGATGAGCGAGCTCAAGGTCGGCGACCTGGTCATCTTCTACAGCGACCTGCACCACGTCGGCCTCTACGCCGGCAACGGCCAGGTGCTGCACGCGCCGCGCACCGGCACCCTCGTGCGCTACGAGTCGATCAACAACATGCCGTTCCAGTTCGGCGTCCGGGTCTGACCCGCCCGCCCCACGGTCCCCGCCGGTCCGGACCCGCCGCCGAAACCCGGCGGCGTTCACCCGGTCGGATGAAACCGGGCGACCCGTACTGACCGCGCGCCCCGCCTATGACCTGCGTCAGAGGCGGGGCGCGGGCATGTTCGGACCCGGCGGTCTTTGGAGGAGGCCCCAGGACGGGGCTACTGTCTGGCGCGTTTCCCCCGCCACCGTGGGGATCGGTTCCGTCGCCGTGCGTGACGGTCCCGCAGGTCCGTCAGGTTCGTCAGCCTCGAAGGGAGTGCGGTTTCCCGTGGGTTGTCATCGCCGCCTCGCACCTCGCCGCCTCGCGCCGCGCCGCCGCGTACCGGCCGCCCGTGCGTCCTCCGCGCCCGGCGCCGCCGGCTTCACCGCCGCGGTCCTCTCGGTCGCCGCCGCGGCCTTCGGGGTCGCCCCGGGCGCGGTCGCCGCGCCCGGTGAGCCGGACGGGGCCGGGAGCACCCGGTCCGAACTGGACCGGCTCTACACCGAGGCCGAGCAGGCGGTCGAGGCCTTCAACCAGGCCGACGAGCGCGCCGACGCACTCCGCGAGGAGATCGACGCGTCCCAGGACCGGATGGCCCGGCAACAGGAGCGGGTCAACGCCCTGCGCGAGCAGCTCGGTTCACTGGCCGGGGCGGAGTACCGCTCCGGCGGCATGGATCCCGCGCTGGCCCTGCTGCTCTCCTCCGACCCCGAGGACTACCTCGACAAGGCGTCGGTCCTGGACCGGATCGGCTCCCGCCAGGCCGGCGAACTGAGCCGCCTGCGCGGGGCACTGCGCGAACTCGGCCAGAACCGCGAGGAGGCGGTGGCGGACCTCGCCGAGCTCGAGCGCACCCGCGAGGACGTGGCGGCCCACCGGCGGACGGTGGAGCGGAAGCTGGCCCGGGCGCGGAAGCTGCTGAACGCGCTGCCGGAGGGCGAGCGCGCCGCGTGGGAGCGGGCCACCCGCTCCGGACGCGACCTGCCGCCGCTCGGCGACGACGTGGCGGCCACCGGGCGGGCGGCCGCCGCGCTGGCCGCGGCCCGCTCCGCGCTGGGGCGGCCGTACGTCTGGGGCGCCAACGGGCCACAGGCCTTCGACTGCAGCGGGCTCACGCAGTGGGCCTGGGGCCGGGCCGGGGTCTCGCTGCCGCGTACGTCGCAGGCGCAGCGGGCGGCCGGGCGGCAGGTCCCGCTCTCCCAGGCGCGGCCGGGGGACCTGGTGACGTACCGCTCCGACGCCAGCCACGTCGCCATCTACGCCGGCGACGGCCAGGTCATCCACGCCCCCCGGCCGGGCGCCGCGGTCCGCTACGACCCGGTGGGGATGCTCCCCCTCGCCTCGGTCACGCGGCCCTGACCCGGGCGGCGGACAGCCGCTGCAGGTTCCGTGAATGCCTCACAGTGCCCCTGTCGGTCAGAGGACACCTCCGTTGGCACGAATGTTCTGGCCCGTCAGCCACCGCCCGTCCGGCCCCGCGAGGAAGGCGACGACGTCCGCCACGTCCTCGGGCCGGCCGAGGCGTCCGAGCGAGGTCATTGCGACGGCCATCGCCAACTTCTCCGGCTCGTTGGCCGCGTTCAGAAGATCGGTGTCCGTGGCGCCGGGCGAGACGGTGTTGACCGTGATGCCCCGTGCGCCCAGCTCGCGTGAGGCCACCAAGGTCAGCTGTTCGAGGGCGCCCTTGCTGGCTGCGTACGGAGCGTTGCCAGGGGCGGGGAAAACGGTGTTGAGGCTGGAGATGTTCACGATCCGCCCGCCGTCGCGCATACGCCGCGCCGCATAACGCACCGTGAGGAAGACCGACTTCGCGTTCACGGCCATCACCTGGTCGAACACAGCCTCCTCCGTCTGCGCGATGGGCACGACGTCGGTATGTGTGGCCGCGTTGTTGACCAGAATGTCCAGACCGCCGAGCTCACGTTCGGCAGTGGTCAGCAACTCCTCGGCCGCGCGAGGCTCCGCCAGATCCAGCTGGACCGCAACGACCTTCCCGCCCGCCTTCTCCGCCTGCCGCACGACCTCGTCCGCAGCATCCCGGTTCTGCGCGTAGTTGAAGACCACGGTCGCCCCGTCCCGCGCGAGCCGCAGCACGACAGCCCGGCCGATCCCCCGCGAGCCACCAGTGACGACAGCCGCCTTGCCCGTGAGCACCGCCATGATCTCTCCCTGCCCCGATGACCCGTCCGTCGGGAACACCCATACCCACCGAGCGGCGCCGAAAGAGCGAACCACCCCACGATCCGCACTCCGCCCGAGCGGACCAGTGCACGACGTGTTCGGGGAAGACGACGGATCGACCGGACGAACCCACCGACGCACCGGCCGGACACCCCATCCAGAACCCCTGGACATCACGGTCCCGGCCGACGGATCGAAGCGGAACCCACAGCCGCGGCCCACCGGCCCGTCAGGGGGCCGGTGGACCGCGAGGGCGGCCGGACGGCCCGGGTGCCTAGGATCGGGGGGTGCTGAGGAGCCGGGTGGTGGGCGTGGTTGCCGCGCTGGGGGTGGCGGCGGGGTGCGCGCCGGCGGCGCCCGACGCGGGGGAACTGCTGACGCGCCGCAGCGAGGCGCTGCTGCGCGGCGACCGGACCGCGTTCGCGGCGACCGGCGACGCCGCGCAGTGGGAAGCCCTGCACGCCCTCCCGCTCACCGCCTGGCGGTACGAGGTGGCCGAGGTGACCGTCCAGGGCGAGGACACGGCCACCGTGGAGGCCGAACTGCGCCACCGGCTGGAGCAGGACGTGGGCACCGCCACCGCCCGCCGCGTCCTCACGCTCGGCCGCGACGACGACGGCACCTGGCGCGTCACCGCCGACCGACCCGCCCCGGGCGAGGCGGAACAGCTCTGGGACCAGGACCCCGCCCCGCGCACCGCGAGCACCCCCAGGACCCTGGTGGTGGCCTCCGGCGCGGACACCGACCCGCGCGCGTACACGCCGCTCGGCGAAGCCGCCGCCCGCGCCGTCGACGAGGCGTGGGACACCGCCGTCCGCCCCGTGGTCGTTGTGCCGGAGTCCACCGAGGCCATGGCCCGCCTCCTGGACGCCCCCGCCTCCGCCTACCGGGCGACCGCCGCCGTCACCACCCCCGGCGACGCCCCCCGCGTCGTCGTGAACCCGGAGGCGTTCGGCACCCTCGGCGAGCAGGCGCGGCAGATCGTCGTCACGCACGAGGCGACCCACGTGGCCCTGCGCGCCCGCACCACCACCCGCACCCCGATGTGGCTCTCGGAGGGATGCGCCGACTGGACGGCCTACCGGGGCGAGGAGCAGCCGCCCGCCGAGGCCGCCCCGGCCCTCGCCCGCGCGGCGCGCGACGGCGACGTCCCCCGAGGACTGCCCACCGACGGGGAGTTCGCCTTCGGCGGGGACGCCGGGACGGTCGGCCGGGCCTACGAGGGCGCCTGGCTGGCCTGCCGGCTGGTGGCGGACCGGTGGGGCGAGCGGGCCGTCCGGACGCTCTACGACGCCGTCGGCGAAGACGGCGAGGAGGCCGCCCTGCGGGACGTCCTCGGCGTGGACCGGGCCGCCTTCACCGCCCTCTGGCAGGCGGAGCTCCGCGAGGAACTCGGCGCCCGCTGAACCGCCGTCAGAGCAGCTCGCGCAGCCGGTCGGCGAGCAGGTCCCACCGCCACCGCTCCTCGACCCAGGCGCGGCCCCGCTCACCCATCCGGCGGCGCAGCTCCGCGTCCCCCAGCAGGGTCACGATCCGCTCCGCGGCGTCCGCGGGCGAGCCGCCGCGGACCACCCAGCCGGTCTCCCCGTCGAGGACCGCGTCCGGGGCGCCGCCGGAGTCGCCCGCCACCACCGGCAGGCCCGTCGCGGACGCCTCCAGGTAGACGATGCCCAGCCCCTCCACGTCCAGCCCGCCCCGCCGGGTGCGGCAGGGCATCGCGAAGACGTCGCCCGCCCCGTAGTGCGCCGGGAGTTCCGACCACGGCACCGGGCCGGTGAACACCACCGACCGCTCCACCCCGGTCTCCCGGGCCAGCCGCCGCAGGTCCTTCTCGTACGGGCCGCCGCCGACGACCAGCAGCACCGCGTCCGGCTCGGCGGCCAGGATCCGCGGCATCGCCCGGATCAGGGTGTCCTGCCCCTTGCGGGGCACCAGCCGCGACACGCAGACCACCACCGGCCGGTCGGTGAGCCCCAGCCGGGCACGCACCCGGTCGCCGCCCGAGCCCGGGTGGAACGTCTTCTCGTCCACCCCCGGCGGGAGCTGCGCCATCCGCGCCGCCGCCCCGGGCGTCAGCGCGTCCGCGATCCGGGAACGGGTGTACTCGCCCAGGTAGGTGATGACGTCGGTCGACTCACCGATCCGCCGCAGCAGCTGCCGCGCGGCGGGAAGCTGCGCCCAGCCCGCCTCGTGGCCGTGGGTGGTGGCCACCAGCCGGGTCGCGCCCGCCTTCCGCAGGGCCGGCGCCATCAGCCCCAGCGGGGCGGCGGCGCCGAACCACACCGAGGTGCAGCCGTG
Organism: Streptomyces abyssomicinicus; assembly: GCF_008974245.1. GTDB lineage: Bacteria > Actinomycetota > Actinomycetes > Streptomycetales > Streptomycetaceae > Streptomyces > Streptomyces abyssomicinicus. The sequence goes on along the minus strand of NZ_BBZI01000008.1, from coordinate 236,116 downwards.
CTCCCGCAGCAGGCCGACGGCCTTGCGGGTGGCGCCCGGCGTGGGCAGCAGCATCGTGGTGCGGTCCCGCACCACGGTGAACGGCTGCTCGGCGTCGAAGTCCTCGGTGGCCCGCACGCCCTCCCGGCCGCGCTTCCAGGTCGACGCGTACACCACGAACCGCTCCGGGTCGAGGCGCAGCGCGATGTTGTGCAGGAACGCCTGGATGCCGCCGGGACGCGGCGGGAAGTCATTGGTCACGATCAGCGTCTTGTGCATCGCCGCCGACCCTATCCAACCGCCTCATGGGCAATCATGTCCGCATGCAGACCACGGGCCGCGCGCACCCCCCGTCCGCCTCCACCGTCCCGCCCTCCGCTCCCGGCCCGGCGGCCGGGCGGTGGGCCCGGGGCGCGCCGTGGGTCCTGTGGGTCCTGTGGGCGCTGTGGCTCGCCTCGCGGGCGGTGCTGTTGCTCCTGGTCTTCAAGGTGTGGGTGATGCCCGGGCCGGACGTCACCTCCGACGTCCATGTGATCTACCAGAACTGGTACGGCGTGCTCGGTGAGGGAACGTTCCCCCAGGCCGACGTCACCTGGCAGTACCCGCCGGCCGCGGCGCTGGCGATCCTCTCGCCCGCCGTGCTGCCCTGGCTGGGGTACGCGGAGGCGTTCTTCGTGCTCGCCTTCCTCGTCGACCTGCTGGTGTTCGCGCTGCTGCTGCGCGCCGGGCGGGGGAGCGGACGGTCCCCGCACGGGGCCTGGCTGTGGACGGCGGGCGTGCCGCTGCTCGGCCCGACGGTCTACTCCCGCTACGACCTGATGGTCACGGCGGTCGCGGTGGGCGCGCTGCTCGCCCTGCGGCGGCGGCCCCGGCTCGCGGGCGCGCTCGTCGGGTTCGGCGCGATGCTCAAGGTGTGGCCGGTGCTGCTGCTGGCCGGGGCGGTCCGCAGGGCCACCTGGGTCTGGGCGGCGGTGACCGCCGCGGCGGTGGCCGCCGGGTTCGCGCTGGCGATGCCGGGGGCGTTCGCCTTCCTCACCTTCCAGCGCGACCGGGGCACCGAGGTGGAGTCGCTGGGCGCGCTGGTCCTGCACGTCGCCCGGCAGTACGGGTGGGAGGGGCAGGTACTGCTCAACTACGGCTCGATGGAGTTCCTCGGCCCGCACGTGGAGACGGTGAGCCGGGCGGCGATGCTGCTGACCGCGGCGGCGTTCGGGTGGCTGCTGTTCTGGCGTTGGCGGGCCCGCCCCGGGGCGCCGGGGGCCGCAGGGGCACGCGTCGTGTGGGGGCCGGCGGTGCCGGCGCTGGCCGCTCTGGTGGCGGTGCTGATGTTCACCGTGACCAGCCGCGTGATCAGCCCGCAGTACATGGTGTGGCTGGTGGGCGTCGCCGCGGTCTGCGTGTCGTTCCGCGGGAGCGGGGCGGGGCCGACGGGGTGGGTCGTGGTGGCCGCCTGCGGGGTGACGCTGCTGGAGTTCCCGCTGTACTTCGGGGACGTCGTGGGGAGCACGCCGCTGGGGCTCACGCTGCTGTTCCTGCGCAACGGTCTGCTGGTCGCCGCGACGCTGATGGCGGCGGACCGCCTGTGGGAGATCACGGTGAGCGGGTCCGCGTCGTCGGAGCGTCCCGAGCCCGCGGACGCGGAAGCTTCCGGGCGGCCCTCCGCCTCCTCCTGACCGGTGGGGGCCAGGGGCGCGGTTGCGGCCCAACTCCGCCAAGCTGGTGGCCCGTTGATCGGAACGGCGGCAGGCTGTCGCCGTGACCCTGCATGAGAACGAGATCGCTGTCGACGAGGCGCTGGTCCGCGCGCTGCTGAAGGAACAGCGCCCGGAGTGGGCCGACCTGCCGCTCGCGCCCGCCGGCGCGGGCACGGACAACACCATGTACCGGCTGGGGGACGACCTGCTCGTGCGCCTTCCGCGCACGACGGAGAAGGCCGAGGCGGTGCGGAAGGAACAGGAGTGGCTCCCGCGCCTCGCGCCGCACCTCTCCCGCCCGGTCCCCGCCCCCGTCCACGTCGGGACGCCCACCGGCGCCTTCCCCCTGGCCTGGTCGGTCCTGCGCTGGATCGACGGCGCGGAGGCCGGTCCCGGCACCGTCCAGGACTGGGCCGCCTTCGGCGCGGACCTGGCGGCGGTGGTGGGGGAGCTGCACGCCGTCCCGCTCATGGGCGCCACCCGCACGGACGGCCTCAGCGGGTACCGCGGGGGCGACCTGGAACCCTGCGACCCGTGGATCACCCGGTGTCTCGGCGACTGCCGGACCCACGTGGGTTGCGAGCTCGACGTCGACGCGCTGGAACAGCTGTGGCGTGCCGCGCTCGCCCTGCCCGCGTCCTCCAGCCCTCACGGCTGGCTCCACGGTGACCTCAAGCCGACCAACCTGCTGGTCCGGGAGGGCGCCCTGCACGCCGTGATCGACTTCGGTTCCCTCACGGTCGGCCGCCCGGATGCCGAGCACTCCACCGCCTGGAACCTCCCGCAGGAGGCCCGGCAGGCCTACCGGGACGCGCTGGACCTCGACGACGCGACCTGGAGCAGGGCCCGGGCCTGGGCGATCTCCACCGGCGTCAGCGGCATCTCCTACTACTGGGACACCTTCCCCGCCTTCGTCGACGAGTGCCGTGCGCTGCTGCGGTCGGTGCTCGCGGACGCCGAGGCCGCACGCTGACGGTCAGGGCGACGGCACGCGCAGCGCCGCCAGGACCGGCAGGTGGTCGGTGGCGGCGCGGAGGTCGGCCGGGGTGACGCCGGGGAGGTCCGTGGGGACGCCGCAGGCGAGGACCTCGATCCCCGGGGTGGTGAAGAGGGCGTCGATGCGCTGGACCGGGTCGTGGGCGGGCGAGGTGAACTCCCCGCCCCACGGCGCGGCCGTCCGGCAGTCCCGCAGCTCCCCGGCCACCCGGCGGAACGCCCGCCCGCCGGGCCTCTCGTTGAGGTCGCCGCCCGCCAGCACGTGCGCGGCCCCCAGGCCCCGCACCCGTTCCAGCAGCATGTCCGCCTGCCCGTACCGCTCCGCGGACTGCAGGGAGAGGTGGCAGCTCAGCAGCCCCAGCCGCGCCGCCCGCCCGAACCGCACCACGGCGGTGGAGAACCCCCGCCGGTGCAGCCCGGGGGTGAGCGGCAGCAGCACGTCCTCCGTGCGCTCCACCACCGCCCGCACCGAACACAGCAGCGCCGGCCCCGCGGCGGGCGCGCCGCCGGAGAGGACCACCAGGCCCGACTCCCGCGCCAGCCGTGCCAGCCGCTTGCGCCAGCCGACGAACCGCGGCGCCTCCTGGACCAGCACCACGTCCGGCGCGCAGGCCCGGATCACCCGGGCCAGCGCCGCCGTGTCGTCGCGCATCGACCGCACGTTGTAGGACAGCGCCCGGACCACGGCCGACCCGTCCGCCCCGGTCCCGGACGCCGGGAGCGGCGGAGGAGGGGCGGGCGCGTCGGCCGTCACCGGGCGCCCTCCTACATCGGGGCCGCGGGCTGCCGGGCCAGGTCGGCCGCGCCCACCAGACCCGCCTTGCCGCCCAGCGTCGCCGCGTTCACCTCGGCGACCGGACGCCAGCCGCCGCCCACCAGCCAGCGCCGGTAGGACTTGCGGACCGGCTCCAGCAGCAGTTCGCCCTCGTCGGAGAGGCCGCCGCCGATGATGAACGCCTCCGGGTCGAAGAGCGAGGCCAGGTCGGCCAGCCCCGCGCCGACCCAGCGGGCCAGCTCCCGGTAGGAGTCCACGGAGACCCGGTCGCCCTGCCGGGCGGCCGTGGAGATGTGCTTGCCCTCGATGCCCTCGGGCGTGCCGTCGCCCAGGGAGAGCAGCAGCTCGGCGTTGGCCGGGGTGGCGGAGGCGCGCTGCTTGGCGTAGCGGACCAGGGCGCGCCCGGAGGCGTACTGCTCCCAGCAGCCCTGCTTGCCGCAGCCGCACAGCAGGCCGTCCGGCACCATCCGCATGTGGCCGAACTCGGCTGCCACACCGAAGTGACCGCGGCGCAGCTTGTCGCCGATGATGATGCCGCCGCCCAGGCCGGTGCCCAGGGTGATGCAGATGACGTTGCGGTTGTCCCGGCCCGCACCGAACCGGTACTCGCCCCAGGCCGCCGCGTTGGCGTCGTTCTCGACGACGACGGGGAGGTCCACGCGGGCCTCCACCTTCGCCTTGAGCGGCTCCTGACGCCAGTCGATGTTGGGCGCGAAGTAGACCGTGGCCCGCTGCCGGTCGACGTAGCCGGCGGCGCCGATGCCCACGCCGACGATCTGATGCCCGGCCCTGGCCCCGTCCACCGCGGACGCGATGGCGTCGACGATGGCCTCGGCCGTGTCGGGGGTCGGCACCTTGAAGGTCGAGAGGATGTTGCCATCCTCGTCGACGACTCCCGCCGCGATCTTGGTGCCGCCGATGTCGACGCCGATGGTGAGTCCCATGTGTCCCTCGGTAAATGGTCGTGCCCGCTGGGGCTTACCGTACCGGAGGGCGATCACTCCACGTCGATCCGCTGGCCTCCCACCGGTCCGTCACCCCGGTCGTCGTCCCCCGGGCGGTCCGCGGAGCGGCCCTCCGCCCGGCCGGCGGCGGCGCCCTCGGCACCGTCCTCCCCGGCACCGCCGGTCCGGTGTTCGTCACCGGAGGTCCAGCGGCTCTCCTGGCCCTGCACGGCGGAGCGGTAGGCGGCGAGCAGTTCGGAACCGGCCGCGGCCAGGTGGCGGAAGACGTCCGGGTTCCGCTCGATCACCGGCTCGACCGCGGCCCTGGCCTGCCGGACGACCTGCTCGGCCGCCCCCAGCAGCTGGGCCTGCCCCTGGAACGAGCCCAGCCGGTCGGCGACCGCGGAGGCCAGCCGGCGCAGTTCCTCGGCGGCCGACGCGGTCCCGTCGCCGGTCGCCCGGCGCTCGCGGTGGGCCTCCCGCTGTGCCCGCAGGTCCTCGGCGCAGGCCTCCGCCCAGGCGTCGGAGCCGCCGACGTGTGCTTCGGGCTTCTCGCTCATCCCGGACCCCTTCTTCCGTCTCTTCCGCGTGCCCTCGCTCGCGTCCGGCTCGGACACTGTCGACGTTACCCGAACGGGCCGGGCGCGTTCAGCGCTCCGCGGAAGGGCCCGGCCACAGCGACGGGTCCGGGACGAAACGGACGACCAGCGTGCCCTCCCGCAGGGCCGCCCCGGTCACCGCGCACCTGCGCAGGACGGACGGCAGCGCGAGGGCCCGGTGGAAGCGCCCCACGGTGAGCAGCAGCTCGTCACCGCGTCGGACCAGGTCCAGCTCCTCACGGACCGCGCCGGGCAGCGGTATGCGCCAGACCAGCGTGCCGTCCTCGGCGCTCCGGTCCTCCACCGGCCGCTCGACGGCGGCGGGGCCGGCCGGGCCCGCCGCGCCGGGGAAGGCGTCCACGCCCGGGACGCCGAGGGCGGCGAGGTCGTCCGCGCCGCGCGGGTCCCGGCCCAGGTGCGGCACGGTGTGGACGGGCAGGGCCGCGGCCCACTCGTCGAGCGTCCCGCGCTGGTGGGCGGCGAGCGCGGCCAGCCAGGCGTCGGGGGAGGAGTCCGGCACCACCCGGTTGGCCAGCAGCGCCTCAGGACGGTGGCCGTGCAGCGCGAGGCCGAGCACGGCCGCGCGCACCGCCTCCGCTCCCGCGGGGCCGGGCTCGGCGGTGAGCCGCACCGAGGCGCGGTCCAGCAGGGACTGTGCCTCGGCGAGTTCGGCGTCCCGGCGGGCGGTGGAGTCGTAGAGCCAGTCGGCCGGCATCGGCACCCCGGCCAGCCGGCCCAGCAGCGGCCGCAGGGCGCGGGCCGCCTGCCGCTCCGGCGGGAGCAGCCGGCGCAGGTAGCGGCGCAGCACGCCCGGCAGGGCCAGGAGGGCGAGGGCGTCGGGGGCCGCCGGAAGATCGACGACCAGCACGTCGTGGTCGCCGGAACGCGCGGCCCGGCGCAGGTCGCGCAGCAGCCCGAGCTCCCGGGCGCCGGGCAGCGGGGTGAGTTCGTCGCGCTCCAGCGGACGGGCGCCCAGCAGGTCCAGGGCGGAGCCGGCCCGCTCCTGGAGGGCCCCCAGCGCGTCCCGGAACCCCTCGGCGGGGTCGGACAGGCGCACAGCGAGGCCGGGCACGGAGCCGGGCGGGAGACCGGCGGGCGAGGTGCCGTCGCAGGTCAGCAGCAGGGTGCGGGAACCCTCGCGGGCGGCGCGCAGGGCGGTGGCCGCGGCGACGGTGGTCCGTCCGGAGCCGCCGGGCCCGGTGATCAGTACGGTTCGCATCGGCGGCGAGGACCCGGCCCTAGGCCGCCCTGGACTCGACGCGCTTCTTCAGGCCGGCCAGCGCGCGGTCGATGATGACCTTCTCGGCCTTGCGCTTGATCATGCCCAGCATGGGGATCTTGACGTCCACGGTGAGGGTGTAGGTGACCTCGGTGGACCCGTCGCCCCGGTCCCGCAGGGCGTAGGAGCCGTCCAGGGACCTGAGCATCTGGGACTTCACCAGGGTCCAGGAGACCTCGCTCCCGCCCTGCCAGGTGTAGGCCAGGGTCTGGTCGTCCTTGATCGCGCCGGCGTCCATCACCAGCCGGACCTGCTCCGCGCGGCCCCGGCCGTCCGTGGCGACGACCTCCGCCTCCTTCACCTCACCGGTCCACTCGGGGTAGCGGGCGAAGTCGGCGATCACCTCCATCACGTCGGCCGGTGCGGCCTCAATGGTGATGTTCGAGCTGGTGTGTTCCGCCATCGCCGTGGCTCCTCCAGATCCGGTCCGGCAGGTCTGCTGGTGCAGGCTATCGCGCGTGGAAGGCGCCGCCGTCCCGGCAGGGGGGCCGGGGCCTTCAGAACTCCAGCGCCCACGGCCTGCCGCTGCTCGCGAAGTGGCCCACGTTGACGCACTCGGTGGACCCGATCCGCATCCGCCGGCTCAGCGGCTGGTGGACGTGCCCGAAGAGCGAGTACCGGGGCCGGGTGCGCCGGATCACGTCCAGCAGGGCGCGGCTGCCCCGCTCGAAGCGGCGGGCCACCGTGTCGTAGACCAGGTCGGGGACCTCCGGCGGGATGTGCGTGCACAGCACGTCCACCTCGCCCAGCGCGGCCAGCTTGGCCTCGTACTCCTCGTCGCTGATCTCGAACGGCGTCCGCATCGGGGTGCGCAGGCCGCCGCCGACGAAGCCGAAGGTCCAGCCGCCGATCTCCACCCGTTGGCCGTCCAGGACGGTGGTGCCCTCCCGGGCGAACTCCGGCCACAGCCGGGGGATGTCGACGTTGCCGAAGGTGGCGTACGCCGGGGTGGGCATCGCCGCGAACATCTCGGCGTACTGACGGCGCACCGCGCGCTCGATCAGCACCGCCCGGTCCTCGCCCGCCGCCGCCCACAGTCCCGCCTGGAAGTCCCTGGCCTCCGCGAAGCGGCGGGCGGTGCGCAGCTCGACGACGCGGTCCGCGTTCTCCTCGCCGAACAGCTCGGGGAAGATCCCGCGCGAGTGGTCGGCGTAGTCGAGGAACAGCACCAGGTCGCCCAGACAGATCAGGGCGTCGGCGCCCTCCCCGGCCCGCGCGAGATCGCGGGCGTTGCCGTGCACGTCACTGACCACATGGATGCGGGTGCCGGGCCGGACGGCACGGTCACGGAGGGGGGTCGCTGCCATGCCGACGAAGCCTAGGCGTGCGGTGGGACCGTGAACAGAGGCGGTCGGACCTGCGGTTACTCTGGCTTCACAAGAAAGGCGTGGACTACTGTGCGCAATGGAACACCAGTCGTGTGACGCGGCGAACATCCGAACCGGATGCCCTTCCGGAGTAAAGCTACCCAGGGGTAACGTCCGTTCGGTCCAAGAAGTGTCAGGTCCAGGGCGTGCCGGGTCCGGGGCGGATCGTGTCCGCACCCCGTCCGGGCAGGCGCCCGGCCACGGACCGCACCGCCGTCGCACCCCACACAACGTCGTGGCGTCGGCGCCAATGAGGAGCAGCAGTCTTGCGCGAGTTCAGCCTTCCGGCTCTGTACGAAGTCCCTGCGGACGGCAACCTGACCGATCTGGTCCGCAGAAACGCCGCGCAGCACCCCGACACCGCGGTGATCGCCCGCAAGGACGACCGCGGCGCCTGGCAGGACGTCACGGCCCGGCAGTTCCTCGCCGAGGTGAACGCCGCGGCCAAGGGCCTGATCGGCGCGGGCGTGCAGCCCGGCGACCGGGTGGCGCTGATCTCCCGCACCCGCTACGAGTGGACGCTGCTGGACTTCGCGATCTGGAGCGCCGGCGCGGTGACCGTGCCGGTCTACGAGACCAGCTCGCCCGAGCAGATCGAGTGGATACTCGGCGACTCCGGCGCCACCGCCGTGGTGGTCGAGACGGCGGCCCACGCCGCGGGCGTCGAGCAGGTCCGCTCCCAGCTCCCCGCGCTGAAGCACGTGTGGCAGATCGACGACGGCGCCCTCGAGGAGCTCGGCCGGCTCGGCCAGGACGTCTCCGAGGACACCCTCGACGAGCGCGCCCGCTCCGCCAGGGCCGACGACCCGGCGACCATCGTCTACACCTCCGGCACCACCGGCCGCCCCAAGGGCTGCGTGCTCACCCACCGCAACTGGTTCGCGGAGGCCGGCAACGCCGTCGAGCGCCTCGGCCCGCTCTTCGACACCGGCCGCTGCTCCGTCCTGCTGTTCCTGCCGCTCGCCCACGTCTTCGGCCGCCTGGTCGAGGTCGCGGCGATGCTCGCGCCGATCCGGCTGGGCCTCGTCCCCGACATCTCCAACCTGACCGGCGAGCTGGCGTCCTTCCGCCCGACGCTGATCCTCGGCGTCCCGCGGGTGTTCGAGAAGGTCTACAACTCGGCCCGCGCCAAGGCGCAGGCCGACGGCAAGGGCAAGATCTTCGACAAGGCCGCCGCCACCGCGATCGCCTACAGCCGCGCCCTGGACGAGCCCTCCGGCCCGTCCTTCGGCCTGCGGGTCAAGTACAAGGTCTTCGACAAGCTGGTCTACAGCAAGCTGCGCGCCGTCCTCGGCGGGCGCGGCGAGTACGCGGTCTCCGGCGGCGCGCCGCTGGGTGAGCGCCTCGGCCACTTCTTCCGCGGCATCGGCTTCACCATCCTCGAGGGCTACGGCCTCACCGAGTCCGCCGCGGCCACCGCCTTCAACCCGTGGGACAAGCAGAAGATCGGCACGGTCGGCCAGCCGCTGCCCGGCTCGGTCGTCCGCATCGCCGACGACGGCGAGGTCCTGCTCCACGGCGAGCACGTCTTCACCGGCTACTGGAACAACGAGGCGGCCACCGCCGAGGCGCTGGAGGACGGCTGGTTCCACACCGGCGACCTCGGCACCCTCGACGAGGACGGCTACCTGCGGATCACCGGCCGGAAGAAGGAGATCATCGTCACGGCGGGCGGCAAGAACGTCGCCCCGGCCGTGATCGAGGACCGCATCCGGGCGCACGCGCTGGTCGCCGAGTGCATGGTGGTCGGCGACGGCCGTCCGTTCGTCGGCGCCCTGGTCACCCTGGACGAGGAGTTCCTCGGCCGCTGGTGCGCGGAGAACGGCAAGCCGCAGGGGACGACGGCGGCGGGGCTGCGGGACGACGCGGACCTGCTGGCCGCGGTCCAGTCGGCCGTCGACGACGGCAACGCGGCGGTCTCCAAGGCGGAGTCGGTGCGCAAGTTCCGCGTGCTGGCGAGCCAGTTCACCGAGGAGTCGGGGCACCTCACGCCGTCGCTGAAGCTGAAGCGGAACGTCGTCGCCAAGGACTTCGCGGACGAGATCGAGGCGCTCTACCAGCGCTGACGCCACCCCCGCGCGGGGCGGGCGTGGACGAGGGCGGGGCCCGGGTCGCAGCGACCCGGGCCCCGCCCTCGTGCGTCGTCGGCGCGCGCCCCGCGTCCCGCGGCGGCGCGCTCGTGCGCCTGTGCGCCTGTGTGCTTGCGTGCTTGTGCGGGAAGCGCCGGCGCGCCGCGCGCGGAGGTCAGACGACCGCGCCGCGGCCCGGGTCGTCGAAGTCGTCCCCGTCGGGGTCCATGCGCAGGACCAGCGCAGCCGCGCCGCCGAGGAAACCGCCGACGCACACCGTCGTGAGCCACCAGGACATGTGCCATCCCAGCAGCACCGCGAGCAGCAGCAGCACCGGACCGCCGACGATCCCGAGCCACGCGAACTTCGCGGTCGCGTCCGTCTCCGGCAGCGGCGGCGGCTCCGGCGGGACGAAGTGGTCCTCCTCCTCCGACGGTTCCGCGAGCTCGAAGTCCCGCGGCCCGGCCGGCGGCGCCGTCGCGGTGGCGCCCGCGCCCACGCCGGGGGCGAACGTCACCGCCCCGCCCAGTGGCCGCACCTCCGGCTCCGGCTCCGGCCCGGGCTCCGCCACCGGTTCGGCGTCGGCCTTGGGGCCGTCGGCGCCCCCGGGGCCCTCCGCGTCACCGGGGCGCACGTCCTCCTCCGGGAGCGCCAGGTCCTCCACCGCCCGGAACGGTCTCACCCCCGGCGGGTCCGGCGGCTCCTCGCCGTAGGAGGCGACGATCGCCTCCCACGCCGCCTTCTCGTCGAACGCGGGAAGCTCGGGTTCCTGCTCCTCGTGGTCCGGGTCCCGCCCGGCGCCGTTCTCAGCCAACGGAGGCCGTCCCTTCCCGGTCGGACCGGGAGACGCCCGCGCCGGGAGCCAGCCGCTCCACGAAGGCCAGGCTCTCCGCGAAGATCCGCTCCGCGTCGTTGTCCAGCGTCGCCACGTGATAGCTGTCCTCGAGCAGGACCTCGGTGGCGTCCACCGAGGAGACCCGCGCCAGGATCCGCGCCGAGTCGGCCGGGGCCACCACGTGGTCCTCGGTGCTGTGCAGCAGCAGGAGCGGCTGGGTGACCTGCGGCAGTTCGCGGTCGAGGGTCCGCAGGAAGACCGCCAGCGAGTAGGCGGCGTGCAGCGGCACCTTGGCGTACCCCGTCTCCAGGGCGCCGGCCTTCTTGATGTCGCCGGTCAGCCCCTTGGTGGTCGGCACCAGGTGCCGCACGACCGGCAGCACCCGCGCGGCCGCCCCGTGCACCTTGTTGACGGGGTTGACCAGGACCACCCCGCTCACCGCGTCGCCGTGCCTCGCGGCCAGCCGCAGGGCGAGCGCGCCGCCCATGGACAGCCCGCAGACGAAGACCGCCGAGCACCGCGCGGTGAGCTCCCGCAGCGCGCGGTCCACCTCCGCGTACCAGTCCTGCCAGCCGGTGACCTGCATGTCCTCCCAGCGCGTGCCGTGACCCGGCAGGAGGGGGAGGGACACCGTCAGCCCGCGTTCGGCCAGGTACTCCGCCCAGGGGCGCATCGACTGCGGCGAACCGGTGAAACCGTGACAGAGCAGCACGCCGATCTCCCCGCCGTCGTGGCGGAACGGCTCGGCTCCGGGAAGGACCGGCACCTTCGGTCTCCTCGTGACTGAGTCGTGCCGACGGGTACCCGCACGGCACAAGGGTGGAGTGGGTACTTCACCGTACGCGACCGTGCCTGCACCGGCCAGGGGCGTCGAGCGTTTGCGGCGGCCTCGGGATAAGGTTCGGACCCGATGCACAGGAGGGCAGTCGGGTGATCTACGAAATAATGAAGGTGATCATCGGGGCACCGGTGAAAGTCGCGTTCAGACCTTGGGTCGAGGGCCTGGAGAACATTCCGGCCGAGGGGCCCGCGATCCTCGCGAGCAACCACCTGTCCTTCTCGGACTCGATCTTCCTTCCCGTGATGCTCGACCGCAAGGTCACCTTCATCGCCAAGGCGGAGTACTTCACCACCCCCGGTGTGAAGGGGCGCCTGACGGCCGCCTTCATGAAGGGCGTCGGCCAGCTCCCGGTGGACCGCGAGGGCGGCCGCGGCGCCGGCGAGGCGGCGATCCGCAGCGGCATCAAGGTCATCGAGAACGGCGGCCTCTTCGGCATCTACCCCGAGGGCACCCGCTCGCCCGACGGCCGGCTCTACCGCGGCAAGCCCGGCGGTCTGGCCCGGGTGGCGCTGGCCACCGGCGCCCCCGTCATCCCGGTCGCCATGATCGACACCGAGAAGATCCAGCCGCCCGGCCGGGCGATGCCCAAGCTCATGCGCCCCGGCATCCGGATCGGCAAGCCGCTGGACTTCAGCCGCTACCAGGGCATGGACAACGACCGGTTCGTGCTGCGCGCGGTGACCGACGAGGTCATGTACGAGCTGATGAAGCTCTCCGGCCAGGAGTACGTCGACATGTACGCCACCGCCGCCAAGCGCCAGCTGGCGGAGGCCGCCAAGGCGGAGAAGGCGGCCAGGGCCGAGAAGGCCGCCGAGCAGGCCAAAGCGGCCGCGGCCGGTTCCAAGGGGCCGGAAGGCCACTGACCCCGGGCGGCCCACGCCGCCGTACGCGGGGACACCAGGGGGAGACGGGGGAGGGGCGAGGTGGCCCGGGAGACACGCGGCCGGATGTCGGTCGAGCAGCCGCTCTGGCGGGCGCTGACCGCCTACCGGGTGCTGACGATGCTGTACGCCGTCGCCCTGTTCGCGTCGGCGCACCGGCACTTCGTCCGCCCGGAGGTGGCCGTCGGCTACCTCGCGGTCCTGATGGTGTGGACCCTGGCCACCGTCCGCCGGGTCTCCGACGCGCGCAGCTGCACCCGCGGTTTCCTCGGCGTCGACCTGACGGTCGCGGTCGTCGGCATCCTGCTGACACCGCTGGCCGACTCCGCCGCGCGCATCCACGCCGGCGGCCCGACCCTGCCGTCGATATGGACGGCCGGCTCGGTCCTCGCCTTCGCGGTCAAGGGCGGCTGGCGCTGGGCGGCCTTCGCCTCCACCCTGGTGGCCGCGGCCAACCTGGTGGAGCGCGGCGCCCCCACCCGCGACACGGTGCACAACGTGATCCTGGTCTGGGTCGCCGCCATCGCCATCGGCTACGTCGTCGAGGTGGCCCGCGCCTCCGAGCGGACCCTGGCCCGTGCCCTGGAGATCGAGGCCGCCACCCGGGAACGCGAGCGGCTGGCCCGTGACATCCACGACGGCGTGCTGCAGGTCCTCGCCATGATCCGGCGGCGCGCCGCCGACGGCGCCACCGGCGGCGGGGCGGACACCGCCGAGCTGGTCCGGCTGGCGGGCGAGCAGGAGTCCGCGCTGCGCGCGCTGATCTCCCGGGGCCTGCCCGGCCCGCGCGACGCCCACCGGCGCGAGGACGTCCCGGACGGCGGCCCGGAGCCCGGCGGGGAGCAGTCCGACGGTCCCCTCGACCTGCGCGCCCTGCTGGCCCGCCACGCCACCGGCCCCAGGATCGCCCTGGCCGAACCGGGCACCCCGGTGGAACTGCCCGGCCACACGGCCCGCGAACTGGCCGCGGCGGTCGGCGCCGCGCTGGACAACGTCCGGGCGCACGCGGGGGAGGACGCGCGGGCCTGGATCCTGCTGGAGGACGAACCCGCCCAGGTCATCGTCACCGTCCGCGACGACGGCCCCGGCATCCCCGCGGGCCGGCTCCAGGCCGCCGAGAGCGAGGGCCGGCTGGGCGTCGCCCAGTCCATCCGGGGCCGCCTGCGCGACCTGGGCGGCACGGCCGAGCTGTTCTCGGTCCCCGGCCAGGGCGCCGAGGTCGAGATGCGGGTGCCGAAGACCTGACCACGGCGCGGCTCCGCGCAGCCGCGCGGGGACCCCGCCGAGCCGCGCAGCCGCGGGGGCCCGCGGAGCCGCGCAGCCGCGGACCCTGGGCCCGCGGAGTTGCGGAACAACGTACGAGCCCGGGAACGCGGGAACCGAAGAGCTGGAGGAGAAGGAACCGATGGGGGAGAGCCCGTTGAAGGTGATGGTGGTCGACGACCACCCCATGTGGCGGGACGCGGTGGCCAGGGACCTGGCGGACGCGGGCTTCGAGGTGGTGGCCACCGCCGGCGACGGCGAACAGGCGGTCCGGCGCGCCCGCGCCGCCCGGCCCGACGTGCTGGTGCTCGACCTCAACCTGCCGCTGAAACCTGGCGTGGCCGTCTGCCGCGAACTGGTGGGCGCCGACCCGGCGCTGCGGGTGCTGGTGCTCTCGGCCAGCGGCGAGCACGCCGACGTGCTGGAGGCCGTGAAGTCCGGCGCCACCGGCTACCTGGTGAAGTCCGCGTCCACCGGGGAACTCCTCGACGCGGTCCGCCGCACCGCCGTCGGCGAGGCGGTGTTCACCCCGGGCCTCGCCGGACTGGTGCTCGGCGAGTACCGCCGGCTCGCCGCCGGACCGTCCGGGCCGGCACCCGCGACGCCCGCGCCCCGGCTCACCGACCGGGAGACCGAGGTGCTGCGCCTGGTCGCCAAGGGCCTGTCGTACAAGCAGATCGCCGAGCGTCTGGTGATCTCCCACCGCACGGTCCAGAACCACGTCCAGAACACCCTGGGCAAGCTCCAGCTGCACAACCGGGTGGAGCTGGTGCGGTACGCCATCGAGACCGGCCTCGACGAGGACTGACCCCGGCCGGCGCAAGGGCCCACCGGCCCGGCGCGGCGCAAGGGCCCCGCGGCCCGGCGAAAGGGCCTTCCGGCCGCTCGCGGGCGGGCGGCGGGGCTCGTATCGTCGGCTGCATGGAGATCCTCGCGTTCGGAGTCCAGTACGACGAGAAGCCGCTCCTGGAGGAGGCCTTCGCCGCCACGGTCGGCCCGCTGGGGCACGAACTGCGCTGCCTGGACGTCAACCTGGACGCGGACACCGCCGCCCTCGCCCTCGGCCACGAGGTGGTGGTCAGCCCGGTCAACGCGGAGCTGGACCGCCAGGTGCTGCAGACCCTCGCGGTCGGCGGCACCGGGCTGATCGCCCAGCGCTCCACCGGCTTCAACAACATCGACCTTCCCGTCGCCGAACGCCTCGGCATGACCGTGGCGCGGGTCTCCGCCTACTCGCCGTACGCGGTCGCCGAACACGCCTGGGCGCTGGCCCTGGCGTGCAACCGGCGGATAGCCCGCGCCGCCCGGCGCACCCGGGACTTCGACTTCCGGATCAGCGGCCTGATGGGCCGTGACCTGCACGGCCGGACCGCCGGGGTGATCGGCACCGGCAAGATCGGCGCCGCCTTCGCCCGCATCGCCCACGGCTTCGGCATGAAGCTCCTCGGCTGGGACGTCCGCGAGAACCCGGAGTGCCTGGAGCTGGGCATGGCCTACGTCCCGACCGCCGAACTGCTGGCCCGCTCGGACCTGATCACCCTGCACGTGCCGCTCATCCCGGAGACCGAGCACCTCATCGACGCGGAGGCGCTGCGGGTCATGAGGGACGACGCGATCCTGGTGAACACCAGCCGCGGCGGCCTGGTGGACACCGCCGCGCTGGTCGCCGAACTGCGGGCCGGCCGGTTCGCCGGAGTGGGCCTGGACGTCTACGAGGCGGAGGAGGGCCTGTTCTTCCTCGACAAGTCGCTGGACTTCGTCGAGGACGACACCCTGGCCCGGCTGGTCACCTTCCCCAACGTCCTGGTCACCGGCCACCAGGCCTACTACACGTCCGACGCGGTGGGACAGATCGCGCACACCACCGCGTCGAACGTGGTGGACTACCTGGCCGGCCGCCGCTCGGAGAACGTGCTGGTGCCCAGGCTGCCCGCCCCCTGACCGGCGTCCCGCACCAGCCCGGCCAGCAGCTCCCGCACGACCTCGGTCCCGCGCACCGTGAGCACCGACTCCGGGTGGAACTGCACCCCGGCGAACCCGGGCCCGCGCAGCGCGTGCACCTCGCCGTCCGCGGCCCGGCTCACCTCCACCGCCCGCGCGG
Source organism: Streptomyces abyssomicinicus (assembly GCF_008974245.1). Taxonomy (GTDB): domain Bacteria; phylum Actinomycetota; class Actinomycetes; order Streptomycetales; family Streptomycetaceae; genus Streptomyces; species Streptomyces abyssomicinicus. The sequence goes on along the minus strand of NZ_BBZI01000008.1, from coordinate 220,493 downwards.
CCAGTCCGGCCGCCGCCGCGTCGTCGCAGCGGGCGACGAAGCTGTTGTAGAAGCCGACCTTCTCCGGGCGACCGAACAGGTCGACCGTGGTCTGCGCGCCCTGGTACGGCACCCGCTTGCGGACGATCTCCAGCCCCAGCTCGGCGGCGATCAGCTCGTGGCCCAGGCAGACGCCCAGCACCCCGTGCCGGTGCCCCCGGAGCACCTCGGCGGCCAGGGACCGCAGGAACCGCATCCGCGGGTCCGCCCCGTCGCCCGGGTCGCCGGGGCCGGGGCCCAGCACCACCGGGCCCCGGTGGGCGAGGACCGCCTCGCGCAGCCCCGGCTCGTCGAAGCGGCGCACGGTGACCGTCAGGCCGAGCGAGCGCAGCAGGTGGGCGAGCATCGCGGTGAACGTGTCCTCGGCGTCCACCACCAGCGCGTCCCCGGTGAGCGACCGGGCCCGCGCGGTGTCGTCGGCCGGCCCCCGCATCCGGAGCCAGAACGGCGCCAGCTCACCGCGGCGGGCGTCCAGCGCGGCCCGCACCCGCGGGTCGTCCGCCAGCCGGGCCGCCGCCCGCTCCTCCCGCGGACGGCCCGGCCGGACCCCCAGCGCGGCCAGGATCCCGGCCGCCTTGGCATGGGTCTCGGCCACCTCGCCCGCCGGGTCGGAGCCGCGCACCAGCGTCGCGCCCACGTCGACCCGCAGCCGGCCGTCCGCGCGGATGTGCGCGGTGCGGATCAGGATGGGGGAGTCCAGGGTCTGCGCGCCGCCCGCGTCCCGGCCCAGCAGGGCCAGCGCGCCCGCGTAGTAGCCGCGCCCCTCCGGCTCGTGCCGCTCGATCACCCGGCAGGCGTTCTGCACCGGCGAGCCGGTCACCGTCGCGGCGAACATGGTCTCCCGCAGCACCTCACGGACGTCCAGCGTGGAACGGCCGCGCAGCTCGTACTCGGTGTGCGCCAGGTGCGCCATCTCCCGCAGCCGCGGGCCGACCACCACACCGCCCATGTCGCCGACCGTGCACATCATCTTGAGCTCCTCGTCCACCACCATGGACAGCTCCTCGGTCTCCTTGGCGTCGCCGAGGAACTCCAGCAGGTCCTCCGGCGTCGGCCCGCCGGCCGGGTAGCGGTAGGTGCCGCTGATCGGGTTCATCACCACGGCCTGCCCCGACATCCGCACGTGCACCTCGGGGCTCGCCCCCACCAGGGTGCGGTCCCCGGTGTGCACCACGTACGTCCAGTACGCGCCCCGCTCGCCCTCCAGCAGCCGCCGGAACAGGGCGAGCGCGTCGGCCGCGCCGAACCCGTCGATCCGGCCCCGGTAGGTGCGGCGGATCACGAAGTTGGCGCCCTCTCCGCGCCCGATCTCCTCCCGCAGCACCCGTTCCACGGTCGCCGCGTAGGTGGTGTCGTCCTGGTCGAAGCCGCCGTCCTCCACCCGCACCGGGTGCGCGGGAAGCTGCGCCAGGGCCCCGGCCATCGGGATCTCGTAGGTCTCCTCGGGGGTCAGGGCCAGCAGCGGCGTGCCGTCGTCGCGGACGTCGAAGCCGCGCTCGCGGATCTGCCGGAACGGCACCAGGGCCAGCGCCCGGTCGGGCAGCTCGGCCAGCGTCGCGTACTCGGCGACCGGGCCGACCAGCAGCTCGACGAGATCCTGGTCACGGCCGGGGGTGCGGCGGCGCAGCAGGGCGAACGGGCGTCCGTCGCCGGGCAGCAGCGAAAGGTCCATGGCGGGTGCTCCTCCGTGGGAAGTGGTGGGGAGGAGCGGCCCGGTCGCGAAAACACCGAAGGCCGCCCCTCGGGCGGCCTTCGCGAAGTGTGGGTACGCGCAGTCAGTGGGCCGCCGAGGGAGCGGTCCACCACCAGTTGCGGTGCGTGAGCGTCTGGTGCGGGTGCGCGAACATGCCGGGAACAGTACCGCACCGTGTCGGCGGGTGTACGGGGTTCGGATGGTCCATCCCACACTTTGGGCTTTTCATCCGAACCGAGGAAGGGAGCCCTTACTCTTGCTGGCGTGACCGTGAACCTTGAGAGCCCCGCCGCCTTCGTGCCGACCTGGAGAGACCTGCCCGCTGCCCAGCAGCCGGAGTATCCCGACCAGGAAGCCCTGGGCAAGGTCGTCACGGAGCTGGAGAGCTACCCGCCACTGGTCTTCGCCGGCGAGTGCGACCAGCTGAAGGCCCGGCTGGCGGCCGTGGCCAAGGGGGACGCGTTCCTGCTCCAGGGCGGCGACTGCGCCGAGTCCTTCGACGGCGTGGGTGCCGAACAGATCCGCGCGAAGCTGAAGACGCTGCTCCAGATGGGCGCCGTCCTCACCTACGCGGCCTCCGTGCCCGTGGTGAAGGTGGGCCGGATCGCCGGCCAGTACTCCAAGCCGCGCTCCAAGCCGATGGAGACCCGCGACGGCGTCACGCTGCCGGTGTACCGCGGTGACTCGGTGAACGGCTTCGAGTTCACCGAGGCCTCCCGGATCCCCGACCCGGAGCGGCTGAAGCGGATGTACCACGCCTCGGCCTCCACGCTGAACCTGGTGCGCGCCTTCACCACCGGCGGCTACGCCGACCTGCGGCAGGTGCACGCCTGGAACCAGGACTTCGTGAAGTCGTCCCCCTCCGGCCAGCGCTACGAGCAGCTCGCCCGGGAGATCGACAACGCGCTGAACTTCATGCGGGCCTGCGGGACGGACCCCGAGGAGTTCAAGACCGTCGAGTTCTACGCCTCCCACGAGGCGCTGCTGATGGACTACGAGACCGCCCTCACCCGGGTGGACTCGCGCACCGGCAAGCTCTACGACGTCTCCGGCCACATGGTCTGGATCGGTGAGCGGACCCGGCAGATGGACCACGCGCACATCGAGTTCGCCTCGAAGGTCCAGAACCCGATCGGCATCAAGCTCGGCCCCACCACGACCGCGGAGGACGCGCTCCAGTACATCGAGCGCCTCGACCCGGACCGTGAGCCGGGCCGGCTGACCTTCATCGTCCGCATGGGCGCGGACAAGGTCCGCGACCGGCTCCCGGAGCTGGTGGAGAAGGTCACCGCCTCCGGCGCGACGGTCGCCTGGGTGACCGACCCGATGCACGGCAACACCTTCGAGGCCGCCTCCGGCCACAAGACCCGCCGCTTCGACGACGTGCTCGACGAGGTCAAGGGCTTCTTCGAGGTCCACAAGGAGCTCGGCACCCACCCCGGCGGCATCCACGTGGAGCTGACCGGCGACGACGTCACCGAGTGCGTGGGCGGCGGCGACGAGATCTTCGTCGACGACCTGCACCAGCGCTACGAGACCGCCTGCGACCCGCGGCTCAACCGCAGCCAGTCGCTGGACCTGGCGTTCCTGGTGGCGGAGATGTACCGCTCGCAGTGACGCTCCGAGCGGGCGCCTGACACGGCGCGACGACGGGCCCGACGATGGGGCGCGGATCACAGGGATCCGCGCCCCATCCGTCTTCCCGGGCACCGCGAGGTGGGTTAGGTTAGGTTTGCCTCACCAAGCGGAACCTCTGGTTCCGGTCGAGGTCCATCCGAGCGAGCGAACCCAGGACGGGGGTGAACCTTCGTGTACGTGTGCAGCTGTTTCGGCGTGACCGAGGAGCAGGTGAAGCGCCACGCGGAGGCCGGCGCCTGCACCCCCCGTCAGATCGCCTCCGCCTGCAAGGCCGGCACCGACTGCGGTGGCTGCGTCAAGCGGATCCAGGCCATCCTCGGCCGGGGCGCCTGCCCCCGCCGCGAGCTGATCGAACAGGGTCGCCCCGCCGAAGCCCTGGCCCCGCGCCGGGCGCTGCCGGCGCCGGCCGCCGGAGCCGTCGGCGTCCCCCGGCTGCCCGGGCCGCCTGGGCTTCCCGGGGCCGTGGGGCCGGCGCCGACGGCCCGTCCCGAGGCCGCCTGAGCGTCGCCCGGGTTCCGTCCCGAGGTCGCCTGGGCGCCGCCCGGGCCCCGTGCCGAGGCCGCCTGGGCGCCGCCCGGGCTCCGTGTCGACGCCGCCTGGGCGCCGCCCGGGCTCCGTCCTCCGCTCAGCCCGCGTCCGCGTCCGGCTGGGACTGCTCGATCACCGTCGAGATGTACAGCGACTCACCCAGCTTCTCGATCAGCTCCAGCTGGGTCTCCAGGTAGTCGATGTGCTGCTCCTCGTCGGCCAGGATCGCCTCGAAGATGTTGGCCGAGGTGATGTCGTTCTTCGCCCGCATCACTTCGACGCCGCGCCGCAGCCGGTCGATGGCCTCGACCTCGACCTGCCGGTCCGCCTCGAACATCTCGGTGATGGTCTGCCCCACGCGGACGTGGAAGAGCCGCTGGTAGTTCGGCAGGCCGTCCAGCATCAGGATGCGCTCGGTGAGCACCTCCGCGTGCCGCATCTCGTCGAAGGACTCCGCGCGGGTGTAGCGGGCCAGCTTGGTCCAGCCCTTGTGGTCCTGCAGCTTGGAGTGCAGGAAGTACTGGTTGATCGCCGTCAGCTCGGCGGTCAGCTGCTCGTTGAGGAACTCGATGACCTCGGGGTCGCCCTGCATGCGGCGGGTCCTTCCAGGCGCGGATCGGATGTGATTGCTGCGCCCGCATGATGGCAACCAGCCGCCGCCACGTCCAGTAAGTGCACACTTACCCGTCTTGTTCCTTTTTGCCCCTCGGTCGGCCGAGGCGGCTCCTCCGGCCCGGAGAGGGTCTGTCAGGATGGGTGACATGGGTCAGCCGGAGGAACACGCGTCCGGGGAAGCGGCACAGCCGGGACTTCCCCCGGGGCAGCGTCTGCAGCGGGGCTGGCCGGTGACCCACTACGGGCCGGTGCCGCGGTTCCGGCCGGAGCGCTGGGAGTTCCAGGTCTTCGGCGCCACCGCCGACGGCCTCAAGCACTCCTGGAACCACGGCGAGTTCGGCGCCCTGCCGCGCAGCACGGTCGTCGCCGACCTGCACTGCGTCACCCGGTTCAGCATGCTGGGCGCCGAGTGGAGCGGCGTGCCCGCCCAGGTCGTCCTGGACGCCGCGCCGCCCGCGCCGGACGTCACCCATGTGATGGTCTGGGCCGAGTACGGCTTCAGCTCCAACATGCGCCTGGCGGACTTCGCCGCCGAGCACACCATCTTCGCCACCCACAAGGACGGCGAGCTCCTCACCGCCGAGCACGGGTTCCCGCTGCGGCTGATCGTCCCCCACCTGTACGCATGGAAGGGCCCCAAATGGGTCCGCGCCGTGGAGTACATGACGGCGGACCGGCGCGGCTTCTGGGAGGAGCGGGGGTACCACAACGTCGGGGACCCCTGGAAGGAGCAGCGCTTCTCCTACCAGGAGCAGCCGGGCGAGGGCCCGGACCTGTAGCTCCGGCTCAGCCCTTCTGTTCGCGCAGCTTCTTCAGCCGCTCGACGTCCGCGGCGTGGCCCTCCTTGCCGCCCGGCGTCTCGATCACCAGAGGCACGCCCTCCGTCGCCGGATGACGCAGCAGCTCCCCGAACGGGTCCTCGCCGATGTGGCCCTCGCCGATGTTGGCGTGCCGGTCCTTGTGCGCGCCGACGACGTCCTTGGAGTCGTTGGCGTGGATCAGCTTCAGCCGGCCCGGGCCGACCGTCGCCACCAGCTCGTCGAGTGTCTGCCGCATGCCGTGCGGGCCGGTCAGGTCGTGCCCGGCGGCGAAGATGTGGCAGGTGTCCAGGCAGACCCCCAGCTTCGGGTGGGCGTCCAGGGCCTCGAAGTAGGGCCCGAAGTCCTCGGCGCGGGAGCAGAGGGACGAGCCCTGGCCGGCGGTGGACTCGATCAGCAGGAACGGGTCGTCGTCGTGGGTCAGCTCCTCCAGCAGCGGCAGCATGTGCTCGCGGACCTGCTTCAGCGCCACGGCCCGCTCCCGCCCGCCGGTGGCGCTGCCGGTGTGCACCACGACGCCCAGCGCGCCGATCTCGCGGCCGCGGCGGAGGGAATGCCGCAGCGAGTCCACGGAGCGTTCCACCGTGGCCTCGGTGTGCGACCCGAAGTTGATCAGGTACGGGGCGTGCACGTACGCCGGTATCGAATCCTCCGCACAGGCGGCGCGGAACGCCTCGTCCTGGGCCGGGTTCCCGGTGGGCGTGGCCCATCCGCGGGGGTTGGCGACGAAGACCTGCACGGTCTCGGCGGCCAGCTCCCTGGCGTAGGTCAGGCCGACGGTGCTGAGGCCGCCGGCGACGGGGACGTGCCCGCCGACGGGGTTGCGCTGCGCAAACTTCACCCACCCAGGGTGCCACGGCCCCTTCCCGGCCCCTGTGGTCGCCCCGTGCCGTGTGGCCGTCTTCACGCCGTGCGGCTGGTCGCCACCGTGGCCCGGAACACCGTCATCGGGCCGTGACCGGCTGAGTCAGGTTCACCGGGTTGCCGTCGGGGTCCTGGATGTGGGCGACGCGCTGTCCCCACGGCATGTCGTTGGCGCCGCTGCCGACGGTCCCGCCCAGCGCCTCCACCCGGCTGAGTGTCTCGTCGACGTCCTCGACACCGATGCTGAGCAGGATCCGCGGTGCCTCCCGGTCCCCCGGGTCCGCCTTGGCCACCAGGCCGAGGTCGGTGTCGCCGATGCGCAGGCCGACGTAGAAGGCCGGGCCTTTCGCCGGCGTCCGGAAAACCTCCTCGGCGCCGAACAGTTCCGTGTAGAAGCCGATCAGCACGTCCTGCTGAGCGGTCAAGATCACTGGCTGGACGGTGGACACGGCACTCCTGTCGAGGACGGTCTTGTCGCCGGGTAGACCGTTCGAGGACGGTGCACTCATCGGCGACTCGCTCGACAGCTGAGCGTTCCGGGTGGGGAGTAGAGGAATGCCGACTCCCATGTGCGGCAGGGTTGTTGTCGGTTCCGGGTGACGCCCTTACCGTGTGCGCGTCATTCGTGATCAATCCGGAAACTTTCGAGGTCGAAGAGCTCGTCGCCCCCGCCGCGTTGGTCGCGTCGATCCAACGTTCCCGACAAGGAGAGGGCGGCCACATGACGGTCCGACGGAGATCACGCGCAGGCGTCGCCCTGCTGGCGGCGTTCGCCGGGGTGGTCACCCTGCTCGCCGCCTGTCAGGCGTCGGTGGAACCGGGCAGGAAACCCGCCTCCCTCACCGAGGTGACCGACTTCGGGAGGAACCCGGGCGGCCTGCGCATGTACGAGTACGTGCCGAACAGCGCCGGGGCGCATCCGCCGGTGCTGGTGGCGATCCACCCGTGCACCGGCTCGGGGCCCGGCTTCCACGCGGGCACGGCGTTCGCCGAGCTGGCCGACCGGTACGGGTTCATCGTCGTGTACCCGGATGCCAACTCCGAGGGTCAGTGTTTCGACACGGCCTCCTCGCAGGCGCTGAAGCGCGACGGCGACAGCGATCCGACGAGCGTCGCCTCCATGGTGAAATACGCCGAAGAGCACCACAAGGCCGATGCCGGGCGGGTGTACGTCACCGGCGCCTCGTCCGGGGCGAACATGACCAACGTGCTCCTGGCCGACCACCCCGATCTCTTCAAGGCCGGGTCGGTCTTCATGGGCGTGCCGTTCGGCTGCTTCCCCATCGACGACTACGGGTCGGACGGGTGGAGGGAGTGCTCCAGCGGTCGGCACACCGAGACCCCGCAGAAGTGGGGTGACCTGGTGCGCGACGCGTACCCGGGCTACAAGGGCGCCCGGCCGCGGGTGCAGCTGTGGCACGGAACCGAGGACGACACGCTGAACCACAAGAACCTCGGCGAAGAGATCAAACAGTGGACCGACGTGCTGGGGGTGAACCCGGAGCCGGTGCTCACCGACCAGCCGAAGTCAGGCTGGACCCGCACCCGCTACGACGACGACGGCGAGCAGCCGCCCCTCGAAGTGATCAGCGTCGAAGGCGGGCAGCACGACTTCCCGAACTCCGGCATGGAGACCATGGCCATCTCCTTCCTCGGTCTTGACCGGAGCGGCACCCAAGGGTGACGCGGCCTCGCGGGCCGGGGCGCGGCGCTGGAGCGGAACATCGCGGCGTTCCGCGGTACGTGCCGGCGGCAGCGCCTCCGTTCGACCGCTGCTGTTTCGAGCTGCTCCCACTCGTCCCACGCCACGCTGCGCTCCCCATGTCGTCGCCCTGTCCGATGGTGCGGCGGGCCCGGCAGGCGGCCCGTGGCCGGCCTCGTGGATGTAGCGCGGGTGCGCCGAATCCCAGCACGTCTGTGGCCACCCCCCGAAGGGACGGCCACAGGCCTTGGGCCCAGCGTCGGCGGCCGAAGCCGGTCAGGCGTCCGCGCCCTCCGGGGTCCGGCGTCGGCGGGCTGCGGGGCGGGCGTCGAGGTGCGTGACGACGTGTTGGTGGAAGCGGTCGACGGCCTCGTCGACGCTGCGGATGAAGCCGGATTCGGCGCTGCCCCGGCCGCTGCCCATGCTCTTCAGGAGCGACAGCCGGAACCCGGTGATGCGCGCGCCGTTGCCCGGCAGCAGGTCGCCGGGCTCGGGGCGCAGGCGTTCGAGGGTGCTGCGCGGGCCGGGGCCATCCCCGTCGAGGAGGGTTTCGATGTGCAGGTCGGCGGGGGCTTCGGCGAGCTGCTTGACCAGGCGCTTGGCGCGGGCGAGGGGGTAACCCTGGTCGTCCGCCGGCAGGTCCATCGACGTGCGGAGCTTCGCGGTGCGCAGGTCGGCGGTGACGGTCAGGACGCCCGGCGTTCCGTCGATGCGGAGTTCCGCGTGGAGCCGGCCCTGGGCGCAGAGGTCGTCGGCGAGGGCGGCGCGCCGGCCGTCCGGGTCGACGCCGCGCTTGGCGCGCTGCACCGGCAGTACCTTCTGGCCGAGTTCGCCGCCCAGTCGGAGGCAGATCTGCCGGATGAGACGTTCCCAGCTCTCGACGACGGCGACGGCGCGGCTGTCGCCGGTCACGAGCGTCTCGTCGTCGATGCCCTTGCGCACGGGCACCCACGCCGGGCCCATGTTCTGGAAGCCGTGGCAGCCGGAGTTCTCGTGCCGGAGGTAGTGGAGGAGTTCCTGGAGGAGCCAGGCGTGGGCGGCGTTGACGACGCCTTCGTGGCGGATGAGCATCTGCGCCTGGTGCGCGACCTCCGTCCAGGAGAGGTGCCAGAGGGCGACCTTGTTCTTCCTGCGCCGGTCGATCTTCACCTCGACGACCGGGCGGCCGTCCAGGGCGACGTCGTTGGACAGGGTGATCACGGCCTCGTAGCCGCGGCGGGCGGCGATGTCCGCGTAGGCCTGCACCTGCTCGGGCCTGAGCGGGTTGCCGTTCGTCTTGGTCTCCACCAGCGCGGTCCAGATCCGGCCCGCGCGCTCGACGCGGATGACGCCGTCGGGGCGCTTGGGGGTCTCACCGTGCGGCAGCGTGACCTCGGTGAAGGTCTCCATCCGGCCGGCCGGGGCGCCGAATGCGGCGGTGAGCCGGCGGCCGAACTCCGGGACCTGCGCCATCACCGAGAGGAGCACGGACGTCGCGCGCATCTCGCGTTCCCGGTCGCTCTTCACGGAGGACGCGGGGAACAGGCGGGACTGCTGCCAGTTCTCGTTCTCCGCGAGCGACTTGCGCATCGTCTCGGGGATCGTGACCTTGCGCTTCGCCGTCCGCGGGCGGCGCGTCACGGCGGGCTTCGCGGCGGGAGTGACGGGTGCGGTGGGTGCGGCCTGCGTGGTCGCGGGGACCGAGGCAGGGGAGGCCTGCTCTTCCGTACGCGGGGCGGGGAGCGGGGTGGCGTCGGCCTCGGGGGTGGCTGTGGTCGCCGTCTGCGCGGCGGCGACGTCGACGGACGCGTCGGAGGGCTGCTCCGGCTCCTCGGGGTGGTCCTCCGGGCTGTCGTCGATGTCGATGCCGAAGTCGGTGGCCAGGCCGCCGAGGCCCGTCTCGTAGCCCTGCCCGATGGCGCGGAACTTCCACTCGCCGGCCCGCCGGTAGAGCTCGCCGAAGAGGAACGCGCTTTCGACGCTCGCGTCGGGGATGGAGAAACCGAGCAGCGGCTCGCCGGCCCGGTCGGTGATCGTCAGCCGCAGGTCGTCCAGGTCGCCGAAGAGGGCTCCCTCGTACCGGCTGGCGGCGATGACGACGCGTTCCACCCGCTCCGGGACGGCCGTGAGGTCCAGGCTGATGCGGTCCTCGCTGCCGTCGCCCGCGGGCGTCTTGCCGAGCAGTTGGACACTGCCGTCCGGGGCGGCCAGGTGGTTGTAGAAGAAGAAGTCCTGGTCTCCGCCGACCTTGCCGTTCTCGTCCAGGAGCAGCACCGACACGTCGGCGTCGCCGTCCCCGGACGTGCTGCACCAGCCGAGGCTGACGACGACGGAGTCGGTGTCCTCGCTGAGCGAGGAGAGCGCGACGTTGGCACCCTTGGTCATCTCTTGCATGTGTGGTCCCCCCACGTACTGGCCGGCGCGACTCTCCCCCTGATCCGTGCCGACCCGTCGGTACACACGGCGTCCCCACGCCGTGCTGAAAATTCGGATCCGGCATTCGTACCACCCCGGATCCGGTGGGCGCCGCCCTACCTCCGAGTAGCTTGCGGATGTACGGCGTACGTGAGAGTGGAAGGATGGCGAAGCCCGTGTGGCTCCGGCTTCGGTGGGCCGGCTACGGCAGGTCTCGCGGACGGCGCGGGCAAGGCGTGGCGCGCATGGCTACGCCGGAGGGCAGCCAGGGGAGTGCCGCGAGACCGGCGCAGGACCGGAGGGGCTTCAGAGGTCGTCGGGGAGGACGCGGAAGTGGGTGTACCGGCCGCCCAACGGCCGGACGGTTCGGAAATCGCGGATGTCGCGGGTGACCACGGCGTCCGTGTCGTACTCGGCGGCCAGGGCGACATTGACGGCGTCCACGAGGTCGAGGTCCAGTGCCGAGTACCGGGCACGCACCGCCAGTGCGGCGTCGAGCATGTCGGCGGTGGGCGGGACGAGGACCAGGCGTAGTTGTCGGTTCCGGGCGACCAGGGAGCGGAGGATGCCGTCCGCCGCCCGCCGGCCCGCGCGGCTGGTGGCCACCTGATGCACCTCGGTGAGGGCCAAGGGTGTGGCGACGAGCAGAGCGCATTCGTCGACCGCCTTCCTCGTCGCCAGGTGGGCCGGATCGGAGCGGTTGAAGAGCGTCAGCAAGCCGGAGGTGTCGGCGACGGCGATCACGCCGGGTCCCCCGTGTTACGCCGTTCCCGTGACTCGTGACCTCGGACCACGGCGTCGCGGATGTCCTCGGCTGTGACGGGGCCGCCGAGATCGTAGGTCTCCTCGTCGGTGACGAACGGTTCCTCCCACACCCGGTAGGCGAGAGCGATGCGGTGGATGCCCTCACGGATTATCTCGGCCTCGGGCTTCCCGACCCGGGCGGCGGCCTCCTTGATCAGCTCCAGATCGCTGTCCTCGGCGTAGACGTTCGTGCGCTTCAGAGCCATGCCTTGATGGTACATGTCCTGTACCAATTGCCTCGGCGGCGGCCAGCCCCTGCTCGGTGACGGTGCCGCACGCCGTCTCCAGCCGGTTGACGAGCTCCGCGAGCCGGTCCTGCCCCCGCTGTCGGTCCGCAGCGTGGCTGAAGCCGCTGGGGCCGACCGCGGCCGGCTCTTCCGGAAGCGTGGCGGTGTGCTTCTTGGCCGCCGTGCCGTCCGCTAGCGGATCTCGATGGTGATCGTGGAACCCTTGGGGGCCTTGTCGCCCGCGGAGGGGGACTGGGACTTCACCGTGTCGCGGAAGATGCCGAGCAGGCCGCGGTCCTCGTCGACCTCGAAGCCGGCCGCCTCGAGGGCCTCCGTGGCCTCGTCGACGCTCTGCCCGACGACGTCGGGGACCTCGACCATCTCGGGGCCCTTGGAGAGGGTGAGCGTCACCGTGTCGCCCTCGCCCGCGCGGCCCCCCGGCTCGGGGGACTGCCGCGCGACCTGGCCGCGCTCGTGCGGGGAGTGGATCTCCTCCGGGTCGATGCGGACCTTCAGCCCGGCCGCCCGCAGCGCCGCGCGGGCCTCGTCCAGCTCGGCCCCCGTGACGTCGGGGACGTCCACCGGCGCGCCCTTGCTGACCACCAGCGCCACCGCCGTGCCGGCGCGCCGCTCGGACCCGGCGGCCGGCTCCGTGCCGATGACCGAGCCCCGCGGGACGTCCTCGCTGAAGGCGCGCGTCACCATGCCCGGCTCGAGCCCCTGATCCTCCAGCGCCTTGCGCGCCTGGTCCAGCGGACGGCCCTCCAGGGAGGGAACCTTCACCACCTCGGGTCCCGAGGAGATCACCAGCGACACCCCGGCGCCGCCGCGGACCCGGTCACCGGCCGCCGGGTCGGTGCTGATCACCGTGCCCCGCTCGACCGTGTCGCTGAACCGGCGCGAGACGTCGCCGACCTCGAGCCCGGCCTTCGTCAGCCGGTCCCTGGCCTGCGCCTCGGTCTTGGCGAGCACCGGCGGGACCTCGGTGAACTGCCCGGAGTTGATGTACCAGACACCGCCGCCGAGGCCGAGCACCAGCAGCAGCCCCAGCACCAGCGCCAGCGGCCCCCGCCCGGCCAGGGCGCCCCGGCGGGAGGAGGAACGGGAGAGGCCGCCCGTCTCCAGCCGCGTGGTGCGGTGGACGACGGCCGTGGGCTCGTCGCCGCCGACCGGCAGCGGCCGCCGCACGACGGGGCGGGAGATCACCGACGTGCGGTCCTCGGAGCGGTCGTGCCCCTCGGCGCGGGCCATCGGCGGCACGGCGTCCAGCTGGTCCGCGGTCAGCGCCGCACGGGCCGCCAGCACCCGGGCCAGCAGCTCCGCCGCCGTGGGCGGACGGTCCGCGGCGACGCGCGCGGCGGCCGCCGCGACCAGCTCGTCCAGCGGTCCGGCCAGCCCCGGCACGAGGGCCGAGGGCGGCGGCACGTCCTCGTTGAGGTGGCGGAAGAGCACCTGCGCGGGGGAGTCGCCCTGGTGCGGCTTCGCGCCCGTCAGCATCTCGTGGAGCACGATGCCGCAGGCGTAGACGTCGACCCGCGGGTCGATGGTGCCCCGCTCGATCTGCTCCGGGGCCAGGTAGGAGACCGTGCCCAGCACCGAACCCGAGCTGTCGGTGACCGTGTCCACCGCCCTGACCAGGCCGAAGTCGGCGACCTTCACCCGGCCGTCGTCCCCTATCAGGACGTTCTCCGGCTTCATGTCGCGGTGCACGAACCCGGCCCGGTGGGCGGCCCCGAGCGCGGCCAGCACCGGCTCCAGGATGTCCAGCGCGGCCCGCGGCTGCAGCGCCCCGCGCTCGCGCAGCACGTCCCGCAGGGTGCAGCCGGCGACGTACTCCATCGCCAGGTAGACGTAGCCCCCGTCGGCGCCCTGGTCGAAGACCTGCACCACGTTGGGATGCGCCAGCCGGGCCACCGACTTGGCCTCACGGATGAACCGCTCGACGAAACCGGCGTCCTGCGCCAGCGACGGGTGCATCACCTTGAGGGCGAGCACGCGGTCGAGGCGGGTGTCCAGCGCGCGGTAGACGGTCGCCATGCCGCCGACCGCGATCCGCGCGTCGACCCGGTAGCGGCCGTCGAGCACGCGGCCGAGGAGCGGGTCCTGAAGGGTCGTGTCCACGGAGCGAGTCTACGAGGGGCGCGGCGGGCCCGGAGCCGCCCGGCGGACGCGGGACGCCGGCCGGGCGCCCCTCAGAACGCCGGGCGCTCCGGGTCGAGCTCGGCCAGCCCCTCCGCGGGGGAGGACGCGTGGGCGAAGCGGCGCTGCGGAATCCGCCCGGCCAGCCGGGCCAGCCGGCCCGCCTCCACGCCGTGGCGCATCGCCAGCGCCATCAGCTCCGGATCCCGCGCCCTGGTCACCGCCGAGGCGAGCATCACACCGGCGCAGCCCAGTTCCATGGCGAAGGTCACGTCGGACGCGGTGCCCGCGCCGGCGTCCAGGATCACCGGGACGCCGGCGGACTCCACCATCAACTCGAAGTTGTGCGGGTTGCGGATGCCGAGGCCGGAGCCGATCGGGGAGCCCAGCGGCATCACCGCCGCACACCCCACGTCCTCCAGCCGCCGGGCGAGCACCGGGTCGTCGCTGGTGTACGGCAGCACCGTGAACCCGTCGTCGACCAGCGTCTCGGCCGCCTCCAGCAGCTCCACCGGGTCCGGCAGCAGGGTGCGCTCGTCGGCGACCACCTCCAGCTTGACCAGCGAGGTGCCGAGCGCCTCCTGGGCCAGCCGGGCGGTCAGCACCGCCTCCCCGGCGGTGAAGCAGCCCGCCGTGTTGGGCAGCACCCGGATGCCCAGCCGCTCCAGCACCGACAGCACCGAACCGTGGCTCGCGGGGTTCACCCGCCGCATCGCCACCGTGGTCAGCTCCGTGCCGGAGGCCACCAGGGCGCGCTCCAGCACGTCGAGGCCGCTCGCGCCGCCGGTGCCCATGATCAGCCGGGAGGTGAGCTCCAGGCCGCCCAGCACCAGCACGTCGTTCTTCCCGTGTGTCACGTCAGCCTCCCTGGACGGCGGTCAGGATCTCGACCCGGTCCCCGTCGGCGAGCACCGTGACCGCCCAGCGGTCACGCGGCACCACGGTCTCGTTGACCGCCGCGGCCACTCCCGAGCGGGCCGGGGTCAGCAGTGCGACGGCGGTCTCCAGCGCGGTCCCGGCGGCGAGCTCGCGGGGGCCGCCGTTGAGGCGGACGGTGATCAGCGGCGCGCTCATGCGGCGACCCCCTCGCCGTCGGACGCGGGGGTCCGGGCCGCGTCGGCCGCCTCGCCGGAGGCCGCCTCCGACGCCTCGGACCCCCCGGCCGCCCGGGCCGCCTCCGACCCCCGGGCCGCCGACGCGGCGGCGGGTTCCGGGCGGTCCGTCCGGCTCCGGGCGGCGAAACGGTCCGCCGCGAAGGCGCGGGCCCGGGCGGGCAGCGTCCCCGAGGCCAGCGTCTCGGCCATCACGTCCCCCGTGACCGGGGTGAGCAGCACCCCGTTGCGGTAGTGGCCGGTGGCCAGCAGCAGGCCCTCCAGCGCGGTCGGACCGAGCAGCGGCGCGTTGTCGGGGGAGCCCGGACGCAGCCCCGCCAGGGTCTCGGTCAGCGGCAACTCGGTGATCCCCGGGAGGAGTTCACGGGCGTCGCGCAGCAGCGTCCAGACGCCGCCGGCGGTGACCGTGGTGTCGAAGCCCAGCTCCTCGCTGGTCGCCCCCACCACCACCTCCCCGTTCTCTCGCGGCACCAGGTACACCGACCCGCCGCGCACCACCGCGCGCACCGTCCGGGACAGGAACGGCGCGTACACCGGCGGCACGGTCAGCCGCAGCACCTGCCCCTTCACCGGCCGCACCGGGGGCCGGACCTCCTCGGGCACCCCGTCCAGCTCCCCGCTGCGGCTCCCCGCGGCCAGCACCACGCGTCCGGCGGGCAGCGCGGTGCCGTCCTCCAGCACCACCCCGGCGGCCCGTCCGCCGGCGACCTCCAGCCGCGCCGCGCGCCGCCGGTGGAACACCACCCCGGCCCGCTCGCAGGCCCGCAGCAGCGCCGCGGCCAGCAGGCGCGGGTCGGCCTGGTGGTCGCCGTCCACCCGCAGCCCGCCCCGCACGCCCGGCGCCAGCATCGGCTCCAGCCGGCGGCACTCCCGGCCGGTCAGCCACTCCGACGACAGGCCGTGCAGCCGGTGCAGCAGGGCGAGTTCGCGGAGCTCAGCCCGGTCGTCGGCGTCCAGGGCGACCGCCAGGGTGCCCGTCTCCCGGTACCCCACGTCCGTGCCGGACGCCTCGGTCAGCTCCTCGGCGAACGCGGGCCAGCGGCGCGCCGACTCCAGGTTGAGGGCCAGCAAGTCCTGTTCGCCGTGGTGGTGTTCGGTCACCGCGGCCAGCATCCCGGCGGCCACGAAGGCCGCCCCGCCGCCCGGTTCCGGATCCACCACCGCGGTGGCCGCGCCCTGCTGCGCGGCCCGCCAGGCGGTCACCAGGCCCACGATGCCGCCGCCCACCACCAGTACGTCGGACGTCATGACGTCCCGCTCCTCCCTTCGCCGGAATGACCCGGATCAGGTTCGTACGGTCGGAGGCCGCCAGCCTCCCTCTCAGCCCGGTGCGTCCGGGCTCCCGCGAGTGCCTTACCGTCGCCACCCTAACCCGCGGTTCCGCGACGCTGAAAGAGAGTCACCCGTGCCCCGCTCCCTCGACGGCCTGCTGATGGCCCCGATCGCCGATGAGACCACCCAGGTGCCCGGCCAGGTCGGCTCCGCGACCCGGTTCGACTACCACGAGCGCGACGGGCAGGTGTGGGCCACCTATCAGGGTGGCGACATCACCCGCGGGTACCTGGTCGGCACCCGCGAGGACGACCGCGTCGACTTCCGCTACGTCCAGCTGACCCGGGACGGCTCGACCGCCTCGGGGCACTGCGTCTCGCGGGTCGTGGAGCTGCCCGACGGGCGGATCCGGCTGGAGGAGACCTGGGAGTGGGAGTCCCGGGCGGGCAGCGGCACCAGTGTCGTGGAGGAGATCCGTCCGTGAGTCCGGCGCCGCGGTGTCTATGGTGAGGGAGTGAGCGAGGGCGTGAGCGAGCAGACGCGGGAACGGTCCGGACGGCGGGTGGTGATCGCCGGCGCCGGCATGGCCGGGGTCCAGACGGCGGTGGCGCTGCGCGAGCAGGGCTTCGACGGTCCGGTGACGCTGATCGGCGCGGAACCCCACCCGCCGTACGACCGGCCGCCGCTGTCGAAGGGCGTGCTGCTCGGCAAGGGCGAGGAGGCCGCCTTCGACGTCGACTTCACCGGCCTCGGCATCGACCTGCGGCTGGGCCGCCGGGTCACCGGCGTGCGCCCCGCCGACAAGGAGGCCGACACCGACCAGGGGCCCGTCGGCTACGACGTGCTGGTGGCCGCCACCGGCGCCCGCCCCGTCAGGCTGCCCGGCACGGAGGACGCCGCGGGCGTCCACGTCCTGCACAACCTCGACGACGCCCTGCGGCTGCGGCCGGTCCTGGAGCGCGGGGAGTCCGTGGTGGTCGTCGGGGCCGGCTGGATCGGCGCCGAGTTCACCACCGCCGCGCGGGAGGCCGGCTGCGAGGTGACGGTGGTCGAGGCCACCGGACGGCCGCTGTCCGGGGCGCTGCCCGAGGAGGTGGCCGTGCCGATGGGCGCGTGGTACGCCGAGAGCGGCGCGACCCTGCACACCGGCGCCCGGGTCGAGCGGGTGGAGCCCGGCGCGGTGCTGCTGGCCGACGGGCGGCGGCTGCGGGCCGACGCGGTGGTCGTCGGCATCGGCGCCCGGCCCGACACGGCCTGGCTGGGCGGCGCGGTCGAACTGGGGCCACAGGGCGAGGTGCTGGCCGACGAGCGGCTGCGTGCCTCCGCCCCCGACGTCTACGCGGTCGGCGACTGTGCCTCGTTCCCCTCCGCCCGCTACGGCGAACGGCTGCTGATCCACCACTGGGACAACGCGCTCCAGGGCGCCCGGACGGTCGCCGGGAGCATCCTCGGCGAGACGGCGGCGGCCCCCTACGATCCGGTGCCGTACTTCTGGTCCGAGCAGTTCGGCCGGTTCGTGCAGTACGCGGGACACCACGCGGCGGCGGACACGCTGCTGTGGCGCGGCAGCCCGCGGGACGCGGCCTGGAGCGTGTGCTGGCTGCGGGAGGGACGCCTGGTCGCCCTGCTGGCCGTGGGCCGGCCCCGCGACCTGGCGCAGGGCCGCCGCCTGATCGCGTCCGGCGCCCTCGTCGACCCCGGCCTGGCCCGCGACCCCGGCCGTCCGCTGAAGTCCGCCGTGGCCTGAGGCGGCCCGGCGCGGCCCGGGCCACCGAAGGCGGCCCGGCGGACGCCACGGAAGGACCACGGCCGGACGCACGGAAGGACCACGGCCGGACGCACGGAAGGAGCAAGGCCGGACGCACGGAAGGACCACTGGGAGGGGGCCCGACTTCCCCCGCCCGGTCCCGGATGGCACGCTTGGTCCCGTGACCGAGATTGACGCGAAGACCGATGCTCTCGTTCCCGAGTGGCTCACCCTCCCCGACATCGCCGAGAAGCTCGACGTCGAGGTGACGCGTGTGCGGCAGCTGGTGAAGGAAGGCCAGCTGATCGCCGTACGCCGTGGTGAGAACCGCGCGCTGCACGTCCCCGCCGCCTTCATCGACGGGGACAAGGTGGTCAAGGGCCTCACCGGCCTGCTGACGCTGCTGCGGGACGACGGCTTCACCGACGAAGAGATGCTGGAGTGGCTCTTCACCCCCGACGACTCCCTGCCGGGCACGCCCGCGCAGGCCCTCAGCGAGAACCGTGGCACGGAGGTGAAGCGCCGCGCCCAGGCGCTCGCCGTCTGACCGACGCGGAACCGGCGGCCGTCCCCGCTCACGGGGGCGGCCGCCGTGTGCCGCCACCGCCGCTCCGGGCCTCCGTGCCCCCGCCGCCCCACGTCCTCACGTCATCACCGCTCCCCGGGGGGAACCGCACCGTGCCCGAGACCGCCGCCACCGCCGCCACCACTGTCCCCGCCGCGTCAGCCGCCCCGGAGGCCCGCGCCCGGCTCGCCGACGCACGGCTCTACCTGTGCACGGACGCCCGCCGGGACCGCGGCGACCTCGCCGGGTTCCTGGACGCCGTGCTGCCGGCCGGGGTCGACATCGTGCAGCTCCGCGACAAGGGCCTGGAGGCCGCCGAGGAACTGGAGCACCTGCGTACCGTGGCCGAGGCGTGCGCCCGCCACGGCAAGCTGCTCGCCGTCAACGACCGCGCCGACGTGGCGCACGCCGCCGGGGCCGACGTGCTGCACCTCGGCCAGGGCGACCTGCCGGTGCCCGCGGCCCGGGCGATCCTCGGACCCGACGTCCTGATCGGCCGCTCCACCCACTCCGCCGCGCAGGCCGAGGCCGCCGCCGTGCAGGAGGGCGTGGACTACTTCTGCGTGGGCCCCTGCTGGCCCACCCCCACCAAGCCCGGCCGCCCCGCCGCCGGACTCGACGCGGTCCGCCGGGTCGCCGCGCTGGGCGTGGACCGCCCCTGGTTCGCCATCGGCGGGATCGACCTGGCCACCCTCGACGAGGTCATGGACGCCGGGGCCCGCCGCGTGGTGGTGGTCCGGGCGCTCACCGAGGCCGCCGACCCGGCCGTCGCCGCGAAGGCCTTCGCCGAGCGCCTGCGCGCCCGCTGACCCCAGGTCGCGCAGGGCGCGCGGACAGGGCCGCCCAGGCCGCGCGGACGGTGCCCGCAGGCCGGGTGGACGGTGCCCGCAGGCCGGCCGGACCGGTCCCCGCAGGCAGAGCGGACCGGTTCCCGCAGGTCGACGGCGGCGCGGCTGTCCGGAAGGCGGACGGTCTTTGGGAGCGGGGCCGCCGCCTGGCTAACCTGCGAGGCATGGCCCTAGGAACCGCATCCACCCGGACGGACCGCGCGCGTACCGTGCGTGACATGCTCGCCTCCGGGCGGCAGACCGTCTCGTTCGAGTTCTCCGCGCCCAAGACGGAGAAGGGCGAGCGGAACCTGTGGAACGCGCTCCGCCGCGTCGAGGCCGTCACCCCCGACTTCGTCTCGGTGACCTACGGCGCGGGCGGGTCGACCCGCGCGGGCACGGTCAAGGAGACCGAGCAGATCGTCTCCGACACCACGCTCACCCCGGTCGCGCACCTGACCGCCGTGGACCACTCGGTCTCCGAACTGCGGAACATCATCGGCCAGTACGCCGACGCGGGCATCCGCAACATGCTGGCCCTGCGCGGCGATCCGCCCGGCGACCCGATGGGCGAGTGGGTCGCGCACCCCAAGGGCCTGCACTACGCCGCCGAACTCGTCGAACTCATCAAGGAGTCGGGCGATTTCTGTGTAGGTGTGGCGGCCTTCCCCGAGCTGCATCCGCGCTCTCCGGACTGGGAGACGGAGATCCGGCACTTCACGGACAAGTGCCGTGCCGGGGCCGACTACGCGATCACCCAGATGTTCTTCCAGCCCGAGTCGTACCTGCGGTTCCGTGACAAGGCGGCGGCGGCCGGCTGCGAGACGCCGATCATCCCCGAGGTGCTGCCCGTCACCAGTGTCCGTATGCTGGAGAGGCTGCCGACTCTCAGCAACGCCGTGATTCCCGCCCGGTTGAAAGAGCGGATCCTCACAGCCAAAGACGATCCGGCCGCTGTACGCTCCCTGGGAATCGACTTCGCCACGGAGTTCTGTGCGCGGCTGCTGTCCGAGGGTGTGCCCGGGCTGCACTTCATCACGCTCAACAACTCCACGGCCACACTTGAGATCTACGAGAACCTGGGCCTGCACCACCCAGTGCAGGGCTGGACCGGGAGCGTCTGAGTCCGTCAGACTGCCCCGGTCTTACGGGAGAGGGGCGTTACATGGGCTGGACGGTCCTCTACATCGCGTTCGGCATCGTCGCACTGTGGCTGCTGGGCGAGGTGTTGCTGCAGTACAAGGCGAAACTGCGGTGGCGTGTCCTCGCGTTCGCCGGCTTCCTCGGCGTGGTGATCGGCGTGCTCCTCGCCTCGGTCGCCGTCATCGGCCTGGGCGCGCTGGCGTTCGCGGTGGGGCAGACCTTCGTCACCCTGTCGTTCCGCAGCGGCTTCTCGGGCGGCTGGGCGCTGCCCCAGGCCCGCCGCCGGGCAGGACGGGACGACGAGGAGTACGAGGAGTACGACGACGACCGCGCCGACGGCCGGGACGACCGCGGCGCCCGCCGCGAGGACGAGCCGGCCGCTCCCTCCCCGGAGGAGTACCAGGGCGCGGAGAACACCGCCGGATACCAGCCGCAGACGGCGCAGGACGACCCCAACTCCTACGGCGGTTACGACAACTCCGGCTACGACACCGGTGGTTACCCCACCGTCGTGCCCACCGGCGCGGACGGACAGCAGGGCTACGGCTCCTACGACACGTACGCCGGAACCGGCTACGACCAGCAGCAGTATCCGGGCTACGCCGACCCCTACGCGACGCAGGGCGGTCAGGCAGGCCAGGGCGGTCAGGGCTACGGCTACGACGGTACGTACGGCGGCCAGCAGCAGGGCTACGGGCAGCAGGGCGGCTACGACACCTCGTCGTACGCCGGCTACGGCGACACCACGCCGCCCGGCGGGGTCTGGGTCCCGCAGCAGCGGGGTGCGGACGATCCGTACGGGGCGGAACAGGCGCCGCCGCAGCAGCCGCAGCAGCAGCCCTACCCGTACGGCTACGACGAGCAGTACCGGTACTGAACGAACGGCTGAGGGCCGGCCCCCCGCGGGGGGCCGGCCCTCAGCCGTTCCGTTCGCCGGGGCCTCGTGAGGACCGCCCGCGCGGGGGAGCGGACACCGCCAGGTTCAGTTTCCGGCGGGCCTCCCGCGCGGGTGCAAGCGGTCGCCGGCTCACGGTGTCGGCTCACGGTGTCGGCTCACGGTCGCCCGCCCGGCGGCGCTCACTGTGAGCCGCGGAAGTCCGGTCCCTCGACCACCAGGCCCGCCACCAGGGCGCCGGACATGCCGGCGTGCGGCAGGCCGCCGCCCGGGTGGGACCAGCCGCCCACCCGGTACAGCCCCGGCAGGCGCGTGGCGTTGCCCGGGTGGAGCAGCGCGGCCCCGCCGCCCGCGAGGGCGGGGGCCGGGACGCCCGCCGTGCCGGTCTCGCGCCGGGTGTCCTCGGGCGTGCGGACCTCGTGCCACAGCAGCCGCCCCCGCAGCCCCGGCACGGCGGCCTCCGCGGCCGTCAGCATCGACTCCGCCAGCCGCTCCGCCTCCCCGGGGCCCGTCCCGGGGGGCACGGACGCGGTCAGGACGGCCGACTCGTGGTCGTCGTCAGGCCGCAGTGCCGGGTCGCCGGGGCGCAGGACGGTGACCGTCGGGGCGGTGGCGGGCGCGGTCGTGCCCGGCGAGCGGGCGACGCCCGCCAGGACGTCCAGTTCGGCGTCGCGGTCGGGGGAGTGGACGACCGTCCGGTGCACCGCGTCCGCCTCCCGGGCGCCGCGCAGGGCCAGCAGCACCGTGAGCCTGCCCGGCACCGCCGCACCGGCCGGCCGCGGCGGCACCCCGCCCCCGGCCGCGGCCTCGCGGGGGGTCTCCGTCAGCCCCGGGCGCACACCGGCCACCACGTGATCCGCCTCGGCGACCGTGCCGTCGGCCAGTTCCAGGCCCGCCGCCCGGCCGTCCTTCTCCACGACGCGGACGGCCTCGGCGCCGAAGCGGAACTCGACCCGCCGGGCCAGGCAGCGCTCGTACAGGGCGCGGGCCAGCTCGCGCATGCCGCCGCGCACGTACCAGACGCCGAAGGCGTGCTCCATGTACGGCAGCACCGCCGCGCTCGCCGGAGCGGTCCGCGGGTCCAGGCCGTACGCCAGGGCGTGGCTCTCCAGCAGGCGCGTCAGCCGGGCATCGCCCAGCTCCCACTCGCCCACCTGGGCCAGGGTGGCGGCCCGCCGGGTGCGCAGCAGACGCCGGTGCGGGACCGACGGGTACGGCTCACGGTCGGCGAGCACCTCCCAGTTCGGCCACAGGGGCTCCTCCAGCAGCGGGCGGCGGGTGCGGTCCCACGCCTCCCGGCCCCGGACCAGGAAGTCGCCCCAGCGCCGCCCGGCGCCCTCGCCGAGGCTCGCCTCCAAAGAGGCCACCACACCGGCCCGGGAGGCGTTGGGCAGGTCCACCCGGGTGCCGTCCGGGAAGAGGTGGCGGGCCGAGGGGTCCGTCTGGACCAGCTCGACGCACTCCTCCAGCGGCTGCTTGCCGGTCTTGACGAACAGGTCGCGGTAGACGGCGGGCAGCGGCAGCAGGCCCGGCCCGGTGTCGAAGGCGAACCCGTCGCGCTCCCGGCGGCGCAGGGCGCCCCCGTAGGTGTCCGTCCGCTCGAACACCGTCACGCGGTGGCCGGCCACGGCCAGACGCGCGGCGGCCGCCATGGCGCCCATCCCGGCGCCGATCACTGCAACCCGTCCCATGGCGGGGAGTCTATGACCGCCCGGACCGGCGCATATCGACGGGTATGCGACGGGGGGGGCAGGAACGAGGACCTGGCGTGCGCGGCGGGCCGGGAACACCCCGCGAACTTCCCGCAGGCACGCCAAGAGGGGCGCCCGCCCAGGCGGACGCCCCTGAAGCTTTTCGGGCTACCGGTCCGGCTGGTCGTCCCGGCGGCGCTGCCAGCGCTGCTCGATCCGGTCCATCACCGACCGTTTGCGGGCCTGCGCGGCCGCACCGGGAGCACCCGGGGCGTCGGCGGGCGGCTGCTCACCGGGCTTGGGGCCCTTGCGCCAGCCGGTGACGGCGAGCACGGCGCACCCCAGCATGACCAGGAAGCCCACCACGCCGATCCAGATCTGCTGGGCGACCATTCCGGTCATGAGGAGCGCGATACCTACGAGGAAGCCCGCCACCGCCTGGTAGACCCGTCGCCGGGTGTACGTGCGCAGCCCGCTTCCCTCGAGCGCTGTCGCGAACTTGGGATCTTCGGCGTACAGCGCTCGCTCCATCTGCTCGAGCATGCGCTGCTCGTGCTCCGAGAGCGGCACGGGAGTCCTCCTCATCGTGCAGTCGCCGGGGCGACCGGGGGTCCCCTCCAGGATAGGCAGGGAATCGCCCCCGTGAAACCCGCCCCTCTACGCCATTTGGCAACCGGTTCCGGTCACAGCCGGCCGGCCCGCTGGAACTGTCATTCCCCGCGGGCCCGCCCGTCATGCCCGGCGGTCTGTCCTCGATCATACGGGTCGCGCGGCCGGTCGGCAGGGCTCACGGTGTACTCCGTGCGACGCCGCGCCGCTGATCACGGCGGGGATGCCGCCACGGACCGGGCCCGGCGCACCGGACGCCGGGCCTCCGGTGCGCGGCGGTCACGCCCCGGACGCCTCGGCGAGGACGTGGAGCTGGGTGGCCACCGAGTGGAACTCGGCCATCGGGGCCACCGCCGCCTCCAGGCGCAGCAGCGCCTCCCGGGCGCCCGGCTCGGTGTCCACCAGGACGCCGGGGACCAGGTCGGAGAAGACCCGCACGCCGTGCACCGCGCCGACGCGCAGGCCGCTCCCCTCGACCAGGGAGGTCAGCCGGTCCACGGTGAAGCGGTGCGGCACCGGGTCGCCGTCGCCCCAGCGGCCGTCCGGGTCCTCCAGCGCCCGCGCCGCCTCGTGGAAGTGGCCGGCGAGGGTGCGGGAGAGCACCGCGCCGCCCAGCCCGGCGGCGAGCAGGCTGAGCAGGCCGCCGGAGCGCAGCGCGGCCGCCGCGTTGCGCAGGCCCTCGGCGGGGTCCTCCACGTACTCCAGCACGCCGTGGCAGAGCACCACGTCGTAGGCGGCACGGTCCGCCACGTCGAAGAGTCCGTGGACGTCTCCCTGGACCCCCCTCACCCGTTCGGCCACTCCCGCCTCGGCGGCGCGGCGCTCCAGGGCGAAGAGGGCGTCGGGGCTCGGGTCGACGACGGTGACCCGGTGTCCCAGCGCGGCGACGGGCACGGCGAAGTTTCCGCTGCCGCCGCCGGTGTCGAGGACGTCGAGCAGCCGGCCGTCACCGGCCTTGGCGTGGCGGTCCAGGGCGTCCTTGAGGACCTCCCAGACCACGGCGGTACGGAGAGAAGCGCGGGGGCGCATCGGGTCCGACACGGCGATTGACTCCTCGACGGGCGATCGGGGGCCGCCCGCCCACAGGAACGGGACGGGCCGGCGAACGCCTCCACCCTAATGCGCGTCCCCGCCGGTCAGCCCGGTCGCCCGCTCCACCAGGCGCAGGAAGGCGGCCACGTCGCGTATCAGGTCGTCGGCCTCCCGCACGGAGACGGCGTGCGGCAGGTCGGCCTCGGCGCGGGCGCGGCGGTCGGCGCCGGCGGCGAAGAAGGCCGCCCACTCCGCGAGTTCGGGCGCCGTCTCGGCCAGCACCTCCCAGGCGCTGCGTATCGGCGCCCGGCGGCGACGGCGCGGCTCGGGCAGAGGGTCGGCGCGGACCGCGAGGACGGCCGCGGCGCCGCGCAGCGCGGCCAGGTGGGCCGCGGCGTAGCGCTCGTTGGGCGTGGTCAGGAGCAGGGCGCGGTCCAGGCCCGTCCGGGCGCGGGAGAGCAGGTCGAGGCCGGCGGGCGGTGCGGACGCCCGGCGGGCCACCGGGTGGGTCATGGCGAACCTCCTGTCGTCGTACGACAGCATCTGTCCTGTCTGGTCCCATCCTGGGGGTTGCCACTGACAGTTGGGCTGACCTGCGGCTTTGTCTCCGGCCGCGGTTCGGGCTAGTTTTTGCACTGACCAGTCAGTGCAAAAAAGGTTTGGGGTGCATGCCGTGAGCCGGCAGGGGGACGGGCCGCGGCCCGGACCGGGCGTCACCGCCCGGGGACTCGGGGTCCGGGGGCCCCGGGGATGGGCCTTCCGCGACGTGACGTTCGAGGCGGGGCCGGGCGCGCTGGTGGCCGTGACCGGACCCTCGGGCTCCGGCCGCACGGCGCTGCTGCTGACCCTGACCGGGCGGATGAAGCCCTCCGAGGGTTCGGCCGGGGTGGCGGGGCTGGCGCTGCCGAGGCGGATGGCGGCGGTGCGCCGGGTGACCGGGGTGGCGCACGTGCCCGGGGTGACCGACCTGGACCCCGCCCTCACCGTGGCCGAACACCTGCGGGAGCGGGCGCTGGTCGGCCGCCGGTACGGGGGACCGGCGGCCGACGTGGTGCGCGGACTGCTGCGTCCGCCGCGGGCCCGGGCGGCCGGGGACGCCGCCCGCGCCGAGGAGGCGCTCGGGGACGCGGGGCTGGACCTCGCCGGCCTGCCGAAGGGCGGCCGCACGGCGGTGCGCGACCTGTCCCGGGCGCAGGAACTGCGGCTGTCGGTGGCGCTGGCCCTGCTGGGGCGGCCCGACCGGCCCGCCGCGGTGGCGGTGGACGACGCCGACCTCGGCCTGTCGGCGGGCGAGCGGGAGGAGGCGGCCGCCCTGCTGCGGTCCCTGGCCGCCTCCGGCATGACCGTCCTGGCCGCCTTCCGCGAGGCACCGCCGGAGGCGGACGTGACGGTCTCCACGGCGTCCCGGGGCGAGGCGGACGCGGACGGCGCCGCCGGGCCGCTCCGGCCGGAACCGCTCGCCCGCCTCACCCGCCGCGGCACGCCCCGCCCGCGCGGGGCCGCCGTCGCGGGCGCCGCCCAGGCGGATGCGGCCGCCGCCCGCACCGATGCGGCTGCCGCACGGGCCTCCGGGACCGCCGTCACGAACGACGGGTCCACCGCCCCGGCCGCCGGGGCCGCCCGGGTCGCGGCGCAGGCCGACGGGATTGCTGCCCGGGCCTCCGGGGGCGGCGGGTCCGTCGCGCGGGCCGACGAGGCCGGTGACCCTGCCGGCAGCGGCAGCGGCAGCGGCAGTGGCAGCGGCCGGGGCGAAGGCGTGGCCGGGGGCGGGACGGCGGCCGGGAGGCCCCGTGCCGCCGTGGCCGGCCGGGGTGCCGGGGGCGGCGCGGGGGAGGAGCCCGGCCCGGTCGACGGCGCCCGCGCCGAAGCCGGGGCCGACGGGGCCGACGGGGCCGTCGGCGTCGAGGAAGAGGCCGTCGAGGCCCGTACCGCTGAGGAGGACGCGGATGCGCACGCCGCGACTGGCCGCGCTTGAGCTGCGGCGATTCGGCCGGAGCCGGCTGACCCGGGCCGCACTGGTCTCCATGGTGCTGCTGCCGCTGCTGTACGGCGCGCTGTACCTGTGGTCCTTCTGGGACCCCTACGGGAACCTCGGCCGCGTCCCCGTGGCCCTGGTCAACCAGGACCGCGGTGCCACCGCCGACGGTGAGCGGCTGACGGCGGGCGACGACATCGCCGAAGGGCTGCACGAGAGCGGCGTGTTCGACTGGCGCGAGGTCGGCCCGCAGGAGGCCCGCGCGGGCGTGGAGAGCGGAGAGTTCTACCTGTCGCTCACCGTCCCCGCCGACTTCAGCGAGCGCATCGCCTCCGGAGGTGGCGACGACCCCCGGGCCGGGGCGCTGGAGGTCACGACCGACGACGCCAACAACTACATCGTCGGCCAGATGTCCCGCACCGTCTTCTCCGAGGTCCGCACCGCCGCCGCCGACAAGGCGACCCGCACCTTCCTCGACCGCATCTTCGTCTCCTTCTCCGGCCTCCACGACGCCACCGAGAAGGCCGCCACCGGCGCCGACGACCTGGCGGGCGGCATCGAGAAGGCGAAGAAGGGCTCCGAGGACCTGGCCGGCGGCCTCGGCGACGCCCAGACCGGCAGCGAGGACCTGCTCAAGGGCCTGCGCCGGCTCCACACCGGCGCGGTCGACCTCGCCACCGGCTCCCGCCAGGTGGCCGACGGCACCGACGAACTGGCCGGCACCGTCAACGGCGTCGCGGACACCGTCCGCCCGTTCCTGGAGAAGAACGAGCAGACCATCGCCGACACCGCCCGCCTGGTGGCCGACTCCGCCGCCGCGGTCCGCGGCAACCTCGGCACCCTCGCGGAGACCGCCCCGGAGGCCGCCCGCGCCTCCGCCACCGCCTCCGAGGCGCTGACCCGGATCCACCGCACCCGCTGCGAGACGTCCCCGCTGCCCGACCCCGCCTGCCCCGACCTGGAGAAGGCCAAGGACGCCGCCGCCGACGTGGCCGCGGTCGCCGCCGACGTCGAGACGCTGATCGGCGACCAGAACGGCGACCTGTCCGGGCTCGACGAGAACCTGGCCGCCCTGGAGAAGCAGGCGGACGCGCTCGCCGAACGCGCCCCGCGCCTCTCCGAGGACCTCGGTGACGCCGTGGAGCGGATCAACGAGCTGAACCGCGGCGCGGCGGCGGTCGCGGCCGGCGCCGAGGAGCTCCGCACCGGCCTCGGCGCCGCCAGGACGGGAGCCGGTGACCTGGACGACGGCGTCGACGCCCTCAAGACCGGCGCCGACGACCTCGACGGCGGCATCTACCGGCTGGTCGACGGCTCCGGCGAACTCGCCGGCGGCCTCCACGACGGCGCCGCGAAGATCCCCGACCTCGACAAGGCCGAACGCGACCGGCGCACCGACGTGATGGCCGACCCGGTCCGGCTCGCCGGCTCCCCGCTGCACGAGGCCGCCAACTACGGCACCGCCTTCGCGCCGTACTTCATCCCGCTCGCCCTCTGGGTCGGCGCGATGGTCGCCTACATGCTGATCCAGCCCCTCAACCGCCGTGCCCTGGCCGCCGGGGCGCCCGCCTGGCGGATCGCGGTGGCCGGCTGGCTGCCGGTGGCCTCGCTCGGCGTGCTCCAGGTGGCCGCGCTGATGTCGGTCCTGCACTGGGGGATCGGGCTGCGGATGGTGCGGGCCGCCGCCACCGTCGGCTTCCTGCTCCTCGTCACGCTCTGCTTCACGTCGATCGTCCAGTGGCTCAACGCCCGCTTCGGCGCGGCCGGGCGGATCCTGGTGCTCGCCCTGCTGATGCTCCAGCTGACCTCCGCGGGCGGCACCTACCCGGTGGAGACCAGCCCCCGCTTCTTCGCCGCGATCCACCCGTACCTGCCGATGAGCCATGTGGTGGAGGCGCTGCGACGGCTGATCACCGGAGGCGACACGGCCCCGGTCGTCCAGGCCTGCGCCGTCCTCCTCGCCTACACCGCGGGGGCCCTGGCGCTGACCACGGTGGCGGCCCGGCGCAAGCAGGTATGGACCTTCGACCGGCTGCGACCGGAGGTGAGTCTGTGACAATCGACGGCATGAAGAGCAGCACCGGCCGCCGCGCCGCCACCAAGCAGAAGCTCTACGAGGCGGCCGTGACCCTCATCGCCGAGCAGGGTTTCTCCGCCACCACGGTGGACGAGATCGCCGAGCGGGCCGGGGTCGCCAAGGGCACCGTCTACTACAACTTCGCGAGCAAGTCCGTGCTCTTCGAGGAGCTGCTGCGGCACGGCGTCGGACTCCTCACGGCCTCGCTGCGCGAGGCCGCCGAGGTGACCGCGCGACGCGGCGGCAGCCGGGTGGACGCGCTGGACGCGATGATCCGGGCCGGCCTGGTCTTCATCCACCGCTACCCGGCCTTCACCCAGCTCTACGTGGCCGAGCTGTGGCGGACCAACCGGGCCTGGCAGGAAACCCTGATGGTGGTCCGCCAGGAGGCCGTCGCGGTCGTCGAGGGAGTGCTGCGGGACGGCGTCGAGGCCGGGGAGTTCAGCGACGAGATCGACGTCTCGCTGACGGCCGCCGCACTGGTGGGCATGGTGCTGGTGGCGGCGCTGGACTGGCTGTCGTTCCAGCCGGAGCGGTCGCTGGACGACGTGCACGGGGCGCTCTCGCTGCTGCTCCAGGGGCGGGTGGCCGGGCGCCGCTGACCCCGCCGCGGGCGGGGCCGAGCCTCGCGTTCCTCGCGCGCCTCGCGTCCCGCGGGGCGGGCACGCGCACCGGTTCCGCAGCCCCGTGCCGGCGGTACCGGTGGCGCGGTGCCCCGCTCCCCCGTGCCACGACTCTGCCGGAGCGGCCCGCCCGGGACATCCGCTCGGATACTCATTCCCGATCTGAGTACCTGGCCCCGTTCCCCGTTCCCTGTTTCCCGTTCCCTGTTTCCCGTTCCCCGTTTCCCGTTTCCGTTCCTCCGCCCTGTCCCCCGGCCCCGTGCCCGCCTCCAGCGCCGTCCCGGGCGGGGCGTTCAGGCCGTGCGGTCCCGTAACTTGGCCGAAAGTCGACCGGATTCGGTGCAGGCGACACTCACCCGCCGTCAACTGGCTTGTGTAGTACAAGAATTGACTATCCGTCATCTTGCGTTGTGCCCCATTCCCGTGCGTGTCCGGGCGGGGCGCGCTGCTCGGTCCGCATGTACCACGGGGCCGCGCGTTTCCGGTGACATCGCGACGAACTCCCGATCCGCGCGATCAGTTCCGTCGAGCGGATCAACGCGCCGTGAGGGATGGCTAGCATGACGCTCGTGCGGCCGAAACACTCCGTTCCTCTCGCGCAGCGGCCTCGATGCCGTCGAGCAGCGGCCGCCCCGCTCACCGCCAGATCCCCCTGACCGAGGGACCCGTCTGATGTCAGTGCCTGTTCCACCCGGCCAGCAAGACCGGGGCAAGGCCTTCCTCCCGTCCTCGGCCGCCTGCTCGGCGCTGCTCGGGGTGACCGCCGCGGCCGTCGCGGCGACGGCGGTCGTCGCTCCGGGCGACGCCTTACCGTGGACCCTGGCCGTGGGGGGTGCGGCCTGGGTGGTCCTGGGCCTCACGGTCCTCGTCGGCCGCCGGCTCGCCTCACGGGCCGCGAAGGCGGTGGCCGAGGCGCAGGCGGAGAGCGCCCGGGCCCGGGCACAGGCCGAGCTGCTCACCGCGCAGGTCTCCCACCTGCTCCTGGTGACGCTGCCGGCCCTCACCGACGACCCGAACGCCGCCGTCGACCTGAACGATCCCCGGGCCTGGCCCGACCCGCACACCCGCCGCCTCGCCCACGCGGTGGCCGTCGCGGTCGGCCGGAGCGCCCAGCACGCCGCCCACGTGGAGGCCAGGTACCAGGAGACCCGGTCCGCACTGGACGGGGTGCTGGCCGACCTGGACAGGCTGGAGAAGGAGACGCTGCCGGCCGCGGTGACCGCACTGCGCGAGGGGCGGTCGGCCGACACGGTGCTGGCCGGCGTCGAACTGCCGGCGCACCCCGTGGTGCGGGCCACGGCCGAGACGTCCATCCGCGCGCTCGCGGTCGGCGAACGCCGCGCCGCCGCTGCACAGGCGGCCTCGGCGAAGGCACTCGGCCGCGTCCAGGCCAAGGCCGTCCGGATGCTGGCGGACCTGCGGGAGATGCAGGAACGCCACGGCGAGGAGGTCTTCGGCGACCTGCTGAAGCTGGACCACAGCACCTCGCAGCTGGGCCTGATGACCGACCGGCTGGCGCTGCTCATGGGCGGCAGGTCCAGCCGCGCGTGGAACAAGCCCATCATCATGGAGAGCATCCTGCGCGGCGCGGTCGGCCGTATCGCCGCCTACCGGCGGGTGCGTCTGCACTGCTCCACCACCGCGGCGATCTCCGGCCACGCGGCCGAGGGCGTGATGCACCTGCTCGCCGAGCTGATGGACAACGCCGCGAACTTCTCCCCGCCCATCGACGAGGTGCACGTCTACGCCGAACACCACAGCGCCGGGATCGTCGTCACCGTCGAGGACAGCGGGCTGAGGATGGCCGCGGCCGCGATGCGCCGCGCGGAGGAGGCCGTGGAGGGACGCGTCACGGACCTCGCCTCGCTCCAGGGCACCCGTGTCGGCCTGGCCGTCGTGGGCCGCCTCGCCGTGAAGCACGGCATCAGCGTCAACTACCGGCCGTCTTCCCGCGGCGGCACCGGAGTCGTCGTCCTGCTGCCCCTCCACCTGCTGGCGCAGCGGCGCGAACCCGTCACGCACGACCGCCCCGCCGTCCCGGCCGTCGCGCCCACCGCGGCCCTGCCCGTCGGCGGGGACGTCACGACCCGGGACACCACCACCCGGGACACCACCACGCGGGACACCACGACCCAGGAACTCGGGCGGGACGCCGGCGCGGTGGAGCACGGACGGTCCGGACCGTCGCGGCGTACCGGGACCGCCGAGCGGCTCCCCGTCCGGCCGGCGCAGCAGCCCGCCCCGGAGGCCGCGCGGGGGCGCGCGGCCGGTCCGGAGCGGGAGCTGACCGCGCGGGTGCCCGAGCAGCGCGGACGCCGGCCGGACGCCGCCGGCACACCCAACGGGCTGCCCGTCCGGGCCCCCGGCCGGACCATGGCCGACGCCGAGCGGGAGCGGGAACGCCGCAGGTCGGCCGGGCCGGCCGACGGCACCCCTTCCGGCCGGAGGTCCGGGAGCGACGCGGGCGCCCGGTTCGGGGCGTTCCACCGCGCGCGCCGGTCCGGCGGTGACACCGCCGACGGGACGGCCGACGAGACCGCCGGCCCCGGACCGGCCGGCACCGAACCCCCCGTCGCCCCGTAGCGCGACGCCTTTCCCCCCAACAGGACGACGGCGCCGTCCTGTTCGACCCCGTGAGATTGGAGGACCGGGGCGGTGGACCGGCGCACCCGGCACCACCGCCCCGACACCCGCATGCAGACCACCGACAACAGCCTCAGCTGGCTCCTGAACAACCTGCTGGAGCGCACCACCGGCACCCGGCACGCACTGGTCCTGTCCAGGGACGGACTGAAGCTGTGCTGGAGCGAGAACCTCTCCTTCGACCAGGCCGACCAGCTCGCCGCCATCTGTTCCGGCATCCAGGCCCTCGCCCAGGGAGCGTCGGTGGAGTTCGGGGACGGCACCGGCGGCGTGCGGCACTCGATGACCGAGTTCCACGGTGGTCTGCTGTTCGTCGTGGAGGCCGGGGAGGGCGCGCACCTGGCGGTCCTCGCCGACGAGGACGCGGACCCGGGCGTGGTGGGCCACCAGATGACGGAACTGGTCGAGCAGATCGGCGAGCACCTGCGGGCCGAGCCACGGGATCCGGCCGGGGACGGCACCTCATGAGGCGCAGACCCGTGGACACGGGCGACCCCGACCGGCTCTACACGGTGACCGGGGGACGCCACCGGGCCGGCGAGTCCCTGGACCTCGTCACCCTGCTCGTGAGCGAGTGCGAGCCGACGGCGGGCATGCAGTCGGAGCACGCCCGGATCCTGGAGCTGTGCCGTCACCCCACAGCCGTCGTCGAGGTCGCCGCGGAACTGCGCCTGCCGATCACGGTGGTGCGCATCCTCCTCGCCGACCTGCTGGACGCCGGCCGCGTCACGGCCCGCCATCCACGGGCGGCGCCGTCCCTCGCCGGCCTGCCCGATTCGCAACTGCTCAAGGAAGTGCTTCATGGGCTCCGCAACATCTGAGCTGCCCTCCCTGCGCCTGCCGCTGACGGACCGGGCGGAGACCGGGCTGAAGATCGTCGTCGTGGGCGGCTTCGGCGTCGGCAAGACCACCCTGGTCCGCTCGGTCAGCGAGATCCGGCCGCTGAACACCGAGGAGGTGATGACCCGGGCCGGCGTCGGCATCGACGAGCCCGATCCGGCGTCGCGGAAGAGCACGACGACGGTCGCCTTCGACTTCGGGCGGATCAGCCTCAACGACCGCATGGTGCTGTACCTGTTCGGAGCGCCCGGGCAGGAACGCTTCTGGTTCCTGTGGGACCGGCTCTTCGCGGGAACGCTGGGCGCGGTGGTCCTGGTGGACACCCGCCGGGTGGACGACTGCTGGTACGCGATCGACAGGCTCGAGCACCACCGGACCCCGTTCGTGGTGGCGGTCAACCGCTTCGAGCAGGACGGGGTCCGCTACTCCCTCGGGGAGATCCGCCAGGCGCTCGCCCTCCCGGCGCACGTGCCGATGGTCGAGTGCGACGCGAGGGACCGCCAGTCGGCCAAGGACGTGCTGATCACCCTCGTGGACCACCTCTACGACATGGCCATGGCCCAGGAGGCGACACCGTGACCGCAACCGGACACCCGCTCCCGCACGACGCGCCGCCCGGGTGCCCGGCGCACCCGGGAGCGGTCCCGCTGGCGGGGCTGGAGTACCAGCAGTCACCGGCACAGCTGTACCGCGCCCTGCGCCGGGAGCACGGCTCCGTCGCGCCGGTGCTGCTGGAGGGCGGCATCCCCGCCTGGCTGGTGCTGGGCTACTCCGAACTCACCTACGTGACCCACCACGACGAGTTGTTCGCGCGCGACTCGCGGCGCTGGAACCAGTGGGAGAGGATCCCGCAGGACTGGCCGCTGCTGCCGTTCGTCGGGTACCAGCCCTCGGTGCTGTTCACCGAGGGCGACGAGCACCGCCGGCGCGCCGGAGTGATCACCGAGGCCCTGGAGGGCGTCGACCAGTTCGAGCTCGCCCACAACTGCCGGCTGATCGCCGACGAACTGATCGCCCGGTTCGCCGGGAGCGGCAGCGCCGAGCTGATGACCGGCTACGCGCACGCCCTGCCGATGCGGGCCGTGGTGCAGATGTGCGGCATGCCCGCTTCGGGAACGGACACCCGGCAGCTGGTGGACGACCTGCGCATCTCCCTGGACGCGGGGGAGGGCGACGATCCGGTGGCCGCGTACGCCCGGGTGGCCGACCGGCTGCGGCGGCTGGTCGACGAGAAGCGGGCCGCGCCGGGCCCGGACGTCACCTCCCGCATGCTCGCCCACCCGGCGGGCCTGACCGACGAGGAGATCGTCCAGGACCTGATCTCGGTGATCGCCGCCGCGCAGCAGCCGACCGGCAACTGGATCGGCAACACCCTGCGCCTGCTGCTGACCGACGAACGCTTCGCCGTGAACGTCTCGGGCGGCAGGCTCAGCGTGGGCGAGGCGCTCAACGAGGTGCTGTGGCTGGACACGCCCACGCAGAACTTCATCGGGCGATGGGCCGTCGGGGACGTGCAGCTGGGCGGCCGGCAGATCAGGGCCGGCGACTGCCTGGTCCTGGGGCTCGCGGCGGCCAACAGCGACCCGCAGATCTGGCCGGAGGGGCACGTGGGCGCGGAGAACGCCGCCCACCTCTCCTTCAGCAACGGGGAGCACCGCTGCCCCTATCCCGCTCCGCTGCTGGCGGACATCATGGCGCGCACCGCGGTGGAGACGCTGCTGGACCGGCTGCCCGACCTGGTGCTGGCGGTGGACCCGGAGGAGCTGACCTGGCGGCCGTCGATCTGGATGCGGGGCCTCACCGCGCTCCCCGCGCACTTCACGCCGGTCGTGGGGTGAGGCCGCGGGCGCCGCGGCGCCCGTACCGCGCCCGGGGCCCGCGGCCTCACCCCCGGCGCCGCACGGACACCGCGGCGCGGGCCCCCGGCGCCGCACGGGCACCGCCGGGCCCTGGGCGCCGCGCGGACACCGCGGCCGGGCCCTGGGTGCCGCGCCGCGGCGTCAGCTCCGGCCCCGGGCCCGCGCAGGCCCCCGGTGCCGCGCAGGCGCCGGGGTGCCTGCACGGCACCGCGGCGTCAGCCGGAGACCGGCGTGAACCGCACGGGGAGGCGGTCCGGACCGCGGGTGAAGACGCCCTGCTCGGCCGGCTCGAAGCCCTCGGCGACCCGGAGGTCGGGCATGGCGTCGAGCAACTGGCCGACCCCGATCTCCACCTCCGCCTTCGCCAGCAGCGCGCCGACGCAGAAGTGCCGGCCGAGCGCGAAGGCCAGATGGTCGGCGGCGGCGGAGAACGCCGTCGTGGTGGTCAGGTCGTCACGGAAGATGTCGAAGCGGTCGGGGTCGGCGTAACGCCGGTCGTCGCGGTTGGCGGCGCCGATCAGGCAGGTGACGGTGGCGCCGGCCGGTACGGTGCCGCCGCTCAGTTCGACGTCCTGCGCCGACTGACGCATGATCATGTGGACCGGCGGGGTGAACCGCAGGGTCTCGGCGAAGGCCCGGGGGATCAGGCCGCGGTCCTCCCGGACGGCGGCGAGCTGGTCGGGGTGGCGCAGCAGATTGGCGAAGATGCCGGCGATGGCCTTGTCCGTGGTCTCGCCCCCGGCCGCCAGCAGCAGGCTGCAGAACGCCTTGATGTCCTCGTCGCTCATCCGGACGCCGTCCACCTCCGCCGCGCAGAGCGTGGACAGCAGGTCGGTGCCGGGCCGGTCACGGCGTTCACGGATGATCGGCAGCATGTACTCGGCGAACTCCGCCCGGGTCCGCTCGCCCGCCGCGGCCACCTCGGGGTCGCCGGACAGATTGCCGAGGAACGCGATGACGGCCGTGTACCAGCGGTGGAACCGCGCGTGGTCGGCCTTGTCCAGGCCCAGCATGTCGGCGATGACGTTGACCGGGAAGCGGGTGGCGTAGTCGGCCACCAGATCCGCCGAGCCGTTGTGGCGGAAGGCGTCGATCAGCTCCCGCGAATTGCGCTCGATGACGGGCAGGAACTTCTCCTGCAGGTCCGTACCGCGGAAGGCGGGCGCCACCAGGGCACGGCGCACCGCGTGCTCGCGCCCGCTCAGCTGCAGGATCGTCTTCCCGTGGACGGGCTCGATCTGCCAGTCGTAGTTGTCGGTGGTGAACTGGCCCTGCTTGTCCTTGAACACGCGCTCGACGTCCTCGTAGCGCGAGACGATGTAACTCCGCGTGGCCTCGTGCCACAGGAGGGGCGCGCTGTCCCGGAAGACGCGGTACGCGGGGTAGGGATCCGCTGCGAACTCCGGCGAAAGGATGTCGGGCACCTGCTGCGCGGTGGACATGAAGCTCCCTGGGTCGAATTCGGGTCCCGCACAAGCTAGTTGACGAAGCATCAGCAAGGACAGGTCCGCCCGGACCCAGAAGCGGCACCGCACCCCCGGCATCAGGAACCCGCCTGCCCGGGGCCCGCCTCTCCGGGGCCCGCACCCCCGGGTAGGCCTCCCCGGGTCCGCCTGCCCGGTCGTGCGGACCCGGGGGAGCCGGCGGCGGCTCCCCCGGGTACCGGCCGCCCGGCGCCCGGTGCGGTGGCGCCCGGTGCGGTGGTGGCCGGTACGGCGGTGGCCGGTACGGCGCCCCGGTGCCGGCCTCCGCCGCCGGGGGCGCCGCCCCCGGCGGCCGTCAGGCGGCGCGCCGCGACAGCCGGGACCGGACCCCCGCCATCCAGGACGCGAGCGCCCAGCGGACGCGGGCGGCCGAGCGGGGGGCGAGGAGAGCCCGCAGCCGCGTGCCGCGGCCGACCGATCCCCGCAGCACCGCACACACGCCGCGCACGTCCGCGGCCAGTCCCGGCGCCGCCCGCGCCCGCGGCGCGTACAGCACCTGTTCCACCGCGGACGCCACCCGGTGCACCGCCTCCGCCGTGGCCGGGTCCAGGCGACCGCCGCGCACGATCCGCTCCGCCGCCCGACGGGGCGTCAGCGAGTCGTCCGGCGGCAGGCCGAGGTCCCAGGCGCTGTCCGTGAGCTCGCGCCACACCCGCAGCGTGTGCGGCAGCACGTCCGCCTCGCCCCTGCCGTGCGCGCCCAGCCGCAGCGCCCGCACCCGCAGCCGCCACAGCATCGGCGTCAGGGGCAGCAGCAGCGCCGCCAGCCCGGCCGCCGTCCACAGCAGCGTCCCGGGCCAGCGCGGTCCGCCGCCCCCGTCGGCCACCAGCGCCGGATCGGTCGGCTCGGGACAGGCGTCCAGCCGCTTCAGCTCCACCGTGCAGCTGACGCTCGCGGAGGGCCGCGCGCTGGGCTCGGCCGACGCGGTGTCCTCGACCGCCGCCTCCGAGGGCCGGGCGGACGCCCCCGGGGCGGTCTCCGGCCGGGTGTACTCCGGCTGGGTGCCCCGCGTCGGCGTGGGCTCGAACCGGGTCCACCCGACACCCTCGAAGTACAGCTCCGGCCAGGCGTGGGCGTCCCGCAGGGTCACCTCGACGCTGCCGTCGCCCTGCTCGGAGCCGGGTGCGAAACCGACCGCCACCCGGGCCGGGATGCCCAGCGACCGCGCCATCGACGCCATCGCGAAGGAGAAGTGGATGCAGAACCCCTTGCGATCACGCAGGAAGCGGGTGATCGCCCTCGAGTCCTCGCCCACCTCCACCTGGGTGTCGTAGCTGAAGTTCCCGGTCCGCGAGAACCACTCCTGGAGCGCGACCGCCTGCTCGTAGGCGTTGCGCGAACCCTTGGTGACCTCGCGGGCCCGCTCGCCGACCTCCTCGGGCAGCGAGGCCGGAAGCTCCGTGAGGTTCCGCAGCTCCGGGCCCGGCGCCGGCGCGGCGGCCAGCTGTTCGCGGGTCGGCAGCACCTCCAGGCTGGCCACCTGCCAGCTCTTGTCCGCGGTGGTGTCCTTGCGCCCGCCGATCACGGTCATGCCCACCGGGTCGAGCCGCCAGTCGCCGACCGCGTCGGCCCAGGTCGCCGGGTAGGGCATCGGCAGGTGCCGCTGCCGGTACCAGCCGGCCGCCGATATCCGGCTGGTCACCTCACGCCGGTCCACCTGGAGGCCCAGCCCCGGCGGCGTGGGGAAGCGGTCCGGCAGGTCCACGGTCCGCCGCGGCGACGCCTCCCAGGTCTTCCCGTCGAACTCGTCCAGGGAGACGATCCGCAGGTACAGGTCGTCGGTCCGCCGCGAGGTGGTGCGCACGGTCAGCGCCGTGCGGTCGTCGGTCTCGTTGAGGTTGTCCCGCAGCTCCACCAGCAGGTCGACGGAATCGACCGGGCCGGAGCCGCCCGGGCCGTCGCCGGAACCGGCGCCCGCCATCAGGCTGCCGCCCAGGGAGGGCAGGGCGACCGGCGCCAGCAGCGCAACCCCGAGCGCGACCGCACCGATCCGGCGGCCGGTCCGCTGTCCGGAACGGGCCGGGGAGACCGAGCCCGCGCCGCCGAACGCCCGGCCCCACCGGGTCAGCCGCTCCCGGCCGTCGGCCAGCAGCAGCGCCAGGTACCCGGCCGCCGCCGCGCAGAACGTGAACCAGTGGGTGCCCTCGTCGGAGAGGCCCGCGGCGACCGAGTACAGCGCCAGCAGCGGCAGACCGGTCGGGGCGGCCAGACCGTAGGTCACCGCCAGGGCGTCCACCAGCAGCGCGATCACCAGCACGCCGCCGATCAGCAGCAGCGCTATGCCGTCGGTCAGCGGAGCGGGAGTCGTGTATTCGCCCACGTCCCGCACGCCCTGCCCGGCCAGGTCCGCCAGGCGGCGTACCGCGTCGGGGCCGGGCAGCAGCCAGGCCACCGCCTGCTGCCGGGCGAAGTAGAACGACAGCAGGGCCAGCGAGGCCACCAGCTGCACGGCGACCACCGTGGGCCGGGGCATCGACAACCGCCGTGCCGCCGCGCCCACGCCCGCCGTCAGCAGGACCGCCAGGAACGCCCGCGGATACCAGGAACCCCTGTCGATCAGTGGAAGCAGCGCCGTCGCCGTGAGCAGCGTCGCCGCCACCGAGGCCAGCGTCATCCTGGTCCTGACGCCCATCACCGGTCACCGCCTCCCGCCGCGCCCACGCGCTCCCGCTCCGCCCGCTCCCAGACCGTGGCCATCGCGACGCCGCGCGGCGCCCGCACCACCGTCCAGCCGGCCTCCCGCAACACCCGCTCGGCCGCGGACGGCGCGGGAGCGCCACCGACAGGAGGGCCCACCCGGCCCCCGCCGCCCGGGTCGCCCGGGTCGTCCGCGCCCCCCGCGCCCCCCGCGTCGGCGTCGTCGGCGTCCTCGGGGACGAAGGCCACCGCACCGCCGGCGCGGTGCCGCATCCGCGCGACGATCCGGGCCTGCTCCTCGTCCAGCGCGCCCAGGAACGCCACCAGCAGCCCCTCACCGCCCTGGCGCAGCGCGTCCCGGGCGCGCGACAGCCCCGCCCCGTCGGAGTGGCCGATCACGGCCAGGGTGTCCATCAGCAGCCCCGCCGCCTCCGCCGTCCCGGCGCCCGCGCCCCCGAAGGAGGCGGTGCCCTCGCCGGGTTCCTGGCTGCCGGTGTCGGTCAGCAGCCGCACCGAGAAGCCGCGCTCCAGCATGTGCGTCAGCACCGAGGCCGCCCCGGACACCGACCACTCGAACGCCGACCCCGGTCCCGCGCCGCGGTAGGCGATCCGGCGGGTGTCCAGCAGCACCGTGCACCGCGACCGGCGCGGCTGCTCCTCACGGCGCACCATCAGCTCGCCGTGGCGCGCGGTGGACCGCCAGTGCACGCGGCGCAGGTCGTCGCCGTACCGGTAGCCACGCGGCAGCACGTCGTCCTCGCCCGCCACCGCCATCGAACGCCGCCGCCCGTCGCCGTACCCCTGGGTCCCGCCGCCCAGCCGCACCGGCGGCAGCGGCTCCACCCTGGGCACCACCGTCAGCGTGTCGTGCGCCGCGAACGAGCGGGTCAGCTCGCACATCCCGAACGGGTCGGCCAGCCGCAGCTCCAGGGGACCCAGCGGATACCGGCCCCGCAGGTCGGACCGGACCCGGTAGGACACCTCGCGCCGCCCGCCCGGCTCGATCCGGTCCAGCACGAACCGGGGGCGGGGGCCCAGCACGTACGGCACCCGGTCCTGGAGCATCAGCAGCCCGGTGGGCATCCGGGAGACGTTGTCCACCCGCAGCCGCACCCGGGCCTCCGCGGCGGCCGGCACGCGCGCCGGGGACAGCCGGCGCGAGGACGTCACCCGGTGCCTGGTCCGGTGCACCGCGACCGCGCACAGCAGCGGCAGCGCCGCCAGCAGCAGCCCCACCCGCAGCAGGTCCTCCTGGCCCAGCACGTACGCGCACACCCCCGCGGCGATCCCCGCCGCGAGGAACGAACGCCCCCGGGTGGTCAGCCCGGCCAGCGCCACCCGCAGCCCGGCCGGACCCCGCGCGGTCCGCCCCCCGGGCTCCATCACAGACCCCGCGGGCCCGGCGAGGCGGGCACCGGCGTGTGCGCCAGGATCTCCCGCACCACGACGTCCGCGGTCCGACCGCCCAACTGCGCCTGGGCGGTCGGCAGGAGGCGGTGCGCCAGGACCGCCGGGGCCAGCGCCTGCACGTCGTCCGGCAGCGCGTACTCCCGCCCGGCCAGCGCCGCCGACGCCTTCGCGGCGCGCAGCAGGTGCAGCGTGGCGCGCGGCGAGGCGCCCAGTCTCAGGTCCGCGTGGGCCCGGGTCGCCGCGACCAGCTGCACCACGTACCGGCGGACCGGCTCCGAGACGTGCACCTCGCGGACCGTCTCGATCAGCTTCACGATGTCGTGCGCGTGCGCCACCGGCTGCAGGTCGTCCAGCGGGGACGCCCCGCCGTGCACGTCCAGCATCCGCAGCTCGGCCTCCGTGCCGGGGTAGCCGATGGAGACGCGCGCCATGAAGCGGTCCCGCTGCGCCTCCGGCAGCGGATAGGTGCCCTCCATCTCCACCGGGTTCTGGGTGGCCACCACCATGAACGGGCTGGGCAGCGGATACGTCTGCCCGTCGATGGTGACCTGCCGCTCCTCCATGGACTCCAGCAGCGCCGACTGGGTCTTCGGGGAGGCGCGGTTGATCTCGTCGCCGATCACCATCTGGGAGAAGATCGCGCCCGGCTTGAACTCGAAGTCCCGCCGCTGCTGGTCCCAGATCGAGACGCCGGTGATGTCCGTCGGCAGCAGGTCCGGGGTGAACTGGATGCGGCGCACCGAACAGTCCACGGACCGGGCCAGCGCCTTGGCGAGCATGGTCTTGCCGACGCCCGGGACGTCCTCTATCAGGAGGTGGCCCTCGGCGAGCAGGACGGTCAACGAGAGCCGCACGACCTCCGGTTTGCCCTCGATCACCTGCTCGACCGCGTTCCGTATCCGCTCCACCGTCGCGGTCAGATCGAAAAGGTTCTCTCGGTCGTCATAGGTCGTCACCCCGGCCCTCCTCAGCCCTCAGCCCCGTCACATCTCCTGAGGGCCGGCGAAAGTCCCGTGTCCCCCCGCCCGCATTGTTGTTGGCGGAGGTCCCGCCTGTCATGACCTGTGGACAACCGGCCGGGCCGCCCGGCGGGGCCTGTGGACGACGCGTGCGGTTTTCGCGGGGTTTGTCACCCCTGGAGGTGAACGACGAAGACCCGGCCCCGGGGGAGGACCCCGGGCCGGGCCGGACGGACGGTGTCGGGAGGGCGGCGGCGCGGG
This sequence comes from Streptomyces abyssomicinicus, assembly GCF_008974245.1. Classification (GTDB taxonomy): domain Bacteria; phylum Actinomycetota; class Actinomycetes; order Streptomycetales; family Streptomycetaceae; genus Streptomyces; species Streptomyces abyssomicinicus. Next base: position 179,371 of record NZ_BBZI01000008.1, on the reverse strand, counting down.
CCGTCAGGCGGCGTCGATCTCCCGCAGCAGACCCGTCCTCACGTCGAAGACGAACCCCCGGACGTCGTCGGTGTGGAGCAGGAACGGCGAGGTGCGCACCTTCTGCATGGACTGGCGGACGTCCTGGTCGACGTCACGGAACGCCTCCACCGCCCACGTCGGGCGCTGGCCGACCTCCATCTCCAGCTCGTGCCGGAACTCCTCGGTGAGGGACTCCAGGCCGCAGCCCGTGTGGTGGATCAGCACCACGCTGCGGGTGCCGAGCGCCCGCTGGCTGATGGTCAGGGAGCGGATGACGTCGTCGGTGACCACACCGCCCGCGTTGCGGATGGTGTGGCAGTCGCCCAGGTCGAGGCCGAGCGCGGCGTGCAGGTCGAGCCGGGCGTCCATGCAGGCGACGACCGCCACACCCAGCACCGGACGGGCGTCCATGCCGGGATCGGTGAAGGCCGCGGCGTACCGCTGGTTCGCATCGACGAGGCGGTCGGTCACGGTGCCGCGGACGTCGGCCCCGGAGGAGGCGGAGCCGGCAGAAGCAGAAGTCGACATGGGGAAGACGTTACTGGCCGCTTCCCGTCCCGACACTTGCGGAACAGGACAAACAGAGCCGTCGATCTTCTGTGTGAGGTAACCCACAGGGGTGGAGTGCATTGCGCCGCACGGGTGATTCCTTCCGTAACGAGGCACCATCGCCTCGGCACGGGGCGACTCGCAGGGCAGTTGATTGACCGGCAGACAGGGTGGACTAAAGTGGCGCGAAGCGGGAGGCGAGACACGCGAGACTCTCCCCGCTGGACCGAATTCCGGAGAGTCCGGGCCGAGCACGCCCGGGATCTCCCCACGTGCGCGGCGCGTACGTGCGGCTCGGCCTCCTCCCGCTCCCGGCCGGCCGACGCTCCCGGCGCCGGCAGGCCTCCCCTTCGCGAGCGGGCGGGGACCCGGTTGCTCGTGGCGCCGCGCGGACCTGAGAGGGCCCCTTGAGCGAGAGCCGACATGTCCCTGTGATGCTCCGGCGGTGCCTGGATCTGCTGGCGCCCGCACTGGAGCGGCCCGGAGCGGTCGTCGTCGACTGCACCCTCGGCCTCGGCGGGCACAGCGAGGCCATGCTCACCCGCTTCCCCGAGGCCCGGCTCATCGGCCTGGACCGCGACAAGGAGGCGCTGCGTCTGTCGGGTGAACGGCTCGCCCCATTCGGCGACCGCGCCACCCTGGTGCACGCCGTCTACGACGAGCTGCCCGAGGTCCTCGACCGCCTCGGCATCCCCCGCGCGCACGGCGTCCAGGGCGTCCTGTTCGACCTCGGCGTCTCCTCCATGCAGCTCGACGAGGCCGACCGCGGCTTCGCCTACGCCCAGGACGCCCCCCTGGACATGCGCATGGACCAGACCACCGGGATCAGCGCGGCCGAGGTCCTCAACACCTACCCGCCCGGCGAACTCGTCCGCATCCTGCGCGCGTACGGCGAGGAGAAGCAGGCCAAGCGGATCGTCTCCGCGATCGTCCGCGAGCGCGAGAAGGAGCCGTTCACCACCAGCGCCCGCCTGGTCCAGCTGATCCGCGACGCCCTGCCGCAGGCCGCCAAGCGCACCGGCGGCAACCCCGCCAAGCGGACCTTCCAGGCACTGCGCATCGAGGTCAACGGCGAGCTGGGCGTCCTCGAGCGGGCGATCCCGGCCGCCGTGAAGGCGCTCGCCGTCGGCGGACGGATCGGCGTGCTGTCGTACCACTCGCTGGAGGACCGGCTGGTCAAGCAGGTCTTCGCGGCCGGCGCCGCCACCACCGCGCCGCCCGGCCTGCCCATCGTGCCCGAGGAGTACCAGCCCCGGCTGAAGCTGCTCACCCGCGGTGCCGAACTGCCCACCGACGAGGAGATCGCCGAGAACCGGCGGGCCGCCCCCGCCCGGTTCCGCGGAGCGGAGCGGATCAGGGAGGACGTCAAATGAGCGCCGGGCGTCGCGCCAGGCACCCCGGGGAGGGCGGATGAGCGGAGAACCCCGCCTGAGGGGCCGGGCGGCACGGCTCGCGTCGCTGCTGCCCACCGGGACCAGCCAGGCCGCCCGTACCCCGTTCGTGCTGCTCGTGGTTGCCCTGCTCGGAGGCGGGCTGATCACCCTGCTGCTGCTCAACTCGGCGCTCAGCGAAGGGTCGTTCCGCCTGTCGGACCTGCGGGGCGAGACCAAGACGCTGACCGACGAGGAGCAGGCCCTGCAGCGCGACGTGGACGCCTACGCGCAGCCCGACGCGCTGGCCCGCCGCGCGCAGGAGCTGGGCATGGTGCCCGGCGGCGACCCCGCCTTCCTGCAGCCCGACGGAACCGTCCGCGGCGAGCCGGGCCCCGCCACCGCGCCGCCCCCGTCGGCGGGAGCGTCCGGCTCACCGGGCGCCGCCGGCCCCGGTGGCACCCAGGCCCCCTCCGGCAGCGGGGAACCGCGCGGCTCCGCCGCCGCGTCCCCCACCGCGCCGGGATCCGCGGGCGCGGCGGCCACGCCGTCCGGCAGCCCCGCGGCGTCCGACCCGAGTTCTCCGACCCCCGGCAGGTGACGGAAGTGCCCGACAGGCAAGCCCAGCGACGCCGCGTCCCCGCTCCCGCCCGGCAGGGCCGCGCCGGAGCCGCCGGCCGCCGCCCGTCCGGCACCGGCGGCCGCGGCGCACGGGGCGGCGGCCGGCCCACGCCGCCGCGCCGCCCCTCCGGAGCCAAGCCGCTGCGGCTCGGCAGTCCCCGCCCGCGGCTGCGCCTGATCGGCCTCGCCCTCACCCTGGTGCTCTCCGCCTTCCTGGTGCGGCTGCTCCAGGTCCAGGCGGTCGACGCGAGCACCTACACCGCCAAGGCCCAGCAGAACCGCTACGTGGACCAGAAGGTCGAGGCGGAGCGCGGCGCCATCACCGACCGCAACGGCGTCGCCCTCGCCAGCAGCGTCGCCGCCGACGACATCACCGCCGACCCGACGATGTTCACCCGCAAGGCCACCGGCGTCGACGACGCCCCCGAACAGGCCGCCGAACTGCTCACCCAGGTCCTCGGCGGTGACGGGGAGGACCAGGCGGAGATCGCCCGCAAGCTGCGGACGAAGAACACCATGTACGTGCTGCTCGCCCGCCGCCGCACCCCCCAGGAGTGGCAGCAGATCGCCGACCTCAAGGCCGAACTGGCCCGCCAGGAGAGGGAGGGCTCCGGCGTGGTCAACGTGCTGGCCGGTGTCTTCTCCGCCCCCAGCAGCAAGCGCGTCTACCCCAACGGCGACCTGGCGGCCACCGTGCTGGGCTGGGTCGACGCCGAGGGCGAGGGCGGCGGCGGCATCGAACGGCAGCTCCAGGAGACCCTGGCCGGCCGCGACGGCGAGATCCGCTACGCGCAGTCCGGCGGCCGCCAGGTGCCCACCGCGGGCCTGAGCGAGAAGCCCGCCGTGCCCGGCTCCACCGTCGAGCTCACCATCGACCGCGACATCCAGTGGGCCGCGCAGAAGGCCATCAGCGACCAGGTGGCGAAGTCCGAGGCCGACCGCGGCTACGTCATCGTCCAGGACACCCGCACCGGGGAGATCCTGGCCATGGCCAACGCCCCCGGCTTCGACCCCAACGACCTCTCGGAGGCCGATCCCGCCGCCCTGCGCAACGCCGCCGTCGAGGACGCCTACGAACCCGGCTCCACCGCCAAGGTGATCTCCATGGCCGCCGTCCTCGACGAGGGCGTGGCCACCCCGCTGACCCACGTCACGGTGCCCAACCGGCTGCACCGCGGCGACCGGCTCTTCCGCGACGACATCGACCACGAGACCTGGCACCTCACGCTCAACGGCGTGCTCGCCAAGTCCAGCAACATCGGCACCATCATGGCCACCGGCCAGCTGGGCGACACCCAGCGGGAGGCCAACAAGGTCCTCCACTCCTACCTGCGCAAGTTCGGCATCGGGCAGCCCACCGGGCTCGGCCTGCCCGGCGCGACCTCGGGCATCCTGGCCCGGCCCGAGGACTGGTCGACCTCGCAGCAGTACACGATCCCCTTCGGCCAGGGCGTCTCCGTCAACGCCCTCCAGGCGGCCTCCGTCTACTCGACGGTCGCCAACGGCGGCGTGCGGGTGGAACCCACCCTGGTCCGCGGCACCCGCGGCCCCGACGGCCGCTTCACCGCGGCCGAGGAGCCGGAGAAGAAGCGGGTGATCAGCGAGAAGACCGCCCGCACCCTCTCCCGGATGCTGGAGTCCGTGGTCGATGACGGCGAGGGCACCGGCACCAAGGCGCGCATCCCCGGTTACCGGGTGGCCGGGAAGACCGGCACCGCCAACCGGGTGGATCCCAAGACCGGCAACTACCGCGGTTACACGTCCTCCTTCGCCGGATTCGCCCCCGCCGACAAGCCGCGGATCACCGTCTACTGCGTCATCCAGAACCCCACCGAGGGCAGCCACTTCGGCGGACAGATCTGCGGTCCCGTGCACAAGCAGGTCATGGAATTCGCCCTGAAGACCCTCCAGATCCCGCCCACCGGAGAGGAACCGGCCCGACTGCCCGTCACCTTCGACCCCGAAGCCGCCCGCAAGCCGTGAGGCACGGCGTCCCCCGTCAGCACCGCCCAGAACACCAGGAAAGCCCGTGACGACGATCACCTCCGGCCCCGGTCCCGCCGACGGATCCGGCCACGCCCCGCCCGGCCCCTCGCTTCGCTCCGGCACCCCCGCGCCCGGTACGCTCACCGCCGTGCCACACGCTGATCAGTCCCCCCACACGCAGGCCGCGTCCGCGAAACCCGCGGGGCCGCCGAGGCCCGAACGGACCGGCGCCACCCCCCTCGCGGAGCTGGCCCGATCGCTCGGCGCCCCCGGTCCCGCGAGCGGCGCCGAGGTCACCGGCATCACCCACGACTCCCGCGCCGTGCGCCCCGGCGACCTCTACGCCGCCCTGCCGGGCGCGCGCGCCCACGGCGCGGACTTCGCCGCCCAGGCCGCCGCCCTCGGCGCGGCCGCCGTGCTCACCGACCCGGTCGGCGCCGACCGCGCCGCCGCCACCGGCCTGCCGGTCCTCGTCACCGAGGACCCGCGCGGCCGGATGGGCGAACTCGCCGCCACGATCTACGGCCGCCCGGGGGACGCCCTGCTGCAGATCGGCATCACCGGCACCTCCGGCAAGACCACCACTGCCTACCTGGTCGAGGGCGGACTGCGCACCGCGCGTTCCACCGGCCTGATCGGCACGGTCGAGACGCGCATCGGCGACGAGCGCATCAAGTCCGAGCGCACCACCCCCGAGGCCACCGACCTCCAGGCCCTCTTCGCGGTGATGCGCGAACGCGGCGTCGACGCGGTCGCCATGGAGGTCTCCAGCCACGCCCTGGTGCTCGGCCGGGTCGACGGCTGCGTCTTCGACGTCGCCGTCTTCAACAACCTCAGCCCGGAACACATGGACTTCCACCCGGACATGGAGGACTACTACCGGGCCAAGGCGAGCCTCTTCACCCCCGCACGCAGCCGCCTGGGCGTGGTCAACCTCGACGACGAGCACGGCCGCCGCCTCGCCCGCGAGGCGGGCGTCCCGGTGATCACCTACTCCGCCGACGGCAGCCCCGACGCCGACTGGCGCGCCGAGGACGTCGAGACCGGACCGCTGGACTCCACGTTCACCGCGGTCGGCCCCCAGGGCGAGCGGATCACCGCCCGCGCCCCGCTGCCCGGCTGGTTCAACGTGGCCAACACCCTCGCCGCGATCGTCGCCCTGGCCGCCGCCGGACTCGACCCGCAGACCGCCGCCGACGGCGTCGCCGCGGTGCCCGGCGTCCCCGGCCGCCTCGAGCGCGTCGACGCCGGACAGCCCTACCTGGCCGTCGTCGACTACGCCCACAAGACCGACGCCGTCGAATCGGTGCTGCGCGCCCTGCGCATGGTCACCGAGGGACGCGTCCACGTGGTGATCGGCTGCGGCGGCGACCGCGACACCACCAAGCGGGGCCCGATGGGCGCCGCCGCGGCCCGGCTTGCCGACACCGCCGTGCTGACCTCCGACAACCCCCGCTCCGAGGACCCCCTGTCGATCCTCGCCGCCATGCTCGAGGGCGCGGCGTCGGTGCCCGCCCACGAACGCGGCGAGGTCCGGGTCTTCGAGGACCGGGCCGCCGCCGTCGAGGCCGCCGTCGCGCTCGCCCGGCCCGGCGACACCGTGCTCGTCGCGGGCAAGGGCCACGAGCAGGGCCAGGACATCGCCGGGGTCGTCCGGCCCTTCGACGACCGCCAGGTCCTCCGCGAAGCCGTCCAGAAGACCCAGGCACTTCAGAAGACCCAGGGATGAACCAGTGATCGCCCTCTCCCTCGCCGAGATCGCAGAAGCCGTCGGCGGGCAGACGCACGACATACCGGATCCGTCGGTCAAGGTCACCGGATCCGTCGTCCGCGACTCCCGGGACGTGACGCCCGGCAGCCTCTTCGCCGCCTTCACGGGCGAGCGCGTCGACGGCCACGACTACGCGGCGCAGGTCGTCGAGGCGGGAGCCGTCGCCGTCCTGGCGTCCCGTCCCGTCGGCGTGCCCGCCATCGTCGTGGACGACGTCCAGGCCGCCCTCGGCGCGCTCGCCCGCCACGTGGTGACCCGCCTCGGCGCCACCCTCGTCGCCCTCACCGGCTCCGCCGGGAAGACCAGCACCAAGGACCTCATCGCCCAGGTGCTGCGCCGCAAGGCGCCCACGGTCTTCACCCCGGGCTCGCTCAACAACGAGATCGGCCTGCCGCTCACCGCGCTCAGCGCCACCGAGGAGACCCGTTTCCTGGTGCTGGAGATGGGCGCCCGCGGCATCGGCCACATCCGCTACCTCGCCGGGCTCACCCCGCCCCGGATCGGCCTCGTGCTCAACGTGGGCAGCGCCCACATCGGGGAGTTCGGCGGCCGGGAGCAGATCGCCCAGGCCAAGGGCGAACTCGTCGAGGCGCTGCCGTCCGCCGAGGACGGCGGGATCGCCGTGCTCAACATGGACGATCCGTACGTCAAGGCCATGGCCTCCCGGACCAAGGCGAAGACGGTCTTCTTCGGCGAGTCGGACGAAGCGGACGTTCGGGCCGAGAACGTCCGACTCACGGACACCGGACGCCCCGCGTTCCGCCTTCACACACCCTCCGGGTGCAGCGATGTGACGATGCGCCTGTACGGTGAGCACCACGTGTCGAACGCGCTCGCCGCGGCCGCCGTCGCCCATGAGCTGGGCATGTCCGCGGAGGAGATCGCCATCGCGCTCTCCGAGGCGGACTCCCTCTCCCGCTGGCGTATGGAGGTCACCGAGCGCCCGGACGGCGTGACCGTCGTCAACGACGCCTACAACGCGAACCCCGAGTCCATGCGAGCCGCCCTGCGCGCGCTCGTCGCCATGGGTGAGTCCGCACGGGCCAAGGGGGGCCGTACGTGGGCGGTGCTCGGCCAGATGGCCGAGCTCGGGGACGAGGCGCTCGCCGAGCACGACGCCGTCGGACGGCTCGCCGTCCGGCTCAATGTCGGCAAGCTCGTCGCGGTCGGTGGCCAGGAGGCCCGCTGGCTGCAACTGGGCGCATACAACGAGGGTTCGTGGGGTGAGGAGTCGGTGCACGTGTCCGACGCAGAGGCGGCGATCGACCTGTTGCGCAGCGAGCTGCGACCGGGGGACGTCGTCCTGGTGAAGGCGTCCCGGTCGGTGGGGCTCGAGAAGGTCGCCGAGGCGCTGCTCGAGGGTGAGGTCGCCGCCCGATGATGAAGCAGATCCTGTTCGCGGGAGTCATCGGCCTCTTCCTGACCCTGATCGGCACCCCGCTGCTGATCAAGCTGCTGGCCAAGAAGGGATACGGCCAGTACATCCGCGACGACGGACCGCGCGAGCACCACAGCAAGCGCGGTACGCCCACCATGGGCGGCATCGCCTTCATCCTGGCGACGGTCATCGCGTACTTCGCGGCCAAGCTGATCACCGGCTACGAGCCCACGCTCTCCGGCCTGCTGGTCCTCGGACTGATGGCCGGCATGGGCCTGGTCGGCTTCCTCGACGACTACATCAAGATCGTCAAGAGGCGTTCGCTCGGCCTGCGGGCCAAGGCGAAGATGGCCGGCCAGCTCATCGTGGGCATCGCCTTCGCGGTGCTCTCGCTGCAGTTCGCCGACATCCGGGGCAACACCCCGGCGTCCACCCGGATCTCCTTCGTCGAGGACTTCGGCTGGTCGATCGGCCCGGTCCTCTTCGTGGTCTGGGCGCTGTTCATGATCCTCGCCATGTCGAACGGCGTGAACCTCACCGACGGCCTCGACGGCCTCGCCACCGGCGCCTCGGTGATGGTCTTCGGCGCCTACACCTACATCGGCATCTGGCAGTTCCAGGAGTCCTGCGCCAACGCGGGCACCCTCACCAACCCCAGCGCCTGTTTCGAGGTACGCGACCCGCTCGACCTCGCGGTGGTCTCCGCCGCGCTGATGGGCTCCTGCTTCGGCTTCCTGTGGTGGAACACCTCCCCGGCGAAGATCTTCATGGGCGACACCGGTTCGCTGGCCCTCGGCGGCGCGTTGGCCGGCCTCGCGATCTGCTCCCGCACCGAGCTGCTGCTCGCGCTGCTGGGCGGTCTGTTCGTCCTCATCACCATGTCGGTGGTCATCCAGGTCGGCTCGTTCAAGCTGACCGGCAAGCGGGTCTTCCGGATGGCGCCACTTCAGCACCACTTCGAACTCAAGGGCTGGTCCGAGGTCCTGGTCGTGGTCCGCTTCTGGATCATCCAGGGCATGTGCGTGATCGTCGGACTGGGCATCTTCTACGCGGGATGGGCGGCCAACAAGTGACCCACGGCCAGGAGTGGCGGGGGGAAGACCTGCGGGGGAAGAACGTCACCGTCGCCGGGCTCGGAGTGTCCGGCGTCCCGGCGGCCAAGGTCCTCGTGGGCCTGGGCGCGCACGTCACCGTCGTCAACGACGGCGACGACGAGCGCGCCCGCGCCCAGGCGGCCGAGCTCGCCGAACTGGGCGTCACCGTCCGCCTCGGCGACGGCACGGCATCCGACAGCGGCTCCGCCGCGGACCTCCCCGACGGCACCGAGCTGATCGTCACCGCGCCCGGCTGGCGGCCCGACAAGCCGCTGTTCGCCGCCGCCGACCAGGCCGGCGTGCCGGTCTGGGGCGACGTCGAACTCGCCTGGCGCCTGCGCGACCTGGACGGCCGCACCCCCGCCCCCTGGCTCTGCGTCACCGGAACCAACGGCAAGACCACCACCACCCGGATGCTCGCCTCCATCCTGGAGGCCGCCGGACTGCGCACCGCCGCCGTCGGCAACATCGGGGTCTCGCTGCTGGACGCCGTGCTCGGCGACACCGAGTACGACGTCCTCGCCGTCGAGCTCTCCAGCTACCAGCTGCACTGGGCGCCCTCGCTGCGCGCCCACTCCGCCACCGTCCTCAACCTGGCACCCGACCACCTCGACTGGCACGGCTCCATGGCGGCCTACGCGGCCGACAAGGGCCGGATCTACGAGGGCAACCAGGTCGCCTGCGTCTACAACAAGGCCGACAAGGCCACCGAGGACCTGGTGCGCGAGGCGGACGTCGAGGAGGGCTGCCGCGCCATCGGCTTCACCCTCGGCACCCCCGGCCCCTCCGAGGTCGGCGTCGTCGACGGCATCCTCGTCGACCGCGCCTTCGTCGAGAACCGGCAGAAGAACGCGCAGGAGCTCGCCGAGGTCACCGACGTCCAGCCCTCGGTGCCGCACAACATCGCCAACGCCCTCGCCGCCGCCGCCCTGGCCCGCGCCTTCGGCGTCCCGGCCACCGCGGTCCGCGACGGCCTGCGCGCCTTCCGGCCCGACGCCCACCGCATCGCCCACGTCGCCGACGTCGACGGCGTCGCCTACGTGGACGACTCCAAGGCCACCAACACCCACGCCGCGGAGGCCTCCCTGGTCTCCTACGAGTCCGTGGTGTGGATCGCCGGCGGACTCGCCAAGGGCGCCACCTTCGACGAACTGGTCACCCGGGCCGCGAAGCGGCTGCGTGCCGTGGTGCTGATCGGCGCCGACCGCGCGCTGATCCGCGAGGCACTGGAACGCCACGCGCCCGAGGTACCGGTCGTCGAACTCGACCGCACCGACGACGGCGCCATGGCCGCCGCGGTCGCCGAGGCCCGCGCCCTCGCCCGGCAGGGCGACACCGTGCTCCTCGCACCCGCATGCGCGTCGATGGACATGTTCGCCAACTACAACGCCCGTGGCGAGGCGTTCGAGACGGCGGTCCGCGAACTGGGCTGACGCACAGGGCGGTCGGGGGCCTCCCCGACCGCCCTTTCGCATCCTGTCCGCCGTCCGCGCGCCCGCCGGGGCCCCGCGCGCCCGGCGGGTCGGGCCCCGGGCTCCGGGGAAGGCGTGGTTGGATCGGTCGCCGATCGGAAGGGGTGCCATGGAACGCAACGGGACGAAGCGGCCCGCCGGCCCGGGCCGCCGTACCGCCCGCGTGCCCGCGCCCGCCACCGCGCCGCGCGCGCGACCGGCGCGGGAGAACCCGCTGCGCCGCGCGGTCGACCGGGCCCGCAAGGCCTGGGACCGCCCGCTGACCGCCTACTACCTGATCCTGGGCGGCAGTTCGCTGATCACCGTGCTCGGCCTGGTGATGGTCTACTCGGCCTCCCAGATCACCGCGCTGCGCTACTCGCTGCCCGGCGCCTACTTCTTCCGCAAACAGCTGCTCGCCGCCGTCATCGGCGGCCTGCTCCTGCTCGCCGCCTCCCGTATGCCGGTCAAGCTGCACCGGGGGCTGGCCTACCCGATCCTCGCCTGCTCGGTCTGCCTGATGATCCTGGTGCAGATCCCGGGGATAGGGATGGCGGTCAACGGCAACCAGAACTGGATCCCGCTGGGCGGCAGCTTCCAGATCCAGCCCAGCGAGTTCGGCAAGCTCGCCCTAGTCCTCTGGGGCGCCGACCTGCTCGCCCGCAAGCAGGAGAAGCGGCTGCTGAGCCAGTGGAAGCACCTGCTGGTCCCGTTGGTCCCGGTGGCCTTCCTGCTGCTCGCGCTGATCATGATCGGCGGCGACATGGGAACCGCCATCATCCTCACCGCGGTCCTCTTCGGCCTGCTGTGGCTGGCCGGGGCCCCCACCCGGCTCTTCGCCGGCGTGCTGTCCGTCGCGGGCGCCATCGGCCTCTACTTCATCACCAGCAGTGACAACCGGATGGCCCGCCTGGCCTGCCTGGGCGCCACCGACCCCGGGCCGCAGGACCAGTGCTGGCAGGCGCTGCACGGCCTCTACGCGCTGGCCTCCGGTGGCCTGTTCGGGTCGGGCCTGGGCGCGAGTGTGGAAAAATGGGGACAACTGCCCGAAGCCCACACCGACTTCATCTTCGCCGTCACCGGTGAGGAACTGGGCCTGGCGGGGACGCTGTCGGTGCTCGCCCTCTTCGCCGCTCTAGGCTATGCGGGCATCCGCGTGGCCGGACGCACGGAGGATCCCTTCGTACGGTACGCCGCGGGAGGCGTGACCACCTGGATCACGGCCCAGGCCATGATCAACATCGGTGCGGTGCTCGGTCTGCTGCCGATCGCCGGAGTCCCCCTCCCGCTGTTCTCGTACGGCGGATCCGCCCTGCTGCCGACCATGTTCGCCGTCGGGCTGCTGATCGCGTTCGCGCGTGACGAGCCCGCCGCGCGGGCGGCGCTTGCGATGCGCCAACCCCGCTTTGGTAAAAAGCGTGCGGGGAGGAACCGGCCGGTCCGGGAACCCCGCAGATGGAACACGATGCGACGGCGCGCCTCGGCGCGCTCGTCCGGAGAGCGGTGAATTTCGGTGCATGTCGTACTCGCCGGCGGAGGAACCGCGGGCCACATCGAGCCCGCGCTCGCCCTCGCGGACGCCCTGCGCAGGCAGGACCCGAGCGTGGGCATCACGGCCCTGGGCACGGAACGAGGCCTGGAGACCCGTCTGGTGCCCGAACGCGGCTACGAGCTGGCGCTGATCCCGGCGGTCCCGCTGCCGCGCAAGCCCACCCCGGAGCTGATCACCGTCCCCGGCCGGCTGCGCGGCACCATCCGGGCCGCCGAGGAGGTCCTGGAGCGCACCAAGGCCGACGCCGTGGTGGGCTTCGGCGGCTACGTCGCGCTCCCCGGCTACCTGGCCGCCAAGCGCCTGGGCGTGCCGATCGTCATCCACGAGGCCAACGCCCGGCCCGGCCTGGCCAACAAGATCGGCTCCCGGTACGCCTCCCGCGTCGCCGTCGCCACCCCGGACAGCAAGCTGCGCGGCGCCCGCTACATCGGCATCCCGCTGCGCCGCTCCATCGCCACCCTGGACCGCGCCGCCGTGCGCCCCGAGGCGCGCGCCGCGTTCGGTCTCGACCCCAACCTGCCCACCCTGCTGGTGACCGGCGGCTCCCAGGGCGCCCGCCGGCTCAACGAGGTGATCCAGCAGGTCGCCCCGCGGCTCCAGCAGTCCGGCGTCCAGATCCTGCACGCGGTCGGCCCCAAGAACGAACTGCCGCAGGTCCACCAGATGCCGGGCATGCCCCCGTACATCCCGGTGAGTTACCTGGACCGGATGGACCTCGCCTACGCGGCGGCGGACATGATGCTCTGCCGCGCCGGCGCGATGACCGTCGCCGAACTCTCCGCCGTCGGGCTCCCGGCCGCCTACGTCCCGCTGCCCATCGGCAACGGCGAACAGCGGCTCAATGCCCAGCCGGTGGTCAAGGCCGGCGGCGGCATGCTGGTCGACGACGCGGAGCTGACCCCGGAGTGGGTCCTGCAGAGCGTCATCCCGGTGCTCACCGACCCGCACCGGCTGTACCAGATGTCCCGGTCCGCCGCCGAGTTCGGCCGCCGGGACGCCGACGAACTGCTCGTCGGCATGGTGTACGAGGCGATCGCCGAGGCCCGCCGCGCCTGACCGGACGGTCGGCGGGGCGGCGGGGGACAGGCCGCGGCACGCGGCGCGCAGCACGACGGAGGGCAGGGAGCGTGGCCGGAACGACGACCGCGGCCGAACGCGGTGAACGCCGCCGGGATCCGGCCGGGGAACCCCGGTCCCGGCCCTCCTGGCGCGGCCGCCTCCCCGCCCCGCCCCGCCCGCGCACCCTGGTGATCGCGGGTGCGGCGGCGGCCCTGCTCACCGCCGGGCTGATCTGGCTGCTGTACGGATCGCCGTGGCTGCGGGTGGCCGAGGTGGGAGTCGGCGGCACCCGCGTCCTCGGCGAGGACGAGGTGCGGCGCGCCGCCGGCCTCCCCGACGGCCTGCCGCTCGCCTCCGTGGACACCGGGGCCGTCGAGGCCCGGATCCGCGAGGCGCTGCCGCGCGTCGAGTCGGTGGAGGCCGAGCGGGACTGGCCCCACGGCGTCACGCTGCGGATCACCGAGCGCACCGCCGTCCTGGTCCTCGCGGAACGGGACGGATACGTCGAAGTCGACCGCTCGGGCGTGCGGTTCGCCACCCTGAGCAGGGCGCCGGAGTCCGTGCCGCTCCTCGAACTCGACCCGGAGAGCGGCAAGTCGGCCGCCTCGTCGCTGCGCCGGTTCGGCCGCGACCGCCTGGTGAGCGAGGCGGTCCGGGTGGCGCGGGACATCCCGGAACCGGTCGCCCGCACCACCCGCACGGTCAAGGTCCGTACCTTCGACGCCTTCTCGCTGGAACTGAAGGACGGCCGCACCGTCCGGTGGGGCAGTCCGGAGGAGGGCGCGGCGAAGGCCCGTACCCTGCGCGCCCTGATGAAGGCAACCCCGAAGGCCCGTGTTTTTGACGTCAGTGTTCCCTCCGCCCCTGCGTCAGCGGCGAGTTGACGCACATCAGCGCAGGCCAGCACCCGGACTGGGCACTCACGTGCTTGATCACATAGGGTGAAAAGAAAAGCGGGAGGTTCGGCGTGTTCGTTGAACGTGCGCCACTTGTCGACCTAGTGTCCTGTTCGGAATAGTCCAGGGAACAGACACACTGGTAACCCTAAACTTCACCGTTAGGGTTCGGGTCGGCGTTCGGACCGTCCCATTCGGCATCAGCCGGGGCTTCGCGGGGAACTCGCGAGGCATCCGGCACGTAACTCGAGGCGAGAGGCCTTCGACGTGGCAGCACCGCAGAACTACCTCGCAGTCATCAAAGTCATCGGTGTCGGCGGCGGTGGTGTCAATGCCATCAACCGGATGATCGAGGTCGGTCTCAAGGGCGTCGAGTTCATCGCCATCAACACCGACGCTCAGGCGCTGTTGATGAGCGACGCCGACGTCAAGCTCGACGTCGGCCGCGAACTCACCCGCGGACTCGGCGCCGGCGCCAACCCCGCGGTCGGCCGCAAGGCCGCCGAGGACCACCGCGAGGAGATCGAGGAGGTCCTCAAGGGGGCCGACATGGTCTTCGTGACGGCCGGCGAGGGCGGCGGCACCGGTACCGGCGGCGCGCCCGTCGTGGCCAACATCGCGCGTTCGCTGGGGGCACTGACCATCGGCGTGGTCACCCGTCCGTTCACCTTCGAGGGGCGCCGCCGCGCCAACCAGGCGGAGGACGGCATCGCCGAGCTCCGCAACGAGGTGGACACCCTCATCGTCATTCCCAACGACCGGCTGCTGTCCATCTCGGACCGCCAGGTCTCGGTCCTGGACGCCTTCAAGTCGGCCGACCAGGTCCTGCTCTCCGGTGTCCAGGGCATCACCGACCTGATCACCACCCCCGGTCTCATCAACCTCGACTTCGCCGACGTCAAGTCCGTGATGTCCGAGGCGGGCTCCGCCCTGATGGGCATCGGCTCCGCCCGCGGCGACGACCGCGCGGTGGCCGCCGCCGAGATGGCGATCTCCTCGCCCCTGCTCGAGGCCTCCATCGACGGTGCCCGGGGCGTCCTGCTCTCCATCTCCGGCGGCTCCGACCTCGGTCTCTTCGAGATCAACGAGGCGGCCCAGCTGGTGAGCGAGGCGGCGCACCCCGAGGCCAACATCATCTTCGGCGCGGTCATCGACGACGCGCTCGGCGACGAGGTCCGGGTCACCGTGATCGCTGCCGGGTTCGACGGCGGCCAGCCCCCCGCCAAGCGGGAGAACGTCCTCGGCTCGGCCTCCAAGCGCGAGGAGCCCGCCCCGGCGCGGCCCGCCGAGACCGCCCGCCCCTCCTTCGGGTCGCTCGGCAGCGTCACCCCCAAGGAGGAGGTGCCCGCTCCCGCGCCGGCCCCCGCGCCCGAGCCGGTCGCCGAGCGTCCGGCCCCCGCGCCGGTGCCCCCGGTGGTCCCGCCGCTCCCGCAGTCCCGCACCTACCCGGACAGCATGGCCGAGGAGCTGGACGTCCCGGACTTCCTGAAGTGACACTGCCCCAGTGATAGATCAGCGCGAGAGCGTCAGCGGCGCGCACTTCGCCTTCACCGACAGGTGGGGCGGGGTGAGCGCCGCTCCGTATGAGCAGCTCAATCTCGGCGGCGCGGTGGGCGACGACCCTGCCGCCGTGCTCGCCAACCGCAAGCGGGCCGCGGCCGGGCTCGGCCTGGACGCCGGCCGGGTGGTCTGGATGAACCAGGTCCACGGCGCCGACGTGGCCGAGGTGGACGGGCCGTGGGGCGACGGGACCGCGATCCCCTCGGTCGACGCCCTGGTCACCGCCCGCGACGGCCTGGCCCTCGCGGTCCTCACCGCCGACTGCGTTCCGGTCCTCCTCGCCGACCCGGTGGCCGGCGTCGCCGCCGCGGCGCACGCGGGGCGGCCGGGCATGGTGGCCGGCGTGGTCCCGGCCGCGGTGAAGGCGATGACCGATCGGGGCGCGGACCCCTCCCGGATCGTGGCCCGCACCGGCCCGTCGGTGTGCGGGCGGTGCTACGAGGTGCCGGAGCGGATGCGCGCCGAGGTCGCCGCCGTCGAGCCGGCCGCGTACGCCGAGACCTCCTGGGGCACTCCCGCGGTGGACGTGGCCGCCGGGGTGCACGCCCAGTTGGAGCGGCTGGGGGTGCGTGACGTGGGACGTTCCCCGGTGTGCACCATGGAGTCGCCCGATCACTTCTCGTACCGCCGCGACCGCGCCACCGGCCGGCTCGCGGGCTACGTCTGGCTGGACTGAAGAGGCATGACGGAACGCGCTGTGGAAGAACGCGGCGAGGAACTCGCCGCCAACCTCGCCCGGGTGGAGGACCGGATCGCCGCGGCCTGCGCGGCCGCGGGCCGGGCACGCGAAGAGGTGACCCTGATCGTGGTCACCAAGACCTATCCGGCGAGCGACGTACGGATCCTCGCCGGACTCGGCGTGCGGCACGTCGCCGAGAACCGCGACCAGGACGCCGCGCCCAAGGCCGCGGCCTGTGCGGATCTGCCGCTTTCGTGGCACTTCGTCGGCCAGCTGCAGACCAACAAGGTCCGCTCTGTGGCCGGTTATGCCGAAATGGTGCAGTCCGTGGACCGGTCCCGACTGGTCACCGCGCTCTCCAAGGAGGCGGTGCGGACCGGCCGCGAGATCGGCTGCCTGATCCAGGTCGCGCTGGACGCCGAGGAGAAGGAGCGCGGCGAGCGCGGCGGCGTGGCACCCGGCGGGGTCGAGGAACTGGCGGCCCTGATCGCCTCCTCGGAGGGGCTCCGGCTCGGCGGCCTGATGACCGTCGCCCCGCTCACCGGACAATATGCGGGGCGTCAACGGGCCGCTTTCGACCGGCTGATGGATTTGTCGACTGTCCTGCGGCGAGCCCATCCGACTGCGACGATGGTGTCGGCAGGGATGAGTGCGGACCTCGAGGAGGCCGTTGCGGCCGGAGCGACACACGTACGCGTCGGCAGCGCGGTACTCGGAGTCCGTCCCGGGCTCCGGTAACGTCGCCAAGAGTCGGACCACAACAGAAAATATGGTCTTTACCGCCGAATGGCGGGCAGAACGACCTCGTGGATCGCGGGGACGTGGCAGTCGTCAGCCGATCCACCACAGAGCGGAGGACTCAGAGCATGGCCGGCGCGATGCGCAAGATGGCGGTCTACCTCGGCCTCGTGGAGGACGATGGGTACGACGGCCGGGGTTTCGACCCCGACGACGACTTCGAACCGGAACTCGACCCTGAGCCGGAGCGTGACCGTCACCGACACGAATCAGTACACACGTCGCACAGTTCACACTCGTCCCACGGTTCGCACCAGCCTCAAAGGGAAGAATCGGTGCGAGTGGTGCAGCCCCCGGCGCCGCGTGAACCGGCTCCCGCCTCCGTCGCTCCGGCGGTGGAAACCAGCCGGCCGGCGCGGATCGCCCCCGTGGCATCCATCACACAGGAACGTCAGAGTCTGGAGAAGAGCGCACCGGTGATCATGCCCAAGGTCGTGTCGGAGCGGGAGCCCTACAGGATCACCACCCTTCACCCGCGGACCTACAACGAAGCCCGTACCATCGGGGAACACTTCCGTGAGGGCACGCCGGTGATCATGAATCTGACCGAGATGGACGACACGGACGCGAAGCGACTTGTCGACTTCGCGGCCGGTCTGGTGTTTGGTCTTCACGGCAGCATCGAGCGGGTGACGCAGAAGGTGTTCCTGCTGTCTCCTGCTAACGTCGATGTCACGGCGGAGGACAAGGCCCGCATCGCAGAGGGCGGGTTCTTCAACCAGAGCTGAGAAGTACCGGGTGACGCAAGACACAGGGGAGAGGGAAGCAGGAGATCATGAGCGTGTTCTGGGACGTGGTCTACATCGCGCTGATGTGTTTCCTCCTTGTCCTGATCTTCAGGCTGGTCATGGACTACGTGTTCCAGTTCGCCCGCTCGTGGCAGCCCGGAAGGGCGATGGTGGTCGTTCTGGAGGCCACCTACACTGTCACCGATCCACCGCTCAAGCTTCTGCGGCGGTTCATCCCGCCGTTGCGTCTCGGGGGCGTGGCGCTCGACCTGTCCTTCTTCGTACTGATGATCATCGTCTACATCCTGATCTCCGTCGTGAGCCGGCTGTGAGCGCGATGTGAATGACGTTCTTGCCGAAAGCCGACGACTACGTTGAGGTGAAGAGATGCCGTTGACCCCCGAGGACGTGCGGAACAAGCAGTTCACGACCGTCCGCCTCAGGGAAGGCTACGACGAGGACGAGGTCGATGCCTTCCTCGATGAGGTCGAAGCCGAACTGACCCGACTGCTCCGGGAGAACGAGGACCTGCGCGCCAAGCTGGCCGCGGCGACCCGTGCCGCCGCGCAGAACCAGCAGGGCATGCGCAAGGGTCCCGACGGACCCGGCGGCCCGCAGGGTCCTGGCGGCCCCCAGGACCAGGGTCCCGGCATGCGCGGTCCGGGTGGACCTGTTCCCGCCGGGATATCAGGACCCCCGCAGCAGCACGGCGGCCCCATGGGTGGCCCGCCGCAGCTGCCGAGCGGTGCCCCGCAGCTTCCCGCCGGCCCGGGCGGCGGCCCCCAGGGTCACGGCGGTCCCCAGGGCCACGGCGGACACGGTCCGCAGGGTCCCGGCCCGATGGGCCAGGGCGGTCCGGGCCCGATGGGTCAGGGTGGTCCCGGTCCCATGGGCCAGGGCGGTCCCGGCCCGATGGGTCAGCCGATGCACGGTCCCGGTCCGATGGGCGGCCCCATGGGCGGTCCCGGCGGCCCGATGGGCGGCCCCGGCCAGGGGCCCGGTGGCGACAGCGCCGCGCGCGTCCTGTCGCTTGCCCAGCAGACCGCCGACCAGGCGATCGCCGAGGCCCGTTCCGAGGCCAACAAGATCGTCGGCGAGGCCCGCAGCCGCGCCGAGGGTCTGGAGCGTGACGCCCGTGCCAAGGCCGACGCCCTGGAGCGGGACGCGCAGGAGAAGCACCGTGTCGCGATGGGCTCCCTGGAGTCCGCCCGCGCCACGCTGGAGCGCAAGGTCGAGGACCTGCGCGGCTTCGAGCGCGAGTACCGCACGCGGCTGAAGTCCTACCTGGAGTCGCAGCTGCGTCAGCTGGAGTCCCAGGCGGACGACACGCTGGCTCCGCCGCGGAACCCGGCGCCGACCGGTGCTCCGTCGCTGCCGCCTCCGCCGCCCGCTCCGTCGATGGCCCCGGCCGGTGCCGGGTCCGCCTTCGGCGGCGGTCCGGGGATGAACGGCGGCCCGGGTCCGTCCTCCGCCTTCGGCGGTGGTCCCTCGGGCAACGGCCAGCCGCAGATGTCGCCGGCCATGACGCAGCCGATGGCGCCGGTGCGTCCGCAGGGTCCGGGCCCGATGGGCCAGGCTCCCTCGCCGATGCGCGGGTTCCTGATCGACGAGGACGACAACTGACGGCCCGCGGTTGAGCGGTACGGCACGCCTGTCGTCGGCGTAGGAGGGCGGTGTCCTGAACCACAGTGGTTCAGGACACCGCCCTCTTGTCGTGCGCGTGCGGGCCCTCGCGGAGCGAGCCGTCCGCTGCGAAGGTGCCGCCCCTGCGCCCGCCTCCCCCAGACTTCGTCCGGGGGACCCCCACCCCCAAGCTCTCGGCTTCGCTCGAGCAGGGGGACCCCCATCGCCCCCTGGGCGGCCCAGCCGCCCGCGGGGGGTGCGGGCAGGGTCGTTCACCCTGCGGGCAATCGTGCCGCCGGGCGGCACGGGTGGGCGCAGGCCGGTGCGCACCTGCGGGGCGGCTCGCCGCGAGGGGCCGGGGTCCGGGGCGGAGCCCCGGTTTCGGGAAGGGGCGGGGTGGGGGAAGAGACGAGGCCCGGCCCCCTCGTGGGGAGCCGGGCCTCGGGTGTGAGAGGCGTTACGCCTTGCGGAGGCGGAAGGTCAGGGACAGGCCCTCGTCGGTGAAGTCCGCGCCGAAGGTGTCGTCGGCCTCACCCCGGGCGAAGTCCGTGGCCAGGACCTCGTCGGCGACCAGTTCCGCGTGCGCGCCGAGCGCCTCGGCGACCGCGGCGTCCGTGGAGTCCCACCGCAGCGCGATGCGGTCCGCGACGTCCAGGCCGCTGTTCTTGCGGGCCTCCTGGATCAGGCGGATCGCGTCACGGGCCAGACCGGCCCGCCGCAGCTCCTCGGTGATCTCCAGGTCCAGGGCCACCGTCGCGCCGGAGTCGGACGCCACCGACCAGCCCTCGCGCGGGGTCTCCGTGACGATGACCTCCTCGGGGGAGAGCGCGACGGTCTCGCCCTCGACGTCCACCGAGGCGGTGCCCGTCTCCCGCAGGGAGGCGGAGAGGGCCGCCGCGTCCGCCGCGGCGACGGCCTTGGCGACCTCCTGCACCCGCTTGCCGAACCGCTTTCCCAGGGAACGGAAGTTGGCCTTGGCGGTGGTGTCGACCAGCGAGCCGCCGACCTCGGAGAGCGAGGCCAGCGCGGCCACATTGAGCTCCTCGGCGATCTGCGCGCGCAGTTCCCCGCCGAGGCGCTCGAATCCGGAGACCGCGACCAGCGCCCGGGAGAGCGGCTGGCGGGTCTTGACGCCGGACTCGGCACGGGTGGCCCGGCCGAGCTCCACCAGGCGGCGCACCAGCGCCATCTGCTGCGAGAGCTCCGCGTCCACCGCGTCCAGGTCGGCCGCCGGCCAGGCGGACAGGTGGACCGACTCGGGGGCGTCCGGGACGACCGGGACGACCAGGTCCTGCCAGACCCGCTCGGTGATGAACGGCGTGAGGGGGGCCATCAGCTGGGTGACGGTGACCACCACGTCGTGCAGGGTCCGCAGGGCGGCCTTGTCGCCCTGCCAGAACCGGCGGCGGGAGCGGCGGACGTACCAGTTGGACAGGTCGTCGACGAAGGCCGAGAGCAGCTTGCCGGCCCGCTGGGTGTCGTAGGACTCCAGCGCCTTCGTCACGTTGTCGGTGAGGGCGTGCAGCTCGGAGAGGAGCCAGCGGTCCAGGATCGGGCGCTCGGCCGGGGCAGGGTCGGCCGCGCTCGGCGCCCAGCCGGAGGTGCGGGCGTACAGGGCCTGGAAGGCGACCGTGTTCCAGTAGGTGAGGAGCGTCTTGCGGACGACCTCCTGGATGGTGCCGTGGCCGACGCGGCGGGCCGCCCAGGGGGAGCCGCCGGCCGCCATGAACCAGCGCACGGCGTCGGCGCCGTGCTGGTCCATCAGCGGGATCGGCTGGAGGATGTTGCCCAGGTGCTTGGACATCTTCCGGCCGTCCTCGGCGAGGATGTGGCCCAGGCAGACCACGTTCTCGTACGACGACCTGTCGAAGACGAGCGTGCCGACCGCCATCAGCGTGTAGAACCAGCCGCGGGTCTGGTCGATCGCCTCGGAGATGAACTGGGCCGGGTAACGGCTCTCGAACAGCTCCTTGTTCTTGTACGGGTAGCCGTACTGGGCGAACGGCATGGAGCCCGAGTCGTACCAGGCGTCGATGACCTCGGGGACGCGGACAGCGGTGTGCGCGCAGCCTCCCCCACCAGGACAGGCGAACGTGACGTCGTCGATGTACGGGCGGTGCGGGTCCAGGCCCGACTGGTCGGCGCCGGTGAGCTCGGAGAGCTCGGCGCGGGAGCCGACGCAGGTCAGGTGGCCCTCCTCGCAGCGCCAGATCGGCAGCGGGGTGCCCCAGTAGCGGGAGCGGGAGAGCGCCCAGTCGATGTTGTTGTTCAGCCAGTCGCCGAAGCGGCCGTGCTTGACGCTCGACGGGAACCAGTTGGTCTTCTCGTTCTCCTCGATCAGCCGGTCCTTGACCGCGGTGGTGCGGATGTACCAGGACGGCTGCGCGTAGTAGAGGAGCGCGGTGTGGCAGCGCCAGCAGTGCGGGTAGCTGTGCTCGTACGGCAGGTGCAGGAAGAGCAGCCCGCGCTCCTGCAGGTCCGCGGTGAGCGCCTCGTCGGCCTTCTTGAAGAAGACCCCGCCGACCAGCGGGAGGTCCTCCTCGAAGGTGCCGTCGGGGCGGACCGGGTTGACCACGGGCAGGCCGTAGCCGCGGCAAACCTTGAGGTCGTCCTCACCGAAGGCGGGGGACTGGTGGACCAGACCCGTACCGTCCTCGGTGGTCACGTACTCGGCGTTGACGACGAAGTGCGCCTCGGAGGGGAACTCGACCAGCTCGAAGGGCCGCTGGTACGTCCAGCGCTCCATCTGGGCGCCGGTGAAGGTCTCACCGGTGGTCTCCCAGCCCTCACCGAGCGCCTTGGCGACCAGCGGCTCGGCGACGACCAGCTTCTCCTCGCCGTTCGTGGCGACGACGTAGGTCACCTCGGGGTGGGCGGCGACCGCGGTGTTGGAGACCAGGGTCCACGGGGTGGTCGTCCAGACCAGGAGCGACGCCCGGCCGGCCAGCGGGCCGGAGGTCAGCGGGAAGCGGACGTAGACCGAGGGGTCCACGACTGTCTCGTAGCCCTGGGCCAGCTCGTGGTCGGAGAGGCCGGTGCCGCAGCGCGGGCACCAGGGGGCGACCCGGTGGTCCTGGACCAGGTGGCCCTTCTTGAAGATCTCCTTCAGCGACCACCAGACCGAGTCGACGTACTCGGGGTCCATGGTGCGGTAGGCGTCGTCGAGGTCGACCCAGTAACCCATGCGGGTCGTCAGCTCGGTGAAGGCGTCGGTGTGGCGGGTGACGGACTCGCGGCACTTCGCGTTGAACGCGGCGATGCCGTAGTTCTCGATGTCCTTCTTGCCGGTGAAGCCGAGTTCCTTCTCGACGGCGAGCTCCACGGGCAGACCGTGGCAGTCCCAGCCCGCCTTGCGCGCCACGTGGTAGCCGCGCATGGTGCGGAAGCGGGGGAAGACGTCCTTGAAGACGCGGGCCTCGATGTGGTGGGCGCCGGGCATGCCGTTGGCGGTGGGCGGACCCTCGTAGAAGACCCACTCGGGGCGGCCCTCGGACTGCTCCAGGGTCTTGGCGAAGATCTTCTGGTCGCGCCAGAAGTCGAGCACGGCGTGCTCGAGCGCGGGCAGGTCGACCTGGGCGGGAACCTGGCGGTACGTCGGCGCTGTCATCAGCGGCTTCCTCCAACGGACATTGCTGCCTTCCGTCGGAGGGACGAGAGCCGTGCGCCGTCGGCGCGGTCCCGCGGTACCACCCTCCTTGGCCGCCGGCGTGCCTCACGTGCGCGTCCGGTGACCCCCTCATTCGGGTCGCGACTGCCGGGTCTACCGGCCCGGGTCCCTTCGTACTGCCTGTGAGGGCTCCGGGCGTTCTTCCGGCGGCTCCGGGGTGATCTTCACGTCGTGCTCGCCCCCGGGCTTCCACCGTCCCCGGGTCGCTCTGGGCTGCGGGCGACGCTACTCGTCCCATCCACACCTTGTCGCTGCGGCCAGTGTAAGGGGCGAGGGCGGGTGGCGATGACGGGTTTTCGCGCGGGGGCGCCGCCGCCCGGCCCCCCGGAGACACCCGTTCGGCCCTGGTGCCGCGCATACCGGGGCGGCAGATGGGCACAACGCATGCAGCGGCGTGCCCCGTTGCCGCCGGAGTCCGGCCGATTTATCGTCCGAGCACGATTCGCGAGCAGGATCACAGCATGTGAGGGGCCGCGGCCATGGTGGCGAGGAAGACCGCCGAACGTGAGTCGGCGTCGGGCACGGCTGCGGCCGCCGCCGCCCAGGATGCGGCCGGCGTGTCCGCCACCGGCGGCGCCGGGAAGGCCTCCGACGCGAAGCCGCGGTCCAGCCGCGCGACGACGACGCGGAAACCCCCGGCGGGCAAGGCCGCCGCTCCCGCGGGCAAGCCCGCCGCTCCCGCGGGGACGGGCACCGGCGGGGCGGCGGCGCGGAAGGCCCCCGGCGGGCGCGCCCCCGCGAGGAAGGCGGCGACGGCGGCCCGGAACGCGGCGGCGGAGGACGGTTCCCCCGACGCGCCCCCGGCCGAGCCGGAGGCGGGCCCTCGGACGCCGGCGGCGGAGGCCGAGGGACGGGCCGGGACGAAGAAGGCGGTGAGGAGGACCGCGGGGCGCGGGAGGGCGGCGAAGGCGTCCGCCCCGGACGAGGCCCCGGCCGGGAAGGAGCGGCCCGGCGGCCCGGAGCAGGAGGCCCCCGTGCCGGGGACCGTGAAGACGTCCGGGTCCCGCAAGGCCGGGACCGGCCCCGTCGACGGCGCACCGGTCGCCGGTGCCCCGGTGAGGCGGACGGCCGGGAGCCGCGCCACGGCGGGCAAGGCACCGGACCCGGTCCCGGACGGGCGGGGACCCGTGAACGAGCCACCGGCGGGCAGCGCGGCCCGCGGGAAGAAGCAGGCCGCCGCGGAAGCGGCGGGGAACGGTGCGGGCCGGCAGCGTGGTGCGGCGGTCGCCGCGCCGGAGACGGGAGGCAGGGGCGTGAGGACGAGGAAGAGCACGGCCGCGGCGGTGCCCAAGGCACGGGTGGAGGCGGGGGACCTGGCGGTCCGGCCCGGGGAGGACCCGTGGACCCCCGAGGAGGTGGAGGAGGCGCGCGGCGAACTGGAGGGAGAGGCCACCCGGCTGCGCGCGGAGATCGCGCAGGCGGAACGCGCCCTCGCCGGCCTGATGCGGGACTCCGGCGACGGCGCGGGCGACGACCAGGCGGACACCGGCGCCAAGAACATCACGCGCGAGCACGAACTGGCCCTCGCGTCGGCCGCGCACGAGACGCTGACCCAGACCGAGCACGCCCTGGAACGCCTGGAGGCCGGGGCCTACGGCCTCTGCGAGAGCTGCGGCCAGGCCATCGGCAAGGCCCGCATGCAGGCCTTCCCCCGGGCCACCCTCTGTGTGGAGTGCAAGCAGAAACAGGAACGGAGGCACTGACCACAGCGTCCGCCGGAGTCGTGCCGTACGCTCTCCTTCCAGTCAGGTACCCAGGCCGAAGGACTCACGTGGCAGAGGCGGAGCGCATCATCGGTACGCCGGAGACTCCGGACGAGACGGCAGTACCGGAGGAGAACGAGGAGCAGCGGGCACCACGCGGCAAGCGGCGCGTGACCGTGCTGATCCTCGTCGCCGTGCTGGCGTACGTCCTCGACCTGGTCAGCAAGCTGATCGTGGTGGCCGAGCTGGAGCCGGGCAACCGGTCCGTCGAGCTGCTCGGCGAGTGGCTGCGCCTGGACGTGATCCGCAACGCGGGCGCGGCCTTCGGTTTCGGGGAGGCGTTCACCATCATCTTCACGGTGATCGCGGCCGCCGTGATCGTGGTGATCTTCCGCCTCGCCCGCAAGCTGTACAGCGCCCCGTGGGCGGTCGCGCTGGGCCTGCTGCTGGGCGGCGCGCTGGGCAACCTCACCGACCGGATCTTCCGCTCGCCGGGCGTCTTCGAGGGCGCCGTGGTCGACTTCATCGCGCCCAAGCACTTCGCCGTGTTCAACCTGGCGGACTCGGCGATCGTCTGCGGCGGCATCCTGATCGTGCTGCTCTCCTTCAAGGGGCTCGACCCCGACGGCACGGTCCACAAGGACTGACCCGCGCGGGCCGCGCGGGGGCGGCGGCGGGCCCGGCCGCGCAAGGCCGCGGACCGCGCCGTGTCACCCGTCCGGCATACTCGACGGGTGAGCACGATTCCCGAGATCCGAACCCTGCCCGTGCCGGACGGCCTGGAGGGCGAGCGCGTCGACGCCGCCATCTCCCGGATGCTCGGCTTCTCCCGTACCAAGGCGGCCGAGCTGGCCGCGGCGGGCAAGGTGCAGGTCGACGGGGTGGTCGTCGGCAAGTCCGAGCGCGTCTCCGGCGGCGCCTGGCTCGAGGTGGAGATGCCGCAGGCGCCCGCCCCCGTCCAGGTGGTCGCCGAGCCCGTCGAGGGCATGGAGATCGTGCACGACGACGACGACATCGTCGTGATCGTCAAGCCGGTCGGCGTGGCCGCGCACCCGTCGCCGGGCTGGACGGGCCCGACCGTGATCGGCGGGCTGGCCGCGGCCGGCTACCGGATCTCCACCTCCGGCGCCGCCGAGCGCCAGGGCATCGTGCACCGCCTGGACGTCGGCACCTCCGGCCTGATGGTCGTCGCCAAGTCCGAGCACGCGTACACGTCGCTGAAGCGCCAGTTCAAGGAGCGCACGGTCGACAAGCGCTACCACGCCCTGGTGCAGGGCCACCCCGACCCGACCAGCGGCACCATCGACGCCCCGATCGGCCGCCACCCCAGCAGCGACTGGAAGTGGGCGGTCACCGCCGAGGGCAAGCCGTCGGTCACCCACTACGACCTGATCGAGGCCTTCCGCGCGGCGTCCCTGCTGGACATCAAGCTGGAGACCGGCCGCACCCACCAGATCCGCGTGCACATGTCGGCCCACCGGCACCCCTGCGTCGGCGACCTCACCTACGGGGCCGACCCGACGCTGGCCAAGCGGCTCGGCCTGGCCCGGCAGTGGCTGCACGCCATGCGGCTGGGCCTGGAGCACCCCGGCACCGGCGAGTGGGTGGAGTTCACCAGCGACTACCCGGAGGACCTGCAGAAGGCCCTGGACAAGGTGCGCGAGGAGACCTACGCGTGAGCGCCCCCGCCGTCACCGTGCGCCTCGCCGAGGACCCCGCCGACCGGGAGGCGTGCTTCCGGGTCCGCAAGGAGGTCTTCGTCGCCGAGCAGAACGTCCCCGAGGAGATCGAGTACGACGCGTTGGACGCGCACGCGGTGCACGTCCTGGCGGTCCGTGAGGACGGCGTGCCGCTGGGGACCGGGCGCCTGCTGTTCGGCGAGGTCGCCGCGAAGAAGACCGGCGGCGATCCGGCCGTGGGGTCGCTGGGGCGACTCGCGGTGCTGCGGGAGGCCCGGGGCCTGGGCGTCGGCGTGGCGCTGGTGCGGGCCAT
Organism: Streptomyces abyssomicinicus; assembly: GCF_008974245.1. GTDB lineage: Bacteria > Actinomycetota > Actinomycetes > Streptomycetales > Streptomycetaceae > Streptomyces > Streptomyces abyssomicinicus. The sequence continues at coordinate 152,873 of NZ_BBZI01000008.1, read as the reverse complement.
CGAGGAGGCGGCGCGCGAGCGCGGGCTGAGCGTGGTCGACCTGGGCGCGCAGGTGCACGCGACGGGCTTCTACGAGCGGCTCGGCTACCAGGCGTACGGCCCGGTCTTCGACGACGCCGGCATTCCGCACCGGTCGATGCGGCGCGCCCTGTAGTCCCCCGGGCCGTTTCCGGACGGCCCCCGAGGCCCCGGCTCACTTCTCGAGCCGGGGCTTCGGCATGCCCTCGCGCGCCGCGCGGGCCCGCTGCCCGGGCTGCTCGGCGGTGGGCACCGGCAGGCTGATCGGCGTCTCCGGCGTGGCCGTGACGATCCGCGGAAGCGCGTACGGGTGCTCGGCCGCCAGCCAGCGGAGCATCTCCTCGCGCACGGTCACCCGCACCGTCCAGATGTCGTCCGCGTCCTTGGCGGTGACCAGCGCCCGGACCTCCATGGTGGTCGGCGTGGTGTCGGTGACCTGCACGCCGTGGGCCCGGCCGTCCCAGGAGGGGCAGTGGCGCAGGATGTCGCGGAGCTTGTCCCGCATCGCCTCCACCGGGGCGCGGTGGTCCAGGTGCCAGTAGACGACCCCGGTCATCTGGGCGCCGCCGCGGGACCAGTTCTCGAACGGCTTGGAGGTGAAGTACGACACCGGCATGGTGAAGCTGCGCTCGTCCCAGGTGCGGACGGTCAGGAAGGTCAGGGTGATCTCCTCGACGGTGCCCCATTCGCCCTCGACGACCACCGTGTCGCCGATGCGGACCATGTCGCCGAAGGCGATCTGGAGGCCGGCGAAGACGTTGCTCAGCGTGGACTGGGCGGCGACACCGGCGACGATGCCGAGGACGCCGGCGGAGGCCAGCAGCGAGGTGCCGGCCGCGCGCATGGCGGGGAAGGTCAGCAGCATGGCGGCCACGGCGACCGTGCCGACGATCGCGGTGACCACGCGCATGATCAGCTCCACCTGGGTCCGCACCCGGCGGACCCGCGCCGCGTCGCGGTGGACCCTGGCGTACCGGTCGTAGGAGGCCTCCACCACCGCCCCGGCGATCCGGATCAGCAGCCAGGCGGTCGCCCCGATCAGGAGCAGCGTGAGGATCCGGGCGATCAGTACCCGGTAGGACCCGCCGACCTGCGCCTCGTCCCAGGAGGCGCGGATCAGGGCGACGCACAGGGCTATCTGGTACGGGATACGAGCACGCCTCAGCAGACCCCAGGCCGGGGTCTCCGGGTGGCGCTCGTCGGCCTTGCGGAGCAGCTTGTCCGTGGCCCACCCGATGACCAGGGTGAGGAGGACCGAGCCGCCGATGACGATGAGCGGGCGCATGACGTTCTCCATTGGGCGCGCTTATCCCGGACCGGGGAGAAACGAACGCGGAGACCGTGTGAGCATTTACTCATGAACGTGATGCTCTTCCACTCGACCTACGGTCTGCGCCCCGCCGTGCGCGAGGCCGCCGACCGGCTGCGCGCCGCGGGCCACGAGGTGTGGACGCCGGACCTCTTCGAGGGAAGGGTCTTCGACGCGGTCGAGGACGGCATGGAGTACCACGCCACGGTCGGCGCGGACGAACTGCTCAGGCGGGCCGTGCTGGCGGCCGCGCCCTACGCGGACCGGGGGCTGGTCTACGCGGGCTTCTCGCTCGGCGCGGCCACCGCGCAGACCCTGGCGCTCGGCGACGACAGGGCGCGCGGCCTGCTGCTCCTGCACGGCACCTCCGACATCGCGGCGGGCGCCTCGGTGGACGACCTGCCGGTCCAGCTCCACGTGGCGGAGCCCGACCCGTTCGAGACGGACGACTGGCTGAGCGCCTGGTACCTGCAGATGCGCCGGGCCGGCGCGGACGTGGAGATCTTCCGGTACCCCGGAGCCGGTCACCTCTACACCGACCCCGATCTCCCGGACCACGACGCCGAGGCGGCCGAGGCCACCTGGCGGGTGGCGCTCGGCTTCCTCGACTCGCTGTAGCTCCTGGACCCGCGGTGGTCGCCGGGCCCGCCGCAGCGGGTCACCGCCCGGGCGTCAGCCCGCGCGGTAGGCCGTCCAGGCCTGCTGCATCCGGCTCACCTGGCCGCCGGTGAACTGGTACATGCAGGAGTCGTACGTGTAGTCCATGAAGTTGTGGATCGGGTCGGCGCCGGCGGACTTGGCGCAGGTGTCACGGCCGGTGGGGCACTCGTAGGCCGGGCTGGCCTCGGGGGCGGTGTCGGAGACGTAGTCGCCGTTGCCGTTGCAGCCGCCCTGGAAGGTGTGGTAGAGGCCCAGCCAGTGGCCGACCTCGTGGGTGGCGGTGTCGCCCTGGTTGTAGTTGGCCGCGGAGCCGCCCGGCAGCGACTCGTCCAGGATGACGACGCCGTCCATGGACGTGACCTTGGAGGTCGGGAAGGTCGCCCAGCCGAGCAGGCCGCCGCTGAGGTTGGCGGTGTAGACGTTGAGGGCGCCCGCGCCGCCCTTGCGCAGGGCGGTCTTCATGGCCTTCTCGGCGGAGGAGCCGGAGGCCAGGTTGTACCAGGAGGCGTTGTTCGTGTAGTCGACGGACGCCAGGGAGAACTGGAAGCCGGTGTCGACGTTGCCGGTGCCCTGGCCGGCGTAGGCGGCGTTCAGCACGTTGATCTGGTTGTTGATCTCGGTGGACGTCAGGTTGCCCTTGGTGCCGTCGGTGATGACGTGGAAGTACACCGGGATGGTGGCGGAGACCGCGGCGGCGGAGGGGGCGGCGGCGCGCCGCCCGGCGAGCTGCTTCTCGAGGTCGGCCTGCATGGCCTTGGCCTTCGCGGCGGTGACCGTGTTGGGGTCGACGGCCTCGTGGTCGTGGTCGTGACCCTTGGCCTGACGGGCCAGGGAGCCGGCCGTGTCGTCGCAGGCCTCGGCGGAGGAGACCGAGGCGGCGGGCGCGGCGGCCAGCGTCGTGGGGGCCGCGACCGGGGTCAGGACGAGGGATCCGGCCACGGCGGCGGCACCGAGGAGACGCCGGCGCAGCTGGGGGGATATCCGGGCGAACGCACGCATGTGAGCTCCTTGCTCGAGCGGGGCAGACGCGGCGCGCAGGGGTCTTTCCTGGCCGCCGCCCGGACATTACGTGGACATGCCCAATCGTCAGGAGTGCGGATCCGGCCTGATCACGTGGGGTGCAGACCGGGGCAATCGGAAGCGCTCAGGCGCCGCCGCCCCGTCGGGACGGGACGGCGGCGTGACGCGGCGTGGTCGCGGACGGCCGGAGTGTCCGCATTCGTTCGGGGGCGAAACACCGGCCGAAGACGCGCGCCATCGGCCCTTCATGAGGAGCTGGGGCCACCGGAGTGGCTGAGAATCGCCCCTGTAGTCGACGCGCGTTGCGTGTTACACGGGGTCGTAGGTGCGCTCGGTCTTCTGCGTCCCGCTGAGGGTGCGGTAGGAGCGGACCCAGTGGGAGGAGGCGGCCGGGTCGGCGCGGTCCGAGATCCGGTAGTAGTCCATCTGCGCCCGCTCCGGCGTCAGCGAGAACACGCCGTAGCCGTGCTGGTCGGTGTCGACGAACTTGATGTGCCGGTTCATGGTCTTGATGACCGGTTCGGCGACCGCCGTGATGGTGCCCTCGGCCACGCCCACGTAGTCGTCGAGGTTGTCCGACGTCACCGAGGTGACGACGAACTCGGTCGCCGCCGAGGCGGTCAGCGGGTACGTCGTCGCGTTGACGGGCACGTCGGTGGCGAAGGCCATGTGGACGTCGCCGGTCAGGAAGACCGTGTTGCGGATGGAATGGGACCGCAGGTGGGAGATGAGCTCCTTGCGGTCGTCGGTGTACCCGTCCCACTGGTCGACGCTGATCGCCAGGTCCGGCAGGCCGAGCAGCTCGCCCAGGGGCTCGCGGACGAACGCCGGGAGCTGGGCCACCGAGAACGGCGCGATCATCACGGAGTTGCCGACCAGCCGCCAGGTGGTGTCCGAGGCGGAGAGGCCGGATTTCAGCCAGTCCATCTGGGCGCGGCCGGTGAGGGTGCGGTCCGGGTCGTCCACCGCGCCGCCCGCCGAGGAGACCTGCTGGGAGCGGAAGCTGCGCAGGTCCAGCAGGGAGAGGTCGGCGAGCCTGCCGAAGCGCAGCCGGCGGTAGGTGGTCCCGGCGATCGCGGGGCGGACCGGCATCCACTCGAAGTAGGCCTGCTTGGCGGCCGCCTGACGTGCCGTCCAGGTCCCCTCGGCGCCCTCGGTGTGGTTCTCGGCGCCGCCGGACCAGGTGTCGTTGGCGATCTCGTGGTCGTCCCAGATCGCGACGCACGGGGCGGTGGCGTGCAGGGCCTGGAGGTCCTGGTCCGTCTTGTACCGGGCGTGGCGCATCCGGTAGTCGGCGAGGGTGAGGACCTCGTGCTCGGGCTGGTAGGTGCGGACCACCCCGCCGTAGGCGTAACCGCCGCTGGCGTACTCGTAGATGTAGTCGCCCAGGTGCAGCCAGGCGTCCAGGTCGCCGCGGGCGGCGAGGTGGCGGTACGGCGAGAAGTAACCGGCCTCGTAGTTGGCGCAGGAGACCACCCCGAACCGCAGTCCGGCCACCGAGGCGTCGGCGGAGGGCGCGGTGCGGGTGCGCGCCACGGGGGAGTGCACCGAGCCGGCGGTGAAGCGGAAGAAGTAGTCGGTGCCCGGGCGCAGGCCGCGCACGTCGGCCTTGACGGTGTGGTCGGAGGCCGCCCTCGCCGTGACCGTGCCGCGGGCCACCACGCCGGTCAGGGCTCGGTCGGTGGCGATCACCCACTCGACCGGGGTGTCCGGCCCCACCCCGGAACCGGGCGTCGCCTCGGGGGCGGGGGTGACCCGGGTCCACAGCAGGACGCCGTCGGGCAGCGGGTCGCCGGAGGCCACGCCGTGCAGGAAGGCGGGTGCGGCGGTGGCCGCCCGGGCCGGCAGGGCGGAGGCGAGCGGTGCGGCCAGCGCGGCGCCGGCCGCGGCGGCCTTGACCACCGTGCGGCGGCTGGGGGCGGGAGAGGTGGCGGGGGCGGAGGTGGCGGGGGCGGAGGCGTCGGCGTGCGGTCTGTGTCGGCTCATGGGCCGGAGGCTACTGACGCGTACATGTAAGAGCGAGCGAACTCACAAGAGTTCGCCCGCTCTTCGGCCGTTATTCGGCCACCGGCCCGAGGCCGGGCCGGATCAGCCCTTCAGCGCGGTGCCGACGGCCGCCTCGAACTCCTCGACCGTCATCGGCGCGCCGCCGTTGGCGCTGGTGACGACCTTGCCGTCCATCTTGAGGGTCGGGGTGCCCTCGACGCCCTCGGAGTTGCTGAACTTCTCCGACATCTCCAGCGCCCACTTGTCGAAGGTGCCGTCCTTGACGTCCTTCTCGAAGTCCTTGTTGCCCTTCAGGGCGTCCACCGAGTTGGCGATCTTGATCAGGTACGCGTCGTCGGCCAGCTTGTCGGCGGACTCCTCCGGGTGGAACTCGGCGGAGTACAGCGCGGCCTTGAAGTCGAGGAACGCCTCCGGGCTGACGTCCAGGGCGGCGCCCAGCGCGCTCAGCGCGTTCTTCGAGCCCGTGCCGGTCAGGCGGTCGTCGAGGAAGCTGGCGCCGACGAACTGCAGCTTGTACCGGCCGTCGTCCATGCCCTTCTTGACCGCCTCGCCGACGGTCTGCTCGAAGGAGGCGCAGACGGGGCAGCGCGGGTCCTCGTAGACCTCCAGCGTCTTCTTGGCCTCGGCCTTGCCGATGATCACGTCGAGGCCGTTCTTGCCGCTGGTGTTGGCGGGCGCCACCAGCTTGGCGTCCTTGGCGGCCTCCCACGCGGAGGGCTTGTTGGCCTGGACGATGCCGTAGGCGACGCCGCCGGCTATCGCGAGGCCGGCCACGACGGACACGGCGACGACGACCTGACGCCGGGCCTTGGCGCGCTTGGCGTCGCGCTCGCGCTCCTGGCGCAGCCGCTCGCGGGCGGCGGTCTTGGCGGCCTGGGAGTTGCGCTGGCTCATGGGTTCTCCAGAAGAAGTCGTGAAGGAAAGGAAGTACGGGAAGTCGACGCGCACGCGCGGACGCCGCGGAGGCGTCGCGGGCGCGGTGGTGCCCGGGGACGTGACGGGGCCGCCGTCGGCGGGCCCCGGCCGCGGGGCGGGTCAGACCGCGGCGGAGAGGAGGGCGGGCGGCCCGCGCAGCCCCAGGGAGCGCACCAGGTACCGCATCCGCGGCGCGGCGGCCGGAGCGGCGCCGGCGGCGGTCCGCAGGACCGGGACGGCCCGCGCTGAGACGGTGGCGAACGCCACCAGCAGCGGGCGGAAGGTGGTGGCGGCGACGGCGCGCAGCACCTGGGCCAGCGCCTGCTCGCCGCGGCTCAGCCAGGCGGCGGCCAGCAGCCCCACCCCGACGTGGCAGGCGAGCAGTGCCCAGGCCGCGCCCGGGCCGCTCTCGGAGAGCAGCGCGGCGGCGCCCTCCGGGGCGGCCGCCCGCGCGAGGGGGCCGCCCACCGGCGTCCCGCCGCAGAGCAGGTCCAGGCCGACGGAGTGCAGGGGGCCGGTCACCGGGCCGCCGGCCGCGCCGTAGCAGGCGTGCTGGCCGGCGGTGAAGACCGTGTCGGCGGCGAGTTCCAGCGGGACCAGGAGGGCGGCGATCGGGCCGAAACGGCGCTCCCGCCCGGCCAGCGCGTACGCCGTCACGAAGACGACGGCGCAGACCGCGGCCACCGTGGACACCGGGAGCGGCGCGCCCGAGAGCAGCACGTGGGACGCGGTGCCTACGGTCACGGCCAGTGCCGTGAAGAGCACCGCGCGCGCGGCTCTGAGGGGGGTCCCGGACATGTCCATCTCGCGGAGAGTCTGGCACGCCCGAGGTTAAAGACCTGGTAAAAGGTGACGGCGGCCACCCCACCCGGCCGGGAAGGTTCCCGATGCCCCGGCTTGTCGGCCCGGGGGCATAGACTTCGAGACCGACAACCCGGACCACGCGCACCCCCCGCCCCGTGTTTCCCAGGAGGCCCCACCCGTGTCCAAGCCGCCCTTCACGCACCTGCACGTCCACACCCAGTACTCGCTGCTGGACGGTGCCGCGCGGCTCAAGGACATGTTCAACGCGTGCAACGAGATGGGCATGACGCACATCGCCATGTCCGACCACGGCAACCTGCACGGCGCGTACGACTTCTTCCACACCGCGAAGAAGTCCGGGATCACGCCGATCATCGGCATCGAGGCCTACGTCGCCCCCGAGTCGCGGCGCAACAAGCGCAAGATCCAGTGGGGCCAGCCGCACCAGAAGCGCGACGACGTCTCCGGTTCCGGCGGTTACACCCACAAGACCATCTGGGCGGCGAACGCCACCGGGCTGCACAACCTCTTCCGGCTCTCCTCCGACGCCTACGCCGAGGGCTGGCTGCAGAAGTGGCCCCGGATGGACAAGGAGACCATCTCCCAGTGGTCCGAGGGCCTGATCGCCTCCACCGGCTGCCCCTCCGGCGAGGTCCAGACCCGCCTGCGCCTCGGCCAGTTCGACGAGGCGGTGAAGGCGGCCGCCGACTACCAGGACATCTTCGGCAAGGACCGGTACTTCCTGGAACTGATGGACCACGGCATCGACATCGAGCACCGGGTCCGCGAAGGCCTGCTGGAGATCGGCAAGAAGCTCGGCATCCCGCCGCTGGTCACCAACGACTCGCACTACACCTACGCGCACGAGGCCACCGCCCACGACGCGCTGCTGTGCATCCAGACCGGCAAGAACCTCTCCGACCCCGACCGCTTCCGGTTCGACGGCACCGGCTACTACCTGAAGTCGACGGACGAGATGTACGCCATCGACTCCTCCGACGCCTGGCAGGAGGGCTGCCGCAACACCCTCCTGGTCGCCGAGCAGATCGACACCACCGGGATGTTCGAGAAGCGCGACCTGATGCCGAAGTTCGACATCCCGGAGGGCTACACCGAGATCACCTGGTTCCAGGAGGAGGTCCGCCGCGGCATGGAGCGCCGCTACCCGGGCGGCATCCCCGAGGACCGGCAGGCGCAGGCCGACTACGAGATGAACGTCATCATCCAGATGGGGTTCCCGGGCTACTTCCTCGTCGTCGCCGACTTCATCAACTGGGCCAAGAGCAACGGCATCGCGGTCGGCCCCGGCCGAGGCTCCGCCGCCGGCTCGATCGTCGCCTACGCGATGGGCATCACCGACCTCGACCCCATCCCGCACGGCCTGATCTTCGAGCGCTTCCTCAACCCCGAGCGCGTCTCCATGCCCGATGTCGACATCGACTTCGACGAGCGCAGGCGCGTCGAGGTGATCCGGTACGTCACCGAGAAGTACGGCGCCGACAAGGTCGCCATGATCGGCACCTACGGCACCATCAAGGCCAAGAACGCCATCAAGGACTCCGCCCGCGTCCTCGGTTACCCGTACGCGATGGGCGACCGCCTCACCAAGGCGATGCCCGCCGACGTCCTCGGCAAGGGCATCCCGCTCTCCGGCATCACCGACCCGAAGCACCCCCGGTACTCGGAGGCCGGCGAGATCCGCGGGATGTACGAGAACGAGCCGGACGTCAAGAAGGTCATCGACACCGCCAAGGGCGTCGAGGGCCTGGTCCGGCAGATGGGCGTGCACGCCGCCGGCGTCATCATGTCCAGCGAGACCATCACCGACCACGTCCCGGTCTGGGTCCGGCACACCGACGGCGTCACCATCACGCAGTGGGACTACCCGAGCTGCGAGTCGCTCGGCCTGCTGAAGATGGACTTCCTGGGTCTCCGCAACCTGACGATCATGGACGACGCCGTCAAGATGGTGAAGGCCAACAAGGGGATCGACATCGATCTCCTGGGCCTCCCGCTCGACGACCCCACCACCTTCGAACTCCTCCAGCGGGGAGACACCCTCGGCGTCTTCCAGTTCGACGGCGGCCCCATGCGCTCCCTGCTGCGCATGATGAAGCCCGACAACTTCGAGGACATCTCCGCCGTCTCGGCCCTGTACCGGCCGGGCCCGATGGGCATGAACTCGCACATCAACTACGCGCTGCGCAAGAACGGCCAGCAGGAGATCACGCCGATCCACCCGGAGCTGGAGGAGCCGCTCAAGGAGGTGCTGAGCGTCACCTACGGCCTGATCGTGTACCAGGAGCAGGTGCAGAAGGCCGCCCAGATCATCGCCGGCTACTCGCTCGGCGAGGCCGACATCCTCCGCCGCGTGATGGGCAAGAAGAAGCCCGACGAACTGGCCAAGAACTTCACCATCTTCCAGGCCGGCGCCCGCAAGAACAACTACAGCGACGAAGCCATCCAGGCGCTCTGGGACGTCCTGGTCCCGTTCGCCGGCTACGCCTTCAACAAGGCGCACTCCGCCGCCTACGGCCTGGTCTCCTACTGGACCGCCTACCTCAAGGCCAACCACCCCGCCGAGTACATGGCGGGCCTGCTCACCTCGGTCAAGGACGACAAGGACAAGTCGGCGGTCTACCTCAACGAGTGCCGCCGCATGGGCATCAAGGTGCTCCCGCCGAACGTCAACGAGTCCGAGCCCAACTTCGCCGCCCAGGGCGACGACGTGATCCTCTTCGGCCTCTCCGCGGTCCGCAACGTCGGCTCCAACGTCGTCGACTCGGTCATCCGCACCCGCAAGGGCAAGGGCAAGTTCTCCTCCTTCCCCGACTACCTCGACAAGGTCGAGGCCGTGGTCTGCAACAAGCGCACCACCGAGTCGCTGATCAAAGCCGGCGCCTTCGACTCCCTCGGGCACACCCGCAAGGGCTTGATCGCCCAGTACGAGCCGATGATCGACAACGTGGTCCAGGTCAAGCGCAAGGAGGCCGAGGGGCAGTTCGACCTCTTCGGCGGCATGGGCGACGAGGGCGCCGACGAGCCGGGCTTCGGCCTGGACGTCGAGTTCTCCACCGACGAGTGGGACAAGACCTACCTGCTCGCCCAGGAACGGGAGATGCTCGGCCTCTACGTCTCCGACCACCCGCTCTTCGGCCTGGAGAACGTCCTCTCCGACAAGGCGGACGCGGGCATCGCCCAGCTCACCGGCGGCGACTACGGGGACGGCGCGGTCGTCACCATCGGCGGCATCATCTCCGGCATCCAGCGCAAGATGACCAAGCAGGGCAACGCCTGGGCCATCGCCACCGTCGAGGACCTGGCCGGCTCCATCGACTGCATGTTCTTCCCCGCCACCTACCAGCTGGTCTCCACCCAGCTCGTCGAGGACGCCGTCGTGTTCGTCAAGGGCCGGCTCGACAAGCGGGAGGACGTACCGCGGCTGGTCGCGATGGAGCTGATGGTCCCCGACCTGTCCAACGCCGGGACCAACGCGCCCGTGATCCTCACCATCCCCGCGCTCAAGGTCACCCCGCCGATGGTGACCCGCCTCGGGGAGATCCTCGCCAGCCACAAGGGCGACAGCGAGGTACGGATCAAGCTGCAGGGCCCGCGCAAGACGACGGTGCTGCGCCTGGACCGGCACCGGGTGAAGCCCGACCCCGCCCTCTACGGCGACCTCAAGGTCCTGCTCGGCCCGTCCTGCCTCGCGGGCTGACCTCGCGGGGCGGCCTCGCGGGCCGGCCACCGGCCGGCCACCCCGGAACGCGCCAGGGGCCCGCCCCGGAGCTCGCTTCCGCGAACTCGGGCAGGCCCCCTACGGGCGCGGCGCGCGTCAGTTGTGGCCGAAGCGGCGCTGCTTGTTGCGCGCCACGTCCGCGGGGCTGCCCTGGACCTGCGCGACCGTGGACTGGTGCTGCGCCGCCTCGTCCGGACGGTGCTGCGGGCGGTCGGACTGCGTGGCGCGCTGGGCGGGCTTGCGGGTGTTCTTGTTCTTGGCCATGGTGATCTTCCTCCTGAGGGGGATCGTGATCGGTGTGCCAGAGCCGAGTTCAGACTCACACACGCCGCTCACGCACGCATGTCGGACGACTACCGTGCGTCACATGGTCGTTGGGGCGCGGGCCGCTCCCGACGGGCAAACGCCACGCCGAAGATCGAGTTCGGGCCGTCTGGACCCCCGGGCTGGGGCAGACTCGAAGCGAACCCGAAGCACACCTCCCCGGACAGAGGAAAGAGGGTGACCGCGTGGACCGCTGCATCGTCCTGGTGGACGCCGGATATCTGCTGGGTGCCGCCGCCAGCCTCCTCGCCGGAGAGCCCTCGCGGTCCCGCATCACCGTCGACCACGCCGCCCTCATCCAAGGCCTCCGGGAACGCGCCGAGGCGGACACGCGGCAACCCCTGCTGCGCATCTACTGGTTCGACGGCGCCCCCGACCGGGTCCCGCAGCCCGAGCACCGCCGGCTGCGGGTGATGCCCCGGGTCACCGTCCGCCTCGGCGCCCTCACCCGCTCCGACGGACGCTGGGCGCAGAAGGGCGTCGACGCCGCCATGCACGCCGAACTCACCGAACTCGCCCGCAACCGCGCCTGTTCCGACATCGTGCTCGTCACCGGCGACGGCGATCTGCTGCCCGGGATGATGTCCGCCAAGGAGCACGGCGTCGCCGTCCACCTGTGGGCCGTGCAGGCCGCCGACAACAACTACAACCAGTCCGAGGACCTGGTCGCCGAGGCCGACGAACGCCGCGTGCTCGACCGGGCCTGGATCACCCAGGCCGTCCGCGCCCGCGACCTCGCCGGAGCGTGCCCGCCGCCGCCCGCACCGCGCCCGGAGATCGCCGCCATCCTCTCCGCCCCGCCCGGCGACCCCCACACCCAGGGCGACCGGCAGGCCCCCGCCCACGAGTCCGCCCACACCGCCTCCGTCAACGGCGGCGTCAACGGCAACGGCGAGAACGGCGGCCCCGACCGGGTGCCCGCGCCCAAGGGCGTGCCCACCCCCAAGGACCTCGCCGCGCTGCGCGCCCCCGGCCCGCAGACCGCCACCGCGCCCGCCCCGCAGCCCACGACCACCGCCACCCTGCGCTGGTCCTCCGACCGGGGCTGGGTCGAGCGCCCCGGCACGCCCCCCGAGTCGGCCGAGGCGGCCACCCTGCCCACCCTCGCCCAGCTCACCAGCGCCGAGCAGCGGTGGGCCGACCACGAGGAGGACATCACCAGCGTCGGCGGCGACGCCTACGAGGTCGGCCAGGTCTTCGCCCGCCGCTGGATCCAGCGCGTCACCGACCCCTCCTGCCTGGACAAGCTCTCCGCCGAGTACCCCCGCATCCCGCACCGCGTCGACGGCGAACTCCTGCGCTACGCGGCCCGCTTCGGACTCCTCGCGCACAAGGACGACCAGATCGACGAACACGACCGCTACGCCATCCGGGCGGGCTTCTGGCGGGAGGTCGACAGCCACACCGGCGCGGAACGCCCCGCCGTGGCCGAGTGACGAGGCGGACCCGGGGGAGCCGGGTCGGATTTCGGGCCGAGTCGGGCACCCCGTAGGCTCATCCCTCGTGAACGAACGCCCCGCACCGCCGTCCCCGCGTCCTGAGGTCGTGTGCGCGGTGCGTGACCTCACCAAGACCTATCCGGCCGGCCGGGGCCGCCGCGGCGCGCCCGGCACGCCCGAGGTGCGGGCCACCGACGCCGTCAGCCTGGACGTCCACCGGGGCGAGATCTTCGGCCTGCTCGGCCCCAACGGCGCCGGCAAGTCCACCCTGGTCCGGCAGATCACCGGCCTGATGCGGCCCGACCGCGGCAGCGTCACCCTCTACGGCCACGACGTCGTCCGCCACCCCGAGCGCGCCTCGCGGCTCCTCGCCTACCTCGGCCAGGAGTCCACCGCCCTCGACGAGCTGACCGTCTCGCTGGCCGCGGAGACCACCGGCCGGCTGCGCGGCCTGGACACCCGCACCGCCCGCGCGGAGCGCGACGCCGTCCTCGACGAACTCGGCCTCGGCCCGATCGCCGGGCGCCCGCTGCGCAAGCTCTCCGGAGGCCAGCGCCGGCTCGCCTGCTTCGCCACCGCCCTGGTCGGCGAGCGGCCGCTGCTGGTCCTCGACGAGCCCACCACCGGCATGGACCCGGTCGCCCGCCGCGCCGTCTGGTCCGCCGTCGACCGCCGCCGCGCCGAGCACGGGGCGACGGTGCTGCTGGTCACCCACAACGTCATCGAGGCGGAGACCGTGCTGGACCGGGTCGCCGTGCTCGACCGGGGCCGGGTCATCGCCTGCGACTCGCCCTCCGGACTCAAGGAACGCGTCGCCGACGAGGTCCGCGTCGACCTCGTCTGGCGCGAACGGGCGCCGCTGCACGTGCCCGAGGTGGCGGCGCTGCGCGGCCGGGCCGTCGAGTCGGGCCGCCGCTGGACGCTGCGGCTCGCCCCCGAGGAGGCGCGGGCCGCCGTCGGCGCGGTCACCGGCGGGGCCGCCTTCGCCGCCCTGGACGACTTCACGCTGGCCACGCCCAGTCTGGAGGACGTCTACCTGGCGCTCGGCGGCGAGGCGCGCGGGCTGGTGAAGGCATGAGGCGGGCGTGGCCGACCGTGTGGACGAGCCGACCGTGTGGACGATGAGGAGCAGCCTGTGAGCGTCGTACCCGCCGAGACCCTGCCGGGCACGGCTCCGGCGCCGCCCGCGGCCCCGCGGGCGGAGGGCGCCGCGGAGGCCGTCGCCGAGCTGGGGCCGCGGGCCCGGCTGTGGCCCGCCCTGGGCGCCGTCTACCGGGCCCAGCTCTCCCGGGCGCGGGTGGCGCGGATCCCGCTCCTCTTCGTGGCCACCTTCCAGTCCGTCGGCATCATGATCCTGATGCGGGGCGTGGTGGACGGCGGCGCCGAGGCGCGGGCCGTGGTGGCGGGCTCCTCCGTGCTGGTCGTCGCCTTCGTCGCGCTCAACCTGCTCTCCCAGTACTTCGGGCAGCTGCGGGCCAGCGGCGGACTCGACCACTACGCCACCCTGCCGGTGCCGCCCGCCGCGGTGGTGCTGGGAGCGGCGGCGGCCTACGCCTCGTTCACCGTGCCCGGCACCGTGGTCACCGCGGTCTTCGGCTGTCTGCTGTTCGGGCTGCCGCTCACCCATCTGTGGGTGCTGGCCGCGGTCATCCCGCTCGCCGGGGCCGCGCTGGCCGGGCTCGGGGCGGCCTGCGGGCTGCTCGCGCCCCGGCCGGAGCTGGCCACCCTGCTGGGGCAGCTCGGCATGTCGGGGGCGCTCCTGCTGGGCGTGCTGCCCGCCTCCCGGATGCCGCAGGTGGTGGCCCTGGCCCGGGACCTGCTGCCGTCCACCTACGCGGTGGAGGCGTTCACCCGCTCCTTCGGGGCGCGGCCGGACTGGGCACGGGTGCTCGGCGACCTCACCGTCTGCGCCGCCGTCGGCGTGGTCTCGCTGGCCGTGGCCACCTGGGCCTACCGCAGGGCCGCCGTCCGGTGACGCGCCGGCCGCCGACGCCTGGCACGATGTCAGGGTGACCGCACCTCTGACTCCTCCGCCGCACCCGCAGTCCGAGTCTCACAACGCCACCGCGCAGGGGGCCACGGCCCACGGCGCCGACCGGACCCCCGGCGGGGCGCAGCCCGCCGCGCAGGGCGACGGCTCCGGCGACGGCTCCGGCGGCGGCTCCGCGGGCGCGACGGCCGGTGCCGGCGGCTCCCACCGGTTCGCCCCCCGCTCCGCGCTGCGGGCCTACCTGGAGGGCGGCCCCGGTCTGCGGACCGAGCTGCGCCAGGCCGCGCTGGTCCTCGCCGCGCTCACCGCCGCGGGACTGCTGCTGGGGCTGCTCTGGGTCTGGCTGGCGCCGCGGGTGCCGCTGGTCGGCGAGGTGTCCGACGGCAGATGGGTCGCCTACCTCGCGGAGATCGAGGGCGAACAGGCGGTCGGCGCGGACGGAACGTTCACCCTGCTCGCCGCCGGCTTCGGACTCCTCAGCGGCGGGCTGGTGTTCCTGCTCGTGCGGCGGGGCGGTGTGCCGGTGGCGGCCGGACTGTGCGCCGGCGGGCTGCTCGGGTCACTGGTGGCCTGGCAGGCCGGCGCCTCCCTCGGCCCCACCGCGGACGTGGCGGCGCACGCCCGTGAGGTGGGAGCGGGCGTGCGGTTCGACGCCCCGCTGGAACTCCACGCGGTCAGCGCGCTGGTGGCCTGGCCGGTGGTGGCCCTGCTGGTGCACCTGGCGCTGACGGCCCTGCTGGTGCCGCGCGACGAGACCGACGCGGAGCGGTGGGCGGCGGAACCCGCCGAGGGCGACGCGGAGGACGCCCGGCCCGCCAAGTGAGGCGGGGCGGCGGACCCGGCCCCGCGGCGGCCGGTACACACCCCGCGACGGCCTCGCGGCCCTAGGCGCGACCGATCGGCGCCAGCGCCGCGGAGGTGAGCGACGCCAGGTCCGCCGGGGCCAGCTCCACCTCGAGACCGCGCCGCCCGGCCGAGACGCAGATCGTCCCGTGACCCTCCGCGGACGCGTCGAGCACCGTCGGCAGCTTCTTGCGCTGGCCCAGCGGGGAGATCCCGCCCCGCACGTAGCCCGTGGTCCGCTCGGCCAGCGCGGGGTCCGCCATCGCCGCCCGCTTGCCGCCCACCGCGGAGGCCAGCGCCTTCAGGTCCAGCGACCCGGCCACCGGCACGACGGCCACCACCAGCGAGCCGTCGACGTCCGCGACCAGCGTCTTGAACACCCGGTCCGGGGACACCCCCATCGCCTCGGCGGCCTCCTCGCCGTAGGAGGGGTGGGCGGGGTCGTGTTCGTAGGCGTGCACGGTGAACGGCACCCCGGCATCGGTCAGGGCGACCGTGGCGGGCGTTCCGCCGGACTGCTGCTTCTTCGACTTCTTCGCCATCTTCCTGTCTTCCGCCGCGGGGTCCACCGTGGGGCGGTGGAGGCCGGGGTGGGCCGGTCCGCAGCGTAGTGCGGGGCCGCCGGGGGCGGCGACGTCGTCCGGAGGATGATCCGCGCCGCGGTGGTACCCCCGGCCTTCCCCGCCCCGGGCGGCGGGGCCCTTCCGGTCCGGTCCGCGACGGCGGCCACGGCCCCGAACCGCCGGCCCGGCGCCCCAGGGTGCCCGGGCGGCGTCACCCGGGCCCCGGGTGACGGGTGCCGGCATGGCGAGCCGGCCGGCGTGCGGCCGTGCGTGCGGCCGTCAGGGAGCCGGTGGGGGCATGGGCGGCGCCTGCGGGCGGCCATCCGGGCCGCCCACGCCCGTGCGCGCGGCGCGTACGGGCGTGGGTCGGCATGCTGCCGACGGCCTGCGTCGAGGGCCTGGACGGGTGTGCCGATGCGGTCGTGCGCCGTGCGGCGGCGGCATTCAGGGCGCCGGCCGGGAGCGGACGGGCCCCTGGCGGGGTGCGGGCGGGGCTCTGTGGGCGGTCATCCGGTGGAGGGTGGCCCTGTCCGTGCCTCATGCGGGCAGCGCGCGGGGCCGGCCGGGACGGGGGCTGCGGGCAGGGTGCGGGCGGTGCGCGCCGACGCGGTCGTATTGCCCTGGTGGGTGGCGGCCAGGGGGCCGGTGGGGCCCTGTGGGGCGTCCGGTGATGGCCGGGCCGCCGCGCGCCCGCGCGGGCGGCGCACGGAGTCGGCCCCCACGGCGGCTGACGGCCTGCGTTCAGGGCATAGGCGGCGGTGCCGATGCGCTGGTGCGCCAACCGGTGCGCCGGTGCGGGGGGCCAGGGGCCGGTGGGGGTACGGGCATGGGCATGGGCGGTCATCCGCGTGTATGCCACCCAAGCCCGCGGCCGTGCGGGCGCTGCGCGCACGGGGTCGGGCGGCGCGGGGCCTGTGTGCGGGGTGTGGGGTGGGTGGGTGGTGGGGGCCGATGCGTTCGCGGGCCGGTGCGGCGGGGCCAGGAGGCCGGTGGGGGCACGGGCGGTGCCCGCGGGTGGTCATCCGGTGCGGGCCGCCCTCGCCGTGCGGGCGCTGCGCGCACGGGCGCGGGCGGCGCGGGGCCGTGTGCAGGGCACGGGCGGTGCGTGTCGGTGTGGTCGTGTGCCCTGGTGGGTGGCGGCCAGGGGGCCGGTGGGGCCCTGTGACGGTGATCGGGTGCACGGCCGCCCAGGCCGTGCGGGCGGCCGTGCACGGAGCCGTGCGGGCTGCCGGCCACGACCACGCCCGTGCGGGTGGCGGGAGGGCCGGGGCGGGCCGCTCGGTCCGGCGCCGGGTCAGTTCAGGCTGGTCGGGGTCCGGGTGAGGTCGCCGGCCGGGAGGGAGGGAAGGCTGCGGATGATCGAGGCCTCCTGCCGCAGCAGCCGCAGCTCGTCCCGGAGCCGGGACGCCGTGTCCGGGGTCTGCAGCAGCCGCTGCTTGGTCGGCGTGTCCAGCACCATGGCCGCCGCCACCAGGTACGAGACCACCGACGGCTCGTCCGGGAGCTCGGCCGCCGAGGACAGCGACCGCTCGCTCGCGCCCGCCAGCCGCTTCTGGTACTGCCGGAACGACCGCAGCACGCCCTCCGCGAGCGCCCCGGCCCCGTCGCCCTCCTCCTCGGGCAGCTCCTCCAGCTCGCCCGTGAGGTAGGGGCCGGAGGCGTCCACGGAGCGCAGCCTGGCCCGCCTGGTGCCGGTGGCCAGCACCTCGTAGGTCCCGTCCTCGCGCTCCCGGATCGTCGCCACGTCGGCCACGCAGCACACCGAGTGGAAGGAGTTCGCCGGGTCCGCGGCGAAGCCCGCGGCCGGGCCGCGCTCGGGGAGCGCCGTCGGGTCCGGCATGCCGGGAGCGCTCGGCGCCACCTCGTGGCCGTCCCGGATGGCGACCACGGCGAACCGGCGCGGCGCCTCCTCGGGCACCAGGAGCAGATCGCGCATCATGGCCCGGTACCGCTCCTCGAAGACGTTCAGAGGAAGCACGAGCCCGGGGAACAGGACCATGTTCAGGGGAAACAGCGGCAGCCGCAGGGTGGTCACGGCGCAAAAGCCTAATGCGCGCGGCCGCCGGACCCGCGCCGCGGTCGCAGGCCCGCGGGCGGGAGGCGGTCAGTGCCGGCCCAGCAGGCGGGTGGCCCCGGCCGCCACCGCCGTGGCCAGACCCCAGCCCAGCAGGATCAGCACGGAGGCCATCCACTGCCACACCCCCTGCAGGTGCCAGGCCGTGGCGTGTCCGAGGTCGATCACCGGCAGCAGCAGGTCCAGGGAGAAGAGCGCCGCGCTCCAGGGCGGGTGCTCGTCGAGCCGGGCCGGTGTCGGATCGGCCTGGGAGAACAGCACCGTGCTCGCCGCCCACAGGACGGCCATCCACACCGCCGCCCGGGCCGGGCGGTAGCCGTAGGCGACGGTGATGTCCTGCGCGTACCCCCAGACCTTGGCCGCCGGTGGCAGCGTCTCCCGGCGGCGGCGCTGCTTGGCCAGCAGCACCTCCCGGGCGTCCTCGTCCTCGCCGCCGCCGCGCAGCACCGTGGCCAGCAGTTCGTACGGCTCCGGGCTGTACTCGGGGGTCGCCGCGGCCAGCCACTCCAGACGCTGCTCCAGGGTGAACGGGCCCTGCGGGACCAGGTTCTCGTAGGCGAACCCGCCCATGTGCAGGCGGCCCGGCCCTGGCCAGCTCTCCGCCCGGTCGACCAGATTGCCCACCCGGGCCCCGGACAGCACCACCCGTCCCCGCCGCGGCCGCACCGGGAGGAAGCGCAGCTCCGGCGTCTGCACCCGGCGCAGCGACAGCTCCTGTTCGGCGGTGAGGTCGAACCGGGCGGCCCGCAGGTCCACCGAGTCGCCGAACCGCCCGTCGTCCAGCCGCACCCCGCCCAGGCACTCGAAGGGCTGGACCCGGGTGCCGCGCGCCGGGGTGACCCCGCCCGGCTGCCCCGCGCCGACCCCCGCGGGCGTCAGGTAGAGGGCGCGGCCCACGGTCAGCTGGGGGGCGTTGAGGGCGAGCCGGGCGTAGGGGTTGGCCAGCCGGGCGCCGCGCAGGCTCAGCGAGGCGCCCACCTCCGCTGAACGCATGCCCAGCTCGCCGTGCGACTCCAGCAGGTCGGCCTGGAGGTCCTGCCCCACCGTCATGCCGTCCGCGGACAGCGAGCGCCCGTGCCGGTCGTGGCGCACCACCGCCTGGCTGAGCAGCAGGTCGGTGCCGATGCGGGCGTCGGAGAGGCGGATCCCGCGGGCGAAGCGGCAGCGCGGCAGGTGCAGGTCGCCCTCGGTGTGCAGGCGGGCCGCCTCCAGCCGGGGGACCGCGCAGTTCTCCAGCCGCACGGTGGTGAACCTGGCCTCCGGGAGCAGGATCTCCTGGTCGAACCGGCAGTCCTCCATCTGCACGTACGGCTCGACCGTGCCGCCCGCCAGGTCGAGCGGGCCGGTGACCCGCACCCCCACCAGCTTCAGCGCCGACACCCGGCCCGCCAGCGCCGGCGGGCCGTCCAGCAGCAGCCAGCAGACGATGCGGGCACGGACGGAGCGCTCCGGACCCCAGGGGTGGCGCCCGTGCGGATCGTCCACCACCGGGTCTCCGTGACGCAGGTCGTAGACGCTGCCGTCGCGGAAGGCCTGCCACATCCCCGACTCGGCCGCCGTGAGGTCCCCGGGCAGTCCGTCGGCCCGGATCCCTCCGTCGGGGAAGACGGCGCCATTCTCGGTCACGGCACTCACACCCTCCTCCGGACACACGCTGATGGACCCGCGTTCATCGGTGTTACTGCGGGTCATGCCCGAACGTGACCATATGAACACCTTGGGTGACGGTGAACTTTGTCCGCCGGACGGCCGAGGGGGTCCCGAGGGGGTCCGCCGCGCGACGGCGCGCGGACCGCCGCCCCGCGCGCGCCCGTATCAGCCGCTGATACGTGACGCCGGTCCCTCCGCGGGTCTGAGAGAATTGGGGGCGTGATCTCCCGAATCGATCTGCGCGGCGACGCCCTCCCCGAGGGTCCCGCCCTGCGCGCCCTGCTGCCCCGAGCCGACTTCGACGTGTCCGTCGCCCTGGAGAAGGTGCGGCCGATCTGCGAGGACGTGCATCATCGTGGCGACGCGGCACTGATCGACTTCGCCGAGAAGTTCGACGGGGTGCGCCTGGAGACCGTGCGCGTCCCGGCCGCCGCGCTCACCGAGGCGTTGCGGGAGCTGGACCCCGAGGTCCGCGCCGCCCTCGAGGAGTCGATCCGCCGCTCCCGCATGGTGCACCGCGCCCAGCGCCGCACCACGCACACCACCCAGGTCGTCCCCGGCGGCTCGGTCACCGAGAAGTGGGTGCCGGTCCAGCGGGTCGGTCTCTACGTGCCCGGCGGACGCTCGGTGTACCCGTCGTCCGTGGTGATGAACGTGGTGCCCGCGCAGGAGGCCGGCGTGCCCTCGCTCGCCGTCGCCTCGCCCGCCCAGAAGGAGTTCGGCGGCCTGCCGCACCCGACCATCCTCGCCGCCTGCGCCCTGCTCGGCGTCGACGAGGTGTACGCGGCCGGCGGCGCCACCGCCGTCGCGATGTTCGCGTACGGCACCGAGTCCTGCCCGCCCGCCGACATGGTCACCGGCCCCGGCAACATCTGGGTCGCCGCCGCCAAGCGGTACTTCACCGGAAAGATCGGCATCGACGCCGAGGCCGGCCCGACCGAGATCGCCATCCTCGCCGACGACACCGCCGACCCGGTCCACGTCGCCGCCGACCTGATCAGCCAGGCCGAGCACGACCCGCTGGCCGCCGCCGTGCTGGTCACCGACTCCGAGGCGCTGGCCGAGGCCGTCGAGCGCGAACTCAAGCCGCAGGTCGAGGCGAGCAAGCACGTCACCGAGCGGATCACCCCGGCGCTGGCCGGCCGGCAGTCCGCGATCGTCCTGACCGACGGCCTGGAGGAGGGCCTGAGGGTGGTCGACGCCTACGGCGCCGAGCACCTGGAGATCCAGACCGCCGACGCCGCCGCCGTCGCCGACCGCGTAACGAACGCGGGCGCCGTCTTCGTCGGCCCCTGGTCCCCGGTCTCGCTGGGCGACTACGCGGCCGGCTCCAACCACGTGCTGCCCACCGGCGGCTGCGCCTGCCACTCCTCCGGCCTGTCCGTGCAGTCCTTCCTGCGCGGCATCCACATTGTCGACTACAGCCGCGACGCGCTGGCCGACGTGGCGCGCACCGTGGTCACCCTCGCCGAGGCCGAGGACCTCCCGGCGCACGGCGCGGCGATCAAGGCGCGGTTCGACTGGAAGGTGCCGGACAGCAAGTGAGCGAGATCCGCATTGACGACCTGCCCGTACGCGAGGAGCTGCGGGGCAAGTCCCCCTACGGCGCGCCCCAGCTCGACGTGCCGGTGCGCCTGAACACCAACGAGAACCCCTACCCGCTGCCCGACGCGCTGGTCGAGCGCATCGCCGAGCGCGTCCGCGAGGCCGCCCGCCACCTCAACCGCTACCCCGACCGGGACGCGGTCGAGCTGCGCACCCGCCTCGCCGCGTACCTGAACGACACGGCCGGCGCCGCCGGGCAGTGGATCGGCAAGGAGAACGTCTGGGCCGCCAACGGCTCCAACGAGGTCCTCCAGCAGCTGCTGCAGACCTTCGGCGGGCCCGGCCGCACCGCGATCGGCTTCGAGCCCTCGTACTCGATGCACGCCCTGATCGCCCGCGGCACCGGCACCGGCTGGATCTCCGGGCCGCGCCACGACGACTTCACCATCGACGTCGAGGCCGCCGAGAAGGCCATCGCCGAGCACCGGCCCGACGTCGTCTTCGTGACGACCCCCAACAACCCCACCGGCAACGCGGTGCCCGCCGAGGCCGTGCTCACCCTCTACGACGCGGCGCAGGCCGCCAAGCCGTCGATCGTGGTGGTCGACGAGGCCTACGTCGAGTTCAGCCACGGCGCCTCGCTGCTGCCGTTGCTGGAGGGCCGCCCGCACCTGGTGATCTCCCGGACCATGTCGAAGGCGTTCGGCGCCGCGGGCCTGCGGCTCGGCTACCTCGCCGCCCACCCGGCCGTGGTCGACGCCGTGCAGCTGGTCCGGCTGCCCTACCACCTGTCGGCGGTCACCCAGGCCACGGCGCTCGCCGCCCTGGAACACACCGCCACCCTGCTCGGCTACGTCGAGCAGCTCAAGGACGAGCGCGACCGCCTGGTCGCCGAACTCCGCGGACTCGGTTACGAGGTGACCGACTCCGACGCCAACTTCGTCCAGTTCGGCCGGTTCGAGGACACGCACGCCGCCTGGCGCCGCATCCTCGACCAGGGCGTGCTGGTCAGGGACAACGGCGTCCCCGGATGGCTGCGGGTGACCGCGGGCACGCCCGCGGAGAACGACGCGTTCCTCGAAGCGGTACGCACGCTCGCCAAGGACCCCGGGCTCGCCAGGAACAACGTGAAGAAGAACGAGGAGCACAACGCATGAGCCGCCGCGGACGCGTGGAGCGCACCACCAAGGAGACCTCCGTCCTGGTCGAGATCGACCTCGACGGGACCGGACGCACGGAGATCTCCACCGGCGTCGGCTTCTGGGACCACATGCTGGACCAGCTCGGCCGGCACGGCCTCTTCGACCTGACCGTGAAGACCGAGGGCGACCTCCACATCGACTCGCACCACACCATCGAGGACACCGCCCTCGCCCTCGGCGCCGCCTTCAAGCAGGCGCTCGGCGACAAGGTCGGCATCTACCGGTTCGGCAACTGCACCGTGCCGCTGGACGAGTCGCTCGCCCAGGTCACCGTGGACCTCTCCGGCCGCCCCTACCTGGTGCACACCGAGCCGGAGAACATGGCGCCGATGATCGGCTCCTACGACACCACGATGACCCGCCACATCCTGGAGTCCTTCGTCGCCCAGGCGCAGATCGCGCTCCACGTCCACGTGCCGTACGGGCGCAACGCCCACCACATCGTGGAGTGCCAGTTCAAGGCCCTGGCCCGGGCCCTGCGCTACGCCTCCGAGCGCGACCCGCGCGCCGAGGGCATCCTGCCGTCCACGAAGGGCGCGCTGTAACCCCGATGAACGGTCTCTCCACCGCACTGATCATCCTCGGCCTCTTCCTGCTCGGCGGAGTGATCTCCTTCGCCAAGCAGAAGATGCCGAAGAACCTGATCGCCGTCCTCTCCATAGGCGCCGCCATGAGCATCGTCGCCGGCGTCATGTACTGGAAGTAGGAGCATGAGCAGCCCCAAGAAGGTCGTCGTCTTCGACTACGGGTTCGGCAACGTCCGCTCCGCCGAGCGGGCGCTCGCCCGGACCGGAGCGGACGTCGAGATCACCCGCGACTACGACAGGGCCATGAACGCCGACGGCCTGCTGGTCCCCGGCGTCGGCGCCTTCGCCGCCTGCATGAAGGGCCTCAAGGAGGCCCGCGGCGACTGGATCGTGGGCCGCCGGCTCTCCGGCGGCCGCCCCGTCATGGGTATCTGCGTCGGCATGCAGATCCTCTTCGCCCGCGGCATCGAGCACGGCGTCGAGGCCGAGGGCCTCGACGAGTGGCCCGGCACCGTCGAGCCGCTCCAGGCCGAGGTCGTCCCCCACATGGGCTGGAACACCGTCCAGGCGCCCGAGGACACCGAACTGTTCGCCGGGGTCGACCCCGCGGAGCGGTTCTACTTCGTCCACTCGTACGCCGTCCACGACTGGTCGCTCGAGTCGCACAACCCGTCGATCGCCGCCCCCAGGGTGACCTGGTCCACCCACGGCAGGCCGTTCGTCGCCGCCGTCGAGAACGGCGCGCTGTGGGCCACCCAGTTCCACCCCGAGAAGTCCGGCGACGCCGGAGCGCAGCTGCTCACCAACTGGATCGGAACCCTGTAGACATGGCCAAGCTCGAACTGCTCCCCGCCGTCGACGTGCGCGACGGCCAGGCCGTCCGCCTCGTCCACGGCGAGTCCGGCACCGAGACCTCCTACGGCTCCCCGCTCCAGGCCGCCCTCGCCTGGCAGTCGGCCGGCGCCGAGTGGCTCCACCTGGTCGACCTGGACGCCGCCTTCGGCACCGGCGACAACCGGGAGCTGATCTCCGAGGTGGCGCGCGCCATGGACATCAAGGTGGAGCTCTCCGGCGGCATCCGCGACGACGCCTCGCTCGCCGCCGCCCTCGCCACCGGCGCCACCCGCGTCAACATCGGCACCGCCGCGATGGAGGACCCCGAGTGGGTCGCCAAGATCATCGCGGAGCACGGCGACAAGATCGCCGTCGGCCTGGACGTGCGCGGCACCACGCTGCGCGGCCGCGGCTGGACCCGCGACGGCGGCGACCTCTGGGAGACCCTGGCCCGCCTGGACTCCGAGGGCTGCGCCCGGTACGTCGTGACCGACATCGCCAAGGACGGCACGCTGCAGGGCCCCAACCTGGAGCTGCTCAAGGACGTCTGCGCCCGCACCGACCGGCCGGTGGTCGCCTCCGGCGGCGTCTCCTCGCTGGACGACCTGCGCGCCATCGCGGAGCTGGTCCCGCTCGGCGTCGAGGGCTCCATCGTGGGCAAGGCGCTCTACGCCAAGGCGTTCACCCTGGAAGAGGCACTGGAGGCCGTTTCCCGATGACCGAGGCCGTGCGGCGCGTGCAGAGTCCGGAACCCACCCCCTGGGAGGAGGAGATCGGCTTCGCCCGCGCCGTCGCGGCGGGCGACCGGGTTCTGGTGGGCGGCACCACCGCCTTCCGGGGCGGGGTGCTCACCGGCGAAGGTGACCCCTACCAGCAGACCCGTGCCGCCATCGGCAACGCGCTGCGCGCCCTCGAGGAGTTCGGGCTCGGCGCGCAGTCGGTGATCCGCACGCGCCTCTACCTGACCCACCGCCGCGACGTGGAGGCGGTGGGCCGCGCCCATCAGGAGGTCTTCGGCCCGGTACGGCCGGTGACGACGCTGGTGGTCGTCGAGGGGTTCGTCGATCCGCGGATCCTGGTCGAGGTCGAACTCGAGGCATACCGAGCCCAGTAGCTTTTCCCTTTTTCCGATTCTTCGAGGAGCCGTGGATTCATGACCCTGGCGGTCCGAGTCATCCCCTGCCTGGACGTCGACAACGGCCGGGTCGTCAAGGGCGTCAACTTCCAGAACCTGCGCGACGCCGGGGACCCGGTGGAGATGGCGAAGGTCTACGACGCCGAGGGCGCCGACGAGTTGACCTTCCTGGACATCACCGCATCCTCCGGCGACCGGGAGACCACCTACGACGTGGTCCGGCGCACGGCGGAGCAGGTGTTCATCCCGCTGACCGTCGGCGGCGGCGTGCGCACGGCCGACGACGTGGACAAGCTGCTGCGGGCCGGGGCCGACAAGGTGGGCGTCAACACGGCGGCCATCGCGCGGCCCGAGCTGATCCGGGAGATCGCCGAGCGGTTCGGGCGTCAGGTCCTGGTGCTGTCGGTCGACGCGCGCCGCACGGAGGGCGGGTCCTTCGAGGTCACCACGCACGGCGGGCGACGCGGGACCGGCATCGACGCCGTCGAGTGGGCCCACCGGGCGGCGGAGCTGGGCGCGGGGGAGATCCTGCTCAACTCCATGGACGCCGACGGGACGAAGGACGGCTACGACCTGGAGATGATCGCCGCGGTGCGCAAGCACGTGACCGTGCCGGTCATCGCCTCCGGCGGTGCGGGGCGGCTCGACGACTTCGCCCCCGCGGTGCGGGCGGGCGCGGACGCGGTGCTGGCCGCCTCCGTCTTCCACTTCGGCGACCTCCGCATCGGCGAGGTCAAGTCCGCCCTGCGCTCCGCCGGCCACCCCGTCCGCTGACCCCGCCCGGAGGCGACCGGGTGGCGGCGGCCCGGCCCTCGGCCCGGACTTCGGCCCGCTCCCTCGGGCGGGCCGTCCGAGGGACCGGGACCGCCGTGGATCAGAGCCCGAGGTGCGGGGAGTCCTGCGTCTTGGCGATGGCGTCGGGGTCGCCGTCGAGGGTGACGTCGGCGACACGCTGGCGCCCGAAGGCGAAGAGCAGCAGCTCGGACGGCTCACCGGTGACCGTCACCACCGGCGCCCCCCGGTTCGCCACCGCCGTTCGGCCGTCCGGCCGCCGCAGCACCAGCCCCGCCGGCGACCGCCGCCCCAGCAGCCGGGCCATCCGCTCCAGCCGGCTCCAGAGCGCGTCCTGGAAGACGGGATCCAGCTCCCGCGGCGTCCAGTCGGGCGCCGCCCGCCGCACGTCCTCGGTGTGGACGTAGAACTCCACCGTGTTCGAGGCCTCGTCCACCTGCTTCAGCGAGAACGGCGACATCCGCGGCGGCCCGGTACGGATCAGCTGGATCAGCTCCTCGTACGGCTTCGCGGCGAACTCCGCCCGCACCCGCTCCAGCCGCTCGGCCAGCGCCTTGATCAGGATGCCGCCCGCCGCGTCCGCCCGGCGCTCGCGCACGACCACGTGCGCCGCCAGGTCGCGGGCCGTCCATTCCCCGCACAACGTGGCCGCCTCCGGGCCCGCCGTCTCCAACAGGTCGGCCAGAAGCAGCCGTTCACGCTTGGCAAACGTCGACATGCCCCCACCCTACGACCGACCGGCCCCACCGCACAGGACGCCGCACACCCGAAGACGTCACGGGTCCGCCCCGTGGACACCCGCCCGGGGCCACCCGGCGGGCGCGGCAGAATGGACACCATGAGCAGCAGCGCCACCCCCGCACCCTCCGCCGGCCTCGACCCCGCCGTCGCCGCCCGCCTCAAGCGCACCGCCGACGGCCTGGTCCCCGCCATCGCCCAGCAGTACGACACGGGCGAGGTGCTGATGCTCGGCTGGATGGACGACGAGGCCCTGCACCGCACCCTCACCACCGGCCGCTGCACCTACTGGTCGCGCAGCCGCCAGGAGTACTGGGTCAAGGGCGACACCTCCGGCCACGTCCAGCACGTCAGGTCCGTCGCCCTCGACTGCGACGGCGACACCCTGCTGGTCCGCGTCGACCAGACCGGCGCCGCCTGCCACACCGGCGACCGCACCTGCTTCGACGCCGACGTGCTGCTCGAGGAGGCCGACGCGCTGCTCAAGGAGGAAGACGCGCGGGCGGGGACCTCCGCGGATCAGTAGGGTCCACGGCCATGGACCTCGAGACGTTCCGCACCCTCGCCGCAGACCGGCGTGTCATCCCGGTCACCCGCAAGCTGCTCGCCGACGGAGACACCCCGCTCGCGCTCTACCGCAAACTCGCCGCCGAGCGCACCGGCACCTTCCTGCTGGAATCCGCCGAGAACGGCCGCTCCTGGTCCCGCTACTCCTTCGTCGGCGTCCGCAGCGACGCCACCCTGACCGAACGCGGCGGCCAGGCGCACTGGACCGGCGCCCCGCCCGTCGGCGTCCCCGAGGAGGGCGACCCGCTGGCCGCGCTGCGGGCCACCGTGGAGACCCTGCACACCCCCCGCCAGGAAGGGCTGCCGCCGTTCACCGGCGGCATGGTCGGCTACCTCGGCTACGACATCGTGCGCCGCCTGGAGAAGATCGGCCCCGGCGAGCGCGACGACCTCAAGCTGCCCGAGCTGACCATGCTCCTCACCAGCGACCTCGCCGTCCTCGACCACTGGGACGGCACGGTCCTGCTGATCGCCAACGCGATCAACCACAACGACCTCGACACCGGCGTCGACGAGGCGTACGCCGACGCGGTCACCCGGCTCGACGCCATGGAGGCCGACCTCGCCCGCCCGCTCGCCCAGCCGCCGGTCGCCCTGCCCGACGCCGAGCTGCCCGAGTACACCGCGCTGTGGGGCGGCGCCGACTACCAGAAGGCCGTCGAGGACATCAAGGAGCGCATCCGGGCCGGCGACGCCTTCCAGGTGGTCCCCTCGCAGCGGTTCGAGACGCCCTGCACGGCGAGCGCGCTGGACGTCTACCGGGTGCTGCGCGCCACCAACCCGTCGCCGTACATGTACCTCTTCCGGTTCGACGGCTTCGACGTGGTGGGCTCCAGCCCCGAGGCGCTGGTCAAGGTGGAGGACGGCCGGGCCGTCCTCCACCCCATCGCCGGGACCCGGCACCGCGGCGCCACACCGCAGGAGGACCAGGCGCTCGCCGAGGAGCTGATGGCCGACCCCAAGGAGCGGGCCGAGCACCTGATGCTCGTCGACCTCGGCCGCAACGACCTGGGCCGGGTCTGCGAGCCGGGCTCGGTGGAGGTCGTCGACTTCATGTCGATCGAGCGGTACTCGCACGTGATGCACATCGTCTCCACCGTCACCGGCCGCGTCGCCCCCGGCCGCACCGCCTTCGACGTGCTCACCGCCTGCTTCCCGGCCGGCACCCTGTCCGGCGCGCCCAAGCCGAGCGCGCTGCGGATCATCGACGAACTCGAGCCCTCCCGGCGCGGCCTGTACGGCGGCTGCGTGGGCTACCTCGACTTCGCCGGGGATTCCGACACGGCCATCGCCATCCGCACCGCGCTGCTGCGCGGCGGAACCGCCTACGTGCAGGCCGGGGCCGGTGTGGTCGCCGACTCCGACCCGGTGGCCGAGGACACCGAGTGCCGCAACAAGGCCGCCGCCGTCCTCCGGGCCGTCCACAGCGCCAACCGGCTGAGGGCCGCCGAACGGCCGGGCGCGCAGGCGTGATGTCGCTCTCACCTGCCCCTCGTGCGGCCCGCCCGGGTCCTCGCGGCGGCGGGTGCGGGGCCATAGTGGAGGGGTGACCTCCAGTGCTGACTCCCGTCCCGACACCGCCGCACCCGCCCGCACGGGCCGCCGCAGTCTCGCCGTCGCCCTGCTCAGCGGGGCCCTGGGCGCCGCCGTCGCGCTGCTCGCCAGCCGGCAGACCTGGGCCGAGGGTTCCGCGGAGGTGGCCGGCGGCGCGTTCCCGCTGACCGCCACCGGCAGCGACGTCACCGGCGCGCCGGCCGCCCTCGCCATAGTGGGCCTGGCCTCCCTGGTCGCCGTCTTCGCCGTCCGCCGCGCCGGGCGCGTCCTGGTCGCCGCCCTGCTCGCGCTGTGCGGCGCGGGCACGGTGGCCGCCGCGCTGTTCGGCGTGGCAGACCGGGCCGCGCTCGACGAGAAGGCCGCCCAGGTCTCCGGCGACGCCTCCGCCGCGGTGACCGGCCTGTCCCACACCTCCTGGCCGTACGCCGCCGCCTTCGGCGGCGCGCTGATCCTCACCGCCGGCCTGCTGGCGCTGTGGCGCGGCAGCCGCTGGCCCGGCATGTCGGCCCGCTACGAGCGCGGCGCCGGCGTCCCCCGCCCCCGGCGGGCCGAGGGCGCCGCGCCCGCCGGCCCCGAGCGTCCGGAGGACATGTGGAAGGCGCTCGACCGCGGCGAGGACCCCACCGGGGCCTGATCCCGGCCACCCCGGGACGCGCCCCGTGGCACGGGTGGGGAAGAATGTGACGTGAGCGCCCCGCTCACCACACGTACACGCGTCAACGAGGAGCAAGTCATGGCGGGCAGCAACCACGGTCACACCCCGGCCGCCTGGACCGGCGTCATCATCGCCTTCGTCGGGTTCTGCGTAGCATCCGTCTTCATCGTGATGGCCGAGCCGGTCGGCTTCTGGGTCGGCATCGGTCTGACGCTGCTCGGCGCGGTCGTCGGCGGGCTGATGCGGCGCGCGGGCCTCGGCCAGGCGGAGAACGTGCACCCGGTCCACAAGGTCACCGAGAACGCCTGAGCCGCCACCGGGCGCCGCGGCGCCCGTCGGCACGCCTCGTCGACACCGCCGTCCAGGGGCGGCCCGGAAGCACCGGGCCGCCCCTGACGCGTCCCCGGGCCGCGCGCGTCCTCCGCACCGGGCACAATGCGGGGGTGACCACCGGGACCCCGCCCCCCACCACACCACCCCCGCCGCCCCGGCCCTCCGCCGCCACCCGGGGCAACCCGGCAGCCCCGGACGCCCCAGACACCTCGGCAGCCCCGGCAGCCCCAGTCACCTCGGCATCCCCGGCAGCCCCGGACGCCTTGGCATCCTTGGCCGTCCCGGCGGCCCTGGCCACCTCCGACGCCTCGGCAGCCCCAGACACCTCTGGCGGCCCGGCGGCTCCAACAGTCCTGGCCTCCCCGGACGCCCTGGCAATCCCGGACGCCTCGGCAGTCGCGGACGCCCTGGCCACCCCGGACGCCTCGGCAGCTTCAGACGCCTCTGGCGGCCCTGCGGCCCCCACTGTTCTGGCCTCCCCGGACGTCTCGGCAGTCCCAGCGGCCCTGGCCACCCCGGACGCCCTGGCAGCTTCAGACGCCTCTGGCGGCCCTGCGGCCCCGACAGACCCGGCCTCCCCGGACGCCCTCGCCGTCCCCGACGCCTCGGCAGCCCCGGACGCCTCCGGTGGCCAGGCGGCCCAGCTTGTGTCTCCCGGGCCCGCGGGCCGCGGGCCGGGGCTCCTGCGGGCGCCGGCGCGCTCGGCGTGGCGGCGGCTGGCCGCCCCCGTCGCGGTGCTCGCCGCGGTCGCGGGCGCCTTCGCCTACGTCGGCGCCGTGGACCCCAACGAACCCGGGCACTACCCGGCCTGCCCGCTGCTCAGCGTGACCGGCCTCTACTGCCCCGGCTGCGGCGGCCTGCGCAGCGCCCACGCCTTCGTCCACGGCGACCTGGCCGCCGCGCTCCATTCCAACGCGCCGGCCGTCGTGGGCTACC
Source organism: Streptomyces abyssomicinicus (assembly GCF_008974245.1). Lineage (GTDB taxonomy): Bacteria > Actinomycetota > Actinomycetes > Streptomycetales > Streptomycetaceae > Streptomyces > Streptomyces abyssomicinicus. Next base: position 122,700 of record NZ_BBZI01000008.1, on the reverse strand, counting down.
TGCTCTTCGCCGTCCTGTGGGCCGTCTGGGCGGTGCGGGCGGCCCGGGGGCTGCCCGTGCGGTTCGAGCCACGCCCGGCCCAGCTGTGGACGTTCGGCGCGGTGCTGGCCGTGTTCACCGTCGTCAGGAACCTCCCGTTCGGTCACTGGCTGCACCCATGAGGCCCTTCGCGCACACCTGATGCCTCCCGCACGGAAACGTCCAGGTAGTGGGACCGGCGGCGCCGGATGCGGGAGCGGGGGCCGCCTGCGGATACCATCGCCAGTGACCATCGGTATCGAACGGAACCGACCACCGTCACGGAAGGGGGCCGCTCGCGTGAGTGTGCTCGACGAGATCATCGACGGAGTGCGGGCCGACCTCGCGGAGCGGCAGGCGCGCGTCGGCCTCGACGAGCTCAAGGAGCGCGCGGCCAAGGCCCCCGCCGCCAAGGACGGCGCCGCCGCACTGCGCGGTGACGGCGTCAAGGTCATCTGCGAGGTCAAGCGGTCCAGCCCCTCCAAGGGCGCGCTGGCCGCCATCGCCGACCCGGCGGCCCTCGCCGCCGACTACGAGGCGGGCGGCGCCGCGGTAATCTCCGTGCTGACCGAGAAGCACCGGTTCGGCGGATCGCTGGACGACCTCGAGGCGGTCCGGGCCCGGGTGGACATCCCGGTGCTGCGCAAGGACTTCATCGTCTCCTCCTACCAGCTCTGGGAGGCGCGGGCCCACGGCGCCGACCTCGCCCTCCTGATCGTCGCCGCCCTCGAGCAGCCGGCCCTGGAGTCGCTGATCGAGCGGGCCGAGTCCATCGGGCTCACCGCCCTGGTCGAGGCGCACGACGAGGACGAGGTGGAGCGCGCGCTGGACGCGGGCGCCAAGGTCGTCGGCGTCAACGCGCGGAACCTCAAGACGCTCGAGGTGGACCGCTCCACCATCGAGCGGGTGCTGCCGGAGATCCCGCCGCACATCGTCAAGGTCGCCGAGTCCGGTGTCCGCGGGCCGCACGACCTGATCGCCTACGCCAACGCCGGGGCGGACGCCGTCCTGGTCGGCGAGTCGCTGGTGACCGGCAAGGACCCCAGAACGGCCGTGGCCGACCTGGTGGCCGCGGGGGAACACCCCGCAATCCGGCACGGGCGCGCCTGAGGCCGGGTAGCCTGAGGTGATGTCCGCCGAGCCGCAGCCCGCCGAGTGCCGCGGATCCGCGGGTGCGTGCCGAACGGCCCGCACCCCGGAGCCGTGCGCGGGTCAGGCGTGCCCGGCGGAGCCCGCCGAGGAGCGCTTCGCGCGACTGGCGCGCGGCTGCAAGCCGCGCGGGTGCAGGGCGCCGGCCCGGCGGGTGCGGGGCCGCAGGGTCCGGTACGTCATAGGGGACGAGCCGGGACAGGTGAACGGGATGCGATGGCGCGGGGGCGAAGCCCCACGCCGATCCGACATCACCCGTGACCACCTGTGAGGTGACTCTTCGCATGTCCAGTCAGTTCTTCGTGCCCGATCCGGACGGGCACGTCCCCAGCGCCGCCGGCTACTTCGGCGCCTTCGGCGGCAAGTTCATCCCGGAGGCGCTCGTCGCCGCCGTCGACGAGGTCGCCGTCGAGTACGACAAGGCCAAGTCGGACCCCGAGTTCGCCCGCGAGCTCGAGGCCCTGCTGGTGCACTACACCGGCCGTCCCAGCGCCCTGACCGAGGTGCCCCGCTTCGCCGGGCACGCCGGCGGCGCGCGGATCTTCCTCAAGCGCGAGGACCTCAACCACACCGGCTCGCACAAGATCAACAACGTGCTGGGCCAGGCCCTGCTGACCCGGCGGATGGGCAAGACCCGCGTCATCGCCGAGACCGGCGCCGGACAGCACGGCGTGGCCACCGCCACCGCCTGCGCGCTGTTCGGCCTCGACTGCACCATCTACATGGGCGAGATCGACACCCAGCGCCAGGCCCTCAACGTCGCCCGGATGCGCATGCTGGGCGCCGAGGTGGTCGCGGTGAAGTCCGGCAGCCGCACCCTCAAGGACGCCATCAACGAGGCGTTCCGCGACTGGGTCGCCAACGTGGACGACACCCACTACCTGTTCGGCACGGTCGCCGGCCCGCACCCCTTCCCGGCGATGGTGCGCGACTTCCACCGCGTCATCGGTGTCGAGGCGCGCAGGCAGCTGCTGGAGAGCGCCGGCCGGCTGCCCGACGCGGCGGTCGCCTGCGTCGGCGGCGGCTCCAACGCCATCGGCCTCTTCCACGCCTTCATCCCCGACGAGGGCGTCCGCCTGATCGGCTGCGAGCCGGCCGGCCACGGCCTGGAGACCGGCGAGCACGCCGCCACCCTCACCGTCGGCGAGCCCGGCATCCTGCACGGCTCCCGCTCCTACGTCCTCCAGGACGAGGAGGGCCAGATCACCGAGCCCTACTCCATCTCCGCGGGTCTGGACTACCCGGGCATCGGCCCGGAGCACGCCTACCTCAAGGACAGCGGCCGCGGCGAGTACCGCGCGGTCACCGACGACGCCGCCATGCAGGCGCTGCGCCTGCTGTCGCGCACCGAGGGCATCATCCCGGCGATCGAGTCGGCGCACGCCCTGGCCGGCGCGCTCGAGGTCGGCCGCGAGCTGGGCCCGGAGGGCCTGATCGTGGTCAATCTCTCCGGCCGGGGGGACAAGGACATGGACACGGCAGCCCGTTACTTCGGGTTGTATGATGCCGACGCGTCGGTCGCCGCCGACCAGGCCGGCGACGTCGCGGAGATCGAGGGGGACGCCAAGTGACCGGTAACCGACAGCTGTTGAGCGACACTCTCGCGGCCACGAAGGCCGAGGGCCGGTCCGCGCTCATCGCTTATCTTCCGGCGGGCTTCCCGACCGTCGAGGGCGGCATCGACGCGATCAAGGCGGCCTTCGACGGCGGCGCCGACGTCGTCGAGGTGGGCCTTCCGCACAGCGACCCGGTGCTGGACGGCCCGGTCATCCAGACCGCCGACGACATCGCGCTGCGCGGCGGGGTGAAGATCGCCGACGTGATGCGCACGGTCCGCGAGGCACACGAGGCCACCGGGAAGCCGGTGCTGGTGATGACCTACTGGAACCCGATCGACCGCTACGGCGTCGAGCGGTTCACCGCGGAGCTCGCCGAGGCCGGCGGCGCGGGCTGCATCCTGCCCGACCTTCCGGTCCAGGAATCCGCGCTGTGGCGTGAGCACGCTGAGAAGCACGACCTGGCCACCGTCTTCGTGGTCGCCCCGTCCAGCCAGGACGCGCGGCTCGCGGAGATCACCGAGGCGGGCAGCGGCTTCGTCTACGCGGCCTCGCTGATGGGCGTCACCGGCACCCGCGCGTCCGTCGGCGAGCAGGCCCAGGAACTGGTGCGGCGCACCCGCGCCACCACCGACCTGCCGGTCTGCGTGGGTCTCGGCGTCTCCAACCGCGCCCAGGCGGCCGAGGTGGCGGGCTTCGCCGACGGCGTGATCGTCGGCTCGGCCTTCGTGCAGGGGATGCTCGACGCGGGCGACGACGCGGACGCCCGCCGCGAGGCGGTCCGGGCGCTCGCCGCCGACCTGGCGGAAGGCGTGCGCGGGCGGGCGTAGGCCCGCCAGGCCCCGTACCCGGCCCCGCGGAGGGTCAGGGGAACAGGGCCGCTCACTCGAACGGGTGGACATGGGACCGGGGAGGCGCGTTGCGCCTCCCCGGTTCGTTCTGCCCCATGTGAGTGAGAAGAACCGAGACGGAAAGCGCAGCGCCCGCCAGCGCCTGGCGGTGGAGCGCGAGAAGCAGAAGGCAGCGGAGAAACGCCGCCGTGCCCTGATCGTCGGCGGGGCCGTGGTCTGCGTCCTCGGTCTCGCGGCTGTCGTCGGCGTGCTGGCCGCCAACTCCGGCGGGGACACCAGCGACGCCGAGGGCCCGGCCGTGGCCCCCTCCGGCGCGGGCGGCGAGAAGAAACTGGCCGTGCCCGTCGGCAGCCCCGACGCCCCCTCCACGCTCGTGGTCTGGGAGGACTTCCGCTGCCCGGCCTGCAAGGCATTCGAGACGGCCTACCGGTCCACGATCAACGAACTGACCGAGGCGGGCTCCCTCAAGGCCGAGTACCACCTGGTCACGCTGATCGACGGCAACCTCGGCGGCAGCGGCTCCCTGCGCTCGGCGAACGCCGCCGCCTGCGCGCAGGACGCCGGTAAGTTCCCCGCCTACCACGACGTCCTCTTCGACGCCCAGCCCGCGGAGACGGACGACGCCCTCGCCGACAACGGGAAGCTGATCGAACTGGCCGGCAAGGTCCAGGGCCTCGACACCCCCGCCTTCCGCGCCTGCGTCAACGACGGCACCCACGACAGCTGGGTCCGCGAATCCAACGAGGCCTTCCGATCCGGCGGCTTCAGCGGTACGCCGACGGTCCTGCTCAACGGCAAGAACATCTACCAGGACCGTTCGATGACACCGGCCAAGTTCCAGCAGATGGTGGAGGCGAAGGCCGGCCGTTAGCCGTCCTCGCGGCCGCGCCCCGTTATGGAGCCGTTGCCGGGCCGCCCGCCTTCCCGGTGGCCCGGCACGGTAGCGTCGACCCTGCCATGGAACTTGCCTACATTCCCAGCCCGTCGCGCGGGGTGCTGTACCTCGGTCCCGTCCCGCTGCGCGGCTATGCGTTCTGCATCATCATCGGCGTCTTCGTCGCCATCTGGCTCGGCAACCGGCGCTGGGTCGCCCGTGGCGGACGGCCGGGCACGGTCGCCGACGTCGCGGTGTGGGCCGTGCCGTTCGGCCTGGTCGGCGGCCGCCTCTACCACGTGATCACGGACTACCAGCTGTACTTCGGCGCGGGCCGTGACTGGGTGGACGCCTTCAAGGTATGGGAGGGCGGTCTCGGCATCTGGGGCGCGATCGCCTTCGGCGCGGTCGGCGCCTGGATCGGCGCGCGCCGCCGGGGCATCCCGCTGCCGGCGTACGCCGACGCGGTCGCGCCGGGCATCGCCCTCGCCCAGGCCATCGGCCGCTGGGGCAACTGGTTCAACCAGGAGCTGTACGGGCGCGAGACGGACCTTCCGTGGGCCGTCCACATCACCTCCTCGCTGGACGGCCGCGTGCCGGGCTACTACCACCCGACCTTCCTCTACGAGTCGCTGTGGTGCGTCGGCGTCGCGCTGCTGGTCATCTGGGCGGACCGCAGGTTCAAGCTCGGGCACGGGCGGGCGTTCGCGCTGTACGTCGCCGCGTACTGCGCCGGGCGGTTCTGGATCGAGTACATGCGGGTCGACGAGGCCCACGAGATCCTCGGCCTGCGGCTGAACAACTGGACGGCCGTGGTGGTGTTCCTGCTGGCCGTGCTGTATTTCGTGCTGTCGGCGCGGAAGCGGCCGGGGCGGGAGGCGGTCGTCGAGCCGGGAGCGGGGGACGACGACTCCGACTCCGACTCCGGCTCCGACTCCGGTGCGGGCTCCGACTCCGGCTCCGACGCCGGCTCGGACGCCGATTCCGATGCGGACTCCGGCTCCGGTGAGGGCGCGGGGCCGGGCGGCGGGAGTGGGTCCGCCGAGGCGGCGGGCCGGACGGACGCCAAGGGCAAGTAACCTCACCTCGCGAAGGCACCATGCGGCACGGCGCCGCGTCCCGTATCCCCGGGGCGCGGCGCCGTCGCATGTCCCCCCGCGGCCCTGGCACCCCTTGCGGTCCTGGCCCGGCCCGGCCAGGCCCGGCCCGTACCTCTGCGGGCAATCGTGCCGCTAAGGGCGGCACGGGTGGGCGCAGGCCTCACGTACGCACGTGACGGCTCGCTCCGCGGAAGTTGAGCCCCTCTGGGAAGGGGGCGGGTCGGGGGATGAACAGTGCTGTCCGCCCGGGGCGGGGCTTGGGCGCGCCGCAGTGAGGTCACGTGCGTAAGGTGCAGCCTGCTCGGGCCTGGTGGAGCGGACCGCTTGCCGCGAGGGCGCCGCCCTGCGCCCGCCCGTGCCGCCCTCTGGGCGGCCCAGCCGCCCGCAGAACGGCGGGGCGTGCCGCGCCCGCAGAACGGCGGGGCGTGCCGCGCCCGCAGAACGGCGGGGCGTGCCGCGCCCGCAGACCGGCGGGGCGTGCCGCGCCCGCAGAACGGCGGGGCGTGGCGCCTGCAGAGCGGCGGGGCGTGCCGCCCGCGGGACGGTGGAGCGGACCGCTTGCCGCGAGGGCGCCGCCCTGCGCCCGCCCTCCCTCAAGCTCTCGGCTTCGCTCGAGCAGGTGGGGGTGCCCCCGGACGGAGTCTGGTGGAGGACCCCCATCGCCCTCTGGGCGGCCCAGCCGCCCGCAGAACGGCGGGGCGTGCCGCGCCCGCAGAGCGGTGGGGCGTGTCGCCCGCGGGACGGTGGGGTGTGCCCGTCCGCGGGGCGGGTGGCGTGCGCGTCCGCAGGGGGTGCCTGGGTGCCGCGGGTCAGCGGGGGGTGGCGAGGGCGAGGGTGCGGTGGGCGGCGGTGAGGACGGCGGCGTCGACGAAGCGGCCGTCGGGCAGGGCCTGCGCCCCGGGCCCGGAGCGACGGGCCGCCTCGACGACCTCCTCGGCCTCCTCGACCTCCCGCGCCGTGGGGAGATACGCCCGCTCGATCACCGGCAGCTGCCGCGGATGGATCGCCGCGCGCCCCAGGAACCCCAGCGCCCGCCCCCGCGCGCACCCCGCCGCCAGCCCGTCCAGGTCCCGCACGTCCGGGTGCACCGACTGCGCCGGCGGCGCCAGCCCCGCCGCCCGCGCGGCCACCACCACGCGCGACCGGCACCAGTCCAGCCCCGCGTCCACCCGCACCCCGAGGTCGGCCCGCAGGTCCGCCTCGCCCAGCGCGAGCCCGCCCACCGACGGGTCCGCGCGGGCGATACGGAACGCCTCCTCGATGCCCAGCGCGCTCTCCAGCAGTGGGTACAGCCGCAGGCCCGCCCGGCCGAGGGCCGCGGCCTGCCGGGCCACCCGCACCACCTCCCGCGGGGAGACGACCTTGGGCAGCCGCACCCCCGACGGCCCGTCGCAGGGCAGCAGCGTCTTCAGGTCGGCGACGCCCTCCGGCGAGGACAGGGCGTTCACCCGCACGTGCAGGGGGACGGCCTGCCGCTGCGCGAGCAGCTCCGCGGTGGCGTCCCGCGCGTACTCCTTGCGCTCCGGCGCGACCGCGTCCTCCAGGTCGACGATCACCACGTCCGCCCCGGCCCGCAGCGCCTTGGCGACCACCGCGGGCCGGTCACCGGGTGCGTAGAGCCAGGTCAGCGGCGGCCTCGCGGCGCTCATACGACCCCCTCCCGCCGCAGCGCGGCGATCTCGTCCGCATCCAGCCCCGCCTCGCCCAGCACCGCCTCCGTGTCGGCCCCGTGCGGCCGCCCCGCCCAGCGGACCGCGCCGGGTGTCGCGGAGAGCCGGAACAGCACGTTCTGCATCCGCAGCTGCCCGAGTTCGGGGTCGTCGACGGTGGTGATGGTGCCCAGTGCCCGGTACTGGGGGTCCTCCATCACGTCCCGCACGTCCTGGACCGGCGCCACCGCCGCCTCCGCCTTCTCGAAGGCGTCGAGCACCTCCGACCGCCCGCGCCGGGCGATCCACACCCCGACCGCCTCGTCCAGCACGTCGGCGTGGGCCGCGCGCCCCGCCCCGGTGGCGAACCACGGTTCCGTGATCAGCTCGGGCCGCCCCACCAGCCGCATCACCCGCTCCGCGACGGACTGCGCGGAGGTGGAGACGGCGACCCAGGTGCCGTCGGCGGTCCGGTAGGTGTTGCGCGGGGCGTTGTTCTGCGAGCGGTTGCCGGTGCGCGGCTGGACGTGGCCGAGCTGGTCGTACCAGAGCGGCTGCGGCCCCAGCACCGTGAGGATCGGCTCGATGATCGCCATGTCGACGACCTGCCCCTCGCCGGTGCGGTCCCGGGCGGCCAGCGCGGTCATCACGGCGTAGGCGGTGGCCAGCGCGGCGATGGAGTCGGCGAGCCCGAACGGGGGCAGCGTGGGCGGCGCGTCCGGTTCCCCGGTGACGGCGGCGAAGCCGCTCATCGCCTCGGCGAGGGTCCCGAAGCCGGGGCGGCGGGCGTAGGGCCCGACCTGTCCGAAACCGGTGACCCGGGTCAGCACCAGGCGTGGGTTGACGGCGGACAGCGCCTCCCAGCCCAGGCCCCACCGTTCCAGGGTGCCGGGGCGGAAGTTCTCCACCACCACGTCGGCGTCCCGGGCGAGCCGCAGCAGGGTGTCGCGGCCGCCCGGCGCGGACAGGTCGAGGGTGATGGTGCGCTTGTTGCGGCCGAGCAGTTTCCACCACAGCCCGATCCCGTCCTTGGCGGGCCCGTGCCCGCGTGAGGGGTCAGGCTTCGACGGGTGCTCCACCTTGATCACGTCGGCGCCGAAGTCGCCCAGCAGGGTGGCGGCGAGCGGCCCGGCGAACAGGGTGGCGAGGTCCAGCACCCGCAGTCCGGACAGCGGCGCGGGGGCGGGGGAGCCGGTCGTGGGCAGGTTCATGATGCGTACCGTGCTTCGATCTCGGAGCGGTAGGGCATCGACGCCGACGCCCCCGGCCGCTGCACCGACAGGGAGGCGGCCGCCGCCGCCCAGCGCAGGGCGTCGGGCATCGGGCGTCCCTCGGTGAGGGCGACGGCCAGGGCGCCGGCGAAGGTGTCACCCGCCCCGGTGGTGTCCACGGCCCGCACCCGGGGGGCGGGGACGGCCACCGGTTCGGTCCCGCGCGCCGCCCAGAGACAGCCGGCCTCGCCGAGCGTGACCACCACCTCCGGCACCCGTTCCAGCAGGGCCAGCGCCGCGCCGCGCGGGTCGGCGACGCCGGCCAGCGCGGCCGCCTCGTGCTCGTTGGGCAGCAACAGGTCGACGCGGTCCAGCAGCTCGGGCGGCAGCTGCCGTACCGGGGCGGGGGTCAGCACGGTGCGCACGCCGTGCGCCCGGGCCACCCGGGCCCCCGCGACGACGGCCTCCACCGGGATCTCCAGCTGCAGCAGCAGCAGGCCGGCGCCCCGGATCGTCTCCTCGTCGCGCGGGGTGAGCGAGGTGACGCCCGCGTTGGCGCCGGGGACGACGACGATGGAGTTGCCGCCCTCGTCGTCCACCACGACGTGCGCGGTGCCGGAGGGGCCCTCGGCGGTGCGCAGACGGTCGGTGACCACCCCGGACGCCTCCAGGGCGGAACGCAGCCGGAGGCCGGACGTGTCGTTGCCGACCGCGCCGATCAGGGAGACGGTGGCGCCCGCGCGGGCCGCGGCCACCGCCTGGTTGGCGCCCTTGCCGCCGGGCGCGGTGCGGAACTCGCGGCCGGTGACGGTCTCCCCGCGCTGCGGGGCCTTGGCGACGTAGGCGACGAGGTCCATGTTGGCGCTGCCGAGTACGGCGATGCCGCTGACGGTGCTCATGAGGTGGCGGTCTCCAGGACGGTCCGGGCCGGCCGGGCCCGGTCCTGCCGCGGGCCCGGTGCGCCGAGGTGGGCGGTGGTGCGGCCGAGGGCGTCGAAGCCGACGCCGTCGAACCCGGCCACGGTGGTGGCGAGCCGGTTCCTCAGCGGCGCGGTCCACCGCTCGGGCAGTGCCTCGCGGGAGCCGGCGAGCAGCCCGGCCACGCCGCCGGCGGTCGCGCCGTTGGAGTCGGTGTCCCAGCCGCCGGAGACGGCCCGGCAGACCGAGCCGGTGAAGTCGCCGTCGGCGTGGGTGAGGGCGGCGGCGATCAGCGCCGTGTTGGGCACGGCGTGGACCCAGTGGTAGCGGGCGTGCTCACGGTGCAGCGCGTCCACGACGGGCTCGAACGCGGCGGCGTCACCGGCGTGTTCACGGGCCAGCCGGACGGCGTGCCGGACCGCACGGGCCAGCCGCGAGGCGGGCGGAACGACGGCCAGCCCGGCCCGCAGGCAGCCGTGCACGTCGCTCCCGCCGCCCGCCGCGGCCGCGATCACCGCGGCGGCGAACATGGCGGCGTGGACGCCACCGCCGGTGTGGCTGAGCACGGCGTCGCGGTGTGCCTGCTCCGCCGCGGCCCCCGGGTCGCCGGGGTTGGTCCAGCCGTGCACGTCGGCCCGGATGAGCGCGCCGATCCACTCGCGGAACGGGTTGCGGTGGCGTGCGGTGCGCGGCGGCTCCACCCCGGACAGCAGGTTGCGGTAGGCGACGCGTTCGGCGGTGAACAGGCGGCCCGCGGGCAGCTCGTCGAGCCAGAGGCGGGCCACGTCGTCGGTGGTGAACGACCGGCCGTGGCGGCGCAGCAGGAGCAGGCCGAGCAGCGGGAAGTTGAGGTCGTCGTCCTCCGGCATGCCGTCGATGTTCTCGGCCAGCGAGGTGGGGGCCGAGCGGCGGTTCCACGGATGCGCGGCGGCCAGCTCGGCGGGCAGGCCGCGGGCGGTGAACCAGGTGGTGAGCGGCCAGTTGCCGGTGGCGCGGGCCAGGGCGCGGATGCCGTCCAGGGGCAACTTCTCCACCGGCTTGCCGAGCAGGCAGCCGGCCGCACGGCCCAGCCAGGCGGCCTCCAGCCGGGCCGCCGACGGCACGGTGGCGGTGGCGGTGGCGGTGGCGGGGCCGGGCCAGTCGGGGCAGAGGGCCTTGATCCGGTCCAGTCCGGTGGGTTCGTCGTCGGCCAGCGGGGAGGGCAGCTCGGCGAGTTCGTCGAGGAGGTCCTCGGCGAGGGTGCGCAGGTAGCGGGAGACCGGGGCGGGGGAGGCGCCCGAGCGGTCCGGGGCCTCGGGGCCGCCGGCCGCGCGCCAGCGGGCGGCGATCGCGGCGACGGTGGCCGGAGAGCGGCCGTCCTGCGCGGCCTGCCGCAGCTCGTGGCCGAGCAGGTCCTCGGGCTGCACCCAGGTCATCCGGAGCACGGGGCGCCTCCGATCGCGGTGAACGCCGTCTCGTGGGCGCGTCGGCGGGCGACGTCCCGGGCGAAGACCTCCCGCGTCACGGCGGTGAGGGAGCGGGCGGGTCCGTCCAGGTCGAGGCGGCTGGCCTCGGCGACCCGGCCGGCCCACTCCGCGGGCGCCGGGGAGCCGAGCGCGCCGGCCAGGGCGCCGGCCATGGTGGCGATGGAGTCGCAGTCCCGGCCGTAGTTGACCGAGCCGAGCACCGCCTGCTCGTAGTCCCCGCCGGCCACCAGCAGCATCCCCAGGGCGACGGGCAGTTCCTCGATCGCGTGCAGCCGGGACGGGCGGCGGGCGCCCAGCGAGGGCGCGCGGTAGTCGGGGCCGACGGTGTCGAACGGGGCGACCGCCTCGCGCAGCGGGCCGAGCGCCGCCTCGAACTCCGTGTGGCGGGCGGCGGCGCCGCAGACCGCCTCGATCGCGGCGCGGGTGCCGTCCTCGGCGAGCGCCAGGCAGGCCGCCACCACCGACTCCGGCGTCGCCCCGGGCGCGCAGGCCGCGGCCACCGCCGCCGCGAAGACGCCCGCGGCCTCCCGCCCGTACGAGGACTGGTGCGCGCCGGCCACGTCCAGCGCCTCCGCGTAGGCGCCCGCCGGATGCGCCGCGTTGACCAGGCCGACCGGCGCCATGTACATCGCGGCGCCGCAGTTGACGATGTTCCCGCAGCCGGCCTCGCGCGGGTCGACGTGCCCGTAGTGGATCCGTGCCACCAGCCACTTCTCGGCGAGGAAGATCCGCTGCAGCGGCAGTGCCTCCGCCTCCAGTTCGGGGATCCAGCGGGGAGCGCCCATCAGGTCCGGCACCAGGTGCTCGGCGATCGCGTAGGCGTCCAGGTGGTCGCGGACCCGCTCGTAGACGCGGATCAGGGCGTGCGTCATCAAGGTGTCGTCGGTGACGTGCCCGTCGCCTTTGTGGTACGGCGCGATGGGGCGGGCGGTGCGCCACCCGTCGCCGTTCCAGGGGCCGACGACGCCCCGGACGCGGCCCCCGTGGCGTTCCAGGATCTGCTCGGGGGAGTACCCCTCGACCGGACCGCCGAGGGCGTCGCCGACGGCCGCGCCCGTCAGCGCGGCGGCGATCCGCGCGTCCAGGGAGGGGACCGGGGGTGGAAGCTCTTCCCGGGATGCGGCCGTCGCCGTGGCGGTGGCCGTCACCGTGGCGGCGGGGCTCCCCGCCGGACGCCGGCTCGGGTCCCGGTCGTTCTCCGGGTGACGGTCCTGTCCTTGTGGCGGCCTTTCGGGCGTGATGCGCGTCATGGGCGGAATCATCCTCCGCCGGACGGGGGCCGCGCGGCTTCGAGGCGTTCGGCGAGTTCCACCAGGTCGGTCCCGGCCAGGCGGGGCAGGGCGCACCCGGAGAGGGTGCGGCAGGCCTGGCGCCATGGCCCCGGGACGGCCGCGAGGCCGCCGAGGGCGCCGGTGAGCGCGCCGGTGAGGGCGGGCGCGGAGTCGGCGACCCGGGAGAGGCAGGCGGCGGCCGGCACCGCCTCGCCGATCCGGCCGCCGGAGGCCAGCGTCAGCGCGAGCGCCACCGGGACCGTCTCGGCGGCGGCGATGCCGTAGCTGTACACGTGGTCCACGATCTGGTGCTCCAGCAGCGGCACCAGCGCGAACGCGCCCTCGGCGGCGGTCTCGCGGGCCAGGTGCAGGGCGTGCCGGGCGTTGCGGCCGGCCTCGGAGGTGCCGGGCAGCTCGGCCAGCGCCGCGTCCACGCAGGCGTCCACGCCGGCGCCGGCCAGGGCCAGGGAGACCGCGGCGGCCATGGCGCGGGCGCCGTGCACCCCGTCGCCGTCCTGGGAGTAGCGGGCGTCGAACTCGGCGAGTTCCGCCGCGCCGCGAGGATCACCCGGGTGGGCGACGGCCAGCACACACGCGCGTACACATGCCGCGTCGTCGAAGTAGTGCGGGTTGTCGTGGCCGGTGGCGGGCGGACGCAGGCCGGTGGCCAGGTTGCCGAGGCCCGCGCGCACCGAGATCCGGGCGCGCAGCGGCACGGCGGCGGACTCCGCCTCGGGCGCCGCCCGCTCAGCCTCGGCGACCTCGTCGGCGACCGCGCTCCACGCCAGGTCGACGGCGGCGCGGATCCGCCGGTCGCGGTCCAGGTCGGACAGGAGGGCGTCGTCCCCCGCCCGCAGCAGCGCCTGCGCGGTCCAGGCCGCCCACTCGGCGTCGTCGGAGGGGCCCAGGCGCAGCGGGTCGGGCGGCTGGTTCAGGGCGATGGGCACGGGCAGGGTCGTGGTGGCGTTCTGCTCGGCGAAGGTGTCCAGCTCACGGGTGAGCCGCCGGGTCCACTCCGGCATCCGCGCCGCCCGGTGCCGTGCGGCGGGCCACCCGGCGGCGTCCCCCGCCGCGAGCCCGAGCAGCATCGCCGTCACGCGGCGCGGCCCGCCCGCGGGCTCCCGCCGCCCCGACCTCCACGTGGTCGCCCGGCCCGGTCCGGCGGCGTGGGCGGGCGCCGCGGACACGGGGACCGGGCCGGGGGAGGAGACGGGTGCACCGCCGGCGGCGAGGGCCGCGGGGGCGGGTGAGCCGGGGCCGGCCGCGGGTGCCGTGCCGGGCGGCCGGGGGGTGTCCGGTGGGGTCATGCGCCCTCCCTGGTGAGGGTGAGGAGGTCGGCGATGTCGAGGACGTGGCGGCCCGCCATGGCCGGCAGGCAGCTGCCGCGGACCGGGCCGATGGGGGCCGCCCACTCGTCGGGGATCGCGGCGATCCCGGACGTCGCGCCGGCCAGCGCGCCCGCCACGGCGGCGGTGGTGTCGGCGTCGCGGCCCATGTTGACGGCGGTGAGGACGGCTTCCCGGAAGTCGCCCTCGGCCGCCGCGTACGCGCCGAAGGCGAGGGCCACGGCCTCGGGCGCCAGGTCGGTCCACGGGTAGCCGGCCACCACCACCGCGGACCGCACGGCCCGCTCCCCGCGGTGGGCGACCGCGACGGCCCGGCGCAGCGAACGGGCGGTCCAGGAATCGTCCGGGACCACCGCGAGCGCCGAGGCGACCACCGCGACCGGGTGCGCCCCGGTCATCGCCGCGGCCACCCCCGCCGCCACCGCCTGGCCGCCGTAGATGCCCTCCCCGTCGTGGCTGACCGAGCCGTCCACCGCCACCAGCCGGGCCGCCTCCGCCGGGCGGCCCGCCGCGAACACCCCGAACGGGGCCGCCCGCATCGCCAGCCCGTCGCTCCAGGCGTGCCGGTGCTGGGCGGAGATCGGCGCGGCCAGGCCCCGGCGCAGGTTCTCCAGGGTCCCGCGCTCACTGAACCCGGCGCCCTTGAAAGGCCCCTCGTCGCGGTCGGCGATCCACTCGTGCCAGGCCGCCTCCACGTCCGCCGCCGTGAGGGCGAAACCGTGCCGCGCCAGCAGCAGGCCGCAGAAGACGGCGTACTCCGTGTCGTCGGTGCCGGCCGGCTCGTCCTGGACGTACCCGGTGATGCGGCCCCAGCGGGCACGGATCTCCGACGGCCGCATGTTCTCCGCGGGCGCGCCCAGCGCGTCCCCGACCGCCAGGCCCAGGAGCGCTCCGCGCGCCCGGGCGCGCAGGTCCGGTGTGCCGACGGCCGCCATGCGCGCCTCCTAGACGGGAGGGATGTCCCTTGTGCCCTTGTGAGGATCTGTGCCACGCCGCCGCCCCGGCCGACCCTCGGACACGCCGACGTCACCCGGACGACATGTGTGCGCATCCTTCTTCGAATGAGCGAATCTGGCGAAACCTGCAGGTGAGGGCAGCCTTCCCTTGCTGGCGGGGTACGCGTGAGAGGCGTAACTTGGGGAACATCAAAAAGTAGACCCAGTCCAAACTGGCGTGGTCGACGATGTCCGCGCACCCGGTACGACCCCGAGTGGGAGACATGGCCGTTCTCGAGATACAGGCGCCGCTGCACGAGGCGCACCGTGACAACCACACCCACCGCGACGTCAACGGCGGCTGGCTGCGCCCCGCGGTCTTCGGCGCGATGGACGGCCTGGTGTCGAACCTGGCGCTGATGACGGGCGTGGCGGGCGGCGCCGCCTCCAGCAGCGCGGTGGTGATCGCCGGACTCGCCGGCCTGGCGGCCGGGGCCTGCTCGATGGCGGCCGGCGAATACACCTCCGTCGCCTCGCAGCGCGAACTCGTCGAGGCCGAACTGGACGTCGAGCGCCGCCAGCTGGCCCGTCACCCGCAGGCCGAGGAGGCCGAGCTCGCCGCCCTCTACCAGGCGCGCGGCGTGGACGCCGCCACCGCCCGCGAGGTCGCCCGCCAGCTCTCCAAGGACCCCGAGCAGGCGCTGGAGATCCACGCCCGCGAGGAACTCGGCGTCGACCCCGGCGACCTGCCCTCCCCGAAGGTTGCCGCGGTCTCCTCCTTCGCCTCCTTCGCGCTCGGCGCGCTGCTGCCCGTGCTGCCCTACCTGCTCGGCGCCACCGCCCTGTGGCCCGCGGTGCTGCTCGCCCTGGCCGGCCTCTTCCTGTGCGGCGCGGTGGTCGCCAGGGTGACCGCCCGCAGCTGGTGGTACAGCGGCCTGCGCCAGCTCGCCCTCGGCGGCGCCGCGGCCGGGGTCACCTACCTGCTGGGCAGCCTGATCGGCACCGCCGTCGGCTGACCCCCGCCGAGGCCTGCGCGCGACGACCGCCGCCGCGGACCCGGTGGCGGCCGTCGCGTGTGCGCCCCACATGTCGCGCAGGAGTCCCGCGCAGGTCAGCGGAGTTACGGCGATGTGACCTTCGTCCCCGCGACGCATCCGGACCGCGGCCGTATCATGAAGGCCGCTCACTTGTGTGAGGGGCCGCACATCACGTGGCCGTCCCTGGTTTCGCATACGAGGCCACGGGGCATGAGCCGGAACGCGCCGGGCAAGGACGCCCGCGGCGCACCTCTGTCGAACACGGGCGACGAAGCCTGTACCCAGGAAAACGTCAGGACATTCCCTGGCATCTCCTCCGCATGCCCGCCGGCACCCCGGCGGACGACCGGCCACGGCCCCCGCGTCCACATGGTGGAACGGAGTATCCGATTCCTGGTCTCCGTCTCACTATGTAACGCACGAGTATCTTCGCCCCACCTCAGCAGAGGGCCAACGTCGTCCCTCGGCAACCGTGCCCCCAGAGCCCCAGAGCCTGGGAGGACATTTCCGCCACATGACGACGACGGGAGAGCCGATGCGTACGCCGCGCCAGCCGTCCCAGCACTCCACGAACGGCCGTAACTGGTCGTACATGGATGCTCGCCCTGCTGCCCAGGGCCTCTACGACCCGCGCGACGAGCACGACGCCTGCGGCGTCGGATTCGTAGCCACCCTCACCGGCGAGGCGACCCACACGCTGGTCGACCAGGCCCTGACCGTGCTCCGCAACCTCGAGCACCGCGGCGCCACCGGCTCCGAGCCCGACTCCGGCGACGGCGCCGGCATCCTCTCCCAGGTCCCCGACGCCTTCCTCCGCGAGGTCGCCGGCTTCACGCTCCCCGAGGCCGGCCACTACGCCGTCGGCATCGCCTTCCTCCCGCAGGACGGCACGGACGAGGCCGCCGCCCGGATCGACGCCGTCGCGGCCGAGGAGAACCTCACGGTCCTCGGCTGGCGCGAGGTCCCGGTCGCCCCCGACCTGCTCGGCGCGACCGCCCGCTCCACCATGCCGGCGTTCCGCCAGATCTTCGTGACCGACGCAAGCGCCTCCGGCATCGAGCTGGACCGCAAGGCGTTCGTGCTGCGCAAGCGCGCCGAACGCGAGCTGGGCGTCTACTTCCCGTCGCTGTCGGCCCGCACCATCGTCTACAAGGGCATGCTGACCACCGGTCAGCTCGAGCCCTTCTTCCCGGACCTCTCCGACCGCCGCTTCGCCTCGGCGATCGCCCTGGTCCACTCCCGGTTCTCCACCAACACGTTCCCGAGCTGGCCGCTCGCGCACCCCTACCGGTTCATCGCCCACAACGGCGAGATCAACACCGTCAAGGGCAACCGGAACTGGATGAAGGCCCGCGAGTCCCAGCTCGTCTCCGAGCTGTTCGGCGAGGAGAAGCTGGAGCGGATCTTCCCGGTCTGCACCCCGGACGCCTCCGACTCCGCCTCCTTCGACGAGGTCCTGGAACTCCTGCACCTCGGCGGCCGCTCGCTGCCGCACAGCGTGCTGATGATGATCCCGGAGGCGTGGGAGAACCACCCCACCATGGACCCGGCCCGCCGCGCGTTCTACCAGTACCACGCGGCCATGATGGAGCCCTGGGACGGCCCGGCCTGCGTCACCTTCACCGACGGCACCCAGGTCGGCGCGGTCCTCGACCGCAACGGCCTGCGCCCCGGCCGCTACTGGATCACCGACGACGGCCTCGTCGTCCTCGGCTCCGAGGTCGGCGTCCTCGACATCGCCCCCGAGAAGGTCGTCCGCAAGGGCCGCCTCCAGCCGGGCCGCATGTTCCTCGTCGACACGGCCGAGGGCCGCATCATCGAGGACGACGAGATCAAGCACGCCCTCGCCACCGAGCACCCTTACCAGCAGTGGCTCGAGGATGCCGAGATCGAGCTCGAGGACCTCCCCGAGCGCGAGCACATCGTGCACACCCACGCCTCGGTCACCCGCCGCCAGCAGACCTTCGGCTACACCGAGGAGGAGCTGCGCGTCATCCTCGCCCCCATGGCGAAGGCCGGCGCCGAGCCCATCGGCTCCATGGGCACCGACACGCCCATCGCCGCCCTCTCGCAGCGGCCGCGCCTGCTGTTCGACTACTTCACCCAGCTGTTCGCGCAGGTCACCAACCCGCCGCTGGACGCCATCCGCGAGGAACTCGTCACCTCGCTGCGCTCCCCGCTCGGCCCACAGGGCAACCTGCTGGAGCCCACCGCGGAGTCCTGCCGCAGCGTCGTCCTGCCCTTCCCGGTCATCGACAACGACGAGCTGGCCAAGCTCATCCACATCAACGCCGACGGCGACATGCCCGGCATGAAGGCGGCCACCCTCTCCGGCCTCTACCGGGTCTCCGGCGGCGGCGAGGCGCTCACCGCCCGCCTCGACGAGATCTGCGCCGAGGCCGACGCCGCCATCGCCGGCGGCGCCCGCCTGATCGTCCTCTCCGACCGGCACTCCGACGCCGAGCACGCGCCGATCCCGTCGCTGCTGCTCACCGCGGCCGTCCACCACCACCTCATCCGCACCAAGCAGCGCACCCAGGTGGGCCTGCTGGTCGAGGCCGGCGACGTCCGCGAGGTCCACCACGTCGCCCTGCTCATCGGCTACGGCGCCGCCGCGGTCAACCCGTACCTGGCGATGGAGTCCGTCGAGGACCTGGTCCGCGCGGGCACGTTCCTGCCCGGCATCGAGGCCGAGCAGGCCATCCGCAACCTGATCTACGCCCTCGGCAAGGGCGTCCTGAAGGTCATGTCGAAGATGGGCATCTCCACCGTCGCCTCCTACCGGGGCGCCCAGGTCTTCGAAGCGGTCGGCCTCGACGACGAGTTCGTCCGCCGCTTCTTCGACGGCACCGCCACCAAGATCGGCGGCGTCGGCATCGACGTCGTCGCCCAGGAGGTCGCCGCCCGCCACGCCAAGGCCTACCCGGTCACCGGCATCGCGCCCGCACACCGCGCGCTCGAGATCGGCGGCGAGTACCAGTGGCGGCGCGAGGGCGAGCCCCACCTGTTCGACCCGGAGACCGTCTTCCGTCTCCAGCACTCCACGAAGACCGGCCGCTACGACGTCTTCAAGAAGTACACCGACCGGGTGAACGAGCAGTCCGAGCGCCTGATGACGCTCCGCGGCCTGTTCGGCTTCACCTCCGACCGCCCCTCGATCCCCGTCGAGGAGGTCGAGCCGGTCTCCGAGATCGTCAAGCGCTTCTCCACCGGCGCCATGTCGTACGGCTCCATCTCCAAGGAGGCGCACGAGACCCTCGCCATCGCCATGAACCAGCTGGGCGCCAAGTCCAACACCGGTGAGGGTGGCGAGGACCCGGACCGCCTGTACGACCCGGCGCGCCGCTCGGCGATCAAGCAGGTCGCCTCCGGCCGCTTCGGCGTCACCAGCGAGTACCTGGTCAACGCCGACGACATCCAGATCAAGATGGCCCAGGGCGCCAAGCCCGGCGAGGGCGGCCAGCTGCCCGGCCACAAGGTCTACCCGTGGGTCGCGAAGACTCGGCACTCGACGCCGGGCGTGGGGCTCATCTCCCCGCCGCCGCACCACGACATCTACTCCATCGAGGACCTCGCCCAGCTCATCCACGACCTGAAGAACGCCAACCCCAAGGCCCGCATCCACGTGAAGCTGGTCTCCGAGGTCGGCGTCGGCACGGTCGCGGCGGGCGTCTCCAAGGCCCACGCGGACGTCGTGCTGATCTCCGGCCACGACGGCGGCACCGGCGCCTCGCCGCTGACCTCGCTCAAGCACGCGGGCGGCCCCTGGGAGCTCGGCCTCGCCGAGACCCAGCAGACCCTGCTGCTCAACGGCCTGCGCGACCGCATCGTCGTGCAGACCGACGGCCAGCTGAAGACCGGCCGCGACGTGATCATCGCCGCGCTGCTCGGCGCCGAGGAGTTCGGCTTCGCCACCGCGCCGCTGGTCGTCTCCGGCTGCGTCATGATGCGCGTCTGCCACCTCGACACCTGTCCGGTCGGCATCGCCACCCAGAACCCGGTCCTGCGCGAGCGGTTCACCGGCAAGGCCGAGCACATCGTCAACTTCTTCACCTTCATCGCCGAAGAGGTCCGCGAACTCCTCGCCGAGCTGGGCTTCCGCTCCATCGCCGAGGCCGTCGGCCACGCCGAGGTCCTCGACGTCGCCCGCGCCGTCGACCACTGGAAGGCCCAGGGCCTCGACCTCGCGCCCCTCTTCCACGTGCCCGAGCTGCCCGAGGGCGCCGCGCGCCACCAGGTGATCGCCCAGGACCACGGCCTGGAGAAGGCGCTCGACAACGAGCTGATCAAGCTCGCCGCCGACGCCCTGGCCGTCAACGACGCCGGCGACGTCCGGCCGGTGCGCGCCCAGGTCCCGGTCCGCAACATCAACCGGACCGTCGGCACCATGCTCGGCCACGAGGTGACCAAGAAGTTCGGTGGCGCGGGCCTGCCCGACGACACCATCGACATCACCTTCACCGGCTCGGCCGGCCAGTCCTTCGGCGCCTTCGTCCCGCGCGGCATCACGCTGCGGCTGGAGGGCGACGCCAACGACTACGTCGGCAAGGGCCTCTCCGGCGGCCGTCTGGTCGTCCGCCCGGACCGCGGCGCCAGCCACCTCGCCGAGAACTCCGTCATCGCCGGCAACACCGTCGCCTACGGCGCCACCGGCGGCGAGCTGTTCCTGCGCGGCGCCACCGGCGAGCGGTTCTGCGTCCGCAACTCCGGCGCCCTGGTCGTCTCCGAGGGCGTGGGCGACCACGGCTGCGAGTACATGACCGGCGGCCAGGCCGTCGTCCTCGGCCCGACCGGACGCAACTTCGCGGCCGGCATGTCCGGCGGCACCGCCTACGTCCTGGACCTGAACCCCGGGTACGTCAACGCCGGCAACCACGACGCCGTCGAGACCCTCGACGACACCGACCGCGCCTGGCTGCACGACGTGGTGCGCCGCCATCAGGAGGAGACCGGCTCGACCGTCGCCGAGAAGCTCCTGGCCGACTGGGACGACGCCGGCCGGCGGTTCAGCAAGATCATCCCCAGCACGTACAAGGCAGTGCTCGCCGCCAAGGACGCCGCCGAGCTCGCCGGACTCGACGAGTCCGCGATCACCGAGAAGATGATGGAGGCGGCGACCAATGGCTGATCCCAAGGGCTTTCTCAACCACGGCCGTGAGGTCGCCCGGTCCCGGCCGGTCGAGGAGCGGCTGCAGGACTGGAACGAGGTCTACGTTCCCGGCTCCCTGCTGCCGATCGTCAGCAAGCAGGCCAGCCGCTGCATGGACTGCGGCATCCCGTTCTGCCACAACGGCTGCCCGCTCGGGAACCTGATCCCCGAGTGGAACGACTACGCCTACCGCGAGGACTGGCAGAACGCCTCCGAGCGGCTGCACGCCACCAACAACTTCCCGGAGTTCACCGGGCGGCTGTGCCCGGCGCCCTGCGAGTCGGCGTGCGTGCTCGGCATCAGCCAGCCGGCGGTCACCATCAAGAACGTCGAGGTCTCGATCATCGACAAGGCCTGGGACAGCGGCGACGTCCGCCCCCAGGCGCCGGAGCGCCTGTCCGGCAAGACCGTCGCCGTGATCGGCTCCGGCCCGGCCGGCCTGGCCGCGGCCCAGCAGCTCACCCGCGCCGGCCACACCGTCGCCGTCTACGAGCGCGCGGACCGCATCGGAGGCCTCCTCCGCTACGGCATCCCCGAGTTCAAGATGGAGAAGCGGCACATCAACCGCCGCATCGAGCAGATGCGCGCGGAGGGCACCAAGTTCCGCACCGGTGTGGAGATCGGCCGCGACGTCGAGGCCGAGTCGCTGCGCAAGCGGTACGACGCCGTCGTGCTCGCCGTCGGCGCCACCACGGCGCGCGACCTGCCGGTGCCCGGGCGCGAGCTCAAGGGCATCTACCAGGCGATGGAGTACCTGCCGCTGGCCAACAAGGTGCAGGAGGGCGACTACGTCACCACGCCCGTCTCCGCCGAGGGCAAGCACGTCGTCGTCATCGGCGGCGGCGACACCGGCGCCGACTGCGTCGGCACGGCCCACCGCCAGGGCGCGGCCTCCGTCACCCAGCTGGAGATCATGCCCCGGCCGAACGACGACCGGGACGCGGTCAGCCAGCCCTGGCCGACCTTCCCGATGCTCTACAAGGTGACCTCCGCGCACGAGGAGGGCGGCGAGCGGGTCTACTCCGTCTCCACCACCCACTTCGAGGGCGACGAGGACGGCAACGTCCAGTGGCTGCACCTCACCGAGGTCGCCTTCGTCGACGGCAAGCTCACCCCGAAGCCGGGCACCGAGCGGAAGATCCCCGCCCAGCTGGTCACCCTGGCCATGGGCTTCACCGGGACCGACCGTGAGAACGGCCTGGTCGACCAGCTCGGCCTGGAGCTCGACGCGCGGGGCAACATCGCCCGCGACAAGAACTTCCAGACCAACGTCCCCGGCGTCTTCGTCGCCGGTGACGCGGGCCGCGGCCAGTCGCTCATCGTGTGGGCCATCGCCGAGGGCCGCAGCGCCGCCCGCGGCGTCGACCGGCACCTGACCGGCACCAGCACCCTGCCGGCGCCGATTCTCCCGGACGACCGCGCCCTGGTCGCCTGACCGGGCACCGTCCGGCCCGGACCGCCCGACCGGACGCCGTCCGGCCGGGCGGCGCCGGCCCGGTCGCGTCGGCCCGGCCCGCCGGCCCGGGCCGACGCCGCCGGGTGGCCTTCCGCCCCGTTCCCCGTGCCTGGGGAGCGGGGCGGAGCCGTCCCCCGTGTGGGAGGACGCGGCCGTCCCGTAGCCTTCGCGGCAGGAGCGTCCCTGGGCACGATGCGGGGCGCCAGGGGAAGGGAGCGGCGGCATGCCGGCCATCAGCCTGACCAAGGTCGAGCAGAGCGCGCCCGCGCTGGTGAACCTCTACAAGGCCGCGGGGCGCACGGTCGCCCGCCACGGGCTGGGGGACGAGCGCGCCGCCGTGTACCTGGTGGTCGATTACAGCGGCTCGATGAAGCCGTACTACAAGGACGGCAGCGTCCAGGCCCTCGCCGACCGGGTGCTGTCGCTGGCCGCCCACTTCGACGACGACGGCGTCGTGCCCACCGTCTTCTTCTCCACCGAGGTGGACGCCGTCACCGGGATCGACCTGGCCCGCCACGAGGGCGCCGTCGACCGGATCGTCGCCGGACTCGGCCACATGGGCAAGACCAGCTACCACCTCGCCATGGACGCCGTCATCGACCACCACCTCGACAGCGGCGCGACCGCCCCCGCCCTGGTGGTCTTCCAGACCGACGGCGGCCCGATCAGCCGGCCCGCCGCGGAGCGCTACGTCTGCAAGGCGGCCAAGCTTCCCCTCTTCTGGCAGTTCGTCGGCTTCGGCGACCCGCACAGCAAGCAGTTCGACTTCTTGCGCAAGCTCGACGAACTCGCCGTGCCGGGCAAGCGCGTCGTCGACAACACCGGCTTCTTCCACGCCGGGCAGGACCCGATGAGCATCTCCGACGACGAGCTCTACGAGCGCCTCGTCGGCGAGTTCCCCGCCTGGCTCCGCGCCGCCCGGGCCCAGGACATCGTCCGCTGAGACGCGCACCGGGCGCACCGGGCGTACCAGGCGCACCAGGCGTACCGGGCGAACCTGGCGTACCGGGTGCCCCGGTGTCACAGGGTGGACCCCCCTCTGTTTTCGAAGGTTCCTTGCATAACATCGCTGTCCCGCCGTGCGAAGGCGGCCGGGACGCCGACGGCATTCCGTGGCAGCCGCCCTGGGAGCAGCTCGCACGGCCGGCGAGGAAAGGACACTGCATGCTGCAGGCTCTGGGCCTGAGCGCGGACGAGTCGCGTCTGTACCACCTGCTGGTGGGGTCCGGCCGGAGCCGGATCGACCGGGTGGGGCAGTCGCTCGGGATGACCGGGGGAGCGCTCGACGAGATCCTGACGGGGCTCGCGGACAAGGGCCTGGTCACCGTCACCGACGACCTGCCCCCGCAGCTGATACCCGCCCCGCCGGACATCGCGGGCGAGACACTGCTGTTGTCGCGGATGCAGGAACTGCAGTCGGCCAAGGCCGTCCTGCGGCAGCTCACGAAGGCCTACCGCAAGGCGTCCGGTGCCGAGTCCCTGGAGGACATCGCCGAGGTCGTGCCGGAGGGGACGCTCGCACAGCGGTACGAGCAGATGCAGCGTCGCGCGTGCCAGGAGGTGCTGCGTTTCGACACCGCGCCATATCTCGTGGACGAGGACCTCAACACGGCGGAGCTCGCACAGCTGACCTCAGGCGTTCACTACCGTGCCGTGTACGACCGCGCCGCGATGGAGAGCGCGGGCGCGCAGGGGGAGATGCGCCAGTACGCGGAGGCCGGTGAGCAGGCCCGTGTCCTCGGCAGGCTCCCCGTCAAACTGCTCATCGTCGACCGCTCGATCGCCCTCGTGGCGCTGCGGACGGACGGCGCGGGACCACCGGGGGCCGTGGTCCAGATCCATGAAGGAGCCCTGCTCGACGCGCTGACCGCGCTCTTCGAACTCGTCTGGGCGTCGGCACTCCCCCTGGGCAACGGCACCCCCGCCATGCACGGCAAGGGCGAACTCTCGCCCACCGAGATCCAGTTGCTGCTCCTGCTGCTGTCCGGGCTGACGGACGACGCGATCGCCCGGCAGCTGAACATCGGCAAGCGGACCGTCAACCGGCGCATCCGAGACCTCATGGACCTGGCCGGTGCCTCCAGCCGCATGCAACTGGGCTGGCAGGCCTCCGAACGCGGCTGGGTCACCACCGCCGACGTGCACACGCTGCAGGCGGGCGGCCCCGGGTAGGCGGAGCCTCGCCGCCGCCCACCCCGGGCCGTTCACGGAGCCGTTCACCGACCCGTTCACCGACCCGTTCACCGATCCGTTCACCGATCCGTTCACGGAGTCGTCCGGGGAGTCCTTCCGCCGCCGTCGGCGGCCGCCGAGCCCTCTGTACGGCGACGATGCGCCAGTTGGCGTGCATACGCCACCGGGACTCTGGATGGCACCCTGCCCGACCGGCTACGTTCCGGTCGGCGAGGCGTCGGCCGGACGTTCGGTAGGGACCCTCTCGGCATCACCGGCCTGACGCGCGCCTTGTTCCCGAGCCCGCGAAAGGACGCCTGATGCAGATACCCCGACCCGGACGGCGGCGAAGAACCCTCGCCTCCGGAATCGCGGTGGCGGCCGCTCTGTCACTCACGAGCCAGCTCCCCACCGCGGCGGCTGCCGCTCCGCCGTCGGCCCAGAACCTGGACAGCGGACCGTCGGCACAGAAGCAGGCGGCGACGACGGCCGTGGTGACCCTGGTAACCGGCGACACGGTCTCGCTGACCACCGGGCAGGACGGCCGGCAGGCGGTCGCCGTCGTCTCCGGGGCGGGGACGTCCAAGACGTTCGAGACCGTCAGCGGACGCAACGGCGACCTGTACGTCTACCCGGACGACACCACGGCCGCCATCGCCTCGGGCACGGTGGACAGCGAGCTGTTCAACGTCAGCCGGATGGTGCGCGACGGGTACGGCGACGCCAGGACCGGCGAGATACCCGCCATCGTCGACTTCCAGGGCACCCCGTCGGCCACCGCGCTGAAGCAGCGGGCCGAGGAGCTGCCGGGCAGCCGGAGCAAGCGGGTCATGCCCAGGCTGGGGCTCTCCTCCGTCCACGTCGACAAGGACGAGGCCGAGGGCTTCTGGCGCGCCGTCAAGCCGGCGGCGAGCCGGGGACGCGGCGGGGACGACGCCGTGGTGCCGGGCAGCGCGGGGGTGACCAAGCTCTGGTACGACGGCATCGCGAAGGTCTCCCTGGACGAGAGCGTCCCGCAGATCGGCGCCCCGCAGGCGTGGGCGGCGGGCTACGACGGCGAGGGGGTCAAGGTCGCCGTCCTGGACTCCGGCGCGGACCTCGGCAACGCCGACATCGCGTCCGAGATCACCGCGAGCCAGAGCTTCATCACCGGCCAGTCGGTGCAGGACGGCCACGGCCACGGCACCCACGTCGCCGCCACCGTCGCGGGCAGCGGCGCCAACTCGGGCGGTACGCACAAGGGCGTCGCTCCCGGCGCGGAGCTGCTGGTCGGCAAGGTCCTCGCCGACAGCGGGCAGGGCCCGGCCTCCAGCATCATCGCCGGCATGGAGTGGGCCGTCGCCCAGGGCGCCGACATCGTCAGCATGAGCCTCGGTGGCGCCGACGCCCCCGGTGAGGACCCGCTGACCATGGCGGTCGACTCACTCAGCGCCTCCTCGGACACCCTCTTCGTCATCGCCGCCGGCAACGACGGCCCCGGCGAGAGCACCCTGGGCACCCCCGGCGCCGCCGACTCGGCGCTCACCGTGGGCGCCGTCGACAAGTCCGACGTGATCGCCCCGTTCTCCAGCCGCGGCCCGCGTCTGGGTGACATGGCGGTCAAGCCGGAGATCACCGCACCGGGTGTGGGCATCGTCGCCGCCCGCGCCGCCGGCACCTCCATGGGCAAGCCGGTGGACGACCACTACACGGCGGCCAACGGCACCTCGATGGCCACCCCTCACGTGGCCGGCGCCGCAGCCATCCTCAAGCAGCGCCACCCGGACTGGACGGGGCAGCGCATCAAGGAGGTTCTGACGGCCCACGCCAAGTCCTCCGCCGCGTCGACCGTCTACGAGCAGGGCCACGGGCGGGTCGACATCCCGGCCGCGCTCGACCCGTCGCTGGAGCTCTCCGGTACCGCCGACTTCCGCGTGGTCCCCTGGCAGAAGGGCACCTACGACAAGCGGCTCCGCACCCTGACCCTGCGCAACAACGCCACGACCGACACCGTCGTGACCCTCGCCGCCTCGGCGAAGGACGCCGGCGGCGCCGAGGTTCCCGCGGGCACCCTGGCACTGTCGGGGAGCGGGGTGTCCGAGGGCCGGGTCACCGTCCCGGCCGGCGGCACCGCCGAGGTCACCGTCACCCTCGACCCCAACGGTCTGAAGACCGGGGGCTACAGCGGCTCCGTCACCGCGACCGCCGCGAGCGGTGAGTCGGTGCACGCCACGCTCGGCCTCGTCCGAGCCGTCGAGCAGCACGACGTCACGGTGAACCTCACCGACCGCTTCGGCAACGCCCCGAAGGCGGCCAGGTTCACCCTGCACGGACTGGACAACACCGTCTGGGAGACCCGGACGCTCAGCGGCACCGGCACGGTGACCCTGTCGGTGCCGCTCGGCCACTACTCGATCGAGGGCTCGGTCCACACGGCGGCTCCCACCGGTGGCGCGGTCTCCTACGCGTCGGACCTGTTCGCCCTGCCGAACGTCGACGTCGCCGACCGCGACCAGACCTTCACCGTCGACGGCTCCAGGGCCACCGACGCCCGGGTGAAGATCACGGGTGAGAAGCGGCCGCTGGAGACCGGCCAGGTGGCACTGCAGATCGTCCGCGACGACGGGACGATCAACAGTCACTCCAACATGGTCAACGTCACCGGGTCCGCCAACAGGGCCGACACCAGGTTCGGCGCCATCCCCAGCGAGGAGGCCACCACGGGCGCCCTGCGCCTGGAGACCTTCCTGACGCGGCGCGAGCCGCTGGCACAGCTCGAGGTCACCGGCCCCGAGCGCCGCCACATCCCGTTGAAGACCTCGGTCAACGCCAAGCGCTTCGAGGGCACCGAGCGCACCGGGCTGGTCGACCTCGGTGCGGGCACCGAGCAGGACTTCGCCGGTGCCGACGTCAAGGGCAGGACCGTCCTGGTGTCCGTGGCCGACGTCAGGGAGGCCGGCGACCAGGCCGACAGGGCCGCGGCCGGGGGAGCCGTCGCGCTGATCGTGGCACCCGCGGACCCCGGCCCCAGTGGCAGCGGCGTCCCCGCGGGCCGGACCGTTCCGGTCGTCCACGCCACCTACGACGACGCCGCCACACTCAAGTCGCTGCTGGCCAACGGCAAGGTCCGGATCGCCCTGAAGGGCGTCCTGGAGTCGCGTTACCAGTACGCCCCTCACTTCACCGACGAGAAGCGGGTCCCCGCCGACCTCGCCAAGAGCGTCGGCGTGGAGGCCTTCGCGAAGATCAGGAACACCTACCGTTCCGACGGCGCCCGGCGCCTCGGCGCCGAGCAGCAGCTGGTCTGGGGTCCCGAGCAGTGGACCGCGCTCAGCGACGGCCAGCCCCTCTACCAGGGCACCACCCGCGACGACTACGTCATGGCGGGCAACGGGGTCTCCTACGCACCGAGCGTGGGAGCCAGCTTCACCGGATTCACCTGGTCGATGTCCGATGTGCGCACCACGTACGAGACACCGGGCAAGACCTACACCCGCAGTTGGTTCGCCGGTCCGGTGCGCCCGTCCCCGTACGAGTACGCGCCGTGCACCTTCTGCCGCACCGACGTCTGGCAGAAGCTTCCCGCTGCCGGCATCGGCGGTGACGACGAGCCCACCCACCGCCTGTCGGGCATGACCGGAACCTGGAGCTTCTACCGCGACGGGCAGCCGATCACCGGCTTCGACCAGCTGGTGCCGGAGAAGGCGGACTACCGGTACGTGCTCGACCAGAAGCTCGCCACCGACGTCCCGGGGGTCGAGCTGGGCAAGCAGGTCCGCACCGAGTGGAACTTCAGCCAGGCCGCACCGACCACCGTCGCCGTCGAGGGCTGCGACACGGCGTACATTCCCACGCCCAAGGTCTGCGAGCCCATGCCCGTGGTCCTGCTCGACTACGACCTGCCGCTGGACGAGCTCAACCAGGCACGGGCCGGACGGCCGTTCACCTTCACCGTCGACGGCACCAGGGCCAAGGGCTGGACCGGGTCCACGGCGATGGCCGGCGCCAAGGTGTCGGTGTCGTACGACGACGGAGCCACCTGGAAGTCCGTCACGACGTCGCGCAAGGACGGCAACACCTTCCAGGCCTCGCTGCGCCACCCCGATGTCGCCGACACCAACGGGTACGTGACGCTCAGGGCCGAGGTCCGGGACACCGCGGGCAGCCGCACCGTCCAGACCATCACCCGGGCGTACGCCCTCAAGTAGCACGGCCGGCGCGCCCCGGCGCGCTCGTCGGCCAACAGGCAGGGGCCTCCCGCCGGATGCGACATCCGGCGGGAGGCCCCTGCTCCCGTCGGGCCCGCGACGGGCAGCACCGGACGTGCGCCGGCCGGATCTCCGGCGTAGCGTCAACAGCGGTTCGGGCAGGCCCAGTTCGGCCCGCACAGTCTGTCGGCGCCCCCCAGTAGTGTTCGGGCCGTCGCATCAACTGTGAGGACCGAGCGAAATTGACCGAGCTGTCTGCTTTCCCCCTGCCCTTCTCCGCCCATCACCACTACGGGGACCCCCGCACCCTGCGGGAGCTCCAGATGATGGAGTGCAGCGCCCACATCCGGGAGAAGTCCGAGTGGTTCGTCAAGATGAACGACGCCGACGTGGTCGCCAGATGGACGCGGGAGGCGGTCGAACAGGGCCTGACCGAGGCGCAGATACGGTACGTCCTCGCCGAGCTCGCCCGTTACGCCGAGCTGCGGGACGCACCGACCGGCATCCAGGTGTCCGCCGTGGACGGGGTGTGGCACTCGGACACCCTCGTCGAGGACGCGCTCAGGGCCAGGCTGCGTGAGGCCGTGCGGGTCCTGGAAGAGGTCCCCGAGGCGGAGAAGGACTGGCACCCGGGCTCCGACGGCCAGGTGCTCGACCTGGTGCACCCGTCGCTCTTCTGCCTCGTGCGCGAGGTGAGCGGCGGGCCCGAGCGGGCGTGGCAGAGGGACAACAGGTGGGGCCAGAAGTACGAGTTCTCCGAGCGCTTCCAGTGGCTGCCCACGGATGTCGAGGTCGGCGACGACGGCGAGGTCGCCTTCCGCTCGTACGTCAACAACGTCCACCCGGTCGAGCACCGCGAACTCGCCGGCGTCCTGCCCGAACTGTTCGCGCGGGTACGCCCGTTGTTCGAAAACGTGCTCACCGACCTGCGCCGTCCGCAGACCCTGCGGATCGAGGCCGATCCCTACGGCTGGTACGACTCGTCGGAGCCGGCCCGGCCCGATCCCGGGGACCAGGAGGCCTTCGCCGCGTATCGGGAGGCGATGGACGTGTGGTACGACAACCGTCGCCCGGACGTCCCGGACGCGCCGGAGTACGTCCCGCCCGCGCAGCCCGACGAGACCGAGCGGGTCGACCTGCGCGGCCGGAACCTGCAGGTCATCGTCAAGCTCGCCACCATCCACCTCACCCCGGAGAAGCCCGAGTACGCGGGAGGCTCCTGGCACGTCGAGGGGATGGAGAACGAGCGGATCGTCTCGACCTGCCTGTACTACTGGGACAGCGAGAACATCACCGAGAGCCGGCTGAGCTTCCGGACGGCGCTCGAGGAGCCGGAGGAGTACCAGCAGAGCGACGACGACGGCATGAACGAGGTCTACGGCCTGGAGAACGAGAGCCCGCTGAACCAGGTGCTCGGCTCCGCGCCCACCCCGGCCGGCCGGTGCCTGGCGTTCCCCAACGTCCTCCAGCACCGCGTCGCCCCGTTCCGGCTCGAGGACCCCGCCAGGCCGGGGCACCGCAAGATCCTCGCGTTCTTCCTCGTCGACCCCTCGCAGCGCATCGTCTCGACCGCCGACGTGCCGCCGCAGCAGCCGTGGGCGGACACGTCGACCATGACGCTCGAGCAGGCCAAGGCCTACCGCGAGGAGCTGATGACGGAGCGCAAGTTCTTCGTCGACGAGCACAACCATCAGGTCTACGAGCGGGAGTTCTCGCTCTGCGAGCACTGACCCGCCGCTGAGGGAGGCCGGCGGCCGGCTGCTCCGACAGGACGCTCTGACATGATCGTCCGGTGAGCGAGCGGAAGCAGCCGGCCGACCGGGCGGCGGAGGCGGTCGAGGCACACGTGCGGGCGTTCTTCGCGGGCCATGTGGTGGAGACCGTGGCGTACGACCTCGGACCGGAGCGCAGCGAGGTGCTGCCGGACCTGCGCGTCCTCGTCGTGGGGCCCGGCCCCCGCGACGACAGCTGGGCCTACGTCACGGCGGGCTGCTGGTCCGCGGCGGAGAAGGACGGCCGAGGGCTCGAGTTCGTCATGACCGCACACGTCCGCGACCAGCGGTTCCTCGACCTCATGGCGATGCTGGCCTATTACCACCGGGGAGGGCACCGGCTCGACCTGGAGCACAGCATGCCGATCGGTGAGCCGTGGGTGCCCGGCTCGGCCTGCGACCACCTGCTGATCAGCCTGCCCTACCTGCACGGTCCGGACCTCGAACACTGCCCGCTCCCCGGCGGCGGCCACGCCCGGATCCTGTGGGCCCTGCCGGTGACCCGCGCCGAGACCGAGTACCGCAGGCGGCACGGGCACGAGGCGCTGGAGCGGCTCTTCGACGCTGCGGAGATCCTGCCCACGGACCCCTTCAGGCCCTCGGTCGTCTGACGCGGCCGGTCCGGTCACACTGGTCCCATGACGCACCGGCAGGAAGCACTCACCGACCCGCCGCCGGGCCTGCCGCGGCGGGTGTGGTGCCGCCTGTGCGGATCCGAGCTCCGGGACGCGGAGTCGCGCCGCAGGGGCTTCGGGCCGGAGTGCGATCCGGACCGGAGGTACGGGCACCGGTCCCACGACGTCGAGCAGGAGCCGCTGCCGGGCCTCTGACTCCTGCGGGTCCGGTCCGGTGCACGCGACCGCCGCGGCGCCGCCCGCGGGACCACCCCAGCACCACCTCCGTACCCGCACCACCGCATCGCCCGGACGAGGGCGATGTCGGTGACGCGGCGTAGCGTGTGATCAACGACCAGGACGACGCGACGGGGGCGGCCGGCACATGGGCACGCGGGTGGAGAAGGACGGGTACAGCGCGGAACTGACGGACGACCTGGAGGTCGTCCACCGCAACCCCCGGGGGCGGAAGCTCAAGCAGTTCCCCGCCCAGCTGGCGGGTGCCCCCGGGATCCGCGCCCTGCACGAGACGCGCACGCACCTGCGCGCCCACCGCGAGGCGTGCCACGCGCAGGCGGGGGAGTGGGCCGAGGAGGGGACCGCCGTGCCGCGCGCCCTGGCGGACCAGGACCCGCTGTGGCGGGAGGCGCTGGAAGCCGAGTCGGTGCAGCTCACCGACGAACTGGGCGAGGACGGCCTGTGGGCCCGCACCTACGCCGGATTCGGCGGCCGCACACTGACCCAGCTCGTCCCCGAACAGCTCATCCCCTTCCGCGACCGGCTGATGCGCGGGCAGGAATGGGAGCCGGACGGCTGCTTCTCCACCGGCATCCCGGACCCCTCCGACGGCGCGCTCCCCTTCCCCGAGCGGGTACTCGCCGCCCACCCCGGCCGCGAGGAACTGGCGGCGGAGAAGATCCTCCGGCTGCGGGCGTGCACGCACGGCTGGGCCTACGTCTTCAAGAAGGACATCGACGCCGTCCTCCAAGGGCTGGAGGAGACCGCTCCCGCGCTGCTGACCACACTCCTCGACGAGATGGCCGACCTGGCCCTGCGGCACGGCGACCGCCCGGCGGCCGCCGCCTGGTTCGGGCGGGCCCGCACCGCCGAGCGGACGCAGGCCCGTCAGGCCGACAAGGAATGGCTGCTGGACCGCTACCTCACCTACGCGGCGTCCGACGCCCTCTCCGCCACCACCCTGCGGGCCTGGGCGCGCGAGTCGGCCGTCAAGGGCGTGGCGACCGCGGCGGACCTCGCGCGCTTCCGTGAGGTGGCGATAGGCCGGATCCGGGCGTCGTCCGAGGTGTACCCGCAGCTCGCCCTCGACCTGCGCAGGCTCGCCAAGGCCGCCGGCCAGGAACCCGAGAGGGAACTCGCCACGCTGCTCGGCGAGATGTTCACGGCCGGCCAGGTACCGCTCGACGACGAGAAGTTCTGGGCCGACTGCCTCAAGGGCCCGGCCGTGGACCTGCTGACCGCCGACGCCCCCGGGACCGCCCGCCGGACACTGGGCCTGCGCCCCGGGCGCGCCCTCGCCGGCAGCGGCCTGTGGCTGCGCCTGCTGGAGCGCACCGGCGCGCTCGCGCTCCTCACCGGTGAGGAACCGGGGCTGGAGACGGGCGAGGCCGCCGCCTGGCTGACCAGGAACCTCACGACGAACAGGGACGGCAACGGCACCTGGCCCGTCATGTACGAGATCGCCGAACGGATCGCCCCGAAGCTGGCGGCCGACGGCGTGCCCGTGGTCGTCCGCTACCGGCGGACCGGCGACCGGGACAGCCACTACCGGACGCCCCTCGACCTGATCGACCTGATGCTGGAGCACGCGGTCCCGGTCGCCGACCCGCCGGAGCTCCTCGGCCCGTCCCAGCCGTACCAGGTCCAGCTCGGCCGCCGGCCGGAACTGGAGCACCTCCAGGCCGACCCGCGCTTCGCCCGGGAACTGCGCGCCCGGGCGCGCGCCGACCTGGAGATGACCCTCAAGGACCTGGGGACCAACAGCTGGTACCAGCCGCACGAGACCAAGGGCTGGGACCGGATCCCCCAGCTCCTCGACAACCGGACCGGCCACGAGGAGATCCGCGCCTGGTTCGACCGCGAGCGGGCGAAGCTCCCCGCCGTGACCGGCCTCCACGACCTGGCCCTGCTGCTCGGCCGGCTGGTCCACGCGGGCGCCGCACTCGACCTCGTGCCGAAGGAGGCCGCCCTGGCGGCGGAGTTCGCGGCGGTGGACGTCGTGCCGCTGCTGATGGCGGAGCTGCCCGGCACCGTCGCCCGCCCGCGGGTGGTGGAGCTGCTGGACCGCCTCCAGCCCGCCTGGGTCGCGCGGGAAGGCGTCCGCGGCCCCAACCGCGGGCCGATCCTCGAGGCGCTGCCGCACCTGGGCGACCCGTCGCAGAGCGAGGCCGCCTCCTCGCTCGTCATGGCCGTCAACTGCCGCGCCGGGCTGGAGCGGCTCGCCCACCGCTTCACACCGGTGGAAGCCGAGGAGGAACCGGCCCCCGTCAGGTCGGTGGAGGACGCGGACGCGCGCGTCGGCCGCCGGATGGTGCGGCTCGCGACGGACGACACCGCCGTCGTCTGGGACGGTGACCTCACCACGCCCACGACCACCTTCGACCGCCTCCGCCGGGACGACGGGTTCCGCCACACCCACGTCTGTGCGGCCCCGCTCGTCCTGTGCGCCGTGTCCACCCGGCAGACCGGCCGGCTGTCACCGGCCGGGGCGCTGACCGCCTACGCGGCCCACCCCTTCGTCACCGACGCCCCGGGCCGCTGGCGCTACGTGCGGTGCGAGGTACCCGAGTACCGCGGCGGCCGCGCCGTCGCGTTCGACGGAGAGGTCTTCCGCACCGCCACCTCCGTCGCCCACGTCCTGGGATCCGGCGGCCGGGACAGCTGGCGGCTCCTGTGGGAGTACGCGCCCGACGGCGTCTTCCCCGAGGACGGCCCGCTGGCGGCGGGGGGCGCGAAACTCACCGAGGCCCACCTGCTGGAGCCGGTGCGTCCCGGCGACTGGTTCACGCGCTTCGCGCAGCTGTACCGCGAGCACGGCTCCGCACCCGCCCGCCCGGAGCTCGCGACGGCCTTCGCCGAGCGGCTGGGCCTGACCGAGGCCGAGGCCACCGTGCTGCTGACCGCGCACGTCCCCTGCACGCCCGGCCGGTCGGGCCAGCGGCTCGGCCACCGCCCCCGATTCCGCTCCGCCGACCTGAAGGCCTGGAAGATCCAGGGGAAGGACGCGGAACAGGCCGTCGCCGTGCTCACCGACATGCTCGGGCCCGACCGAGCCGCCACCCTCTACGACAAGCTCCTGCCCGACGACCCGGAGCAGCTGTGGACCACCGGCCCGGACGTGGACCGGGCCGCCGCGTGGTGGATCGAGGAGCTCGGCCGCCCCCTGCCCGTGCCCACCGCGCTGCTGCCCCTGGCCGCCAAGGAGATCCTGCCGCCCAAGGGGGAGGCGGCCCTCCCCCGGCAGTTGCGCCAGGGCATCCCGGCGTACCGGCCCCACCTGAGGCTGCCCGCCCTCCTCGCCCGCGTCGCCGCCGGCGCCGGCTGCCTGGCCCCCCACCCGGCCGACGGCCCGGAGGGCGCGCCGCAGCCGTCGGCCCTGGCGCGGACCGCCGCCTGGATCGCCTACCGCACCCCGGCCGGCGACCCGCTGCGTCCCGCGGCCGGCGCGGCGATATCCCGGATGTGTGAGGCGTCGGCGGCCGTCCCCGGCCCGCTCACGCTCTTCTCCCTGCAGAGCAATTACCTGATGGGACCGCCGCCCGCCACGGACGCGCTCACCGCCCACCCGGCGGTCACGGAGGCCGACGACCCGGTGTACGACCTGCGGCACCTGCGCGTCGACCCCGCCGCGCTCAAGGGCCCCGACGATCCGCTGCTGGACGCCCTGGACGCCTACCTCGACTCCGTGCTGCCCTCCCAGTGGCTGCCCAGCCCCTCGGGGCTCCCCGCCCTCGCGGACCTGCGGCTGCTGCTGAGCGACGACTTCGCCGCGCTCGGGGAGCACCTGAGCGCCGACGCCGACCGGCCCGCGGGCTGGGAGCAGCACCCCGGGCGGTCCGTGCCGCACCTGGTCGAGGAGTGCGCCAGGGCCTACGGGCTCGGCGAGGACGCCGCCGCGCTCCACCTGATGCTGCTGGCCCTGCCCGACCCGACGGACCGCAACGTCAAGGCGTGGACCGGATGGAAGCCCGCCCGATTCAAGGAGGCGGAGGCCGAACTGGCCGCCTCGGGCCGGGTACTGCGGGCCACCCGCCCACGGGCGGGCCGCTCCCTCTTCCTGCCGGGCCCCTGGCTGGACCGCAAGCCGCCGCGGCTGCCTGTCGAGGCGTCGAAACCCGGTCTCCTGCCGCTCGCCCGGGAGCACCGTTCGACGTCCCACCTGGCCGCCGTGCCCACCGTCCCGCTGCCGACGCTGTTCACCCGGGCCTGGGAAGGCCTGGCCGCGCGACGGGGGAGGAACGGGACGCGGACGCACACCCCGTGACCGGCCGCTTCCGGTGACCGGCTGCTTCCGGTGACGGGCCGTTTCCGGTGACGGGCCGCTTCCGTGACGGGCCGCTTCCGTGACTGGCTGCTTCCGGTGACTGGCTGCTTCCGGTGACTGGCTGCTTCCGGTGACCGGCTGCCCCGGTGACCGGACGCCCCGGGCCAGGACGTCCCGGGCCAGGACGTCCCCGGGGCAGGACGTCCCGGGGCAGGACGCCCCGGGGCAGGAGGCCTCCGCCCGGGGCTGTCACACGGCGGGGCGTCCTGCCCCGGGGGCGCGCGGCACGGCGGGCCCGGCGCCCGGAGCGGGGCGGACGACGGCGGGGCCACTCCTCCGCCCCGACACCCCGCCCACACTGTGGGACCCCGCCGCCGCCCGCCCGCGCCGCCGCATACAGTGAGCGACCATGACGACCAGCAACAACGCCCCCGTCGACCCCGCCGTCCGCGAAGAGCTGAGCCGGCTGCGCGACAGCATCGACAACATCGACGCCGCCGTCGTCCACATGCTTGCCGAACGGTTCAAGTGCACCCAGCAGGTCGGCCTGCTCAAGGCCCGGCACCAGCTGCCGCCCGCGGACCCCTCCCGCGAGGCCGAGCAGATCGCGCGGCTGCGGCGGCTCGCCGAGAACGCCAAGCTCGACCCCGCCTTCGCGGAGAAGCTGCTCAACTTCATCATCGCCGAGGTCATCCGGCACCACGAACGCATCGCGGAACACACGGACGACACCACCGGCGACCGGCGCTGACCCCCGCGCGCGCCGGTACGACCCGCCGCGACCCGGGCGCCCGCGCCACCGAGTCCCGACGCCCCTGCGCCAAGGCCCCCGCATCAGGCAGCATGTGCCCATGTCCGTACTGACGCGCGACGAAGCGCAGACCCGAGCAGACCTCCTCACGGTCCTGCACTACACCGTGGCACTCGACCTCACCACCGGCGAGGACACCTTCGACTCCCGGACCACCATCCGGTTCACCGCCCGCGCCGACGCGGACACCTTCGTCGAACTCAAGCCCGCCGAACTGCGCACCGCCACGCTCGACGGACAGCCCCTCGACCCCGCCACCCTCGTGGACAACCGGCTCCCCCTGCGCGGACTCACCGCCGGCGACCACGAACTCACCGTCGACGCGGCCATGCGCTACTCCCGCACCGGCGAAGGCATGCACCGCTTCACCGACCCCACCGACGGCGAGACCTACGTCTACACCCAGCTCTTCCTCGACGACGTCCAGCGCGTCTACGCCGCCTTCGACCAGCCCGACCTCAAGGCCGCCTTCGACGTCACCGTCAAGGCCCCCGAGCGCTGGACCGTCCTCGCCAACGGCCGCACCACCCACGACGGCCACGGCACCTGGACCGCCGCCACCACACCCCCCATCTCCACCTACCTGATGGCCGTCGCCGCGGGCCCCTGGCACTCCGTCCGCACCCAGCACCGCGGACTCCCCTTCGCCATCCACTGCCGCGCCAGCCTCGCCCCCCACCTCGACAACGACGCCGACGAGATCCTCGACGTCACCACCCGGTGCTTCGATCGCTACCACGCCAAGTTCGAGGAGCCCTACCCCTTCGACTCCTACGACCAGGCGTTCGTCCCCGAGTTCAACGCCGGCGCCATGGAGAACCCCGGACTCGTCACCTTCCGCGACGAGTTCGTCTACCGCTCCGCCGTCACCGACACCGAACGCCAGACCCGCGCCATGGTCATCGCCCACGAGATGGCCCACATGTGGTTCGGCGACCTCGTCACCCTCCGCTGGTGGGACGACATCTGGCTGAACGAGTCGTTCGCCGAGTACATGGGCTACCAGACCCTCACCGAGGCCACCCGGTTCACCGAGACGTGGACCGAGTTCGCCGTCACCCGCAAGAGCTGGGGATACGACGCCGACCAGCGCCCCTCCACCCACCCCGTCGCCCCCGAACACGTCCCCGACACCGCCGCCGCACTCCTCAACTTCGACGGCATCTCCTACGCCAAGGGCGCCAGCGCCCTGCGCCAGCTCGTCACCTGGCTCGGCGAGAAGGACTTCCTGGCCGGCATCAACACCCACTTCGCCCGCCACAGGTTCGCCAACGCGACCCTCGCCGACTTCCTCGACTCCCTCGCCGCCCACACCGACCGCGACGTCCACGCCTGGGCCGACGCCTGGCTGCGCACCACCGGCGTCGACACCCTCACCGCCGCCACCGGCACCGGACCCGGCCGCTGGACCCTCGCCCTCGACCACCAGGGCGCCCGCCCCCACCGCATCACCGTCGGCGTCTACGACCGCGTCCTCGGCTCCGACCGCAGCCTCGTCCTGCGCGAACGCCACGAGTCCGACGTCCCCGGCGAGCCCGAGTCCCACACCGGCGTCCGCCCGGCCCTGGTCGTCCCCAACGACCAGGACCAGACCTACGCCAAGATCCGCCTCGACGAACACTCCCTGGAAACCGCCCTCCGCGGCCTCTCCCAGGTCCCCGACGGCCTCACCCGCGCCGTCCTGTGGAACACCCTGCGCGACATGGTCCGCGACGGCGAACTCGCCCCGTTCGACTACCTCGCCACCGCGAGCGCCCACCTGCCCGAGGAGAGCGACCTCGCCATCGTGCAGGGCGTCCTCACCTTCGCCCGCGGCCAGATCACCGACCGCTACCTCGCACCCGGACGACGCGCCGAGGCCCTCACCCTCATCGGGGAACTCTGCCGCGACCTGACGCGCCGCACCGAGGACGGCTCCCAGCCCGGCCTGCGCCTGACCGCCGTCCGCCACCGCATCGGCAGCGCGCAGCGCGCCGACACCCTCCTCGCCTGGCTCGCCGAGGACACCGTCCCCGGCGGCCCCGAACTCGACCCCGAACTGCGCTGGCGCATCCTCGCCCGCCTCGCCGTCCTCGGCGCCGTCGACGACACCGCCGTCGCACAGGAACTCGAACGCGACCCCAGCGCCACCGGTCAGGAAGGCGCCGCCCGCTGCCGCGCCGCCCTCCCCGACGCGGACGCCAAGAAGCGCGCCTGGGACGCCATGTTCCGCGGCGACGACCTGTCCAACTACCTGTTCACCGCCACCGCCCAGGGCTTCTGGCAGCCCGAACAGGCCGCCCTCACCGCCGAGTACGTCACCCGCTGGTTCACCGACGCCCCCGCCGTCGCACGCCGCCGGGGCCCCGCCATCGCCGAGGCCGCCGGACAATGGGCGTTCCCCGTCCACGCCGTCGAGGAGGAGACCCTGCGGCGGGGCCGCGCATGCCTCGACGGCGACGACGTCACCCCCGCACTGCGCCGCAAGCTCGCCGACCAGCTCGACGACCTCGCACGCGCCCTCCGGGTCCGCAGCGCCGGCTGAACCGCGGCACCACCTCGACCCGCGGCGCCGGCCGAACCGCGCCGGCCCGAAGCCGGGGACGCGGGGCTCCACCGCCCCGCGTCCCCGCACCCCCATGGTCGTTAAGACTCCGAACCCCCCACGGAGGACGACCCCACATGACACACCCGGCACCGGACGACACCGCCCCCGAGCTCTCGACCCCGCTCGAGCAGGGGGGATCCCCACCGCGCGACCTCGTCGGCATCGGCGTCGGCCCCGCCAACCTCTCCCTCGCAGCCCTGGCCCAGCCGCTGAGCCAGCTCGACACCGCCTTCTACGAACGCCGCCCCGCCTTCGACTGGCACCCCGGGCTGCTCATCGACGGCACCACCCTCCAAGTGCCCTTCCTGGCGGACCTGGTGACCCTCGTCGACCCCGCCAGCCGCTGGACCTTCCTCAACTACCTCAGGGCCCGCGACCGGCTCTTCCCCTTCTACCTCGCCGAGCGGTTCCACATCCACCGCGCCGAGTACGACGCCTACTGCCGCTGGGTCAGCGAGAACCTCCCCGGCCTCCACTTCCGCCACCAGGTCGACACCATCCGCTGGAACGCCCGCCGCGCCCTCTTCGAGGTCGAGCACACTCGCCTCGCCCCCGACGGCACCCCCCGGAGCCGGCACCGCACCCCCGCCCGGCACATCGCCCTCGGCATCGGCACCGAACCCCACGTCCCCGCACCGCTCGAACCGCTCGCCGGCGACCCCCACGCCCCCGTCATCCACTCCGCCGACTACCTCCACCACCGCGAGCGCCTGCTGAAGGCCCGGCACCTCACCCTCATCGGCACCGGGCAGTCCGGGGCCGAGGTCTTCCTCGACCTGTTGCGCCACCGCCCCCCGGGCCGGGAGGACATCCACTGGCTCGGCCGCACCCCCGCGTTCGCCCCCATGGAGTACTCCAAGCTCGGGCTCGAACACTTCACGCCCGACTACACCCGCTACTTCCACGGGCTCGCCGAACCCGTCCGCGACCGGCTCGTCGCCGGACAGTGGCAGCTCCACAAGGGCATCGACGCCGACACCATCACCGCCATCCACGACGAGCTGTACCGCCGCACCCTCGACGGCGGCTGGCCCGCGGCCGTCCTCACACCCGGCGTCCACGTCCACACCGCCCACCACGCACCGGACGGGCCGCCGCGGGGGAGGATCCGCCTCGGCCTGGAGCACGTCGAGCAGGGCACCCGCACCACCCTCGAGACCGACGCCGTCGTCCTCGCCACCGGCTACCGCCAGCGCCCCCTCGACCACCTGCTCACCGGCCTCGCCCCCCACATCCGGCGCGACCACGCCGGCCGCCCCCAGGTCGACGACCACTACCGGCTCCGCCTCGACGCCGCCATCACCGGCGACGTCTACGTCCAGAACGCCGAACTCCACACCCACGGCGTCGGCGCGCCCGACCTCGGCCTCGTCGCCTGGCGCAGCGCCACCATCCTCAACACCCTCACCGGCAAGGAGATCCACCGGCTCCCGGACCGCACCGCCTTCACCACCTTCGGTCTGCGCTGACCCGACGGCGCCCGTGCCCGCACACGCCGACGGCGCCGACGGAGAACCCGCCGACGCCGCCGATCCGGCCCCGAGGACTAGAAGACCGGAACCCCGTCCCGCGTCAGACGCCAGTCCACCGACGCGAAGTCCTTCGGATCCAGCACACCCTTCGCCGTGACCCACTCCGCGATCCGCGTCCGGATCTCCGTCGACTCCGCCCACACCTCCGGCGCCGACGCCACGTGCGGGTACGCGCTGCCGCCGTTCGCCCGGTAGTTGTTCACCGCCAGCACGAACTTCCGGTCCGCCGCCACCGGCGCGCCCTCGAAGGCGAGGTTCCTGATCCGCGACCCCGCCGGCTGCGCGATGTCGATGTCGTACGTCACGCCCGACACGTAGTCGTACGCGTAGTCCGGACGGTTCCCCGCGTTCGTCAGCGTGTTCACGTCCACCGGCGCACCCGCCGCGACCTGCGCGTAGTACTCCGCCGAGAACTCCAGGTAGTCCTTCAGCTGCGCGCCCGTCAGCACCTTCGCCACCAGCGTGTTGTCGTACACGTACAGGCTCGACAGGTCCCGGATCGTCACCTCGCCCGCCGGGATCTGGGACGTCCGCGAGAACGGCGACGCCTGCGCCACCACCGGCAGCGACGCGTACTCGGTGCCGGCCAGCGCGGCCTTCACCACGTCCTCCTGCACCTTCGCGATCAGGTCGATGATCGGCTCGTCCTTGTAACGCGCCTCCACCGTCGTCAGCGTCACCGTGGCGGTGCCGACCACCTGGTTCACGTACTCCACGACCGCGTCGTGCTGCTCCTGGAGCAGCGCCACGATCTCCGGGTCCTCCTCCGCGTCCTTGGAGTTCCGCAGCGAGGCCGACACCGACTCCACCGACCAGCGGCCCTTCTCGAAGACCAGCTCGATGTCGAACAGCGACAGCCGCTCGCCCCACATCAGCGGCTCGGACAGGACCACCTCCTTGCCCGACTCCTCGTTGACCACGCGCAGCTCGGCGATCTCCTTGTGGGCGTGACCCACCAGGATCGCGTCGATCCCCGGAACCAGGCGCGCCACGTTCGCCGCCGAGTTCTCCACGTAGGGAAGCTGGTCGCTCCACGAGGACGTGCCCGAGGTGCCCGAGTGCGCGGAGACGATCACCACGTCCGCGCCCATCGAGCGCAGCTTCGGCACCCACAGCGCGGCCTGCTCCTCCAGGCCCGGGAACTTCAGCCTGCCCTGCACGTACGCCTTGTCCCAGATCGCGATGCCCGGGTTGGTCAGCCCCAGCACCGCCACCTTCACCGGGCGGCCACCGCCCGGCACGTGGAACGTCTTGAAGAAGTACGGCGGGAACGCCGGCCTCAGCGTCGTCGCGTCCACCGCGTTGGCGCCCAGCAGCGGGAAGTCGCACTGCGACTCGAAACGGCGCAGCAGCTCGATGCCGTAGTTGAACTCGTGGTTGCCCAGCGCGACCGCGTCGTAGCCGATCCTGTTCATCGCCCGGGCCATCGGGTGGACCGGCCCGCCCTCGGCGGTGATCGGGTCCACCTTGGCGTAGTAGTAGGTCAGCGGGGTGCCCTGGATGGTGTCACCCGCGTCGATCAGCATCGTCCGGCCGGCGCCCTTCTCCGCCCGCACCTCCTTCACCAGGGAGGAGATCCGCGCCAGGCCCAGCGCGTTGCCCGCCGCGTCCTGGTATCGCGCGTCCTTGTAGTAGTCCCAGTTGAAGACGTTGCCGTGCAGGTCCGTCGACCCCATCACGGTCAGGGCGAACCGCTTGCCCCGCTTGCCCGGACGGCCCCCGGTCCCGGTCGCCGCCGGAGCCGCCTGGGCGGCCGGAGCCCCCACCGCACCTCCCGCAAGCGCCACACCCGCACCCGTCACCGCAGACCTCTTCAGAAACTTCCGGCGATCCAACGCCATGCTCCCGCACCTCCCGACGACAATGCCAACGCGCGTAGATTCTTCACCACCGGATCCGCCCCCGACAGGGCCGCCAGGTTGCGATCCGGTAAGCGACGTGCCAAGAACCGGCTGGTGCTGGCAGGGTGACCGCATGGAAGCCGAATCCGTCGCCGAGCAGCCGCCCTCCGAGCAGCCGCCCTCCGAGCACCCGCGCGTCGCCGTGCGCGGCGAGTCCCACCTCGAGGTCGACCCCGAGGTCGCCCGCATCACCCTCACCGTCACCGCCCGCGGCACCGACCGCCGCGACGCCATCGCCAACCTCACCCGGCGCAACAACACGGCCCTCGAACTCGTCAGGAGCTACGGCGACGCCGTCGCCCACGTCGAGACCGGCTCCCTCTCCATCACCCCCGAACTCAGCCAGCGCGGCCGCGGCGAACGCATCCGCGCCTACGACGGACGGGTCACCCTCAGCGCGGAGATCACCGACTTCACCGTCCTCGGCGAACTCACCACCCGCCTCGCCGACCTCGACCACACCCGCGTCAGCGGCCCCTACTGGTCCCTGCGCACGAACTCGCCGGCCCACCGGCGCGCCCGCCAGGAGGCCGTCCGGCAAGCCGTCGTCCGCGCCCGCGAGTACGCCGAGGCGCTCGGCACCACCCTCACCGGCGTCGTCGACATCGCCGACATCGGCGCCGACGCCGCTCCCGCCGCCCGGGGCATGCCCCGGCCCGCGGGATTCGCCGGCCTCCCCGCCAACCCCGGAGCCGCGCCCGAGCCTCCCGCGCTCGAACTCGAACCCCGGCGCCAGCACGTCCGCGCCCAGGTGAACGCCCGCTTCACCATGGCGCCGCCGACGCTCTGACCCCGGCGGCGAGGGTCCGGTGGGGGTCCGGTGGGGGTCCGTATATCGAACCCCCATTCACCCCAACAGCAGTTGCCGTGAAGGTTGTTGAACAGAGCGCCAACACGAACGGCCTACCCGCCGGTAAGCCCTATGGTCGAACCATGCGCCGAGCAAAAATCGTCTGCACCCTCGGGCCCGCCACCCACGCCTACGACCGCGTCAGGGAGCTCGTCGACGCCGGCATGGACGTCGCCCGCTTCAACCTCAGCCACGGCGACTACGCCGAGCACGAGGAGCGCTACCACCGGGTGCGCCGGGCCGCGGACGACACCGGCCGCAGCGTCGGCACGCTCGCCGACCTCCAGGGCCCCAAGATCCGTCTCGGCAGCTTCCACGAAGGCCCCGTCCTCCTCGAGCGCGGCGACGCCTTCACCATCAGCGTCGAACCCGGCGCCGACGGCGACCGCCACCTGTGCGGCACCACCTACCACGGTCTCGCCAACGATGTCGCCGTCGGGGAGCGCATCCTCGTCGACGACGGCAAGGTCACGCTGGAGGTCCGCTCCGTCGAGGGCCCGCTGATCCACACCATCGTCGTCGAAGGTGGCATGGTCTCCGACCACAAGGGCCTCAACCTGCCCGGCGTCGCCGTCTCCGTGCCCGCCCTCTCCGACAAGGACGAGGCCGACCTGCGCTGGGCGCTGCGCACCGGCTTCGACGTCATCGCCCTCTCCTTCGTGCGCAGCGCGCTCGACATCAAGGACGTCCACCGGATCATGGACGAGGAGGGCCGGCGGCTCCCCGTCATCGCCAAGATCGAGAAGCCGCAGGCCGTCGAGAACATCGAGGAGATCGTCGCCGCCTTCGACGGCATCATGGTCGCCCGGGGCGACCTGGGCGTCGAACTGCCGCTGGAGCAGGTGCCGATCGTGCAGAAGCGGGCGGTCAAGCTCGCCAAGCGCAACGCCAAGCCGGTCATCGTCGCCACCCAGATGCTCGACTCGATGGTCGACAACTCCCGGCCCACCCGCGCCGAGGCCTCCGACGTCGCCAACGCGGTCATCGACGGCACCGACGCGGTGATGCTCAGCGGTGAGACCAGCGTCGGCAAGTACCCGGTGGAGACCGTGCTCACCATGGCGCGCATCGTCGAGGCCGCGGAGGAGGACATCCTGGCCAAGGGGCTCCCGCCGCTCACCGAGCGGAACAAGCCCCGCACCCAGGGCGGCGCGGTGGCCCGCGCGGCGGCGGAGATGGGCGACTTCCTGGGCGCCAAGTTCCTCGTCGCCTTCACCCAGTCCGGCGACACCGTGCGGCGTCTGTCGCGTTACCGGTCCCCGATCCCGGTCCTCGCCTTCACCCCCGAGCCGGCGACCCGCTCACAGCTCAGCCTCACCTGGGGCGTGGAGACGTTCCTCGGGCCGCACGTCGACTCCACGGACGCGATGGTCGACCAGGTCGACGAACTGCTGCTGAAGTACGGCCGCTGCCGCAAGGGCGACGTCGTGGTCATCACGGCGGGCTCCCCACCGGGTGTCTCGGGAACGACCAACCTGGTCCGGGTGCACCACATCGGGGAGGACTGAGTCAGTACTTGGGGCCCACGTGGGCGTCCATGAGGGCGACGGACGCCTTTCGGGCGACGGAGACGTTGAAGGGCTTCCCGGCGCGGACGGTGATCTTCCATTCGACCCCGACGAGGTCGAGCGCATCGCAGCACAGCTGCCGGATGTCGTCGGACTTGTTGGTGAAGAAGTACCGCGGATACTCGTAGCGCTTGGGTTCGCCGCCCACCATGCGCGTGGTCCAGTTGGTGACGCGGCACCCGTCGGAGTGAATCAGCCCGCGGATGAACTCCCATGGGTGTGCGCGCATGATGTCTACCTGCCAGGGCTCCAGTGCGATCAGGCGATCGTGCTTCTTCCCCCGCCCGTGCTGGGGGAACAAGCAGCGCAGGTGTCTCGAGTACACCTTCACGTTGCTACAGCCGGTTCTCCTGACT
This sequence comes from Streptomyces abyssomicinicus, assembly GCF_008974245.1. Lineage (GTDB taxonomy): Bacteria > Actinomycetota > Actinomycetes > Streptomycetales > Streptomycetaceae > Streptomyces > Streptomyces abyssomicinicus. The sequence continues at coordinate 77,864 of NZ_BBZI01000008.1, read as the reverse complement.
CGGCAGACGCTGTTCTCAGGGAAGACGGCCTTCATCGCGACCTCGCACTCCTCCATGAGCCCCGGCCACGACTCGGTGCAGGCGATCATCAGGTTGGGCACGCGGTGCGTTGAGTAGTGGCTGATGTGGCCGTCGCCGAGGTAGAGCGCCAAGAGATAGCTGTAGGCGGGACGGTCAAGGTCGCGGCCGTCGCAACGCGGGCAGGAAGAGACCTTGCGGCCAGGGCACTCGCCGCGCTTGGCGCGATCCATGTGCTTCCAGTAGCCGACGGTGCCCACAGGAACTTCCAGCATGCGGGCGACGTCTGCGTTGAATCTGCCGTCGCGGAGCAGGGTCAGGGCCTTGTGTCGCACTTCAGTGCCATGGTGAGCCATGTGTTCACCATGAGTGACGGCGGGTGACATGACGCAGCAAAAAGCGGACGTTCACTCGAAAGTAAACGTCCGCCTTGTTGTGGTACCCGGTGTGGGACTCGAACCCACACGCCCAAAGGGCACGGCCTTTTGAGGGCCGCGTGTCTGACCAATTCCACCAACCGGGCAGGCAGAAGCTGGTCCGAGTGTACCGGTTCACTGCGCTGTGCTGCAGCTAGGTAGGCTACCGGGCAGCAGTACTCTGCCCTGATGCCCGAGGAGCCAGCGTGACCGCCCCCGAGTCCCCGCAGCCCGTGGAAGACGACGACAAGTCTCACGTCCCCCCGATGACCACCCGCGTGGTCATCGCCGAGGACGAGGCCCTGATCCGGCTGGATCTCAAGGAGATGCTGGAGGAGGAGGGGTACACGGTCGTCGGCGAGGCCGGGGACGGGGAGCGGGCCGTGGAGCTGGCCCGGGAGCACCGGCCGGACCTGGTGATCCTGGACGTCAAGATGCCCAAGCTGGACGGCATCTCCGCGGCGGAGAAGATCGCGGAGGAGTCCATCGCCCCGGTGCTGATGCTGACCGCGTTCTCGCAGCGCGAGCTGGTGGAGCGGGCCCGGGACGCCGGTGCGATGGCGTACCTGGTGAAGCCGTTCTCCAAGAGCGACGTGGTGCCCGCGATCGAGATGGCGGTGTCGCGGTTCACGGAGATGAAGGAGCTGGAGAAGGAGATCGCCGATCTCTCCCAGCGGCTGGAGACCCGCAAGCTGGTGGACCGCGCGAAGTCGATCCTGCAGACCGAGTACGGGCTGAGCGAGCCGGCGGCGTTCCGGTGGATCCAGAAGACGTCGATGGACCGCCGGATGTCGATGCAGCAGGTCGCGGAGGCGGTCATCGCCGACTCCGAGGAGAAGAAGGCCGGACGAGGCTGACGCCGGACGCCGGACGCCGGACGCCGGACGCCGGACCGGGACCGGAACGGCACCGGACCGGAACGGCACCGGACCGGGACCGAAGCGGACGCGGGCGAGGCCCGTACCCCTGTCGTCCAGGGGTACGGGCCTCGTCGCGTGTGCCGGGCGGAGCCGGGAGGGGGGGTCAGTCCTCGCCGAGGTAGGCCTTGCGGACCGACTCGTCGTGCAGGAGTTCCTGGCCCGTGCCGGTGAGGGTGATCTTGCCGACCTCCATCACGTAGCCGTGGTCGGCGAGCGAGAGCGCCGCCTGGGCGTTCTGCTCGACGAGCAGGATGGTGGTGCCCTGCGCCTTGAGCTCGCTGATGGTGGCCATGATCTTCTGCATCATGATCGGCGAGAGCCCCATGGAGGGCTCGTCGAGCATCAGCAGCTTCGGCTGGGACATCAGCGCACGGCCCATGGCGAGCATCTGCTGCTCACCGCCGGACAGGGTTCCGGCGGCCTGCCTCCTGCGCTCCCCGAGGATGGGGAAGAGGTCGTAGGCGCGCTGGATGTCCTTGGCGATGCCGTCCCGGTCGTCGCGGAGGTAGGCGCCGAGCCGCAGGTTGTCCTCGATGGACATGCGGGGGAAGATGTGGCGCCCTTCCGGGGAATGGGCGAGGCCGAGGCTGACCACCTTGTGCGCGGGCACCTTGTTGAGGTCCTTGCCCTCGAAGCGGATGGTGCCGCCCGAGGGCTTGAGGAGCCCGGAGAGGGTGCGCAGGGTGGTGGTCTTGCCGGCGCCGTTGGTGCCGATGAGGGTGACGACCTGGCCGGCATCGACCGTGAAGCTGATGCCCTTGACGGCCTCGATCTTGCCGTAGGCGACGCGGAGGTCCTCGACCTCGAGAAGTGCGGTCATCGGTCGTTCTCCTTGCCGGGTCCGGCGCCGTCCTGGTCCTCGCCGTCGGCCCGGGGGGCCTCGGGGGAGGGAGCGGCGCTACCGGCGGCGGTGGTGTCTTCGTAGGGTTCGCCGAGGTAGGCCGCGATGACGCGTTCGTCGCGCTGGACGACTTCGGCGGGGCCTTCGACGATCTTCTCGCCCTGGACGAGCACGGCGACGCGGTCGCAGAGGTTCATGATGAACCGGATGTCGTGCTCGATGACGACGATGGCGATGCCCATGTCGCGGATGGCGAAGACGAGTTCCTCGGTCGCCCGGGTCTCGGCGGGGTTCATGCCGGCCGTGGGCTCGTCGAGGAGGAGGAGGCCGGGCTCGCTGGCGAGGGCGCGGGCGATCTCCAGCTTGCGCTGCTCGCCGTAGGGCAGGTTGCGGGCCAGGTGGTCGGCCTTGTGGGCGAGGCCGGTGAACTCCAGGAGTTCCATGGCCTTCGCGCGGGACTCCTCCTCCGCCCTCTTGAAGCCGGGCAGGCGCAGGAGGGCCGACCAGAGGCCTTCCTTGGTCCTGGTGTGGCGGCCGACGAGGACGTTCTCCAGAACGGTCATGTTGGCGAAGAGCCGGATGTTCTGGAAGGTGCGGGCGATGCCGGCCTTGGTGACCAGGTGCGGCTTGGGCGGCAGGACGGTGTCCTTGTACTTGACCGTGCCGCTGGTGGGGACGTAGAGGCCGGTCAGGCAGTTGAAGAAGGTGGTCTTGCCGGCACCGTTGGGTCCGATGAGTCCGACGATCTCGCCGCTGTTCACGGTGAGGTCGACCTCGCGGACGGCGGTGAGCCCGCCGAACTTCATGGTGACGCCGCTGACGTCGAGGACCTTGGTGGTGGTCGCGTTGGTGGTGGTGGTCATGGCGGTCACGCCCCTGCCTTGGCGACGCCGGTGGCGCCCTCGGGAAGCGTCGCGGCGTCCGGTACGTCGGTCTGTCCGGTCTCGTGGAACTCGAGCTGCTTCCTGCGGTCGGCGACCAGGCCCTCGGGGCGGAAGCGCATGAGGAGCATGAGCGCGATGCCGAAGAGGAGGAGCTGGTAGTCCGCCATGAACTGGAGCTTCGCCGGGATGAGGTAGAGCAGCGCGGCGCCGATGAGGGGGCCGCTGATGGTGCCCATGCCGCCGAGGATGACGGCGGCGAGCAGGAAGGCCGAGTTGGGCGGCACGGAGCCGGCGAACTGGTACTGCTCGGGGGTGACACTGTAGGAGACGTGGGCCTGGACGGAGCCCGCGAGGCCGGCGAGCGCGGCGCCGAGCGCGAAGGCGAGGAGCTTGAGGCGGAAGCCGTTGATGCCCATGGCGGTGGCGGCGGTCTCGTCCTCGCGGATGGCGACCCAGGCGCGGCCGATGCGGGATTCCGCGGAGCGGCGGAAGACCATCACGACGATCGCCGTGAAGAGCAGCATCAGCAGGTAGTAGTTGCCGGGGCGGGTGAGCTGGAAGCCCAGGACGTCGTGCGGCACGCCGAAGTTGAAGCCGAAGAGTTCCAGGTCGGGGATGTTCGGGATGCCGTTGGAACCGTTGGTGACGTCGGGTCCGCTGGTGCCGTTGAGGCTGTTCATGGTGATGCGGAAGATCTCACCGAAGCCCAGGGTGACGATGGCGAGGTAGTCGCCGCGCAGCCGCAGGGTGGGGGCACCGATGAGGACGCCGAACACCAGGGACGCCGCGACGCCGGTGAGGACGGCGGCCCAGAAGGGGAAGTGCACGCCGATGGTCGACTGGGGGGAGCCCGAGACCAGGGCGGCGGCGTAGGCGCCGACACCGAGGAAGGCGACGTATCCGAGGTCGAGGAGGCCGGCGAGGCCGACGACGACGTTGAGGCCCAGGGCGACGGTGGCGAAGATCAGGATGTTGGCGCCGATGAGCGCGAACTGGTCGTTGCTCTGGGTGAACGGGAAGCAGATCGCCGCGGCGAAGGCGGCGGACAGGGTGACGTTGCGGTGCTTGGCGGTGAGCGCCGAGAGCCGCTTGATCAGTCCGGCACGCAGCACCGCGCTGAAGGCGAACGCGGCGAGGACGACGAAGCCGATGAAGAGTTCGGAGTACTCGGTGGCGATGCCGTAGGAGAAGACCCAGAGTCCGATGCCGAAGGCCGCGGTGATGATCAGGATCTCGGCCCAGGAGGAGAGATCCTTGGCGCGACCGGGCTCAGGGGCGGTGAGCGCGTTGCGGAGTTTGCCCCAGAGGCCTGCGTCCTCGTCGTGGGGCTGGTCGGCGGGCAGGCCGAGGGCGCCGATGACGGCGAGGAGCGCGCCGCCGCCGGAGAGCCAGGCGCCGGGCTCGAGGTTGACGAGGCCGCCGAGTTCGTAGCTGATGGCGCCGATGGTGTAGCCGGTGGTGCCGAAGACGCCGAGGGCGCTGAGGCGCACGGGGCTGTTGGTGCCGCCGGGGGTGAGCCAGCCGAGGCCTCGGACGTTGTAGCCGGAGAGGGCGAACAGCAGGGTGAGGACGGCGCCGACGAGGGTGAGGACCTGGAGGCCGCCGGGGTAGCCGGTGACGGTGAGGTCGCCGGGGAAGTCGCTGGTCCAGGTCCAGGCGAGGAAGGTGCCGGCGAGGGTGAGGGCGGCGCCCGCGATGGTGACGGCACGGGCGGCGGTGGCCGGGAGGGGGATGATCGCGGTGGTGGTCCTGGCGATCTTGGAGGGCTTGGTGGGCTTGGTGGTCATCGGTATCACGCCCTGTCCGCGACGCGTTCGCCGAGCAGGCCCTGGGGCCTGACCAGGAGGACGATGATGAGGAGGGCGAAGGCCCAGACGTCCTTCCAGCCGCCGCCTCCGAAGAGCTCCATGCCGGGGATGTCGCTGATGTAGCCGGTGGCGAGGGACTCGGCGACGCCGAGGACGATGCCGCCGAGCATCGCGCCGTAGATGTTGCCGATGCCGCCGAGAACCGCGGCGGTGAAGGCCTTGAGGCCCATCAGGAAGCCCATGCGGAAGCCGATCTGGCCGTTCTTGAGCCCGTAGGCGACGGCGGCGACGGCGGCGAACGCGGCGCCGATGGCGAAGGCCATGACGATGATGCGGTCGGTGTTGACGCCCATGAGCTTGGCGGTGTCGGGGTCCTGCGCGGTGGCCTGCATGCCGCGTCCGGTGCGGGTCTTGTTGACGAAGAACCCGAGGGCGATCATGCACAGGGGCGCCGCGATGAGGACGAAGAGGTCGCCGCGCTGGATGTGGGCGCCGAGGATGTTGACGGCGTCGCCTTCGAAGCGGGGGAAGGGCACGTCCTTCTTGGCGTCGGGGTACCACATCCAGACGGCCTGCTGGAGCGCGAGGGAGAGGCCGATGGCGGTGATGAGCGGGGCCAGGCGTGGTGCGGTGCGCAGGGGCCGGTAGGCGAAGCGTTCCGCCGCGGTGGCGACGAGGACGGAGACGACGATGCCGCCCAGGATCATGAGGGGGATGGCTGTCAGGAGGCCGAGGCTGCTGGGAAGGGCCGTGTAGACGGTGAGCGCCCCGAAGCCTCCGACCATGAATATCTCGCCGTGGGCGAAGTTGATGAGCTGGACGATTCCATAGACCATCGTGTAGCCGATCGCGATGAGTCCGTACATCGCGCCGAGGATGAGTCCATTGGCCAGCTGTTGCGGCAGTTCGTTCACCGCAGGGCCTCCGTTGGGGTGGTTCGGATATGGCGCCGCGCGGGAGCGCTGGTGGGCGCGCCCGCGCGGCCTGAATCAATGTGTGGTGCCGGTCGCTCGACCGGGGTGATCAGTCGAGCTTGGGGGAGCCGCTGTACTCGGGGGCCCAGGCGTTGTCCTTGACCTTGTAGGCGGTCATGGTCTTGTTGGTGGTGTCGCCGAACTCGTCGAACGAGATCTCGCCGGTGACGCCCTGGAACTTGATCTTGCTCATGGCCTCGAGGACCGCCTTGCGGCCGTCGCTCGGGAGCTTGCCGTCGTTGCCGTCGACCGCCAGCTTGACGGCCTCGATCACGGCCCAGGTGGCGTCGTAGGTGAGGCCGCCGTAGGCCTCGTAGGCGTCCTCGTAGCCCTCGGCCTGGTAGTTGGCGATGAAGTCCTTGGCGGAGTCGAGCTTCTCGACCGGCTCACCGACGGAGGTGGCGAGGTCGCCCTCGGCCTTCTTGTTGAGCTTGGGGAACTCGCCGGAGTAGATGCCGTCGCCGCCCATGAGGGGGATGGCCTGGCCGCTGTCCTTGAGGGCCTGGCTCAGGGGCGCGGCGGCCGGGTACTCGCCGCCGTAGTAGAGGGCTTCGGCGCCGGTCTTCTTGATCTTGGTGACGACGGCGTTGAAGTCGCGGTCGTCCGGGTTGATGTGGTCGTCGCCGACGATCTTGCCGCCGAGCTTGGTGAAGTTGGCCTTGAAGGAGGCGGCGAGGCCGGCGCCGTAGGTCTTCTGGTCGTCGATCAGGTAGACCTTCTTGAGGCCCGCCTCGTTGAAGAGGTACTCGGCGGCGAACGCGCCCTGCACCTCGTCGGTGGTGGCGGTGCGGAAGAAGGTGTCGAACTGGCGGACGGAGTTGCCGTCCTTCCAGCCGTCGCCCTGGGTGAGCTCGGTGCCGGTGTTGGCCGGGGAGACCTGGGTGAGGCCGGCGTCGTTGAACGGCTTCTGCATCTGCTGCGAGACGCTGGAGTTCAGCGGGCCGACGACGCCGAGGACGTCCTTGTTGCTGATGAAGGCCTGCGCGTTCTGCGCGCCCACGGAGGGCTGGGCCTGGTCGTCGCGGGCGTCGATCTCGAAGGTGACGCCGTCGACGAACTTCTTCTTGTTGGCCGTCTTGGCCGCGAGGTCGGCAGCGTTCTTCATGCCGAGGCCCAGTGCGGACAGGTCGCCGGTGAGCGGGGCGTCGAGGCCGATGACGACCTTGACGTCGCCGGAGCCGCCGCCGCCCTTGTTGCCCTCGTCGCGAGAGCCGCAGGCGGTGAGGGTGAGCGCTCCCGCCGCCAGCGCGGCGGTCAGTGCGAGGAGACGTTGACGCACGTTGTGTCCTTTCCCTGGCACGGCCGTTCCGGTCTGGAATGCGGCCGAGTCGAGGCGCTGGGCGGATTTGCTGTTCCCACGGCGCGGTGACTGGCGGTGACTCTAGGCGCGAGGCGGTTATAGGGAGGAGTGCCTGACCAATGATGTGACGCTCTTGTTATGACACGAGGTAATGCAGAGCGGTAAGGAGTGGGTGGAAGAGGTTAATTCCGGCGGATTCGGCCGGTCCACATGTTGAGAAAGTGCAGGACGCAGCGTTTCGGCGTTCAGGAGCACTCGGGTTTTCACTCATTACCTGACAGCGTTGTCACTCGTTCGATGAATGCATCATGCATGTATTTCGATCGTGTTACGCAGCGTTACTCGCGGAAGAAGAATTCAAGAAAAAAGGGGCGCCCCGGGCGGCGGTGCCGCTCGGGGCGCCCCGTGAGGGAGCGCGGTGGGCCGTCAGGCGTCACGCAGGAGACAGGTGAGGCGGGCGCTGCAGACGCGGCGGTCCTGCTCGTCGCTGATGACGATCTCGTAGGTGGCCGTGGAGCGGCCGCGGTGGACCGGGGTGGCGACCCCGGTGACCACGCCGGAGCTCAGGCCGCGGTGGTGGGTGCAGTTGAGGTCGACGCCGACGGCGATCTTGGAAGGGCCGCCGTGCAGCATGGAGCCGACCGAACCGAGCGTCTCGGCGAGAACGGCCGAGGCGCCGCCGTGGAGCAGGCCGTAGGGCTGGGTGTTGCCCTCGACCGGCATGGTGCCCACGACCCGCTCGGCCGAGGCCTCCTTGACCTCGATGCCCATACGGGTGCCGAGGTGGCCGGCGGAGAAGAGGGCGGGCAGGTCGAGGCCGAGGCTCGCGTACTCGTCGAGGACTTCCTGCGGGAACTTCACGGTGTGCTGCTCGCCCATGGGGCCGGCTCCAATTCTTTCGGGGGAGACCTGGTGCGGTGGTGCCTGTGGTGATGCCGGCGGTGGTGCCGCCGGCGATGCTGCGGCGCCGTCGGCTGAGCAAACGCTCAGTCCGCTGCGGATTGTTCCAGACGGATCACCACGGACTTGCTGGCCGGGGTGTTGCTGACGTCCGCGGTGGAGTCGAGCGGCACCAGGACGTTGGTCTCCGGGTAGTAGGCGGCAGCGCACCGCCGGGCCGTGGGGTAATGGACCACGCGGAAGCCGGGGGCCCGGCGCTCGGTCCCGTCGCTCCACTCGGAGACAAGGTCGACGTACGAGCCGTCGGCGACGCCGAGTCCGGCGGCGTCCTCCGGGTGGACGAGGACGACGCGGCGGCCGCCGTGGATCCCCCGGTAACGGTCGTCGAGGCCGTAGATCGTGGTGTTGTACTGGTCGTGCGAGCGGAGGGTCTGCAGCAGCAGGCGGCCCTCGGGGATCACCGGGTACTCGACGGGGGCGGCGGTGAAGTTCGCCTTGCCGGTGGCGGTGGGGAAGCGGCGCTCGTCGCGCGGCGCGTGCGGGAGGGTGAAGCCGCCGGGGTGGGCGATGCGGGCGTTGAAGTCCTCGAAGCCGGGGACGACCCGCGAGATGCGGTCGCGGACCGTGGCGTAGTCCTTCTCGAACTCCTCCCACGGCGTGGCGCTCCCTGGACCGAGGACGCGGCGCGCGAGGCGGCACACGATGGCCGGTTCGGACAGCAGGTGCGGGCTCGCCGGCTCGAGGCGGCCGCGGGAGGCGTGCACCATGCCCATGGAGTCCTCGACCGTGACGAACTGCTCGCCGCCGGCCTGGAGGTCGCGCTCGGTGCGGCCGAGGGTGGGGAGGATCAGGGCGCGGGCGCCGGTGACGGCGTGCGAGCGGTTGAGCTTGGTGGAGACGTGGACGGTGAGGCGGGCGCGCCTCATGGCGTCCTCGGTGACGTCGGTGTCCGGGGTGGCGGCGACGAAGTTGCCGCCCATGGCGAAGAAGACCTTGGCGGCGCCGTCGCGCAGGGCGCGGATGGCGTTGACGACGTCGAGGCCGTGGTGCCGGGGCGGGGCGAAGGCGAATTCGCGTTCCAGGGCGTCGAGGAAGGCGGGCGCGGGGCGTTCGAAGATGCCCATGGTGCGGTCGCCCTGGACGTTGGAGTGCCCTCGCACCGGACAGACGCCGGCTCCGGGACGGCCGATGTCGCCGCGCAGCAGCAGGAAGTTGACGACCTCGCGGATGGTGGGGACCGAGTGCTTGTGCTGGGTGAGACCCATGGCCCAGCAGACGATGGTGCGCTTCGAGGCGAGCACCATGTCGAGGGCCTGGTGGATCTCCTCGCGGGTGAGGCCGGTGGCGGCCAGGGTCTCCGCCCAGTCGGCGGCGCGGGCGGCCTCGGCGAACTCCTCGTAGCCGTGGGTGTGCTCGCGGACGAACGCCTCGTCCACGGCGCCCTCGGTCTCCAGGACGAGCTTGTTGAGGAGGCGGAAGAGGGCCTGGTCGCCGCCGATGCGGATCTGGAGGAACAGGTCGGTGAGGGCGGTGCCGGTGGTGAGGCCCTTGGGGGTCTGCGGGTTCTTGAACCGTTCGAGCCCTGCCTCCGGCAGCGGGTTGACGCTGATGACGCGGGCCCCGGCCGCCTTGGCCTTCTCCAGGGCGGTGAGCATCCTCGGGTGGTTGGTGCCCGGGTTCTGCCCGGCGACGATGATCAGGTCGGCCTGGTGGAGGTCCTCGAGGCTGACGCTGCCCTTGCCGATGCCGATGGTCTCGGTGAGGGCGGAGCCGGAGGACTCGTGGCACATGTTGGAGCAGTCGGGCAGGTTGTTGGTGCCCAGCTCGCGGGCGAAGAGCTGGTAGAGGAAGGCGGCCTCGTTGCTGGTCCGGCCCGAGGTGTAGAACACCGCCTGGTCGGGGGAGTCGAGGGCGCCGATCTCCTCGGCGATCACGTCGAAGGCCTCGTCCCAGCCGATGGGCTCGTAGTGGGTGGCGCCCTCGGCCAGGTACATGGGACGGGTCAGGCGCCCCTGCTGGCCCAGCCAGTAGCCGCTGCGGCCGGCGAGGTCGGCGACGGGGTGGGCGGCGAAGAAGTCCGGCGTGACCCGGCGGAGGGTGGCCTCCTCGGCGACGGCCTTGGCGCCGTTCTCGCAGAACTCCGCGGCGTGCCGCTTGTCGCCCTCGGGCCAGGCGCAGCCGGGACAGTCGAAGCCGTCCTTCTGGTTGACCCGCAGGAGGGTGAGGGCCGTGCGGCGGACACCCATCTGCTGGTGGGCGATGCGCAGGGTGTGACCGAGGGCGGGCAGGCCGGCCGCTGCGTGCCGGGGCTCGGTGACGCGGGGGGCGTCCTGCACGGGATCGGCGGCGGGGGGCTTGCTCGCCATGGCGCTCACCTCTTCTGCACCGGTGGTGCGGCTGTCGGGTCGGCTGTCGTCCAAGATCCTTGCACGGGGGTGCGGGCCTGCGGGAGAGCTGTGGAGGAGGCTCCGCGAGACCTGTGGAGAACCCTCGCGGAGCGGCCCGGCGGATCACCGCCACGGGTGACCGGGCCGGAGCGGGGAGCCGGGGCGGCCGGTGGGTGGGCGCGGGCTGTCCGTGGGGCGTGGCAGGATCGAGGGCGTGGTGGATACAGCATCGAAGAAGACCGACACGACCCCCGGCGGTGAGCGTCCGCGGCTGATGCTCATGGACGGGCACTCGCTCGCGTACCGCGCGTTCTTCGCGCTGCCCGCGGAGAACTTCACGACGGCGCAGGGCCAGCCGACGAACGCGATCTACGGCTTCGCCTCGATGCTGGCCAACACGCTGCGCGACGAGGCCCCCACGCACTTCGCGGTGGCCTTCGACGTGTCCCGCAAGACGTGGCGGGCCGAGGAGTTCACCGAGTACAAGGCGAACCGGGCGAAGACGCCGGACGAGTTCCGTGGCCAGGTGGAGCTGATCGGCGAGCTGCTGGACGCGATGGCCGTGCGCCGGTTCGCGGTGGACGGCTTCGAGGCCGATGACGTCATCGCGACCCTGGCGACGCAGGCGGAGACGGAGGGCTTCGACGTCCTCATCGTCACCGGCGACCGCGACTCCTTCCAGCTGGTGTCCGAGCACACCACGGTGCTGTACCCGACCAAGGGCGTCTCGGAGCTGACCCGGTTCACGCCGGAGAAGGTCTTCGAGAAGTACGGCCTGACCCCGGCGCAGTACCCCGACTTCGCGGCGCTGCGCGGCGACCCGTCGGACAACCTGCCGGGCATCCCGGGCGTGGGCGAGAAGACGGCCGCGAAGTGGATCAACCAGTTCGGGTCGTTCGCCGAGCTGGTCGAGCGGGCGGAGGAGGTCAAGGGCAAGGCGGGGCAGAACTTCCGCGACCACCTGGAGTCGGTGAAGCTGAACCGCCGGCTGACCGAGATGGTCCGGGACGTCGAGCTGCCGGTGGGGGTCTCCGCGCTGGAGCGGGCGGCCTACGACCGCAAGTCGGTCGCGATGATCCTGGACACGCTGGAGATCCGTAACCCGTCGCTGCGGGAGCGGCTGTTCGCCGTGGACCCGGCCGCCGAGGAGGAGGCGGGTCCCTCGCCCGCCGCGCAGAGCGGCGTCGAGCTGGACGGCTCGGTGCTGTCCACCGGCGAGCTGGCGCCCTGGCTGGCGGAGCACGCGCAGGACGGCCCGCTGGGCGTGGCGGCGGTCGGCGCCTGGGCGCTGGGCGCGGGCTCGGTGGCCGAGGTCGCGCTCGCCGCGGAGGGCGGGCAGGCGGCCTGGTTCGACCCGGCGCAGCTCGACGAGGCGGACGGGACGGCCTGGGCGGCATGGCTGGCCGATCGGGCCAGGCCGAAGGTCTTCCACAACGTGAAGGCCGCGATGCGGCTGTTCGGCGAACACGGCTGGACGGTCGCCGGCGTGACGATGGACACCGCGCTGGCCGCCTACCTGGTCAAGCCGGGCCGCCGGTCCTTCGACCTGGACGCCCTGTCCCTGGAGTACCTGGGCCGTGAGCTAGCCCCGGCCGCGGCCGCCGGCGGGCAGCTCGCCTTCGGCGCGGACGAGGACGCCGAGGCCGAGGCCCTGATGGTGCAGGCGCTGGCCGTGCTGGACCTGGCGGCGGCGTTCGAGGGCCGGCTGGCGGAGGTGGGCGCCGCCGAGCTGCTGCGCGACATGGAGCTGCCGACGTCGGCGCTGCTGGCGCGGATGGAGCGGCACGGCATCGCCGCCGACCGGGATCACCTCGGGAAGATGGAGCAGATGTTCGCGGGCGCGGTCCAGCAGGCCGTGCGGGAGGCGCACGCGGCGGCGGGCCACGAGTTCAACCTGGGCTCCCCGAAGCAGCTCCAGGAGGTCCTCTTCGGCGAGCTGGGTCTGCCGAAGACCAAGAAGACCAAGACCGGCTACACCACGGACGCGGACGCGCTGGCCTGGCTGGCCCAGCAGACCGAGAACGAGCTCCCGGTGATCATGCTCCGGCACCGCGAGCAGGCCAAGCTGCGGACGACCGTGGAGGGCCTGATCAAGACGGTCTCCGCGGACGGCCGGATCCACACCACCTTCAACCAGACGGTGGCGGCCACGGGCCGGCTGTCGTCGACGGACCCGAACCTCCAGAACATCCCGGTGCGCACGGACGAGGGCCGGGCGATCCGGCGTGGTTTCGTGGTCGGCGAGGGCTTCGAGTCGCTGATGACGGCCGACTACAGCCAGATCGAACTGCGGGTGATGGCCCACCTGTCGGAGGACCAGGGCCTGATCGAGGCGTTCACCTCCGGCGAGGACCTGCACACCACGGTCGCCTCCCAGGTGTTCTCGGTGGAACGGTCCCAGGTCGACCCCGAGATGCGGCGGAAGATCAAGGCGATGTCGTACGGCCTGGCCTACGGGCTGTCGGCGTTCGGCCTGTCGCAGCAGCTGAACATCGACGCCGGCGAGGCGCGGGCCCTGATGGACACCTACTTCGAGCGGTTCGGCGGGGTGCGGGACTACCTGCGCCGGGTCGTCGACGAGGCCCGGGCCACCGGGTACACCGAGACCATCCTCGGCCGCCGCCGCTACCTTCCGGACCTGAACAGCGACAACCGTCAGCGGCGGGAGGCGGCCGAGCGGATGGCGCTCAACGCGCCGATCCAGGGCACCGCCGCGGACATCGTGAAGATCGCGATGCTGAAGGTCGACGCCGCGCTGCGGGAGGCGGAGCTGGGGTCGCGGATACTGCTGCAGGTCCACGACGAAATCGTGCTGGAGGTCGCGCCCGGCGAGCGGGCCGCGGTGGAGGAGCTGGTCCGGCGGGAGATGGCCGGTGCGGTGACGCTGCGGGCACCGCTGGACGTCTCGGTCGGCGTGGGCCGGGACTGGGAGTCCGCGGCGCACTGAGCGCCGGGGCCGGCGGCGTCCGTCTGGCCCCCGGCCGGGGGGTCAGCCCCGCGCCGTGCGTCGGCGCGCCGCCGCGCCTGTGCCGCGCGTGGCCGCTCCCTCGGCGGGAGACGCGGCCCAGGCCGTGCCCTGCGGGACGGCGCGGAGTTGCCTGCCGGGTGCCGGGTGCCGGGTGCCGGGTGCCGGGTGCCGGGTGCCGGGTGCCGGGTGCCGGGTGCCGGGTGCCGGGTGCCGGGTGCCGGGTGCCGGGTGCCGGGTGCCGGGTGCCGGGTGCCGGGTGCCGGGTGCCGGGTGCCGGGCTGTATCGCCGCGCTGCCCCGGTGCCTCGCGGTTGCCCGCGGGGCGCGGCGCGAGTGCAGGGCGGGGCCGTACCGCTCGTGCCGTTGCCCGTGCCGACCGGCGCACCTCGTCGTGCGGGTCCACCGGCGCGCCCCGTCGCGCGGGCCGACGCGTGCGCCCGCGCCACTTCTGCCCCCGGGCCCACCCACGCCCGACCGCCGCCGCGCCGCCACGGCACGCCCACCGCGGAACCCCCGACGGACGGCGGCACGGCGGCAGCACGGCGGCGGCACCCGGGGACTTCTTCGGCGGGCGCCTCGCGTCACTCGGGCGGACCCCATGGAGGCGACGCGGGCCGAGGGCGGGGTGAGGATGCGGGGCATGGATATACGCATGCTCGGCCGGTCTCCGGCGGGAGCGGAAGCGGTCATATCCGCGCTGCGCCCGCCGGTGCGCCCCGTCGCTCCGACCGCAAGCACGGCCCGTTGTCACCTCCGCTGGACGGCCGGAGCGCGACGGCGGGCGCGCCGACTGTGGGAGGCGGTGGCCGGCCGCCGGCCCCTGGTGTTCCTCTCCCTGGCGGTGGGCCCCACGCAGGCGGCCGCCCGCCGCACCTGGGCACTGGTGCTCCGGCTGACCCGCCCGGGCGCCTCCCGGCGGATCGCGGTCACCGTGATGCCGCTGCCCGGTTTCCCGCCCCTTCCCGCGTCCCCGGCTCACCGGCCGCCGCACGCGGATCCCGGGACGGACGCCGCCACACCCTGACCGCGACACCGTGGAGCAGCAGGCCGACGGCGAGGCCCGCGCCGGCTCCGAAGCAGAGCGTCGGGACGATCTCCCAGGGCCGGGCGACATGCCCCCAGTAGGCCCACCAGCGCATCACCCGCACCGTCGCCGCGATCCCCGCGCAGAGCGCCAGCAGCGCCCAGGCAGCCCAGCGGTCACGAGGTGACAGCGCCGGCAGCCCGAGCCCCGCGCGGTCGGGGGCCTGCCGCAGCGCACGGGCCAGGAACCACACGATGACCACCGCGGCGACCGCCGACCCCCCGTACTGGAGGTACCAGTACAGCGGCGAGCCCGCGATCTCCTCACCCAGCACCGGGAGGATCCGCATCCCCCACCGGTCCAGGTGGGTGAAGGCGTCCCACACCACATGGGTGAGCGCCCCCAGCACCGCCGAGAGGTACCAGGCGGCGACCAGGCCGGGCCGGACCCGGGCCCTGGGCGTCCCGCAACGGGTCAGCGCCGCGGCCCGCCCGCGGATCCGCAGCGGCAGCAACGCGACCAGCGGCTCCCGCAGCAGCAGCCAGGCGCCCACCAGCAGCCAGGCGATGGCCACGTCCACCGTCAGCACGCCGGCGAACGAATGGGTGACGTCGCCGAAGGCCATGGCGTCGGGCAGCGCGCTCGCCGCGTAGTACGTCATGTCGGGGGCGAACGACCCGGCGAACAGCACCGACGGCACCAGCAGGGCGGCCCGTCCGGTGCCGTCGGCGCGGACCGCGGGCAGGACGGCGACGGCGTGGCTGAGGGTGAACGGCAAGGACGGCTCCTGGTCCCGGAGGGAACGGCCCGCGCCGGAGGTACGGCGACGGCGCGGCGTTCGGTGCGAGGGCGGTGCGACGGTACGGCGGCAAGGCGGTGCGGGCGGCAGTACGGCGCAGCGCAGCGCAGCGCAGCGCGGTGCGGCGCAGCGCGGTGCCGCGGCGGAGCACGGCGCCCGGGCGCGCACGACGGCGCGGCCAGGACCACGCCCGCGGTGGGAAGGGACGCCGATGACCGCCTCGCCGGTTCCCCGCCGGTTCCCCGCCGGGGACCGCGTCCGAATTCCGCACGCGGGTCCGCGCCGAAGTCGCCGCCAATCGCCCGATATCGGACAGCAACAGGTGTGCGTGCGACGCAAGTTGTCGTAGGGTCACCTGATTGCGGTATCGAATCTCTGTCCGCCAGGCGGACCGAGGGACCAGAAGTCGGTCGTCCAGGGAGGGAACGCTCGATGGCGGCGCATATCGGCAGGCATCTGCGCAGGGGAGCGGCGACCACGGCGGTGGCCGCGATCGCAGTCGCGGCGCTGACCGCTTCGCAGGCGCCGGGAGTGGCCGAGAGGCCCAGATCGGAGACCGGCGATTCCCAGCCGATTCCCGACCTCGCCGAGAGCCCGGGTGACGACTCGTACTACACGGACCTCCCGCCGCTGAACTCGCCGGCCGGCGGCAGCGGCAGTGACGGCAGCGGCGAATCCGGCATACCGGCGACCGTCCTCGACGCCTACAAGAAGGCCGAGGCGACCCTGAACCAGGCCAAGCCCGGCTGCAACCTGCCGTGGCAACTCCTCGCCGCCATCGGGCAGGTGGAGTCCGGTCAGGCCCGCGGCGGCCGCGTCGACGCCTCCGGCAACACCACCTCGCCCATCGTCGGCCCGGCCCTCAACGGCGAGGGGTTCGCGCACATCCGCGACACCGACAACGGCGCCTTCGACGGCGACGCGACCTACGACCGCGCCGTGGGTCCGATGCAGTTCATCCCGTCGACCTGGGAGTGGGCGGGCAAGGACGGCAACGGGGACGGGGCCAGGGACCCCAACAACGTCTACGACGCCGCGCTGGCCGCCGGGCACTACCTGTGCCGCTACAACTGGAACCTCGCCGAAAGCGCGGACCTCGAGCGGGCGATCCTCAGCTACAACAACTCCCGCGACTACCTCAACACGGTGCTGCGGTGGATGGAGACCTTCCGCAACGGCGTCCAGGAGATCCCCGACGGCACCGGCACCCTGCCGGTCCACCGCAACGACGGCCACCTCGTCACGCCCACCTCGCCCTCGGCGCCGCCCTCCACGGGTCCGGGCGCGGGCAGCGGCAACGGCAGTGGCAGCGGTGGCGGCGGGTCCGACACGCCCGGTGGTGGCGGCACGACGCCGCCGCCCGCCACCGACCCTCCGGCGGGCCAGACGCCCACCGACTCGGTGCAGAGCCTGGAGCGCACGGCGGGCGGCTCGCTCAGCGCGACGGCCGGGACGTCCTTCGCCGAGGAGATCGCGGTCCGCGCGGAGACCTCCGGCGGGGCCGGCGTCGCCAAGGTGCGGATCCGGTTCACCGTCGTCGGCGGCACCGGCACGGCCTTCGAGGGCGGCGAGACCGTCGCCACCGTGCAGACCGACGGCAGCGGTGTCGCCACGGCGCCCGCGCTGGTGGCCGGGGAGAAGACCGGCGCCTTCGTGGTCCGCGCCACCGTCGTCGGCCGTGATGTCACGGCGGCCGAGTGGGACGGTGTCGTCACCGTCCGCACCGCGGACAAGCTGACCCTCGCCGAGGGCGAGCCCCTGGTGTGCCCCGTCGGCGGGGAGTTCGCCGGGAAGATCACCGTCGAGGCCACCCGCGACGGCGCGCCCGCGGCGAAGGTCGGCGCCACCGTCACGCTGATCAGGTCGGCCGAGGACACCGCCCAGAACGACAAGGGGCCGTACTTCGAGGACCCCGAGAACCCCGACGGCGCGCCGCTGCGCACCATCGGGCTCACCGCCGACGCCGACGGCGTGCTGACCCTGCCCACCCTGTTCGCGGGCGACACGGCCGGCACCTACCTGCTGCTCGTGGACACGCCGGGAGCGGGCACTCTCACCGTGGAGCTGACGGTGGAGGCCACCGGAGCCGGCATCATCGGCGAGGTCGTCGGCGCGCTCTGACCGCGCCTGCCCGCCGCACCGGGGCCGGGCCTCCCGCGGGGGACCCGGCCCCGGTCGCGTGCGACCGCCCCGTCAGCGGCCCTCCCGCCGCAGCCGGGCGTTGGTGTGCCGGGTGGGCACGGCCGTCGCCGGATCCTCGGGCCACGGATGCCGCGGATACCGCCCCCGCAGCTCCGCCCGCACGCCCCGGTAGCCGTCCCGCCAGAACGAGGCCAGGTCGGCGGTGACCGCGACGGGCCGTCCGGCCGGTGACAGCATGTGCACCAGCACCGGCACGCCCGCCACCGAGGGCGACCCGGCGGACCCGAACATCTCCTGGAGCTTCACCGCCAGCACCGGCCGCTCGGGGTCGGCGTAGTCGACCCTGATCCGCGAGCCGGACGGCACCTCCAGACGCTCCGGCGCCAGCTCCTCGAGCCGCGCCGCCTCGCCGGACGCCCACGGCAGCAGCCGCGTCAGCCCCTGCCCGGCGTCGATCCGGCCCAGGTCCGCCCGGCGCCGGGCCCGCCCCAGCTCCGGCTCCAGCCACTCCTCCGCCCGCACCAGCAACGCCTCGTCGGACACGTCCGGCCAGGGATCGCCCAGCCGCGCGCGCAGGAACGCCAGCCGCTGCCGGAGGGTTCCGGCCTCCCGCGACCAGCGCAGGAGCCCCAGCCCTTCCCGGCGCAGACCGTCCAGCAGCGCGGCGCGGATCCGGCCGGGGGCCGCGTCCCGCAGCGGCCGGACCGCCAGCTCCACCGCGCCGAGGCGCTCCACCCGGCGGGCCACCACGTCGCCGTCCGCCCAGCGGACCTCCTCGCCCTCGGCGTGCAGCGGCGCCGCCGCGCGGCGGGCGGCCTCCTCGTCGACCACCGCGGCCAGCCGGATGCGGGCGTGCCCCTGCCCCACCGGCCGGTCGGCCACCGCCACCGCCAGCCACGCGCCGGCCCGCAGCGGTGAGCCCTCGGGCACCTCCGCACGGGTGCCGCCCACCATCAGGCAGGAACCGCCCTCCACCCGGCCCACCCGCTCCGGGAAGGCCAGCGCCGCCACCGCGCCGGCCACCTGGTCGTCGGTGCGCGGCCGGGCGGACCCCGCCCCGGCCCCGTCCCCGGCCCCGGTCCCGGCTCCCACCCCGGCCCCGTCCCCGGCTCCCGCCCCCGCCTCCCGCCCGGCGGCGTCGCCGGCCAGGGAACGCAGCCGGCGTGCCTCCGCGCGCCAGCGGGCCGAGTAGCCGTCGCCGCCGCGGCGCGCGCTCCGCCAGGCGGCGGCGAGGTCGTCACCGTAGGAACGCGGCACCTCCTCGCTCAGCAGCGCGACCACCTCCGCGGCCGCCTCGGCGCCGGCCAGCGGCGCCGCGTCCAGCAGCGCCCGGCCCAGCCGCGGGTGCAGGCCCAGGCGGGCCAGGCGGACACCGCGCCCGGTGGCCCGGCCGTCCGCGCCGACCGCGCCCACGGCGGCCAGCACCGAGCGGGCGGCGGCCATCGCACCGGCGGGCGGAGGGTCGAGCAGGGCGAGACCGGAGGCGTCCGGGTCGCCCCAGCAGGCGGCCTGGAGGGCGAAGGCGGTCAGATCGGCGACCTCGATCTCCGGTGCCGGGAACGCGGGCAGCCGGAGGTCCTCCGCCTCGCTCCAGCAGCGGTAGACGGCGCCCGGCGCCTCCCGCCCGGCCCGGCCCGCCCGCTGGCGGCCGGCGGCCCGGGAGGCGCGCACGGTGGTCAGCGCACCCAGCCCCCGGGCATGGTCGACGCGCGGTTCGCGGGCCAGCCCGGAGTCCACCACCACCCGGACGCCGGGGACGGTGAGCGAGGACTCGGCCACCGAGGTGGCCAGCACGACCCGGCGGCGTCCGCCGGGGGAGAGCACCGCGTCCTGCACGGCGGCGGGGGCGCGGCCGTGCACCTGGAGCACGTCCACCCCGCTCGCCGCGAGGCCGTCGAGGGCCCCGGCGACCCGGGCGATCTCGCCGACCCCGGGCAGGAAGCAGAGGACGTCGCCGTCCCTCTCCGCCAGGGCGCGGCGGACCACCGAGGCCACGTGGGACAGCAGTGCCGGATCGACGCGCGTGCCGTGCGGCGGACGCACCGGGCGCGGCGGGGGAGCCCACACGGTCTCGACCGGATGGGCCGTCCCTCGCGCCTCGACCACGGGGGCGCCGCCCAGGAGCCTCGCCCAGCCCTCGGCGTCGGTGGTGGCGGAGGCGGCGACCAGCCGCAGGTCGGGGCGGAGGGTCGCGCGCACGTCCAGCAGGAACGCGGCGGCGGTGTCGGCGTCCAGATGACGCTCGTGGCACTCGTCGAGGACGACCGTGTCCACGCCCGCGAGTTCCGGGTCCCGCTGGAGGCGCTGCAGCAGGACACCGGTCGTCACGACCTCGACGCGGGTGCGGGAGGAGACCGCGCGGTCGCCGCGGACCCGGTACCCGACCGTCCCGCCGACGGCCTCGCCGAGCAGCCAGGCCATGCGGCGGGCGGCGGCCCGGGCGGCGATGCGGCGCGGTTCGGCGACGACCACCTTGCCCCGGTCCCGGCCACCCGCGGGGCCGGTCAGTCCGGCGAGGGCGAGTGGAACGAGGGTGGTCTTGCCGGTGCCGGGCGGCGCGCACAGGACGGCCGCGCCCCGGGCGTCCAGCGCCTCGTCCAGCTGTGGCAGGACGGAACGGACGGGCAGTTCCAGGGCGGCGGCTTCACGCATCACCCGCCCAGTCTCCCAGGGGCGCCGCGGGGGCCCGGGATCAGTCCCGGTCGCAGACGAAGACCGCCGTGCCCGGGATCAGCCCGCCGCGCAGCGGCGACCAGCCGCCCCACTCGGCGTCGTTCCACACCGGCCACTCCGGTTCGACGAGGTCGGTCAGCCGGAACCCGGCGCCGACCACGTCGCGCACCCGGTCGCCGAGCGTCCGGTGGTGCTCCACGTAAACGGCACGCCCCCGCTCGTCCTGCTCGACGTAGGGGGTGCGGTCGAAGTAGGAGGAGGCCACGCTCAGGCCCTCGGGTCCGGGCTCGTCGGGGAAGGCCCACCGGACCGGATGGGTCACCGAGAAGACGAACCGGCCCCCGGGCCGCAGCACCCGGCGCACCTCGCGCAGCACCTGGCCGGGGTCGGCGACGAAGGGGATCGCCCCGTACGCGGAGCAGGCCAGGTCGAAGGAGCCGTCGGCGAAGGGCAGGACCGCGGCGTCGGCCTCCACCAGCGGGAACGCGGAGCCGATCCGCAGCGCGTGCTGGAGCTGGCGGTGGGAGAGGTCCAGGGCGACCGGCCTGGCCCCCTGGGCGGCGAGCCAGCGGGAGCACTGCGCGGCGCCGGCGCCGATCTCCAGGACGTCCCGCCCCTCCAGGGCCCCGGCGGGCCCGAGCAGGCGGGCGTCCTCCTCGTCCAGCCCCTCGGGGCCCCAGACGAAGCGGTCGTCGCCGAGGAAGGCCCCGTGCTCGCTCTGGTACTCGTCGGCGTTGCGGTCCCACCATCCCCGGCTGGCCCGGGAGCTCTCCGCCGCCGAGGCCTCACGGCGGGTGGCCTCGGCCTCGTCCGCCCCGTGGGCACCGGCCGACGCGGCCGTCGTGCGGGCGCCCGCGGGATCGGCCGCCACGGCCGGATCCGTGGCCGCCCGGACACCGCTGGACCCTCTGGACTCTTGGATGACCGGCTCCTCACCGCTAATCTTCGAACCGTTCGCGCGACCCCGCACAGCGTGCGGAAGTCCGTCACGGACGCCTGCTCGCGGGTGCCGCGCGAATCGCGGCGGCTACCTCGCACGACGAAATTTCTGCCGGGATTGTGGCATTTCGACCATGGTGCGCGCTTCGCGCATTGACCCTGCCCGGCTGCCCCCGTATGCTACAAGTTGCGCTGCGGGCCTGCGCACCTCAGACGTAGCAGGTCGCGCTCGCATCTGTTGTAGTCCCCTCGGTTCTCGAGGTGCCGCTTGGAAAAGTGGCGCTTCCTTGGCTGTCCGGCTTCTGCAGAGCGAAACAGGCTCCCGGCGTAAGCAGTACCTACGACTTCAATGTCCGTACCGGAGCCCTTTCCCACATGACGAGCAGCACCGAGACCACCGCCACCACGCCGCAGGTAGCGGTCAACGACATCGGTAACGAGGAAGCCTTCCTCGCCGCGATCGACGAGACGATCAAGTACTTCAACGACGGCGACATCGTCGACGGCGTCATCGTGAAGGTCGACCGGGACGAGGTCCTGCTCGACATCGGTTACAAGACCGAAGGTGTCATCCCGAGCCGCGAACTCTCGATCAAGCACGACGTCGACCCGAACGAGGTCGTCAAGGTCGGCGACGAGATCGAGGCCCTGGTCCTTCAGAAGGAGGACAAGGAAGGCCGCCTGATCCTCTCGAAGAAGCGCGCCCAGTACGAGCGCGCCTGGGGCACCATCGAGAAGATCAAGGAAGAGGACGGGATCGTCACCGGTACCGTCATCGAGGTCGTCAAGGGTGGTCTCATCCTCGACATCGGTCTCCGTGGCTTCCTCCCGGCCTCCCTGGTCGAGATGCGCCGTGTCCGCGACCTCCAGCCCTACGTGGGCAAGGAGCTCGAGGCCAAGATCATCGAGCTGGACAAGAACCGCAACAACGTGGTCCTGTCCCGCCGTGCCTGGCTCGAGCAGACCCAGTCCGAGGTCCGCCAGACCTTCCTCACGACCCTGCAGAAGGGTCAGGTCCGCTCCGGCGTGGTCTCCTCGATCGTCAACTTCGGTGCCTTCGTGGACCTGGGTGGCGTCGACGGTCTGGTCCACGTCTCCGAGCTGTCCTGGAAGCACATCGACCACCCGTCCGAGGTTGTCGAGGTCGGCCAGGAGGTCACCGTCGAGGTTCTCGACGTGGACATGGACCGCGAGCGTGTCTCCCTGTCGCTGAAGGCGACGCAGGAGGACCCGTGGCAGCAGTTCGCCCGGACCCACCAGATCGGTCAGGTCGTCCCGGGTAAGGTCACCAAGCTGGTTCCGTTCGGTGCGTTCGTCCGCGTGGACGAGGGCATCGAGGGTCTGGTCCACATCTCCGAGCTGGCCGAGCGCCACGTGGAGATCCCGGAGCAGGTCGTCCAGGTCAACGACGAGATCTTCGTCAAGGTCATCGACATCGACCTCGAGCGTCGTCGCATCAGCCTCTCGCTGAAGCAGGCCAACGAGGCCTTCGGCGCCGACCCGTCGGCGGTCGAGTTCGACCCGACCCTGTACGGCATGGCCGCGTCCTACGACGACCAGGGCAACTACATCTACCCCGAGGGCTTCGACCCCGAGACCAACGACTGGCTCGAGGGCTACGAGAAGCAGCGCGAGGAGTGGGAGCGCCAGTACGCCGAGGCGCAGACCCGCTTCGAGCAGCACCAGGCCCAGGTCATCAAGTCCCGCGAGGCCGACGAGCAGGCCGCTGCCGAGGGTGGCGACGCCGCTCCGGCCGCGACCGGTGGCGGTTCGTACTCCTCCGAGGGCGGCGACACCTCCGGTGCGCTGGCTTCGGACGAGGCGCTGGCCGCGCTGCGCGAGAAGCTGGCCGGCGGCCAGAGCTGAACGCGTTCCGCGTGAGCGGTTCCGCCTGAGCGGTGCCGTGCGAGCGGTTCCGTGTGGACCGACGCGAGCCTGACGGAAGGCCCCGTCCGCTCCCGAGAGGGAGCGGGCGGGGCCTTTCCCGTCCCCCGGGCCTTTCCCGTCCCCCGGGCCTTTCCCGTCCCCCGGGCCTTTCCCGTCCCCCGGGCCTTTCCCGTCCCCGCCCCCGCGTGTTCCTGCCCCCAAGTGCTCCCGTTCCGGGGTCTCCCGCCATGGGCTGATTGACATGTACTTGTAACGCGGAGAAACGTGCACGCTACAACTGAAGCCCTTGGCGCGTAACACGCCGCTGTGAGGATCGCTTTCGGTCAAGCAAGATCACTACCGAAAGGGGCTCCGCCATGGCACACGTTCAGCCGGCCTCCGGTACCAGCCGCCGCAGCTTCCTCCGGGCCGTGGGCGTCACCGGCGGCGCGGGGGCGATGTTCGCCACCATGGGCGCGCTCGGCCTCGCCCCCACCGCCGCCTACGCGGCGGAGAAGGAGGCGCCCTTCCGCGCCCCCCGCAGAGGCGACTTCACCCTCCAGGGCCGCACCGGACGGCCCGCCAGGGTCGTGGTCATCGGCGGCGGCATCGCGGGCCTCACCTCGGCCTACGAACTCGGCAAGGCCGGATACGACTGCGTCGTCCTGGAGGCCCGGGACCGGGTCGGCGGACGCAACCTCACCATCCGCGGCGGCGACAGCGTCACCGACGTCCACGGCGTCACCCAGACCGCGCGCTTCAGCAAGGGGCAGTACATGAACGCCGGCCCCGGCCGGCTGGCCCAGTGGATGAACACCCTCGACTACTGCCGCGAACTCGGCGTCGAGGTCGAGGTCTTCACCAACAGCAACGCCAGCGCCCTGATCTACAACGAGCGCAACGGCATGACGTCCCCGGTCCGCTACCGCACCGCCAAGGCCGACGTCTACGGCTACGTGTCCGAACTGCTCGCCAAGGCGACCAGCACGGGGGCGCTGGACGCGGACCTGACCGCTGACGACAAGGAACGCCTGCTGAGCTTCCTGCGCGGCCACGGCGCCCTCGGCGGCGACTACAGGTACACCGGCACCGAGCACCGCGGCATGAGCGTCGATCCCGGCGCCGCCGGGCAGCCCGGCGAGGTCCTCGGCGACGTGCCCGCCCTCACCGACGTGCTCGCCTCCAACGTGGGCCGTTACTTCTCGTTCGAGTTCGCCTACGACCAGGCGATGCTGATGTTCCAGCCGGTCGGCGGCATGGACGCGATACCCAGGGCCTTCGCCCGAGCCGTCGGCCACGAGCGGATCCGCACCGGCGCCGCCGTGACCGGCGTCCACAACACCCCGTCCGGCGTGGAGGTCACCTACACCCGCGGCGGCCGCACCGAGGTGGTCAAGGCGGACTACTGCATCGCGACCCTCGCCCCGTGGATCCTCGCGAGGACCCCGCACAATCTGGGCTCCTCCGTCCAGACCGCGCTCCAGGCGGTGCGGGCCTCGTCGGCCGGCAAGATCGGTCTCGAGTACCGCAGCCGGTGGTGGGAGAAGGACTTCAAGATCTTCGGTGGCATCACCGAGACCGACCTCGACCTCAGCCACATCTGGTACCCCTCCTACGGACACCTGGGGGAGCGAGGCCTGGTCATCGGCTACTACAACACGGGCTCCAACGCCGACGCCTACTCGGCGCTCACCCCCGCCCAGCGCCTGGAACGGGCCGTCGCCCAAGGGGTGAAGATCCACGGCGAGAAGTACCGCACCGAGCTGGCCACCTCGTTCTCCCACCAGTGGAAGCTGATCCCGCACATCGAGGGCGCCTGGCACTCGATGTCCGGCGGCCCCGACGCCCCGGCCTTCGCCCCGCTCAACCAGGTGCAGGGCAACGTCTACTTCGCGGGCGACCACCTGAGCCACCTCGACGCCTGGCAGCACGGCGCCATCTCCTCGGCGCGCAAGGTCGTCACCGAGCTCCACCAGCGAGTCCTGGCCTCCTGACCGGGGCGGCGGCCACGGCCGCCCGCCTCCTGCCGGCCCTCCACTCCGGGGGCGCGGGAATGTCCGCGCCTCCGGACACGTTCTGTGATCGAGGAAAGACAGGAGGACCCCCACAGTGCTTGATCCGCAGGGTTTGTACGCATGGGAGCCGAAGGGCCTGGCCGTCGCCGAGATGGCGCTCGCCCAGGAGTCGGCCGGTCTGGTCATGCTCTACCACTTCGACGGATACATCGACGCGGGCGACACCGGCGACCTGATCGTCGACCGCCTGCTCGACACACTGCCCCACCAGGTCGTCGCCCGGTTCGACCACGACCGGCTCGTGGACTACCGGGCGCGCCGCCCCCTGCTGACCTTCGACCGGGACCACTGGTCCGGCTACGAGGAGCCCACCCTGGAGCTCCGCATCCTCCAGGACGCCACGGGGGCGCCCTTCCTGCTGCTGTCCGGTCCCGAGCCGGACGTCGAGTGGGAGCGGTTCGCCGCCGCCGTCCGGGAGATCGCGGAGCGCCTGCGGGTCCGCCTCAGCGTCAACTTCCACGGCATCCCGATGGGGGTCCCGCACACCCGCCCGGTGGGCGTCACCCCGCACGGCAACCGCGCCGACCTGGTGCCGGCACCGCGCAGCCCGATCCAGGAGGCCCAGGTCCCGGGCAGCGCCGAGGCCCTCGTCGAGTACCGGCTGACCCAGGCCGGGCACGACACCCTCGGGGTCGCCGCGCACGTCCCGCACTACGTCGCCCGTTCCCGCTACCCGGACGCGGCGCTCACCGTCCTGGAGGCGGTCACCTCCGCCACCGGCCTGGTGCTGCCCGCCGTCGCGCACGCGCTGCGCACCGAGGCCCAGCGCACCCAGACCGAGATCGAGCGCCAGGTCCGCGAGGGAGACGAGGAACTGGTCGCCCTGGTCCAGGGCCTGGAGCACCAGTACGACGCGGCGGCCGGGGCGGAGACCCGCGGCAACCTGCTCGCCGACCCGGCGGACCTGCCGTCCGCGGAGGAACTCGGGCGCGAGTTCGAGCGCTTCCTGGCCGAACGGGAGGGCGGCGAGGGCTGAGGGCCGGCGTCCGCCGCCCCGGGCGTCCGCCCGCGCCGCCCGGGGGCCGGTACGCGCCGGCCGGGGTCCCGGTCCGGGCGGCCGGAGCGGCGCACTAGGCTGCGGCCATGCTGACTGTGGGGCTGACCGGCGGAATCGGTGCCGGCAAGAGCGAGGTGTCCCGGCTGCTCGTGGCGCACGGGGCGGTGCTGATCGACGCGGACCGGATCGCCCGGGAGGTCGTCGAACCGGGCACGCCGGGACTTACCGCCGTGGTGGAGGCCTTCGGCGGCGGGGTGCTGGCCGCCGACGGCAGCCTGGACCGGCCGAAGCTCGGCGCGATCGTCTTCGCCGACCCCGGGAAGCGGGACGTCCTCAACGCGATCGTCCACCCGCTGGTGGGCGAGCGGTCCCGTGCCCTGGAAGCGGCCGCCCCGGCCGACGCCGTCGTCGTCCACGACGTGCCGCTGCTGGCCGAGAACGGCCTGGCGCCGCTGTACGACCTGGTCGTGGTGGTCGACGTGGACCCCGCCACCCAGCTCGACCGGCTGACCCGGCTGCGCGGGATGAGCGAGGAGGACGCCCAGGCCCGGATGTCCGCCCAGGCCACCCGGGAGCAGCGGCTGAGGATCGCGGACATCGTCGTCGACAACGACGTGCCGCTGCCCGAGCTGGAGCGGAGGGTCGCCGAGGTCTGGCAGGAGCTGACGCGGCGGGCCCGGCCGGCGCGATAGCGGCCCGGGCGGCGCGTCGGAGCCGTCCGTACAGGGAAGGAACCAGACGTGCCGGACACAGGTGGTGCTTCCGGGAGGACTCCCGAGACGCACGTCATAGATTTCCGCGCCGCCGAGCAGCTGCTCGCCGCGCGCGACCCCCGGGGTGCCGTGAAACTGCTCGACGCGGTGATCGACGCCCATCCCGAGAACACGGCGGCCCGCCTGCTGCGGGCCCGGGCGTTCTTCGCCGCGGCACAACTCAGGCCCGCGGAGCTGGAGTTCGCCGTCGTGCTGGAGCGCGAGCCGGACAACGCCTACGCGCACTTCGCCCTCGGCCGCACCTACGAGCGGCAGAACAAGCACGACCAGGCACGCCGGCACTTCCGGCTGGCCGCCGCGCTCGACCCCCGGCCCGACTTCGTGCGCGCCGCCCGCTTCGACCCGCCGGCGGACGCGCCGGAGTGACCCGGCGCGGGGTCACTCCGGATGGTGGTACGGGGGGACGTCGGGGCCCGGCTGGTAGTGCGGGCCCTGCCGCAGGTGGCGGACGACCATCACCAGGTCGACCAGGACCACCAGCAGCGCGGCCCCGCAGACCAGCGCCCAGCCCGGGTGTCCGGTGAGGGCGAACACCGTGATGCCGAACACCGAGGCGGCCACGCCCCACAGGCTCAGCCACAACCGCAGGCGCAGGGCGCTGCGGGCGTGCCTCGGTTCATCTCCGGAACGGCGCATCCTGCATCACTCTCCCTGACGAACGGCGCGCCGCACGCGACCCGCCGCACCGCGTCGGCCCTGCCGCGCGCGGCCCGCGTGCGGGTCAGCCCTGCGGTTCGACGGCCGACGCGGCCCGGCGCGACGCCTCCAGCCCGCGCAGCCGCTCCATCTCGCGCCGGTCCCGCTTGGTGGGCCTGCCCGCCCCGCGGTCCCGGATACCGGCCGGGGCGACAGCCTCGCGCGGCGGGGGCGGCGGGCTGTTGTCCACGTAGCACTCGACGGCGACGGGCGCGCCGACGCGCTTGCGGATCAGCTGTTTGACCACGACGACCCGCTCCCGGCCCTCCTGCCGGATCCGGACCTCGTCGCCGGTCTTCAGCGCGTGGGCGGGCTTGACCCGCTCCCCGTTCACCCGGACGTGCCCGCCGCGGCAGGCGGCGGCCGCCAGCGAGCGGGTCTTGACCAGGCGCACCGACCAGATCCAGACGTCCGCCCGAACGCTCTCACTCATGCGGTCGACTCTACTGCGGACACCCCCGTCCCCGGGGCCCGCGGGGCGCACCGGCGGGACGGCTGATCGGCCCACCCCGGCGTGCGTCCGGCGTGCCGCGCTCCCAGGCTGGGCTGACGCGACCGATGCCGGAGGGGAGCAGCCGGGCCATGAGCAGTGCCGTACCGCCGACCCGGACCCAGGCCGGGGACGGAGACCCGCCGCGTCGGCGGTTCGTCTTCCCCAGCGCGCTGACCGTGCTGGTCCTCGTCACGCTGGCGGTCTGGCTGCTGGCGTTCCTCATCCCGCCCGGCGTCTACGACCGGGACGCGGACGGCGCGCCGGTGCAGGGCACCTACCACCGGGTCGACTCGGGGCTGAGCTTCCTCGACCGGCTGAACGACCTGTTCCTCGCCCCGGTCAACGGCCTCTACGGCATCCGCGACGAGGACGGGGTGGTCGGCCCCGACCTGGCGGGCGAGCTGTACGGGGCGGCCGGCGTCTTCCTCTACGTGCTGGCGATCGGCGCGTTCATCACGATGGTGTTCGCGACGGGAGCGCTCAACCACGGCATCGAACGGCTGGCCCACCGGCTGCGCGACCGCAGCTCCTTGTTGATCGTGGCGATCATGCTGGTCTTCGCGGTGCTCGGCACGGTCTCCGGGTTCGCCGAGGAGACGCTGGGGTTCTACGGACTGATCGTGCCGCTGATGCTGGCGCTGGGCTACGACCGGATGACCGCGCTCGGGGTGACCGTCCTTGGCGCGGGCGTCGGCGTGCTGACCTCGACGGTGAACCCGTTCGCGACCGGGGTGGCGTCCTCGGCCGCCGACATCTCGCTGGGCGACGGCATCGTGCTGCGCTTCGTGATGTGGCTGGTGCTGACCTCGGTGACCGTCGGGCACGTGCTGCGCTACGCCCGCCGGGTCCGGCGGAACCCGCAGCGCTCCCTCTCCGGGTTCCTGCCCGGCGACCGGGAGCTGGCCGCGGAGTCGCGGCGCGAGGTGCCGCCGCTGCACGGCACGGAGCGGGCCGTGCTGGCCACCATGGTGCTGGTCTTCGCCTTCATGATCTTCGCGGTGGTCCCCTGGTCCGCCGCGCTCACCGGCGACGCGGACGCCGTCCCCTACGGCTTCGAGCTGGGCTGGTACTTCCCGCAGCTGGCGGCGATGTTCCTGGTGGCGGCGGTGCTGGTGGGTGTGATCGCCCGGATGGGGGAGCAGCGGGTCAGCGAGACGGTGGTGCGGGGCGCGGCGGACTTCGTGGCGCCCGCGCTGGTGGTGGTGCTGGCCCGCGGGGTGACGGTGATCATGAACAACTCGCGGATCACCGACACCGTCCTGCACGGTGTGGAAGGGGTGGTGGAGGGCACCTCCTCGGGGATCTTCGCGATCCTGGTGTTCGTGGTGAACCTGCCGCTGGCGTTCCTGATCCCCTCGACGTCCGGGCACGCCACCCTGGCCATGCCGATCATCGCCCCGCTGGCCGACTTCGCCGGCGTCTCCCGGGCGGTGGCGGTCACCGCCTGGCAGGCGTCCAGCGGGATCATGAACCTCTGGGTGCCGACGAGTGCGGTGATCATGGGTGGCTGCGCGCTCGCCAAGGTGGGCTACAACCGGTACGTCCGGTTCGTGCTGCCCCTGCTGGGACTGCTGTTCCTGCTGATCTGCCTCTTCCTGGCGGCGGGCGCGGCCTTCACCTGACCGGCGGTCCGGCCGCCCGGCGCGACGCCTGTCCTACGCTGGGACGGTATGGACGACGACCTCACAGCCCTCGACCGGCGGATCGCCGACTGCCGGGCCTGCCCGCGGCTGGTCGCCTGGCGGGAGGAGGTCGCCCAGGTCAAACGCGCCGCGTTCGCCGACTGGGAGTACTGGGGGCGGCCGGTGCCCGGGTTCGGGCCGCCGGACGCGCGGCTCGCGGTGATCGGGCTGGCCCCCGCCGCGCACGGCGGCAACCGCACCGGGCGGATGTTCACCGGGGACCGGTCCGGGGACGTGCTGTACGCCGCGCTGCACCAGGTGGGCCTGGCCTCGCAGCCGACCTCCACCCACCGCGGCGACGGGCTGGAGCTGTACGGGGTCAGGGTGACGGCGCCGGTGCACTGTGCGCCCCCGGAGAACCGGCCCACCCCGCTGGAACGGGACACCTGCCGGACCTGGCTGGTACGGGAACTTACCCTGCTGCGGCCCACCCTGCGCGCGGTGGTGGTGCTGGGCGCCTTCGGCTGGCAGGCGGCGCTGCCGGCCCTCACGGCGGCGGGGTGGACGGTGCCGCGCCCGCGGCCGGCGTTCGGCCACGGGGCCCGGGTGCGGCTGGAGCCCGCCGTCCAGGGGGCGGCGCCGGTGGAGGTGTTCGGCTGTTTCCACGTCAGCCAGCGGAACGTGTTCACGGGCAGGCTCACGCCCGAGATGCTCCGCGAGGTCCTGACCACCGCGGCCACGGCCGCCGGACTCTGACCCCACCGGACCCGCGCCCCCGCGCCCCCGCGTCGCCCAGCGGCGACCCGCCGTCTCCGTGGGCGGGCCCCGGCAACGGGACTCGCGGCGCCCGTGCTGACCCGCGGTGTCCGTGCCGGGGCCACGCGGCGACCCGCGGAGTCCGTGCCGACCTGCGGAGCCGGTGCCGACCCGTGGCCGGTGCCGACCCCCGGTGCCCGTGCAGGGGCCACGCGGCGACCCGCCGTGTCCATGGGCGGGCCCCGGCAATGGGACTCGCGGCGCCCGTGCTGACCCGCGGTGTCCGTGCCGGGGCCACGCGGCGACCCGCGGAGTCCGTGCCGACCTGCGGAGCCGGTGCCGACCCGTGGCTGCTGCCGACCCCCGGTGCCCGTGCCGACCTGCAGAGCCGGTGGCGACCCGTGGCTGGTGCCGACCCCCGGTGTCCGTGCAGGGGCCACGCGGCGACCTGCCGTGTCCGTGGGCGGGCCCCGGCAACGGGACTCGCGGTGTCCGTGCTGACCCGCGGTCTGTGCCGGGGCCACGCGGCGACCCGCGGAGTCCGTGCCCACCCCCCGGTGTCCGTGCCGGGGCCGCCACGCGCGACCCGCGGAGCCGGTGCCGAGCCGCGGCGCCCGTGCAGGGATCGCGGCGGGACGGTGCCGGGCCCCTCGCGGCGGGGGCCGGCCCGCGCCGCGAGGGCGTCAGGGACGCCACACGTACCGGACGTCCGGCTCGCGTTCCTCGTTGCGCGCCCCGTCCGTCCGCTCGCGGGCCACGAACCCGTGCCGCTCGTAGAAGCGCGCGGCCCGTTCGTTCACCTGGAACGTCCACAGCTCCAGGCCGTCCGGCCGTTGCCCCTTGGCCAGTTCCACGAACCGGTCCCCGAGGCCCCGGCCCTGCCGGCCGGGCGCGAGGTAGAGCTGGGCCAGCTCCTCGCGATCGAGGACCATCACCCCGACCGTCTCCCCCTCCGACACCGCGACCCAGGTCTCCAGGGAGGGCACCACCACGTGCCGGAACCACTCGCGGACCTCGTCGTCGGTGTGCGCCCGCCGCACCGTCGGCAGCGCGGCGTCGTACGAACGCAGGTACACCTCCGCCGCGGCCCCGGCATCCGCCGCGCCCGCCCGGCGGAGCACCACCTCCGGCACCACGGCGGTCGCGGTGATCTCCACCAGCTGTCCGGCGTACCCGAGGCAGCTGACGCCGAGCAGGGTGGAGGAGTGCGGCCCGTTCGCCGGGACGGAGGCGGACACGACCTGCCAGACCCGCGCCAGCACCGCCGGGTCGTCGCTCACCACGTACACCTCGGTCCGCACCACGTGCGCCGGGTCGCTGCCCACCGCGGCGAGCTGCCGCCGCAGGTTGGCGACGGTCCGCTCGGCCTGGAGCACCGGGTCGCCCTCGCCGACGAGCCTGCCGTCCGCGTCCAGCGGGACCGTCCCGGCGAGGAAGGCGAGTCTGGCCCCGGCCTCCACCACGGAGACGTGGGAGTAGGAGGGGGGCGGGAAGAGGCCCGGGGCGGTCACTACGCGCTCGATCATGTGGTCTCCCGTGGGTGGTGTCGGTCCGCTCGCCGCGGAGCTCGCCCGATCATGGAGGCCGGCGGCCGGCCGCCGCACCTCGATAAAGCCGGCCGCCGCACCTCGACGAAGGCGTCACGCGTCCGCAACACCGCTGTTCGCGCCGGTTCGCGCGGGCTCGGTACGGTGGGTCCGTCCCGCTCGGCCGACGACGCCCGAAGACGCCCACCGCATCCGACGGGAGTCTCCGTGACCGCACGACCCCGCACCCCGTTGCCGCCCTGGCTGGCGCACGCGCTGGCCACGCGCCGTGAGCCCGTCCCCTGGGGAGCCGTGGCCCGGGGAGCGTGTGCGGCCGGACCGCTGCTGGCGGCGGCGCTGGCCGCCGGGCGGCCCGCCGCGGGAGTGGCGGCGGCGCTCGGCGCCATGTTCGCCGGGATCAACGACCGCCCCGGCGGACGCCGCGCGTCGGTGCACCGGCTGGGCACCCCCGCCGTCGCCGGAGCGGCGGGTCTCGCGGCGGGCACGGTGGCGGGCGACGGGCTCGCCGCCGTCGCGCTCACCGTGGTGCTCGCCCTGCTAGGACTGGTGGCCGGAGCGGTCAGCGCGGTCGGCCCGGTGGCCTCGGCGGCCGGGACCCAGCTCCTGGTGATGTGCGCGGTCGGCGCCGGAAGCCCGCTGCCCGCCCCCGCCTGGCAGCGGGCCCTGTGTTACCTGCTCGGCGCGGGCTGGCTGCTCGCGCTCCGGCTGGCGGCCCGCCCGGCCCGGCGGGCCGACGCCCCCCGTGCCCCGGGCGCCCCACGGGCCGCCGCCGCCGAGCGGTCCGCCGTCGGCGCGGTGTACGAGGGGATCGCCGCCCTGCTGGAGGCCACCGGAACCCCGCACGCCACCACCCGCCGCACCGCACTGACCGCCGCGCTGGACCACGCCCAGGACGCCCTCGGCGGCCCGCGGCTGCGCAGTCACGCCGCCTCGGCCGCCGAACGGCGGCTGCACGCGCGGTACGCCGCCGCGCTGCCGCTCGCGGAGGCCGCCACCGCCCTCGCCTGGGCGGGCGACACGGCCCCCGCCCGCGCGGCACGGGCCCTGCGCCTGCTCGCCGCCGCGGTCCGCGAGGGCGGACACCCCGGCCCGCTGCCCGCCCCCGAGCGCGCCACCCCGGAACTGCGCCGCCTCGACGAGGCGCTGCTGCAGGCCGCGCTCACCTTCGACCGGGGCGGCGACGGCAGCCGGCTGCACACCCGCCGCCGGGGCCCGGCCGCCGCGGCACGCACCGCGTTGGGTGCGGGCGGCCGCGAGTACGGCCTGCGGGTCGCCCTCGGCTTCGGCACGGCATCCGCCGTCGCCCAGGCCCTGCACCACACCCACTGGTACTGGCTGCCCGCCACCGCCGTGTTCCTGGTCAAGCCCGACCTGGGCCCGCTGGTGTCCCGGGTGCTGTGCCGGGCGGCCGGGACGGTGCTGGGCGCCGCCCTCTTCGCCGCGGCGGCGGCGCTGCTGCCCGCGCCGGGCGGGCAGGTGGCGCTCGTGGTGGCCGCGGCCGCCCTGATCCCGCTCGCCACCCGGCACTTCGCGGCGCAGACCGCCGTGGTGACCGTGCTGGTGCTCGCCCTGATGGTCGCCGGAGGGGAGCCGCCGGCCGCCGTCGCGCGGATCGGGGAGACGCTGCTGGCCTGCGGCATCGTGCTCCTGGTGGGGCACCTGCCGCTGCCGGGACGGGCCGGCGGGCGGGTCCGGGCCCAGCTGGCGGACGCCACACGGGCCGCGGAGGCCTACCTCGCCCACGTCCTCGACACCCCGGACGCCCCCCGCACCCCCCACCACCGGGCGGTCGGCTGGACACTGCGCCGGGAGGCCTACCGGACGCTGGCGCAGGCCCGTGCCGCCGCCTCGCTGGCCGCGGCGGAGCTGCCCCTGCCCGCCCACACCCGCGGCACGGCGGGCGCCGGCCGTGCCGCGGTCCTGCTGGAGGAACTCGTCGACACGGTCACCGCGTGCGCGGTCCAGCTCGACGACACCGGACGGCTCACCACCCGTCACACCCGCCGGCTGTCCGCGCTGCTGGAGGAACTGGCCGCCACGCACCGCCCGGCGCCGCGGCCCGCCCTGCTCCTCACGGGCTGACGCCGCCCTCAGGCGGGCCTCCGGGGCCCGCCGGAGAGGCCGCGGAAAAAACTCGCGCGCGGGCGATGAGTTTCCCGGGCCGCTCGGGTCAGCACCCCCGGACACCGTCGACACCCACACCGTCGACCCACAACTCGGGGGAGGGCCCTTGACGCTTCCGCAGATCGTCTCGCGGGAGGAATGGCGTGCCGCGCGGGAGGCGCTGCAGGCCGGGGAGGACGAACTCGGGCGCGCGCGGCACGCCCTGAACGCGCGGCGGCGGCGCCTGCCCATGGTGGAGATCGACGACGGACACGCCTTCGAGGGCGGGGACGGCCGGGCGACGCTGCTCGACCTCTTCGAGGGACGCCACCAGCTGATCGTGCACCACTTCGTCTTCCCGCCCGAGTGGGAGGCGGGCTGCCCGGAGAGCGCGGCCTTCCTCGACCAGATAGGGCCCCCGACGCACCTGTGGGCCCGGAACACCACCTTCGCCGCGGTGTCCCGGGCGCCGCTGACGCGGATCCTGCCGTTCAAGGCCCGGATGGGCTGGTCGGTGCCCTGGTACTCGTCCGCCGGGTGCTCCTTCACCGCGGACCTTGAGGCCACGGTGGTGCGCGACGGCCGCCCGGTCGACCGGCCCGGGCTGAGCTGCTTCCTGCGGGAGCGGGACCGCGTCTTCCACACCTATTCGACGTTCGAGGACGGCATGGACGGCGTGGGGTCGCTGACCAGCCTGCTCGACCTGACCGCCCTGGGACGGCAGGAGGAGTGGGAGGAACCCCAGGGCCGGGCGGACGCGCTCGGCGCGGCGGCGCGCCCCGCACTGCGGTTCCACGACGAGTACGACTGGTGAAGTCCCCGGGCGCGGCCCCGGCGGCGCAGGCGGCTTCGGCGGCTCGGACGGCTCGGGCGGTGTCGGCGGCTCAGGCGGTGACCGCGGTCGACCAGGCCGGCATCGTGCCCGCCGCCTGGCACAGCGCCAGGTACAGCGGAATGGGCGGCGTGTAGGGCACGACGTCGTCCGGGACGTGGAGCGGCTCGGGCGCCGTGCGGGGGACCTCCGGCAGGACGGCCCCCGGCACGTACCGGGCGGGCTCGGGCCACGCCATGGCGTAGTCCGAGTCCGACGGCACGATCCACCACCAATGTGTGTCGTCGGCGTACACACATCCCACGCGGGGCAGGTGGGGAAGGACCAGGGACCCCAGCCCGGCCGGCATCACGACCGCGTCGCAGCCCAGCGGCAGGTTCATCCGCTCCGGCACGGCCAGACGCCGGGGCGGTGCCGGATCGCCCGTTCGGCGAGTCATGCGTACCAGTGTGTCCATGGTCATGCTCCGGCCTCCGGCGAATCCCGCGCTCACACCCATTCGGCCCCCGTTCCCGTGCCGTCCGCCCCGGGGAGCGCGGCGGCCCGGTTGTCCTTCTCGCCCTCGCCGTCGGACTCGTCCTCCGGCTCGTGCGGCGCCCCCCAACCGAGGTCGAGATGGGCTATCTCCGCCCACACCAGCATCCCGGCGTCCTGCCGCCGGGCGCCCCAGGCCCGGCACAGGGCGTCGACCAGCAGCAGCCCCCGTCCGTTCTCCCGCTCCGTGTCCGGCCGGCGCACCTGGATCTCCTCGGCCGCGCAGCCCTCGTCGCACACGGTGACGCGGAGCGCGCCGGAGACCGGGCGCAACTCACAGACCACCCCGTGCCCGTAGGTGTGCACCACCGCGTTGGTGACCAGCTCCGAGATCACCAGCAGCGTCGTGTCGCAGACGTCGCCCAGGACCCGCCAGCGGGCCAGCCTGGCGCGGGCCAGACGGCGCGCCAGCGCGGGGGCGGAGGGATGAGCCGGGAGCTGGAACCGGAACCTCCGTTCGGCGGTGGGACCGGTCACCGCGAACGGCTTTCCCTCGGTGGAGGCGGCACTTAAGGGCGCGGGCGGAATCACGCATGCCACTATCGCGGTGTCAAGAACACTTGGCAAGGGCCACTCTGAAAAATGCAGAGTGCCTGGGGACTCTCTGACGCGGTCGTGGCACACTGCTCTCCGGTCCCGCGGGGGAACGTGCCCAGCGTTCCCAGCAGCGGGTTCTCCAGAACATGTCGGACGGACGAGTGGGAACAGACGGGGGTGTGCGCGTGACAGCCGGTCCGGGTACGCCGCCGGGAGGAGCGGCATGAGCGAGCCGAGATCCGCGCCGACCGTCGGTCAGGTGGTGCTCGGCCGCCGCCTGCTCGATCTGCGCGAGCGCGCCGGGATGAAGCGCGAGGAGGCGGCCCGCGTCCTGCACGTCGCCCCGGCGACGGTGCGGCGCATGGAGACCGCCGAGGTCGCCCTGAAGATCCCCTACGTGCAGATGCTGCTCAAGGCGTACGGGGTCGACGACGAGGAGGCGGAGGCCTTCGTCCGGCTGGCGGAGGACGCCAACAAGCCCGGCTGGTGGCAGCGTTACCACGACATCCTGCCCGGCTGGTTCTCCCTCTACGTCAGCCTCGAGGGCGCCGCCTCGCTGATCCGCGGCTACGAACCGCACTTCGTGCCGGGCCTGCTGCAGACCGAGGAGTACGCGCGGGGTGTGCTCCGCGCGGGCGCCACCGGCCGCGAGGACCCGGAGCAGACCGAGCGCCTGGTCGCGCTGCGGATGCGCCGCCAGGAGCTGCTCACCGGAGCGGACGCCCCCCGGTTCTGGGTGGTGATGGACGAGACGGCGCTGCGCCGCCCGGTCGGCGGGCCGGAGGTGATGCGCGCTCAGATCGACCGGCTGCTGGAGGCCGCCGACCTCCCCCATGTGACGTTGCAGGTCGCCGAGTTCTCGGCCGGCCCGCACGCCGGTACGTACGGCCCGTTCGTGCTGTTCCGGTTCGCCGTGCCGGAACTTCCGGACATGGTCTACAGCGAGTACCTGACCGGGGCCGTCTACCTGGACGCGCGCGCCGAGGTGGCGGCCCATCTGGAGGTCATGGACCGCATGGCGGCGGCCGCCGCCACAGCGCAACGCACCAGGGAGATCCTCCGCGATCTCCGCGAGGAGTACTGAATGACACGCATCTACAACGGGATGCCGGCCACGCTGCTGGGCAGTGAAGGATGGCGCAAGCCATGGAGCGGACCCAACGGGGGCAACTGCCTGGAGGCGATGAAACTCGCCGACGGCCGGGTCGCCGTCCGTCAGTCCACCGATCCGGACGGACCCGCGCTGATATACACCAGCGACGAGATGACGGCCTTCATCCAGGGGGCCAAGGCGGGTGAGGCCGACTTTCTCCTCTCCTGAGGACCGGCGGGCCATCACATCGCCGCTGCCGGGCGGCGGTTGTCCGACTCGGACCCCGCTGTGCGCACAACTTGCTTATTCTTGCGGCTAATTGCTTTAACTGTTGATCAATGTTGCTCTACCGATGATGGAGTGGACGATGTCCGAGCAGGGAACCGGCGGCGAGGCCGTGCGGATCGACACCACCAGGCCGCATCCGGCGCGGATGTACGACTGGTTCCTCGGCGGCAAGGACAACTACCCGGTGGACGAGGCCATGGGGCGGCAGATGCTGGCCGTGGAGCCCAGCATTCCGGTGATGGCGAAGATCAACCGCGCCTTCATGCAGCGGTCCGCGCGCTGGCTGGCGAAGCAGGGCGTCCGCCAGTTCCTGGACGTCGGCACCGGCATCCCCACCGAGCCCAACCTGCACCAGATCGTCCAGGGTGTCGCCCCGGAGTCCCGCGTCGTCTACTGCGACAACGACCCGATCGTGCTCGCCCACGCCGAGGCCCTGCTCCGCGGCACGCCCGAGGGCGCCATCGACTACGTGCAGGCCGACGCGCGCGAGACCGACCTCATCCTCGAACGCGCCGGGAAGGTGCTGGACTTCAGCAGGCCGGCCGCGGTGTCGCTGATCGCCCTGCTGCACTTCGTCAAGGACGAGGACGGCGCCTACGAGCTGGTGGAGCGGCTGGTGCGGGCCCTCGCCCCGGGCAGCTACCTGGTGATCTCGCACCTCACCGCCGACTTCCACCCCGACGCCGCCGCCAAGGTCGACGAGATGTACCGGAACAACGCGCTGAACCTGGCGCCGCGTTCCCACGACCAGTTCGCCCGGTTCTTCGCGGGCCTGGAGATCGTCGAGCCCGGGATCGTGGCCGCCGAGGACTGGCACCCCGAGCTCGGCGAGCCCGTCCCGGGCCAGGAGGACATCGTCAGCGGCGGCTACGTCGCCGTGGCCCGCAAGGCCTGACCGCGCACCGTGGCGGGGGTCCTCCGGGCCCCCGCTACGGTGGGGGAGTGCGACTCGAAGCGATCACCTGGGAGCGCCTCGCCGGCCGACTCGCGGACCGCCTCCTCGACCTCCGGCCGGCCGACGGTTCGCCCTGGCCGCGGGTCGCCCTGGACGGCGCTCCGGCCGCCCGCCCCGGGGACCTGGCTGCCCTCGTGGCCGAGGCGCTGCGCCCCCGGGGCCGCGCCGCACTGGTCGTCGCCACCTCCGGCTTCCTGCGGCCCGCCTCCCTGCGCTACGAGTACGGCCGCCAGGACGTGGACACCTACTACGACGGCTGGTTCGACACCGGCGCCCTCTGGCGCGAGGTGTTCGGCCCGCTGTACCCCGGCGGCGACGGGCGCGTCCTGCCCGACCTGTGGGACCCGGCCACCGACCGGGCCACCCGCAGTCCCGCGGTCGCCCTGCCGCCCGGCTCGCCGCTCCTGGTGCACGGGCCGTTCCTGCTGAACGACGGTTTCCCCTTCGACCTCACCGTCCATCTCGCGCTCTCGCCGGGCGCGCTGCGCCGCCGTACGCCCGAGGAGGAGCACTGGACCCTCCCCGCCCATCAGCGCTACGACCGCGAGACGGGGCCCGCCGACGCCGCGGACGTCCTGGTGCGCGCCGATGACCCGCGCCACCCGGCGTGGAACGGCTGACCGAACCGTGCGAACTGGGATGATTCCGGCATGACGACACTCGACGGCCACCTCATCGACGACCGGACCGGCTCGGCTCCCGGATCCCGCGACAGCCGGCGGCACGAGGACTCCGGCGCCCGCCACGAGGCGGTGGCCGCCCTCTTCGACCCCGTGACCTGCCGACACCTGGAGCAGCTGGGCGTCGGCCCCGGCTGGCGCTGCTGGGAGATCGGCGCCGGCGGGGCGAGCGTGGCGACCTGGCTGGCCAGGAAGGCCGGTCCGACCGGCAAGGTGGTCCTCACCGACTCCGACGTCTCCTGGGCGGAGGCGACCGCCCGGCAGGTCGAGACCCGGACCCACCGGCTGGGCCGTGACGACCCCCCGGGCGAGGGCTTCGACCTCGTCCACGTGCGGCTGGGCCTGGTCCACGCGCCGGACCGGGACCGTGCCCTGCGTTCGATGATCCGCGCGCTGCGGCCGGGCGGGCGCCTGCTCGTGGAGGACGCCGACCTGGCGCTGCAGCCACTGCTCTGCCCCGAGGAGTCCGGGCCCGAGCAGCAGCTCGCCAACCGGTTGCGGCTCGGGCTGCGGGACCTGCTCGCCGAGCGCGGCGTGGACCTCGCCTACGGCCGCCGCCTGCCGCGGCTGCTGCGGGAGGCGGGGCTCGCGCGGGTCGAGGCGGACGTCTACTTCCCGCTGGCCTCGGATGCGTGCGGGGCGCTGGAGACGGCGACCGTCCGGCAGGCACGGGGGGCGCTGGTCGCGGCCGGGGTGGCCACGGAGGAGGAGATCGACCGCCACCTCGCGCACGTCGCCACCGGCGCCATGGACCTGGCCGCCGGCCCCCTGGTCTCCGTCCGCGCCCGCCGCCCCTGACGGACCGGCCCGGCACCGGCGCACCGCGCCCGCCCCGGGGGACTTCTCCCCTCCGGGGACCGTCGGCCCCGGAGGGGAGAACCCGACGGCCGGACGCCCGCGGGCCGGGTGCGCGCCTGCCGCGCACCACCTGCGGCTGCGGCGACCTGTCTCTGCACGCCGCCTCGCGCCTGAGGCGGCGCGGGCGACACGCGAGCACGCGACGCACCGGGCGGCGGACCCGCGACGCGCGGACGCGCCGGGCGGCGGGCCCGCGGCAAGCGGGCGCTCGGAGACCCGCGCGCCCGCCCGCGCGACACGCCCGCCCGCACGACGCGGCGGCCCGCGCGTCACGGTGCGGTCCGCGCCTCCCCGGCAGGGGCCGCAGGCGGGGCACACCAGGGCACGCCGACGCGGCGCCGGGCGGCCCCGGCGGCGGGTCAGAACAAGGGCTCGGGGAGGACGCCCTCCAGGGCGAGGAGGCGGCGCTTGGTCTCCAGGCCGCCGGAGAACCCGCCGACCCCGCCGTCGCTCTCGACGACACGATGGCACGGCACCACCACGGGCAGCGGGTTGGCGCCCATCGCCATCCCCACCGCCTGCGCCCCGCCGGGCCGTCCGACCCGGCGGGCCAGCTCCCCGTACCCGGTCACCGTGCCGTAGGGGACCGACGCCGCCAGTTCCCGCAGCACCCGCCCGTTGAAGCCCGCCTCGCCGGGCAGCAGCGACCAGTCCAGCGGCAGGGAGAACTCCCGCAGGCCGCCGGACAGGTACGCGGTGAGCTGACGTATCGCCTCCGCCAGCAGCGGCGCCCGCGGGTCCCGCTCGGGCGGGACGCCCAGCCGGGCGGCGGCCCGGGCGAGGAACCGCTCGCACACCTCGGGCCGGGCGTGGAACACCACGCCCGCGAGCCCCCGCGGCGTCACCAGGAGGAGCAGCGGCCCGATCGGACCGTCGACGACGTCCCAGACGACCCGCCCGTCGCCCGTCGTCCCGTCCCGCACGGAGTTGTCCATGGGTTCACGTTACGACCCGCCACCGACAGCGCGGCCCGTCACGGGGACGTCCAGAAGACCGACAGCGCCCTGCGCACCACGTCCGGCCGGTTGGTGATCAGGCAGTCGACGCCGTAGCCCGCCGCCAGCAGGGCGTCGATCGGGCGGTCCACGGTCCACGCGCACACCTCGACCGGTCTGCCGTGCGGTCCGCGCAGCCGCTGCACCGCGGCCACGTAGCCGACCGTGAGCTTCAGGTGCTGCGGGTTGATCTGGTCCGTGAAGCGCGCGTACGTCCGCAGCTCGGCGATGGTGGGGGAGCCCAGCACCGCGGTCCGCACGGCCGGGCGCAGCCGGTGCACGCTGCGGATGGTGGGCACGTGGAAGCTCTGGACCACCAGCCGTGACAGGTGCCGGCGGTCCAGCCAGCCGGCCCGCCCCAGCTCCCGCAGCACCTGGCGGCCGATGCCCGGGTAGAGCTCGGGGTTCTTGATCTCCAGGAGAAGACTCTGGCGGTTGCGTTCCACCCGGGCCAGGTACTGCCGCAGGGTCGGCACGCGCACACCGGCGAACCGCCGGCCGAACCAGCTGCCCGCGTCCAGACGCGCGATCTCGGCCGCCGTGAAGTCCCGCACCCGCCACGGCGCGCGGCCGGGGAAGACCCGCTCCACGTCGGTGGTGCGGGCCAGCCCGGCGTCGTGAAGGACCACCAGCACGCCGTCCCTGGTGCGCTGCACGTCGTTCTCGACCCAGGTGAAGCCCAGCCGACGCGCCCGGTCGACGGCGGCCAGCGTATTCTCGGGCGCCAGGGAGGAGGCGCCCCGATGGGCGATCACCGCAGGGCGTCCGGCCTCGTGATCGGCGCGGGCGCCGGGGATCGGCAGCAGGAGGGCGACGAGGCCCAGGAGTGCCGAGGCGGTCGCGGCGACTGCGCGCGCGTGCATGCGTTCTCCTCGCGTCGACTGGCACGGACGGTTCCAGAGTGACAGCAGAGAGTGCGCGCGGCGTGGATGCCGGAATGGGCGTGGAATGACGCCTGGTGCCCAAGTCCGCTCGCTGGTGCCCCACAAGTGGGTCGACGATGTGATTCTTTGACGCAGAATCGTTGGTCCCATCAGGTGAGAGTCATACTCTCCCCACCGGTACCCGGCCGCTCGCACAGGTTCCGGGCACCACGGGCACGACGGTCACGGCAGACAGCACGGGCACCACGGGCACGACGGGCACGACGCGCCGACACGGACGACACGGGGCGGAAGGGAAGCCGCGCATGCAGGGCACGGTCGACGGTTTCAGTCACGGGCTGATCACTCCGGTGGCGGCCTACGTGATGGCCTGCCTCGGTGGCGCGCTCGGGCTGCGCTGCACCACCCGGGCACTCCTGGTGGGACGCCGCCGGGCCGGCTGGCTGGCCCTCGGGTCCGCCGCCATAGGCTCCGGCATCTGGACGATGCACTTCATCGCCATGACCGGCTTCTCGGTCGGCGGGACGCCGGTCGGCTACGACCTGCCGACCACCTTCGCCAGCCTCGCGGTGGCGATCGTCATGGTCGGCATCGGGACCTTCCTGGTGGGCTACTGGAACGCCACCGGCACCGCCCTGTTCACCGGGGGCACGCTCACCGGACTCGGCATAGCCTCCATGCACTACCTGGGCATGGCCGGCATGCGGTTCCATGGCGAACTGCGGTACGACACCCCGACCGTCGCCCTGTCCGTCGTGATCGGGGTGGTCGCCGCCACCAGCGCCCTGTGGGCGGCCAGCCAGGTCCGCGGGCTGCTGTGGAGCGTGGGCGCCAGCCTGGTGATGGGCCTCGCGGTCACCGGCATGCACTACACCGGCATGGCCGCCGCCACCGTCCACCTGCACGACGACGCCGCCGTTCTCCCGCCGGGCGACGCGGCCGGTGCGCTGATCGGCCCGATGCTGGCCGGTCCGCTCGCCTTCCTGCTGCTGGCCGGGGTCGTGGTGATGTTCGACCCGCAGATGGTGATGAGCCGCCCGGTCCCCCGGCCGGTCCCCGAGGACCTGTACGGCCCGGTGCCCGGATCCGTGCCGGCCGCCCGCCCCGGGCAGCGGCCCGCCGCCCCGCGCGGCGGCCGCCGGCCCCTCGCCGGCAGCAGCCGCGAGGAGGACCGCAGCGCCGCCTGGTACGGATGACCGGACCGGGCCGCGCGCCGTGCGGCGACCGCGGTCCGAGGACGTTGTCGGTGGCTGGTCGTAACGTGGAGGCATGCGGCCCGTTTCCCACATCGAACGCACGGTGGCGCCCTTCGAGGTCGTCAGTCCCTACCAGCCGAGCGGTGACCAGCCCGCCGCGATCGCCGAGCTGTCCCGGCGCATCAAGGCCGGCGAGAAGGACGTCGTGCTGCTCGGCGCGACCGGCACCGGCAAGTCCGCCACCACCGCCTGGATGATCGAGCAGCTCCAGCGGCCGACGCTGGTGATGGCGCCCAACAAGACCCTCGCCGCCCAGCTGGCGAACGAGTTCCGCGAGCTGCTGCCGAACAACGCCGTCGAGTACTTCGTCTCGTACTACGACTACTACCAGCCCGAGGCGTACGTCCCGCAGTCGGACACCTACATCGAGAAGGACTCCTCGATCAACGAGGAGGTCGAGCGGCTGCGCCACTCGGCGACCAACTCCCTGCTCACCCGCCGGGACGTGGTCGTGGTCGCCTCCGTCTCCTGCATCTACGGCCTGGGCACGCCCCAGGAGTACGTGGACCGGATGGTGCCCCTGAAGGTCGGCGAGGAGATCGACCGGGACGAGCTGCTGCGCCGCTTCGTCGACATCCAGTACACCCGCAACGACGTGGCGTTCACCCGCGGCACCTTCCGGGTGCGCGGCGACACCATCGAGATCTTCCCGGTGTACGAGGAGCTCGCCGTCCGGATCGAGATGTTCGGCGACGAGATCGAGTCGCTGACCACGCTCCACCCGCTCACCGGCGAGATCATCAGCGACGAGCGGCAGCTCTACGTCTTCCCCGCCTCGCACTACGTGGCCGGTCCCGAGCGGCTGGAGCGGTCGGTGCGCGACATCGAGACGGAGCTGGAGCAGCGCCTCGCGGAGCTGGAGAAGCAGGGCAAGCTGCTGGAGGCCCAGCGGCTGCGCATGCGCACCACCTACGACCTCGAGATGCTCCGCCAGATCGGCACCTGCTCCGGCGTGGAGAACTACTCGATGCACTTCGACGGCCGCAGCCCGGGAACCCCGCCGAACACCCTGCTGGACTACTTCCCGGAGGACTTCCTCCTGGTCATCGACGAGTCGCACGTCACGGTCCCGCAGATCGGCGCGATGTTCGAGGGGGATGCCTCCCGCAAGCGGACCCTGGTCGACCACGGCTTCCGGCTGCCGTCGGCGCTGGACAACCGGCCGCTGAAGTGGGAGGAGTTCCAGCAGCGCGTCGGGCAGGCGGTCTACCTGTCGGCGACGCCCGGAGCCTACGAGCTGTCCCGCTCCAAGGGCGGCCAGGTCGAGCAGATCATCCGCCCGACCGGGCTGGTCGACCCGGAGGTCGTGGTCAAGCCCACGGAGGGGCAGATCGACGACCTGGTGCACGAGATCCGCGAGCGCGTCGAGCGGGACGAGCGGGTCCTGGTCACCACCCTCACCAAGAAGATGGCCGAGGACCTCACCGACTACTTCCTGGAGCTGGGCATCCAGGTCCGCTACCTGCACAGCGACGTGGACACGCTGCGCCGCATCGAGCTGCTGCGGGAGCTGCGGGCGGGCGAGTACGACGTCCTGGTCGGCATCAACCTGCTGCGGGAGGGCCTCGACCTGCCCGAGGTGTCCCTGGTGGCCATCCTGGACGCCGACAAGGAGGGCTTCCTGCGCTCCGGCACCTCGCTGATCCAGACCATCGGCCGCGCGGCGCGCAACGTCTCCGGCCAGGTGCACATGTACGCCGACAAGGTCACGCCGGCGATGGCCAAGGCCATCGACGAGACCAACCGCCGCCGGGAGAAGCAGATCGCCTACAACAAGGCGAACGGCGTCGACCCGCAGCCCCTGCGCAAGAAGATCAACGACATCGTCTCGCAGATCGCCCGCGAGGAGGTCGACACCGAGCAGCTGCTCGGCACCGGCTACCGCAAGGGCGGCGGCAAGGCGGCCGGCACGGCCCCGGTCCCGGCCGCGTCCTCCAAGGCCTCCTCGAAGGCGGCCGGCCGGAAGGGCAAGGGCGCCAAGGCCGCCGCGGACGGCGCGGTCACGGACCGGCCGGCGGCCGAGCTGGCGCAGCAGATCGAGGAGATGACGCAGCGCATGCGCGCCGCCGCCGCCGACCTCCAGTTCGAGGTCGCCGCCCGCCTGAGGGACGAGGTCGCCGAGATGAAGAAGGAGCTGCGGCAGATGAAGGAGGC
Organism: Streptomyces abyssomicinicus; assembly: GCF_008974245.1. Classification (GTDB taxonomy): domain Bacteria; phylum Actinomycetota; class Actinomycetes; order Streptomycetales; family Streptomycetaceae; genus Streptomyces; species Streptomyces abyssomicinicus. Next base: position 32,878 of record NZ_BBZI01000008.1, on the reverse strand, counting down.
GGGCGTGGCCTGAGCGGGGCCGCCCGCCGCCGCCCGGGCGCCGCGCTGTGTTGCAGGACCGACACAAATCCCGCAAGGGGCGGGCGGACCGGCGGTGCGCACCCATAGGGTCGGAGCGTCCGCGGGGGGCCGCGGGCGAGGGGATTTCACGGGGACTCAGTCCGAGAGGGGACCGCGCGTGACCGTCAACATGACCAAGGGCCAGGCGATCAGTCTGCAGAAGGACGACGGCGGTAGTCTCACCGCGGTCCGCATGGGGCTGGGCTGGCAGTCCGCCCCGCGCCGCGGTCTGTTCGGCCGCCGCGTCCGGGAGATCGACCTGGACGCCTCCGCGCTGCTGTTCGCCGGCGGGCAGCTGGTGGACGTGGTCTTCTTCCGCCACCTCGTCAGCGACGACGGCTCGGTGCGGCACACCGGCGACAACCTGGTCGGCGGCGCGGGCACCGGTGGCGACGACGAGGCCATCCTGGTCGACCTCCAGCGGGTGCCGGTGCACGTGGACAAGATCGTGTTCACGGTGAACTCCTTCACCGGGCAGACCTTCGAGGAGGTCGCCAACGCCTTCTGCCGTCTGGTCGACGAGACCAACGGCCGCGAGCTGGCCCGCTACACGCTGGCCGGCGGCGGGGCGTACACCGCGCAGATCATGGCCAAGGTCCACCGCAGCGGACCGGGCTGGACGATGACGGCCATCGGCACGCCGTCCAACGGCCGCACCTTCCAGGACCTCCTGCCGGACATCTCCCGGCAGCTCTGACGCGGCGGACCCGGCGGCGGGCATCCGAGGCGGGCATACGAAAGGGAAGTACCGCGATGACGGCCGAGCTGGCGCGGGGCCAGAACCATCCGCTCACCGAGGCCCGACCGGAGGTCCGGGTGTCCGCCGGCCGTCCGGTCACGGTGGGTGCGGTCCTCACGGACGAGCAGGGGCGCCTGTCGGGGACCGAGGGGGTGATCCTTCCGGGACGTCCGGCCGGGCCGCCCGGAGTGGAGCTGCCCGGGGGACCCGACGGCGCTGAGCACCGGGTGAGGGTCGACCTGACGGCGCTGCCGGAGACCGTGCACCGGGTGGGCGTCGTGCTGGCGCTGCCGGCCGGGCAGAGCTTCGGGGGCGGGCCCGCTCCGTTCACCGCCGTGGTCGCCCCCGGCGCCACGGGGCCCGCGCTGGTCAGCTACACGATCACCGGGCTGGACAGCGAGTCCGCGGTGGTCGCGCTGGAGCTGTACCGCAGGCAGGGGGCGTGGAAGGTCCGCGCGGTCGGCCAGGGGTACGCCGCGGGGCTCGAGGCGCTGCTCGCCGACCACGGCCTGACCCTGGCCGAGGCCCGCCATCTGGCCGGCCCCGTCCCCGCCGCCGCGGACGGCGACTGGCTGCTGCCGTCGCCCACCCCCGCGGGCGGCACCGCGGTCACCGACTCCCCGGCCGCCTCCGGCGCCTTCACCGCCCAGCCCCCGCCCGGGGCGGGCGGGGCCGGCGCGGGCGGGGCCGGGGTGCCGGCCACCCCGCCGGCCGTCCCGCAGTCCACGCCGCCGGCCGCCCCCGGGACGCCGGCCGCGGCCTCCGCGGGGCCCGGCAGCCCGCCCGTGTCCGGCGGCGGCCCGGAGGTCGCGGGCGCGCCGGCGCACGAGCGGGGCGGCGGTCAGCCCGCGTTCCCGGGCGTCCCCGGAACTCCGGGCGTCCCCGGAGCTCCGGCCGGGGCCGGAGGCCCGGCCGTCCCGCCTCCGCCCTCCGGCGGCCCGGACGGGCGGCCCGCGCCCCTGGACGGACCGGGGTGGCCCGCCGCCTCCGCCGGGCCTGACGCCCCGGGGACCGGTACGGCCGGCGGCGGGATCGACTACCGGCACCGGGGGCGCACCGCCGGAGCGGCGGGGGGCGCGCCCGGCGGACACGCGGGCCCCGGCGCCGCGGCGCCGGGAGGCGCGCCCGGCGGAAGCGGGTACGAAGGCCCCGGCGCCCCGGCGGAGGGCGCCGCGCCGGTGGCCGGGGACGCCGCCGGGTGGTCCATGGAGGAGCGGCTCTACAACCAGGTCTGGGGCATGTTCGAGGACCTCGCCCGGGCCGTCGCCGCCCATCGCGGCGCGGTGGAGTTCGCGGACGGCCGGATGGACCAGGAGCTCGACGGGGTGCTCGGGGACTACCGCGCCCGCAGCGACGGGACGGCGGACCGGGCGCGCCGCGAGGCCCGGGCGCGCCGCGAGGAACTGGTCGGCCGCGCCCAGCAGGTCCTCGACCAGCAGCTCGCGCAGCTGCGGGCCGAGTCCGACGTGGTCGAACCCGCCCTCCCCCCGGCGTACGCGCGCTGGGAGAGCCCCGTGTGGTCCGCCTGCCGCGCCCCCGAGGAACAGCCCCTGGCGGTGCGCCTGGGCGACCTGAGCCTTCCGGAGAGCGGCGCCCTGCGGATCCCCCTGCTGCTGCGCCTGCCGCTGGAACGCGGCCTGTGGATCGACAGCGGCCAGGGGCGCTCCGCCGAGAGCCTGCTGGTCACCCCGGAGGAGCGCCGCCGCCTCGCCCTGGACATGGCCGTCGCCCTCGCCACCCGCCTGCTGGCCGCCCACCCGCCCGGCGACTTCGCCGTGGAGGTGATCGACGCCGCGGGGGCGGGCGCCCGGTCCCTGGCCCCGCTCTCCCGCAGCGGTGTGCTCGCCGAGCCTCCGGCCGTGGGCCCCGGCGCCGTCTCCGGCCTGCTCGCCCGGCTGGCCGGCCATGTCGACCTGGTGCAGATGGCCGTGCGCGCCGGAGCCCCGGAGTCGCTGCCGCCCGGCACCGACCTGGCCCAGCGGCTGCTGATCGTGCACGACTTCCCGCACGCCTTCGACGACCGCGCCGTCACCGCCCTGCGCTACCTCGCCGACGAGGGACCGCGCGCCGGCGTCCACCTGCTGCTGGTGGCCGACCGGGAGGACGCCGCCGGATTCGGCGCCCTCCTGGATCCGCTGTGGCGGTCCCTGCTGCGGCTGACGCCGGCTCCCGAGGACCACCTCGCCGACCCGTGGGTCTGCCACGCCTGGACGTACGAGCCCTCCCTGCCACCCCGGGACGGCAGGACGCTGGAACGGGTGCTGGACCAGGTGGCCGCCGCCCGTCGCCGGTGACTGCGCGTAACCATTTGCGAGCCAAGGAAAGGTAAAGACGCCCTTTACCTTTCCTTGGTGATTGGTGTACCTTCGGGCAGACGGAGGGGAGTACTCCCTGTCTGCTGCGGCGTTCCCGTCAATACGGCCCGGGCCAGAAGCCCCGGACCCGGGGCGTCGGCCCGCGGCTCGGCCGCCGGGTGGAAGAGACCTCCGGTTTCTCTCTGTGACCGGAGGTATCTGTGGAAGTTTCGTTGTCCCTGTGGGTCGCAACCGTGGCCGTCCTGGCCGTGCTGATCGGCGCCGACTTCTTCATCGGCCGCAAGCCGCACGACGTGTCGGTCAAGGAGGCCGGCATCTGGAGCGCCGTCTGGATCGGCCTCGCCTGTCTCTTCGGCCTCGGCCTGCTGGTCTTCGCCGGCGGAGCGCCCGCCGGTGAGTTCTTCGCCGGCTTCGTCACCGAGAAGTCGCTGAGCGTCGACAACCTCTTCGTCTTCGTCCTGATCATGGCGAAGTTCGCGGTGCCGTCGCAGTTCCAGCAGCGGGTGCTGCTGATCGGCGTGCTGATCGCCCTGGTGCTGCGGGCCGTCTTCATCGCGGCGGGCGCGGCGATCATCAGCAGCTTCTCCTGGGTGTTCTACCTCTTCGGCGCGTTCCTGATCTACACCGCCTGGAAGCTGATCCAGGACGCGAGGTCGAAGGACGACGAGGAGGAGTTCGAGGAGAACCGTCTCCTCAAGGCGGCCGAGCGCCGCTTCGGCGTGGCCGACCGCTACCACGGCACCAAGCTGTGGATCCGCCAGAACGGCAAGCGGGTGATGACGCCGATGATGGTCGTCATCCTGGCCATCGGCACCACGGACGTGCTGTTCGCGCTGGACTCGATCCCCGCGATCTTCGGCCTGACCCAGGACCCGTACATCGTCTTCACCGCCAACGCCTTCGCCCTGATGGGTCTGCGGCAGCTGTACTTCCTGATCGGCGGGCTGCTCGAGAAGCTGGTCCACCTGTCCTACGGGCTGTCCGTGATCCTCGGCTTCATCGGCGTGAAGCTGGTGCTGCACGCGCTGCACGAGTCCGGGGTGCACGTCCCCGAGATATCCATCCCCGTCTCCCTCGGCGTGATCTGCGCCGTCCTGGTGATCACCACGATCACCAGCCTGATGGCCAACCGGAGGAAGGCGAAGGCCGAGGCGGAGGCCGAGACTGCGGGAGCCTGAGCGGACGGTCCCGGCCGGCGGTGATCCCGCCGGCCGGGACCGCGGGCTCGCGGTGCACGCCAAGTAATCGATTGAGAGGATCGGCGCATGAAAGTTCTGTCTGCCCGAAAGCGGCCCCCGGGGTCGATTTGGGCGGTCGCGGCGCCGGTCCTCGCGGCGGTCGTGCTGGCCTTCACCTGGGGCCGCTCCGTGCCGCCGGTGGCGGTCGCGCTGATGACCCTGGCGCTGGCGGCCGCGGTGCTCGCCGCGGTCCACCACGCCGAGGTGATAGCCCATCGGGTGGGCGAGCCCTTCGGTTCGCTGATCCTCGCCGTGGCGGTCACCATCATCGAGGTGGGGCTGATCGTCATGCTGATGGCGGGAGGCGGCGAACAGAGCGCGACGCTGGCCCGCGACACCGTCTTCGCCGCCGCGATGATCACCCTGAACGGCATCGTCGGCATCTCCCTGCTCGTCGCCTCGCTGCGGCACCGCACCGCCATCTTCAACTCCGAGGGCACCGGTGCCGCCCTGGCCACAGTGGCCACGCTGGCGACGCTCAGCCTGGTGCTGCCCAACTTCACATCGAGCGCTCCCGGCCCGGAGTTCAGCGGCGCCCAGCTGGTGTTCGCCGCGGTCGCGGCGCTCGTCCTCTACTGCCTCTACGTCGCCACCCAGACGCGCAGGCACCGCGACTACTTCCTGCCCGTCGCCCGTGAGGGCGGCGTCCTCACCGAGGAGGACCACGCCGACGTGCCGTCCACCCGGACGGCCCTGATCAGCGTGGGCCTGCTGGCCCTGGCCCTGATCGGTGTGGTCGGTCTGGCCAAGGGCGTCTCGCCCGCCATCGAGAGCGGTGTGGCGGCCGCCGGGATGCCGCACGCGGTCGTCGGTGTGGTCATCGCCCTGCTGGTGCTCCTGCCGGAGACCATCGCCGCGGTGCACGCGGCCCGCCGGGACCGGGTGCAGACCAGCCTCAACCTGGCCATCGGCTCCGCCATGGCCAGCATCGGCCTGACCATCCCCGCCGTCGCGGTGGCCTCGATCTGGCTGCACGGCCCGCTGGTCCTGGGGCTGGCCCCCACCCACATGGTGCTGCTCGCGCTGACCGTCCTGGTCGGCACGCTGACCATCGTGCCCGGCCGGGCCACACCGCTCCAGGCGGGCCTGCACCTGGCGATCCTGGCCGCTTATCTGGAACTGTCCGTCATCCCCTGAGCGTGCCGTGATAGACCCGTCGGAGCCGATCGCACGAGATCACCGCACCGGAGGTCCGCCCATGCCCCGCACGCTCGCCGACGCCCCGATCATGATCCTCAACGGGCCCAACCTGAACCTGCTCGGGCAGCGCCAGGTGGAGATCTACGGCACCGGCACCCTCGCCGACGTGGAGGAGATGTGCGCCAAGGCGGCCGCCGCGCACGGCGGGACCGTCGACCTGCGGCAGTCCAACCACGAGGGCGAACTGATCGACTGGATCCACGAGGCCCGGCTGAACCACTGCGGCATCGTGATCAACCCGGCCGCCTACTCGCACACCTCGGTCGGCCTGCTGGACGCCCTCAACACCTGCGACGGGCTGCCGGTCGTCGAGGTGCACATCTCCAACATCCACCACCGCGAGAAGTTCCGGCACCACTCCTACGTCTCGCTGCGCGCCGACGGCGTGATCGCCGGCTGCGGCCTCCAGGGGTACGTCTTCGCGGTGGAGCGCGTCGCGGCACTGGCGGGGGAGGGCGTCGCGCGCACCTGACGCGTGACGCCCCGGTCCGTCACCAGCCGCGCGCCCGCCACTCCGGCAGGTGCGGGCGCTCGGCGCCCAGGGTCGTGTCGTCGCCGTGGCCCGGGTACACCCAGGTCTCGTCCGGCAGGACGTCGAACAGCTTCGTCTCCACGTCGTGGATCAGGCTGGCGAACGCCTCGGGGTCCTTCCTCGTGTTGCCCACGCCGCCCGGGAAGAGGCAGTCGCCGGTGAACACGTGCGGATGCCCGTGCGGGTCGTCGTAGACCAGGGCGACGGAGCCGGGGGTGTGGCCCACCAGGTGGCGCGCGGTGAGCTCCACGCGGCCGACCCGGATCACGTCGCCGTCGTCGACCAGCACGTCGGTCGGGACCGGGATGCCCTCGGCGTCCTCCCGGCCGGCGTAGGTGCGGGCGTTCGTGGCGGCCACCACCTCGGCGAGCGCCTGCCAGTGGTCGGGGTGCCGGTGGGTGGTGACGACCGAGGCGATCGAGTCGTCGCCGATGGAACCGATCAAGGTATGGGCGTCGTTGGCCGCGTCGATCAGCAGCTGCTCGTCCGTGGCCCGGCAGCGCAGCAGGTACGCGTTGTTCCCCATCGGGCCGACCGCGATCTTCGTGATCATCAGGTCCTGCAGCTCGTGCACATCGGCCGGGCCGCCGACCTTCACCGCTCCCGTGTACGTCATGTCCGCAGCCTATAGCGGGGGCGGGCCGGGAGCCCCGTGCCCGCCGCACGCCGCACGCCGCACGCCGCACGCCGCACGCCGCACGCCGCTCGCCGTACATGCGAGCCGGCGAGCCGCCGGGCCGGGGCAACCGGACGGCGTGACGCCCCACACCTTCGGGTGAAACGAGGCAGGATCGCCCGTGAATCGAATGTGCGTGCTATAAGCTCGGTAGCCCACACCGGGAAGCCCGGAAGCGCCCGATTTGTTGTAGAGGGCGGAAACCGGTGAAGTCCCCCGGTGCTGTCAGAGGCTCCCCCTACGCTGAGAAGGACGGGGGCCCCGCCCCTGTCATCTCCCCCAAGAAAGGTGCGGAACGGCGTGGCCGACCGTCTCATCGTCCGTGGCGCGCGCGAGCACAACCTGAAGAACGTCTCGCTCGACCTGCCACGCGACTCGCTCATCGTCTTCTCGGGTCTGTCGGGTTCGGGCAAGTCCTCCCTCGCCTTCGACACGATCTTCGCCGAGGGCCAGCGCCGTTACGTGGAGTCGCTCTCCTCGTACGCCCGGCAGTTCCTCGGCCAGATGGACAAGCCGGACGTGGACTTCATCGAAGGCCTCTCCCCGGCGGTCTCCATCGACCAGAAGTCGACCTCGCGCAACCCGCGCTCGACGGTCGGCACCATCACGGAGGTGTACGACTACCTCCGCCTGCTGTTCGCGCGGATCGGCAAGCCGCACTGCCCGGAGTGCGGCCGTCCCATCTCCCGCCAGTCGCCGCAGGCCATCGTGGACAAGGTGCTCGAGCTGTCCGAGGGCAGCCGGTTCCAGGTCCTGTCCCCGCTGGTGCGCGAGCGCAAGGGCGAGTTCGTCGACCTCTTCGCCGACCTGCAGACCAAGGGCTACAGCCGTGCCCGGGTGGACGGCGAGACGATCCAGCTCTCCGACCCGCCGAAGCTGAAGAAGCAGGAGAAGCACACCATCGAGGTGGTCGTGGACCGCCTCACGGTGAAGAGCTCCGCCAAGCGCCGCCTCACGGACTCCGTGGAGACCGCGCTCGGTCTCTCCGGCGGCATGGTCGTGCTCGACTTCGTCGACCTCCCGGCCGACGACCCCGAGCGCGAGCGGATGTTCTCGGAGCACCTGTACTGCCCGTACGACGACCTCTCCTTCGAGGAGCTGGAGCCGCGCTCCTTCTCCTTCAACTCGCCCTTCGGCGCCTGCCCCGACTGCTCCGGCATCGGCACGCGCATGGAGGTCGACCCCGAGCTGATCGTCCCGGACCCGGAGAAGACGCTCGAGGAGGGCGCCATCCACCCGTGGTCCGCGGGCCACGCCAAGGAGTACTTCGGCCGCCTGGTCGACGCGCTCGCCGACGCCCTGGGCTTCCGCACCGACATCCCCTTCGCCGGGCTGCCCGCCCGCGCCAAGAAGGCGCTGCTGTACGGCCACAAGACCCAGATCGACGTCCGCTACCGCAACCGGTACGGCCGCGAGCGCCGGTACACCACACCGTTCGAGGGCGCCGTTCCCTTCGTCAAGCGCCGCCACGAGGACGCCGAGACGGACAACAGCCGGGAGCGCTTCGAGGGCTACATGCGCGAGGTGCCCTGCCCCACCTGTGAGGGCACCCGCCTGAAGCCGATCGTCCTGGCGGTCACGGTGCACGGGAAGTCGATCGCCGAGATCTCCTCCCTGTCCATCAGCGAGTGCGCCGACTTCCTGGCCCAGCTCAAGCTGACCGGCCGCGAGAAGAAGATCGCCGAGCGGGTCCTCAAGGAGGTCAACGAGCGGCTGCGCTTCCTGGTCGACGTCGGCCTGGACTACCTCTCGCTCAACCGCGCCGCCGGCACGCTCTCCGGCGGCGAGGCCCAGCGCATCCGTCTGGCCACCCAGATCGGTTCCGGTCTGGTCGGCGTGCTCTACGTGCTCGACGAGCCGTCCATCGGTCTCCACCAGCGGGACAACCACCGCCTGATCGAGACCCTGGTCCGGTTGCGCGACATGGGCAACACGCTGATCGTCGTGGAGCACGACGAGGACACCATGAAGGCGGCCGACTGGATCGTCGACGTCGGCCCCGGCGCCGGCGAGCACGGCGGCTCCGTGGTGCACAGCGGCTCTCTCGAGGAACTGCTGGCCAACGCCAAGTCGGAGACCGGCAGGTACCTCTCCGGGAAGAAGTCCATCCCGGTGCCGGACGTCCGGAGGCCGCTCGACCCGGCGCGGCAGCTGACCGTGCGCGGGGCGCGGGAGAACAACCTGAAGGACGTCGACGTGTCCTTCCCGCTCGGAGTCTTCACCGCCGTCACCGGCGTCTCCGGCTCCGGCAAGTCGACGCTGGTCAACGACATCCTCTACACCCACCTGGCGCGCGAGCTGAACGGCGCCCGCCGGGTGCCGGGCCGTCACACCCGGGTCGAGGGCGACGACCTGCTCGACAAGGTCGTGCACGTCGACCAGTCGCCCATCGGCCGCACGCCGCGGTCCAACCCGGCGACGTACACCGGCGTCTTCGACCACGTCCGCAAGCTGTTCGCCGAGACCACCGAGGCGAAGGTCCGCGGCTACCTGCCCGGCCGCTTCTCCTTCAACGTCAAGGGCGGCCGCTGCGAGAACTGCTCCGGCGACGGCACCATCAAGATCGAGATGAACTTCCTCCCGGACGTCTACGTCCCGTGCGAGGTGTGCCACGGGGCCCGGTACAACCGGGAGACCCTGGAGGTGCACTACAAGGGGAAGAACATCGCCGAGGTCCTGAACATGCCGATCGAGGAGGCGCTGGACTTCTTCGAGGCGATCCCCGGCATCTCCCGCCACCTGCGCACCCTCAACGAGGTCGGTCTCGGTTACGTCCGCCTCGGCCAGTCGGCGACCACGCTCTCCGGCGGCGAGGCGCAGCGCGTCAAGCTCGCCACCGAACTCCAGCGGCGCTCCAACGGGCGCACCGTCTACGTGCTCGACGAGCCGACCACCGGTCTGCACTTCGAGGACATCAGCAAGCTGCTGAAGGTGCTCTCCGGCCTGGTCGAGAAGGGCAACACGGTGATCGTCATCGAGCACAACCTCGACGTCATCAAGACGGCCGACTGGGTCGTCGACATGGGGCCCGAGGGTGGCGCCGGCGGCGGCATGGTGGTCGCCGAGGGCACGCCGGAGGAGGTGGCCGGGGTGCCGGCCAGCCACACCGGCAAGTTCCTCCGGGACATCCTCGGGGACCGGGTCAGTGACGCGACGCCGGTGGCGAAGCCGCGTAAGCGGGCGGCGTCCCGCAAGGCCTGACGCCTCACGCCGCGGCCCCCGCTCCTCCCGGAGCGGGGGCCGCGCTCCGTCCGCCGCCGACCCCTCCACGGCCCCCACGCCACCCTGCGGCACCCCCGCCCCGCCCTCTCCGCGCGCCTCGCCGGGGCCGCCCGCAGAGCGGCGGGGTGCGGCATGGTGACCGTGCGTACCCGCGTCGCCCTCTGGGCGGCTCAGCCGCCCGCAGGGCGGTGGGGTTCCTGCGCTCGCAGGGTGGTGGAGGGGCCGGGCTGTCCGGACCGTGCCGAGCTCTGGGGCGGGGCCGGCCGTCCGCCGGGCGGCGGCGTGGTGACGGGGCGGGGTCACAGGTCCAGGTCGGTGGCGGAGGGGGGCTGCGCACCGGGCCGGGTGCAGGTGAGCGCCGCCGCGCGGGCCGCCAGCCCGAGCAGGGACCGCCAGCCCTCCGCGTCGAGGGCGGCGAGCCCCGCCCCCGTCAGCGCGTCCCGCCGCGCCAGCCCGTGCAGCAGCGCCGCCGTCACGGTGTCGCCCGCGCCGATGGTGTCGGCAACCGCGACCCGCGGCGCGGGCACCGAGACCTCCAGACCCGCCCGGGTCACCACCGTCAGGCCCGCCCCGCCCCGGGTGAGGACCACCGCACCGGGCCCTTCCGCGGCCCACTCCCGCGGCGTGCCGCCCAGCCAGCGGGCGTCCTCCTCGGACAGCTTCAGCAGCGTGACCGCCGGGAGCCAGGACCGGAACCGCTCCCGGTACGCGTCGGGGCGGGGGATCAGCCCGGCGCGGATGTTCGGGTCCAGCACCGTGAACAGCCCCCGCGCGGCGGAGTCCCGCAGCAGCCCCTCGTACGCCGTCGCCCCCGGCTCCAGCACCAGCGAGCAGGTGCCGAAGGAGACCGCCCGGGTCCCCTCCGGCAGCCGTCCGGGCGCCCGGAAGAGGCGGTCCGCCGTGCCCTCCACGTAGAAGGCGTACGAGGCCGAGCCGTCCTCGCCGAGCCGGGCCAGCGCCAGCGTGGTCGGCTCCGGACCGCGCTGCACCGGGCGGATGTCCACCCCCGCCTCCCGCAGCCCGTCCAGCAGCGCCCCGCCGTACCCGTCCGTGGAGATCCGCGAGCAGAACGCCACCTCCGCGCCGAGCCGTCCCAGTGCCACGGCGGTGTTGTACGGGCCCCCGCCGGGCACCGGCCGCAGCGGGGCGAGCGGCCCCGGCTCGTGGGGCACCAGGTCGATCAGGGCCTCACCGGCGACGACGATCACGGGCGGCTCCTTCTGCGAGGACACGGGAGGGACGGGCCCACGCTCGCACACCGCGAGGCCCCCGGTATCGTCGGGCCCGTCCCGACTCCACGCCGAACCAGGGGAGCTGCGCCATGTCCGGCAGTGACGACCTCCGCCGCCGTACCGTCCTTCGGGGCGCCGCCCTGACGCCCGTCGCGGGCCTCGCCCTCACCGGCTGCGCGGGGGCGGAGGACGACCGCGACTCCTCGTCCGGGACACCGGAGCCCGGCACCGCACTCGGCCCCGAGAGCGACGTCCCGGCGGGCGGCTCCAAGGTCTTCGACCAGCAGAAGGTCGTGGTCAGCCGGACCGAGGACGGCGCGCTCAAGGCATGGAGCACCGTCTGCACCCACGCCGGCTGCGTGATGACCCAGCTGGAGGGCACCACGATCACCTGCGGCTGCCACGGCAGCCGGTTCGACGCCGCAAACGGTCAGGTGCTCAACCCGCCGGCGACCGTTCCGCTCACCGAAGTGCCCGTGAAGGTCGAGAACGGCAAGATCGTCACGGCACAGGCCTCCTGACAGACGCCCCCAGTAGGGTTGGGGGCATGGCCGACCCTTCCAGCTACCGCCCCCGGCCGGGGGAGATTCCGGACACCCCCGGGGTGTACCGCTTCCGCGACGAGCACCGCCGGGTGATCTACGTCGGCAAGGCGAAGAGCCTGCGCCAGCGGCTGGCCAGTTACTTCCAGGACCTCTCCAACCTCCATCCGCGGACCCGGTCCATGGTGACCACCGCCGCGTCGGTGGAGTGGACGGTGGTCTCCACCGAGGTCGAGGCGCTCCAGCTGGAGTACACCTGGATCAAGGAGTTCGACCCCCGCTTCAACGTCAAGTACCGCGACGACAAGAGCTACCCGTACCTCGCGGTGACGATGAACGAGGAGTTCCCCCGCGTCCAGGTGATGCGCGGGCACAAGAAGAAGGGCGTGCGGTACTTCGGCCCCTACGGCCACGCCTGGGCGATCCGCGACACCGTCGACCTGCTGCTGCGGGTCTTCCCGGTCCGCACCTGCTCGGCCGGCGTCTTCAAGAACGCGGCCCGCACCGGGCGGCCCTGCCTGCTCGGCTACATCGACAAGTGCTCGGCGCCCTGCGTCGGCCGGATCTCCGCCGAGGACCACCAGGACCTCGCCGAGGAGTTCTGCGAGTTCATGGCCGGCCGCACCGGCACGTACCTCCGCCGCCTCGAACAGCGGATGACGGCCGCCGCCGAGGACATGGAGTACGAGCGGGCCGCCCGGCTGCGCGACGACATCGGCGCGCTGCGCAAGGCCATGGAGAAGAACGCGGTGGTGCTCGCCGACGCCACCGACGCCGACCTGGTGGCCGTCTCGGAGGACGAGCTGGAGGCCGCCGTCCAGATCTTCCACGTCCGCGGCGGCAGGATCCGCGGCCAGCGCGGCTGGGTCACCGACAAGGTGGAGGCCGTCACCACCGGCGGCCTGGTGGAACTCGCCCTCCAGCAGCTCTACGGCGAGGAGGCCGGGGACTCGGTGCCGCGGGAGGTGCTGGTCACCGCCCTGCCCGAGCCGCTGGAGCCCGTGCAGGACTGGCTGACGGAGCGCCGGGGCGCCCAGGTCTCGCTGCGCGTGCCGCAGCGGGGCGACAAGAAGGCGCTGATGGAGACGGTCACCCAGAACGCCCGCCAGGCGCTGGCGCTCCACAAGACCAAGCGCGCCTCCGACCTGACGACGCGGTCGCGGGCCCTGGAGGAGATCGCCGAGGCGCTCGGTCTGGACAGCGCGCCGCTGCGGATCGAGTGCTACGACATCTCCCACCTCCAGGGCGAGGACGTGGTCGCGTCGATGGTGGTCTTCGAGGACGGCCTCCAGCGCAAGAGCGAGTACCGGCGCTTCGAGATCAAGGGCTTCGAGGGGCAGGACGACGTCCGCTCCATGCACGAGGTGATCTTCCGGCGGTTCCGGCGTTACCTGGCCGAGAAGGAGCGCACCGGCGAGTGGGCCGACGGCGCCGTCGGCGGCGAGGTGACGGCCTCCGCGGCCGAGGAGGACGGGCGGCCGCGCCGCTTCGCCTACCCGCCGCAGCTGGTGGTGGTCGACGGCGGACGCCCGCAGGTCGCCGCCGCGCGGCGGGCACTGGACGAGCTGGGCATCGACGACGTGGCCGTCTGCGGACTGGCCAAGCGGCTGGAGGAGGTCTGGCTCCCCGACGAGGAGGACCCGCTGGTCCTCCCGCGCACCAGTGAGGGCCTGTACCTGCTCCAGCGGGTGCGGGACGAGGCGCACCGGTTCGCCATCACCTACCAGCGCGGCAAGCGGGCCAAGCGGCTGCGGTCCGGGCCGCTGGACGCGGTGCCAGGGCTGGGGGAGACGCGCAAGCAGGCGCTGCTCAAGCACTTCGGCTCGGTGAAGCGGCTGCGGGCGGCGACGGTGGAGCAGATCCAGCAGGTGCCGGGGATAGGCCGCAAGACGGCCGAGACGGTCGCCGCGACCCTTGCCGCGGCGGGGCCGGGCGTCCCCGCGGTCAACACCGCCACGGGTGAGATCCTGGACGACGTGGCCCCGGCGCCCGCCGCGCGGCCCGCTCCCCGGCGACAGCCGGAGCCCGAACCGCGGCCCGAGCCGCACGGCGTGCCCGAGCCGGAGCCGCGGCGAGAGCCGGAGCCGCAGGGCGGGCCCGAGCCCTCCCCCGGGACGACCGCGTCCCCGGAACGGACGACCGCGTCCCCGGAACGGGAGCCGGAGGCCGCACCGGAGGCAGGCCCGGCCCCGGAGGAGGGCACCGCACACCACGGACACGGGCTCCCCGCCCACCCGGGCCGCACCGGCGGCGCGACCGCCCACGGCGGACACCGCGAGCCCGGGCCGGGACCGCTGGCCAAGGGCGGGGAACCGCGGGACGAGGGCAGGGCGCCGCGGGCCGAGGGCGGGGAACCGCCGCGGCCCGCCCCGCAGGACGGCACGCACCCGGACGACCGCGCTCACCCGGCGGACGCCGCTCACCCGGTGGGCGGCGGCGAAGGCGTGAGCGAGGACGCGGACGGGAAGGCGCGCGACGGCGACCGGGAACGGTCGCCGCAGAGCAAGGACGAGAGACGGGGGCAGCACGCATGACGCAGCAGCAGCCGGGCCGGACGGCCCGGACGGACGACGGAGCGGAACAGGTGACGACGGGCACGGGCACGGACGCGGCCCAGACGGCCGACGCGGCCACCCCGGAGCTGGTGATCATCTCCGGCATGTCCGGCGCCGGCCGCTCCACCGCGGCCAAGTGCCTGGAGGACCTCGGCTGGTTCGTCGTCGACAACCTGCCACCCGCCCTGATCCCCACCATGGTGGAGCTCGGCGCCCGCAGCCAGGGCAACGTCGCCCGGATCGCCGTGGTCGTCGACGTCCGCGGCCGCCGCTTCTTCGACAACCTCCGCGAGTCGCTCGCCGAGCTGGACGCCCGCCAGGTCAGGAGGCGGTTCGTCTTCCTGGAGTCCTCCGACGACGCCCTGGTGCGCCGCTTCGAGTCGGTGCGCCGCCCGCACCCGCTGCAGGGCGACGGCCGCATCGTCGACGGCATCGCCGCCGAGCGCGAACTCCTGCGCGAGCTGCGTGGTGACGCCGACCTGGTGATCGACACCTCCGGCCTGAACGTGCACCAGCTGCGCGCCAAGATGGACGCCCAGTTCGCCGGCGAGGAGGAGCCCGAGCTGCGGGCCACCGTCATGTCGTTCGGCTTCAAGTACGGCCTGCCCGTCGACGCCGACCTCGTGGTGGACATGCGCTTCCTGCCCAACCCGCACTGGGTCCCCGAGCTGCGCCCGTTCACCGGCCTCAACGAGGAGGTGTCCTCCTACGTCTTCTCCCAGCCCGGCGCGAAGGAGTTCCTCGACCGCTACACCGAGCTGCTGCACATGATCGCGGCCGGCTACCGGCGCGAGGGCAAGCGCTACGTGACCGTGGCCGTCGGCTGTACCGGCGGCAAGCACCGCTCCGTCGCCATGTCGGAGAAGCTCGCCAAGCGCCTGGCCGCGGACGGGGTCGAGACGGTGGTCGTCCACCGGGACATGGGACGCGAATGAGACGCCACACCCCGCGGCTCACCGGCCTGCGGCGCAACGCGGTCCCCGCCTTCCGCAGGGAGGCCCGGACGACCGCGCGCGCCGCCACGGAGACCCGCGGAGCCCGGCCTCGCCGCCGGGGCGCGCAGCCCAAGGTCGTCGCCCTGGGCGGCGGCATGGGCCTGTCCGCCTCGCTCGCGGCGCTGCGCCGGATCACCGGCGACCTGACCGCCGTGGTCACGGTCGCCGACGACGGCGGCTCCAGCGGCCGCCTGCGCCAGGAACTGGGGGTGCTGCCCCCCGGCGACCTGCGCAAGGCGCTGGCCGCCCTGTGCGGCGACGACGACTGGGGCCAGACCTGGGCCCGGGTCATCCAGCACCGCTTCCAGACCGAGGGCGACCTGCACGGCCACGCCGTCGGCAACCTGCTGATCGTGGCCCTCTGGGAACAGCTCGGCGACCACGTCCAGGCGCTGGACCTGGTGGGCCGGCTGCTCGGCGCGAACGGCCGGGTGCTGCCCATGTCCGCCGTGCCGCTGGAGCTCCAGGCCCTGGTGAAGGGCCACGACCCGGCGCGCCCGGAGGACGTGGACACCGTCCGGGGCCAGGCGACGGTCGCCCTGACCCCGGGCGAGGTGCAGTCCGTCCACCTGGTGCCGCACGACCCGCCGGCCGTCCCGGAGGCCGTGGAGGCCGTGCTGGACGCCGACTGGGTGGTCCTCGGACCGGGGTCCTGGTTCTCCTCGGTGATCCCGCACCTGCTGGTCCCCGAACTGCTCGAGGCGCTCACGCAGACCCGCGCACGCCGGGTGCTCTCGCTGAACCTCGCGCCGCAGCCGGGAGAAACCGAGGGCTTCTCCCCGCAGCGTCATGTGGAGGTTTTGGCACGACACGCCCCTAAACTCGCCCTGGACGTGGTGCTGGCCGACGAGGCCGCCGTACCCGACCGCGAAGCGCTCGCCGCGGCCGCCAAGCGGGTCGGCGCGGCGGTCGAGCTGGCCCCCGTGGCCCGGACCGACGGAACCCCCCGGCACGATCCGGAGCTGCTGGCGGCCGCGTACGACCGTATTTTTCGGATGCATGGAAGGATCGGCCCATGGCGATGACGTCGGCTGTGAAGGACGAGATCTCACGGCTTCCCGTCACCCGGACCTGCTGCAGAAAGGCGGAGGTCTCCGCCCTGCTCCGGTTCGCCGGCGGCCTCCACCTGGTGAGCGGCCGGATCGTGATCGAGGCCGAGCTGGACGCCGCCAACGCGGCCCGGCGCCTCAAGCGGGACATCCTGGAGATCTTCGGCCACAGCTCCGAGCTGATCGTCATGGCGCCCGGCGGGCTGCGCCGCGGGTCCCGGTTCGTGGTGCGGGTGGTCGCGGGCGGTGACCAGCTCGCCCGGCAGACGGGGCTGGTCGACGGCCGCGGCCGCCCGATCCGCGGACTGCCCCCGCAGGTCGTCTCCGGCGCCACCTGCGACGCCGAGGCAGCCTGGCGCGGAGCCTTCCTGGCACACGGCTCGCTGACCGAGCCGGGGCGCTCCTCCTCGCTGGAGGTCACCTGCCCCGGTCCCGAGGCGGCGCTCGCCCTGGTCGGCGCGGCCCGGCGGCTGTCCATCGCGGCGAAGGCCCGCGAGGTGCGCGGCGTTGACCGGGTGGTCGTCCGTGACGGTGATGCCATCGGCGCGCTGTTGACGCGGCTCGGCGCGCACGACTCGGTGCTCGCCTGGGAGGAGCGGCGGATGCGCCGCGAGGTCCGCGCCACCGCCAACCGGCTGGCCAACTTCGACGACGCCAACCTGCGCCGGTCGGCCCGTGCCGCGGTGGCCGCGGGGGCCCGGGTGCAGCGCGCGCTGGAGATCCTGGGCGAGGAGGTCCCCGAGCACCTCGCGGCGGCCGGACGGCTGCGCATGGAGCACAAGCAGGCCTCGCTGGAGGAGCTGGGCGCGCTCGCCGACCCGCCGCTCACCAAGGACGCGGTGGCCGGCCGAATCCGCCGACTGCTCGCGATGGCGGACAAGCGTGCGTCCGACCTCGGAATCCCTGGCACCGATGCCGGTCTGACCGAGGAACTGGCGGACAACCTGGCTGGTTGACGCTCGATCAAAAGCCTGCTGGGGGGTGCGGAATCAAACCGCGCCCCCCTCGTCATTTGTGCAGGCAGGCGCACGGAAGAGCATGATCCGTCCGGCTACCGGTGGGTAAGCCGCGCCCTGCCGGGTATGGGCCATCTCAATGTCACTTCCGGGCCGCGCGAGCGGTAGGGTCGGAGACGGTCGGGGACAACTCATGCAGCTCGCCGGGCGGCCGCTTTGCCGTACCGGCGCACAACAAGGAGATGGGTTCGTGACGATCCGCGTAGGCATCAACGGCTTCGGCCGCATCGGTCGCAACTACTTCCGGGCTCTGCTCGACCAGGGTGCGGACGTCGAAGTCGTGGCTGTCAACGACCTTGGTGACACCGCGACCACCGCACACCTGCTGAAGTACGACACCGTCCTGGGCCGCCTGGCCGAGGAGGTCACCCACACCGAGGACTCGATCACGGTCGGCGGGAAGACCGTCAAGGTCCTCTCCGAGCGCAACCCGGCGGACATCCCCTGGGGCGAGCTCGGCGTCGACATCGTCATCGAGTCGACCGGTATCTTCACCAAGCGCGAGGCCGCCGCCCAGCACCTCGCCGGCGGCGCCAAGAAGGTGCTGATCTCCGCCCCCGCCAAGGGCGAGGACCTCACCGTGGTGATGGGCGTCAACGAGAACCAGTACGACCCGGCGAACCACCACGTCATCTCCAACGCCTCCTGCACCACCAACTGTGTGGCGCCGATGGCGAAGGTCCTCGACGAGAACTTCGGCATCGTCAAGGGCCTGATGACGACGGTGCACGCCTACACCAACGACCAGCGCATCCTGGACTTCCCGCACTCGGACCTGCGCCGGGCCCGGGCCGCGGCGGTCAACATCATTCCGACCACGACGGGTGCGGCGAAGGCGACCGCCCTGGTCCTCCCGCAGCTCAAGGGCAAGCTGGACGGCATGGCCATGCGCGTCCCGGTCCCCACCGGCTCGGTCACCGACCTGGTCGTGGAGCTCTCCCGCGAGACCACCAAGGAAGAGGTCAACGCGGTCTTCCAGAAGGCCGCCGAGGGCCCCCTGAAGGGCATCGTGGTCTTCACCGAGGACCCGATCGTCTCCTCCGACATCGTCTCCACGCCGGCCTCCTGCACGTTCGACTCGTCCCTGACCATGGTTCAGGAGGGCAAGTCCGTGAAGGTGATCGGCTGGTACGACAACGAGTGGGGCTACTCCCACCGTCTCGTCGACCTGACGGTCTTCGTCGGCAACCAGCTCTGAGTCGAGCCATAACCTATAGATCCACCGATGTGAGAGCAGGGCTTGGACGGCGCAGCGAGGCGCCGTCCGGGCCCTGCTCCATGTCTGAATCGGCTCAGTCGATTCAGCTCAGTCGATTCAGCTCAGACACCGAGGAGTCCCCTGCATGAAGACGATCGACGAACTGCTCGCCGAGGGAGTGGACGGCAGGCGCGTGTTCGTCCGCGCCGACCTCAACGTGCCGCTCGCGGAAGGCCGGATCACCGACGACGGGCGCATCCGGGCCGTGCTGCCGACCGTGAAGGCGCTCGCCGAGGCCGGCGCCAAGGTGGTCGTCGCCTCGCACCTGGGCCGGCCGAAGGGCGCGCCGGACCCCGCCTTCACCCTGCGCCCGGCCGCCGAGCGGCTGGGCGAGCTGCTGGACGCA
The DNA here is from genome assembly GCF_008974245.1 of Streptomyces abyssomicinicus. GTDB lineage: Bacteria > Actinomycetota > Actinomycetes > Streptomycetales > Streptomycetaceae > Streptomyces > Streptomyces abyssomicinicus. The sequence goes on along the minus strand of NZ_BBZI01000008.1, from coordinate 13,903 downwards.
CCGGTGGCCTTCGCCGAGGACACCGTCGGCCCCGCCGCCCGGGAGACGGTCCAGGGCCTCGCGGCGGGCCAGGTCGCCGTGGTCGAGAACCTGCGGTTCAACGCGGGCGAGACCTCCAAGGACGACGCCGAGCGCGGCGCCTTCGCCGACGAACTCGCCGCCCTCGCGGACGTCTACGTCGGTGACGGCTTCGGTGCGGTGCACCGCAAGCACGCCTCGGTCTACGACCTGCCGGCCCGTCTGCCGCACTACGCCGGCTACCTGATCGCCGCCGAGGTCGAGGTCCTCAAGAAGCTCACCGACGAGGTCGCCCGCCCCTACGCGGTGGTCCTCGGCGGCGCCAAGGTCTCCGACAAGCTGGCCGTGATCGACCGGCTCCTGGGCAAGGCCGACCGCATCCTGATCGGCGGCGGCATGGCCTTCACCTTCCTCAAGGCCAAGGGCTACGAGGTCGGCACCTCCCTCCTTCAGGAGGACCAGCTCGCCACCGTCACCGAGTACATGGAGCGCGCGGAGAAGAGCGGCGTGGAGATCGTCCTGCCGGTCGACGCCCTCGTGACGCCGCAGTTCCCGGACCTGAGGACCAAGGCCCCGGCCAACCCGGACACCGTCGCCGCCGACGCCATGCCGGCCGACCAGGCGGGCATGGACATCGGCCCGCGCAGCGGCGAGATCTACGCCGGGAAGCTCGCCGACGCCGCCACCGTCTTCTGGAACGGCCCCATGGGCGTGTTCGAACACCCCGACTTCGCGCAGGGCACCCGCGCCGTCGCGCAGGCGCTCACCGAGTCCAAGGGCTTCACCGTGGTGGGCGGCGGAGACTCCGCCGCCGCGGTCCGTACGCTTGGCTTCGACGAGAACGCTTTCGGCCACATCTCGACCGGCGGCGGCGCCTCCCTCGAATACCTCGAGGGCAAGACGCTCCCCGGCCTCGCCGCACTGGAGGACTGACCCGATGACCACCCGTACGCCGCTGATGGCGGGCAACTGGAAGATGAACCTCAACCACCTCGAGGCCATCGCCCACGTCCAGAAGCTCGCCTTCGCCCTGGCGGAGAAGGACTACGAGGCCGTCGAGGTCGCCGTGCTGCCGCCGTTCACGGACCTTCGCTCCGTGCAGACGCTGGTCGACGGCGACAAGCTCAAGGTCAAGTACGGCGCCCAGGACGTGTCCGCGCACGACTCCGGCGCCTACACCGGGGAGATCTCCGGTGCGATGCTGGCCAAGCTCAAGTGCTCCTTCGTGGCTGTCGGCCACTCCGAGCGCCGCCAGTACCACAACGAGACCGACGAGATCGTCAACTCCAAGGTCAAGGCCGCCTTCAAGCACGAGCTGACGCCGATCCTGTGCGTGGGCGAGGAGCTCGAGGTCCGCCAGGCCGGCCGCCACGTCGAGCACACGCTGGCCCAGGTCGAGGGCGGCCTGAAGGACGTCCCGGCCGAGCAGGCCGAGGCGGTCGTCGTCGCCTACGAGCCGGTCTGGGCCATCGGCACCGGCCAGGTCTGCGGCGCCGACGACGCCCAGGAGGTCTGCCGGGCGATCCGCGGCAAGCTCGCCGAGCTGTACTCCCAGGACGTCGCCGACAAGATCCGCATCCAGTACGGCGGCTCCGTGAAGTCCGGGAACGTCGCCGAGATCATGTCCAAGCCGGACATCGACGGAGCCCTGATCGGCGGTGCCTCGCTGGACGTCGAGGAGTTCGTGAAGATCGTCCGGTTCCGCGACCAGTGACCGGGCGTGCCCGGTGGGTGATGCCGACCGGGAGTGAGTAGGCGGCGAGAACGATTCGTCGTACCCTTGCGGGGTCCGGTGTCCTGACCAGCGTGTCGCACGAGACGCGTGAGGTCGCCAGGGGTGCCGGGCCCCCGTCGTCCCATCCGAATCCGAGGAAGTTGGTCCAGCTGTGGTTATGGGGTTCCAGATCGCCCTGATCGTCTTCAGCGCGTTGCTGATGCTGCTGGTGCTGATGCACAAGGGCAAGGGCGGCGGCCTCTCCGACATGTTCGGTGGCGGCATGCAGTCGTCCGTCGGCGGCTCCTCGGTCGCCGAGCGCAACCTTGACCGGATCACCGTGGTCGTCGGCATCCTGTGGGTCATCTCCATCGTGGTGCTCGCCATCATCACGAAGACCCCGGGCGCCAGCTGACCGGAAATCGACGCCGATCGACCGCCGTCGGCCGAAAGGCGGAGGGAAGACGGCTTCGATCCGGATCCACTCCACGCGCAAGGCCCCATGACGGGTGCGCCTCCTGGGAGGCGGCCTATCATGGGGCCTGCGTCTGTTCGGGAACCGCAACTGAGGTCACTGGACGCGCGTTGGGCCTTACGTAGACTGTCCGGGCCTACTGAGGGCGCTCGCGGCGAAGCGCTGCGCCGACCAGCTTCGCGGCACCATCACGCAGGGAGTTACGACCGTGGCAAGTGGCAACGCGATCCGAGGAAGTCGGGTCGGGGCGGGGCCGATGGGCGAGGCCGAGCGCGGTGAGTCCGCGCCCAGGCTGCGCATCTCCTTCTGGTGCTCCAACGGGCACGAGACCCAGCCGAGTTTCGCGAGTGACGCACAGGTCCCCGACACCTGGGACTGTCCGCGCTGCGGCTTCCCGGCCGGGCAGGACAGGGACAACCCGCCGGACCCGCCGCGCACCGAGCCGTACAAGACCCACCTCGCCTACGTGCGGGAGCGGCGCAGCGACGCCGACGGCGAGGCGATCCTCGCCGAGGCGCTGGCCAAGCTGCGCGGCGAGATCTGACCCGCCGTCAACGGCCGGGCGCCGACAGGGCGTCCGGCCGTTGCGTCGTGCCCGCGACCACCCGGACCCGGCGCGATCCGCCGTCCGTCGCCCGCGATTTCGGCCTGTGGACAAACGCGCCATGTCAGGACCGATCAACTAGGTTGGCAGAGGCCGCCGCACGGGTACGCGGCCCGCACACCTCGCAGGTACGACAGCTCGCAGGTACGCAAGCTCGCAGGCACGAAAGAGGGCAGAGTCGATGAACGCAGAGAGCCGTCCGAGGCTCAACCGGCTGCCGGAGTGGAACGCTCTGGCCAAGCACCACGAGGCGCTCGGCGAGGTGCGGTTGCGGGAGCTGTTCGACGCGGAGCCGGACCGCGGCCGGGCGTACACCCTGCGGGTGGGCGACCTCCACATCGACTACTCAAAGAACCTCGTCACCGACGAGACGCTGCGACTGCTGCGCGACCTGGCCGCCGCCCGTGACGTCTCCGGCCTGCGGGACGCCATGTTCCGCGGCGAGAAGATCAACATCACCGAGGACCGGGCCGTCCTGCACACCGCGCTGCGTGCCCCGCGCGACGCCTCGGTCGAGGTGGACGGCGCCAACGTGGTGCCGGCGGTGCACACCGTCCTGGACAAGATGGCGGACTTCGCCGACCGGGTCCGCTCCGGAAGCTGGACCGGCCACACCGGCAGGCGGATCCGCACCGTCGTCAACATCGGCATCGGCGGCTCCGACCTCGGCCCCGCGATGGCCTACGAGGCGCTGCGCGCCTACACCGACCGCTCGCTGGCCTTCCGGTTCGTCTCCAACGTCGACGGCGCCGACCTGCACGAGGCGTTGCAGGGGCTGGACGCGGAGGAGACGCTGTTCATCGTCGCCTCCAAGACGTTCACCACCATCGAGACGGTGACCAACGCGAAGTCGGCGCGCGCGTGGCTGCTCGGGCAGCTGGGGGCCGGTCAGGAGGCGGTGGCCAAGCACTTCGTGGCGCTGTCCACCAACGCCGGCAAGGTCGCCGAGTTCGGCATCGACACCGAGAACATGTTCGCGTTCTGGGACTGGGTCGGCGGCCGGTACTCCTACGACTCGGCGATCGGCCTCTCGCTGATGATCGCCATCGGACCGGACCGGTTCCGCGAGATGCTGGACGGCTTCCACCTGGTCGACGAGCACTTCCGCACCGCCCCGCCGGAGGAGAACGCGCCGCTGCTGCTGGGCCTGCTGGGCATCTGGTACAACAACTTCCACGACGCGCAGTCGCACGCGGTACTGCCCTACAGCCACTACCTGTCGAAGTTCACGGCGTACCTCCAGCAGCTGGACATGGAGTCCAACGGCAAGTACGTGGCCCGCGACGGACGGCCGGTGGAGTGGCAGACCGGACCGGTGGTCTGGGGCACGCCCGGCACCAACGGGCAGCACGCGTACTACCAGTTGATCCACCAGGGCACCAAGCTGATCCCCGCCGACTTCATCGGCTTCGCCCGTCCGGTGGACGGCCTGAGCCCCGAACTCGAGGCGCAGCACGACCTGTTGATGGCCAACTTCTTCGCCCAGACGCAGGCGCTGGCCTTCGGCAAGACGCCGCAGGAGGTCCGCGAGGAGGGTGTCGCCGAGGAACTGGTGCCGCACCGCACGTTCCTGGGGAACCACCCGACGACCACCATCCTGGCCGAGGCGCTCACGCCGTCCGTGCTGGGGCAGTTGGTCGCGCTCTACGAGCACAAGGTGTTCGTCCAGGGCGCGGTGTGGGACATCGACTCCTTCGACCAGTGGGGCGTCGAGCTGGGCAAGGTCCTCGCCAAGCGCGTGGAGCCGGCCCTCACGGAGGGCGCGGACGTGCCGGGGCTGGACGGGTCCACCCAGGCGCTGGTCGCCACGTACCGCGAGCTGCGGGGGCGCTGACCCCGACCTCGCGCCGCCGGAGCCGCCGCGCGCGGGCTGTTCCCCCGTCCCGCACCGCAGGGTGAACCGGCCGGCCCGCCGCGTGGGCGCCGCCCACCGTGCGGGCCGGCCGGGCCACCAAGGGGGCGGGTGGGGGTGCCCCCGGACTCCGGCCAGGGGGCACCCTCACCTGCTCGAGCGAAGCCGAGAGCCTGGGGGGCGGGCGGGCCGGCGCAGGGAGTGCGTACGAGCTGGACCTTGCCGTGGCGGGGCGTGGGCACGGCGAAGCCCCCGGCACCGTTCGTCGGCACCGGGGGCTTCGGCATGGGCTACAGCTTGGAGGCCGCCGCCGCGTCGAGGAGCCAGAGCGTGCTCTCCCGCCCGTACACCCCCGCCGCGGGGGCGTCGGCGGGGTCGGCCCCGCCGCGCAGGACGGTGGCCGCGGCCTCCGCCTTGTCCTCCCCGGCGGCCAGCAGCCACACCTGACGCGCCGACCGGATCGCCGGCAGCGTCAGCGACACCCGCACCGGAGGCGGCTTGGGGGCGTCGTGCACGGCGACCACCGGGCGCCCGGTCTCCCGCACGCCCGGCAGACCGGGGAAGAGGGAGGCGACATGGGTGTCCGGCCCGACGCCCAGCATCAGCACGTCGAACTCCGGGACCGTGCGGCCGTCCCCGGCCGCCAGCGCCAGCTCCCGCGCGTACGCGGTCGCCGCCGCCTCCACGTCGTCGCCGTGCGGCCCGTCGGAGGCCGGCATCGCGTGCACCCGGGACGGGTCCACCGGCACGGCGTCCAGCAGGGCCCGGCGGGCCTGCGTGACGTTGCGCTCCGGGTCGCCCGTCGGCAGGTACCGCTCGTCGCCCCACCACAGGTCCAGACGGGCCCAGTCCACGGCGTCCCGCGCGGGCGACTCGGCCAGCGCGGCCAGCAGCCCGTTGCCGTTGCGGCCGCCGGTGAGGACCACCGAGGCGTGACCCCGCTCGGCCTGGGCGTCGGCCACGGCGGTGATCAGCCGCGCCGCGGCCGCCCGGGCCATCAGATCCTTGTCGCGGTGGACCAGCAGCCGCGCCGTGCCCCCGCTCACTTGGCCGCCGCCCGCTTCACGGCGGGTCCGCGCTTGGCGGCCCGCTTGGCGGGACCCTTCACCACGTCCTCCTCCGGTACCGCCACCGGCACCGCCACGTCGGCGTCGGCTTCGGCGGCCTCGGGGGTTCCGGTGGCGCCGGCCCCCTCCCGCGAGGCGTCCGCGGACCCCTCGTCGAAGGCGTGGGCGGCGTCGGCCCCCGCGTACAGCCGGTCCACCCCGTACTGGAGGGCGGCCGCGTACGTCTCGTCCGGGTCCAGACGCCGCAGTTCCTCGGCGATCAGCTCCGAGGTCTCGCGCCGCTTGAGCGCCACCTGCCGGTCCGGCTGGCCCTCGATGGCGAGCGTCGCCAGCGTGCCGTCGGCCCGGTCCAGGGTGATCCGGCCGCAGGTGGTGTCCATCCGGACGCCGGTCAGGCCGGGTCCGGCGGAGCGGGTGCGGCGCACCGGCACGTCGAGGCGGTCGGCGAGCCACATGGCCAGCAGCTCGCAGCTCGGGTTGAACTCCTCGCCCTCGACCTCGACGGCCTTGACCTGGCAGACCACCTGGTCGAGCGCGGCCGCCAGCATGGACCGCCACGGAGTGATCCGGGTCCACGACAGGTCGGTGTCGCCGGGCGTGTAGGAACCGGCCAGCGAGCGCAGCTCGCCCACCGGGTCCTCGGCGGCGTAGGTGTCCGTCACCCGGCGCTGCGCCAGCGCGCCCAGCGGGTCCTGGGCCGGGTCCAGCGGCGCGTTCACCGGCCACCAGACCACCACGGGGGCGTCCGGCAGCAGCAGCGGCAGGACCACCGACTGGGCGTGGTTGACCACCTCGCCGTAGAGCCGCAGCACCACCGTCTCCCCGGCGCCCGCGTCCGCGCCCACCCGCACCTCGGCGTCCAGACGCGACTGGGTGCGGTCGCGCGGGGAGCGGGCGTGCCGCTTGATGACCACCAGCAGCCGCGAGGGGTGCTCGTGGGAGGCCTCCGCCGCCGACTTCATCGCGTCGTAGGCGTTCTCCTCGTCGGTGACGACGACCAGGGTGAGCACCATGCCGACGGCGGGGGCGCCGAGTGCGCGGCGTCCCTGGACCAGCGCCTTGTTGATCTTGCTGGCCGTGGTGTCGGTGAGGTCGATCTTCATGGCCGGCGCCAGCTCCGTCCGTCTCGTGCGAGCATCTCGTCCGCTTCTGCGGGTCCCCAGGTTCCGGCCGGATATTGGGCGGGGGAGCCCTCGGTGTCCCAGAACTGCTCGATCGGGTCGAGGATCTTCCAGGACAGCTCGACCTCCTCCGTGCGTGGGAAGAGGTTGGCGTCGCCGAGCAGGACGTCGAGGATCAGCCGCTCGTAGGCCTCCGGGCTGGACTCGGTGAACGACTCGCCGTAGGCGAAGTCCATCGAGACGTCCCGGATCTCCATCGAGGTGCCCGGCACCTTCGAGCCGAACCGGACCGTCATGCCCTCGTCCGGCTGCACGCGGATCACCATCGCGTTCTGCCCCAGCTCCTCGGTGGCCGTGTGGCCGAACGGGGAGTGCGGGGCGCGCTGGAAGACGACCGCGATCTCGGTGACCCGGCGCCCCAGCCGCTTGCCGGTGCGCAGGTAGAAGGGGACGCCCGCCCAGCGGCGGTTGTCGATCTCCAGCTTGATCGCGGCGTAGGTGTCGGTCCGGGAGGACGGGTCGATGCCCTCCTCCTCCAGGTAGCCGACCGCCTTGGCGCCGCCCTGCCAGCCCGCCGCGTACTGGGCGCGCACGGTGGCGGCGGCCAGGTCCGAGGGGAGCCGCACCGCGCCGAGGACCTTGGTCTTCTCGGCGGCCAGCGCGTCCGCGTCGAAGGAGGCGGGCTCCTCCATCGCGGTGAGGGCGAGCAGCTGGAGCAGGTGGTTCTGGATGACGTCGCGGGCCGCGCCGATGCCGTCGTAGTAGCCGGCCCGGCCGCCGATGCCGATGTCCTCGGCCATCGTGATCTGCACGTGGTCGACGTACGACCGGTTCCACAGGGGCTCGAACATCTGGTTGGCGAAGCGCAGCGCCAGGATGTTCTGGACGGTCTCCTTGCCGAGGTAGTGGTCGATCCGGAACACCTGGTCCGGGGCGAACACCTCGTGCACGATGGAGTTCAGCTCCTCGGCCGACTTCAGGTCGTGGCCGAAGGGCTTCTCGATGACCGCGCGGCGCCAGGAGCCGCCCGTCTGGTCGGCCAGCCCGTGCTTCTTCAGCTGCTGGATGACGACCGGGAAGGAACCGGGCGGGACGGACAGGTAGAACGCGAAGTTCCCGCCGGTGCCCTGGGCGCGGTCGAGCTCCTCGATGGTGGAGCGCAGCGACTCGAACGACTCGTCGTCGTCGAAGGAGCCCTGGACGAAGCGCATGCCCTGGGCGAGCTGCTGCCAGACCTCCTCACGGAAGGGCGTGCGGGCGTGTTCCTTGACCGCGTCGTGGACCACCTGGGCGAAGTCCTCGTCCGCCCATTCGCGGCGGGCGAAGCCCACCAGGGAGAAACCCGGCGGCAGCAGACCACGGTTCGCGAGGTCGTACACCGCCGGCATCAGCTTCTTGCGGGACAGGTCGCCCGTGACGCCGAAGATCACCAGGCCCGACGGCCCCGCGATGCGCGGGAGCCGTCGGTCCAGGGCGTCACGGAGCGGGTTCGCTCCGGTGACAGGGGAAGGTGACAAGGTCTAGCCCTCCGAGGGGGCGAGCTTCTCGAGCTCGGCCTTGGTCGAACCGAGCAGGTCGTTCCAGGCGGCCTCGAACTTCTCGACGCCCTCCTTCTCCAGCAGCTCGACGACCTCGTCGTACGAGATGCCCAGGGCCTCGACGGCGTCGAGGTCGGCGCGGGCCTGCTCGTAGGTGCCGGTGACCGTGTCGCCGGTGATCTGCCCGTGGTCGCCCACGGCCTCGAGCGTGCCGCCCGGCATGGTGTTCACCGTGTTCGGCGCGACCAGGTCGTCGACGTACAGGGTGTCCTTGTACGCCTTGTCCTTGACGCCGGTGGAGGCCCACAGCGGACGCTGGCGGTTGGCGCCGGCGCGCTCCAGGGCGTTCCAGCGGTCCGAGGAGAAGACCTCCTCGTAGGCCTGGTAGGCCAGACGGGCGTTGGCGAGGGCGGCCTTGCCGCGCACCGCCTTGGCCTCGTCGGTGCCCAGGGCGTCGATCCGCTTGTCGATCTCGGTGTCGACCCGGGAGACGAAGAAGGAGGCCACGGAGTGGATCTTCGACAGGTCCAGGCCGCGCTCCTTCGCCTTCTCCAGACCGGCCAGGTAGGCGTCCATCACCTGGCGGTAGCGCTCCAGCGAGAAGATCAGCGTGACGTTGACGCTGATGCCCAGACCGATGACCTCGGTGATCGCGGGCAGGCCCGCCAGGGTCGCCGGGATCTTGATCAGGGTGTTCGGGCGGTCCACCAGCCAGGCGAGCTGCTTGGCCTCGGCGACCGTGGCCCGCTCGTTGTGCGCCAGACGGGGGTCGACCTCGATCGACACCCGGCCGTCACGGCCGTCGGTGGCGTCGAAGACCGGGCGCAGCACGTCGGCGGCGTCGCGGACGTCCGCCGTGGTGATCATCCGGATCGCCTCCTCGACCGTCACCTTGCGGGCGGCGAGGTCGGTGAGCTGGGCGTCGTAGCCGTGGCCCTCGGAGATCGCCTTCTGGAAGATCGACGGGTTGGTGGTGACACCGACCACGTGCTGGTCGTCGATCAGTTCCTGCAGGGAGCCGGACGAGATCAGGGTGCGGGACAGGTCGTCCAGCCAGATCGCCACACCCTCGTCGGAGAGGCGCTTGAGTGCGTCTGTCATGGTTCTTTGCATCTCCTACTTGGTCGGTATCAGCGTCAGCGCCGGGCTGCGGCGAGGGATTCCCGGGCCTGGGCGGCCACGTTCTCGGCGGTGAAGCCGAACTCGCGGAACAGCACCTTGGCGTCGGCGGAGGCGCCGAAGTGCTCCAGCGAGACGATCCGGCCCGCGTCGCCCACGAAGCGGTGCCAGGTCAGGCCGATGCCGGCCTCGACGGCGACCCGCGCCCTGACGGACGGGGGCAGCACGCTGTCGCGGTAGGCCTGGTCCTGCTCGTCGAACCACTCGACGGACGGCATGGAGACGACCCGGGTCGGGACGCCCTCGGCCTGGAGCTGCTCGCGGGCCTCGACGGCCAGGTGCACCTCGGAGCCGGTGGCGATCAGGACGACCTGGGGCTCGCCACCCTCGGCGTCCTTCAGGACGTAGCCGCCGCGGGCGGTGTCCTCGTTCGCCTCGTACACCGGCACGCCCTGGCGGGTGAGCGCCAGACCGTGCGGGGTGCCCTTGCCGAACTCCTTCGTCCAGCGGCGCATGATCTCGCGCCAGGCGATGGCCGTCTCGTTGGCGTCGGCGGGGCGCACGATGCTCAGGCCCGGGATGGCACGCAGCGAGGCCAGGTGCTCCACCGGCTGGTGGGTCGGGCCGTCCTCGCCGAGACCGATCGAGTCGTGCGTCCACACGAAGGTCACCGGCAGGTGCATCAGCGCGGACAGGCGGACGGCGTTGCGCATGTAGTCGGAGAACACCAGGAAGGTGCCGCCGTAGACGCGCGTGTTGCCGTGCAGGGCGATGCCGTTCATCTCGGCGCCCATGGAGTGCTCGCGGATGCCGAAGTGGATGGTGCGGCCGTACGGGTCGGCCTCCGGCAGCGGGTTGCCCTCGGGGAGGAAGGAGCTGGTCTTGTCGATCGTGGTGTTGTTGGAGCCCGCCAGGTCGGCCGAGCCGCCCCACAGCTCCGGCACGACCGAGCCCAGCGCCTGGAGCACCTTGCCCGACGCGGCACGGGTGGCCACCGAGGTGCCCGCCTCGAAGACCGGGAGCTTCTGCTCCCAGCCGGCCGGCAGCTCGCCCGCGGCGATCCGGTCGAACTCGGCGGCCCGCTCCGGGTTGGCCTGACGCCACGCCTGGAACTGCTTCTCCCACTCCGCCCGGGCGTCGCGGCCGCGGTCCAGGGCCTTGCGGGTGTGGCCGATGACCTCGTCGGAGACCTCGAAGGTCTGCTCCGGGTCGAAGCCCAGCACGCGCTTGGTCGCCGCCACCTCGTCGTCGCCGAGCGCCGAGCCGTGGGCGGCCTCGGTGTTCTGCGCGTTCGGGGCGGGCCAGGCGATGATGGAGCGCATCGCGATGAACGACGGCCGGTCGGTGACCGCCTTCGCGGCCTGGACGGCCTCGTAGATCGCGGCCGGGTCCAGGTCGCCGTTCTCCTGCGGCGCGACCCGCTGGACGTGCCAGCCGTAGGCCTCGTACCGCTTGGCGACGTCCTCGGAGACCGCGGTCTCGGTGTCGCCCTCGATCGAGATGTGGTTGTCGTCCCACAGCAGGACCAGGTTGCCCAGCTTCTGGTGGCCGGCCAGGGAGGACGCCTCGGCGGCGATGCCCTCCTGGAGGCAGCCGTCACCGGCGACGCAGAACACGAAGTGGTCGAAGGGCGACTCGCCCTGCGGCGCCTCGGGGTCGAACAGGCCGCGCTCGTAGCGGGCGGCCATCGCCATGCCCACGGCGTTGGCGACACCCTGGCCCAGCGGGCCGGTGGTGGTCTCCACGCCGGTGGTGTGCCCGTACTCCGGGTGACCCGGGGTCTTGGAGCCCCAGGTGCGGAAGGCCTTCAGGTCGTCCAGCTCCAGGCCGAAACCGGCCAGGTAGAGCTGGGTGTAGAGGGTCAGGGACGAGTGCCCGGCCGAGAGAACGAAGCGGTCACGCCCCACCCAGTCGGCGTCGGACGGGTCGTGGCGCATCACCTTCTGGAAGAGCGTGTACGCCGCGGGCGCCAGGCTCATGGCCGTACCGGGATGGCCGTTGCCGACCTTCTGTACGGCGTCAGCGGCCAGGATGCGGGCGGTGTCCACCGCGCGCCGGTCCAGCTCTGTCCACTCGAGGGCTGTGGTGGTCGGCTTGTTGCTCACCCTGGGTCAGGGCTCCTCTCCACATGTCGAAAGCCGGTGAGATGTGCGCTCACCGGTGCAACCGACGGGGTTCCGGGCCGTCGGCGGGTCGAGCCTATCCCCTGCAAACACGGCGTTCCCCCCTGTGACCAGAGTGTGGCCACAGGCCTGATTCTTCTGCGTTCGCGCCTGCTCACATGGGCATTCCTTCTGCGTTCGAGTCCGCTCACATGGGCGTGCCGCAGGGCAGGTCGTCGGGGCACGTCACGCACCGCGGAACGCTCCACGGCCGGGTTCCCCCGCGGGTGCGGCCAACACGAGAGCACCCCCGCGAATCGCGGGGTCTGGGCAACGTCTAGAGTGGCGTGGTACGCGCGAGCCTTCGCCGGACCTTTCCGACAGGTCCGATTCGGCGGGGGCTCGCTGGGATGTCTCTGTCAGGGGTGTGCGTGACGGCCGTTGAATCCCGTCCAGCGGCGGTATTCGGGACGAGCAGCCCGAGGCCGGACCGCCGGCCGTTCCGGGCCCGGGCCATGGCGTTCGTGGCGCTCACCAAGCCGCGGATCATCGAACTGCTGCTCATCACCACCGTGCCGGTGATGTTCCTGGCGGAGCAGGGTGTCCCCGACCTCTCGCTCGTGTTGCTGACCTGCCTCGGCGGATACCTCTCCGCCGGCGGGGCCAACGCGCTGAACATGTGGTACGACCGGGACATCGACGCGCTGATGGACCGCACCTCGCAGCGTCCGCTGGTCACCGGCATGGTCAGCCCGCGCGAATGCCTCGCCTTCGGCATCGCCCTGGCGGTCGGTTCCACCGTGCTCTTCGGGCTCACGGTCAACTGGCTGTCCGCCTGGCTCTCGCTGGGCGCGCTCTTCTTCTACGTCGTCGTCTACACGATGATCCTCAAGCGCCGCACCGCGCAGAACATCGTCTGGGGCGGCATCGCCGGCTGCATGCCGGTGCTGATCGGCTGGTCCGCGGTGACCGACTCGCTCTCCTGGGCGCCGGTCGTCCTCTTCCTGGTCATCTTCTTCTGGACGCCGCCGCACTACTGGCCGCTGTCGATGAAGGTCAAGGACGACTACGCCCGGGCCGGCGTGCCGATGCTGCCGGTGCTGGCCGGCAACAAGGTGGTCGCCCGCCAGATCGTGATCTACAGCTGGGTGATGGTCGCCGTCTCCCTGCTGCTGACGCCGCTGGGCTACACGGGCTGGTTCTACACCGCCGTGGCGCTGGCGGCGGGCGGCTGGTGGCTCTGGGAGGCGCACGCGCTCATGGGCCGCGCCAAGGCGGAGGTCACGGGCGCGAAGCTGAAGGAGATGCGGCTCTTCCACTGGTCGATCACCTACGTCTCCGTCCTCTTCGTCGCCGTCGCCGTGGACCCGTTCCTGCGGTAGCCGGTCCCTCGACCGCATCACGACGCGAGGGGTGGGTGGCCAACGCCACCCACCCCTCGCGTCGCCCGTTCCGCTACCCGTCGGTAGCATCCTGACCATGGCAGACACGCAGCAGGTTGACGAGGCGACCGGGCCGGACGCGAGGACGGAGCGGCGTGCCGCGCGGCTCGCCAAGCAGATCGGTTCCTTCGCCGCGAAGCACGGCGGCGCGGAGGGGCAGGTGGCCCACCTCGGTCGCAAGGGTGCGCGGATCGTCCTGGTGGGCGAGGACGGCGACTGGGGCGATCTGGTGGCCCCCACGTACGACGTGGCCCGCGAGGCCGTGGCGAAGGCGGGCATCACCGTGCACGAGGACTTCGACGGGGAGTTCGCCGCGAAGGTTCGGACGGGACCGTACGAGTGGTCCCGCATGGCGGGAATCCAGCTGGGCGGCCCCAGCAACCGCTGAGCCCCCTCCCGGGTCCCCCCGGTCACCGAGCCGCCGCGCCCCCTGGCCCCCAGGAGACGCGGCGGCTCCGTCGTTCCCCCGGCCGGTGGCCCAGCCCGTGCAGCCTGCGCGCAGCCGTGACGCCGGTGCCGCCCTGTTCCGTCTGCGGGCAGTCGTGCCGCTGGGCGGCACGGGTGGGCGCAGGGCTCACGTGCGCACGTGACGGCTCGCTCCGCGGAACCTTGGCCCCCTGGGAAGGGGGCGGGGCGGGGGATGACAGTGCTGTCCGCCTGGGGCCTAGGTTGTGCACGCCGCTGGGAGGTCTGTGCGTACGGCGCCGCCGGCTTGGGCGTGGTGGAGCGGACCGCTCGCCGCAGAGGCGCCGCCCTGCGCCCGCCCGTGCCGCCCCCTGGGCGGCCCAGCCGCCCGCAGAGCGGCGGGTTTGCGCTCCGCCCGCGGAGCGGCGGGCCTGCGCCCGCAGGGG